>CAWJAJ010000017.1:0-1458143 GCA_963840805.1 uncultured beta proteobacterium | reverse complement strand
GGTATTAACTCGGAGCGTTTCTTCCCTGACAAAAGCGGTTTACAACCCGAAGGCCTTCTTCCCGCACGCGGCATGGCTGGATCAGGCTTGCGCCCATTGTCCAAAATTCCCCACTGCTGCCTCCCGTAGGAGTCTGGGCCGTGTCTCAGTCCCAGTGTGGCTGGTCGTCCTCTCAGACCAGCTACAGATCGTCGGCTTGGTAGGCCTTTACCCCACCAACTACCTAATCTGACATCGGCCGCTCCAATAGCGAGAGGTCTTGCGATCCCCCCCTTTCACCCGTAGGTCGTATGCGGTATTAATCCGGCTTTCGCCGGGCTATCCCCCACTACTGGGCACGTTCCGATGTATTACTCACCCGTTCGCCACTCGTCGCCAGGTTGCCCCGCGTTACCGTTCGACTTGCATGTGTAAGGCATGCCGCCAGCGTTCAATCTGAGCCAGGATCAAACTCTTCAGTTCGATCTTGAATTTGCTCTTAGGAATCGAAGTGAACTTCACTTCAATTTCCATGAGCGTTTAAGGTCATGAGACCTGAATCTTTCGACTCTGGCACTCGCCTTCAAACGCTCACGCTTATCGGCTGTAGTTTGTTAAAGAACTGCGCCGTTTCGGCGCTGCTGACTCTCGTTCAGCGAAGGATGGGATTATCTGATGCTTCTTAATCCCGTGTCAAGCAGTAGGCTTTCGTTCTTCGCGGTCGGCCTGCGCTCCATCGCTGCGCCGTTGAGAAGCCGCGGGCGCCGCGAAGCCTTGCACTATAGCACTGGCGGGCCGCGCAGCCGTTCGGCACTTGACTCGCTGGCCGTGCCTCCTGCGCCCCGTGCTTCGTGGCCGTCGCGCTACGTGCGCTGAGCAAGAAAGGCGAGGTCAGCCGCCTGCTGTGGCTCTTCTGAGCACAACACCTTCGGCAATACGGCGTGCAGCCGCTGCGTGTCAGCGCGCAGCACCGCTTGTTTGACGGCGGCGATCTGCCGGGGGTGCATCGAGAAGCTGCGCAGGCCCATGGCCAACAACATCGGTGTGAATGCCGGATCGCCGGCCATTTCACCGCATACGCTGACAGCCTTGCCTGCTGCCCGCGACTTTGCAATCGTCGCGGCAATGAGCCCGACCACGGCTGGATGCCAAGGGTCGTACAGATGGGCAACCCGCTCGTCCGCGCGGTCAATCGCCAGCGTGTACTGGATCAGGTCATTCGTGCCGATCGACACGAAGTCGAAGTGTTGCAGCAGGCTATCCAGCATCAAGGCCGCCGCAGGCACTTCGATCATCGCGCCGATCTCGACTTCGTTGAAGGCGCGCCCCGCGTCGCGCAGTTGTTGCTTGGCGCGCGTCAATGCCTCGAGCGTCAACCTCGCTTCACTTAGGTGCGCCACCATCGGCAGCAGCAACTTGACCTTGCCGTACGCGCTTGCCCGCAGGATGGCCCGCAGTTGCCGGCGGAACATCGAGGGCTCCGCGAGGCTCCAGCGGATCGCGCGCAGGCCCATTGCCGGATTCAAGGTGTGTTCGTGGCGCAGCTCGTGGATCGTCAGCCGATCGAGGGGCTTGTCAGCGCCGATGTCGACCGTGCGGATGGTCACCGGCAGGCCCTTCATCGCCAGCACGGCAGCGCGATAGGCCTCGAACTGCTCGTCTTCGTCAGGCAGGTCCTGCCCGCGGTTCATGAACAGGAATTCGCTGCGAAAGAGCCCGACGCCGACAGCGCCGGCGTCGAGCGCGGCAGCCGCATCTTCAGGTAGTTCGATGTTGGCCAGCAGCTCGATGGGCTCGCCATCGAGCGTGACCGCCGGGGTGTGGCGAAGGCGATCGAGCCGCGCGAGCTCGAGTTCAACCTGGCGCTGACGAAATCGGTACTCCTCAAGCACGATCGGGTGCGGGTTCACGATGACCGCACCTGAATCGCCGTCAATGACCACCCAATCGTCCTGCCGAATCAATCGGCTGGCCTCGCGCGCACCCACCACGGCAGGGATGTCCATGCTGCGTGCGACGATGGCCGTATGCGATGTGCGGCCGCCTACATCCGTCACGAATCCCGTGAAGACGCTGCGCTTGAAGTGAAGCATGTCCGCAGGTGCGATATCACTGGCAACCAGGATCAGTGGCTCCTCACCACCGAAATCCCGCGCACCCGGCATGGGCGCGCGCCGGCCTCCATCCGCGTCACGCGAAAGCGCGGTCAGGATGCGCTCGGTGACCTGCTCGAGGTCGGCCTTGCGCTCACGCAGGTATTCGTCCTCCATCTCATCGAACTGGCGCGCGAGCACCTCCAGCTGCGCCGATAGCGCCCACTCGGCGTTGTAGTGGCGCTCGCGAACCCAATGCCCCGCGGCACCGGTCAGTGCCTCGTCGTGCACGAGCATCAAATGCACGTCGATCAGCGCTGGAAGCTCCTGCGGCGCGTCGGCGGGCATGTCACGCTGCAGCGCGACAAACTCGGCGGCCACGGCATCACGGGCATCGACCAACCGCGCGACCTCGGCCTCGACCTGAAACGGCGCGACGAAGTAGTGCGCCACGTCGATACGCCCCGACGCAACCAGGACGGCGCGGCCGATGGCAACACCACGGGACACCGCCAGACCGAACACCTGAATGCTCATGCTGAAGACTGTAGCAGCGGCAGCGGGGTCACGGGGCCGACATGGCAGGAAGGAGGCGCCCTGCATCTCGCCCGCCTTGAAGCCGGCGCCGCCTCGTTTGCCCCTCCGGCATCGGCGCGTCGTCTGCCAAACGAGCGACCCGGCAGAGTCGGTTACTGGCCCTCGCCGAAGCGGTCGGCGATCAGCGCGACGATCGCCTGCAAGGCCTTTGCCTCGTCGGCACCGTCGGTCTCGATCTCGACTTCGCTGCCGAGGCCTGCCGCAAGCATCATCACGCCCATGATGCTCTTGGCATTGATGCGCCGGCCATTGCGGCTCATGTGCACTTCGCAAGCGAAACCGCCCGCCAGTTTGGTGAGCTTGGCCGACGCTCGGGCGTGCAGCCCGAGCTTATTGCTGATCGTGACGACTGCTTTTTGCATCGACTTCCGTCGGGCTGCGCGCCTGGTTCTGCGGTCGAGTCGGGCTGACCTGCATTGCGCCTTGCGTAGCGCCTGCCAGCGCGCGGACCACCAAATCGTCGAGCGATTCATTGAGGTAACACAGCGAGCGCCACAGCATCGGCACACTGACGCCGGTGACCACCTTGATGCGCACCCCGTCGGCGAGGCGCTGCGCGATGTTGCACGGCGTGGCGCCGAATACGTCAGTCAGGATCAGCACTTCCGGCGTGCCCATACGCTCCAGCAGCGCGGCCGCATCGGCTTCGACCTGCTCGACGGACATCTCGGCCCGGACGTCCAGTGCGGCCAGCGAACCCGCACAGTCCGGATAGACATGCTCGGCGACGCTGCGCAATGCCGATGCAAGCGGCGCGTGGGCGATGACGAGCAGTCCGGGCATGGCGCAGTAAGAGAGATGCCGGCGATTATCCAACGCCGCGCGCAACGGTGGCACGGCCTCGCCAGAGGAACCATCCGTACGCGAGCGCGCAGCCCAGCGCGAACATGACGAATGCCGCCTGGTATGCGCCCACGGGTGGCCAGCCCATTGCCTGTAGCGCATCGATCGCCAGGCCGATGCCCCACTGCACGCAAAAGACGCCAGCGAAGATGACCAGATTGAACGCCGAAAGCGCACGCCCTGCCGCAGCGGCCGGGAACGCCTGTGCGACCGCCGGTTGACTGAGCGATACGAAGGTGCAGGACACGCACCAGACGGCCCACCAGGCAGGGCCCGCGCGCGCGCCCTGCCAGACGATGCCGAACAGCAGTACCAAGGCCAGCGGCACGCCGAGCGCGATCAGTCGATCGACCTGCCAGCCGCGTTGCGTGAGGTGCGGCATCGCGATGCCCCAACCCAGGAACGCAAAGAGCATCGACAGGTTGATCGCGAACAGACCACGAGCCGCCTCCGCGGCACTGCGGCCGCCGACGACGGTGAGCCACGGACCTGCCCAGAGCGACTGTACGGCCACCAATCCACCGTAGACCGTGAACGCCAATGGCGCCAAGCGAATGAAATAGGGGTGGCGAAAGATCTCTCGATAGCCAAGCACCGCACCGTGTGTCACCGGGCCGGCCGGCGCATCACGCGGCACGATCCAACCGATCAGCAAGGTCGACAGCGCCAGCAGGCCGGCGATCGCCCAGAACAAGCCACGCCACCCCACCACCGGCAGCAACCACTGCACCGGCAGCGTCGAAGCCAGCATGCCCAGCGAGCCCGTCATCAGCATCCAGGAGTTGGCGCGCAACTGAGCGGCGACACCAAAGCGATGGCGGTAGGTCGTTAGCGGCGCCATCAGGCACGCCGACACGCCGACGCCGATCAGCGTGCGGGCCAGCAGCAGCGCGGCAAAACCGCGTGCCAACGCGAAGGCCACGCAGGCCATCACCGCCAGACTGAGGAAGACCATCAATACGCGGCGCGGGCCGTAACGGTCGAGCGCCCTGCCGAGCGGCAACTGCATCAGCGAGAAGCCGAGGAAGTACGCGCCGGCGAGTAACCCGAGGTCGGCAGCCGACAAGCCCAGCTCGGTGCTAAAGGCAGGTGCCAGCGTTGCCGTGATCGCACGCACCAGCGCCGAGAAGAAGTAGGCAAACGCAAACGCCGCGAAAATCGCGACGGCGCCACACGCCGGCGCCCGATGCGAAGCTGACACCACGGCAGTCACGGCAACAGCCGCAGGGAGCCGAAGAACGAATCGATGGCATCGGCATCCAACCGCGCGCCGACCACCGTGGCCTGATAGACGTGGGTACCGCGCGCGAACACGGCCACCTGCTCATCGACACGCTGCCCGTCGGACAACCGGCCGGAAAGCGCCTGGCGCCCGGCTTGGGGCTGCGGTGTCATGCCTTCGACACGCAAGGCAGCAGCCGCGCCCGAACCCGTCGACCCGATGTTGCGCGCAGCCGCCACCGCCAGTTCTTCGAGTGCACGTCCCACCAGTTGAGGCTGCCCGACGTCGGCAAAACCGACCGCATAGGTCGCCCCGCCTGCCGAACAGGCGAACAGCGACATCTCGACGGCCGTGCCCGCCAGGTGCAGTCGACGGGCGTGGCCGGCGGGCTTGCAAGGCAGCAGCACGGCCAGGCCCGAATCCTCGGGCCGCACTTCACGCCAGTTGAGGTCGGGTGCGCAGGCGATACCAGCGCAAGCCACGGCCAGCATCGCGACGATCGAGCGCACCTTCATTGGGAACGATTATCCGTGCGAGGCGCTTACGATCGCCGCATGAGCCAAACCATCGCCCCGCTGCCTGGCGCCCTCGAGGGCGTGCGCGTGCTCGACCTGTCGCGCGTACTCGCCGGCCCCTGGTGCACGCAAACGCTGGCCGATCTGGGCGCTGACGTGATCAAGGTCGAACGCCCCGCCAGCGGCAGCCATCCCGGCGGCGACGACACGCGCGGGTGGGGCCCGCCGTTCCTGAAAGGCCGCGATGGCCGCGACACTGCCGAGGCGGCCTACTACCTCGGCTGCAACCGCAACAAGCGCTCGATCACGGTCGACTTGTCGCAACCCGAAGGTCAGGCACTGATCCGCCGGCTGGCGGCGCAGGCCGATGTGCTGGTCGAGAACTACAAGGTCGGCGACATGGCGCGCTATGGTCTCGACGCACCGTCACTGCGTGCGGCCCTGCCGCGTCTGGTGTATTGCTCGATCACCGGCTTCGGCCAGACCGGCCCTTACGCCGACCGCGCCGGCTACGACTACGCCATCCAGGGGCTGGGCGGCCTGATGAGCGTGACTGGCGAGCGCGACGACCGGCCCGGCGGCGGGCCACAAAAAGTGGGCGTGGCCGTCGCCGATCTTTTCACCGGCTTGTATGCCACGGTGGCGATCCTGGCAGCACTGCGTCACCGTGACGCCACCGGTTGCGGCCAGCATATCGACATGGCCCTGCTCGACGCGCAGGTGGCGATGCTGGCCAACCTCGGCGCCAACTACCTGGTCACTGGCGTGGCCCCGCAGCGCGCCGGCAATGCGCACCAGAACATCGTTCCCTACCAGGTGTTCGAGGCCGCCGACGGCCACCTGATCCTGGCCGTCGGCAACGACACGCAATTCGCGCGCTTCTGCGAGGTAGCCGGCCGGCCTGAGCTGGCCCGTGACGAGCGCTACATGCGCAACGCCGACCGCGTGCGCCATCGGGGCGTGCTGGTGCCCTTGCTGGCCAACCTGATGCGTGCACGCAGCAAGCAGCAGTGGCTCACGGCGCTCGATGCCGCCAAGGTACCTTGCGGGGCAATCAATGACCTGGCCGAGGTGTTCGCCGACCCCCAGGTGCAGGCTCGACAGATGGAAGTGCCCGTGCCACATCCGCTGAGCGACACGCTGCGCCTGGTGGCCAGCCCGATGAAGCTGTCGGCCACGCCAGTGCAGGTGCGGCGGCCGCCACCGCTGCTCGGCCAACACACCGGCGAAGTGCTGGCCGAACTCGGCCTCGGCGACGCCGAATGCGCACGCCTGCGCGAACGTGGCGTGGTCTGAGGGCGAGTCCGCCGCCGAAGCCGCTGGCCGTGGAATCAGCGGCCAAACACCTTCTTCAGGATCGCACTGCCGGTTCCCACCGGGTCGCGACGGATCTTCTTTTCTTCCTCGCCGATCATGAAGTACAGGCCGTCGAGCGTCTTGCCCGTGACGTAGCCTTTCAGGTCGGCGTCTTCCTTCTTCAGCAGGCCCATGCCGGCCGCCTTGCCGGCCACTGCGTCGTACTTCTGCGCCAGCGATACCTTCTCCGTCGCACGCCCCACGATCGGCAGGAACTTCTGGCCGATCGGCTCACGTGTCTTGCGGCTGAAGAATTCGGTGACCGAGGTATCGCCACCGCGCACGATCTTCACGGCGTCTTCGACCGACATCGACTTGGCGGCGTTGACCAACAATGCCCGCGCCTCCGGCACCGCCGCCTCGGCCGCGCGGTTCATCGCCGTGACCAGTGCATCGACCCGTTTGCCTTGCCCGGTGGCCTTCAGCAACTTGGCCGCGTCTTTCAAGAAGCCCGGCAATTCGATGCGCACCTTGGGATTGCCGAGAAAACCATCGGTGCGGCCGAGCAGGCTGACCGCGGCACTGGCGCCGCGTTCGAGCGCCGTGCGCACGCCCGAAGCCGCATCCTCCTCGCCCAACACGTAGGCCTGTACGCCACCCACATGCCCGAGCGCCGGCATGGCGATCAGCACGGTCGTAAATTTTCTGCGTCGCATTCCTGGATCCCCCAGTCAAGTTGGCCGTTCCGTCATCCCCGTTGCCGCCGTCGCCTCGGCCCTCGCGCTGGCAGCATTCATGCTTGGCATACGCTGGCGCCCGACCCGACGGCACCATCAGTGTCGTACACCCTGCTCGACGGCAGCAAGGACTCGACCCAATCACTTCCGATTTCGCGGCGCCGCGCGCGCTGGTCGAGAAGCTGCTGGCGCAGGTCTGATCGCCGTGCCTCAGGCCAGCACGCCGGCCACCCCGGCCGCATGCGCCTGCTGGTCGGCGTGATAGCTCGAGCGCACCATGGCCCCGACCGCCGCGTGGCTGAAGCCCATCGCCGCAGCCTCGCGCTCGAACATCCTGAACGTGTCGGGGTGCACATAGCGCCGCACCGGCAGGTGGTGCCCGCTCGGCGCGAGGTACTGGCCGATCGTCAGCATCCCGATCTCGTGTGCGCGCATGTCGCGCATCACGGCCAGGATCTCGTCGTCGGTCTCGCCCAGGCCCACCATCAGCCCGCTCTTGGTCGGTACGCCCGGATGCAGGGCCTTGAACTTCTTCAGCAGGTTGAGACTGAACGCGTAGTCGCTCCCCGGTCGCGCCTCCTTGTACAGCCGCGGCACCGTCTCGAGGTTGTGGTTCATCACGTCGGGCGGCGAGGCCTTCAGGATTTCGAGCGCGCGGTCGTCGCGGCCGCGGAAGTCGGGCACCAGCACTTCGATCTGCGTCGCGGGTGACAGCGCACGCGTCTGACGGATGCATTCGACGAAATGGGCCGCGCCGCCATCGCGCAGGTCGTCCCGGTCGACGCTGGTGATGACCACGTACTTCAGTTTGAGCGCGGCGATCGTGCGCGCCAGGTTCAACGGCTCGTCGGCATCGAGCGGGTCGGGGCGGCCATGGCCGACGTCGCAGAACGGGCAACGTCGCGTGCACTTGTCGCCCATGATCATGAAGGTCGCGGTGCCCTTGCCGAAGCATTCGCCGATGTTCGGGCAGCTGGCCTCCTCGCAAACCGTGTGCAGCTTGTGCTCGCGCAGGACCTGCTTGATCTCGTAGAAGCGCGTGCTCGGGCTGCCCGCCTTGACCCGGATCCACTCGGGCTTCTTCAACACCTCGGCCGGCACCACCTTGATCGGGATGCGCGCGGTCTTGGCCTGCGCCTTCTGTTTGGCGGTCGGGTCGTAGGCCGGTGTCTCGGGTTTCGCAGTCATGGCTTGAACTGGCTGGCCAGGCGCGCCGCGAGCCGTTCGGCCGCCTCGTCCCAGCTGGTGGAAATGCCAAGTCTAGCCAGATCGACCGTCTGCAGTCCGGCGTAGCCGCAAGGGTTGATGCGCAAGAAGGGTTCGAGGTCCATCGCCACGTTGAGCGCTACGCCGTGGTAGGCACAGTGACGGCTGACCTTGATGCCGAGCGCCGCGATCTTGCCGAGGCCCCGGAACGGGTCGCGCGAATCCATCGGTCCCTGCAGGGCAGCGTGCGAAAACGGATCGTCCAGGCGCACATAGATGCCCGGTGCACCGGCGACGCGATGCCCGGTCACGCCGTAACTCTCGAGCACCTTGAGCACGGCCGCCTCGACGCGGAACACGTATTCCCTGACGTAGATCGACAGTCGCCTCAGATCGACCAGCGGATAGGCCACGACCTGGCCGGGCCCGTGGTAAGTGACCTGGCCACCGCGATTGCTCGGCAGCACGGGAATCGTGCCCGCGCCGAGCACATGCTCCGGCCGCCCGGCGACGCCCTGCGTGAACACCGGCGCGTGCTCGGCCAGCCACAGTTCGTCGGGCGTCTGCACCGTGCGCGCGTCGGTGAAGGCGCGCATCGCGGCGGCAGTGGCCGCCCATTCGCAGCGGCCGATGAAGCGCGTTTGCATGGCGGCAGGAGTCTCGCATGGCCCTCGACCCAGAAAGTTTTGCGGCGTTGGCACGACACACCACGACGCGCGCGGTATCTTCGTGCCGTCCCGTCGAATGACCCTCCAAGAACCCATGCGCCAGATCCTGATTGCCGCCGCGCTGTTGTTGGTGGCGCCCTTGCCAGCGCGAGCCGCGCCGACCATCGACGCCGCGGTGGCCGCCTATGAGCGCGGCGATCTCGCCACGGCGCGCGCTGCCTTCGCGCGCCTGGCGCGCGAAGGCGTGGCAGCGGCTGACTACAACCTGGCCGTGATGCACCTGCGCGGGGAGATGCCGCACGCCAATGCCCGCGAGGCCGTGCGGCTGATGACACGCGCCGCCGAGGGCGGCTTCGTGACCGCCATGTTCGGCCTGGCGCAGCTCTACGAGCAGGGCCAGGCGGGCTTGGCGACCAACCTCTCCGAGGCGCACCGTTGGTACCTGCGCGCCGCCGAGAGCGGCAGCGTGGATGCGCAGGTCGCGATCGCCACCGCGCACTACCTCGGCCGCGGCGTCGCGAAGGATGCAACGCAGGCTGCGCGCTGGTTTCGCATCGCCGCGCAGGGGGGCGACGTCGGCGCGCAGTACCTGATCGCATCGATGTACGAGACCGGCGACGGCGTCGAGCGCGATCTGCGCGAGGCGCGCTATTGGTACGGCGTGGCGGCGCGCAACGGTGACGAAGCGGCGCCGAGCAAGGTCAAGGAACTCGACGCCAGGCTGAACACGCCGGGCACGTAGCCTGCCGCGTTCAGAGGACGACCTTCACCATCGGGTGCGTCGACAGCGTGCGGTACAGCTCGTCGAGCTGTTCGCGGCTGGTGGCGGTGACGGTGATCGTCAGGCCGAGGTAGTTGCCTGCCTTGCTCGGCCGCGACTCGACCGTCGTGACATCGAAAGCGGGGTCGAAACGCCGCGCCAGCGCAACGATGGCTTCGGTGAAACCCTCGACATTCGCGCCCATCACCTTGATCGGGAACGCGCTCGGATACTCAATCAGGCTTTTCTCGGGCGGTATGGCCGCACTCATGTCGATTGCGTGACCTTGGCGCGCTGGTAGGCCTCGTACAGCCGCGCGTACACCGGCCCCGGCTTGCCTCGGAGCGCACCGTGGCCGACGGCGTCGCCGTCGATCTTCGTCACCGGCAGCACTTCCTTGGTGGCTGAACTGAGCAGCACCTCGTCGGCGCTGAGCACGTCGGCCTCCGACAGCGGGCGCAGGTTGTACGCTATGCCTTCCTCTTCGCAGAGCTCGCGCAGCAAGTCGTAGCGAATGCCTTCGAGCACGTGTTCGCTCTTGGGCGGTCCGAGCAGAGCGCCCTCGTGTACGACCCAGACGTTGCTGGCGGCGGCCTCGGTCAGCCAGGGTCCACCATGGGCGCCCTCGCGGAACATGATCGTCTCCACCGCGCCGTGGTCGGCCGACAATTGCCGGGCCAACACATTGCCGAGCAATGAAATGCTCTTGATGTCGCCGCGCTCCCAGCGGAAGTCGCGTGCCGTCGTGCAAGCCACACCGTGGTGGCGCTGCTCGGCTGTCGGCGGCTTCATCCCGCTGGCCATCATGAACACCGTCGGCTCGATATCCGTCGGCATGACATGGTCGCGCAGGGCCACGCCGCGCGTGATCTGGATGTAGACCAACTGGTCGTCGGCTCCGTGTTGCTCGGACAGCGCGGCCACCAGCGGACGGATGCGCTCCAACCACTGTTCACGGCCCATTGGATTGACGATGCGCACCTTGCCCAGGCTGCGAGACATGCGCGCCATGTGTTCGTCGAAACGAAACAGCTTGCGGTCGTAAACGGGGACGACCTCGTAGATGCCGTCACCGAAAATGAAACCGCGGTCGAGCACGCTGACCTGTGCGTCGCACAGGCGCTGATAGCGACCGTTCAGGTAGCACAGGGTTTCGGGCAAGGCGGTGGTCATGCGCTGTCCTCACAGTGAGGCAATGAGCTTACTACTTGATCCACAGCCGCAACGCATCCCAGGCACGTCCCAGCAGGCCGGCCTGGTCCACTGCGTCCAGAACCACCAGCGGCACTTCTGCCACTGGCGCGCCCGCCGCGGTAGTCACTTTCAGCGTGCCGACGCGTTGCCCCTTGGCCAGCGGTGCAACCAGCGGTTCGGTGCGATCGACGCGGGTTTGCAGTTTCTCGGCCTCGCCGCGTGGCACGGCGATGACGACGGCCGCCTCGCTGCCGAGCTTGGCATGTCGCTCCTTGCCTTTCCAGACCTCAGGGGTGGCAATCGGCTTGCCGGCCTCGAACAGGCGCACCGGATCGAATGCCTGATAACCCCAGTTGAGCAGCTTCTGGGTCTCGTTGGCCCGCGCCTCGCGCGACGCAGTGCCCAGCACCACGCTGAGCAGGCGCCGCTTGTTGCCGGCACCCAGGTTCGGATAGTCGCGCGCGGCACTGGCCACCAGGCAGTAGCCGGCGGCGTCGGTGAAGCCGGTCTTCATGCCGTCGACCGTCGGGTCGCGGCGCAGCAGCAGGTTGCGGTTGTCCTGGCGGATCCGGTTGTAGGTCCACTCCTTGATGCTGTAGTAGCGGTAGTACTGTGGGTAGTCGCGGATGACGTGCGCCGCGATCGAGCCGATGTCTCGGGCACTGGCCTTGTGGCCTACCTCGCCCATGCCGGTGACGTTCTTGAAAGCGGTGTTCTTCAGGCCCCAGGCCTGGCCCTGCCGGTTCATCGCGGCGACGAAGTTCTCCACCGAACCGGCCACGGCCTCGGCCAGCGCCACCGAAGCGTCGTTGCCCGACTGCACGATCATGCCGTGCAGCAGTTCTTCGACGGTGGGCCGCATCGTGGTGTCGATGAACATCAACGAGGGGTCGCCTTTGCGTTCGTTCCACGCCCGCTCGCTGACGGCAATGCGGTCCTCGAGCGCGAGTTTCTTGTCGCGCAGCGCACCGAAAACGATGTAAGCCGTCATCAGCTTCGTCAGCGACGCCGGATCGGTCGGTGCGTCGGCATCCCGCTCGGCCAATGTCTGCCCGGTGGTCAAGTCCATCAGGATGTACTGCCGCGCAGCGACCTCCGGCGGTTGCAGCGCTTGCGCGCCGACCCAGGGAGGCGAAAGAAGAGCGGCGGCAGCCAGTAGCGAGGCAAGCAGTCTTTTCATTGAAGCCAAAGGAATGAGGGAAGAGGAGGTGTCAGCCCGCCGGCGCCGACAAGTGGCGCGCCGTGATCGACTTCAGCAGCTGCAACTGGCCGTGAAAGAAATGCCCGCCGCCGGGTACCACCACCACCGGCAGGCCCTGCGGCCGCGCCCAGTCGAGCGTCGCCACCAACGGCACGACATCGTCGGCCTCGCCATGGATGACCAGCGTGTCCGCCGGTACAGCGGCCACCGGGAAGTTGGCGGTCGCCGGCGCCACCAGCACCAGCCTCTCGGGGTGCAGCGTGGCCGCGGCATGCGATGCGACAAAGCCACCGAACGAGAATCCGGCCAGCGCCAGCGGCTGCCCCGGCTCGCGCATCGCGGCTGCCACCGCGATCGCGTCGTCGACCTCCCCGCGGCCCTCGTCCCACGTGCCACCCGAGCCGCCGATACCGCGAAAGTTGAACCGAACAGCGCGCCAGCCGCATTGCAGGAAGGCACGCGCCAGAGTGGCGACCACCTTGTTATCCATCGTGCCACCATGCTGCGGGTGCGGATGGCACACGATCACAGTGCCTCGCGCCGCGCCTGCCGGTGCATCGATGGCACAGGCAAGCGTGCCAGACGGGCCTGCAACGGTGCGCCGCTCGGTACGAGAGTTCACGACGTCGCGAGGCGCTCAGCGGCCGACGTCAGGCGAGAGCAACAGGCGCGCGACGACCTTGCCGCCGACAAGGTGCGACTCGACGATCTCGTCGATATCGCTCCGGTCGACGTAGCTGTACCACACCGCCTCGGGGTAGACCACCGCCACCGGACCGCCGGCACACCGGTCCAGGCAGCCCGCCTTGTTGACACGCACGCCACCCGGCCCGTTGAGACCGGCGGCCTTGACGCGCGATTTGCAGTGATCGAAGCCCGCTTGCGCGTCATGCTGCGCGCAGCAGGCTTCGTTGTTGGCGCGCTGATTGAGGCAGAAGAAGATGTGGCGCCGGTAATAGCTCGAACTCATGCGCGGATTGTAGGTGGCACCTAATCACGGCCGCGCTGCGCCAGCCTGGCCAGCAGCCAGACCATGGCCGCATAGGGCCACAGCCAGCCGATCCATTGCGCCAAGCCGTGGAAACGAATGAAGCGGCCCTGCTCCCAGTCCTGCAAGCTCGCGGCGTAATACGGATCCGTCGGCGCCTGCGCCACCAGAACCACCAAGGCCGTCAGTGCGGCCAGCCCCAGCCCGGCAGCCAGCCGCGGGCTGGCGCCAACGGCGGCCAACGCCAGGACAGCGCCGAGCGCCAGCGCGCGCAATGTCATCGGCGACCACCAGGCGAGCGCATGCTCGGGGCCGAAATTGAGCGCAGTCGACAACGTGCTCACTGCGACGGCGAGCGCCGCTGCACCGACCAACAGCCCCAGGCGGTGCCAGCCGGCCCGGCTGGCGGCAAAAGCGACCAGGCAAGGCGCCGCCAGCCCCAGTGCGATCGCGAGCAGTTCGTGCGGGCGCGTCAGCGCCGGGAATGTCGCGGGATCGCTGTTTTCGCCGAGCCATGCTGCGACATCGTCGGCCCAGGGTGTGCGTTCGAACGCTGCGTCGGCCAGCGCACGCGCTTCGCCCCACACCTGGCCCAGACCCAGCGGCACCGGCGTCGGAAACAGCAGACCCACCGGCCAAAGCAGCAGCAGCATGATGGCGCCAGCGCTGTGGCGCGCAAACCAACGCTCACGCAGCGCATGCCAGCGATCGACCCAGCCCAGGGTGAACAGCATGGCGGCCAGCAAGGCCCCGCAGAGTCCGCCAGCGATGTTGTAAACACAGTCCTTCAACGAGGGCACGCGCGCGGGCAGGAAGTTCTGCGCCACCTCGACGGTAAACGACAGCACGACGCTGCCCACCGCTACGACGACCAGTCCCGCGACCGTGCTGCCGCCGCTGCGCACCACCGCGCCGAACAGCAATGCGCCGAGCGGGAGATAGCCAAGCAGATTGGCGGCTTCGTCGAAACGGTCGTGCCACGGCGGCCATGGCAGCCGCAGCAAGTCCAGCCCGTGGAGTGCCGCGGGCCACCGCCAACCACTGAACGGGTACAGGCTGGCGTAGACGATCAGAACCGCGAACGCCAGGGCCAGCGGCAGCGCCGTGCTGCGGTGGCGCGCAGGGTGCCAGGGCATGCTCAGAGCGGCTCGATCGTCGCTGGCGCCACGGCCGCGGCGAACGGCGTCACCGACAGATCGCCGAAGACACGCAGCCAGCGGCGGCGGCGACGGTTGGCAACCGCCGCGAAGCGCTTCAGTAGCCGCTGATACGCCGCATGCGTCACCGGCAGCACGAACTCACATGCCCTTGGCTGACCAATGACCGAGATCCCGCTGGCGACGAAGACGACACGAGAGGCCTTGACCCAGTGGCAACTGCTGCTCATGCGCAACGATTATGCGGACGCGGTGGACGCCCACTTCAAGAAAAAGCCCCGGCTATGCAGCCGGGGCTGAAAAGCCTTATCGCTGTCATCACGCTAAGGCGCCTGCTCAGGGAGGAAAAGCAGGGAATGACGGCCTTGCGGCTATCATTCAATGGTCAATGTAGCAGAGCGCGCGCCGCGTGTAACGGCGCTGTAACAATTTGCCGGGGCTTTTTTGGCCCCGCCGCGGCGGCTGCCAGCCGAGGGCCGGTGGCCAATCCCGAGAGCACCGTCGCTGCACCGACACGACCGAACGATATGGCCACGCCGCCCCTGCCGCCCTTCCCCACCAGCCGGCCCCGGCGCCTTCGCCGCGACGCCTTCAGCCGCGCCCTGGTGCGAGAGAACCACCTGACCCCGGCCGACCTGATCTACCCGGTGTTCGTGCTCGACGGCCAGCAGCTGGCGCAAGACGTGGCAGCGATGCCCGGCGTGCAGCGCCTCTCGGTGGACCGCCTCTACGCGCAGGCCGAGGCCTGCGTGAACCTGGGCGTGCCGGTGATGGCGCTGTTCCCGGTCATCGACGCTGCGCTCAAGACGCCCGACGGCCGCGAGGCCGCCAACCCCGAGGGCCTGGTGCCGCGCGCGGTGCGCGAGTTGAAGCGCCGGTTTCCCGAGCTGGGGCTGCTGACCGACGTCGCCCTCGACCCCTACACGAGCCATGGGCAGGACGGCTTGATCGACGACAGCGGCTACATCCTCAATGACGAGACCGTGGCCGTGCTCGTGCAGCAAGCCAAGGTGCAGGCCGCCGCCGGCGTGGACATCGTCGCGCCGAGCGACATGATGGACGGCCGCATCGGCGCGATCCGCATCGCGCTCGAATCGAGCGGTGCGATCCACACCAGGATCATGGCCTACAGCGCCAAGTACGCGAGCGCCTTCTACGGCCCCTTTCGCGATGCAGTCGGCTCGGCCAAGAACCTGGGCAAGAGCGACAAGAAGGTCTACCAAATGGACCCTGCCAACAGCGACGAGGCCTTGCGCGAAGTGGCGCTGGACATCGCCGAGGGCGCCGACATGGTGATGGTCAAGCCGGGGCTGCCGTACCTGGACATCGTGCGCCGCGTGAAGGACGAATTCCGCATGCCGACCTTCGCCTACCAGGTCAGCGGAGAGTACGCGATGATCAAGGCCGCCGCCGCCAACGGCTGGCTCGACCATGATGCCGTGATGATGGAGACGCTGCTGGCCTTCAAGCGTGCCGGTGCCGATGGCGTGCTGAGTTACTTCGCGCTCGACGCAGCGCGGCTGCTGCGAGCCTGAGCAGGCCCGGCCGATGCGCGTCTTCCATGTCGGCCTCGATCGATTCACTGAACTCGACGGCCTGCCCGAGGCCTTGCCGGCCGGCGGTTTCCTGTGGATCGGCAGCGCGCGGCACGAATTCGAAACGCACATCGCCGCGCTGCAGGAGCACTTGCAGCGTTGGGAAGGCAGCCAACTGGTCGACCTGCACGTCTCCGACCTGCTCAACCAGCAGCTGCCCAGCCATTACGACTACACCTCCTGGTACGACTTGCTCGTGTTCCGGCGCCTCGCGGCGGGTGTAACCGGAGAGGTGGCTTCGGCCAACGACGCGCAAGCCACGGTCGCCTCGGCGCGGCGTGCATTGCACGGCATCGACACCAGCCCGGTCGGCTTCGCGTTGTTCGACCATCTGCTGATCACGGTCCATCCGAGCGACTGCGCGGTGCGAGAGCACTTTGCACATCGCCTGGCCAGCCTCGGCACCGCCGGTAGCGAAGGCCGCACCGCTGTGCGCCTGCCCAACAGCCCAGCCGACCTGATGCTGCGAATGGTCAACCACATGGTCGACAGCTACCTCGACCTGCGCCGGTTGCTGACGCGCCAGCTCGGTGCGCTGCAAGGCGAGTTGCTCAGCCCGAAGAGTCGCTTCAACGAGTGGCCGGTGCTTCTCGAATCTCGCAACATCCTGCACCTGCTCGAAGACACCTGCGAAGACCAGCGCGCCGCCGTGCAGGAATGGATCGACGCGCTCGACGAGTGGCCCATCGCCGGCGATGACACGGCGCGCCGTGACCGCGAGTTGCTGCGCGTTCGCTCGCGCGACGTGCTCGAACACATCGAGCGTGTGCTCTCGCACGTACGCCGGCTCGAGCAATCCGCAGAGAACGCCGTGCAGATGCATTTCTCGGCACTCGGCCACCGCACCAACGACATCATGCGCACGCTGACCGTGCTCACGGCGATCTTCATGCCGCTGAACCTGGTGACGGGCTTCTTCGGCATGAACTTCGATGCGCTGCCACTGATTCACAGCTCCACGGGGGTGTGGATCACGTTCGGCCTGATGGCCGCGACCGGCCTCGGCCTGGGCCTGTTCTTCTGGCGCAAGCGCTACCTCAGCACGCGCGGCTGAACGGCACCGCCCATCAGCGCCGGTAGGGATCGGGCAAGCCCAGCGCCCGCAGCAGGGCCGTCTCGCGACGCTCCATCTCTCGTGCGTCGGCCGCACGCTCGTGCTCGTAGCCCTGCGCGTGCAGGGTGCCGTGCACCAGCAGATGGGCGTAGTGCGCCTGGAGCGGCTTGCGCTGCTCGCGCGCCTCGCGCGCCACCACCGGCGCACACAGGACCAGATCGGCCACCACCACCGGCGCACGCTGGTAGTCGAACGTCAGCACGTTGGTGGCATGGTCCACGGCACGAAAAGCATGGTTGAGAGCCCGGCCCTCGTCGGCGTCGACGATGCGCACGGTGATCTCGGCGGGTGCCTCGAGCGCCGCGCGGATCCAGCGTGCCACTCGGTGGCGTGCCAGCACGCCACGATGTCGACCATCCGGTTGCTGCAACGACAGCAGCAGCTCAGGGCGCATCGCGAGGAGTGCCCTGCGGCACGCGATCGTAGGCTTCGACGATGCGTGCGATCAGCGGATGGCGCACCACGTCGGCCGCGGTGAAGTGAGTGAATGCAATGCCGTCGACCCGCCGCAGCACCTGTTCAGCCTGCACCAGGCCACTGTCGATGCCGCGCGGCAGATCGATCTGGCTGACGTCGCCATTGACCACCGCCTTGGCGCCGAAGCCAATGCGCGTCAGGAACATCTTCATCTGCTCGGCGGTGGTGTTCTGTGCCTCGTCGAGGATCACGAAGGCGTGATTCAGCGTGCGCCCACGCATGAAGGCCAGCGGGGCGATCTCGATCAGGCCCTTCTCGAAGGCCTTGGTCACGCGGTCGAAGCCCATCAGGTCGTACAGCGCGTCGTACAGCGGGCGCAGGTAGGGATCGACTTTCTGCGCCAGGTCGCCCGGCAGAAAGCCCAGCCGCTCGCCGGCCTCGACCGCCGGGCGCGTCAGCACGATGCGCTGGACCTGGCTGCGCTCCAGCGCATCCACCGCGCAGGCCACCGCCAGGAAGGTCTTGCCGGTGCCGGCCGGGCCGATGCCGAAGGTGATGTCGTGGCCGAGCATGTGGCGCAGGTACTGGCGCTGGTTGGGCGTGCGACCTTCGAGGTCGGCGCGGCGCGTATGCAGCACGACCGCCCCGTCGGGGCCGGCCTCGGCCACAGCGGACTCTCCCCGTGCGCGGGGCGCCGCAGCCTCGGCCAGCGCGAACTGGAAGGCCTCGGCGCCAATCGGTCGCACGGCACGTTCGTACAGAAACTGCAGCAGCGCGACCGCACGTTCCGCGGCCGCCTTGGCGCCCTCGACGCGAAAGGATTCATTGCGCCGCGCGATCGACACACCGAACGTCGACTCGATCGCCCGCAAGTGGCTGTCCAAGGCGCCACAAAGATGGGCCAGGCGGTGGTTGTCCAGCGGTATGAAAGCGTGGCGAAGGATCAAGGGCAAGCCCGTAGAAACACACGAAGTGCACATTGTCGCCGTGACGACGCGCACGCACCATCCTGCACAATCCCAGGCGATATGCCACACACGGAACTTCCCGACGCACGGCGTACGGTGGCCTGGAGACTGGCCTGTGCCGTTGCGGCGTGGCTGTTGCTTTGGCCGCCGGCATTTCCCGCAGCAGCCGAGCCGCAGCACTTTGCCGACGCAGTAACCGCCGAGGACGCCGGGCTCGGCCGCTTCCCGGCCGCATCGCCGCAGCGTGTCGTCTCGCTACCCGATGACTGGTCGCACTCACGGCCGCGCGAGGACACCCCGCTGTGGTATCGCCTGCGCTTCGACGCCGCTACCACGGCCGAGCCGTCTGGCTTGCTCGGGCTGTACATCGCGCGGGCATGTGCCAACGTCGAAATCCAGCTCAACGGCCAGCGCCTGCACACGGCCGGGCGCATGAGCGAGCCGATCAGTGTGGATTGCCAGCGGCCGCTGCTGGTACCGCTGCCGGCCGCGCTGTTGCAGCCGCGCGATAACGCCGTCGACGTGCTGCTGGCAGGCTACCCACTGCAACAGGTGGCGTCGCGTCAGCGCGCCGCTGGCCTGTCGTCAATTCAGATCGGACCCTATGCCCAACTGCACGATCTCCATGCCAACGAAACGCTGCTGGCCGTGACGCTGCCGCTGGCGGCGTCGGCACTCTTGCTGGCCAGCGGGGTGGCAGCGTTCGTGATGGCCCGTGTGCGCAGGATCGACAGCCACCTCTGGTACTTCGGTGCACTGGCCATCGGCTGGGCGCTGATCACCGCGCCGCTGTGGTGGCACGACGTGCCGCTGGTCAATGACGGCAGCGAACTGCTGCTGGCGTCGCTGCCGCCCATGGTGGCCCTATCGGCAGTGCAGTTCCTGCTCCACTACGCCGGGTGGCGCTCGCGTCCGATCGAAGTGGCGTTGTATGCGCAGTGCGCGGCGGTCCCGGCCAGCCTGCTGCTCGCCGGACCGACCCGCATCTACACCATCGCCAGCGGTTGGAACACGCTGTTGCTGCTGCAGGTGCTGGCCGCAATGGGGTTCTACCTGTGGTCGACGCAGCGCGCGCGACGGCGCGACTTTCGGGCCATGGCCGTGCTGCTCGGCGTGGTGGCGTTGACGCTGGCGCTCGATGTCGCCGCGCAGCAGCAACTGCCGCCGCCCTGGCGGCATCTGCCGCCGATCGCGATGCCGCTGGCGCTGGTAGCGATCGGATTGCACCTGTTGCTGCAGCACGGCCGCGCGCTGAACACCGCCGAGGAAGCGCGCCATGCCCTCGAAACGCGGATCCGGGAGACCGCCGCCGACATGGAGAAGAGCTACGCCCAGATGGCCGAATTGCGCGTCGAGCAAGTCACGCAACGGGAGCGCAAGCGCATTGCCGCGGACCTGCATGACGACCTCGGCGCGAAACTGTTGACCATTGTGCACACCAGCGAGAGCGAGCGCATCTCGACGCTCGCGCGTGAGGCACTCGAGGAGATGCGCCTGTCGGTACGCGGCCTGACCGGCAAGCCCGTGAAGTTGATCGACGCACTGGGCGACTGGCGCGCCGAGGTGGTCGGCCGGCTGTCGCAAACCGGCGTCGAGGGCGACTGGAGCGCGCCGGCGGAAGACCTGCCGCAAACGCTGTCGGCGCGTGCCTACGTGCAAACCACCCGCATCCTGCGCGAGGCGGTCAACAACATCATCAAGCACAGCGGCGCTTCGCGCTGTTCGATCCGCTGCCTGATCGACAGCGGCGACTTCCAGCTGGCGATCCAGGACAACGGCAAGGGTATTCCGCTCGAGCTCGACGGCCGGCTCGACCGCGGCCACGGCATGGCGAGCATGAAGCACCGTGCCAAACAATTGCACGGTCAGTGCCTGGTCGAGTCCGGCCCGGGCTACGGAACCGTGATCCGTCTCACGATCCCGCTCGAGCGCCACACCACGCCGGCTTGAGCCGCTGGTAGCATGAGGCGGGCCTCTGTGGGCCGCTGGAAGGTGCCGCAATGAAGACGATTCTGTTGCTCGAAGACCTGCCCGAGATCCGTGCCTGGCTGAAGACGCTGGTGCTGCAGGCCTTCCCCGATGGCCAGATCTCGGAAGCCGCGCGCGTGCACGACGCCCTCGAACTGGTGTCGGCGATCAAGTTCGATCTGGCGCTGGTCGACCTCGGTCTGCCCGACGGCTCGGGCGTCGACGTCGTCGAGAAACTGCGCGAGACGCAGTCGGAGTGCCAGTCGGTCGTGGTGACGATCCACGACGACGACGAGCACCTGTTTCCGGCGCTGCAGGCCGGCGCCTTCGGCTACATCCTGAAGGAGCAACCCCGCGAGGCAATCACCGAGCAACTGCAGCGCATGTCGCAGGGCGAGCCACCGCTGTCGCCGTCGATTGCGCGGCGCGTCATCGCCTACTTCGCCGCGCAAGCCAAGCCGCAACAGCCCGACCTGATGCCGCATGTGTCGCTGACCGAGCGCGAGAGCGAAGTGCTGCTGCGCGTCGCCAAGGGCTTCACGCTGCCCGAGATCGGCGTGCAACTGGGGCTGTCGCGCCACACGATCGCCGACTACGTCAAGCAGATCTATCGCAAGTTGAATGTCAGTTCGCGCGCCGAGGCCGCGCTCGAAGCGCAGCGGCTGGGTCTCTTCCGCCGATGATCGGACGGCTGACCGGCACGCTGGCCGAAAAGTCGCCGCCGCAGGTCCTGATCGACGCCGGCGGCGTCGGCTACGAGGTCGACGTGCCGATGAGCACGTTCTACAACCTGCCCGCGCTCGGCGAGCGGGTGACGCTGCTGACGCATTTCGTCGTGCGCGAAGATGCACAGCTGCTGTTCGGGTTTCTCACCACGGAGGAGCGCGCTACCTTTCGCCTGCTGGTCAAGATCAGCGGCGTCGGCCCACGCACCGCGCTGTCGATCCTGTCGGGCCTGTCGGTGGCCGAGCTGGCGCAGGCGGTCACGCAGCAGCAGGCAGGCCGCCTGGTCAAGGTGCCGGGGATCGGCAAGAAGACCGCCGAGCGGCTGCTGCTCGAATTGAAAGGCAAGCTCGGCCCGGACCTCGCCGCGCCGGCCAGCGTGGCGAGCGACGCGCAAGCCGACATCGTTCAGGCGCTGGTGGCGCTGGGCTACAGCGAGCGTGACGCTGCCGCCGCGCTCAAGGCGCTGCCGGCAGACGTCGGCGTCAGCGACGGCATCAAGCTGGCCCTCAGGGCACTGTCACGGTGAACTCAGTGGTTGGCGTGCCCGCCAGCCGCCGGTGCGCGTGACGTCACCGTCATCTCGACCTTCACCTCGCCCGCTTTCTCGAACTTCAGCGTTACCGGCACCTTGGTGCCGAGGGCGAGCGGCTGCTTCAGGCCGATGAACATCACGTGCAGGCCACCGGGCTTGAGTTCGACGCGCCGGCCGGCCGGCAGCTCGATGCGATCGATCTGTCGCATCTGCATCACGTCGCCTTCCATCGTCATCGTGTGCAGTTCGAGGCGGTCAGCCACCGGCGTGGTGCCGCCAACCAGGCGATCGGCGGCTGCGCTTTGCAGCGTCATGAAACCGCCGCCGCCCTGTTGGCCCGGCACCGTGGGCCGTGCCCAGGCGCCGTCGATCTTGACCTGCGCCGCGGCGGGCAAGCTCAGGGCGGCGACAAGCAGGGCAGCAGCGAAGTGGGAATTCATGGCCGGTCGATCGGATTCGGGGCCCGCATGATAGCCGCCCGATAATCCCGCCATGAGCATCCAGACCGACGATCTCGGCAGCACCGACCTGGCGCCGCGCCGCGTCATCAGCGCGGCGCCGGCCTCGCCCAACGAAGAAGCCATCGAGCGCGCCTTGCGACCGAAGGTCTTCATCGACTATGTCGGCCAGATCAAGGTCCGCGAGCAACTGGAGATCTTCATCGGTGCGGCCCGCAAGCGCGCCGAGGCCCTCGACCATGTGCTGCTGTTCGGCCCGCCGGGGCTGGGAAAGACGACGCTGTCGCACATCATCGCCGCCGAGCTCGGCGTCAACCTGCGTCAGACCTCCGGCCCGGTGCTCGAGAAACCGAAGGATCTGGCGGCGATCCTGACCAACCTCGAGCGCAACGACGTGCTCTTCATCGACGAGATCCACCGCTTGTCGCCGGTGGTCGAGGAAATCCTCTACCCGGCGCTGGAGGACTATCAGATCGACATCCTGATCGGCGAAGGACCCGCGGCACGGTCGATCAAGCTCGACCTTCAGCCTTTCACGCTGGTCGGCGCCACCACCCGCGCCGGCATGCTGACCAACCCGCTGCGCGACCGCTTCGGCATC
This sequence comes from uncultured beta proteobacterium, assembly GCA_963840805.1. Lineage (GTDB taxonomy): Bacteria > Pseudomonadota > Gammaproteobacteria > Burkholderiales > Burkholderiaceae_C > CADEEN01. The sequence continues at coordinate 1,435,308 of CAWJAJ010000017.1, read as the reverse complement.
GTCGCGCGATTGGAGTTCTACACGTCGGAGGAGTTGGCGCGCATCGTGCACCGCTCGGCGGGCCTGCTGAATGCACCGATCGACGCCGGCGGCGCGGCGGAGATCGCGCGCCGCGCGCGCGGTACGCCGCGCATCGCCAATCGCCTGCTGCGACGGGTACGCGACTTCGCCGAGATCAAGGCCGAAGGCCATATCGACAAGGCCGTCGCCGACGCCGCGCTGGCGATGCTCGATGTCGACCCGCTGGGCTTCGACGTGATGGACCGCAAGCTGCTCGAGGCCGTGGTGCACCGCTTCGACGGCGGGCCCGTCGGGCTCGAGAACGTCGCCGCGGCGATCGGCGAGGAAGCCGGCACGATCGAGGACGTGATCGAGCCGTACCTGATACAGCAGGGCTATCTGCAACGCACGCCGCGCGGCCGCATTGCCACGCTGGCCGCCTACCGGCACCTGGGCGTGGCACCACCAAAGGACGGCAGCGCGGCCCTGTTCTGACCGCGCGTCAGGTCACGCACCCTCGCGCATCGACGCGGATGACCCGCTCGACCACACCGGCGTCGAGCCCGCCGCGCACGCCGAGCATGGCGTCGTGCAGGTTGATCGTCGGGTCGCAATGGCCCGGAACGAGCCAGACGCAATCGCCGAGCGCCGGGAGCGCGGCGCCAGGCGCGGCCGCCCGCAACACGCCGTGCTCGTCGCCGCCGTTGCCAAACACGAGATCGTCACGCCGCCACACGCTCGGCAGGCCGCTGTCGATGGCGTGGCTCTTGTGACCCGCGTCCACCACGGCATGCGTCGGGCCGCGGCTCATGACCTGGCACCGAACGAAGAGCGCGTGCTCGAAGCGCGGCGCACCGGGCAGCGGATCGTTGTCGGCGTAGTCGCGGTCCATCACGGCGTAGGAGCCGGTCTGCAGTTCACCCCACAGGCCGCTCTGCGCTTCGAGCGCGAAGCTGCCACTGCCCGCGCCGGTGACGAGTGGGCAGGCGATGCCCTGCGCGCGCAATGCGGCTTGCGCCCGGCGCACCGCATCGGCTGCCGCATCGATCGCCGCCCTGCGCTCGGCCGCCGAACGCAGATGCTGCGCGCGGCCCTGGTAGGCCTGCAGGCCGGCAAAACGCAAGCCCTGCGCAAGCACGGCCCGGCCGAGTTCGCCCGCATCGCCTGGCGCCGCGCCACAGCGTCCATGGCCGACGTCGATCTCGACGAAGACATCGAGCCCCACGCCGGCAGCATTCACCGCGGCTGCCAGGCGCTCGATGCCGAGCCAGCTGTCCACCGCGATGCCCAGACGAACCCGCCGTGCGAGTGCGGCCACACGCGCGAGCTTGACCGGATCGATGACCTCGTTGCTGATGAGGACGTCATCCACGCCCTGCGCGGCCAAGGCTTCGGCCTCGCTGGTCTTCTGTACGCACACACCGACGGCTCCGAGCTCGACCTGCCGCTTCGCGATCCACGCACTCTTGTGCATCTTCGCGTGCGGACGCAGGCGCAATCCGCGCTCACGCACAAACTCAGCCATCGCCGCGAGGTTGCGGTCCATCGCATCGAGGTCGATCACGAGGGCGGGCGTATCGATCGCGGCAACGGGCCGGCCGATCACAGCGCGCCTTCCTCGAACAGGGGATCCTCGAGATGCAAGTCGTCGCTCCAGCCGACCAGGGTGAAGCCATGCTCGCCGTGCAGCAGGCGGTTGATGCTGGCGTTGCCGATCTTCCAGGTGCGCGGCGCATCGAGCGCGACGCGCGAGGCCGCGCGGTAGAGCGCGTCGAGCACGCCGCCGTGCGTGACCACGGCCACATGCTGGCCACGATGGCGTGCGGCAATGGCCGCGACACCCGACACCGCGCGCTGGTAGAACGCGAGCAAGGTCTCGCCGCCGTCGGGCCCGAAGCTGCGCATCGCGCTGGCGCCATCGCAACGCCTCAGCGGGATGACGCTGCTCGATCTCCGCGAAGGTCAGTCCCTCGAAGACGCCGAAACTGCGCTCGCGCAGTGCCGCGTCGGTGCGAACGGCCAGCCCAACGCCGGCGCCCAACACGTGTGCGGTATCGAAAGCGCGATGCAGATCGCTCGAATAGACGGCGTCGAGCGCGTCACCGGCCAGCGCCAGCGCCAGGCGCCCGGCCTGCCAGCGGCCGGTGTCGTTCAAGCCGATGTCGCGCTGGCCCTGGATGCGCGTGTCGACGTTCCAGGCCGTCTCGCCGTGGCGGATGGCGAGAATGCGCGTGGTGCGTTCGGTCACCCGAGCAACCGGCGATTGAGGGTGTAAGTGCCGGAATGCGTCGCGGCATCGAGCACGTGGCCGGCAATCGCCTCGCGCACCTGTGCGCCGGTGAAGGTGCCCTCGAGCGGCAGACGCGGCAACGACGTGGCGTAGATCGTGAACACGTAGTGGTGCACCAGCGAATCGTTGAACGGCGGGAAGGGGCCGTCATAGCCGAAGTAGTTGCCGGCCATCGCCGGGTCACCGGCAAACCAGCCCGTGTAGTCGTTCGTGCCCTGTCGCGCGCCGTGCGACGCGCTGGGGCCCGGCTTGCCGTGCGGCGTGAAGCCGCGGCTGAACTCGCCCTCGGCAATGCGGGTCAAGGTCGGCGGCAGGTCGACGAGCACCCAATGAAAGAAGTCCACGCGCGGCAGGTCGCTCGGAATCTCACGGTCGGGCTGGTTGACGTCGTCGCCCCGGCTCGGTACGTCGAAGTCGTGGCAGATCAGCACCAGGGACTTCGTCGCGGGCGGCACCTCGCCCCACGCCAGATGCGGGTTGAGGTTCTCGGAAAAGGTCACGCCGCTCTTGTCATCGAGCCGGCCCGCGGCAAAGCGGGCATCGATGCGGTCGCCATTGGCCCAGCTGTCGCTCCACAGTTTCATCCTCAGGCTCCCCAAACAATGACTTCGCGCGCCGCATGGCAGCGGCGCAGCATGTCCACCAAGGGCCAGACGCGGCGGCGCAGCGATACACCATCGCCGCCCTGACCCGCCGGCCTATCGCGCTCGTCCGGCGTGTCATCGTCGCCGTGCTCGCGCGCCGCGTCGTCCGCCACCACCGCGGCCTCGAGCGCGGCAATCAGCCCCGGCATCGCAGCCACCTCGAAAATGCCGCGCGGCGCCGGCTCGCGACCGACGAGGCGCAGTACCTGGTCGCCGTTGGGCCCGAGCATGATGACGTCGCCGGCCGCCTTGGACTTGAATTTGTAGAGCATCAGCGGGGGTACATGTAGTCGCGCGTGAAGGGGTACTGCGATTGTGCCCCGCGCATCGGTCCGGTCGCGAGATCGCCCGACGGCCGCGCGGCCAGCACCTGGTGCAACGAGATCCAGCCCCGTTCGAAGGCCATCGCGCTGCCGGCCAGGTACAGCCGGTAGGCACGCACGACCCTCTCGGGCGTCAGGCGGCGGGCATCTTCGAGCCGGCCCTCGAGCGCATCCGACCAGGCCCACAACGTGCGCGCGTAATGCGGGCGCAGGTTCTCGACATCGAGCGACTCGAGGCCGCACTCGGCCATCACTTCCAGTACATGCGAGAGGTGCAGCAACTCGCCACCGGGAAAGATGTAGCGCTCGACGAAATCGCCGATGCCGGCGCCGAGCTGCGTGTTGCGCGTGCCACCGGCGGTGATGCCATGATTCATCAGCAATCCACCGGGCACGAGCAGGCGCCGCAACTTGGCAAAGTACGCCGGCAACAACGCACGCCCGACGTGTTCGAACATGCCCACCGAAGCGATCTTGTCGTAGGGTTCGTTGTCGGGCAGGTCGCGGTAGTCCATCAGCGCGACACGAACACGCCCCGCCAGGCCGCGTGCGTCGATCAGCCGCTGCACGTGGGTATGCTGGTTCTTCGACAGCGTGATGCCCGTGGCATCGCACACCGTAGTGCTCGGCGGCCCACAGCAGCAGGCCGCCCCAGCCGGCGCCGACGTCGAGCAGGCGTTGGCCCGGGCTCAGCATCAGTTTGCGGCACAGGTGGTCGAGCTTGGCGGCCTGCGCGTCGGCCAGCGTCTGCACGCCGTCGCGCCAGTAGGCGCAGGAATAGACGCGCCGCGCATCGAGCCACAGCGCATAGAAGTCGTCCGACACGTCGTAATGGAACTGGACCTGCCGGGCGTCGACATCGGGCGTGTGACGCGCCAGCGAGCGGCTGTGTCGCAACAGCCCGCGCCACCAGCCGAGCGGGCTGCCCGGCAAAGGCACGCCGAGCGATGCGGCAGTCGGGTCGTTGTCGACCAAATCGGTGGCGATGGCAACGATGTCACGCATGTCGCCATGCAGTTCGACCCGCCCTTCGACCCAGTCTTCGGCCAGGCCGCCGATATGGCCAGCCGCCAACTGAGCCAGCGACGACCAGTCCGCCAGCACCAACTCGACACGCGCATCGACAGCACCAAGCCGTCGACCACCGGGCAGCAGCACCCCCAGCCCCGGCGCCTGGGCGGCGAGTTTGGCCTCGATCGTCTTGACGAGCGCGTTCACGACCCGGACTGTAAAGACTGCGGGCCGTTACCGGCAAGACTTGGCGCAAGGTCCATGTCTTGCGGTTGCGGCCCTCGGGCGAGGCCGAGCGACTCAGCGCGCCCTCAACCCGACTGCCGCGCCAGCACGGCTTCCTCGCAGCCTGCATCCTCGAAGTACCAGCTGACGCGCTGCGGCGGCATCAGGTAGTCGAACGCTGCGCGCGGCAGTTGTGCCGGCGCCAGGCTGCGCCGGATGCCCAACGTTGGCTCGTGCTCCAGGTCGAGCAACACCGCCTCCTCGGGCGGGACGTGCGGATCGTGCACCAGCACCTTCGGCTTCAAGCGGGCGCGACGAATTGACGCTGTCGACGAGCGCAAAGCGATCGTCGGTGAGTTGAACCACCGAGCCCGGCGGGTAGACGCCCATCATGCGCACGAACGTGGTCAGCAGCGTCGCGTCGTAGTGGTGCTTGCCTTGCGCGAACAGCAGCGACAACGCCTCGTGGGGCGTCATCGTGCGTGACAGTGGGGCCGGGTGGCACAGGTTGTCATAGCGATTGACCAGGGCCACCAGGCGCGCGGCCAGGCTCAAGCGGTTGACGTAGAGCCCCTGCGGGAAGCCGCTGCCGTCGCAATGCTCATGGTGCTGCGCGATCACCAGCAGGGCCCCCGGTGCCAGCCCCATGCGCCTGCCCCAGCGTCACACCGTGTGCCACGTGGTCACGGTACAGCGCCATCTCGGCCGGCGTGCAGCTGTCATCGGGCCGATGGCAGGCGATGCGGCAGCTCGAGCTTGCCGATGTCGTGGCTGAGCGCGCCGACGCCCAGGTCGTGCAGGTCGGTCTCGGCCAGCCCGCAAAGCTTGCCCATCAGCAGCGAGATCACACCGACATTGAGGGCGTGGCTGGCGCGGTCGCGCGCAGTCTCCGCGAGCGCACGGATGCAGACTTTCGCGCGCGCCGAGCATCTTGTCGACCAGCGCGCGGCTCAACGCGCCCAAGCGCTGGCCAGCCCCCTGCGGGTCATGCAGCGCCTGGTCAGCCGCCTGCCGCCAGCCACGCGAGGCCTCGGCGTACTGGCGCTGGCACAGCTCGACCGCGGCACGCTGCGCCCGCAGTGCTTCGCGGCGATCGCGCACCGCGCACGCTGCCGCGGCGTCGCGGGCGTGGCCGCGGGCAGTGCGGCAGCGCTGTCCGGCGCGTCCGCCAGCGCCGCCGCGGGCTGCTCGCGAGGCGGCGGGTCGCTGGCCACCGGCGTCGCTCTGCTCCGGGCTCCAACGCACACGGGCCAGCCCGAGCGAGCGAATGGTTGCGATCTGCCCGGCGTCGGCGATGCGAAAACTCGACAGCGCGAACGGATGCGACATCCACCCCAGGTCGAGATGGACGAACATGCCGACGCGCAGGTCGGCGGTGTCGATGGTGCGGTGGCGGCGGGCACGGGGCAAGGCGGCGGATACATGGGCTTGCACTGCGTTTCGGCCGAGCCGCGGCCGAACTTGACCGCCGTGCCCGAGCCGCCCGTGCGACCTCAGCGCGCGATGCGTGTGGAAAGCACGATCGCCGAGGTCGTGCGCTCGACGCCGTCGAGCGCGCCGATGCGGTCGATCAGCCGGTCCAGCGCGCCGATCGAGCTCGGCCGCCAGCACGGCGATCAGGTCGAACGGCCCGCTCACCGAGTGCAACGTGCGCACCTCGGCAATGCGGCGCAGCGCCGCCTCGATCGCGGCGCCCTGCTTGGGCCGGGCGGTGATCAGCACATGGGCGCGCACCAGAGCCGCCTCGGCTTCGTCGGGCACCACGACCGTGTAGCCGACGACCGTGCGCGACTGCTCGAGCCGCGCCAGGCGGCTCTGCACCGTGGTGCGCGCCAGATCGAGCTTTCGCGCCAGTTCAGCGGTACTGGCGCGGGCGTTGTCGCGCAGCAGCGCGAGCAGCGCGCGATCGGTGTCGTCGAGCGGCATTGTGCTGCATGTTGCCGGATTATTACGTCATTCCGCCGATTCATAGCCTGCATTTCGTCCATCCTGCCGCTGTCTTTTGCCGGCGCGACAGGCAGCATGTGGTTTTCCAAGGGAGTTCGCCATGCGCCGCAATGTCCTCGTCGTCGGCGCCGGCAAGATCGGCCAGGTCGTGGCCGATCTGCTGGCCGACAGCAATGATTACGCCGTGACACTGGCCGATCGAGACGCTGCGGCGCTCGGCGCGCTGGCAGCCGCAGCCTCGCCTGCGTCTCGCGTGGAGCACCAGGCGCTCGACGTTGCCGATGACGCCGCACTGCGGCGCGCCCTCGACGGCCGGTTCGCCGTGCTCAGTGCCGCGCCGTTTCACCTGACGCAGCGGATCGCGCAGGCAGCGCGCGCGGCCGGCGTGCACTACCTCGATCTGACCGAAGACGTGGCCAGCACGCGCTCGATCCGCGCCCTGGCCGAAGGTGCCAACACCGCCTTCATCCCGCAATGCGGCCTGGCGCCGGGTTTCATCTCGATCGTCGCCGCCGACCTGGCGTCGCGCTTCGAGCGCCTGGACAGCGTGCGCATGCGCGTCGGCGCGCTGCCGGCCTACCCGAGCAATGCGCTGAACTACAACCTGACCTGGAGCACCGAGGGCGTCATCAACGAGTACATCGAGCCCTGCGAAGCCATCGTCGACGGCCGCCGCACCGAGGTGCCGGCGCTCGAGGAGCGCGAGGAGTTCGCGCTCGACGGCGTGCTCTATGAAGCCTTCAACACCTCCGGCGGCCTGGGCACGCTGTGCGAAACGCTCGAAGGCAAGGTGCGCACGCTGAACTACCGCACCATCCGCTACCCCGGCCACGCCGCCATCATGAAGGCGCTGCTGCACGATCTGCGCCTGCGCGACCGCCGCGATGTGCTGAAGGACATTCTCGAGAAGGCGGTGCCCTCGACGACGCAGGACGTGGTCATCATCTTCGTCACCGTCGCGGGCTGGCGCGAGGGCCGGTTGGTGCAGGAGACCTACGCGCGAAAGATCTACAGCGCGATCGTCGGCGGCCAGATCAGGAGTGCGATCCAGATCACCACTGCGTCGAGCCTGGCGGCGATGCTCGACCTGCTGGCCGAGGGCCGGCTGCCGCAGCGCGGCTTCGTGCGCCAGGAAGACGTGAAACTGGCCGACTTCCTGGGCAATCGCTTCGGCGCCGTGTATGCGCCGCCGCGGCCGGCCACTGACGAACAATCCACCGGCCGCGCGGCTACGATGCGGCCATGATCGACAAGATTTGCCCCGGCGCAGCGGCGGCGCTGGCCGACGTGCCGGACGGCGCGACGGTGATGATCGGCGGCTTCGGCACTGCCGGGCTGCCCAACGAACTGATCGATGCGCTGATCGCGCAGGGCGCCGCGAACTGACCATCGTCAACAACAACGCCGGCAACGGCGACACCGGGCTGGCGGCGCTGCTGGCCGCCGGGCCGGTGCGCAAGATCATCTGCTCGTTCCCGCGCCAGGCCGACAGCCACCACTTCGACCGCGCTGTACCGCGCCGGCCAGATCGAGCTCGAACTGGTGCCGCAGGGCAACCTGGCCGAGCGCATCCGCGCCGCCGGCGCCGGCATCGGCGGCTTCTTCACGCCGACCGGCTACGGCACCGAGCTCGCCAAAGGCAAGGAAACGCGCGAGATCGACGGCCGCAGCTACGTGCTGGAGTCGCCCATCCACGCCGACTACGCGCTGATCAAGGCCGAGCGCGGCGACCGCTGGGGCAACCTGACGTACCGCATGACGGCGCGCAACTTCGGCCCGATCATGGCGATGGCGGCCCGGGTGACGGTGGCCTACCGTGCACGAAGTGGTCGCGCTCGGCGCGCTCGACCCGGAAGCCGTCGTCACGCCCGGGCTCTTCGTACAGCGCGTGGTCAAGGTCGAGCGCGCGGCCTCACGTCGGCGGCGGCTTCCAGGCGGGCCGCATGAGCGATGCGCAACTGGACGCGCGAGCAGATGGCCGCAGCGCGTCGCGCGCGACATCCCCGACGGCGCCGTCGTCAACCTCGGCATCGGCCTGCCGACGCTGGTGGCCAACCACCTCCCGGCCGACCGCGAGGTGATCCTGCACAGCGAGAACGGCGTGCTCGGCATGGGCCCGGCGCCGGCCCGCCGGCGAGCGAAGACTACGACCTGATCAACGCCGGCAAGCAGCCGGTGACGCTGCTGCCGGGCGGCGCGTTCTTCCACCACGCCGACAGCTTCGCGATGATGCGCGGCGGCCACCTCGACATCTGCGTGCTCGGCGCGTTCCAGGTCTCGGCCAGCGGCGACCTCGCCAACTGGCACACCGGCGCGCGCCGATGCGATCCCCGCGGTCGGCGGCGCGATGGACCTGGCCATCGGCGCCAAGAAGACCTTCGTGATGATGGAGCACACCACCAAGGCCGGCGAGAGCAAGATCGTGCCCGCCTGCACCTACCCGCTCACCGGCATCGGCTGTGTCAGCCGCATCTACACCGACCTGGCCGTGATCGACGTCACGCCCGACGGGCTGAAGCTGATCGAGAAGGTCGCTGGCCTGTCCATCGACGAACTGCAGCGCGTGACCGGCGCGCCGCTCAACCGCTGAGCCCCACCCCATGAACCAAGCCTTCATCTGCGACGCCGTTCGCACCCCCTTCGGCCGCTACGGCGGCGCGCTCGCCGGCGTGCGCACCGACGACCTCGGCGCCGTCCCGCTGCGCGCGCTGATGCAACGCAACCCAAGCGTCGATTGGCAGGCCGTCACCGACGTCGATCTTCGGCTGCGCCAACCAGGCCGGCGAAGACAACCGCAACGTCGCGCGCATGAGCGCGCTGCTGGCCGGGCTGCCGCTCGAGGTGCCGGGCGCGACCGTCAACCGCCTGTGCGGCTCGGGCCTCGACGCACTGGGCACCGCGGCACGCGCGATCAAGAGCGGCGAAGCTTCGCTGATGATCGCCGGTGGCGTCGAGAGCATGAGTCGCGCGCCGTTCGTGATGCCCAAGGCCGAGAGCGCGTTCTCGCGCAGCAACGCGGTCTACGACACCACCATCGGCTGGCGCTTCGTCAACAAGGCGATGAAGGAGCTGTACGGTGTCGACTCGATGCCCGAGACGGCCGAAAACGTCGCCACCGACCACCGCATCGAGCGCGCGGCACAGGATCGCATGGCGCTGGCTTCGCAGACGAAGGCCGTGGCGGCGCAACAGCGCGGCTTCTTCGACGCCGAAATCGTGCCCGTCACGATCGCCCAGAAGAAGGGCGATGCGGTCGTGGTCGCGCAGGACGAGCATCCGCGCGAGACGTCGCTCGAGGCGCTGGCCAAGCTGAAAGGCGTGGTGCGCCCGGACGGCACGGTCACGGCTGGCAATGCGTCGGGCGTCAACGACGGCGCCTGCGCCCTGCTGCTGGCCAGTGAGGCCGCCGCCGCGAAGCACGGATTGACCCCGCGCGCGCGCGTCGTCGGCATGGCCACCGCGGGCGTGCCGCCGCGCGTGATGGGCATCGGCCCCGCGCCCGCGACGCGCAAGGTGCTGGCGCTGACGGGCTTGACCTGGCGCAGATGGACGTCATCGAACTCAACGAGGCGTTTGCGGCGCAAGGATTGGCGGTGCTGCGCGACCTCGGCCTCGCCGACGACGATGCGCGCGTCAACCCGAACGGCGGCGCCATCGCGCTGGGCCATCCGCTCGGCGCCAGTGGCGCGCGTCTTGCCACCACCGCCGTCAACCAGCTGCATGCCGGCGGCGGCCGCTATGCGCTGTGCACGATGTGCATCGGCGTCGGCCAGGGCATCGCGGTGATCCTCGAACGCGTGTGATCCGGGCCGCTGCGATGCGTGGCTGCTTGGCGGCCTCCCCGCGATAACCCCGTTGCCGCCGCACCTGCGCTGCGGGCATGCTCGGGCCTCCTGAAACCCTGTCCTTGCCGGAGCTCCGACCATGCGCCCTGCCCTTCGTCACGCCCTACTGGCCCTTGCCGCAGCCACTGCCTTGGGCAGCGCGTCCGTCACGCGGGCACAGGGCCAGGCACCACTCAAGGTCGGCCTGATGCTGCCGGCCACCGGCACCTTTGCCGCCCTCGGCGACATGATCGAACGCGGCTTTCGGCTCTACGTGCAGGAGCAGGGCGGCAAGCTCGGCGGGCCGCGAGATCCAGTACTTCCGCGTCGACGACGAGAGTGACCCGTCCAAGGCCACCGACAACGTCAACAAGCTGATCAAGCGCGACAACGTCGACGTCATCGTCGGCACCGTGCACTCGGGCGTGGCACTGGCGATGGCGCGGGCGGCCAAGGACAGCAATACGATGCTGATCGTGCCCAATGCCGGCGCCGACGCGATCACCGGCGCGATGTGCGCGCCGCACATCTTCCGCAGCTCGTTCTCCAACTGGCAGCCCGGCTACGCCACTGGCGTGGTGGCTGCCGGCAAGGGCTACAAGCGGGCGATGACGATCACCTGGAACTACGCCGCCGGTCAGGAGACCGTGAAGGGATTCACCGAAGCCTTCGAGAAGGGCGGCGGCAAGGTCGTGAAGGACCTGAACCTGCCGTTCCCCAACGTCGAGTTCCAGGCGCTGCTGACCGAGATCGCCGCGCAAAAGCCCGATGTGGTGTTCGCCTTCTTCGCCGGCGGCGGCGCGGTCAAGTTCGTCAAGGACTACGACGCCGCAGGGCCTGAAGAGGACGCGTGCCGCTGCTCGGCTCGGGCTTCCTGACCGACGGCACGCTCGAGGCGCAGGGCGCTTCGGCGCAAGGGCTGCAGACCGCACTGCACTATGCCGACAACCTCGACACGCCACGCAACAATGCCTTCCGCAAGAACTTCGCGCTGACCTTCAAGGCCAATGCCGACGTCTACGCAGTGCAGGGCTACGACGCGGCGCAACTGCTCGGCGCCGGCCTCTCGGCCGTCAAGGGCGACTTCAGCAAGCGTGACGGCATGATCGCCGCAATGCGCAAGGCCACCGTCGACAGCCCGCGCGGCAAGTTCACGCTGTCGGCTTCGCACAACCCGGTGCAGGACATGTTCCTGCGCGAAGCGGTGGGCAAGAACAACGAGTACAAGGGCGTGGCCGTCAAGGCCCTGGCCGATCCCGGCCGCGGCTGCAAGATGTAGATCGGGAGGCCGACCGTGATTCTCGAAGTCGCCGACATCCGCATCTCGCCCGGTCAGCAGGCCGCGTTCGACGAAGCCATCCAGCGGGGCCTGACCACCGTCATGTCGCAGGCCGAGGGCTTTCGCGGCTGGAAGGTCAACAAGGGCGTCGAGAGCCCCGAGCGCTACCTGCTGATGATCTTCTGGGACACGCTGGAAGACCACACGGTCGGCTTCCGCCAGGGCCCGCTGTTCGCGCAATGGCGCGCGATCGTCGGGCCGTTCTTCGCGCAGCCGCCGAGGTGGAGCACTTCACGCTGCTGGGCAAGTCGGGCTGACGCCCGGCCGCGCGCGCTACATGCTGCGACGGTACTGCCCACCGACCTCGAACAGCGCGTTGGTGATCTGGCCCAGCGAGCACACGCGCACCGCGTCCATCAGCACCTCGAACACGTTGTGGTTGTCGATCACCGCCTGCTGAAGGCGGCTGCAGCAGCGCCGGCGCCGCGGCCGCGTGGCGGGCGTGGAAGTCGGCCAGCCGCGCCAGCTGCGACTGCTTTTCCTCCTCGGTCGAGCGCGCCAGTTCGATGTGGTCGGGCACCGGATCGCCGTGCGGGTTGCGGAAGGTGTTGACGCCGACGATCGGGTACTCGCCGGTGTGCTTCTGCATCTCGTAGTGCATCGACTCTTCCTGGATCTTGCCGCGCTGGTAGCCGGTCTCCATCGCGCCGAGCACGCCGCCGCGTTCGGCGATCTTCTCGAACTCGTTCAGCACCGCCTCCTCGACCAGTTCGGTCAGCTCGTCGATGACGAAGGCGCCCTGGTTCGGGTTCTCGTTCTTCGCCAGGCCCCATTCGCGGTTGATGATCAGCTGGATCGCCATCGCGCGGCGCACGCTCTCCTCGGTCGGCGTGGTGATGGCCTCGTCGTAGGCGTTGGTGTGCAGCGAGTTGCAGTTGTCGTAGATCGCGATCAGCGCCTGCAGCGTGGTGCGGATGTCGTTGAAGGCGATCTCCTGCGCGTGCAGGCTGCGGCCCGACGGTCTGCACGTGGTACTTCAGCTTCTGCGAGCGCTCGTTGGCGCCGTAGCGGTCGCGCATCGCGGTGGACCAGATGCGCCGCGCCACGCGGCCGAGCACGTTGTACTCGGGGTCCATGCCGTTGGAGAAGAAGAACGACAGGTTCGGCGCGAAGTCGTCGATGTGCATGCCGCGCGCCAGGTAGGCTTCGACGAAGGTGAAGCCGTTGGACAGCGTGAACGCCAGTTGCGAGATCGGGTTCGCGCCGGCCTCGGCGATGTGATAGCCGGAGATGCTCACCGAGTAGAAGTTGCGCACGTCGTGGTGCACGAAGTACTCGGCGATGTCGCCCATCACCTTCAGGCAGAACTCGGTCGAGAAGATGCAGGTGTTCTGGCCCTGGTCCTCCTTCAGGATGTCGGCCTGCACCGTGCCGCGCACATTGGCCAGCACCCATTCGCGGATCTTCGCGGCCTCGGTGTCGGTCGGCTCGCGGCCGTTGTCGGCCTTGAACTTGTCCAGGTTCTGGTCGATCGCGGTGTTCATGAACATCGCCAGGATCGTCGGCGCGGGCCCGTTGATGGTCATGCTCACCGAGGTGGCCGGGTGCGTCAGGTCGAAGCCGCCGTACAGCACCTTCATGTCGTCGAGCGTGGCGATCGAGACGCCCGAGTTGCCGACCTTGCCGTAGATGTCGGGCCGGCGGTCGGGATCGTGGCCGTACAGCGTGACCGAGTCGAAGGCGGTCGACAGGCGCTTGGCCGGCATCCCTTCGCTGACCATCTTGAAGCGGCGATTGGTGCGGAAGGCGTCGCCCTCGCCGGCGAACATGCGCGTCGGGTCTTCGCCTTCGCGCTTGAAGGCGAAGGTGCCGGCGGTGTACGGGAAGCTGCCGGGCACGTTGTCGAGCAGCAGCCACTTCAGCAATTCGCCGTGGCACTCGTAGCCCGGCAGCACGACCTTGCGGATCTTCGTCCCCGACAGCGTGGTGTGGGTCAGTGCGGTGCGAATCTCGCGTGTCGCGGATCTTCACTACGTATTCGTCGCCGGCGTAGGCGCTCTTGCATGTCGGGCCACATCGTCAGCAGCTTCCTTGCGGTCGGGTCGAGTCGGGCCTCGCGCTCGTCGGCCAACCGGAGCACGGTATTGCGCGCACCGTCGCGGCTGGCGTCCTCTTCGTGCAGCATGCGCGCGCTCGCGCGCAGCTGCTGGATCTCGCGCGCCAGCGCCGCCTGCTCGCGCGCGCGACGCTTGTAGCCGCGCACCGTGTCGGCGATCTCTGCCAGGTAGCGCACGCGCGCGGCCGGCACGATCGGCACCTGGTGCGTGCTGTGGCGCGTGGCCACCAGCGGCAGCCGCCCCTGCGCTAGCTTCAATCCGGCCTGCACCAGGCGCGCCTTCACGGCCTGGTACAGCGCGGTCACGCCGTCGTCGTTGAAGCGGCTGGCCATGGTGCCGAACACCGGCATCTCGTCGGGTGATTGCTTGAACGCCTCGCGGTTGCGCTGCACCTGCTTGGCGACGTCGCGCAGCGCATCGAGCGGCGCCCTTGCGGTCGAACTTGTTGATGGCCACGAAGTCGGCGAAGTCGAGCATGTCGATCTTCTCGAGCTGGCTCGCCGCGCCGAACTCGGGCGTCATCACGTACATCGGCACATCCACCAGCGGCACGATCGCCGCATCGCCCTGCCCGATGCCCGAGGTCTCGACCACGATCAGGTCGAACCCGGCGCATTTGCACGCGGCGATGACATCGGGCAACGCCTGGCTGATCTCGCTGCCGTAATCGCGCGTGGCCATGCTTCGCATGAACACGCGCTGCGGGTTGCTGGCGCCCTCGCCGCCGCCGGGCCGCCCCGAGGCGGCGAGCGCCCCCTCGGGGGGCAGCGAAGTCCGCGCAGCGGCAAGCGTGGGGGCCGACCATTTCCCGATCGCGTTCATGCGGATGCGGTCGCCGAGCAGCGCGCCGCCGCTCTTGCGCCGGCTCGGATCGATCGAGATCACGGCGATGCGCAGCGCGTCGTTCTGGTCCAGACGCAGCCGCCGGATCAACTCGTCGGTCAAGCTCGACTTGCCGGCGCCGCCGGTGCCGGTGATACCGATCACCGGCACCGGGTGGGCCTGGGCCTGCTCGCGCAGTTGCTGCAACAGCCGGGAGTCGGCGCGGCCGTTGTCCAGCGCGGTAATCAATTGCGCCAGCGCGCGCCACGCGGCTTCGCCGTGCCCGGCGATCGCCGACAGGCTGGTGGGCGCGTGCACCGACAGGTCGGCATCCGCGCGCATCAGCATCTCGCCGATCATCCCCGCCAGGCCCATGCGCTGGCCGTCCTCGGGGCTGTAGATGCGCACGCCGCGCGCGGCCAGGTCGCGGATTTCGCCCGGCACGATCACCCCGCCGCCACCGCCGAAGACCTGGATGCCCTCGCCACCCCGCGCCTGCAGCAACTCGACCATGTACTTGAAGTACTCGACGTGGCCGCCCTGGTACGAACTCACCGCGATGCCTTGGGCGTCTTCCTGCAGCGCCGCGGTGACGACCTCGTCGACCGATCGGTTGTGGCCGAGGTGGATCACCTCCGCGCCCATGCCCTGCAGGATGCGCCGCATGATGTTGATCGCAGCGTCGTGGCCGTCGAACAGGCTCGCCGCAGTGACGAAGCGCACCTTGTGCTGCGGGCGGTACGCAGCCAGGGCTTTGGTTTCGGCAGACAAGTCGGTCATGGCGGCACTCGGGCGGTGGGGCGATCGCGGTTTGAATTGACGTTGACGTAAACGTCAACGGAGGATGATGCCACCGTTGCCGGCCCGCCGCGCGCTTGCACTCTTTGTGTCGTGGTTTGCCCGAACGACGGTGGGGCACGCCGGATTTCTGCACAATCTCGGTCCATGGCCCCGTCCGAGCGCCTCTCCGTGCCGCCGCTGCTCACCACCGCCGGTCAGGCTGAGCTGACCACGCGGCGGCTTCGGCTGTCGCAGCGCCACCGCACCGTGCTGTTCCTGGTCGATGGCCGCCGCAGCGAAGACGATGTGCGCGCGCTCGCCGCGCAGGCCGGCGCGGGGGCGCATTGTCTCGACGACCTCATGGCGCTGGGTCTCGTCGCGCCCGCCAGTGCCGGACGCCACGACACCGGCGCCGGCGCCAGCGGCGAGTCGTCCCAATTGCCCTCGTCGCAATCGCTGCAGGGCGAATCGACCTGGTCGGTACTCGACGAAGACAAGGCCGCGCCTGCCGACCGGCCGCTGGCCGAGGCGCGCGAGTTGCTGTTGCGCGCGGTGCGCCTGGAGGCGCCGGTCACCGGCGCGCTGACACTGATGAAGCTCAGGCGCGCAAGCACGCGCGAAGACCTCGAAGCGCTGCTCGACGAGGTCGAGCAGCGCCTGCGCAAGCCACGCCGGCAGATCATCGCAGCGCAGACGCTGCGTCACGTGCGGCACCTGCTGAGCCTGCCCATCGCGTCGCGCATGTAATGAGTTTTCTGGCCATCGACATCGGCAACACGCGCCTGAAGTGGGCGCAGTACGCGTCGCCGCAGCCCGGTGCCGCCGTGCTGGCGCAAGGCGCCGTGTTCCTCGAGACCATCGACACCCTGGCCGAGAGCCAATGGCAGGGGCTGGCGACGCCCGCCAGCATGCTGGGCTGCAACGTGGCCGGCGATGCGGTGCGGCGGCGTGTCGAGGAGCAGCTCGAACTGTGGGACATCGCACCGCGCTGGCTGGTGCCGGCGCCGCGCGACGGCGGTGTCATCAACGGCTACGAGCATCCGACGCGGCTGGGCTCCGATCGCTGGGCCGCACTGATCGGTGCACGCTGGCACGTGATGCAGCGCGCGACGGCACTGCACAAGCCGCCCCGGCCCGCGCTGGTGGTGATGGTCGGCACCGCGGTCACCGTGGACTCCCTGGACGGCGAGGGCCACTTCATCGGCGGGCTGATCCTGCCCGGCTTCGGCCTGATGCTGCGCGCGCTCGAGCAAGGCACCGCGGGCCTGCGTGTGCCCACCGGCGAGGTCGTCGACTTCCCGACCAACACCAGCGACGCATTGATGAGCGGTGGCGCTCACGCGCTGGCCGGCGCGATCGAGCGCATCCACCGCAAGCTGGTGGCCCACTGCGGTGCCGAGCCGCTGCTGCTGATGACCGGCGGCGCCGCGGTCAAGATGGCGCCGATCACCGATCTGCCATTCGAGACCATCGATTCGCTGATCTTCGACGGCCTGCTGGCGGTGCAGTCGCACCGACTGGCACTCTGAACGCAAGCAACGGCGACGCCTTCGTCCCTTTGGGACAGGCCCGCGCAGCGGCCAGGGGCGGAGCAGCCCAACGCCCGAACTGCGATCCGGGTTTCCCGGTCGCGGTTCGGCACCCCCTCGGGGGGTGGCCGCCAGACGGCCGGGGGCTCACAGGATGTAGCGGGACAGGTCTTCGTTGCCGGCGAGCGCCGCGAGCTTCGCGTCCACTGCCGCGGCATCGATTTCAACGCTCGTGCCGCCGCGATTGGGTGCATCGAAGCTGATCTCGTCGAGCAGCCGCTCCATCACGGTGGCAAGCCGGCGCGCGCCGATGTTCTCGGTGCGTTCGTTGACGTCGAAGGCGATCTGCGCCAGCCGTCGCACGCCGTCGGGCGTGATCGTGAGCGTGACGCCTTCGGTGGCCAGCAGCGCCTGGTACTGCTTGACCAGGCTGGCATGGGTGCTGGTCAGGATCGCCTCGAAGTCGTCGACCGTCAGCGACCCCAGTTCGACACGGATCGGGAAACGTCCCTGCAGTTCCGGGATCAGGTCGCTCGGCTTGGCCAGGTGGAAGGCACCGCTGGCGATGAACAGGATGTGGTCGGTCTTGACGATGCCGTACTTGGTGCTGACCGCCGTGCCTTCGACCAGCGGCAGCAGGTCGCGCTGCACGCCTTGGCGCGACACTTCGGCGCCGCTGCCTTCGCTGTTGCGCGACGTCACCTTGTCGATTTCGTCGATGAAGACGATGCCGTTGCCTTCGGCCTGGGCCAGCGCCGCGGCGCGGATCTCGTCTTCGTTGACCAGCTTGGCGGCTTCCTCGTCGACCAGCAATCTGAGCGCCTCGCCGATCCTGACCTTGCGCGTCTTTCTGCGCGCGCCGCCGAGTTGCGAGAACAGGCCCTTCAACTGCTCGGCCATCTCTTCCATGCCCTGCGGTCCGAGCACCTCGAGCGACGGCCGCACCTCCGCGACTTCGATCTCGATCTCCTTGTCGGCCAGGGCACCCTCGCGCAAGCGCTTGCGCATCACCTGGCGCGCGACGCTGTCGGCGGGCGCGCTCGCGGTGTCGGCGCCGAAACCAGCGCCCGTGCGCGGCGGCGGAATCAGGACGTCGAGCACACGGTCCTCGGCCGCATCTTCGGCCTGTGCGCGCTTGCTGCGCATCTGGCGTTCGCGCTCCTGCTTGACCGCCACGTCGACCAGGTCGCGCACGATCGAGTCGACATCCTTGCCGACGTAGCCGACCTCGGTGAACTTGGTGGCTTCGACCTTGATGAATGGTGCATCGGCCAGGCGCGCCAGGCGGCGTGCGATCTCGGTCTTGCCGACCCCGGTGGGGCCGATCATCAGGATGTTCTTCGGCGTGATTTCGCCGCGCAGTTTTCTCATCGACCTGCTGGCGCCGCCAGCGGTTGCGCAATGCGATCGCCACTGCACGCTTGGCGGCCTTCTGACCGACGATGTGGCGATCCAGTTCGGAGACGATCTCCTGCGGCGTCATCGGCACGTCACTCGAGCACCTCGATGGTGTGCTGCTGATTGGTGTAGATGCAGATGTCGCCGGCGATCTCGAGCGACCGCTTGACGATCTCGGGCGCGGCCAGTTCGCTGTGGGCCAGCAGCGCCCGCGCCGCGGCCTGCGCGTAGGCACCGCCCGAACCGATGGCGACGATGCCGTATTCAGGCTCGAGCACGTCGCCGTTGCCGGTGATGATCAGCGAGGCCTCGCGGTCGGCCACCGCCAGCATCGCCTCGAGCCGCCGCAGCACGCGGTCGGTACGCCAGTCGCGTGTCAGTTCGATCGCAGCCCGCACCAGGTGCCCCTGGTGTTTCTCGAGCTTGGCCTCGAAGCGTTCGAACAGCGTGAACGCGTCGGCCGTGGCACCCGCGAACCCTGCCAGCACCGTGTCGCGGTGCAGTTTGCGCACCTTGCGTGCGCTGCCCTTGACCACGATGTTGCCGAGCGTGACCTGGCCATCGCCGCCGATCGCGACGATGCCGTTGCGGCGCACGCTGAGGATGGTGGTGCCGTGAAAGCTGGCGTCGGTTTCCATGATGGACTCGCAGTTGGGGGTCGTCGTGCCGCGTGCAAGCAGCCGGCACGTCTTGCGATGCAAACCGCCGCGAACGCCCGCGGACGCCAGTTCACCAGGCAGGCAACGCTAGTTGGTGCGCACACGCACGCTGGCGTGCTCGTTGATGCCCATCGCGCCGAAAAACAGCGCCACCAGCCGGTGCGCCTCGGCGAAGGTCACGCTGCGGCTCTCGCCGCGCTTGGCCAGCACCCAGTTGAGCAGGTCTCCGGCAGCGATGAAATCGACGCGGATCAGTTTCGTGCACGACACCGTCACGAGCGGCGCCGTGGCGAGTTGGGCATCCAGCTGCCTGAGTGTCGCGCCGATGTCGCCCACCAGTTGACCGGACAGCTCGACCGACGCCATCGTCACCGCACCGCTCTGCTCGTCGACCGACGACTCGAGGAACGACGTCGCCACCTCGCCCACCTGCGACAGCGGTGGCGACTGCGTCGACAGCCCCGAGCCACCGATGCGAACCTGGCATCTCGCTCGCTCCCACGACGGCGGCGACACCTCGTAGGTCACGCAGTAGTCGATCGCGGCCTCGTCGAACTGGTCGGGCCGATTGGCCAACCGCAGCGCGTCGAGACGAAGCAGCCAGTAAGCCGGGTCGGCGTCGCGCACGCCGGTCGGAGCCAGATCCTGCAACACCGTCAGGAAACGGTCACCCGACAACCAACGCATGTCCAGCGGTTCGCCGGCCCAATGACGGAACAGTTCGGAGAGCTGTGTCGCCGCCTCGGGATCGACGCCCCTGAGCGCACTCCAGTCGAAGACCCACGGCAACGGCAACTGCAGAGACACCGAGCGCAGGCGCGCCACCGCGTCGATATCCAGGTGCTCGGGCGCGATCCAGCCAATCTCGCCGGCGCTGCGCTGCTCGCGCGGCTTGTCCTGCTGCGCCGACTCGGCCACCAGCTTGGGCAGCGAATACCACTGCGGCGCAGACCAACCGAACTGCTGCGCGTACTCGAGCGCGAGGCCCTCGAACTTGTGCTGCTGGCCGGTGGCGCGGTGCAGGTCGAACAGCACCAGCCAGGTTTCGGCATGCTGGGCGCGGTCGCCCCCCGCGCGCGTCAGCGTCGACAGCGCCTGCTCGCATTGATCGAAATCGGCGTTGGCGAAGGCGATCACCGCCTCGTCGAGCTCGGGATCGTGCACGACCTCGCTGACCTCGACCGTGAACGGGCTGGCGAAGTCGCTGCTGGCGGAACCCTGCAGGCCGCCCAGAGACACCGCCAGACCAGGTTGACGCGGCGGCGGGGCTGCTGCGACCGCAGACGCCGGCAACGCAGGCGCAGCGGGCACGGCCCGTGGCGAGGCCGCCGGCGGCGGCGGCGCGCTGGCCGGCGCACCGGCCACCAGCCGCGCCAACAGACCGGGCCGGCTGGTGGTCTGGCGAAACGGCATCTTCTGCGTCTGGTCGTCGAACATGCCGACCGGTTTGCGCGAGCTCGAACTGGCGAAGTTGTCGCCAACCATCTGCTGCTCGATCTCGTCGATCTTGGCCTTGACGCCGCCGTCGGCAGAGCGGGCACGCGTTGTCGCCAGCCCGCGATTCCGAATCGTCCAGGCGCGACGACCCGCCCAGGGCGGCCAGCTGCTCCGGCGACAGGCCCTCGCGCCGCACCTTGCGCAGCATGTCGAATTCCCGCCTGCGCACGAAGTCGTTTCGCTTCTTGCGCTCGATCATCGCCTTGAGTTCGGACTTCTCGAGATCGAGATCGCGGCCGTCGTCCTGCCGAGAATTGATGTCGGCCCAATCGGTGGCCGGGTTGGCCACGAACCGCACCACCTTGCGAAAGAAGCTGTCGCCGTCCTTGGGCGGTTGGGGATCGGTCATGGTGCAGGTGGCGGAAGCGGCATCGACGGTCAGTCGCCGAACATCTTCTGCTTCATCTCGCGGCGCTGCTGCGCCTCGAGCGACAGCGTGGCCGTCGGCCGCGCCAGCAAACGGCCCAGGCCGATCGGTTCACCGGTCTCGTCACAGTAGCCGTAGTCGCCCGCCTCGATGCGCGCCAGCGATTGCGAGATCTTCTTCAGCAACTTGCGCTCGCGATCGCGCGTGCGCAGTTCGAGCGCGTGCTCCTCCTCGATCGTGGCGCGGTCGGCCGGGTCGGGCACGATCGACGTGTCTTCGCGCAGGTGTTCGGTCGTTTCACCGGCGTTGGACAGCAGGTCGTCCTTCAGTGCGTCCAGGCGAGCGCGGAAGAAGTCGAGTTGCTTTTCGCTCATGTACTCGGTGTCGGGCATCGCCAGCAACTCGGCCTCGGTCAGTTCACGTCCGCCCTTGTGCTTCCAGGCGTTGGCGAGCTTCGGATCGGCCTTGACCGCCGGCTTGAGGACCTCGAACGATTGCTCGGCCACCGTGCGCGCGGCCGGCTTCGGCGGCGCAAAGCGATCGGCAAATCGGCTGGCCGAAGCCGCCGACGCTGCCGCGGCGGTGGCCGCTGCAGCAGCGGCCGCGGCGGCGGCGGCGGCGGCAGCTCTGCCCGCTGCGGCGGCGGATTTGGCCGGGCTGGCGGGTTTGGTCTGGGCGGGGCTGACGGGTTTGCTGGCGGGCATCGAGGGCGGGGTCGGTTTGGCAGCGGCCACCTTCGGCGCAGGCTTGGCGGCCGGCGCAACGGCAGCAGCCTTGGCTTGTGGTTTGGACGGCGCGGCCTTCGCCACCGGCTTGGCCACGGGTCGGGCAGCGGTTTTGACGGGGGCCTTGACCGGCTTCTTGGCGGGCGCCTTCGCGGCGGACTTCACCGACGGCTTGGCAACCGCGCCAGGGCGTGCGGACTTGGCGGTCTTGGCAGATGGGGCGCGCGGCTTGACAGCGCTCTTGGCACCCTTTGTTGGCACGGCTTTCGGGCGCGACGGGTTCGGGGCTGCGGCAGGCTTTTTCACCGCCTTCTTGGGCGGTGCTGCGCTCTTTGCCGTCGACTTACTCATTCGCTCTCCTCGTAACCGCTTTATACCTGCTCGGCGAGCCCGTGGCCCGCCCGGCAGGCCAGAATTGAAGCGCGCGGATTGTAGCCACGTTGGCACGGGCCAGCCCCGCAACCCGTTACACCAGGCATTGCTCCAATCCCTGCAGCAGGATGTCCTTCGGCAGATCGATGCCGATGAACACCATCTTGCTCTGCTTCTTTTCACCTGGTTGCCATTTCGGCCCCAGATCGCTGCCCATCAGTTGGTGCACGCCCTGGAAGATCACCTTCTTGTCGCTGCCCTTCATGTACAACACGCCCTTGTAGCGCAACATCTTGGGGCCGTAGACCTGCACGATCGCGCCGAGAAAGTCTTCCAGCTTGGCCGGGTTGAAGGCCTTGTCGGCACGGAACACGAACGATTTCACATCGTCGTCGTGGTGATGGTGATGCGGGTGATCACAGTGCTCGCCATGCGCATGGTCGTGCTCATGGCCGGCATGGTCGTGAGCGTGCGCCTCCTCGGCTGCAAGGAACTCGGGGTCGATCTCCAGCTTCGCGTTGAGATTGAAGCCGCGCAGGTCGAACACTTCGGCGATCGGTACGTCGCCGAAGTGCACCTTGCGCTGCGGCGCGCGCGGATTCATGTGCTTGAGCCGGTGCACCAGCGCATCGACAGCGGCCTCGTCGACCAACTCGCTCTTGCTGATGAAGATCTGGTCGGCAAAGCCGACCTGGCGACGTGCCTCCTGGCGTGCATCGAGCTGGCCCTCGGCGTGCTTGGCGTCGACGAGAGTCAGGATCGAGTCGAGCAGGTAGCTTTCGGCGATCTCGTCGTCCATGAAGAAGGTCTGTGCCACCGGGCCGGGATCGGCCAGGCCGGTGGTCTCGATCACGACCCGCTCGAAGTCCAGTTCGCCCTTGCGCCGCTTCTCGGCCAGCTGCGACAACGTCGAGCGCAGGTCCTCGCGGATCGTGCAGCAGACGCAGCCGTTGGAGAGCTGCAGGATCTGCTCGGTGGTATCGGCCACCAGGATCTCGTTGTCGATGTTCTCCTCGCCGAACTCGTTCTCGATCACCGCAATCTTGCGGCCGTGGGTTTCGCTGAGCACCCGCTTGAGCAGCGTGGTCTTGCCGCTGCCGAGAAAGCCGGTGAGGATGGTGGCGGGAATGAGGTTCTGTGACATGGTCGGGGCGGGCATTCGAGTCGCTGCAAAGAACCCCGAGGTGGGGCCGGAGCACCGATCCGCAAGGCGGCCGGCGCGCGAAAGTCGATCAGGTATTCTCCCTCCAACGCCACCTCCGACACCCCCGTCGTGTCCGACCCGCACCCTTTCCGCTCGCCTCGCGTCGACAAGCGCACCCTGTTCGAGCGCCTGGTCGAGTTCATCTCGCCCGGGCCCGATTCCAGAAACGAACTGATCGAGACCCTGGCCGACGCCGAGCAGCGCGAGCTGATCGAACCCGAAAGCCGGCTGATGCTCGAAGGCGTGATCCGCATGGCCGGCATGAGCGCCGGCGACGTGATGGTGGCCGCGCCGCGCATGGACCAGCTCGACATCGACGCGCCTTATGACGAATTGCTGGCGCTGGTGATCGAGACCGGCCACTCGCGCTTCCCGGTCTACGAGCGCGAACGCGAGAACGTCATCGGCATCCTGATGGCCAAGGACCTGTTGAAACTGCAGCGCGCGCCGGAGCTGAATCTGCGCACGCTGCTGCGGCCGGCGGTGTTCGTGCCCGAGAGCAAGCGCCTGAACGAATTGCTGCGCGACTTCCGCAGCAACCGCAACCACCTGGCGATCGTGATCGACGAGTTCGGCAACACCGCCGGCCTGATCACGATCGAAGACGTGCTCGAAGAGATCGTCGGCGAAATCGAGGACGAGTTCGACGAGAAGGATGGCGATAGCAGCGTCTACACGCTGGCCGACGGCAGCCACCGTGTCGCCGGTGATGCCACCATCGCCGCGGTCAACGCCGCCTTCGGTTGCGCGCTGCCCGAGGACGCCTTCGACACCATCGGCGGTCTGGTCGCACACGAACTCGGTCGCGTGCCGCACCGTGGCGAGGCAGTCGACGTCGGCACCTTGCGCTTCGCGGTGATGCTGACGCGCGGCGGCGCGGTGCGCTGGTTCCGGGTCTCGCGGCTCGAACCGGGCGAGGCCGCCGCCGAGCTCGATTGAGCACAGCCAACCGCAACGTGCCGGTGGGCGGTTCGCCGACGGCGCAGGCCGCGGTGGCGGCTGTGCTCGGTGCGCTTTTCAGCCTGCCTTTCATACACGCCTCGCTGTGGTGGTTGCACTTCGTTGGCATCGGCCTGCTCGCCTGGCGGGCCGCCGCCGTGCCGCCGGCCCGCGCGGCGCTCTTGGGCCTGGCCTTCGGCGTCGGCTGGATGGTGGCCGGGACCTGGTGGCTCTTCATCAGCATGCACCGCTACGGCGGCCTGGCCGCGCCGCTGGCGGCGCTGGCCGTCGTTGCGCTGTCGCTCGCGCTGTCGAGCTACCTCGCCCTCGCGATGGCACTGTATGCGCGGCTGCGCCGCGGCGTGGCGTGGGCCGATGCGCTGCTGTTCGCGGCGCTCTGGCTGGCGTCCGAACTGGCGCGCGGCGTGCTCTTCACCGGTTTTCCCTGGGTCGCCACCGGCTATGGCCAGGTCGATGGCCCACTGGCTGCGCTGGCACCGTGGATCGGTGTCTACGGCATCGGCTTCGTGACGGCGGCCTGCGCGGCTCTGCCGGCGTCGCCATCAGTGCCTTGGCAACGGCGCACACTGGCCGCCCTGGCGGCGGGTGCCGTGGTGCTCGCCGCCCCGCTGGCCGCGCGCGACTTCACGGCCAGCAGCGGCCGGCTGGCGGTGACCTTGGTGCAGACCAATGTCGCGCAGGACGAGAAGTTCGCCCCCGAGCGCCTGCCCGCGGCGCTCGAGTGGCTGTCGGCCGCGCTGCAGTCGGCCAGCGGGCCGCTGGTGATCGCCCCCGAGACGGCCATTCCGCTGCTGCCGGACCAGCTCGGCCCCGAGGCCTGGGCGCAACTGACGGCGCCATTTCGCAACGGCGAGAAGGGCCTGCTGGTCGGCCTGCCGCTGGGCAACTTCGACGCCGGCTACACCAATTCGGTGGCTGGACTGTCGACCCAGACCGCTGCGCTGCCCGGTGGTTTCTATCGCTACGACAAGCAGCACCTGGTGCCATTCGGCGAGGTGATCCCGCCGGGGTTTCGCTGGTTCGTCGAACTGATGGACATCCCGCTCGGCGATTTCGCGCGCGGGCCGAAAGCGCCGCCGTCGTTCGCCTTCGCCGGTCAGCGCATCGGACCCAACATCTGCTTCGAAGACCTGTTCGGCGAAGAACTGGCACTGCGTTTCGTCGACGAAGCACAGGCGCCGACGCTGTTGGCCAATGTCAGCAACATCGGCTGGTTCGGCGACACGATTGCCATCACCCAACACCTGAACATCTCGCGCATGCGTGCGCTCGAGTTGCAGCGGCCGATGCTGCGTGCCACCAACACTGGCGCCACCGCGGTCGTCGATCACCGCGGCCGCGTCACGGCGGCGCTCGAGCCGTTCACGCGCGGCACCCTCGATGCCGTGGTCGAGGGCCGCAGCGGGCTGACCCCCTTCGCTCGCTGGGCCGCTGCCTTCGGCCTCGCACCGCTGGCATTTTTCGGCGTGGCCGTGCTGGCCGCAGCCGGCCGCTGGCGCCGCGCTCCGTAGAATCGCGGCTCCCCCGCCCCCGACAGGCGTTCGCGAGCGCAGCCGCTTCATGCTGACCTTCCAGCAGATCATCCTCAAACTCCAGGACTACTGGGACCGCCAGGGCTGCGCCCTCTTGCAGCCCTATGACATGGAGGTCGGCGCCGGCACCAGCCACACCGCGACCTTCCTGCGCGCGCTCGGCCCCGAGCCCTGGAAGGCGGCCTACGTGCAACCGAGCCGGCGGCCCAAGGACGGCCGCTACGGCGACAACCCGAACCGGCTGCAGCACTACTACCAGTACCAGGTGGTGTTGAAGCCGGCGCCGGCCGACATCCTCGAGCTCTACCTCGGCAGCCTCGAAGCGCTCGGCTTCGACCTCAAGCACAACGACGTGCGTTTCGTCGAGGACGATTGGGAAAACCCGACGCTGGGTTGCTGGGGCCTGGGCTGGGAAGTCTGGTTGAACGGCATGGAGGTCACGCAGTTCACCTACTTCCAGCAGGTCGGCGGCATCGACTGCAAGCCGATCACCGGCGAGATCACCTACGGCCTGGAACGGTTGGCGATGTACATCCAGGGCAAGGAAAGCCTGTTCGACCTGGAGTGGACGACGGGCTCGCCGGCGCAGGGCCGCTCCCAAGCCGGCGGCGCCCCATGGGCCACGAAGGGGCCCTCAACGGGCCCTGGGGGCAGCGAGCCGAGCGAGTTTGGGGGTCCATTGCTCTATCGCGACGTGTACCACCAGAACGAGGTCGAGCAGAGCGCGTACAACTTCGAGCACAGCGACGTCGAGTTCCTGCTCACGGCCTTCGCGGCGCACGAAAGGCAAAGCCAACACCTGATGGCGCAGCAACTGGCGCTGCCGGCCTACGAGCAGCTGCTCAAGGCCGGCCACACCTTCAACCTGCTCGATGCACGCGGCGCGATCAGCGTCACCGAGCGCGCCGCCTACATCGGCCGCATCCGCCACCTCGCGCGCGCGGTGGCGCAGAGCTACCTCGACAGCCGCGCCCGACTCGGTTTTCCGATGGCGCCGAGGGCCTGGGCCGACGAGGCGCTCGCTGCGCACGCCAAGACGCACGCAAAGAAGGCTGCCTGATGCACAGCACCAAGAGCCTGCTGGTCGAACTGTTCGTCGAGGAACTGCCGCCCAAGGCGTTGAAGAAACTCGGCGAGGTGTTCGCGCAGACGCTGGCGCAAAGCCTGAAGGCCCAGGGCCTCACCGGCGAGCATGCCGTAGTGACGCCATACGCCACCCCGCGGCGGCTGGCCGCGCATGTCAGCGCGGTAAAGGCGCTCGCAGATGACGCAGAAGTCACCGAGAAGTTGATGCCGTTGACCATTGCGATTCGGAATGGATCCCCGACCGATGCCTTGCGCAAGCGCCTGGGAAAGATTGGCCGGCAGCACCTCGCTGACCTTTGGCCAGATGCAGCGGATGGGCCCGATCGACTGTATGTGCAAGGCGAAGGCAAGGACGAGTCCGTCTACTTCCGGAGCTTGGCTAAGGGCACCACCATCGCAGCGGGATTGCAGAACGCACTCGACGAAGCCTTGGCCGCCCTGCCGATCCCCAAGGTCATGAGCTACCAGCTCGCCGACGGCTGGAGCAGCGTGCACTTCGTGCGCCCGGTGCACGGCCTGGTGGCGCTGCACGGCGCCGACGTCGTGCCCGTCGCGGCGCTCGGCCTGGTCGCCGGCCGCTCGACGCGCGGCCACCGTTTCGAGGCCCGCATGGATCCGGTCGTGCTGCAGGACGCCGACCACTACGCGCAGCAGCTCGAAAGCCAGGGCGCGGTGGTGGCCGGCTTCGCCCACCGGCGCGCCGAGATCGTGCGCCAACTGCAGCATGCCGCTGCGAAGGAGGGCCTGACACCGATCGACGACGACGCGCTGCTCGACGAGGTGACGGCGTTGGTCGAGCGGCCCAACGTGCTGCTCGCCCGCTTCGATCGCGCGTTCCTGGCGGTGCCGCCGGAGTGCCTGATCCTGACGATGAAGGCCAACCAGAAGTACTTCCCGCTGCTCGACGCCGAGGGCAAGCTGACCGAAAGATTCCTCGTCGTCAGCAACATCCGGCCCGACGACCCGAGCGCAGTGATCCAGGGCAACGAGCGCGTGGTGCGGCCGCGGCTGGCAGACGCCAAGTTCTTCTTCGACCAGGACCGCCGGAAGACGCTCGAAGCGCGCTTGCCGATGCTCGACAAGGTCGTCTACCACGGCAAGCTCGGCTCGCAGGGCGAGCGTGTCGGGCGCGTGCGGGTCATCGCACGCGCCATCGGCGAGCAGCTCGGCGGCACCACGTTGGCCGCGCAGGCCGACCGCTCGGCGCACCTGGCCAAGGCCGATCTCGTCAGCGACATGGTCGGCGAGTTTCCCGAACTGCAGGGTGTGATGGGCGGCTACTACGCGCGCCACGACGGCGAGAGCGAAGCGGTGGCCTTCGCGATCGAGGATCACTACCGGCCACGCTTTGCCGGCGATGCGCTGCCGCGCAACGAGGTCGGCATTGCGGTGGCTCTGGCCGACAAGCTGGAGACCCTGGTCGGGCTGTTCGGTATCGGCGAGAGGCCGAGCGGCGACAAGGATCCTTTTGCGCTGCGCCGGCATGCGCTGGGCATGATTCGCATGCTGATCGAGCGTGCGCTGCCGCTCGATCTGGACGCGCTGTTCGCGCTCGCGCTGCCGCCGTTCGGCAGCCGCCTGCAGGATCCCCGCCCGGCGCTGGCCGAGTTCGTCTACGAACGCCTGGCCGGCAGCCTGCGCGAGCAGGGTTTCAGCGCGCACGAGGTCGACGCCGCGCTGTCGCTGCGACCGCAGCGGCTGACCGAGGTGCCCAAGCGCCTGGCCGCGGTCCGCGCCTTTGCCGCGCTGCCCGAAGCGGCGTCGCTGGCCGCCGCCAACAAGCGCATCGCCAACATCCTGAAGAAGAGCGATGCGAAGGCGGCGGCGACCATCGACGCCGCACGGCTCGTCGAGCCGGCCGAACGGGCACTGGCCGGGGCGCTGCGCGACGTCGGCCCGCGTGCCGACGCGCTGTTCGCCAACCACGAGTACGCCGCCTCGCTGAGTGAACTGGCTGCGCTGAAGACGCCGGTCGATGCCTTCTTCGATAGCGTGATGGTCAACGCCGACGACGCTGGGCTGCGCGCCAATCGCCTGGCGCTGCTGTCGTCGCTGCACGCGGCGATGAACCGCGTCGCCGACCTGTCCAAACTGGCTTCCAGTAGCAGGGCCTCGCCATGCACCCGCACCACCCCAAGCTCGTGATCCTCGGCCGCGACGGCGTGCTCAACCTCTACCGCGACGACCACGTCAAGGCGCCCGAAGAGTGGCAGCCCGTGCAGGGCGCGCTGGAGGCGGTGGCGCGATTGAACCAGGCCGGCTGGCACGCGGTGGTGGCGACCAACCAGTCGGGCATCGGCCGCGGCCTGGTCGACATGGCCTCGCTCAACACCGTGCACCTGCGCATGATGCAGTTGCTGGGCGAAAAGGGCGGCCGCATCGATGCGGTGTTCTTCTGCCCGCACACGCCGGAAGAGCATTGCGATTGCCGCAAGCCGCTACCGGGACTGATGCAGCAGATCGGCGAACGCTACGGCCTCGACGGCCAGCTCGCCGGCGTGCCGATGGTCGGCGACACCGCGCGTGACCTGCAGGCCGCGCAAGCGGCCGGCTGCGAACCGCACCTGGTGCGCACCGGCCGCGCTGCCGCGCTGACGCCCGAGCAGCTCGCGCAGTGGCTCGATGGCATCGACGCGCGTGGTGGTGCACGACGACCTGGCGGCGTTCGCCGAGTTCGTGCTGCACCGCGAGCACGAGCAGCTCGGCGTGATCGGCGAAGACTCGCGGCCGACGCCGCTGCGCTGACACGTGCCGCCGATGCTCGCCGCGCTGCGCTCCACGCTGTTCGTCGCCTGGATGGCCGTCACCGTGGTGCCTTACGCGCTGGCGGTACTGCTGGCGTCGATCTTCATGCGCGGCGACCCGCTGTACTGGATCTGCGTGGCCTGGCTGCGCGTGGTGATCTGGGGCGCACGCGTGATCTGCGGCGTGCACCACCGCGTGCACGGCATGGAGCGGCTGCCATCGGCCGACCCGCTGGCGCCGGTGATCCTGGCGCCCAAGCACCAGTCGACCTGGGAGACCTTCGCCTTGCCGACGCTGATGTCGCACCCGCTGGCCTACGTGTTCAAGCGCGAGCTGCTCTGCATCCCGTTCTTCGGCTGGGCCATCGGCCGGCTCGACATGATCCACATCGACCGCAGCAGGCGCACCGAGGCCTGGGCCAAGGTGGCGGCACAGGGCAAGGCGCTGCTCGCGCGCGGCCACTGGGTGATCATGTTCCCCGAAGGCACGCGCACGTCGCGCGGTGCGCAGGGCACCTACAAGGCCGGCGCGACGCGGCTGGCCGTGGCCACCGGCGCGCCGGTGGTGCCGATCGCCGTGACCTCGGCGCGTTGCTGGCCGCGCAAGAGCCTGTTGCTGCGGCCGGGCGTGATCGACATCTCGATCGGCACGCCCGATCGCCCTCGCTCGGCCGCGAGCCCGATGAACTGATGCGCGAGATCGAAACCTGGATCGAGGCCGAGATGCGGCGCCTCGATCCGGACGCCTACGCTTCGTAGAGCCACGCACCATGCCGCGCCTGCAACGCCGTCGACGCCGCGCAACTCGATCTGTTCGAGCCGATGGCCGCTGCGCCGGCGCCTGCGGCGGCGCTCGGGACCGCTGCCGGTTCCTGCGGCACCCGCCGTTGCACCAGCCGCCGGCGGTGCCGATCGCCGACCTGCTCGTGCCCGCCACCTTCCGCCACCCGCGCGCCAGCCACGAAGCGCGGCTGAACGGCCATCTCGTGGCCTACGAGTTCCGCCGTGCGCGGCGCAAGAGCATCGGCTTCGTCGTCGGCACCGAAGGCCTGGTGGTCAGCGCACCGCGCTGGGTCGGCCGCGGCGAGGTCGATGCCGCGCTGCAGGAGAAGGCGCGCTGGATCCTGGCCAAGCTGCAGGAGCAGGACGAGCGCGCGCGCCGCCTGGCCACGGCCAAGGTCGACTGGCGCGACGGCACGACGATTCCCTTCCTCGGCGAAACCGTGATCGTGGTCCTCGACACGCGCAGCACGGGCGCCGTGCTGCACAGTGCCGCAGACACCCTGCCCGGCGTGCCGCGGCTGACCCTGCACGTCGGCCTGCCGCAATCGGCCGCGCCCGAGCAGATCCGCGATGCGGTGCAAAGCTGGCTGCAGCGCCAGGCCCAGCCGCATCTTCGAGGAGCGCTGCCGCCACTTCGCGGCCCAGCTCGGCGTGCGCATGACGCGGCTGTCGCTCAGCTCGGCCAGCACGCGCTGGGGCAGCGCCGGGGCCGACGGGGCGATCCGCCTCAACTGGCGGCTGATCCACTTCGCGATGCCGAGCATCGACTACGTCGTCGCGCACGAACTGGCCCACCTGCGCGAGATGAACCACAGCGCGGCCTTCTGGAATGTCGTGCGCTCGGTGATGCCCGACTACGAACACGCGCGCAGCACGCTGCGCGATGACGCGTTGCCGGTCTTCGACTAGGGCCCGTCGCGCCACGCCCGCATCGCGCCCGCCATCTTCTCGGACCGATTCCCCCCAATAGGGGATCGCCAGCGCCACCTGCAGCCAGCAAACTGGCGCCAACGCTGTCATGCGCGTTGCGGCGGGTGCCCCCGGGGCCGCCGCAGCACAGGGAGAAGGTGTCGGGGATCGCCACGGCCCGCGGGGTCTCGCTCCGCGGGCCGTGTCTTTCTTGGCGTCCGTGCCGGCGCTCACGCGGCGCTGAAGCGCCACACGCCATCGGCACCGGCGCGACGCGCCAGCCTTCCGGCATGCCACAGCGCGTGCAGGTGGGCCACCGCCTCGCCCATCGCGAAGGTGGTCTGGTGCAGGTCGAGCGTGCGCTTGAACAGCAGCGGCAGCAGCTCCGCCGCGTGGCATGGCCTTGCGGCACAGGCCGCCATCACTTCGGCCAGACGCGCGTCGTGGTGCTCGCGCAGCTGGCGCATGCGCGCATGCAGCCCGGTGAAGGGCTTGCCGTGCGACGGCAGCACCAGGGTGTCGGCCGGCAGGCTCTCGTAGCGCGCGAGCGAGACCAGGAACAGCGCCAGCGGATCGGACTCGGGCTCGAGGTCGTAGACGCTGACGTTGGTCGAAATGCGCGGCAGCACCATGTCGCCGGAGATCAGCACGTTCAGCCGGGGCGAGTGCAGCGCGATGTGCTCCGGCGCATGGCCGTAGCCGGCGATGCAGCGCCAGGCATGGCCGCCGATGCCGAGCGTCATGCCGTCCATCAGGCGCCGGTACTGGTCGGGCACGCGCGGCACCATGCCGGCGTAGTAGTTCGACCGCGCGCGCACCTTGGCCATTGCCTCGGGATCCGTCAGGCCGTGGCTGGCGAAGAATGCCGCCGCGCGCTCGCCGCCGAAGCCGGTGGTGCTCTGGCTGGCGACACGCGCGGCGTTGAAGTCGGTGGCGCTGATCCATAGCCGGCATTGCCAGCGCTCGGTCAGCCAATGCGCCAGTCCGATGTGATCGGGGTGCATGTGGGTCACGATCACGCGCAGCACCGGCAAGCCGTTCAGTTGCTCGGCGAAGACCTGCTCCCAGGCCGCGCGGGTGGCGTCGTTGGTGATGCCGCAATCGACGATGGTCCAGCCCTCGATGCCGTCCTGCTGGTCGCGCAGCAGCCACAGGTTGATGTGGTCGAGCGCAAACGGCAGCCCCATGCGCAACCAGCGCACGCCGGGGACCACCTCGATGGTCGTGCCGACCGCGGGCACGGCATCGCCAAGCGGGTAGTGCAGTTCGCGTTCGCTGGGATTCATGGTCGCCCTTACATTTACGTTTACGTCAACGTCAATTCGCACCGCCAGTCTACCGATGCCCGACAGCCGCACCTTCACGATCGCCGAATTGGCCGAGGAGTTCGATGTCACGCCGCGCGCGATCCGCTTCTACGAAGACACCGGCCTGCTCGAGCCGACGCGCGCCGGCCGCAACCGCGTCTACTCGCAGCGCGACCGCACGCGGCTGAAGCTCACGCTGCGCGGCAAGCGGCTCGGCCTGTCGCTGTCGGAGATCCTGCAACTGGTGCGGATGTACGACTCCGAGGCCGACACCGCGCCGCAGTTGCAGGCCTTCATGGCCGTGCTGCAGGCGCACCGCGCCCAGCTCGAGCAGCAGCTCGAGGACATCCGCGTGATGTTGGCCGAGATCGGCCAGCACGAGCAGCGCTGCAAGCGGCTGCTGGCCGGCAAGGCGCCGGCTGGCCGCGTGCGCGGGTGACCATGCTGGAAAATCTCGGGGCGCAAGCCACCGACGCGGCTGTGCAATCGGCGCAGCCTCGATAACACCAACCTTGAAGGGGCCCTCGATGTACACAATCCGAACCCTGGTCTTCGCCGCAGCGATGGGCTGCTCTGCCAGCCTGTCCTTGGCACAAACGCCCATCGGCGCGGAACCCGCCTTGCCTGCAGGCGACTACGTGAAGGCCGAGCAATCGGGTGGCCTGGGTCCGAACAAAAGGGTGGCCATCGCTTCGTTCGTCCTGCAGCTCGTGCGCGACCAGGGCATCGAGCGGGACGCCGGCAGCTTCGGCATGTTCCAGGGCCAGAGCGCCACCTATTTCATCCAGACCCGTGGCGCAGATCCTGCGTTCCTGCAGTCCGTGGCCGACAAGCTCTACGACAACTTCGTCGCGTCGCTGAAGGCCGCAGGGGTCGAGGCGGTTCCGCAGGCCGAGCTCGATGCCAACCCCGAGTTCCAGGAGATCCGCATGGCGAGCCCCAAGGCGCCGCTGACCGAATCGCTGGAGACCGGCATGCGCAAGGACAAGCACATGGCCGTGAATGTCCTCGTCACCGCCAAGGGCCTGCCCCTCATGACCTATGGCGTCGACGACAGGAAGTGGCTGCCGCCCAAGGCCGCGGGGCTCGGTTCACTGCAGACGCTGGTGCTGGGCGGAGCCACGGCCGCCAAGGCCCTGCAGGCCCCGCTGATCAACGTGCGCATGACGATGGCGATGGTGGAGCCGAAGGGCAAGGGCTCGGGACGCACTTCGCAGTTCGGCAACATGGTCACGAAGACGGCATCCTGGGAGTTCGGGGGTGATGCGCTGCCCCGCTTCGTCGAAGGTGGGACGGCCCTGATGGTTCACGGCCTCAGCCTGAACGGGCTGCCGAGCTCGAAGAATGTCATCACGCTGATCAAGCCCGTTGCGATCACCGGCTTGCAGCTCACCGCCGAGAGGGGAGAAGGGGGCACGAGTGCACGCGGCTCGGGCCTGCTGGGTGCGATTGCCCGGGCCACGGGCGGCACTGACCAGGCTGCAGACGCCTACATCGACATCGACCCCGGCAACTTCTCGACCTGCGTCACCGAGGGGGGAACCAAAGTGCTGGACTTGTTCGCCAAGGCGCTGACGGCCCCCTAAGCGCCCTGTCGGGCATCGACGCGCAAATCCTGTCGACCGCACGCCGAGCCAATGCGACGCGCGCCGGCAGCCCCGTGCGGGTGCCTCCGCTATCCTTGAAGTTCACTTCGACGTCAGGCTGATCGCGCCACCCCAATGAACCCACCCACACCCGCCGACCCTGGCTTTCGCCAGCGCGTTCACGACTCCTTCGCACGCCAGGCGGTGATGGCCACGCTCGGCGCCACGCTCGAAGTGGCCGACGCCGGCCGGGTGGTGATCGTGATGCCGCACAAACCCGAACTGGCGCAGCAACACGGCTTCATGCACGCCGGCATCGTGGCCACCGCGCTCGACTCGGCCTGCGGCTATGCCGCGTTTTCGCTGATGCCGGCGGACGCCGCGGTGCTGACGATCGAGTTCAAGGTCAACCTGCTGGCACCGGCACGCGGGCCGTGGTTTCGCTTCGAAGGCCTGGTCACCAAGGCCGGGCGCACGATCAGCGTCGTCGAAGGCAAGGCCTGGCAACATGAGGCCGGCGGTCCCGAGTCGCTGTGCGCGACGATGACCGCCACCGTAATGACCGTGCAAGGCCGCGGCCTCACGCATTGAAATGACGACCCCCACGCTTGTCGCTTCGCGCCTTCGCTGCCCCCCGCGGGGGCGCAGTCTGGCTTGGGGCGGCCCGGCGCCAGACTGAACAGGAGACTTCCATCATGAGCACCCTGCCCGGCCTCGACTTCCAACTCGGCGAAGACATCGACGCCTTGCGCGACGCCGTGCGCTCCTTCGCCGAAGCCGAGATCGCACCGCGCGCCGGCCAGATCGACCAGAGCGACCAGTTCCCGATGGACCTGTGGCGCAAGATGGGCGCGGTCGGCGTGCTCGGCATCACGGTGCCCGAGGAATACGGCGGCGCCGGCATGGGTTACCTGGCGCACATGGTGGCGATGGAGGAGATCAGCCGCGCTTCGGCGTCGATCGGCCTGTCGTACGGCGCGCACAGCAACCTGTGCGTCAACCAGATCAAGCGCAACGGCAGCGACGCGCAGCGCAGGAAGTACCTGCCCAGCCTGATCAGCGGCGAGCATGTCGGCGCGCTGGCGATGAGCGAGCCCGGAGCCGGCAGCGACGTGATCAGGATGAAATTGAAGGCCGAGGACAAGGGCGGCTTCTACCTGCTCAACGGCAGCAAGATGTGGATCACCAATGGGCCCGACGCCGACACGATGGTGGTCTATGCCAAGACGGAACCCGAACTCGGCGCGCGCGGCGTCACCGCCTTCATCGTCGAGAAGGGCATGCAGGGCTTCTCCACTGCGCAGAAGCTCGACAAGCTCGGCATGCGCGGCAGCCACACCGGCGAGATGGTGTTCAACAACGTCGAGGTGCCGGCAGCCAACATCCTCGGTGCACTGAACGGCGGCGCCAAGGTGCTGATGAGCGGGCTGGACTACGAGCGCGCGGTGCTCGCCGCCGGGCCGATCGGCATCATGCAGGCGGTGATGGACAACGTGATCCCGTACACCCACGACCGCAAGCAGTTCGGCCAGAGCATCGGCGAGTTCCAGCTGATCCAGGGCAAGGTGGCCGACATGTACACCGTGCTGCAGGCCGGCCGTGCCTTCTGCTACACGGTGGGCAAGAACCTCGACAAGCTCGGCCCGCAGCATGTGCGCCAAGTGCGCAAGGATTGCGCCAGCGTGATCCTGTGGTGCGCCGAAAAGGCCACCTGGATGGCCGGCGAAGGGATCCAGATCTTCGGCGGCAACGGCTACATCAACGAGTACCCGCTCGGCCGCCTGTGGCGCGACGCCAAGCTGTACGAGATCGGCGCCGGCACCAGCGAAATCCGCCGCATGCTGATCGGGCGCGAGCTGTTCGCGGAGACGATGTGAGCGGCGACCTCGATGAGCTGCTGGGCAACAACCGACGCTGGGCGGCGCGCACCGAGGCCCGCGAGCCCGGCTTCTTCACGCGGCTGGCAAGCCAGCAGAACCCGCGGTACATGTGGATCGGCTGCGCCGACAGCCGCGTGCCGGCCAACGAGATCACCGGACTGGATCCGGGCGAGGTGTTCGTGCACCGCAACGTCGCCAACGTGGTGGTGCACTCCGACCTGAACGCGCTGTCGACGATCCAGTTCGCGGTGGAGCACCTCAAGGTCCGGCACATCATGGTGGTGGGCCACTACGGCTGTGCCGGCGTACGCGCCGCGATGCGCGGCATCCGCATCGGCCTGGCCGACAACTGGCTGCGCCATGTGCAGGATGTGCGGCTGCGCCACCGCAAGCGCCTGGACCACCTGCCGCCCGAGGAGCAGGAAGACATCCTGTGCGAGATGAACGTGATCGAGCAGGTCGGCAACGTGGCCCTGTCCACCGTGCTGCAGGATGCCTGGGCGCGTGGCCAGCAGGTGGCCGTGCACGGCTGGGTCTACGGCCTGCGCGACGGCCTGCTGAAAAACCTCGAGGTCACGATGGACCGGCCCGAAACGGTGGTCCAGGTCTTCGGCGCGGCGCTCAAGCGCTACCCGCGCGTGGCGATGGGCGACGGCACCAGCGACGAAACCAGTGACGAGGATTGAGCGCCGTTCCATGTTCCCGAAACTCACCGACACCCGCGCCGTCGACATCGCGCAGGCGATGCTCGACGGCTTCAACCGCCACTACCGTCTGTTCCGCGAAACCAGCCGCGCCGCGCAAGCCGCGCTTCGAGGCTGCCGACTGGCACGGCCAGCAGCGCGCGCAGCGCGAGCGCATCGAGTTCTACGACCTGCGCGTCAACGAGGCCAGCGACCGGCTGACGCACGAGTTCGCCGCCCCGACGCTGCCGGCCGACGTGTGGCAGCAGGTCAAGCTGCACTACATCGGCCTGCTGACCAACCACCACCAGCCCGAGCTGGCCGAGACCTTCTTCAACTCGGTGACGACGCAGCTGCTGCACCGCAGCTACTTCCGCAACGACTTCCTCTTCGTGCGCCCGGCTGTTTCCACCGAGTACATCGAGAACGACGAACCGGCCGCCGCGCCGACCTACCGCGCCTACTACCCGACGCGCGAGACCTTGCGCGAAGCGCTGCTGCGCGTCGTCGCTGACTTTCAATTGCAGTGCGCGTTCGAAGACCTCGGCCGCGACATCGACCTGGTGCTGGCGGCGCTGCTGGATCAGCTCGGCAACTGGCGGCCACGCGCCAACTTCCAGATCCAGGTGCTGTCGTCGCTGTTCTTTCGCAACAAGGGCGCCTACCTCGTCGGCAAGGTCGTCAACGGCTTCAACGAGACGCCGTTCGCGCTGCCGATCGTGCATCGCGAACCGACGCCGGGCCGCCCCGCGTCGGCTCAACATCCCTCGGGGGCCGACGCCGCATGCGGCCCGGGGCCGGGTAGGCCCGACAAGCTGGTGATCGACGCGGCACTGTTCGGCGAGGACGACCTGTTGCTGATCTTCAGCTTTGCCCGCGCCTACTTCATGGTCGACATGGAAATCCCGAGCGCCTATGTGCAGTTCCTGCGCTCGATGATGCCGCGCAAGCCGCGCGCCGAGCTGTACAGCGCACTCGGGCTGCAGAAACATGGCAAGAACCTCTTCTACCGCGACTTCCTCTACCACCTGCGCCACTCGAGCGACCGCTTTCGCATCGCACCCGGCATCAAGGGCATGGTCATGCTGGTGTTCGACCTGCCCTCGTTCCCCTACGTGTTCAAGGTCATCAAGGACTTCTACCCGCCGCAAAAGGACACCACGCGCGAGCAGATCATGGCCAAGTACCTGCTGGTGAAGACCCACGACCGCGTCGGCCGCATGGCCGATACGCTGGAGTACACCAACGTGGCCTTCCCGCGGGCTCGCTTCGAGGATGCGCTGGCCGCGGAGCTGAAGCACTTCTGCGGCAGCCTGATCGAGGACGACGGCGATGTGCTGGTGATCCGCCACCTCTACATCGAGCGGCGCATGATCCCGCTCAACATCTACCTGCAGGACGCGACGCCGGCGCAGATCGAACATGCGGTGGTCGAGTACGGCAACGCCATCAAGGACCTGGTGGCCGCCAACATCTTCCCCGGTGACATGCTGTGGAAGAACTTCGGCGTCACGCGCCACGGCAAGGTGGTGTTCTACGACTACGACGAGATCGAGTACATCACCGACTGCAATTTCCGCCGCGTGCCTGCGCCGCGCAACGAGGAGGAAGAGATGAGCGGCGAGGTCTGGTACCACGTCGGCCCGAAGGACGTGTTCCCCGAAACCTTCGCGCCCTTTCTGCTCGGCAACGACAACGTGCGCCAGGTCTTCATGAAACACCACGCCGATCTGCTCGATGCCGCGTTCTGGCAGGGCCACAAGCAGCGCATCGCCGCCGGCCATGTGCACGACGTGTTCCCGTACGACGCCCACAAGCGCTTCAAGCACCGGGTGGAAACGTCATGAGCCCCGCCCGGCCGCCCGAAGGGGCTCATTCCCGCTCGGCGGGACCGGCCGCAGGCCGCAGGGTGCACCAGTGAGCGCGTACCGGGGTGGGGAGCGGGGGTGACCTGGCTCGAGGCCTTCGAGCTCGCCAGCTACGTGGTCACCGTGGTGGCGCTGCCGTTCGCGGTGTGGGTGTTCTTCATCGAGCAGCGCAAGGAGCGCGAGAACGAGGAGGAGGAGGCCTACCAGCACCTGGCCGACGCCTACACCGAGTTCCTCAAGATCGTGCTCGCCAATGCCGACCTGCAACTGCGCTCGGCGCCCGCGCTGCCCGACCCGACACCCGAGCAGCACGAACGGATGCTGGTGATCTTCGACATGCTGATCTCGCTGTTCGAACGCGCCTACCTGGTGGCCTGGAAGCCCGAGATGACGGCCGCCGAACGCCGGCGCTGGAATTCGTGGGACGACTACATGCGCGAGTGGACACGGCGCGACGACTTCCACAACGCCCTGCCGCAGCTGCTGCGCGGCGAAGACCCGGCTTTCCAGGCTTACATCAAACGCGTTGCACAGGAAGAGCGCAAAGTAGCGGCCACTGTTTCACCGTCCTGACTGCAAAGGAGCCCACCATGGCCACAGACAGCATCGTCATCGTTTCCGCCGCCCGCACGCCGATCGGCGGCCTGCTCGGCGACTTCTCCAACCTCGCCGCCTGGGAGCTCGGTGCCGTGGCGATCAAGGCCGCGGTCGAGCGCGCCGGCGTGCCCGGCGATGCCGTCGACGAAGTGCTGTTGGGCAACTGCCTGATGGCCGGCCAGGGCCAGGCGCCTGCGCGCCAGGCCATGCGCAAGCGCCGGCCTGCCCGACAGCACCGGCGCCGTGACGCTGAGCAAGATGTGCGGCAGCGGCATGCGCGCGATGATGTTCGCGCACGACATGCTCGCCGCCGGCAGCGCCAACGTGATGCTGGCCGGCGGCATGGAGAGCATGACCAACGCGCCGCACCTGATGTTCGCGCGCAAGGGCGTCAAGTACGGCGCCGCGCCGCTGTACGACCACATGGCGATGGACGGCCTGGAAGACGCCTACGAGCGCGGCAAGGCGATGGGCGTGTTCGCCGAGCAGTGCGTCGGCAAGTACGGCTTC
The DNA here is from genome assembly GCA_963840805.1 of uncultured beta proteobacterium. GTDB lineage: Bacteria > Pseudomonadota > Gammaproteobacteria > Burkholderiales > Burkholderiaceae_C > CADEEN01. The sequence continues at coordinate 1,395,850 of CAWJAJ010000017.1, read as the reverse complement.
ACGCGCGAGGCGATGGACCAGTTCGCGATCGCCTCGACGCAGCGCGCCAAGGCCGCCAACGAGGACGGCAGCTTCGCCTGGGAGATGGCGCCGGTCACGATCCCCGGCAAGGCCGGCGACACCGTGGTCAAGTTCGACGAGCAGCCCTTCAAGGCCAAGCTCGACAAGATCCCGGGCTTGAAGCCCGCGTTCAAGAAGGACGGCTCGATCACCGCCGCCACCTCGTCGTCGATCTCCGACGGCGCCGCCGCGCTGGTGCTGATGCGCGAGAGCACCGCGGCGAAGATGGGCTGCAAGCCGATCGCACGCATCGCCGGCCACGCGGTGCACGCGCAGGCGCCGGAGTGGTTCACCACCGCCCCGGTCGGCGCCATCGACAAGGTACTGAAGCGCGCCGGCTGGGACGCCAAGAGCGTCAACCTGTGGGAAGTCAACGAGGCCTTCGCCGCGGTGACGATGGCCGCGATGGCCGAGTTCAAGCTGCCGCACGAGATCGTCAACGTGCACGGCGGCGCGGTCGCGCTCGGCCACCCGATCGGCGCCTCGGGCGCGCGCATCGTCGTCACGCTGCTCGGCGCGATGAGGAAGCGCGGCTTGAAGCGCGGCGTCGCGGCGCTGTGCATCGGCGGCGGCGAAGCCACGGCGATGGCCATCGAACTGCTCTGAACGCACCGCGCATGTTCGGCACGCACGACCTGGCCCTGTTCGCCGTCACGGTGCTGGTGGTCAATGCCACACCGGGCGTGGACCTGGTGTTCACGCTCGTCTCGACGCTGCAGGGCGGCGTGCGTGCCGGCCTCGCCGCCGCCGCTGGCATCGCCGCCGGTTGCGTGGTGCACACGCTGGCGGCAGCGTTCGGCCTGGCCGCACTGCTGGCGGCCTCGAGCGCGGCGTTCAACGCTCGTCAAGTGGGCCGGCGCCGGCGTACCTGCTGTGGCTGGCGATCGGCATGCTGCGGCAGGGCCTGCGCGGTGGCGACACGATGCCGGCGGTCAGCGCACGCGGCTGCCGAGCCGGCGCGCAGCGCCTGGACCCTGTTCCGCCAGGGCTTCCTGACCAACGTGCTCAACCCCAAGGTGGCGCTGTTCTTCCTCGCGCTGCTGCCGCAGTTCATCGACGGCGACGCCGCGAACAAGGCACTGGCGTTCCTGTTCCTCGGCGCCTGGTTCGTCGTGCAGGGGTTTGCCTTCCTCGCTGCGTTCGCGCTGCTCGTCGCGCCGCTGCGCCGCTGGCAGCCCCGGCCGGCCCTGACGCGCGGCTTGCACATCGCCGGTGGCGGCCTGTTCTCGCTGCTGGCGGCGCGGCTGGCACTGGCCGAGCGGCCCTGAGCCGACCCCTTCCCCCTGTTGCCGGAGGCGACTCGACCATGCTGCTGAGCGAAGACCACATCGCCGTCCAGGACGCCGTGCGCGCCTACGTGCAGGACCGCATCGCACCGAAGGCGGCCGAGTGGGACAAGACGCACCACTTCCCGCGAGCCGAACTGCACGGCCTGGCCCTGCTCGGCTGCTACGGCGTCGCGGTGCCGGCCGAGTACGACGGCGCCGGGCTCGATTACCTGGCGCTGGCGCTGATCCTCGAGGAGATCGCCGCCGGCGACGGCGCCACCAGCACCGTGGTCAGCGTCAACAACTGCCCGGTGTGCTCGATCCTGATGGCCTGGGGCAACGAGGACCAGAAGCAGCGCTTCCTCAAGCCGCTGGCGCGTGGCGAGATGCTCGGCGCCTTCTGTCTCACCGAGCCGCATGTCGGCTCCGAGGCCGGCGGGCTGAAGACCACGGCGACGCGGGATGGGGACCATTACGTGCTCGACGGCGTCAAGCAGTTCATCACCAGCGGCAAGCACGGCGACGTGGCGATCGTGATGGCGGTGACCGACAAGGCCGCCGGCAAACGCGGCATCAGCGCCTTCATCGTGCCGACCGCGACTCCCGGCTACACGGTCGCGCGGCTCGAAGACAAGACCGGCCAGCACGCCAGCGACACCGCGCAGATCCTGTTCGAGCACTGCCGCGTGCCGGCCGCCAACCTGATCGGCGACGAGGGCCAGGGCCTGAAGATCGCGCTGTCGGGGCTCGAGGGCGGCCGCATCGGGATTGCCAGCCAGAGCGTGGGCATGGCGCGTGCCGCGTTCGAGGCCGCATTGGCCTACAGCAAGCAGCGTGTCACGTTCGGCCAGCCGATCTTCGAGCACCAGGCACTGCAGTTCCGGCTCGCCGACATGGCCACCGAGATCGAGGTCGCACGGCAGATGATCCACCACGCCGCGAGCCTGAAGGACGCCGGCCGGCCGTGCCTGAAGGAGGCCGCGATGGCCAAGCTGTTTGCCTCCGAGATGGCCGAACGCGTCTGCAGCGCCGCAATCCAGATCCACGGCGGCTACGGCTACGTCAGCGACTTCCCGGTCGAGCGCATCTGGCGCGACGTGCGCGTGTGCCAGATCTACGAAGGCACGAGCGACGTGCAGCGCATCCTGATCGGACGGGCGCTGGCGTAGCCGGCGATTCGGCCGCCGCCCGAGACTGCCGGGCGCCGACGTGGCCGGCGAGGCTGGTGCCTGGCGTCGATGCCTGCGTCAGCCGTAGTTGCGGACCCACTCGACGCCCTGCGCGTAGGCCGCGTCGATGGCGATTTCTTCGGTCAGGTATTCGCCGCGCGGCACCGCGATCACGCGCGGCCGTCGGGGCCAGATCTGCTTTGACAGCACCAGCGTCGGCGCGAACTTGCCACCGTCGACGGGCTTGGCACTGCAGATCAGTTCGTAAGCCTGGTGCCGGACTATCCTGGTTGTATCCATCGGGGGGCCTGCGTGGAAAAGCCCAGTATGCGCCCGGCGCGCCAGGAGAGCCGACCTCCGCCTACCGGGTCAGAAAGGCCAGCACCCGCTCGGCGAACTTGCCGTACGGCGGCGTCAGGAACTTCAGGGTCGAGAAGCGCGCCTGGTAGAACACCGGGCGCAACTTCGAGAAGGTCACGAAGCCTTCATGCCCGTGGTAGTGGCCCATGCCCGAGTCGCCGATGCCGCCGAACGGCAGGTCGTGCTGGCCGACGTGGAACAGCGCATCGTTGACGGTGACGCCGCCGGAGATCACGCGGTCCAGCAGCCGCTGTACTTTGTGGCGGTCGTGGCTGAAGGGGTAGAGCGCCAGCGGCCGCGGCCCGGCGTTGATGCGGTCGATGACCTCGTCGAGCGAGGTGTAGCCGCGCAGCGGCAGGATCGGCCCGAAGATCTCGCGCTGCATCAGCAGGCTGTCGTCCGGCGCATCGAGCACGATATGCGGCGCGATCTTGCGGGTCGCGCGATCGAACGGCGGCCCGGGCAGCAGCGGCAATACCTGCGCGCCGCGTTCGCGTGCATCGTCCAGTGCGTGCAGCAGCCGCTCGAACGAGCGCTCGTCGATGATCGCGGTGTAGTCGGGCGAGTCGAGCCGCGGGTAGCGCGCCGGCACGATCTCGCGCGCGTGGCGCACGAAGGCGTCGATGCGCTGCGGCGGCAACCACGCATGGTCCACCGTGGTGCAGATCTGGCCGGCGTTGAGGTACTTGATGAACAGGATGCGCTCGGCCGCGGTGCGCAGCGGGAAGTCGTCGCAGACGATCGCCGGCGCCTTGCCGCCGAGCTCGAGCGTCACCGGACACAGGTTCTGTGCCGCGGCTGCCATCACCGCGCGGCCGGTCTGGCTCGAGCCGGTGAAGAGCAAGTGGTCGAACGGCAGCTTCGAGAAAGCGATGCCGACGCCGCCGGTCTCGTCGAAGACCTGCAGCTTGTCGGGCGGAAAGTAGGCCGGCAGTTTCTCGATGAACAACCGCGCCAGGTGGCGCGAGTTCTCGCTCATCTTGACCATCGCCCGGTTGCCGGCGGCGAAGATGTAGGTCAGCGGCACCAGGCTCAGGTTGACCGGGAAGTTCCACGGCACGATCACGCCGACCACGCCGACCGGCTGCGGGATGACGCGGTTGGTGGCGCCGAAGAAGTTGCGCCAATCGACCGCGCGGCGCTGCGGCTTCATCCACGCGCGCAGGTGCTTCAAAGCGTGGTCGATGCCGTCGATGGCCGGGAAGATCTCGGCCAGCAGCGTCTCGTGGCGCGAGCGGTGGCCGTAATCGGCGCTGATGGCGTCGCACAGCGCCTGCTTGTGGTCGCGAATGAAGCGCTGCAGCGTGCGCAGGTCGGCGCGCCGCCGCGCCAGGCTCGGCACCGGGTCGGCGAGGTAGGCGGCGCGCTGCAGCGCGAGTGCGGATTCGAGTGCGTTGGGCGAAGGAGGGTCGGCGAGGGTCATGGCTTCGGACTCGGGTTCAGCAAATCGGCCGGCAGGCGCGCCAGGCGCTCGGGCAGCAGGGCCCACACCGCGCGCTTGTCGTCGTCGTCGAGCACCGACCACAGCGCGATCTCGTCGAGCGTGCGGCCGCAGCCGATGCAATGGCCGCTCGGCTGGTGCATCAGGCAGACGTTCTTGCAGGGGCTGGGCACCACGCGGATCAGGTCTGCGTCACGTCGTGCACCGGCGCGCCGGTGAGCCCTTCGAGTTCGGCCGGCGCGAGCTTGAAGACACCGTTCGGGTGGCCGGCCGCGGCCCAGATCACGGCAAAGCGGAACAGCTCGCGGTCGATCAGCGTCAGCGGCGGCTCGGCCTCGGGGTGGACATGCGCCAGCGGCGCGACGCCACCGATCGAGAAGCCGGTCTTGGCCTTGACGAATGCGGCATCCGCGCGGCCGAGCGCGCCGGTGATCGCGGCGACCTTGCTCTCGTCGACGCGGCGGTCGCCCGAGGTGACGACCAGCACCGCACGCGCGTCGGCCCGGCGCCGAAAGATCACGCTCTTGGCAATCTGGCCGACGGCGACGCCGAGCGCGTCGGCGGCTTCCTGCGAGGTCCGCGCCGACGCGTCGAGCCACAGCGGTGCGTGTGCATGGCCGCGCGCGGCCAGTGCCTGCGCGACGCGCCGGAATCCCTCCGGCCGGTCGTCGAGCGCTACGCTCATGCTGCCGCGCCGCGCTTGCCGAGCAGCGCCTTGCCGGCGCGCGAGATCGGCGCGCGGCCGAGCGCATCGGAGATGAACGCACCGGCGTCGACCAGCGCGTCGATGTCGATGCCGGTGGCAATGCCCAGGCCGTTCAACATGAAGACCACGTCTTCGGTGGCGACGTTGCCGGTGGCCCCCTTGGCGTACGGGCAGCCGCCAAGGCCGGCCACGCTGGCGTCGAAGCTGTGCACCCCCAGTTCCAGGCAGGCGTAGATGTTGGCCAGGGCCTGGCCGTAGGTGTCGTGGAAATGGCCGCTGACTTCCGCCAGCGGGTAGTGCTTCAGCGCCCGCTCGAGCGCCGCCTGGGCCCGGCGCGGCGTGCCCACGCCGATGGTGTCGGCGATGCCGAGGTGCTGCACGCCGATGCCCTTCATCAGCCGCACCACGCGCTCGACCTCGTCGAGCGACACCTCGCCCTGGTAGGGGCAGCCGAGCGCGCACGAGATCGCGCAGCGCACCTTCAGCCCGGCCGCGAGCGCGGCCGCCGCGACCGGCCGGAAGCGCTCGATGCTCTCCTCGATGCTGCAGTTGATGTTGCGCTGGCTGAAGGCCTCGCTGGCGGCGCCGAACACCACCACCTCGTCGGGCCGCGTCGGCAGCGCGGCCTCGAGCCCCTTCATGTTGGGCACCAGCACCGAATAGCGCACGCCGGCGCGACGCTCGATGGCCGCCATCACCGCGGCGTTGTCGGCCATCTGCGGCACCCATTTCGGCGACACGAAGCTGGTGACCTCGATTTCCTTCAGGCCCGCAGCCTGCAGGCGGTGCACCAGTTCGACCTTGTCGGCGGTCGCGACCGGCTGCTTCTCGTTCTGCAGGCCGTCGCGCGGCCCGACATCGACCAGCGTGACATGGGTGGGCAGCGTCATCGTCGAACGTCCTCGTCGGCAGCAGCCGTCACTCTGCCACGGCCGCCAGCCGCAGCAACTCGCCGCCCTCGGCCACCTGGTCGCCGACCGCATAGAGCAGTTCGGCCACGGTGCCGTCGCGCGGCGCGGCGATGGTGTGCTCCATCTTCATCGCCTCCATCACCGCCAGCGGCTGGCCGGCCTTCACGACGTCGCCGGCCCGGGCCAGGAAAGCGACCACCTTGCCGGGCATCGGCGCGGTCAGGCGGCCGCTTTCGAAGGTGCCTTCGCCGGCGTGCGCGATCGGGTCGATCTCCTGCAGCATCAGGCTGCCATGGGGCGCGAACACGGTGATGCGCTCGCCCTCGGCGTAGACCGCCAGCGTCCAGCGCTGCTCGCCGAGCTGGACGTCGAAGTGATCGCGGCGGCCGGCGCCGACCGGGCGGCTGGTGAATGGCCAGCGCTCATCGCCGATCGCCAGCGTCAACGCGCCGTCGTGGCCACGGTGCAGCGTGGCGGTGTGGGGCCTGCCGCCGACGTCGAGCTCGAAGCGCCGCGTCGCGCCGCCGAACAGCCGCCAGCCGTCGCGGCGCGACCACGGATCGTCACCCTGCACCGCCGCCTCGAGCGCCAGCTCGCGGGCCACCACCGCGGCAGCAGCACAGGCCAGCGGCAGCGGCGCGACCTCGAACAAGGCCGCGTGCTCGCGCTCGATCAGCGCGGTGTCGAGATCGGCGGTGGCGAAGGCCGTGGTGCGGACGATGCGGCGCAGGAATGCGACGTTGGTCGACAGGCCGACGATGTGCGTTGCCGCGAGCGCGGCGTCGAGCCGTGCCAGCGCCTGCGCGCGCGTCTCGCCCCAGACGATCAGTTTGGCGATCATCGAGTCGTAATGCGGGCTGATCGCGTCGCCTTCGTCGAAGCCGCGGTCGATGCGCGGCAGCACGTCGCTGCGCTCGAAGCTGACATGCGGCGGCCAGCGCGCCACGTGCATCGTGCCGGTCGCCGGCAGGAAGTTGGCATCGGGGTTCTCGGCACAGAGGCGGGCCTCGATCGCGTGGCCGCGGATCGCCAACTGGTCCTGCGCCAGCGGCAGCGGTTGCCCGGCGGCGACGCGCAGCTGCCATTCGACCAGGTCCAACCCGGTGATCGCCTCGGTCACCGGGTGCTCGACCTGCAACCGGGTGTTCATCTCCATGAAGTAGAAGCGCAGGTCGCCGTCGCCGACCTCCTCGGCGATGAACTCGACCGTGCCGGCACCGACGTAGCCGACGGCCTGCGCGGCAGCCACTGCCGCCGCACCCATCTCGGCACGGCGCGCGGGGCTCATGCCCGGCGCCGGGGCCTCCTCGAGCACCTTCTGGTGGCGGCGCTGCACCGAGCAGTCGCGCTCGAACAGGTGCACGCAGTGGCCGTGGCCGTCGGCGAAGACCTGGATCTCGATGTGCCGCGGCCGTGTGACGTAGCGCTCGACCAGCACATGCTCGTCGCCGAAACTGGAGCGGGCTTCGCGCTGGCACGAGGCGAGTGCGGCCGCGAAGTCCTCGGCCGCATCGACCCGCCGCATCCCCTTGCCGCCGCCGCCGGCGCTGGCCTTGATCAGCACCGGGTAGCCGATGCGCGCGGCCTCGCGGGCCAGCAGCAGCGGGTCGTTGTCGCGGCCGTGATATCCCGGCACCAGCGGCACGCCGGCCTTTTCCATCAGCGTCTTGGCTGCCGATTTGCTGCCCATCGCGCGGATCGCCGCAGCCGGCGGGCCGATGAAGGCCAGCCCGGCGTCGACGCAGGCCTGCGCGAAGGCGTCGTTCTCCGACAGGAAACCGTAGCCGGGGTGCACCGCCTGTGCACCGGTGGCCTTCGCGGCGTCGAGGATGCGCTGCCAGCGCAGGTAGCTCTCGCGCGGCGATGCGCCGCCGATGTGCAGCGCCTCGTCGCAGGCGTGCACATGGCGCGCGTTGGCGTCGGCATCGGAGTACACCGCGACGGTACGCACGCCCAGGCGCCGCGCGGTAGCGGCGACGCGGCAGGCGATCTCGCCACGGTTGGCGATCAGGATCTTGCTGAACATCACGGCCCCCCCGGATTGACCTGCGTCGGCATGAAGTGCGCGCGCAGGCGTCGTCCGAGGCCGCGCAGGAACTTGAACAGCACCACGGTCACAGCCACCATCGCCACCAGCGCGATCACCAGCGCCACGAAGAACCACACCGGGTGCTGCCACGACAGCCACAGCATGCCCGGCACCAGGGCGTCGCCGGCCAGCGACAGCGCGAGGTTGGAAAACGGTTCGGGCGAGGTATTGGCCGCCGCACGCGTGGTCGCCTTGGCCGTGTGCGATGTGGCCGCGAGCGTACCGCCGAGCAGCGCGGCGGCCATCGCCCAGGTGGCCTGGTCGCCGCCGAACACGCCATAGGCCAGTGCCGCGCCGGCGGGGATGCGGATGAAGGTGTGCGCGGCGTCCCACAGGCTGTCGACCCAGGGCACCTTGTCGGCGAGGAACTCGACCACCAGCAGGCAGCCGCTGGCCCACAACATCGCCGGCTGCTGCAGGACATGCAAGCCGCTGGGCAGCGGCACCCAGCCCAGGTGACCGGCCAGGCCGGTGAGAAAGACCACCGCATACAGGCGCAGCCCGCTGGCCCAGCCGAGCGCCGCGGCAATGGCGATGAGTTGGGTCGTGTCGAGTTCGGCGCTCATCGCGGCGTCGGGCTCACATGCGCTGCCACGCCGGTACGCGTTTGCCGAGGAAGCTTTGCAGCCCCTCCTTGCCTTCGGCCGAGGCGCGGATGTCGGCGATGCGGCGCGCGGTGTCGGCGCGCAGGCCGCCGTCGATCGGGCGGCCGGCCACGTCCTGCACCAAGCGCTTGCAGGCCTTGATGGCCGCCGGGCCGTTGGCGGTGAGCTTGGCCACGATGGCATCGATCCGGATGTCGATCTCATGCGGCGGCACGACCTCGTGCACAAAACCGAGCGCCCGCGCGGTGAAGGCGTCGAAACGTTCGGCGGTGACGAAATATCGCCGCGAGGCCTGTTCGCCGAGTGCGCGAATGACATACGGGCTGATGGTCGCCGGCAGCAAGCCGAGTTCGGCTTCGGACAGGCAGAACTGCACGCCCTCCGCGGCGACCAGCACGTCGCACACCGCGGCCAGGCCCATGCCGCCGGCGTAGCAGGCGCCATGGATGCGCCCGACCACCGGCACCGGGCAGCGGTAGATCGTCCACAGCATGTCGGCGAGTTTCTGCGCGTCGGCGCGGTTCTCGTCCCAGCTGTAGTCGGCCATCGCGCGCATCCAGGTGATATCGGCACCGGCGCAAAACGACTTGCCGCGGCCGCCGAGCACGATCACGCGCAGTTCGGGATCGTCACCGAGGTGGGCGAACGTGGCCGTGAGTTCGCTGATCACCGCGTCGTTGAAGGCGTTGCGGACGTTCGGGCGGTTGAGATAGACCTCGGCCACCTGGCGCGTGCGTTTGATCTCGAGCGTTTCGTTCATGCGATGGCCTCAGGTCGGGTGCGTTGGCAAGCGGCTGTCGATGGCCCGCTGCGAGCCGTGGATGACGGCGGCGGCGCCGCTCACATGCGGAACACGCCGAAGCGCGTCTCGGGGATCGGCGCGTTCAGGCTGGCCGACAGGCCGAGCGCGAGCACGCGGCGCGTGTCGGCCGGGTCGATCACGCCGTCGTCCCACAGCCGCGCCGAGGCGTAGTACGGGTGGCCCTGCTCTTCGTACTGGCGGCGGATCGGCGCCCTGAAGGCTTCCTCCTCGTCGGCGCTCCACGTACCGCCCTTGGCTTCGATGCCGTCGCGCCTGACGGTGGCCAGCACGCTGGCCGCCTGCTCGCCGCCCATCACCGAGATGCGCGCGTTGGGCCACATCCACAGCAGGCGCGGGCCGTAGGCGCGGCCGCACATGCCGTAGTTGCCGGCGCCGAAGCTGCCGCCGATGATGACCGTGAACTTGGGCACCGCGGCGCAGGCCACCGCCGTCACCATCTTCGCGCCGGCCCGCGCGATGCCCTCGTTCTCGACCTTGCGCCCGACCATGAAGCCGGTGATGTTCTGCAGGAAGACGAGCGGCACCTTGCGCTGGCAGCACAGCTCGATGAAGTGCGCCCCCTTGTTGGCGCTCTCGGTGAACAGGATGCCGTTGTTGGCAACGATGCCCACCGGCATGCCCTCGATGTGCGCGAAGCCGCAGACGAGCGTGCTGCCGTAGCGCGCCTTGAACTCGTCGAACTCGCTGGCGTCGACGATGCGCGCGATGATCTCGCGCACGTCGTACGGCTTGCGCGTGTCGGTCGGGATCACGCCATGCAGTTCGAGCGGATCGCACTGTGGCGGGCGCGGCGGCACCAGGGCCATGTCGGGCGACTTGCGCCAGTTCAGCCGTGCCACCGCCTGGCGCGCCAGGGCCAGGGCATGGGTGTCGTTCTCGGCCAGGTGGTCGGCCACGCCCGACAGCCGGGTGTGCACGTCGCCGCCGCCGAGGTCCTCGGCGCTCACGACCTCGCCGGTGGCGGCCTTCACCAGCGGCGGGCCGCCGAGGAAGATGGTGCCCTGGTCCTTGACGATGATGGTCTCGTCGCTCATCGCCGGCACGTAGGCGCCGCCCGCCGTGCACGAGCCCATCACCACCGCGATCTGCGGGATGCCCGCGGCGCTCAGCGTGGCCTGGTTGTAGAAGATGCGGCCGAAGTGATCGCGGTCGGGGAAGACCTCGTCCTGGTTGGGCAGGTTGGCGCCGCCGCTGTCGACGAGGTAGACGCACGGCAGCCGGTTCTCGCGCGCGATCTCCTGCGCGCGCAGGTGTTTCTTCACCGTCAGCGGGTAGTAGGTGCCGCCCTTGACGGTGGCGTCGTTGCAGACGATCACGCATTCGACGCCCGACACGCGGCCGATGCCGGTGATCACGCCGGCGCCGGGTGCGGCGTCGCTGCCGTCGCGGTCGGGGTAGACACCCATCGCCGCCAGCGGCGCGATCTCGAGGAACGGCGTGTCGGGGTCGAGCAGCATCTCGACACGGTCGCGCGGCAGCAGCTTGCCGCGCCCGACATGCTTGGCGCGCGGGGCTTCGCCGCCGCCCATCGCCATCTGCGCCAGCCTGGCGTTGAGGTCGTCGACCAGGGCGCGCATCACGGCCGCGTTGGCCTTGAACTCCTCGGAGCGGGCGTTGAGCTTGGTGGCCAGCGTGGGCATGGGGATCGGTCTTTCGCGCCTCGATTGACGTGCACGTCAATTCTAGGGGTCTGCTGCCCTGCGCTGGGGGCCCGATCAATCGCCGCCGTAGACCTCGGCCTCGCTCCAGCCGAGTGCGGCCATGTCGGCCGTGCGCAGGTGCGCCTCGCTGGGCATCATGAATTCGTCGAGCTGCGGCGGCGCGATGGCGGTGCCGGCGAGCATCGCATGGGCCTGGCCACGGTGATGCGTCTGGTGGTTGAACAGGTGCGCGAGCAGGTGGCTGGTGCGGTCGCGCTGGACATGGTCGCCGCGTGGGATCTCGACCGGCGCGCCGCAGGCCGCGGCGTCCAGCGCATCGCAAAACGCGATCAGCCGCTCGTCGCTGGCCGCCTGGCGCGGCGCCAGCGCCGCTACGTCGTCGGCCGGCACGAAGCTCGCGAAGTGGGCGCGCGGGTCCGGCTCGCGGCAGAGCACGCCGATGTAGAACAGGTCGACCGCGAGGATGTGGTTCAGCGTCTGTGCCAGCGTCGGGAAGAAGCTGGTGCGCGGGGCGTGGAAGTCTTCGCGCGACAGCGCATCACATCGCCCGGTGCAGCCGCTGGTTGCTCAAGCGGTTGGCACGCGCCTGGATACGCAGGTAGCGCGGCAGGTCCACGGCGTCAAGCCTTCGCGCCCTTCTCCGCCTTCTTGGCCTTCTCGGCCACCGGCGCACCGGCCTGCTTCCACGCGCTGAATCCGCCCTCGATGTGCGCGACCTTGTCGACGCCCATGTCCTGCAGCGTCCGCGTGGCCAGCGCCGAGCGCCAGCCCATCGCACAGAACAGCACGAACTGCTTGTTCTCGCCGAACAGCGGCTTGTGGTACGGGCTCGCCGGATCGACCCAGAACTCGAGCATGCCGCGCGGGGCGTGGAAGGCGCCGGGGATGACGCCCTCGCGCTCGAGCTCGCGCACGTCGCGGATGTCGATGAACTGCACGTCGTCGCGGCCGTGCATCTCGCGCGCGTCGTCGACGCTGTAGGTGGTGATGACCTCCATCGCGTCGTCGACCATCGATTTCACGCTCTTCTTCATCGCAGTTGCTCCACCGCGCTTCGCGCCACCCTCGACGCATGAACCAGCCTCTTGCTAAGCGAACGCCGCGGATCCGGCTTTGCCGGTCCGCTGGCGTTGCCCCCTTGAGGGGGAGCGGCGAAGCCGCAACGGGGGTGGTTCATTTCAGGGCCCTCACATCACGGTGTGCGAAAAGTCGGCCTGGCCGGCGAGCCATTGCTCCAGCTGCGCACGGCGGTCGTTGCCCCAGAAGGGTTCGCCGTCGACGATGAAGAACGGCGCACCGAACACGCCGGCCGCGATCGCCGCATCGTTCTCGCGCTTCAGGCGCTCTTTCCACAGCGGATCGCTCCAGGCCGCTTCGGCGGCAACCGCATCGAGGCCACTCGCGGCGGCGAGCGCTCGCAATGCCGCGCTGTCGCTGAGGTCGACGCCGCGCGTGAAATAGGCGCGCAGCCCGGCATGCGCCCAGGCCACCGCGCGCTCGGGCGCCTGGCTGTCGTGCAGCCACCAGAACACGCGCGCGGCGTTCTGCGTCGGGATCGGAAACTTCGCCGGATGCGCGTAAGGCAGGCCGGCAAAGCGCGCCGAGCGCGCGACATCGCGCAGCGTGTATTCGCGCTTCAACGGGTATGCCACCGGACTCTTCAGCTCTGCGGCCTGGAACGTGGCGCCGAGCAGGATGGCGTGCCAGTGCACCGCGCGCCCGTGGCGCGCGCCCACCGCCTCGATCCACTCGCTGGCGATGTACGAGTACGGCGACGAGAAATCGAAGTGGAAATCGATGGCGGGCTTCATGGCTCGGCAGCCTACACCCGGCGTCGACTTTGTCCAGCAGGCGCCGCGGGTCCGGCTTGGCTGGTCCGCTGGCGCCGCGCCCTCGAGGGGGAGCGGCGAAGCCGCTTCGGGGGTGGTCCTACTTGCGCCAGAACGACGCCGTGAACAGCACCAGGATCGAGAACAGCTCCAGCCGGCCGAGCAACATCGTGATCGAGCAAACCCAGGTCTGGAAGTCCGTCAGGCCCTGGTAGGTGCCCGCCGGCCCGACCCCACCGAGGCCGGGACCGGTGTTGTTGATGCTGGCGACGACCGCGGTGAACGCGGTCACGACGTCGAGCCCGGAGAACAGCAGCAGCATGGTGGCGGCCACCATCACGGCGCCGTAGAACAGCATGAACGCCAGCACCGACGACAGCACCTGCGCATCGACCACCGCACTGCCCATCGTCACCGGCACCACCGCGCGCGGGTGCACGATGCGCCGCAGTTCGCGCCGCGCGCCCTTGAGCAGCAGCAGGGCGCGGATCATCTTGATGCCACCGCCGGTGGAGCCGGCGCAGGTGGCGAAGCAGCACAGGAACAGCATCGCCACCGGCGCGAAGACCGGCCACTGGGCGTAATCCACGCTGGCATAACCGGTGGTGGTGGCGATCGAGACGACGTTGAACGCAGCGTGGCGCAAGGCCTCGCCGAACGTCGGATAGACGCCATGCGCCGCCAGGAACGCCGCGATGCCGATCACGGCGACGACCAGGGTGAGCACGAACAGTCGCGCCTCGGTATCGCGCCACACGCCGGCCAAGCTGCGCCGCTTCCAGGCCACGAAGTAGAGCGCGAAGTTGACGCCGGCAATCAGCATGAAGACGATCGCGACCGCCTCGATGGCTGGCGAATTGAATTGACCGTAGCTGGCGTCGTACGACGAGAACCCGCCCAGGCCCATCGTCGAGCACATGTGCATGAAGGCGTCGGCCCAGCCCATGCCGGCGAGGCGGTAGGCGAAGAAGCAGGCCGCCGCGATTGCGAAGTAGACGACCCACAGCCCGCGCGCCGTTTCGGCGATGCGCGGCGTCAGCTTCTGGTCCTTCATCGGCCCGGGCGTTTCGGCCTTGAACAGCTGGCTGCCGCCGACGCCCAGCAGCGGCAGGATCGCCACCGCCAGCACCAGGATGCCCATGCCGCCGATCAGCACCATGAAGCAGCGCCAGACATTGATCGAGGTCGGCAGTGCATCGAGGCCGGTCAGCACCGTCGAGCCGGTGGTCGTCAGGCCCGATACCGCCTCGAAATACGCATCGGTGAAGCTCAGACCCGGCAGGTGGACCAGCAACGGCAGCGCGCCGAATGCGGGCAGCACCGTCCACACCAGGCTGACCAGCAGGAAGCCGTCGCGCGGCTGCAGCTCGCGCTTGTAGCGCCGACAGGCGAGGAACAACAGCAGACCGCAGCCGAAGGTGATCAGGATCGCTTCGTCGTAGGCCAGCAACGCGCCGTCGTGACCGAAGTAGGCGAACGCCAGCGGCACCAGCATCGCGAAGGCGAACAGCATCAGGATGCCGCCGAGCACGGCCAGGACAGGCAGGACGTTCTGCATCGCGCAAGCCCCGGCTTCAGCCGAGGAAGGTGGCCGAGACCTGGAACAGCTTCTCGACCTCGCGCACCTGCTTGCGGCTGGGCATGAAGACGATGACACGATCGCCGGTCTGGATCAGGGTGTCGTGGTGCGCCATGATGACCTCGGGTGCGGCGTTGCCGCGTTTGTCGCCGAGCGTCGCATCACCGGGCACCGGCAGGCCACGCACGATCGCGCCGATCTGCGCCCCGTGCGGCAGCGCGATCTGCTCGATGCGCCGGCCGGCCAGGCGGCACGACCCGGCATCGCCACGCACGATCGCCTCCAGCGCCTCGGCCGCGCCGCGGCGCAACGAATGCACCGCCTCGACGTCGCCGCGGCGCACGTAGGCCAGCAACTCGCCGATCACCGCATGAGCCGGCGAAATCGCGATGTCGATCTGCGTGCCCTGCACGAGGTCGGCGTAGGCCCGGCGATTGATCAGAGCCAGCACGCGGCGCGCACCCATGCGCTTGGCCAACAGGCAGGCCATGATGTTGTCCTCGTCGTCGCTGGTCAGCGCGAGGAACAGGTCCATGTCCTGCACGTTCTCGTCGCCCATCAGCTCTTCGTCGGTCGAATCGCCATGCAACACCAGCGTGTCGCCGCGCAACTGCGTGGCCAGGTAGTCGCAGCGCACGCGGTTGGTCTCGATGATCTTGACCTGCACCTGGCCCTGCAGCTGCCGCGCCAGGCGCAGGCCGACCTTGCCACCACCCGCGATCATGACCCGCCGCGCCGGCTGATCCCTCTTGCGCAGCCCGCCCAGCACGCGGCGCAGTTGCTCGGTGGCGGCCAGCACGAAGACTTCGTCGCCGGGCTCGATCCGCGTCGCGCCGACGAGGTCGGCGATCGGCTTGTCCAGTCGGTAGATGGCGACGATGCGCATCTCGGCACCGGGCACCAGTCGCGGGATCTCGGCCAGGCTGTGCTGCACCAGCGGGCCGCCGGCGACCGCGCGGACCGCAATCAGGCTGAGCAAGCCTTGCGCGAATTCCAGCACCTGAAGCGCCTCGGGGTACTCGACCAGCTGGCGGATCGTGCGCGTGACCGATTCTTCCGGGCAGATCACCTGGTCGACCGCGAAGCCACTGCGCCCGGCCGTCAACGCCGAGCCGTGCTCGAACTCGGCGCTGCGCAGCCGCGCGATCGTGGTCGGCACGCTGAACACCTCGTGGGCGACCTTGCAGGCCACCAGGTTGGTCTCGTCCAGCGGCGCGCAGGCGATGAACAGGTCGGCGTCCTCGATGCCCGCTTCGCGCAGCACCGACGGCTGGATACCGTTGCCGGCCACCCCCTTGATGTCCAGGCGGTCCTGCAGCACCGCGAGTTTGGCCGGGTCGGTGTCGACCACCGTGATGTCGTTCTGCTCGGAGGCCAGGCTCTCGGCCACGCTTTCGCCGACTCGGCCGGCGCCGAGGATCAGGATGTTCATGGCTGGCGATCTTACGCAGGCCGGCCACCGCCGCGCGGGCTGCGCGCTGCGGTAGGCTTTGACGAATGGAAAAACTGCGCCGCCTCTGGCAGCCCGACAAGCCGTTGTTCTGGATGATGATCGCGTTCAACGCGCTGTCGTCGCTGTTCAGCTGGGTGCTGCGAACGCAGCCGCTGAACACGCTGGGCCTGCTGCTGGTGGGTACGATCGCGCTGGCCAACGTCGCCTTCGGCTTGCTGGCGGCGTGGCAGCTGATGCAGCGGGACTGAGCCGCGGCACGGGTCTCACCCACCCGGCCCGCCAAAGGAAAAGGCCGCAACGGCTGCGGCCTTCTCGCTGCCACGGCGCCCTTGAGGGCGACCGCGATCGAGTGTGGTGGCCAAGGGCGGAATCGAACCACCGACACGCGGATTTTCAATCCGCTGCTCTACCAACTGAGCTACTTGGCCTGAAAGGGACGCGAATTATAGCCAGGCGACTCAGGCGCTCCCGCCTCGCTTGTTGCGCGTGAGATCGACGCCGAGTTGCTTCAGTTTGCGGTACAGGTGGGTGCGTTCGAGGCCGGTCTTCTCGGCCACCCGGGTCATCGAGCCGTTCTCCTTGGCCAGGTGAAATTCGAAATAGCTCTTCTCGAACGCGTCGCGCGCTTCACGCAACGGGCGGTCGAGTTCGAAGCTCTGTTCGCTCTGCGGGCCGAGCGGCACGGCAGACGTGTGCACATGGCCCGTCAGCGGCGGGACAGCGTCGTGCAGGTAGGCGAGATCGGGGCGCATCGGCGTCAACGCGGCCGACAACGGCGCGCCGGCGCCGGGCATCGGCGAGTTGTGCAGCGGCGCGCCGGCTGCTCGCGGCGCCGGCTTGGCCAGCGCCTGTTCCACGGCGCGCAGCAGCTTTTGCAGCGTGATCGGCTTCTCGAGGAAGGCCATTGCGCCGAACTTGGTGGCCTCGACGGCGGTGTCGATGGTGCCGTGCCCGCTCATCATGATCACCGGCATCGTCAACTGGCCGCTGGCACCCCACTCCTTCAACAACGAGATGCCATCGACGTCGGGCATCCAGATGTCGAGCAGCACCAGCTCGGGCTGCAGGCGCTCGCGCACGCCACGAGCCTGCGCGGCGTTCTCGGCCAGCTCCACCGAGTGGCCTTCGTCGGTAAGGATCTCCGAGAGCAGCGCGCGGATGCCGAGTTCGTCGTCAACAACAAGGATGGTGGCCATGGGAGCTCAATGCGCCTGGGCAACAGGCTGGGTGGGGTCGGTGCTCGGCGCAGCAGCGAGGTTGGAAAATGATAGCGAAACTTGCGCGCCCCTTGCCGCGCCCCCGTGGGGTGCCGCAGCGCCATCGTGGCGGTTGCCGATGCGCACGCGCGCACCGTGCTCGTCGGCGATCTTCTTGACCACGGCCAGACCGAGCCCGGTGCCCCTGCTCTTGGTGGTGACGTAGGGCTCGAAGGCGCGCTTCAGCACCTTGTCGGCGAAGCCGAGGCCATTGTCGTGCACCGCGAGGCGCACCGCCCGCACTTCGCCCAATTCGTTGCGCACCGGCTCGGTGCTCACCTGGACCTGGCCGTCGGCCTGATCGGCCACCGCATCGAGGCCGTTCTGCACCAGGTTGTGGATCACCTGGCGCAACTGGCTGGCATCGCCGACGATCCACGGCAAATCGCTGGCGCAGGCGGCCGCCAGACGGCCATGTTCGACGGCCTCGCCGTACAGCGCCAACACCTCGGCCACCAGCGCGTTGAGGTCCAGCGGCGCCAGCTTGGCCGCCGGCAGCCGCGCGTAGTCGCGGAATTCGTTGACGAGCTGCTTCATCGCCTGCACCTGGGCGACGATGGTCGCCACCGAACGGTGCAGCAGGTTGGCGTCTTCGCCCTGCAGCTTGGCCTCGAGCTTGTGTTGCAGGCGCTCGGCCGAGAGCTGGATCGGCGTCAGCGGGTTCTTGATCTCGTGAGCGAGTCGGCGCGCCACCTCGCTCCAGGCGGCCGACCGCTGAGCCGAAACCACCTCGCTGATATCGTCGAAGACCAGCAGCCGCGCATCGTGCGGCAGCGTCGCGCCGCGCAACAGCAGGGTCAGCGTATCGCCGTCGCCGGCACCCTTGCCGCCCGGCAGCTGCAACTCGAAGGAGTCCTGCCAGTGATCGCGCTCGCCGGCCTCGGGGCTGGCGCGATGCAACTCGAAGCGCTGCCACACCGCCACGGCAAAGGCCTCGAGGCCGGCCACTTCGGGCAATGTACGGCCGCAGTACGAGGCCAGCGGCAGCTTCAGGATGCGCGTGGCACCGGGGTTGACGGTGTCGATGCGCCGCTGGCTGTCGAACACGATCACGCCGGCGGTCAGGCTATCGAGGATGGTCTGCAGGTGGGTTTTCGCGCTCTCCAGCTGCGCCACGCCACGCTGCACTTGCTCGCGCGCGTGGCCGAGTTGCTCGGTCATCTCGGCAAAGCTGCGCGTCAGCCCCCCGATCTCGTCGCGTGCGGTCGATACCGGCTTGGCCGTCAGGTCGCCCGCGGCGACCTGCTTGACGCCTTCGGCCAGCAGCAGCAGCGGCCGCGCCAGTTGCGTGCCCAGCACCGCCGCCAGCAGCACGGCACCGAACACCGCCAGGATCAGCGCCAGCGTCAGCGTGCCGATGTACATCTTGCGCAGGCCGTCGCGGGCCAGCGCGCGCTGCTGGTACTCGCGGTAGGCACTCTGCACCGCCAGCGCATTGCTGGCCACCGAAGTCGGCACCGCCTGGGCCACGAGCAGGAAGCGCTCTTCGCTGCCGAGCAGGATGTCGGACGACGGCAGCCGCGCCAACGCGCGAACGCGGGCCCGTGGCACGGCGCCTGGTGCGAGTTCGTCGTCCAGGCCTTCGATCTGGCTGACCACCCTCTGGCTGCGCGCCTGGCGCATCATCGCGGTGCTCGGCCGCTCGGGCACGATCGAGGCGGCACCGGCGCTGCCGCTGGCGGTGATCAGGATCTGGCCACCGGCGCCGACCAGCGCCACCTCCTGCGCAGCCAATTGTTCGCGCAGCCGCTCCAGCGCCAACGGCGGCGGCACGCCGCGGCTCTCGCCGAGGCGGTCGGCAGCGACACGCGTCTTGTCGCCCAGCTCGGCCACCAGCGCTTCGAGCGTGCCACGGCCGAGGTCGAGGCCGGCGTCCAGCGCCCCTTGCACGCGGGCGTCGAACCAGACCTCGATGCTGCGCGAGACGAACTGGTAGCTGACGGTGTAGATCAGCGCGCCGGGCAACACCCCGACCAGCGCAAAGATGCCGGCCAGCCGGATCAACAGCGCACTGCCGAACTTGCCCTGGCGTTTGCGCACGGCCAGGCGCACGGCGGCCAGCAACACCACCAACGCCAGCAGCGCCGCGACGGCGAGGTTGAGCCAGAACAGCCAGACCAGCTGACGCTCGTAGAACCCGGGCACCTCGTTGGTCAGCGCCAGCACGAACGCCAACACGAGCATCACGCCGGTGAAGGCCACCAGCGTGACGAGCCAACCCCAGCGCGCCGCTTTGGTCATGGGCCGAGCTTGACGTTGCGCTCGATGCCGAGCGCCCATGCACCGGTGCCACCGATGCCGCCCAGGCCGATCTGCAGCGGCCGCGGCAGTTGGCTGGTGTCCAGGCGCCAGCTGAACTCGATGTAGTGGCCGCCGTCGGCGTCGACGTCGCGCGGGTCGGCAACGCGCCAGCCCGAGCTGCGCGCCATCGTCGCCAGCGCCTCGGCCAAGCTGGTGAAGCTCTGCCCGAGGCCGCCCTGGCTGACGCGCCAGTTCGAGGTCAGCGGCTGGTACGACAAGCGCCAGCTGCGGTCGACACGTGCGATGCGTTCGTCACGCCAATACCAGCGCGGCCGCCACAGCGTGGCCTGGGCCGCGAAATGCAGCGGCACTCCGCGCAGCGCGGCCTCCTCGACAGCCGGCGGCAAGGTCACGCGCAGCTGGTAGTTGAGATGGATCGCCTGCTCGTCGCGCACGGCTGCAAGTTCAAGCACTTCGACCCCTTGCGCTTGGGCCGGTGCCCACAGCACCCACAGCAGCAGCCACGCGAGCGCATGCCACGGGTGCCGCGACGCGCGGTGCCCGATGAGCTGGCGCACCGCGGCGAGACAGGGCATGGAGGCGCTCAGGGTTTGTGAAGCAAGGCGTAGTAGAAGCCGTCCGGCGTGGCGGCCCCTGCGATGGCATTGTCCGGCAGGGGCAGCAAGTGGCCCGGCGACGCGGGGTCGACCCTGGCGTGGCCCGGGCCCAGGCGTTGCAAAAAAGCGTCGATCTGCTGCTGGCCCTCGGCCTTGAACAGCGAGCAGGTGGCGTAGACCAGGCGACCGCCGGGGGCCAGCAGCGGCCACAGCGCGTCGAGCAGTTGCGCCTGGATGCGTGCCAGCGCCGCGATGTCGCCGGGCCGGCGCAGCCAGCGGATGTCGGGATGGCGGCGCACGATACCCGAGGCGCTGCACGGGGCATCGAGCAGGATGGCGGCGAATGGCCGGCCATCCCACCAGGTGGCCGGTTCACGCGCGTCGGCAGCTTTCGCGGTGGCCTGCAGGTGCAGGCGGTTCAGCGTTTGCTGCACCCGCGTCAGGCGCTGCGGGTCGCTGTCGAGGGCCAGCAGGTCCAGATCGGCCAGCTCGAGCAGATGCGCCGCCTTGCCGCCGGGCGCAGCACAGGCGTCCAGCACCCGCGCGCGCGGCGGCAGGCCGGCCTCGCCCAGCAACAGCGGCGCGGCACGCTGCGCCGCGGCGTCCTGCACCGACACCTCGCCTTCGGCAAAGCCAGGCAGCTGCGTCACGGGGCAGGGTTCTGCCAGCACCACGGTGTGGCTGCCGCTGGCCTGCGCGGCCTGGCCATGGGCGGCCAGGCGCTGCACGTAGGCACTGGCGCAGCCGCGGCGGGCATTGACGCGCAGCGTCATCGGCGGATGGCGGTTGGCTTCGCGCAGCAACGCCTGCCAATGGGGCGGCCAGTCGTGCTTCAGGCGCTCGATCCACCACAGCGGATGGTTGAAGGCGCCGACCGGCTGGTGCCCGGCGGCCTCGACCAGCGCCTCGCGCTCGCGCACGAAGCGGCGCAACACGGCGTTGACGAAAGCCGCGGCCGCTGGCGTGCGCTTGCGCGCCGCGTGCACGGCCTGATCGACCAGCGTGTGATCGGGGTACGGCGGCCGCTCGCCCGCAGGCACCGGCCACAACAGCGCGATGGCGCTGACCAGCAGCGCGTCGACGGCCGGCGGCGGCACCTTCGGCGCGACGACCGCGCGCACGGCCTCCGCCCCGCCGAGCGCGCGCAGCACCTGGAACGCCAAGGCCTGTGTGCCGGCACGTGCGGCGTCGGGCACACGCGGCAGCAGGTCGGTCAGCGAATGGCCCTCGCGCACGCCCTGCACCATGTTCGCGGTGTGGTCGAGCAGGTGTGACAGCGCAATCGAGGGCGGTGGGACGGGTGCGGTCACGCAGGCAGTCTAGCCCGCGCTGGGCTGCCCCAAGCGGGCGACTTCCCTTCGGGGGGACGACGCCAAAGGCGTCAAAGGGGGTTGGGCGGGCACCAGCATGGGCATCGGCGACACGGCACAATCGCCAGCCCAGCCGTGCCATGGAGGGCCCGATGTCCAGCCCGACGATGCCCATTTTCCGCAACGAAGACGACCTGGCGCCCTTGCCGGCGTCCGAGCGCATACGCTACCGTCTGGTCGGCGCCGACTGCCGCTACCACGCCAATGACAACATCTCGGCCTTCATCCGCGACGGTGAAATCGAGGAGATCAAGGCCGAGGTGCAAACGCACATGCAGGGCGTGCTGAAGGCGCTGGTGATCGACACCGAGAGCGACCACAACACCAACGACACCGCCAAGCGCGTGGCCAAGATGTTCGTCGACGAGGTGTTCCGCGGCCGCTACGTGAAGATGCCCTCGGTGACGGAGTTCCCGAACGCGTCGCGCCTGAACGAGCTGATGATCGTCGGCCCGATCAAGGTGCGCAGCGCCTGCTCGCACCACCTGTGCCCGATCCTCGGCAAGGTCTGGATCGGCATCATGCCCAACGAATTCTCCAACCTGATCGGCTTGTCGAAGTACGCGCGCATCTGCGACTGGATCATGAGCCGGCCGCAGATCCAGGAAGAGGCGGTGATCATGCTCGCCGACGAGTTGCAGGAGCGCGTCAAACCCGACGGGCTGGCCATCGTGATGGAGGCCGACCACTTCTGCATGCACTGGCGTGGCGTGAAGGACGACGAATCTGCGATGACCAACTCGGTCATGCGCGGCGCCTTCCTGAAGGACCCCAACCTGCGGCGCGAATTCCTCTCGCTGCTTTCGAAGAAGAACGGAGGCTGACCGTGTTGGTTCGCTTGATGTACGCCAGCCGCGCGGTGCCTGCGGTCGACCAGGAGGAGTTGGTCGCGATCCTGAAGACGAGCAAGGTCAACAACCCGAAGGCCGGCATCACCGGCGTGTTGTGCTTCTCCGAGGGCATCTTCATCCAGGTGCTGGAGGGCGGGCGCAATGCCGTCAACCGGCTCTACAACCGCATCGCCACCGACAGCCGCCACAGCGATGTGGTGCTGCTGAACTACGAAGAGATCGCCGAGCGGCGTTTTGCCGGCTGGTCGATGGGCCAGGTCAACATGGCGCGGCTGAACCCGGCGCTGCTGCTGAAGTACTCGGAATGCGCCAAGCTGGACCCGTACGCCGTCAGCGGCAGGGTCTCGGTGGCATTGTTCGACGAACTGGTGGCCACTGCGGCCGTCATGGGCCAGGGCTAAAGCCCCGGCCCCGAATTTCAGTGATCCATGGCGCTATGCGCCACCCACGGCGCATGAAACGCTCTGGGGTGCACGGGCGCCTTGCGGCCCGTTGCGGAACTTCGGATCGCTGCTTGCCCATGAGTGCCTGCGTCGGCGCGGGATCAGGCCGCTGGGGTGCCCTGCTCCGCTCATGTCCCCCGGCCTCGGCCTGCGGCCGACGCCTCCTCCTTTACTTCGCTGCGCAGGGCACCCCAGCGGCCTGATCCGGCAGCCGTGGCTGTTCTCCACCGCCGAACGCCACCCATGGGGCCTGCCGCGAGCGTGGGGTGGCCGCTGTAGCGAAGTAAAGGAGGAGACGGCGGCCGCCAGGCCGTCGTCGGGGGACATGAGCGCAAGCGGCCACCCCACGCTCGCGGCACGTACCGATGCAGGAACGCATGAACCGGACGGGGCTCCAAGCGACCGCCGTGGATCCAGCTTTGCCGGTCCGCCAGCGGGCATTGCAAGCCGCATGGCCGCGAGACGCGGCCATTCCTCGGCCCCCTCGACGGAAAGCGCCGCAGGCGCGTCGGGGGTGGTTCACGTCATAGCAACGTGTCGGCCCAGATCGTGCGCGCCCAGTTCCAGGCATAGGAACCTTCCTGCTCGGTCGGCCCGGCCGACACACCGCCCGAGCCGGCCACCGTCTTGAAGGTCTTCTCGGCCGCCACGTACTCGTGCACGCTGGCGACGTGGATCACGTTCTTCGCGTCGACGAAGCTGTAGCAGGTGTTGGTCAGCATCGGCGCCGGGTTGAGCTCCCAGCCGGCCAGTTCGGCCACGATCGCGGCCGCGACCACCTTGGCGTGGCTGTTGGCCATGTGGCCGCTCTTGGGCATGCCGGGCGCGATCTGGATCGAGTCGCCGAGCACGTGGATGTCCTTGGCTGCCGTGCTCTCGAAGTTGAGGTAGTTGACGTTGCACCAGCGCGCGTTGGCGTTGGCCAGCCCGGTCTGCACCGCGATCGCGCCGGCACGCATCGTCGGCAGCACGTTGAGCACGTCGGCCTTGACGTCGTCCTGGATCTCGAACTTGACGGTGTTGCTGCGCGCGTCGACCGCGGTCGCCTTGTGCTGGCCGCGGTACTCGACGATGCCCTTGTACTGCTCGGCCCACACCTTCTTGAACAGCGGGCCCTTGCTCGTCACGTCCTGGTTGGCGTCGAGGATCAGCACCTTGCTGCGAGGCTTGGCCGCCTTGAAGTAGCTGGCCACCTGGCAGGCGCGCTCGTAGGGGCCCGGCGGGCAGCGGTAGGGCGCCTCGGGAATGGTGATGGCGTAGGTGCCGCCATCGGGCATGGCTTCGAGCTGGCGCCGCAGCGCCAGCGTCTCCGGCCCGGCCTTCCAGGCCTGCAGGATGCGGCCCTCGCCGCTGGCGGCGCGCAGGCCGGCGATGCTGTCCCACATCAGGTCGATGCCGGGCGACAGGACCAGCTTGTCGTAGGCAATGGTCGGCCCCGAGGCCAGCACCGCGACCTTCTTCACCGGGTCGATGCTGGCGACCATGTCCTTGATCACGCGCACGCCGTGGTTCCTGGCCAGCGCGGTGTAGGGCGTCGTGACGTCGGCCATCGTCTTGCTGCCGCCGAGCACGAGGTTGCTGACCGGGCAGGAGACGAAGGCATCGTTCGGTTCGACCAGCACGACGTCGATCTTCTGACCGGAGAAGAGCCTGACGTACTTGGCTGCCGTGGCGCCCCCATAGCCGCCACCGACCACCAGCACGCGGGCCTTCGCGGGCACCGCGCCGCCAGCAGTCGAAGTCAGCATCACACCGCTGTCGCGCGCGCAGCCGGCCAGCGCCAGCAGACCCAGCGAACCGGTGCCTTGCAGCAGGTGTCGTCGTTGCATCATGGTCGGCCCCTTCACTTCTTCTGTGCCGCGAAGTATGCGGCCACTTGCTCGACCTGCGCGTCGCTGTAGCCCTTCGCGAGTTGCTGCATCACCGTGGCTGGCCGCGCACCCGAGCGGAAGGCCTTCACCTGCTCGACCAGGTAGGCCGCCGGCATGCCCGCCAATCCCGGCACGGCCGCGCCTTCGACTGCGCGGCCCTGCGTGCCGTGGCAATTGGCGCAGGTGGCCGCGAGCGCCTGCACGCGCAGCGCGCTGGATTCCTGCGCCGCCACGGGCAACACCGGGAAGGCGGCCGCGAGCAAGGCGGCCGCGAACGGCTTCGAGATGGCAGGGCGCAATCGCATGGCAAGGTCTCCTGGAGTGGGTTCGACAGCCCGCCCCTCAGTGTCGAGTGGGTTCGACCTCAATGTACTGGCGCCCCAGTTCGGGGGGAACCGGGGAATCCAGCAGCACGCAGCTCAACCGCAACGCGTCGGCAGCCATCGGGTGCAGCGCCGGGCCGTCGGTCAGCACCTGTGCGGCGTCGAACCAGCTGCGCACCAGCACCGGCCGCAGCAACCAGGGCAGCGTTTGCAGCACGCGCAGCGCCCGCAGCGTGGCGTCGACATCGTGCCGCTCGCGCGGCGGCAGCGGAAAGCGGTCGCGCCACGGCGCGATCACGGTCTCGTACCAGGTCTGGCCGACCGACTCGTAGCCGGTGAGGTCCAGCGTCAGCTCGGGCGCTGGCACCAGCTGCGACAGGAAGGCACTGAACACGCAGACCTTCAGCGCCTGTTCGTCGTCGATCTGGTCGAGCTCGGTATCGGCCGCCGCGGGCGGCGCCGCCGCGCTGCCGGCCAGCAGGTGGCGCATCGCCACCCAGCGCAACTGGTCGATCGGGTGGACCATGCCATCGGCCGTCATCACCCGGCGCGTCGCGCTGATCAGGGCCTGGCGCGTCTCCACCGGCCCCGGCGCCAACAATCGCGCGAAGTGCTCGAACCAGGGCAGGCGGTGGGGCTGCGGCAGCGAAAGGACATCGTCGAGCACGCCTTCGGCATCGGAGGCGTCACGCGACTCGATGAACCACACCGCACGCTCGCGCTTGCTCTCGGGGGTGAGCATCAGCGCCAACGCCGCGGCCTGCCATTGCGCCGGTTCGCGCAGCGCCTGCAACCGCGCCAGGCGTTCACGCAGCGCCGGGTCGCTGCGGTCGATGCGCGGCGCACGCACGTGCACCAGGTTGTCCGAGCGAGGCAGGGTCGATGGCGAATCCGACATGGTCGCGATTGCAACACGAACTGGCGGCGCTGCCGACCCCCGTGATCTCCCGGGGATCGAGGGTCGACCCCGATGCGGGCGCCGTCGCGCTGGCGCGATACGCCCCGGTGGCCTCAGGAACGGGTCTGTCCGTCGCCGAGCACGATCCACTTCAGCGACGTCAGGCCCTCGAGCCCGACCGGCCCGCGGGCGTGGAACTTGTCGGTGCTGATGCCGATCTCGGCGCCCAGACCGTATTCGAAGCCATCGGCAAAACGCGTACTGGCGTTGACCATCACGCTGGCCGAGTCGACCTCGCGCAGGAAGCGCATGGCATGGATATGGCTGGTGGTGAGGATCGCGTCGGTGTGATGCGAGCCATACCGATCGATGTGAGCCAGGGCTTCGTCGAGCGAGGCCACGATCTTGATGCTGATGATCGGCGCGAGGTACTCCTCGGACCAGTCGGCCTCGCTGGCGTCGAAGACCTCGGCCCCGGGAATCGCGCCGAGCAGCAGCTTGCTCGCCGGGCAGCAACGCATCTCGACGCCCTTGGAGGCAAACACGGCACCGATGCGGGGCAGGAAGGCCTCCGCAACCTCGCGATGCACGAGCAGCGACTCGGCCGCGTTGCACGGGCTGTACTTCTGCGTCTTGGCGTTGTCGGTGACGCGCACCGCCATCTCGAGGTCGACCTCGCCATCGACATAGACGTGGCAGTTGCCGTCGAGGTGCTTGATCACCGGAACCTTGGCCTCGGCGGCGATGCGTTCGATCAGGCCCTTGCCGCCGCGCGGGATGATGACGTCGACGTACTCGGGCATCGCGATCAACCGGCCGACGGCGGCACGATCGGTGGTGACGACGAGTTGCACCGCCTCGGGCGGCAGGCCGGCCTCGGTCAATGCCGCCTGCACCTCGCGCGACAGCGCGAGATTGCTGTGGATCGCTTCGGAGCCGCCCCGCAGGATCGCTGCATTGCCACTCTTGATGGCCAGCGAAGCGGCCTCGACGGTCACGTTGGGACGGCTCTCGTAGACCATGCCGAACACGCCCAGCGGCACCCGCATCTGGCCGACGCTGATGCCGCTCGGGCGCCGCTTGACGCCACTGATCTCGCCCACCGGGTCGGGCATCGCGGCGAGTTGCTCGCAGCCTTGCGCCAGCGTCTCGAGCACGGCCGGCGTCAACCGCAGGCGATCGAGCAGCGGCGCCGCCAGCCCGGCGTGCTCGGCAGCGGCGAGGTCCTGGGCGTTGGCCGCCTGCAGCACGCCCCTTCGCTCGCGCAGCCGACTGGCCAGGCCGCGCAGCGCCGCATTCTTCACCGCCGTCGACGCCGCGGCCATGTCGCGCGATGCCACACGTGCAGCGGCACCGACGTGGGCCATGTAGGCGGTGATGTCGTCGATCTGCATGGCGCAATTGTCCCTCAGTCCAGGCGTGCCAGCAGCGCCAGCCACGCCGCCGCGGTGGCCACGAAGGCAACGGTCGAGAACACGATCGCCGCCGTGGTTTCGGCCTGCAACGTGGCATAGCGCTGCGCAAAGATCAGCGGGTTGCTGCCCACCGGCAGCGCGGCCATCATCACCAGCACGGCCAGCGGCACGCCCGCGAGGCCGAAGCCCCAATGCGCGACCAGCAGCACCAGCGCGGGCTGGATCAGCAGTTTGATCAGTGACAGGCCGGTGGCGCCGCGCAGGTGCCCCTGCACGCCGTAGTAGGCCAGCGACAGGCCGATCAGCACCAGGCAGATCGGCACCACCGCCGAGCCGAGCAGGGCCAGGGTTTCATCCGCCACCGTGTTCAGGCCGAGGCCGGTGGCGTTCCAGGCCAGGCCGGCGAGCACCGGCAGCACCACCGGATGGATCACCGTATTGCGCACCGTTGCGGCCATCGTGGCACCGAGCGAAGCCAGCGCCTGGCCCGGCATCGGTGCGCGCGCCCGATCGATCTCGGCCAGCGCGGTGGCCAGCGACAGCAGGAACAGTGCGTGCAAGCTGACCAGCGGAATGTGGATCGCCAGCCCGGCCTCGCCGAACAGCGCCGCGGCCAGCGGGATGCCCAACTGCACCGAGTTGCCGAAGCTGGCCGACAGCGCGCGCACGGCAGGCGCCGCCGCACCGAAGCGTTGCGCCGCGCCGCGCGCGCGCTGCCAGGCATAGACGGCGAGCGCCAGCATCACCACGGGCACGAAATACGCCCACACGCTGCGCCACGGCATGGTGGCGAAGTCCAGGCGCACCGTGGTGCGAAACAGCAGCGCCGGCACGAAGATGTAGAAGGCCGCGTTGCTGAGCACGCGCGCCGGGTCGCTGCTGTCGGTGCCCGTGCCGAGCCAGCGCATGCGCCCGGCGGCCCAGCCGAGCGCCACGGTGAAGAAGATCGCCAGCAGCTTGTAGAAGACCGCCGCGGTCATCACGAGGGCCCGCCGCCGCGCGTCATGCGGCGCGCAGGGTCACAGCCCGAGCCACTGGCCCAGGGCCATCATCGCCGCTTCGTCATAGACCGCGAAACCGCGCAGCTTGCTCGGCTCGAGCTTCTTGCGCCCCTCGTCGCTGGCGTCGAGCGCCACGAGGTAATCGCGAAGAATGCTCACCTGCTCGGCGCTCAGCGAAGGCGCTGCGATCACATGCTTGATCGGCACCTGCTTGGATTGCGCCAGCACCTTGCCGCCCTTGGCCTGCCAGTCCTTGATCACGCCGGCGGCCGCGGTGGCGCCGGCGTGGGTCAAGTTGTTCTCGACGAAGAACGGCACCGCGTCCTGGTAGCGCGTGTAGGTCATGCTGACGTTCTTGAGGTCGACGCGCGCATCGCGCAGCGTCGCCCGCACCATCCAGGAGGTGATCGAGTCTTCGTCGGGCGCGCCCAGACGTTTGCCTTCGAGTTCGGCCAGCGATTTCAGCGGCGAATCGGCGCGCACCAGGAAGTTGGCCTGGTATTTCTCGAAGCCCTTGGCCACCGCCACCAGTCGGTAGCCGCTGTGCTTGATGGCGCCGATCGACACGTGCGCCGGATGCACCAGCGCAATGTCGTAGGCCTTGCCTTCGAGGCCCTTGCGCAGCGTCGGGTAGTCGCCGATCGGCTCGATGCCGACTGGTTGGCGCAGCAGTTTGGACAGGTCCGCCGCCATCAGCGCATAGCGCGCCCGGATCTCGTCGTTGGAGACCCGGTAGGTCACGCCTTCATTGATCGCAAAGACGAGGGCGTGTGCCCACGGGCAGGCCAGGCAGAGGGCAGCCAGGATGGCCATGCGCGCACGAATCGATCTGGTCATCGGGAATTCCCTGGCAGGTTCGAGGCTCAGGCCGCCTTCTTGCGGGCCGTCTTCGCGACGGCCGGCCTGGCCGCCCTGGGCTCGAACTCGAAATTGACTCTACCCTCCTTCTTGTCGAAGGCCAGATAGGCCTTGAACTTGCGGCGGGTCTTGTTCGAGACGAAATTCTCGAGCAAGGCGGTCTTGCCAGTGGTAAGCAGACGCGTCATCTCCTCGCGCGGCACCGGTTGCTGCAGGATGATCTTGCCGCTCTTGAAGTCGCAGGTCACGTGCGCCCCGACGGCGTGCTCGCAGACGTAACTGCCGCCGTGCTCGTAGACGTGACCCTGGCACTTGGGACAGGCGCCGAGGCTGGTCTGGGCAGAGAAGTCGACCGGCTCGCCATCGCCGTCGGCGCCCTTCTTGTCGTCGCCAAAGTCGAACTCGAGCTTCCAGTTGTCGATTTCGTCGTCGCGCACCAGCCGCAATTCAGCCGTGAACGGCCAGCCGGCCTTCGAGCGAAAGCCTTCGAGCGGGCCGATCTTCTTGTGCGCCAAGAAGGCCTCGGCCTCGGCGATCTCGAAGGCGCGGCCGGCCGGGATCTTGGTGATCGAGAAGCTGCACCCCGCTCCGTCGGGAGCCCCGGCCGGGCCCGTGCAGGCGAAGCGGCGGTAGTTCTCCTTCACCACGCCGCTGCAGTTCGGGCACGGCGTGGCCAGCGTCGCGTAGTCGCCCGGGATGGTGTCGCGGTCGTACTCCTTGGCCTTCTTGACGATGCGCTGGGCCATCGCGGCGATCTCGGCCATGAAGGCCGTGCGCTTCAGGCGGCCGTGCTCCATCTCGGCCAGCTGGTACTCCCAGTTGCCGGTGAGTTCGGGCTTCGTCAGATCCTCGATGTCCAGGCCGCGCAAGAGCGTCATCAGCTGGAAGGCCTTGGCCGTAGGCACCAGTTCGCGGCCGTCGCGGTACATGTACTTCTCGAGCAGCAGGCCTTCGATCACCTGTGCGCGCGTGGCCGGTGTGCCGAGGCCTTTTTCGGCCATCGCCTCGCGCATGTCCTCGTCGTCGATCAGCTTGCCGGCGCCTTCCATCGCCGACAGCAGCGTGGCTTCGGTGTAGCGCGCCGGTGGCCTGGTCTTCAGGGGGTTGACGTCGACCTGCTCGGTACGCACCACTTCGCCGGGCTGCACCGCCACCAGGTTGGCGTCGTCTTCCTGCGCCTCTTTGCCGTATACCGCGAGCCAGCCCGGCTTGACCAGCACCTTGCCGTTGGTCTGGAACTTGTATTCGTTGCCCTTGACCTTCACCGTCGAGATGCGCGTCGTGACCATCGATTCGGCGCTCGGGAAGAACACGGCGAGGAAGCGCTTGACCACCAGGTCGTAGAGCTTGGCCTCGATCTCGCTCAGGCTCTTGGGCGCCTGCAGGGTCGGGATGATGGCGAAGTGGTCCGAGACCTTGGCGTTGTCGAAGACGCGCTTGCTCGGCTTGATGTAGCCCTCCTTGAGCGCCGTCTTCGCGTGCGCCGCCAGCGGCCGCAACGGTGCGGGCAGATCTTCCTTCGACAACATCGTCACCGTGTCCTTGACCACCTTCAGGTAGTCCTCGGGCAATGCCCGCGAGTCGGTACGCGGGTAGGTCAGCACCTTGTGCTTCTCGTACAGGGCCTGCGCCAGCGACAGCGTGGTCTTGGCCGAGAAACCGAAGCGGGAATTGGCTTCGCGCTGCAGCGTCGTCAGGTCATAGAGCAGCGGGCTGGCCTGGGTGCTCGGCTTGGCCTCTTCGGTCACGGCCGCCGGCTGGCCGCGGCAGGCCTGGGCGATCGCCTGCGCATCGGGTTCGTTCCACAGCCGGTCGGCGCGCCGATCCGCATCGTCGTCTTTCTTGAACGCCGGGTCGAACCACTTGCCGTCGTAGGGGCCGGCATGCGCGCCGAAGGTGGCCTTGACCTCCCAGTAGGGGCGCGACACATGCTTCCTGATCTTCTCTTCGCGCTCGACCACGATCGACAGCGTCGGCGTCTGCACGCGGCCCACGGTCGTCAGGAAGAAGCCGCCGTCGCGCGAATTGAACGCCGTCATCGCCCGCGTGCCGTTGATGCCGACCAGCCAGTCGGCCTCGCTGCGGCTGCGCGCGGCATCGGCCAGGCCGTGCATCTGCTTGTCGCTGCGCAATTGATCGAAGCCGTCGCGGATGGCCTGCGGCGTCATGCTCTGCAACCAAAGGCGCTTGATCGGCTTGTCGATCGGCTTCTTGTCGCTGCCGGCGTACTGCACGATCAGGCGAAAGATCAGTTCGCCCTCGCGGCCGGCGTCGCAGGCGTTGATCAGGTCGGCCACGTCCTTCCTCTTGACCAGCTTGACGACGGCGTTCAGGCGCGACTTGGCCTTGTCGATCGGCGCCAGGTCGAAGTGCGGCGGAACCACGGGCAGGTGGGCGAAGCTCCACTTGCCGCGCTTGACGTCGTATTCCTCCGGCGCCTTGATCTCCACCAGGTGGCCGACCGCCGAGGTCACGACGTAGCGTTCGTTCTCGAAATGCTCGGCGTGTTTCTCGAACTTGCCTGCCACCGGCGTCAGCGCGCGCACGATGTCCTGCGCCACGCTCGGCTTCTCGGCAATGATCAATGACTTGCTCATGATGGTGTCTCTCCGGCCTCGGCCCACGCGGCGTTCACGGCAGCGTGCGCTGACCTACATACAATGCGTTCCTCTCGCGCGCACGCACACACACGCGCGCGCACCCATGGATTCAATGTACCGAATGAAAACCGACTCGCAAGCAGGGCCCATTGCCGACACCGACGACCGCCGCGCGGCGCGCCCTCAACCACGCGCCGGCGGGCGGCGCATCCAGGTGCGCCGCTCGGGTATCCACGGCAAGGGCGTGTTTGCATTGAAGCCGCTGGCCAAGGGAGAGACCGTGATCGAGTACACCGGCGAGGTCATCACCTGGCGCGAAGCGCTGCGCCGCCACCCGCACGACCCGAAGGATCCCAATCACACCTTCTACTTCCACATCGACGACCGCCACGTCATCGATGCCAATGTCGGCGGCAACGCGGCGCGCTGGATCAATCACGCCTGCAGCCCCAATTGCGAGGCCGACGAGCAGCAGGGCCGGGTCTTCATCAAGGCGCTGCGCAGCATCGCGCCCGGCGCGGAGCTGTTCTACGACTACGGCCTGACCATCGACGAGCGCTACACGCCGGCGCTGAAGAAACAGTATGTATGCCGCTGCGGCACGCGCGGCTGCCGCGGCACGTTGCTGGCGCCCAAGCGCTGACTCGGGGCCGGCGCAACCCGATGTCCGATTCCCCCGCGACACCGCCCACGGCCGGCCCGGCGCCTGCCCTGCCACCATCGCACCTGCAGTGGCGGGCCGAGGCGCTGTGGCAACAGCTCGAGCCGCACCTGCCCGGGCTGTCGATCGAGGTGCTGGCGCGCACCGAGTCGACCAACAGCGTGCTGCTCGAGCGTGCGCGGCAGTGGGCGGGCCGCCACGACGCCCCGATCACCACGCCGGGCGAGTTGCAGGCGCTGCACGCGCGGGGCCATGGCGGCCGCGAGCCGAGTGGCCCGTTCGGCCGTCGCTCCAACGACACCCAGCCGACGTTGCTGGTGGCCGAGCATCAGACACTCGGCCGCGGCCGCCTCGGCCGCATCTGGCAGTCCGGCCCCGGTACGTCACTGACGTTTTCGCTTGGCCTGCCGATGGCGCCACGCGATTGGTCGGGCTTGTCGCTGGCCGTCGGGGTGACGTTGGCCGACGCACTGGAGCCCCCCGAACCGGGCCATGCGCCGCGCCTGTGGCTGAAATGGCCGAACGACCTCTGGTTCGCCGATGGGCCCGGCCGCGGCCGCAAGCTCGGCGGCGTGCTGATCGAAACGGTGGCCATCGGAAGGCAGCGCATGGTCGTGGTCGGTGTCGGCCTGAACATTGCGCCGCTGGCGGCGCCGGCTGCACGCGAATTTGCCACCGGATTTGCGTGCCTGCAGGAACTCGATCCCGCCGCCAGCCCGCCATCGGCGCTTCACCGCGTTGCACTGCCGCTGATCAAGACGCTGCGCCAGTTCGAGCGCGAAGGCTTCGCCGGTTTCACCGCGGCCTATGCGCGACGCGATTTGCTGCGCGGGGTGGCGGTCACGGCGCAGGACGCGGCTGCCGCCGAGGGCGTCATCGAAGGGGTCGTCGAAGGCGTGTCGAACACCGGCGCACTGCTGTTGCGCGTCGGGCCCGCGCTGCGCGAGCTGTCCAGCGGCGAAGTCAGCGTGCGGCTGGCCGGCGACAGCCCCTGAGCGTCATGCTGCGCGCGCTGGTGGTCTTGCTGGTGCTGGCCAACCTCGGCTTCTGGGCCTGGAGCGTGGGCGCGCTCGAATTCATCGGCCTGGCGCCGGCGCGCGAGCGCGATCCCTCGCGCGTGGCCCAGCAGGTGCGGCCGGAGGCGGTGCGCGTGCTGGCACCTGCCGAAGCTGCGACGGCCCTCGGCGCACGCGGCGCGGCAGCCACGGTCGGCGCGGCCACGGCCGCATCCCCCGTCGGCGCGGCCAGCGCCGCACTGGCCGGCGCCAACCCAGCGGCGGCGTCGCTGTGCCTGGAGGCCGGCCCGTTTGCGCCGGCGGCCGTCGAGGCGGCCGAACGTGTGCTGGCCACCGCGCTGCCGGCAGGCAGTTGGACGCGCACGATCAAGGACATTGCCGCGCAGTACGCGGTCGCGCTGGGCCCGTACGCTGACCGCGATGCGTTGCAGAGGAAGGCCGACGAACTCGGCCGCCTGCGCGTCACGTTCGAAGAAACCAACCTGCCTGCCGAGGGCGCGGGGCCGGCCCTGGCGCAGCGCGGCTACGTGCTCGGCCGCTACGACAACCGTGCCGGCGCCGAGGCCGCACTGGCCGCGTTCAATACGCGCGGCGTACGCACCGCGCGCGTGGCCGTGCTGCGCGACGCGAGCAGCGAGATGCGGCTGCGCATCGACAACGCCAGCCCCACGCTGGCCGAACAGGCGCGCACGATCAGTGCCGCGGCGCTCGGCGCGGGCTTCGCGCCTTGCGCAACGGCAACGGCGTCGCGCTGACGCCGCAGCGCAAGGCCCACGCCGCCAGCACCAGCGCGAACAGCCAACCCGCGCTCATCGCGCCACCACCGCCGCTCGGCGGCGGTACCGGGTTGGCCGGGCGGTCGGGGCCGAGCGCGACCGCTGCACGCAACTCGGCCGTATCGAGTATGGCCGCTTGTGCGGCCGGGGCTGCGTAGGTCGACGGCGATGCGGCGTACAAGAGGGCCTGCTCGACGTCGAGGATGCCCGCACCACAGGTGCCGGTCGTGCACAGACAGCGGCCCGGATTGGCGTCGCTGCAAACGCCGAAACCGGCCACCGTGGAGGTCACGTGCGGCCGCGCCGAAGCGCGTAGGCCGGCGGCGATCTGGGTGGCGGTCAGCGCGGGATTGATCGACAGCATCAGGCTCACCGCGCCGGACACCACCGGCGCCGAGAAACTGGTACCGAAGTGGCTGAAATAGCAGTTGTGACCGGGCACCAGGCAATTCTCGGGTGACGTCGAGCCGCCATTGCCGATCGTCAGGATGCCGCTGTCGGCGAGCAGCGGGCCCCAGGCGCCGGGGGACTCGCTGGCAATGTCGTTGTCGTCGCCGCCGACGGTCGAGATGGCCAATGCCACGCCGAAGTTCGAGTAGGTGGTCTTGAAACCGTCGCGGTTCAAGGCACCGACGCCGATCACGCGCTGGCAATTGGCCGGCCGCGACGGCGCGCCCCAGCCGTTGCCGGCGGCAGCCACCACGACCGCACCGCCGCCCCGAGCGGCACGCAATTGATCGATGGCCTGCTGGTAGGCGGACCCGCAGGCCGCGCTGCCGCCGAAGCTGATGTTGACGATGCGCGCCGGGTTCGGGTTGGCCGGTGCGAACTCGGCGCAACCGCCGGCACCGTCACTGGTCTTGCACGCTGGCAGTCCGGCGGCCCAGCGCATGCCGTCGACGATGTCGGCCACGTCGGCACCGCACTTCCCGGCCACCCGCACCGGCAGCACGCGGCCGTTCCAGTTCATCGCCGCGACGCCAACGCCGTTGTTGGTGATGCCGGCGACCATGCCGGCGATGATGGTGCCGTGCCACGAACTGGCCTCGAGGTCGCAATCGCCGTAGCGCACTGGATCGACACTGCGGTCGGTCGCGTCGACCCAGTCGCCCGGGTCGCTGGCATCGGCATCGCGGCCATCGCCGTCATTGGCATAGCCGCGCAGCGCCACCGGGTCCCAGTCGGACACGAAATCGTAGCCCGCCAGGAAGCGGCCGGTCAGTTCGGGGTGCGGCGTGGTACCGGTATCGAGCACGGCGACCACCGCCGTCGACTCACCGGCGGTACTGGACGTCCAGGCTGTCAGGAAGCCCGGCACGCCGCGCAGCCGGTTGGCGATTGCACTCGCATTGCTGCCCTGCACCGATTGCAGCCACCACTGGCCCTCCGTGCCGGCAAAGTAGGGATCCCAAGGCGGATTCAACGCCACCGCCTGGCGCTTTTCACGCACATTGGGTTCGACCCAGGCCACTTCGGGCCGCGCCGCCAGCCGCTCGGCGACGCGGGTGGCCTGCTCCGGTGTCAGCGGGCGGGCAAAGCGCAGCACCTGTGCGCTCGCACCCACCGGATCGCGGCGCGGCGCCTGCGCCAGCGCCGGCACCTCACGCACCAGCGCCGCGTCGGCGCGCAGATCGCCGACCAGCCGCTGCCAGCGCCCGCCTTCGCGTGCGCTCGCCGGCGCCGCTGCGTCATGTGATTGCGCGCGCTCGCGCGCCAGCTCCGCGTGGGTCGGCGCGTCGCGCAGCTGCACGATCAGGCCGTTGACCACCTCGGGCGAAGCGCGCGCCGTGCTGCGCGCCGCTCCGCGCGTCTGGGCCGCCACGAAACCGCTCAGCACCAGCGCCGCGGCAAACAACGCGCCACGGCGCAGGGTCGATCGGAAGGTCATGGGGGCGGATTATCGGGTGCCGCTGGCCCTGCCCTGAGGCCGTTCATCGACACTGTCGTGCCGGACGCCACATTGCGAGCGCACCAGCCGCCAGCGCCAAGGCGGCCAGCCAGGGCCAGGTCATCGCCCCGCCGCCACCGCCGCCGGCGGCGGATGGACTCACCGGCGCGGGCGCAACCGTCACGCTTTGCTGCGCGGCAACGCTGACGCCGCGGTCGTCGGTGAGCGTCAGGCGCACGGTGAAGCTGCCGGCGGCCGTCGGCTGCAGCGTGGTGCTGGCTGCCGTCGTGCCAGCCGAGAACCCGCCGACGACACCACCGCCATCGACCAGCGACCACTGCCAGCCGGCGATGCTGCGGCCGGATGCCACCGTCGAGCCATCGCCCGACAGCGTGACGGCCTGGCCGGCCTGCGGCGCAGCCGGGCTCACGCCGATCGCCACCCGCGCACCGATCGCCGCGCGCACTGCAGCGCCGGCGTCGAGCATGCCGGCGCCGCAGGTGACGGTGGTGCAGTAGCACTGCAACTGCTCGACGCCATTGGGTGCATGGCAGCCGACGATCGGACCGAGGCCGGGGTCATCCGCCACGCCGCTGCTCGGAAACGGCCGCGCGGTGGCCTGCAGTGCCGCGCGCACGCCGGCCGGCGTCAGTGCCGGCTGCGCCGAAAGCATCAGCGCCGCAGTCGCCGCCACCAGTGGCGAAGAGAAACTGGTGCCGACACTGGCGTCGAGACTGTCGGTATAGGTCGACGCCAGAGGGACCGTGGTGCCGCTGTCGATCGTCGTCAGGATCGGGTACAGGCACGGTTCACCGGCGCCGATGTTGACGCAATTGCCGCCTGGCGCCGCGATGGCCAGCGCGGGGCCGACATCGGAGAAGCCGACCTTGGTGCCGACGTGTCGCAAGGCGGCGACGCCGATCGCGCCGGGGCAGTTGGACGGCGAATTGGCGGCCAGCCCCGCGGTGTTGCCGGCGGCGACCACGACCACCGCGCCGGCGGCGTTGGCATCGGCGATCGCGCTGGCCTCTTCGTTGCTGCACGCGCCGCTGCTGCCCAGGCTGAGGTTGATCACGCGCGCCGGCGTCGGATTGCGCGGCACGCCCGGCACCGCGACGCCCGCGGCCCAGCGGATGGCGGTGACGATGTCGGCCGTGTAGCCGAAGCACTTGCCGAGCACACGCACCGGCAGCACGCGAACGTTCCAGCCGGCGCCGGCCATGCCGATGCCGTTGTCGGTGGCCGCGCCGACGATGCCCGCCACCTGCGTGCCATGCCACGAACTCGGCGACGCTTCGCAGCCGGCGAAGGCGGCCGTTCCCGCCTCGGCGGCCGTGACCCAATCGCCGGGATCGCTGGCATCGCCGTCGCGGCCATCGCCGTCGTTGGCGATCGCTGCATCGCTGACCATGTCGTAACCGGGCAGCAGCTTGCCGGCCAGGTCGGGGTGGTCGAAGCGCACGCCGGTATCGAGCGCGGCGACCACGACGCCGGCATTGCCGGTGGTGGTATCCCAGGCCGAGACCGCATCGATCGACGATGCCGACTCGCCCGCCGGCGCACGCAGGTACCACTGGCCCGCCGCCGGGCCGCTGCCCGCCACGCTGGCAAAGCGAGGGTCATTGGGCACGACGAGGCGGCGCGCGCGGCGGTCGACCTCGGCGTATTCGACGTCAGCGTCCTGTGCCAGCCGGGCGGCGAGCATGTGCGCATCCACCCCGTCGGCGCGCACCACCTGCACGCGGTCGGTCAGCGCCGGCCCTGCCTTCAGGCGCAGGCCCAGCCGCGCACCGAGCACGGCGGCGCGTTCGTCGAGCACGCTCGCGGCGGCGGCCGCGCTGCTCGTCGCGCTGAGCGCATGCGCGCGAAGGAGAGACCCGCCGGCTTTGAGTTTCACGATCACCCGCGAATTGCCAGCCTCGGCGAGCGGCGCCGGCCGCAGTTGCGCGCGCTCGGCCACCGCGGTCGGGCCCGCCAGCGCCAGCAACAACGCGAACGAGAGCGCATGTTTCATCGGCGCAGTCTAGACATGCGCCCCCGGCGCGGTGTTGCGGGGTGTGAGGCCCGTGCACGCGGTCGGCGCCAACGTGAAAAAGGCCGCGGGCACCGCCTGGGGTGCTTCATGGCACGCAAAGTCGCAGGCGCACCGGGCCGTTCGCCAGCGACCAGCGCTCGCCTCGGGGCACAGGCGAAGCGAGCGCCGGGCGGTCACTTGGCGATCACGCGCACCATCTCCAGCACCTTGTTCGAGTAGCCCCACTCGTTGTCGTACCAGGCCACCACCTTGACGAAGGTCTTGTCCAGCGCGATGCCGGCGTCGGCGTCGAACACGCTGGTGCAGGGTTCGCCGCGGAAGTCGGTCGCCACGACCTTGTCTTCGGTGTAGGCCAGCACCCCCTTCATCGGGCCGGCCGCCGCGGCCTTCATGGCGTTGCAGATGTCCTCGTAGCTGGCTTCACGGACCAACTCGACCGTGAGGTCGACCACCGACACATCGGAGGTCGGCACGCGGAACGCCATGCCGGTGAGCTTCTTGTTCAGCTCGGGGATCACCACGCCCACCGCCTTGGCCGCGCCGGTCGAGCTCGGGATGATGTTCTCGAGGATGCCGCGGCCGCCGCGCCAATCCTTGTTGCTCGGCCCGTCGACCGTCTTCTGCGTCGCGGTCGCGGCGTGCACCGTGGTCATCAGGCCGCGCTTGATGCCGAAGCTGTCGTTCAGCACCTTGGCCACCGGGGCCAGGCAGTTGGTCGTGCAGGATGCGTTGGAGATGATCGTCTGCCCGGCGTAGCTCTTGTCGTTGACGCCGTAGACGAACATCGGCGTGTCGTCCTTGCTGGGCGCGCTGAAGATGACCTTCTTGGCGCCGGCCGCGAGGTGCTTCTGGCCGGCGTCCTTGGTCAGGAACAGGCCCGTCGACTCCACCACCACGTCGGCGCCGACCTCGCCCCACTTCAGCTCGGCCGGGTCCTTCACCGCGGTAAGGCGGATGCGCTTGCCGTTGACGACGAGCGTATTGCCGTCGACCGCGATCTGCCCCTTGAAGCGCCCGTGCACCGAGTCGTACTGCAGCATGTACGCCAGGTAATCCGGTTCGAGCAGGTCGTTGATGGCCACGACCTCGATGTCGCTGGCGAAGTTCTGTACCGCGGCGCGGAACACCATGCGCCCGATGCGGCCGAAGCCGTTGATGCCTACTTTGATGGTCATGTTGCAGTGACTCCGTGAGTGTTGAGAAAACGGGAACCTCAGGCCGCACTGGGCCGCTCCCAAGCGGCTTGAGCTCCCCTCGGGGGGCGCGAGTGCAGCGAGCTTGGGGCTGTCATTTCAGGGGCGGCAGCCGAGTTGGCCCTTGGCCTTGTTCTCGAAATAGCCGAGCGGCGCCGCGCAGTCGGGGCGGGTGGCCGGCAGCGCGGTTCCAGCCTTTGCGGTGCAGGTGAATGCGCCGGTCTTCTTGTTCACGCTCTTGGCGTTGAGCGTCCAGCCGTCGGGGCACTTTGGCGCGGCCACGGCCACCTTGGCCTCGGGCCGCGCGGCGGTCGCCGCCGCGGCAGCGACCACGTTGACTACCGCGCTCTGATTCTTGCCGACGCACTTGAGCATCGGCAATGCCGTCTTCGGCTCGATCATGACCTTGTACTGGCCTGGCTTGGCATAGGTGCGTGACGCGACAAGCGGCACGTCCTTGGCCTGGTTGATCTTGAAGTCCTGCGTCTGGCCATCACCGAAGTGGACCCGCACGTTGCAGTTCGGATTCTCGGCGTTGTCGAAGCTGCCGGTGATCTTCACCGGCTCGCCGACCTTGACGCTGGCCGGTTCGATTTTGATGCCCGACAGGGTCTGGGCGTCCGCCGTGATGGACAGTGCACACAGCATCACAGCGGTGGCAGCGAATCTCTTCATGAGCCGGCTCTCCTGGTTGGGGGTGATGCAATAGTCAATGGGGCTCAGCGCGACAACACCGTGCGCACCGTGTCGGCGACATTCTGCGCGGTGAATCCGAAGTGCTTGAACAAGGCACCGGCCGGCGCGCTTTCGCCATAGCTGTCGATGCCGACCACCGCGGCACACCCGTATTTCCACCAGCCGTCGGTGACGCCGGCCTCGACCGCGATGCGCGGCAGCCGGGCCGGCAGCACTTCGGACTTGTAGGCCACGCTCTGTCGATCGAACACCGTCGTGCTCGGCATCGACACCACGCGCACCGCGATACCGTGCGCCGCGAGCAGCTGCTGTGCATGCAGCGCCAACTGCACCTCGCTGCCACTGGCGATGATGACCGCCTGCGCGGCCTTCTTCAGCCCGACCTCGCCCGGCTCGGCCAGCACGTAGGCCCCTTGGCTGATGGCGTCGAGCGCGGCCTTGGGCAGGTAGGGCAGGTTCTGACGCGACAGCAGCAGTGCGCTCGGCCGCGCCCGATGGCCCAGCGCGACGGCCCAGGCGGCGATCGTTTCCGCCGTGTCGGCCGGCCGCCAGACATCGAGGCCCGGAATCAGGCGCAGGCTGGCCGCCTGTTCGACGCTCTGGTGGGTCGGGCCGTCCTCGCCGAGGCCGATCGAATCGTGCGTGAAAACGTGGATCACGCGCTGCTTCATCAGCGCGGCCATGCGAATGGCGTTGCGGCTGTAGTCGGAGAAGGTCAGGAAGGTGCCGCCGTACGGGATGAAGCCGCCGTGCAGCGCGAGACCGTTCATCACCGCGGCCATGCCGAACTCGCGTACGCCGTAATTGATGTGGCGGCCGCCATTGGGGCAGCCGGTCTCGTCGAAGCGCAGCGCCGGCGTGGTCGAGGTGTTGGTCAGGTTCGAGCCGGTCAGGTCGGCCGAGCCGCCGAGCAGTTCGGGCAGCGCCTTGGTGAACACTTCGAGCGCCATCTGGCTGGCCTTGCGCGAAGCCACGGTCTCGGCCTTGCCGTGCGCGGCCACCATCGCATCGACGACGGTCTGCGCAAAACCCCTGGGCAAGTCCCCTTTGATGCGGCGCACGAAGTCGGCTGCCAGATCCGGATGCGCGGCCTTGTAGGAGGCCAGCGTCGCGGCCCATGCAGCCTCGGCCTCGGCGCCGCACACGCGGGCGTCCCAGTGCCCGTAGGCCGCCTCCGGGATCACGAACGGTTCATGAGCCCAACCGAGCGCGGCGCGCGTCGCCTTGACCTCGTCCGCGCCCAGCGCCTCGCCGTGCGCCTTGGCACTGCCGGAGCGGTTGGGCGAGCCCTTGCCGATGCTGGTGCGCGCCACGATCAGCGTCGGACGGTCGCGGCTGCCCTTGGCCCGGGCAATCGCCGCATCGACGCTGTCCACGTCATGGCCGTCGACATCGCGGATCACGTTCCAACCATAGGCCTCGAAACGCTTCGCGCTGTCGTCGACGAACCAGGGCTCGACGCGACCGTCGATGCTGATGCCGTTGTGGTCGTAGATCGCGATCAGTTTGTTGAGCTTCCAGGCGGCCGCCAGTGCGCAGGCCTCGTGGCTCACGCCTTCCATCAAGCAGCCATCGCCGAGGAACACATAGGTGCGGTGGTCGACCACCGTGTGGCCGGGGCGGTTGAATTCATGCGCCAGCAGCTTTTCGGCCAGCGCCATGCCCACTGCATTGGCGACACCCTGGCCGAGCGGACCGGTGGTGGTCTCGACGCCCGGCGTCGCGCCGACCTCGGGGTGGCCCGGCGTCTTGCTGTGCAACTGGCGGAAGTTGCGCAGCTCACTCATCGGCAGGTCGTAGCCGGTGAGGTGCAGCAGCGCGTAGAGCAGCATCGACGCGTGGCCGTTGGACAGCACGAACCTGTCGCGCCCCGGCCACTGCGGGTCGGCCGGGTTGTGGCGCAGGTGCCGGCCCCACAGTGCGACCGCGATTTCGGCCATGCCCATCGGCGCGCCGGGGTGCCCCGAGTTGGCCTGCTGCACCGCGTCCATCGCCAGCGCACGGATGGCATTGGCCATCAGCGCCTCGCGGCTGGCGTTGGTCTGGGGCGCCGGGGCGCCGGCATCGGGAACACGTTGGGTGTCGAGGCTGGACATGCAGGTAGGGCGGAAGGGGTGCGACGGAGCGCGGGCGCGGAGCGGCGGGAGCAGAGCGTTCAATTTTAAGCGGCGCCTCGGCGCCGGCTTGCGCTGCGTCAAGCCAGCGGCGCGCCGGTCGGCGATGCTTTGCGCACCTTGCACTTGCACGCCTCTGCACCATGAGCACGACCCTCACCGTGATTCGCCAGGAACATGCAGCGTTGTCGGCGATGCTGCGCTCGCTGCCGCTGCTGCTCGAGCAACACCGCCGCCAGGGCACGTTGCCCGATTTCGCGCTGTTGCGCGCGATGCTCTTTTACGTCGACGAGTTTCCCGAGCGCCTGCACCACCGCAAGGAAGACGAACTGCTGTTCCCCGTGGTGCGCAAACGCTGCCCCGAACTGTCCGCCGCGCTCGACCAGCTCGAACGCGACCACGAACACGGCGAGCGCGCGATCCGCGACCTCGAACACGCGCTGCTGGCCTTCGAGGTGCTCGGCGAACCGCGCCGCGAAGCCTTCGAGCACGCGGTGCAGGGCTATGTCGATTTCTACCTGCACCACATGGCACTCGAGGAGACCGAGGTGCTGCCGGCGGCGCAGCGCGCGCTCGACGCCGCCGATTGGGCCGATATCGACGCCGCGTTCGCAGCCAACCGCGACCCGCTGACGGGCCATGAGCCCGACGACGTCTACCGGCCACTGTTCTCGCGCATCGTCAACCGTGCACCGGCCCCGGTCGGGCTGGGGTAGCGACGCACGTGCGGGCGCGGCGCGCGCCCTACACTGGCCGCCGTGCCAGAACCCGCCCGCAGCCAACCCCCCGCGCTGATCCTCGCCGCCGGCCGCGGCGAGCGCATGCGCCCGCTCACCGACAGTTGCCCGAAACCGCTGTTGCAGGTGCGCGGCAAGCGGCTGATCGAGTGGCACCTCGAAGCGCTGGCACGCGCCGGCGTGCGCCGGGTGGTGATCAACACCGCCTGGCTCGAAGAGCAATTCGCCGCCGCGCTCGGCGACGGCGCACGCTGGGGCCTGGCGATCCATTATTCCGCCGAGGGCCGCGACCATGGCGGCGCGCTCGAAACCGCCGGTGGCATTGCCAAGGCCCTGCCGTGGCTGGCCACGCACGACAGCGACAGCTTCTGGGTGGTTTCGGGCGATGTGTTCGTGCCGGGCTTCCCGTTCGGCGCCGCCGACGCCGCCGGCTTTGCGGCCGGGCGCGAGTGGGCGCACCTGTGGCTGGTCGCCAATCCACCGCACCACCCGAGCGGCGACTTCGGCCTCGACCGCACGACCGGCCTGGCCACGCACAGCGAGCCGCGCCGCACCTGGGCCAGCGTGGGCCTGTTCCGCGCTGCAATGTTCGCCGACATCGAGCCGGGCACGCGGCTGGCACTGCGTCCACGGCTCGATGCCGCGCTTGCCGCCGGGCGGCTCGGGGCGCAGGCCTGGGAGGGCCACTGGACCGACGTCGGCACGGCCGAGCGGCTCATGGCCCTCAACAGTCGGGCCCACATCACCTGAGAGTGCGCCAGCGATGAAACCGATCACCTTCTGGTTCGACCCGATCTCGCCGTTCGCCTACCTGGCATTCGAGCACCTGCCGCAAGCCCTCGAAGGCTGCAGCTATGCGGTCACCTACCGCCCGCTGCTCTTTGCCGGATTGCTGGCGCACTGGGGCCAGAAGGGACCGGCCGAGATCGAGCCCAAGCGCGCCTGGACGTTCCGCCACGTCGCCTGGCTGGGCCACCAGCACGGCATCGCCATCGACACCCCGGCCGTGCACCCGTTCAACCCGCTGCCGCTGTTGCGCCTGGCGCTGGCCTGCGGCCCCAACCGGCGCGTCGTCGAGGCCGTGATGCGGCACGTCTGGCGTGGCGGCGCCGATGCAGCCGACCCGGCCCG
This sequence comes from uncultured beta proteobacterium, assembly GCA_963840805.1. GTDB lineage: Bacteria > Pseudomonadota > Gammaproteobacteria > Burkholderiales > Burkholderiaceae_C > CADEEN01. Next base: position 1,351,905 of record CAWJAJ010000017.1, on the reverse strand, counting down.
CCTGACGGCGCTGGCACAGGCGCTGGCGCCGCCCCGTGACCCGGCCTCGGCCGCGGTGAAGGATGAGTTGCGCGCCGCCACCGACGAAGCGATCGCGCGCGGCATCTTCGGCGTGCCGACGTTCGAACTCGACGGCCGCCTGTTCTGGGGCATCGATGCGCTGCCAATGTTGCGTGCCGCGCTGCTCGGCGATCCGTGGTTCGACACCCCGGCCTGGGACGAGGCCGCGCGCCCGCGACCCGGCATCGCGCGCTGAGCGGCGCGCGCCGTCGGACGCCCGCTACCGAGCTGCCGCGTCGGCGACGGCCAGCGCCGTCATGTTGATGACGCGGCGCACCGTCGACGACGGCGTCAGGATGTGCACCGGCCGGGCCGCGCCGAGCAGCATCGGTCCGACGGTGACACCGTGGCCGCCCGTCACCTTCAGCACGTTGAACAGGATGTTGGCGGCGTCGATGTTGGGCAACAGCAAGAGGTTGGCCTCGCCGTCGAGCGTGCTGTCGGGCAGGAAGTTGCGGCGGATCTCGGCCGACAGCGCCGCGTCGCCGTGCATCTCGCCGTCGCACGGGATGCCGGGATGCTGCTGCTTGAACAGCTCGGCACCGCGCCGCATGCGCTTGGCCGATGGCCGTGCCGACGAGCCGAACATCGAGTGCGAGACGAAGGCCACGCGCGGCGCCACGCCGAAGCGGCGCAGTTCGTCGATTGCCATCGAGGCGATCTCGGCCAGCTGCTCGGCGCTCGGCTCGTCGGTGACGAAGGTATCGGCGACGAACAGCGTGCGGTCATCGAGCAGCAGTGCATTCATCGTCGCGAAGGTGCTGGCGCCGGGGCGCAGGCCGATGGTGTGGCGGACGTGCTCGAGGTGGACATCGAAGCTGCCGACCAGACCGCACAGCATCGCGTCGGCATCGCCGCGGCGCATCAGCATCGCCGAGATCAGCGTGTTCGAGCGGCGCAATGCCGCCTTGGCCACGCTCGGCGTGACGCCTTCGCGGCCCATCAGGCGCTGGTAATCCTCCCAGCAGTCGCGATAGCGCGGATCGTTCTCGGGGTTGACGACCTCGATGTCGGTGCCGAGCTTCAGGCGCAGCCCAGCGCGCTCGACACGCGACTGCATCACGGCCGGGCGGCCGATCAGGATCGGCCGCGCCAGCCCCTCGTCGAGCGCCACCTGCACGGCCCGCAGCACGCGTTCGTCTTCGCCTTCGGCATAGACCACGCGCGCCGCGTGCTTGGCAAATGAGGCCTTCGCGGCCGCGAACACCGGCCGCATCACCATGCCGGTCTGGTAGACGAACCGTGCCAGCGACTGGCGGTAGGCGTCGAGGTCTTCGATCGGCCGCGTGGCCACGCCGCTCTCGGCCGCAGCCTGGGCCACCGCCGGGGCGATGCGCAGGATCAGGCGCGAGTCGAAGGGCTTGGGAATCAGGTACTCGGGGCCGAACTGCAACTCCTGGCCGGCGTAGGCCGCGGCCACTTCGTCGCTGATCTCGGCCTTGGCCAGCGCGGCGATCTCGCGCACGCAGGCCAGCTTCATGGCTTCGGTGATGCGCGTCGCGCCGCAATCGAGGGCGCCGCGGAAGATGTACGGGAAGCACAGGACGTTGTTGACCTGGTTCGGATAGTCCGAGCGCCCGGTGGCGATGATGCAATCGGGGCGTGCCTCGCGTGCGAGTTCGGGCCGGATCTCGGGCTCGGGGTTGGCCAGCGCCAGGATGATCGGCTTGGCGGCCATGGTCTTGACCATCGCCGGCGTCAGCACGCCGGCCGCGGAGCAGCCGAGGAACACATCGCAGCCGGTCATCACGTCGGCCAGCGTGCGGGCCGGCGTCTTCTGGCAATAGCGCTGCTTGCTCTCGTCGAGCTTGCCGCTCCGGGCATCGTCACGTTCGTGCTGGATCACGCCGCGCGAGTCGACGACGAAGATGTTCTCGCGCTTGACGCCCAGGCCGACCATCACGTCCAGGCAGGCGATTGCCGCCGCGCCGGCGCCGGAGACGACCAGCTTGATCGCGCCGAGATCCTTGCCCACCAGTTCGAGGCCGTTGAGCAATGCGGCGCCGGAGATGATCGCGGTGCCGTGCTGATCGTCGTGGAAGACGGGGATGTTCATCCGCGCCTTCAGCCGGCTCTCGATGTAGAAGCACTCGGGCGCCTTGATGTCCTCGAGGTTGATGCCGCCCAGTGTCGGCTCGAGCGCGGCAATGATCTCGATCAGCTTGTCGGGGTCCTTCTCGGCCAGCTCGATGTCGAACACGTCGATGCCGGCGAACTTCTTGAACAGGCAACCCTTGCCTTCCATCACCGGCTTGGCCGCCAGCGGGCCGATGTCACCCAGCCCGAGCACCGCAGTGCCATTGGTGACCACGCCGACCAGGTTGCCGCGCGAGGTGAACTCGGCGGCCATGCGGGGATCCGCTTCGATCGCCAGGCAGGGATAGGCGACGCCGGGCGAGTACGCCAGCGACAGGTCGCGCTGGTTGGACAGCGGTTTGGTCGGCGCGATCGAGATCTTGCCGTGCGTCGGCCCGCGGTGGTACTCGTAGGCGGCGTCGCGCAGGGCCCGTTCGGCCGGTGACAGCGCGTTGTCGTCGGATTTCTTGTGCTCCATGACGCAAATCTCCTGCGGCGCGAGAGGGCCGAGCCGCAGCGTAGCGCGGAATGGGGCGGTTGCGTGCCCTCGGTGACCCGGACTTGCGCCGCGTCAGCCGGCCGCGCGGCGCGCGAGGATCTCGAATGCCGGCAGCGTCTTGCCCTCCAGCACCTCGAGGAACGCACCGCCGCCGGTCGAGATGTAGCCGATGTCTTTGTCGATGCCGTACTTGGCGATCGCCGCCAGCGTGTCGCCGCCGCCGGCAATGCTGAAGGCGTCGCTCGCCGCAATGGCGCGGGCGATGGTTTCGGTGCCATGCGCGAAGGCGTCGAACTCGAACACGCCGACCGGGCCGTTCCAGACGATCGTGCCGGCGGCCTTCAGCTGTTCGGCCAGGCGCGATGCGGTCTGTGGGCCGATGTCGAGGATCAGGTCATCGGCGGCAACGTCGGCAGCCGCCTTCACGACAGCCGGCGCGTCGGCGGCGAAGGTCTTGGCCGTGACCACGTCGGTCGGGATCGGCACCGCCGCGCCGCGCGCCTTCATGGCCTCGATCACGGCCTTGGCGTCATTGACCAGGTCGGCTTCGGCCAGGCTCTTGCCGATCGGCAGGCCGGCCGCGAGCAGGAACGTATTGGCGATGCCGCCGCCGACGATCAGGCCATCGACCTTGCTGGCCAGGCTTTGCAGGATGGTCAGCTTGGTGCTGACCTTGGAGCCGGCCACGATGGCCAACAGTGGGCGCTTCGGATGCGCCAGCGCTTTCGTGATGGCGTCGATCTCGGCCGCCAGCAGGGGGCCGGCGCAGGCGACCTTTGCGAACTGCGCGATGCCGTAGGTGCTGGCCTCGGCGCGGTGCGCGGTGCCGAAGGCATCGTGCACGAAGATGTCGCACAGTGCCGCCATCTTGCGGGCCAGCGCTTCGTCGTTCTTCTTCTCGCCCTTGTTGATGCGGCAGTTCTCGAGCAACACGACCTGACCCGGCTGGACGTCGACACCATCGACCCAGTCCGAACGCAGCGGCACCGCTCGGCCGAGCAGTTCGGCCAGCCGCACGGCGACCGGCGCCAGCGAGTCTTCGGGCTTGAAGGCCCCTTCGCTGGGGCGGCCCAGGTGCGAAGTGACCATCACCGCCGCGCCGGCATCGAGCGCCAGGCGGATGCACGGCACCGAGGCGCGGATGCGGGTGTCCTCGGTGATGCGGCCCGTGTCGTCTTGCGGCACGTTGAGGTCGGCACGGATGAAGACGCGCTGGCCGGCGACGCGGCCTTGGGCGATCAGATCGGTAAAGCGTAGGACGTTCATGTGCGTGATTCTAGAAGTCACCAGCCGAGGCCGAGTTTGAGCGTGAGCAACACCGCGGTACCGCTGACGATGGTGCCGAGGATGCCGCGACGCCAGAAGTAATACGCGCTGGCCACCAGCACGGCCGGCAGCCGCGCGTCCTGCCACGTTCCGATCAGCTGGCCTTGCGTCAACACCACTTCGGGCGCCACCACCGCCACCAGCGCCGCCAGCGGGGCATAGCGCAGGCCTTGTTGCAGCCAGGCCGGCAGCGGCAGCTCGCGCGCAGGCAGCAGGAAGAAGGCACGCGTCAGCAGCGTGATCAGTGCCAGGCCGACGATGGCGATGGCGGCTTCGCCGGCACTCATGTCAGGTCGTCCTCCGGCTCGACCCGCCGCGGCGTGGTGTGGTCGATCAGCAGGCCGATCGCCACCGCAGAGGCAATCGCCACCACGATGTTGAGCTTTAGCGGCAGCGCATACGCTGCGACCGCCGCGCAGGCGGCCACCGCCGCGGCGACCAGCGTCGCGCGATCCGAGACCAGCGAGTACATCAATCCAAGCAGGGCCAGCGTGCCGGCGAAGCCCAGCCCCCACGCCGTCGGGATGCGGTCGGCGAGCAGGATGCCGGCCAGAGACGGCAGTTGCCAGGCGCTCCAGTTGGTGATCACGCCGCCCCAGAAGTACGGCAACTGCTCGGGCGCAGGGCGCGGCTCGGGAAAGCGGCGCATGAAGATCACGTAGTTGAGGTCGGCCGTGAAGTAGCCGAGCCTCGCGCGCTGCCACAACCGCAAGTGGCCGAAATACGGCCGCCAGCCGGCGCTGAAGATCACGAAACGCAGGTTGACGCAAAGCGCAGTGGTCCAGACGACCCAGATCGGCGCGCCACCGGTGATCAGCGGCAGGGCCGCCAATTGCGCGCTGCCGGCAAAGACGACCAGCGACATCAACACCGCCAGCGGCAACGCAAGGCCGCTCTTGACCATCGCCACTCCGGTGACAAGGCCCCAGGCGGCAATGCCCAGCGACACGCCGGACATCTCGCGCGCGCCGCGAGCGAACTCGGGGTGTCGCCAGAGCGACGCGCGGGCATTCACGACCTCGGTCATGCGCGGCATTGTCGCCGCCGCCGGCAGCGCCATCGCGGCCCGTCGGGCCGACCGGGAAGGTCAGGACTCCTGCTTCTTGGCCTTGGCGGGCTTCTTGGCTGGCGCGTCGTCGTGCGCGGGCTCGTCGGCCTTGGCCGCGATCTCGGCCGGCGCGGCGCCTTGAGGCGCAACCGCTTCGATCTTGTTGTCACGCATGTAGTCGTTCATCTCGCGCCAGCCGGCAAACACCGCAGCCTTCTCGATGCGCTTGTTCAGCGCGAAGCAGTCTTCGATCGCACGGCCGGCATGGCGGCAGGCGCCGCCGACGGCACGGCCCTCGGCCTCCTTGCGTGCCGCCACGCTCTCGGCCGACTCGCCGCCCATCAGCTCGCACCCGGCAAGCAGGGCCAGCGGCGCCAGCAAGGCTGCAAGGTGGCGGTGTGATCGGTGCATGACGGGGCGCTCCAACGGTCTGTGCCAGGTTATCGGCGCCTGCCGACATGACTTGAACGCGCGCCGCCGCTCAGCGCGAAGCGAGGAACGCGGCGGTCGGCTGGCGCCGCCCGCCAGGACGCTGCAACTCCAGCAGATCAAGCGCGTCGACGCCGCACGCCACGCGCAGCGTGTTACCAGTGACTTCGAGCGCGCCTGGCACAACACCGAAGCCTGCACTCACCTTCGCGCGCCAGACTTTGACCGTCTCGCCGTCGAAATCGAAGTGGCACCCGGGCTGGGGGTCGAACGCGCGCACACGTCGCTCGATCTCATCGGCTGGTCGGCGCCAGTCGATGGCCGCTTCGGACTTGGCCAGCTTGTGCGCGTAGGTCACACCGTCGAGTGGCTGCGGCGTGCCGATCAGCGCGCCACGCACGGCACCGTGCAGCACCTGGACGATCAACGTCGCACCGAGTTCAGCCAGCCGGTCGTGCAGGCTGCCCGTGGTGTCGCTGGCACGAATCGGCTCGCGGCCGATCAGCAGCATGTCGCCGGTGTCGAGCCCGGCATCCATCTGCATGATGGTGATCCCGGTCTCGCTGTCGCCGGCTTCAATGGCGCGCTGGATCGGGGCCGCGCCGCGCCATCGGGGCAGCAGCGAAGCATGGATATTGAGGCAGCCCAGCCGCGGCAACTCGAGCAGCCACGGCGGCAGGATCAGCCCATAAGCCGCCACGACGACGACGTCCGTGCGCGCCGACTGCAAGGCATCACGCGCCGCGCAGGCGTCGGCGGCGAAGCGGCCATCGAGCTTGAGGCCCTGCGGCTGCGCCAGAGCCAGGCCCTGCCGCAGGGCGAACTGCTTGACCGGCGATGGCTGTAGCTTGAGGCCACGACCGGCCGGGCGGTCGGGCTGGGTCAGCACCAGCGGCACGGCGAAGCCGGCACGGTCGATCGCGGCCAACGCCGTCGCTGCGAACGCGGGCGTACCGGCAAAGGCCACCCGCAGCGGCGTGGCCATCACGCGCGCAGCGCCTCTTCGCGCGCCTTCTTCAGCATCTTGGTCCTGATGCGATCGCGTTTGAGCGGGCTCAGGTACTCGACGAACACCTTGCCGACCAGATGATCCATCTCATGCTGCACGCAGACCGCTTCGAGGCCCTCGGCTTCGAACTCGTAGGGCCGGCCATCGCGACCGAGTGCACGCACCGTTACGCGGGCGTGGCGCGCAACCTTGTCGTAGATCGCCGGTACCGATAGGCAACCTTCGTCGCCGAACACCATCTCCTCGCTTCGCGCCAGCAGCTCCGGATTGATCAGCACGCGTGGCCGATCGCGGCCGTCGGAGGTGTCGATGACGATGACCCGCTCGTGCACGTCGACCTGTGTGGCAGCCAGGCCGACGCCATCGGCCTCGTACATCGTCGCCAGCATGTCGTCAACCAGCGTGCGGATGCGTTCATCGACCACCGCCACGGCTTTGGCAACCGTGTGCAAGCGTGGATCGGGGTAACGGAGGATCGGCAACAGGCTCATGGTTCGTGGAATGCTGCACAACTCGCCGGCCGCGCGCCGGGCGTCAACAGCGCGCAACAGCAGGGTTCGTGAAAGGTGCCACGCCGAGCGCGCGCACTGGGCGTTTTCATTGCGACATCAAGGCTTTAGAGGCAGAATCTGCCAAACCGTATGAGCATTTTCGCTGGCTGTGACATTGGCCGCCGGCGGGGCGCTCAAAGACCTCGAAGACCTGACAACGGCACCATTTTCTCATCGCTGCCGCCGCTGGCAGTGGCCCCCGGGAGACCCTGTTCATGATCCGACGACACGCCTCGAGCCTTGCCACCACCGCCGTCGCCAGTGCCTTGATGCTGATCGTCGGCAGCACGAGTGCGGCCCAGTGGCCGGTCACGCCGCAGCAGCGAGGCACCGCGCAACAAGTCGCGCAAGCCGGCGTGCCGCTGTCGGAACTGGCGCCCAACGCCCCGGACTCGCACACCGTCAAGCGCGGAGACACGCTGTGGGACATCTCCAAGCTGTTCCTGAAGAGCCCCTGGCGCTGGCCCGAGTTGTGGGGCATGAACCTCGACCAGATCCGCAACCCGCACCTGATCTACCCGGGCCAGGTACTGGTGCTCGACAAGTCGGGCGGCCGCGCGCGCTTGCGCGTGGCGCAAGGCGGCCCCGACGGCACCATCAAGCTGAGTCCGCGCGTGCGCAGCGAGGCCATCGGTGACGGCGGCGTGCCCTCGGTGCCGCTGCACTTGATCGCGCCGTTCCTCAATGAGGCGGTAGTCTTCAACGCCAACGAGCTCGAACGCGCCCCGCGGGTGGTGGCTGCGCCTGAAGGCCGGGTGATGATGGGTCGCGGTGACAAGGCCTACGTGCTCGGTGATCTCGGTGGGCAGCGTGATTGGCGCGTGTTCCGCCAAGCCACGCCGTTGCGCGACCCGACCACCAAGGAAATTCTCGGCTACGAGGCACGTTTCCTGGGTACCGCCGAATACACGCGTGAGGGCGGCAGCGCCGCCGCCGCTGACGGCAAGTCCACGCTGGCCGTGCCGGCCACATTCGAGTTGCTCAGCGTGAAGGAAGAGGTCGGCGTGGGCGATCGGCTGGCGCCCGTGCCGACGCGTGACTACGCCAACTTTGCGCCGCGCGCACCGGCCAAGCCGATCGCCGGACAGGTGATCTCCGTCTACGGCGAAGGGCTGATCGCTGGCCAGAACCACGTGGTCGCCATCAACCGCGGAGCCCAGGACGGCGTCGAGCGTGGCTATGTGTTGGCGCTGTTGCGCGACGGCCCCGAGGCGACCGATCGCACCGGCGAGAAGCCCACCGCGATCAAGCTGCCCGACGAGCGCCACGGCCTGCTGTTCGTCTTCCGGGTGTTCGACCGCGTCTCGTACGGTCTGGTGCTGCAGGTGCAGCAGCCGGTGACTGCAGGCGACCGCTTCACGCAACCCTGAGCCGCAGCGCCCGCCGGCCCGCGGCCCATTTGCGCCGACGAGCCGCCCGGTGGCACGCCCCGACGATCTTGACGCCTGGCTGCGCCTGCTGCGCACGCCAGGCATCGGACGCGACCAGGCGCGGCGCTTGCTCGCCGCGTGCGGTTCGCCGACTGCCGTGTTCGCGGCCTCCCAGGCCGCGCTGCGTGAACTGGTCGGTGCGCCGCTCGCGGCGGCGCTCGCTTCGCCGCCCGAACGCCATACCGAACAACGGTCGCTCACCGAAGCCTGGCTCGACGCGGATCCGTCACGCCACGTGCTGACCGTCGGCGATGCCGACTACCCGGCGCTGCTGCTGCAAACGGCCGACCCGCCGCTGCTGCTGTATGCACAAGGGCATCTGAGCTTGCTCAAGAACCCCGCGCTGGCGGTGGTCGGCAGCCGCAATCCAAGCGCTCAGGGGATCGACAATGCGCGGGCCTTCGCATTGCACCTGAGCCGCGCCGGCGTGACCATCGTCTCCGGGCTGGCACTGGGCATCGACGGCGCGGCGCACGAAGGTGGACTCGGCGGCCGGGGTCGCACGATCGCGGTGGTGGGCACCGGGCTCGACCGCATCTATCCGGCGCGCCACCGTGCGCTGACGCACCGCATCGCCGCCGAGGGACTGCTGCTCTCGGAGTTCGACCTCGGCATGCCGCCATTGCGCGAGAACTTCCCGCAACGCAACCGCGTGATTGCCGGCCTGGCGCGTGGCACGTTGGTGGTCGAGGCGGCATTGCCGTCGGGCTCGCTGATCACGGCACGGCAAGCGCTCGAAGCCGGCCGCGACGTATTCGCCATCCCCGGCTCGATTCACTCGCCGCAGTCGCGTGGCTGCCACGCATTGATCAAGCAGGGGGCCAAGCTGGTCGACACGGCCGACGACGTCCTCGGCGAGTTGAACTGGGCGCCGGCCGCAGCGCCAGCACCAGAAGGCGCCACGGGCGCTGCGGCGCCGCCCGGCTCGGATGCGTTGCTCGATGCCCTCGGCCATGACCCGACGACGCTGGACGCGTTGCTGGCGCGCACGGGTGCGAGCGCTGCCGAGTTGAATGTACGCCTGCTCGAACTCGAACTCGAAGGTCGCGTGGCCCGCCTGCCCGGTGGGCTGTACCAGCGCCGTGGTAGCGGCTGAACGTGGTGCTCGCATGGGCACCCCCGCGACAGGCGCTGGGGTATAGTGTTTTCATGTTCGACGTGCTGGTCTACTTGTACGAAAACTACTGGCGGCCCGATGCGTGCCCTGACCATGCCCAGTTGACCCGCAAGCTGTCGGCCGTCGGCTTTGAAAGCGACGAAATCCAGGAGGCTCTCTCCTGGCTCGACGGTCTCGCCAGCACCGCCCAGGGTTACAGCGGCCAGCAAAGTGCAAACGCCTTGCGCGTCTACTCCGCCGCTGAGCAGGAGTTGCTCGGCGAGGAATCGATCGGGTTCGTCAGCTTCCTTGAATCGGCGGGCGTGTTGCCGCCGCCGATGCGCGAGATGGTGATCGACCGCGCCACGGCCATCGGTGCCACGCCGATCGATCTAGACGACATGAAAGTCATCGTGCTGATGGTGTTCTGGAGCCTCGGCGAGGAGCCCGACGCGCTGATTCTCGATGAGCTGTTCGTGGCCCCGGAAGAGCGCCTGATTCACTGAAGTGCGCGCCGGCCGGCGCGCAAAAAGGATAGGGCCGCAGGGGCCCCGCCAGCAAGGCCGCAGGCCCGCTGTCCTTCAATTGAGTAGCCTCGCCGGGTCGCCATCCAGCTTGGCCAGCGCGGTGCGCGTCGCGCGCACGGTCAACGCCTCGTCCTGCGCTGGCAGCAACAAACCGGCCTGCAGGTACGACGCCAGTCGCTGCTGTTCGAACAGCAGGCAGCGCCCCGAGGCCGTGACGAACAGGGACAGGTGCCGGCGCAGGCCCTGCCAAGCCAGTTGTACGGCTTCGTTGCGATCGTTGTATTCGAGCATGTACCAGCTGCCGACCTGCAACTCGCGGGCCCAGGACAGCATCGCCGGCGTCGGCATCGAGCCGCCCTCGCCGACCACCTCGAGGCCGCCGCTGTCGTCACCGGAAATGTCGAGCATCAACGTCTGGTCGAGTTCGACATCGCTGGCGTCGGGCAGCAGTTCCTCGAGCGCTTCGAGGCGCTCGCGCAGTTCCTCGAAACGGTCGGCGGGAATCGCTGCGGCCTTGGCGCTGAATGCCGCCGCCAGCGAATCGTTGAGAGAACGCACGTGTTCATCGCGCTTGCCGGGCGCCACGCCGGCAGACTCCATGCCGTCGCGCAGTTGCTTGAGCAGCGGCGGCAGGCGGCGGATGACCTCGGCGCGCTCCTCGCGGGAAACTTTCGCGCCGGCCGACCAGATCAGGTCGGCGGCCGCGGCCCGCATCGCCTTGGTGGCATCGCTTTGCGCACCGTTGCGTACCGCCGTCACCGCCATCACGTCCGCCCAGACGTGGAACAGGAACTGGCGCACCCCTTCCTGTACCGGCACTTCGTTGAGCATCTTGCGCAACTCGATGGTGTACTGGATTGCCAGCGTCTCGCGCTGCTCGACCTGCTGGGCCAGCGAGACGCCGCGGATGGTGGCCTTGTTCTCGCTCTTGAAATAGTGCTCGAGGAAGCGCTCGAACTCGGTCAGCACGGTCTGGAAGACACGCCGCCCGGTGTCGGGGTAGGCCTCGACCACCTGCACGATGCGCTTGATCTCGGTCTCCAGCGAATCACCCACGGCGCTCGCCGAGGCGTCGAAGCCCATCACGCAGGCGCCCATGCGGTCGATCAATCGCCGCGCCGGATGGTCGACGGTCGCGAAGAAGTCGGGTTCGCCGACTGCGACGCGCAAAACCGGCATCTGCAGCCGAGCAAACCAGACACGGACCGCCGACGGAATGCGCTCCTCGGTGAGGATGCTCTGGAACAGCAACGCGACGATCTCGATCGTGGCGCGCTCGATCGGCGACTCGGCGGCGCGCTTGAGGGCCTGCTTGCGCAGGTTCAACTCTTCGAGCAGCGCCGGCGAAACGGTGGCGCCTGCCGCGCCTTCGGTGTGGCGCTCGATGCGCCGCTGCACCCCGACCTGGGCCTGCCCGATGGCCTCGGACAGCGCAGGCGATACAGTGCGATGATGGCCGCCCCGGACCGTCTCGGAAAACGCCGGCACCTGGCGCTCGATCGCGCGATTGAGCCGCGACAGTACGGCCGTCGCGTTCTCACCGGCGCCGCCCTGTCCATCGCCGCCGGCGCGGGTCATCATGCGCGTTTCGTCATGCACGGCGGCCAAGCCGGCGTAGCCGGTGGTCACGCCCCCGCGCGAGCGTCGGATCAGCGGCCGCAGGTCGACATCGGGCAACACGCGATTCGACACCAGCCAGCTGTTGGCTTCGTGGTAGGCCTCCTGCGCCAGCACGCCGAACTCCAAGTGCAACACCGGCTGCAGGTCGCGCAGGGATTCGTCGGTCATGCCCGCCGCCGCCCACGCCTGCACCACGATGCGGGCCAGCATGTGGGCGCGCAGCAGGTCGTGCGGCTCGAGTTCCTCGCGTCGCTCGAGCAGGGCGACGCGCGTGCGCAGGTCATTGAACTCCCAGTTCGCGCGGTCCATGATCGCCAGCGCCAGCCGCGAAGTGACGATCTCGCGCTCGATCGTCTCGTCGTCGACCAGCGACAATTTCTGCTTTACGCTGCCCAGATCCCCGCTGCGCGTCGCCGTGATGCCGTGTCGCAAGGCGTCCTGCAGCGCCAGGACCATGCCCTTGCGCCAAGCCGCACCGTGGAGCTTGAGCGCCTCCGCCGCATCACGCAGGCGCCAGACAACGGCCGGATCGAGGCCCACCGCGCTCCGCTCTGGGGCCAGCGACCACACCTGCACTGCACTGACCAGCGCCGGGAGGCCCTTGACCAGTTCTTCCGTGTAGAGCCGGCGCGCCTCGAAGGCCAGACTGGCTTGATCGCCGACGGTCGCCATGAATTCGGTGAGGCTTTCGTTTCGGAGGTCCGAAGACTCTACACCACCACTCGCGCGTCTACACCATCGCGCCGGCGTTCGGGTCGTTCGGATCGCCGTCCTTCGCGGAGACTTTCACGAGGTCCTCGCGCTTGACGCCGAGCCACATCACGATCGCTGCCGCCACGAACACCGACGAGTAGACGCCGAACAGGATGCCGATGGTCAACGCCAGGGCGAAGTAGTGCAGCGTCGGGCCGCCGAAGATCAGCATCGACACCACCATCATCAGCGTGCTGCCGTGGGTGATGATGGTGCGGCTGATGGTGCTGGTGATGGCATGGTCGATGACTTCGCGGGTGTCGAGCTTCCTGAACTTGCGGAAGGCCTCGCGCACCCGGTCGAAGATCACCACCGACTCGTTGACCGAGTAGCCCAGCACTGCCAGCACGGCAGCCAGCACCGCCAGCGAGAACTCCCACTGGAAGTAGGCGAAAAAGCCCAGGATGATGACCACGTCGTGCAGGTTGGCGACGATGCCGGCGACCGAGAACTTCCACTCGAAGCGCAAGGCCAGATACAGCATGATGCCGGCGATCGTGACCGTGAGTGCCTTGACGCCGTCCCAGGTCAATTCCTCGCCGACCGATGGGCCGACGAACTCGGTTCGCGACAGTTTCAGCGGTTCGGCACCCGCCGCAGTACTGCACGACGGCCGGCTGATCTGCTCGCCTTGCGGCGTGGTGTATTGCTTGGTCGTGACGCTGCCCGACTCGGCCTTGCACAGCGCATCGAGAACGCGCGCGGCGACTTCACTCTGCTTGGTGTCGGCACGCAGCGGCAGGCGGATGAGCACGTCGCGCGAAGTGCCGAAGTTCTGCACCTGCACCTCGCCGAAACCCAGGCTGTCGACCGCGGCGCGGGTCCTGCCGAGATCGGCCGCGGCCGCGTACTCGACCTCCATCACCGTGCCGCCGGTGAACTCGATCGACAGGTGCAGGCCCCGCGTGGCCAGGAAGACCACCGCCGCGGCAAAGGTCAGGAAAGAAACGATGTTCAGCACCAGGGCATGGCGCATGAACGGGATGTCGCGACGGATCCTGAAGAATTCCATGCTGCTCGCTCCTCAGGATTGCGCCGCGGGCGGGGCGCCGTCCGGCCGCCAGACCTGGCCGATCGACACGCCCTTCAACTTCTTTTGCCGCCCGTACCAGAGGTTGACCAATCCGCGCGAGAACACCACCGCCGAGAACATCGAGGTCAGGATGCCCAGGCAGTGCACGACCGCGAAGCCGCGCACCGGGCCCGAGCCGAAGGCCAGCAGCGCCAGGCCGGCGATCAGCGTCGTCACGTTCGAGTCCAGGATCGTGCCCCAGGCGCGCTCGTAGCCGGTCGCGATCGCCGTTTGCGGGCTGGCGCCGTTGCGCAGTTCCTCGCGCACGCGTTCGTTGATCAGCACGTTGGCGTCGATGGCCATGCCCAGCGCCAGCGCGATGGCCGCGATGCCCGGCAGCGTCAGGGTGGCCTGCAGCATCGACAGCACCGCCACCAGCAGCAGCAGGTTGAACGCCAGCGCGATGGTCGAGAACACGCCGAACAGCAGGTAGTAGGCGCACATGAATACGGCAATCGCGGAGAAGCCGTAGATCACGCTGTTGAAGCCGAGCTTGATGTTCTCGGCGCCGAGGCTGGGGCCGATGGTGCGCTCCTCGATGATCTCCATCGGCGCGGCCAGCGAGCCGGCGCGCAACAGCAGCGCGGTGTCGGCCGCCTCGACGGTGCTCATGCGGCCGGAGATCTGCACTCGCCCGCCACCGATCTCGCTGCGGATCACCGGCGCGGTGACGACCTCGCCCTTGCCCTTCTCGAACAGCAGGATGGCCATGCGCTTGCCGACGTTCTCGCGCGTGACGTCGCGGAAGACGCGCGCACCCTTGGCATCGAGCGTCAGGTGCACCGCTGGCTCGCTCGCGTTCTGGCCGTCGAAGCCGGGCTGCGCGTCGGTCAGGTTCTCGCCGGTCAGGATGACCTGGCGCTTGACGATCAACGGCGCGCCACCGCGCTCGACGTAGCGTTCGGTGCCGAACGGCACCGGGCCCGAGCCGACCGCTGCAGCCGCGGCCTCGGCGCTGTCGTCGACCAGGCGCACCTCCAGCGTCGCCGTGCGGCCGATGATGTCCTTGGCCTTGGCCGTGTCCTGTACGCCCGGCAACTGCACCACCACGCGGTCAGCGCCCTGCTGCTGGATCACCGGCTCGGCCACGCCGAGTTCATTGACACGGTTGTGCAGCGTGGTGATGTTTTGCTTGAGGGCCTGGTCCTGCACCGCGCGCGCGGCCTGCGGCTTCAAGGCGCCCGACAGTTTGAAGCCGTCGCCCTCGGCCGTCTCGGTCCATGCCACGTCGGGCAGCTGGTCGGCGAGCAGATTCCTGGCCGCATCCAGCGTGGCCTTGTCGCGAAACCGCACCTCGACCGCGTTGCCGTCGCGGCTGATGCCGGCGTGGCGGATGCTCTTGTCGCGCAGCAGCGTGCGCACGTCACCGGTCAGCGATTCGGCCTTCTTGGTCACGGCCGCCTTCATGTCGACCTGCATCAGGAAGTGCACGCCGCCGCGCAGATCCAGCCCGAGGTACATCGGCAGCGCGTGCAGCCTGGCCAGCCACTGCGGCGAACGCGAGACCAGGTTCAGCGCGACGATGTACGACGCGTCGCTCGGATCCGGGTTGAGCGCCTTGGCGATCGTGTCCTTGGCCTTGATCTGGGTGTCGGTATCGACAAAGCGAGCCCGTACCGACAGCCCTTCGAGGGCCACGAAATCGGCGTTCAGGCCGGCTTGCGTGAGGGCGGCCTGCACGCGGCCGACAAGCGCCGGCTCGACCTTGACCGTGGCCTTGCCCGACGAGACCTGCACCGCAGGCGCCTCACCAAAGAAGTTCGGTGCCGTGTACAGCGCACCGACGACCAGCGCGATCGCGAGGATCGCGTATTTCCACCACGGGTAGCGGTTCATGGAGCGACGGCTTTCGCGGCGCGCCGATGCGCGCGCCGCAGCGGGTTACTTGATGGTGCCCTTGGGCAACACTTGGACGATGGCCGTGCGCTGCACCTGCACCTCGACATTGGCGGCGATCTCGACCGAAACATAGGTCTCACCCAACTTGGTCACCTTGCCGAGCATGCCGCCACCGACGACGACTTCGTCGCCCTTGGCCAGCGCCTCGATCATCGCCTTGTGTTCCTTCTGGCGCTTCATCTGCGGGCGGATCATGATGAAGTACAAGACCACGAACATCAGCACCAGCGGCAGCAGGCTGAACAGGGTGGATTCGGCACCGGCACCACCGGCGGCCGCAGGGGCGGTCTGGGCAAAGGCTTCGGAAATGAACACGTCGACGGTCCTAAGAGTGATGGGCCATGCCAGTTGCGGCCGGAACCCCGGCTGCCAAGGTCGGGAAAACCTGCGGCGCCACGGTGGTCGCGGGGCCACCAAGGGCGCCGGATTCTATTCGATCGGCACGTGCTGGCGCCGCTGCCGGCTACCATGACACCCAACCATGAAGCCTTTGCACATCGCCGTCATCGGCGCCGGCCCGGTCGGCTTGGCACTTGCATTGCTGACCGCGCGCAACTTGCCGCAGGCGCAGATCAGCCTTTTCGATGCCCGTCCGGCCGATCGCGATGTGTCGGGCGACGCGCGCACGCTGGCGCTCGCGCTCGGCAGCATCCAACTGCTGGAGCGCGTCGGGGGCTGGGACGGCGGCCGCGCCGAGGCGATCCGCGAAGTCTGGGTCTCACAGCAGGCACCGGCGCTGGCGGTGCCCGGCTGGCTCGGCACGCCCGAGGTGCGGCTATCCGCCACCGAACTCGCCGTGCCGATGCTCGGCGCAGTGCTCGGCTACGGTGCGCTCGTGGCGCCGATGCAGCGTGCCTGGGAAGCCGCGGTCGTCGCCGAGCCCGCGCGCTTGCATAGCCGATTCGGCACGCCCGTGCTGGCGCTGAAGACTCTGCCCGACGGCGTCGAGGTCGATGCCGGCGTCGCCGAAGCGTTCGACCTCGCCGTCGTGGCCGAAGGGGGCGTGTTCGGCGAGCACAAGGTGGCCGACCTGCGCCACGATTACCAGCAGGACGCCTGGGTCGGCACCATCTCGCTCGACGGTGGCACCCCCGGCTTGGCCGTCGAGCGTTTCACCCGCCACGGTCCGGCGGCGCTGCTGCCGCTGCCGCGCGGCGCCGAGGGCGCCCGGCGCGCCTCGTTGGTGTGGTGCGTGCCACGCAACGACGACCCGGTGCGCGAACTCAGCGACGCCCAGCGCGTGGCCGTGCTTGGTACCGTGTTCGACCGTGCCGTCGGGCGCATCGTCGGTGTCTCGGCACTGAAATGCTTCCCGCTCGGCTTGGCGGCCCAGCGCACGCTCGTACGCGGGCGCCAGGTGCGCATCGGCAACGCCGCGCAGACGCTGCACCCCGTCGCCGGCCAGGGGCTCAACCTCGGTTTGCGCGATGCCTACACGCTGGCCACGGCACTGCGCGATGCCGTCGACGCCAGCCGCTCGGCACCCGCGCTCGATGCCGCGCTGTCGCGCGTCGCCTGGCAGCGCGCACCAGACCGCTGGGCGATGATCGCGACCACCGACTTCCTGGCGCGCAGCTTCACCTGGCAGGTGCCCGGCATCGGTACGCTGCGTGGTGCCGGCCTGGCCGTGCTCGACCGCGTGCCGCTGCTGAAGAATGCGCTGGCGAGGCAGATGATGTTCGGCAGCCGATGAAGTGACCACCCCCGAGGCGAACTCAGCCCGCCCTGGGGCTGCCCGGCGCTGGCCTGAGGAGCTACAGGCGCCGGTGCGCCAGCGCGGGCAGTTGCTGCCGCACCGAAGCCAACCGCTTCGCGTCGAACTCTGCCATCACGACACCTTCGCCTTCGGGCAACACGGCCAGCACTTCGCCCCACGGGTCGACGATCATGCTGTGGCCCCAGGTGCGGCGGCCGTTCTCGTGCACGCCGCCCTGCGCCGCGGCGATCACGTAGCACTGGTTCTCGACCGCGCGCGCACGCAGCAACAACTCCCAGTGCGCTCGGCCGGTGGTGTAGGTGAAGGCCGCGGGCACGCTGAGCAGATCGCACGGCGGCGTACACAGCCGCCGGTACAGCTCGGGGAAGCGCAGGTCGTAGCACACCGACAACCCCAGCCGCAGCGGCCCGGCCTGCAGCGTGACCGGCTCGCTGCCGGCCTCGAGCACCCGTGCCTCGTCGTAGCTCTCACGGCCGTTGTCGTAGCGAAACAGATGGATCTTGTCGTAGCGTGCGGCCAGCGCGCCGTCGGGCCCATAGACGCAGCAGGCGTTGCGAACGCGATCGGGCGCGGCGGTTCGCAGCGGCAATGTGCCGCCGATCAGCCACAGGCCGTGCGACTGCGCTTGCGCCCCGAGGAAGGCCTGGATCGGCCCCTGCCCCGGTGCTTCGGCAATCGCCAGCTTGTCATCGTCGCGCTGGCCCATCAGGCAGAAGTACTCGGGCAGCGTAACCAGCGCGGCACCCTCGCGCGCAGCCTGCCCGATCAGCCGCGCGGCGGCCTCGAGATTGCGTGCCACGTTGGGCGTCGAGACCGTCTGCAACGCGGCGATCTTCATGCTCGTGCTCCTCGTGGCTGGCGATCGGTCACGACCCGGACTTCGGCGCCGAGGCGGCCGCCGGTGCATCGAGCTCGGGCAGCGGCGCGTCGATCCTGCGCTCGACGCGCTCGACCTTCGGGTCGGCCCACGACCCCTGCACGGTGAATTCGCGCGTGCTCGCGGCCATCAGCGGGCGGCGCAGGAACACCTGGGCCAGGAACGTTCCGAGCCCCACGGCCGGGTTGATCACGGCATAGGCCAGCGACGCGGTGCCGGCATTGATCTCCGGCACCACCAGCACGCGCAGGTCCTGCGTCTCGCGGCCGATGTCGGCGCTGCCCTCCATCAGTACCGCCGCCTGCGCACCGCGCATGCGCAGGTTGTTGGTGCTGGCCACGCCGTCGTCGATCGTCACGTCGCCGATGATGTTGTCGAACGCAAACCCTTCCTGGAACACGTCGCGAAAATCCAGCAGCAGCCGGCGCGGCAGCGTCTGCAGGCTCAGCACGCCGAGCAGCCTGCCGGCGCCCGGCCCCGCCTTGAGGAATTGCCCGGCATCGAGCGCCAGGTTGACGCGCCCGTCCAGGCTCGGAATGTGCAGCGCCAGCGGCGAGCCGGCCCATGACAGCTGGCCGGTCATGTGCCCCTTGCCGCCGCGAACCGTACCGCCGAAGCCGATGCGATCGAGGAAGGCGCCGCTGTCGGCCAGTTCGAGCCTGAAGTCCATCACCATGCGCTGGCGGCCCGCGCCCGACCCGGGCTGCCATTGGCCGGTGCCGCTCAGCAGGGCATCGGGGTTGGTGATGGTGAAGCGGTTCATGCGCCACTCGCGCGCGCCGCCGTCACCGGCACGGTTGACGGCCTCGATCTCGACGCGACCGAACTTCTTGCCACGCAACTCGAAGTCGTCGACCACGATGTCGAGTGCCGGTACGGTCGCCGGGGCCTGCACGAGCAGGCTTTCCACCGATTCCACATCGGCTGGCGGCAGCGCCAGCCGCGCCAGACGCGCATGCACGCGCCCCGGATTGGCCGGCCCGCGTGCGGCCCGGTATTCGACATAGCCACCGAGTTGCTCGGCATCGAGGCTGCCGCGCCACGTTGCGTCGACGGGGTCCTGGCTGACCCCGGCCACCAGGCGCGAGAGCCGGCGCCCGCCGTAGGCGAGCGATTGCGCCCGCAAGGCCACGGTGCGTGGCAGGTAGCCCTCGGCGGCGGCATCGACGGCCACGTCGGTCGGTGCCTGAAGGCGGTCCGCCACGCCCTGCCAGGCGTCGCCATCGACGGCCGGTAGGTTCAGCACCGCATGGACGCCGCTTTCGGGCAACGGCGGCAGCGAGTCCAGCACGGCGATGGCACCCCGCATCACCTTGGGTGTCTCGCCCGACAGGTCGCGCACGTACTGGGCCTGCGCCACGTTGCCGAGTTCGATGCGCAGGCTGTCGCGACGCGAGCCGTCGCTGGACGCCGCGACGCCGCGCGTTTCCACCCGCAACGGCCAGGTCGCGTCAGCGCCTTTCTTCATTGGCGCGGGCAGATCCAGGGCCAGGCCGGCGAGCGGGCTGGTCAGCGTGAGCTCGCTTTGGCCTCGCACGACGCCGAGCGTCAGCCGATAGGGCGCCTGGCCGCTCATCGCGCCCGCCAGCCGCGACAGCGCACCGAGTTCGCTGGCCCGCCGCAAAGCGTCGGCGCTGGCGACGCCCTGGGCCGCGAAGCGCAGCGTGCCGTCGGGCTGCGCGCCGCCCTCGAAAGTGGCCTCGCCGCCGAGCACGCGCGCGCTGCCGGCGGCGATCGAAAACCCCTTCTCGCTGAAGTCGATCCGCGCCTTGGCATTGGTCAGCAGCGGCGTGGTGGGCGTCCATCGCACGTCGTTGCCCGCCAACGCCAGGCGGCCCTTCACCGTGGTGTGCGCGGTCTCATCGATCGGGATGTCGAGCGCCAGCCCGAGCTCGCCGTCTCCGGTGGCGCTGGCCACGCGCAACGTATCGCCCAGCCAGCCACCGATCGGCGTGGTGTTGACATAGCGCAGCATGTCGGCGACAGGGCCGCGGGCCTGGCCCTCGATGTGCAAATGCGGCTGCGCCAGGTCGGCGATGCCGCCGTTGACGCGTGCGAGTTCGACCCCGAAGACCCGTGCCTGCGCGTTGCGGATGGTCATCGAGGAACGCTCGAACACCAGCTCGCCGCTGACACGGCTGAACGGTGGCCAGGGCGAAGCGCGGCCCGGTTCGCTCGGCACATAGGCCAGCGTGACGTCTTCAGCGCGCGCGGTAATGCGGAACTCGCTGCCGGCCGCCGCCATTGGCGCGCTGGCGGGCCTGGCAAAGGGGAAGTCCCACAGGTCGCCCTTGACCTTGAACGTCACGCCGGCCACGCGGCCATCGACCACGGCACCCTGGACATAACGGCGCGCCGCTTCCGGCACACCGAGCGGCAGGTAGCGCGCTACGGCAGCGGCGCGGCCACGGCTCAAGCTCCCAGCCAACTCGAGCCGGCCCGGCAGGCGCGCGCTGCGGCCGACGCCGCTGCCCTCGCCGCTGCGCCAACTGGCGCTGGCGAGTTCGCCCTGCGCATCGGCATTGGCAAAGCGGGTGTCCGTGAGTACGAGCTCCATCGCCGGCGGTGCCCCGGCCACCGGCCGGATGCGCCAGGCCAGCCGCGTCGACAGGCTGTCGAACGCCAGCTCGGACTGCTCGAACACGCCGGGCAGCAGCAGCGCCCCCTTGTCGAGCATGAGCCGGGCCTTGCCGCCGGACTCGTTGGCATCGAGCTCGATCGCCGCGTTGCGCCAGCCCGGCCGGCCCACGCCACCGGCACTGGCGGCCGGTGCCGCGGCAATGGCCAGGTTGCTGACGCTGGCCTTGACCTGGTACTTCGTCGGTGCGTCGAGAGCCCCATCCCAACGGGCATTGAGCGCACTGACCTGCCCGGTCGGCGCCAGCTCCGCGATCAGTCGGCCGAGCGCCGCGCCGAGCGGCACGCGGGACGCCACCTGAGCCACCGCACCGAGGTCCAGGCGATCGGCGATCAGCTCGCCGCCGTCGAACGCCCGGTCACCGGCCGCGTCCGCCGGCGCGCCGGCGGCCACCGCGCGCGGCTGCCGCAGCGTCAGCGTCGCGCTGCTGCGCGGCCAGCTGATGCCATCGCCGGTGATGAAACTCAAACCCTCGGTGGCCAGGCGCACTTGGCCGTTGTCGCGCTCGGCACGCACACGCCCCTGCAACTGCACCACCGCCAGAGGCTCGACCGCGGGGCCCAGCCGCAGCGACACCGCGCGCAGCGCCAGGTCTGCGGTAGCGGCGGTAAGTTCGCCGCCGCGCACGTCGATCCAGGCCTGCACCGCACCGTCGCCTTCGGTCAGTTCGAACGGCAGCGCCACGTGGCGACGCAACTCGGCAACATCGGTGCGCGGCAGCGCGGCGTGCAGCGTGCCGCTCCAGCGCCGCCAGTCGCCGCGGCGCGCGAGCAGCGATTGGGCGAAGCGGCCCTGCACCGAGAAGCGCTCGCCCCAGGCCGACGGCGGCGTCGCGTCCATGCGCAGGTCATGCCGTCGCAGGCCGTTGCGGATCACCAGATCGACGTTGTCGAGATCGAGCGGGGTGCCGTCGCGCGACTCGTCGATCCACCGCAGCCGGCCATGGCGAATGACGAACTCGTGCTGTGCGAAGAACCAGTCGAGGGCACTGCTGCCGTCTTCGCCATCGGCGCTGTCGCTGCGGGGCATCTCGATGCCGGCCACGAAGAAGCGGCCGGCGGCATCGCGACGCACGTCGAGCGCCGCGCCATCGATGTGCAACTGCTCGAACCTGAGCTCGAAGGCCAGCAGCGAGCGCGCCGACAGCGCCGCACTGACTTTGGGCAGCCGCAGGGCTTCGCGGTTCTGGCGGTCGTGCAGCACCACGTCGGCCAGGTCGATCGCCGGCACCCAGCCTCCCGAACGCACCCGGATCGTGCCAATCGTCACCGGCACGCCAAGTGCCTGGCTCGCGCGGGCCTCGATTTGCGGGCGCCATTGCTCGAGGCGAGGCAAAATCCCCCAATGCAGCGTCAGCCATGCCAACAGCAATAAGCTCCACGCGCCGAACAACAGGCCAAAGGCAATGCGCCACAACCAGCGCCACACGGGATGCCGGCGGCGCTCGACGAACACGGCAGCAGGGGCGGCGGCAGGCGCGGAGGACACGGTGGGAGCAATGAGCGACAAGGCAACCGGCGGTGAACGGCTGCGCATCCGGCGCTGCCAGTCACTGCAACGGCTGGCGGCGGCGAGCAGCCGACAGCGCTGCGTGACGGTTCGAGCCAATCTAGCACAGGGCCGCTGACTGACCTCGAACATGCCCATCGGTTCCGCAGCCGCCGAGGCCGGCGCCACACCCCCACTCGCGTTGGCCGACCACAGTCGCTTCGTGCAGCGTGTGCGGCGGCGCCTTGCCGACGACCTCGCGCTGCTGTCGCCGGGCCTGCCCGACGCCGATACCGTCACCGCATTGGTGGCGCGGCTGCAGCGTGCCGGCCGCTCGCTGCCAGCGGCACTGCGTACCGCACGCCAACTGGTGCTCGAGCGGCTGGCCGTGCTGGACGTCGAGCAGGCCGCGCCGTTGCAGGACATCACGGCGGCGATGACCGCTCTGGCCGAGGCCACGCTGGAGATTGCGCTGGCGCAGGCACTGGCCGAGGCAGATGCGCGCCATGGCGCCCCGCTCGATGCACAGGGCCGGCGCATCGAGTTCTGGATCGTCGGCATGGGCAAGCTCGGCGCGCGCGAACTCAACGTGTCGTCCGATATCGATCTGATCTACGTCTATGAAGACGACGGCCAGACCACGGGGCCGGCCACGATCTCGGCCCACGAGTACTTCGGCAAGGTGGCCAAGCACCTGTATGCACTGATCGGTGACGCCACGGAAGACGGCTTCGTGTTCCGCGTCGACCTGGCCCTGAGGCCCAACGGCAACTCGGGCCCACCGGTGGTCAGCCTGGGGATGCTGGAGGAGTATTTCCAGGTGCAGGGCCGCGAATGGGAGCGCTTTGCGTGGTTGAAAAGCCGCGTCGTCGCGCCGCGCGCCGCGGTCGCCAGCGGCCGTGCACTGGCGCTGCGTTCACTGGTCACGGCCTTCGTCTACCGGCGCTACCTCGATTACGGCGTGTTCGAAGGCCTGCGACAGCTGCACGTGAAGATCCGCGAGGAAGCCCAGCGGCGCGCCGCCGGCCGCCCCGAGCGCAGCAACGACGTCAAGCTCTCGCGCGGCGGCATCCGCGAGATCGAGTTCATCGTGCAACTGCTGTTGGTCGTGCGTGGCGGGCAGTTCCCTGAAATCCGCACCCGCTCGACCTTGCGGGCCCTGCAGCGGCTGGCTGCGCGCGGGCTGATGAAGCCGGCAGCGGCCCAGGCACTGGCCGACGCCTACACCTTCCTGCGCCGCGTCGAACACCGCATCCAGTACCTCGACGACCAGCAGACCCATCTGCTTCCGGCTACCGACGGCGATCTGGGCTGGATCGCGCGGTCATTGGGGCTGGCATGCAACGCCGACGCTTGCGAACTGCTCGACCGCCTGTGCGCGGTACGCGAGCTGGTGGCGACCGAGTTCGACGCCCTGCTGCACGACGGCCAATCCGCCCCCGCCACGAACGGCCGCAACGGCACCTGCAAGGCCTGCGGCGCGCCACCGTTGCCGATCGACGACGAAGCCTTCCTGGAGCGTCTGCCGGCAACCATCGGCGAGCGCGTGCGCCGTTGGGTCCAGCAACCGCGCGTGCAGTCGCTGCGCGACGGCAGCAAGCAGCGGTTGGCGCGTCTGGTGCAGCGCGCCGCCGAGGGCATCGACGGCGGCAGCTGCAGCGCTGACGCGGCACTTCGCTTCATCGACTGGATGGAGCCGCTGTTGCGTCGCGAGAGCTACCTGGCCCTGCTCGTCGAACGACCCGAGGTGCAGCGGCGGCTGCTCGGGCTGCTAGGCCTGGCACGCTGGCCGATGCGCTACCTGATGCAGCACCCCGGTGTCATCGACGAGCTGGCCGACGCGCGGCTGCTGCATGGCCGCTTCGATCGGGCCGCCTTCATCGCCGAGATGAACGATCGCCATGCGGCCTGGCACCGCTCCGGCGAGGCGGGCGAGGAAGCGCTGCTCGATACGCTGCGCCGCGCTCACCACGCCGAGATCTTTCGCACGCTGGTGCGCGATGTCGAGGGTGAGATCACGGTCGAGCAGGTCGCCGACGACCTGTCGGCGCTGGCCGATGCCGTACTCGACTGCACGCTGCGCTGGGCCTGGGCGCACCTGCGGCAGCGGCATCGCGAAGCGCCGCAGTTTGCCGTCATCGCGTACGGCAAGCTCGGCGGCAAGGAGCTCGGCTACGGCAGCGACCTGGACGTCGTATTCCTCTTCGACGATCACGACGAACCCGACACCGACCGCGCGGCCGAGGTCTACGGCGCCTTCGTGCGCAAGCTGATCACCTGGCTCACACTGCGCACCGCGGCCGGCGAGCTGTTCGACATCGACACCGCGCTGCGTCCCAACGGCAATTCGGGGCTGCTGGTCACGTCGATCGCCTCGTTCGAGCAGTACCAGCGCGGCCGCGGCAGCAACACGGCGTGGACCTGGGAACACCAGGCTTTGACGCGCGCGCGCTGGTGCGCCGGCACCCCGGGGCTGGCCGAACGTTTCGAAGCGGTTCGCCGCGAGGTTCTCGCCGCGCCGCGCGATCACACCGCGCTGCGTCAGCAGGTTCAGACGATGCGCGACAAGGTGCGCGCGGCGCGGCCGGTCAAGGCTGGGCTGTTCGACGTCAAGCACAGCGCCGGCGGCATGATGGACGCCGAGTTCGCGGTGCAATTCCTGGTGCTCGCGCACGCCGCAGCGCATCCTGAACTGCAGCCCAATGTCGGCAACATCGCTTTGCTGCAACGCGCCGAGGCCTGCGGCTTGCTGCCGCACGGCGTCGGCGAGGCGGCGGCCAATGCCTACCGCGAATTGCGCCGTGCCCAGCACCACGCACGCCTGGACGAGCAACCGACGCAGTTCCCCGCCGATATGTTGACGGCCGAGCGCGACGCGGTGCTGGCTCTGTGGCGCGCGGTGTTCGCCGCGTAGCAAGCCTTGCCATCCACTGCACTTGCCACGTCGCGTGCCTGGCCCGCACTGTGTGCCGCGCTCGCCGTTGGCGCGTGCATCGGCTGGTTCGCTCCGCGCGAGGCCCTCGACTGGCAACCGATGCTGGCACTGAGCCAGCCGTGGCGGCCATGGACGGCCGCCCTCGTGCACCTGAGCCCGCTGCATCTGGCCGCCAATCTGGCCGGCTGTGTGGTGGTCGCGGCGTTCGGCGTGGCTGCCGGCGTTCCGCGGCACGCCACGCTGGCGTGGCTGGTGGCCTGGCCCCTCGGCCATGCGGCACTGTCCATGCAACCTCGCCTGCTTCACTACGGCGGCCTGTCGGGCGTGCTGCATGCCGGTGTCGCCGTGGCTGCCCTGCACCTGCTGTGGCGTGCGCAGGGCCGCCGCCGCGTGATCGGCGCCGCGGTGCTGGCCGGGCTCGCGCTCAAGCTGGTGCTCGAGCGACCCTTTTCCGGGCCGACGCAGCTGCTGTCGGGCTGGGACTTCCGCGTTGCCCCGCTGGCGCATCTGACGGGCGCCGCCGCCGGCGTGCTGTGCGGAGCCCTCGCCCAGGTGATCGCCGGCCGCCGCACGCCGGCCCGTCGATAGGCCGATGGCGAGCGCACCGGAGGCCGCCCGCGAGGGGCGCAGGCAGCACCTGGACGGCGTGGCCGTCGCTTCGCTGCTGCTGTGCTCAACCTTGTGGGGCCTCAACCAGGTCGCGGCCAAGGTGGCGCTGGCCGAGATCCCGCCATTGGCACAGGCCGCCGCGCGCTCGCTCGGCGCCGCGCTGCTGTTGCTGGCCTGGGCGCGCGGGCGCGGCATTGCGCTGTGGGCCAGCGACGGCACGGGGCGCAGCGGCTTGGCGGCGGGCGCGCTGTTCGCCGCCGAATTCGCCTGCATCTTCATCGGCCTGCAGTTCACCAGCGCGTCGCGCATGGCGGTCTTCATCTACCTGTCGCCGTTTGTGGTTGCGCTCGGCATGCCGTTCATCGCGCGCGGCGAACGCCTGGCGCCCGCGCAGTGGCTGGGGCTGGCGACGGCGTTTGCCGGCGTCGCCTGGGCCTTTGCCGAGGGCTTTGCACCGAGCGCGTCGGCCGGCCCGCGACAGTTGCTCGGCGACTCGCTCGGCGTCGCCGCGGCGCTGTTGTGGGGCGCGACCACGCTGACCATCCGGGCCACCGCGTTGACAAACGCGCCGGCCGAGAAGACGCTGCTCTACCAGCTGGCGGTGTCGGGGGTGTTGTTGGCACTGGCAGCCGGGTTGGCCGGCGAGCGCTGGCCGGCACAGGTGGGTGCGCTGGCGTGGTCCTCGCTGGCCTTCCAGACGGTGATCGTGACCTTTGCGAGTTACCTGCTTTGGTTCTGGCTGGTGCGCCACTATCCGGCCACGCGCATTGCCGCGTTCACGCTGCTGACGCCGCTTGCCGGCCTGATGGCCGGCGTGGGCCTGCTGGGCGAGCCGCTGACGCTGCGACTCGTCGTGGCGCTCTTGGCGGTGGTCGTGGGGATTACATTGGTCAGCCGACGCTGATTTCCGTTTCACTTTGAGGAGATGCGATGACGATCACGTTGTGCGGTTTCACGCTGTCAAATTACTACAACAAGGTCAAGCTGGTCCTGCTGGAGAAGGGCCTGCCATTCACCGAAGAACGCATCGGCAAGGCCGACCAGGGCGAAGCGATGTTCGCGGCATCGCCACTGGGCAAGGTGCCGTTCATCCGCACCACGCACGGTACGCTGTGCGAGAGCAGCGCGATCACCGAATACCTCGAGGCGCTCACACCGACCCCGCCCCTGCTGCCAGCCGACCCCTGGCGAGCAGCCAAAGTGCGTGAACTGGTGATCTTCATCGACCTGCACCTCGAACTGGTCGCCCGCGAGCTCTACCCACAGGCGTTCTTCGGCGGCACGGTCAGCGAGTCGCAGCAGGCCCGTGTACGCAAGCTGCTCGACAAGCACATCCCAGGCTTCAAGCGGCTGGCCAGGTTCGCCCCCTTCGTCGCGGGCGACGCCTTCACGCTGGCCGACTGCTCGGCCTACGTGTCGCTGCCGTTGGTGGCGCTGGCCAGCAAGTCGGTCTACGGCGAAGACCTGCTCGCCGCCCATGGCATCGATTGGAAGGGCTACGGCAAGCTGATCGCGCAGAGGCCGTCGGCACAGCGCGTCGATGCCGACCGCAAAGCCGATCAGGCGCGCCCGCCGCCCGCCGCGCAGACCAAGGGCTGAAGCGCGGCGCGTATCAGGCAGCGGCGGGAGCGTCGGGCGTGGCGCCCGGCGGCGTCAGCGAGCGCAGCAATTCCTTGCGGTAGCGGTTGAGCTCCTGCACGCTGGCGAAGCTGCGCTCCATCAGCAGGCTCATGTTGTGCAGGATGCGTTCGACGACCTTGTTCTCCCAGACGGCGTCGAACTGGATCTGCGTGTCCAGCCAATGCTCGAGCCACTCCGGATTCGGCAGGCGCGACTGGATGGTGTCGCGTGGGAACAGCATCTCGTTGACATGCAGGTTGGTCGGGTGCAGCGCCTTCGCAGTGCGCCTCGCACTGGCCATCAGCACCCCAACCTTGGCAAATGCCGCCTTCGCTTCGTCACCGAACTTCTGCATCGCCCGTTTCATGTAGCGCAGGTAGGCGCCGCCATGGCGCGCTTCGTCGCGCGCCAGCGTTTCGTAGATCGCCTTGATGACCGGCTCGGAGTGCCATTCAGCAGCGCGCCGGTACCAGTGGTTGAGGCGGATTTCGCCGCAGAAGTGCAACATCAGGGTCTCGAGGGCGGGTGCCGGGTCGAACTCGAAGCGCACCGCGTGCAATTCGGCCTCCGTGGGCACCAGGTCGGGACGAAAGCGGCGCAGGTACTCCATCAGCACCAGCGAGTGCTTCTGCTCCTCGAAGAACCACACGCTCATGAAGGCCGAGAAATCGCTGTCGTCGCGGTTGTCGCGCAGGAACATCTCGGTGGCCGGCAGTGCCGCCCATTCGGTGATGGCATTCATCTTGATGGTCTGGGCCTGCTCTTCGCTGAGGCGGCCAGAATCGAAGCGATCCCACGGGATGTCGCGCTCCATGTTCCACCGCACCGATTCGAGCTGCTTGAAGAGTTCCGGATAAAGCATGTCGGGTCCTTGCTTCGGCGCTGGCCGGCACCTGTCGATTCTAGAGAGATCGCATGACCCGCGATCACGGCGTGTCGTGGCGGCGCGCACGCCAGTCGGCCAGCGCCACGTTGATGCTGGCCAGCGTTGGCATCACGTGCACGCCATCAGGGCAGCGAGTTCCGGGCCCGTCACCGGCACGACCGCCATGCTTGGCTCCGGCGCCTGCACGCCGGTCGCCCGCAACAACCGCTCCAGTTCGCCGGCATCGAGGCACACGACACGCCCTGGCCGATGGCGCCCATCGATCAGACGCTTGATGGCACGCAGCCGTTGAAGTTGATCGAGCGGATAGCTGCGCTCGCCCTGCGAATCCCGCATGGGGACCGGGAAGCCGTAGCGCCGCTCCCAGACCCGCAGGGTGTCCTTGCTCAGACCCGTGTCGCGCTCGATCGCTGCAATCGACAGCACGACCGGCTGCGCCGATAGGCTGGCATTCACGCGTTCCCCCTTCGTGAGCAGTGCGCCGAACCGTCGGCACCACCTCAATGACACGGGCGCCAGTTGACTGACGTTTGCTCTAGACAAACGATCAACATCATCGACCGAACGAGTCCGACAGACCAGCATGACGCCGAGGAAAGACCTTTTGATCTATTTTCTGACCAATGGGTTATATTGTGAACCAATGAGTTCAGATATGCATTCGGGGTTGACCATGCCGATACATGACGTTGCAAGGACCCGGCGGGAACTTCGCCACATGGATCCGGTCCATGGCAGCGTAGAGTTTTCATTGCTGCGTTGCCTTCCAGCCCCGCTGGCTGCAATCCCTGAGCGGTTCTCCTCCTCCTCCCTCCCTCCCTCCTTCGCTCAGGGGCGCCACGCAGCAATCTTTCCAGCCAGGGGTACCGCCCATCGCGGTACCCCTTTTTGTTGGCTGAACCCGAAAGCGGCGGGCTGACGCATGCGCCGCGTTGCCGTGATCGGATCTGGCGTCGCGGGGCTGGCCGCGGCCCACGCATTGGCGGGCGACGCGGCCGTCACGCTGTTCGAGGCCGGGCAGTGGTTCGGCGGCCACGCGCACACCGTGGACGTACAGCTCGAAGGCCTCCGGCACGGCGTCGATACGGGCTTCCTCGTCTACAACGAGCGCACCTACCCGCAGCTGATCAGCCTGTTCGAGCAACTCGGCGTCGACAGCGCGGTCGCCGAAATGTCCTTCTCGGTGCAGGCGCCCGCGACGGGCTGGGAATGGAGCGGCAGCGACGTGAACGGCCTGTTTGCGCAGCGCAGCAACCTCGTGTCGCCGCGCTTCTGGGCCATGCTGCGCGACATCGCGCGCTTCAACCGGCTGACGACCGCCATCGCCAACCATGCCGCCGATGCCGAAATGGACGAGCCGATCGGTGCCTTCCTCGACCGCCATCGCTTCGGCAGCGCCTTTCGCGACGGCTATTTCCTGCCGATGATCGGCTGCATCTGGTCCTGCCCGACGGACCAAATGCTGCGGTTTCCGATCGGCACGATGATCCGCTTCTGCCACAACCACGGCCTGCTACAGCTCAGACATCGCCCGCAGTGGCGCACGGTGCGCGGCGGCGCCAGGCACTACGTCGAGAAGCTGCTCGCCGCCGTGCCCGATGCGCGCCTGGCCACGCCGGTGCGTGCGGTGAGGCGATTGCCGCCGGGCGCCGGCACGGCCGGCGTGATCGTCGCCACCGACCACGGCAGCGAGCGTTTCGACGAGGTGGTGCTGGCCTGCCACAGCGACCAGTCGCTGGCCCTGTTGGCCGACGCCGACGGCGAAGAACGGGCGGTGCTCGGCGCAATCCGCTACCAGCCCAACCGCGCCGTGCTGCACACCGACACCTCGGCCCTGCCGCGACGCCGGCGTGCCTGGGCAGCGTGGAACTACGAGCGCGCGGCCGATCGCGCCCGCGAGGACGCCCGTGTGTGCCTGCACTACCTGATCAATCGCCTGCAGCCGCTGCCTTGGCGGACGCCGGTGATCGTGTCATTGAATCCGCTGCGGCCGATCCGGGACCAAGCCGTCCTCGGCGAGTGGGACTATGCACACCCGGTGTTCGACCGCGCCGCCGTTCAGGCCCAGGCCCGCGTTCCTGCGCTGCAGGGGCGCTCCCATGTCTGGTTCTGCGGCGCCTGGACGCGCTACGGTTTTCACGAGGACGGCCTGATGTCGGGGCTGGCCGTGGTGCGTGAGCTGCGCCAGCGCTGGGCAGCACAGACGGCGGGCCTTGCCGCATGAGCCCGGCGTCCGCACGCGCCCAGCTGGCCGTCGGCACGGTGCACCACGTGCGCCTGCGCCCGGCCGTGCACCGGTTCGACTACCCGACCTACTTCCTGCTGCTGCCGCTGCGCGCGCTGCGTGTGCAGCCCGATGCGGCGCTGGTGCGCAATGGCTTCGGACTGGTGTCGTTCCATGACCGTGACCATGGCGACGGCCGTGCCGATTGCCTGGCCTGGCTCGACGAGCGACTGGCACGGGAAGGGGTCACCGATGCCGATGGCGAGGTCTGGCTGCAGACCTATCCGCGCGTGCTCGGCTATGCCTTCAAGCCGGTCAGTTTCTGGTACTGCCACCGTCGAGACGGCACGCTGGCCGCGATCGTCGCCGAGGTCAACAACACCTTCGGCGAGCGCCACTGCTACCTGCTGTGCGGTGCCGGGCTGGACTGGGGCCGCGAACTGCACGCGCGCAAGGCGTTCCACGTCTCGCCGTTCTGCCACGTCACGGGCGAGTACCGCTTCCGGTTCGCGCGCGCCGAAGGCCGCGTCGTCGCCCGCGTCGAGCACCACGACGGCGATGGCCCGTTGTTGCTGACCAGCGTCAGCGGCACGCTGGCCGACGCCACGCGCAAGCGCCAGCGCGAGGCGTTCTTCGGACAGCCACTGATGACGCTGGGCGTCATCGTGCGCATTCATTGGCAGGCGCTGCGCCTGCTGGTCAAACGCGTGCCGTTCGTGCGCAAGCCGGCCGCACCCGAGATGTTCGTCACGCGCTGAGCGCAACGCGCTCTGCCCTCTTCCAGACCGCCCCGCGATGAACCTGAACGCTTCCACGCTCGCTTCGGCCGCCAGATTCGAATTGCCGCCCACCACCCCGGCAAGCGCGCGCGCGGCGCTGCGCCTGCTGGCCAGGCTGCACCACGGCTGCCTCGATCTGCAACTGCCCGAAGGCGCCCCGGTGCGCTTCGGCGCCGCGCACGCGCAGGGGCCGCATGCGGCGATGCGCCTGGCCAACTGGAACGTCTTCGCAGCTGCACTGCGTTCGGGCGACATCGGTTTTGCAGAAAGCTACATCGACGGCGACTGGTCGACACCCGACCTGGCCGCGCTGCTGCGGCTGTTCATCGCCAATCGCGACGCCGTCGAAAGCGCCGTCTACGGCAGCTGGTGGGGCTCGCTGCTGTACCGCGTGCGCCACCGGCTCCATCGCAATTCGCGCCGCGGCAGCCGCAAGAACATCCACGCCCACTACGACCTCGGCAATTCGTTCTACCGGCTCTGGCTCGACGAGACGATGAACTACTCGAGTGCCTGCTTCGAGGGTGACCGCACGCGCAGCCTGGCCGTGGCGCAGCAAGCCAAGGTGCGCCGCGCGCTGAGCGAGTGCGGCCTGCAGCCCGGGCAACGGCTGCTCGAGATCGGTTGCGGCTGGGGGGCGCTGGCGGAGGCGGCGGTCGCCGAGTGCGATGCCCGCGTCACCGGTGTCACGTTGTCGACTGAACAGCTGGCGTACGCCCGGCAGCGTCTGGCGCGCGCCGGCCTGGCAGACCGCGCCGACCTGCGGCTGCAGGACTACCGCGACATCGATGACGAGCCGTTCGACGCGATCGCGTCGATCGAAATGTTCGAGGCGGTCGGCCGTGCCTACTGGCCCGGCTTCTTCGCCACCGTGCGCAACAAGCTAAAAAGAGGCGGCCACGCCTGCATTCAGAGCATCACGATTCGCGACGATCTGTTCGAGCGTTACGTCGCGGGTACCGATTTCATCCAGCAGTACATCTTCCCGGGCGGCCTGTTGCCCAGCCCGAGCGCGTTCCGGGCCCAGGCGCGGGCGGCAGGCCTCGAAGTGGTCAACGAACTCGCCTTCGGCGCCGACTACGCCGAGACGTTGCGCCGCTGGCGCGAACGGTTCCTGGCCGAGGAGGCGCGCGTGCGCGCCATCGGCTTCGACCGCCGCTTCATGCGCATCTGGGAGTTCTATCTGGCCTACTGCGAAGCGGCCTTCGCGGGCGGCAACACCGATGTCATCCAGTTCACGTTGCGTCGGCCGTAGCATGACCACGAGCCGGCGCACCGCCCTGCTTGCCGTCGTTGCCGCCGGCTTGGCCGCGTGGCCTGCGGCAGCGGCGACGCCGCCTGCCGAAGTGCTCGCCGACCTGCCGGGCGCTCGGTTGCTCGGGCAGGGTCGGCTGCGCTTGCTCGGACTGCATGTCTACGACATCCGCCTGTGGGCGCCGGGCGCGCTGCGCGGCGACAACGCCGAGCGCGCCAGCGCGGCGCTCGAGATCGAGTACGCACGCCACCTCAAGGGGCCACTGATCGCGGAGCGCTCGTTGGTCGAAATGCGCCGCGTCGGCGACATCGCCGACGACGACGGCGAGCGCTGGCTGGCCGCGATGAAGCAGCTGTTTCCCGACGTGCAGGCGGGCGACCGCCTGACCGGTGTGCATCGCCCCGGGGAGGGCGCGCGCTTTCACCACAACGGGCGCCTGATCGGCGAGCTGCGCGACGCCGCCTTCGCGCGGCTGTTCTTCGGCATCTGGCTGTCGACACGCACCTCCGAGCCACAGCTTCGCGCGGCCTTGCTCGGGGCCGCACCGTGAGCGCAATGAACGGGCCGGCGCGGGTCGGCGCGGCCGCGCGGGGCGCGGGCGCCACGCCAGCCGGCGGAGTCGGCGCCGGCCTGGCCTACGGTGCGCTCGGGCTGCCGCTGGCCTTCGTCGCGCTGCCGCTGTACGTGGTATTGCCCAGCCACTACGCGACCGAGCTGGGCGTGCCGCTGGCGGCACTCGGCGTGCTGTTGCTGGCAGCACGCCTGCTCGATGCGTTTGCCGATCCGTGGATCGGCCGCCTGGCCGACGCCTGGTTCTCGCACTCGACGCGGCGGGTGTTGGCGGTGGCGGCGGGCGCTGCCGTCGTGCTCGCGGCCAGCTTCTACGCGCTGTTCTTCCCGCCGGTGCGCGACCCCGACGCACTGCTGGTCTGGTGTGGTGGGATGCTCGCGGTGACGTACCTGTCCTACAGCGTGCTGTCCGTCGTGCACCAGGCCTGGGGCGCGCGCCTGGGCGGCAATGCGACGCAGCGCGCGCGCGTCGTCGCCTGGCGCGAGGGCCTGGCACTTGCCGGCGTGCTGATTGCCAGCGTGATGCCGTCGCTGGCAGGGCTGGGCCCCACCAGCGCGGTCTTCGCCATCGCATTGGCGCTCGGCTTGGCGCTGCTCGTCGTCGCGCCGCGCTCGACCATCGGTCGGTCCGGCGCGACTGGCTCGGCCGCGCAGACGATGCAGCTGCCGCTGGCCAACCCGGCGTTCCGTCGCCTGCTGCTGGTGTTCATGGTCAACGGCGTGGCCAGCGCACTGCCAGCCACGCTGGTGCTGTTCTTCGTGCGCGACCGCCTGCAACTGCCGGCGTACGAAGCGCTGTTCCTGTTCGCCTACTTCGCCGCCGGTGCCGCATCGATGCCGCTGTGGGTCCGCGCCGTGGCGCACTGCGGGTTGGCGCGGCTGTGGCTCGCCGGCATGGGCCTGGCGATCGCAGCATTCGTCTGGGCCGTCACGCTCGGCCCAGGCGATTGGCTTGCCTTCACGGCGATCTGCATCGCCAGCGGACTGGCTCTGGGCGCCGACCTCGCCCTGCCGAGTTCGCTGCTGGCCGGCGTGATCCAGCGCGCGGGCCATGCCGGTCGCGCCGAAGGTGCCTATTTCGGCTGGTGGAACTTCGCCATCAAGCTCAACCTCGCACTGGCTGCCGGCCTGGCGTTGCCGCTGCTCAGCCGCTTGGGCTACAGCCCCGGCACGCGCGATGCCGACGCTCTGCTCGCACTGGCGCTGGCCTATGGTCTCCTGCCCTGCGCCTTGAAGCTGCTGGCTGGCGTGCTTTTGATCGGCGTGTGGATGCGCACGCCTTATGGAGAACCCAGATGAAGGCTGGCCCCGATGCACAGCGTCGAACCGCGTTTTCGATCGGCGCAGGCGCCGCTGCATGGCTGCTGGTCGGCTGCGCCAGCGCACCAACGCCGGCGGACTACGCACGCGAGGTTCCCCGGCTCGACTTGCGCAGCTACTTCGACGGTCCCCTCACCGCACACGGCCTGTTCACCGATCGCTCCGGCAAAGTCCTGCGACGTTTCACGGTGCGCATGGTCGGCCGCTGGGAGGGCAACCAAGGTGTGCTCGATGAAGACTTCCTGTACAGCGACGGCGAGAGGCAACGACGTGTCTGGCGGCTCACCGATCTCGGCCAGGGCCGCTACAGCGGTCGCGCCGACGACGTCGTCGGCGAGGCCATCGGTCAGGCCGCTGGCAACGCGCTGAACTGGCGCTACACGCTGGCCTTGCCGGTCGACGGGCGTGTCTGGCATGTCCAATTCGACGATTGGATGTACCAGATGGACGCGCGCGTGATGCTCAACAAGGCGGTGATGAGCAAGTTCGGCATCACGCTCGGCGAAGTCACGCTCGCCTTCACCAAGCCTTGACGGGACCGGCGCACCGCATGGCCCTCAATCCGCGCATCACCGACTGGGCCGACCAGGTGGTCTGGCTGGTCGGCGCCTCGACCGGCATCGGCCGCGCGACCGCCGAGCATCTGCACGCCGCAGGTGCAACCGTCGTCGTGTCGGCGCGCAGCTCAGCCGCATTGACGCAGTTCGCACAGGGGCGTGAGCGCGCCCAGGCCCTGGTGACCGACGTGACCGACCGCGCCGCCCTGCGCGAGGCCGCCGCGCAGATCGTGGCACGCCACGGCAGGATCGATCTGGTGATGTACTGCGCCGGGCACTACAAGGCCCAGCGTGCCACCGCCTTCGACCTCGATGAGATGTTGAAGCACCAGCAGGTCAACGTGGTCGGTGCACTCTATCTGCTCGATGCCGTGCTGCCGCAGTTGCTGCACCAGGCGCGCGCCGGGCGGCCGGCGCACATCAGCCTGGTGGCCAGCGTGGCAGGCTACCGCGGCCTGCCGCATGCGCTGGCCTACGGGCCGACGAAAGCGGCCTTGATCAACCTGGCCGAGACGCTGTATCTGGACCTGCAGCCGCTTGGCGTCGGCGTGTCGGTGATCAACCCCGGTTTCGTCGAGACGCCGCTGACGGCGGCCAACGGGTTCACCATGCCGGCGCTGATCACGCCGGCCGAGGCGGCGCGCGCCATCGTCGCCGGCTGGCAAGGGGGCCGCTTCGAGATCCATTTTCCGAAGCGCTTCACGTTGTGGCTCAAGGCGCTGCGCCTGCTCGGCGACGGCGCCTACTTTGCGGCCATCCGCCGCTCGACCGGGCTGTGAACACGGCACCGCGTTCGGCGGACGCGCGGGCGACTCGCGTGGTCACGTTCTTCGAACAGCTGAGCCCTGCCGACCTGGCGCGCGTCGGAGAGTTCTATGCGCCCGATGCGCGATTCAAGGACCCGTTCAACGACGTATCGGGGGTGATGGCAATCAGGCAGGTTTTCGAGCACATGTATTGCATGCTCGACGAACCGCGCTTCGTCGTGCGCGATATCGTGGTCGACGGCGATCAGTGCTTTCTGACGTGGGATTTTCTGTTCCGCTTCAAGCGCATCTCGCCCAACGTCGGTCAAGTGGTGCACGGCGGTTCTCACCTGCGCTTCGCGGCCGACGGCCGCATTGTGCTGCACCGTGACTACTGGGACGCGGCCGAGGAGTTGTACGAGAAGCTGCCCGCCGTCGGCGCTCTGATGCGCTGGCTCAAGCGGCGGGCGCGCCGTTAGCGCTGACCCTCGGTCAATGTGTCGAGCTGGAAGCGGCCGCTCTTGTCGACGAGCCAGATCTCGGTGTACCTGACTGCGCCCATTCTCGCGGGCGCAGGGAACGGGCTCGCCTTCTTGATCATTTCGACGGCCCAGGGGCCGACTTCGGCTGCAGCAGGCTGGCGCACGACGCGTACATTGCGCACCTCGCCGCTGGCGCCGATGTCGGTTTCGATGATGGCGATGCCGTACAGCAGCGGCGGCATCTTGCCCTTGTGGATGTGCTTGCCGTAGGCGGCATAGAGGTGGCGCGCGCCGTCGCTGCGGTATTCGAGCGCGGTCTCGGCCGGAGAGGGTCGCTTGAACGCACCACTGACCGCTGGAGTGCTCCTGAACTGCGCCGATGCTCCGGTCCAGGCCAGCAGGCCTGCGAGCGCCAGCACGACAAGGAACGGAGTGCGATGACTTTTCATGGCGACCAGTCTAGGCAGCGCCACGCCAAATTGCCCGTGAGCTACCGCACGCCGCCACGCACGTTCTTTTGGTTACGAGGAGCACGCCTCAGTGCAGCCAGCCCTTGCGCCGGAAGTAGAAGATCGGCACCGCCACCGAGATGGCCATCAGTGCAATCGCAAACGGGTACCCGAAACTCCAGTCGAGTTCCGGCATGTGTCGGAAATTCATGCCGTAGAGGCTGGCGATCAGCGTCGGCGGCAGCAGCGCAACGCTGGCCACCGAGAAGATCTTGATGATCTTGTTCTGGTTGATGTTGATGAAACCGACCGTGGCGTCGAGCAAGAAGTTGATCTTGTCGAACAGGAACGCGGTGTGGCTGTCCAACGAATCGATGTCTCGCAGGATCTGGCGCGCCTCCTCGAACTGCTCGGCGTTGAGCATGCGGCTACGCATCATGAAGCTGACCGCGCGGCGCGTGTCCATCACGTTGCGGCGGATGCGGCCGTTCAGGTCCTCCTCCTTGGCGATCGCGGCCAGCGCAGCGCCGGCCGCCTTGTCATCGACATCCTGCTTCAGCACACCGGCACCGACAGCCTCGAGCGCGTCGTAGATGCCCTCGAGCGCGTCGGCGCTGTACTCGGCATCGGCGTCGTAGAGTTTGAGCAGTACGTCCTTGGCATCTTCGATCAGTGCCGGAATGCGCCGTGCGCGCAGCCGCAGCAGGCGAAATACCGGCAGGTCTTCGTCGTGCACCGAGAACAGCACCTGCTGGTGCAGGATGAACGCGGCGCGCACGTTGCGCGGCGTGACATCGTCATCGATGAGGAAGTCTGAGCGGATGTGCAACTCGCCGTTGTCCTCTTCGTAGAAGCGCGCCGACTCCTCGAGGTCGTCGTCGACGATGTCGTCGGGGATGGCAATGCCGAAACGGCTATGAACCCATGCCTTCTCGTCGGCGGTCGGCGCCTCGAGATCAACCCAAACCGGCCGCACGTGCGCCAGCGCATCCGAGCTGTCGATCTCTTCTTGGACGAGCCGGCCGTTGACCAGCGTGAAGACGTTGAGCATGGGACACGGCTCCAGCGCGCTGTTGCGCAGAAGGCGGGGTGGCGGGCCGGTCAACCGTCTCACCCCTTGCGCCACGGCCCGATGGCCGGCGGCTGGAGCGGACGGTCACCGAGGGTGACTCTGGTCCAAACGTGTCTCCGTACAAAGACGATCAATTATGGCACCACACATACGCTCAAAAAGGTGTCAGCATTCCCTCATGCCGCGGCCGCCGTTCATCACTCTTGCCGCACCCGGGCACCACGCATCGCGCTGCGATGGCCACTTGACGGCGGCCCCGCTATGCTGGATTGCGCGCTCCTCCGCTGGGCACACTGCGGCTTTCGCTCTTTCCCTGCACGACCGATACCCTTCTGAAAGGAGGACTTGATGAACCTGACGATCAGCGGACACCACCTCGAAGTCACTGCCGCGCTGCGTGAATACGTGCTGACCAAGCTCGACCGCGTAACGCGCCATTTCGACCAAGTGGTCGACATCAACGTATTGCTGACCGTTGAGAAGCAGAAGGAGAAGGAACGAAGGCAAAAGGCTGAAGTGACCCTTCATGTGAAGGGGCGGGATATCTACGTAGAACACGCGAGTGAAGACCTCTACGCGGCCATCGATACCCTGATGGACAAGCTCGATCGGCAGGTGGTGCGCCACAAAGACCGCCTGCAGGACCACCACCATGACTCGCCGAAACGTCAGGACGCAATTCCCTGACGGAAAGTAAGCAAACGCTTATAAGCGGCCCACGGGCCGCTTTTCACTGGCTGGCCAGCGCGCGTGTGCGGCGGCGCAGCAAAAGAGCAACACTGCGGGCCATCGCGACAGCCATCACGCCCGCCCGCGGGGGCGATTCCTATAATTCAACGTCCTGTCACAGTTACCGCAGTCAGCCGCGCGGCCACTCGCGCGTTGTGCGTTGCGGAAGGAATGCTGTCAATGAACCGCCTCGCCGCCATCCTGCCCGCTGCCAATGTCCTGCTCAACGTCGAAGCAACGAGCAAGAAGCGGGCTTTCGAGCACGCCGGCGTACTGTTCGAGAACCAGCACGCGATCGCACGCGCGACGGTTTCCGACAACCTGTTCGCGCGGGAACGACTGGGTTCGACGGGGCTGGGCCATGGCGTCGCCATCCCGCACGGCCGCATCAAGGGTCTGAAGAATCCCCTAGCGGCAGTGCTGCGTTTGCTGCAACCGATTGCATTCGATGCCCCCGACGACGAACCGGTATCGCTGCTGATCTTTCTGCTGGTGCCCGAGGCGGCGACCCAACGGCACCTGGACATCCTCTCCGAAATCGCCGAGATGCTGTCCGACCGCGTTCTGCGGGAGCGGCTGAAGACCGAAACCG
This sequence comes from uncultured beta proteobacterium, assembly GCA_963840805.1. Taxonomy (GTDB): domain Bacteria; phylum Pseudomonadota; class Gammaproteobacteria; order Burkholderiales; family Burkholderiaceae_C; genus CADEEN01. The sequence goes on along the minus strand of CAWJAJ010000017.1, from coordinate 1,312,965 downwards.
ACGCGGCGACATTGCACAAGCTGATCGCCGACTGGGAGCCGCTGAAATCGGTTGCCTGATATCGGCGCCTGACGGCGCCGCGACATGAAACCCACCTCCATCAGCGCCGAGGCGCTGTTCGAAGAACACCGCGCCGCGCTGCACTGGGAGTGGGTGGCTGGTCACGCCCATCCCGAGCGCCGCTTCGACGAAGCCGCAGTGCGCGATGCACGCTCGGCCGCCGACCTGATCGGCTACCTCAACTACATCCATCCCTACCGCGTACAGATCGTCGGCCGGCGCGAGGTCGCGTACCTCAGCAACGCCAGCGACGAGGTCATCGAGCGCCGCGTCGCGCGAATTGTCACGCTTGAACCGCCGATGATCATCGTTGCCGACAACCAAGTGCCGCCGAACCGGCTGGTGGCCATGTGCGACCGCGCCGAGATCCCGCTGTTCGTGACCGTCGAGTCGGCAGGCCACGTCATCGACGTGGTGCGGGCCTACCTCGGCCAGTTGTTTGCCGAACGCACGACGCGCCATGGCGTGTTCATGGACATCCTCGGCCTGGGCGTGCTGCTCACCGGCGAATCGGGCCTGGGCAAGAGCGAACTCGGTCTGGAACTCATCTCGCGTGGTCACGGCCTGGTTGCCGACGACGCCGTCGACCTCTACCGCATATCGCAGACGGCCCTCGAAGGCCGCTGCCCGGCATTGCTACTGAACCTGCTCGAGGTGCGGGGCATCGGCCTGCTGGATATCAAGGCCATCTTCGGCGAGACCGCGGTACGCCGCAAGATGCGCCTGAAGCTGCTGGTGCACCTCGTGCGCAAGGACACGATGGAGCGCGAATTCGAGCGCTTGCCCTACGAGCCGCTGTTCGAAGACATCCTTGGCGTGCCGGTGCGCAAGGTGGTGATTGCCGTCGATGCCGGCCGCAACCTGGCAGTGCTGGTCGAAGCCGCGGTGCGCAACACCGTGCTGCAGTTGCGCGGCATCGACACCTACGGCGAATTCGTGCGCCGCCACCAAGCGGCCATGGACGACGCCAACTGACGCGGGGACGCGCGCGGCGGCCGGTCACTTCGGCCGATAGGTGCAATCGGTCTTGGTGCAGGCCGCGTACAGGGCCAGCGAGTGGTCTTGCAGTGCAAAACCGCGGGCCTGCGCAACGGCACGCTGACGCGTCTCGATCTCGGCGTCGTAGAACTCCTCTACACGGCCGCAAGTCAGACACACCAGGTGGTCGTGGTGCTGGCCCTCGTTCAATTCGAACACGGACTTGCCGCTCTCGAAGTGGCTGCGCGTCAGCAGGCCTGCCTGCTCGAACTGCATCAATACCCGATACACCGTGGCCAAGCCGACGTCGGCACCCTCGGCGAGCAGCGCCTTGAACACGTCTTCGGCGGTCATGTGGCGTTGGGCGGTGCGCTGGAAGATCTCGAGAATCTTGATGCGCGGCAGCGTCGCCTTGAGGCCGCTGCTCTTGAGTTCTTCGGCGTGGGTCATGGCAGTCGGGCCGCTAGAATGCGTCGCATCATAGCCAGAGCAACGCGGCGAGTGCACGCGCCTACCGTTTGTCCATGTTTCGCACCCCACCCACCCGTCGCGTCAATGCGGCCTCGCTGTCGGCCCTCCTCGCCCTCACATTGGCCAGCGCCGGCTGCAGTTCGATCCAGGCCGACCAGTGGCTCGGCGCCATCACGCCGTACCGCGTCGACGTGATGCAAGGCAACGTGATCACCCAGGAATTGGCCGCGCGCGTCAAACCCGGCATGAGCCGCGAGCAGGTGCGCGACCTGCTCGGCTCGCCGCTGCTGACGAGCGCCTTCCACGCCGATCGCTGGGATTACGTCTTCACAATGCGCCGTCAGGGCATCGAGCCGCAACGCCGCAGCGTCGTGGCGCACTTCAAGGGCGACGTGCTCGACCGCCTCGACTCGCCCGAACTGCCCACGGAGAAGGATTTCGTCGGCTCGATCAGGCCGTCGCGCTCAGGCGGTGCCGAACCGCTGTTGGCACTCAGCGAGGAACGGCGCAAGGCGTTGCCACCGCCGGTCAAGGGCGAGGCGGCTGCCGTCGCGCAGCCGCAGGGGGCCAACCGCCCCTACCCGCCGCTCGAGCCGCAATGAGGCCACCGCCGTTGCGGGTCGCCGTCGCCGGGTCGTCGGGCCGCATGGGCCAGATGCTGATCGAGGCCGTACGGGCGGCACCGGATTGCACGCTGGCCGGCACCCTCGACATCGGCGCCGACATCCGCGCCGGTCTGGCGCAGGCGCAGGTGCTGATCGACTTCACGCGCCCGGAAGGCACGCTGGCGCACCTGGCGGTGTGCCGCGAACTCGGTGTCAAGGCCGTCATTGGCACGACCGGTTTCAGCGACGCGCAGAAGGCCGAGATCACGGAGCACGCCCGCCAAATCGCCATCGTGATGGCGCCCAACATGAGCGTCGGTGTCAACGTCGTCTTCAAGCTGCTCGACATGGCCGCGCGTGCGCTGGCCGAGGGTTACGACATCGAGATCGTCGAAGCCCACCACCGCCACAAGGTCGATGCGCCCAGCGGCACCGCACTGAAGATGGGCGAGACGGTGGCCGCCGCACTCGGCCGCAACCTGAAGGACTGCGCGGTCTATGGACGCGAAGGCGTCACCGGCGAACGCGATCCCAGCACCATCGGATTCGCCACCATTCGCGGTGGCGACATCGTCGGCGACCATACCGTGATGTTCTGCGGCACCGGCGAACGCATCGAGATCACGCACAAGAGCGCCAGCCGAGCCACCTACGCGCAGGGCAGCCTGCGCGCGGCACGCTTTCTGGCCGACAAGCCGCACGGCCTGTTCGGCATGGAACACGTGCTCGGCCTGAACTGACCGGCTGCGCAGCATGGACGGCTTCACCGCCTTCTGGAGTTCGAGCGACGGTGTCGGTCGTGCCGTGACGCTGCTGCTGCTGGCGATGTCGGTCAGCGCCTGGGTCACGATCCTTTGGAAGGTGTGGGTGCTGCAGCGAGCGCGGCGTGATGTGGCGCGCGCGGTGCCTGCGTTCTGGGCCGCGCCGGGCCTGGCCGAAGGCCGCGAACGCTTGGCATTGCTCGACCGCGAGCAGGTCCTGCTGCCACTGCTCGACGCCGCCACCGCGACGCCGCTGCCCGGCACGCTCGACACTGGCGCTCACCTCGATTCACAACTCACCCGCCGCTTGCGCGATGCCTTGCACCGCGGCCTCGCGCATCTGCAGTTCGGCCAGGTACTGCTGGCCTCGATCGGCAGCACGGCGCCCTTCATCGGCCTGTTCGGCACCGTGTGGGGCATCTACCACGCGCTGGCCAGCATCGCCGCGGCGGGCACGATCACGATCGACAAGGTGGCCGGCCCGGTGGGGGAGGCCCTGATCATGACGGCTGCCGGCCTGGCCGTCGCGATACCGGCGGTGCTGGCCTACAACCTGTTCGGCAAGTGGGTCGGCGCGGCCGAGGCCGAACTCGAGGGCTTCGCGCTCGACCTGCGCGAGATGCGCATCGACCAGGCACAGGGTCACTGACATGGCCTTCGGTCGACTCGAACGCGCGTCGCGCCCGGCGCCGATGAGCGACATCAACATGACGCCGCTGATCGACGTCATGCTGGTGCTGCTGGTGATCTTCATCATCACCGCGCCGCTGATGACCTCGAGCCTGAAGCTCGACTTGCCGAAAACCGACGGCGCGACCCCGACCAGCGCGCCAGCGTTCATCGCGCTGGCGATCAACGCCGACGGCGGTCTGTTCTTCGGCGACGAGCCGCTCGCTCGCGACGTGCTGGCGCAGCGCGTGGCGATGGCGGCCAAGGCCAATCCGCAGCTCGAGGTGCAATTGCGCGCCGACCAGAAGGTGCCCTACGGCAGCGTCGCTGAGTTGATCGCACTGATCCAGCAGGCGGGGTTGAACCGCATCGGCTTCGTCACCGAGGCGCCGCGGTAAGGCCCACTTCTACAATCGGCGGATGAACGAGAAATACGTCCCCGCCGAAGTCGAAGCCGCCGCCCAGGCGCACTGGCAGGCCCGCGACGCCTACCGTGTCGTCGAGGACCCGAACAAGCCGAAGTTCTACGCCTGCTCGATGCTGCCGTACCCGAGCGGCAAGCTGCACATGGGCCACGTGCGCAACTACACCATCAACGACATGCTCACGCGCTATCTGCGCATGCAGGGCATGAACGTGCTGATGCCGATGGGCTGGGACGCCTTCGGCCTGCCGGCCGAGAACGCGGCCATCGACAACAACGTGCCGCCGGCGGCTTGGACGCGCCAGAACATCGCCGACATGAAGGCGCAGATGGAGCCGCTCGGCATGGCCATCGACTGGTCGCGCGAGGTCGCCACCTGCGACGCCGACTACTACCGGTGGAACCAATGGTTCTTCCTGAAGATGCTGAACAAGGGCCTGGTCTACAAGAAGACGCAGGTCGTCAATTGGGACCCCGTCGACCAGACCGTGCTGGCCAACGAGCAGGTCATCGACGGCCGCGGCTGGCGCTCCGACGCGCCGGTGGAGAAGCGCGAGATCCCGGGCTACTACTTCGCGATCACCAAGTACGCCGATGAACTGCTGGCCAACGTCGCCGACGCCTCCAGCCCCGGCTACCTGCGCGGCTGGCCCGAGCGCGTGCGGCTGATGCAGGAGCACTGGATCGGCAAGAGCGAAGGCCTGCGCTTCGCGTTCACGCACGAGATCCGCGACGCCCAGCGGCGGCTGATCGGTGATGGCCGCATGTACGTGTTCACGACGCGGGCCGACACCATCATGGGCGTGACGTTCTGCGCGGTGGCGGCCGAGCACCCGCTCGCCACCCACGCGGCGCAATCCAACCGCACGGTGGCGGCCTTCATCGAGGCCTGCCTGAAGGGCGGCACCACCGAGGCCGAACTCGCGACGAAGGAAAAGGAAGGCGTGCCCACCGGCCTGACGGTGAACCACCCGATCACCGGCGAGCCGATCGATGTGTGGGTCGGCAACTACGTGCTGATGGGCTATGGCGACGGCGCCGTGATGGGCGTACCAGCGCACGACGAGCGCGATTTCGCGTTTGCGCGCAAGTACAACCTGCGTATCAAGCCAGTGATCGGTGTCGAGGGTCAGCCCTATTCGATCGCCGCCTGGCAGGACTGGTACGCCGACAAGCAGCGTGGCCGCTGTGTCGACTCCGGCGTGCTCGACGGCATGACGTACCAGCAAGCGGTGAACGAAGTCGCCGACCTGCTGGCGCTGCAGGGGCTGGGCGAGAGGCAAACCACCTGGCGCCTGCGCGACTGGGGCATCAGCCGCCAGCGCTACTGGGGCACGCCGATTCCGATCATTCACTGCGCCGCCTGCGGCGACGTGCCGGTGCCGGAGCAGGACCTGCCCGTCGTGCTGCCCGAGAACCTGGTGCCCGACGGCAGCGGCAACCCGTTGCGCAAGAACGCGCAGTTCCTGAACGTCGCCTGCCCGCGGTGCGGCTCCGACGCGCAGCGCGAGACCGACACGATGGACACCTTCGTCGACTCGGCGTGGTATTACATGCGCTATGCCTGCCCCGACGCCAAGGATGCGATGGTCGACGCACGCAACGACTACTGGATGCCGATGGACCAGTACATCGGCGGCATCGAGCATGCCGTGCTGCACCTGCTGTACGCGCGTTTCTGGACCAAGGCGATGCGTGACATCGGTCTGGTGAAGTTCGACGAACCGTTCACGCGGCTGTTCACCCAGGGCATGCTGCTCAACGAGTGTTTCTATCGAGAAGACGCGGGCGGCAAGAAGCGCTGGTTCTACCCCAGCGAAGTCAACGTGCAGCACGACGAACGCGGCACGCCGATCGGCGCCAGCGCGAAGGAAGACGGCCTGCCCGTGTTGCTGGGCGGCATCGAGAAGATGAGCAAGTCGAAGAACAACGTGGTCGAGCCGCGCGAGTTCATCGCCAAGTTCGGCGCCGACACCGCGCGCCTGTTCACGATGTTCGCCGGACCGCCCGACCAAAGCGCAGCATGGTCCGACTCGGGTGCCGAGGGCGCGTACCGCTACCTGCGACGGCTGTGGGCCTTCGGTGCCAGGCAGGCTGCCGTCGTCCGCAGCGCGGGCGACGACTTCGCGGCGATCGGCCCCGCCGCCAAGGCGCTGCGCCGCGACGTGCACCTGCTGCTCAAGCAGATCCGTCACGACTACGACCGTATGCAATACAACACCGTCGCGTCGGGCGCGATGAAGCTGCTCAATGCGCTCGAGGAGTTCGCCAACGACGGCTCGTCGGCCTCGAACGCTGCGCTGCGCGAGGGTCTGTCGGTGCTGCTGCGCACGCTCTATCCGGTGTGCCCGCACATCGCCCACCGCCTGTGGACCGAGCTCGCCTTCGCGGCGCAGTTCGGTGACCTGATCGACGCCCCATGGCCGCAGGCCGACGAGGCGGCGCTGGTGCAGGACGAGATCGAACTGGTGCTGCAGATCGCCGGCAAAACCCGTGGTGCGATCCGCGTCGCCGCACGAGCCGACCGCGCCGCCATCGAGGCCGCCGCGCTGGCCGCGCCCGAGTTCACGAAGTTCGCCGACGGCAAGCCGGCCAAGAAAGTCGTCGTGGTGCCTGGCCGTCTGGTCAACGTCGTCGTCTGATGAATCGACGACAACTCCTCGCGCTGGCATGCACAGCCCTCGCTGGCTGCGGTTTCGAGCTGCGCCAGGTGCCTCGCCTGCCGTTTCGCAGCGTCGCGCTGGTCGGCTTTGCGGCGCAATCGGCACTGGCCCCGGCATTGCGGCAGCAACTCGCCGCCAGCAACGTCCAGGTGGTCGAAGCGCCCGCGCGCGCCGAGGCGGTGTTCGAGGCGCTGATCGACAGACGGGAGAAGAGCGTCGTCGCCTCGACCGCAGCCGGCCAGGTGCGCGAGGTGCAGTTGCGCGTCAAGCTGCGTTTTCGTGTCGCCACGCCGGCCGGCAAGCTGCTGCTGGCAGCCGACGAGTTGCTGCTGACACGCGACATGAGCTACAGCGAAACCGCGGCGCTGGCCAAGGCACAGGAAGAGGCGCAGCTCTACCGCGCGATGGAAGACGACATCGTGGGCCAGGTGCTGCGGCGGCTGGCGGCCATCAAGCCCGCCTGAGCATGCAACTCAAGGGCGACCAACTCGCCGCGCACCTGGCCCAGGGCCTGCGCCGGTTGTACACGGTGTACGGCGACGAGCCGTTGCTGGCACAGGAAGCCAGCGACGCGATCCGCGCCGCGGCACGCATCGCCGGCTACAGCGAGCGCAAGGTTTTCACCGTCGGCAACGCCGCCCAGTTCGACTGGGGCGCGCTGCTCGGCGCGGCGCAGGCGATGAGCCTGTTCGCCGAGCGCCAGTTGATCGAGATCCGCATCCCCTCTGGCAAGCCGGGCAAGGAAGGCTCCGAGGCGCTGCAGCGCTACTGCGAAGCCCTGTCGTCCGACGACGTGCTGACGCTGGTGCAACTGCCCAAGCTCGATTTTCAGCAGCAAAAAAGCGGCTGGTTCAATGCGCTCGACTCGAGCGGCGTGATGCTGCGTGTCGAGCCGGTCGACCGCCGCGAACTGCCGGCGTGGATCGCCAGGCGGCTGGCCGCGCAGGGCCAGCGCGTCGCCGGCGGCGAAGAGGGCCAGCGCACATTGGCGTTCTTCGCCGACCGCGTCGAAGGCCACCTGCTCGCCGCGCACCAGGAGCTGCAGAAGCTCGCGCTGCTGTACCCGCAGGGCGCATTGACGTTCGACCAGGTCGAAGCCGCCGTACTCAACGTCGCCCGCTACGACGTCTTCAAGCTCGGCGAGGCCGTGCTCGCCGGCCAGGTCGCGCGCGCGCTGAAGATGCTCGACGGCCTGCAGGCCGAAGGCGAGGCCGCGGTGCTCGTGCACTGGACGCTGGCCGAGGACATCCGCGCATTGAAGCGCGTCAAGGACGCCATCGCCGACGGCAAGCCCATGCCGATGGCGCTGCGCGAAGCGCGTGCATGGGGCGCCAAGGAGCGCCTGTACGAACGCGTGCTGCCGCTGCTGTCCGAGCACCAGCTGGCCCACCTCGTCGACGCCGCGAGCACCTGCGACGGCGTCATCAAGGGCCTGAAGCACCCCGAGTGGCCGCTCGACGCCTGGGCCGCGCTGAAGCGGTTGATGCTGCTGACGATGCAGCAGGTGGCTGTCTCACCGACCTCATCCCGCGGCACGGTGCCCACCCGCATGCAGCTCGCGTTGCACGCCTGAGGGACTGACAAACCCAACACGCCCGTGGCGTCGTCCCCACAGGAGGCGCAGGCCGCCTGGAAGCGGCGCGGCGCTGGCCTGCATCAATAGCCACGCGCGCGATCGACCAGGTGCGCGATCGGTGCGCCGTCGCGCAGCGCTCGCAGGTTGGCCGCCACCACCCGCGCCGCGCTTCGCAGGTCAGTCAGCGCAGCCACATGCGGCAGCACGGTGACGCTGCGGTGCTGCCAGTAGCCGTGATCAGGCGGCAGCGGCTCGGTGTCGAAGACATCGAGCACCGCATGGTGCAAGTGGCCGCTGTCGAGCGCGTCGAGCAGGTCCGCGTCGACCACGTGCGCACCGCGCGCGAGGTTGACGATGCTGGCGCCGCCGGGCAATGCCGCGAAGAAGCGCGCGTCGAGCAAGCCCTGTGTCGCCGGCGTCAGCGGCAGCAGGTTGACGACGATGCTCGTCGACGGCAGCAGGGCCGCGAGGGCATCGGCGCCAGCGTGAACCGTCAACCCGGCCGGCGCCGCGCGATCAACCGCGGCCGCCGCACGCCATGCGCCGACGCGATAGCCCTGCGCCGCCAGCCGCAACGCAGCCGCCGCACCCATCTGGCCAAAGCCCAGCACCAGCACCGAGACCTCGTCGGCACGGCGCTGGCCGCGTTGGCGCCACTCACCGGCACGCTGCTGTGCCGCGTATTCGAAGAAGCCGCGGTGCAGCGACAGCACGGCCCACAGCGCGGTCTCGGCCATCGCGGCGTTCATCGCGGGATCGACCATGCGCGCGACCGGCACGCGCGGCGGCACCGTCGCGTCGGCGAGCAACTGCTCGACGCCGGCCCACAGCGACTGCACCAAGCGCAGCCGTGGCAGCGCGGCCAGTGCGCCCGGCGCCGGATTGGCGACGACGGCGACATCGATCGCGTCGCACGGGATCTCGCCGTCGACATCGCACCACCAGGCGCACGACGGCGCCGCCTGGCGCAGCGCGAGCAGCCACGCCTCGCGCTCGGCGTCCGTCAGGCGGCCGGTCAGCAGCACGTTCATGGCGTCACTGCCCTTACCGCCACCAGCAAGCGCTGCAGTGCTAACGCGACCGTTTGCGCACGCACACTGGCGCGGTCGCCTACCAACTGCAGTCGCTCGGCCTGCGCCGCGCCGCCGCGTTGCATCCACGCCAGCCACACGGTGCCCACCGGCTTGCCAGGCACTGCGCCAGCGGGCCCGGCGATGCCGGTGACGGCCACCGCGATGTCAGCCCGCGAGTGCGCCAGCGCGCCGGCCGCCATCGCGCGAGCCACCTCGCCGCTGACCGCACCGTGCTCCGCGATCAACGCCGCGTCGACGCCGAGTTGCTCGCTCTTGGACGCGTTGCTGTAGGTGACGAAGCCGCGCTCGAACCAGTCGGACGAGCCGGCCAGCGTGGTGCACGCCGCCGCGACCAGGCCACCGGTGCAACTCTCGGCCGTGGCCAGCATCCAGCCCCTGGCGCGCAGCGCATCGGCCAGCGGCACGACGAGCGGCGTGACGGCCTCGACGTCGGTCATGGCCAGAGGAAGCGCCACAGTGCGATCACCAGCAACGCACACAGCGCGGCCACCAGATCGTCGAGCATGATGCCCACGCCCTGGCGCCAGCCGCGGGCGTTCTTGAACCGTCGGTCGGCCCAGCCCACCGGGCCGGGCTTGGCGATGTCGAAGAAGCGGAACAGCGCGAAGGCAATGCCCTGGCCGGCAAGCCCGGTGGGCATCACCAGCCATAGCACGAGCCAGAACGCGACCACCTCGTCCCAGACGATCGCCCCGGGATCGGCCGCGCCGAGGTCTTGCGCCGCACGCATGCAGGCCCAGACGCCGATCGCCAGCGCGGCAAGCAGCAGCAGGCCCCACTGCGCGGCACCGAGCCAACGATCGAGCACGAGAAAGGCGGCCCAAGCCCACAGCGTGCCGACCGTGCCCGGCCCATACGGTGCCAACCCGCTGCCGAAGCCGAACGCGATGCAGCGCGCCGCCGGGTGGCGCAGCATGAAGCGCAGCGTCGGGCGCTGCGGCGGCGTCGTGGCCACGCCCTCGTCGCGCAACACCTTGGCCTCGGTGATGTCGGGCGCCGCCATCACGCGTTACGGAAGTGATCGAAGGCCATGAAGCGCTGCGGCAACGGCGTGCCGGTGGCATCGATCAGGCGCAGACCGCGAGTTGTTTCGATGCTGCCGATGCGCGACACGGCCACACCGGCGCGTTCGGCCGCAGCCAGCACTTCGCGCTCGCGCACCGGCGGCGCAGTGAACAGCAACTCGTAGTCGTCGCCGCCCGCCAGCGTGCACTCGTGCTGCAGCGAGCGCGGCTGGGCCGCGAGCACCGCACTGCGCGGCAGTGCATCGGCATTCACCGTCGCACCCACGCCCGAGCGCGCGAGCACGTGGCCGAGATCACCGACCAGGCCGTCGCTGAGGTCGATCGCGCTGCTGGCCACGCCGCGCAACGCCAAGCCCAGCGTGACGCGCGGCGTCGGGCGCTCCATGCGTGAGCGCACGGCGTCGAAGGCCCCGCCGGGCAGCGACACGCTGCCGCGAAAGGCCTCCAACGCCAGCCGGGCATCGCCGAGCGCGCCGCTCACCCACAGGGCATCGCCAGAGCGCGCACCCGAGCGCAGCAGCGCCTGGCCGACCGGCAGCGCGCCGAAAACCGTGATGCAGATGTTGAGGGGCCCGGCGGTCGTGTCGCCACCGACCAACTCGATGCCGTGCTCATCGGCCAGCGCGAACAGCCCGCGCGCAAAGCCGTCGAGAAAGGCCTCGTCGACGCGCGGCATCGCCAGCGCCAGCGTGAACGCCAACGGCTCTGCACCGCAGGCGGCCAGGTCCGACAGGTTGACCGCCAGGGCCTTGTGGCCGAGCCGATCGGGCGCGACGCTGGACAGGAAGTGGCGCCCCTCGACCAGCATGTCGCACGAAATCGCGAGCTGCTGGCCCGCCGGCAACGGCGCCAGCAGCGCGCAGTCGTCGCCAACCCCGAGCGCGGCACGCTTCGGCACGCGCGTGAAGTAGCGCGCGATCAGGTCGAACTCGCCGAGGGCACTCACAGCTTCTTGTCCCAATGGAAGTGGTGCAGCACGCGGTGCAGCACGGGCGCGAACAGCAGCGCTGCGGTGGCGATGAACACCAGCCCCGCGTACAGCGCGTAGCAGCCGGCAAACAGCTTGCCCTCCGCTGTTCTCGGCAGATCGACGGGCCCCATGCCGCCGAGCAGCATCGCCGCGTTCAGGAAGGCATCGAGCCAAGGCAGCTTCTCGAACACCACGTACCCGAACATGCCGATGCCCAGCGAGACGGCCAGCACCCCGAGCGCCAGCACCAGATGCAGGCTGAGCCGGCGCAAGAAATGCGCGGGGGGCAGCGGCGGCTGGGTGCGCGGTTCGTACATCGCTCGCCCGAGCGTCAGGCCAATCTGTTCCGGTGCGCCGCGATCTGCTCGCGCACCCGTTCGGGCGCCGTGCCCCCCAGCACCTGGCGGGCGTCGAGCGAGCCGCGCAGCGTCAGCACGGCATACACGTCGTCATCGATCGAAGCATGAAACTGCTTGAGCGTGGCGAGCGGCAGTTCGGCCAGGTCGATGCCGCGCGAAAGACCGAACTTCACCGCATGCGCCACCACTTCGTGCGCGTCGCGGAACGGCAGCCCCTTCTTCACCAGGTAGTCGGCGAGATCGGTGGCCGTGGCGTAGCCCTTCTTCGCGGCACGCTCCATCGCCTCGGGCTTGACGACGATGCCGGCCACCATCTCGGCCATGATGCGCAGCGTCGCCGCCAGCGTGTCGACGGTGTCGAACAGCGGCTCCTTGTCTTCCTGGTTGTCCTTGTTGTAGGTCAGCGGCTGGCCCTTCATCAGGGTCAAGAGGCCCATCAGGTGGCCATAGACGCGGCCGGTCTTGCCGCGCGCCAGCTCGGCGACATCCGGGTTGCGCTTCTGCGGCATGATCGACGAGCCGGTGCAGTAGCGGTCGGCCAGGTCGATGAAGCCGAAGTTCTGGCTCATCCACAGCACGATCTCCTCGGCCAGGCGCGACACGTGCATCATCGTGATCGAGGCCCAGGCCGCGAACTCGAGCGCGAAGTCGCGGTCACTCACGGCGTCGAGGCTGTTCGCGCACACGCCGTCGAAGCCCAGTGACTTCGCCACACGGTCGCGATCCAGCGGGTAGCTGGTGCCGGCCAGCGCAGCAGCACCCAGCGGCAGGTGGTTCACGCGCTTCCTCACGTCGGCCAGGCGCTCGGCATCGCGCGCGAACATCTCCACGTAGGCCAGCAGGTGGTGCGCAAAGCTCACTGGCTGCGCCACCTGCAGGTGCGTGTAGCCCGGCAGGATGGTCTCGGTGTGCGGCTCGGCCGCGTTGAGCAAGGCGCGCTGCATGTCGGCCAGCCGCGGTGCGAGTTGGTCGATCTCGCCACGCAGCCACAGCCGCACATCGGTGGCGACCTGGTCATTGCGCGAACGCCCGGTATGCAGTCGCTTGCCCGCGTCGCCCACCAACTGCGTCAGGCGCGCCTCGATGTTCAGGTGCACGTCTTCGAGTTCGAGCTTCCACTCGAAGCGGCCCGCCTCGATATCGGCGCTGATCTGCGCCATGCCGCGCACGATCGACGCATGGTCGTCGGCCGAGATCACGCCCTGCGCGGCCAGCATCTCGGCATGCGCCAGGCTGCCGGCGATGTCGGCCGCAGCCAGGCGGCGATCGAAACTCACGCTCGCGGTGTAACGCTGCACCAGCTCGCTCATCGGCTCTGAGAACAGCGCCGACCAGGCTTGTGACTTGTTGTCGAGGGGGTTGGAAGACATGAGGCCGCCACCGCGCGCGCGGTGCCCGAATTGAGAGCGCCTGGGACACAATGCCGGCAAGCCCCCACGCCTTGCGTGGGTGGAATCGATTCTATCGACGCGCTCCGGCGAAATGACCCCTCTGCCAGACACCGTACCGATGCCGTTGGATGCCGCCGAGAGTGCCGGCCCGTGGGACCCATCGTCGCAGGCCTCGACCCAGCCGGCCCCGCTCGCCGGCGCCGCAGCGGCGACCAAGGTCAGCACGGGTGCGGTGTTCGACGTGTGCCGTGGCGCGCTGGCACTGCGCGCGCTGCTGGCGGTCAACGGTGCCGCGCTCGTGGCCGTGCTGGCCGGTGCCGACGACGGCACGCAGGCGCTGGCCGCGCTCGGTCCGGCGATCGCCGTGGCGCTGCCGGCCACCTTGGTTTGGTTGGCATTGGTGTGCGGCCTGCGCCGGCCTCTGCAAGCCATGCCGACGGGGTCGCGCACCGCAGCGCTGATGGCCCTGGGCGCCCTGCTCGCCACGTTGGCCTGCCTGCCGATGTTCTGGCTGCAACTGCTGCAGGCCAGCCCGACGCGACTGCTCGGCGTGTCGCTGACCGGTGCGGCGCTCGCGGGCCTGATGGCCGGTTGGCTGCAGTGGCGTGAAGGCCGACGCACGCCCGCCGACGCGCGTGCGCGGCTGGCCGAACTGCAATCGCGCATCCGCCCACACTTCCTGTTCAATACCCTCAACACCGCGGTGTCCTTGGTACGCACCGATCCGGCGCGCGCCGAAGGCGTGCTTGAAGACCTGGCCGACCTGTTCCGTGTGGCGCTGGCCGACGACGGCGGCAGCCACGGCGCGGTCACGCTCGGCAGCGAGCTCGACCTGGCGCGCCGCTACCTGGCCATCGAGGCGTTGCGTTTTGGCGAAAGGCTGAAGCTCGAGTGGCAGCTCGACCCGGCCGCCGACGCCGCGCGGCTGCCCCCCTTGGTGTTGCAGCCATTGCTGGAGAACGCCGTGCGCCACGGCGTCGAACCTGCCGAAGCCGGCGGCATGGTGCGGGTGCGCACACGCCTGCGCCTGGGCCGCGCCGAGATCACGATCGACAACAGCATGGGCCACGCCGCGTCGCGCCCAGGCCATGGCCTGGCGCTGGCCAACGTGCGCGAACGCCTGCACCTGCTGCACGACCTGGACGCACAGTTCGATGTGTACCAGGGTGATGGCCGCTATCGCGTGCGCATCGTCGTGCCGATGGGAGACAAGCCATGAGCGCGCCGGGCCGCCCCAAGCGCCATACCGCAGCGCGCAGCGCGGAGGTTGACTGATGAGCGCGCCGGGCCGCCCAAGCGCCATACCGCAGCGCGCAGCGCGGAGGTTGACTGATGAGCGCGCCGGACTGCCCCAAGCGCCATACCGCAGCGCGCAGCGCGGAGGTTTGCCGATGAGCAGCAGCGTGAACCCGTGGCGGGTCTTGATCGTCGACGACGAAGCCCTGGCGCGGTCGCGCCTGGCCACCCTGGTGGCTGAATGCACCGAACCGCGCTGCACCGTCGCCGGCCAATGTGCCAGCGCGCAGCAGGCGCGCCAGTGGCTGAACGAGTACCAGGCCGATATCGTGCTGCTCGACATCCAGATGCCCGGCCAGCCCGGCACCGCGCTCGCCGCCGAACTGCAGCGCCTGGCCAGGCCGCCGGCCGTGGTCTTCGTCACCGCACACACCGAACATGCCCTGGCGGCGTTCGATCTCGACGCGGCCGACTACCTGACCAAACCCGTCAAGCGCGAGCGCCTGGCCGCCGCGCTCGAACGCGCCGCGCGCCGCGCACCGGCGGCCGATGGCGGTGCCGCGCCGGGGCAGGAACCGGTGCTGGTGGTGAGCGAACGGGGCCGCGTGGCACGCATCCCGCTGGCCGATGTGCTGTACCTGAAGGCCGAGCTGAAGTACGTGACATTGCGCACCGCCGGCCGCACCTGGGTGCTCGACGATTCATTGACCGAGCTCGAGCAGCGCCTGGGCGAGCGCTTTCTGCGCATCCACCGCAACGCACTGGTGGCGCGCGACGCGGTGCGGCTGCTCGAACGCCGGCGCATGGCCGATCACGACGACGACGGCGCCGGTACCGAGATCGGTTGGGCGGTGCAGGTCGCACCGGTGGACGAGTGGCTGGCCGTGTCGCGGCGGCAACTCGGAGCGGTGCGCGAGGCACTCGGCGCGGGCAGCCATTGACCTGCCCGGCGACAGCCGGTGCCTGACGGTCAGCGCACCCGCAACTGCATCTGCCCCGGCAGCGGCGTCGAGCGGCGCAGGATGTCTTCGGCCAGCCAGACGGCCGCGCGCCGTGCGCGCGCCACCACCGTGGGCAGCGGCAGCTGCTGGTAATCGTCGTTGAAGACCTCGAAGCTGAAGTCGCCGCGATAGCCCAGGCGATCGAGCTTGCGCACCAGCTCGGCCAGCTCGGCGTTGTGCACGCCCTCGCCGGGGAAGACGCGAAAGGTGCGTGCGACGTCACGTCGCTCCTCGGGCGTGCGCACCTGGCTCCACATGAAATCGGCCAGCTGCACGAAGAAGATCTTGTCGGGATCGATGTCGTCGAGCGGATCGAGCGGCGTACTGGTGGCGAATACATGGTACGAGTCGATGCACAGGCCGAGGTTCGGGCAATCGGCCGCCTCGACCGCTGCCCAGGCCGTCGTGTACTCGTTGATGTGCCGGCCCCACGACAGCCCTTCGTAGACCACCTTGATGCGGTGCGGCAGCGCCAGCATCGCCAGCTTGCGCAGGTCGCGCGCGATGGCGTCGAGCTCGCCGGTGGCGTGCTGCGAGGTCGACGAGCAGGCCAGCAGCAGCGGACTACCGAGCGCCTTGCACATCTCGATCATGCTTTTGGCCTGATCGACCTTGTAGCCGTGCAGGTGGCCGGTCAGGCCCTCGAAGTCGCGCAGCACCTGGAAACCGGTGACGCGCAGGCCGCTGGCCTTGACGGCGGCGACTGCCGCCTCGATGCCCGCCGGGTGGCCGACGATGTCGCGCGCGGCCAGCATGATCTGGCTGAAGCCGCCTTCCTTCACCGCACGAAGCTTGGCCTCCAGCGGCCCGGCCAGCGTGATGGTGTCCATGCCGAAGTCGTCGATGTTCATGATGCCAGCGCCCGCCGGGCCGCCCCAAGGGCCACGAAACGGCCCGTGCCGGGCGCCGGAGGTAGCGAACGAAGTGAGCTGGGGGGTTCCATGTCAGCCATCGTGGTGCACCAGTTCGAACATCAGACTGCCGAACCAGGTCTTGGTGAGTGCGCCGCGCGATTCCACGTGCAGGTTCGCCGTCTCGACGAAGGCGACGCCGCGCGGCTGCAGCGCGTTGACGGCCGCGAGCACATCGGGCACGCCGAAGGCCACGCGCTGCAGGCGCTCGTCGCTGTCGACCACCATCACCGGATCGGGTTCGATCAGTTGCCAGTAGAAGCTCCGGTCGGGGCTTTGCAGCACATGGCCGCGCGGCAGGATGCCGAAGCGCTCGTCGTCGGACAGCATGCGAAAGCCGAACAGCGTGCGGTAGAAGTGCAGCCAGTCCTCCATACGGTCGGCACCGATGTACTGCACGACGCCGAACCAGTGCATGCCAGCCAGTGCCGGTGGCCGTGCATCGGTACCCGGGATCGGCACGAAGTCGACGTCGTAGATGGAGAACTCGCGATGGCGATCGACGAAGTAGATGCGGCTGGCGCCGGCGCCGTGGATCCCCGGAATGTGCAGCTCCATCGGCGCCACCTGCACCGGCACGTCCCAGGCACCGAGTTCGAGCACGCTGGCGTGGGCCGCCGCGGCATCGCGCACGCGCAGCGCAATCGCCGCCAGCGCCGGCGCCTCGGGCGGCGCCACGCTGCCGGCATGCGCGTTGACGATGACGTTCATGCCGCCCTGCCGGTACAGCAGCACCTCGCGCGAACGGTGCCGCGCGATCGGCTTGAAGCCCATCTGCTCGAGTACCTGGCCGAGCGCCTGCGGCTTGGCGGTGGCGTACTCGATGTACTCGATGCCCTCGATGTCCAGCGGATTGGTGTTGTCGGCAAGTGCTTCGCGGGCGGTATCGTTGTTCATGCGGCTCTCCGAGTCGTCGATCTAGCGCTGTGAAGTCACCAGACGGCGGAAGTGTGCATCCATCCGCGCCGCGTCGGGTTGCTCGCCGGTGAACAGTTCGAACGCGCCGAAGGCCTGCCCGACGGCCATGTGGCCGCCGTCGGCGGTGGCGCAGCCGATGCGCCGCGCCGCCTTCAGCAGCGCCGTTTCGAGCGGAAAGTAGACGATCTCCGAGACCCACAGTTCTCGGCGCAGCAGCGCCGCATCGAGGGGCAGGCCGGGCAACTTGTCCATCCCGGTCGGGCGTGGCGTGCACCAGACCGCTGGCGCCGGCCAGCGCGGCGGCAGCGTCGGCGCCCGACTCGACACGGTCGGCACCGTACAGCGCCGCCAGTTGCGCCGCCAGTTCGGCGGCGCGCGCCGCGTCGCTGTCGACCACGGCGAGCCGCTGCGTGCCCAGGCGCAACAGCGCGTGGGCGATCGCCGAGCCGGCACCGCCGGCGCCGAGCAGCACCACGCGATCCACGCGCGCGTTGGGCAACGCGCGGCGAAAGCCCCAGGCCCAGCCCGAGCCGTCGGTGTTGTGGCCGATCGCGCGCACATCGCGGCCGTCGCCGTGAAAGACCACGGTATTGACCGCACCCATCGCCCGCGCCTCGTCGGACAGGCCGTCGAGCAACGGAATCACCGCTTGCTTGCACGGGAAGGTGATGTTGAGTCCGGCAAAGCCCATCGTGCGCGCCGATGCCAGCAGCGTGGGCAACGCGTCGGCGCCGACGCGCGTGCGGTCGAGGTCGATCAGTTGGTAATGCAGGCGCAGGCCGTGGTGACGCGCCTCTTCTTCCTGCATCGCCGGCGTCAGCGAACGCTGAATGCCCGCCCCGATCAGGCCGACCAGCAATTTGCGCTCGCTGCTCACTGGCGTACGCTCACTTGCGCAGCTTGGCCAGCTCGGCCGTCACTTCGTTGACCGTCGCTTCGCCGACGCTGGCGCTGAATTGCGCGATCACCGGCTTCATCTTCTCGCGCAGCTTGGCCACTTCGGCCGGCGGGAAGCTGGTCACGGTCATGCCGTTCTTCTTCAGCAATTCGAGGTTGGCGGCGACCGCGGCGCGCGACTGCTCGCGCTGGTACTTGGCGGCCTCGTCGGCGCTGTCGTCGATGATCTTCTTCTCGGCGGGCGAGAGCGTGTCCCAGATCTTCTTGCTGAAGATCACCGATTGCGGGTTGTACTGGTGGTTGGTCAGGGCCACGAACTTCTGCACTTCCCAGAACTTGTTGGCGGCGATCACCGAGATCGGGTTTTCCTGGCCGTCGATGGCCTTGCTCTCCAGGCCGCCATAGACCTCGGGGAAAGGCATCGGCGTCGGGTTCGCGCCCAGCGCCTTGACCCAGGCCACGTTGATCGGGCTCGGGATCACGCGCAGCTTCAGGCCGTCGATATCCTCGACCTTGTTCAGCGCGCGCTTGCTGTTGGTCATCTGGCGGTAACCCAGCTCCCAGAAGGCCAGTCCGATCACGCCTTTTTGTTCGAGCAGCTGATGCAGCTTCTTGCCCGCCGGGCCGTCGACGATGGCGTCGGATTCCTTCTCGTTGGCAAACAGGAAGGGGAAGTCGAAGATCGCCAGTTCCTTGGCCAGGCTGGCCAGGATGCCGCTGTTCATCACCGACATTTCCACCGTGCCGCCCTGGATCGAGGTGGTGATGGCCTGGTCGCTGCCCAGCGTGGCGCCGAAGAACAGGTTGACCTTCATCTTGCCGCCCGACTTGGCAGTGACGAGCTCGGCGAACTTCTTCATGCCGGCGGCAGCCGGGTGGGTTTCGGGGCCGTTGAGGCCGAACTTGATCGTGCGCTCCTTGATGTCCTGCGCTGGGCGACATTCACGGCGCCGAACGCAGCCAGGGCCACGCTGGCCAGCACGGTCTTGATGAACAAACGCTTCATGAGAATTTCCTTTATCGATACGAGGGGTTCGGGACGCTCGAAGAGCGGGCCGGCGGCGTGGCGCACCCGGTCACGCCGCCGGCCGGGATTCACCCAGCCAACCAACGCGCCGGCACCATCACCAGCGACGGAAAGAACACCAACAGGAACATCACCGTGAACTGGGCGATCATGAAAGGAATGACGCCCTTGGTGACCTCGTCCATCTTCATCTTGCCCACGCCCGCCACCACGTTGAGCACCGTGCCCACCGGCGGCGTGACGAGGCCGATGGCGTTGTTCATGATGAACAGCACGCCGAAATAGACCGGGTCGATCCCGGCGGCCTTGACCAGCGGCATCAGCACAGGCGTCAGGATCAGGATCGTGGGCGTCATGTCCATCGCCGTGCCCACCGCCATCACCAGCAGCATGATGATGAACATCAGCAGGATCGGCTTGTCGATGAAGGGCTGCAGCAGCGCGATCAATTCCTGCGGCAGGTTGGCCACCGTGATCAGCCAGGCCGAGACCATCGCTGCGGCAACCAGGAACATGATCACCGCGGTGGTCTTGGCGGCGCTGACGAACACGTGGTACAGCTGCGCCAGCTTCAGCTCGCGGTAGACCACCGTGGCCACGAACAGTGCGTACACGGCCGCCACCACCGCCGCCTCGGTGGGCGTGAAGACGCCCATCTTCAGGCCCACCAGCACGATCAGCGGCAGCACCAGGGCCCAGGTCGATTCGCGCAGGGCCTTCAGGCGCTCGGCGCCCGTTGCCTTGGGCGGCGGCTTGACGTTTTCCTTCTTGGCGACGAGGTACCAGGCCACCGCGATGCTCAGGGCCATTAACAGGCCCGGCACGATGCCGGCCAGGAACAGCTTGGTGATCGAGACATTGGCTGCGACGCCGAAGATCACGAAGCCGATCGACGGCGGGATGATCGGGGCGATGATGCCGGCGCTGGCGATCAGGCCACCAGCCGTGGCCTTGTCGTGGCCGGCCCGCACCATCATCGGCAGCAGCAAGGCCGCCAGCGCTGCGGTGTCTGCGACCGCCGACCCCGACAGCGCCGCCATCAGCACCGCCGCCACGATGACCACGTAGCCCAGCCCGCCGCGCCTGTGTCCGACCAGCGTGAGCGCGAGGTTGACGATGCGCCGGGACAGGCCGCCGACGTTCATGATCTCGCCGGCCAGCATGAAGAAGGGCACCGCCAGCAGCGGGAAGCTGTTGGAGCCTTCGATCAGGTTCTGGGCCAGGATCTGGGCGTCGAAGTTGCCCATGTAGATCATCAGCGCCACGCCGCACAGCAACAGCGCATAGGCGATCGGAATGCCCAGGGCCATCGCGGCCAGCAGGGAGCCGAGGAAGACGGTGACGGTCATGCTTTGTCTCCGCTGGCGTCTTTCAGTTGGGCGAGGTCTTCCGATTCCTGCACCGTGACCAGTTCGCTGTCGGACAAGCGTCCGGCGAGCAGGCGTGCGAGCTTGAGCAGGTGAAAGGCGGCCGCCGAGACGGCGAAGACGAGGCCCACGCCGGAGATCCAGGCCAGCGACCAGCCGGACACCGGCGCTTCGACGTCGAAGTTGATGCGCGTCTGCTCCAGGCTGCCCGAGAAGATCAGCCAGCAGCAATAGACCATCAGGCTCTCGGCCAGCGCCAGGCAGATTTTCTTGCCGGTGGGGCCGAGGCGGCCGACCAGCATGTCGGTGCCGAGGTGGCCGCTCTCCTTGACCGCGATGATCGCGCCCAGGAAGGTCATCCAGACGAAGGCCCAGCGCGACAACTCTTCGGACACCGTGATGCCGGAGTTGAAGGCATAGCGCAACACCACGTTGCCGAACACCATCACCACCATGGCCAGCAGCAGTGCGACGAGCAGCACTTCCAGCAGTTTGCAATAGGCGCTGGCGCCTTTGTCGATCCAGTCGGTCATGGGGCCTCCGCAGCACGTTGCCGGCGGGCTGAAGGCCCGTCAGGTCGCGCAGGCCGCAATAATGTACGAACTGGTTAGTTTTATTAATGGTGCAAACCCTAGCACGCCATCGGCGGCCGCCTCTCGGCGAGGCGGCAGGCCGGCGCGCCGGGCCGCTACTTGCGCACGAAACGCACGATCATCTCGATGATGCTGTCGCGGCGCGCAACCAGCGCGGCCGGCGATTCGAGGTCGCGCTGGAAGATCAGGCTGAAGGTGTGCCGGTTGGCCACGTTGAAGACCGCCAGCGCCGAGATCGACATGTGCAGGTCGACCGGGTCGATGGCACCGCGGAAGATGCGTTCGCGCTGGCCGCGCTCGAGCACGCGGCGCAGGCTGTCGATAGCCGGCACGTTGAGCTTGCGGATCGACTTGCTCTGCGCCAGGTACTTGGCGCGCTGGATGTTCTCGCCCTGCACCAGGCGGGCGAACTCGGGGTGGCCCCACTGATAGTCCAGCGTATGACCGACCAGTTTGCGCAGGGCGTCCTCGGGCGGCAGGTCGTCGAGATGGGCCTCGGCCTCCATCGCGCGCATGCGCCGGTAGCCCTCCTCCAGCACGGCCAGGTAGAGCGCCTCCTTGCTGCCGAAGTAGTAATAGATCATGCGCTTGCTGGTGCGCATGGCCGCGGCGATAGCGTCGATGCGTGCGCCCGCGAGCCCCTTCTCGGCGAACTCGCGAGTGGCGACTTCGAGGATATCGGCCATCGTGCGCTCGGGGTCGTTGGTGCGCGGCACCTTCGCCGGCGCGGCCCTCGTGCGCGTGCCGACGACCCCCGCCCCCGGCCGCTTCGTGGTTGTATGTACCGTTTCGTTCATTTTGTGAGGGTAACCGATTCCCGGCCACGCGCAAAGCTCGCCGGCGCTGGATTCAGCCGGTGTTGCGCAGCCCCGCCGCGATGCCGTTGATCGAGATGTGGATGCCGCGCTGCACCCGCTCGTTGGCCGGATCGCCGGCCTTGCGATGGCGGTAGCGCCGCATCAGCTCGACCTGCAGGTGGTTGAGCGGATCGAGGTACGGGAAACGGTGTTCGATCGAGCGCGCCAGCGCGGCGTTCGACGCCAGCCGGTGCGGCTCGCCGGTAATCAGGGACAGCATCTCTCCCCCCTTGGCCCATTCCGTCTGGATCGCGCCGAAGATGCGCTTGGCCAGGCGCTTGTCTTCGACCAGCTCGACGTAGCGCGCGGCGATGCGCAGGTCGCTCTTGGCCAGCACCATGTCCAGGTTGGACAGCAACGTGCGGAAGAATGGCCATTGCCGGTGCATCTTCTGCAGCAGTGCCAGCCGCAGCCTGCGCTGGCCGGCTCCGCTGCCGAGCCATTGCTCGATGGCGCTGCCGAAGCCGGCCCAGCCCGGCAGCGCAACGCGGCACTGGCCCCAGCTGAAGCTCCACGGAATCGCCCGCAGGTCTTCGATGCGGTGCGTCGCGCGTCGCGAGGCTGGGCGCGAGCCGATGTTGAGCTCGGCGATCTCGCGGATCGGCGTGGCATCGAAGAAATAATCGGTGAAGCCCGCGGTGTCGTAGACCAGTGCGCGGTAAGCCTGAAAGCTCAACTCGCTGATCTCGGCGGCCGCCTGCAGGAAGGCCTTCGGCGCGCTCTTGGTCGGATGCAGCAAGGTCGCCTCGAGTGTGGCCGCGACGAGGGTTTCGAGATTGCGGCGCCCGATCTCCGGGTGGGCGTACTTGGAGCCGATGACCTCGCCCTGCTCGGTCAGGCGGATCTGACCGTTCACGGTGCCCGGCGGCTGCGCCAGGATGGCCTCGTAACTCGGGCCGCCGCCGCGGCCGACGGTGCCGCCACGGCCGTGGAACAAGCGCAGAGCCAAGCCGTGCTCGCGCTTCAGCGGCTCGAACAACGAGACCAGCGCGGTCTCGGCACGGTAGAGCTCCCAGTTGCTGGTGAAGAAGCCTCCGTCCTTGTTGCTATCGCTGTAGCCGAGCATGATGTCCTGCTCGGCGAAGGCGCCGAGCTTGCTGCGCAGGACCATCTCGAGCACACCGGGCAGCGCGTAGTAGGCGCGCATGATCGGCTCGGCGTTGCGCAGATCGGCGATCGTCTCGAACAGCGGCGACACGATCAGCGCCGCCCGTGCGCCGTCGTCGAGGGTGCCGGTCAGCAAGCCGCATTCCTTTTGCAGCAGCAGCACCTCGAGCAGGTCGCTGACGTCCTCGGTGTGAGAAATGATGTAGTGGCGCAGCGCGTGACGGCCAAAGCGCACGAGCGCATCACGAGCAGCCTCGAACACCGCCAATTCGCTCTGCGTGCGCTCGCTGTAGGCATGGCCGATCACGCGCAGTGCCCGAGCATCGTTGAGCAGGGCGAGCAGCAAAGTGCGCCGCGCCGCTTCGTCCAGCGCAGCGTAGTCGGCCTCGATCCGCGCCGCGCGCAGCAGTTCGGCGATCACGGCGTCGTGCTGGTCGGAGCTCTGGCGCAGATCGACGGTGGCCAGGTGAAAGCCGAACACCTGCACCGCGCGCATCAACGGCGCCAGCCGCGGCGCGATCAGCGCCTGGGCATGGTGGTGTACCAGCGAAGCTTCGATCGTGCGCAGGTCGGCCAGCAATTCGTCGGCACTCGCGTACGGGTCCTGCGGTGCGACGGCATGGCGCAGCGCCTCGGTGCCGGTCAGCGCGTGCAGTGTTGCCGCGAGCCGGGCGTAGACGCCGATCAGCGCGCGCCGGTACGGCTCATCCTCGCGGTGCGGGTTGCGGTCGGGCGAGCGTTCGGCCAATGCGAGCATCGCCGGCGTCACCGGCGCCAGCATCTGTGACATCGACAGCTCGGAGCCCAGTTCGTGCACTTCGGTCAGATAGAACCGCAGCGCCACCTCCGACTGCCGCGCCAGCGCCAGCACCAGCGTCGGTGCGCCGACGTTCGGATTGCCGTCGCGGTCGCCGCCGATCCAGTGGCCCATGCGCAGGAACGGTGCCACTTCATGGCCATGCAGCGCACGCTCGATGTCGCGGTACAGGCGCGGCAACTGGCGCAGGAACGTGGCGTGGTAGTAGGACAACGCGTTCTCGATCTCGTCGGCCACCGTCAGCTTCGCGGTGCGCAGCATGCGTGTCTGCCAGAGCTGCGTGACACGCGCACGCAGCAGGGCCTCGTTGTCGGCGCGCTCGCGATCGGTGTGCAGGTCGTCGCGATGGCCGACCAGTTCGGCGATCGCGCGTTCGGCGTCGAGGATGCTCTTGCGCTGGACCTCGGTGGGGTGAGCGGTCAGCACCGGCGAGATGTAGGCCTGGGCCAGCGTCTGTGCGATCTCGCTGGCACGGATGTCGGCGTCCGCCAGGCGCTCGAAGGTCATCGCCAGCGAGCCGGCCTGCAGGTGGCCCTGCGCCTCGTGGTGCTCGCGGCGACGCACATGGTGGCGGTCCTCGGCGATGTTGGCCAGGTGGCTGAAGTAGCTGAACGCGCGAATCACGCTCACCGTCTGGTCGCCCGAGAGGTTCTTCAGCAGGCGATCGAGTACGCGGCCGGCCGAGGCGTCCTTCTTCAGCCGATAGGCCACCGAGAGCTTGCGCACGCGCTCGATCAGCTCGAACGCCTCACTGCCCTCCTGCTCGCGGATCACATCACCGAGGATGCGGCCCAGCAATCGGATGTCGTCGACCAGCGGCCGGTTCTTCTCGGCGGCATCGTCCCCTTGCGGGGCGGCGGAACGTCGGGCGGCGCGGGGCATGGCGGCTCCTCATTGGGAATCGAGATGTAATTCGGTTACCAGATTGAATGTTACCAACTAGTGGGGCGCCACGCCCGGCGCCGCCGGTATGCGTGCACAGGCGCTGGCGATAATCCATGCATGCCCTCGCTCCAGCAACGCACGCTGACCATCGCCACCCGTGAAAGCCGCTTGGCCCTTTGGCAGGCTGAGCATGTTCGCGACCTGCTCGCGGAGCGCCTGGGCATCAGCGTGCACTTGCTCGGCATGACCACGCGCGGCGACGAGATCCTCGACCGCACGTTGTCCAAGGTGGGCGGCAAGGGGCTGTTCGTCAAGGAACTCGAGGCCGCCCTCGAAGACGGCCGCGCCGACCTGGCGGTGCATTCACTGAAGGACGTGCCGATGGACCTGCCGGCCGGCTTCGTGCTGGCCGCGGTGCTCCAGCGCGAAGACCCGCGCGACGCGTTGGTCTCGCCGCGCTACGCCACGCTGGCCGAGCTGCCGCACGGCGCCTGCGTCGGCACGTCGAGCCTGCGCCGCGTCTCGCAGCTGGCCGCGCAGCGGCCCGACCTGCGCATCGAACCCCTGCGCGGCAACCTCGACACGCGTCTGCGCAAACTCGACGAGGGGCAGTACGACGCCATCGTGCTCGCCGCGGCCGGTCTGGTGCGGTTGGGCCTGGCCGCACGCATCCGCACACGCTTCGCTGCCGACCACATGCTGCCGGCCGCCGGACAGGGCGCGCTCGGCATCGAGGTCCGCACTGACGACGCCGAATTGCGCGCGGCAATGGCGACGCTGATCCACCGGCCGACCTGGCTGGCCGTGCACGCCGAGCGCGCCGTCTCGCGCGGCCTGGGCGGCAGTTGTTCGATGCCGCTGGCGGCGCATGCACGATGGCAGGGCGAGGCACTGCAGCTCGATGCTGCGCTCGGCGCCGCGGCCGATCCGACCCGGCCGCTGCTGACGGTGCGAGTAACTGGCGCGGCGGCCGACGCCGCGAGCGCCGAGGCGCTCGGCGCGCGTGCCGTCGCCGCGTTGCACGCGGCTGGCGCGCGCGACTATCTCGGCGCCTAGGCCCACGCGATGGCGTTGCGCCTGCTCGTGACGCGGCCCCGGCCGCAGGCCGACCGCTGGGTCGAGCGGCTGCGCGCGCAGGGCATCGATGCGCACGCGTTGCCGCTGCTGGCGATCGACGCCGTGGCCGACCCGGGCGCACTGCGGACCGCGTGGCGCGACTTGCCGCGTTACGCGTTGGCGATGTTCGTGAGCCCGAATGCCGTCAGCCACTTCTTCGCCGCGAGGCCAGCAGCCGCTGCGCAGCGCTGGCCTGCCGGCACCCGCGCGGCGGCCACCGGGCCCGGTACGCTGCGAAGTTTGTACGAGGCCGGCGTGCCGCCGACGCAGTGCGTCGCACCGCCACCCGATGCCGCACAGTTCGACTCCACGGCACTGTGGCAACTGCTGTGCGATGAGGCCTGGGCCGATCGCGACGTCCTGGTGCTGCGCGGCGAAGGTGGCCGCGACGAATTCGCGGAGCACCTGCGGCAGGCCGGTGCGTCGGTGACCTTCGTGCAGGCCTATCGACGCGGTCCCGCGATGCCAAGCGAGACCGAACGCCACCTGCTCGATGCCGCGCTGGCGCAGCCGCGGCGGCACGTCTGGTGGCTGTCGAGCGCCGAGGCGGTGGGTTACCTGCCGCGGCTCGCGCCCGGCGCCGATTGGCACGCAGCACTGGCGCTGGCCTCGCACCCACGCATCGCGGCACGGGCACGCGAGATCGGCTTCGGCCAGGTGTTCGAGGCGCCGCCGACCCTTGACGCCGTGCAGGCCAGCCTGCTGCACATCGAGGGCTGCCTACAATCGCCGCCACCTTGAACGCCCCTGCCCCCAGCGATGGCCCTTCCATGTCGCCCAGCCGCACCTGGCCGCGCGCGTGGGTCGCCGTTGCGATCGTCACCCTGTTGCTGACGCTCGCCGCGCTGGCGGTGGCGTGGACGACGCAGCGCCGCGTCAAGGCCCTCGAGCAGGAACTCGTGCGCCGTCAGGCCGACAGCCAGACGCAGGCCGCCGAGGCACGCGTCGCGGCGCGCGCCGCGCAGGATTTGGCGCGCGATGCGGCGGCGAAGGCCGCGCTGCTCGAAGCTCGCATTGCCGAGGCGTCGATGCAGCGCTCGCAGATCGAGGAGTTGCTGCAGTCGGTCTCGCGCTCGCGCGACGAGAACGTCGTCGCCGATGTCGAAGCCGCGGTGCGTGTGGCGCTGCAGCAAAGCGCGATCACGGGCAGCGTCGAGCCGCTGGTGGCGACGCTGAAGCAGGCCGACGAGCGCCTGGCCCGCTACAACCAGCCGCGGCTCGAGCGCGTACGCCGCGCAGTCAATCGCGACCTCGACCGCGTCAAGGCGCTCGGCGTGGTCGACATCTCGAGCCTGACCTTGCGCCTGGACGAGGCGGTGCGGCTGATCGATGACTTGCCGCTGCTCGCGCTGGCCGAGCCGCGCGGCAAACCGCCATCGGGCACCCGCTCGGCCGCCGCGGCGTCCAGTGCCGCGGCCTCGAGCCCGACGGTCACGGTGAACGCCGGCGCCGGCTGGCGGGCCAGCGCCGTGCAGTGGTGGCGCGACGTCGTGGGCCAGATCGGCGGCGAACTCCGGGCGCTGGTGCGTGTCGCGCGCATCGACCACCCCGAAGCCATGCTGGTCACGCCCGAACAGCAGTTCTTCGTGCGCGAGAACCTGAAGCTGCGGCTGCTCAACGCGCGCCTCGCGCTGCTGTCGCGCCAGTTCGACATCGCACAGTCGGACCTGCGCGACACACAGGCCACGCTCGACCGTTACTTCGAGCGCCAGTCCAAGCGTGCGAACGCGGTCAGCGAACTGCTGCGCCAGGTTGCCGCGCAGGCGCGTCAGACCGCCGTGCCGCGCCCCGACGAAACGCTGGCCGCGCTGGCCACCGCGGCGGCCGGACGCTGACGGCGCCGGGGCAACTCGCGATGCGTGGCGTGATCTGGCTGGTGCTGCTGTTCATCGCCGCCGTGGTGGCCGCCACGACGGTCGGCCGCAATGACGGCCTGGTCAGTCTGTACTGGAGCGGCTGGCGGCTGGACGTCTCGCTGAACCTGTTCGTGATTGCTCTGGTGCTCGCCTGTCTGGCGCTGTTGCTGGTGCTGCGCGCGTTGCAGTCGCTCGTCAGCCTGCCCGCGCGCGCCCACGAATGGCGCGTCGGGCGCCGCGAACGCGCTGCACAAGCTGCGTTGCGGGATGCGCTGGCCGACTACTTCGGCGCCCGCTACAGCCGCGCGCAAAAGGCGGCCGCGCGGGCCGTGGCGATCCACGACGCCACGCCGGAACTGGCTGGCGACCTGCAGACACGCATGCTGGCCCATTTGCTGTGGGGCGCCAGCCTGCACCGCCTGCAGGACCGGCCGCGCCGCGACCGGCAGCTCGACCAACTGCGACGCCTGCGCCAACTCGGCAGTACGCCGCGCAAGGCGTCCGACGAAGGGATGCATTTGCTCGCCGCCGAATGGGCGCTCGATGACCGCGACGCCGCACGCGCGCTGGAACTGCTGGCGGAACTGCCGCGCGGCGTGGCGCGACGCACGCAGGCGCTGCGGTTGAAGCTGCAGGCCCAGCGCCTGGCCAAACAACCTCAGGAGGCACTGCGCACGGCGCGCCTGCTGGCCAAGCACCAGGCGTTCTCGCCGAGCGCGGCGCAAAGCCTGCTGCGATCGTTGGCCCGCGAAACGCTGGCTGGCGCCCGCGACGCCGACCAACTCGAGCGCGCTTGGACGGACCTCGACGCCAGCGACCACGCCGACCCCTTCATCGCCGCCCACGCGGCGACACTGGCGGCGCGCTTCGGCGCAACCGCGCTCGGGCGCCAGTGGCTGCAGGCCGCCTGGGAGCGCGTGTCCGAACTCGGGCCCGAAGCGCGATGCGCGCTGGCATTGGCGCTGATCGACAACATCGCCGGCCTGCCGGCCGAATGGTTGTCGCGAATCGAGGCCGCCGAGCGGGCTTTGGCCGGCGACGCCGCGGTGCAGGCGGCCGTCGGCAGCGCCTATGCCGAGCGCCAGTTGTGGGGCAAGGCCCGCGCGCCGCTCGAGCACGCCGCCGCGGCGCAAACGCTCGGCGCTGCGGCGCGGCGAGGTGCTTGGCGGCGGCTGGCGGGGCTGGCCCGCGTCGAAGGCGACGAGGCACGCGCGATGCGCTGCGACCAGCAGGCCGCGGCCATCGATTGAGCGGCTGCGCTGGTATACTGCGCGGCTTCGCGGCTGTAGCTCAGTTGGATAGAGTACTTGGCTACGAACCAAGGGGTCGTGGGTTCGAATCCTGCCAGCCGCGCCAGCGCAATCAACGGGTCAGCTTCCAAAAGGGGCTGACCCGTTTGTCTTGGCCCCGGCCCGTCCCTGCATGGCCGGCAGCGGCCGATCGCATTGGCGCCATCGGTGCTCCGGGGCCTTGAAAGGCTCGTGATGACCCCTATAATTCGCCTGCTAGCACTCGCGACCGGCGAGTGCTAACGGTGCATGTGGAACCTGCACCAAGTCATGTGAATGGGTGCACACTTCTTACGCATTCATTCTCAAATCTTGTTTTGAGACCATTGGAGATGCAAGCATGAAACTTCGTCCGTTGCACGATCGCGTGATCGTCAAGCGCCTGGAGCAGGAAACCAAGACCGCCTCCGGCATCGTCATCCCCGACAACGCCGCCGAGAAGCCCGACCAGGGCGAAGTGCTGGCGGTGGGCCCCGGCAAGCGCAACGACAAGGGCGATTTCGTGGCCCTGAACATCAAGGTCGGCGACCGCGTGCTGTTCGGCAAGTACAGCGGTCAGACCGTCAAGGTCGACGGCGACGAGTTGCTGGTGATGCGCGAAGAGGATCTCTTTGCCGTCGTCGAGAAGAAATAAGCACTCGCCCCCTCATCCCCAACGAATTCGGAGAACTCTCAAATGGCAGCAAAAGACGTCATCTTCGGCAGCGACGCCCGTCATCGCATGGTCGAAGGCGTGAACATCCTGGCCAACGCGGTCAAGGTCACCCTCGGCCCCAAGGGCCGTAACGTGGTGCTCGAGCGCTCGTTCGGCGCACCCACCGTCACCAAGGACGGTGTCTCGGTGGCCAAGGAAGTCGAGCTGAAGGACAAGCTCCAGAACATGGGCGCACAGATGGTCAAGGAAGTCGCCTCCAAGACCAGCGACATCGCCGGTGACGGCACCACCACCGCGACCGTGCTGGCCCAGGCGATCGTGCGCGAAGGCATGAAGTACGTCGCCGCCGGCATGAATCCGATGGACCTGAAGCGCGGCATCGACAAGGCCGTCACGGCGTTGGTCGAGCAGCTGAAGAAGGCCTCGAAGGCCACCACGACCAGCAAGGAAATCGCCCAGGTCGGCTCGATCTCGGCCAACAGCGACGAGTCGATCGGCAAGATCATCGCCGACGCGATGGACAAGGTCGGCAAGGAAGGCGTGATCACGGTCGAGGACGGCAAGTCGCTCGACAACGAGCTCGACGTCGTCGAAGGCATGCAGTTCGACCGCGGCTACCTGAGCCCCTACTTCATCAACAACCCCGACAAGCAGGCCGCGTTGCTCGACAACCCGTATGTGCTGCTGTTCGACAAGAAGATCAGCAACATCCGCGATCTGCTGCCGACGCTCGAGGCCGTCGCCAAGGCCGGCCGGCCGCTGCTGATCGTGGCCGAGGAAGTCGAAGGCGAAGCGCTGGCGACGCTGGTGGTCAACACCATCCGCGGCATCCTGAAGGTCGTGGCCGTCAAGGCACCGGGCTTCGGTGACCGTCGCAAGGCCATGCTCGAGGACATCGCCATCCTGACCGGCGGCAAGGTCATCGCCGAGGAAGTCGGCCTGACGCTCGAGAAGGTCACGCTGTCCGATCTGGGCCAGGCCAAGCGCGTCGAAGTGGGCAAGGAAAACACCACCATCATCGACGGCGCCGGTGCCGCGGCCGACATCGAGGCCCGCGTCAAGCAGATCCGCATCCAGATCGAGGAAGCCACCAGCGACTACGACCGCGAGAAGCTGCAAGAGCGCGTGGCCAAGCTGGCCGGCGGTGTGGCGCTGATCAAGGTCGGGGCCGCCACCGAAGTCGAGATGAAGGAGAAGAAGGCCCGCGTCGAGGACGCGCTGCACGCCACGCGTGCCGCCGTCGAGGAAGGCATCGTCGCCGGTGGCGGTGTCGCGCTGTTGCGCGCCAGGCAGGCTGCAGGCACGATCAAGGGCGATAACGCGGACCAAGAGGCCGGCATCAAGCTCGTGCTGCGCGCGATCGAGGAACCGATGCGCATCATCGTTGCCAACGCCGGCGGCGAACCGAGCGTGGTCGTCAACGCCGTCATGGCCGGCAAGGGCAACTACGGCTTCAATGCTGCCAACGACACCTATGGCGACATGATCGACATGGGCATCCTGGATCCGACGAAGGTGACGCGCACCGCGCTGCAGAACGCTGCTTCGGTGGCTTCGCTGATGCTCACCACCGAAGCCATGGTGGCCGAGGCACCGAAGGACGAGACGCCCTCGATGCCTGGTGGCGGCATGGGTGGCATGGGCGGCATGGGCGGCATGGACATGTAATTCACGCTCACGCGTTTTTGCTCGAAGCCCGCGGCGCAAGCCGCGGGCTTTTTCTTTGGCGCGGCGCGAGACAATGCGCGCAATGCTGCGTGCCGCTGTTGCCATCGTGTCGATCGTGTCCCTGCTCGCAGGTTGCGTCGCGGCCCGCGCACAGCCGATGGACGGCAGCGCGGCGCGTCCGCGCATCGGTTTGGTGCTGTCGGGTGGCGGCGCGCGCGGGCTTTCGCATGTCGGCGTGCTGAAAGTGCTCGAAGCCGAGCGCATACCGATCGACGCGATTGCCGGGACGTCGATGGGCGCCATCGTCGGCGGCATGTACGCCAGCGGCATGAGCGCAGCCGAGATCGAAGGGGAACTGCGCAAGGTCGAATGGTCCACGATCTTCTCGCCGCGCGTCGACCGCCAGCACCTCTCCCAGCGTCGCAAGGAGGAGGATTTCGAGGTTTCGACGGCGATCGAACTCGGGCTGCGTGACGGTCAACTGCGCACGCCGTCGGCCACCGTATCCAGCCGTGGCCTGGAATCGCTGCTGCGCCGCTACACGCTGCCGGTACGTGCGGTGCCCGACTTCGACCGTCTGCCAATTCCATTTCGCGCGGTGGCAACCGACCTCGAGACCGGCGCGGCTGTCGTGCTCGAGCGCGGCGACCTGGCGCTGGCGTTGCGCTCGAGCATGAGCGTGCCGGGCGTCTTTCCGCCCACCGAGGTGGATGGTCGACTGCTCGGTGACGGAGGGCTGGTCAACAACCTCCCGGTGGATGTGGCGCGTGCCATGGGGGTGGACGTGGTCATCGCGGTCAACATCGGCACCCCGCTGGCAGGGCGCGAGACATTGCAGTCGGTCGTCGGCATCACCGCACAGATGATCAACATCCTGACCGAGCAGAACGTACAGCGCAGCCTCGCCGCCTTGACGGCGCGCGACGTGCTGATTTCTCCCCGGCTGGGCAAACTCGGCGCCGGCGATTTCGAGAAGGCGGCGGAGGCCATTACGCTGGGCGAGGGGGGCGCCGTCGGCGCGTTGGCACGGCTGCGCATGATGGCGGTCACGCCGGAGGCCTACGCACAGTGGCGTGCCGCGCACCCCAAACTGCGGCGGCCCGATGCGACCGTCGGTTTCATCGCCTTCGAAGGCACCACCTTGACCAATCCCGCGCGCTTTGCCGCGCAACTCGACTCGCAACCCGGTCAGCCGTTCGACCCCGACCGCGCCGAACGCGACGCACGCACGCTGGCCGCCAGCGGCGACTACCTGCGCGCCGACTACCGACTGGTGTCCTCGCACGGCGGCAGCGACGGCCTGGTGTTCGATCTCGAAGACAAGCCATGGGGGCCGAACTACTTGCGCATCGGGCTCGACCTGAGCACGGATTTCGCTGGCCGAGGCACCTTCAACCTCAAGCTGAGTCACAACCGCCACTGGCTGACGGCCAACGGCACCGAGTGGCGCAATCGCCTGCAGATCGGCGCGGTACCGCTTTGGTTCTCTGAGATCTACCACCCACTGAACTGGACGATGAGCCCGTCCAATGATTGGTTCGTCGCCGGCTATGCGGGCGTCGAGCGGCGCACCGGCACGCTGTACGCCAACGATGGCACGCAACTGGCGCGGTTCAACCGCACCACGTCGCGTGCCGGCATCGATCTCGGCCAGCCATGGGGCCGCTTCGGCGAGGTGCGCATCGGCCTGGGCACGCGGCGTGTGCAGACCACACCGACGCTGGTCGCGGCGGCGCTCGGCAACGCAACGCAGCCGGCGCAGGCCTCCGAAAACGGGCTGCGGCTGGCAATGGTCGTCGACCAGCTCGACTTCGCGAACTTCCCTCAGCGCGGCTACCGCCTGGTGGGTGAGATCGCGCTTGGCGCCGGCAGCGAGGCCGGGCGCTTCCAGCGCCTCGAGGCCTCGGCCATGGCGGTGCACACCATCGGCCGTCACACGTTCAGCCTGTTTGGACTGATGCGCGGGGCCAGCCAGCAGCAAGGTGCCGCACTCGGCCGCTACGAGCTGGGGGGGTTCCACCAGCTGTCCGGCTATCGCGACGGCCAGTTGCTCGGCAACTACTTGCTGTACTCGCGCCTGACTTGGTTCATGCGGCTGTCCGACGCGCCGACACTGACCCGCGGCTACTTCTTCGGTGCCACCGCCGAGGCCGGCAATGCCTACCTCACGCGCAATGCCCTGCGCGATGGCAGCCTGCGCAGTGGCATGAGCCTGTTCGTCGGCGCGGACACCGGCCTCGGGCCGCTGTACCTGGGGCTGACGCATGCGCCGCGTGGCGAGACCGGCATCGTGCTGTTCCTCGGCCGGCCCTGAGCGACCGCGACGTCGCGGTCGCACGTGAGAAATTCACGCCCCCACCCGTGCACGCATCTTGCCTCCCCTCAGGCGCGGGGCAGCGCACATGCAAGCAGATTCATAGACTGCAACCGAACGCACGTGGCAGCCTTGCCCTGGAGATCCGGTCATGACCCCTGAACTCGAAGCCCGCGCCGACGGTGCCATCGCCTGCAGCGATGGCTGGGCCGTTCGCTTCATTGCGCCGGATCTGCTCGAGTACAGCCATGGCCATGCGGCATGCCTGATCAACGTCGGTTACGAGGCCAGCGAACGCGCCCGCCGCATCTACGCCACCGAGTCCTCCTCCGAGCTGTTCCCGCAATTGCGCGAGCACTTGCTGTCGGCCGTCGGACACCTCAAGGGCCGGTACGTCGTGGTTTGACGGGCGTCACCTGTCGGCGCGCAACAACGCTGCGATCGTATCGGCGACCAGCCCGGGCCGCTCATGGACGATCCAATGACTGGCGTCGGACACCCGCCGCACCTCGAGTCTGTGCACGTACGCATCGAGACCGTCGAGCAGACTCGGCAGCAGTGCGTGGTCCTGGTCGCCCCACAGCACGGTTGTCGGCAGGTGCACGGTGACTGACTCGGGCGCGATGACCAACGCATGCAGCGCGTCATCGGCGGTGTGCGCCGGCTTCAACGGCGACGCCCGGTAGAAGTTCAGCGGCCCCTCCAGGCCGTACCGCCACAGCGCGCGGTACCGAGCACGCAACGCGTCAGTCAGCCAGTCGGCGCCACCCATGCCGGTGAAGAAGGGCCACAACCGCGCGAAATTGTTCTCGGCAAGCAATGCCGCGGCGTCCGGGCGGCAGAGGAAGTTCATGTAGGCACTGGCCTGTTGCTGCGCCGGGTCGTCGCGCAGTTCGCGCAGGAAGGTGGCGGGATGCGGTGAGTTGATGATCAGCAACCGGCGTATCAACCGCGGCTGCTGCGCGGCCAGATTCCAGGCCGCTGCGCCGCCCCAGTCGTGGGCCACGAGCAGATCGATCGGCGCGCCCAGGCGCTCGATCAAAGCGGCGATGTCGGCCACCTGGTGCTTGGCGCGATACGCCTCGACGCCCGCCGGAGCGCTCGAACGCTCGTAGCCGCGCAGGTTCGGCGCGACGCAGTGCGCCCGGTCTGCCAGCCGCTGGATCACCTCGTCCCAGACGAATGCACCTTCGGGGAAACCGTGCAGCATCAGCACCCGCGGCACAGGGGCACCCGAGCCGCCCGAATCATGCGGCGCGCTCGCGCGGCACGACAACCTGATGCCGTGCGGCAGTACCTCATCGAAGCAGGCGATGTTCACCGATGCACCCAGTGGTAGAGCGTCAGCGCCGCGTCGTCCACCCCGCGCTTGTTCAGCGCCGAGAACAGCGTTACCCCGATGTCGGCATCGTCGGTGCTGAGCGCCGCGAGCGTCTCGGTCGCGGCGCGTACGGCCGCATCGGCCTGCGTGCGCGTCAGCTTGTCGGATTTGGTCAGCAGCACCAGCAGCTTGACCTCGCCGCTGCCCACGCGCGATGCGACCCACGCCAACAGCTGGCGGTCGAGGTCGGTGAAGCCGAGCCGCGAGTCGACCATCAGCACGACACCCGACAGGCTGCGCCGAATCGCCAGGTAGTCGGCCATCACCTGCTGCCAGCGCAGCTTGGCACTGCGCTCGACGGCGGCGTACCCGTAGCCGGGCAGGTCGGCGAACAGCGCGTCGGGCCCGTCCTTCGGTCCGAGATCGAACAAGTTGATGTGCTGCGTGCGCCCCGGTGTCTTCGACGCAAAGGCCAGTCGCTTGTGCTGCGCGAGCGCATTGATCGCCGTCGACTTGCCGGCGTTGCTGCGCCCGACGAACGCGATTTCCGGCAACTCGTGCACGGGCAACTGATCGAGTTGGCTGGCGGTGGTGCGAAAGCGCGCGGTGTGGGTCCAGGCCAGGGCAACCTTGGCCTCGAGGGAGGTGTTCATGCAGCATTGTAAAATTCGCCGTTTTTTGCGCCCGCAGCAACCTCTCCACATCGAAGCCCGACGACCATGATCAAGGCCCTCACCGCTCTGTCCCTGGCTGCCCTGTTGGCCGCGCCCGCACTGGCCGCCGCCCCGGCCGCCGCCGCCAAGCCCGACGTCGCGAAGGGCCAGGCGATCTCGACCCAGGTATGCGGCGCCTGTCACACCGCAGATGGTTCGCGCGGCAGCCCGGCCAACCCGATCCTCGCCGGCCAGCATCCCGAGTACGTCGTCAAGCAATTGCAGGAATTCAAGTCCGGCAAGCGCAACAACGCCATCATGAAAGGTTTTGCCGGCACGCTGACGGACGACGACATGCGACACGTTGCTGCGTTCTACGCCGGCAAGAGCGCCAAGCCGGGCTTCGCCAAGCACAAGGATTCGGTCAAGCTCGGCGAGAAGATCTACCGCGCCGGCATCGCCGACAAGGCTGTGCCTGCATGCGCTGGCTGCCACAGCCCGAACGGCGCTGGCATCCCGGCGCAGTACCCTCGCATCGGCAGCCAACACGGTGACTACGTCGAAGCCCAACTGGTGGCGTTTCGTGGCGGTGCGCGCGCCAACAGCGCACAGATGACGACCATCGCCGCGAAGATGAGCGACCAGGAGATCAAGGCCGTCGCCGACTACGTCGCCGGTCTGCGCTGAGGCGGGCCACGCGCGCCCGTGACGAGGCGCCTGCCAGGCGCGGCCGCGTACGGGTGGGCCGCGGAGCCGTGCGGTGGCGGGCGGCCACCGCCTTCGCCTTGCTCAGCGTGAATATGTTCCGGTCCGCATTGACGTCTCAGGACGCAGTTTGACCCCGGAGCGAGCCTGACGCCGTAAAGTCGCGCCATGCCCTATGTGACCCGCAACGCCGAAGGCGCCATCGCCAGCTTGGCACGCGAAGCGCCGTCAGCCGGCGCAGAGTTCCTCGCCTCCGACCATCCCGATGTCAGCGCGTTCCTAGGCACCTCGGGCGACAGCAGCTTCGATCGTCTCGATGCTGATTTCGTGCGTGTGCTCGAAGACGTGATCGACGCGCTGATCGTCAAGAACGTCATCAACATCACCGATTTGCCTGACCAGGCCCAGGCCAAGCTGTTCGCCCGCAAGTCGTTCCGCGAGCGCATCACGCGGCATTCGTTGCGCCTGTTCGACGACACCGGCATGGCCGACGTCATCGGTGATACGCAGTTCAGCGGCCTGCGCTGACCACGCGGTCTCCGGCCAACGATGCGTTGGCACCCCGAATGCAAACAGGCCCTTTCGCTGAGGGCCTGTTGCCGAATTTGGTTGCGGGGGCAAGATTTGAACTTGCGACCTTTGGGTTATGAGCCCAACGAGCTACCAGACTGCTCCACCCCGCGACAGAGCGGGAATTTTAGCACGGCGAGCGTGCTTATTCCTCAGCGAAAGAAGCGACGCCGCGTGAGTGCAAGGGCAAGCCAATAGCCCACCGTTGCGTACGCCAGCAGCACCGCCAGCGGCTGTGCCCAATGCAGGGGCCAGACACCGATGACAAGCGGGCGCACCAGTTCGACGGCGGCCGATAGCGGCAACACGGCCGCGGTGTTTTGCAGCCACACGGGCATCTGCTCGATCGGGAAGTAGACGCCCGACAGGAAGGTCATCGGGGTGAGCACCAACGTGAAGTAATAGGTGAAGAAGTCGTAGCCCTTGGCCAAGGCGTTGAACACCAGGGCGATCGCGGCGAAGGTCAAGCCGACCAGGAGGAGCACCGGCAGCGCGAGGAGCAGCGTGGGGGCGCGACTGATGCCGAGCACGACGAGCACCAGGGCGATTGCGGTGGCGGCGATCAAGGACTTGATACCGGCCCACAGCATTTCGGCGAACACGATGTCGTCGAGCGCGATCGGCGCATTGAGGATGCTCTCCCAGGTCTTCTGGATCTGCATGCGCGAGAACGCCGAGTACATGGCCTCGAACGAGGCCGCGTACATCGCGCTCATGCAGATGCTGCCCGAGGCCAGGAACAGGATGTATGGCATGTCATTGACGCGCCCGACCAGCGCCCCCAGGCCATAGCCGAAGGCGACCAGGATGATCAGAGGCTCGGCAATGTTGCCGACCAAGCTGGGTAACGCGAGCTTCCTCCAGACCAGCAAGTTGCGCTGCACGACAGGCCAGCAACGCGTCGAGATGCGCGGCGTGGCCCACGGAGACAACGGCGATCGCGGGGCGCTGCCGTTGTTCATGCGTCATCCCGGATCTGGCGACCGGCAAGTTTCAAGAAGAGGTCTTCGAGGTTGGCGGGGCGGTGCAGCGTGCGGATGTCGCGCCGGGCGCTGACGGCATCGAGCAGGCGGTGAGCGTCGCGCAGATAGAAGAACATGGTTTCGCCGCTGTTCTCGACGCGTTGTGCGAGTGCCGCATGTTCGCGAACACAGGCGGCGGCTCCGTCACCGTAGATCTCCACCACATCGGGCTCGAGGTGCTCGGCGATCAGGCCGTGCGGGGTGCCTTCGGCGATCTTGCGGCCGCGGTCGAGCACCACCAGCCGGTCGCACAGGCGCTCGGCCTCGTCCATGAAGTGCGTCGTCAGCAGGATGGACTTGCCTTGTTGCAGCAAGGCCTTCAGCCGCTCCCACATCAGGTGCCGAGCCTGGGGGTCGAGCCCCGTCGTGGGCTCGTCGAGCAGCAGCAGGTCGGGATCGTTGACCAGCGCGCGGGCCAACGAAAGGCGCCGTTTCATGCCGCCCGACAACTCGCCAGGCCGGGCCGCGGCCTTGGACTGCAGCGCGGCAAACTCGAGCAGCCGCGGCACGCGGGCGTCGAGCGTCGCGCGCGGCAAGCCGAAGTAGCGGCCGAAGACGCGCAGGTTCTCGGCACACGTGAAGTCGGGATCGAGGCTGTCGAACTGCGTGACCACACCAATGCGCTTCTTGGCTTCGCGCACGCACGCCGGGATCGGCAGGCCGAAGATATCGATCGTGCCCGCATCCGGTGGTACCAGGCCGAGGCACATCCGCAGCGTGGTGGTCTTGCCGGCGCCGTTGGGGCCGATCACGCCCAGGCACTCGCCGGGCGCGATGGCGAGCGACAGGTCGTCGACGACGCGCTGGCCGTTGTAGTGCTTGACGAGGCCTTCGATGCGAAACAGCGGCCGATGCATGGTGTGCGGCAGTGTGCCAGCCCAAACGAACAAGGCCAGCATGCAGCTGGCCCTTGTTCATGGGAGTGTGCGAGGCTTACTCGGCGTCGGGCTTGGCGTCCTCGGCCTTCGGCTCGGGGCGGTCGACCAGTTCAACAAAGGCCATCGGCGCGTTGTCACCGACACGGAAGCCCATCTTCAGGATCCGCGTGTAGCCACCCGGGCGGGCCTGGTATCGCGGGCCGAGATCGTTGAACAGCTTGGTCACCACGTCGCGATCCCGCGTGCGATCGAAAGCCAGGCGGCGATTGGCCAGCGTGGCGACCTTCGCCAGCGTGATCAACGGCTCGACGGCCATGCGCAGTTCCTTGGCCTTGGGCAGCGTGGTCTTGATCGCCTCGTGGGTGATCAGCGAGTTGCACATGTTGCGCAGCATCGCCTGGCGATGCGCGCTGGTGCGGTTGAGTTTGCGTAGTCCGTTGCGGTGGCGCATGGTGCGTTCCTTTCCTTGATTGTTCTCCCAGCCGTATCAGGTACTGGGAGTTGCACCGGGCTTCTTGAAGCCCACTCCTTGAACGGCGCTCGCGCCGTTTTTTCTCTTGGCTATCTCTTGTCCAGGCCCTGCGGGGGCCAGTTCTCCAAGCGTGCGCCGAGCGTGAGGCCGCGCGAGGCAAGCACTTCCTTGATTTCGTTGAGCGACTTGCGGCCCAGGTTCGGCGTCTTCAGCAGCTCGGTTTCGGTACGCTGGATCAGGTCGCCGATGTAGTAGATGTTCTCGGCCTTCAGGCAGTTGGCCGAGCGCACCGTGAGCTCCAGTTCGTCGACCGGGCGCAGCAGGATCGGGTCGAAGGTGCTGGTGGTGCGCTTCTGCTCCTCGAAGATGCCGCTGACTTCGCTGCCTTCGAGTTGCGCGAACACCGCCAGTTGCTCGACCAGGATCTTGGCCGATGAGCGGATCGCTTCCTCGGGGCTGATGGCGCCGTTGGTTTCGATCTCCATCACCAGCTTGTCGAGGTCCGTGCGCTGTTCGACACGCGCGTTTTCGACCGCGTAGCTGACACGACGCACGGGCGAGAACGATGCGTCGAGCACGATGCGACCGATCGACTTGGTCGGCTCGTCGCCGAAGCGGCGCAGGTTGCCCGGCACGTAGCCGCGGCCCTTCTCGACCTTGATCTGCATGTCGAGCTTGCCGCCGTGCGACAGGTGCGCGATCACGTGATCGGGGTTGATGATCTCGACGTCGTGCGGTGTCTGGATGTCGCCGGCCGTGACGGGGCCTTCGCCTTCCTTGCGCAGCACCAGCGTGACTTCGTCGCGGTTGTGCAGGCGGAAAGTCACGCCCTTCAGGTTGAGCATGATGTGGACGACGTCTTCCTGGACACCGTCGATCGTCGAGTACTCGTGCAGCACGCCGGCGATGGTGACTTCGGTTGGCGCGTACCCGACCATCGAAGACAGCAGCACACGGCGCAGTGCGTTGCCCAGCGTGTGGCCGTAGCCGCGCTCGAAAGGCTCGAGCGTGGCCTTGGCACGGTGGCCACCGATCGGCTCGACATTGATGGCTTTGGGTTTCAGCAGATTCGTTTGCATTGAGTGTTGTTCCTGTCAATACCCTCGGCTCGTTACACCGATAAGGCTGATGGATCTGCCGGGCTGGGAGACGACGGCTTCGCGCCCGGCAAGCGAAGCCCTCCAGGAAGGGGGCCGGCCAACGGCCGGTCTCCTGCTGTCCTTCTCGTTTACCGCGAATACAGTTCCACGATCAGCGCTTCCTTGATCTCGGCGCCGAATTGGTCGCGGTCGGGCGTCTTGGTGAACACGCCTTCGAGCTTGGCCGTGTCGACCTTGACCCACTCCGGCAGGCCGATCGATTCGGCGAGCTTGACCGAATCCGTCACGCGCAACTGCTTCTTCGACTTGTCGCGCACCGCGATCGTGTCGCCGGCCTTCACCAGGTACGAGGAGATATTGACGACCTCGCCGTTGACGGTGATGCCCTTGTGCGACACCAGCTGCCGTGCCTCGGCGCGCGTGCTGCCGAAGCCCATGCGGTAGACGACGTTGTCCAGGCGCGATTCGAGCAGCATCAGCAAGTTGGCGCCGGTGTTGCCCTTGCGGCGCTCGGCCTCGGCAAAGTAGCGGCGGAACTGGCGCTCGAGCACGCCGTACATGCGCTTGACCTTCTGCTTCTCGCGCAGCTGCAGGCCGAAATCGCTGGTGCGCGAACCGCTGGTGCGGCCGTGCTGGCCCGGCTTGGATTCGAACTTCGACTTGTCGCTGATCGCGCGGCGCGCGCTTTTCAGGAACAGGTCGGTGCCTTCACGGCGGGAGAGTTTGGCCTTGGGGCCCAGGAGACGTGCCACGTTGATGTCCTTTAGTCAATCTGACGCGACCGGTATGTCGCGTGAGTCCGGCGCGTGTTGTTCTATGGCGCTCGAACGGTGGTCTTAGGAATACGAGGACCCGGCATGCCGAAGGCATCAGCCGGGTTTCCCGTTAGATTCTGCGGCGCTTTTGCGGCCGGCAGCCGTTGTGCGGTACCGGCGTCACATCGGAAATCGAATTGATGCGGATGCCCAGCGAGGCCAGCGCACGCACGCTCGATTCGCGACCGGGGCCGGGGCCCTTGATGCGGACATCGAGGTTCTTGATACCCTGCTCCTGGGCCGCGCGGCCGGCGTTCTCGGCCGCAACCTGCGCCGCGAACGGCGTGCTCTTGCGCGAGCCCTTGAAGCCCTGGCCACCGGACGAGGCCCACGACAACGCGCCGCCCTGGCGGTCGGTGATGGTGATGATGGTGTTGTTGAACGACGCGTGCACGTGCGCAATGCCATCCGCGACGTTCTTGCGGATCTTCTTGCTCACGCGACGCGCGGCGGTGTTCTGGGGTGCCTTGGCCATGATCTGTTCCTTGGAATCTTTAGCGGCGCGCTCGCGGCTTCACTTCTTGACGCAATGACGGCGCGTCACTTCTTGACGAGGGCACCGGACTTGCGCGGACCCTTGCGTGTGCGCGCGTTGGTCTTGGTGCGCTGGCCGCGCACCGGCAGTCCGCGGCGATGGCGCATGCCGCGATAGCAGCCGAGGTCCATCAGGCGCTTGATGTTGATCGACATCTCGCGACGCAGGTCGCCTTCGATCGTCATGCGGCTGATCTCGTCGCGGATCTTTTCCAGGTCGGCGTCGGAGAGGTCCTTGATCTTCTTCGAATAGGCGATGCCCGCCTTTTCGCAGATCTTCTGCGCCGTGGTGCGGCCGATGCCGTAGATCGACGTCAGGCCGACCTCGGCGTGCTTGTGAGGCGGAATGTTGATACCAGCGATGCGAGCCATGGTGTTCCTTCGAAATTCTGTGCGAGTGGGCGCGTCAGCCCTGGCGCTGCTTGTGGCGCGGGTCGGTACAGATCACGCGCACCACACCGTTGCGGCGGATGATCTTGCAATTGCGGCACATCTTCTTGACCGATGCAGCGACTTTCATGTTGCTCTCCTTGACCTTCTCTATAGCTCTCTATCGCGCTCACTTCGCGCGGAAAACGATGCGAGCCCGACTCAAATCGTAGGGCGTCAGCTCGACGGTGACCTTGTCGCCGGGCAGGATACGGATGTAGTGCATGCGCATCTTCCCGGAGATATGACCGAGTACCACGTGACCGTTCTCCAGCTTCACGCGAAACGTTGCGTTGGGCAGGTTCTCCAGAATCTCGCCCTGCATCTGGATGACGTCATCCTTCGCCATCTCAGGATGCCTTGAAATTTGCCTTCTTCAAAAGCGACTCGTACTGCTGGCTCATCACGTAACTCTGCACCTGAGCCCAGAAGTCCATCGTGACGACGACGATGATCAGGAGCGAGGTGCCGCCGAAGTAGAACGGCACGTTGTACTTGAGCACCAAGAATTCGGGCAACAGGCAGACCGCGGTGATGTAGATCGCACCGGCCAGTGTCAGGCGGCCGAGGATGCGATCGATGTACTTGGCCGTCTGCTCACCTGGGCGGATGCCCGGTATGAAGGCACCGCTCTTCTTCAGGTTGTCAGCCGTCTCACGGCTGTTGAACACCAGCGCGGTGTAAAAGAAGCAGAAGAAGATGATCATCGCCGCATACAGCAGCACATAGATCGGCTGGCCCGGCGACAGCGCCGACGAGATGTCCTTCAACCAACGCATGCCCTCGCCGGTGGCAAACCAACCCACCACCGTGGCCGGCAACAGGATGATCGACGAGGCGAAGATCGGCGGAATGACGCCCGACATGTTGAGCTTGAGCGGCAGGTGCGACGACTGGCCGCCGTAGACCTTGTTGCCGACCTGGCGTTTGGCATAGTTGACCAGGATCTTGCGCTGCCCGCGCTCGACGAAGACCACCGCGAAGGTCACGAACACGACCAGCGCGATGATGAATAGCGAGGCAAAGATGCTCATCGACCCGGTGCGCACCAATTCGAACAGGCCCCCGATGGCGTTGGGCAACCCGGCGGCGATGCCTGCGAAGATCAGGATCGAGATGCCGTTGCCCAGGCCGCGTTCGGTGATCTGCTCGCCCAGCCACATCAGGAACATCGTTCCGGCCACCAGGCTCACCACGGCCGTCATGCGAAAGCCGAAGCCCGGCGCCATCACCAGGCCGGGCGATCCCTCGAGGGCCAGCGCAATGCCCAGCGACTGGAACACGGCCAGCACGAGCGTGCCGTAGCGCGTGTACTGCGTGATCTTGCGGCGCCCCGATTCGCCTTCCTTCTTCAGAGACTCGAGCGTCGGCACCACGTAGGTCATCAGCTGCATGATGATCGAGGCCGAGATATAGGGCATGATGCCCAGCGCGAAGACCGTGAACCGCGACAGCGCGCCGCCGCTGAACATGTTGAACAGGTTCAGGATGCCGCCGCTCTGGCTCTGGAACAGCTTTTGCAGCTCCCCGGGGTTGATGCCGGGCACGGGAATGTGCGCGCCCAGGCGATAGACCACGAGCGCGAGCAGCAAGAAAGTCAGGCGGCGACGCAGGTCGCCGAACTTGCCGCTCTTGGCCAGCTGGGTGGCGTTGGTTGCCAAGTCGTGATCCCCGGTGTTACGCGACGGTTCCGCCGGCGGCTTCGATCGCCGCCTTTGCGCCCACCGTGGCGCCGATGCCCGTGAGGGCGACCTTGGCCGACAACTCGCCGGTCTTGATCACCTTGACGGTCTTGATCAGGTCGCCGACGAGGCCAGCCTGCTTCAACGTCAGCAGATCGACCTCGGCGGCACCGAGCTTCTGCAGGTCGGCCAGCGTGACTTCGGCGTTGTACTTCAGCGCGTGCGACTTGAAGCCGCGCTTGGGCAGTCGGCGCTGCAGCGGCATCTGGCCACCTTCGAAGCCGACCTTGTGGAAACCGCCGGCGCGCGACTTCTGGCCCTTGTGGCCGCGGCCGGCCGTCTTGCCCAGCCCGGAACCGATGCCGCGGCCGACGCGGCGCCGATCCTTCTTGCTGCCGTCAGCCGGTTTGAGGTTGTTGAGGTTCATCACAGCACCTGCACGAGATAAGCGACCTTGTTGATCATCCCGCGGACCGCGGGCGTGTCCTCCAAAGTGCGCTGGCTGTTGAGCTTGCGCAGGCCCAGGCCGCGCACGGTGTCGCGATGCGATTGCTTGGTGCCGGCCACGCTCTTGACGAGCTTGACGGTGACAGTTTGCTTGTCGGACATGTCAGTTCTCCGGCTCAATGTCAATTGAAGATGTCTTCGACCGACTTGCCGCGCTTGGCTGCCACCGCGGCCGGCGTGGTGGAGTTGTTCAATGCATCGAGCGTTGCGCGAACCATGTTGTACGGGTTGGTCGAGCCCAGGCTCTTGGCCACGATGTCGGTCACGCCCATGACCTCGAACACCGCACGCATCGGGCCGCCGGCGATGATGCCTGTGCCGGCCGGCGCCGGCGCCATCAGCACCTTGGCCGCGCCGTGCTCGCCACGCACGTTGTGATGGATCGTGCCGTTCTTCAGCGGCACCTTCTTCAAGTTGCGACGGGCGGCTTCCATGGCCTTCTGCACTGCCACCGGAACTTCCTTGGCCTTGCCCTTGCCCATGCCGATACGGCCATCGCCGTCGCCGACGACGGTCAGCGCCGCGAAACTCAA
This sequence comes from uncultured beta proteobacterium, assembly GCA_963840805.1. GTDB lineage: Bacteria > Pseudomonadota > Gammaproteobacteria > Burkholderiales > Burkholderiaceae_C > CADEEN01. The sequence continues at coordinate 1,268,184 of CAWJAJ010000017.1, read as the reverse complement.
CGTGCGGCCACCCTTCACGACCTTGGTGACGCGGTTGACCGCAATCATCTTTTCCTTCAGGCCGTCGTCGTTGCCTTCAGTTTGCGCACGGGGTTGAAATTTAGCCATTGCTTGGGATCCTCTGATGCGTCAGAACTGCAGACCGGCTTCGCGCGCGGCCTCGGCGAGCGCCTTGACGCGGCCGTGGTAGGCAAAGCCCGCACGGTCGAACGCCACCTTGTCGATGCCGGCCGCCTTGGCCTTCGCAGCAATGCGCTTGCCGACGATCGCCGCGGCCGCGGCGTTGCCGCCCTTGCCGTTGCCACCCAGTTCGGTACGCACTTCCTTCTCGGCCGTCGATGCACTGGCCAGCACCTGCGTGCCGTCGTCGGAAATGACGTTGGCGTAGATGTGCAGGTTGCTGCGAAATACCGTCAGGCGCGCGACGCGTTGCGTGGCGATGCGCACACGCGTCTGGCGCGAGCGGCGGATGCGTTGATCTTTCTTGGTGATCGTCATGCTGCCGCTCCTTACTTCTTCTTGGTCTCTTTGAGCACCACGCGCTCGTCCGCATAGCGGATGCCCTTGCCCTTGTAGGGCTCGGGCGGGCGGATCGCCCGCACCTCGGCAGCGATCTGGCCCACCACCTGGCGGTCGGCGCCCTTGATGATGATTTCGGTCTGTGTCGGGCACTCGACCTTGATACCGGCGGGCATTTCCTTCACCACCGGGTGCGAGAAACCGACCTGCAGGTTGAGCTTGGTGCCCTGGGCCTGGGCGCGGAAACCCACGCCGACCAGGTTCAGCTTGCGCTCGAAGCCCTTGCTCACGCCACTGACCATGTTGGCCACCAGCGCACGCATCGTGCCGCTCATGGCATCGGCTTCGGCACTGTCGTTGGCGGCGGTGAAACTCACCTTGCCATCGTCGTTCTTGACGGCGACCAGCGGGTTGCCCTTGCGGATCAACGTGCCCTGGGATCCCTTGACGCTGATCTGCTCAGCGGTGATCGACACGTCCACGCCCTTCGGGACGGCGATCGGCATCTTTCCTACGCGCGACATCGCTTGTTGCTCCTTAGGCCACGTAGCAGAGCACTTCGCCGCCGATACCGGAAGCGCGAGCTTTGCGGTCGGTCATCACACCCTGCGGCGTGGTGACGATCGCCACACCCAGGCCGTTCTGGACCTGAGGAATCGAATGACGGCCCTTGTAGACGCGCAAGCCGGGACGGCTGACGCGCTCGATCCGCTCGATCACGGGGCGGCCCGCGTAGTACTTCAGCGCGATCTCGAGTTCGGCCTTGGCCTCGCCCTTGACGGCAAAGCCGTCGATGTAGCCCTCGTCTTTCAGCACCTGCGCAATGGCCACCTTCAGCTTCGACGACGGCATCGTCACCGCGGCCTTCTCGACGCTTTGCGCATTGCGGATGCGAGTCAACATGTCGGCGATCGGATCACTCATGCTCATTTGTGAATCTCCTGAGTCCGATTACCAGCTGGCCTTGACGACACCGGGGATGTCGCCCTTGAAGGCCAGGTCGCGGATCTTGCTGCGGGCCAGCCCGAATTTGCGGAAGGTACCGCGCGGGCGACCCGTCAACCCGCAGCGGTTGCGCTGGCGCGTCGGGTAGGCATTGCGCGGCAGTTGCTGCAATGCCAAGCGCGCGGCGTAGCGCTCTTCGTCGGACTTCTTGGCGTCGTTGGCGATGCCTTTGAGTTCGTCGTACTTCTTCTTGAACTTGGCGACCAGTTGCTCGCGCTTGAGCTCACGTTGGATGAGGGATTGTTTGGCCACTGGGCACCTCAGTTCTTGAACGGGAAGCGGAAGGCCGTCAGCAGCGCCTTGCACTCGTCGTCGGTCTTCGCGCTGGTCGTGATGCTGATGTTCATGCCACGCAGCGCATCGACTTTGTCGTAATCGATTTCGGGGAAGATGATCTGTTCCTTGACCCCGATGTTGTAGTTGCCACGGCCGTCGAACGAACGCCCCGAGATGCCGCGGAAGTCGCGCACGCGCGGCAGCGCCACGGTGACGAAGCGGTCGAGGAACTCGTACATGCGCACGCCACGCAGCGTCACCATCGCGCCGATCGGCACGCCCGAGCGGATCTTGAAGCCGGCGATGTCCTTCTTGCTCTTGGTGACGACCGGCTTCTGGCCAGCGATCTTCGTCAGATCGGCGACCGCGTTGTCCATGATCTTCTTGTCCGACACCGCCTCGCTGACACCCATGTTCAACGTGATCTTGGTCAGGCGCGGCGCCTGCATCACCGACTTGTAGCCGAACTTGGCCACCAGGTCGGGAACGATCTTCTCCTTGTAGAGGGTTTGCAGGCGCGCCGGGCCCGCAGCCGACGATTCGGATGCGGCGGCGGCAGCGGCAGCTTGTTTCTTGGTTGCCATGTGGTTTGCCTCTTAAGCCTTGATCTCGTCGCCGCTGGACTTGAAGACGCGCACCTTCTTGCCGTCGGCCAGCAGCTTGATACCAACGCGGTCGGCCTTGCCGGTGGCCGCGTTGAAGATCGCGACGTTGCTCTGATCGATCGGCATGGTCTTGTCGATCACACCGCCGGTGGTGCCCTTCATCGGGTTCGGCTTGACGTGCTTCTTGACGACATTGACGCCCTCGACCACGAGGTGGCCGTCATCGACGCGGCGGGCGACGGTGCCGCGCTTGCCCTTGTCGCGGCCGGTCAATACGATGACCTGGTCGCCTTTGCGAATCTTGTTCATGGGGTGGGTCCTTCAGGGCAGCGCTCAGAGCACTTCGGGTGCGAGCGACACGATCTTCATGAAGCGCTCGGTACGCAACTCGCGCGTCACCGGGCCGAAGATGCGCGTGCCGATCGGCTCGAGCTTGGCGTTGAGCAGCACGGCGGCATTGCCGTCGAACTTGATCAGCGAGCCATCGGGGCGGCGCACGCCCTTGGCGGTGCGCACCACCACGGCGCTGTAGACCTCGCCCTTCTTGACGCGGCCACGCGGCGCGGCTTCCTTGATGCTGACCTTGATCACGTCACCGATGCCGGCATAGCGGCGCTTGGAGCCGCCGAGCACCTTGATGCACATGACGGACTTGGCGCCGGTGTTGTCCGCGACATCGAGCCGCGATTGCATTTGGATCATGTTCTTTACCCAACTTGAACCGCAGCGCGAAGCTTGCAGTCAGTCTTGGGCCCGTGGTGTGGGCGAAACCGCAACGGGCCCGGGCCATTGCACCGGCCGCCGTCTTGGCGAAGCCGTAAATGATAACGGCAAAGCCGGAGCGCTGTCAAACGCGCGGCCGAATGTCAGGCGAGCTGCTCCTGTGCCTGACGCAGCATCGTGTCGGCGTCGCTGACCTCGAACTTGCCCGGAGCCTCGACATTCAGTGTCTTGACCACGCCGTCGACGACCAACATCGAATAGCGCTGCGAGCGGATGCCCATGCCGGCCGCCGTGCGGTCCAGTGTCAGGCCGACCGCGGTCGTGAAGAGGGCGCTACCGTCAGCCATCATGCGCACCTTGCCGGTGGTTTCTTGATCGCGGCCCCAGGCGCCCATCACGAAGGCGTCGTTGACCGAGACGCACCAGATCTCGTCGATCCCTGCGGCCTTCAAGGCTGCGGCCTTCTCGACATAACCCGGTACGTGCTTGGCCGAGCAGGTGGGCGTGTAGGCCCCGGGCAGCGCGAAGATCGCCACCGTCTTGCCTGCGGTTAGTTTGGCCACGTCGAACGTGTTCGGGCCGAGCGAGCAGCCATTGCCCTCGACCTCGATGAACTCCTGCAGGTGGCCCGCGGGCAACTTGTCGCCAACTTTGAGCATCGTGCGTCTCCTCTGATGGAATGAAAAACGGCCGGCCGCCAGTGTCTCGGCGATCCGGCCGTCCTGCTGACGGTCAGATGAAAAACCCTAGACCAGCTTCGCTCTTTCGACCAGGCGGGTCACGACCCACGATTTGGTCTTGGAGATCGGCCGGCTCTCGGTGATCTCGACCACGTCACCCATCTTGTACTCGCCCTTCTCGTCGTGCGCGTGGTACTTGTTCGAGCGGCCGACGATCTTGCCGTACAGCTCGTGCTTGACACGGCGCTCGACCAGCACGGTGATGGTCTTGGCACGCTTGTCGCTGACGACCTTGCCAACGAAGGTGCGAGTGACCTTGGCCTTGGCATCGGTGGGCGTGATTGCTGCAGCAGTATTCATTTCGCGGCTCCCTTCTTCTTCTCGGCCAGCACGGTCTTGACGCGCGCGATGTCGCGGCGGGTCTTGCCCAGTTGCGAGTGATTGGAGAGCTGTTGCGTCGCCTTCTGCATGCGCAGGCCGAAATGGGCCTTGAGCAGGTCGGAGACTTCCTTCTCCAGCGCCGGCATGTCCTTGGCGCGCAGTTCAGATGCTTTCATTGCGTGTTCCTTCACCTCAGGTGCCGACCTGGCGCGCGACGAACGTGCACGCCAGCGGCAGCTTGGCCGCTGCCAACGTGAACGCTTCGCGGGCCAGCGCTTCAGGCACACCGTTGAGTTCGTAGAGCACCTTGCCCGGTTGGATTTCGGCCACGTAGTATTCGGGGTTGCCCTTGCCATTGCCCATGCGCACCTCTGCCGGCTTTTGCGAAATCGGCTTGTCCGGGAAGATGCGGATGAAAATCCGGCCACCGCGTTTGATGTGGCGCGAAATGGCGCGGCGCGCGGCCTCGATCTGGCGCGCCGTGAGGCGGCCGCGCTCCGTGGCCTTCAGACCGAAGTCGCCGAACGACACGCTGGCACCGCGCGTGGCAATGCCTGTGTTGCGGCCCTTCTGCTCCTTGCGGAACTTGCGGCGTGACGGTTGCAGCATGCTTATTCTCCTTTGGCGTCGCCACCGGCGGCCGGCACGACCACTTTGCGTACGCGCTTAACCGCCGGCTTTGGCGCATCGGATCCGGTTGCCTCGACCGGTTTGTCGCTGCCGTCGACCGGCGCACCACTCGGGCGCGGAGCGCGATCGCTGCGGCCGCGCGGGCCGCCGGGCGCAGCCGGCCCCCCCGGACGCGGACCGCGGCGCGAACGGCGATCGTCATCACCGCCTTCCAGCTTGGCCGCCGGCACTTCGCCGTGGGCCAGGCGGTCGCCGCGATAGACCCAGCACTTCACGCCGATCACGCCATAGGTCGTCTTGGCTTCGGAGAAGCCATAGTCGATGTCCGCCTTCAGGGTGTGAAGTGGCACGCGTCCTTCGCGATACCACTCGCAGCGCGCGATTTCGATGCCGTTCAGCCGGCCCGAGGACATGATCTTGATGCCCTGTGCACCCAGACGCATCGCATTCTGCATCGCGCGCTTCATCGCACGGCGGAACATGATGCGCTTCTCGAGTTGCTGGGTGATCGAATCGGCGATCAGTTGGGCATCGACTTCGGGCTTGCGTACCTCTTCGATGTTCACTGCGACCGGAACGCCCAGGCGCTTGGTCAACTCGGCCTTCAGGCTCTCGATGTCCTCACCCTTCTTGCCGATCACGACGCCCGGGCGTGCCGAGTAGATCGTGATGCGCGCGTTCTTGGCCGGACGCTCGATCAGGATGCGCGAGACTGCCGCGTTCTTCAGTTTGGTCTTGAGATAGTCGCGCACCTGCAGGTCTTCCGCCAGCATCTGGCTGAAGTTGCGGTTTGTGGCGAACCAGCGCGAAGCCCAGGCCCTCGTGACGGGCAGACGGAAGCCGGTCGGATGGATCTTTTGTCCCATGTGGTCTTCCTCAGTTCCCGACGGTCACGTAGATGTGGCAGGTGCCCTTGCTGATGCGGTTGCCGCGGCCCTTGGCCCGCGCGGAGAAACGCTTCAACGTCGTGCCCTGCTCGACATAGATGGTCTTGACTTTCAACTCGTCGATGTCGGCACCGTCGTTGTGCTCGGCATTGGCGATCGCGCTTTCGAGCGCCTTCTTGACGATGCCCGCCGCCTTCTTTTGCGTGAAGGTCAGGATGTTCAATGCCTGGTCGACTTTCTTGCCGCGGATCAGGTCGGCAACCAGTCGGCCCTTGTCGGCCGAAAGGCGCACTCCGCGAACGATTGCTTGGGTTTCCATGGTCGTCGCCATCCTTTACTTCTTCGCTGCCTTCTTGTCGGCCGGGTGGCCCTTGAAGGTGCGGGTCAGCGCGAATTCGCCCAGCTTGTGGCCGACCATCTGGTCGCTCACATAGACCGGGACGTGCTGCTTCCCGTTGTGCACGGCGATCGTCAGTCCGATGAACTCGGGCAGGATCGTCGAGCGGCGCGACCAGGTCTTGATCGGCTTCTTGTCCTTGATGGCGGAGGCCTTCTCGACCTTGGCCAGCAGGTGGCGGTCGACGAACGGGCCCTTCTTCAGTGAACGTGTCATGGCGGCCTCTTATTTCTTGCGCCGCGAGACGATCATCGTCTGCGTGCGCTTGTTGCTCCGGGTGCGGTAGCCCTTGGTCATCGTGTTCCACGGCGACACCGGCACTTGACCCTCGCCCGTGCGGCCTTCGCCGCCGCCGTGCGGGTGATCGACCGGGTTCATGGCCACGCCACGCACTGTCGGGCGAATGCCCATCCAGCGCTTCACGCCGGCCTTGCCGTACTGGCGCAGGCTGTGTTCTTCGTTCGAAACCTCGCCGATCGTGGCGCGGCAATCGATGTGGATCTTGCGCACTTCGCCCGAACGAAGGCGAACCTGGGCGTAGGTGCCTTCGCGGGCCATCAGCGTGACCGACGTGCCAGCCGAGCGAGCGATCTGCGCGCCCTTGCCGGGCAGCATCTCGACGGCATGGATGATCGAGCCGACCGGAATGTTGCGGATCGGCAGCGTGTTGCCGGCCTTGATCGGCGCCTCAGGCCCGCTGATGACTGTCGCACCGACCTCGAGGCCGCGCGGGGCGATGATGTAGCGGCGCTCACCATCGGCGTAGCACAGCAGCGCGATGTGCGCGGTACGGTTCGGGTCGTACTCGATGCGCTCGACCTTCGCCGGGATCGCGTCCTTGTTGCGCACGAAATCGACGACACGGTAGTGGTGCTTGTGGCCACCACCCTTGTGCCGCATCGTGATGTGGCCGTTGTTGTTGCGGCCGGCGTTCTGCATCTGCGGCTCGAGCAGCGATGCTTCCGGCTTGCCCTTGTGCAGGTGCTTGTGCACCACTTTGACCACGGCACGACGGCCGGGCGACGTGGGTTTGACTTTGACGACAGCCATTACGCGGCCTCCCCGGAGAAGTTGAGCTCCTGGCCCTTCTTCAGCGACACATACGCCTTCTTGATGTGGTCGCGCCGGCCGATCGACCGGCCAAAGCGCTTCTCCTTGCCGCGCTGGTTGACGGTCTGTACCGACTCCACCTCGACCTTGAACATCAACTCCACGGCGGCCTTGATCTCGGGCTTGGTGGCGTTGCGCAGCACCTTGAACAGCACCTGGTTGTGCTTCTCGGCAACCGCCGTGGCCTTCTCGGACACGATCGGCTCGACCAGCACCTGGGCCAGGCGACCCTCATCGAACTTTTGTCCGATCGCGTTGACGCGGCTCATGCGAACATCTCCTTCAACTGCTCGATCGCACCCTTGGTCACCAGCACCTTCTTGTAGAAGACCAGTGACAGCGGATCCGCGTAGCGCGGCTCGACCACCAGCACATTGGCGAGATTGCGCGACGCCAGCAACAGGTTGTCGTCGACCTGGTCCGAAATGACCATCACCGATTCCAGGCCCATCGCCTTGAACTTGGCGGCCAGCAGCTTGGTCTTCGGTGCCTCGACGGTGATCGAATCGACCACCGCCAGCCGGCCATCACGAGCCAATTGCGAGAAGATGGCGGCCATGCCGGCGCGGTACATCTTCTTGTTGACTTTCTGGCTGAAGTTTTCGTCCGGCCGGTTCGGGAAGATGCGACCGCCCCCGCGCCACAGCGGCGACGAGGTCATCCCTGCGCGTGCGCGGCCGGTGCCCTTCTGGCGGAACGGCTTCTTGGTCGAGTGCTTGACTTCACCGCGATCGAGTTGAGCACGTGTGCCCTGGCGCGCGTTGGCCTGGTACGCGACCACGATCTGGTGCACCAGCGCTTCGTTGTAGTCACGCGCGAACACGGTGTCCGGTGCGTCGACCTTCGATGTCGCCTGGCCCTGGTCGTTGAGGAGCTCGAGTTGCATCACTGGGCTCCCTTGTTCAGCTTGGCCTTGACAGCGGGGCGAACGACCACATGGCCATTCTTCGAGCCAGGCACTGCACCCTTGACCAGCAACAACTGGCGCGCCTCATCCACACGGACTATGTCGAGGTTCTGCGTGGTCGTGGTTTCGTCGCCGCGGTGTCCCGACATCTTCTTGCCGGGGAACACGCGGCCCGGGTCCTGCGCCATCGAGATCGACCCCGGCACGTTGTGCGAACGGCTGTTGCCGTGCGACGCGCGCTGCGAGCTGAAGTTGTGGCGCTTGATGGTGCCCGTGAAGCCCTTGCCGATCGAGGTACCTTGCACATCGACCATCTGGCCCGCGGCGAACATCGTCACCGGCAGCGCACTGCCCGGCTTGAACTGCCCGGCCACGTCGGCGCTGACGCGGAATTCCTTCAGGATCTCACCAGCTTGGACACCGGCCTTGGCGAGGTGGCCGGCCTCTGGCTTCGACACACGCGACGCTTTGCGAGAGCCAAACGCCACCTGGATGGCGCTATAGCCGTCGGTTTCGTCGGTCTTGACCTGGGTGACGCGGTTGTTCGACACGTCGAGCACCGTCACGGGAACGGCATCGCCGTCGTCCGTGAAGATGCGCATCATGCCCACCTTGCGCCCCAGCAAACCGAGACGGTTGCTCAGACTCATGTTGTTTCTCCAATGCCCCACATCGATTGGCAGGGCTGATGAGTTTTGCGGCGCGCTCTTGCGAGTTTTCTGGGTTCCCCCAGAATGCGCCGCGGGAAAAGCCTGTGATTCTACTGCAGCTTGATTTCCACGTCCACGCCGGCCGGGAGATCGAGCTTCATCAGCGCGTCCACGGTCTTGTCGGTCGGATCGACGATGTCCATCAAGCGCTGGTGCGTGCGGATCTCGAACTGATCGCGCGAAGTCTTGTTCACGTGGGGCGAGCGCAGGATGTCAAAGCGCTGCATGCGTGTCGGCAGGGGCACGGGGCCCTTGACGATCGCGCCGGTGCGCTTGGCGGTGTCGACGATTTCGATGGCAGACTGGTCGATCAGCTTGTAGTCGAAAGCCTTCAGGCGGATGCGAATTTTCTGTTTGGTGGCCATGATCGTTCCCTTATTCCATGATCTTGGCCACGACGCCGGCGCCGACGGTGCGACCGCCCTCGCGGATGGCAAATCGCAGGCCTTCTTCCATCGCGATGGGCGCGATCAGCTTGACGGTGATGCTGACGTTGTCGCCCGGCATCACCATCTCCTTGTCCTTGGGCAACTCCACCGCGCCGGTCACGTCCGTGGTGCGGAAGTAGAACTGCGGCCGGTAGTTGTTGAAGAACGGCGTGTGGCGCCCGCCCTCTTCCTTGCTCAGCACGTAGATCTCGGCCGTGAAGTGGGTGTGCGGCTTGACGCTGCCGGGCTTGCACAGCACCTGGCCGCGCTCGACGTCTTCGCGCTTGGTGCCGCGCAGCAGGATGCCCACGTTGTCGCCGGCTTGCCCTTGGTCCAAGAGCTTGCGGAACATCTCGACGCCGGTGCAGGTGGTCTTTTGCGTGGCGCGGATGCCCACGATCTCGATTTCCTCGCCGACCTTGATCACGCCGCGCTCGACGCGGCCGGTGACGACGGTGCCGCGACCGGAGATGCTGAAGACGTCTTCGACGGGCATCAGGAAGGCGCCGTCGATGGCCCGCTCGGGCGTGGGGATGTAGCTGTCCAGCGCGTCGGCGAGCTTCATGATGGCTTGCTCACCGAGCTCGCCCTTGTCGCCTTCCATGGCCAGCTTGGCGCTGCCGTGGATGATGGGGGTGGCGTCACCGGGGAAGTCGTACTTGTCGAGCAGCTCGCGCACTTCCATCTCGACCAACTCGAGCAGCTCGGCGTCGTCGACCATGTCGCACTTGTTGAGGAACACGATGATGTAGGGCACGCCGACCTGGCGTGCCAGCAGGATGTGCTCGCGCGTCTGCGGCATCGGGCCGTCGGCGGCCGAGCACACCAGGATGGCGCCGTCCATCTGCGCCGCGCCGGTGATCATGTTCTTGACGTAGTCGGCGTGACCCGGGCAGTCGACGTGCGCGTAGTGGCGCTTGCTGGTCTCGTATTCGACGTGCGCGGTGTTGATGGTGATGCCGCGTGCCTTTTCTTCCGGCGCCGCGTCGATCTGGTCGTAGGCCTTGGCCTCGCCGCCGAACTTGGCCGACAGCACCATCGTCATCGCCGCCGTCAGCGTCGTCTTGCCGTGATCCACGTGCCCGATCGTGCCCACGTTCACGTGCGGCTTGGTCCGTTCAAATTTGCCTTTTGCCATGTTCAGTTCTCCGTGTGTTTCAAAGAGCGGTGCCAGTGCGGGGTTTAAGGTTTCCGGAATCCGAGTGATTCGCTTGCCACTGGCAACAAGCGCCCGGAGTCCGAAGACCGGCTTGAATTACTTGCTGCCGCGGGAGGTAATGATGGCGTCGGCGACGTTCTTCGGCGCCTCGCTGTAATGCTTGAACTCCATCGTGTAGGTGGCGCGTCCCTGCGACATCGAACGCAGCGTCGTCGAGTAGCCGAACATCTCTGACAGCGGCACCTCGGCCTTGATGACCTTGCCACCACCAGGCATGTCATCCATGCCCTGGACCATGCCGCGACGCGACGACAGGTCGCCCATCACGCCGCCGGCATAGTCTTCCGGCGTCTCCACCTCGACGGCCATCATCGGCTCCAGGATCACCGGGCTGGCCTTGCGGCAGCCGTCCTTGAAACCGAACGATGCAGCCATCTTGAACGCGTTCTCGTTCGAGTCGACCTCGTGGTACGAACCGAAAGTCAGCGTGACCTTGACGTCGACTACCGGGTAGCCGGCGAGCACGCCGTTGGGCAGCGAATCCTCGACGCCCTTTTTCACCGCAGGGATGAATTCGCGTGGCACCACGCCTCCCTTGATGGCGTCGACGAATTCGAAACCCTTGCCCGGCTCCTGCGGTTCGACGGTCAACACGACGTGGCCATACTGGCCCTTGCCGCCCGATTGGCGCACGAACTTGCCTTCGACGTCGGTCACGGCCTTGCGGATCGTTTCGCGGTAAGCCACTTGCGGCTTGCCGACGTTGGCCTCGACACCGAACTCGCGCTTCATGCGGTCGACGATGATTTCCAGGTGCAACTCGCCCATGCCGGAAATGATGGTCTGGCCGCTCTCTTCGTCCGTGCGTACACGGAAGGACGGGTCTTCCTGCGCGAGGCGGCCCAGCGCAATCCCCATCTTTTCCTGGTCGGCCTTGGTCTTGGGCTCGACGGCCTGCGAGATCACCGGCTCCGGAAACACCATGCGCTCGAGCGTGATCAGCGCGTCGGGATCACACAATGTCTCGCCGGTCGTCACATCCTTCAGTCCCACGCACGCAGCGATGTCACCGGCCAGGATTTCCTTGATCTCTTCGCGTTGGTTCGCGTGCATTTGCAGGATGCGGCCGATACGTTCCTTCTTGCCGCGAATCGGGTTGTACACGGAGTCACCCGACTTCAGCACGCCAGAATAGACACGCACGAACGTGAGCTGTCCAACATAGGGATCGGTCATCAACTTGAAGGCCAGCGCGGCGAATTTCTCATCGTCGGCAGCGCGGCGCGAGGTCGGCTTTTCGTCGTCGTCCATGCCGGGCACGGGCGGGATGTCGATCGGCGAGGGCATGAAGTCGATCACGCCATCGAGCATGCGCTGCACGCCCTTGTTCTTGAACGCGGTGCCACAGAACATCGGCTGGATTTCCGCGGCGATGGTGCGCGTGCGGATGCCGAGCTTGATCTCGTCCTCGGTCAGCTCACCCGATTCCAGGTACTTGTTCATCAGCTCTTCGCTGGCTTCAGCGGCCGCCTCGACCATGTTCTCGCGCCACTTCTGCGCTTCGGGCAGCAACGCCGCCGGGATCTCCTGAAACTCGAACTTCATGCCCTGCGAGGCTTCGTCCCAGATGATCGCCTTCATCTTGATCAGGTCGATCACACCGGTGAATGTGTCCTCGGCACCGATCGGGATCACCACGGGCACCGGGTTGGCCTTCAGGCGGGCCTTCATCTGGTCGTAGACCTTGTAGAAGTTGGCGCCCGTGCGATCCATCTTGTTGACGAATGCCAGGCGCGGCACCTTGTACTTGTTGGCCTGGCGCCAGACGGTTTCCGATTGCGGCTGAACGCCGCCCACCGCGCAATAGACCATGCAGGCGCCGTCGAGCACACGCATCGAGCGCTCGACCTCGATCGTGAAATCGACGTGGCCCGGCGTGTCGATGATGTTGATGCGATGCTCGGGGTAGGACAGGTCCATGCCCTTCCAGAAGCACGTGGTGGCGGCCGACGTGATCGTGATCCCGCGCTCCTGCTCCTGCTCCATCCAGTCCATCGTCGCCGCGCCGTCGTGCACTTCACCGATCTTGTGGTTGACGCCGGTGTAGTACAGGATGCGCTCGGTGGTGGTCGTCTTGCCAGCATCGATGTGCGCGCTGATACCGATATTGCGGTAGCGCTCGATGGGGGTCTTGCGGGACATGGTGTGACTCCAAATGCAGGGGCCGCCGACGGGTTCAGGAAAACCCGAAGGCGGCCGCAGGAACAGGGTTTAGAAGCGGAAGTGCGAGAAAGCCTTGTTCGCCTCGGCCATGCGGTGCACTTCGTCGCGCTTCTTCATCGCGCCGCCACGGCCTTCACTGGCTTCCAGCAGTTCATTGGCCAGGCGTGCCGCCATCGACTTCTCGCCACGCTTGCGGGCCGAGTCCTTGAGCCAGCGCATCGCCAGGGCGACGCGGCGGATCGGCCGAACTTCCACCGGAACTTGGTAGTTCGCACCGCCGACGCGGCGTGACTTGACTTCGACCATCGGCTTGACGTTGTTCAACGCGACCATGAAGACTTCGAGCGGATCCTTGCCGGCCTTCTTCTCGACCTGCTCGAGCGCGCCGTAGATGATGCGCTCGGCCACGGCCTTCTTGCCCGACTCCATCACAACGTTCATGAACTTGGAGAGATCGATGCTGCCGAATTTCGGGTCGGGCAGGATCTCGCGTTTGGGTACTTCGCGACGACGTGGCATGGGAATCTTCCTTCTGTGGTTTCAGTTGGTGCAGGCGTTCGACCCGCACCGCGAAAGGCCATAGGACCCTTCACTTACTCGGTCCGCGAAGCGGCGGACCCGCGCTTGGCCGGCCTTCGCACCGGCTTTCCTGTCTGCGAAGCGTTTGTTATGCCTTCTTCGGCCGCTTGGCGCCGTACTTCGAGCGCGACTGCTTGCGATCCTTGACACCTTGCAGATCGAGCGAGCCGCGCACGATGTGGTAGCGCACGCCCGGCAAGTCCTTCACGCGGCCGCCGCGCACCAGCACGACGCTGTGCTCCTGCAGGTTGTGGCCTTCGCCGCCGATGTAGGAGATGATCTCGAAGCCGTTGGTCAGGCGCACCTTGGCGACCTTGCGCAAGGCAGAGTTGGGCTTCTTGGGCGTCGTGGTGTACACGCGCGTGCACACGCCGCGCCGCTGCGGGCCGCCCTGCAATGCCGGCGACTTGGACTTCGTGGTCTCGGTCTCGCGACCGTGGCGCACGAGTTGGTTGATGGTTGGCATGATGAGTTGACTTGTTCCCGTTTGAAGTCAGACCGAAAAGACGCTTCTTCTTCGGGAGAGGCCGAGCGCTCCGCAATGTGGAGGTGGGCTCGAAACCGGGACCCAGGCAATGGGCGCGCCGGCGAGCCGCTCGACAAAGAGCGCAGCAGAATCTGCCGAAAAGCCTGCCATTATATTCAGCACACCCTCTCGCGGCAAGCAATGAACGCCGACACAACCCAATCCCCCAGCGCAACCATACCTCGTGAGCCACCGCTCACATCGCAAGATGTGTCAGCGCTGCCGGCAATCGTGCTCGACACCAACGTCGTCCTCGATTGGTTACTGTTCGGTGACCCCTCGGTGGCGGCACTGGCGGCAGCGATCACGCAGCGCCGGGTGCGCTGGGTCGCGACGGCGCTGATGCGCAGCGAGTTCGCTGCAGTCTTGCGCCGCGGCTTGGCGGCCGCGCGCGATGTCGATCCCGACGCGGCGTTGGCTGCTTGGGACACCCATGTCGGCCATTGCGGCCAACCGCAAGCCCTGCCGGGCTGCGTCGCGTTGCGCTGCACGGACGCCGACGACCAGATGTTCCTGGACCTGGCCCATGCCGCGGGCGCGCGCTGGCTCGTCAGCCGCGATCGGGCCGTGCTGCGGCTGGCGCGCCGGGCCGCAGCGTACGGCATCGCCATCATGGCACCCGAAGGGTGGTCGGCGCGACCATGAAAAAGGGCGGCCGAAGCCGCCCCCCGCCTACCGCACCGATGATGCTCAATCGGCCGATCCGTCGGCACCGCTCCCAGCGGGTGCCGCCGCCGCCTCGGCATCGACCGCGGCAAGTTGCGCCGCCGCCAGTTCCTCGGCTTCTTGCATCGCGATCGCGCGGCGCTCACTCTCGTCCATCTCTTCCTTGACCTTGCGCGCGGCGTGGAAGGCCATGCCCGTGCCGGCGGGGATAAGGCGGCCGACGATGACGTTCTCCTTCAGGCCGCGCAGTTCATCGCGCTTGCCCATGATGGCAGCCTCGGTCAACACGCGGGTGGTCTCCTGGAAGGAAGCCGCCGAGATGAAGGAGTCGGTCGACAGGCTGGCCTTGGTGATGCCCAGCAGCACGTCGGCGTGCGTGGCCGGCAGCTTGCCGTCGGCGCGCAGCTTGTCGTTGGTGCCGAACAGCTCCGAGCGCTCGACCTGCTCACCGGCGATGTATTGGCTATCACCGGGGTTGACGATCTGCACGCGTCGCAACATCTGGCGCACGATGACCTCGATGTGCTTGTCGTTGATCTTCACGCCCTGCAGGCGGTAGACGTCCTGCACTTCGTCGACGATGTAGCGCGCCAGTTCCTCGATCCCCAGCAGGCGCAGGATGTCCTGCGGATCGGCCGAGCCGTCGACTACGAGTTCGCCGCGGTTGACCACTTGGCCTTCGTGGACCAGGATATTCTTTTCCTTGGCAACCAGCTCCTCGTGCACCTTGCCCTCCGGGTCGGTGATCTGCAGGCGGTTCTTGCCTTTGGTCTCCTTGCCGAACGACACCGTGCCGGTGATCTCTGCCAGCGTGCCGACATCCTTCGGGCTGCGCGCCTCGAATAGCTCGGCCACCCGCGGCAAGCCGCCGGTGATGTCGCGCGTCTTCTGGCCCTCCATCGGGATGCGCGCCAGCACCTCGCCCGGCGCCAGGTCTTGGCCATCGCGGATCTGGACCAGCGCGCCCACCGGGAAGCCGATCGTGACCGAGTGGTCGGTCCCTGGGATCTTGACCTCGTGACCGCTGGCATCGAGCAACTTGACCTGCGGGCGCACCACCTTGGCAGCACCACGGCGCTTCGGGTCGATCACCACCAATGTCGACAGCCCGGTCACCTCGTCGACCTGCTTGGCGACGGTGACGCCCTCCTCGACGTTCTCGAACTTCGCCCGGCCGGCGAACTCGGTGATGATCGGGCGCGTCAGCGGATCCCAACTGGCCAGCACCGTGCCGGCCTTGATCGGCTGGTCGGGCCTGACATTGAGCAAGGCGCCATACGGCACCTTGTGCCGCTCGCGCTCGCGCCCATGCGGATCGAGCACGATGATTTCGCCGGAACGCGAGATCACCACGAGTTCGCTCTTGCCGTTCGTGACGTAGCGCATCGTGGTGTTGAAACCGACGTGGCCGTCGGACTTGGCCTCGACGTTGTTGGCCACGGCCGCACGCGACGCCGCGCCCCCGATGTGGAAGGTGCGCATCGTCAACTGCGTGCCCGGCTCGCCGATCGATTGCGCCGCGATCACGCCGACGGCCTCGCCGACGTTGACCAGGCCACCGCGGCCGAGGTCGCGGCCATAGCAGCGAGCGCAGAGGCCGAACCGCGTACCGCATGTCAGCGGCGTGCGCACCTTGACTTCGTCGACACCCGCAGCCTCGGTCACGTCGAGCGTTTCCTCGTCGAGCATCTCGCCGGCCGGCACCAGCGCCTGCTGGGTCTCCGGGTGCAGCACGTCGACCGCCGCGACGCGACCGAGGATGCGGTCGCGCAAGCTCTCGATGACTTCGCCGCCTTCGACCAGCGCACGCATGTTCATGCCGTTTTGCGTGCCGCAATCCTCTTCGATCACCACGAGATCCTGCGTCACGTCGACCAGGCGGCGCGTGAGGTAGCCCGAGTTGGCCGTTTTCAACGCCGTGTCCGCCAGGCCCTTGCGGGCGCCGTGGGTGGAGATGAAGTACTGCAGCACGTTCAGGCCTTCACGGAAGTTCGCCGTGATCGGCGTCTCGATGATCGAACCGTCGGGCTTGGCCATCAGGCCGCGCATGCCGGCCAGCTGGCGAATCTGCGCCGCGCTGCCGCGAGCACCCGAATCGGCCATCATGTAGATCGAATTGAACGACTCCTGCTCGACCTCCATGCCGTGGCGGTCAATGACCTTCTGCTTGGCAAGCTGGCCCATCATCACGCGGCCGACCTCGTCCCCGGTCTTGCCCCAGATGTCGACGACCTTGTTGTAGCGCTCCCCCGCAGTCACGAGGCCCGAGACGTACTGCTGCTCGATTTCCTTGACCTCCTTCTCAGCGCGCTCGATCAGGCCCGGCTTCTCCTTGGGCACCAGCATGTCGTCGATGCCAATCGAAATGCCGGCGCGGGTTGCCAGGCGGAAACCCGCTTGCAGCAGCTTGTCGGCCAGCACCACGGTTTCCTTCAGGCCGCACTTGCGGAAGGACACATTGATCAGCTTGCTGATCTCCTTCTTCTTCAGCGCCTTGTTGATGTTGGAGAACGGTAGCCCCTTGGGCAGGATCTCCGACAGCAGGGCACGGCCGACCGTCGTGTCGACCAACTTGGTCTCGGCCATGAATTCGCCGTTCGCATCCTTGACCCACTCGGTCAGCCGCACGGCGACCTTGGCAGTGACCTCGACCTGCGCGTTGTCCAGCGCACGCTGCACCTCGGCGATGTCGGCGAATATCATGCCTTCGCCCTTGGCGTTGATGCGGTCGCGCGTGGCGTAGTACAGGCCCAGCACGACGTCTTGCGAAGGCACGATCGACGGCTCGCCCGAGGCCGGGAAAAGCACGTTGTTGGATGCCAGCATCAGCGTGCGGGCCTCCATCTGCGCTTCGATCGACAGTGGCACGTGCACGGCCATTTGGTCGCCGTCGAAGTCGGCATTGAAAGCGGCACAGACCAGCGGATGCAGCTGGATCGCCTTGCCCTCGATCAGCACCGGCTCGAAGGCCTGGATGCCCAAACGGTGCAGCGTCGGTGCGCGATTCAAGAGCACCGGGTGCTCCTTGATGACTTCTTCGAGGATGTCCCACACCACCGGCGTGCCGGACTCGACCTCCTTCTTCGCTGCCTTGATCGTGGTCGCGATCCCCATCGCTTCCAGGCGCGAGAAGATGAAGGGCTTGAACAGCTCGAGCGCCATCAGCTTGGGCAGGCCGCATTGGTGCAGCTTCAAGGTCGGGCCGACGACGATGACCGAGCGGCCGGAGTAGTCGACGCGCTTGCCCAGCAGGTTCTGACGGAAACGGCCGCTCTTGCCCTTGATCATGTCGGCCAGCGACTTGAGTGCGCGCTTGTTCGCACCGGTCATCGCCTTGCCGCGGCGGCCGTTGTCGAGCAGCGAATCGACCGCCTCCTGCAGCATGCGCTTCTCGTTGCGCACGATGATCTCCGGTGCCTTGAGCTCCAGCAGCCGCGCCAGACGGTTATTGCGGTTGATGACGCGGCGGTACAGGTCGTTCAGGTCGGAGGTCGCGAAGCGGCCGCCGTCCAGCGGCACCAGCGGACGCAAATCCGGCGGCAGCACCGGCAACACCTCCATCACCATCCACTGCGGCTTGATGCCGGACTTCTTGAAGGCCTCCATCACCTTCAGGCGCTTGGAGTTCTTCTTGATCTTCAGCTCGGAGCCGGTCATGTCGTTGCGGATCTTGTCGATCTCAACGTCCAGGTCCATTTCCTCGAGCAGCTTCTTGATGCCCTCGGCGCCCATCAGCGCGATGAACTCGTCACCGTACTCGGTGCGCTTGGCGTCGTAGTCGTCCTCGCTCATGATCGAGAACTTCTTCAGCGGCGTCATGCCCGGATCGACGACGACGTAGGCCTCGAAGTACAGCACGCGCTCGATGTCGCGCAGCGTCATGTCGAGCACCAGGCCCAGGCGGCTCGGCAGGCTCTTCAGGAACCAGATGTGCGCACACGGCGCGGCCAGGTCGATGTGGCCCATGCGGTCGCGCCGCACCTTGGTCTGCGTGACTTCGACGCCGCACTTCTCGCAGATCACGCCACGGTGCTTCAGGCGCTTGTACTTGCCGCACAGGCACTCGTAGTCCTTGATCGGGCCGAAGATCTTGGCGCAGAACAACCCGTCGCGCTCCGGCTTGAAGGTGCGGTAGTTGATGGTCTCGGGCTTCTTCACCTCGCCGAACGACCAGCTGCGGATCTTCTCCGGAGAAGCCAGGCCGATCTTGATGGCATCGAAATGCTCATCCGGGGTGAACTGCTTGAAAAGGTCGAGTAGTCCCTTCATGGGTTTCTCCTAGATCCTGAAAATGATTGAACCGAGTTGCCAAGCGGACGCCGCGGATCCGGCTTGGCCGGTCCGCTGGCGTCGCCCCTTGAGGGGGAGGCGGCAAAGCCGCTTCGGGGGTGGGCCATCAATTGCGCTCGAGCTCGATGTCGATACCGAGCGACCGAATTTCCTTGACCAGCACGTTGAACGACTCCGGCATGCCGGCCTCGATCGCGTGCTCTCCCTTGACGATGCTTTCGTACACCTTGGTGCGGCCGTTCACGTCGTCGGACTTGACCGTCAGCATTTCCTGCAGGATGTAGGACGCGCCGTAGGCTTCCAGGGCCCAGACCTCCATCTCGCCGAAGCGTTGGCCGCCGAACTGGGCCTTGCCGCCCAGCGGCTGCTGGGTCACCAGGCTGTACGGGCCGGTCGAGCGCGCGTGCATCTTGTCGTCCACCAGGTGATGCAGCTTGAGCACGTGCATGTAGCCGACCGTGACCGGTCGCTCGAAGGCGTCACCGGTGCGACCGTCGTGCAGCGTGGCCTGCGTGCGTGTGACCGTGAGGCCCTTCCTGGCCGCGATGTCGTCCGGGTACGCCAGCTTCAACATGCCGCGGATCTCTTCTTCCGCCGCGCCGTCGAACACCGGCGTCGCGAACGGCACGCCCTTGGCCAGATTGCCGGCCATTTCGAGCACGTCGTCGTCCGACAACCCGTCGAGCTGCTCGGTCTTGCCGCCGCTCTTGTTGTAGAGCTCGTCGAGGAATGTACGCAGCTCAGCGATCTTGGCTTGCTGCTGAAGCATGTCGCCGATGCGCTGGCCGATACCCTTGCCCGCCCAGCCCAGGTGCACTTCGAGCACCTGGCCGACGTTCATGCGCGAAGGCACGCCCAACGGGTTGAGCACGATGTCGCACGGCGTGCCGTCGGCCATGTAGGGCATGTCCTCGACGGGCACGATCTTCGACACCACGCCCTTGTTGCCGTGGCGGCCGGCCATCTTGTCGCCCGGCTGCAGGCGGCGCTTGACCGCCAGGTAGACCTTGACCATCTTCAACACGCCGGCAGGCAGTTCGTCGCCCTGTGTCAGTTTCTTGCGCTTCTCTTCGAACGCCAGGTCGAAGCTGTGACGCGTCTGCTCGAGCGAGTTCTTGATCGACTCGAGCTGGTTGGCGACATCGTCGTCGGCCGGGCGGATATCGAACCAGTGGTACTTCTCGACGCTGGCCAGGTAATCCCTCGTCAGCACGGTGCCCTTGACGATCTTCTGCGGCCCACCGTTGGCGGGCTTGCCGACCAGCAGCTTGGCAATCCGGTCGAAGGCGTCGGCCTCGACGATGCGCAACTGATCGTTCAAGTCAAGGCGGAAGCGCTTCAGCTCGTCGTCGATGATCTGCTGTGCCCGCTTGTCACGCTGGATGCCTTCGCGGGTGAAGACCTGCACGTCGATCACGGTGCCGTTGGTGCCCTGGTCGACGCGCAGCGAGGTGTCCTTCACGTCGCTGGCCTTCTCGCCGAAGATCGCGCGCAGGAGCTTTTCCTCCGGCGTCAGCGTCGTCTCGCCCTTGGGGGTGACCTTGCCGACCAGCACGTCGCCGGGGTTGACCTCGGCACCGACGTAGACGATGCCGGACTCGTCCAGGCGCGCCAGTTGCTGCTCCGAAAGGTTCGGGATGTCGCGGGTGATTTCTTCCGAGCCGAGCTTGGTGTCGCGCGCCATCACCACCAGTTCCTCGATGTGGATCGAGGTGTAGCGGTCTTCGGCGACGACGCGTTCGCTGATCAGGATCGAGTCCTCGAAGTTGTAGCCGTTCCAGGGCATGAACGCGACCAGCATGTTCTGGCCGAGCGCCAGCTCGCCCAGGTCGGTCGAGGCACCGTCGGCGATCACGTCGCCGGCGGCCACCTTGTCGCCGCGCTTGACGATCGGACGCTGGTGGATGTTCGTGTTCTGGTTGGAACGGTGGTACTTGATCAGGTTGTAGATGTCGACGCCGACTTCGCCGGCCACCGTCTCGTTGTCGTTGACGCGGATCACGATACGGTTGGTATCGACGTAGTCCACGGTACCGCCGCGGCGCGAAGCCACGACGGTGCCGCTGTCCTTGGCCGCGACGCGCTCCACGCCGGTGCCGACAAGCGCCTTCTCCGGCCGCAGCGTCGGCACCGCCTGGCGCTGCATGTTGGCACCCATCAGCGCGCGATTCGCGTCGTCGTGCTCGAGGAACGGCACCAGCGACGCCGCCACCGACACGATCTGCGTCGGCGCCACGTCCATGTACTGGATGCGCTCGGGGGAGGTCAGCACCGATTCGCCGTTTTCACGGGCCGACACCAGCTCGTCGACGAGCTTGCCGTCCTTGTCGAGCGACGCGTTGGCCTGCGCAATGACGTACTTGCCTTCCTGGATGGCCGACAGGTAGTCGATCTCCATCGTCACCTTGCCGTCGATCACGCGGCGGTAGGGCGTCTCGAGGAAACCGTACTCGTTCAACTGCGCATACAGCGCCAGCGAGTTGATCAGGCCGATGTTCGGGCCTTCCGGCGTCTCGATCGGGCAGACACGGCCGTAGTGCGTCGGGTGCACGTCGCGCACCTCGAAGCCGGCGCGCTCGCGCGTCAGGCCGCCCGGGCCCAACGCCGAGACTCGCCGCTTGTGCGTGATCTCGGACAGCGGGTTGGTCTGGTCCATGAACTGCGACAGTTGCGAGGCCCCGAAGAACTCCTTCAGCGCCGCGGAGATCGGCTTGGAGTTGATCAGGTCGTGCGGCATCAGCGCTTCGGTCTCGGCCTGGCCGAGGCGCTCCTTGACGGCCTTCTCGATGCGCGCCAGGCCCGAGCGGTACTGGTTTTCGGCCAGTTCGCCAACGCAGCGCACGCGGCGATTGCCGAGGTGGTCGATGTCGTCGACTTCGCCGCGGCCATTGCGCAATTCGACGAGGATCTTGACCACGTCGAGGATGTCCTCGTTGGACAGTGTCATTGCGCCTTCGGCCGAATCGCGGCCGACGCGGGCATTGAACTTCATGCGGCCCACGCGCGACAAGTCATAGCTGTCGGCGCTGTAGAACAGCCGCTGGAACAGCGCCTGCACGGCGTCTTCGGTCGGCGGTTCGCCGGGGCGCATCATGCGGTAGATCGCCACGCGCGCGGCCAGTTCGTCGGCCGTTTCGTCGGCAGCCAGCGTCTGGCTGATGTAGGCGCCTTCGTCGAGTTCGTTGACGTACAGGCACTGCAGGTCCTTGATGCCGGCGGCGCGCAGTTTCTTCAGCAGCGCTTCGGTCAGCTCGTCGTTGGCCTTGGCCACGATCTCGCCGGTGTCGGCGTCGACCATGTTGCGGGCGACGATGCGGCCGATGAGAAAGTCCTCGGGCACGCTGATGAAGGTCGTGCCGGTTTGCTCGAGCGTGCGCACATGACGTGCCGTGATGCGCTTGTCCTTCTCGACGACGACGTTGCCGTCCTTGTCGGTGATGTCGAAGCGCGCGACCTCGCCCTTCAGGCGCTCCGAAACGAACTCGAGTTGCGCACCCGTGTCCATCAGCCGGAACTGGTCGAAGACGAAGAAGTTGGCAAGGATCGCTTCGGGCGTCAGGCCGATCGCCTTGAGCAGGATCGTCACCGGCATCTTGCGGCGGCGGTCGACGCGGAAGTACAGGATGTCCTTCGGGTCGAATTCGAAGTCCAGCCACGAGCCGCGGTACGGAATGATCCGGGCCGAGAACAGCAGCTTGCCGCTCGAGTGCGTCTTGCCCTTGTCGTGCTCGAAGAACACGCCCGGCGAGCGGTGCAGCTGGCTGACGATGACGCGCTCGGTGCCGTTGATGATGAACGAGCCGTAGTCGGTCATCAGCGGCACTTCGCCCATGTAGACCTCCTGCTCCTTGATCTCCTTGACCGTCTTGGCCTGCGCCGATTCACGGTCATAGATGATCATCTGCAGCTTGGCTCGCACGGCCGCCGCATAGGTCAGGCCGCGCTGCTGACACTCGCGCGTGTCGAAGGCCGGCTTGGCCATGTTGAACTCGATGAACTTCATCTCCACGTAGCCGTTGTGCGACACGATCGGGAAGGCGGAGAGGAAGGCGGCCTGCAAACCTTCGGGTTTGCGCTTGGCGGGAGGCACGTCCTTCTGCAGGAACGCGACGTACGACTCCCGCTGCATCGTCAGCAGGTAGGGAACGTTGAGAACACTCTCGCGCTTGCCGAAGCTCTTGCGGATCCGCTTGCGCTCGGTGAAGCTGTAGGTCGGGGAGGATGCTTGCGCCATTGAACACTCCGTGGTCGAGAACGCGTGCCGGCCTAGCCCGCGTTCATCGGCGACTGGCTGCTCGCGCATTGCGCGCGATGGCTTGGTGGCAGGCCACTACCTGCCGCTGGCGGACAACCGAGGCGTTGCACCTCAGTCCGGCCAAACCCGTTCTCTGCAGTCGGATCAGAGAACACTGACAAAGGCAGCGCGCTGGCCTTGTCGGTGCTCTCCGGAAAGCGGGCCGCAAGGCCCGTCCCCGGAAAGGGCGCGGGGCGCACATGCGCTCCGCGCCCGCCTTCCGTCTTACTTGATTTCGGCCTTGGCGCCGGCGTCGACCAGCTTCTTCAGCGCCGCTTCGGCGTCGGCCTTGGCGATGCCTTCCTTGACGGCCTTCGGCGCGCCGTCGACCAGGTCCTTGGCTTCCTTCAGGCCCAGGCCCGTCAGTTCGCGCACGGCCTTGATGACCGACACCTTGTTGGCGCCGGCCTCGAGCAGCATCACGTTGAATTCGGTCTTCTCTTCGACCACGGCGGCGGCAGCACCACCACCGGCCGCCGGGGCGGCCATCGCGGCGGCGGACACGCCGAACTTCTCTTCGATGGCCTTGACCAGGTCATTGAGTTCCATCACGGACATGCTGTCCAGCGCGGTCATGAAAGCGTCTTTGTCGAATGCCATTTGGGTTTCCTCGGGTTCAGTAGATAGGTTTGGGAGTTGATCGTTCAGGCCGCAGTGGCTTCAGCGGCTGCGGCGGGCGGCTTCCGCGCCGCCACCCTTCTTCTCGGCGATGGCCGCCAGCACGCGCGCCAGGCGCGAGATCGGCGACTGCATCAGGCCGAGCAACTGGGCCAGCAGGACTTCCTTGCTCGGGATCGCGGCCAGCGCCTTCACGCCGTTCGCGTCCAGGGCCTTGCCCGCATAGGCACCCGCCTTGACGATCAGCTTGTCGTTGCCCTTGGCAAAGTCGGCGATGACTTTGGCCGCGGCGACAGCGTCTTCCGAAAAGCCGTAGATCAGCGGGCCGGACATGGCTCCGCGGCGCACTCGAACGGCGTGCCGGCAACGGCGCGGCGGGCCAGGGTGTTCTTCAGCACGTGAAGATACACACCCTTGGCGCGCGCGTCGACGCGCAGCTTGTTCATGTGTTCCACGGTGAGGCCACGGTACTCGGCCAGCGCCAACGTCTGCGAACGCGCGACTTGCGCGGCCACATCCGTCACGACGGCTGCTTTCTCGTTGCGATTGAGACTCAAGGTCTGCTCCTCACTCAAAACGTGTCGTCGAGGCCTTGCGACCTCTTCGCCACACCCAGCGACCTTGCCATCTCGGAGAACCCTGAGGTCTTCTTCGACAGCGGGGACGCCATCTGCGCTGGCTTCGCACACCGGGTTCATCGCCCGGCGTCCTTGCTTAAGGAGCTTTCACTCCACCAGCGGTCTTTGACGGCCTGCAGTCGGTCGCCCGGCTGCAGCCCACCAATCCTTCTCTCAGGCCTGCGCGCGGCGCGGCGGCGATCGTCGCCACATCCACACGGGCGCCCACGCCCATCGTCGAAGACAGCGCCACCTTCGCAGGTAGATGCCCTTGCTCGATGCCGGCTTGGCCTTGTTCAGCGCATCGATCAGCGCCCGCAGGTTGCCCTGCAGCTTGTCGCTGTCGAACGAGCGGCGGCCGATCGTGGCGTGCACGATGCCGGCCTTGTCGACGCGGAACTGCACCTGGCCGGCCTTGGCGTTGCGCACGGCTTGCGCCACGTCGGCCGTGACGGTGCCGACCTTCGGGTTCGGCATCAGGCCGCGCGGGCCCAGCATCTGGCCGAGCGTGCCGACGACGCGCATCGTGTCGGGCGAGGCGATGACGACGTCGAAGTCCATCTTGCCGGCCTTGATCTCGGCGGCCAGGTCGTCCATGCCGACGATGTCGGCGCCGGCGGCCTTGGCCTCTTCGGCCTTGGCGCCTTGGGCGAACACCGCCACGCGCTTGGTCTTGCCGGTGCCGTTGGGCAGCACGACGGCGCCGCGCACGACCTGGTCGGACTTCTTGGCGTCGATGCCGAGCTGCACCGCGACGTCGATCGACTCGTCGAACTTGGCGGTCGCATGTTCCTTGACCAGGCTCAGCGCGTCGGCCACCGGGTACAGCTTCAGGCTGTCGACCTTGCCCTGCAGGGCCTTGGCTTTCTTGGTCAGCTTGGCCATGTTCAGACTCCTTCCACCGTCACGCCCATCGAGCGGGCGGAGCCGGCGATGGTCTTCACCGCCGCGTCCAGGTCGGCGGCGGTCAGGTCCTTCATCTTGGTCTTGGCGATCTCTTCGACCTGCGCGCGCGTCAGCTTGCCGACCTTGTCGAGGTGCGGCTTGCCCGAGCCCTTCTCCAGCTTGATCGCCTTCTTGATCAGCACGGTGGCCGGCGGCGTCTTCAGGATGAAGGTGAAGGACTTGTCGGCGAACGCGGTGATCACCACCGGCAACATCAGGCCGGGCTCCATGCCCTGGGTCTGGGCGTTGAACGCCTTGCAGAACTCCATGATGTTCAGGCCGCGCTGGCCCAGCGCGGGGCCGACCGGCGGCGAAGGATTGGCCTTGCCCGCCGGAATCTGCAGCTTGATGAAGCCGACGATCTTCTTTGCCATATTGGCACTCCTATCGAGTTCGAACGCCAGCCGATTTGCGAGAACCGACCAGCTCCTCGTCCACTCAGCCCTGCTGGCTCAAGTCGTCGATCCCGGGGCTGCGGCGGGAACGGCGACGAATCAATTCAAATCTTCTCGACCTGCGCGAAATCGAGTTCGACCGGCGTCGCACGGCCGAAGATCGTCACGCTGACCCGCACCTTCGACTTCTCGTAGTTCACGTCTTCGACGGCGCCGTTGAAATCGGTGAACGGGCCTTCCTTCACGCGCACCAGCTCGCCCACCTGCCACTCGACCTTCGGGCTTGCGGCTTCTCGATGCCTTCCTGCATCTGGTTGACGATCTTCATGACCTCGGCTTCGGAGATCGGCGACGGCCGGTTCTTCGCGCCGCCGACGAAACCGGTGACCTTGCTGGTGTGCTTGACCAGGTGCCAGCTTTCGTCGTCCATCAGCATCTCGACCAGCACGTAGCCGGGGAAGAAGCGGCGCTCGGAGACCGACTTCTTGCCGTTCTTCAGCTCGACCACCTCTTCGGTCGGCACCAGGATGCGGCCGAACTTGGCCTGCATGCCGGAACGGTCGATGCGCTCGCGCAGGTTGCGCTCGACGGCCTTCTCCATGCCCGAGTAGGCGTGCACCACGTACCAGCGCAGCGCGGATACGGGTGCGGCCGGCGCGGCAGAGGGGGTGGCAGGTACAGCTTGGGTTTCGCTCATGGACAACTTTCTCTCAGCGCTTCCAGCCCAGGACCAGGTCGTACAGCACCCACTCCAGCGTCTTGTCGGTCAGCCACAGGAACAGCGCCATCACGAAGACGAAGGCAAACACGTAGCCGGTCATCTGCATGGCTTCCTTGCGGGTGGGCCAGACGACCTTTTGCGTTTCGCGCCAGGCGTCGCGGCCGAAGGCCAGCAACTGCTTGCCCGATCTCGGCGGTGAAGAACAGTCGCGGCCGCCGCCAGCAACAGCACGATCAGCGCGCACCCAGCGCATCCAGTCGGCCTGCTTGATCAGGTAGTACGCCGCCACGGCACCAATCACCAGCAGCGCGGCCACGGCCAGCTTGGCCTTGTCCGCCGCCGGTGGAAACCGTTTCGACTTGGGGGGTACCGGTACTCATCACATGCATCGCAAACTGCGCCGTTCAGCGAGGTCGTCTATCGGAAACCTTGGCCCGCCGGTGGCTTTCACCACCTGCGCGCCGGTCATTCGGTTGGCTGAGACGCGGTTCTTTCGGATCGACAGATTCAGCGTCTGGCAGGGGCAGAGGGTCTCGAACCCCCAACCTTCGGTTTTGGAGACCGACGCTCTGCCAATTGAGCTATGCCCCTGCAGCGACAAACTCACCCTTACTCCATGATCTTGGCCACGACGCCGGCGCCGACGGTGCGGCCGCCCTCGCGGATGGCGAAGCGCAGGCCTTCTTCCATCGCGATCGGGTGCGATCAGCTTGACGGTGATGCTGACGTTGTCGCCCGGCATCACCATCTCCTTGTCCTTGGGCAGCTCCACCGCGCCGGTCACGTCCGTCGTGCGGAAGTAGAACTGCGGCCGGTAGTTGTTGAAGAACGGCGTGTGGCGCCCGCCCTCTTCCTTGCTCAGCACGTAGATCTCGGCCGTGAAGTGGGTGTGCGGCTTGACGCTGCCGGGCTTGCACAGCACCTGGCCGCGCTCGACGTCTTCGCGCTTGGTGCCGCGCAGCAGGATGCCCACGTTGTCGCCCGCCTGCCCTTGGTCGAGCAGCTTGCGGAACATCTCCACGCCGGTGCAGGTGGTCTTTTGCGTGGCGCGGATGCCGACGATCTCGATTTCCTCGCCGACCTTGATGACGCCGCGCTCGACGCGGCCGGTGACGACGGTGCCGCGACCGGAGATGCTGAAGACGTCTTCGACGGGCATCAGGAAGGCGCCGTCGATGGCCCGCTCGGGCGTGGGGATGTAGCTGTCCAGCGCGTCGGCCAGCTTCATGATGGCTTGCTCGCCGAGCTCGCCCTTGTCGCCTTCCATGGCCAGCTTGGCGCTGCCGTGGATGATGGGGGTGGCGTCGCCGGGGAAGTCGTACTTGTCGAGCAGTTCGCGCACTTCCATCTCGACCAGCTCGAGCAGCTCGGCGTCGTCGACCATGTCGCACTTGTTCAGGAAGACGATGATGTAGGGCACGCCGACCTGGCGCGCCAGCAGGATGTGCTCGCGGGTCTGGGGCATCGGGCCGTCGGCGGCCGAGCACACCAGGATGGCGCCGTCCATCTGCGCCGCGCCGGTGATCATGTTCTTGACGTAGTCGGCGTGACCCGGGCAGTCGACGTGCGCGTAGTGGCGCTTGCTGGTCTCGTATTCGACGTGCGCGGTGTTGATGGTGATGCCGCGCGCCTTTTCTTCCGGCGCCGCGTCGATCTGGTCGTAGGCCTTGGCCTCGCCGCCGAACTTGGCCGACAGCACCGTCGTCATCGCCGCCGTCAGCGTCGTCTTGCCATGGTCCACGTGCCCGATCGTGCCCACGTTCACGTGCGGCTTGGTCCGTTCAAATTTGCCTTTTGCCATTTTGAGTTCTCCAACAGAAAGACAAGGGCTCGCGTCGCGACCGCCCGACTGTCCTACCTACATACCTCTGGTGCCCATGGCGCGGATCGAACGCGCGACCTCTCCCTTACCAAGGGAGTGCTCTACCACTGAGCCACATGGGCATCGACACAGGCTTGACAGCGACATCAACCAAGCCTCTGGCGACGACAACTCAACCACGACGCTGCCGACCACGTTCGATGGAGCGGGAGACGGGAATCGAACCCGCGTCATCAGCTTGGAAGGCTGGGGTTCTACCATTGAACTACTCCCGCCCGGGAGCCCCGGCTGCGTCAGCGTCATGCCGCAGCCTGGACGTCGAAACACACTCGAGAAAACCTTTTCGCCTGGTGGAGGAGGCTGGATTCGAACCAGCGTAGGCGTAAGCCAACAGATTTACAGTCTGCCCCCTTTAGCCACTCGGGCACCCCTCCGCGGCGAACCGCAGAATATAGCACGGCTCGCCGTACTCGCCGGGTCGCGTCGGCGCACCAATCCGGTGACTTCAGCCGGGTCGCCAATCGATTGGCGCGGCGCCGTGATCGGTCAGGAATCTGTTGGCCGCGCTGAAGTGGCCATTGCCGATGAAAGGCAGCAGCCCGCGGGTCGCTGACAACGGCGACGGGTGGTTCGATTGCAGCACCAGACACGCGGCGTCGGACGCCAGCAACGGCGCCTTTGCCTGCGCGTGGTTGCCCCACAGCATGAACACTCGGCGGCAATTCAGACCCAGCAACGGCCGAAACAATCGCGTCAGTGAGCGCTTCCCACCCATGCCCGGCGTGGGCTGCCGGGTGCGCCCTGCTTCGACGCGTCAGCGCGGTGTTGAGCAGCAGCACGCCCTGCCGCGCCCAGGCGCCGAGATGGCCATGCGCCGGAACCGGCAGCGACCAGATCGCGCTGCAACTCCTTGAAGATGTTGCGCAGGCTGGGTGGCAGTGGCTGACCGACCGGCACCGAGAAAGCCAGGCCCTCGGCCTGGCCGGTGCCGTGGTACGGGTCCTGGCCGAGGATCACGACACGCACCCGCTCGCGGGGGGTGAGTTCGAGCGCATGCAGCACCTTGGCCGGGTAGATCGTCGCCGCTGCCGCCTGGCGTGTGGCGACGAAGGCGCATCAGCGCCTGCCCGGCGGCCGAAGCACGCCAAGCGTCGATCAGCGGCCGCCACGTCACGGGTGCGCGATCGAGCACCCTGCTCGAGCGGCTCGGCCAGTGCGTTCAAGCGAACAGGGCCGCCAGCGCCGCGCCCGGATCCGGCGGCGCGCATGAAGGCCTCGCCGACCAGGAAGGCGTGCACGCCGGCCGCGCGCATGCGCTGCACATCGGCGGCGGCCGAGGATGCCGCTCTCGGTGACCAGCAGCCGGTCGGCCGGCACGCGCGGCAGCAGCGCCAGCGTGGTGTCGAGCGTGACCTCGAAGGTGCGCAGGTTGCGGTTGTTGATGCCGACCAGCGGCGTCTTCAGGCGCAGCGCGCGGTCGAGTTCGGCGCCGTCGTGCACCTCCACCAGCACCGCCATGCCCAGCGCATGCGCCTGCGCCTCGAGGTCGGCCATCTGCGCGTCGTCGAGGCAGGCGGCGATCAGCAGGATGCAGTCGGCGCCCATCGCGCGCGCCTCGAACACCTGGTAGGCGTCGACCATGAAATCCTTGCGCAGCACCGGCAGTGCGCAGGCCGCGCGCGCCTGCTGCAGGTAGGCTGCCGCGCCCTGGAAGAACTGCTCGTCGGTCAGCACGCGACAGGCAGGCCGCGCCGCCGCGCTCGTAGCTGGCGGCGATCTCGGCCGGCACGAAGTGCTCGCGCAGCACGCCCTTGCTCGGGCTGGCCTTCTTGACTTCGGCGATCACCGCGGCGCGGCCGGCGGCGATCTTGCGCGCGCAGCGCGGCCGACGAAGTCCGCGCACGTCGCAGCGCGCCTCGGCCTCGCGGCGCAGCGAGGCCACGTCGCGCCGCGCCTTGCCGCGCGCGATCTCCTCGCGCTTGACCGCGACGATGCGCTGCAGGATGTCGCTCATGCCGCGTGCAAGCTCCTTCGTGCGCGTCGACGAACTGGCTCATCTTGGCCAGCGCCTTGCCCGAGGCCAGCGCCTCGCGCGCCAGCGCCACGCCGTCGGCCATCGTCGTGGCCACGTTGGCGGCATACAGCGCCACGCCGGCGTTGAGCATCACGATGTCGCGCGCCGGGCCGGGCTCGTTGTCGAGCACCGCGCTGCAGCATCGCCATGCGACTGCGCCGGCGTCTCGACCTTCAGCGCGCGGTTGCTGGCCATCGTCAGGCCGAAGTCCTCCGGGTGGATCTCGTATTCGCGTGATCGCCGCCGTCCTTGTACTCGCCGACCATGCGTCGCGGCGCCGAGCGAGACCTCGTCCATGCCGTCGCGGCCGTAGACCACCACCGCGTGCTCGGCGCCCAGGCGCTGCAGCGCGCGCACCTGGATGCCGACCAGATCGGGGTGGAACACGCCCATCAGGATGTTCGGCGCGTCGGCCGGGTTGGTCAGCGGCCCGAGGATGTTGAAGATCGTGCGCACGCCGAGTTCCTTGCGCACCGGCGCCACGTTCTTCATCGCCGGGTGGTGGTTGGGCGCGAACATGAAGCCGATGCCGGTGTCGGCGATGCAGCGCGCGATCGCCTGCCGGCGGCAGCGACAGCGGCACGCCCAGCGCCTCCAGCACGTCGGCGCTGCCCGACTTGCTCGACACGCTGCGGTTGCCGTGCTTGCTGACACGCGCGCCGCAGGCGGCGGCCACGAACATGCTGCAGGTCGAGATGTTGAAGGTGTGCGAGCCGTCGCCGCCGGTGCCGACGATGTCGACCAGGTGCGTGCGGTCGGCCACCTCGACCTTGGTCGAGAACTCGCGCATCACCTGCGCCGCGGCGGTGATCTCGCCGATGGTCTCCTTCTTCACGCGCAGGCCGACCAGCAGCGCCGCCATCATCACCGGCGACATCTCGCCGCTCATGATGCGGCGCATCAGCGCCAGCATCTCGTCGTGGAAGATCTCGCGGTGCTCGATGGTGCGCGTCAGCGCTTCGGTGTTGGTGATGGGCATGGTCGGGCTCCTCGAGCTCAGGCGCTTGCGCGCAGCACGGCGATGGCGCGGTCGATGTCCGTCGGCGTCGACGTCGAGGTGGGTGACCAAGCGCAGCCGGTACAGGCCGGTGGCCAGCACGCCGCGCTGCTCGCAGGTGCTGCGACCAGCGCCGGCGGCCTCGCTCGCGCGCGCAGGTCGACGAACACGATGTTGGTCTGCGGCGGCTGCACGTTCACGCCGGGCAGGCCGCTGCAAGCCCGTCGGCCAGGCGCCGCGCGTTGCGCATGGTCGTCGGCCAGGCGCGTCGACGTGGTGGTCCAGCGCATACAGCGCCGCCGCCGCCAGCACGCCGGCCTGGCGCATGCGCGCCGCCGAGCCATCTTGCGCCAGCGGTGCGCGCGCGCGATCAACTCGCGTCGGCCGCACAGCGCCGAGCCGACCGGCGCGCCCAGGCCCTTGCTGAAGCACACCGACACGCTGTCGAAGTGGCGCGCGATCTCGCGCGCCGGCACGCCCGAGCGCCACCGCGGCGTTGAACAGCCGCGCGCCGTCGAGGTGCGTGGCCAGGCCGCGCCGACGCGCCAGCGCCGTCGCGCTTCGATGTAGGCCAGCGGCAGCACCTGGCCGCCCCAGGTGTTCTCCAGCGCGCAGCAGCCGCGTGCGCGCGAAGTGCGCGTCGTCGGGCTTGATCGCGGCCTCGATGTCGGCCAGCGCCAGCGTGCCGTCGGCCTGGTTGGGCAGCGGCTGCGGCTGGATGCTGCCGAGCACCGCGGCGCCGCCGCCCTCCCAGCGGTAGGTGTGCGCCATCTGGCCGACGATGTACTCGTCGCCGCGCTGGCAATGGCTCATCAGCGCCGCACAGGTTGCTCTGCGTGCCGGTGGGCATGAACAGCGCCGCCTCCTTGCCGAGCATCGCGGCGATGCGCTCCTGCAGCGCATTGACGGTCGGGTCGTCGCCGAACACGTCGTCGCCCAGCTCGGCGCGCGCGCATCGCGTCGCGCATCGCCGGCGGTCGGCCGCGTGACGGTGTCGCTGCGCAGGTCGATCGGCTTCATGGCCGCGGATACACCTCCAGGAAGTTCTTCAGCATCGCGTGGCCATGCTCGGACAGGATCGACTCGGGGTGGAACTGCACGCCTTCGAGCGGCGTCGCGTGCCGGCCAGTCCGGTGGCGCACGCCCATGATCTCGCCGTCGTCGGCGGTCGCGGTGACCACCAGCTCCGCCGGCAGCGATGGCGCGCTCGATCGCCAGCGAGTGGTAGCGGATCACGGTGAACTGCTTGCGGCAGCCCGGTGTAGACGCCGCGCTCGTCGGTGCGTGATCACGCTGGTCTTGCCGTGCATCTGCGTCTTCGCGCGCACGATCTTGCCGCCGAGCGCCGCGCCGATCGCCTGGTGGCCCAGGCACACGCCGAGGATCGGCAGCTTGCCGGCGAAGTGGCGGATCGCCTCGACGCACACGCCCGCCTCGGCCGGCGAGCAGGGCCCGGGCGACAGCACCAGCCGCGTCGGCTTGCAGCGCGGCGATGCCGGCGACGTCGATCTCGTCGTTGCGCAGCACGCGCACCTCCTCGCCCAGCTCGCCGAAGTACTGCACCAGGTTGAAGGTGAAGCTGTCGTAGTTGTCGATCATCAGCAGCATGGTCAGAACCCCTCCTCGACCAGTTCGGCCGCGCGGATCAGCGCGCGCGCCTTCTGCTCCGTCTCCGCCCACTCCATCTCGGGCACCGAGTCGGCCACCACGCCGGCCGCCGCCTGCACGTACAGCGTCTGGTCCTTGACGATGCCGGTGCGGATGGCGATGGCCACGTCCATGTCGCCGGCGAAGCTGAGGTAGCCGCAGGCGCCGCCGTAGATGCCGCGCTTGCACCGGCTCGAGCTCGTCGATGATCTCCATCGCGCGCACCTTCGGCGCGCCGGTCAGCGTGCCGGCCGGGAAGGTGGCGCGCAGCACGTCGAGGCTGGTCATGCCCTCGGGCCGCAGCAGGCCTTCGACATTGCTGACGATGTGCATCACGTGCGAATAGCGCTCGACCGCGAAGGCCTCGGTCACCTTGACGCTGCCGGTCTTGGCGATGCGGCCGATGTCGTTGCGCGCCAGGTCGATCAGCATCAGGTGCTCGGCGCGCTCCTTCGGGTCGGCCCGCAGCTCGGCCTCGAGCGCCTTGTCCGGCCTCGGGCGTGGCGCCGCGCGGGCGCGTGCCGGCCAGCGGGCGGATCGTCACCTTGCGTCGCCGCTCGCTCCGGCAGGCGCTCCTGGCGCACCAGGATCTCGGGCGAGGCGCCGACGATCTGGAACTCGCCCATGTCGTAGAAGTACATGTACGGGCGACGGGTTCAGCGAGCGCAGCGCGCGGTACAGGCTGAGCGGGCTCTCGGTGTAGCGCTTGCGCAGGCGCTGGCCGATCACGCACCTGCATGCATGTCGCCGGCGGCGATGTATTCCTTGGCGCGCTCGACACGCGCGCATCAGGTCGGCCTTGGCGAACTCGCGCTCCACGCGGATGCGGCGGGCCCGCGCTTCACGGCCGGCGCGGTGACGCTGTAGTGCAGCTTGTCGGCCAGTTCGGCCAGGCGCCGCTTGGCCTGGAAGTAGGCCTCGGGCTCGGGCCGGGTCGGCCTAGACGATCAGGTACAGGCGCCCCGACAGGTTGTCGATGACCGCCAGCTCCTCGGTCATGCAGCAGCAGGATGTCGGGCGTGCCGAGCCCGCCCGGCTTGAGCGTGTGGGCGAGCTTGGGCTCGATGCAGCGCACCGTGTCGTAGCCGAAGTAGCCCGCCAGGCCGCCGCAGAAGCGCGGCAGGCCGGGCCGCACGCGCCGGCTTGAAGCGCTCCTGGAAGCGCGGCGATGAAGTCCAGCGGGTTGCCCTCGTAGCGCTCCACGACCGCGCCGTCGGTCACGACCTCGGTGACCCGGCCGGTGGCGCGCAGCAGCGTGCGCGCCGGCAGGCCGATGAAGGAGTAGCGCCCGAAACGCTCGCCGCCGACCACCGATTCGAGCAGGAAGCTGTACGCCGCTGGCTGCCGACCAGCTTGAGGTACAGCGACAGCGGCGTTTCGAGGTCGGCGAAGGCCTCGCTGATGAGCGGAATGCGGTTGAAGCCCTGGGCGGCCAGGCTCTTGAATTCGAGTTCGGTGATCACTTCATGGTCCGGTAGGGGTCCCGCTGCGGCGTGGTGGAGGCCGTGCGGTGACGTCGACGAGACAGGCCGGGCAAGCTGCCCGGCCGGCGGGCATCAGCGTGGCTGTGCGCGGCGCCAGGGCCAAGCTCCCCGGCCACGCGGCCCGGTGTGCGAGGAAAGGCGTGAAGTGAACGTCATCGTGGGCCGCAGTTTAGCAGCGGGCGTGCACGCCGGCATCGAATGCCGCCAGCTCGATGGCATCGAGCCGGTCGACCACCGCGTCGGCGCCGGCGCGGCTCACCGGCTCGCCATGGTTGTAGCCGTAGCTGACCAGCACCACCGGGCAGCCGGCGGCGCGCGCGGCAATCGCATCGTTGGCCGAGTCGCCGATCACCAGCGTGCGCTGCGACGCGGCGCCCAGCGCGGCCGCCGCGCGCACGAACGGCAGCGGATCGGGCTTGCGGCGCTCGAAACTGTCGCCGCCGAACACGTGCGCGAAGTAACCCGCCAGCCCCTTGCGTGCGAGCAGCGCGGCAGCGAAGTCGCGCGGCTTGTTGGTCACGCAGGCCAGCGGCAGGCCGGCATCGCGCAGGCGCTTCAGCCCGGCCTCGACGCCGTCGTAGACCGCCGCGTGGTCGCCATTGATGGCCCGGTAGTGGCGCTGGTAATGCGCCCACGCCGCGTCGTACAGCGCCGCGTCGCCACCCACCGCGGCCAGGGTGCTGCGGATCAGGTGCTCCGAGCCCTTGCCGATCGTGCGCTCGATGAACGCGCGGTCGACCGGCGGCAGCGCCAGCTCGGCCAGCGTGCGGTTGAGGGCGACGTCGAAGTCGCCCAGCGTGTCGACCATCGTGCCGTCGAGGTCGACGATGGCCGCCTGAACGCACCCGTCACGGTGCCCGTCACCGCGCCAGCTCGCCGCGCATCGCGTCGATCACGGCCTTGTAGTCCGGCGCCCGAAGATCGCGCTGCCGGCGACGAAGGTGTCGGCGCCGGCGTCGGCGACGCGGCGGATGTTGTCGACCTTGATGCCGCCGTCGACCTCGAGGCGGATGTCGCGGCCGCTGGCGTCGATGAGCCTGCGCAGCCGCTCGATCTTGCGCAGCGCAGCGTCGATGAAGCTCTGGCCGCCGAAGCCCGGGTTCACGCTCATCACCAGCACCAGGTCGACCTTGTCGATCACCCACTCCAGCACGTCGATCGGCGCGGCCGGGTTGAACACCAGCCCGGCCTGCTTGCCCTCGGCCTTGATCAGCTGCAGCGTGCGGTCGACATGCGTGCTGGCGTCGGGGTGGAAGCTCACCAGGTCGGCCCCGGCGCGGCAGAAGGCCTGGGCCAGCGCGTCGACCGGCTGCACCATCAGGTGCACGTCGATCGGCACCGTGCTGTGCTTGCGCAGCGCCTCGCAGACCATCGGCCCGAAGGTCAGGTTCGGCACGTAATGGTTGTCCATCACGTCGAAGTGGATCCAGTCGGCGCCGGCAGCGACGACGGCCCGCACCTCGTCGCCCAGGCGCGCGAAATCGGCGGACAGGATCGACGGGGCGATGCGGTAGGTGGTCATGCGCAAATTTCGTGGCCCTGCTCGATTCTAGAATCGCCCTCCATGAGCCCAGCCTGAGTTCACCTGCACGGCCAGCGTCGCCTACCTGCCCGAGCAGTCGCAGCCGGCCGCCGGCACCTACGCCTTCGCCTACACCGTCACCATCGTCAACAGCGGCGACGTCGCGGCGCAATTGGTCGGCCGGCACTGGGTCGTCACCGACGCGGACGGCCATACCGAAGAGGTGCGGGGGCTGGCGGTGGTGGGCCACCAGCCGCTGCTGAAACCGGGCGAGAAGTTCGAGTACACCAGCTGGACGCGCATCGCGACGCCGCAGGGCACGATGCGCGGCACCTACTTCTGCATGACCGAGGACGCGCATCCGTTCGACGCGCCGGTGCCCGAGTTCGTGCTGACGCGGCCCGAGCAGTTGCATTGATGACCGCCCCGAGACGCCTGCGGCGTCGCCCCCCGAGGGGAGCTCAGGCCGAACGTGCCAGCCGGGAGCGGCCCGGCGCGGCCTGAGGCGCGCCCCGTCAGCGCGATGCGTCGTCGTCGGCCTCGTCGCGCCGCTCGCCGCGCCGGCGCCCGGAAAACATGGTCCACCAGACGATGAACACCAGCACCAGCAAGCGCCGCGAGCGCTTCGAGCAGCAGGATCACCATCGCGCGAGCTTACCGGGCCGCGCTGCTGCTGCCGCCGCTCGCGCTCGGGGGCTGCGGCGTGCTGTCGACGCCGCCGCTTGCGCCGCAGCAAGCTCCCGTGAGCGCCGCCGCACAGCCACCGCCGATGGCGCTGCATCCGGGCGCGCGCTGGCAACCGGCGGCCTGGAGCGACCTGCCCGGCTGGGGGACGGACCGCACGCGCGAGGCCTGGCTGGCGCTGCAGCGCAGTTGCGAGCGCGTGCCCGCCGAGGTGCAGCGCGCCGCACCGGCCTGGCCACGGCTGTGCCAGGCCGCGCTGCGCCACCAACCGGCCGATGACGCCGCCACTCGCGCCTGGCTGACCGAGCGCCTGCTGCCCTACCGCGTATTGCCGCTGGACGCCGGCGCCGCCGACGAGGGCCTGGCGACCGGCTACTTCGAGCCGCAGATCGACGCCAGCCGCACGCCGCGCGCCGCGATGCGCACGCCGCTGTACGCACCGCCGGCCGATCTGGCCACGCGCAAGCCGTGGTTCACCCGCGCGCAGATCGACACGCTGCCCGCTGCGCAGGCCGCACTGCGCGGCCGCGAGATCGCCTATGTGGCCGATCCGCTCGATGCGCTGCTGCTGCAGATCCAGGGCTCGGGCCGCCTGCGCCTGGCCGGTGCCGATGGCCGCGTGCAAAGCGTGCGGCTGGCCTTTGCCGGCCACAACGACCAGCCCTACCAATCGATCGGCCGCTGGCTCATCGACCAGGGCGAGCTGAAACCCGGCGAAGCGTCGTGGCCGGCGATCCGCGACTGGGCGCGGCGCAACCCGCGGCGGGTGCCCGAGCTGCTGGCCGCCAACCCGCGCGTGGTGTTCTTCCGCGAGGAGCCGCTGACCGACGCCAACGCTCGGCCCGCGCGGCGCGCAGGGCGTGGCGCTGGTGCCCGAGCGCTCGATCGCGGTGGACCCGAAGAGCGTGCCCTACGGCACCCCCGTCTGGCTCGACACCACCGAGCCGCTGACCGCCACGCCGCTGCGCCGCCTGGTGCTGGCGCAGGACACCGGCGGCGCGATCACCGGCGCGGTGCGCGCCGACTACTTCTGGGGTTGGGGCGAGCGCGCGGAGCAGCAGGCCGGGCGCATGAAGCAGCCGCTGCGCATGTGGGTGCTGTGGCCCAAGTGAGCCGGGCGCCGGCCGGCGCGGCTCAGTGCGCGATACGCGGCCAGAGCATGTTCAGCGCCAGGCCGGCCATCACCAATGCCGCGGCCGCGATCTTCCAGGCCGGCAATGCCTCGCCCAGCAACAGTGCCGAAGCACCGATGCCGAACACCGGCACGAGCAAGGCCAGCGGCGTGACGGTAGCCGCAGGGTGCCGCGCCAGCAGCCAGGCCCACGCACCGTAGCCGAACAGCGTGTTGCCGAGCGACTGCCACAGCACCGCGGCCCACACGCCGGGGCCGGCTGCGGCGAGGCCGCGGGCGATCGCCTGCGGGCCTTCGAACCACAGCGACAACAGCGCCAGTGGCGGCGCCGCGAACAGGCTCGACCAGACCATGAAGCCCAGCATGTCGACGCGGCCGGCGCGCTTGGCCACCAGGTTGCCGGCGGCCCAGCACAGCGCCGCCAGCAGCACCAGCGCCAGCCCGAGCGGCGTGGTGCCCGCATCGGTGTGCGCTCGCGATCAGCACCAGGCCGGCGGCCGCCAGCCCGAGCGCCAGCCACTGGAAGCCGCGCACGCGCTCGCCGGCCAGCGCCATCGCCAGCCCGATGGTGAAGAAAACCTGCGTCTGGATCACCAGCGAGGCCAGGCCGGGCGTGATGTCGGCGCGCATCGCGATGAACAGCAACCCGAACTGCCCGGCCCCGATCAGCACGCCATAAGCCGCCAGCATGCGCCATGCCACCGGCGGGCGAGCGATGATCAATGCGGCCGGCGCAAACGCCAGCGCGAAACGCAGTGCGCCCAGCAGCAGCGGCGGCAAGGTGCCGAGCACCCACTTGATGACCACGAAGTTGGTGCCCCAGACGGCGACCACGCCCAGCGCGAGCAACCCATGGCGCAGCGGCAACGCAGCCGGCGTCATGACGCGCCCGAGCTGCTGGCGACGACGATGCAGTTGCGCCCCTGCGCCTTGGCCTCGTAGAGCGCGGCGTCGGCCCGGGCCAGCGCGGCAGCCACCGACTCACCGGCGATGTGCTCGGCCAGCCCGGCCGAAATCGCCACGCGCAGGTCCGGCTCGCCGACCAGCAGCGAAACCGCCTCGATGTGTTGGCGCACGCGTTCGACGCCGCCGCGCGCCAACGGTAGCCTGGCATCCGACAACAACAGCACGAACTCGTCGCCGCCCCAGCGCGCCAGCACATCGGCCACGCGAATCGCGCTCAGCGCCTCGCGCGCCACCCGGCGCAGCACCTCGTCGCCGGCGGCGTGGCCGTGATGGTCGTTGATGCGCTTGAAGTGATCGATGTCGATCATCGCGATGCAG
Organism: uncultured beta proteobacterium; assembly: GCA_963840805.1. Classification (GTDB taxonomy): domain Bacteria; phylum Pseudomonadota; class Gammaproteobacteria; order Burkholderiales; family Burkholderiaceae_C; genus CADEEN01. Next base: position 1,229,247 of record CAWJAJ010000017.1, on the reverse strand, counting down.
AACGTGCGGCCCGAGCGCACGCAGCGCTGACGCTCCTGCTCGAGCAGCTCGAGCATGTGGCGGCGATTGATCAGGCCGGTGAGCTCGTCGCGCGTGGCCAGGGCCTGGATGCGCGCGAGCGCCTCGGCCAGATCATGGCGCTGGCGATGGCTGCGTTCGCGCATCGCGGTCAGGCGTGCCGTCAACAGCGACACGGCCGGCAACGTCGCGGCCAGCACCAGGAAGTGGCCGAGCTCGACCGCGGGCCGGTAGACCTGCGGCTGCCACCATGCCATCAAAGCCATCACCACACCGAACTGGCCGAGCGCGCAGAGGCTGATCTGCACCACCGTGGATGGGCGCAGCTGGAACATGCCGAACATCAGGATGGCCAGCAACACCGCGAAGATCGCGCCGCGCATCGGCCCGGCCATCGCGTAGGCGATGGCGCCGCTGGTGATCGCAAAGACCATCTGCGCCACGGTCAGCGACGGATCGGCGAAGCGCCGCGACCAGCCCCGACGGATGGCCACGAAGAACGCCGACATGCCGCCGAGCGACAGCACCGCCCAGGCCGCGACGGGCACCGGGGGCGTGCCGGCGAGGCGCGCCGCATACACCAGGATCGCCACCGAGAACGCCATCAGCACCATCGCCAGGCCGGTTTGCGCGAGGCGCAGGCGCTGCGTCGGATCGGTGGTCAGCAGTGCGTCGGCCAGGCGCTGGCGCAGCGTGCGGGGAGGGACGCGAGGCATCGTGGCGTGCAGTGTCGCTCAGCGGCGCTGCAGGTGCGCGAGCGGCAGCGCCGCGCCGGACTTGACTTCGCCGAGCGAGAAGCTGGTGTGGATGTCCTTCACGTTGGGCAGGTTCAGCAGCGTCTCGGTCGCAAAGCGCGAAAAGGCATCGAGGTCGGTGGCCATCACCTGCAGTTCGAAGGTGCCGGCGCCGCTGATGTAGTGGCAGGCCGTCACTTCGGGCAGGCGGCGGATCGCTTCCTCGAGCACCTTGGTCGCGCTGCCGGTGTTGCGCTCGGCATCGACGCGCACGAAGGCGAACACGCCCAGCCCGATGCGGCGGCGGTCGAGGTCGGCGCGGTAGCCGGTGATGTAGCCCTGCTGCTCGAGCCATTTGACGCGGCGCCAGGTCGGCGCGGCCGACAGGCCGATGCGCGCGGCCAGCTCGGCGTTGGACAGCCGCGCGTCGCGCTGCAGCTCGCCGAGGATGGCGACGTCGTAGCGGTCGAGGTCGGAGCCGTGGCCGGGGCCGTCGGCGGCCTCGTCGGCGGCCTCGTCGGCGGCGATCGGATCGGTCCGGACTTTCCCTGATTTGATGCGTCTCGAGATCATCTTTTCTCCATCAGTGAGTTTGGCGAAAGGTTATTGCTCAATACAGCCGCTGGCAAGCAAACAAAGAAAACACATGCCGCGCCAAGGCTCCTACACTCGCCGCTGTTTTGTTCGCCAACCTGCCGGAGCGCCGCCGATGAACGCCCCCTTGCCCGAGTCCATCCGCAAAGCGCTCGAAACGGTGACGCTGGACGACAAGTACGCGCTGGCGCGCGGCCGCGCCTTCATGAGCGGCGTGCAGGCCCTCGTGCGCCTGCCGATCCTGCAGCGCACGCGCGATGCGCTGGCCGGCCTCGATACCGCGGGCTTCGTCAGCGGCTACCGCGGCAGCCCGCTCGGCGGCTACGACCAGGCGCTGTGGGCCGCCAAGAAACACCTGCAGGCGCAGCACATCGTGTTCCAGCCCGGCGTCAACGAGGAGCTGGCCGCCACCGCGGTGTGGGGCACGCAGCAGCTCGACATCTACCCGCAGACGAAGAAGCACGACGGCGTGTTCGGCATCTGGTACGGCAAGGGCCCCGGCGTCGACCGCTGCTCCGACGTGTTCAAGCACGCCAACATGGCCGGCACGGCCCGGCACGGCGGCGTGATCGCGATCGCCGGCGACGACCACGTGAGCAAGAGCAGCACCGCCGCGCACCAGAGCGACCACATCTTCAAGGCCTGCGGCCTGCCGGTGTTCTTCCCGAGCGGGGTGCAGGACATCCTCGACATGGGCCTGCACGCGTTCGCGATGAGCCGCTACGCCGGCGTGTGGACGGGCATGAAGACGATCCAGGAGGTGGTCGAGTCTTCGGCCTCGGTTTCGATCGACCCCGACCGCGTGAAGATCGTGCTGCCCGAGGACTTCGCGATGCCCCCCGGCGGCGTGCACATCCGCTGGCCCGACGCGCCGCTGGAGCAGGAGGCGCGCCTGTTCGACACCAAGTGGTACGCCGCGCTGGCCTACGTGCGCGCGAACCGGCTCAACTACAACGTCATAGCGAGCGCGCGCGACCGCTTCGGCATCATCGCCAGCGGCAAGGCCTTCAACGACACGCGCCAGGCGCTGGCCGACCTGGGGCTGGACGACGACACCTGCCGCGCGCTGGGCATCCGGCTGCACAAGGTCAACGTGGTGTGGCCGCTCGAGGCGACGATCACGCGCGAGTTCGCCCAGGGCCTGCAGGAGATCCTGGTGGTCGAGGAAAAGCGCCAGGTCATCGAGTACCAGTTGAAGGAGGAGCTCTACAACTGGCGCCCCGACGTGCGGCCCAACGTGCTGGGCAAGTTCGACGAGCCCGAGGGCGCGGCGGGCGGCGAGTGGAGCATGCCCAACCCGAGCGAGAACTGGCTGCTGCGCGCCAAGGCCGACCTGACGCCGGCGATCATCGCCAAGGCCATCGCCAAGCGATTGACCAAGCTCGGGCTGGCGCCGGCGGGCAGCGACATCGCGGCGCGCATGGCGCAGCGCATCGCGGTCGTCGAAGCGCGCGAACGCACGCTGGCGGAGATCAAGGCCGACACCGGCGAGCGCGCGCCGTGGTTCTGCTCGGGCTGCCCGCACAACACCAGCACCCGCGTGCCCGAGGGCTCGCGCGCGATGGCCGGCATCGGCTGCCACTACATGTCGGTGTGGATGGACCGCAGCACCAGCACCTTCTCGCAGATGGGCGGCGAGGGCGTGGCCTGGGTCGGCCAGGCGCCGTTCACGAAGGACACGCATGTCTTCGCCAACCTCGGCGACGGCACCTACTTCCACTCCGGCTTGCTGGCGATCCGCCAGAGCATCGCCGCCGGCGTGAACATCACCTACAAGCTGCTCTACAACGACGCCGTGGCGATGACCGGCGGCCAGCAGGTGGGCGAGCGCCCCGAGGGCCACTCGGTGCTGCAGATCATGAACAGCCTGCTCGCCGAAGGCGTGGCCAAGCTCGTGATCGTGACCGACCAGCCCGAGAAGTACGCCGGCACCAAGCTCGCCGACGGCGTCACCGTGCACCACCGCGACGAACTCGACCGCATCCAGCGCGAGTTCCGCGAACTCAAGGGCTCCACGGCGATCATCTACGACCAGACCTGCGCCACCGAGAAGCGCCGGCGCAGGAAGCGCGGCAAGCTGGCCGACCCCGACAAGCGCGTGGTCATCAACGAGCTGGTCTGCGAGGGCTGCGGCGACTGCTCGGTGCAGAGCAACTGCCTGTCGGTCGAGCCGGTCGAGACCGAATTCGGCCGCAAGCGCCGCATCAACCAGAACACCTGCAACAAGGACTACTCCTGCGTGAAGGGCTTCTGCCCGAGCTTCGTCACCGTCGAGGGCGGGCAGCTGAAGAAGCCGAAGAAGCAGGCCAAGGGCGACCTGGCGGCGATGCCGGCGCTGCCCGAGCCGAGCCTTGCCGCGTGGCCGAGACCGCGTGGGGCATCGTCGTCGGCGGCGTCGGCGGCACCGGCGTCATCACCATCGGCCAGCTGCTCGGCATGGCCGCGCACCTCGAGGGCCGCGGCGTCGTCACGCAGGATGCCGGCGGGCTGGCGCAAAAGGGCGGCGCGACCTGGAGCCACATCCAGATCGCCAACCGGCCCGACGCGATCTTCACCACCAAGGTCGACATGGCCAAGGCCGATCTCGTGATCGCCTGCGATTCGATCGTCGGTGCCACGAAGTCCACGCTCGCGGTGATGCAGCACGGCCGCACCTACGTGGCGCTGAACACCCACGGCACGCCGACCGCCGCGTTCGTGAAGAACCCCGACTGGCAGTTCCCGGGCGGCCACTGCGAGGCCGTGGTGCGCCACAGCGTCGGCGATGCGCTCGTCGGCGCGTTCGACGCCGAGCAGGTGGCCGTGCAACTGGTCGGCGACTCGATCTACACCAACCCGCTGATGCTCGGCTACGCCTGGCAGCAGGGCCGCGTGCCGCTGTCGCATGCGGCGCTGATGCGCGCGATCGAGTTGAACGGCGTGCAGGTCGACAACAACAAGGCCGCCTTCGAGTGGGGCCGCCACTGCGCGCACGACCTCGCGTCGGTGCAGGCGCTGTTCAAGGCGGCGCAGGTGATCGAGTTCGTCAGGAAGCCCTCGCTCGACGAGATGATCGCCAGGCGCGTCGACTTCCTCACCGGCTACCAGGATGCCGGCTATGCGGCGCAGTACAAGGCCTTCGTCGACAAGGTCCGCGCGGCGGAGTCTTCACTCGCTCTCCCGACAGGAGAGGGCCGGCGCGACGGCGGGCGGTCTGTGCGGCTCACCGAAGCCGTCGCCCGCTACCTGTTCAAGCTGATGGCCTACAAGGACGAGTACGAAGTCGCGCGCCTGCACACCGACGCGGCCTTCACCGCCAAAATCGAATCGATGTTCGAAGGCGACTACAAGCTCGTGCACCACCTCGCCCCGCCGGCGATCGCCAAGAAGAACGACCAGGGCGAGTTGATCAAGCGGCCGTTCGGCCCGTGGATGCGCAGCGCGTTCTCGCTGCTGGCCCGGCTGAAGGGCCTGCGCGGCAGCGCGCTCGACCCGTTCGGCCGCAGCGACGAACGCCGCACCGAGCGCGCGCTGATCGGCGAATACCGCGCCTGCATCGACGAGTTGCTCGCCGGCCTGAATGCGACGACGCTGCCGCTGGCGCTCGAGATCGCGCGCATCCCGGAAGAGATCCGCGGCTACGGCCATGTCAAGGCGCGGCACCTGCAGGCCGCCCGCGCGAAGTGGCAGCAGTTGCTCGGCGCAGTGGCGCAGCGGCAGCGCCGCGCGTGCGGCCGCCTGACGCGGCGGGCATGCGCTGGCCGGCCCTTGCAGCAGCGCGCCACGCGGCAATCGCCCGCGTGCCGTGGTTCATCGCCGGGCTGCGGGTGGGTTCGGTCGACCGCCGCCACCTGCCGGCGCTGGCACCCTACCGCGACACCCTGGTCGTCGACGCCGACCGCGTCGGCGATGCACTCGGCACTGGTGCATGCGCCGGATCGCACGGCCGCGCTGGTGCCGATCAATCGCGCGCTGCACGAAGCCGGCCTGATCGCCGCCTGGCGCGACGAAACCTACGCCGTCGTCACGCGGCACGGCGAGCCGCCGCTGGCGCTGATCGAGCGTGCCGCAGCGCGCTTCTGGGGCACGCTGACCTTCGGCGCGCACTGCAACGGCTACCTGGCCGACGCCGGCGGCCGGCCGACGCACCTGTGGATCGCCCGGCGCGCGCTGACCAAGGCCACCGACCCGGGCCTGCTCGACAACCTCGTCGGCGGCGGCGTACCGCACGGGCAAACGCCGTTCGAGACGCTGGTGCGCGAAGGCTTCGAGGAAGCCGGCCTCGACGCGCCGACGATGCGCCGCGCCGTGCCGGGCCGCGTGATCGAACTGGCCCGCGACATCCGCGGAAGGTTTCATGCACGAGCAGCTCTACACCTTCGATCTGCACCTGCCGGCCGACTTGACGCCGGTCAACCAGGACGGCGAGGTAGCCGAGTTGCGCCTGTTGCCGGTCGATGAAGCGTTCGCACTGGCCGCCGGCGATGCGATGACGGTCGACGCCGCGCTGGTCACGCTCGACTTCGCGCTGCGCCACGACCTGCTAGCCGGCCGCGGACCTCGAGCGCCTGTCTTCACGGTTCGCGCCGCTGCTGCACAGCGCCCTGATCGCGACGGCACGTGCCAGGCGGCAGGGCTGAACCAATTCGCGCCCAATCCGCACGGGTTACACCCAGTTCCAGCCCACGACAAGGCGCTGGATAGTCGACTGGCTAGGTTCTGCCGCAAAAGAACCCTTTTCCACCCCAACCCCTGCCCAAGGAATTCTCGCCATGACCGATACGTCCAAGACCGCCGCCCAGCGCCGCCGCTTCCTGAAGTCCGCCGCCACCGCCACCGTGGCCACCGGCGCGATGGCCGCGCCGGCGATCGCCCAGACGCCAGGCCGTCACCAGCCTGCGCTTCCAGAGCACCTGGCCGTCGAAGGACATCTTCCACGAGTACGCGCTCGACTTCGCCAAGAAGGCCAACGACATGACCGGCGGCGAACTGAAGATCGAAGTCTTGCCCGCCGGCTCGGTGGTCCCGGCCTTCGGCCTGTTCGAAGCGGTGTCCAAGGGCACGCTGGACGGCGGGCACGGCATTCTGGGCTACCACTACGGCAAGCAGAACGCGCTGGCGCTGTGGAATTCCGGCCCGATGTTCGGCATGGACGCCACCATGCTGCTGGCGTGGCACAAGTACGGCGGCGGCGCGGAACTGCTGCAAAAGCTCTATGCCTCGATCGGCGGCAATGTCCATGTCCTACCTTTGCGGCCCGATGACGACGCAGCCGCTGGGCTGGTTCAAGAAGCCGATCACCAAGCCGGAGGATTTCAAGGGCCTGAAGTTCCGCACCAACGGCCTGGCCATCGACCTGTTCACCGCGATGGGTGCAGCGGTCAATGCGCTGCCCGCCGGCGAGATCGTGCCGGCCCTGGACCGCGGCCTGCTCGACGGCGCCGAGTTCAACAACGCCACCTCCGACCGCATCCTCGGCTTCCCCGACGTGTCCAAGGTCTGCATGCTGCAGAGCTACCACCAGAGCGCCGAGACCTTCGAGATCAGCTTCAACAAGACCAAGTACGACGCGCTGCCGGCAAAGATGAAGGCGATCATCGACAACGCCGTGGAAGCGGCGTCGTCCGATATGTCCTGGAAGGCCATCGACCGCTACTCCAAGGACTATGTCGAGTTGCAGACCAAGGACAAGGTCAAGTTCTACAAGACCCCCGATTCGGTGCTGCAGGCCCAGCTCAATGTGTGGAACACGATCCTCGAGAAGAAGTCGGCGGAGAACCCGCTGTTCAAGGAGATCGCCGCATCGCAAAGGGCGTTTCGCCGAGCGCGTCGTGAAGTGGGACCAGGACACCAACATCAGCCGTCGCATGTCGGTGAACCATTTCTTCGGCGCCAAGGCGGCGGCTCCCAAGAAGGCTTGAGGACTGCCGTACCATCGATCAGCCACCCGGGCGTTGCCCGGGTGGCTGATTTCTTTTGAGCAGGGCCGGCCATGCAGAACCTTCTATTGACGATCGACAAGATCAGCACCTTCGTCGGCCAGGCGTTCTCCTGGCTGATCGTCGCGCTGACTTTGCTGATCTCCTGGGAAGTGTTCTCGCGCTATGCGCTGGACCACCCGCACCCCTGGGCCTTCGACGTCATGATCATGATGTACGGCACGCTGTTCATGATGGCCGGCGCCTACACGCTGGCCAAGGCCGGCCATGTGCGCGGCGACGTGCTGTACGGCTTCTTCGAGCCGCGCACGCAGGCGACGATCGACCTGATCCTGTTCGTCCTGTTCTTCATTCCCGGCGTGTTCGCGCTGACCTATGCCGGCTACTACTACGCGGCCGAGTCCTGGGCCGTCAACGAGCATTCGAACGTCACGGCCGAAGGGCCCGCCGATCTATCCGTTCAAGACCATGCTGCCGCTGGCCGGCGCGTTCCTGCTGGTGCAGGGCATCGTCGAGATCATCCGCTGCGTGATCTGCATCCAGCAGGGGCAGTGGCCCTCGCGCGAGGAGGACGTGGAGGAGGTCGACGTCGACAAGCTGAAGGAGATGGTCCACGTGAAGGACGAAGACATCGCCAAGCTCGACCAGTTCGTCGTGCACGCAGGGGACGCACGAAATGAAGATCCGCAAGGAACTGTGGTTCGGCTTCGCGCTGATGGCGATCATCCTCGCCACGGTGCTGATCTTCACGCCCTGGGGCGGGTTCATCGACGGCCACCTGAGCCGCGACGATCTCGGCGCCCTCGGGCTGCTGATGCTGGCGCTGATCGTGGTGGCGATCATGCTCGGCTTCCCGACCGCGTTCACGCTGATGGGCATGGGCGTGTTCTTCGGCTGGCTCGCCTACCGCAGCGTCAATCCGGCGCTGGCCCAGCAGCAGATCCTCGACCTGATGGTGCAGCGCGCCTATTCGGTGATGTCCAACGACGTGCTGATCGCGATCCCGCTGTTCGTCTTCATGGGCTACCTGGTCGAGCGCGCCAACCTGATCGAGAAGCTGTTCAAGAGCCTGCACCTGTCGCTGGCGCGCGTGCCCGGGGCGCTGGCGGTGGCCACCATCGTCACCTGCGCGATCTTCGCCACCGCCACCGGCATCGTCGGCGCCGTCGTCACGCTGATGGGCCTGCTGGCGCTGCCGGCGATGCTGCGCGCCGGCTACAACATCAAGCTCGCCGCCGGCGCGATCACCGCAGGCGGCTGCCTGGGCATCCTGATCCCGCCGTCGGTGCTGCTGATCGTCTACGGCGCCACCGCGGGCGTCTCGGTGGTCAAGCTCTACGCCGGCGCGTTCTTCCCCGGCATCATGCTGGCCGCCCTGTACGTCGGCTACGTCATCATCGTCGCCAAGTGGAAGCCGCACCTCGCGCCGCCGCTGTCCGAGAGCGAGCGCACGGTGGCCGCTGCCGCCGCTGTCGCAGACCCTGAGCGCGCGCAGCCAAAACGCGCTCGCCGGCCTGTTCGGGGCCTTGCGCACGCCGTCCCTGCCCAAGCGCGAGGTGGCGACGCAGTTGTTCGTTTCGCTGCTGCCCGCGATCTCGATCGTCGCACTGCTGCTGGTCATGTACGGTGCTGCGACGGCGCCCACGGCGGCGGTCGATACCACCGGTCTGGTTCAGGCCGGCGGATCGCTTGCCGCCGAGACTGACCAGCCGGCCACGGATGTCGGGCCTGCAGGAGCCGCCCAAGGAAGAAGGCGGGCTGCAGGAGCCGCCGAAGGAGGGCGGCGACCTCAAGGAGCCGCCCGCCGAGCCCGGCCAGGCGGCCTCCGCCGCCGCCGCAGCCAGCGCCGCAAGCCGCGCCCGCGGCGGCGCCGGCCACGCCGGCCGCTGCCGAGCGCGTGCCGGCGCCGACCTGGTACTGGATCGTGTTCGGCGTCGGCATGGCCGGCCTCGCTGCTGATCAACTGGCTGATGAGCTGGCAGCGGCTGGAGATCTTCAAGATGCTGCTGGCGTCGTTCTTCCCGCTGGCGGTGATGATCATCGCCGTGCTCGGCTCGATCGTGTTCGGCCTGGCCACGCCGACCGAGGCGGCGGCCGTGGGCGCGTTCGGCGGCCTGCTGCTGGCCGGCGCCTATCGGTACATCGCGGCCCGGCAGGCCAAAAGCGGCAGCGCCGTGGTGCGCACGATCTCGGACCTCGGCGGATCATCAAGGAGTCGTCGTTCCTGACCGCCAAGACCAGCGCGATGGTGTGCTGGCTGTTCGTCGGCTCGTCGATCTTCTCGGCCTCGTTCGCGCTGCTCGGCGGCCAGGAGATCATCGAGCGCTGGGTGCTGTCGCTCGGGCTGACGACGCTGCAGTTCATGCTGCTGAGCCAGTTCATCATCTTCATCCTCGGCTGGCCGCTGGAGTGGACCGAGATCATCGTCATCTTCATGCCGATCTTCATCCCGCTGCTGCCCAAGTTCGGCGTCGATCCGCTGTTCTTCGGCCTGCTGGTGGCGCTGAACCTGCAGACCGCCTTCCTGTCGCCGCCGGTGGCGATGGCGGCGTTCTACCTGAAGGGCGTGTCGCCGAAGCACGTGACGCTGAACCAGATCTTCGCCGGCATGATGCCGTTCATGGGCATCCAGGTGATTGCGCTGGCCCTGCTCTACATCTGGCCGGCGATCGGGATGTGGCTGCCGACCGTGCTCTACAAGTAAGACGCGGCCGGCGCCGCGGCCGCATCGCGTTGGCCGCGCCGGCTGCAGCATGCCTATGACGCGACCCGAATCGCTCAGTGCCACCGACGCGGCCGCGGCGATCGCGGCCGGCTCGATCAGTTCGGCACAGCTCGTCGAGGCCTGCCTGGAACGCATCCGCGCCGTCGAGCCGACGGTGCAGGCCTGGCAGTTCCTCGACGAGGCGCATGCGCTGGCGCAGGCCCGCGCACGTGACCTGGACCGCGCCGAAGGCCGAGCGATGGGGCCGCTGCACGGCGTGCCGGTGGGCATCAAGGACATCATCGACACCGCCGACATGCCGACCGAGAACGGCACCGTGCTGCACGCCGGGCGCCAGCCGCTGTGCGACGCCACCGTGGTGGCGCGGCTGCGCGCGGCCGGCGCGGTGATCCTCGGCAAGACGGTGACCACCGAGTGTGCGACCTATACCCCCGGCAAGACGCGCAACCCGCACGATCCGTCGCGCACGCCGGGTGGCTCGTCGTCGGGCTCGGCGGCGGCGGTGGCGGCGGGCATGGTGCCGCTGGCGATCGGCACGCAGACCAATGCCTCGGTCATGCGCCCGGCCGCGTTCTGCGGCGTCTACGGCTTCAAGCCCAGCCATGGGCTGATCTCGCGACACGGCATCCTGGCGCTGTCGCGCTCGCTCGACTGCGTCGGTGTGTTCGCACGCGGCCTCGACGACATCGCGCTGATCACCGAGCAACTGATCGGCGACGACGAGGGCGACCCCGACACCCGCTCGCTCGGCGCGCATCCCACTGACGCAGATGCTGCACAGCGAGCCGCCGCCCGCGCCGCGCGTCGCATTCGTCAAGACACCGGTCTGGGGCCGCACCGACCCCTCGACCCGCGAGGCCCTCGACAAGCTGACCGCTTTGCTCGGCGCGCAGTGCGAAACCCGCACGCTGCCCGATGCGATGGCTGACGCCTGGGCCTGGCACAAGACGATCATGGAGGCCGAGATGGCGGCCGGCCTCGACCGCGAATGGGAGCAGGGACGCGATCGGCTGTCGGCCTCGCTGCGCGAGCAATTGGGGCGCGGCCGCGAAGTGCGCGCGCTCGACTACCAGAAGGCCTTGGCCCGGGTGCCGCGCCTGCGCGACGAGCTCGACGCGCTGTTCGCCGGCTTCGACGCCGTGCTGACGCCGGCCACCGCTGGTACGGCGCCGCCGATGGCCACCACCGGCGACCCCGCGTTCGGCACGCTGTGGACCCTCGCCGGCCTGCCCAGCATCAGCCTGCCGCTGCTGACCGGCGCCGACGGCCTGCCGCTCGGCGTGCAACTGGTCGGCCCACGCGGCGGCGACGCTCGGCTGCTGCGCACGGCGCGCTGGCTGGTCGCACAGGCCCAGGCTGCCTGAATCGCGGTAGGGACCTGCCATTACGGGCAGCCCCCTGCACAGATCCCGGCGCGCGCGATGTACGCACCGGGCTCTTGCCTTGGGTGGGTGGCTGCGATGCCGCCGGTTCGTTGACCGGAGCATTTCGGCGGGCTGCTTCGGAGTCGACTGCGTTCACCGCGCACGGCCGGGGGTGGGGCCTGCCGGTCTGCGCGCCGCCCGATATCGGTGCTCGACCGGCAGGCCCCACCCCCGGCCGCAACGACAGCGCGGCGTTCGAAGGCCCGCATGCCCACATGCCGGCACGGCGGTGGCCGGGCAGGCTTGGCGAGCACCGATATCGGGCGGCGCGCAGCCAAGCCTGCCCGGTCGCCGCCGCGCGCATACCTTCGCGTTCAACGAATCACGTGGCCGTCAGCGGGCAACCCAGCCCCGACACGCGCTCAGCAAGCGCACGCCAGACCTCGTCGATCGAACGCAACTCCGTGTGAATCGTTGCTGTCGCGCGCAGCACGGGCCGGCACACCCGCCACGCCGTGGCACGCTTTCAAATCCGACAAGCGCCGTGATGTAACACCCGCATCGAGCCGAACGGCGTACAAAGGCGCCACGCATGAGAGGAGATCGCCCATGAAGACACCGTACCTTTCCGCACTGACGCTGGCTTTGCTGGCGGGGCCCGTGGCCGCGCAGGCGCCCGCACAGAAGGTCAGCCCGCCCATCGCCCAGGCCTGGATCGATGTGGCCACCTTCAGCGGCATGGGCATGCCGATGGGTGGTGGTGGCGGCGGCGGCGCCGGTGCCAATCCGATGGCAGCGCTGGGCGGCCTGTTCGGCGGCGGTGGCGGCGCGGGTGCCAATGCGTTCGGCCACACGCAGACGGGCTCGGCCGGCCGTTACGTCGACGTGACGCTGGCCACGCGCAACAACCCGACGCTGGCAGAGGCGCAGCAGGCGGTACCGGCGGGCTTCCTGAGCCCGGCGCTCAAGCTGCAAGCCCCGCCGCCCGGCGGCAAGCCGGTGCCCGACACGGACGACGAAGTCGTGCCGCAGGAAACCGAGCGCCCGCGCGGCCGCATCCTGATGTACTGGGGCTGCGGCGCGACGGTGCGCGCGGGCCAGCCCCGGGTGCTCGACGCCGCCACCGCATCGGCCACCGATTTCGCGCGCTTCTTCCAGTCGCGCCGCGCCACCCAGCGTGGCGCGCACAGCCAGAGCGGCCGGCCCGTGTGGCCGAGCAAGATCGACACGCGCATGGTGCCTGCAACGGCCTCGCTGACCGGCGAACACACCTTCAGCGGCAACGGCGTGCCCGACGGCTTTCGCTTCCAGATCCCGGCGCAGAACGACCTGATGCCCTCGCTCGACCTCCAGCAGGCCGAAAACGGCGGCGCCACCGATCTGCGCTGGGCCGCCGCGCCGACCGCGCGGGCCTACTTCGCCGCGGCGATGGGCGGCGGCGAGAAGGAGGAGATGATCCTCTGGACGAGCAGCGAGCTGCCCGAGGTCGGCTTCGGACTGATCGACTACCAGACCAATGCGGCCGTCGACCGCTGGCTGCGCGAGAAGGTGCTGCTGGCGCCGTCCACCACCAGCTGCACCATCCCCAAGGGCGTGTTCAGCGGCCAGGGGGCGATGCTGCGCTTGATCGGCTACGGCAACGAACTGAACCTGGCCTACCCGCCGCGGCCGACCGATCCGAAGCTGCCGTGGAATCCGCAATGGGCCGTCAAGCTGCGCGTGAAGACGGTGGCGCAGTCGATGCTCGGCATGCCGGACATGGGCGGCGCGGGCAACCCCGGCGCGGCAGCCAACCCGGCACAGTCCCCGGCCGAGGAACCCAAGAAGCCCGGCGCGCTCGACCTGTTGAAGGGCATCCTCGGGCGTTGAGCGCAGCGTGCGGGTGGCCGGCGGCAATGCCGCCGGCACAATCCGCGCATGAGTACTGCACTGCCGCCCGGCATCGCTGTCTTCGAGCGCGGCTGGCTGTCGTCGAACAACATCCTGCTGCACGGCGGCGAGGGCGAACAGGCCACCCTGGTCGACACCGGCTACGTCGCGCACGCCGAGCAGACGCTGGCGCTGGTGCGCCACGCGCTGCGGCCGGGGCAGACGCTGGCCCGCATCGTCAATACCCACCTGCACTCCGACCATTGCGGCGGCAACGCGGCGCTGGTGCGGGCCTTCGGTGCGCGCGTCGTGATCCCGCCGGGCCAGGCCGACGCGGTGGCGGCGTGGGACGAGGACGAACTGACCTACCGCCTCACCAGCCAACGTTGCGACCGCTTCAGTGCCGATGCGGTGCTGCGCCCCGGCGAATCTTTCACCGTCGGCGGCCGCGCGTGGCAGGCGCTGGCCGCGCCGGGTCACGACCCGCATTCGCTGGTCCTGTTCGATGCGCGGGACGGCGTGCTGATTTCCGCCGACGCGCTGTGGGAGAACGGCTTCGGCGTGGTCTTCCCCGAACTCGACGGCCAGGCCGCCTTCGACGACGTGGCCGCGGTGCTGGACGAGATCGAAACGCTCGATGCCCGGCTCGTGATTCCCGGCCATGGCGCGCCGTTCGCCGATGTCGCCGGGGCGCTGCAGCGTGCCCGCTCACGGTTGGCGGCCTTTCGCGCCGATCCGTTGCGCCACGCCCGTCACGGCATCAAGGCGCTGACCAAGTACCACCTGCTCGAGGTCGGCAGCGAGCCGCTGGCGGCGCTTCACGCGTGGTTCGAGACCACGCCGATCTCGGCGCAGGTTTGGCAGCGCATCGGCCGGCCCGAGGGCACATCGGCCGCGTGGGGCGAGCGGCTGGTGGCCGAACTCGTGGCGCAGGGTGTGCTGGTGCTGCGCGACGGCATGGTGCACAACGAATGAACGCAATCACCGCGCCTGCGAAGCACGGCTGCGACACCGACAATGCGCGCATGCCGCCCACCGCCCTGCCCACGCCCGAGCGACTTGCCGCGCTGATCGGCGCCCTCGAAGCCGGTTTGCTCGAACGCGACGCCGCCGTGCGCCTCGCGCTGCTGGCGGCACTGGCCGGTGAGCACGTGCTGCTGATCGGCCCGCCGGGCAGCGCCAAGAGCGAGCTGGCGCGGCGCCTGCACCGCGCCTTCGCCGACGCGCGCTACTTCGAGCGCCTGCTGACGCGCTTTTCGACGCCCGAGGAGCTGTTCGGCCCGCTGTCGCTGAAGGCGCTCGAGGACGACCGCTACGAGCGCCTGATCGACGGTTATCTGCCCACCGCCGGCATCGCCTTCCTCGACGAGGTGTTCAAGGCCAACTCGGCGATCCTGAACGCCCTGCTGACGCTGCTCAACGAACGCGAGTTCGACAACGGCAGTGCGCGCCTGGCGGTGCCGCTGATCAGCGTCATCGGCGCCAGCAACGAGGTGCCGGGCGACGAAGCGCTGCTGGCGTTCTACGACCGCTTCCTGGTGCGTGTGGCGGTGGCAGGCGTCAGCGACGCGGCCTTTGCCGCGCTGCTGGCACTGCCGAGCGCGCCCGCCGCCGCACCCGCAGCGCCGTTGACGGCCGCCGAGCGCACCGCCGTGCTCGCCGCCCGCGATGCGGTGGCGCTCGGCGACGACGCGCTGGGCGCGTTGCGCTCGCTGCGCACCTGGCTCGGCAGCGTGGAGGGCGGCACGCCTTCGGATCGCCGCTGGCGCCAATTCGTCGGCCTGATGCGCGTGGCCGCAGCCAGCGAAGGCCGGCCGGCGCTCGACGCCCTCGATCTCTGGCTCGCGCCCCATGTGATGGCCGCCGAGCCGGGCCAGGCCGCGGCGATCGAACGCTGGTTCATCGCCCAGGTGGCGCAGTCGGCGCCGCTCGAAGCGCCGTGGCTGGCGCGCGCCGTCGAGGCCTTCGAGCGCCAGCTCGAGATCGAGCAGCGCCTGCCCGCCGAGGCCGCCGAGAGCGGTGCGGCGGCCACCGGGGCCGGCAAGCTGGCACTGGCGCGCTCGCTGGGTGCCGAGGACGATGCCGTCGACGATCGCGATGGCCTGGCCTCGATGCGCTTCGTGGCTGCCGCGCTCGAGGCGCGGCAGCGCCGCCATTTCAGCCCGTTGCACGTCGCGACCCGCGTGGCGCAAGTCAGCGAAGCGCGCGCACGCGCGCAGGCAGCGCGCGATGCAGTGCAGACCCAGCGCGCCGCATTGCAGGCCCGGCTCGCTGCGCGCCTGTGGTGGCCGCCGTCGTTGCAGCAGCGCCTGCTGGACGGCCCGGCGGTCACGCTGGCCGTGCTCGACGGCCTGCTGGCGCGGCTGGCCGCCGCGCAGGCGGGCTTTGCGGCGCTGCCCGTCGACGAGCGCCTCGCCGCCGACGCGCCGGCAGAGATCGAGGCGTGAACCCGTCGGGCCGCCCACGGCCACGCAGCGGCGCCGCCGGGCCCAACGGCGAACACCGGCGGGCGCAGCCCGCGGGGAGCCCCGTGTGCCACGCCGACCCCGACACCCCTTACCAGCGCCTGGCCGACCTGCCGCGCACGCTGTGGCTGCCTGCGGTAACCAACAGCGGTGGCGCCACCGCGCGCCGGCTCGCCGAGCTGGCGGTGTGGCGCGCGGCTTTGCAGGCCGGCACGCTGCCCGAAGCCGGCGCCGACTTCGGCGACCCGGCGGCGCTGCAGCCGCTGCGCGCTGCCGTCGGATCGCTCGGCCTGCCCGCGCTGACGCGCACGGCGCCAGCGCTGGCCGAGCAGGTGCTGCGCACGCTGCTGTGGCACCTGGATCGGCTGATCGACCGGCCGCTGCATCAGCCGCGCGGCCGGGCCATCGACCGCATGGTCGACGCCTTCACGGCCGAATGGACCCGCGAGAAGGGCGACTGGGAAGCGCTGCTCGCGCTGCTGCAAGGGCTCGGCGACCCGTCCCACCTGCGCTGGGACGAGTTGCGCGGCCTGCTGCGCGCACGCGACGCGCGCGAGTGGCGTGAAGTCGAGCGCCTGTCGACGTTGCTGCGCGCGCGCCCCGACCTGGTGGCGCTGATCCGGCGCCTCGGCCGCGAGCAGCGCACGGTGGCCGCGCCACCGGCGCTGCCGCACAGCGTCGAAGCCGGCCACCGGACGCAACGTGGGCTGAGGGCCATTCGCACCACGCTGCCCGGCGCGCCCGGCGAGTTGCGGGGGCTCACGCACGGCGACCGGCTCGACCGCATGGTGCCCGCCGAGGCCCAGCAGTTGCGTCACCCGGTGTTGCACAAGCTGTGGCGCGCGCGCCGCGCCGAGGCCCGGTTGTTGCACTACGACAGCGCGGCCGAGCTGGTCGACTGGCGGCCCGACCCGCACGCACCGCCGCGCGAGCGCGATGCGCCACCAACCGCACAGCCGCTGGCGCGCGGACCGATGATCGTCGCGCTCGACACCTCGGGTTCGATGCGCGGTGCACCTGAATCGATCGCCAAGGCCATCGTGCTCGAGGCGATGCGTACCGCGCAACGCGAGCAGCGCGGCTGCAAGGTGATCGCCTTCGGCGGTGCCGGCGAGCTGATCGAGGCCGACCTGGGCCTGACCGGCGCGGGGCTGGCCGCGCTGCTGGCGCTGATCGGCCAGGGCTTCGACGGCGGCACCGACGTGCAGGCGCCGATCGAGCGCGCGATCGCGCAGGTGCGCGAGCGGCGCTGGGCCAGCGCCGACCTGCTGATCGTCAGCGACGGCGAGTTCGGCTGCACGCCCGCAACGCTCGCCGCGCTCGACGCGGCACGCGCCACGCTGGGCCTGCGCGTGCAGGGCGTGCTGGTCGGCGATCGCGAGACGATGGGGCTGATGAACGTCGCCGACCACATCCACTGGGTGCGCGACTGGCGCCATGAACGACCTCCCGGCGCCGCGGCGGCGTTCTCGCCGGTGCACAACAAGAGCCTGACCGCGCTGTTCTTCCCCGGTGCGCTCGACGCCCGCGCGCGGCGGCACAGCCCCTGACCGCGCGCGGCCCGAGCCATCCCGCGCAGCCGCCAGAAGCGGCCGAGCGGGCCGGCCTGTCCGCGCCGGGTGCGTCCTGTCGCGCCCGGCGGGCCGACGGTCGCGCCGGCGCCGCGGCGCCGATGGTGCGTCGCTACAGTGGCGCCCATCGCCGCAACCCTGCCCGAACATGAGCCCCGCCACCACGCCAGCGCCATCCGCCGCCCCTTGGGCCGCCCGCTTCGCGCCGCTGGTGCGTGCCTTCCACGGCTACGCCAACTGGCTGGTGTCGATCACCTGGATACGCTTCCTGCTGCTGTCGCTGCTGCTGCTGATCAGCGCGGGCGTGCTGCAGAACCTGCCGCCGTTCAGCTGGACGGTCTCCGAGACGGTCGAGACCAAGGCGCCGCGGGTGGTGGTGATCCCGACACCGCCGAAGCCGCCCACGCCGCCGTCGGCACCGGTGGGCGCCGACGGCAAAGAGCCGAGCCAGCCGCTGATCAAGATCGAGCGGCCGCAGGGCAAGGACGGCAGCGGCGACATCGAGATCTCGATCGGCTCGCACGGCATCCGCATCACGCCGCGCCCGTCGCCGAAAGCCGCCTCAGCCGCCGCAGCTGCGGCGTCGGCCGCCGAGGCCGCCGAACGCGCGATCGAGCGCGCTGCGGAACGCGCCGCGCCGGATGGCGGCGTGCGCATCGTGCTGCCGCCGGGTGCGACGGCCGACGCGGTGCGCGAAGCGGTCGCGCAGGCCAAGCAAGAGATCCAGGCCTCGATCGAGCAGGCCCGCGAAGACGTCGCGCAGGCCAAGCGCGATGCCGAGCAGGCCAAGCGCGACGCCGAGCAGGCGATCGCCGACCTGGGCGAGGACGCTGACAGCCCGCGTACCGTCGTCAGGCACACCAAGTTCGGTGAGCCGCTGCCCGAACTGGCATTCTTCTGGATCGTGATCTCGATGATCATCAAGATCACCTACAAGGGCCAGCTGAAGGCGCAGGCCGAGGCCGCGCAGGCCACCGAGGTGGCCGAATCGGAGCAGTTGAAGCGCCAGGTGGTCGAAGCGCGCATGGCGGCGATGCAGGCCCAGGTGGAGCCGCATTTCCTGTTCAACACGCTGGCCTCGATCGATCACCTGATCGAGACCGATCCGGCGCGCGCCAGCACGATGCAGAAGAACCTGATCGCGCTGCTGCGGGCCTCGATGCCGACGATGCGCGAGGCCAACAACGGCGCGCCGCGCGACCTCGGCCGCGAGATGGCCGTGGTCCGGCCCTACCTGGAGATCCTGAAGGTGCGCATGGAAGAGCGGCTGGCAACCCGCATCGACGTGCCCGACGGTCTGCTGTCGGCCGAGTTCCCGTCGATGATGATCCAGAGCCTGGTCGAGAACGCCATCAAGCACGGCCTCGAGCCCAAGCCCGAGGGCGGCGAGTTGTCGATCAAGGCCGAGATCGTGCACGGCAAGCTGACCGTGACGGTGGCCGACACCGGCCTGGGCTTCGGCAAGGCGGCGACCGCCGGCACCGGCGTCGGCCTGGCCAACATCCGCGAACGCCTGGCGCTGCTCTACGGCGGCAAGGCCTCGCTCGGCGTGAACGAGAACCACCCCAGCGGCACGGTGGTGACGATCGCCGTGCCCTACACGACGTCGCCCGCGGCGCACGCCGATGCGCCGCCGCCTTCCGCTACGATGAAGTCGGGAGACCGGACATGACCCGCTGCGTGATCGCCGACGACGAGCGCCTGATGCGCGAGCAATTGCGCGCGCGGCTGGGCGAGGTCTGGCCCGAGCTCGAGATCGTCGCCGAGGCGAAGAACGGCGTCGAAGCAGTGGCGCTGGTGGCCGAGCACCGGCCCGAACTGGTGTTCCTCGACATCCGCATGCCGGGGCTGACAGGCGTCGAGGCCGCGCGGCAGATCGCGCAGATGGAGGTCGGCGACGACGAGTGGCTGCCCGAGATCGTGTTCATCACCGCCTACGACCAGTACGCGGTCGAGGCCTTCGAGCAGGGCGTCGCCGACTACGTGCTGAAGCCGGCCGAACGCGAGCGCCTGGCCGTGACGGTCGGGCGCATCAAGAAGCGGCTGGCGCAGCGCGACGCGGGCCCGGCCGGTGACGGCAGCGCGGAGGGCGACCGCGCACCGCTGCAGCAATTGCTGCACAGCCTGGCGGCCAAGCTGAATCCCTCCGGCGCACCGCCGTACCTGCAGTGGATCCAGGCCAGCGTCGGCCAGGCGATCCAGATGATCCCGATCGACGAGGTGCTGTTCTTCATCAGCGACGAGAAGTACACGCGGGTGCAGACCGCGATCGATCGAGGCCCTGATCAGGAAGCCGATCAAGGAACTGGTCGACGAGCTCGACCCGCGCAAGTTCTGGCAGATCCACCGCAGCACGCTGGTCAACGCCAATGCGATCGCCAGCGTGACGCGCGACTTCCGCGGCCGCCAGATCGTGGCCGTGAAGGGCCACCCCGAGAAGCTCGAGGTCAGCCGCAGCTACCTCGGGCTGTTCAAGGGGATGTAGCCGCCGCCGCCGCGGCAGCGGCGGCGCGCGCGGCGGCTTCGGCGCGCTGGCGCTTCAAGCGTTCGAGCGGGTTCTCCTTGGCCGCCGTGGCCTCGTGCAGCTTCATCTCGGCGATGAAGCGGCTGGGCACGCCGGCCACGGTGTCGCGGCCGCGCTTGCGGCGCCGCAGCGTGCTCACGGCCAGCGTGGTGCGCGCACGGGTGATGCCGACGTACATCAGGCGGCGTTCTTCTTCGAGCCGCTCGGTCGTCATCTCCTCGTCGCCGCTCCTGAACGGCAACAGGCCCTCGTTGACGCCGGCCAGCACCACGTGCGGCCACTCCAACCCCTTGGCCGCGTGCAGCGTCGACAGCGTGACGACGTCCTGCTCGTCGCCGCGTTCGGCCAGGCTGATGATCACGCTGATGGTCTGCGCGACCTCGAGCACGCTCGACTTCTCGCTCTCGAAGGTGCCGCCTTCCTGCGTGATCTCGCCGCCGCAGCGCCGTGCGATCCAGTCGACGAAGTCGAGCACGTTGGTCCAGCGCGCGGCGGCGAGCTTCTCGCTGTCCTCGCCGTCGAACAAATGCTGCTCGTAGCCGATGTCCTTCAGCCAGCCGAGCAGGAACGCCTTCGCGTCTTCGTTGCCGGTGGCGTGGCGCGCGCGGTGCTCGAGGTCGTTGACATAGCGGCCGAACTCGTGCAACGAACCGACGCGCCTTCTTGGCCAGCACGGTGGCGAGCGAATCGGAAAACAGCGCCTCGAACAGGCTGCACTTCCAGCGCCCGGCGAACTCGCCCAGCGTAGCCAGCGTCTGGTGGCCGATGCCGCGCTTGGGCGTGGTCACGGCGCGCAGGAAGGCCGGGTCGTCGTCGTTGTTGACCAACAGGCGCAGCCAGGCGCAGAGGTCGCGGATTTCGGCGCGATCGAAGAAGCTCTGCCCGCCCGAGACCTTGTACGGAATCTGCGCCGCGCGCAATTTCTGCTCGAACACGCGGGCCTGGTGGTTGGCGCGGTAGAGCACCGCGAAGTCGCTGAACTTGACCTGGCCGCCCTCGGCTGCGCCGGGCCTGGATCGCCGCCACCGCGCGCTCGGCCTCGTGTTCCTCGCCGTCGCACTCGACCACGCGCACCGGCTCGCCGTCGCCGAACTCGCTCCACAGCTTCTTCTCGAAGAGCTTGGGGTTGGCGGCGATGACGTGGTTGGCCGCGCGCAGGATGTGGCCGGTGGAGCGGTAGTTCTGCTCCAGCGCGATGACCTTGAGCTTCGGGTAGTCCTGCGGCAGGCGCTTCAGGTTGTCGATGGTGGCGCCGCGCCAGCCGTAGATGCTCTGGTCGTCGTCGCCGACCGCGGTGAACAGGCCGCGCTCGCCGACCAGCGCCTTCAGCAGTTCGTACTGCACGACGTTGGTGTCCTGGTACTCGTCGACCAGCACATGGCGGAAGGCGTCCTGCCATTTCGCGCGTGCGTCGCCGTCGCGCTGCAGCAACTTCAGCGGCAGGCCGATCAGATCGTCGAAGTCCACCGCCTGGTAGGCCGCCAGGCGCTCCTCGTAGCGCTGCATGATGCGCGCGGCCACGCGCGCGTCGTCATCGGCCGCCGCACGCGCCGCAGCGTCGCTGTCCAGGCCCTGGTTCTTCCACAGGCTGATCGTCCACTGCCAGTGGCGTGCCAGCTTGGCGTCGGTGGTGCCGCCGGCATCGCGCAGCACGCCGAGCACGTCGTCGCTGTCGAGGATCGAGAACTGCGGCTTCAGGCCCAGCCGCTCGCCGTCGGCGCGCAGCATGCGCACACCCAGCGCATGAAAGGTGCTGACCGCGAGATCTTTCGCCGCCCGTGAACCGATCAGCGCCTTGGCGCGCTCGCGCATTTCCTGCGCCGCCTTGTTGGTGAAGGTGATGGCCGCGATCTGCCTCGCCTCCACGCCACTCTGCAGCAGCTTGGCGATCTTGTGCACGATCACCCGCGTCTTGCCCGAGCCAGCGCCGGCCAGCACCAGGCAAGGGCTGGCGAGGTGGTAGACGGCTTCGAGCTGGGCGGGGTTGAGCGAGACGGGGGCGTCGGCCATGGTCGGGTCGGGCGGGGCGGCGCATCGTACCCGCGACCCCGCTCGCGCCCTGTGGTAGAGAGCCGCGACCGGCGGCGTGGATACTGCTCACCCGATGCAGGCCATCCTCGCGGTCACCGTTCCCTTCTTCGCGCTGGTGCTGTGCGGCTACCTGGCCGCGCGGCAACGCGTCTTGCCGGAGTCCGCGATCCCGGGGCTCAACGCCTTCGTGCTGTATTTCGCGCTGCCCTGCATGCTGTTTCGCTTCGGCATGAATTCGCCGATCGGCGAGCTGCTCAACCCCATCGTGCTCGCGGTGTACCTGGTGTCGGCGCTGGCGATCGTGTTCTTCACGATCGCGGTCACCTTGTCGAGCGCGGTGCAACTGAAGGACGCGGCGTTCGGCGCGCTCGTCGCCGCGTTTCCGAACACCGGCTTCATGGGCGTGCCGCTGCTGGTGGCGCTGTTCGGCCCGGCCGCCGCCGGCCCGGTCATCTGCAGCATGCTGGCCGACCTGTTCGTCACCAGCTCGCTGTGCATCGCGCTGGCGCAGGCGCACGAGGCCAAGGGGGCCGGCGCGCGCGCGGCCGCGCTGAAGGCCGCTGCGCGGCACGCTGGTCAACCCACTGCCTTGGGCGATCGCGCTCGGCGCGGCGATATCGGCCGCGGGGTTCAGGCTCAGCGGTCCACCCGATGTCATCGTGCGCATGCTCGCCGATGCAGCCAGCCCGGTGGCGCTGTTCACGATCGGCGCCGTGCTGTGGCGTGCCGGCCAGCATGCGCACACGCGCACGCCGCCTTCGCTGTACCTGCCGGTGGCCGCGATCAAGCTGTTCGTGCACCCGCTGCTGGTGTTCGCACTCTGCGCCGCGGCACGCGCGCTCGATGCGCCGATGTCGACCTTCCAGGTCACCGTGCTGACGCTGGCCGCCGCGCTGCCGAGCGCGAGCAATGTGTCGCTGCTGGCCGAGCGCTACGGCGCCGACAACGGCCGCGTCGCCCGCATCATCATGGCATCGACCGCGCTGGCTTTCGTTTCGTTCACGCTGCTGGCGTGGGCCTTCGGCGTGCCGGCGACGCGCTGAACGCGGCCGCCGCAGGGCGGCCAAATTGCACACCTCGATACGCTCCGATGTGGCGCACGGCGTGCGACGGTCAACGACCGCCGTCACACTGTCGTTGTCTTGTGAACGCAAACAGGAGAATCGATTGAAGAAATACCTGCTTACATCGCTGGCAGTTCTGGCTGCGGCGAGCGCCGCACCGGCATGGTCGGCCGTCGATGTCGGCGTCGGCATCACGATCCGCGAGCCGGGCGTGTATGGCCGCATCGAAATCGGCGCGCAACCGCCGCCGCCGGTGCTCTACCCGCAGCCGGTGATCATTGCCCGGCCCACCGTCATGGTGCAACAGCCTCCGATGTACCTGTACGTGCCGCCCGGCCACGCCAAGGACTGGGGCAAGCATTGCGGCCGATACAACGCCTGCGCACGGCAGGTGTACTTCGTGCAGGAACGTTGGGTCGCAGGAGCGCTACGAAGAGCGCCATGGCAAGGGCCATCGCAAAGACAAGGGCCGCGGCCACGGCAAGGGCAAGAAGCACGACGATTGAGGCAGTGACAGCCCCAGCCCCGCTGCGCTCGCGTCCCCCGTGCGGCCCGATGCGGCCCGAGATCGCGCCCCGCAGCGGCCGTCAAATCGCCAGCGGATCCACATCGACAGCCCACCGCAGCACGGCGCGGTGGGTTTTGTCCTTCTGGCGCAGCGCGTGCATCGCCGGCAGCCACTGCGCGAGCAGGCGCTGCAAGGCCACGCGTGAGCGCGACTCGACGAGCATCTGCATGCGCTCGACGCCAGCCACGCGTGCCACCGGTGGCGGCACGGGCGGGTACACCATCACCCCGGCAGACTCGGGCAGCACAGCCGCGGCCGCGGCCGCGGCGTGCAGAAAGTCGGCGGCGGCCTGCGCGCTCCTGGCTTCGGCGCGCAGCAACGCCAGGCTCGAGAACGGCGGCAACCCCGCGCTGTCGCGCTCGCGCAACTTGGGCGGCGGCAAAGGCCGCGAAATCGTGCGCGCGCCAGCGCCGCGTAGAGCGGGTGGCGCGGATGCCAGGTCTGGACCCACATTTCGCTGGCCGAGCCGCTCGTGCGTCGCGACCGGCGCGACCGGCGGCCTGCATCAGCAGCGCGAACAGGCGCTCGGGAGCGCGGAAGTCGCTGGCGAACAAGCCGCTGTCGGGGTTGACCGCGGCCACCAGCGTGACGCGCCGGAAGTCGTGGCCCTTGGCCACCATCTGCGTACCCACGAGCACGTCGACCTCGCCGGCGTGCACCGCGCCGAGCTGGGCTTCGAGCGCGCCCTTGTGGCGCGTGCTGTCGGCATCGATGCGGGCGATGCGCGCTGCCGGGCAAGGCCTGCGCGAGTTGTTCCTCGAGCCGTTCGGTGCCGCGGCCGATCGGCTGGATATCGAGGTTGCCGCAGTCGGGGCACGCGCGCGGCACGCGCTCGGTGAAGCCGCAGTGGTGGCAGCGCAGCGTGCGATCGCCCTTGTGAAAGACGCGCCAGGCACTGCAATGCGGGCAGGCGCTCTTCCAGCCGCAGGCGCCGCAATGCAGTACCGGCGCGTAGCCGCGGCGATTCAGCAGGACCAGGCTCTGTTCGCCGCGGTCGAGGCGCTGCTGCAGCGCGTCGAGCAGCGGCGGCGAGAGTGCCGTGGCACCGGCCTTGTCGCGCGGCAGCAAGTTCATGTCGATCAAGCGCACGCGAGGCAGCGGGGCGCCGCCGATGCGCTGCGGTAGCGCCACGCGGCGATAGGCGCCCTGTTCGGCACGCTGCCAGCTTTCCAGCGAGGGCGTCGCCGACCCGAGCACCACCGGCACGTTTTCGAGGTGGCCGCGGTAGACCGCCAGGTCGCGCGCCGAATAGCGTGCCCCCTCCTGTTGCTTGAACGACGGGTCGTGCTCTTCATCGACCACGATCAGCCCGAGGCGCGGCATCGACGCAAACACCGCCAGCCGCGTGCCCAGCACCAGGTCGGCCTGGCCGAGGTGCGCGGCCAGCCAATGGCGCAAACGCTGTGGCGGCGTCAGGCCGCTGTGCTGAGAAACGAGCCGGTGGCCGGCAAAGCGCTCGGCAAAGCGCGCTTCGAGTTGCGGCGTGAGATTGATCTCGGGCACCAGCACCAGCACCTGACGGCCCGCGGCGAGCGCCTGCGCCGCGGCACGCAGGTAGACCTCGGTCTTGCCGCTGCCGGTGACGCCGTGCAGCAGATGGGTGGCCTGCGGCCCGCCGGTGAGCGCCGCAACCGCGGCCGCCTGGTCGGGCGACAGCGGCGGCGGCGCCCGCGCCGGCCGCCGCCAGCGCTACCGGCGGCTTCAGGCGCGCGAGGCGTCGCGCGAGCGCGGCCGCGTCGAGCCGGCGCAGTTCGGGTGGCAACACGGCAAGCGCGAGTTCGCCGAGGCCCCGCTGGTAGTAGCCCGCCGCGAAGGCAACCAGGTGGCGCCAGGCCGCCGAAAGGGGCGGCAGCGCCTCGAGCGCCTCGCGCACGTCGCGCAGCGCGACGCCAGCGGCGGCGTCGCCCGCCGCCCGCCACACGATCCCGGGCACGTCACGCTTGCCCAGCGGAACACGCACCAAGGTTCCGGGCGCGAGCGGCTGCTCACTGCGGTAGTCGAGGCAGCCGGCCAGCCCCGCATGCTGCGGCGTCTCGACCGCAATGGCCAAGGCGTGCGGCGCAACCGCGTCATTCATCGTGAAGTTGCACGCGACATCTCGGACCCGCCTCAACGATCACGGCTAAATCCATGATTTCAAAGGTGAATCACAGCTTTCCACCGAAGCTGTGGATAACTTTGTGGGCAAACGGCGGGCAGCATCGCTAACTGCTTGATACGCCAGCGCCGGAGCCCCTCTGCCTGCTTCGTGGGCAGTCGGTAGGCCCCAATAAAATCAAGCACTTACAACGCACTAGGGGAAGACCCGATGGCATTCGATCGAGGCTTTCTACCCACGGCGCCCCGTTGCTCGTCGTGGGGATAAGTTAGTCTGAGCACTCACTTACCTGCCGCGCCCGCACGCCGTAGCGTGCGCGAATGACGGTGAACTTCGTCGACCAGCGCGGCCACGGATTCGGGCGGCGTCAGCTGATGGATGCCGTGGCCGAGATTGAAGATGTGGCCGTCGCAGCCACCGTCGCTACGCTGCGGCACGCCGAAGCTGTCGAGCACCCGACGGGCCTCGCTGCGCACCGCGGCTTCGCCGCCGAACAGCACCATCGGGTCGAGGTTGCCCTGCAGCGCCACGCGACGGCCCAGTCGCTCCCGCGCGCAGGCGAGGTCGACCGTCCAGTCGACGCCGACGACGTCGGCCCCGCTGGCGGCGATCGCATCCAGCCACGGCCCGCCACCCTTGGTGAAGACGATCGCCGGCACGCTGCGATCGAGCTGATCCAGCACCCGTCGCGTATAGGCCAGGCTGAAGGCCTGGAACGCACCATCGGCGAGCACGCCGCCCCAGCTGTCGAAGACCATCACCGCCTGCGCGCCGGCGCCGATCTGGGCGTTCAGGTAAGCCGCAACCGCTTGCGCGTTGATTGCCAGGATGCGGTGCAGCAGGTCGGGCCGGGCATAGAGCATCGTCTTGACCAGCCGGTAGTCATCGCTGCCGGCGCCCTCGACCATGTAGCAGGCCAGCGTCCATGGGCTGCCGGAAAAGCCGATCAGCGGCACGCGGCCGGCCAGCGCCTTGCGGATCGACGTCACGGCGTCGAACACGTAGCGCAGCTTGTCGAGATCCGGCACCGCCAGCGCCGCCACCGCGGCCTCGTCGCGCACCGGGTGCGCGAAGCGCGGCCCTTCGCCCTGCGCGAACGACAGCCCCAGGCCCATGGCGTCGGGCACGGTGAGGATGTCGGAGAACAGGATCGCCGCATCGAGCGGGTAGCGCGCCAGCGGTTGCAGCGTGACCTCGGTGGCGTAGTCCACGTTGGTCGCCAGGCCCATGAAGCTGCCGGCCTGGGCGCGCGTGGCGCAGTACTCGGGTAGATAGCGCCCCGCCTGCCGCATCAGCCACACCGGGGTGTGCTCGGTCGGCTGGCGCCGGCAGGCGCGCAGAAAGGTGTCGTTGATGAGGGGTGCGAACATGGCGGCCATCATATTGCGCGCCCGTTGCCTATCATTGCCGCGCCCCATGCCGAGCAAACCCGCCATCCTGATCATCGAAGACGAGCCCGGCATCGCCGACACGCTGCAGTACGCGCTGCGCACCGAAGGCTTCGAGCCGCTGTGGTGCGCCACCGGCGAGGCCGCACTCGAGCGCGCCCGCGACGCCGCGCTGGTGATCCTCGACGTCGGCCTGCCCGACATCAGCGGCTTCGAGTTGTTCAAGCGCCTGCGCGCGCTGCGCGAGGACCTGCCGGTGCTGTTCCTGACCGCCCGCGCCGACGAGATCGACCGTGTCGTCGGCCTCGAACTCGGCGCCGACGACTACGTCACCAAGCCGTTCTCGCCGCGGGAGCTGGTGGCGCGCGTGCGCACGGTGTTGCGCCGCACCGCTGGCAAGGCGATGTCGCCGGCGCCCGCGCCAGCGGCCGCGGCAACACGCCCGCTGGACTGCGACGAGGACCGCCGCCAGATCCGCTACTACGGCCAGCTGCTCGAGCTGTCGCGCTACGAGTACGGCCTGCTGAAGACGCTGCTGTCGCGGCCGGGGTTCGTGTTCACGCGCGAGCGCCTGCTCGACCTGGTGTGGGACGACGCCAGCGCCAGCCTGGACCGCACCGTCGACGCACACGTGAAGACGCTGCGCGCCAAGTTGAAGGCCGTGGCGCCGCGACTCGAGCCGATCCGCACCCACCGCGGCGTCGGCTACGCGCTGGCCGAGGATCTGCCGCCGACGCTGGCATGACGAAAAGAAACCGCGTCTTCGCGGCGATCCTGCTGGCCTACGCCATCGGCGTCGGGCTGCTGATGTGGCGCCTGCTGGCCGACATCGATCCGCGCTATCGCGAATCGGCCGAGGAGTCGCTGGTGGAGACCGCGCACCTGCTGGCGGCGCAGATCGAGCAGCGCTCGAGCGCGGACGCGGCGCTCGACACCACCGCGCTCGAGCCGTTGTTCCGCAACCTCTACGCGCGCGAGATCGATGCCGAGATCTTCGGCTTCCGCAAGACGCGCATCGAACTGCGCGTGGCGGTCGTCGACGCCCAGGGCCGCGTGCTCTTCGACTCGCTGCAACGCGCTCTCGGCGCCGACTACTCGCAGTGGCGTGACATCCGCCTGGCGCTCGACGGCCGCTACGGCGCACGCACCACGCCCGACGTGCAGGACGATGCCCGCACCGCGGTGATGTACGTGGCGGTGCCGCTGCGGCGCGCCGATGGCCGCATCGTCGGCGCGGTCAGCGTCGGCAAGCCGGTGCAGAGCTTCGGCCAGTTCATCGAGGCGGCGCGCAAGAAGACGCTGCAGGTCGGTGCCGCCTCGGTGCTGGCGGTGGCGCTGCTGGTGGTGCTCCTGTCGGTGTGGCTGGTGCGGCCGTTCGGCCTGATCGCCGACTACGTGCGCTACGTGCGGGCGCAGCGGGCCTTCAGCCTGCCGCGGCTGTCGCGGCGCGCGCTCGGCGCGCTCGGCGCGGCGTACGACGAGATGCGCGATGCATTGGCCGGGCGCCACTATGTGGCCGACTACGTGCAGACACTGACCCACGAGCTGAAGAGCCCGCTGTCGGCGATCCGTGGTGCGGCCGAACTGCTGCACGAGCCGTCGATGCCGCCGGCCGACCGCGCGCGCTTCGTCGCCAACATCGAGCGCGAAACCGCGCGCATCCAGGAACTGGTCGACCGCATGATGGAGCTGGCCGCGCTCGAGTCGCGCCGCGCACTCGAGCGCAGCGTGCCGGTGGCGCTGCGCGCGCTGCTCGAGGAACGCGTGGCCAGCGCGCAGGCGGCCGGCGCGCCGCGCCGCATCGTCGTCGCGCTGGCCGCGCCGGCGGATGCGGGAGCGAACGTCACCGTCGACGGCGATCCGCTGCTGTTGCAGCGCGCGGTCGGCAACCTGCTCGACAACGCACTCGACTTCTCGCCCGACGGCGGCCGCATCGAAGTCACCCTGACGCCACGTGGGCGCGGCGTCGAGGTCGGCGTGCGCGACCACGGCCCCGGCATCCCCGACTACGCCGACGACAAGGTGTTCGAGAAGTTCTACTCGCTCGCGCGGCCGCACAGCCAGCGCAAGAGCACCGGCCTGGGCCTGCCCTTCGTGCGCGAGATCGCCGAATTGCACGGCGGCCGCGTCACGCTGCGCAACGCCGAAGGGGGCGGCGCGCTGGCCGTGCTGTCGCTGCCACGGGGGGATGCGGTTGTCCCGTAGGCCCTGCCGGCACATTCATGGCATCGTCGCCGCATGAACGAGCCCCGCGAACTGCCGCACACCTTCAAGCTGGTGACGCTCTGGCTGCTGCTCGGCGCTGCGCTGTTCGTCGGCGTACAGGCCTGGCAGTCGCATCGGCAGCGCGCACGCTTCTCGGTCGACGAGGTCACCGGCGCGATCGAGCTGCGGCGCGGCGCCGACGGGCACTTCCATTGGCCCGGCACGGTCAACGGCATCGCCGTCGAATTCCTCGTCGACACCGGCGCCACCGGCACCGCGATCCCGCAGGCGCTGGCCGAGCGCGCCGGGCTGGCGCCCGAGGGCACGCTGCAATCGTCCACCGCGGGCGGCGTCGTGCAAGGCAGCCTGGCGCGCGCCGACGTGGCATTGCAGGGCGGCGTGCGTGCCGAGCGGCTGCGTGTGGCCGTGCTGCCGCGGCTGGCCTCGCCGCTGCTGGGCATGGACGTGTTGTCGAAGATGCGCTTCACGCAGAGCGATGGCGTGCTGCGGCTGGAGGCGGCGCGATGACGCGATGGCGGCTTCGCGCCTGCGGCGTCGTGCTGCTCGGCGTGCTCGGCCTGGCGTGGGCCGGGTCGGCGCGGGGCCAGGCGGCGCCCGCCTGCCCGCCGCAGGCCCAGCCGCCGACGCCGCAGCAGTTGCAGGCCGCGGCCGCCCGGGCACGCGACCGCGGCCTGCTCTGGCGCATCACGCGCGACGGCCGCACCGGCTACCTGTACGGCACGATCCACGTCGGCACGCTCGACTGGGCGTTCCCCGGCCCGCAGGTGCGCGCGGCGCTGATGGCCAGCGACACGCTGGCGCTCGAGATCGACGTCGGCGATGCGCAGATGGCCGCACGCATGCAACCCCCGCCCGGTGCCGTGGCGCCGACATTGCCGCCGGCGCTGCACGAGCGCCTGGCGCGCCAGATCGACGCCGCCTGCGTGCCCCGGGCGCTGCTGGCCTCTCAGCACCCGGTGCTGCAGGCGCTGACGCTGACGGTGCTGTCGGCGCGCTGGCAGGGGCTGGATCCGGCCTACGCGCAGGAGTTCGTATTGAGCGGCATGGCGCGCGCCGCGCAGCGACGCGTGGTGTCGCTCGAGTCGCCCGAATCGCAGATGGCCGCGCTGGTGCCGCGCGACGCGGCCGGCGCCGAGCGCATGGTGACGCAGATGCTGGAGCAACTCGAGCAAGGCGGCACGCGCCGCGTCGTCGCGCGCCTGGCCGACGCCTGGGCCCGCGGCGACCTGGTGGCGATCGGCGACTACGAACGCTGGTGCGAGTGCGTGGCCGGCGACGAGGACCGCGCACAGATGCAGCGCCTGAACGACGACCGCAACCCGGCGTTGGCCGATGGCATCGAGGCACTGCACCGCGATGGCCGCAGCGTGTTCGCCGCCGTCGGCGCGCTGCACATGACCGGCGCCCAAGCGTTGCCTGCATTGCTGCAGCGACGCGGCTTCGCCGTCGAGCGCGTGGCTTTGCAGTAGCCGCCGCGCTGGGCACAATCGGGCCACCCACCAACGAGGAGATCCGCATGGCCGACAACAATCCTGGCGCCGCCTTTGGCAAGCTCGTGCCGGGCTTCGATTTCCTGCAAGGACTGGTGAAGAACGCCGGCGCGGCGCTGCCCAGCATCGGCCAATGGGTTGCGCCGACGCTCAACCCGGAGGAACTGGAGAAGCGCATCGAAGAGTTGCGCACGGTGCAGTTCTGGCTCGAGCAGAACGCACGCATGCTCGGCGCGACGATCCAGGCCCTCGAGGTGCAGCGCATGACCTTGTCGACGCTGAAGACGATGAACGTGCAGATGACCGACCTGCGCAACTCGATGAAGCTGCCGGAACCGTCGCAGGCGGCTGCAGCGCCGGCACCGGCCCCCGCTGCCGCGACGCGCAAGAGCGGCTCGCGCAAGCCTTCGCCGGCCGAGACCGCCGCGCCGGCCGGCGTCGTCGATCCGATGCAATGGTGGGGCGCATTGACCAAGCAGTTCACGCAGCTGGCCGCCGGTGCGATGAAGGACGGCGCCGGCGACGCCGCGAAGTCGCTGGCCGGCACGATGGTCAAGCAGAGTTTCGACGCCGCCGAGCAGACGATGAAGAAGGCGGCTGCCACAGCGTCGGCCAAGACGGCCGCCGGCAGTGCGCCACCACGCAAGAAGGCGCGGCGGTGAAATGACCGCCTCGCGCTCGCGCCCTCGGGGTCCGGTCGGGGGCCGTGCGTGGCCGTTGCGCGCCCGCGTCGCTTGGGGGCGGCCCGGCGCGGCCTGAGCGACATGCCTCGTTTCATCGTCGGCCACGCCACCCATCCCGACTGGCGCAGCGCACTGGCGCTGGCCGCGGCGCAGATCGAGGGCCAGCGCACGCGCACCGTCGGTGAGGTCGCGGAGGCCAGCCTCGGTTTCGTCTATTTCACCGATCATTACGCGCCTCACGCTCAGGCCCTGCTCGACGCGCTGCACCAGCGCTGGCCGGGCGTCGCCTGGGTCGGCACGGTGGGCGTCGGCGTCGCGGCCAACGGCGTCGAGTACTTCGACGAGCCGGCGCTGGTGCTGATGCTGGCGGCGCTGCCACAAGGCCGCTTCCACGTGTTTTCCGGCGCAAGACCGCTGGCCGCGTTCGCGGCCGACACCGCGCTGATCCATGCCGACGGCGACACGCCCGATCTGGCCGAACTGATCGACGACATGAGCGGGCGCACCGCATCGGGTTACCTGTTCGGCGGCCTCGCCGCATCGCGCACGGTGAGCTGCCAGATCGCCGACGGCGTGTTCCACGGCGGGCTGTCCGGCGTGGCCTTCAGCCGCGACGTGGCCCTCGTCTCGCGCGTGACCCAGGGCTGCCAGCCGGTCGGGCCGGCAAGGCGCATCACCGCCTGCGAACGCAATGTCGTGACTCGCCTCGACGGCGAACCGGCGCTGGCCTGCCTGCTGCGCGACCTGGCCCTGACGCTCGACGAGCCGCAGCGCGCCATGGCGACGCTGCGCGGCACGCTGGTCGGTCTCAGCCCGTCGCGCGATGCGCGGCCGGCGCGAGGCGGCCCCTTCGCCACGCAGGTGCCGCGGCCGCGTGCCTTCGGCGAAGATGTCCGCGTGCGCCACCTGATCGGGCTCGACCCGGGCCAACAAGGCGTGGCGGTGGCTGATGTCGTCGAGACCGGCATGCAACTGGCGTTCTGCCAGCGCGACGCGACGGCCGCGCGGCGCGACCTGGTGCGCATTTGCGCCGAGATCCGCGACGAGCTGGTGCCCGAACCGCTGGCCGCGGCATCGGCAACTGCGGCTGTCGTACCCGACGACGGCGCGCCCGCCGATGCGGTGGCGCGGATCGCCGGCGCGATCTACATCAGCTGCGCCGGCCGCGGCGGGCCGCATTTCGGTGCCCCGTCGGCCGAACTGCAGATCGTGCAGCACGCGCTCGGCGACGTGCCGCTGGTCGGGTTCTTCGCCGGCGGCGAGATCGGCCACCATCACCTGTACGGCTACACCGGTGTGCTGACGGTCTTCGCGCGCGGCACTTGATCGATGCACCGGGCGCAAAGCCGTTCGCCGGCATACCGCCGCAATGGGCTGCCCGCGGGCGCTTACAGTCGCACCCACCGAAAGGCCTTGCCGTGAATGCGCCGTTGCCCCTCGACGTGAGCCCCGAGCCTGCCGCGCGCCATGCGCGCCAGCGTGCCGTCGTCGCCGCGCTGGCGGCCGTGCTGCCGCCGCATGCGTTGCTCTGGCACGGCGAGGACACGGTACCCT
Organism: uncultured beta proteobacterium; assembly: GCA_963840805.1. Lineage (GTDB taxonomy): Bacteria > Pseudomonadota > Gammaproteobacteria > Burkholderiales > Burkholderiaceae_C > CADEEN01. Next base: position 1,196,363 of record CAWJAJ010000017.1, on the reverse strand, counting down.
ACGAATGCGACGGCCTCACGGCCTACCGCGAACGGCCGCTGGTGGTGGCGCTGCCCGAGACCGAGGCCCAGGTGAGCGGCGTGCTGCGAGCGTGCCATGCGTTGGGCGTGCCGGTGGTGGCGCGCGGCGCCGGCACCGGGCTGTCGGGCGGCGCGCTGCCGCACACGCTGGGTGTCACGCTGGCGCTGGCCAAGTTCAACCGGATCCTGAAGGTCGACAAGCTCGCGCGCACCGCGGTGGTCCAGTGCGGCGTGCGCAACCTGGCCATCAGCGAGGCGGCGGCACCGCTCGGCCTGTACTACGCCCCCGACCCATCGAGCCAGATCGCCTGCACCATCGGCGGCAACGTGGCCGAGAACGCCGGCGGCGTGCACTGCCTGAAGTACGGCCTGACGCTGCACAACGTGCTCAAGGTACGCGGCTTCACCGTCGAGGGCGAGGCCGTCGAGTTCGGCAGCGATGCGCTCGACGCCGCGGGCCTCGACCTGCTGCCCTTGGTCGTCGGCAGCGAGGGCATGCTGGCGGTGATCACCGAGGTCACGGTGAAGCTGGTGCCCAAGCCGAAGCTCGCGCGCTGCATCATGGCCAGCTTCGACGACATCCGCAAAGCCGGCGACGCGGTGGCCGCGATCATCGCCGCGGGCATCATCCCGGCCGGGCTGGAGATGCTCGACAAGCCGATGACCGCGGCGGTCGAGGATTTCGTGCACGCCGGCTACGACCTCTCGGCGCAAGCGATCCTGCTGTGCGAGAGCGACGGCACGCCCGAGGAGGTGGCCGAGGAAATCGAGCGCATGCTGGACGTGCTGACCGGCAGCGGCGCCGCGCGCATGGAGGTGAGCAAGGACGAGGCCCAGCGCCTGAAGTTCTGGAGCGGGCGCAAGAATGCCTTCCCTGCCAGCGGCCGCATCAGCCCCGACTACATGTGCATGGACTCGACGATCCCGCGCAGGCGCCTGGCCGACATCCTGCTCGCGATCGCCGGCATGGAGAAGAAGTACGACTTGCGCTGCTGCAACGTGTTCCATGCCGGCGACGGCAACCTGCACCCGCTGATCCTGTTCGACGGCAACGACCCCGACCAGTTGCACCGCGCCGAACTGTTCGGCGCCGACATCCTCGAGACCAGCGTCGCGATGGGCGGCACCGTCACCGGCGAGCATGGCGTCGGCATCGAGAAGCTGAGTTCGATGTGCGTGCAGTTCAGCCCCGAGGAGCGCGAACAGATGCTGGCCTTGAAGCGCGCGTTCGATCCCGCCGGCACGCTCAACCCCGGCAAGGTGATCCCGACCCTCGTGCGTTGCGCCGAGTACGGCAAGATGCACGTGAAGAAGGGGCTGCTGCCGTTCCCTGAACTGGAGCGCTTCTGATGACCGCGGCAATCGACCCCGCGCTCGCCCGGCTGATCGACCGCGTGCAGACCGCGCGCGCCGCGAAGGGCGCACTGCGCATCGTCGGTGGCGGCTCGAAGGACTTCTACGGCAATCCGCCGCAAGGCGAGCCACTCGACGTGCGGCCGCTGGCCGGCGTCTCCAGCTATGAGCCGACCGAGTTGGTCGTGACGGTGCGCGCCGGCACGCCGCTGGTCGAACTCGAAGCCGTGCTGGCCGAGAAGGGCCAGCACCTGCCGTTCGAGCCGCCCCGTTTCCTGTCGGCAACGGGTGCCGCCTCGACCGTCGGCGGCATGGTCGCCGCCGGCCTGTCGGGACCGGCACGCGCCGCCGCCGGCAGCGTGCGCGATCACCTGCTCGGCGCGACGCTGCTCAACGGCAAGGCCGAGGTGCTGACGTTCGGCGGCCAGGTGATGAAGAACGTCGCCGGTTACGACGTGTCGCGCGTCCTCGCCGGCTCGATGGGCGTGCTCGGCGTGATCTGCGAGGTCTCGCTGAAGGTGCTGCCGCGGCCGCTTGCCTCGGCCACGCTGCGCTTCGATATGGACCAGGGCGCGGCACTCGCGACGCTCAACGGCTGGGGCGGCCAGCCGTTGCCGCTGTCGGCCAGCGCCTGGTGGAACGATACGCTCGTGGTGCGACTGGCCGGTGCACGCGCGGCGGTCGATGCCGCAGCGCGGCAACTCGGCGGCGAGGCGATCGAGCCCGCGCTCGCCGCGGCTTTCTGGCAAGGCCTGCGCGATCAGCATGATGAATTCTTCGTCAGCGCGCGCAAGGCCGTCGACGGCGGCGCGGCGCTGTGGCGCCTGGGCTTGCCGCAGACCGCCGCGCCAATCACGCTGCCCGGTGAGCAGCTCGTCGAGTGGGGCGGCGCGCAGCGCTGGCTGTGCACGCCCGCGCCGGCGGCTTCGGTGCGCGACGCGGCGGCTGCCGCCGGCGGGCACGCGACGCTTTTCCGCGCCAATGACAACCATCCGGCCCGCAGCACCGGCGCGTTCCATCCGCTGTCGGCCCCACTGGCGCGCTTTCACATCGCGCTGAAGAAGGCGTTCGACCCCGATCGCGTCTTCAATCCTGGCCGCCTCCACCCGGATCTTTGATGCAGACCAGCCTCGCCCCCGAGTTCAAAGGCACGCGCGACGGCGAGGCGGCCGAGGCCATCCTGCGCAAGTGCGTGCACTGCGGCTTTTGCACCGCCACCTGCCCGACCTACCAGTTGCTCGGCGACGAGCTCGACGGGCCGCGCGGGCGCATCTACCTGATCAAGCAGGTGCTCGAGGGACAAGCGCCGACACGCGCCACGCAGCTGCACCTCGACCGCTGCCTGACCTGCCGCAACTGCGAAACCACCTGCCCGAGCGGCGTGCAATACGGCCACCTGGTCGACATCGGCCGCAAGCTCGTCGAAGCCAAGGTCCAGCGGCCGCTGATGGAACGCCTGACGCGCGGCGTGCTGAAGGCCGGCCTGACCTCGCCGCTGTTCGCGCCGGCGATGAAGCTCGGCCAGCTGGTGCGGCCGCTGCTGCCGGCCGGGCTGCAGCACAAGGTGCCGGCCGCCGGTGGCCCACGCGCGCACCAGTGGCCGACGCGCACGCACCCGCGCAAGGTGCTGATGCTGCTGGGCTGCGTGCAGCCGGCGATGATGCCCAACATCAACGCCGCCACCGCGCGCGTGCTCGACGCCGCCGGCATCCAGACCCTGGTGGCCGACGGCGCCGGGTGCTGCGGCGCGATCCGCACGCACTTGAACGACGTCGAGGGCGGCCTGGCCGACATGCGCCGCAACATCGACGCGTGGTGGCCGCTGGTCGAAGGCCTGACGTCGGCCGGCAGCGTCGAGGCGATCGTGATGAACGCATCGGGCTGCGGCATGGCGGTCAAGGACTATGGCCACGCGCTGGCGCACGACGCGCAATACGCCGACAAGGCCCGGCGCATCGGCGCCCTGACGAAAGACCTCTCTGAGTTGCTGCCCGACCTGGTCGGGCCGCTGAGGACGGCATTGGCCCTCCCCCGCTCGGCGGGGGAGCGGGGAGGGGGTGCAACAGACCCACCCGCCCGGCGGGTGGTACGCCTCGCGTACCACCCGCCCTGCACCCTGCAGCACGGCCAGCAGTTGCGTGGCGGCGTCGAGACCCATCTCAATGCGCTCGGCTTCGAGGTCAGCGTGGCGCCCAGCGAAAGCCACCTGTGCTGCGGCTCGGCCGGCACCTACTCGGTGCTGCAACCGAAGCTCGCCCTCGAGCTGCGCGACCGCAAGCTGCGCCACCTTGCGCCGCTCGACGCCCAGGCCATCGTCTCGGCCAACATCGGCTGCATCCAGCACCTGCAGAGCGGCACCGCCACGCCGGTGCGGCATTGGGTCGAAGTGCTCGACGACGCGCTCGCCGCCTGATACGGATTTGCGTTCAATCGTCTGAAAGAACGGCGTGCTCCTTGCGCTGGCTGCGTTGCCGACGGTTCGTTGACCGGAGCATTTCGGCGGGTTGCTTCGGTGTCGACTGCGAGCATCGTGCACGGCCGGGAGTGGGGCCTGCCGGTCTGCGCGCCGCCCGATATCGGTGCTCGACCGGCAGGCCCCACCCCCGCCCGCAGCGACCGCGCGGCGTTCGACGGCCGGCATGCGCACTCGATCGGCACGGCGGTGGCCGGGCAGGCTTGGCGAGCACCGATATCGGGCGGCGCGCAGCCAAGCCTGCCCGGTCGCCGCCGCGCGCCATCCCTTCGCATTCAACGAATCACGTGGCCGCCAGCGGGCAACCCAGCACCGACACGCGCTCAGCCATCGCACCCAGCGCACGCCAGACCTTGTCGATCGAATGCAACTCCGTATGAGCGGCGCCGCCGCGGTTGCATCCGGCAACGCGGCTCACCGTTACGCGCTGCGCCGCCACCGGCCGTTACCACCTCGCGCGTGCATCGTTCACGCCGCCCTCGACGGCGGTTGTTACCGATGCGCAAGGCCCCCGCGCGGTGCCGAAGATGGCCTGGCGACATTGCCTGTCGCGGCCACTTCGAAGGAGCGCATGATGTTCGATCAGCCCCCATCCCTGCCGATGCGTGCCGCGATCGCCAGCCTGCTCGGCAGTTGCTTCGGCATCGCGATGATCCTGTTGACGCACAGCGCCCAGGCCCAGGCGCCGGCCTCCGTCGAAGGCCCGTCGAACGCCGTCGAGCAACGCGGCGCCGTCGTGCGTCTCGGCGATGCCGCACTGGCCGCGATGCGCGGGCCTGCGACAACGCTCGGCGCCGGACAACCCGGCGCGCGCGGTCTGCGCCTGAACGACAGCGGCAGCGAGCCCGCGGTCGGGCTGCGCCTGCAGCCGCTGCCGCGACGCACGCTGCGCGGCGACGCCGAGAGCGCACGCAGCAGCAGCGACCCGCTGACGCTCGGCGTGCAGGTGCGGTTCTAGGGCCTCAGTTGGGGTGCGCGTCGGCGGCGAGCGGCTCGGGGCGCACGCGCAGCGCCGACATCACGCCGGCGATCAGCAGCGCGATGCCGGCCAGCGTCACCGGCTCAGGCACCTGGCCGCGCAGCATGAAGGCATAGGCCAGCGCCGCCAGCGTCTCGAAGACGATCAATTGCCCGGCCAGCGTCGTCGGCAGCCGCTGGCTGGCCTCGTTCCAGCACAGCGTGCCCAGCCATGATGCGAGCAGGCCGATGGCCAGCATCAGTGCGACGAACAGCGCCGGCGTCGGCCCGAACGGCATCGCGAACGCGGCGCCGCTGGCGTGGCTCCAGCCCCAGAACAGCAGGTACCCGAGCGCGGCCAGCGGCAACGTCGCGAGGCCCTGCGCCGTGGCCCACGAGCGGGGGCTGCGCGCGGCGTGTGCGCGCAGCCAGTCGGCGTTGCGGATCGGGTACCAGGTCCAGCAGACCACCGCGCCGATCGCCAGCAGCGCACCCACTGCATAGCGCGCCAGATCGGCCTGCGGATCGGCGCGCAGCGCCGCGAGCTCGACCTGGTTGACGCAACCGATGCCGGTGGCGATCAGTGCCAGCGACGGCAGCAGACGCAGCCAGGGCAGGCGGCCATCGCGCCGCGCATCGCGCAGATTCGATGTCACGGCGATCACCACCGGCAGCGTGCCGATGATCATCGTCGGCAGCGGCCCGCCGGCGCGCTGGATCGCGGCGGCCAGGCACAGGTAGTACAGCAGGTTGCCGATGGCGCTGAGCTTGAAGGCCTCGACCCAATCGGCGCGCGTCAGCTCGGCGATGCGCGCGCGATCGAACCAGGCCAGCGGCAGCGCGATGAGCCCGAATGCCAGGTAGCGTGCACACGACAGCAACAGCGCCGGGTAGGCGGGCAACAGCAGCGGCGCAACGAACACCAGGCCCCATACCAGGCCGGCCGCAAGTGCGAACAGGGTGCCGATCCACATGTTGCGAGCGTAGCCCCTGATTGCGCTGGCGCGGTGCGACGACACAATCAGGCCGATGAATGCTCGTCTTGCGCACTGTCTGCTGGCCGGCAGCATGGCGCTTGCCGCCGCCCTGCTGCCCGTGACCGCGCAGCCGCTGCCCGGCGCCGCCGACGCGACGCGCCTGCACGCGCTGTTCGAACGCCATTGGGAAGAAAGCGCCCGACGCATCCCCGAATGGGCGACCTGGCGCGGCGACCACCGCTACGGCGACCGCTTCACCGACGCCTCACCGGCGGGCCGCGCGGCGCATGACGCGTGGACGCGCGAGTTGCTGCGCGAGGCCGAGGCGGTGCCGCCGCAGGCCCTGTCGGCCACCGACCGCGTCTCGCGCGAACTCTTCATCCACGACCTGGCGCAGCAGGTGCGCCTGCAGGCCTACCCCGGCTGGCGCAGTCGCACGCTGGTTTCGCAGTGGGGCTTCCAGTCGCAGCTGTCCGACCTGATGCAGGTCAGCCCGGTGTCCAGCGCGGCCGAGGTCCGGCAGATGCTGGTGCGCCTGGCGGCGTACCCGGCGCGGGTCGACCAGGAGATCGTGCGCCTGCGCGAAGGCCTGGCGGCCGGCTGGATGTCGCCCCGGCCGGTGCTCGAACGCGTGCTGAAACAGATCGACGGCCAACTGCCGGCCGATGCCGCCGACTCGCCGTTCTACGCGCCGTTCAGTGCGCTCGGCGCGGGCATCGCACCCGCCGAGCAGGCCTCACTGCGCGACCAGGCGCGGCAGGCCATCGCCAACCACGTCTACCCGGCGCTGCGCAAGCTGCGCGATTTCGCGCAGAACGAGTGCCTGCCCAAGGCGCCGCCCGACGGTGCGCTGTCGCGTTACCCGAGTGGCAGCGCGGTGTATGCCGAGCTGGTGCGCCAGCACACCACCACCGAGCTGACGCCTCAGCAGATCCACGACCTTGGCCGCCGCCAGTTGGTGCGACTGCGCAGCGAGATGGAAGCGGCGATGCGCGAGACCGGCTTCAAGGGCGACTTCGCGGCCTTCGTCGCCTACCTCGACAGCGATCCGAAGTTCTTCCACACCAGCCCCGAGGCGCTGCTCGCGGGCTACCGCGACATCGGCAAGCGCATCGAGCCCGAGCTGCCGAAACTGTTTGCCGAGCTGCCGCGCATGCCCTACGGCGTGCGTGCGATGCCGGCCCACCTCGGCCCGGGCGCGGCCGAGTACTACAACGGCCCGTCGCTCGACGGCAAGCGGCCGGGCTGGTTCTACGCCAACCTGCTGGCGTACCGCACGCGCCCGATCTGGGGCATGGAGACGCTGGTCGCGCACGAGGCCGTGCCCGGCCATCATCTGCAAACCGCCCGTGCCACCGAACTCGGCGCGCTGCCGCCGTTTCGCCGCGACGCCGGCTACACGGTCTACAGCGAAGGCTGGGCGCTTTACGCCGAGACGCTGGGCAGCCAGCTCGGCCTGTACACCGATCCGCACAGCCGCTTCGGCCACCTGCAGTGGCAGGCCTTTCGCGCGGCCCGGCTGATCGTCGACACCGGCCTGCACGCGCTGGGCTGGACGCGCGAGCAGGCGATCGCCTTCATGGTCGAGCGCACCGGTGTCGACCGCGACTTCGTCGCCAGCGAGATCGACCGCTACTACTCGGATCCGGCCCAGGCACTGGCCTACATGATCGGCCAGTTGAAGATCGTCGAACTGCGCGACCGCGCGCAGGCCCGTCTGGGGCCGCGCTTCGACATCCGCCACTTCCACAACGCCTTGCTCGACCAGGGTGCGGTGCCGCTGCCGGTGCTCGAACGCATCGTCGACGACTGGATTGCGGCGCAAGCGGCCGGCGCGCCGCGTTGACAGGTGCGCGACAGCGCATGAAGAACGGCCGCACGCGGCGCTGAACCCCGTGCGGCCGCTGCGGGCCGCGGATGCCGTTGCCGGGCTCAGCGCACCTTGCCCGCCTTCCACGCGCTGAGCAGCGTGTCGTAGGCGATGGTTTCACCCTTCGGCTTCTCGTTGGCCAGCTTCTTCCACGGCGCACCCTTGTCGCTCAGGTACTTGTTCGGGTCACCCTTGGGGTTGAGCTTGGGTGGGCAGTTGGCCATGCCGGCGCGCTCGAGCCGGCTCATCACGTCGTCCATCTCGTTGGCCAGGTTGTCCATCGCCTGCTGCGGCGTCTTCTCGCCGGTCACGGCCACGGCCACGTTCTTCCACCACAGTTGCGCCAGCTTCGGGTAGTCGGGCACGTTGCCGCCGGTCGGCGTCCAGGCCACCCGCGCCGGGCTGCGGTAGAACTCGACCAGGCCCCCGAGCTTGGGCGCCATGTCGGTCATCGCCTGCGACTGGATGTCGCTCTCGCGGATCGGCGTCAGGCCGACGATGGTCTTCTTCAGGCTCGTGCTCTTGGCCGTGATGAACTGCGCGTAGAGCCAGGCGGCTGCCAGCTTGTTGGGGTCGTGATCCTTGAAGAAGGTCCATGAACCGACGTCCTGGTAGCCGTTCTGCATGCCCTGCTTCCAGTACGGGCCGTTCGGGCCGGGCGCCATGCGCCACTTCGGCGTGCCGTCGTCATTCACCACCGGCAGGCCCTTCTTGATCATGTCGGCCGTGAAGGCCGTGTACCAGAAGATCTGCTGCGCGATCTGGCCTTGCGCGGGCACCGGCCCGGCTTCGCCGAAGGTCATGCCGATGGCTTCCTTGGGCGAGTACTTCTTCATCCAGTCGATGTACTTCGTCAGCGCATACACGGCGGCCGGCGAGTTGGTGGCGCCGCCGCGGGCCACCGAGGCACCGAGCGGTGTGCAGCCGTCGTCCGTGACACGGATGCCCCATTCATCGACCGGCTTGCCGTTCGGGATGCCGATATCGGCCGTGCCGGCCATCGACAGCCACGCGTCGGTGAAGCGCCAGCCGAGCGACGGGTCTTTCTTGCCGTAGTCCATGTGGCCGTAGATCGGCTTGCCGTCGATCTGCTTCACGTCGTTGGTGAAGAACGCGGCGATGTCTTCGTAGGCGCTCCAGTTCAGCGGCACGCCCAGGTCGTAGCCGTACTTGGCCTTGAACTTGTCCTTCAGCTCGGGCTTGGCAAACAGGTCGGCACGGAACCAGTACAGGTTGGCGAACTGCTGGTCGGGCAACTGGTAGAGCTTCTTGTCGGGCGCGGTGGTGAAGCTGGTGCCGATGAAGTCCTTCAGGTCCAGGCCCGGGTTGGTGAACTCCTTGCCGGCGCCTTCCATGTAATCCGACAGCGCCAGGATCTTGCCGTAGCGGTAGTGGGTGCCGATCAGGTCGGAGTCGCTGATCCAGCCGTCGTAGATCGACTTGCCCGATTGCATCGAGGTCTGCAATTTCTCGACCACGTCGCCTTCCTGGATCAGGTCGTGCTTGACGGTGATGCCGGTGATCTCGCTGAAGGCCTTGGCCATCGTCTTGCTCTCGTACTCGTGCGTGGTGATGGTCTCGGACACCACGGCAATCTCGTTCACGCCCTTGGCCTTGAGCTTGGCCGCGGCCTCGATGAACCACTTCATCTCGGCCATCTGCTGGTCCTTGGACAGCGTCGAGGGCTGGAACTCGTCGTCGATCCACTTCTTCGCCGTGGCCTCGGCGCCGGTGGCGGCGGGCGCTGCCGCGCTGGCGGCCGGTGCCGCGGCGGCCTTGGGCTCTTCCTTCTTGCCGCAAGCCGACAGCATCAGTGCCGCGGCCGCCACGGCCGTCAGCGTGTACATCGAGAGTGAACGTTTCATCGCCGGTCTCCTGAGAAGCTTCCCGTTGGTAGCGCGGCATGCCGGTCGGGAAGATGGACCGGCAGCCTTGTTGAGGGGGCGCGCGCTCAGCCTTTGCGCAGGATCAGGCCCAGCAACAGCATCGAGAGCAGGAAGCTGAACCAGATCGAAGGCTCGCTGGCCAGGCCGAACCAGCCGACCATCTTCTCGCTGACCGCCACAAAGAGCAAGTTCAGGTACGCCGCCGCGAGCAGGCCGATGAACAGGCGGTCGCCGCGCGTGGTGGCGATCGGCAGGAAGCCCTTGCGCAACACCGTCGGCGACTTGATCTCCCACACCGACATGCCCACCAGCATCAGCACGATGCAGATGAAGAACACCGCCACCGGCAACGTCCAGGCCATCCAAGCAAACATGCGAGTCGCTCCCTTGCGTCAAACGCGGCCCATCGCAAAGCCCTTGGCGATGTAATGGCGCACGAACCAGATCACGATCGCCCCCGGCACGATGGTCAGGACGCCGGCCGCGGCGAGCACGCCCCAATCCATCCCCGAGGCCGACACGGTGCGCGTCATCACGGCGACGATCGGCTTGGCGTTCACGCTGGTCAGCGTGCGCGCCATCAGCAGCTCGACCCAGCTGAACATGAAGCAGAAGAAGGCCGCGACGCCGACGCCCGCCTTGATCAACGGAATGAAGATGGTCAGGAAGAAGCGCGGGAAGGAGTAGCCGTCGATGTAGGCCGTTTCGTCGATCTCGCGCGGCACGCCGCTCATGAAGCCCTCGAGGATCCACACCGCCAGCGGCACGTTGAAGACCAGGTGCGCGAGCGCGACGGCGATGTGCGTGTCCATCATCCCGAGCGTCGTGTACAGCTGGAAGAAGGGCAGCAGGAAGACGGCCGGCGGCGTCATGCGGTTGGTGAGCAGCCAGAAGAAGACGTGCTTGTCGCCGAGAAAGGAGTAGCGCGAGAACGCGTAGGCGGCTGGCAGCGCGACGAGCAGCGAGACGACGGTGTTGATCGCCACGTAGATCATCGAGTTGATGTAGCCCGAGTACCAGGACACGTCGGTGAAGATGACCCGGTAGTTGTCGAAGGTCAACGCCTGCGGCCACAGCGAGAAGGCGCTCAGGATCTCCTCGTTCGTCTTGAACGACATGTTGACCATCCAGTAGACCGGCAGGACGGCGAACACGAGGTAGAGGATCAGGAAGATGACCCTCTTGTGAAAGCGCTTCTCATCCACGGGCGGCCTCCGTCTTGTCGGCCGTGCCCACGCGCTGCATCCAGTTGTAGAGGATGAAGCACAGCAGCAGGATGATCAGGAAGTAGATCAGCGAGAAGGCCGCCGCGGGACCGAGGTCGAACTGGCCGACGGCCTTTTGCGTCAGGTACTGGCTCAGGAAGGTGGTCGCATTGCCGGGCCCGCCGCCGGTCAGCACGAAGGGCTCGGTGTAGATCATGAAGCTGTCCATGAAGCGCAGCAGCACCGCGATCATCAGCACGCCGCGCAGCTTGGGCAGCTGGATGTAGCGGAACACCGCGAGTTTGCTGGCGCCGTCGATGCGTGCGGCCTGGTAGTAGGCGTCCGGAATGGCGCGCAACCCGGCATAGCAGAGCAGCGCGACGAGCGGCGTCCAGTGCCAGACGTCCATCACCAGCACGGTGAGCCAGGCGTCGCGAGCGCTGCCGGTGTAGCTGTAGTCGATGCCGAGCTTTGCGAGCGCGGCCCCCATCAGGCCGATGTCGGTGCGACCGTAGATCTGCCAGATCGTGCCGACCACGTTCCACGGGATCAGCAGCGAGATCGCGACGACCACCAGCACCGCCGACGCCTGCCAGCCCCTGGCCGGCATCGACAGCGCCAGCAGGATGCCGAGCGGGATCTCGACCACGAGCACGGCCAGCGAAAAGCCGATCTGGCGGATCAGCGCGCCTTGCAGGTCGTCGTCGCGCATCACCGCCTTGAACCATTCGGTGCCGACGAAGATGCGACGCTCGGGGCTGATGATGTCCTGCACCGAGTAGTTCACCACCGTCATCAGCGGCAGGATCGCCGAGAAGGCGACGCACAGCACGACCGGCAGGATCAGCAACCACGCCTTCTGGTTGACGGGCTTCATGTGGCTCCCTTGGCGCTGCGCGCCGTCCCTCCGAGAGGGAATTCGACCAGGGATCCGGAGGAGCCCCTTCGTGGCCCTTGACGGCGCGGCGGTCTCATGCGACCAGCTCCTCGTTCTTGTAGTAGCACGTGTGGCTGCCGACGACGCCGAGCCACACCGCATCGCCCACCTTCGGCATCGCCTGCTCGCCACCGAGGCGTGCGCGCACCAACGTGCCGCCGACGACCTTCGACGTGACGAGCCAGTAGGTCCCGATGTCCTGCACCTGCATCACCGTGCCGGCCACCGCGCCGGCGGCATTCGGCGCGGCGAGCGTCACGTATTCGGGCCGCACGCCCAGCGTCGTGGCGCCGGGCGGCGCGCCGGGCGCGAGGCCCGCCGGCAGGAAGTTCATCCCGGGCGAGCCGATGAAGTGGCCGACGAAAGTGTGCTGCGGACGCTCGAACAGATCCGACGCGCTGCCGATCTGCACCGCGCGGCCGCGGGTCATGACGACCACCTGCTCGGCGAACGTCAGCGCCTCGACCTGGTCGTGCGTGACGTAGACCAGCGTCAGCCTGAGCTCGTGGTGGATCTGCTTCAACTTGCGGCGCAGCTGCCACTTCAGGTGCGGGTCGATCACCGTCAGGGGCTCGTCGAACAGCACCGCGCTGACGTCCTCGCGCACCAGCCCGCGGCCGAGCGAGATCTTCTGCTTCGCATCGGCCGCCAGGCCGGCGGCGCGCAGGTCGAGCTGGCCGCTCATCTCGAGCATCTCGGCGACCTGGCCAACGCGCTGGCGGATGCGCTCCGGTGCCACGCCGCGGTTGCGCAGCGGGAAGGCCAGGTTCTCGGCCACCGTCATGGTGTCGTAGATCACCGGGAACTGGAACACCTGCGCGATGTTGCGCTGTTGCGGCGTGCGCCCGGTGACGTCCTGCCCGTCGAACAGCACCCGCCCCTGCGACGGCGTGACCAGTCCCGAGATGATGTTGAGCATCGTCGTCTTGCCACAGCCCGACGGGCCGAGCAGCGCGTAGGCGCCGCCGTCGGCGAAGCTCATCTTCAGCGGCAGCAGCGCGTAATCCTCGTCGCGCAGCGGCTTGGCCTTGTAGGCATGCGCCAGGTCGAGTTCGATGCGGGCCATGTCAGAGGGCGGCGGCAAAACGCGGCGCCAGCATCAGATTGCCGCCCGCGTCGAAAACATAGGCTTGCGCCGGGCTCAGGTGCAGCGTGATCGGGGCGCCGAGTTCGAACTGGTGCACGCCGGTCAACTGGGCCACCAGTTCACCCACCGCGGTGCTGGCATGCACGAACGTGTCGGAACCGGAGATCTCTGCCAGCTCGACCGTGCCCGGCAACCCCAGGTCGCCGTCGCGCGCGAGCACCCGCAGCGTGCCGGCACGTGCACCGATCGTCAACGCGGTGCCCGACGCCGCCGGCAGCGTCAACGGCAGCGTCAGGCCGTTCGCCAGCTCGACGCCCGCGGGCGTGGCGGTGCCGGCGATCAGGTTCATCGGCGGGTCGCTGAACGCACGCGCGACACGGATCGACTTCGGCCGGCGGAAGACCTCGGCCGTCGGCCCGTACTGCAGCAGTTCGCCGGCGTCGAGCACCGCGGTGTAGCCGCCCAGCAGCAGCGCCTCGGTCGGCTCGGTGGTGGCGTAGACGACGGTCGACTCGCCGCTGGCGAACAGTTGCGTCAACTCTTCGCGCAGCTCTTCGCGCAGCTTGTAGTCGAGGTTGACCAGCGGCTCGTCGAGCAGCATCAGCGGCGCGTTCTTGGCCAGTGCGCGCGCCAGCGCCACGCGCTGCTGCTGGCCGCCGGACAGCTCGGCCGGCAGCCGCGCCAGGAACGGCTCGATGTGCAGCTTGGCGGCCAGCTCGCGCACCCGTGCATCGATGCCGCTTTCGCGCCGCAGCCTGAGCGGCGAGGCGATGTTGTCGGCCACCGTCATCGACGGGTAGTTGATGAACTGCTGGTAGACCATCGCCACGTTGCGCTCGCGCACCGGCATGCCGGTGACATCGCGCCCATCGGCGCGCACGCGGCCTGCGCTGGGCGCGTCGAGGCCGGCCATCACGCGCATCAAGCTGGTCTTGCCGGCCTGTGTGGCGCCCAGCAGCACGGTCACCGCGCGCGGCACCAGGGTCAGGTCCAGCGGGTACAGATGGGTCGAGGCACCGACCTTCTGTTCGATGCGCTCGAGCGTCAGCTCCATGCCTGCTCCCGGGCCGGGGCCGCCAGCGGCTGCGCTGCGTAAGGGGGTTGCGTCAGGTTCTGCACGGGCCGCCAGCGTGCCACGTTTCTATGCTTCACGGGAAGCAGGGGCAGACCCTGTGACGCGCCGGCCCGGCTTCGCGAAGGGCGGTGCGAGCAGGCTGCCAATCCGGAGCAGGCCAGCGTAATCTTGCGGCCTCCCTGTCACCCGAGCCCACCGACGAGACACCATGACCACCAAAGAACACCTGCTGGCCCTCGACCAGGGCACCTCCAGTTCGCGCGCGATCGTGTTCCACCGCGACGGCCGCATCGTCGCGATGGCGCAGCGCGAGTTCCGCCAGATCTTTCCGCAACCGGGCTGGGTCGAGCACGACGCCAACGAGATCTGGGCCTCGCAGCAGGCCGTCGCGCTCGAGGCGCTTGTTCAAGGCGCAGTTGAATGCCAGCGACATCGCCGCCATCGGCATCACCAACCAGCGCGAGACCACCGTGCTGTGGAACCGCCGCACCGGCCAGCCGATCGCCAACGCCATCGTCTGGCAGGACCGGCGCACCGAGCCCTTGTGTCTGCAACTGCGCGCGGCCGGCCTGGCCGACGCGGTGCGGCGCAGCACGGGCCTGGTGATCGACCCTTACTTCTCCGGCACCAAGATCCGCTGGCTGCTCGACCACGTGCCCGGCGCGCACCTGGCCGCGGCGCAGGGCGAGCTGGCCTTCGGCACCGTCGACAGCTGGTTGCTGTGGAAGCTGACCGGCGGCCGCGTGCACGCCACCGACGTCAGCAACGCCTCGCGCACGATGCTGTTCGACATCCGTCACAACGTCTGGGACCACGAGTTGCTGAAGGCCCTGCACGTGCCCGACAGCGTGCTGCCGCAGGTGCTGCCGTCGAGCCACGTCTACGGCGAGACCGACCCGGCGCTGTTCGGCGCCGCGATCCCGATCGCCGGCATCGCCGGCGATCAGCAGAGCGCGCTGTTCGGCCAGGCCTGCTTCCAGGCCGGGCTGGCGAAGAACACCTATGGCACCGGTTGCTTCATGCTGATGCACACCGGCGATCGCTTCGAGACCAGTGCCAACGGCCTGATCACGACCGCCGCCGCACAAGCGACCGCGACGCCGGAATATGCCCTCGAAGGCAGCGTCTTCATCGGCGGCGCGGTGGTGCAGTGGTTGCGCGATGGCTTGAATGCCATCAAAAGCTCGGCTGAGGTCCAGGGCCTGGCCGAAAGCGTGCCTGATGCCGGCGGCGTGATGTTCGTGCCCGCCTTCACCGGCCTGGGTGCGCCGTACTGGAAGCCCGACGCGCGCGGCGCCATCGTCGGCCTCTCCCGCGGCAGCACGGTAGCCCACATCGCGCGCGCGGCGCTGGAGAGCATCGCGTTCCAGAGCGCGGCGCTGCTGCAGGCGATGAGCCGCGACGCGGTGGCCGCCGGTGGCAATGACCTGGCCCCCAAGACGCCTTCGGCGTCGGCCCCCCAAGGGGGCGCTGCCGGCTTGGGGCGGCCCCACGCCGGCGTCACCGAGCTGCGTGTCGACGGCGGCGCCTGCGTCAACGACCTGCTGATGCAGTTCCAGGCCGATCTGCTCGGCATTCCGGTGGTGCGCCCGAAGGTCATCGAAACCACCGCGCTCGGTGCGGCCTACCTGGCCGGGCTGGCGGTCGGGCTGTACAAGAACCTCGACGAGCTGGCCGCGCAATGGCAGGTCGAGCGCCGCTTCCTGCCGACGCTGGCGCGCGAGCGCGCCGCCGAATTGATGGCGAAGTGGGAGCGCGCGGTGCGGCAGGCAGTCGCCACGTGAGTCGTTCGATCCGTCGCGTGCGCAAGCGCTGGCCGCGCTCGTTTCAACTGACGCCGGTGAACAGCCGGCGCGAGAACCAGCCGAGGTTCTCGTCGAGGATGCGCAATTCGGTTTCGCGCACCAGTTGCACGAATTCGCGCGCGGCGCCGGCGCTCGCGAGCCGCGCGGCCTGCGCGGCCAGGAAACGGTGCATGTCGGCGTAGGTCTTGGCGCGGGCTTCGAGGTCGCTCGCCGCGGCCCAGGACAGGAAACCCACCGCCGCCACCGGCAGCGCGACCGCGAACAGCCCGCTCCACTGCCCGACCAGCGTGGCCAGCACATCGGGCATCACCCCCAGCAGCGCGAGCAGCTTGGCGGCCGTCGCCAGCAGCGCGGCGCTCGAGAACAGCCAGAAACAGCGGTGCGCCAGATGCAGACGTGCCGCCGCGCTCTTCGCCGCGCCCTCGAAGTAGCTCAACTGGCCGCGCGCCCCCACCAGGCGTTGGCCGAGGTATTGCGCGCGCTGCGCCTGCCACTCGCTGCCGCCGTGGGTGCGCCGCCGCACCGCCTGCAACACGGCCGCGGTGCGCAGCAGCGGCGCGAAATCGGCCGGGAACGGCAGCGCCAGCGGGTAGTCGAGCCCGGCATCGGTACCGGCCGCGCTTTCGAGCGAGCGCATCGTCTCGGCCAACAGCCGCGTCACCGCCCAGACGCGGGCCGCCGAGCTGCGATGCAGCACGTAGTGCGTGCGCAGCCCGATCGCCAGCAGCACGACCTCGAGCGCGAGCACGGCGATGACCCACGACGCCTGCAGCTTGCCGGCCAGGATCGCCAGCACCGTCGCCGCGATGTGCAGCACGATGATGGCGATCGCGGCGCGTTTGAACAGGCCGCTGTGGCGCCGCGTCGCCTGGCTGGCGCAGCGCCGGATCGCCTCGACGTAGACCGCGGGCGACGGCAGTTCGCCGCTCGGCGTGGCCAGCGGCGCCAGATCGCGCAGCTCGGCCGGCAACCCCGGCGCCTTGAAACAGGCGCCGTTGGGCCACTGCGCCAGCGGCTGCAGCGGCGACATCCGCAATCGGCCATCGTGCAGCGTGACGTCGATCTGCAGCACGGGTTTGCCGACCCTTGCCGCATGCTCGATCAGCGCGCGCGTGCCGCCGGCGCGGCCGGGGGCGGCCCCGCGCAGCAGGCACACCACGACGTCGCTTTCGGCAACGATGGCCAGGTTCACGTCCTCGAACTGTTCGCGGCGCACCCTCGCGGTGCTGGCCACACGCTGCTCGATCACATGCGGCAGGGCCAGCAGGTCGCGCGCGATGGCGGCCTGTGCGGGTGTGAAGTCGGGCGTGCCCTGCGCATCGGCGGCGCTCAGATAGGCGCCCTGCCACTGCGGCAGCAGCACGCGCTGCCACCAACCGAGCGCGATACAGGCGTGGGTGAAGAGCGTGTCGCCGCCGACGGCCACCTGCGACACGCCGCACAGGAAGTGCCGCTCGCTCAAGCCCAGCAGCGCGGGCAGGCGGCGCAGCTGCTCGGTCAACTGCGCACACAGTTGGGCCTCCAAGGCCGCAACCTCGGCCTCACCGAGTGACGCCGAGTCGAACAACTGCCGCGAGCCCGCAAAGCCGACCTGTACGACCAAGGGCACGGTCGGGCTGACAGCGGCGGGCTCGGCATGCATGGGTTGCCATTGTGTGGTCATGAAGGCGCCCGTATTCCTTGCTCGTAAACCTAGTTTGACCGGGTCACGGGAATCGCTGAAACTGCGCCGGCACTGTTCACCTGGGGTCGTCGTTTGAGCAACCTGCTTGCTTTGCACCCACCGCTGGCCACGCTCGACGACGACGCCTGGGACGACCTGCTCAACTTCATCGAGGAGCGGCGCGTCATCCCGATCATCGGGCCCGAGCTGCTCACGGTCGAGACCGAGACCGGGCCGCGCCTGCTCTACGACTGGATCGCCGAGAAGCTCGCCGCCAAGCTCGGCGTCGACACCGCGCAGCTGCCGCAGCCGTACACGCTCAACGACGTCGTCTGCTGGTTCCTGTCGTCGCGCGGCCGCCGCGAGGACGCCTACACGCGCCTGCGCAGCATCCTGCGCGACGCCAACTTCGCGCCGCCGCCGGCGCTGACGCAGCTGGCGCAGATCACCGACTTCGACCTCTTCGTCACCACGACCTTCGATCCGCTGCTCGAACAGGCGATCAACGCCGAGCGCTTCGGCGGCGCGCAATCGACCGAGGTCATCGCCTACGCGCCCAATCGCGTCGCCGACCTGCCCGTCGAGCGCGAGCAGCTGCAGCGGCCGGTCGTCTACCACCTGCTCGGCCGCCTGTCGGCGTCGCCGACCTACGTCATCTCCGACGAGGACATGCTCGAGTTCATCTGCGCGCTGCAGAGCGAGCACCTGACGCCGGAGAAGCTCTTCCACGAGCTCGAGCACAACCACCTGCTGTTCATCGGCAGCAACTTCACCAACTGGCTGGCGCGCCTGTTCCTGCGCATGGCCAAGCGCCGGCGCCTGTCGGACCCGCGCGACGTCGGCGAGGTGCTGGCCGACGACCACTCCGGCAGCGACGAGCGCCTGATGGCGTTCCTGCAGCAGGTGAGCGTGCGCACGCGCATCTACAGCGGCGCCGAGGAGTTCGTCGACGAGCTGCACCGCCGCTGGCTGGCGCGCCGCAAGCCGGCGCAGGTGATCCCGCTGAACGCGCGCCGCAGCGCTTCCTGCCGCCCGAGCGCGAGATGCCGGACAACGCGGTGTTCATCAGCTACGCGCGCGAGGACCTGCCCGCCGTGCAGAAGCTCAAGGCCGGCCTCGACGCGGCCGGCGTCACGACCTGGTTCGACCTGGAGCGCCTCGAGGGCGGCGACGACTACGACCGCAAGATCCAGCGCAACATCGCGCGCTGCTCGTTCTTCATCCCGGTCGTCTCGGCGACCACGCAGCGCCGGCTCGAGGGCTACTTCCGCCGCGAATGGAGCTACGCGATCGACCGCGCGCGCAACATGGCCGACGGCGCGGTGTTCATGCTGCCGGTGTGCATCGACGACACCAGCCGCGACGACGCGCTGGTGCCGGACAAGTTCAAGCCGCTGCACTTCACGCGGCTGCCGGGCGGCGAGGTGTCGCCCGAGTTCGTGCAGCGCCTGCGCGAGCTGCTGTCGCCCGCGCCAGGCATGAGCGGCGCATCGACGCGAACTCGCGCCGACAGCGCCGGCGCAGCCGATCGACGCCGAGCACCCGTGGCTCGGCCTCGCCTCGTTCACCGAGGAGACGCGGGCCTACTTCTACGGCCGCGAGGAGGAGGTCGCCGAGCTCGGCGCGCCGCGTGCAGCGCAAGCTGCTGACGATCCTGTTCGGCCAGTCGGGCCTGGGCAAGACCTCGATCCTGCGCGCCGGCATCGTGCCGCGGCTGCGGCCCGAGGGCTACTGCCCGGTCTACGTGCGCATCGACTACTCGCCGCGATTCGCCGATCGCCGGCCGAGCAGATCAAGCAGGCGATCTTCCGCGCGACGCAGGCGCTCGGGCCAGTGGACGCAGACCGGCGTCGCCGTCGAGGGCGAATCGCTGTGGGAGTTCCTGCACCACCGCGACGACGTGCTGCGCGACGCCTCCGGCAAGACGCTCATCCCGCTGCTGATCTTCGACCAGTTCGAGGAGATCTTCACGCTCGCGCAGAGCGACGACTTCGGCCGCGAGCGCGCGGCGCAGTTCATCGAGGACCTGGCCGACCTGGTCGAGAACCGCGCGCCCAAGGCGCTCGAAGCGCGGATCGACGCCGACGATTCGGCGGCCGAGCGCTTCGACTTCGCGCGCGGCGACTACCGGATCCTGATCGCGCTGCGCGAGGACTACCTCGCGCACCTCGAGGGCCTGAAGGGCGCGATGCCCTCGATCACGCAGAACCGCATGCGGCTGGCGCGCATGACCGGCGCGCAGGCGCTCGCCGCGGTGATGAAGCCCGGCGGCAAGCTCGTGTCGCGAGGAAGTCGCCGAGGCCATCGTGCGCTTCGTCGCCGGCGGCGCCGAGCTGCGCCAACGCCGAGGTCGAGCCGTCGCTGCTCTCGCTCATCTGCCGCGAGCTCAACAACGCGCGCATCGCGCAGGGCCGAGCGAGATCTCCGCCGACCTGCTGGCCGGCTCGCGCGACACGATCCTCGCCGAGTTCTACGAGCGCGCGCTGGCCGACCAGCCGGCCGGCGTGCGCCAGGTTCATCGAGGACGAGCTGCTCACCGAGTCCGGCTTCCGCGAGAGCCTCGCCGAGGAGCGCGTGCTGAAGGCCTTCGCCGCGGCCGGCGCGCGCGCCCGACGCGCTGGCCACGCTCGTCAACCGGCGGCTGCTGCGCATCGAGGAGCGGCTCGACGTGCGCCGCGTCGAGCTCACGCACGACGTGCTGTGCGGCGTGGTCAAGGCGAGCCGCGACCTGCGCCTCGAGCGCGAGGCGCGCGACGAGGCCGAGAAGCAAGCTCGCGGCGCAGCGCGAGCGCGAGCTGGCCGCCACGCGCAAGGCGCTGGTGCGCGCGCGCCAGATCGCCGCCGTCTGCGCTCGTGCTCGCCGTCGGCGCGGTCGGCAGCGCCGTCTTCGGCTATGTCGAGCATGAAGCGCGCGCAGGAGCCGAGGCAAGGCGCAGCGCGCCGATGGCCGAAACCGCGCGCGGCGAAGCCGAGAAGCTTGATCGTCTACCTGCTCGACGATTTCTACCTCGAGCTCGAGCCCGTCGGCCGGCTCGACATCGTCGGCGAACTGGCCAAGCGCGCGCTCGACTACTACAAGGCCCTGCCCGCCGAGCTGCGCACGCCCGAGACCGAGCGCAACCGCGCGCTGGCGCTGGTGCGCTACGGCGCGGTGCTGCGCATCCAGGCAAGCACGACGAGGCGCGCAAGGTGCTCGGGGCCGCCATTGGCGCCTCGATGCGCTTCGCGCGCGGGCGATGCCAGCGAGGCCACCGCGATCGGCCTGTCGCTCGGGCTGGCAGCGTTGTCGCGCGCGGTGGACTCAGGGGGCGAAGACCGCGATTCGCTGCCACCGGCCGAGCGCGCGGTG
Organism: uncultured beta proteobacterium; assembly: GCA_963840805.1. Taxonomy (GTDB): domain Bacteria; phylum Pseudomonadota; class Gammaproteobacteria; order Burkholderiales; family Burkholderiaceae_C; genus CADEEN01. The sequence goes on along the minus strand of CAWJAJ010000017.1, from coordinate 1,175,706 downwards.
GCGGTGCTCGAACCGGCGGCCGCGGCCAGCGGCGCCAGCGTCGCGTTGCGCCGCACCCATGCGGCTGCACTGAACCAGCTCGGGTTCGTGCAGGTGCGCCAGCACCGGTTCGACGCCGCGCTGGCCTCGCTGCCTGCTGCGTTGGTGGCCTACCGGAGCATCGACGATCTGCAGGCCGACGGCGATGCCATGGCCAACTTCGGCATCGCGACCGCCTGGTTGATGGAGGCCTACCTCAAGACGGGTCGGCTGGCAGACGCCACCCGTGCCGGCGATGAGGGCCTTCGCGTGACATCGCAGTTGCTCGAGCGCCAGCCGACCAACATGCTGGCGCTGCGCGCGCGTGGTTTGATTTCGGGCACCGTGGCCGAAGTTGCGGAGAACGAGTTGCAGCAGGCACGCCGCCTGGCCGCGATGAACGATGCGGCGCGCGACTGGGCCCTGCTGTCGCGCATCGACCCGAGCAACATGATCTCGAAAGGCAACTTGATCAATACGCGCACGGGTGCGGCCGGCGCCCTGTGGGATCAGGCCCGCCCGCGCGACAGCCTGGCCAAGCATCTCGATAACCGCGAGTTGGAGGCCGATGACGCGGTAGCGCAGCGGGTCGCCGGCAACCTGTCCGGCAGCCTCTATTGGGCCGCACTCACCGCCGCCGAACTCGGGCAAGCCACGGCGGCCGACAAGTACCTCGCCGATTCGCGGCGCCACTTCGATGATCTTCGCGCGCGAGCTGAAGCCCGCGACTTTCGAGCACGCCTTTTACCCCACGCTGCCGAGCACCAGCCGGGTCGAGCTGGCCATGCTGCAGGGTGACCCGGCGCGTGCCCGTGCCGCAGCCAAAGGCCTGCGCGAGCGGCTGTTGCAGTTGCAGCCCACCAATGCCTACGACAGGCGGCGGGTGGCAGAGCAATTGCGCCGACTGCATGTGGTGCTGGGCTGGGCCGAGTTGCAGGCCAGGGACTTCGTCGCCGCCCAGGGCCAGTTCGCCCTTGTTGCCGAAGCGCGCAAGTCACTGCCCACGCTGACCCTCACCAACCGCCGCGAGGCGGCCGACGACGCGGCGCTGCTGGCGATCACGCTGGCCCACGGCGGGCGCCTCGACGAAGCGCGCGCGCTGGCCGAACCCGCGCTCGCCTTGCAGCGCGAACTGCATGCCCGCCAGACCGACGATCAATGGCACAAGGTCGGCCTCGCGCTCGCTCTGCTGGCCACTGCGCAGGCGACGCCGGCCCAGGCCGGCGCCCTGCTCGCCGATGCCCAGGCCGCTCTCGACAGCCTGCCCGGCGAAGCCCGCAACGTGCGCACGAGCCAGATGGTGCAGGCGCTGATCGCCGACGCGCGCCAGGCGCGCCGCTGAGCTGCGCGTCCCAGATGGTGGGAGGCCTGGCGCAGCCACAGGCGCATGCCGGTTGCCCGCTTCGGCGCAGCGCCGAACAATGCGGTGCATGTACATCAGCGAGCAACTGCTGAATCCGAGCGAGCGCCGGCTGCGCCTTTCGACGCAGCTCGGTGTCGAGCACGTCGTGCTCGACAACCGCGGCACCGAGCTGGTGTCGGCGGCCGGCGGCGGCCCCGGCGGCCGGTCGGCCGCCGGTTCAACAATCATCGCCTGGGACGCCGCCAAGCTGCGCGACTACCGGCGTTGGGTCGAGGGCTTCGGCCTGAAGCTCGACGTCTTTGCGCTCGATGTCGGCGCGATCCTGCTCGACTCGCTGGTCGACCTGGAGGGCGCCAAGAAGAGCCGCGACATCCTCGCCCGCAACGTCGCGGTGGCGGCCGATGCCGGCATCACCTGCCTGAAGTACAACGTCCAGATGGTGGGCATCACGCGCACCGGCCTGAAGCCCGGCCGCGGCGGCGCGCAGAACTCGGGCTTCGTGCACGCCGAGTACTCGGCCGAGGCCGACCGCAAGCACTCGTACTGGGGCGTCGGCTATCCCACGAACCAGTCCGACGGCGACGCCGAAACAGCGATGCAGTGCGGCCAGAAGCTGGCGCGCGAGGTGCCCCCCGTGAGCGAGCAGGCCGGCTGGGACGCGATCGAATTCCTCGTCGATGGCCTGGTGCCTGCCGCCGACGCTGCCGGCGTGCGCCTGGCCTGCCACCCGCACGACCCGGCCTATCCGGTCGGCGGGTTGAACGGCATCGAACACGTGATGGGCTCGGCCGACGGCCTGCGTCGCTTCCTGGCGCTGTCCGGCAGCCCGAATCACGGCCTCAACTTCTGCCAGGGCACGGTGGCCGAGATGTTCCGCGAGCCGGGCAAGGCGATGGTCCCGGTGATCGAGGAATTCGCGGCCACCGGCCGCATCTTCATGGTTCACTTCCGCAACATCCGCGGCGGCTACCTCGACTTCCAGGAAGTGTTTCCCGACGAGGGCGACGTCGACATGTTCGAGGCCATCCAGGCCTACCGGCGCGGCGGCTACCAGGGCCCGCTGTGCCCCGACCATGTGCCGGTGTCCGACCTCGACGAAGGCCGCGAGCGCTTCATGGCCTTTGCGCTCGGCTACACCCGCGCCCTGCTGCAGGCCGCGGGCGTGTGGTCCACTCGCGGGCACTGATTTCCATTCCCCGATCACACCAGGAGACCACGATGATCCGTCGCTCGATACTCGGCGCTGCCGCTGCCGCGCTGGCTTTCCTTACCGCGCCGGCGCTGGCCCAGGACGTCTGGCCGAGCAAGCCGGTCAAGCTGATCTGCCCGTTCCCGGCCGGCGGCACCAGCGACGTGATGGCGCGCATGGTGGCCGACGCCCTTAGCAAGGAGCTCGGCCAGCAGTTCATCGTCGAGAACATCGGCGGCGCCGGCGGCACCATCGGCACGCTGCGCGCGGCCAAGATGCCCGCCGACGGCTACACCATCGTGCAGACCGGCGTCGGCCAGAGCGCCGTCGCGCACGGCCTCGATCCGAAGCTGCAGTACGACTCGATGCGCGACTTCGTGCACCTGGCGCAGGTGCACTCCGGCCCCAACGTGCTGGTGGTGCACCCGAGCACGCCGTTCAAGAGCTTCAAGCAGCTGGTCGAGTACGTGCGCAAGAACCCGGGCAAGCTGAACTACGGCTTCACGCACGCCGCCTCGGGCCACATGGCGATGGAGCTGCTGAAGGTCGAGGCCAGCAAGTGCCCGCCCGGCATGAAGGACTGCAACGGCTTCTTCATGGTCGGCATCCCGTACCGCGGCGGCGGCCCGATGATGTCGGACCTGCTGGGCGGCCAGATCCCGCTGATGTTCATCAACCAGGACGTGGCGCTGCAGCACGTGAAGGCCGGCAAGCTGCGCGCGCTGGCGGTCACCAGCCTGCAGCGCAACCCGCTGTACCCGGACGTGCCGACGATCGCCGAAAGCGGCTTCCCCGGCTTCCAGGCGTTGTCGTGGTCGGGCATGTCGGCGATCAAGGGCACGCCGCAGCCGATCGTCGACAAACTCGAAGCAACACTGCGCAAGATCATGACCTCGCCCGAACTCAGGCAGCGGCTGGAGTCGGTCGGCTTCGTCGTGCCGGCGCCCGGCGCCAAGGCCTACAGCGATTTCGTCAAGAGCGAGATCGAGTTGTGGACACGCGTGATCAAGACGGCGGGCATCAAGCCGGAGTAGATGGCCCACCCCCGCAGCGGCTCCGCCGGTCCGCGGCGTCCGCTTGAGTCCTTGGCTTCTTGCCCTGGCAGGCTTTGGCGCGAGCATTCCTTTAATGAGCACACGATCGATTCAGGCCAACCCACTGGCCGCGGGCCTCGCCGCCGGCGAGGCCAGCACCGACCGCATCGAGTGGGTCGGGCTGTCGCTGGTGTTCCTGCCGCTGGCCGCGCCGATCAGCGACGCCAAGGTGCTGACCGGCCGGCAGAAGCCGCTGACCGAGATCGCCTTCCTGTTCGCCGAAGTGCAGACCCGGGAAGGCCACGGCGGCATCGGCTTCTCGTACAGCAAGCGCGCCGGCGGGCCGGGGCAGTTCGTGCATGCCAAGGAGATCGCGCCGAACCTGATCGGCGAAGACCCGAACGACATCGCGCGGCTGTGGGACAAGCTGTGCTGGGCCGGCGCCTCGGTGGGCCGCAGCGGCCTGGCGACGCAGGCCATCGCGGCCTTCGACATCGCGCTGTGGGACTTGAAGGCCAAGCGCGCGAAGCTGCCGCTGGCCAAGCTGCTCGGCGCGCACCGCGACAGCGTGCGCTGCTACAACACCTCGGGCGGCTACCTGTCGATGCCGCTTGCCCGAGGTGCTGAAGAACGTCGAGGCCTCGCTCGAGCGCGGCATCGGCGGCATCAAGATCAAGGTCGGCCAGCCCGACCCGATGGTCGATCTGGAGCGCGTGCGCGCGGTGCACAAGCTGATCGACGGCCGTGTGGAGATGATGATCGACGCCAACCAGCAATGGGACCGCGTCACCGCACAGCGCTTCGGCAAGCTGGTCGAGCCGCTCAACCTGACCTGGATCGAGGAGCCGCTCGACGCCTACGACGCCGAGGGCCACGCCACGCTGGCGGCGATGCTCGACACCCCGATCGCCACCGGCGAGATGCTGACCAGCGTGGCCGAGCACTGGGAGCTGATCCGCCTTCGCAGCGTGGACTTCATCCAGCCCGATGCGCCGCGCGTCGGCGGCATCACGCCGATGCTGAAGATCATGGCGCTGGCCGACCAGGCACGCATCCGCATGGCGCCGCACTTCGCGATGGAAATCCACCTGCACCTGTCGGCCGCGTACCCGCACGAGCCGTGGGTCGAGCACTTCGAGTGGCTGGAGCCGATGTTCAACGAACGGCTCGAGATCCGGGACGGCCAGATGGTCGTGCCCAACCGGCCGGGCCTGGGCTTCTCGCTGAGCGAGCAGGCCGGGCGCTGGACGGCGGAGTCGGCGCAGTTCGGCAAGCGGCCGTAGCGCGCGATCTCACGAGCAGCCGAGCTGATCGGCCAGCATCGTGAGATCGGCCACCGACAGGTCCCCCGCGCCGCGCGTCGGCGAAGGCCTCGCCATCGATCGATTGGCCGTACGCCGGGCGAGCACCGTGCGCGATGCCGCTGCGCCAATCGACCAGCGTGCCGAAGACATCGAAGACCAGCGCCCGGACGTTGGCCAGCGACGGATCGGAGGGCGGTGCCATGCGCCAACGGTAGCATTGCGGCCCCCGACTGAACGAGGACCGGGCTGATGGAACAACGGCGGCTGCGCGTGGGCCAGGCGATCACGCCCGACGAATTCGAACTGCTCTCCGACGCGCAGCTGGCGCGGCTGGTGCCCAAGGCCTACCGAGAGTTCTTCCCTGGCAAGGAGAACTGCGCCGATGGCCACTTCTACCTGCACGACGGCACGGCCTGGAGCTTCTACAAGGGCGACCTGCTCGACGAGTGACGCAGGCCCGCAGAAGATCGTCGCCGATGGCCGGGGCCCGACGCGGCGAACGGCGGGGCCCCCTGCGCCTCACTTGGCGCGCCGCCGCCACGCCCGCAGCGCCAGCAGCAGCAAGGCGCCGCTGAGCGAGCCGACCCACAGCGGGCTGTCGCCCAGCAACTCGGGCAACTGGGCGAAGGATTCGGGACTCTTCTGCTCGACGTAGCGGGCCAGTTCGAGCACCTGGCCGGCACTGAAGCGCATCGCGTCGTCGACGGTCACGCTGGCGCCGCGCCAGCGCGTGGCAGGCAGCAGGCTGGCGAAGGCGCCGGCCGCGATCGCCACCAAGGCCAGCGGCCCAACCGGCCGCAGCAGGCCGTTGAGCAGGCGCACACGCTGCGGTGGCGGCGCCTTGGCGAACAGGTCGGCGACCAGCGGCGCCAGTTCCGCAGCGGCATGCGCCGGCCGGTGTTCACGGGGGTCGGTTCGCAGCGTTGGCATGGCGAAACCTCTCGTTCTGTGGACAGGGGGCGAAGACTAGCGCCGCGATGTGACCGCGACGTGTCTGTGGCGTATCCAGTTGAAACGAAATCTGCTGTCGCGTCAGGCCAGGCCAGCCGCCGCATCGACCCGCGCGGGGTCGACACCGAGCTTGCCCGCGCCGGCGAGAATCTCCTGCCAGGTGGTGGCGTCGACCGGCAGCCCTTCGGCGCCGCGCTTCGCGCGGCGGGCGCGCTCGGGATCACCGGCCACCAGCACCGCGTCGAAGCCCTCGCGCGGCGGCGAGGCCTTGACCCAGTCGATGAAGGCCAGCGCCTCCTGCTCGAACGCGGTGCGGTCGCCGAGCGCGGCCGGATCGACGAGCACGCTGAACATGCCGTTCAGGATGCGCCGCTGCGAGGTATCGTCGTCGCGCTGCGTCATGCCGGCGGCGAGCGCGCCGCCGAGCAGCTCGCACACCAGCGCCATGCCATAGCCCTTGTGCGCACCGAAGGTCAGCAGCGCGCCGAACGGCGGCACCACCGCGAAGCGCGGCTCCTGCGTCGGCCGGCCGTGGTCGTCGATCAGGTGGTCGGGCGGCACCAGCTCGCCCTTGTTCATCGCCACGCGGGTCTTGCCCTGCGCGATCACGCTGGTGGCGAAATCCAGGATCACCGGCTCGCACCCGGTGAACGGCACGCCGACGCAGAACGGGTTGGTGCCGAAGCGCGCGTCGGAGCCGCCGAACGGCGCGACGATGCCGCGCGCGATGACGTTGACGAAATGCAGCGACACCAGTCCCGCCGCCGCCGCCTGCTCGGCCCAGGCCCCGATGCGGCCGAGGTGGTGCGCATTGCCCAGCGCGACGACGCAGCAGCCATGCCTGCGCGCGCGCTCGATGCCCAGCGCCATCGCTTCGTGGCCAACCACCTGGCCGAAGCCCGCATTGCCGTCCAGCCGCAGCATGGCACCGCCGTCGAGCACCGTGCGCACGTGCGTGTTGGGTTTCAGGCCGCCCTCGAGGTAGGCCTCGGCATAACGCGGCAGCATGCCGATGCCGTGCGAATCGTGCCCGGTGAGGTTGGCCTCGATCAGGTTGTCGACGACGGCCTCGACCTCGGCCTCGCTGCTGCCGAAGCCGCGCACCACCAGCCGCATCGCGGCCTGCAGCCGAGGCAGCGCAATCAGGTGCATGTCACGACACCGCGCGATGCAGGCCAGCGCCGGGCCGCTCCCAAGCGGCCTGCGCTCCCCCCGGGGGGAGCGAGCACAGCGAGCTTGGGGCCGTCATTTCTTGCCCAGGCCCATCTGCTTGCCGACCTCGGTGTAGCCCTTCGTGCGCTCCTTCATGAACGCCTCCATGCCGTCGAGGCCGACGTTGACCAGCTCGAATCCGCTCTTGGCCGCCAGCTCCTTCATCTCGGGGTCGGCGTTCAGCGCGGCGAACAGGTCCGACAGGCGCTTCTTGGCTTCAGGCGGCGTCGCCTTGGGCACCGCGATGCCACGGAAGGCGCCGTCGACCCAATCGACGCCGAGCTCCTTGAAGGTCGGCACGTCGGGCAGCAACGGGTGGCGCTGGTTCATCGCCACCGCCAGGGCGCGCACGCGGGTCTTGTTGTTGATCGCGAACGCGGTGTAGCTCATCGCGCCGTCGATCTGCGCGCCGAGCACGGCGTTGGCCAGGTCGCCGGTGCCCTTGTAGGGCACGTAGGTGGTCTTGATCTTGAAGTCCGAATTCAGCCGCTCGTGCGCCGCGTGGTTGGCCGAATTCAACGCCGAGCCGCCCAGATTGAATTTGCCGACGTTGGCCTGTGCCGCCTTGATGAAGTCGGCAAAGGTCCTGAACGGGCTCTGCTCGGGCACCACCAGCGCATCGGGCGTGTAGTGGTACCAGTACACCGGCGTCAGATCGTCGGTCTTGTACTGCACCTGGCCTTCGAGCGGCTGCAGCACCACGTGCGGCAGGTTGATGCCGTAGATATTGACGCCGTCGGCCGGCAGCGTGTTGGCCGAGCTCCACAGGATCGCGCCGCCACCACCGGCCTTGTACTGCACCACGGTGTCGATCGTCGGGCACTTCTTCTTCAGCACCACCTGCTGGTGGCGCGCCGAGATGTCGGATTCGCCGCCGGGCGGGAAGGCCTGCCAGTACATCAGGTTCTTGTCCGGGCAGGGCTGGGCCTGGACGGCCGCCGCGGCAGCGAGCGAGAGGATGGCGATCAGTTTGCAGCTTTTCATCGAGGTGTCTCCGAGTCTCAACCCGCAAATGATGGCGTCTGGCGCGCCGACACGCCACCGGGTTGTCCGCTATTCGATCGTCACGTTGGCGGCCTTGACCAGGCGCGCGAACTTCTCGCTGTCGCTCTTGATCTGCTGGGCCATCTGCTCGGGCGTGTTGCCGATCGGCTCGGCGCCGATCTCGGCCATGCGTTTCTTGAATTCGGGCGACTGGATGATCTTGACGATCTCGGCATTGAGCTTGGCCACGATGTCCTTCGGCGTCGCGGCCGGCGCGAGCACGCCGAACCAGGTGCCGATGTCGAAGCCCTTCAGGCCCGCTTCGTCGAGCGTCGGTACGTCGGGCAGCGCCGACGAGCGCCTGGCCGTCGTCACCGCCAAGGCCTTCAGCTTGCCCGCCTTGATGTGCGGCAGCACCGGTGTCACGGTGTCGAACGACATCGTGATCTGGCCGCCGATCAGATCGGTGGCCAGCGGACCGCTGCCCTTGTACGGGATGTGGCCGATCCGGGTGCCGGTGAGGTTCTCGAACTGCGTGCCGATCAGGTGCTGCGCGGTGCCGTTGCCATTGGAGCCGTAGTTGAGCTTGTTCGGCTCGGCCTTGGCTTGGGCCACCAGCTCGGCCACGCTCCTGGCCGGGTTGGCGGCGTTGATCACCAGCACGTTGGGCACCAGCGCGACGGTGCTGATGGGGGCGAAGTCTCGCTGCAAGTCGTAGGGCAGCTTCTTGTAGACGCTGCCGGCGATGGTGTGGTGCACCGCGCCCATCAGCAGCGTATAGCCGTCGGCCTTGGACTTGGCCACCACGTCGGCGCCGAGCGTCGCGCCGGCACCGGGCTTGCTTTCGATGATCACCGGCTGGCCCAGCGCCTGCTGCAAGCGCTCGCCGAGCGCGCGCGCGAGCACATCGGTGGTGCCGCCGGGCGGGAACGGCACGATGAGCGTGACGGGCTTGGCGGGCCAGGCTTGCGCGAAGGCGGCGCTGGCAGTGAGGGCGAGCGCGGCGGCGCCGAATGCAAAACGACGGATCATGAAACGGTCTCCTCGGAATCGAATGGGCTTCAGGCGGCGCGGCGCTGCGGGGCGTCGGCCAGCAAGGTGCAGACGGCGCGCGTCACGTCGACTGTCCTGGCGCTGCCACCGAGGTCACCGGTGTGCAGCGCGGGATCGGCGGTCACGCGCTCGATGGCCTGCATCAGTTGCGCCGCAGCCTCGGCTTCACCCAGGTGCTCGAGCAGCATCACGCAGGACCAGAACGTGCCGATCGGGTTGGCCAGCCCCTTGCCCATGATGTCGAACGCCGAACCGTGGATCGGCTCGAACATGCTCGGGTAGCGGCGCTCGGGGTCGATGTTGCCGGTCGGCGCGATGCCCAGGCTGCCGGCCAGCGCGGCGGCCAGGTCGGACAGGATGTCGGCGTGCAGGTTGGTGGCGACGATCGTGTCCAGCGAGGCCGGACGGTTGATCATGCGCGCCGTCGACGCGTCGACCAGTTCCTTGTCCCAGCGGACGTCGGGGAATTCCTTGCTGATCTGCAACGCGATCTCGTCCCACATCACCATCGCGTGGCGCTGGGCGTTGCTCTTGGTGATCACCGTCAGCAACTTGCGCGGCCGGCTCTGCGCCAGCCTGAAGGCGTAGCGCATGATGCGTTCGACACCGGCGCGGGTCATCATCGAGACGTCGGTCGCGACCTCGATCGGATGGCCCTGGTGCGCGCGGCCGCCGACGCCGGCGTATTCGCCCTCGGAGTTCTCGCGCACGATGACCCAGTCCAGGTCTTCGGCCTTGCAGCGCTTGAGCGGTGCGTCGATGCCGGGCAGGATGCGCGTCGGCCGCACGTTGGCGTACTGGTCGAAGCCCTGGCAGATCTTCAGGCGCAGGCCCCACAGCGTGATGTGGTCGGGGATCTGCGGGTCGCCGGCCGAGCCGAACAGGATCGCGTCCTTGTTGCGCAGCGCATCCAGGCCGTCGGCCGGCATCATCTCGCCGTGGGCGCGGTACCAGTCGCCGCCCCAGCCGAAGTTCTCGAACGAGAAGGCGAAGCGTCCGCTGGCCTCGGCCAGCGCCTGCAGCACCTGCTGGCCGGCGGGAATGACTTCCTTGCCGATGCCGTCGCCGGGAATGGTGGCGATGGAGTAGGTCTTCATCTCGAGTGTCTCCGGTGTTTGGGGATGCGCCACTGTAGGGTCTGGCTGGGTTGACGGCGCGGCGCTAAAGTGAATGCGCTGTTAACCTGAAGTCAACAGTCAAATCCGCCATGAGCCATGCCATCCAGCCGGCCGAATTGAGTTTCTTCGCCGCGCTCGCTGCCTGCGGCAGCCTGAGCGCAGCGGCGCGCGAACTCGGCGTCTCGACCGCGGCGGTGAGCAAGCGCCTGGCGCAGATGGAGTCGCGCCTCGGGCTGGCGCTGGTGATCCGCACCACGCGTCGCATGGCCCTGACGCCCGAGGGCGAAACCTACCTCGAGCACGCACGCCGCATCCTGGCCGAGATCGACGACATGGAGCGCCTGCTCGGCAGCGCCAAGGGCACGCCGCAGGGCCTGCTGCGCGTCAACGCCACGCTCGGCTTCGGCCGCAGCCACGTCGCGCCGGTGATCTCGCGCTTCGTGAAGAAGCACCCGCAGGTGCAGGTGCAACTGCAACTGTCGGTCAACCCGCCGGCGCTGACGGAGGACGCCTTCGACGTCTGCATCCGCTTCGGCGCCCCGCCCGACACGCGGGTGATCGCGCGCCGCATCGCCCACAACCGCCGGCTGTTGTGCGCCTCACCCGCCTACCTGGCGCGCCATGGCGAGCCCAAGGTGCCCGCGGATCTGGCGCGCCACAACTGCATCGGCATCCGGCAGGGCGACGAGGCCTATGGACTGTGGCGGCTGACCGCGCAGCGCGGGCGCGCGCAACGGCCGGAAGCCGTCAAGACCCGCGGCAACCTCGCCACCAACGACGGCGAGATCGCCGTGATGTGGGCGCTCGACGGCCACGGCATCCTGATGCGAGCCGAGTGGGACATCGCCCGCTACCTCGAGAGCGGCCGCCTGGTGCAGGTCCTGCCGCAGTACGCCACGCCCGATGCCGACATCTACGCCGTGGTGCCGCAGCGGCATCAGCTGTCGGTGCGGGTGCGGGCGTTCGTCGACTTCTTTGCCGAGGCCTGGCCGCAGGGCGCTGGCCTGTAGCATGCGGTAGCGGACAGGCCTGCGGTCCGCGGAGCCCCTCTTCCTCACCCCTGCGGACCGACACCATGAAGTTGATCGCGCCGATCCAGCCGCCTCGAACCGGCGCCGTGCACGCCCGGTTCGGGTCGCGTCTCGCGCTTCTCGTGCTGTGCGTCGGCATCGGTGCCGCCATCGGCTTGGTGGGACGCTCCCTGACGGCCAGCGACGCATGGTTTCTTGCGGTCCCGTTGTGTCTCGTCATCGGCTGGTTCGTCGTCGCCGACCCGACCGCCTGTGCCGCGGCCCCACCATCGCGCAGCGACGACGGGCACGGCTTGTGATCGTGTGGCAGGACGCCGGGCCCGCGGGCGCCTTGCTGGCCGGTCGACATCGCCGGCCAGCCCGCCCTGTCGGCTCAACGTCTCCGGGCCTTGCGCCAGGCCGCGAAGTCGGTGCGGCTCTGCTCGTCGGTCGGCGGATAGAGGCCCAGGATCGAGCGGCCTTCCATCACCTTCTCCTGCACGAAGTCCTCGAACGCGGTCATCTCGACCGCTTCGGCGGCGACCTCGTCGGCCAGATGCGCGGGGATCACGACCACGCCCTCGCCGTCGCCGACGATCACGTCGCCGGGGAACACCGGCGCGTCGCCGCAGCCGATCGGCACGTTGATGTCGATCGCCTGGTGCACGGTGAGGTTGGTCGGCGCCGCAGGGCGCTGGTGGTAGACCGGAAACGGCAGCTTCGCGATGTCGGGGCTGTCGCGGAAGCCGCCGTCGCTGACGATACCGGCCACGCCGCGCTTCATCAGCCGCGTGACGAGGATGCCGCCGGCCGAGGCGGCGCGCGCGTCCTTGCGGCTGTCGATCACGAGCACCGCGCCGGGCGGGCACTCCTCGACGGCTTTGCGCTGCGGATGCTCGCGGTTCTTGAACACCTCGATCGTGTTCAGGTCTTCGCGCGCCGGCATGTAGCGCAGCGTGTAGGCCTCGCCGACCATGTTCGGCAGGCTGGCATTCAGCGGCAGCACGCCCTGGATGAACTGGTGGTGCAGGCCGCGTTTGAACAGTGCCGTGCACAGCGTGGCGGTGCTCACGCTCATCAGTCTTTGCTTGGTGTTCGGGTTCATGGTCGTGTGCCTCAGTAGATCGCCGGCTCGGGCACCGCAGCGCCGAAGCTGGTCTCGAGGAAATCGAAATCGCAGCCCTCGTTGGCCTGCAGGATGTGCTGTCCGAACATCCAGCCGTAGCCGCGCTCGTAGCGCGGCGGCGGCGGCGTCCACGCGGCGCGGCGGCGAGCCAGCTCGGCATCGTCGACGTCGAGGTGGATGCGCCGTGCCGGCACGTCGACGGTGATCGTGTCGCCCGTCTGCACCAGCGCCAGCGGGCCACCGACGAAGGCTTCGGGCGAGCAGTGCAGCAGGCAGCCGCCGTAGCTGGTGCCGCTCATGCGTGCATCGGAGAGGCGCAGCATGTCGGTCACGCCGGCCTTCAGCAGCTTGGTCGGGATCGGCAGCATGCCCCACTCGGGCATGCCTGCGCCCTTCGGGCCGGCGTAACGCAGCACCAGGATGTCATCGCCGGTGACGTCGAGGTCGGGGTCGTCGACCGCCTTCTTCAACGCCGGGTAGTCGTCGAACACCAGGGCGCGGCCGCGGTGCTGCAGCAGCTGCGGTGCACAGGCACTCGGCTTGATGACCACGCCGTCGGGCGCGAGGTTGCCGCGCAGCACCGCCAGCGCGCCCTCGGCATAGATCGGGTTCGCCAGCGGCCGGATCACGTCGTCGTCGTAGACCTCGGCGCCGGCGATGTTCTCGCCCAGCGTGCGGCCGTTGACGGTCAGCGCGTCGGCGTGCAGGTGCGCCTCGATGCGCTTCAACATCGCCGGCAGGCCACCGGCGTAGTAGAAGTCTTCCATCAGGTAGGTGTCGCCGCTGGGCCGGATGTTGGCGATCACCGGCACGCTGCGGCTGGCGGCGTCGAAGTCGTCGAGCGTCACGGCATGGCCGGCGCGGCGCGACATCGCGATCAGGTGCACGATGGCGTTGGTCGAGCAGCCCATCGCCATCGCGCAGGCGATGCCGTTGGCGAAGTTCGCGCGCGTCAGCAGCTTGGCGGGCGCCAGGTCGTCCCACACCATCTGCACGATGCGCCGGCCGCATTCGGCACTCATGCGGATGTGGTTGGCGTCGGGCGCGGGGATGCTCGACGCACCGGGGAGCGTCAGGCCGACGGCCTCCGCGATGCCCGTCATCGTTGCCGCGGTACCCATCGTCATGCAGGTGCCGTGGCTGCGCGCGATGCCGGCTTCCATCTCGAGCCAGGCCTGGTCGGACAGGCGGCCGGCGCGGCGCTCGTCCCAGTACTTGAAGCTGTCCGAGCCCGAGCCGAGCACCTGGCCCTTCCAGTTGCCGCGCAGCATCGGCCCGGCCGGCAGGAAGATGAACGGCAGGCCCATGCTCAATGCGCCCATCACGAGGCCCGGCGTGGTCTTGTCGCAGCCGCCCATCAGCACCGCGCCGTCGACCGGGTGGCTGCGCAGCAGCTCCTCGGTCTCCATCGCGAGGAAGTTGCGGTACAGCATCGTCGTCGGCTTGACGATCGGCTCCGACAGGCTGATCGCCGGCAGCTCGAGCGGGAAGCCGCCCGCCTGCAGCACGCCGCGCTTGACGTCGTCGACCCGCTGCTTGAAGTGCGCGTGGCACTGGTTGGCGTCGCTCCAGGTGTTGACGATCGCGATGACCGGCTTGCCGACCCAGTCTGCGGGCGCGTAACCCATCTGCATCACGCGCGAGCGGTGGCCGAAACTGCGAAAGTCGTCGGGCGCGAACCAGCGCGCGCTGCGCAGGTCGGCGGCAGCCTTGGGCGGCGTGCCGGGGTCGGAGAGCGGCGTCATGCGCTCATTGCACCATGTGCGGTCATTGCGCGCCATGCCGCGGCATGCTGCGTTAACCTCGCGGCCTGTCTGGCGCCTGCGGGCGCCGCGCCCCCGCAGCCGACCTCACAGGTGCAGCCATGGCATCCCCGCTCACGATCATTTCCTCGATGGCGACGCGGCTGGTGCTGGCCGACCTGGCCGCGCAGTGCCGGCAGGCCACCGGGCAAGCGGTGGCGATCGAGTCGGTCGGCGGCGTCGACGCCGCCCGGCGCGTGCAGGCCGGCGAGGCTTTCGACGTCGTGATGCTGGCGTCCCATGCCATCGACCAGCTGATCGAGGCCGGCAAGATCGTTCACGGCAGCCGTGTCGACCTGGTGCGCTCGGGCGTAGCCATCGCGGTGCGTGCCGGCGCACCGCGGCCCGACGTGTCGACCGAAGCGGCCGTCAGACAGGCCGTGCTGGCCGCGCGCAGCCTCAGCTACTCGACCGGCCCCAGCGGCGTGCACTTGAACCGCCTGTTCGAGCGCTGGGGCATCGCCGACGCCATCAAGGGCCGCATCGTGCAGGCGCCGCCCGGCGTCCCGGTCGGCAGCCTGGTCGCCGACGGCCGCGTCGAGCTCGGTTTCCAGCAACTCAGCGAATTGCTGAACCTGCCGGGCATCGACGTGATCGGCCCGCTGCCGCCGGCGATCCAGATCATCACGACCTTCTCGGGCGGCGTGTCGGTGACCTGCCAGCGGCCGGAGGCCGCGCGCGCGATGCTGGCCTACATGGCCTCGCCGGCCGCGGCCGAAGCCAAGCGGCGCCAGGGCATGGAGCCGGCCTGACATCACTCGCAGCGCAGGTGGTAGCCGCGGCTCGCGTAGTCGAAGCCGACCAGTTGCCCGATCGGCGTGTCCTGCACCGCGGGGGCCGCGTAGTAGGCGCGGATCTCCCTGATCAGGCCCGTCGCATCGTCGAAGACATACCACTCGTCGCCGCGCTGGGCCGTGCCCTGCTTGCGCTTCCAGTGCGTCCACTCGATCACCGCCTCGTGGCTGTCGTGGCCGACGAGCACCTTCTCGATCGTCCACTGTGAACCGAGGTTCTCGACACACCAGATCCACTTGCGCGCGATGACGTCGGCGCTGCGCCACGGGATCTCGGGCAATCCGGGCGGGAAGTAATGCACCGCGTCGGGCGTGAAGCAACTCAGCAAGGCCGCGTAGTCGGCGGCATTGCAGGCGTCGAAGTAGCGGCGGATCAGGGTTTCATGCGGATGCACGGTCAGCTCCCTCAGGCGAGCGCCGGCCGCCCTGCGGCGACCCAGTCGCGGTGCTGCGCCCGCGTCGCCTCGCTCGGCGGATACAGGCCCCACAGCGCCTCGCCGCGCTGCACGCGCAGCGCCAGGTAGGCCTCGAGGTCGTCCTGCGCCTCGCACAGGTCGGCCAGCTCGGCGGCCAGGTGCGCGGGGATGACCGTCACGTTGTCGGCGTCGCCGTGGATCACGTCGCCGGGGTAGACCGCCACGCCGGCGCAAGCGATCGGCACCTGCAGGTCGGCCACGTGGTGGTAGCTCAAGCGCGTGGTGGCGGTGATGCCGGCGCTCCAGCTCGGGAAGGCCATGCGGCTGAGTTCATCGCCGTCGCGGAACGCGCCGTCGGTGATCACCGCACGC
Source organism: uncultured beta proteobacterium (assembly GCA_963840805.1). Classification (GTDB taxonomy): domain Bacteria; phylum Pseudomonadota; class Gammaproteobacteria; order Burkholderiales; family Burkholderiaceae_C; genus CADEEN01. The sequence continues at coordinate 1,159,960 of CAWJAJ010000017.1, read as the reverse complement.
GCGCCGCGCTTCATCATGCGCGTCACGAGCATGTTGCCCATCGAGGCCGCGCTGCCGTCGCGACGGCTGTCGATGACCATCACGTCGCCCGGCTGCGTCTGTTCGACGCCGACCCATTGCAGGTTGTCGGCGTTCGGTGTCACGGTCAGCGTGGCGTAGGTGTCGATGTCTTCGCGCGCCGGGATCATGCGCATCGTGAACGCGCGACCGGCAAAGCGCGTCGGCCTGGCCTGCAGCGGCCGCAGGCCCACCAGCACCGGTTGGCGAAAACCCTTCTTGAACAGCTGCGTGGTCAGCGAGCCGCTGCTGATGCGCGCGAGGCGATCGAGCAGTGCATCGCCGACGAAGACCGGCTCGCGAGTCGGTGCCGGGGTCGGGGTCACGGGGGGGTTCATGGGTGTGCCAGATGCCGGGACGATGCGATGCACGCGATGCTAGGCGTCGCCCGCAACCCGGCCAAGCCGTCGTACAGTGCCTGCGCACCCGCAGTTCCACCCTTTGGGACCATGCCCACCAAAGTTGCCGAAGGCACCGCATCGCTGGACAAGGCGCTCGACGTGCTCGATGCCGTCGGCTCGTCGCCCGGCGGCCTGGCGCAGACCGACCTGGCCGAGCGGCTGGCGCTGCCACGCACCACGTTGTACCGGCTGCTAGGCACACTGGTGGCGCGCGGGCTGCTGCGGCGCGACCCGTTGCGCCGCGTCTACTGCCTCGGTTTGCGCTGCTACGAGTACGCCCGCGTGGCCTACGCGATGCCCGATCTGGTGGCCGCCGCCGGCGCCGAACTGCGCGCGCTGCGCGACATGACCGGCGAAACCACCTATCTGGCCGCGCTCGAGGGCCGCGAAGTCGTTTCACTCGAACGCTGCGACGGTGCGCACAGCCTGCGCTCGCACTCCGCACTCGGCCAGCGCAAGCCGCTGCACTGCACCAGCCAGGGCAAGGCGATCCTGTCGGCGCTGCCGCCGGAGCAACGCGACGCGATCGTCAAGGAGCTGCACCTCGACGCGCTGACCCCGCGCACCATCACCGACCGCCGCCGCCTGCAGGCCGAGCTGCGCCTGACCGCGACCCGCGGCTGGTCGATCGACGACGAGGAGATCGCGCTCGGCGTGCGCTGCTGCGGCGCACCGATCGTCGATGCCGATGGCCAGGTGCGCGGCGCCATCAGCGTCGCCGGGCCGGCGTTCCGGCTGACGATGGAGCGCGTCGAGCTGCTCGGCCCCGAGGTGGCGGAGGCGGCGCGGCGCATCGGCGCACAGCTGTCGGCCGTGCAGGGGCCGAGCGCCACCGGCGACGCCACGGTGGTCAGCGGCGAGTGGGCCTTCGACGGCGCGGCACCCTGCTGGGATGCCGCCGGCGGCGCCCTGTGGTGGGCCGACACGCTGGCCCCGGCGGTGCACCTCGCGACGCCGGCCGACGATCGCGTCGTCGCGCAACTCGACAGCCCGATCCAGGCGCTGTTCGCCCATGCCGACGGCGCCGCCGTGCTGGCCGGCGACGCTTGGCGGCTGGTCACGCGCGCCGGCGAAGCGCGGCCGCTGCCCGGCATCCCGCGGCGCCGCTTCAGTGCGCTGTGCGTGGGCCCCGGCGCACACCTGTGGGCCTGCATCGCCGACGGCGAGCGCTGGCGTGTCACCGAGCTGTCGGACGAGGGCCGCTCGCTCGGCGGCTGGCGCCTGCCCGAGCCGGCGACGGCGATGGCCTGGGACGCCGCCGGGCAGACGCTGCACATCGCCGCCGCCGGCAGCGGCACGCTCTACAGCGCGCGCGTCGGTAGCGCCGCGTTGCGCCGGCTCGCCACCGTGCCGAAAGGCTCGGGCCACCTCGGCGGCCTGGCCGTCGACCAGCGCGGCGGCGTCTGGAGCGCATTGCGCGGCGGCTGGAGCGTGGCGCGCTTCGAGGCCGACGGCAGCCTCGACCGCGTCGTCGCGTTGCCGGTGCCGTGCCCGACGGCGGTCGGCTTCGGCGGCGCCGGCGGCGAGACGCTGTTCGTCACCAGCGCGCGCGAGGCGGTGACGCGCGAAGCACTCGACGCGGCGCCGCTGTCGGGCCGCCTGTTCGCGGTGCGCGACGTGCCGGCCGGCATCCTGCCTGTCGCGCTGGGAACCTAGCGGGTGAAGCACACCGAGGCAAAGCCGCGGTGGTGCATGAACTCACGCAGGATCAGCAGCGTGGCGATGAAGCGGTTGCCTGCGGGCAGGCCGCGCCGCCGATGCTGCGGCTGGCTGCGGCCATCGAACGATCGAGGCATCGTGCACGCGCGACCCCCGGTCAGCGCGGGCCGAGCAGGCGCGTCGACCAGGCGCGGTCGACCGATACGCGCCCTGCACCGCTGATCGTCAGCGCCACGGCGACGGCCAGCAGCGCCAGGCCGAACTCGTAGCCGTTGTTGGCCAGGAACAGGCCCTTGTCGATGTGCACCGCGAAGATCGCCACCAGCATCGCGAAGGCCAGCGCCGCCGCCGCCGGCCGCACCAGCAGGCCCAGCATCAGTGCCAGGCCGCCGAAGAACTCGGCGCTGCCGGCCAGCAGCGCCATCGGCACGCCGGGCGCGAGGCCGATCGACGCCATCCATTGGCCGGTGCCCTCGAGGCCGTAGCCGCCGAAGGCACCGAACAGCTTCTGCGCGCCGTGCGCGACGAAGATGATGCCCACCGGAATGCGCAGGGCCAGTGGCCCGAAACCGGCCTCGGTGGCCAGCAGACGATCGATCAAACGCTTGCTCATGTGATTCTCCGAAGTTGAATGTTGATGACGGTTCAGGCCTTGCGAATCCAGGTCGGCGCGATGCCCGTGCCGAGCCCGGCGCCGTAGCCGAGGTAGATGTTCAGGCCGGCCAGCGGCTCGAGGTAGCGCGCGTTCTTCAGGCCGCCGGCATCGACGGTGGCAAAACCCAGGCTCTCGGCCAGGCCCGCGACGGCCTGCCGGGCGGGCTCGCTGTCGCCGGCGACGAACACCGTCGCCTTGCGGCCGGCGCCGAAATCGGCACCCTCGGCCAGCACCGGCGCGAACAGGGTGTTGAAGGCCTTCACGACCACCGCCTCGGGCACCGCCTTGGCAATCTCTTCGGCCGCCGAGGTGCTGTGGCCGACGGTCAGCCCCATGTAGTCGGCGGTCAGCGGGTTGGTGATGTCGACCACCAGCTTGCCCGCCAGGTTGCCGACCGAGCGCAGCGCGGCGACCGCGTCGCCATAGCCGGTGGCGAGCACGACCACGTCCGCCTCGGCAGCCGCGCCGGCAGCCGGCACCGCAACGACGCCCGGATATTGGGCGGCCAGCGCCGTGGCCTTGGCGCTGTCGCGCGCCGTGACGCGCACGGCATGGCCGGCGCGGTGGAGTTGCTTGACGAAGGCCGAGCCCATGTTGCCGGCGCCGATGACTGTGACTTGCATGATCCAGATTCCTGTGAGTGGGGCGCCGCGGGATTGCAGCGCATGGGTAGAACTCTATAAGCTGCGTCTGCGGTGATAAACATGTGTTTCTGAGATCAACTGTTCCGGAAACTGATATCAATGGACAAGTTTCAGGAGATGCGTACCTTCGTCGCCGTCGTCGACGCGGGCAGCTTCGTGCGCGCCGCCGAGGGCCTGTCGATGTCCAAGGCGGCGGTGTCGCGCTACGTCACCGAACTCGAGGCACGGCTGGGCGTGCGGCTGTTGCAGCGCACGACGCGCAAGCTGTCGCTGACGGGCGAAGGCGAGGTATTCCACGCGCGCTGCCAGGCGCTGCTGGCCGACGTCGAAGAGGCCGAAGCCGAGATCACCGCGCGCAGCGGCCAGGCCACCGGGCTGGTCAAGGTCAACGTGCCGGTGACCTTCGGCATCCTGCACCTGGCTGCGCTATGGGGCGAGTTCCGCGCGCACCACCCGAACGTGCTGCTCGACGTGACGCTGTCCGACCGCGTCGTCGACCTGGTCGAGGAAGGTTATGACCTCGCGGTGCGCATCGCCCGGCTGCCGAGCTCGACGCTGATCAGCCGCAGGCTGTCGGCCACGCGCATGGTCTTGTGCGCCTCGCCGCAGTACCTGCAACGCGTGGGCACGCCGCAGCACCCGTCGGAGCTGACGCAACACGCGGTGCTGGCCTACAGCCTGTGGGCCAGCGGCGACGACTGGCACTTCGACGGCCCCGACGGGCCGGTCAGCGTGAAGACCCGCCCCTGGATCCGCACCAACAGCGGCGACACCTGCCGCGCCGCTGCGCTGCAGCACCAGGGCATCGTGATGCAGCCGAGTTTCCTGGTCGGCCCCGACCTGGCCGCCGGCAGCCTGGTCGAGTTGATGCCGTCTTACCGCGGCCTCGAGCTCGGCATCTACGCGGTCTATCCGACGCGCAAGCACGTGTCGCCGAAGGTGCGGCTGCTGATCGACTTTCTGGTCGAGGCGTTCAAGCAGCCACGCTGGCGAGACGACCGCCCCAGCACGCCCGCGGCGGCGCCCGCGGAAGACGACTCAGGCCGCTCGGGGCGGCCCGGCCTGAGGTGACTCGAGCATCCACTCGTGCGCCGGGTCGTTGCGAAAGACCCAGCGCCGCTGCGGTCCGGCCATCACGTTGAGGTAGTACAGCTCGTAGCCATGCGGCGCGACCACCGGGTGGTAGCCGCGCGGCACCATCACCACGTCGTGGTCCTCCACCGCCATCGCTTCGTCGAGGCTGCGGTCGTCGGTGTAGACGCGCTGGAACGCGAAGCCCTGCGGCGGATTCAGCCGGTGGTAGTAGGTCTCTTCGAGCTGCGTCTCGGCGGGCGGCACCGCGTCGTCTTCGCTGTCGTGCTTGTGCGGCGGGTAGCTCGACGAGTGGCCGGCCGGCGTGCGCACCTCGACCACCAGCAGGTGCGCGGCCGTCGGGTCGTCGTGCGGCAGGATGTCGCAGACATGGCGCGTGTTGCTGCCCTGGCCGCGCACGCTGCGGCGCATCGCGGCCGGATCGAGCCGCTTGACGCTGCGCGGCCGCGCGTCGCTGGGCGCCGTGCACAGCGCGACCTCGGCAGGCGCGTAGGCGTGGATCGAGACGGATTGATGCGCAGGCACGTACAGGGCCGCTGGGGCGCGGTCATCGAACACGCTGTCGCGCGTGCCGAGTTCGTCGAAGGTCTGGTCGCCGACGCCGACGTCGACGTAACCGGCCAGCACCACGAGGCACAGCTCACGCGTGCCGGTGGCGAGGCGTTCGCTGTCGCCGGCGGCCAGCCGCAGCGCGCGGAAGCCGACATGCTTCCAGCCGGCGCTCGCCGGCGTCACGTCGACGATCTCGCGGCCGTCGCGCCGCGCCTTCACGAGCAAGGGGCTGGTCATCGCCGACCCTCACCCTGGCCCTCTCCCGCGTGCGGGAGAGGGGGTCGGTGCGTTGCCCCCTCGCCCCCTCCGGCGGAGAGGGTTGGGGTGAGGGGGCTCAGCCGGTCGACGATGCGGCGCAGCGTCTGGTAGCCCTTCTTCGCATACGCATAGCTCGGCGCAACCGCCGGATCCTGCTCGGCCTCGACGACCAGCCAGCCCTGGTAGCCGCTGGCGTGCAGCGTGGCCAGCACCGCGTCGTAGTCGATCACGCCGTCGCCCGGCACGGTGAAGGTGCCGGCCAGCACGCCCTGCAGGAAGCTCCAGCCGTCGTTGCGCGCCTTGGCGATCAGCGCCGGGCCGCACGTCCTTGCAGTGCACGTGCACCACGCGGGCGACGTGCTTCTTCAGCAGGGGCACCGGGTCGGCCGCGCCGCCGAAATAGGCGTGGCCGGTGTCGAACAGCAGGCCGACCTTGGCCGGATCGGTCAGCGCCATCAGGCGGTCGATGTCGTCGGGCGACTCGACCACCGCGCCCATGTGGTGGTGGTAGGCCAACGTGATGCCATAGCGCGATTGCAGGTGGGCACCGAATCGATTCAGCCGCTCGGCGTAGCGCTGCCACGCCGCGTCGCCGGCCAGGCGCGGGCGCTGCGACAGCGGGGTATCGATCCGGCCCTGCACCGAGCCGGCGACTTCGCCATACACCACGACCTTGGCGCCGTTGAAGCGCAACTTGTCCATGTGCGCGTGGCAGCGCTCGATCTCGGCCTCGACCGTGCCCGCCCCGCTGTCATCGGCGAGCTCGCCCGAGTACCAGCCCGACACGCAGGCCAGGCCGAACTGATCGAGCTTGGCCTTCAGGCCCGGGCCGTCCTGCGGGAACTTGTTGCCGAGCTCGAAGCCCTCGTAGCCGATCTCGCGCCCTTCGGCGAGCGCGGTTTCCAGCGGCGTTTCGCCGCCGAGCGACGGCAGGTCGTCGTTCATCCACGACAGCGGGTTGACGCCGATGCGCACGTTCCAGGTCATCGCCTTGCCTTCCTCGTTCAACGACGCTGGCGCGTCTTGGCCTGCAGATACTGCTCGCGCGCTGCCCGCACCTCGGCGCGCGCCGACACCTCGGGGATCGCCACCTCCCACCAGGCGCCACCGTCGTCGGTGGTGCGCCACGGCGAGGTGTCGATGACGATCACCTGCGTTCGTGTGGCTGCGCGCGCGCGCTGCATCGCGGCCTTCAGTTCGGCGACGCCGGCGACGTGCACCGCTTCGGCGCCGAGGCTCGCGGCGTGCGCGGCGAAGTCGATCTTCACGTCCTCGCCGCCCTCGCCGACGCAGTCTTCGAGCAGGTTGTTGAAGCGCGGGCTGCCCGAGGCCAGCTGCAGGCGCTGGATGCAGCCGTAGCCGCGGTTGTCGAGCACCACCACGATCAATTTCAAGCCCAGCATCACCGAGGTCGCGATCTCGGAGTTGAGCATCAGGTACGAGCCGTCGCCGACCATCACGATCACTTCGCACTCGGGCCGCGCCAGCTTCACGCCGATGCCGCCGGCGATCTCGTAGCCCATGCACGAGTAGCCGTACTCGACGTGGTAGCCGCCGGCATGCGCGGTGCGCCACAGCTTGTGCAGCTCGGCCGGCAGCGTGCCGGCGGCGCAGACGACGACGTCGTGCAACGCGCTGCGGGGCGCGGAGTCGCGCACCGCGCCGATCACTTCGGCGTCGTAGGGCAGCTCGCCGGCGGGGTCGTGCGTCGTCAGCGCGGTGACACGCTCGTGCCACTGCGCGGCCAGCGCCGCCGCCCGCGCGCGCCACCCGGCATCGGCCTGCCAGCCGGCGAGCGCGGCGTCGAGCCGCAGCAGCGCATCGCGCGCATCGGCGACCAGCGCGACACCGCCGCGCTTGGCGGCATCGAAGGCCTGCACGTTCAGGTGCAGCGGCTTCGCATCGGCAGCGAACAGCGCGTGCGAGCCGGTGGTGAAGTCCTGCAGCCGCGTGCCGACGGCGAACACCAGGTCGGCCTCGGCCGCCAGCGCGTTGGCTGCCGGCGAACCGGTGACGCCGATCGCGCCGACATTCAGCGCATGGTTCCAGGCCAGGCTGCCCTTGCCGGCCTGCGTCTCGGCCACCGGCACGCCATGCGCCTGCGCGAACGCGGCGAGCGCCGCGCCGGCCTGGCTGTACAGCACGCCGCCGCCGGCGACGATGATCGGCCGGCGTGCCTCGCGCAGCAGCGCCGTCGCCGCGTCGAGTTCGCGCACGTCGGCGCCGGGCCGGCGGATGCGCAGCAGCGCCGGTTCGAGGAACGCGGCCGGGCAGTCGAAGGCCATCGTCTGCACGTCCTGCGGCAGCGCCAGGCAGACCGGGCCGCAGGTGGCGGGATCGGTCATCACCTGCACGGCGCTCGGCAGCGCATCGAGGATCTGCTCGGGCCGCGTCAGGCGGTCGAAGTAGCGCACCAGCGGCCGGAAGGCATCGTTGGCGCTGATGTCGCCGGCGCCGAAGTCCTCGACCTGCTGCAGCACCGGGTCGGGCGCGCGCGACGCGAACACGTCGCCGGGCAGCAGCAGCACCGGCAGCCGGTTGACATGCGCCACCGCGGCGGCGGTGAGCAGGTTGGTCGCGCCGGGGCCGATCGAGGTCGTCACGGCCATGATGCGCTGGCGGAACTGGGCCTTCGCGAACGCGATCGCCGCGTGCGCCATCGCCTGCTCGTTGTGCGCGCGCAAGGTCGGCAGGCGGCCGCGCTGCTCGGCCAGCGCCTCGCCCAGGCCCGCGACGTTGCCGTGGCCGAAGACCGCCCACACGCCGGCGCAGTACGGCGATTGCGTGCCGTCGTCGTGCTCGATCTGCAGCGCAGCCAGGTGGGCGACGAGCGCCTGCGCCATCGTCAGACGAACGGTGTGTGTCATGTCAGTGATCCATGCATCATGGCGCGCGACGGCGACCGGGCGGGCTTGGCTGCGCGCCGCCCGACATCGGTGCTCGCCAAGCCCGCCCGGCCACCGCCGTGCAATTGGCGCGGCATGGCAGCCTTCGAACGCCGCGCTGTCCGTGCGGCCGGGCGTGGGGTCTGCCGGTCGAGCACCGATATCGGGCGGCGCGCAGACCGGCAGAACCCGCACCCGGCCGTGCTTGGTGGTCGCCGTGCCGCCGACAGCCGAGCCTCGATGCGGCGGCAGCATCATCGCGGCGTCCCCCGTGAGCGCCAGGCCTCGGCCAGGCGGCCGAAGCGCTCGGCCGAACGCTCGACGAGTGCGTCGTCGTCGATCGCGCCGGCCAGCCAGTCGCGGCTGGCATCGCCCCAGATCGTGCGCCCGACCATGAACCCCTTGACGATCGGGTGCGTGGCCTGCGCGAAGCCCTGCGCCAAGACTTCGAGCGGCTGGTTCAGGCCCAGGATCACGGCGCCGCGGCATTGCGGGTCGCGCTCGGCCACCAGCGCTGCGAATGTGTCCCATGCCGGGGCCTGCATCGGCGCGAGCTTCCACCACTCGGGCTGGAGGCCGAGGTTGTAGAAGCGCTTGACGGCGCGCAGCACGGCCTCGTCGTCGGCCGGCTTGCCCGGCAGATCCGGCGCGATCACTTCGAGCAGCAACTCGTGGCCGCTGGCGCGGGTGGCTTCCCACAGCTCGAGCAGCCGCTCCTCCTGCGCCACGCGCAACCCGGCGCCGTCGTCGGGGTGGTAATGCACCAGGCACTTGACGACCTGTTCGCGCGGCCAGGTCACGAGCGCCGAGCCGATCGAGCGCGTGCCGTCGAAAGCCAGCGGCCGCGAGCCGGGCAACTCGACCGGGCGGCCGACCCACCAGCCGCGGCCTGGGCGTCCGGTCGCGGCATTGAGCGCGTCGCTGCCGTAGCGGCCGTCGATCAGCACGCCGATCCGGCCCTCGAGGCCGTGGCGCTGCGCGGCGGCTTCGGCCGCGCGCAACAGCAGTTGCTTCAGCACCGGGATGCGCGCCAGCGGCGCGCCGGCCTCGCGCGCCATCGTCTCGAATTGCGAACGGTGGTCGAAGGCCATCACGTTCAGTTCGGGCCAGGCCGGCCGCGCGGCCGTCGTGCGGTGCAGGTGCGCGAGCACCGGGTCGGCATCGACCTTCGGCAGCCGCCGGCCGCTGAACCAATGCGCCAGCTCGGCCGGCGTCGGCATCGCCGGCGCGCAGGCGTGGCGCGAGACGACGATCGCGCCGCAGGCGTTGGCGATCTTCGCGGCACCGTGGAAATCCTCGCCGTTGAGGAAGCCGGTCATCAGCCCGGCGGCGAAGGCGTCGCCGGCGCCGAGCACGTTCATCACCTCGATGCGCTCGCCGACCGCGGTCGGCGCGTCTTCCAGGCGGGCCGGCACCGCGCCGTCGATGAAGCAGCAGCCCTTGGCGCCGAGCTTGACCACCAGCGCCGCATTGGTCACCTCGCGCACGCGGCGCAGGCACGCGAGCAGGTCGCCGGCCACGCCGCCGGCGATCTGGAACTCCTCCTCGGTGCCGATCAGCAGATCGAACTGCGGCAGCACCTGCTGCAGCTTGGCCGTCACCGCGGCGTCGGCGACGTAGCGGTTGGCGCCCTCGCCGCGCTTGGTCAGGCCCCACAGCACCGGCCGATAGTCGATGTCGAGCACGCGCACCACGCCATGCTTGGCGGCATGGCCCAGCGCTGCCAGCGATGCGGCGCGCACGGTGGGCGTCGACAGATGGGTGCCGGTGATCAGCAGCGCGCGGCAGCCGGCGATGAAGTCTTCGCCGATCTGCGCGGCCTCGATGGCCATGTCGGCGCAGTTCTCGCGCACGAACAGCAGCGGGAAGGTGTCGCGGTCCTTCAGGCCGAGCAGCACCAGCCCGGTCAGGCGCAGCGGGTCGATCTGCACCTGCGTCGTGTCGCAGCCTTCGCGCTGCAGCGTTTCGAGCAGGAAGCGGCCCATCTGCTCGTCGCCGACGCGCGAGACCATCGCCGCGCGCAAGCCCAGCCGCGCCACGCCGAAGGCGATGTTGGCCGAGCTGCCGCCGAGATACTTGGCAAAGCTCGACACATCCTCCAGCCGCGCGCCGACCTGCTGGGCGTAGAGGTCGACCGCCAGGCGGCCGAGGCAGGCCAGGTCGAAGCGGCGGGGGCCGGGAAAACGCAGGCGGCTCAATCGAAACGTCCTTTCGGTGGCTGCGGTGCGCTGCTTGACGGGGCCCATCGTGAGCCCCTGGACGATGAAGCGCTGGCCGAAGACCATCAGCACGAGTGTGGGGATGGTAGCCAGGATCGAGGCCACCGCCATCTGCCCGTGCTGGATCTCGTCATCCCGGGCGAATTTGGCGACCTCGGGCGGCCGCACCACGTGCCAGAAGGCCGACGGCGGATGGCGTGCGTCCGCGCGCGCTCGCCGCTACAGTGTCGCGACGCCCGACACCACGCCCGCCATGAACTTCGATCCGCTGCACCGCCACCGCGACACACGCGCCGTCATCACCGGCGGCACCCAGGGGCTCGGCCTGGCGGTGGCCAGGCGCCTGGCACGCGAAGGAGCGGCCGGCATCGTCATCAGCGGGCGCCGCGCCGATGTGGGCGAAGCCGCGGCGGCCGAGGTGCGTGCGCTCGGCGCCGAGTGTCATTACGTGCGCGCCGACGTCGGCCGTGCCGACGACTGCGCGCGCCTGATGGACCAGGCGTTCGCGAAGCTCGGCACCGTCAACGCGCTGCTGAACTCGGCCGCGACCACCGACCGCGGCACGCTGCTCGATACGACGCTCGAGATGTGGCAGCAGCAGATGGACATCAACGCGCGCGGCCCCTTCCTGCTGATGCAGGCGCTGGTGCGGCACCTGCTCGAGCGCCGATCGCCGGGCAGCATCGTCAACGTGCTGTCGCAGTCGGCGCACTGCGGCCAGTCGTTCCTGGTGCCCTACTCGGCATCGAAGGCGACGCTGGCCAACCTGACGAAGAACGTCGCGCAGAGCTATCGCGCGCAGCGCATCCGCTGCAACGGCGTGATGGCCGGCTGGATGGACACGCCGGGCGAACACGCGATCCAGCAGAAGGCGCATGGCGCGCCCGACGACTGGCTGGCGAAGGCCGAGGCCGGGCGGCCGATGGGGCAGTTGGCCAAGCCCGACGAACTGGCCGGGCTGATCAGCTACATGCTCGGCTCCGAGTCTGGCGTGATGACCGGCGCGCTGGTCGATTACGACCAGTGGGTGCCCGGCGCACAACCCGAGTGATGGTGAAGGAGACCTCTCGATGAAGAACGTCGCGCTGTTCGGCGCCGGCCGCATCGGCCGCATCCATGGTGGCAATGCGGCGGCGCTGGCCGGCGTGAAGCTGAGGTACGTCTGCGATCCCGTCGGCGACGCGGCGGCGCAGCTCGCGCAATCGCTCGGTGCCACGGTCGGCACGCCCGAGGCGGTGCTGGCCGATGCGTCGATCGACGCGGTGCTGATCGGCTCGCCCACCGACACGCACAGCGACCTGATCCACCGCGCCGCGGCCGCGGGCAAGCACATCTTCTGCGAGAAGCCGGTGGACCTGTCGGTGCCACGTGCCGTGGAATGCGCGCGCGCGGTGGCGGCGGCAGGCGTGGCCTGCATGATCGGTTTCCAGCGCCGCTTCGACCCGACCTTCAGCGAGGCCAAGCAGCGCCTCGCGCGCGGCGACATCGGCGCGCCCGAGATGCTCGTCATCACCAGCCGCGACCCCGGTGCGCCCCCGCCCGAGTACCTCAAGGCCTCCGGCGGCATCTTCCGCGACATGCTGATCCACGACTTCGACGTCTTCCGCTGGATCCTCTGCGTCGACGACGGTGATGAAGCCGACACGCTCTACGCCACCGGCTCGGTGCTGACCGATCCGGCGATCGCACAGGTGGGCGACGTCGACTCCACCGCGGTGACGATCCGCACGAAGAAGGGACGGCTGGCCCAGATCAACACCAGCCGCCGCGCCGCCTATGGCTATGACCAGCGCTTCGAGGTGCTGGGCAGCCAGGGCATGCTCCAGTGCGGCAACCACAAGCCGAGCGAGGTGGTGCAGTCCGACGCCAGCGGCGTGCATGCCGAGAAGCCCGAGCACTTCTTCCTGCAGCGCTATCGCGACGCGTACCGGCTCGAGCTGACGCACTTCTTCGAGTGCCTGCAAGCGGGCCGGCCCTTCCGCACCACCGTGGCCGACGGCGTCGAAGCGCAGAAGCTCGCCGATGCGGCGGCGCAGTCGTGGCAGAGCGGAAAGGTGGTGCCACTCTGAGCGCTGCGACCGTCCGCATCGGCATCGCCGGCCTCGGCCGCATGGGGCGGCGCCATGCCGCGCAACGGGCGCGGCGCACGCGCGGCGCGCGGCTGGTGGCCGCCTGCAGCCCGCTCGCCGACGCGCGCGACGGGGCCGGCCACGAGTTCGGCGTGCCGGGGCTCTACGACGACTTCGCCGCGCTGCTGTGCGACCCGCAGGTGCAGGCCGTCGAGGCGGTGGCGTAGGCGTGCCGCCATCAACCGGACCGGAACATCGCTGATGCTGGAACTCCGCCCCACCTGCGAACACTGCAACAAGGCCCTGCCGCCGGCCTCGCTCGACGCGCGCATCTGCAGCTTCGAATGCACCTTCTGCGCCGCCTGCGTCGACAGCGTGCTCGCCAACGTGTGCCCCAACTGCGGTGGCGGCTTTGCGCCGCGGCCGATCCGGCCAGCACATGACTGGAAGGGCGGCAATTCCCTCGGCAACTATCCGGCCAGCGCACAGGTCAGGCACCGGCCTGTCGATGGCCCGGCGCATGCGGCGTTCGCGATGCTCGTCGGCAGCCTCGCGGCCGATCAACGCTGAGCCGCGGCAGCGACGGCCATGACACTGCAGCAACGGCTCGAGAACATCACCTGGTACAGCCTGACGGGTGCGCAGGCGCATGCCGCGACGGGGACCGGCAGTGCGCGCCGCTACGCGCCCGGCTTTTCGCCGATCGCCGCCTTCGCGGACCCGGAGCGCGCCGACCTGGCGGCCCTCGCTCCGTACTGCAATCCGGGCGAGCACCTGTATTGCGCTGGCTGGTCGGGCCCGGCCCCTGCGGGCTGGCAGATCCATGCCGAGGCGACGATGGTCAAAATGGTGTGGGCCGCGCCGGAGCCCGCGGCTGACGCTGCCTTTGCTGCGGTGCGCCTTGGGCCCGAGCACGTGCCGCAGATGCTCGAGCTGGTCGCGCTGACGAAGCCCGGCCCGTTCGGCCAGCGCACCATCGAGCTGGGCGAGTATTTCGGGGTCTTCGAGGGCGAGCACCTCGTGGCGATGGCGGGCGAGCGCATGTTTGCCGCGCCGCTGCGCGAGATCAGCGGGGTCTGTACGCACCCCGATCACCAGGGCCGCGGGCTCGCGCGCCGGCTGATGGAGCTGCTGCTTCGACGCGAGATGCAGCGCAACGAGACGCCCTTCCTGCACGTGATGCACGACAACCACCATGCCCGCCGGCTGTACGAGCGCATGGGCTTTCGCGACCGGCAGGCGCTGATCGTCCGCGTGCTGTCGCGGACCGGATGATCCGCTGCGCCGTGCCGCCGCCCGCAGGACCGCGCCGATGCCCTACCAAGTGCTGGCCGATACCGTGCTCGTGCTGCACTTCGCGGTAGTGCTGTTCGTCGTCGGCGGCCTGGCGCTGATCGTCTGCGGCAACCTGGCGCGCTGGCGCTGGGTCAACGGGTGGTGGTTCCGCGCCGCGCACCTCGGCGCGATCGCCGTGGTGGTGGCCGAGGCCTGGTTCGGCGCGACCTGTCCGCTGACGACGCTGGAGGTCTGGCTGCGCACCCGGGCCGGCGTGCCGACCTACACGACGAGCTTCATCGAGCATTGGCTGCAACGGCTGCTGTTCTACGAGGCACCGGCATGGGTGTTCGTGCTTGGGTACAGTGGCTTCGCTTTGCTGGTGGTCGTGGCGTGGCGGGCCTTTCCACCCCGCGCTCGCGGCCAGCGCCAGCGCGGCGGGACGTAAGCGCCGGGGAGCCGGCATCGGGTGCACATGAACAAGGCCTTCACGAAAGAAAGCGACGACATCGACGATGTCGACGACGACGACGCGGCGCCGGGGCTGCCGCCGCTGCCCGCCGGGGCGCGCAACTACATCACGCCGCAAGGCTATGCCCGGCTGCGCGCAGAGTTGCTGACGCTGCTCGACGTCGAGCGGCCGAAGGTCGTCGAGACGGTGTCGTGGGCGGCCAAGAACGGCGACCGCTCGGAAAACGGCGACTACCTGTACGGCAAGAAGCGGCTGCGCGAGATCGACCGCCGCATCCGCTTCCTGACCAAGCGCCTGGACATCGCCGAGGTCGCCGACCCGTCGGCTCACCACGGCAGCGATCAGGTGTACTTCGGCGCCACCGTCACCTTCGTCAATGGCCAGGGCGAGGAGCGCACGGTCACGATCAAGGGCATCGACGAGGCCGACCATTTGGTTGGCGAGGTGAGCTGGGTCTCGCCGGTGGCGCGCGCGCTGCTGAAGGCGCGCGAAGGCGACGAGGTACAACTGGCAACGCCGCGCGGACCCGAGCGTATCGAGGTGCTGGCAGTGCGCTATCCCGCGCCCGGCGCTTGAGCCGTCGCCGCGGCTACGCGCCGCGCAGCAAATTGGTCAATTCGACGGCCGACTTGACGTGCATCTTGTCGAACACCCGCGCGCGGTGCACTTCGACGGTGCGCACGCTGATGCCCAGCGCGTCGGCAATCAGCTTGTTGGCCTTGCCTTCGATCACCAGGCGCATCACCTCGCGCTCGCGCTCGGTGAGCTCGGCCACCGCGCGGCTGACACGATCGTGCGACCGCTGCGCCAACAGGTGGCGCTGACTGGCGGCAAGCGCCTGCTCGATACGGTCGACCAGCGCGTTGTCGGAGAAGGGTTTCTCGACGAAATCGAAGGCGCCTCGCTTGACCGCAGCCACGGCGGTCGGCACATCGCCGTGGCCGGTGAGGAAGATCACCGGTATCGCCGCCACCAGGCCACGCTCGATCAGGCGCTCGAACAGCGCCAGCCCGCTCATGCCGGGCATGCGCACGTCGAGCAGCAGCGCCGACGGTGCCGTCGGCCAATCGCCATGGTGTTCGCGCAACGCGCGATCGAGCATCGCCTCGAAGGCTTCTGCGCTGGCGAAGGCTTCGGACAACAAACGCCGCGAACGCAACAGCCAGGCCATCGCGTCGCGCAGCACGTCTTCGTCGTCGACGAGGTAGACCATCGGCAGGCCCAGCGGGGCGGAAGGCGCAGGCGTGGCTTCGTGCATGGCCGATATCTATCACGGCGCCGCAGGCAGCGTGAAGCGAAATGTCGTACCCGCCGAGCCGCTGCTGAAATCGAGCGCGCCGCCGTGCTGCTCGATCACCGTGCGGCACAGCGACAGGCCCAACCCCATGCCCTCGCTGCGGGTGGTGAAGAACGGCGTGAACAGCCGCTTCGCCACGTCAGGGGCGATGCCCGGCCCGCCATCGGACACGCTGAATTCCACCCAGGCACCGTGCGCCGGACGCACCGCAACGCACAGCACCCGCTGGGCCACCGCTGTGGCCTCGCTCTCCATGGCCTGGATGCCATTGCGGGCCAGGTTGAGTAACACCTGCTCGACCATCGTGCGGTCGGCGAGCACCCGCGGCGCCGGCGTCGGCAGTTCGACTTCGACGCGGGTGCCACTCTTGCGCGCCTGCAGCCGCACCAGTGGCAGCACCGCGTCGACCAGGATCGCGGCAGACACCGCCTCGCGCGACTGCTCGCGCCGCCGCACGAAATCGTGCACGCTCTTGATGGTGCGGCCGGCGCGCTCGGCCTGCTCGGCGATGCGGCCGACCGACTGCCGCAGCAGCGCGCGCAACTCTGCATCCGCACCCGCGTCGCCTTCTGGCGCGTCGAGCAAGTTCAGCGACCCGCTGGCGTAACTGGCGATCGCCGCCAGCGGCTGGTTCAGTTCGTGGCTGAGCAGCGATGCCATTTCGCCGACGGTGGCCAGGCGGGCCGTCGCCTGCAGGCGCTCCTGCTGCTGGCGCGAACGCTCCTCGACGCGGCGCTGGTCCGACAGATCGAGCGCCGCGCTCATCCAACCGCTGTGGCGGCCGGCACCGTCGACCAAGGGCGCTTCGTAGATCATGACCGGGAAGCGCTCGCCGTTCTGGCGCATGAAGACGGTCTCGTAGCCGACGCGAGCGTCGCCGCCGCCGGGCGCCGTGGCCGACGGCGACGCGGCACGGCCGCCGTCGGTGCCCAGGCGCTGGGCCTGGCGCACACCGTACTCGGCCACCAGTTCGGGCGGCCAGTAGGGTGGCGTGACCGCCTGCTGCAAGGCCTCTGCAGTGAAGCCGACCATGCGGCAGAACGCCGGGTTCACGTAGGTGATGCGGCCGGCCAGGTCGCGCGCGCGCAGGCCTGTGATCAGCGAATCCTCCATCGCCTTGCGAAACGCCAGGGCCTCGGCCAGCCGTTCCTCGGCCGCTGCGCGTCGGCGCACGTCGCGCGCCAGCAGCAGCACCAGCGCGAACAGGGCGATCGACAAGCCCACCACCAGCGCCAGGCTGAGGTTGGGAATCAAGTGCGGCCGACCTTCGATGCTGTCAGCGCGCAGGCGCAGCGTGGCGCCGGCAACGTCGACGGTGTGCTCACCGCGGTAGACGCCCGCGCCGCGCACGGTGCCGGCGCGCGCCAGCCGCGCGCCGTCGCTCTCGACGAAGCTCAGTTCATGGCCGCGCGAAGGGTCGGCGGCAAGCGCATCCTCGAGCAGCGCCGGCAGCGACAGGGTGGCCACCATGCTGCCGGCCGTCTCGGCGCGCGCCGGCAGAGGCACGCACAGATCGACCACCTCGATGCCGTAGCCACCCGGCTGCGGCACGAAGTAGCTGCGCGAGAACACCGGGGCGCCGCCGCGGCGGGCCGAAGTGCAGGCGATATCGGCCTCGAGGCTAAGCGCTTCGCGTGGGATCGGCGCGAACAGCGCCGCCAGGTACGGTGTCTGGACTGCGTCGATGATGCGAAAAGCCGCGTCGCGCCGTTCGATGTGCAGGATCTGGCGGTGGGCGTGAACCAGGTCGACGGCATTGCCATGCCACTGTGCCGCCGAGGGGTCGTTCCAGAGCAGCGCCTGCAAGCTCTGGATCGTGCGCGCGAGCGACTGCCGCACCTCGCCTGCTGCCGCAGCGGCGACCCCCTCGGCGCGGTCCTGCACCCGCGAGGCTTCGAAGTTCAGTGCCGCCAGCACGAGCAGCGTCTGCGCCACCGCCAGCAGCGCAACCAGCAGCCCCCACAGCAACGCGCGGCGCCAACGCTGAGCCGCGCGCGCCGGCGGCGGCGCCGGCGCGATATCGGTCGTGGCGGGCGTGGCGGGCGTGGTGTCGGACATGCTGCGGGGCAGTATTGCGTACCACCTCGCAAAGCCGCTACGCACTTTCGCTCATGGGTGCTGCGCCGCATTGGGGCTATCGTGCGCGGACAGCGCTTGCTGCATCATCAGCGCCCCATCCCGGGCCCACGGAACCGACCGCCATGCCGAACCAAGAAGCCAAGAGTGCCGAACTGCGTCAAGCCGCGCTGGAGTACCACGAGTTCCCGACGCCGGGCAAGGTGGCGATCGCCGCCACCAAGCAGCTGACCAACCAGCGCGACCTCGCGCTGGCCTACTCGCCCGGTGTCGCCGCGGCCTGCGAGGAGATCGCGGCCGATGAACGCAACGCCCACCGCTATACGTCGCGCGGCAATTTGGTGGCTGTCGTGACCAACGGCACCGCGGTGCTCGGGTTGGGCGACATCGGCCCGCTGGCGGCCAAGCCGGTGATGGAAGGCAAGGCGGTGCTGTTCAAGAAGTTCGCCGGCATCGACGTGTTCGACCTCGAGATCAACGAACGCAATCTCGACAAGCTGGTCGACGTCATCGCCTCGCTCGAGCCCACCTTCGGTGGCATCAATCTGGAAGACATCAAGGCACCGGACTGCTTCTACGTCGAGCGCAAGCTGCGCGAGCGGATGAAGATTCCGGTCTTCCACGACGATCAGCACGGCACGGCCATCGTCGTCGGCGCGGCGCTGCTCAACGGCCTGAAGGTGGCCGGCAAGGACATCCGCAAGATCAAGCTCGTGACCTCCGGTGCCGGCGCCGCGGCGCTGGCCTGCCTGAACCTGCTGCTCAAGCTCGGCTTGCCGCGCCAGAACATCGTGGCCACCGACCTGGCCGGGGCGGTGTGGAGAGGCCGCACCGAGCTGATGGATCCGGACAAGGCCGAGTTCGCGGTGGACACGCCGCATCGCACGCTGGCTGAGGCCATCGCCGGCGCCGACGTCTTCCTCGGCCTGTCGGCCGCGGGGGTGCTGAAGCCCGCGATGGTGAAGACCATGGCGCCGCGGCCGATCATCTTCGCGCTGGCCAATCCGACGCCCGAGATCCTGCCCGAGGAGGTCAAGTCGGTGCGCGACGACGCGATCATGGCCACCGGCCGCTCCGATTACCCGAACCAGGTCAACAACGTCCTGTGCTTCCCGTACATCTTCCGCGGTGCGCTCGACTCGGGCGCGACGACGATCACCGACGCGATGGAGATCGCAGCAGTGCACGCCATCGCCGAACTGGCGCAGGCCGAGCAGAGCGAAGTGGTAGCCGCCGCCTATGCCGGCGTGACCCTGTCGTTCGGCGCCGAGTACCTGATCCCCAAGCCGTTCGACCCGCGCCTGATGATGAAGATCGCGCCGGCCGTGGCCCAGGCGGCCGCCGATTCGGGCGTTGCGCAGCGGCCCGTGACCGATCTGGACGTCTACCGCGAGAAGCTGCAGACCTTCGTCTATGCCTCGGGCGCGACGATGAAGCCGATCTTCAACCTCGCCAAACGCGCCCAGGCCAACCGGCTGGCCTACGCCGAAGGCGAGGACGAGCGCGTGCTGCGCGCGGTGCAGGTGGTGGTCGACGAGGGCCTGGCACGGCCGACGCTGATCGGCCGGCCCGCGGTGATCGCGCAGCGCATCGAGCGCTTCGGACTGCGCATCGAGCAGGGCCGCGACTACGACGTGGTCAACGTCGAGCATGACCACCGTTACCGCGATTTCTGGCAGACCTATCACCGCATGACCGAGCGCAAGGGCATCACGGTGCAGGTGGCCAAGATCGAGATGCGCAGGCGCCTGACGCTGATCGGCGCGATGCTGCTGCACAAGGGCGAGGTCGACGGCCTGCTCTGCGGTACCTGGGGCACGACCCATTCGCACCTGCACTACATCGACCAGGTCATCGGCAAGCGCCAGGGCGGCAGCCCCCGGACGGCGCAGGATGTGCGCGTTTACGCCTGCATGAACGGCCTGATGCTGCCGGGCCGGCAGTTGTTCCTGGTCGATACCCATGTCAACGCCGATCCGAGCGCCGAGGAGGTGGCCGAGATCACCGTGATGGCCGCCGAGGAGATGCTGCGCTTCGGGGTGCAGCCCAAGGCGGCCCTGCTGTCGCACTCCAACTTCGGCACCAGCGACCTGCCGAGCGCACAAAAGATGCGGCGCGCGCTGGCGCTGTTGCGCGAGCAGGCGCCCTGGCTCGAGGTCGACGGTGAGATGCACGGCGATGTCGCGCTCGACGGCGCGGCGCGTGCGGCCGCGATGCCGCGCAGCTCGCTCGTCGGCGACGCCAACCTGCTGGTTCTGCCCAACATTGATGCCGCCAACATCGCCTACAACCTGCTGAAAACGGCAGCCGGCGGCGGCATCGCGATCGGGCCGGTATTGCTCGGCGCGGCGATGCCGGTGCACGTGCTGACGGCGTCGGCCACGGTACGCCGCATCGTCAACATGAGCGCGCTGGCCGTTGCCGACGCTAACGCGATGCGCTGAATGGTGCGCCGCAGCGTTCACCGACTGTGGCGTACTCTGGAGTCACGTCTCGCTGGAAGAGACCGCTAGACAATTACTTTCTGATAAGTAAGCGCTAACAACTTAACCTGAATGCGTGCCCCATTTTTGGGCAACGACTTGAGGTTTCTTGGCGGTTCCGGTAGCATGCGCGTTTGACTTTTCAGGGTTAACCCGTGGCGTTCGCAGGCGCATTGGCAGAGCGGTCATCGACAGCGAGCACTCTACACAAGTTAGGGCTCGCATTGCTCGTCGCCGCTTCGGCGCTGCTGCCGGTTCACGCGCGCACCGCAGCGCCGGAAACGGCCGTGGTGGCGTTGGCCGAATTGCCGGTCGAGGCTCAGCAGACCGAGCGCCTGATCCGTAACGGTGGGCCGTTCCCCTATGCCAAGGATGGCACCGTGTTCGGCAACCGCGAGCGCCTGCTGCCGCGCCAGCCGCGCGGCTACTACCGCGAATACACCGTCAGGTCGCCGGCTGCGCGTGACCGGGGCGCTCGACGCATCGTTTGCGGCGGCCGCACTGCCACCGCACCGCAGGCCTGCTACTACACCGCGGACCATTACGCGAGCTTCAAGCGCATCGTGCAATGAGCCAGGCAGCGATCGAAGGATTTCTTTTCTCACTATCGACCTCAGGAGGAACGCGACCATGCACTTGCAGACAGTCCGTCCGAACATCGTTCAGTCCATACGCGCCTATCGCGTCGATGAGTTGATGCAGGCCGCGCACGACGCCGGCCAGCACTTCCTCTACGCCAACCTGGCCAATGCCCAGTCCAAGCAGGACGTGCTCGAAGGCATCGCCGACGCGTTCCTGTTTCCGCCGCACTTCGGCAAGAACCTCGATGCGCTGTACGACTGTATGACCGACCTGGTCCACAAGTCGGGCATGCAGCCGGGGTTCGTGGTCGTGCTCGAGCAGTTGCCCGACAACCCGCGCTTCGACCGCGAGACACGCGAGCAACTGCTCGATGCGTTTCGCGACGCCGCCGACTTCTGGGCAGAGCGAAAAGTACCATTCAGGTGCTTCTATTCTTTTCAGTAGCCCGCTCCCAGGAAATCGGGTCATGGGAGCGGGCGACGGAAGTGGCCCCCACGAGCAGCATCGGCAGCGAAGCCGGCAGCAAGACCAAGAACGCCGCGGCCGCCAAGGCAGCGGCGGCGAGCGCCAGCTTCGGCATGAACATGCCATTGATGAGCAGCGCCTTCGATACCGCGATGTGGCTCAGCGCCGCCTGATCGATACAGGCGCGGCAGAAAGAGGTGGCCTCGCGCCACCTTTTTTCATCCCAGGTCCGCCTTGAGGTAATGCGCCCCCGGGATCGGGTTGAAGTAGTACGGCGGGATCTCTTCGAAGCCGAGGCTGGCATACAGGCCGCGTGCAGCCTCCATGTCGTCGAGCGTGTCGAGCAGCATGACCGAGTAACCGGCCTGCAGACCGCGGTCGAACAGCGCCTGCGCCAGCAGGCGGCCGAGCCCGAAGCGACGGAACGCCGACCGCACGAAGAGCCGCTTCATCTCGCAAGCATTGGCGTAATCGCACTCGGGCAGTGGCCGCAGCGCGCCGCAGCCCGCCACTTCGCCATCGACGGTCGCAAGCAGCAGCGCGCCCTGCGGCGCCATGTATTCGCCCGGCAGCGACGCCAGCTCGGCCTCGAAGTTCTGGAAGCACAGATCGACGCCCAGGCTGTCGGCGTACTCGCGGAAGATCACACGCGCCTCGTCGAGCAGCGCCGGCGTGGCCGGCGTCAGCAGTTCGATCGACGGCGTTGCAGTCACGGTGTTGCGAGGCTGCCGACCCACCACGCCAGCACAGCTGCGGCGACCAGCACGGCCAAGGCCGCGAGTCGCGTGCCGGCGCCATCGGCGGAAGCCTGCGCGTGCGCGGGGAGCAGCATGTCGCCGCGAATCATCGGTGTGATCAGGTTCTTGCGCTTGCGCCACAGGTAGTACAGCACCGCGGCGACGTGGGCCAGCACCAGCATGATCAGCAGTGTCTTGCCTGCTTCCTCGTGCCAATCGCTGGCCAGGTGCGAGAGCCGGCTCGAGACGAACCGGTTCAGCGGCCCGGTGGTGGCGATCTCGTCGTCGGCGACCAACCCCGTCGCCGCCTGCACGGCCAGCAGCCCGAGCATCGCGAACACCGACAGCGCGCCGAGCGGGCTGTGGCCGATGCCGTAGCGCCCGCCCGGGCCGCTATTGCCGCGCAGGTACGCCACCACGCTGCGTGGTCCATACGCAAAAGAGGCAAACCGCGACCAGTAACCGCCGGCGAAACCCCAGACGAAGCGAAACAGCAGCAGCACCATCACCACCAGGCCGAGCCGGGTATGCCAGAGCATGGCGTTGCCGCCGATCTGCCCGGTGGCGACCGAGCCGATCACCGAAAGCGCGAGGGTCCAATGGAACAGGCGCGTGGGCAGATCCCAGACGCGAACAGGGCGCAACGGGGGCGTGGCGGTCATGCGGCGGGCGGCGGCGTCACCAGGGGGCGCAACGATAACCCGCCGGCCCGGGCGTTGCCACTCCCGACACTCGGGCTTACCCCGACCCTGCAAGGGCCGCACGCGCTGCTCCGTACACTGAAAGCGCCCGCGACGACCGTCGTCGAAGCGGTTCCTGCAGCCCCACATCCCAAGGAGCAATCCGCATGTTGTCGATGAAGTACCGTCCCGCCCTGGCCGCCACCACGCTGGGCCTCGTGACCGCGCTGGCCGCGCTGCCGGCGGCGGCGCAATTCCGGAACGCCGACGCGGCGATCAAGTACCGCCAGAGCGCGATGACCCTGCAGAACAATCACATGGCGCGCCTGTTCGCGATGATCAATGGCCAGGTACCGTTCGACGCCAAGGCAGCGGCCGAAAACATCGAGATCGTCGCCCTGCTCAACAGCCGCGTGCAGTTCGCGGCGTTCATCGACGGCAGCGACAAGGGAAACACCCGGGCCAAGCCCGAGATATGGACTGAAAAAGACAAGTTTGCCGCACGTGTTGCCAAAAGCCAGGAAGACGTGCTGAAGCTCGCTGCTGCGGGCAAGACCGGCAACCTCGACCAGATCAAGGTCGCCGCCGGCGCGGTCGGCGAGAGCTGCAAGGGCTGTCACGACGCGTACCAGAAGCCCGCGCAATAGCGAAAGACATCGCGGGACAGCCGGCCCACGTCGGTGGGCCGCCCCTGTGGCCCGCTATTCGGCAAAGCCGAGCACGACGCGGCGGGTCATCGCGCTCTTCTTCTCGATCTTGGTGACGACGACAGCGCCGATCTCGGCGGTGTTGGCGACGTGCGTGCCGCCGCAGGGCTGCAGGTCGACACCTTCGATCTCGAGCACGCGCACCCGGCCCAGCCCTGTGCCCGACGTGGGCGGCTGCACCCTCATGCTGCGCACGAGGCCCGGGTTGGCATCGAGCTCGGCCTCGCTGATCCAGCGGTGGCGCACCGCATGCGCCTCGGCCACCAGCCGGGCGATGCCGGCAGTCAGGGCGGCCTTGTCGAGCGGCTCGGTCATGTGGAAATCGAGCCGCGCATAGTCGGCCGTGATCGAGCAGCCGTCGACCGGGTGCGGCACCAGCGCGCACAGCAGGTGCGTGGTGGTGTGAAAGCGCATATGGCGAAAGCGCCGGGCCCAGTCGATCTGCGCGGTGACCGGTGTGCCCGCCGGCAGCATCGCCACCTCCGCGTCCGGCGCCAACAGGTGCAGCACGGCGCCGGGATGCTCCTTGCTCTTGCGGGCATCGACCACCGCGACGCAGCGGCCGTCGGCCAGCCGCAGCGCTCCGGCATCGCCGGCCTGCCCGCCGCCGAGCGGATAGAACACCGTGCGGTCGAGGATCACGCCACCCTCGGCCAGCGCCAGCACCGTGGCGCGGCACTCGCGCAGCGCAGCGTCCTCGCGGAACAATTCTTCGGTCATCGCCACCCTCTGCCGTCGTCGCTGGCGAGCACGCGCGCGAACAGCGCGCGGTCGACGTTGCCCCCGCACAACGTGACCCCGACCGACCGGCCACGCCAGCGGTCGCACTGTTGCAGCGCGGCGGCCAGCGACGCCGCACCGGCGCCCTCGGCCGCGTTGTGGGTGTCGGAGAACAGTGCGCGCATCGCGGCGGCGACCTCGTCGTCGGTGACGGCCACGACGTCGTCGACCTCGCGCCGCATCAGCGCCAGCGGCTCGTCGTCGGGCACGCGGCAGGCCATGCCGTCTGCGAGTTGCGTGGTCACCGGCGCTTCGATGCGCCGGCCGGCGCGGAACGAATCGAGGTACGCAGTGGCATGCGCCGAGACGACGCCGACGATGCGTGTCGTGACGCCGGTGACGGCGCGCGCCGCGACGCAGGCGCAGATGCCCGAGCCCTGGCCGACCGGCACGAACACCACCGCCGGCTGCACCGCGCGGAAGAACTCGATCCAGTAGCTGGCCACGCCGCGCACCAGATCGCGGTGGAACGACGGCACGAAATGCAGCCCACGCTCGTTGGCCAGCACCGCCGCCTGCTCGCGGGCCTGCTGGAAATCGCTGCCGTGCTCGATCAGCTCGGCGCCCAGCGCGCGCATCGCGGCGTTCTTCTCGGTCGAGTTGCCGTGCGGCACGACGATGGTGGCCGACAGCGCATGGCGACGCGCCGCGAAGGCGATCGACTGGCCGTGGTTGCCGCGCGTGGCGCTGATCACGCCGCGGCAGGCCGGCTCGCGCCGGGCCAGCGCGTGCATGTAGACCAGCCCGCCGCGCAGCTTGAACGCGCCGAGCGGGGTGTGGTTCTCGTGCTTGACCCAGACCTCGGTGCCCAGGCGCTCGCGCAGCAGCGGCCAGGCGTACTGCGGCGTCGGCGGCATCGCCGCATAGACCACGCGCTGCGCGGCTTCGATTTCGTCGCTGCTGAAGACTGGCATGGCCGTCATGCCGAGCTGAGGACCACGCGGCCGCGCGGCGTATCGAAGACGGCGGTGATCGCCGGGCCGGCGTCGGCGGCGAGGTCGACACCGCGCAAACCCAGCGCGGGGGCAGCGGCAGCCGGCAGACCGCGCAGCGTCAGCGCCTGCAACACGACGCCCGACGCCGGCATCGCCGCGCTCGGGTGCATGCCACGCCACTCGATCAGCGTCGGCAACGCGCCGCCGGCCAGCAGCCGGCCATCGTCGCGCACGGTGATGCGCCACTCGAGCCGGCCCTGCGGCGTGTCGCGCGACGCCGCGATCGGCGCACCCGGGTCCAGGCCCACCGTGCCCAGCGCCTCGCGTTGCGCGTCGAGCGCGGCGCTGCGCGCAACCAGGTGCAGCAGGCGCGGGCCGCCGCCGACGTCGAGTTCGTCGAGCCCGAACCAGCGCATGCGCGCGGGCGCCGGTGCGCCCGGATCGATGGCGATGATCTCCAGATAGCTCTGCGGAAACGCCAGGCCGGCCATCGACAGCAGCCGGTTGTGCGTGCCCATCAGCGCATGCGCACCTCCGGGGCCAGGCGCGACGCCCAGCACCGCCTCGCACCACTGCGCCCCCTGGGCCAGGCTGGCTGCGGCGACCACCAGGTGATCGACGGCTGCACTCACAGCGTCACCGTGCCTTGCACCACGGCCACGCAGTCGCCGCCGATCCAGATCTCGCCGCCCTCCTGCACCACGTGCACACGTCCGGCGCGACCGAGCGCTGCGCCCTGCGCGGCGACGTAACTCGACGGCGCGAGGCCATCGCCGATCAGCCACTGCGCGAGCGCGGCGTTGAGGCTGCCGGTGACCGGGTCTTCGGCCAGCCCGCCGCCGGGCGCGGGGAAGAACGCCCGCACTTCGAACGCGGGCTGTACAGCTGCGCCGTGCGCACCGACGACGCCCACCTTGCCGGGCGCGCCGGCCGGTCCGACCACGCCGACCTCGAGATCGCTCTCACTGCCGAGTTGCGGCCGCAGTGACAGCACCGCGTCGGCCGACGCCAGCATCACCGCCTTCCAGCCGGGCCCGTTGTCGCAATGCTGGTGCGCGACGATCGAACGGCGCGGCAGTTGCAGAAAGCGCGCGATGCGCTCGAGCGTCGCGTCGTCCAGCGGACCGCTGCGCCGTCGCGGCGGCGCCGCGAAGGCCAGGCGTGCGCCTTCGCGCCGGATGCGCACGAGGCCGACGCCGCATTGCTGCACCACCTCGCCACCGTGGCGCGGCTGGCCGCCGGCCGCGAGCCAGGCGTGGCAGCTGCCCAGCGTCGGATGACCGGCGAACGGCAGCTCGACGGTCGGCGTGAAGATGCGCACCCGGTAGTCGGCACCCGGCTCGGTCGGCGCCAGCAGAAAGGTGGTTTCCGACAGGTTGGTCCAGCGCGCGAACGCCGCCATGCGCGCGTCGTCGAGGTCGTCGGCACCGTGCACGACCGCCAGCGGGTTGCCGGCGAGCGCGCGGTCGGTGAAGACGTCGATCTGGGTAAAGCGGCGCTCCGCGGGGCTCACAGCCTGGCCTCCGCGTCGCGCAACACGTCCGCCAATGCCGCCACGCCAGCTTCGATCTGCGCCGCCGGCACGGTGACGAAGCTCAATCGCAGGCTGTTGCGTCGCGGCGCCGCCGCGAAGAACGGCTCGCCGGGCACGAACGCCATGCCGGCAGCCACCGCCTCGGGCAGCAGCGCCATCGCGTCCAGCCCCGCCGGCAGTTCGAGCCAGAAGAACATTCCGCCCGCGGGGCGCTGCCATTGCGCCAGCCCGGCCAGGTGCTTCTCGAGCGCCGCCTCCATCGCGTCGCGTTGCGCCTTGTAGCGGGCACGGATCGTCGGCACATGGGCATCGAGCAGGCCATCGCGCACGACTTCGTAGACCACGCGCTGGTTGAAGATCGAGGTGTGCAGGTCGGCCGCCTGCTTGGCCTGCAACAACTTCGGGTACAGCGCCGACGGCGCCACCAGGTAACCCAGGCGCAGCCCGGGCGACAGCACCTTGGAGAACGAGCCGAGGTAGAGCACGCCTTCGGGCCAGCGCGTGGCCAGCGGCGCCGGCGGCGGCGCGTCGTACCAGAGGTCGCCGTACGGGTTGTCTTCCACCAGCGGCAGGCCGGCCGTGCGCGCTGCGGCCACCAGCGCACTGCGCCGCGCCTCGGTGTAGACATGGCCGGTCGGGTTCTGGAAGTTCGGCAGCAGGTAGGCAAAGCGTGCGCCCGGTGCCGCGGCCGCCAACGCCTGCGGCAGGGGTCCTTCATGGTCCGATGCGAGCGACTCGACCTGCGGCTCGTACGGCGCGAAGGCCTGCAGCGCGCCGAGGTAGGTGGGCGTCTCGACCAGCACGCGCGAGCCGGCGTCGATCAGCACCTTCGCAGCGAGATCGAGACCTTGCTGCGAGCCGGTGGTGATCAGCACCTGGTCGGCATCGACCTTCATGTCGTGCTGTTTCGCGAGGTGTGCCGCCACCCATTCGCGCAGCGGCGCAAAGCCTTCGCTGGCAGCGTACTGCAGCGCCTCGCGCGGCGCCTCGCGCAGCACCTTCTCGGTGGCGTCGCGCACGGCCTGCACCGGGAAGGTGTCGGCCGAAGGCAGGCCCCCGGCGAGCGAGACGATGCCCGGCTGCTCGGTGACCTTCAGGATCTCGCGAATGATCGACGGATTCATGCGCTCGGCGCGACGCGCGAGCGTGAACGGGTGCTGTTCGGTGGTCATGGTCGGTCACCTCGTGACGGCCGCTGGAGGAGAGGGTCGATTGTCGGCCCGGCGGGTCGGCTTCATCGCGCCGCCGGCACCGGCATGCGCTTGCCGGCGAGCACCACGGCCATCACCGCGAGCGCGAACACCACCGTCACCGCATCGAGGCGCTCGCCGAGAATCGGCACGGCGAACAGCAGCGCGAGAAACGGCTGCAGCAGCTGCACCTGGCTGACGCGCAGCACGCCACCGAGCGCCAGGCCGCGGTACCAGGCGAAGAAGCCTAGCCACATCGAGAACAGCGTGACGTAGGCGAACCCGCCCCACGCGCCGGCGCGCACCGCAGCGGCGTCGGCCGGCCAGGTGACGGCCATCGCCGGCAGCGTCAGCGGCAGCGACAACACCAGCACCCAGCAGATCACCTGTTCGGCCGGCAGGCGGACCGAGACCTGCGCCCCGGCCACGTAGCCGATCGACGCACTGGCCACCGCCAACAGCAGCAGGCCATCGGCAGTGCTCAACGCGCCCTGGCTCTGGCGCGCCGCAAAGGCCAGCACCAGCGCGCAGCCGATCAAGGCACAGACCCAGAAGCCGATCGATGCGCGCTGCCGCAGCCACAGCGCCGCCGCGACGGCGGTACCCAGCGGCAACACCCCCGTGACCACCGCCGCATGCATCGCATCGACATGACGCAGCGCCAGTGCCAGGAACAACGGAAAGCCGAGCACGGTGCCGAGCGCGCAGAGGGCCAGTGCGCGCCAGTGCGTTCGCGCTGGGCGCGGCGCGCGGATCAGGCGCAGGTACGCCACGCTCAGCAGACCCGCCAGCGCGGCACGGCCGGCGGTCACGAAGGCCGGGGGCAGTTGCGGATCGGTGGCATCGCCGACCGCCAGGCGCGTCATCGGCAGCGTCATCGCGAAGATCACGACGCCGAGCACGCCCAGCGCAAAACCACGCGAGGCGTCGCCGCCGGCCGTGCCGGCCGGCGCGGAGACGCGGGGGTGCAAGGGGCGCGGGTCGGCCGATGACATCGCTGCAGTCTAAGGGCCGGAACCAACACAGGAACAGTACACTTTTGATCGTCATGCCATGCTGTGTATGGCTGCTCAAATAGATACAGATGAACCCACGCACCATCGGATCGGCGACGCCGGAGACCCTGCCGCGGCTGCAGCGCGGCGCCTTGGCAACGCTGGCCGAGCAACTGGCGGCATTCCATGCCGAACGCATCCAGGCCGGCGCAATGGCCACCGGCGCACGGCTGCCTTCGGTCAGGGAAGCGGCGCGCCGCCACGGGCTTGCACCGAGTACGGTGGTCGCGGCGTACGACCTGCTGCAGGCCCAAGGGCTGGTCGAGGCGCGCCAGCAGCGGGGCTTCTTCGTGCGCAGCGGGGCGGCCGTGCCTGAATCCTCGCCAGTACACGCGCCGCCACCGCGCAGCGCACCGCCGCGCGATGTGGCCACGCTGATGCGCGGCATGTTCGAGCACCAGGACGGCCGCCTGCCGTCGCCCGGCATCGGTACATTGCCCGCCGACTGGCTCGACCTGCCGCTGCTGCACAGCGCGCTGCGGCGCGCATTGGCCGAAGATGCACGCGACCCGACCAGCCTGCGCTATGGCGAGCCGGCCGGCGATGCGCGGCTGCGTGCGGCACTGTCGCAGCGGCTGGCCAACCTCGACATCGCCGCCACGCCGCAGCAGATCGTCACCACTGCCGGCGCGACGCAGGCACTGGATATCGTCTCGCGCCTGCTGCTGGCACCGGGCGACACGGTGCTGGTCGACGAGCCGGGGTGGGCGCTCGAGTTCGCACGCCTGACACAAATGGGCGTCAAGCTCGCCCCAGTGCCGCGCGGGCCGGCCGGTCCCGATCTGGCCGCACTTCGTCATTGGCTCGAGACGACGCAGGGTGCCGCCAAGCCGCGCGTTTACATCACCGTTTCGGTGCTGCACAACCCGACCGGCGCGATGCTGTCGCTGGCCGCGGCGCATGATCTGTTGAAGCTGGCCGAGGCGCATGGCCTGACCATCGTCGAGGACGACACCTATGCTTGGCTGGCCCCGGCGCAGGCGCCGCGGCTGGCCGCGCTCGACCGACTGCAGCGCACGATCTACATCTCCGGCTTCTCGAAGATCGTGACGCCGAACTGGCGCGTCGGCTTCCTCGCTGCATCGCCGGCACTGGTCGAGCGCGCCATCGACCGCAAGCTGTTGACCGCACTGACGACGCCGGCACTGACCGAGCGGGCGCTGGCGATCATGCTCGAACAGGGCACGCTGCGTCGCCATGCCGACCGCGTGGTGGCGCGACTCGCCGCCGCGCGCCAACGCAGTGTCCGGCTGGCGCAGGACGCAGGCTTTGTCTTCGCGGCCGCACCGCAGGGCCTGTTCGGATGGGTCGAGACCGGCGTCGACGTCGAACAGTTGGCCGAGGCATTGCACGATCGGGGCTGGCTGCTCGCACCGGGTAGCCTGTTCCATGCACAACCAAGGCCGAGCACGCTGATGCGCATCAACTTCGCCACCGCGCAGGAGCCGCGGCTGTGGCGTGCATTGCGCGAGGCGCGCGACGCCTTGCATGGCCCCATGAAAAAGGGGGCTGCGCCGCGGGCAACGCCCGCGTACCATTCATGAGTAACAATTCATGAGTAACAATTGGTCAACGGGCGGCGCCGCCGGCGCGCCCTTGGGAAGCTATTCGTGCACAAGTCGGCCCTGCATGACGACGACAAAGCGATGAACGCGAGGCGCATGCCGCCCCGCGAGGCCGGTGCCTGGGCGCCTCATTCACGGATCGGTACCAGGTGAATTTCGAATCCACCTTGCCCCTGGGCGAACCTGAGCTGATGCGGGTTAGCGCCTTCCAGCGCTACTTGGCCGAGTTGAAGCGCGAAGGCGCCGACGAGTCGCTGACGCGGCTGTCATCACTGAACCCGTCGCTGTTGCAGGATCTGCTTCGCTTCGAGCAGGACGGCCGCCACACCGAGCTGCTCGAAGTGCTGGCCGCCTGCGTGCGGCATGCCCGGCCGCTGGCGGTGTACCTGCAGTGCGGCCCGCGCGTGGTGCCGCTGACGGTATTCCCAAACGAACGGCTGGCCCATTGCCCGCTGCCGATGCACGAATTCCTGTCCCAGCGGTTGTCCGACCTCGAGGTCCTGCGCGTCGAGCCTGCCGTACTGCGCCCGCCGGGTGACCCGGAGGCCGCGCTGGTCGGCGAGCCGCACCTGTACCAGCCGCTCGGCCCGGTGGCGTGGGAGCTGGCGATGCGCGGCTCGCGCGAGCAGTTGCTGCCCGAGATCGCCGGCCCGGCGGCGTACCGCGTGGCCCTCGGCATGAATCTGCGCGAAGTGTTACTGACCGGCGTGGTGCAGGCCGCCGTGAACCGCCTGCACCGCGAAAGCGCCAACCTGCGCGAAATGTCGGAGTGGCCCGGTCTGAACCGCGGCCGCGCGATGCGCCTGCTCAATGCGCTGTACCTACAGGGTGGCCTGATCGTCAGCCGCACGCACCCTGTGGCGCAGAACGACAGTTGGTTCGGTAGCTCGAGAAACTAGCCCCCCCGAGGCGGCTGCGCCGCTCCCCCCAAGGGGTAGCGCCAGCGGCCGGGCGGAGCCCGATCCGCGGCATTCGCGGGGCTCAGCACGACGCGGCTATCGCGCGGCCAACGACTCCCAGCGCTCCAGCGCTGCCAGCAATTCCTCGTCGATCTGCGCATAGCGCGCGTGCAGGTCGGTGGCGCGCTGCGGGTCCCTTGCGTACAGCGAGGGGTCGGCGATGGCTTGGGCGATCGCCTTCTGCTCGGCCTCGAGCGCCTCGATGCGCGCCGGCAGCGCGTCGAGTTCGCGCTGGGCCTTGTAGCTGAGCTTGCTGCGCGGCGCGGCCCCGGCCGCGGTCGGTGGCGGCGCCTTCACCGTTGGCATTGGCGCGGCGGGCGTGCTCGCGACGACCCGGCTGCGTGCGCGCTGCGTCTGCCAATCGGTGATGCCGCCCTCGTACTCGCGCCACAGGCCCGGCTTGCCGCCGAAGGCCGGATCACCCTCCCAGGCCACCGTGCTCGTCACCACCGCATCGACGAAGCGCCGGTCGTGGCTGACGATGAACGCGGTGCCGCTGTAGCCGAGCAGCAACTCTTCCAGCAACTCCAACGTGTCGATGTCCAGGTCGTTGGTCGGCTCGTCGAGAACAATCACGTTGGCCGGCAACGCGAACAGCCGCGCCAGCAGCAGCCGGTTGCGCTCGCCGCCGGACAGCGTGCGCACCGGCGAGTTGGCACGCTCGGGCGAGAACAGGAAGTCGTTCAAGTAGCTCATCACATGCTTCTTCTGCCCGCCGAACTCGATCCATTCACTGCCCGGGCTGATGGTGTCGGCCAGCGTCGCTTCGAGGTCGAGCGCATCGCGCAGCTGGTCGAAGTACGCCACCTGCAACTTGCTGCCGCGCCGCACCTTGCCGCGCCTGGGCTCGATCTGGCCGAGGATGAGTCTCAGCAGCGTGGTCTTGCCGACGCCATTGGGGCCGACCAGCCCGACCTTGTCGCCGCGCAGGAAGGTGGCGGTGAAGTGGTCGATCAACCAGGGTCCGTTGTCGTCGAAACGGAACGACACGTCTTCCAGCACCGCCACCAGCTTGCCGCTGGGCACGCCGGCGTCGATCTCCAGCCGCACCTGGCCAAGCGATTCGCGCCGTGCCGCGCGCTGCGCGCGCAGGCGCTCGAGCCGCACGACGCGGCCGACGGCGCGCGTGCGCCGCGCCTCCACGCCCTTCCTGACCCACACCTCTTCCTGCGCCAGCAGCTTGTCGGCACGCGCACTGGCCAGCGCCTCGGACTCCAGCTCGCGCGCCTTCGTCACCTCGTACGCCGCGTAGTTGCCGGGATACGAACGCAGCAGGCCACGGTCGAGTTCGACGATGCGGGTGGCCACCGCATCGATGAAGGCGCGGTCGTGCGACACGAACAGCAGCGCGCCGGTCCAGTTGGCGAGCAGGCCCTGCAGCCATTCGATCGCATCGAGGTCGAGGTGGTTGGTCGGCTCGTCGAGCAGCAGCACGTCGGGGTGCGCCACCAGGGCCTGCGCCAACGCCACGCGCTTCCTGGTACCGCCCGACAGCGTGTGCACATGGGCCTGGCCGTCCAGATGGAGCCGCTGCAGCGTCTCATCGACGCGCTGCTCCCACAGCCAGCCGTCGAGCGCCTCGATGCGCGTCTGCAGCGCATCGAGGTCGTCGCCCGGCAGGTGCTGCTCATAGCGAGCGCGCAGCGCGCGGGCCTCGGCGGCGCCTTCGGCCGCGGCGTCGAACACCGTGGCGTCGGCCTCGAACAACGGCTCCTGCGGCACGTAGAAGCGGCGCAGCCCCTGCTGCACCTGCAGCACCCCATCGTCGGGCCGCTCGAGCCCGGCCAGGATCTTCAGCAGCGACGACTTGCCCGTGCCGTTGCGCCCGATCAACGCGACGCGCTCACCCGCCTCGAGCGAGAAACCGGCGCCGTCGAGCAGCGCCACATGGCCGAAGGCGAGGTGGGCGTTGGACAGCGTGATCAGGGCCATCGCAGGATTGTCGGCGACGCGCTACAGCGACCCGTACGCCGACGCGCCGAGGATCGCTCGGACTACTTCGGACCAGCCACCTCCACCTGCCGCAGTTCAGCTTCGAGCCACGGCACCAGCCGATCGAAAACCTGCACCAAGGCTTGCGACATCGCCGCGGCAGCTGAAGGCGCGTCGGCGCTGGCGGTCGGCACCGCCACCTCGAACTGGCGTCGCGCCGTCCGCGCGCGGTTGCGACGGTCGAACAGTTCTGCGGTGATCGCCAGGCGCGCCTGCCCGGGCGGTGCGCTCACGTCGTGGTGCAGCGTGTCGATGGCCACCGTGAGCAGCCAGTCGGCGCGCAGCGGTTCACCGATCACGCCCACCGCGCCGGCCACGCCGCGTGCCTCCAGCCGCTGCTGCAACAGCCGCGCGACCTGCCGCAGCGGCCGCTCGGTCCAGACCGCGAACTGGTAGTGGGCGAACTCGTGGGGCCGCTGCGAGTACGCGATCGAGACGGTGTCGGCCGCCGCGTCGGCCGGCTGCGCCTGGATCAACAGCGCCGGCAGGAGAGGCGCAGCCAGGCGCAGCGCCGGCGCGCCGGCATCGTGCAGCCGGTACTGGGCCAGCGGCGGCACGTCGCCGCCCAGGCCGACGGAGACGCAGCCCGACGACAGCAGCGCGGCCAGCAATGTTGCCAACCTCGCAGGCCTGGCCGTCACGGCAGTTTCTCCCCGGGCCCGAGCTGCAGCTTGTTGGGACCGAGCAGCGCCGCGCGGGGCTCGCGCAGGCGGTCGAGCACGCGCGTGGCGACTTCGATGCTCGAGCGCATCTCGGTCATGGCTGCGCCGAGTTGGTCATCGACAGTGGCGGCCGAATCCTCGAGCCGGCGCGCAGTGGCCAGCGCCTGCTGCTGGATCGCGCCGGTGGATTGGGCCACCTGCTGCAGCGCGCGCCGCGCGTCGATCAGCGTGCGCTCGGTCTCGGCCAGCGCAGTGTCGAGACGCTCGCCGCTGTGCTCGGCCACCGTGGCGATGCGCGTGCCCGAGCGGCCCAGCTCGGCCGCGCCGTCGCCCACCTTCGTGGCCGCGATGCCCACGCGCGCCAGCGTGCTGTCGAGGGCGCCCAGGCGGGCGTTGAGGCCGGCCGACAGGTCGCGCAGGCTGCGCACCGTGGCCATCACGGCCTCGCGGTTGTCGGCGTCGAGCAACTGGTTGATGTTGGTGAGGGCCACCGAAGCCATCTCGCCGACCTTGCTGACGCGGCCGGTGATCTCGTCGAGATCGGAGCGGCCCTCGGCGATGACCGGGCGCTCTCGCCCGTCGGGCACCTCCTCGAGCGGCTCACCGGGCGGTTCGGGGTTGACGAGCGTGATGGCGGCGATGCCGGTGACGAAGTTGCGCGTGACCACGGCGACGGTGTTGGTGCGCACCGGCGCACGGCGGTCGATGCGCACCGCCACGCGCACGCGGTTGAGCGTGGTGCCCGACAGCGCGTAGTCCTCGACGCGGCCGACCTTGATGCCGCGCAGCGTGACGTCGGCGCCGATCTCCAGGCCATCGAGCGCCTGCTTCTCGAAGTGGATCGCGTAGCGAGTGAAGTTGCCCCGGCCGCCGACGCCCGTCAGCCACACCACCGCCGCCACCAGTGCCGCGATCAGCACCAGCACGCTTGCGCCGACGAAGGTGTACCGGGCCTCAGCTTCCATCTCGGGACCGCCCGGCCGTCCGAAGGGCCCGCGCGGCCCCCTCGGGGGGCAGCGAACGAAGTGAGCTCGGGGGTCTCATTTCAAGCCATTCTACGGACGGAGAAGTACTCGCGGATCCACGGGTCGTCGACCGCCATCACCTCGGGCACCGTGCCGTCGGCCAGCACGCGGCCGCGCGCGAGCACGATCAGGCGGTCGACGACGCCGAGCAGGGTGTCGAGGTCGTGCGTGACCAGGAACACCGTGAGGCCGAGGTCGTCGACCAGCGAGCGCACCAGGCGGTCGAAGCCGCGCGCGGTGATCGGGTCCAGGCCGGAGGTGGGTTCGTCGAGGAACAGCACCTCGGGCTCGAGCGCGATGGCGCGCGCGATCGCCGCGCGCTTGCGCATGCCGCCCGACAACTCGCTCGGCATCTTCGCGCCGGCATCGGCCGGCAGCCCGGCCTGCAAGCAGGCGCAGCGCCACCAGCGCGTCGACGGTGGCGTGGCCCAGCCGCGTGTGCTCGCGCAGCGGCACGGCCACGTTCTGCGCCACCGTCAGCGACGAGAACAGCGCGCCGTCCTGGAACATCATGCCGAAGCGCCGGCGCACGGCGTCGAGCTCGTGCGACGCGGCATGCCACATGTCGGTGCCGAGCAGCCGCACGCGGCCGCGCGGTCGGGCGCTGCAGGCCGATGATCTCGCGCAGCAGCACCGACTTGCCGGTGCCGCTGCCGCCGATCAACGCGACCAAGGTGCCGCGCGTGACCGAGAACGACACGCCGTCGTGCACCGTCTGCGCGCCGAAGCGCGTGACGACCGCATCGACCTCGATCACCGGCGCGTCGGTTCATATATCCAGCGCCTGCATCAGCACCGCGAACACCGCATCGAGCAGGATCACCGCGACGATGCTCTGCACCACCGTGGACGTGGTGGCGATGCCGAGCGCGCGCGTGTCGCGGCCGACCGTCATGCCCATGCGCGCGCCGATCACGGCGATGACGAGCGCGAACACCGGCGCCTTGGCCAGGCCGACGAAGACGTGGCGCACATCGAGCGCCTCGTGCAGGCGCGCCAGGAAGGCGTTGGGCGTGACGTCGAGCATCGGCCCGGCGATCGCCATCGCCCCCAGCAGGCTCATCACGTCGCCGACGAAGACCAGCAGCGGCAGCGCGATCATCAGCGCCAGCACGCGCGGCACCACCAGCACCTGCATCGGCGACAGGCCGAGCGTGCGGATGGCATCGGTCTCCTCGGTCAGGCGCATCGAGCCGAGCTGCGCGGTGAAGGCGGCGCCCGAGCGGCCGGCGACGATGACCGCGACGATGATCGGCGCGAACTCGCGCGTGGCCCCGATGCCCACGCCGTCGACGACGAAGATGTTGGCGCCGTACTTCTCGGCCTGCAGGCCGAGCAGGTAGGTGATGACGACGCCGATCAGCATCGTCACCAGCGCGACCACCGGAATCGCCGTCAGACCCGCCTGCTCGAGCTGCACCGTCAGTTCGCGCAGGCGCAACCGCCGCGGCTGAACCAGCGCCTCGCCGAAGGCGGCGACGGTGGCGCCGAAGAAGTTGAGGTGCCCACCGAGCAGGCCCCATAAGGCGATCGCCACGCGGCCCAACTGCGCCAGCGGGCGTGGCCGGCGCGGTGGCGGCACGGCCGCCGTGCTGCCGAGGTGCGCGCGCACCTGTTCGATGATGCGGCCGTTGGCCTCGTTGAAGCCGACCCAGCACTCGCCGCCCAGCGCCGCCTGGGTCGCCTGCAACGCGCGCAGCAACACCAGCGCCGCGGCCGAGTCGATCTCGGCCAGCGCGCTGCCGTCGATGGTTGCCGCTGCCGGCAACGCCAAGCCGGCCAAAGCCGCCTCGATCTCGGCCAGATGCTGCAGGCGCCACGCGCCCAGCAGGCGCAGCGTCGTGCGCGCGGCATCGGTGTCGACGGCGAACCAGCGGGTGTCGGGCATGTCGGGGCAATCACCGGCGCACTCCAGGGCGCAGGGTCGGCGAGAGGATAGCCGGGCCGGCGCGGCTCGCGC
Organism: uncultured beta proteobacterium; assembly: GCA_963840805.1. Classification (GTDB taxonomy): domain Bacteria; phylum Pseudomonadota; class Gammaproteobacteria; order Burkholderiales; family Burkholderiaceae_C; genus CADEEN01. The sequence continues at coordinate 1,123,038 of CAWJAJ010000017.1, read as the reverse complement.
GCGCCGCCGTACGATGCAGGCCATGTCCATGCCGCACCTCAGCCCCCGCCCGTGGCTTGCCGCCGCCAGCCGCGAACTCGAGCAACGCATCGCCACCGCCACTGCCGCGGCGCGCCCACGCGACACCGACACCGAGCTGCACCGCCTGGTGGCCGAGAACCGGCGCATCCACGACGTCGAAGGCCTGAACCTGAACCCGGCCAGCAACGTGATGAACCCGCGCGCCGAGGCGCTGATGGCCGCGGGGCTGGGCCCGCGCGCCTCGCTGGGCCACCCGGGCGACAAGTACGAGATGGGCCTGCAGGCCATCGAGCGCATCGAGGTCATCGCCGCCGAACTGGCCGCCGAGGTCTTCAGCGCGCGCCAGGCTGAAGTACGCGTCGGTTCGGGCGCGCTGGCCAACCTGTACGTGTTCATGGCCACCTGCCAGCCCGGCGACACCATCATCGCGCCACCGGCCGAGATCGGTGGCCACGTCACGCACCACGCCGCGGGCGCCGCCGGGCTGTATGGCCTGCGCACCGTGCCGGCGCCGGTGCAGGCCGACGGCTACACGGTCGACGTCGATGCGCTGCGCCGCCTGGCGCACGAGGTCAAGCCCAAGCTGATCACGCTCGGCGGCAGCCTCAACCTGTGGCCGCACCCGGTGGCCGCCGTGCGCGGCATCGCCGACGAAGTCGGCGCGCCGCTGATGTTCGACGCCGCGCACCTGTCGGGCATGTTCGCCGGCCGCGTCTGGCCGAATCCGCTCGCCGAAGGCGCACAGGTGATGACGATGAGCACCTACAAGAGCCTCGGCGGCCCGCCCGGCGGCTTGGTGGTCGGCAACGACGCCGCACTCTTCGAGCGCATCGACGCCATCGCCTACCCCGGCCTCACCGCCAATTTCGACGCCGGCAAGACCGCCGCGCTCGCCCTCGGCCTGCTGGACTGGAAGGAACAGGGCCCGGCGTACGCGCAGGCGATGCAGGCCACGGCGCGCGCACTCGCAAAGGCGCTGGCCGAACGCGAGGGCTTGCCGGTGTTCGCGCGCGAGCGTGGCGGCACCGCTTCGCATGCCCTGGCGATCGAGGCCGCGCGATGGGGTGGCGGCCAGGCCGCCGCCAAGCGGCTCGAAGGCGCACGCCTGCTGGCCTGCGGCATCGGCCTGCCGCACGCGGTAGTGCCGCCGCTGCCGGGCGACGTCAACGGCCTGCGCCTGGGCGTGCCCGAGATCGTGCGGCTGGGCCTCGGCCCGGGCGAGATGGAAGAACTGGCTGCGTTGATCGCGCGCGGCCTGCACAGCGAAGCCCGTGCGAAGGCCGCGGCCGGCGATGTCACCGCGTTGCGCGGGCGCTTCAGCGGGCTTCGGTTCGTCAGGTGCTGACTGCAGCGCCGTGGACTCCTACGACGAGCGCCACATGGCGCTCGATGGCGATGTGGCCTGCGCCGCCGGACGCCGGCGCGCTGGCCGCCGCGCGAGCGCGACTGGCCTCGACGGCGATGTGGCCTGCGCCTGGAGCGGGCGTGGCGACGCACGCAACGCGCACCGGCCCGCGGCGCATTGACGCACCGCAATGCACCGGCCCGCGGGCCGCGCGTATGGTTCAGCCATGGGCCGCCTTGGCCGCCGAGCGCATCATGTCCATCTTCCTGCTGCTGACCCGCCTGTCGCCACAGTCGCTGCACCAGCCGAAGTCGTTCGAGACACTCGAACACCATGTGGCCGACCAAGTGCACACGCATTGTCCCGACGTGAAGTGGCTCGCCAGCTATGCGGTGCTCGGGCCGTGGGATTACGTCGACGTCATCGACGCGCCGGATGTCGCCGCGGCCACGCGCGTGTCGGTGCTGGTGCGCAGCTATGGCCACGCCCATACCGAAGTCTGGCCGGCGATGGCCTGGCCGGATTTCAAAGCGCTGCTGCGGCAGTTACCAGCGCAGGGTTGAGAGGCCCGCGATGAAGCGCAAGACACCGAAACGGCCCCCGCCGCGCAGCCCGAGCCTGCCGCGGTCGACTGCGCCCGATACCCCGGCCGAGGGCATGGCCGACGAACCCGAGGAGCCCGGGGTCGAGCACGCACGGCAGCACGCACCGTCCGAAGCCACCGGCGCGGCCCGCACCAGCATCGAGCACGCCGACGAACGGCGCCTCGGTTCGATCGAGACCGTGCCGGCGCCGGGCGACGCCATCGCCGGCTTCGTCGAGCCGGCCGGCGACGAGCGCGCCGACGACACGTCGCCACTGCCGTGATGGCGCGAACGCGCAGGAGCACCGCATGTCCACGATCGAACTCGAAGTCGCCGCCGACCGCATCGGCCTCGCCACCGGCCCCATCGATCTGCCACCGCCGGTGCTGTCGTCGCCGGCCACGCTGGCCCAGGCCTTGGCGGGTCGGCGCAGTGCGCGCGCCTTCCGGCCTGCACCCCTGCCGCTGGCCGTGCTGTCGTCGCTGCTGTGGTCCGCCTACGGCATCAACCGCCGCGTCAGCGGCGGCCGCACCGCGCCGTCGGCACACAACTGGCAGGCCATCGATGTCTACGCCGCGCTGCCCGACGGCGCCTACCGCTACGACGCCGTCGCCCACCGGCTGCGGTTGGTCAAGGCCGAGGACCTGCGTGGCGCCACCGGCACTCAGGACTTCGTCGCCGGCGCGCCGCTGAATCTGGTCTATGTCGCCGATTTCGCACGCATGCACGATGCCTCGCCCGAGGAGCGCACCTTCCTCGCCGGTGCCGAGGCCGGCTGCGTCGCGCAGAACGTCTACCTGTTCTGTGCCGGCACCGGGTTGGCGACGGTGGTGCGCGGCCTGATCGATCGCGCGCGGCTGGCGCGAGCGCTCGGTCTGTCGACAAGCCAGCGCGTCGCGCTGGCGCAGAGCGTGGGCTATCCGCAGCCCGGGTGAAACGCCACACCGAGTGGAACGAGGTATCCGCGCATGGAACTGCATTCGAGCGCCTTCGCGCCGCAAGGCAACATCCCGCGGCGACACACCTGCGAGGGTGAAGACATTTCGCCGCCGCTCGCCTGGAGCCACGCGCCGCCGGGCACCCGCAGCCTGGTGCTGATCGTCGACGACCCCGATGCGCCCGACCCGGCCGCGCCGCAACGCACCTGGGTGCACTGGGTGCTCTATGACATCCCGCCCGAGGCCACCGCCCTGCCCGACGGCGGGCAACCGCTGCCGACTGGCACGCGCGAGGGCCTCAACGACTGGCAGCGCCACGGCTGGGGCGGGCCATGCCCGCCGATCGGCCGCCATCGCTATTTCTTCAAGCTCTACGCGCTCGACATGGCGTTGCCCGAACTGCCGCGGCCGACCAAGGCCGCCGTCGAGCAGGCAATGCAGGGCCACGAGTTGGCGCAGGCGCAATTGATCGGCACCTACCGCAAGCGCAGCGCGTGAGCGACGAGGCGGCCCGCGGCCCTCAGTCCGGTTCCAGATGCGGCGGCGAGTAGCCTTCGGCCGGCTCGCCGGTCTCGGGGTCGATCCAGTCTGCGATGCCGATCTCGTCCTCGGCTTCCTGCAAGCTCTCGGCCGGCTCCGACACGCCCTCTTCGTCGGCCGCCAACATGTCGGCACGCGCCTCCTCGACCGTATCGAAGGGGCCGAACTCGTTGTGGCCGTCGGGCGCAAGCCAGTGGTAGCCGTCGGGCCGCGCGACGATGCGCTCGCTGGCATCGTCCTCTGACACGGGATCGGGGCGCACCGGGGCCGGTTCTCTGGCCTTGCGCGCACGGGGAGCTGGTTTGCGTTTCATTGCCTCTCCTGCAGTCGCCGCGGTGGGGCGCTCACGACCGACCCCACCCGGCGGCGCCGACGGCCGGCACGCGCAGCGGCAGAAGCAGGGGCTGCGGGCGCGGCGCCAGTTTCGGCCGCTTCGCGTTCGATGCCGCTGCGGATGGCCTTGGCCAGGCCGTCGATGGTGACAAGGCGGCGCTGGCAGATCGAGCCGATGTTCATGGCGCTGTCCCTTTGCCGTTGGTGCACGCATTGAGACGCCGGCGCGGCAAGGCTGTCTTGCGTTAAATCAATGGTGCGAGCGGTGCGGCGCGATGACACGCCGCGTCGAGATCGATCGGCGCCTCGGGCGGCGGGGCCCATGGCCGCTCGGTCATCCACTCGAGGCTTGTCACTGTGCATGGCCAACCTCTCGGTGGACGACCATGATCTCGCGCTGCCGGCTGCGCGAATTGCGCGGAGTCAAGCGCGGTGGCTGCGCACCGGCTTGACTCCGAACAATGCCGGTCACGCACGGACCCCGCATCATCGATATATCCGCCCACGCTGCCCGCCGCCCGTCCTGCAATGACCCCGTCGCGCCACGCCTACCTGGCCATCGGCGACCTGCTCGACATCCTGCCCGATGCGGTGATCATGGTCGATGCCGGCAGCCGCATCACCTACGCCAACCCGGCACTGTCCACGCTGCTCGGCTACACCGCGGCCGAGTTGCTCGCGCAGCCGCTGTCGCTGCTGGTGCCCCCCGAGCAGCGCGAGCGCCACGCGACGCTGGTGGCCCGCTTTCGGCGCGAAGGCGCGCCGACGATGATGGGTTCGCGGCCGGTGTTGCATGCGGTGCATCGCAGTGGCCGGCTGGTGCCGGTATCGATCTCGCTGTGCAACCTCTGCCTCGACGAGCGCGACAGCGAGCGCGTTTCGGTGGCGGTGATCCACGACGTGTCGGCAATGCACACGCACCTCGACCGCGCCACCGCGCAGGCCGAGACCGACACGCTCACCGGCCTGGGCAACCGGCTTCGCTTGTCACGTCGAATGCACGCGCTGTTGGCCGGCGCGCGGCCGTTCTCGCTGCTGTCGCTGGACGTCGAATCCATCGACCCGTCGGATGAGTGCCGCGGCGACGCGCTCGGCGACGACGCGCTGCGCATCGTCGGCCGTCGCCTGCAAACCGTGGTGCGCGAGAGCGACTTGGTGGCGCGCGTCGGGCGCACCGGGTTCATGCTCCTGCTCGACACCCTGGATGATGCAGCGCTGCTGCGTGAGCGTGCGCTGGCCGTGCACGCCAGCCTCGCCCGGCCGTTGCGCATCGGCGCGTCGACGGGATCGCTCGGCGTCCACATCGGCGGCGCCATCAGCCCGCGCCACGGCCCGGCCGAGCAAGCCCTGCTGGCCGCCGCGGATCAAGCCCTGGGCCGGGCCAGGCACACAGGCGAAGGCTACCTGCTGGCCGCCGCCTAAAGCGCGAGTCGCAGCACGCGTTCGCCGTCTTCGAGGCGCTCGGTCGGCACGAAGCCAGCGCTGCCGTAGAACGCCAGCAACTGCGGCGCGGGCTCGACGATCGACGTCAGCAACTGGCCGTCGTGCGGCCGCGTCCGCACATGCTCGACGAGCAGGCGCAACGCCGCGCGGCCATGGCCACGGCCTTGAAGGGCGCGGTCGATCATCATCCGCCAGAGAAAGTACTCGGCCTGCTCCGGCGCGGTGACCAGCCGCGGGTCGTTGAGCATCAGGAAGCCCACCAGCGTGTCGCCGGCATGGATCGCGCGCGGCCAGGCTTCGCCGTACACCGCGGCCTGGGCCATCGACTTGGCGTTGGAGGCGACCTGCTTGCCGCCGTCGCCGGCATCGAGCGCCAGCACGGCGAGCACGTTGTGCCGCGTCACCGGCTGCAGCGAGACCGTCATGCGCTGGCCACGGCACGCGAAGCGGCCTCGCGCCACACCGTACCGCCGTACGCCCGCTCCTGCTCGCGGCAGCTGTCGACGAGCTTGATGAGGTGGTCGTCGTCGCTGGCAATGGCGTGGACGACGATATCGGGCCATGACAACGGCATCATGTCGGACGCGGCGATCGCACCGGGCAGGGCGATCCCGCTCGCCACATGGCCGGCGGCGTAGGCCACCCAGTAGCAGCCCAGCGCCTCGGCCACGTCGCCCTCGTCGAGCCATGGCAGCAGCACGCGCAGGGCGTGCGCGCTGGTCACCAGGTGCAGCACGGTGAAGTTGCCGCTGTCGGCGTAAAGGCGCGCGGCCAATGTGGCCAGTTGCTCGAGAGTGGTGGCGGGCTCGATGCGCAGTCCCGAAGCCGCGCGGCCGAACGCAGGGTGCCTCGACCGCCAGCGCCATGCGCTCGGCGATCAGCGGGGGACGCGGCTTGGCGATGCCGAGCCCGGCAAGCACCACCGCCGGGTTCGGCTCGTGGCCGTCGAACTGCGGCGAGCCGAGCGAAAACCAGCGGCAGGCCCAATAGGCCAGCGCATCCGCCAGTTCGTGCGAGTGGCCGGCAGCGACTGCGTAGGCGGCGCGGATCGGGCCATGGAACGCGGCCGCGCCGACGCCGCGCAGCAATGCCGGCAGCGTCTGTTCGAGCACCGCCGGCGCGCCCTCGTGGTCCATCCACTCGTTGAACAGGCTGCGGTACGCCGGCCATGCGCGCGGATCGCCGAGGCGGCCTTGCCACGGATCGCCCGCCGGCCACGGCTCGGGCGGCGGCGCGGGGCGCAGGCGCTTGCCGTACCGCTCGGCAAATGCGGCGAGCCGCTCGTCGGTCGCGCCCAGGCGGGCCAACGCCGTCAGCGCCATCGGCAGGTGGCTGGCCAGGTTGTGGCCGTATTCGGCATCCAGGCGGCCGGCCTGGTCGAGCCATTGACGCAGGGTCATCGCGGTGTGCGGTATTGGGCGTGCGCGGCCCTGAAACGACGAAGGCAGGGGCGTGACCCCTGCCTTCGCGGTCAAGGCCCGAAGACCTTACTTCTTCGCGGCGCTGGCAGCCGGCTTGGCCGCACTGGCAGCGGCGGCCGCCGGCTTGGCGTCCTTCTTGGCCTCTTCCTTCTTCATTTCCTTGGCCATCGGGGCCGCGCTGGCCTTGCCGGCCGGCGCAGCGGCGGCGTGCGACGCGGCATGTGCGGGCAGTGCGATGGCGCCGGCAGCGAACAACAGGGCGGTGAGGAGCTTGCTCATGAATTGTCTTTCGAATCAGTGGGTTGGGATAATGCAAACGCAGCCGCCGCAAGCCTGGGCGTACGGGCGACGCGGGAAGATAACGCATCGCGCTGCCGGCCCATGCCAGGGTCTCCCCCGAAGTGAATCAACCTGCAACGCGGCGCCACCCTGGCTACCATCGCGCGCCCACGCCGATGCCCTGACACGCCCCGAAACAATGCCGCTTCCGACCCCCTGGCTGCCCCTGCTGTTGCTGGCGCTGTGGCTGCCGCCCGCCGGCGCGGCCCCGCGTGTGCCGGCCGCCGACGCCGAAGTGCTCGCACGTGTGCCGGCGCGCAGCGGCGACGCGCGCGCGCGCAGCCTGCAATCGCTGCGCGCGGCGTGGCGCGGCAATCCGCGCGATCCGACCTTGGCGGTCGCGCTGGCACGGCGTTACGTCGACGAGGCCGCGGCCGAGGGCGATCCGCGCTACATCGGGTATGCGCAGGCCGCGTTGGCGCCTTGGTGGGCCGAGGCCGCCCCACCGGTGGCCGTGCGCGTACAGCGCGCGGTGCTGCTGCAGTACGGCCACCGCTTCGATGCGGCGCTGGCCGACCTGGAGGCCGTGGTGCTGGCCGAGGCGGACAACGCCGAGGCCTGGGCCTGGCTGGCGGCGATCCGCATGGTGCAGGCCGACTATGCGGCGGCACGGCGCGGCTGCGCGGGACTGGCGCCGCACACCACGGCACTGCTCGCCGCGGCCTGCGTGGCTGCGATCGACAGCCTGACCGGCCGCGCCGATGCCGCCGCGCAAGCCCTCGACGCGGCACTGAAGGCCGCCACCGACGCCGGGCCCGAAGAGCGCCTGTGGGCCTTGACGCGGCTGGCAGAAATCGACGAGCGCCGTGGCGACTTCGCGGCCGCCGAGCGCGCCTTCCGCAAAGCGCTGGCGCTCGGCGTGCCCGATGTCTACCTGCAGGCCGCATACGCCGATTTCCTGCTCGACCGCCGCCGCCCGGGTGACGTGCTTGCGCTGTTGAAGGACGGCGTGCGCGCCGACGTGCTGTTGCTGCGCCTGGCGATTGCCGCCCGGGCCGCCGGCGATGCACGCGCCGCTGGCTGGACGCGCGACCTCGCGGCGCGCTTCGAGGCCGCGCGCGCCCGCGGCGACCGCACGCACGAGAAGGAGGAGGCCCGATTCGCGCTCGCGCTGCAGGGCGATGCCCCACGCGCGCTGGCGCTGGCACGCAGCAACTACGCGGTGCAGCGCGAGCCGGCCGATGCCCGCATCCTGCTCGAGGCGGCGCTCGCCGCACGCGAGCCCGCGGCGGCAGGCGCGGCGCGCGAGTGGTTGACCGCCAACCGCGTCGAAAGCGCGGTGCTGCAGCACGCTCGCCGCGAAGCTGGAGGCCGCGCGATGAGGCGCGTCGTCGCGACGCTGCTGCTGGCGTGGCTCGGGCTCGCGCCGGCGCCCGTGCAGGCGCACAAGCCGTCGGACAGCTACCTGACGATCAGCGTGGCCGACGGCGCCATCAGCGGCCGCTGGGACATCGCGCTGCGCGACCTCGACTTCGCGATCGGCCTGGATGCCGACGGCAACGGCGACCTCACGTGGGGCGAGGTGCGGGCCCGTCACGGCGAGATCGCGGCCTATGCGCTGGCGCGGCTCGACGTCCAAGTGGCGGCGATGGCGGCGCGCCGTGCACCATCGCCGCCGGCGCGCAGCAGATCGACGACCACACCGACGGCGCCTACACCGTGCTGCCGCTGGCGATGCGCTGTGCAACGCCGCCGGCCGCCTTGACGATCAGCTATTCGCTGTTCGCCGACATCGACCCGCAGCACCGCGGCCTGCTCAACCTGCAGGCCGGCGGCCGCACGCGCAGCGCGGTGTTCGGCCCGGAGGCCGCGACCCAGACCTTCGATTTGCAGGCGGTGAGCCGCTGGCGCCAGTTCATCGACTACGCGCGCGAAGGCGTTTGGCACATCTGGATCGGCTTCGACCACATCCTGTTCCTGCTGTCCTTGCTGCTGCCGGCGGTGTTGTTGTGGCGTGGCCGGCAGGCCGAACATTGGCAGCCCGCCGAGACCTTTCGCCAGGCCTTCGTCGACGTCTTCAAGATCGTCACCGCATTCACGCTGGCGCACTCGATCACGCTGTCGATGGCCACGCTCGGCTTCGTGTCGCTGCCGTCGCGCTGGGTCGAGTCGGCGATCGCGGCGTCGGTCGTGCTGGCGGCGCTGAACAACGTGTGGCCGCTGTTCCACCGCCGGCGCTGGATGGTGGCCTTCGCATTTGGCCTCATCCACGGCTTCGGCTTCGCCAGCGTGCTCATCGATCTGGGCCTGCCGCGCGAAGCGCTGGCGCTGGCGCTGGTCGGCTTCAACCTCGGGGTCGAAGGCGGTCAATTGGCCATCGTGGCGGTGTTCCTGCCGCTCGCCTTCGCGCTGCGGCGAACGGCGTTCTACCGCCGGGCGGTGATGGTCGGTGGCTCGCTGCTGATCGCGGCGCTGGCTGGCGTCTGGCTGGTCGAGCGCGCCTTCGAAGTCAAGCTGCTCGGCTTCTGACGGACGCTATCTCGGCGCGACGTCGAAGGCCAGCGTCACGAAGTCGCTCTCCCATGCGTCGCGGCTCTTCGCCGACACGCGCAGGTCGACGCGCGCGCAGCAACCAGCGGCCGGCCAGCGGCGCGGTGACCCGCACGCGGCCCTCGGCGTCGGTCTTGCGCCAGATGCCGAGCGCGCTGTGCTCGCTGACCAACTCGACCGGCAGATTGGCCAACGGTGCGCCGTTGCGCAGCACCTGGAACCCGAGGGCATCGCCGGCGCGGACCGGCCAGCGCGGGCTGTCGAGCAGCACGTCCATGCCGATGGCCAGCGGTGTGCGCGGGCCGGCGCCGCCGAACTCGATGCGGGCGTGCTTGGTGTAGCGCTCGCGCCAGGGCAGCCCGCGCGCCTTCATCGCGGCCCAGATTTCGCGCAGCGCCGGGCTGGCCTGGATCTCGCGAAGATAGAGCTCGATCTTGTCGGGTGGCACCTCGACGTCGAACGGTGCCAGTTGCGCCCAGCAAGTCAGCGCGGCGCGCGGGTTCAACGGCGTCGCACTGCGCACCACCAGTACGACAGGCCGGTCCTCGACATGCGCCAGCGGCGCCGCGGTCGCGCCCGTCGCCGCGGCAGCCGCTGGCGACGATGTATTCGTAGCCGAGCGGGAACTCGTGCAGTCGGGAAGCGGTTGCCGGTGCCGAGCGCGAACACCGGCGTGGCCGGCGGCGGTGGACGGCAACGGCTCGAACCAGGTGTCGTGGGCGGCCGCACCGGCGACGCTCGCCGCCAGCAGCACGGCGGCGCTGAGCCTCGTCGACAGCCGCGTCGTCGACATCGGCTACGCGCGCGCGGTCGCAGCGCCGGCAAGCGCCTGCTCGAGCGCATCGACGAACATCGTCGCGACGTCGAAACCGGTCTGCTGCGTGATCTCCTGGAAGCAGGTCGGGCTGGTGACGTTGATCTCGGTGAGGCAGTCGCCGATCACGTCCAGCCCGACCAGCAGCAACCCGCGCGCGGCGAGCGTCGGGCCGAGCGCCTCGGCGATCTCGCGGTCGCGCAGCGACAGCGGCTGCGCCACGCCCTTGCCGCCGGCCGCGAGGTTGCCGCGGATCTCGCTGCCCTGCGGAATGCGCGCCAGCGAAAACGGCACCGGCTCGCCGCCGATGACGAGGATGCGCTTGTCGCCCTGCACGATCTCGGGCAGGTACTTCTGCACCATCAGCGTGACGCGACCGTCCTGGTTCAGCGTTTCGATGATGCTGCCCAGGTTCAGGCCGTCGGGGCCGACGCGGAAGATGCCCATGCCGCCCATGCCGTCGAGCGGCTTCAGGATGATGTCGCGATGCTCGGCGTGGAATGCGCGCACCGCGTCGGCGCTCGCGCGTCACCAGTGTCGGGCCGATGAACTGCGGGAACTCGAGGATCGCGAGCTTCTCCGGGTGCTCGCGCAGCGACGCCGGCCGGTTGAAGACACGCGCGCCCTCGCGCTCGGCCTGCGACAGCAGGTGCGTGGCGTAGAAGTACTCGCTGTCGAACGGCGGGTCCTTGCGCATCAGCACCGCAGCCGGTGTCGGCCAGGGCCAGATCGCGCGTGTCTTCGACGCTGAACCAGTCGTGCTCGTCGGCGGTCAACGCGATGCGCCGCGCGCCTTGCACCGTCACGCGGCCGCCGCGCTGCCACACCAGTTGCGGCACCTCGCAGGCCCACAGCGTGTGGCCGCGCCGCGCGGCCTCGCGCATCATCGCGAAGGTCGAATCCTTGTACGTCTTGAACGACGTCGAGCGGGTCGGCGACGAAGAGTATGTCCATGGGTGTCATTGGTCGATTGTGCTGCGCACCCGTCACGCCTTGGCAGCGTGTTGCCAAGCAACCGCCGCGGAGCCGGCTTTGCCGGTCCGCTGGCGGTGCCCCCTCGAGGGGGAGCGGCGCAGCCGCGTCGGGGGTGGTCTCACTTCCTCCACTGTTGCACAACGAGCGCAACGCCGCCGGCCACCACGCCCCAGAACGCCGAGCCGACGCCGGCCAGCGACACCCCCGACAGGGTAACCAGGAAGGTCAGGCCCGCGGCGTCGCGGTGGCGCTCGTCCTTCAGCGCCATGGCCAGCCCGCCGGCGATGGTGCCCAACAGCGCCAGCCCGGCCACCGCCAGCACCAGTTCGCGCGGAAAGGCGCTGCAGCAGCCCGATCACCGCGCCGCCAACCAGGCCGATCGACGATGTAGAACACGCCCGCCGCAATACACGCGGTGTAGCGGCGAGCCGGGTCTTCGTGCGCCTCGCGGCCCATGCAGATGGCCGCGGTGATGGCCGCAAGGTTGAAGGCGTAGCCGCCGAAAGGCGCCAGCAGCACGGTGGCCGCACCCGTGACCGCGACCGGCGCCGACACCGGCGTGCGGTAGCCGGCGGCGCGCTGTGCAGCCACGCCGGGCAGGTTTTGCGAAGCCATCGTGACGACGAACAGCGGCAGCGCAATGCCGACGAAGGCGCCCCAAGATGAAGGCCGGCGTCGTCCACACCGGCCAGCGCCGCATCCCAGACGACACGCGACCATTGCATGCGCCCTTCGGCTGCGGCCACTGCCAGCCCCGCGCACAGCACGCCAGGCACGGCGTAGCGTGGCCACGCAGCGGCGGCCGGCCAGGAAGGCGAGCGCCATCGCGATGACCAGCAGCGGCGCGGTCGTCACCGCGCGCGCGGCATCGAGGCCGAAGCGCGCCAGCACGCCGGCCAGCAGCGCCGCGGCGATCGCTTGCGGGATGCGGTCCATCACGCGCTCGAACAGCCGCGTCACGCCCGCCAGCACGATCAGCACGCCGCAGGCGATGAAGGCGCCCGACGGCCTCGCCCATGGCCACGCCGCTGGTGCCGGCGATCAGCGCCGCGCCGGGCGTCGACCAGGCCGTCAACACCGGCTCGCGGTACCACCACGACAGTGCCGATCGAGGTGACGCCCATGCCCAGGCCCAGCGCCCAGATCCATGACGTGGCCTGCGCCGGCGTGGCGCCAAGCGCCTGCGCCGCGGCGAAGACGATGACCACCGAACTGGTGAAGCCGACCAGCACGGCAACGAAGCCGGCCACGACGGCGGCACGGAAAAGTCACGCACGACCTGTTGCACCTGCATGCGCCGAGCGTAGCAGCGCAGGCCAGGAAACGTTCGGTCGCAACTGGAAGCGCCTTGTGAAGCTCCCGCGCGCTCCTGGCGCGTTCAATGGTGGCCGCAAGAACATTCGAAGGAACCAGCCCATGAACCCGACCACCCCGACGACGGTCAATGCGCCGATCGCCACGCAAAGCGTCTTCTCGCGCCCCGCCGCCTTGATCGGCGGCGCCATCGGCCTGGTGGCATTGACCGCGGTCGCCACCACGCTGGCGGTGCGTTCACCGCCCGCGAACGATGCCGCTGCGCGCAGCGCTTCGTCGGCGCCGCTGATGGCGATGAGCGCGCCGGCGGCCAAGGGCAGCAGCGCCGCGCCGCCCGAGGCGCCAGCCGATTTCCCCGAGAAGATGGCGCCGCCGTCGTCGGCCGACAGCACCGCCGCCCGCGCCGCGCGCCGCGGCAGTGCGCGCAGCCGGTGCACGTGCAGCGCGGTGCCGTGAAGGCCGCCCGAGGCCAGCGCGCGCGCCTCGAGCGTGTGCGCGACCTGCGGCAAGGTCGAATCGGTCAGCGCCGTGCAGAAGAAGGGCGACGGCACCGGCCTCGGCGTCGTCGGCGGTGCCGTCGTCGGGGGCCTCGTCGGCAGCCAGATCGGCGGCGGCAGCGGCAAGAACGCGATGGCGGTGCTCGGCGCCGTGGGCGGCGGCGTGGCGGGCAACGAGATCGAGAAGCGCGCCCGCGCGACCACCGTCTACCAGGTGCGTGTGCGCATGGACGACGGCACGCTGCGCACCTCACGCAGAGCAGCGCGCCGGCGGTCGGGCAAAAGGTGACGGTCGAGGGCTCGACGCTGCGCACACGCGGCTCGACATCCTGACAGCACCGCCGCGCTCAGTCGCGCCGCACACCAACGCCAGCGCCCGCACCGCGACTGACCACTCGGCAACCGCCGCGGATCGCGGCTTCGCCGGTCCGCCGGCGGTGCCCCCTCGAGGGGGAACGGCGAAGCCGCTGCGGGGGTGGACCTAGATCTCGACCTTGGCCCCGAGCTCGACGACGCGATTGGCGGGCAGGTTGAGGAAGTCGGCCGCCGCGGCGGCATTGCGGTGCATCGAGGCGAACAGCTTCTCGCGCCACATCGGCATGCCTTCGCCGAGTGCCGGAATCACGATGTCGCGGCTGAGGAAATAGCTGGTCGCCATGTCGTCGAGCGGCACGCCGCGGCCTTCGAGCAGCTGCAGCGCCTCGGGCACGTCGGGGTCGTTCTTGAAGCCGAAGTTCAGTGTCACGGCCCAGCAGTCGTGGCCGAGCGGCTGCATCTCGATGCGCCGGTCGAAACCGATCCACGGCACCTCGTGGTGCTTCACCGTGACGAACAGGTTGTATTCGTGCAGCACCTTGTTGTGCTTGAGGTTGTGCATCAGCGCGTTCGGCGTCGCGCCGGCCTCGGAGGTCAGGAACACCGCCGTACCTTCGACGCGCGTCGGCGGGCTGACGAACACCGCGTCGAGGAAGTCGGCGAGCGGGATCGCATCCTCGCGCAGCTTGTGGCTGAGCAGGCGCCGGCCCTGCGTCCAGGTGATCATCAGCACGAACATGCCGATGCCGATGACGATCGGGAACCAGCCGCCGGCCAGCAGCTTGAGCAGGTTGGACGCGAAGAAGGCGACGTCGATGACGAAGAAGAAACCCGTCGCCGCAACGCACAGCGGCAGCGGGTACTTCCAGCCGTAGCGGATGACGAAGAAGGTCATCACCGTGGTGATGGTCATGTCCAGCGTGACCGCGATGCCGTAGGCCGAGGCCAGGTTCGTCGACGACTTGAACATCACCACCGCCAGCACGATGAACACGTACAGGCCCCAGTTGACGAAGGGCACGTAGATCTGCCCGGTGTCGCGCACGGAGGTGTGCTGGATCGCCATGCGCGGCAGGATGCCGAGCTGGATCGCCTGCTTGGTGACCGAGAACGCGGCCGAGATCAGCGCCTGCGAGGCGATCACGGTGGCTGCGGTGGCCAGGAACACCAGCGGCAGCCGGGACCAGGCCGGCGCCATCAGGTAGAACGGATTCTCGATCGCCGCCGGGTCGGCCAGCAGCATCGCGCCCTGGCCGAAGTAGTTGATCACCAGCGCCGGCATCACCAGCGCAAACCAGGCGATGCGGATCGGTCCTTTGCCGAAGTGGCCGAGATCGGCATACAGCGCCTCGCCCCCGGTGACGACGAGCACCACCGCACCGAGCGCGATGAAGGCGACCAGCGGCTGATGCACGAAGAAGCCGATCGCGTAGGCCGGGTTCAGCGCCGCCAGCACGCCCGGTTGGGCGACGATGTGCGGCAACCCGAGCGCCACCAGCACCGTGAACCAGACCAGCGTGATCGGCCCGAACAGCTTGCCGATGCCACCGGTACCGAAGCGCTGCATCGCGAACAGCCCGGTGAGCACGACCAGCGTCAGTGGGATGACCCACTCGTGCAGCCGCGGCGCAGCGACTTCCAGGCCCTCGACCGCCGACAGCACCGAGATCGCCGGCGTGATGACGCCGTCGCCATAGAACACCGCGGTACCGAACAGGCCGACCGTCATCAGGCCGCGGTGCAGCGCCGGCTTGTCGCGGACCGCGCTGGTGGCCAGCGCCAGCATCGCGATCAGCCCGCCCTCGCCGTGGTTGTCGGCGCGCAGGATCAACAGCACGTACTTCAGCGAGATGACGACGGTCAGCGTCCAGAACACCAGCGACAGCACGCCCAGGATGTTGTCGGGCGTGGCCGCGACATGGCCGCCGTGGAAGATCTCCTTCAGCGCATAAAGCGGGCTGGTGCCGATGTCGCCGTAGACGACGCCGAGCGCGGCCAGTGTGAGGGCCGCCTGTGCAGCGGGGCGCTTCTTGGTGGTGCGTTGCCGTACGCACTGCTGAAGGCGCCGGCCGCGGCGCCCGGAGGCCGAAAGGCCGCTATTGTGCGCTCGCCCCGGCCGCGCTCAGTCGTAGATCTCGGCGTCCGGATCGGTGGCTTCGAGCTCGTAGCTGGCCGCCAGCATCGCCAGGCGGGCGATCACGCCGTACATGTAGAAGCGGTTCGGCGCGCTGGCGCCGGGCTTGACGCCGGCGCGTGGCAGTTGCGTGCTCTCGGCAAACGCCAGCGGCACGAACGCCGCGCCGGGGGCGTTCAGGTTTTCGTCGATGCCGCGCTCGGCATGCACGCGGTAGAAGCCGCCGACGACATAACGGTCGAGCATGTAGACCACCGGTTCGGCGACGGCGTCGTTGACGCGCTCGTAGGTCGGCACGCCCTCCTGGATGATGACCTGGGTCACCTCCTGGCCCTCCTTGATCACGCTCATCTTGTTCTTGGTGCGGCGATTGATCGCCTCGAGTTCCTTGGCGTCGCGCACCGTCATGATGCCCATGCCGTAGGTGCCGTTGTCGGCCTTGACGACGACGAACGGCTTCTCGTTGATGCCGTACTCCTTGTACTTGCGCCGGATCTTGGTGATCAGCGCATCGGCGTTGCTCTGCACGCACTCGATGCCGGTGCCTTCGCTGAAGTCGACCTCGCCGCACTGCGCGAAGGTCGGGTTGATCAGCCACGGGTCCATGCCCAGCAACTTGGCGAACTTCTTGGCCACCTCCTCGTAGCTCTGGAAGTGGTGGGTCTTGCGCCGCACCGCCCAGCCGGCGTGCAGCGGCGGCAGCAGGTACTGCTCGTGCAGGTTCTCCAGCACCTTCGGGATGCCGGCCGAGAGGTCGTTGTTGAGCAGGATCGTGCACGGATCGAAATCCTTGACGCCCAGCCGGCCGCGCGTGCGCAGCAGCGGTTCGACCACCAGCGTGCTGCCGTCGGGCAGCGTCAGCGTGGTCGGCGCCTTGACCTCGGCATCGAGCGTACCCAGGCGAACGTTCAGGCCGGCCTGGTGGAAGATCTGCATCAGGCGCTGCACGTTGGCCAGGTAGAACGTGTTGCGGGTGTGCTTCTCGGGGATCAGCAGCAGGTTCTTCGCCTCGGGGCAGATCTTCTCGATCGCGGCCATCGCGGCCTGCACCGCCAGCGGCAGCATCTCGGGCGTCAGGTTGTTCCAGCCACCTGGGAACAGGTTGGTGTCCACCGGCGCCAGCTTGAAGCCGGCGTTGCGCAGATCCACCGAGCTGTAGAACGGCGGCGTGTGCTCCATCCACTCGAGGCGGAACCAGCGCTCGATCGCCGGCATCGACTCGAGGATGCGCTGCTCGAGCTCGTTGATCGGGCCGGTGAGGGAGGTGATGAGGTGGGGGACCATGGCAGAGCCTCGGGGAACAGGCGATCGATTCTAGGCAGTTGGGGGGCTTTGCGCCGAACGCAAGGCCGCCACCAGCCGCTATGCTCGCGCGTCGAAAAACGAGCCGGGAGGGGCGATGACGGTCGATTCTGCACCCGCGGTCCGCGAGCATCACGACGCGCTGTTGACACAGCACCTGCGCAGCTTCCTCGGTGACATCGAGCCGGCCGCGATGGCCCTGCTGCGCGAACGCCTGACCTGGGTCGAGATCGCCGGCGGCCAGACGCTGATGGAGCAGGGCGCGCCGGGCGACTCGATGTACCTGTCGATCAGCGGCCGGCTGCGCGCGTACGTGCGTGACGAAGACGGCGTGCCGCGCATGGTGCGCGAGATGGGTCGTGGCCAGGTCATCGGCGAGATGAGCCTCTACACCGACGAGCCACGCTCGGCCAGCGTGGTCGCGATCCGCGACTCGGTGCTGGTACGGCTGGCCAAGGCGCATTTCGCGGAGTTGCTGGCCAGCAGCGCGCAGGTCTCGATGGCGCTGACGCGGCAGATCATCCACCGCCTGCAGACGCAGCAGGCACGCAATCCGGTGCCGCTGCCGGTGACGATCGCGCTGCTGCCCGTCAGCGGTGGCATCGACCTGCGCGGCTTTGCCGACAAGCTGGCCGCGCAACTGGCGAGCAAAGGCCGCGTGATCGTGATCGACTCGCTGGCGCTCGATGCGGCGCTCGGCGAACCCGGTGCCGCCAACGGCCAGGCCGGCGATGCGGCGTTGAACCGGCGCATCTCGATGCACCTGGACAGCATCGAGTACGGGCACGAATTCGTGCTCTTGCTCGGCGACGACGCACCGACCGCGTGGACACGCCGCTGCTGCCGTCACGCCGACGAGCTGCTGCTGCTGGCCGACGCCACGCAGGCGCCGGTGCTGCATCCGATCGAGACCGACTGGCTCGTGCACCGCCCGCCGCGCGCCGAAGCGGCCGAGATCCTGGTGCTGCTGCACCCGGCCGACACGCGCTGCCCGCGCGGCACGCGCGCATGGCTCGCACGCCGGCCGGTCACCGAGCACGTGCACATCCGGCCCGACCTGGAACGCGACATCGCCAGGCTGGCCCGCATCGAAAGCCGCAGCGCGGTCGGCCTGGTGTTCGCAGGGGGCGGTGCGCGGGGTTTTGCCCACCTCGGCGTCTACCAGGCACTGCAGGAGCGCGGCATCGAGGTCGATTTCGTCGGCGGCACCAGCATCGGCGCGGTGATGGCGGCACTGGTGGCCTGCGACCGACCGTTGAACGACGTGATGGCCATCACCCGCCGCGCCTTCCGCCGCAACCCGACCGGCGACTTCAACTGGCTGCCGCTGATCTCGCTGATCGGCGGGCGGCGGCTGCGCCACACCGTCAACGAGGCGCTGGCAGAACTGCTGGGCTCTTCCATCGACGTCGAAGACCTGTGGAAGAACTACTACTGCATCGCGACGAACTATTCGCAGGCGCGTGAACAGCCGCTGCGCAGCGGCTCGCTGCCCAAGGCGCTGCAGGCGAGCACCGCGATCCCCGGCGCGCTGCCGCCGGCCATCCTCGATGGTGACCTGCTGTGCGACGGCGGCACGTTCAACAACTTTCCGGTCGATGTGATGCGCAACCTGCGCGGTGTCGGCACGGTGATCGGCGTCGACCTGAACTTCAAGAAGTCGCGGCGGATGGAATTCGACGAGGTGCCCGGCACCTGGGCCCTGTTGCGCGACCGCCTGCGGCCGCGCAAGCAGCGGCGCTACAAGTTGCCGTCGATGGCGTCGTACCTGATGAACGTGACCATCCTCTACAGCATGTCGCGCCAGCGCCATGCGCAAGCGCTGACGGATCTGTACTTCAATCCGCCGCTCGATCGCGTGGGCTTGCTGGAGTGGAAGCGCTTCGACCAGATCGTGCAGCAGGGCCATGCGCACGCGGTCGAAGTCCTGAACGCTCGCGAGCACCCATAAAAAGGGGCCACCTTGCGGTGGCCCCAAGCTCGCCCTGAGAAACTGACCGCCCCAAGGCGCCTGCGGCGTCGCCCCCCGAGGGCAACCCGGACCGCTTGGGAGCGGCCCGGCGCAGGCCCGAGGCCCTATTTGCTGTACGCGGTTTCGCCGTGCGCGGTGATGTCCAGGCCCTCGCGCTCCTCGTCTTCGGGCACACGCAGGCCGATCACGAGATCGACGATCTTGTAGGCGACGAAGGCCACCACGCCCGACCACACCAGCGTCAGCAACACGCCCTGCAACTGGATCCACACCTGGGCGCCGATGCCGCCCCACTCGCCGCACTTGTTGCTGACGTAGTTGCAGATGCCGGTGCCGCCCAGGCTCGGGCTGGCGAACACGCCGGTCATCAGCGCGCCGAGGATGCCGCCGACGCCGTGCACGCCGAACACGTCGAGCGAGTCGTCGGCGCCGAGCATGCGCTTCAGGCCATTGACGCCCCACAGGCAGATCACGCCGGCGAGCAGACCGATCACCAGCGCACCGCCGACACCGACGAAGCCGCAGGCCGGCGTGATCGCCACCAGGCCGGCGACCGCGCCCGACGCCGCACCCAGCATCGAGGCCTTGCCCTTCATCAGCGCTTCACCCGCCGCCCATGACAGCGTGGCCGCGGCGGTGGCGACGATGGTATTGATGAATGCCAGCGCGGCGATGCCGTTGGCTTCGAGGTTGGAGCCGGCATTGAAACCGAACCAGCCGACCCACAGCATCGAGGCGCCGACCATCGTCAGCGTCAGGCTGTGCGGCGTCAGCGATTCACGACCGTAGCCCACGCGCTTGCCGATCATGTAGGCGCCCACCAGGCCGGCGATCGCGGCATTGATGTGCACCACGGTGCCGCCGGCGAAGTCGAGTGCGCCCTTGGCCCACATGAAGCCCGCGTTGGCGGTCACCGTGGCCAGCGTCGCATCGTTGGTGATGGCATCCGGGCCGTCCCAGTACCAGACCATGTGCGCCATCGGCAGGTAGGCGAAGGTGAACCAGAGCGCCGAGAACAGCAGCACCGCCGAGAACTTGATGCGCTCGGCGAACGCACCGACGATCAGCGCGGTGGTGATGGCCGCGAAGGTGCCCTGGAAGGCGACGAAGGTGAACTCGGGCAGATAGACGCCCTTGCTGAAGGTGGCCGCGATCGAGTCCGGTGTGATGCCCTTCAGGAACAGCTTGTCGAGCGTGCCGATGAACGGATTGCTGGCAGTGAAGGCCAGCGAGTAGCCGTACACCACCCACAGCACCGAGATCAGCGAGAAGATCATGAACACCTGCATCAACACCGACAGCATGTTCTTGCTGCGCACCAGGCCGCCGTAGAACAGTGCCAGGCCCGGGATCGTCATCAGGATCACCAGCGCCGTGGCCACCGTCATGAAGGCGGTGTCGCCCTTGTTGGGCACCGGCGCAGGAGCGGCCGCGGCGGACGCCGCCTCGGCCGGTGCGGCTACCGCCGCCGGAGCCGCCACGACTGCGGCTGCCGACGCCGCAGCCTCAGGCGCCGAAGCGGCCTGTGCAAAGCTCGCCCCGGAGAAGCCGAGCACGGCCACCCCCAGCGCGATCGAGGCAATGAGTTTTTTCAACATGTTGGTTGTCTCTTTTGGGATGGTCGTTCAGAGAGCGTCCTTGCCGGTCTCGCCGGTGCGGATGCGCACCACCTGCTCGAGCGTGCTGACGAAGATCTTGCCGTCGCCGATCTTGCCGGTGCGCGCCGAGGCCTCGATGGCCTCGATCACGCGATCCACCAACGCGTCGTCGACGGCGGCGTCGATGCGCACCTTGGGCAGGAAATCGACCACGTACTCGGCGCCGCGGTACAGCTCGGTGTGGCCCTTCTGCCGGCCGAAGCCCTTGACCTCGGTCACCGTGATGCCCTGCACGCCGATGCCCGAGAGGGCTTCGCGAACTTCGTCGAGCTTGAAGGGCTTGACGATTGCCGTCACCATTTTCATGAGCGACTCCTCAGAAGTTGTATTTCACGGCCAGCACGACGCCGGCCTTGCCGAGTTCCTTGCCTTTCGCGACGTAGAAGGTCTTGTCGGCATCGGTGCCGACGATCGCGCCGCTGACGACGATGCCGCTGAAGTCCTTCGACAGCGTCAGCGCATAGTCGGTGTAGCTGCCCGGGTCTTCGAACGGGCCCTTGATCTTCTGGTAGCCGACGTGCGGCGTCAGCATCAGGCCGCCGCCGAGGTCGAACGTCGCCGACAGGTCGACGTAGAAGCTGTTCTCGCTGTCGGGGTTGCCGAAGGTGTCGGTCACCGCATGCGAGTACTTCAGCGTCGCCGGGCCGTAGGTCAGCGCGCCATAGAGCTCGGTGGTATTGGCGCTGGCGCCGGTGATCGGCTTGAGCTTGTTGCTCGGGTACTGGTACGTCAGCAGGCCGATGTCGTAGGTCAGCTCCTTGCTGATCTCGCCCTTCATGCCGCCGTAGAGGTCGATCTCGACGTCGGCATCGCCACCGAAGTCCTTGACCCACTTGATGGTCGAGGCCCAGGCCCCGAAATAGAACGGGCCGTTGCTGTAGTCGATGCCGCCTTGCACGGCGGGCTTCAGGCGCGTTTGCGAAATGCCGCGGTAGCGGTAGTCGCTCGTCAGGCCGACGTTGAAGGCCACGTCGGCGTAGGAGACGGCTGGAACGGCGGTGGCCAGCGCAGCAGCGCAGGCCAGCAGGGCTTTCTTGCTCATGGTGATCTTCGACTCCGGTGGGTTTTGGGGAAAGGCTTGCATGCGGTGTTTGCAGCTTCCGTGCCCGCGCCCGCCACCCGGCGGCCGCCCCATGGGCGGGCGTAACGCGATGTCTGGTCGTGCACTCGCGCACCAAAGCAGTGAATGGGCGGTGTCCGCACTGTTGCGGTGCCCCCTTAAGGGGGAACGACGGCACACGGCCGGCGCGCCAGAATCCCGCGCACCGACCCACCGAGAGGCTCTTCGACATGACGCTGGCCGTCGTACGTACCCGCGCCATCGATGGCCTCGATGCACCCACGGTATTGGTCGAGGTGCACCTGGCCAACGGCCTGCCGAGCTTCACGCTGGTCGGCCTGGCCGACACCGAAGTCAAGGAGGCGCGCGAGCGCGTGCGCGCCGCGCTGGCCCACAGCGGCCTGGGTTTCCCGACCAACAAGCGCATCACCGTCAACCTGGCGCCGGCCGACCTGCCCAAGGAGTCGGGGCGTTTCGACCTGCCGATCGCGCTGGGCATCCTGGCCGCCGCCGGCCAGATCGATGCCGCGGCGCTCGACGGCTGCGAGTTCGCCGGCGAGTTGAGCCTGGCCGGTGAACTGCGGCCCGTGCGGGGTGCCTTGGCGCTGGCGCTGGCCGTGCGCCATGAAGGGGGGTCGCGCACGTTGGTGCTGCCCGAGGCCAGCGCCTGCGAGGCGGCGCTTGCCGAACGGGTGGACGTGCGCGCCGCGCGCCACCTGCTGGATGTCGTCGCGGCCCTGCAACCCGGCGATGCGGCGCAGCCGCTGCCGCCAGGGCGGGCGCCGCGCGGCGAAGCTCCGGCGCTGTCGCTGGACCTGCGCGACGTGCGCGGCCAGGCCGCCGCCAAACGTGCACTCGAGATCGCCGCCGCCGGCAGCCACAGCCTGTTGATGGTCGGCCCGCCGGGGACAGGCAAGTCGATGCTGGCGCAGCGGCTGCCGGGCCTGCTGCCGCCGATGAGCGACAACGAGGCGCTGGCCAGCGCGGCGATCGCCAGCCTGGGCGGCGCCTTCGACCCGACACGGTGGAAGGTGCGACCGTTTCGCGCCCCGCACCACTCGGCCACCGCGGCGGCGCTGGTCGGTGGCGGCTCACCGCCGCGGCCGGGCGAGATCTCGCTGGCCTATGCCGGCGTGCTGTTCCTCGACGAGATGCCGGAGTTGCCGCGCGCGGCGCTGGAGGCGCTGCGCGAGCCGCTCGAAACCGGCCGCATCACGATCTCGCGGGCGGCGCGGCAGGCCTCGTTTCCGGCCCGCTTCCAGCTCGTCGGGGCGATGAACCCCTGCCCCTGCGGCTACCTAGGCGCCTACGCCGTCACCGGGCGCTCATGCCGCTGCACGCCCGACGCCGTGGCGCGTTACCAGGGCAGGCTGTCGGGGCCGCTGCTCGACCGCATCG
Source organism: uncultured beta proteobacterium (assembly GCA_963840805.1). GTDB lineage: Bacteria > Pseudomonadota > Gammaproteobacteria > Burkholderiales > Burkholderiaceae_C > CADEEN01. The sequence continues at coordinate 1,100,145 of CAWJAJ010000017.1, read as the reverse complement.
ACCTGCAGGTCGAGGTGCCGGCGGTCCGGCCCAGTGAACTGATGGGCGCGCCCGATGGCGAAGCCAGCGCCGTGATCGCCCTGCGCGTGCAGGCGGCGCGGGCGCGCCAGCAGCGTCGGCAGGGCGTCACCAACGCCGAACTGCCGGTGGCCGAGCTGGAGCGCCACTGCGCGCTCGAAGACGCCGGCCGCCAGCTGCTGCAGCACGCGGCGGAGCGGCTGGGCTGGTCGGGCCGCGGCCTGCACCGCGTGCAGAAAGTCGCACGCACGATTGCCGATCTGGCCGGCAGCGAGCGCATCGCCGCGGCGCACATCGCCGAGGCGATGCAGTGGCGCCGGGCGCTGCCGAGCGCCGTTTAGGGCGTCAGCGCTTCTTCAGCTTGTTGTCGGCACCCACCTCAACCACCGCGCCAGCCTTCCAGCCGGGGTTGGCTTCGGCTTCGAACTTGCGCGTGCTGCCATCCTTCATCGTCACGCTGGTGATCCAGACGTCGTGTCGCTTGGCTCGCTTCTCGATGGCATTGCCGAGCAGCCCGCCGACCGCGGCGCCACCGACAGTGCCCAACGCGCCGCCGTCGGTGGCCTTGTTGCCGACCACCCCGCCGACCACCGCGCCGCCGACGGCGCCGACACCGCTGGCGTCGCCTTTGCGCTTCACGACACGCACGTCGCTGACCACCGCGCAATTGCTGCACAGCGTGGCCAGGCGCACGCCCTGCACGGCCGTCGGCACCGCCGACGTCGCGGCAGCCACGGCGGCCGGCTTGTCGGCAGCGAAGGCACTGACCGCGAGCAGCGCCGCGCCGAGGACGATTGGAGTCTTCAAAGCTTTCATCGTGTTCTCCGGGTGTAGAAACAAAGGCTCATGGTGCAACGATTGCCGAAGGCCACCTGTTTACATCATGAGGCCGCGATCGCGATTGCGGAAAGTCAGCGGGTTCGCGAATACCTCGGGCCGCGCCGCGTCGCTGGCAGCGTGCAAGCCAGACCTGTTATACCTGCCGCATGAGACCGATTCAGCGACGCGCCCCGGCGCATCCGCCCGGCGACGCCGCCGTCGACGAGCCGGACCGGCGGCATGGGCCCGCGGCACGCGCAGCGCGAAACCGCGATCATGGCGATCGCGTCGAATCGAGGCCGTCGCCGTTGGTTGCCGCGGGCCATCGTCTTGTCAAGGCTGCCGCGTTGGCGGGCGCGGTCGCGCCGTCGTCGAAATACCTGGCCAACGCGATGGCGCGCGCCGCCGAAGGCGCAACGGCGCTGGTCGAGCTCGGCGCCGGCCGGGGGCCCGTCACACGCGCGCTGGTGCGGGTCCATCCCGAACTGCGCTTGGTGGTCGTCGAGTTGCGCAAGGACCTCGCGGCGGCACTGCATCGGGAGTTCAAGACGGCGGAGGTGCATGCCGCCCCGGCCGCCGCCGTGCTGCGCGGCCTGACCGGGCTGCCGGCGGCCACGGCACTCGTGTCCAGCCTGCCGTTCCGCTCGCTGCCGCGCGCGCTCAAGCAGGACACGGTGATCAGCATCCTCGACTTCCTGCGCGCGGGCCACGGCCGTTTCATGTTGCAGTTCACCTACTACCCGGGCGTGCCGTTCCACGTTCCCGAAGGTTTCCGCTGGCGCAAAGTGGCCTTTGTCGCCCTCAACCTGCCGCCGGCAGCCGTCTGGGCGTTGGAGCCCGACGCCGGGCCGTCGCATCGAAGCGCGCGCGACGCCTGAGTAGCGCACGTGCAAGCGCCGCGTCGGTGATGGTGGCGGCGCCGTCACGCTGCCGTTCAGCCGAGTTGCGGCGCCAATGCGCGGCGCGCGCTGGCCTCGTCGATGCCGTTGCGCACCGCCCAATCGGCGAGCTGGTCGTCGCCGATCGGGCCGACGTTGAAGTACGCCGCCTCGGGGTGCGCGAGGTAGAAGCCGCTGACGCTGGCCGCCGGCGTCATCGCCAGGCTCTCGGTCAGGCCCATGCCGATGCGCCCGGCGTCGAGCAGGCGAAACAGCTCGCGCTTGGGGCGGTGGTCGGGGCAGGCCGGGTAGCCGGGGGCCGGGCGGATGCCGCGGTACTTCTCGGTGATCAGTTCGTCGATGGAAAGTGACTCATCGGGCGCGTAGCCCCACAGCTCGGTGCGCACGCGCTGGTGCAGCCGCTCGGCGAAGGCTTCGGCCAGGCGATCGGCCAGGGCCTTCAGCATGATCGCCGAGTAGTCGTCGTGGTCGGCGAGGAACTGCGCTTCCTTCTTCTCGACGCCCTGGATGCTGACCGCGAACATGCCGGCGTAGTCGGGCTTCACGCCGCGCGGCGCAACGAAGTCGGCCAGGCAACGGTTCGGGCGTTTCACGCCGTCGATCACCGGCCGTTCGGTCTGCATGCGCAGGCCATGCCAGACCATCAGCGGCGGCTCGGCACGCGACTCGTCGGCATAGAACGCGATGTCGTCGTCGTGGATGGTGTTGGCCGGGTACAGCCCGATGACGCCGTGCGCCTGCAGCCAGCGGCCCTCGATCAGCCGCTGCAGCATGCGCTTGCCGTCGCTGAACACGCGGGTGGCCGAGTCGCCGACGACCGCATCGCGCAGGATGGCGGGGAAGCGCCCGGCCAGGTCCCAGGTCTGGAAGAACGGCGTCCAGTCGATGTGCGCGGCGATCTCGGCCAGGTCGACGTTGCGCAACTCGCGCCGGCCCACGAACTTGGGTACCGGCGGCGTGTAGGCGGCCCAGTCGATCGGCGTCTTGTTGGCACGGGCTTCGGCCAGCGTCACGAGCGTGGCGGCCTTCTTGCCGGCGTGCTGTTCGCGCACGCGGCGGTAGTCGGCGCTCAGCCCGGCGATGAATTTCGCCGCGCGCTCGTCGGACAGCAGATCGCTGCACACGCCGACGCTGCGCGACGCGTCGGGCACGTAGACGACAGGCCCGTCGTAGTGCGGCGCGATCTTCACCGCGGTGTGCACGCGGCTGGTGGTCGCGCCGCCGATCAGCAGCGGGATCTTCCTGACGCGAAACCACTCATCGCGCTGCATCTCGGCGGCCACATGCTGCATCTCCTCGAGGCTCGGCGTGATCAGCCCAGACAGACCGATGATGTCGGCGCCCTCGACGCGCGCCTTGGCCAGGATGTCCTGGCACGGCACCATCACGCCCATGTTGACGACTTCGAAGTTGTTGCACTGGAGCACGACGGTGACGATGTTCTTGCCGATGTCGTGCACGTCGCCCTTGACGGTGGCGATCACGATCTTGCCCTTGGCCCTGGCTTCGCCGCCGGCATCGACCAGGGCCTTCTTCTCGGCCTCGATGGTGGGCAGCAGGTGCGCCACCGCCTGCTTCATGACCCGTGCGCTCTTGACCACCTGCGGCAGGAACATCTTGCCGGCGCCGAACAGGTCGCCGACCGTGTTCATGCCGGCCATCAGCGGTCCCTCGATGACATGCAGCGGCCGCCCGCCCCGGGCTTCGATCGCGCGCCAGGCCTCTTCGGTGTCGGCGGTGATGAATTCGGTGATGCCGTGGATCAGCGCGTGCGACAGTCGCGCGCCGACGTCGCCGGCGCGCCAGGCCAGGCGCGCGCTGTCGTCGAGCGCGCGGCCCTTGGCGCGGTCGGCGATCTCGACCAGGCGCTCACCGGCGTCCTTGCGCCGGTTCAGCACCACGTCCTCGACGCGCTCGCGCAGCTCGGGGTCGAGGTCGTCGTAGACGCCGACCATGCCGGCGTTGACGATGCCCATGTCCATGCCGGCCCGGATCGCGTGGTACAGGAACACGGTGTGGATCGCTTCGCGCACCGGATCGTTGCCGCGGAACGAGAAGCTGACGTTGGACACGCCGCCCGACACCTTGGCGCCCGGCAGGTTCGCCTTGATCCAGCGCGTGGCCTCGATGAAGTCGACGGCGTAGTTGTCGTGCTCCTCGATGCCGGTGGCGATCGCGAAGATGTTGGGGTCGAAGATGATGTCCTCGGCCGGAAAGCCGACTTCGCCCGACCAGGATGCGGTAGGCGCGCGCGCAGATGTCGATCTTGCGCTGGTAAGTGTCGGCCTGGCCCTGCTCGTCGAAGGCCATCACCACCGCGGCGGCGCCGTAGCGGCGCACCAGCGTGGCCTGGCGCTTGAACTCGGCCTCGCCTTCCTTGAGCGAAATCGAGTTGACGATGCCCTTGCCCTGGATGCACTGCAGGCCGGCCTCGATGACGCTCCACTTCGAGCTGTCGATCATCACCGGCACGCGCGCGATCTCGGGTTCGCCGGCCATCAGATTGAGGAAGCGCACCATCGCCGCCCGGCTGTCGAGCATCGCCTCGTCCATGTTGACGTCGATGATCTGGGCCCCGTTCTCGACTTGTTGTCGCGCCACCGCGAGGGCTTCTTCGAACTGCCCGGCCAGGATCAGCCGCGCGAAGGCCTTCGAGCCGGTGACGTTGGTGCGCTCGCCGATGTTGACGAACAGCGCGCCGGGGCCGATCGTGACGGGCTCGAGGCCCGCCAGGCGCAGCGGCGGTGGAGTGTCGGGGGCAGCAGGGGCAGTCATCGTCGTTGCATCGCAGGCAGGACGAGCGCCGTTGCCGGATGCGGCCGCGGCGGCTGCATCGTTGCCGAGCCTGGCGGGCCCTGGTGGCCCGTCGCAACGCTCCTCGGCAGGCGCGGATTTTAGACGCCGCCGTTGAAACTGCCGCGCCTGGCCACATCTTGCGGCCACGGGTAGCATCCGCCACCCTTGTTCAGGAGGAACCTCGCATGACCCCCTTCACCCGACGCCTGGCCACCTGGATCGCCGCGCTCACCGCCGCGCTGGCGCTGTCCGGCTGCGGCTACAACCAGTTCCAGACCCTCGACGAGCAGGTCAAGGCGGGCTGGAGCGAGGTACTCAACCAGTACCAGCGCCGTGCCGACCTGATCCCCAACATCGTGGCCACCGTCAAGGGCGAGGCCAACTTCGAGCAGGAAACCCTGACCAAGGTGATCGAGGCGCGGGCCAAGGCCACTTCGATCCAGGTCACGCCCGAAACGCTGAACAACCCCGAAGCGTTCAACAAGTTCCAGCAAGCACAGGGCGAGTTGTCGGGCGCGCTGTCGCGCCTGATGGTGGTGGCCGAGCAGTACCCGAACCTGAAGGCCAACCAGGGCTTCCAGGATCTGCGCGTGCAACTCGAGGGCACCGAGAATCGCATCACCGTGGCGCGCAACCGCTACATCAAGGCGGTGGCCGAATACAACGTGCTGGCGCGCCAGTTCCCGACCAACCTGACCGCGATGCTGTTCAGCTACCAGGTCAAGCCGAGCTTCACGGTCGCCAACGAGGCGCAGATCTCGGCGCCGCCCACGGTGAGTTTCGACAAGGCGCCCGCGGCGGCGCCCGCCGCGTCGAAGTAAGGCACCCGCGATGACCTGGCTGCGGCGGCTGGCGCTGCTGCTCACGCTGCTGCTGGCGGGCCCGGCGCTGCATGCGCAGGACGTGCTGCCGGTGCCGCCGCTGTCCGGCCGCGTGATCGACCAGACGGGCACGCTGTCGGCCCCGAGCATCGAGGCGCTGAGCGAAAAGCTGGCGCGTTTCGAGGCCGAGTCCGGGCCGCAGATCGTCGTGCTGATGGTGCCGACGACGCAACCCGAAGACATCGCGGCCTATGCGCAGCGCGTCGGCGACACCTGGAAGATCGGCCGCCGCGACGTCGGCGACGGCCTGCTGATCGTCGTCGCCAAGAACGACCGCCGCGTGAACATACAAACCGCGAAGGCGCTCGAAGGCGCGGTGCCCGACCTGGCGGCGCGGCAGATCATCGACAACGCGATCCGCCCGGCGTTTCGCGCCGACGACTATGCCGGCGGCCTGAATGCGGCGCTGGACCAGTTGATCGCGCGCATCAAGGGCGAGCAGCTGCCGGCGCCGACGCGCAAGCCGTCGTCGTCCAGCCCGTTCGGTGGCCTGCAACCGCTCGAGTTGCTGATCTTTGCGTTCGTCGCGCTGCCGGTCGTGGCCGGTGTCACGCGGCGCATCTTCGGCCGCGGCCTCGGTTCGCTGGCCAGCGGCGCGGCCACCGGCATGGTCGCCTGGCTGGTCAGCAACAGCCTGCTGGTCGCGGGTATCGGCGTCGTCATCGGCCTCTTGTTCGGGCTCTTCGCCGGCGCGTCGCGCGCGCTGGGCACGAGCGGCCGCCATGGCGGCCCGTGGATCGGCGGCGGTGGCTTCGGTGGTGGCGGCGGCTGGAGCGGCGGTGGCGGCGGTGGCGGCTTCTCGTCGGGCGGCGGCGGTGACTTCGGCGGCGGTGGCTCGTCAGGGAGTTGGTAGTCATGAACCCCCACGCTCACATGCGTTCGCTGCCCCCGGGGCCCGTCGAGGGGCCCTGCGTGGCCCGAGGGGCGCATGCCGCCTTCGAGGCGGCTCGGCAGGAGGCATGATGACCATGGCCAAGCTGTTGCGCATCCTCAAGCACCGCTGGCTCGACGAGCGCGACAGCGCCCGCGCGCTCGGCGGCGACGCCTTGCAGCGACTCGAGGCCCGCGTGCACGCCAGCGAGAAGGCGCACGGCGGCGAGATTCGTCTGTGCGTCGAGGCCGGCCTGCCGCTGTCGTACCTGTGGAAGAACCTGACCGCGCGCGACCGCGCGATCACGATGTTCGGCAAGCTGCGTGTGTGGGACACCGAGGCCAACAACGGCGTGCTGATCTACCTGCTGCTGGCCGAGCACGCCATCGAGATCGTCGCCGACCGCGGCCTCGCGCGCCACGTGCCGCCCGAGCAGTGGCAACGCATCGTCGCCGGCATGCGCGAGTCGTTTCGCGCCGGGCGCTACGAAGAAGGGCTCAATGCGGCGATCGATGCGGTCGATGCGCTGCTCACGCAGCACTTCCCGTTGGCCGGCGGCGCGGCCAATCCGAACGAGTTGCCCAACGCACCTTATCTGCGCTGACCCCGGACCCTGTTCCAGAGGGGGAGAGGTCAAATGACCGGGCTCAGCCCACCGTGGTGCGGCAGGCGCTGGTCGAGTCGCTCCAGTCGGCGATCGGGCCCGTCAGGTCCACGCCGCGGCGCAGGGCGGTCATTTCCGCGACGATGGCGAGCGCGATTTCGGGCGGCGTGCGGCCACCGAGCTTCAGGCCCACCGGGCCGCGCAAGCGCGCCGATTCTTCGCGGCTGACCTCGAACTGCAACAGGCGCTGGCGCCGCGCCGCGTTGTTGCGCCGCGAGCCGAGCGCGCCGACATAGAACGCCGGCGTGCGCAGCGCCTCCATCAGCGCCAGGTCGTCGAGTTTGGGGTCGTGCGTCAGGGCGACGACGGCGCTGTTGGCGTCGAGCGTCATCGCCACCACCAGGTCGTCGGGCATGGTGCGCGACAGCGTCACGCCTTCCATTGCCTGCCAGCCTTCGTGGTATTCCTCGCGCGGCTCGCAGACGGTGACGCGGTAGTCGAGCATCACCGCCATCGCCGCCAGGTAGCGCGAGAGCTGGCCGCCGCCGATGATCAACAGGCGCAGGCGCGGGCCATGCACGGTGGTCAGCACCGTGCCGTCGAATTGCAGCGTGTCGCCATCGATCGCTTCGCCGAGCTGGACCAGGCCGGTGCTCATGTCGAGCCTGCGCGACACCAGTCGATGGGACGCGATCGCCGCCAGCACCTCGCGCAGCTGCGATTGCGACGACAGGGGCTCGAGCACCACTTGTACCGAGCCTCCGCAGGGCAGGCCAAAGCGCTGCGCCTCCGCGGCGTCGGCGCCGTAGGTGGTGAGCTGAGGCAGCCGCACGGCAAGCTCGCCGCGCGCGACGCGCGCGATCAGGTCGTCTTCGATGCAGCCGCCCGACAGCGAGCCGGCGACTTGGCCATCGTCGCGAATGACCATCAGCGAGCCGGGCGGGCGCGGTGCCGAGCCCCAGGTGCGCACCAGCGTACCCAGTGTGACGCGGTGGCCGCGGTCGAGCCAGTCGATCGCGTTGCGCAGCACTTCGACGTCGATGCCGTTCATGAGGTCGACTCCATCGTCGTCGTCTCAGAGGCTGCCGATCGGCCTGAGCGGCCCGCGAAAGCGCTCCTTCAGCGGCTTGCCCGGCAACGGCGCCAAGTCGAGCCGCTCGGGCGCAATCTCGGTGTCGGGCAACTGGTCGAGCAGATGGCGGATCAGCGTCAGCCGGCCGCGCCGCTGGTCATTGAAATCCACCAGCGTCCACGGCGCGCGCTTGTTGTGCGTGGCGGCCAGCATCGTGTCGCGCGCACGGCCGTACTCGGCATACTTTTCGCGCGCCTTCAGGTCGATCGGCGTCAACTTCCAGCGCTTCATCGGATCTTCGAGCCGTTCGGCGAAACGCTGCTCCTGCTGGGCCTGGTCCACCGTGAGCCAGTACTTGAAGAGCAGGATGCCGTCGTCGACCAGCAGCCGCTCGAACTGCGGCGTCTGCGCCAGGAAGGCCTCGGTTTCGGTGGGTGTGCAGAAACCCATCACCTTCTCGACGCCGGCGCGGTTGTACCAACTGCGGTCGAACAGCACGATCTCGCCCGCGGCCGGCAGGTGCGGCACGTAGCGCTGGAAGTACCACTGCGTGCGCTCGCGGTCGCTCGGCTTGGGCAGCGCCACGACACGGCACTGGCGCGGATTGAGCGTGTCGGCGATGGCCGCGATGACGCCGCCCTTGCCCGCGGTGTCGCGCCCCTCGATGACGACCGCCAGCCGCTGGCCCTTGGCCTGCAGCCAGCGCGCCATCCGGTTCAGCTCGAGCTGTAGCGGCGCGAGCTTCTCGAAGTATTCGCCTTTGTCGAGGCGATCGTTGCGGCCGTTGCGGCTGGTCGCGGATTTGCCGGACTTCTTCTTGTCACCCATGTCTGCTGCTCCTGGTCGATGGACGTCGCTGGATGGCCTTCAGGGCCTCGCGCCGCGACAGTGGCGAGAGTTGCGTAGCGTACTCGCGGCAGAACGCCAGCACCTCGTCGGGCGCCGCGACCGAGCGCGCGCGCAGCGCCCAGCCGATGCCCTTGCGAATGAAGAACTCGCCGGCGAAGCATGCACCCGGTCCGATCGAAGGCAGGATCGTGTCGTAGAGCAGCCGGGGGTCGACGGCCTCCGGGTTCAGGCGGCGCTGGCACAGCATCGCCGCACGGCGCAGCCACAGGTCGTCGCCACCCGCCCAGCGCCGCAATAACGGCTTCAGCTCGCGCGGGTGGCGCTCGAGCAGGCGCGCGAGCACGTTGCCCGAGAGGTCATCGACGAGATCCCACCAGGCGCCTTCGACGATCATGGCCTCGACCACCGGCAGCAGCGTGAGGTCCACCAGTTGGGGATGCACGCGCCCGAGCCGGGGCAACTCGATCGCCGCATAGCGCTCCTCGCGATGGCGCGCGGTGCGCCACAGTTCGCGCATCGTGCGCGCAAGCGCAGCCGCGTCGGCCGCCGGATGCGCGGCCACCACCGCCGCCGTGAGCCGGCGCCGCAGCGGCGCGGCAATGCCGAGGAAGGGCATCGCCGACTTCATGTAGGCCTGCATCGGCGCCGCACGCACGGGGTCGGCGTGGGCGGCGAAGGCGGCTCGCAGCGCGTCGATGAACACACCGGCGGAAGGCGTCTGACCGGCGAGCCGTGCACGCAACGCGGTCTTGAGCACCTTGCCGTAGTTGTTCTTCGGCAGGGCGTCGACCAGCAGGTAGCGCTTGGGCCGCTTGAAGCGCGCCATCTGCGCCAGGCAGTGGGCATCCAGTGCTTCGGTTGCGAGCTCGACGCCGACCTGGGGCACCACGAAGGCCACCACCGCTTCGCCCCACTCGGGATCGGGTGCGCCGACCACCGCCACCTCGGCCACCCCGGGTGCGGTCAGCAGCACCTCCTCGACCTCGCGCGGGTAGATGTTGGAGCCGCCGCTGATGATCAGGTCCTTGCTGCGGTCCTTCAGCGTGAGGAAGCCGTCGGCATCCAGGCAGCCGACGTCGCCCGTGAACAGCCAGCCCTCGCGCAGCGCCGCCGCCGTCGCCTCGGGGTTGCGCCAATAGCCGGCCATGACGCTGTCGCCCTTGACCCCCACCTCGCCGACCGCACCCACCGGCAGCTCGCGCCCCTGCGCGTCGGTCACGCGCAACTGCACCGGCGTCTGCGCAACGCCCACCGACGCGAGCCGCTCCGCATGGCGGGGATGCCCGCTGTCGGCGAGGTGGTGTCGCGACAGCGCGGTAGCCACCATCGGTGTCTCGCCCTGGCCGTAGATCTGCACGAAGCGCGGTCCCATCACCCGCAGCGCATGCCGGATGTCGGCCACGTACATCGGCGCACCCCCGTAGACGATGGTCTTGAAGGCGCGCGCGGCGTCGTCGACGCCGAGCCCGGCCTGTTCGGCGTGATCGACCAGGCGCCTGACGATGGTGGGCGCGGCGAAGGTGGTGAGCGGCCCCAACTGCCAGCCCAGGCCGAACAGCTCGGCCGGATCGACGCCCCCCGAGGCCGGCACGACATGGCGCGCGCCGGCCATCAGGTGGGGAATCGAGTACAGGCCGGCGCCATGCGACATCGGCGCGGCGTAGACCATGGCGTCCTGCGCCGACACGGCGTCCACATCAACGAAGTAGGTCAGGCCCATCGTCATGAGATTGCGCTGGGTGAGCATCACGCCCTTCGGGCGGCCGGTGGTGCCGCTGGTGTAGAACAGCCAGGCCACATCGTCGGCGTCGCGCTCGGTCACGGCAACGGCCGGGGCATCGGCCACCGGGGCCAGCAGGGCGTCGGCCGCTTTCGTTTCGACGTCGATCTGTCGCTCCAGCCCGGCCAGCGCCTGCGGCGCGACGTCGCGCGTGACGAAGCCCCAGCGCGCCTGCGCATTCGCGACGATCCACTCGACTTCCCGCACGTGCAGCTTGGCGTTGACGGGCACCACCACCAGGCCCGCCCACCACGCGGCCCACATGACCTCGAGGTAACGCGGGTGGTTGCGCATGAACAGCAGCACGCGGTCGCCTGGCGCCAGCCCGGCGTCGCGCATGCCCTGCGCCAGCGCGGCGCTGCGGCAGGCCCAGTCGCCATGGGTGGCGTGCAAGTCGGTGCCGTTGTAGATCGCGGCGCGATGCGGGTGCTCGAGGGCGCGACGCAACAGCAAGTGGGCAAGGCTCATCGGGCATCTCCGGTGGCGGCGGGTGGGCGTTCATCTGGTGCGCACGGCCGCGGGCCGTGGCGAGCACCCGGTCGGCGGCACCCTGACGTGCGGGCGTGCCGTCGCGACGGCCGCTGCCGATAATGGCTGCATGAACGGCCTGCACCTCACCGCCGACCTCGCCGATTGCGCTGCCGGGGCTGCAGGGCACGCCGCGATGACCGACGTGCAGGCACTGCGCCAGCTGTGCATCGACGCCGTGCGCGCGGTGGGCCTGACACCGGTGGGCGAACTCTTCCACCGCTTTCCTGCGCCCGGCGGCGTGACCGGCGTGGTGCTGCTGGTCGAGTCGCACCTGGCGGTCCACACCTGGCCCGAGCGCTGTGCGGTGACGCTCGACGCCTACGTGTGCAACGTCAGTGCCGACAACTCGGCCGCAGCACAGCAGTTGATCGAGCGGCTGATTGCTGCCTTCGGGCCGCAGCGGGTGCAGCGGCAACACCTGCAGCGCGGTCGCGCGGGCAGGTAGCCGTCATCCGCGGCGCAGCTGCTGCGCCGCCGCGGTGCCGGCGGCATGACCGAGCGTGAAGGCCTCTTCGAAGATCGAATACCCCGCCAGGTCGCTGTGCGCAAAATGCAGGCGTGGGGCGTCCGCCAGTGGCTGCGTCAGCGCCCGCAGCGCAGCGCTGCCGCGCACGCCAGGCGCCGGGATGGCCATTGCGTGGCCGTAGCGCATCAGGTCAATGCGCGCGGTCTTTGCCGGCAGATCGGGGTGCGCGCGCGCCAGGTCGGCGACGACGCGACGCGACCATAGGCTCCACGGCTCGTCGAGCAGCGCCTGACGCTGGCGTGCGCGCGCAGCGTGGTCGCCGTCGCCGAGGGCCCAGTAGGCCGTGAGCACGGTGGGGCCAGGCACCGAGCGCAGGCTCTGGTGCATCGCGTCGACATAGCCGAGCGCGGCGGGCACGCTGGTGCGACTGCCGGCGCCGTTGCTGGGGCCGTCGTACAGCACGTTGTCCCACGACGGGGGTGCGCCAGGCTTGTCGGTGAGCGGCGCACGCAGCTGCAGATTCGCCACCAGCCAGGGCGCGTGCGCGAGCAGGGCGGCGGCCTCGGCGAGCGCGGCCGGCGGCTGCGCGACGATGCGTGCCGCCACATGCAGCGGCAGCGCGATGACCACCTGCCGCGCGAGCCAGCGCTCCTCGCGCTGCGGCGTGCTGACATCCAGCGCGACCTCGTGGCGCGAGGCCACGACGCGCCGCACCAGCGCAGCGGCGTGCAGTCGATCGCCGAGCGGCGCGGCGAGCTTGCGCGTCAGCCAGGCATTGCCTTCGGGCCAGGTGAAGACGGCTTCGCGCGCGTCGGTGCTGTCATCGCCCGGTGCATGAAAACCGTGCCGGCTGGCGAAGTAGTGCAGGCCGGCCCAGGCCGAGACGCTGTCGGCACCGGCGCCGTAGTCGTCGCGACAGGCGTAGTCGAGGTACCAGCGCAGGCCGGGGTCGTCGAGGCCCCGTTCGCGCAGCCATTGCGCGAACGGGATCGCATCGAGCGCCGCGTGGCCGGCGGTCCAGCCCGCGCGCGCGCTCGGGATCGCGAAGCGCAGCGTGCGCGAGGCTTCGGCCACCCGCTGCGAGAAGCGTTGGTACTGGCGCTCGCGCGCCGAGCCGCGCTCGGCTGGCGGCAGCAGGCCCTCGAGCCATTGGCCGTCGACCCACAGGCGCTCCTGCGGGCTGTGGCACAGGTGGCGTTCCTCCGCCACCGTGCGGCCTGCAACGATCCGCAGCAGGCCGAATTCATGCAGCAACTCGGCCACTTCGTGCGCGTCGGGGCCGGGCAGGGGCAGGTAGTGCGCGCCGAGCGGGCAGGCCATGCCGGCGAGGCTGTGGCCGCGGGCATTACCGCCCGCTTCGTCCTCGAGCTCGAAGAGTTGCACGTCGTCGATGCCGGCGCGTTGCAGCGCGCGCGCAGCGGCCAGACCCGCCACGCCGCCACCCAGCACAGCGACGGCGCAATGCTTCGTGACGGCGGGCAACAACGCGCCGCCCTCGCGCAGGCGGTGGCCGCGTTGGTAAGAAGTGCCGAGCCAGGTGCCATCGAAGGCCGCGGGCGAACGAGCGCGGCACGCGCCCAGCGACAACGACGCCAGCGGCGCCACCAGGGCCGCGCGGCGCGTGAGTCCCGCATGCCAGCGTGTCATCGCTGCACGCGGCCCCATTCCTCCTCGAAGCGCTGCACCAGCACCTGGTTCGACAGGCGGTTCGGGTCGGCTGGCACGCGCGCCATGTCGGGCGGGAACTGCATCAGCGCGGGCAGGCCGGCAACGGTGAGAAAGCGCAGGCCTTCGGGCAGCGCGGCCGGCAATCGCCACGGCCGGCGGCTGGCGATCACGAAACCCCATTCGCCGAAGCTCGGGACATGGGCGTGGTAGGGCGTGGCCGTCAGGCCCACGGCTTCGACGGTTGCCACCACGGTCCAGAAACTGTGCCGCGCGACCAGCGGCGAGGTGGTCTGCACCACGGCGTAGCCGCTGGCCGAAAGATGCCGGTCGATGAGCGCGTAGAAGCTGGTGGTGTAGAGCTTGCCGAGCGAGAAGTTGCTCGGGTCGGGGAAGTCGATCACGATGACGTCGAAGATCTCGTCGTGGGCTTCGAGCCAGGTGAAGGCATCGCTGTTGACGAGCCTCAGCTTGTTCGACGCGTACGCATCGGCGTTGAGCTTGCGCAGCAGCGGCTCGCGCGCGAACAGTTGGCTGATGTGCGGGTCGAGCTCGACCAGGGTGACCTGCTCGACGCTCGGCACCTTCAACACCTCGCGCAGCGCCAGGCCGTCGCCGCCGCCCAGGATGGCCACGCGCTTGGGCGCGCCGTGCGCGGCCATCACCGGGTGCACCAGCGACTCGTGATAACGGTACTCGTCGCGCGAATCGAATTGCAGGTTGCCGTTGAGGAACAAGCGCGCGCCGCCTTGGCCGTCGGCCGTGACGACCACGCGCTGGTAGTCGCTGCTGGCGGCGTAGACGATGCGCTCGCCGTAGAAGCGGTCTTCGGCCCAGGTGGTCAGGCGGTCGGCGCCGAGTGCGGCAGCCATCAGCGCAGCCACCACCAGCCCACAGGCCAGGGCGTGCGCCCGCACGCGACGGACCTCGGCGCGAAACAGCCACAGTGCCCACGCGGCGACGGCAGCATTCATCAGGCCGAACACGACGCCCGTGCGCACCAGGCCGAGCTGCGGCAACAACAGCAGCGGGAAGGCGACGGCCACCGCGAGCGCGCCGAGGTAGTCGAAGGTCAGCACCTGCGATACCAGTTCCGACAGCTGCCAGCGGCCGCGGAAATGCGACTTCAGGATGCGCATCACGAGCGGGATCTCGAGCCCGACCAGCGCGCCGACGAGCAGCACCATCGCATACAGCAGCACGCGGAAGGATGCGGCGGTGGCGGCATCGTGCAGCAGGTTGTGGGCGACGAACAGCGCGGCGGGCATCAGGCCGCCGACCAGCCCCACCAGCAGTTCGACGCGCAGGAAGGTGGCGACAAGCTGCCGCTCGACGTAGCGGCTCAGGTAGGAGCCGACGCCGAGCGCGAACAGGTAGACGCCGATGATGGTGCTGAACTGCAGCACCGAATCGCCGAGCAGCCAACTCGCCAGCGTGCCCGCCGCCAGCTCGTAGAGCAGGCCGCAGGCGGCGACGACGAAGACAGAGGCCAGCAAGGCCACCTCGGCCGGCGCGATGCGCGACGCCAGCGCGCTCCCAAGCGGCCGCCGCGGATCCGGCTCTGCCGGTCCGCCAGCGGCGCCCCCTTGAGGGGGAGCGGCGAAGCCGCCTCGGGGGTGGGTCACTGCACTGGAGCGGCGAAGCCGCTACGGGGGTGGGTCACGTTCTAGCCGAGCACGGCGGCCGCGACGATCATGCCGATCGCGATGCACATCGCACCGACGACGATGGCCAGCGCCACGTTCTTCTTCTCGATGATCTCGTTCCACAGGTCATAGGGCGTGAGCTTGTCGATGATGAGGAAGCAGATCCAGAAGATCGCCACGCCCATCAGCGCGAACAGCAGCGAGCCGAAGAAGACGCCGGGTTTCAACCATTCGATGCCCATCATGGAAAGCTCCTTGTTGGTCGTTGCATGAGAAGTCGGTGCCGGGCTACTTGTGGCCGCCGCCACCGCCAAAGCCACCACCGAAAGAACCGCCGCTCGTGCGCCCGGACGAGCCCGAGCCTGAACGGCGGCATTGCTGGTACTCGTTGCTCGCCTCGCCGAAGGTGGCGCGCAGCGGCTCGCAATCGTCGCGGCTGCAGTCCTTCAGCATCATCACCAGGATCACGATCACGACGATGGCGATGATCAGGTTCTTCGGGATCGACGAGCCCCCGCCGCCGCTGAGCGGCGAGGCGTCGCGCTGGATCGCCGCGCGGCGCGCCTCGGGCAGCTTGAAGGCAGCCGCGATCGTGTTCGCGTCCATCGTCTGCCCGGCCGACCAGGTGACTTCGCTGCCGGCCTGCTCGCGGTTCAGGCGCTTCGCACCGCTCGCGTAGTCGACGTTGGCGGTGCGTTCGCCGCGCTCCAGCTTCCAGTAGAACTCGCCGAGCACGTAGGTGATGGCGCCGGTGTAGGCGTAGAGCTTGCGGTAGCTGTCGTTGCGCCAGCGCGCGGTATCGCCGCTGACCTGCGGCGCGCCGGTGATCGGCACGGCCCAGCTCCAGCCGTCTTCGGCATCGACCAGGAAGGCGAAGCCTTCGCTGCGGTTGTAGAGCAGGTATTCGCGCCAGAAGACCTGCTCGTCGTCGGGGTCGTCGGGGATCTCGCAGCGCTCGGCGTAGCCCACCACCTGCCACGGCTTCGGCGGACCGCCGAGTGCCAGCGCTGCGGTTGCACCGAGCGGCAGTTGCGGCTCGCCGCCTTCGATGTGCGGCGTGTCCTGCGCGTAGTGCGCCAGATCGCCGCCGACGCCTTGCGACACATCGACCACTGCGTGGCATTGGTGGCAGACGATCGACTGCGTGGCCGCCAGCTTGAGCTCGAGTGCCGTACCGCAACTCGGGCAACTCAAGCCGCGCGCGCCGAGCGCCTTCTCGCTGCTTTCGCGCAGGCCCGTCAGCGCCAACTCCGACAATGCCGCGCTGCGGCCGACCGACCACTTCGGCCGCACCGGATCGGCGAAGTCGAGCGTCGCGACTTCGTCCTGCGCATTGCGCAGATCGACGACGGTGAACTCGATCTGGAGCTCCGGCGCGAAGGGCAGCTCGCCCTGCGCCGCGCCGACGCTGGCCCGCGTGACCGACGCCACTTGCCAGCTGCGCCGGTCGATCGTGAACGCCAAGCCGGGGCGCAGCTCGTCGATGCGCGGCAATGGCGCGGGCGTCGGCGCATCGAAGGCCATGACGTAGCGGCCGTTGTCCTCCGACAGCCAGGCGCCCTTGCCACCATCGAACAAGGCATGCCATTCGTTCCAGCTACCCTCGGCATAGCGCATCTGCAGGCGGCCGACGAGGGTGAAGACCGCGCCCTGCCAGCGGCCCGCGACGCCGAGCTGCAGCGGCGAATGGTCGTCGAACAGTTCGGCCGACTGGCCGATGCGGCGCAGCGTTTCGCCGTCGCGCGCCAGCGTACTGCGGCAGAAGCTGCACACCGCGACCGGCGACGCGGCCGACGCGAACTCAACCGGCGCGCCGCAGTTCGGGCACGCGGCGCGCCAGGCGCGCTGCGGGGAATCGCCGGCGATCACTGATCAGGCGGTCGCACGGCGCCGGGCCGCCCCAAGCCGGCCGCGCCCCTCTTGGGGGGTGGCGAAGGCGCGAAGCGACAAGCCGGGGGGCTGACAAGCCATCAAGTGAGCTTCTTCAGCAACTCGGCCTTCTTGGCGCCGAACTCCTCTTCGGTGAGGATGCCCTTGGCCTTCAGTTCGGCGAGCTTCTCGATCGTCGCCATCACTTCGTCGGGCTTGATGCCTGCCGCAGCCGCGGGCTGTGCCTCTGCCGCCGCAGCGCCGCGCAGGCCCTGCTGGAGGTTCTGCGCCAGCACCTGGCCGAGCGCGACGCCGGCGCCCAGGCCCATCGCATCGCCGGCGATGCCGCTGCCCCCGCCGCCACTCGCGACCATGCCGGGAACCGCCTGCGCGGTCTGGTACTGCATGAACTTGCCCATGTCGTTGCCGACCATGCCCATGCCGATGCGCTGGTCGAGCACCTTTTGCAGCTCTTCGGGCAACGAGACGTTCTGCACCGTCACGGCTTCGAGCGCCAGGCCGAGCTTGTCGAACTCGGGCGCCGTGGCCTCGCGCAATTGCTTGGCGAACTCGACCTGGTTCGCGGCCAGGTCCAGGAAGGGAATACCGGCCGAGGCCACCGCGTCGCTGATGTGCTGCAGCATCAGCGCGCGCAATTGCCCGTCGAGCTCAGCCGCGGTGTAGGTGTCGCGCGTGCCCGAGATCTCGGTGTGGAATTTCTTCGGGTCGACGATGCGGTAGGCGTAGTTGCCGAAGGCGCGCAGGCGCACCGCGCCGAAGTCCTTGTCGCGGATCGACACCGGCTGCGTGGTACCCCAGCGCTGGTCGATCTGCTGGCGCGTGCTGAAGAAGTACACGTCGCTCTTGAACGGGCTCTGGAACAGCTTGTCCCAGTTCTTCAGGTAGGTCAGCACCGGCAGCGTCTGCGTGGTCAGCTTGTGCATGCCGGGGCCGAATACGTCGGCGACCTTGCCTTCGTTGACGAAGACCGCCATCTGCGACTCGCGCACCGTGAGCGACGCGCCGTACTGGATCTCCCGGTCGGCGATCGGAAAGCGCCACGCCAGCACACCGTCGCCCGACTCGACCCATTCGAGGATGTCGATGAACTGTTTCTTGATGAAGTCCATCAGCGCCATGACCGTCTCCCTTTCAGCGGCCCGCGCTAGTTGCGGGCGCGGCGGGATGATACGGCGGTGAGGCGGCTGCGCAAGCAAACAGGCCCCGCAACGCGCTCGCGCTCCGGGGCCTGCTGCGTGAAGGCGGATCGCGCTACTTCTTGCGCAGCCTCTGGATCGCCGCCAGTTGCGCCGCCATCGCCGCGAACTCGCCCTGCGCAGCCGCGAAGTCGATGTCGGTCTTGGCGTTCTTCATCGCCTCTTCGGCCAGCTTCTTGGCTTCGGTGGCCTTGGCCTCGTCGAGGTCGTGGCCACGGATCGCCGTGTCGGCCAGCACCGTCACGCAGTTGGGCTGCACCTCGAGGATGCCGCCGTTGACGAAGACGAACTCCTCTTCGTCGTTGTCGGCGCGCGCGATGCGCACCGCCCCGGCCTTGATGCGGGTGATCAGCGGCGTGTGGCGCGGGTAGATGCCGAGTTCGCCCATCTCGCCGGGCAGCGCGACGAACTTCGCCTCGCCGGAGAAGATGCTCTCTTCGGCGGAGACGACGTCGACGTGAATCGTGGTTGCCATGTCAGTTCTCCGTGGGCAGTGCCGCCGTTGACGCAGGACTCAGGCGCACCCAAACGGACGCCGTGGAACCGGCTTTGCCGGGCCACTGGCGGCGCCCCCCTGGGGGGGAGGCGCCGAAGGCGCTTCGGGGGGGGGTCATTGGATCTTTTTGGCTTTTTCGAACACCTGGTCGATCGTGCCGACCATGTAGAAGGCCTGCTCGGGCAGGTGGTCGCATTCGCCGTTGGCGATCATCTTGAAGCCGCGGATGGTTTCCTTCAGCGGCACGTACTCGCCCTTGGTGCCGGTGAAGACCTCGGCCACGTGGAACGGCTGCGACAGGAAACGCTGCATCTTGCGCGCGCGCGCCACTGCCAGCTTGTCCTCCGGCGAGAGTTCGTCCATGCCCAGGATCGCGATGATGTCGCGCAGTTCCTTGTAGCGCTGCAGCGTCGCCTGCACCGAGCGCGTGGTGGTGTAGTGCTCTTCACCGACGACGTTGGGGTCGACCTGGCGGCTGGTGCTGTCCAGCGGGTCGACCGCCGGGTAGATGCCGAGCGAGGCGATGTCGCGCGACAGCACCACGGTGGCGTCGAGGTGGGCGAAGGTGGTTGCCGGCGACGGGTCGGTCAGGTCGTCCGCGGGCACGTAGACGGCCTGGATCGAGGTGATCGAGCCGACCTTGGTCGAGGTGATGCGTTCCTGCAGGCGGCCCATTTCCTCGGCCAGCGTCGGCTGGTAGCCCACCGCCGACGGCATGCGGCCGAGCAGCGCAGACACTTCGGTACCGGCCAGCGTGAAGCGGTAGATGTTGTCGACGAAGAACAGCACGTCACGGCCTTCGTCGCGGAACGATTCGGCGATCGTCAGCCCGGTCAGCGCGACGCGCAGGCGGTTGCCCGGCGGCTCGTTCATCTGGCCGTAGACCATCGACACCTTGGAGGCGCCGAGGTCGTCGAGGTCGACGACCTTCGACTCGGCCATCTCGTGATAGAAGTCGTTGCCCTCGCGGGTGCGCTCGCCGACGCCGGCAAACACCGACAGGCCCGAGTGCGCCTTGGCGATGTTGTTGATCAGCTCCATCATGTTGACGGTCTTGCCGACGCCGGCACCGCCGAACAGGCCGACCTTGCCGCCCTTGGCGAACGGGCACATCAGGTCGATCACCTTGATGCCGGTTTCGAGCAGTTCCTGCGACGGGCTCAGCTCGTCATAGGACGGCGCCTTGCGGTGGATGCTGGCGGTGAGTGCCTGGTCGACCGGGCCGCGCTCGTCGATCGGGCGGCCGAGCACGTCCATGATGCGGCCCAGCGTGGCCTTGCCGACCGGCACCGTGATCGGCGCGCCGGTGTTGCTGACCATCAGGCCGCGGCGCAGGCCGTCGGACGAACCGAGCGCGATGGTGCGCACGATGCCGTCGCCGAGTTGCTGCTGCACCTCGAGGGTCAGTTCGCCGCCCTCCATCTTCAGCGCGTCGTAGATGTGCGGCATCGCATCGCGCGGGAACTCGACGTCCACCACGGCACCGATGCACTGAACGATCTTGCCCTGGGCTTGCGAGGCAGGTGTGTTGGCCATGTTGCTCTTCCTTCAGTTCTTCAATGCGTTAGACGGCGGCGGCACCGCCGACGATCTCCGAAAGCTCTTTCGTGATCGCCGCCTGGCGCGTCTTGTTGTAGATCAGCTTCAATTCGGCAATCAGGTTGCCGGCGTTGTCGGTCGCGGCCTTCATCGCCACCATGCGCGCGCTCTGCTCGCTGGCCATGTTCTCGGCCACGCCCTGGTAGACCAGCGCCTCGATGTAGCGCGTCAGCAATTCGTCGATGACCGACGCGGCGTCGGGCTCGTAGATGTAGTCCCAGCCATAGGCCTTCTTCTCTTCGGCGCTCTGCGCGATGCGTTCGCCCGCCAACGGCAGCAGGACCTCGACCAGCGGCTCCTGCTTCATCGTGTTGATGAACTTGGTGTAGCAGAGGTAGACCGCATCGAGCTTGCCGGCGACGAACGCGTCGAGCATCACCTTCACCGGGCCGATCAGTTTCTCGAGCTGCGGCGCATCGCCGAGCTGGACGGCATGGCTGACCACGCTGGCGCCGATGCGGTTCAGGAAGCCGTAGCCCTTGTTGCCGATGGCCACCGCCTGCACCGCATTGCCGGCGTCGGTGGCCTCGCGCATCTTGCCGGTCACCAGACGCAGCATGTTGGTGTTCAGGCCGCCGCACAGGCCCTTGTCGGTCGTGACGATGATGAACCCGACCGCCTTGGCGGTACCGCCGACGCGCATGTACGGCGACTGGTACTCGGGGTTCGCCTGCGACAGGTTGGCCGCGATGATGCGGACCTTCTCGCTGTAGGGCCGCGCGGCGCGCATGCGCTCCTGCGCCTTGCGCATCTTGCTGGCGGCGACCATCTCCATGGCCTTGGTGATCTTCTTGGTGTTTTCCACCGATTTGATCTTGCCGCGTATCTCTTTTCCGACGGCCATCAGGCACTCCTGTCAAGCAGACGCCGCGGAACCGGCTTTGCCGGGCCGCTGGCGGCGCCCCAAGGGCCACCAAGTGGCCCGTTCCGGTCCACAGGGGGAGCGCCGAAGGCGCTACGGGGGGGGTTCATTTCTACTAGGCGAAGGACTTCTTGAACGCGGCGATCGCGCTGTTGAGTTCTTCCTCGGCCGCCTTGTCCATCGCCTTGTCGGCTTCGAGCTTGGCCAGCAAGGCGGCGTGGCTCGACTTCAGGTACTGGTGCAGGCCGTGCTCGAACGACAGGCACTTCTTGATGTCGATGTCGTCGAGGAAGCCCTTGTTGACGGCGAACAGCGTCGCGGCCATCAGGCTGATCGGCAGCGGCGAGTACTGCGGCTGCTTGAGCAGTTCGGTCACGCGGCCGCCGCGGTCGAGCTGCTTGCGCGTGGCGGCGTCGAGGTCGGAAGCGAACTGCGCGAACGCGGCCAGTTCGCGGTACTGCGCCAGGTCGGTGCGGATGCCGCCCGACAGGTTCTTGATCAGCTTGGTCTGCGCCGCGCCACCGACCCGCGACACCGAGATGCCGGCGTTGATGGCAGGGCGGATGCCCGCGTTGAACAGCGCCGTTTCCAGGAAGATCTGGCCGTCGGTGATCGAGATCACGTTGGTCGGCACGAATGCCGACACGTCGCCGGCCTGGGTTTCGATCACCGGCAGCGCGGTCAGCGAGCCGGTCTTGCCCTTCACCGCGCCCTTGGTGAACTTCTCGACGTAATCGGCGTTCACGCGCGCGGCACGCTCCAAGAGGCGGCTGTGCAGATAGAACACGTCGCCGGGGAAAGCCTCGCGGCCCGGCGGGCGGCGCAGCAGCAGCGAGACCTGGCGATAGGCCACGGCCTGCTTGGACAGGTCGTCATAGATGATCAGCGCGTCCTGGCCGCGGTCGCGGAAGTACTCGCCCATGGTGCAGCCCGAGTAGGCCGAGACGTACTGCATCGCCGCCGACTCCGACGCCGACGCGGCGACGACGATGGTGTAGTCCATCGCGCCGTGTTGTTCGAGCGCGCGCACCACGTTCTTGATCGACGAGGCCTTCTGGCCGATCGCGACGTAGACGCAGGTCATGTTCTGACCCTTCTGGTTGATGATCGTGTCGATCGCCACCGCCGACTTGCCGGTCTGGCGGTCGCCGATGATCAACTCGCGCTGGCCGCGGCCGATCGGCACCATCGAGTCGATCGACTTCAGGCCGGTCTGCACCGGCTGGCTCACCGACTGGCGCGCGATCACGCCCGGCGCGACCTTCTCGATCACGTCGGTCATCTTGGCGTTGATCGGGCCCTTGCCGTCGATCGGCTGGCCGAGCGCATTGACGACGCGGCCGATCAGCTCAGGCCCGACCGGCACTTCGAGGATGCGGCCGGTGCACTTGACGGTGTCGCCCTCGGAGATGTGCTCGTACTCGCCCAGGATCACCGCGCCGACCGAGTCGCGCTCGAGGTTCAGCGCCAGGCCGTAGGTGGCGGTGCCGTCCTTGGTGGCCGGGAATTCGAGCATTTCGCCCGCCATCGCGTCCGACAGGCCGTGGACGCGGCAGATGCCGTCCGTCACCGAGACCACGGTGCCCTGGTTCTTGACGTCCGCCGAGGCTTGCAGGCCCTCGATGCGGCTCTTGATCAGTTCGGAAATTTCTGCGGGGTTGAGTTGCATCTTTTGCTCCTGACTTCGCTCAGGCGGTGAGCGCCGTCTTCATTTGTTCGAGGCGGGCCTTGACCGAGGTGTCGAGCACCTCGTCGCCGACCACCACACGGATGCCGCCGATCAGCTCGGGCTGCACCACCACGCTGGCATTGAGCTTCTTCGCGAAGCGTTTCTCGAGCGTCGGCACCACCGCGGCCAGCGCGCGGCGTCGATCGGGAACGCGCTGTAGATCGTCGCGTCGGAAATGCCCGATCGCGCATTGACCAGCGCCTGGAACTGCGCCGCGATCTCGGGCAACGCCGCCAGGCGGCCGTTGTCGAGCACGGTGCGCAGGAAGTTCTGCACCGGTGTCGCCAGCGGCGTCTTGACGACGGCGGTGATCACGTCGTAGACCTGTCCCGCACTGACCTTGGGGTTGTCGGCGAACTGGCGCAGCTGCGGGTCGCTGGCGACCGCAGCCAGCGCAGCCACCTGGTCGGCGGTGGCAGCCAGGTCCGACGCGCCGGCATCGGCCTTGAACAGCGCCTCGGCGTAGGGCCGCGCGATGGTGGCGAGTTCGGCCATGGCTTACAGCTCGGCCTTCAAACGGCCCAGCAGGTCGGCGTGAACGGCGGGATTCACTTCCTTGCGCAGGATCTGCTCGGCGCCCTTGACCGCCAGTGCGGCGACCTGATCGCGCAGCGCCTCGCGCGCCTTGACCGACTCCTGTGCCGCTTCGGCCCGGGCCGCAGCGACGATCTTGGCGCCTTCGTCGTTGGCGCGCGTCTTGGCCTCTTCGACCAATTGCTGTGCCAGGCGCTCGGCATCGGCCAGGCGCTTGGCAGCGTCGTCGCGCGCAGCGGCGAGTTGCTGCTCGACACGCTGGTTGGCGTTGCTCAGTTCGGCCTTGGCCTTGTCGGCGGCCGACAGGCCATCGGCGATCTTCTTCGCACGCTCATCGAGCGCGGCGGTGATCGGCGGCCACACGAAACGCATCGTGAACCAGACCAGGATCGCAAACACGATCATCTGGACGATGAGGGTAGCGTTGATGCTCACGGGGATTGCCTCGTCAGGGGGTGCCCTGGGGCGGCGCGCCTGTCGGCCCACCGCCCCGCCACAAACCGGGATCCGAAATTACTTCGGCAGGTTGGCGATCTGGCCGAGGAACGGGTTCGCGGTGGCGAACCACAGCGCGATACCCGTGCCGATGATGAACGCCGCGTCGATCAGGCCGGCCAGCAGGAACATCTTGGTCTGCAACTCGCCCATCAACTCAGGCTGGCGCGCCGCCGATTCGAGGTACTTGCTGCCCATGATGCCGATGCCGATACAGGCACCGACGGCGCCCAGGCCGATGATCAGGCCGGCGGCGAGGGCAACAAAGCTGATGACTTCCATGATGACTCCTAGGATGAGTTTGGTTTGTGGGGGAGAGGAAACGGAGAAGGTCAGTGCGTGTCGTGGGCCTGGCCGACATACACCAGCGTCAGCATCATGAACACGAAGGCCTGCAGCGTGATGATCAGGATGTGGAAGATGGCCCACACGCTGCCGGCGACGATGTGGCCGATGGCCAGGCCGATACCGGTGGCATTCCAGGCGAAGGCGCCGCCCATCAGCGCGATCAGCATGAAGATCAGCTCGCCGGCGTACATGTTGCCGAACAACCGCATGCCGTGGCTGACGGTCTTGGCGACGAACTCGATGATCTGCATCGCGAAGTTCACCGGGTAGAGGAACCACTTGTCGCCGAACGGCGCCGAGAACAGCTCGTGGATCCAGCCGCCCGCACCCTTGATCTTGACGTTGTAGACCAGGCACACCAGCAGCACCGAGAGCGACAAGCCCATCGTCACCGACAGATCGGCGGTGGGCACGACGCGCTGGTAGGGGATGCCCATCAGCTCGGTGAGCTTGGGCAGCAGATCGACCGGCAGCAGGTCCATCGCATTGAGCAGGAAGATCCAGACGAACACCGTCAGCGCCAGCGGCGCGACCAGCCTGCGGCTCTTGGCGTTGTGCACGATGCCCTTGGCCTGCGTGTCGACCATCTCGACGAGGATTTCCACCGCGGCCTGGAAACGCCCCGGCACGCCCGAGGTGGCCGTGCGCGCCGCGCGCCAAAACAGCCAGCAGGCGATCACGCCGATGGTGATGGCCCAGAAGATCGAGTCGAAATTGAAGACGGAGAAGTCGACGACCGCCGTCTGCTTCTTGTTCTGCAGGTGCTGCAGGTGGTGAACGATGTATTCACCGGCGGTGGGCGCGTGACCTTCGGCTGCCATTTTTCGAGCGATCCCGTCTTGTTCGTCTGTTCTTCTACCGGCGGCGCCGCCACGCGAGCGCCACCCAGTACACCTTGATGCACACCACCAGGCCCACCAGCAATGCCGGCCAGCTCAGCGGCTGCACGATCCGCGGCGCCAGCACCAGACCGACGACCGAAACACCAATTTTCACAAACTCCCACAACATGAAGCTGACGGCGCTGGCGCCGGGCGACACGCTCGTGAGAGCGCTGGTCATGCCGCGTGCCATCAAGGCCCCCGGCACGACAACCACGCCGGCGCCGTAAAGCGCCGACCAGAACACATCCCACCGGGCAGTGGCGAGCCCTGCAACCAAGGCGACCAACACCCCGACCACGGCCTGCACCGCGACCACCCGCCACGGCGACACCGCGTGCGGGCTGTTCGCCACCAGGGCCCGCGCCTCGTCGCGCGTCAGGCTCTTGAATGGCACCCTGCCCGCATCCTCCGCCGCGTCGGCCCAAGGGTCTGAGCGGAACTTCCGGTCTGACGTCTTCGGGCTCACGGATGCGTCCAGCAAAGCCGCGGAATTATACGGGCAAACCCGCGCCCGTCTGGTGGGCCGCGGGTTCGCACGACAATCACGCCGTGTGCCGCCTCGTGAACCAACGCCCGTGCCCGGGCACCAAGCAACCATGCCGCTGCTGCAACGCCTGCTGATCCTGCTCGCTGCCGCCGCGATGCCGTGGCTGTCGCACGCCGCCGCGCCCATGGCAGTGGTGACGACCGAACAGGTGCGCGCCGAGTTGCTGGCGCACGCACCCGAGGGCGTCGCGCCGGGCAAGCCGCTGTGGCTCGGGCTGCAGATCGAGCACCAGCCGCACTGGCACACCTACTGGAAGAATCCCGGCGACTCCGGCCTGCCGACGACGCTGAGCTGGCAGTTGCCGGCGGGCACCGCGGCCGGCGAGATTGCCTGGCCGACGCCCAAGCAGTTGCCCGTCGGGCCGTTGATGAACTACGGCTACGAGGGCCGGCTGTTGCTGCCGGTGCCGCTCACCGTCAGCCCGGCTTTTGCCGGCAACAGCCTCGAGGTGAAACTCAGTGCGCAATGGCTGGTATGCAAGGACGTGTGCATCCCGCAGCAAGGCGAGTTCGCATTGAGCGTGCCGGTGCGGGCCGCCACCGCGTTGCACGGTGGCGTATTCGCCGCTGCGCTGGCTGCCCAGCCGCAAGTCGTGGCCTCGGCCGAGGCACGCGGCGAACTGGTCGATGGCGCCCAGGCGCTGCGCGTCACGGTCAGTGGCCTGCCGGCGGCATGGCATGGTCGCACGCTGGCCTTCTTTGCCGAGGCTGCCGGCGTCATCGACCACGCAGCGCGCGCCGATGCGCGTTGGGACGGCGGCACGTGGCAGGCACGGGTGCCGATCTCGCCGCAGCGTTTCGAGAGCCCGGACCGCATGAACGCCGTGCTCGCCGAGCCCGGCGCGACGGCCGGTGTGCAGGTCGGCTTCGCGATCGCCGGCCTGTGGCCCGCCATCGCGGTAAGCCCGGCGCCCGAGGCACAGGCCGCTCCGGCAGCGCCGGCGATGCCGGCCGCGCCGACGCTGGGCTTCGGCCTCGCGCTGGCCTTCGCGCTGTTCGGTGGCGCACTGCTGAACCTGATGCCGTGCGTGTTCCCGATCCTGTCGCTCAAGCTGCTGGGCTTTGCCGGGCACGCCCACGAGGGCCGCAGCCTGCTCGCCGGCGGGCTCGCCTACAGCGCCGGTGTCGTGCTCACGTTCGTCGGGCTGGCGGCGCTGCTGCTGGCGCTGCGCGCCGGCGGCGAACAGATCGGCTGGGGCTTCCAGTTGCAGTCGCCGGTCTTCGTCGCCGCGCTGGCCGTGTTGTTCACACTGATCGCGCTGAACCTGGCCGGGCTGTTCGAGTTCGGCACCCTGCTGCCCAGCGGGCTGGCCTCGATGCGCCTGCGCCACCCGTTGGCCGACGCCGCGTTGACCGGCGTGCTGGCAGTGGCGGTGGCCTCGCCGTGCACCGCGCCGTTCATGGGCGCCGCGCTGGGCCTGGCCTTCACGCTGCCCGGCGCACAGGCGCTGGGGCTGTTCGCGACACTCGGCCTGGGCATGGCAATGCCGTACCTGGCCGCAACCGCTTGGCCGGGGCTGGCCCGCGCGATGCCGCGCCCTGGTGCCTGGATGGCCACCTTCAAGACCGCGATGGCGTTCCCGATGCTCGCCACCGTGGTCTGGCTGGCGTGGGTGCTGGGCCAGCAGACGGGCATCGACGGCGTCGCCGCCTTGCTCGCCGTGCTGGTGGCGCTGGCATTCGCGCTGTGGGCCTGGGGCCGCATCGACAGCGGCCGCATCGCGCGCGCGGCGTGGAGCGCGTGCGGCGTGCTGCTGCTCGGTGCCGTGCTGGCCTGGGCGCTGCCGAGCTGGCACGAGGCCAAGGCCGCGGCCCCTGGCACTGCAGCCGACGGGCGCTGGCAGCCGTGGAGCGCCGACCGCGTCGCAGCCCTCAACGCCGAAGGCCGCACGGTGTTCGTCGACTTCACGGCGGCCTGGTGCGTGACCTGCCAAGTCAACAAGCGCACGACGCTCGGCGACGCGGACGTGCTGGCCGACCTCGATGCCCGGCGCGTGGCGCTGCTGCGCGCGGACTGGACACGGCGCGACGCCGCGATCAGCACCGAACTGGCACGGCTCGGCCGCAACGGCGTGCCGGTATACGCGCTCTACAAGCCCGGCCAGGCAGCGCCCACGCTGCTGCCCGAACTGCTCAGTCCGCAGGCCGTGCGCGACGCGCTGGCCACACCCTAGGAGCACGCATCATGAAGGTGAATTGCCTCGCGCCGCTGTCCCTCGCCCTCGCCTTCGCGAGCGGCGCAACCCTTGCGGCGACGGCCGGCGTCGGCCAGGCAGCACCGCCCTTCAGCGCCACCGACGTCGATGGCAAGGCCGTCGCGCTGGCCGACTTCAAGGGCCGGACCGTGGTACTCGAGTGGGTCAACCCCGAGTGCCCCTACGTACGCAAGCATTACGGCAGCGCCAACATGCAGGCGACCCAGAAAGCCGCGGCCGCCAAGGGCGTGGTCTGGCTGGCAGTGAACTCCACCGACACGCGCCACGTCGACTACAGGCCACCGGCGGCGATGGCGGCGTGGATGAAGAGCCAGGGCGCCGCGCCGACCGCCACGCTGATGGATGCGGACGGCAAGCTCGGCCGCACCTATGGCGCGCGCACCACGCCGCACATGTTCGTGATCGACGCCCGGGGCACCCTGGTCTACGCCGGCGCCATCGACGACAAGCCGAGTGCCAATGCCGCCGACGTGAAAACCGCCACCAACCACGTCAGCGCGGCGTTGGCCGACGTGCTCGCGGGCAAACCGGTGGCGCAGCCCGCCACGCGGGCCTATGGTTGCTCGGTGAAGTACGCGGACGGCTGATCGACAGCTCCAGGACGCCTGCGGCGTCGCCCCCCGAGGGCCCGGTCAGGGCAACGTGTGGTACTGGCGCGCCAGCGTCTCGAAGGCGCGTCGTGAAGCGGCCGCATCGAAGCCCGCGCCGAGTTCGTCGGCCAGGATCGCCGCCACCGCGCCCGCCTGGCGTGCTGCCTCGGCGGCATCGAGAAACAGCAGCCGCGAGCGGCGGGCGAGCACGTCTTCGACACCGCGCGCCATCTCGTAGCGAACGGCAAAGCGCACCATTGCTTCGCTCAAGCCGCCCTGGCCCGATTCCCGATCGCGCCACAGCCAGCGCGCGGCGCCCGGCAACGAGCGCAGCAGCGCTGCTTCACTGCCATAGAGATGCTCGCCGGGGCTGCCAGTCAGCGACACACCGGCGCTCGGCGGTGCGCCCGCCGGCGCGCCGACCAGCGGCAGATGCACCGTCACGCCCCCCGCACGGCGCGGCAGGAGTTGGCGATCGAAGCAGCGATCGAGCACGTCTTCGGCCATCGCGCGGTACGTCGTCCACTTGCCGCCGGTGACGGTGACCAACCCCGAGCGGCCGACGAGCACGGTGTGCTCGCGCGAGAGCTGCTTGGTGTTGTCGCCATCGTCACCGCCGGGCTTGACCAGCGGACGCAAGCCGACCCAGATCGAGCGCACGTCCTCCCGCGTCGGCGCCCGGTCGAGGTAGCGCCCGGCCTCGTGCAGGATGAACTGCACTTCTTCCGCGAACGGCGCGGGCTCGCGCACGACATCGTCGCGCGGCGTATCGGTGGTGCCGAGAATCGTCTTGCCCATCCACGGCACCGCGAACAACACGCGACCGTCCTCGGTCTTGGGCACCAGCAGCGCATGCGTGCCCGGCATGAAGGCGCGGTCGACCACCAGGTGCACGCCCTGGCTGGGCGCGACGATGCCGGGTTTCTCGGGCGCGTCCTGATCACGGTCCATGTTGCGCACGTCGTCGACCCAGACCCCGGTGGCGTTGACCACGCAGCGTGCGCGCAGGGTCAGTGTCGCCGCGGACTCGGCGTCGCGCGCCACGACCCCGTGCACCTTGCCCGACTCGCGCAGCAGCGACACCACCGGGCAGTGGTTGAGCACCACCGCGCCACGGGCAACCGCCGTGCGCGCCAGCGCCAGTGCCACACGCGCGTCATCGAACTGGCCGTCCCAGTACTTGACGCCGCCGGACAGGCCGTGCGTGCGCACGGTGGGCAACAGGGCGCGCGTCTCGGCACTCGACAGCAATTCGGTGCGGCCGAGCCCGCGCGAACCGGCCAGCGCGTCGTACATCTTCAGCCCGATGCCGTAGAAGCCGCGTTCCCACCAGCGAAAGCCCGGCATCACGAACGCCAGTGGCTGCGCCAGATGCGGCGCGTTGGCCAGCAGCGTGGCGCGCTCGTGCAGTGCCTCGCGCACCAGGCCGACGTTGCCCTGCGCCAGGTAACGCACGCCGCCGTGCACCAGCTTGGTCGCGCGCGAGCTGGTGCCCTGCGAGAAATCCTCGGCCTCGAGCAGCACCACCTTGAAGCCGCGCGCCGCGGCATCGAGCGCCAGACCCAGGCCCGTAGCGCCACCGCCGATCACCGCGAGATCCCACTCGCGCGCGGCCTGGGCCTGCGCGAGCAGGTGAGCACGCGTGGTGTCAGGTGTGGCAATCACTTCTGTTCTCCATGGCGCCAAAGCGGCACCCGCGACGCAGGAACCGCTGCTGCCCAGTGGCCGCCGCGGATCC
This sequence comes from uncultured beta proteobacterium, assembly GCA_963840805.1. Classification (GTDB taxonomy): domain Bacteria; phylum Pseudomonadota; class Gammaproteobacteria; order Burkholderiales; family Burkholderiaceae_C; genus CADEEN01. Next base: position 1,070,125 of record CAWJAJ010000017.1, on the reverse strand, counting down.
GGCTTTGCCGGTCCGCTGGCGGCTCCCCCTCGAGGGGGAGGCACCGAAGGCGCTTCGGGGGTGGGTCATGTAACCACCGACTGTTGTGCGATGCCGGCATCGACCAGTACATGCTGGCCGGTCATGCCGTCGCTGTCGTCGGCCGCCAGGAACAGCGTTGCACGCGCGACGTGGCTGCCGTCCAGGCGGAACTTCAGGCACTGCGCGTCGAGGAACTGCTGGTCGGCGACGGTATCGCGGTGCAGCGCCGTCTGCCGCTCGGTGACGATGGCGCCCGGCACCAGCGCGTTGACGCGGATGTTGCGGGCCCCCAGCTCGCGCGCCAGCGTGCGCGTCAGGCCCAGGATGCCGGCCTTGGCGGTGGTGTAGCCGACGAGGTTCGGTCGCCCGCGCATCCAGCTCACCGAGCCCATGTTGACGACGCTGCCGCCGCCCGCCGCGGCCATGCCCGGCGCGACGGCCTGGATCGCGAAGAAGTAATGCTTCAGGTTCAACGCCAGGCGGTCGTCCCAGAACGCGGGTGTCACGTCCTCCATCGCATGGCGGTCGTCGCGGCCGGCGTTGTTGACGAGCACGCGCACCGGCCCGAGTTCGGCCGCCACGCGTGCCAGCAACGCCTGGTAAGCGACGACGTCGCGCACGTCGCACGGGGCGTACCAGGGCGCATGCACGGTGGGGCGGCCGTCACCGGCGGCGCGCCCGGCCGCCGCGACCTCATCGATCAAGGCCTGGCCGCCGTCGGCGCGGGTGCCGCAGAACGCAACCTTTGCGCCCTGCGCGGCGAACGCGCGCACCAGCTCCGCGCCGATGCCCGAGCTGCCACCGGAGATGAAGACGACGCGGCCTTGCAGCGAGGCGTACTGCGTGTAGCGTGCGGTGTTCATGGCCCTCCTCAGATCGACGCGAAGTTGGCCGGCAGCCCCGGCACCTCGACGCGCAATTGCAGTACGCACCCGGCCATCGGCTCGCGCGCGAGTTCGTCGCCCAGCCGATTCTCGCGCGAGGTGGTGATGAACAAGGTCTTCAGATCTGCGCCCCCGAAGCACGGCATTGTCGGGCAACGCACCGGCAGCGGCAGGTCGCGCGTCAGCGCACCGTCGGGGGCGAAACGCAGCAGGCGGGCGCCTTCGAACATCGCGACCCAGTAGCCGCCGGCGGCGTCGACGGCGGCGCCGTCGGGGCGGCCGCCGTAGCTGGCGAGCGATTGACCGGCGGACTTGATCGGGAACTGTGCAAACACGCGTCGCCGCGACACGCTGCCGTCGGCGACGTCGAAGTCCAGCGCGTACACAGCATGGGCCCTGGTATCGGCCCAGTACAACGTGCGCGCGTCGGGGCTCCAGGCCAGGCCGTTGCTGACGGTGATGTCGCTGGCGATCTTGTCGAGCCGGCCGCCGCTGTAGCGATACAGCGCGGCGCGTGGCGGGTCGCGCGGCTCATAGATCGTGCCGACCCAGAAACGCCCCTGCGGGTCGGCCTTGCCGTCGTTGAAGCGCTCGTGCGCGGTATCGTAGGGCGCTTCGGCCAGCGGCGTCGAGGTGCCCGTCGCCGCATCGAAACGCACCAGGCCGCGGCGCAGCGCGAGCAGCAGGCCGCCGTCCGGCAGCGGTGCGCAGCAGGCCACGTCGGCGTCGAAGGCCCACTCGCGGTGAGCGCCACGGGCGGGGTCGAAGCGGTTCAGCTTGCGGCCCGGGATGTCACACCAGTACAGCACCTGCTCGGTCGGGTGCCACAGCGGCGATTCTCCGAGCAGGCTGGGCGCCACGCCCGGCAGCGCTGTGATCACGTCAGCGTCCATGGGCCCGCATTGGTGCGCGAAGCACGGTGCCTGGCCACGCGGCCGCCGCGGAGCCGGCTTTGCCGGACCGCCAGCGGCGCCCCCTCGAGGGGGAGCGGCGAAGCCGCTTCGGGGGTGGTCACAACTTCGCGACCTCGATCGTCATCCAGGCGTCGAACGTGTCGCCCGCGGCCAGCGCGACGAGGCCGTGCGCGGCCGGGTCGGCCATCTGGATCGCATTGCTGACATGGCTGACCGGCTCGACGCAGTAGTAGTCGCGCGTCGGTGGCGTGAACACCACCAGGTACGGCAACGACGACGCCAGTTTCAACGCCAGCTTCTCGTCGCGCAGCCGCGCAATGCCGGGCCAGCCTTCGAAGCAGTTGTCGAAATCGAGGTGGCGCACCTCGCCGTCGATGCTGGCCTGTTGCACGCGGCGCGTCGGCAGGTGCGTGCCCGGGTCGGATTCCCAGCGCTGGCTGCACTCGATGTGCAGGCGGCTGCGCGTGCGCTTGGGGAAGTACGGGTGCCATCCCAGGCCCACCGGCTGCGTGCGCGCGTCGATGTTGGTGAGGGCCAGCCGCATCGTCAGCGTGCTGTCGCTCAGTTCGAAGCGCTGGGTGGCGTCGAAATTGAACGGCCAGTGCTCGTTGGCGAGGTGCGTGACGGCCAGCTCGGCGTGCGTGGCACTGGCGCTGGCCACGCGCCAGGCGGCCTGCCAGACCGTGCCGTGCAGCGAGTGTGGATTGCCCTCGTCGAAATTCGGCGCGGTGGTGTGGTCGCGGCCGTGCCAGCGAAAGTGCCGGTAGCCGATGCGGTTGGAGTACGGCGCCATCGGGAAGCACCCCGACGGGCGCGACGACAACAAGTCGCCCGCTTCGCAGCTGCGCAGGATCGGCGTCGTGTCGTGCCAGAAGCCGGCGATCGCGCCGCCGAGATCGGGGCGCAGGGCCAGGCGCAGCACGCCGGCCTGGAGTTCGAGCGCCGCTGGCGCAGGGTTGGCTGTCATGGTTCTCCGTGGCGGGTTCGGTGGCACGCCTGCGGCTGCGGCGCGCGCCCATCGTAAGCGCTGCGCGGGATCACCAGCCCGCGGGCAGCACTTCGGCCAGCGCCACCACGCGGCCCTCGTCGATGCTCTTGTGCGCGGCCAGCCCGGTGGCCACCGCGCGCAGGCCCTCTTCGAGACCGATCTCGGCGGCCAGCCCGTGCCGCACCGCATGCGCGAACTTCTGGTGCTCGACGTAGCTCGCGCCGAAATGCTGGCCCGGGTACTTGATGTTGGTGTCGCGCACCTGGCGCACCGCCACGCCCTTGGCGGTGCCCGACGGTTGGCCCCAGACCTCGCGCCGGCCCCAGTCTTCGCGCCGGCCGAAGCGCAGCACGCCCGAGGGCAGCAGCGACTCGAGCTTGCCTGCGTCGCCGACGATCACGACATGCTCGTTGTCGATCGAGTTCTCGGCGAACATGCACAGGTCGAGCGAGGCGCGGGCGCCGCTCGGGTACTCGACGATGACGAAGGCGCTGTCGAGGATGTCCGGCGTCTTGCCGCCGTAGGACTCGTCGAGGTGATTCACGCGCTGGCCGCCGGAGGCGAACACGCGCGTGGGCTTCTCCTTCAGGATGAAGTCCATCAGGTTGAAGTAGTGACAGCACTTCTCGACCAGGGTGCCGCCGGTGTTGGCGTTGAAGCGGTTCCAGTCGCCGACTTTCGGATAGAACGGCTCGCGGTGCTCGCGGATGGCGACCTGATGCAGCTGGCCGACGCCGCCTTCGTGCGCGATGCGGATCATCTCCGCCACCGGCGGCATGTAGCGGTACTCCTGCGCGACCCAGACGATGCCCTTACGGTTCTTCGCCCGCTCGATCATCTCGACGCCGTCCGCCACGCGCGTGACCAGCGGCTTCTCGCACAGGATGTGCAGGTCGGTCGCCAGCGCATCGCGCATGACCTCGATGTGGGTGAAGTTCGGGCTCGCGACGACGAGGGCGTCGCACAGGCCGCTCTTGAGCAGATCCCGGTGGTCGGCGAAGAGCTCGACCTTGCCGTCGACGATGGCGGCCGCCTGCTCGCGGCTCTGGGGCGATGGATCGGCGATCGCGGTGACCGCGGCGCCGCCCATCGCGCGCAGGTTCTCGATGTGCTCGCGGCCCATGCTGCCGCAGCCGATGATGCCGTAGCGAAGTTTCTTCATGTCCTTATCCTTTGAGGCCGCCCTGCGTGAGGCCGCCGACGACGCGCTCCTGGAAAATCGCGATCAGCACCGCGATCGGGACGATCGCCACGATGAGTGCGGCCGAGATGATCGGCCACGGAAAAGTGAACTCTCCCTGGTACAGCGTGATGCCCACTGGCAGCGTGCGGAAATTGGGATTGCTGTTCAAGGACAGGGCGAGCAGGAACTCGTCCCACGAATTGACGAAGGCCAGGATGCCGGCCGTGAAGACACCTGGCGCCGCCAGCGGGATCACCACCCTGACCAGCGCGCCCAGGCGCGTGCAGCCGTCGATCATCGCGGCGTTTTCCAGATCCTTCGGGATGCTCTGGAAGAAGCTCACCAGCACCAGCGTGCACACCGGCAGGTTAAGCACGATGTAGGGCAGCACCAGCGCGGTGTAGCTGTTCAGCAGGCCAAGTGTGCGCATGGTTTCGAAGATCGGCACCAGCAGCGTGACCAGCGGGAACATGCTCGACGCCACGATGCAGGTCAGGATCAGCTGCCGGCGCTTGAGGTTCAGGCGCGCGATCGCATACGCGGCGAGCGCCGAGACGAGCAGCGAGAACACGGTGGCGGAGAGCGCCACCGCGAGGCTGTTGCCGAGGTACTTCAGCAGCGGCTGGTCGGTGAACGCCTGCACGTAGTTGGCCAGCGTCGGCCCGTGCGGCCAGTAGGTGATGGGCTTGCTGACCAGTTCGGCCTCGGTCTTCAGCGATGTCAGCAGGATCCAGACTGCCGGGAAGAAGCCGTTGACGACGACCAGCCCTGCGGCGAGCAGGCGCAGCCCCTTGCTGTCGAAAAGCGACTTCATGCGTTCTTCCCGATCCGCTTCAAGTAGAAAGCCGTCACGAACATCGAGAGCACGAACATGCACACCGCCAGCGTCGAGCCGTAGCCGACGTCGAGATAGTCGATCGTCGTCTTGTGGATCAGCATCGCCAGCGTCTCGGTGGCATTGCCCGGGCCGCCCTTGGTCATCGTGTACGGGATGTCGAAGGTCTGCAGCGCGGTGATGGTGCGGAAGATCAGCGCGACGATGATCGACGGCATCAGCATCGGTATCGTGATCTGCCAGAACTGCTGCCACTTGGAGGCGCCATCGACCTCGGCCGCTTCGTAGAGCGATTTCGGGATCATCTGCAGGCCGGCCAGCAGGATCAGCGCCATGAAGGAGCTGGTCTTCCAGATGATCGTCAGGCAGATCGCCGCGAAGGCCCAGTTCGGCCGCAGCAGCCACATCGCCGGCTCGGCAGGTGCCGCCACGCGCCGCACGACGTCGTTGACGACGCCGTACTCGGTGTGGAAGAACCACGCGAAGATCAGCCCGGCAAAGGCCAGCGGCAGTGCCCACGGCAGCAACAGCGCCAGACGCACTGGCCACTTGCGCTTGAACGGCAGGTTGGCCAGCAGCGCCAGGCCCAGGCCCACCACCAGCGCGCCGGGCACGGTGATCAGCGTGATCAGCACCGTGTTCTTGGCCGCGTTCCAGAAGTCGGGGTCCTTGAACACCAGCAGGTAGTTCTCGAAGCCGACGAACTTGATGCCGCCGCCGCCCGACAGGCGCAGGTCGTAGAAGCTGTTCCAGATCAGCTTGCCGATCGGGTAGACGACGATCAGCGCCAGCAGCAGGAAGGCCGGCGCGAGCAGCATGACGCCGAGCGTCTTCTCGCTCGGGTCACGCAGTCGGTCCCATGTCGTCGGTCCGGCCATCTGGTTCTCCCCTGCTGTACACGCCGCGGGCGCAGCACGCGGCGTGTTTCCCGTCTGGCGAAGCGCTTGGGGCGTCTACCGCATCACACGCGTCAGGCGCGACTCGATTTCGTTCACACCTTCGGCCGGCGTCTTGGTTCGCGCCAGCACCGCGCTGGTCGTCGTGCGGATGATGTCGCTGACCTGGCCATAGTCCTTGCTCATCGGACGGCTCTTGCCGGCGATCACCACGTTGCCGGCGTCCTTGAACCAGGGCACCGCCTTGACCACGTCGGCATCGGTGTAGACGCCGGGGTAGGTCGCCAGCAGCGAGCCTTCGACGGCCAGGAACTTGCTCGACTCGGGGCTCGACAGGTGCTTGACCAGGCTGGCGGCGGCCACCTTGTTCTTGCTGAATGCGCTGACCGCCCATTGCCAGCCGCCGACGCAGGTGGCGCTCTTGCCACCGGCCATTGCCGGCAGCGGCATCACGCCGACCTTGCCCTTGACCTGCGAATCGGCGTCGTCCTTGAAGCGGTCCCAGGCGAAGCCCCAGTTGATCGCAAACACCACCTGGCCGGCCTTGAACTCATTGACCGTGTCGGGAGTCTTGACCTCGGCGACGTTCTTCTTGATCACACCCTGGTCGACCATCGTCAGCCAGGTGGCCAGGCCCTTGGTCGCCGCGCCCTTGTCGAGCGTCATCTTGCCGCTTGCGTCGTTGAAATCCTTGCCCTGGCCCCAGTAGGGCAGCAGGAACGTGCAGACCGCCCCTTCGATCGGCGCGCCCTGGATCGACAGGCCCTGCAGGTTGGCATTGCCCTCGGCCTTCTGGATCTTGGTGGCCGCGGCACTCAGCTCGTCCCAGGTCTTCGGCTCCTTGACGCCGTGCTTGTCGAGCAGGTCCTTGCGGTAATACATGAACATTGCGTCGGCGAAGGCCGGCATCGCGGCGATCTTGCCGTCGACCACGTTCGAGGTCGCATACACCGGCAGGTACGGCTTCATCACGTCGCCCGCCTTGCCGATGTAGGCATCGAGCGGCTCGAGCCAGCCGGCGCCGTAGTACTGAGCCGGGTTGACGATGTCGATCAGGTAGATGTCGATCGCCGGGTCCTTGGCGTTGAGCACGGTGGACAGGTACTGGCGCTGCAACTCCGACGTGGCGCCACCGGTTTCGATGTCGATCTTGATGTTCGGATTGGCGGCCTGGTACTTGTCGAAGAGTTTCCGCATCAGGTCGGGGCGCTGGTTGGCGCCGCCCGAGAACACGCGCAGCGTGGTCTGCTGGGCATGAGCCACGGCGCCGGCGCCCAGGCCGGCCACCAGGGCCACGGCGCTCATCAGGGCGGTGAGAGTGGTACGACGGATCATGTTCAGGGTCTCCTTGGTGAGGGTGGGGCACGCGCCCCTTCGTGGTTGATATGCCTGCGGGCCGTTCGCAGCGGGCTGGCAGCGCCCGACTTCGGTGAGCGGTCGGCTTCACAGCGCCGCTCCGCTGGCGGCGTCGAACAGGTGCAGGTGACGCGGGTTCATGTGTACCGGCAGCCGCGTGCCCGGCGGGTCGCGGAACGCGGCATTGCAGCGCGCCACCATCTCGGTGGCGCCGATCTTCAGCGACACCAGCGTCTCGGCGCCGAGCGGTTCGAGCAGCGAGACCTCGGCCGGCACTTCGAGATCGCTTTCGTCCTGCCGCGCCAGCGTGATGTTCTCCGGGCGCACGCCGAACTTCAGCGTGGCGGCGGCGCCGGCGCGCGCCGCGAGGTCCGCCGGCACCGCGATCCGCGTGCCGCCGCCGAGATCGGCGCGGCCGCTCGCCAGCGTGCAATCGGCCAGGTTCATCGGCGGCGCGCCGGTGAAGCCGGCCACGAACAGCGCCGCCGGGCGGTTGTAGATGTTGTCCGGCGTGTCGTACTGCATCTTGTGCCCGGCCGACAGCACCGCGATGCGGTCGGCCATCGTCATCGCCTCGACCTGGTCGTGGGTGACGTAGATGATCGTCGCCCCCAGCCGCTGGTGCAGGCGCTTGATCTCGCTCCTCATCTCGTGGCGCAGTTGCGCGTCGAGATTGGACAGCGGCTCGTCGAACAGGAACACCTTGGGCTGGCGCACGATCGCGCGGCCGATCGCGACGCGCTGGCGCTGGCCGCCCGACAGCGCCGCGGGCTTGCGCTCGAGCATGTGGTCGATCTTCAGCAGCCGGGCGGCGTCCATCACGCGGCGCTTGATTTCGGCCTCGTCGGTGCCGCGCAGGCGCAGGCCGAACGCCATGTTGTCGTACAGGTTCTTGTGCGGATACAGCGCGTAGTCCTGGAACACCATCGCGATGTCGCGGGCGCGCGGCGGCAGGTCGTTGACGACGTTGCCGTCGATGCAGATCTCGCCACCGCTGATGGTCTCGAGGCCCGCGATCATTCGCAGCAGCGTGCTCTTGCCGCAGCCCGAGGGCCCGACGAAAACCACGAACTCGCCGTGCCTGACCTGCAGATCGATGCCGTGGATGACGGTCAGCTTGCCGTCGTAGCTCTTGACGACACCCTTCAGGTCGACCGCGGCCATCAGTACCCCCCCGGCTGCGTTTGCGTGCCGCCGGCGAGCGTGTGCACGTGCGTCGCACCGTCCACCGTGGTCAGCGCCCTGACCGCGGCCTGCGCGCCACGCATCAGCAGGCCGAGGTCCGACGCGATGGCGACGAAGGTGTAGCCCGCGGCGCGGTACTGCACCACCACTTCGGGCGTGCCGCCGACGGTGCCGATCGGCATGCCGATCGACTTGCAGCGTTGCGCGGCGTCGGCCATCAGCGTCATCACGGCCGGGTGGGTCAATTGGCCGACATGGCCCATCGCGCCGGACAGATCGGCCGGGCCGAGGAAGATCGCATCGACGCCCGGCACCGCGGCGATGGCTTCGAGGTTGGCCACCGCTTCGGGAGTTTCCAGCTGCACGATCACGCCCATGTTCTTGTTGGCGGTCTTGAAGTAATCGGGCACGGTGCCGAATTTCGAGCCGCGGCTCATGCCGGCCATGCCGCGCTGGCCTTCGGGGGGATAGCGGGTCGCCGCGACGGCTCGTCGCGCCTCGTCGGCGTTCTGCACGAACGGGAACAGCAGCGTGTAGGCACCGGCGTCGAGCACCCGCTTGACGGTCACGGTGTCGTTCCAGGGCACGCGCACCACCGGCACCATCTTGGTGTTGCCCACCGCCTGCAGCATGTGCACCAGCGTCATCAGGTCCAGCGGCGTGTGCTCCATGTCGAGCACGCCCCAATCGAAGCCGGCGTGGCCGATCGCCTCGACGACGATCGGGCTCGCGGACATGACCCAGGTGCCCAACGTCGTGTGGGCACCGGAGGAGCTGAGCATCTGGCGAAACGGATTCATGCGAGGCCCTTTCCATCCATCAATAGATCACCGGCTCGGGCGTCGCGGCGGCGCCCTGCAGGAAGTCGAAGTCGCAGCCCTCGTGCGCCTGCGTCACGTGCTCGCGGTACAGGCGGGCGAAGCCGCGCGCGTACGGCGCCGGCGGCGGGCGCCAGGCCGCGCGGCGGCGCGCGAGTTCGTCGTCGGCCACCTGCAGGTGCAGTCGGCGCGCTTCGATGTCGATTTCGATTTCGTCGCCGCTGTGCACCAACGCCAGCGGCCCGCCGACCGCGCTCTCGGGGCTGACGTGGAGGATGCAGGTGCCGTAATGGGTGCCGCTCATGCGCGCGTCGGAGATGCGCACCATGTCGCGCACGCCGCGCGCCAGCAGTTTCTTCGGGATCGGCAGGCCGCCCCATTCGGGCATGCCCGGAGCGCCGACCGGACCGGCATTGCGCAGCACCAGGATGGTGTTCTCGTCGCAGTCGAGGTTCGGGTCGGCGCAGGCCTGGTTCATTGCGGCCGGGCCGTCGAACACCAACGCCGGCCCGCGGTGCCTGAAGAACCGGGCGCTGGCGGCGCTGGCCTTCATCACCGCGCCTTCGGGCGCGAGGTTGCCGCGCAGCACCGCCAGCGCCCCGTTGGCGCTGACCGGCCGTTCGAGCGGGCGGATGACCTCGTCGTCGAGCACGCACACGCCTTGCAGGTTCTCGGCCAGGCTGCGGCCGTTGACGTTGCGCTCGACCAGCGACAGGTGCCCGGTGATGCGCGTCATCAGCGCCGGCAGGCCCCCTGCGTAATGAAAGTCCTCCATCAGCCGATCGCCGCTCGGGAACAGGTTGGCCAGCACCGGCACCTGCCGGCCGACGGCATCGAGGTCGTCGAGCGCGAATGCGACACCGGCGCGGCGCGCCATCGCGATGAGGTGCACTGCGGCGTTGGTCGAGCCACCGAGCGCCATCTGCACCGCGGCGGCGTTGAGGAACGCGCCGCGCGTCAGGATCGCGGGCGGCGTGAGGTCTTCCCACACCATCTGCACGATGCGTTCGCCGCAGCTCGTGGCCATGCGCGTGTGGCCGGCGTCCATCGCGGGTATCGCTGTCGAGCCCGGCAGTGCCAGGCCGAGGGCTTCGACGATCGAGGTCATCGTGCTCGCGGTGCCCATCGTGTTGCAGGTGCCGGGGCTGCGCGTCATGTGCGCCTCGAGTTCGATCCACTCGGCTTCGCTGACCTTGCCGGCCTGGTACTCGTCCCAGAACAGCCGCGTGTGCGTGCCCGCGCCGACCTGGCGCTCGGGCTCGCCGGGCTTGAGGTAGCGGTCGTTCAGCATCGGCCCGGCGGGGCAGAAGATCGCCGGCAGACCCATGCTGATCGCGCCCATCACGGTGCCCGGCGTCGTCTTATCGCACCCGGCCAGCAGCACCACGCCGTCGATCGGCAGCGAGCGCAGCAATTCCTCGACTTCCATCGCCAGGAAGTTGCGGTAGAGCATCGTGGTCGGCTTGACCATCACCTCGCCCAGGCTCATCGCCGGCAGTTCGAACGGCATCCCACCGGCCATCAGGATGCCGCGCTTGACGGCCTCGGCACGCTCGCGCAGATGGGCATGGCACGGCGACAGGTCGCTCCAGGTGTTGACGATCGCGATGCATGGCTTGTCGAGCACGTCTTCGCGGCGCAGGCCCATCTGCTGCGCGCGCTGGCGGTGCGCGAAGGCGCGCATGTCGCGGGCGGCGAACCAGCGGCGGCTGCGCAGATCGGCGAGCGTCTTGGTCATCGTTGCGGCGGGTACTGCGGGATTGCGTGAATGGCGGCACCAGGTGTTACCGCTAACATTACGGCAAGCCTCGTGCGTCCACCATCCACGCAAACCCGAATGCGCTCGTCCGACGCCCCCTCCGCCGGCCTGCCGGCACGCCAGCCGCGGCGCGGCCACGGCCGCACGACGCTGGCCGACGTGGCGGCTGCCGCCGGCGTGACCGCGATCACCGTCTCGCGCTACCTGCGCGAGCCGCACCGGGTGGCGCCGGAGACCGCGCAGGCCGTCGCCGCGGCGCTGCGCCAGACCGGCTACCTGCCCAACAAGCAGGCTGGCGTGCTGGCCAGTGCGGCGAGCGCGACGCCCGGCAGCGCGCGCATGGTCGCGGCGCTGATTCCGAGCATCGCCAACTCGATCTTCGCCGAGACGGTGCAGGGGCTGGCCGATGCGCTGCAGGGCTCGGGTTGCGAGCTGCTGCTGGCCGCGACCGGCTACTCGGTCGAGCGCGAGGAAGAACAGCTGCGCGCGCTGCTCGGCTGGTTTCCGAGCGCGCTGGTGGTCACCGGCCGCCGCCACACACCCGGCGCGCTGGCGCTGCTGCGCCAGGCGCAGGCGCGCGGCACGCCGGTGATCGAGATCTGGGACCACCACCCCGAGCCCGGTGCCGAGAGCTTCACGCAGATCGGCTTCGACCACGAACAGGTCGGCCGCGCGATGGCAGAGCACTTGATCGAACGCGGTTTCCGCTCGCTGGCCTATGTCGACAGTGGCGTGGCCGAGGACTTCCGTGCCCACGAGCGCGGCGACGGGTTCCTGGCGGCCGCGCGGCGACGTCGCGTGCCGGCACGGCGCCTGACCGCGCCCGCTGACGAGGCCATCGAGGCCGGCCGCCGCGCGCTCGCCGCACTGTTGTCCGGCGACGGCCGACCGACGGTGCGCGCTGCCGCGTTCGCCAACGACCACCTGGCTTGCGGTGCATTGCTCGAAGCGCGCGCGCGAGGCCTGGCGGTGCCGCAGGGCCTGGCGTTGCTCGGCTTCGGCGACTTCAGCCTCGGCCGCCAGCTCGAACCGCCGCTTTCCACCGTACACACGCCCCGCTTCGAGATCGGCCAGGCCGCTGCGCGGGCGCTGCTGCGGGCGCTGCAGAGCGGCCGCAGCGCACCCGACGAGCGGCTGCCGTGGACCCTGCTGCACCGTGGCAGCAGCTGATACGGAGTTGCGTTCGATCGACAAGGTCTGGCGTGCGCTGGGTGTGATGGCTGAGCGCGTGTCGGTGCTGGGTTGCCCGCTGACGGCCGCGTGATTCTTTGAATGCGAGGGCTGGCGCGCGGCGGCGACCGGGCAGGCTTGGCTGCGCGCCGCCCGATATCGGTGCTCGCCAAGCCTGCCCGGCCACCGCCGTGCCGACGTGTGGGCATGCGGGCTTTCGAACGCCGCGCTGCGGTTGCGGCCGGGGGTGGGGCCTGCCGGTCGAGCACCGATATCGGGCGGCGCGCAGACCGGCAGGCCCCATCCCCGGCCGTGCGCGGTGAACGCAGTCGACACCGAAGCAACCCGCCGAAATGCTCCGGTCAAAACGAGCTGTCGGCATCGCAGCCACCGCAAGGAGCACGCCGTTTATTCAGACGATAGAACGCAAATCCGCATGAGGGCCGCTCAACCGACGCTGCGCGCGCGGCTCCATTGCAGCAGCGTGTCGTACAGGCGCTGGGCGTCGATCGGCTTGGTCAGGAAGTCGTTCATGCCGCTCGCCAGCGCTTCTTCGCGCTCGGAGGTCAACGCCGCCGCGGTCAGTGCGACCACCGGCAGCGCTTCGGCGGCGTGGCGTCGGCGCAGCGTGCGGGTGGCGTCGTAGCCCCCCAGCACCGGCATCTGCACATCCATCAGCACCAGGTCGTACGGCGTGCCGGCATCGGCCTGGGCATCGACTGCCGCGACCGCCTGGGCGCCATTGCTGGCCTGCGCCACCTCGACGCCCCATTGCTCGAGCAACGCCACCGCGATCAGCATGTTGACCGGGTTGTCTTCGACCATCAGCACGCGCAGGCCCGCCAACGCGCTGGGCCGCTCGGGCAGCGTGGCGCCGAACGCGGATGCGGGGCCGGATTCGGCGCTGGGCGGCAGCGGCAGATCGGCCCAGAAGCGGCTGCCGCGGCCAGGCTCGCTGACGACGCCGACCTCGCCCCCCATCAGTCGCGCCAGTTCGCGGCAGATCGAGAGGCCCAACCCGGTGCCGCCGAAGCGCCGCGTGGTCGACTCATCGGCCTGCGTGAACGGCGTGAACAGCCGCGCCTGCACCGCCGGGTCGATGCCCGGGCCGCTGTCCTGCACCTCGAAATGCAGGCGCGCTGCGTCGACCGGCCGCACCTCGATACGCACGCCGCCGTGCTCGGTGAACTTGAGCGCATTGCTGAGGTAGTTGGACAGCACCTGGCGCAAACGCACCGGGTCGCCACGCACGCGCCTGGGCACCGCCGCGTCGACGCGCATCGACAACACCAGCGAACGCGCCTCGGCCAATGCCGCGTAACCGTGCTCGATCGATTCGAGCAGCGCGTGCAAGTCGAAGTCGGTCGCCTCCAGCCGCAGCTTGCCGGCCTCGATCTTGGACAGGTCGAGGATGTCGCTGATCACGCCCGACAAGGCCTGGGCGCTGTCGTCGATCTGCTGCAGATAGCGTTCGCGGCGCGCCTCGTCCAGGCCCGGCTGGCGGGCCAGGCGGGCGAGGCCGACCAGGCCGTTCAGCGGCGTGCGGATCTCGTGGCTGGTGTTGGCCAGGAACGCGCTCTTGGCGCGGTTGGCGGCCTCGGCATCGTCGCGCGCCTGGGCCAGTGCCTGCTCGACCGCACGCTGCTCGGTCACGTCGTCGGCGATCCAGATCGTGCTGCCCCGGCTGGGGTGCGTCGGATCGACCGCGCGCGCCAGCAAGCGGCAGACGAAGCTGCTGCCGTCGCGCCGAACCATCGTCCGCTCGACATCGATGGGCTCGCCGCGGGCCAGCGCCGGGCCGATCTCGCGGCCCATCGCGGCATAGGCCTCTCCGCTGGGCCACACCACGGCGCCAGGCTGCCCGACCAGCGCATCGCCTTCCCAGCCGAACATCTGCGCGAACTTCGGGTTCGCGAGCTGGAACACACGGTCGCGCGTCATCGCGATGCCGATCGAGGCGTTCTGCAGGATGGCCTCGCGTTCGAGGCGCTCGCGCTCGATCACCGTGACGTCGCGGCCATTGAGCACCAGGTAGTCGCGGCCCTCGAGCGTGAAGCGCGCCGCCGACACGAGCAGCGAGAAGAGGCGGCCCTGCCGATCGGTGAATTCGACCGCGCGGTCGCGCACGCCGCCGCGGTCACCGACTTCGCGCACGAAGCGGTCTTGTGCATCGGCATCCGGCCAGACGCCGAGTTCGAGCGCGGTCTGGCCGACCGCCTCGTCGCGGCGCCACCCCGTGACGCGCACGAAGGCGTCGTTGACCATCACATAGCGCCCGGTCGCCACGTCGGTCAGCGTGATCAGGTCGGGGCTGGTGGCCACCAGGTGCGTCATCAAGGCCTCGGAGCGCGCCCGCGAGGCTTCGGCCTGCAGCCGTTCGGTATCGTCGCGGTAGAGCGACAGGATGGCCGGGCCGCTGCCGGTGTCGACCGTGACGCTGGTGACCTGGGCCACGATGCGCCGGCCGTTGGCCGCGCGCAGCACGAACTGCTGCGCCGGCATCGACTGGCCCGAAGGCAACTCGCGCAGTGCCTGCGCGCGCTCGGCGGCACGTGCGCGCGAGCCTTCGCCGTCGTCGTAGAAGTCGAGCAGGTCGCGGCCGACCAGCACCGACGTCTCGGCCACGCCGAACAGGCTCAGCGCCGCGGTGTTGGCATCGAGCACACGGGTATCCCGGTGCAGCACCAGCGGCGACGGCGAACGCGCGAACAGTTCGCGGTAGCGGGCCTCGGTCGCAGCGCGGGCGATCTCGGACTGCTTCTCGGCCGAAACGTCGCGGCCGACGCCCCAATAGCCGAGGAACACCCCGCGCGGGTCAAAGCGCGGCCGGCCGCTGACCTTGTACCAGTGCGCCATGCCGCTGCGGCCGCGACGGTGCAGCAGCAGATCGGCAAACGGCTGGTGCGACTCGAGATCGGCGCGGTGCGCGTCCATCTCCGGCGCGTCGAGGCCGAAGTCTTCGATTTCCCACGGCGCCAGGCCCAGCCGCCGCGCGGCATCGATGCCCGAGCCGCCACTGACGTGTTCGGAGAGGTGGGTGAAACGGAACTGCTCGTCCATCTCCCAATACCAATCGGCGGCGACCGCCAGCAGGCCGGCAAATCGCTGTTCGCGCGAACGCATCTGCGCCATCGCGCGGTCGATGGCGCGCGACAGGATCAAGCCGACCGCGGCACCTGCGGCCAGCAGCAGCCACTGGGTCGCCACGCGCAACGGCAGCGTCGAGCCGCCGGGGTCGGGGAGTGTCGCGAGCCAGCCGGCGCGCTCGGCCAGCGCCATGCCCGCGACCAGCGCGGCACAGCCGCCCGCCAGCCACAGCGCACCGCGCGCGCTGACCAGCACCGCCACGATGCAGACGAGCAGCGAGAGCAAGCTCAGGCTGTTCGAATGCACGCCGAGGTTCAGCCCGACCGCACTCACCGCCACCGTGACCACGGCGCCCGCCGCCATCAGCAGCACCGCCGGCCGCCGCGCCAACCCGAACACCTGGCGTTGGACCAGCATGCCGAGCAGCGCCAGGGCCGCGCTGCAGGCGCTGACCAGGCCACCCTGCCACGCCGACACGGCCGGCTGTTGCAGCAGCGACGCCGCGCCGGGCAGCAGGGCACCGAGCGCGGCCATCACCGTCACCACCACGATGAACTGGCGCGACAGGTCGGCGCGGAAGTCATCGGCGTGGCTGCCCGCACGCTGGATGGCCGAACGTGCCATCGGTGTCACGTTGCGCAGGCCGATCGCGCGGCAGCCAGCGCGTCGCGCGTGTCGCGCGCCGCGGCGCGCGCGGCCGTCGCAAAAGTGTCATCGCCCCCCGCGTACAGCACCGCGCGCGACGAGCTGACAACGATCGGGCCATCGCGGCGCCAGCCAGCCTGCACCGTGGCGTGCACATCCCCGCCTTGCGCACCGACGCCCGGGATCAGCAACGGCAGCGCCGGCGCCAGTTCGCGCACGCGCGCCAGTTCGGCCGGAAACGTCGCGCCGACGACCAACCCGAGCCGGCCGCTGCGGTTCCACGGCCCCGCGGCCAGCCGCGCAATGTGTTCGTAGAGGCGGTCGCCCGAGGCCAGCAGCTGCGCCTGCAGGTCGGCGCCGCCGGCGTTGGACGTGCGGCACAGCAGGATCAGGCCGCGGCCTTCGTAGGCCAGGTACGGCTCGATCGAATCGAAGCCCATGAACGGCGACAGCGTCACCGCATCGGCCTGGTAGCGAACGAAGGCCTCGCGCGCGTACTGCGCGGCGGTGCTGCCGATGTCGCCGCGCTTGGCGTCGAGGATCACCGGCACGTCGGGCGCGACGCGCCGGATATAGCCCATCAGCCGCTCGAGCTGGTCTTCGGCACGGTGCGCGGCGAAATACGCGATCTGCGGCTTGTAGGCGCACACCAGGTCCTTGGTCGCATCGACGATGGCCGCGCAGAAGTCGAAGATGCGCGCTGCATCGCCACGCCATGGCGCGGGGAAGCGATCGGGCTCGGGGTCGAGGCCGACGCACAGCAGCGAATCGCGCCGCTGCTGAACCTGGTGCAATTGGCCGAGGAAGGCCATCGCGCTCAACCGGTCTTGAGGCGCGCGGCCAGCGCTGCCGCCTGGCCGGTGTAGGTGGCCGGCGTCAGGGCTTTCAAGCGCTCGCGCTCGGCGGCCGGCACGTCGTCGAGGCTGTCGATGAACGCGGCGATGGCCTCGCGCGTGATCGGCCTTGCCGCGCGTCAACGCCTTCAGCCGCTCGTAGGGGTTGGCCGCGCCGTAGCGGCGCATCACGGTCTGGATCGGTTCGGCCAGCACTTCCCAGGCCGCGTCGAGGTCGGCGGCCAACGCCGCGTGATTGACTTCGAGCTTGGCCAGCCCGCGCGCCAGGCTGTCGCAACCGAGCAGCGTGTAGCCGAGCGCCACGCCCATGTTGCGCAGCACGGTGGAGTCGGTCAGGTCGCGCTGCCAGCGGCTGACCGGCAGCTTGTGCGACATGTGCGTCAACACGGCATTGGCCAGGCCGAGGTTACCCTCGGCATTCTCGAAGTCGATCGGGTTGACCTTGTGCGGCATGGTCGAGCTGCCGATCTCACCCTCCGTGGTCTTCTGCTTGAAGTAGCCCAGCGAGATGTAGCCCCAGGCGTCGCGCGCCCAGTCGACGAGGATGGTGTTGGCGCGCGCCACCGCGTCGAACAGCTCGGCGATCCAGTCGTGCGGTTCGATCTGGATCGTGTAGGGGTTGAGCACCAGCCCCAGCCGCTCCTCGACGACGCGGCGCGAGAAGGCCTCCCAATCGAAGTCGGGGTAGGCCGCCAGGTGCGCGTTGTAGTTGCCGACCGCGCCGTTCATCTTGGCCAGCGGCTGCACCGCGGCGATGCGCGCCCGCGCGGTGGCCAGCCGGGCCGCCACGTTGGCGATCTCCTTGCCGACGGTGGTCGGGCTGGCGGTCTGGCCGTGGGTGCGCGCGAGCATCGGCACGGCGGCGAAGGCGTGCGCCATGCCCGTCAGCGTGGCGGTGAGACCGTCGAGCGCCGGCAGCAGCACTTGTTCGCGTGCGGCCTTCAGCATCAGCGCGTGGCTGGTGTTGTTGATGTCCTCGCTGGTGCAGGCGAAATGCACGAACTCGCCCACCGCGCGCAACTCGGGCTGGCCGTCGAAGCGCGACTTGAGCCAGTACTCGACCGCCTTGACGTCGTGGTTGGTGGTCTTCTCGATGTCCTTGATGGCCTGCGCGTCGGCCTCCGAGAAGCGCACCACCAGGCTGCGCAACAGCCCGCGCGCGGCTTCCGACAACGGCTTGAACTCGGCAAAACCGGCGTCCGACAGCGCGATGAACCACTCCACTTCGACCTGCACGCGGCGGTGCATCAGACCGAACTCGCTGAGCAGTGCGCGCAGCGGCGCGACCTTGGCGGCATAGCGGCCGTCGAGCGGCGACAAGGCAGTGAGCGCGGACAGGTTCATCTGGCGCGGATTGTAGGTGCGCGTCGTCGTATCCTCGCCGCGAAACCCGCTCACGGAGACCGGCATGAACCAGGGCGTCGTCCACCACCTGACCCACCCGCTGATCCAGCACAAGCTCACGCTGATGCGCCAGAAGGACCGCAGCACCAGCGGGTTTCGCCGCCTGCTGCACGAGATCGCGCTGCTGATGGCCTACGAGCTGACGCGCGACATGCCGACGCAGGCCATCGAGATCGAAACCCCGTTGGAAAAGACCACGGGCCCGGTGATCGACGGCAAGAAGACGGTGCTGGTACCGATCCTGCGCGCGGGGCTCGGGCTGGTGGACGGCATGCTCGAGGTGGTGCCCGGCGCGCGCGTCGGCCACATCGGCCTGTACCGCGACCCGAAGACGCTGGCGGCGGTGGAGTACTACTTCAAGGTCCCGGAGCACATGGACGAGCGCGATGTCATCGTGCTCGACCCGATGCTCGCCACCGGCCACTCGGCCGCGGCGGCCGTGACGCGGCTGAAGGCTGTGCGGCCGCGCTCGATCCGCTTCGCCTGCCTGCTCGCCGCGCCGGAGGGGCTGGCGCACTTCCACAGCGTGCACCCCGAGGTGCCGATCACCACCTGCGCGATCGACCGCGAACTCAACGACCACGGCTACATCCTCCCCGGCTTGGGGGATGCGGGCGATCGCATCTTCGGCACCAAATAGGGCTGGACCCTAGAATCGCCCGCAAAAGCACCTCAGGCCAACGACACCATGAAACTGCTCGGCGCGCTGACCAGCCCCTATGTGCGCAAGGTGCGCATCGTGATGGCGGAAAAGAAGCTCGACTACCAGCTGGTGCTGGAAGACGTGTGGGCCAGCGATGCGATCCTGAAGTCCAACCCGCTCGGCAAGGTACCGACCCTGGTGATGGAAGGCGGCGAGGCGGTGTTCGACTCGCGCGTCATCGTCGAGTACCTCGACACGCTGTCGCCCGTCGGCCGCCTGATCCCGGCCAGCGGCCGCGAGCGCGCCGAGGTGCGCACCTGGGAGGCGCTGGCCGACGGCGTGCTCGACGCCTGCATCCTGGCCCGCCTGGAGCAGACCTGGAGCGGCCGCAGCAGCGGCCAGCGCAGCGCGGCCTGGGTCGAACGCCAGATGTCGCGGGTCGACGCCGCGATCATCGCGATGTCGCAGGGCCTGGGCGACAAGCCGTTTGCGGCCGGCATCCACTTTTCGCTGGCCGACATCGCCGTCGGCTGCGCGCTCGGCTACCTCGACTTCCGCTTTCCGCAGATCGACTGGCGCACGCCGCATCCGAACCTCGGCCGGCTGGCGAAGAAGCTGGCGCAGCGCCAAAGCTTCATCGATACGCTGCCGCCGGCGGGTTGACGGCGCCGGGCCATCGGCCCAGGGTTGCCACCCCGAAGGCGCGGCCTCAGGCCGCGAGCAGTGACAACGCGCCGCTGCGCACGTCCCAGCCGAGCTTGCGGTAGACATTGGCGATGCGCCGGCCGATGGCCTCGATGCTGAGCCCCAGCCGCGTCGCGACCTCGCCACCGCGCGCGCCCTGGGCCAGCAGCCGCAGCAGGCGGCATTCGCCGGGCGACAGGCGCAGCGGGTTGGTGCCATGGGCCTGCCAGTCGAGGCGGCGGTCGTCGATCGCCGGGCTGCTGCGCGGCGCTTCGACCGGCTCGTTGAAGAAGCGCAGCACCTGCGTGGCGATCGGCGCGGCCATCGCCGCTTCACCGGCGGACAGTCGGCGCAGCATCGAGGCCGCGACGGGCAAGTCCGATTCGAGCAGGTAGGCATCGGCGCCGGCGACCAGTGTCGAGAACAGCAGCGGATCGGCCGCGTCGGGGGCCACCAGCATCACCTTCGGGCGCTCGCCATGGCCCTCGCGCAGGCCGCGCACCAAGCTCAATGCGGCACCATCGTCCAGGCGCAGATCGAGCAGCAGCGTGTCGGGGTCGACGCCGGGCAAGGCAGCCCGGGCGCGGTACAGCGATGCGGCCACGCCCAGCACCTTCAGGTCGCGCGAGGCCTCGATATGGGCTTGGGCCTGGCGCACGCGCAAGGCGTCGCGGCGGGCGATGAAAACGGTGGTCATGGCTGAGCGAGTGGGTGGATGGGCATGCGGCCATTCTCGGCAGCCCAGTCGCCGGTGCCATCCCCGTGCCCGCGGGTCGCCCCCCGATGTCGAGGGCGGCTCAGCCCGGCCCGCTGCGACCGGCCGCGAAGCTCTCGCTGCGCGCCAGGTCCCAATAGAAGCGATAGACGTTGTGCGGCCAGTCGGCCTCGCCGCGTTGCGCGGCCAACAGCGAGCCCGGCTTCAGGAACGGCAACAGATTCGCCAGCAGACGCACCTCCTGCTCGGCGGTGCGGCGCACGATGTGGTTGGCCGAGATCTCGCGGGGGTGCGTCAGGCCCGCGGCCTGCACCAGCTCCTTCAGCGCCGCCAATGTGTTCTGGTGAAAGCGAAAGACGCGCTCGGCCTTGTCGGGCACGACCAGCGCGCGGGCGCGATGCGGGTCCTGCGTCGTCACGCCCGTCGGGCAGTGCCCGGTGTGGCAGGTCTGTGCCTGCAGGCAGCCGAGCGCGAACATGAAGCCGCGCGCCGAATTGCACCAGTCGGCGCCGAGCGCCATCATGCGCGCGATGTCGAACGCGCTGATGACCTTGCCTGCGCAGCCGAGCTTCACCCGCTGCCGCAGGCCGAGGCCCACCAGCGTGTTGTGCACCAGCAGCAGGCCCTCCTGCAGCGGTGCGCCGACATGGTCGGTGAACTCCAGCGGCGCGGCGCCGGTGCCCCCCTCGGCGCCGTCGACGACGATGAAGTCGGGCATCAGGCCGGTCTGCTGCATCGCCTTGGCCAGCGCGAACCACTCCCAGGGGTGGCCGATGCACAGCTTGAAGCCGGTCGGCTTGCCGCCCGACAAGCTGCGCAGGCGATCGATGAACTGCAGCATCTCGATCGGCGTGGTGAAGGCGCTGTGGCGTGCCGGGCTGATGCAGTCGACGCCGACCGGCACGCCGCGTGCGGCGGCGATCTCGGGCGTGACCTTCGCGCCGGGCAGCACGCCGCCGTGGCCGGGCTTGGCGCCCTGGCTCAGCTTCAACTCGATCATCTTGACTTGCGGATCGGCGGCGGCAGCGGCAAAGCGCTCGGCGCTGAACGTGCCGTCGTCGTTGCGGCAGCCGAAGTAGCCCGAGCCGATCTCCCAGATCAGATCGCCGCCATGCGCGCGATGGTGCTGGCTGATCGAGCCCTCGCCGGTGTCGTGCGCGAAACCGCCCCGCTTGGCACCGTGGTTGAGCGCGAGGATGGCATTCGCCGACAACGCACCGAAGCTCATCGCCGAGATGTTGAACACGCTGGCGCTGTACGGCTGCGCCCGGCCTTCGCCGATGGTGATGCGAAAGTCATGGCTCGGCAGCTCGGTCGGCGCCAGCGAGTGGTTGATCCACTCGTAGCCGTGCGCGTGGACGTCGAGTTGGGTGCCGAATGGCCGCTTGTCCTGTGCGCCCTTCGCGCGCTGATAGACCAGCGAGCGCTGCTGGCGCGAGAACGGCGCAGCCTCGCGATCGCTCTCGATGAAGTACTGGCGGATCTCCGGCCGCACGAACTCGAGCAGGAAGCGCAGGTGGCCGATCACCGGGTAGTTGCGCAGGATCGCGTGCCGGTTCTGGCGCGTATCGCGAACACCCAGCCCGACCAGGAACAGGCAGGTCAGTGCCAGCCAGCCGCCGACACCGAAGCCGACCCAGGCGAACGCGCTGAGCATGAAGCCGACCGTGCACAGCAGCCACGCGGCATAGCGCACCGGGAAATGGCGGTCGAGGCGGCTCAGCCAGTCGTGCATGGGAACTCCCGCCGCGGCGGGGGTCTGGACGATCGAGGTGCCGGGCGCTCGGATGGTACGGAGCACCGGCCCGTGGTCAAGCGCGGAAAAGCAGCCCCTTTGCCGGGCTGAAGCCGCCGCTATACTGCGCCGCACAGCGCCGATTTGATCCCGATTGCGGGCGCTCTAACAAATGCCGCTAAAGAAGGACATCGAACCGGTGTCCGCTCACTGCGGCACCGGTTTCTTCATGATGGCTTCCGTCGGCAACGTCACTCCACAGCAGATGCGTTTTGGCCAGCCGCTGCCGCTCACCAGCGGCGCGGCGCTGGCTGACTACACGCTGGTCTACGAGACCTACGGCACGCTGAATGCCGACAAGAGCAACGCGGTGCTGGTGTGCCATGCGCTGAACGCGTCGCACCACGTGGCCGGCGTCGACGCCAAGGGCGACCTCGGCTGGTGGGACAACCTGGTCGGGCCGGGCAAGCCGCTGGACACGGATCGCTTCTTCGTCATCGGCGTCAACAACCCGGGCTCGTGCTTCGGCTCGACCGGGCCGATGCACACCAACCCCGCCACCGGCAAGGCCTATGGCGCCGGCTTTCCGGTGGTCACCGTCGAGGACTGGGTCGATGCGCAGGCGCGCCTGATCGACCGCTTGGGCATCGGCCAGCTCGCTGCCGTGCTCGGCGGCAGCCTGGGCGGCATGCAGGCGCTGGCCTGGACGCTGCGCTACCCCGATCGCATCCGCCACTGCATCGGCGTGGCCACCGCACCCAACCTCTCGGCCGAGAACATCGCCTTCAACGAGATCGCGCGCCGCGCCATCATCACCGACCCCGAGTTCCACGGCGGCCACTACTACGAGCATGGCGTGGTGCCGCGGCGCGGCCTGCGCATCGCCCGCATGATCGGCCATGTCACGTACTTGTCCGACGACGTGATGGGCAGCAAGTTCGGCCGCAAGCTGCGCGACGGCGCGATCTCGTTCGACTTCGACGTCGAGTTCGAGATCGAAAGCTACCTGCGCCACCAGGGCGACAAGTTCAGCGACTACTTCGACGCCAACACCTACCTGCTGATCACGCGCGCGCTGGATTACTTCGACCCGGCGTCGGCGCACGGCGGCGACCTGGCCCGCACGTTTGCCGCGGTGCGTGCCAAGTTCCTGCTCGTCAGCTTCACCACCGACTGGCGCTTCTCGCCGGCGCGCTCGCGCGAGATCGTCAAGGCGCTGGTCGACGGCCGGCACCGCGTCAGCTATGCCGAAATCGAAGCGCCAGCACGGCCACGACGCGTTCCTGCTCGACGATCCGCGCTACTTCGCCGTGATGCGCACCTACTTCGAGCGCATCGCTCGTGAGTTCGCATGAGTGAACGGAAGGACCTCGAGCTGATCGCCGAGCTGGTGCCGCGCGGCAGCCGGGTGCTCGACCTCGGCTGCGGCAGCGGTGAGCTGCTGGCGCACCTGATCGAACATCGCGGCTGCAGCGGCTACGGCATCGAGCTGGCCGACGCCAACGTGCACGCCAGCCTCGCGCGCGGCATCGACGTGATCCAGTTCAACCTCGAAGACGGCCTCGCGCTGTTCGAGGACCGCAGCTTCGACGTCGTGCTGCAGCTCGACACGCTGCAGCACCTGCGCAATACCGAGAAGATGCTGCGCGAAACCGCGCGCGTCGGCCGCATCGGCATCGTCAGCTTCCCGAATTTCGCGCACTGGCCGAACCGCCTGCGCGTGGCCAGCGGGCGCATGCCGGTGACCAAGACGCTGCCGTACCAGTGGTACGACACGCCCAACATCCGCGTCGGCACCTATGCCGATTTCGAGGTGCTGGCGCGCAAGAACGGCCTGGCGATCCTCGACAGCTTCGGCCTGCAGGACGGCCGGCCGGTGCGGCGCTGGCCCAACTTGCGCGCCAGCGTGGCGGTGTTCAAATTCGAAGGGCATGACAGCCCCAAGACGCCTATGGCGTCGCCCCCCAAGGGGAGCGTGGGCCGCTAGCGAGCGGCCCGGCGCTGGCCCACAACCTGACCTGAAGGAGATGGCAATGATCGGCTACGTCACCCTGGGCACCAACGACCTGCCTCGCGCCACGGCGTTCTACGACACGCTGCTGGCCGAGCTCAAGATCGGCCGCCTGATGGCGTTCGGCGACCGCGGCCACGGCTGGGCCGCGGCAATGGACAAGCCGATGCTCTGCATCTTCAAGCCCTACGACGGCCAGCCGGCCACGGTGGGCAATGGCGTGATGGTCGGCCTTGCCGTGGCATCGCGCGAAGAGGTCGACCGCGTCCACAGCAAGGCGCTCGAACTCGGCGGCAAGGACGAAGGCGCGCCGGGCCTGCGCGACGTCGGTGGCGACGGCTTCTACGCCGCCTATTTCCGCGACCTCGACGGCAACAAGCTCGACGTGTTCTGCTACGGCTGAACCGGCGACTGCGGCGGTGGCCGCAGTCGGCGTTCAGTGGCTGGCCGCTGCGGTCAGGCGCTGCAGTTTGGACGCATACAGCGCCTGCTCGCGGCGCGTCGTGCTGTTCTTCATGGCCGTGGTCAGGTGCGCGCGGGCCTCTTCGACCTCACCCAGCCCGAACAAGGCCACCGCGAGCCAGAAGTGGAACTCGTGGTAATCCGGGTCGCGCCGCATCTCGCGCAGGATGTGCTCACGTGCGCTGCGGTAGTCGCCGGCCTGTGCGGCGGCGCGGCCGAGGTCGAAGTGATGGAACGGCGGCTCGGCTTCCAGCCGGGCCAGCCGCTCGCGCAACGGTGCGGCCTCGGCGCCGCGCCCCTGGCCGTCGAGCAACTGCGCCAGGTTCTTCAAGCTCGGCGCGTGCTCGGCGTTGCGCTCGAGCGCGTGGCGGTACGCGCGCTCGGCAGGGCCGGCCAGGCCGCGCCGCTGGTAGACCACGCCGAGCGTGTTGTACGCGCTCGGGTAGGCGGGCTCCTGCAAGATCGCTTCACGGGCGTAGGCGTAGGCGTTGTCGAGTTCGCCACGCACCATCGCCTCGGCGGCGCGGTTGTTCATGAACATCGCCACGATGGTCGATTCGCTGACCTGGCGCAGCAGGGCACCGCGGCCCGCCGGCAGCGCGCCGAAGTCGATGCGCACCTGGCTGTCGGGGTCGGTGCTGGCGACGTGATCGATCAGGCGCCGATCGATCACGATGTTGACGTGGCCGTTGACCAGCGACAGGTCGCCACTGCGACTCCAGGATTCCTGCCCGAGCAGCGCCTGGTAGCGCACGGGCAGCTCGAGGTGCTTGGCCAGCGCCGCCGTCATCACCACCAGCGACAGGCAATTGCCGGCGCGCGCGTCGAACGCCTGGGCCGCCGTGCGCGTCGACTCGGTGTCGTAGTCGATGCGCAACTGGGCCTTGTTGCGCAGCGCATCGACCAGCCCGCGCTGGCGCCCCTGGCTGCGCAGCTGCGGCGCGATCTCGACCTCGAGATAGCGCTTCATCGCCGGGCTGAAGGCGAACACCTCGGCCGCGTCGACGCGTTGCGACGGCGGCGCGAAAGCGCTGTCCTCGAACAGGTGCAGCGGAGGCCGCAGCACTTCCGGCGCCGGCACCGCGGCGCAACCGGCCAGCAGGCCAACACACAGAAGACCCGTGAAGAGGGCCGATCGCTTCATGGCGGCTTTACGCGAGACAATCGATGCAGCCGATGGTATGCCCGCAGCGCGCCTGCGTACAGGGACGCCAGCGGCGAGTCCCGACCCAGCCCCCAGCCCCCATGCTCGACACCGCCACCCTCGCCCATTTCACCGACCGCCTCTGGGACGACGAGATCGTGCCCGCGCTCGAGCGCTACATCGAGATCCCGGCCAAGAGCCCGATGTTCGATGCCGACTGGGCCAAGAACGGCTACGTCGACCGCGTCGTGCGCGACGCCGCCGGCTGGGTCGAGGGCAAGAAGGTGGCCGGCCTGAAGCTCGAGGTGGTGCGCATCGAGGGCCGCACGCCGGTGATCGTGTTCGAGGTGCCGGCCACCAAGGCGGGGTCGAGCGACACGGTGGTGATGTACGGCCACCTCGACAAGCAGCCCGAGTTCAACGGCTGGCGCAACGACCTCGGGCCGTGGACGCCGAAGTACGAGGACGGCAAGCTCTACGGCCGCGGCGGCGCCGACGACGGCTATGCGGTCTACGCCTCGCTGGCCGCGATCATGGCGCTCGACGCGCAGGGCGTGCCGCGGCCGCGCGTGGTCGGCCTGATCGAGAGCTGCGAGGAAAGCGGCTCGTTCGACCTGCCGGCCTACCTGGAGGTGCTGAAGCCGCGGCTGGGCAACGTCAGCCTCGTCGTGTGCCTGGATTCCGGCGCCGGCAACTACGACCAACTCTGGCTCACCACCAGCCTGCGCGGCATGGTCAGCGGCGTGCTGAAGGTGGAAGTGCTGACCGAAGGCATCCACTCCGGCGACGCCAGCGGCCTGGTGCCGTCGTCGTTCCGCATCCTGCGCCAGGTGCTCGATCGCCTGGAGGACAGCAAGACCGGCGAGCTGCTGCCCGAGAGCTTCCACTGCGAAGTGCCGGCGTCGCGCCTGGCGCAGGCGCGCGCCACCGCGGCGATCCTGAAGGACGAGGTCTACAAGCGCTTTCCCTGGGCCTGCGGCGCCGACGGCGCGCCGGCGCTGCCGACCACCACCGACCCGACCCAGGCGCTGATCAACCGCACCTGGCGGCCGACGCTGTCGGTGACCGGCGTCGACGGCTTTCCGGAATTGAAGAGCGCCGGCAACGTGCTGCGCCCCTACACCGCGTTCAAGCTGAGCCTGCGCCTGCCGCCGCTGGTCGACGGCAACGAGGCGTCGTTGAAGCTGAAGCAACTGCTCGAAGACAACGCGCCGTACAACGCCACGCGTCACCTTCCATGCCGATGGCCGCGCCGGCGCGCTCGGCGCCACCGGCTGGAACGCCCCCGAACTCGCGCCCTGGCTGCACGGCGCGCTCGACGCCGCCTCGAACACCCACTACGGCGCCCCGGTCGGCTTCATCGGCCAGGGCGGCACGATCCCGCTGATGAGCATGCTGGCCAAGGGCTTCCCGAAGGCGCAGATGATGGTCTGCGGCGTGCTCGGGCCCGAAGAGCAACGCGCATGGGCCGAACGAATTCCTGCACGTGCCCTACGGCAAGAAGCTCACGGCGTCCGTGGCGCAGGTGATGGCGGCGCATCCCTGAGTCGTTTTGCTTTGGACCTGCGCGTATTGGCGCGAGCCAAGCCACGGGCGGGCAGCCAGCACCGCCGCAGTGAAGCGAAGCCGCTCGGCCGCCTGCGCCTCGGCTCGCGCCAATGCAGGCACGCAGACAAACTCAATCCACCTTCGCCCCCGCCGCCTTCACCACCTTGGCCCACTTCGCCGTCTCGGCCGCAATGTGGCGCGTGAACTCGGCGCTGGTCATGCCGCTCGGGATCGCGCCCTGCGCCTGCAGCCGCTCCTTCAGCGCCGGCGAAGCCAGCGCCTTGGCCGTCTCCTGCTGCAGGCGGTCGACGATGTCCATGCGCGTGCCGGCCGGCGCCAGCAGGCCGAACCACGAACTGGCCTCGAAGCCCTTCAGCGCCGGGCCGCCGGCCTCTTCGACGGTCGGCAGATCGGGCAGCGCAGCCGATCGCGTGGCGCTGGTCACCGCCAGCGCCTTCAACTTGCCGGACTTGATGTGCGGCAAGGACGACGGCAGGTTGTCGAACATCAGGTCGGTGTTGCCACCCATCAGGTCGATCAGCGCCGGCCCCGAACCGCCGTAGGGCAGGTGCAGCATGAAGGTGCCGGTCATCGACTTGAACAGCTCGCCGGCCAGGTGGATCGAGGTGCCGTTGCCGGAGCTGGCCACGTTGAGCTTGCCGGGGTTGGCCTTGGCGTAGCGGATCAATGCCGGCACGCTGTCGATGCCGTACTTCTGCGCGTTGGCCGGGTTCAGCACCAGCACGTTGGGCACGCCGGCCACCAGCGTCACGGGCACGAAATCCTTGACGTGGTCGAACGGCATCTTCGCGTACAGCGACGCGTTGATCGCGTGCGTGCCCACCGTGCCCATCAGCAGCGTGTGGCCGTCGGGCGCGGCCTTGGCCACCTCGGCAGCGCCGTTGTTGCCGCCGGCACCCGGCTTGTTGTCGACGATGAAAGGCTGGCCGAAGGCCTTCTGCAGCTCGGGCGCGAGCGCGCGGGCCAGGATGTCGGTGGTGCCGCCGGCGGCGAACGGCACGACGATGCGCACCGGCTTGCTGGGCCAGGCGGCCTGCGCCGAGGCCAGCAGCGGCAGCGCCAAGCCGAGCAGGGCAACGAGAAGAGGGCGGCGTGAGGTCATCGAGGGGTCTCCGGTGAAAGGCGCTCAGCGCCGACGGCCGAGCAGGGCGTACAGAAGGATCGCACCGAAGGTCGCGGTGCCGATGCCGCCGAGCGCAAAACTCGACGGCCCGGCGCCGAACTTCAGCGTGAAGTCGCCAGTGCCCAGCACCAGCGTGACGGCGACGACGATCAGGTTGGCGTTGTCCGAGAAATCGACGCGGTTGTCGACCCAGATCTTCGCCCCGGCCACCGCGATCAGGCCGAACACGACGATCGACACGCCGCCCATCACCGCCAGCGGGATGGCCTGGATCAATGCGCCGAACTTCGGGCTGAAGCCGAGCACGACGGCGATCAGCGCGGCGACGACGAACATCGCGGTCGAGTAGATCTTGGTCGCGGCCATCACGCCGATGTTCTCGGCGTAGGTCGTCACCCCCGTGCCGCCGGCGCTGCCCGAGACCATCGTCGCCAGGCCGTCGCCGACGAAGGCGCGGCCCATGAAGCGATCGAGGTTGCGGCCGGTCATCGCGCTGACGGCCTTGATGTGGCCGAGGTTTTCGGCCACCAGGATCACCGCCACCGGCGCGATCAGCCAGCATCGCCTTGGCATCGAACACCGGCGCGGCGAAGCGTGGTGCGCCGAGCCAGGCCGCGCCGGCGATGCCGGCAACGTCGATCGGCTTGCCCAAGCCCAGGCCGTTGGTCAGCACGGCATAGATCAGGCTGGCGACGATGAGCCCGACCAGGATCAGCAGCCGCTGCGTCATGCCGCGGGTGAACACCGCGACTGCACCGACACTGACGAATGTGAGCGCCTGCATCCACGCGTCGAACGGCGTCGGCGCCATGTTCTTGACCGGGATCCCCGCGAGGTTCAAGCCGATCACGGCAACCACCGCGCCGGTCACCACCGGCGGCATCAGGCGTTCGATCCAGCCGGTGCCGGTGGCCATCACCACCAACCCGATCAGCGTATAGAGCGCACCGCAGGCGATGATGCCGCCCAGCGCGACACCGATGTTGGCATTGGCCGCGCCGCCGCCGGCATAACCGGTCGCGGCGATCACGACGCCGATGAACGCGAAGCTCGAGCCCAGGTAGCTCGGCACCTGGCCGGCAACCAGCAGGAAGAAGATCAGCGTGCCGACGCCGCTCATCAGGATCGCGACGTTGGCGTCGAAGCCCATCAGGATCGGTGCCAGTACGGTGGCACCGAACATCGCGATCACGTGCTGCGCGCCGAGCGCGGCGGTTTGCGGCCACGGCAGGCGCTCGTCGGGTGCGACGACGACACCCGGTTGCGCACGCACCTCACGCCAGGTGGGTATCAGGCTCATCGCGGCTCCTTGTTGTTGGTATGGCGGTGGTTGGCCTGGCGCAGTCTAGTGATGCCGACGCCGCTGCGCCCGTCGGGGAACCCCGGTGGCGGCCACCGGGGCGCGATGGCGCAGCCCGGCCCGGTGGGGCCGCGGTGGGCGAAGAAAAAAGACGGGGAGCGGGACGTTGGCAGCGGGGGCTAGCTCTCATCGCCCTCGCATCGCCCGCTCCCCTTGGACGTCAACCGGTCCGAAATCGGAGAGGGTGCCGCACCATGCGCCCGGCGCCGAGCCGCTCAACGGAGGCGGCTGGCCGTGTGCCGGGGCGTGAAATCTCAGTGGTCCATTGCGCTGCGCGCCAACCGCGACGCATGAACCGCCGCAGCCCAGTGGCCGCCGCGGATCCGGCTTTGCCGGTCCGCTGGCGGCGCCCCCTCGAGGGGGAGGCGCCAAAGGCGCTTCGGGGGTGGTTCACTTCACCCACGCTTGAAGAAGAAGCTCAACTGCGCCGGTGTGCGCGCCGACTGCAACACCCGCGGCGGCGTGACCGCGGCCGGCCGGACCTGCGGTGGTGTGGCTTCGCGGCGGGGAGAGGTGTTCGGGGCAAGCTGGATCGACATCTGAAGTCTCCGGTGCAAGGCGTCAAGCGGCCAGTCGTGTCGCCGCGTCGGCGCTCGACGTGCCACTCGGCCAGAGGCGGGTGAACAGCGGCGACGCAGTGTCGGGCGACGGCGCCACCATCGGTGCCGGCGCGGGCTCGGCAGCCTGCGCCAGGCGGCCGGCCCAATCGGTCAGCAACGTCGCCGAAGGCCAGCGGCCCGCCCCGCCCGAGGACAGCCGCAACAGCGACGACGCACCGCCGCGACAGCGGGGCGCAGACGGGCGATTGGCAAACGGGCGAGGGGACATCGAGGGGACTCCGGATCGGCGCAGCCGGTGGCGCGCGTACGCGAAGACTTTGCATCTTCCGTGCCGGACGGGCTCGGCGCCGGCACGTGCGCTATGTCACGGCCGCGCCGCACCCCGGCTGGCACAGTGCGGCGGTGCTGGAACCGGGCGTTACAAGGCCGCCCAACGGTGTCGGCCGCCGCGGGCGTCAGGCGGCCGGCACATAGCCCCGCGGAATGGCCGCCAGCAGCCGCCGCGTGTAGTCCTCGCGCGGCGCAGCCAGGATCCGTTCGGCATCGGCCTGCTCGACGACGACGCCGTCCTTCATCACCAGCACCTCGTCGCTGATGAAGCGCACCACCGCCAAGTCGTGGCTGATGAAGACGTAGGCCAGGCCGAGTTCGTCCTGCAGGTCCTTCAGCAGGTTGAGCACCTGCGCCTGCACCGACACGTCCAGCGCGCTGACCGCCTCGTCGAGCACCAGCACCTCGGGATCGAGCGTCAGTGCGCGCGCGATCGCGATGCGCTGGCGCTGGCCGCCCGAGAACTCGTGCGGGTACTTGCCGAACGCGCTGCCATCGAGGCCGACTCTCTCCAGCAGCGAACGCGCGCGCTGCTCGCGCTCGGCCGTCGAGGCGCCGATGCGGTGGATCGCCATCGGCTCGACCAGCGTCTGGCCGATCGTGAAGCGCGGGTTCAGGCTGGCGTAGGGGTTCTGGAACACGATCTGGATGCGCCGGCGCATCGCCTGGCGCTCGCCGGCGCTGAGCTTGAGCAGGTCCTGGCCGTCGAAGATCACTTCGCCGCCGGTCGGCTCGTGCAGGCGCAGCAGCGTCAGGCCCATCGTCGTCTTGCCCGATCCCGATTCGCCGACGACGCCCAGCGTGTGGCCGCGCCTCAGCCTGAAGTTCACGCCCTGCACCGCCTTGAATTCGCGCTTGCCGAACAGGCCCTGTTTGAGCCAGAAGCTCTTGGCCAGCGATCGCACCTCGAGCACCACCGGCGCGTTGGGATCCTTCGCTGCGGCCGGCGCGTGGGCGGCCTTGCCGGCCATGTGGTCGTCGATCACCATCAACCGCGCGGGATTGCGCGTGAGGCTCGGCCGGCAGGCCAGCAGCGCCTGCGTGTAGGCGTCCTGCGGCGCCGCAAAGATGGCAGCCACCGGCCCCTGCTCGCGGATCACGCCGTTGCGCATCACCAGCACCTCGTCGGCGATCTCGCCGACCACGCCGAGGTCGTGACTGATGAACAGCACGCTCATGCGATGCTTACGCTGCAGCGCGGCGATCAGCTCGAGGATCTGCCGCTGGATCGTCACGTCCAGGGCCGTCGTCGGCTCGTCGGCGATCAGGAGCTTCGGCTCGCAGGCCAGCGCCATCGCGATCATCACCCGCTGCTGCTGGCCGCCCGACAGCTCGTGCGGGTAGGCCGCCAGGCGCCGCTTCGGCTCGGGCATGCCGACCTCGACCAGCAGTTGCTCGGCCCGCTCGAGCGCGGCCTTGCCGGCCAGCCGCATGTGCTTGACCAGCGGCTCGATCAGCTGATCGCCGACCGTGAACACCGGGTTCAGCGAGGTCATCGGGTCCTGGAACACGCAGGCGATCTCGCGCCCGCGCAGCTTCTGCAACTCGGCCATCGGCGTGTGCAACAGGTCCCGGCCCTGCCACAGGATCTTGCCGCTGCGCTCGGCGTTGTCGGGCAGCAGGTTCAGGATCGACATCGCGGTGACGCTCTTGCCCGAGCCGGACTCGCCGACCAGCGCGACGGTGCGGTTTTCGGCGATGTCGAACGACACGCCCTTGACGGCCTCGGCGCGCTGCACCACGCCGTCCACCTTGCCCATGCGAAACGCGACCCGCAGGTCCTGGATGCTCAGGAGCATTACTCGAGCCCTCGGAGTTTCGGGTCCAGCGCATCGCGCAGCGCATCGGCCATCAGCGAGAACGCGGTCACGAAGACGGCCATGAACAGCGTGGCGGCCCCCAGTTGCCACCAGTGGCCGAGGATCAGCTCGCTCTGTGCCTCGGCCAGCATCGTGCCCCACGACACGTCCTCGATGCCGACGCCCAGGCCCAGGTACGACAGGATCACCTCGGCCTTGATGAAGCCCACCACCAGCAGGCTCATGCGCACCAGGATCACATGGCTGACGTTGGGCAGGATGTGGCTGAAGATGCGGCTCCACACCGACGCGCCGATGGCCTCGGCGGCGCGCACGTAGTCGCGGTTGCGGTGCTTGATGAACTCGGCGCGCACCTGGCGGTACAGGCCGGTCCAGCCCGTGAGGCCCAGGATCAGCACCACCGTGCCGATGCCGCGGCCGAACACCGCCGCGAACGCGAAGATCAGCAGGATGCCCGGGATGGCCTCGAACACGTTGTAGAGCCACTCGAGGAAGTCGCCGACCTTGCCGCCGAAAAAACCGGCGAAAGCGCCGAGCAAGGTGCCGATGGCCGTGGCCACCAGCGCCGCCATGACGCCGACGAAGACCGAGATCTGCGAGCCCTTGACGGCCTTGGACAGCACGTCGCGGCCGAGCCGATCGGCGCCCATCGGCAGCGTCTCGGCCTTGACGATTTCCTCGGTCTTGAACTTCGCCGCGCGTTCTTCCCACTCCTTGTAGCGCGGCGCCAGCGGATCGACCGCCGACAAGTCGACATTCGGGCCCTTGGGGACCTCGATCGTGCCGGTCGCCTCGGGGGGGCGCGGGCCGAGGAAGGTCGGCGGCGCGTTGGCGACACCGACCTCCTTTTGCCAGTTCCTGGCCACGCCGCCGAGCGCGGCGACGGCGATCAACAGCAGGAAGGCGATCACGATCACCGCGCAGACCAGACCGACACGATCGCTCCTGAAGCGCCGCCACGCGGCGTGCCACACACCCTCGCTTCGTTCGACCGGCAAGGCGGCAGTCGTGCCCGGTTGCAGCACCGCACTCATTTGAGGACGACCCGGGGATCGACCAGCTTGAACAGCACGTCGACCGTCAGATTGATGACCATCGTGATCGCGGCCAGGTAGACCGTGACCGCCTGGATCACCGGATAGTCGCTGCGATTGACCGCCAGCAGCACCTCGCGGCCGAGGCCCGGGATCGAGAAGAAGACCTCGATCAGGAACGAGCCGACGAACACATACGGCAGCGCCAGGCCGATATTGGTCAGGATCGGGATCATCGCGTTGCGCAGCACATGCTTGAACATCACGGTGTTCTCGGTGAGGCCCTTGGCGCGCGCGGTGCGCACGTAGTCCTGGCCCATCTCGTCGAGAAAGAAGCTGCGGTACAGCCGCGTCTGCGGCGCCAGCCCGACCATCAGCGCCAGCAGCACCGGCAGCGGCACGTAGGTGGCCAGGTTGGTCCAGACGCTGTCGCTCCAGCCCTGCACCGGAAACCAGCCGAGCTGGAAACCGAACAGGTACTGGCCGACGATGATGTAGACCAGAAAACTGATCGACAGCGCGACCGTGCTGATGACCATGATCGCGCGATCGGCCAGCGAGCCGCGACGGTAGGCGACCCACATCGCGATCGGCAAGGCCAGCAGCGCGTCGAGGATCAGGATCGGCAGCATCACCGTCAGCGTGGCCGGCAGCCGGCTGGCGAACAGCGACGACACCGCCTCGTTGGTGGCCCAGCTCTTGCCCCAGTCGAAGGCCAGGATGCTCTTGAAGTAGATGCCCAACTGGACCCAGACCGATCGATCGAGCCCCAACTGCTGTCGGATCGCCGCGATCTGCTCCGGCGTGGCGTTGAGGCCGCCGAGGATCTCGGCCGGGTCGCCGCCGAAGTACTTGAACAGGAAGAACACCAGCAGCACGACACCGAACAAGGTCGGCACCATTTGCCACAGGCGCCGTATCAGATAGGCCGCCATGACTCTCACCACTCGCCGGGACGCGCGAGTGTAGGGCGGACGGTTCGCGCAGCGCCCCCGCATTTGCCCCCGCTCGCTCGGCGAGAGGGAGCAATCCCCGAGGCCGGCCGAGGCGCCCGCCGCTAGACTGCCGCGCCATGACCCGACCCCATCTGCTGGCGCTGGCCACGAGCCTCGTGCTGGCCTGCGGAGCCGCATCGGCGCAGCCGCCGCTCAAGGTGCTCCGCTACGCGTTCCCGATTGCAGAGACCGGCTTCGACCCGGCGCAGATCTCCGACCTCTATTCGCGCACGGTGGCCGCGAACATGTTCGAAGCGCCGTTGACCTATGACTTCCTGGCACGACCGGCGCTGATCAAGCCACAGACGGCGGCGGCACTGCCGGAGATCAGCGACGACAGCAAACGCTTCGTCTTTCGCATCCGACCCGGCATCTACTTCGCCGACGATCCGGCCTTCAAGGGCGCGAAGCGCGAACTGACCGCGGCCGACTATGTCTATGCGGTCAAGCGCCACTACGACCCGCAGTGGAAGAGCCCGAACCTGTTCCAGTTCGAGACCGCCAAGGTGCTCGGCCTGTCGGCACTGCGCAAGCAGGCCATCGCCGACAAGCAGCCGTTCGACTACGACACCGAGGTCGAGGGACTGCGCGTGCTCGACCGCTACCGCTTCGAGGTGCGGCTGGCCGAACCCTCGCCACGCTTTCACTATGTGTTCGCCGACAACGCCGTGACCGGCGCGGTGGCACGCGAGATTGTCGAGGCCTACCCGGGCAAGGTGATGGAGCACCCGGTAGGCACCGGACCGTTCATGCTCACGCACTGGCAACGCAGCGCCAAGATCGTGCTCGAGCGCAACCCGAACTACCGTGAGCACCGCTACGACGAGCGGCCCGCCGCGGGCGACGCTTCGGCGCAGGCCATCGCCGCGAAGTTCAAGGGGCGCCGGC
Source organism: uncultured beta proteobacterium (assembly GCA_963840805.1). Lineage (GTDB taxonomy): Bacteria > Pseudomonadota > Gammaproteobacteria > Burkholderiales > Burkholderiaceae_C > CADEEN01. The sequence continues at coordinate 1,035,053 of CAWJAJ010000017.1, read as the reverse complement.
TGCCGATGGTCGACCGCGTCGAGGTCAGCATCGTCGAAGAAGTGCAGCCGCGCTGGCTGGCTTTCCTGAATGGCGAGCACGACCTGCTCGAGCGCCTGCCCGCCGAGTTCGCCACCACCGCGATCCCGAACAACCGGCTGGCGCCGCACCTGGCCAAGCGCGGCGTGCGGATGGAGCGCGTGCCGCTGGTCGACGCCACGGTGGCCTACTTCGGCATGGAGCACCCGGTGGTCGGCGGCTACACGCCCGACCGCGTGGCGCTGCGTCGGGCGCTGGCGCTGGCCTACGACGTCGACAAGGAGATCACGCTGTTGCGACGCGGCCAGGCGATTCCGGCGCAAAGCATCATCCCGCCGCTGCTGTCGGGCTACGACCCGAAGTTGAAGAGCGAGATGAGCGACCACGACGTGCCCCGCGCCAAGGCCCTGCTCGACTTGTATGGTTATGTCGACAGGGACGGCGACGGCTGGCGCGACCGACCCGACGGTTCGCCGCTGGTGCTGGAGTACGCGGCACAGCCCGATCAGCAGAATCGCCAGCAGCAGGAACTGTGGAAGAAGGCGATGGACCGCGTCAACGTGAAGATCGAGTTCAAGATCGGCAAGTGGCCCGAGCAACTGAAGGCCAGCCGCGCCGGCAAATTGATGATGTGGGGCGTGGCCTGGAGCGCAACCAGCCCCGACGGCCTGTACCTGCTCGACCTGCTGTACGGCCCGAACAAGGGCCAGGCCAATCACGCGCGCTTCGACCTGCCGGCCTTCAACGCCTTGTACGAGCGTGCCGCCGTGCTGCCAGACGGCCCGGAGCGCGACGCGGTGATGCAAGAGGCCAAGCGGATCGGCATCGCCTACATGCCCTACAAGGTCACCAGCCATCGCATCGCCACCGATCTGCTGCACCCGCAGGTACAGGGCTACAAGCGACACCCGTTCGCGCGCGCCTGGTGGCACTACGTCGATGTCGGACCTTTGGAGCCGAAGCGATGAAGGCCGCTTGGGCCCTCGCGGCCGCGGCGGCGCTGCTCGGCACGGCGCTGGCGCCACGCGAAGCCGCAGCGCAGACCGCCGAGCCGAAGAAAGTGCTGAAGGTGGCGTTTCGCACCGCCGAAACGAGCTTCGACCCGGCCAAGATCGTCGACCTGTATTCACGCACGATCACGCCGCACATCTTCGAAGCGCTGTACCAGTACGACCACCTGGCGCGGCCGGCCAAGATCAAGCCGCTGCTGGCCGCCGGCATGCCGGAGGTGTCGGCCGACTTTCGCACCTGGACGGTCAAGGTGCGCCCGGGCATCTACTTCCAGAACGACCCGGCATTCAAGGGTCAGCGGCGCGAAGTCGTCGCACAGGATTTCATCTACGCGTTCCAACGCATTGCCGATCCGGCCAACAAGAGCCCGGGCTGGGGCTTCCTGGATGCCAACGTCGGTTTCATCGGACTGGCCGAAGTGCGCCAGACCGCGCTCGACGGCAAGAAGCCCTTCGACTACGACACGCCGATCGAGGGCCTGCGCACGCTCGACCGCTACACCGTGCAGTTCAAGTTGAAAGCCTCGCGGCCGCGTTTCCTCGAGTCGCTGGCATCGTCGGACCTGTACGGCGCGCAGGCGCGCGAGGTGGTCGAGTTCTACGGCGCCGACATCGACGCCCACCCCGTGGGCACCGGGCCGTTCCGCCTGAAGCAGTGGCGCCGCTCGTCGCTGATCGTGCTGGAGAAGAGCCCCGACTACCGCGGCGACACCTATCGACGCCGAGCCGGCCGCCGACGACGCTGCAGGGCCAGGCCCTGCTGGCCCGCTTCAAGGGCCGCAAGCTGCCGATGATCGACGAGGTGCGCATCGCCATCATCGAGGAGACGCAACCGTTCTGGCTGGCCTTCCTCAACCAGGAAATCGATGCCATCGCCGGACAGACCGGCTCGGTGCCTGGTGAGTTCGTCAACCAGGCCGTGCCCAACGGCAAGCTCGCCCCGAACCTGGCCAAGCGCGGCATCCAGGTGCAGCGGCAGGTCAACTCCGACAGTGCCTATGTCTACTTCAACATGGAAGACCCGGTGGTCGGCGGCTACACGCCCGACAAGGTGGCGCTGCGCCGTGCCATCGGGCTGGCGATCAACGTCGACAAGCTGATCCGCATCGGCTACCGCGGCCAGGCCATCCCCGCGCAGGCCCCCGCCAACCCGCACACCACCGGCTACGACCCGGCCTTCAAGAGCGAGATGAGCGAGCACAACCCGGCGCGGGCCAAGGCGCTGCTCGATCTGTTCGGCTATGTCGACCGCGACGGCGACGGTTGGCGCGAGCGGCCCGACGGCCAGCCGCTGGTGATCGAGCGCTCGTCGCAGCCCGACCAGTTGAGCCGCGAGTTCGAAACGCTGTGGAAGAAGGACCTCGACGCGGTGGGCATCAAGACCACGAGCAACGTCGCGAAGTGGCCCGAGCAGTTGAAGCAGGCGCGCGCCGGCAAGCTGCAGGTCTGGGCGCTCGGCGGGTCGTCGGCGCAGCTCGATGGCCTGGGCGCACTGGCACGCTACGACAGCACGCAGTGGGGCGGCCAGAATCTGGCGCGCTTCAAGAACGCCGAGTTCGACGCGATCTACAACCAGATGACCGCGATGCCCGACGGGCCCGAGCGCCAGGCGCTGTTCTACCGCGCCAAGCTGATCGCCGCGGCCTACCTGCCGTACAAGTTCAACGTGCACCGCATCTCCACCGACATGTGGTACCCGTGGCTGATCGGCTACCGCCGGCCGCTGTTCTGGCAGGAGTGGTGGCACCTGGTCGATATCGACGTGAGCAAGAAGCCGGCGAAGTAGGGCGGCGATGCACAGGCGCGAACTGCTCGCCGCCGCCGCTGGCGCCAGTGCGGCGCTCGGCGTCACGGTGGCGGAGCCGTCGACGAAGGTGCTGCGATCCGCCTTCGCCTTCGCCGAAACCGGCTTCGACCCGATCCAGGTCAGCGATGCGTCGTCGCTGACGGTGATCGACCTGATCTTCGAAGCCCCGCTGACTTTCGACGAACTCGCGCAGCCCGCGTTGCTCAAGCCGCTGACCGCCACCGCACTGCCCGAGGTGTCGGCTGACTTCAAGCGCTTCGTCTTCACGATCCGGCCCGGCATCCATTTCGCCGATGACCCGGCGTTCAAGGGGCGGCCGCGCGAACTCGTTGCTGCCGATTACGTCTACAGCCTCAAGCGCCTGTACGACCCCGCGGTCAAGACCGAGCGCCTCTACCAGCTCGAAAACGCCCAATTGCTGGGCCTGAGCGAGTTGCGCAAGAGGACCCTGGCCTCGCGCACGCCGTTCCCATACGACACCGAGGTCGAAGGCCTGCGCGTGCTCGATCGCTACCGCTTCGAAGTGCGCCTGGGCACGCCGATGCCGCGCTTCGCGAGCGTCTTCGCCGCGCCGCAGACCGCGGGCGCGGTGGCGCGCGAAGTGGTCGAGGCCTACGCGGCCGACACCATGGCCCACCCGGTCGGCACCGGGCCGTATCGCTTGGTCGAATGGCGCCGCAGTTCGCGCATCGTGCTCGAACGCAACCCGCGATTCCGCGAATTGCGCTTCGACAGCGTCGCGCCGGCGGCCGACACGCAAGCCGCGGCGACGGCACGCGCACTCGCCGGCCAACGCTTGCCGCTGGCCGACCGCATCGAGGTGGCCGTGATCGAAGAGTCGCAGCCGCGCTGGCTGGCCTTCCTGGGCGGCGAGATCGATACCGTCAACCTGCCGCCCTCGTTCGCGCCGATCGCGATGCCCGGTGGCAGGCTCGCACCCTACCTGGCCAAGCGCGGCGTGCACGCGCGGCAAACCCTGGCCGCCAGCGTCACGCATACCTTCTTCAATTTCGACGACCCACAGGTCGGCGGCTACACGCCGGTCAAGGTGGCGCTGCGCCGCGCCATCGCGCTGGCGTGCGACAACACCACCGACGCACGCCTGATCTACAACGGCCAGGCGGTGCCGGCGCAATCGATGATTCCGCCGCACAACATTGGCTACGACCCGCTGCTGACAACCGAGTTGAGCGCACCCAGCCCGTCGCGTGCCAACGCGCTGCTCGACCTGTATGGCTACGCACGCGGCAGCGACGGCTGGCGGCGCCACCCCGACGGCAAGGCGCTGCGACTGCGCCGCGCCTCGAGCCAGGACCAGCGTTCGCGCCAACTCAACGAGTTGTGGCAAAAGCGCATGGCCGCGATCGGCCTGCACATCGAGTTCGAGGTTGCGCCCTTCGGCGAGTTGATCAAGCGTTCGCTGGCCGGCCAATTGCAGATGTGGGGCTTCAACTGGACCAATGGCCCCGACGGCGAGTTCTTCCTCGGCCTGGCCTACGGCCCCAACGCCGACCAGAGCAACGATGCGCGGTTCAGGTTGCCGGCCTTCGACGCCCTATTCGAGCGCCAGCGCCTGATGCCCGACGGCCCCGAGCGCCTCGCGGTGATGCGCGAAGCCACCAAGCTGATGCTGGCCTACATGCCTTACATCGCGCATGTGCATCCGATCGACGTCGACTTGAGCCACGCGCATGTGCGGCACCTGATCCGCCACCCGTTCAAGTCGGCATGGTGGCATTTCACCGACATCGCCCCGCGCCGATGATGCGGCGGGAAGAATGCGTCCAAACCGAACGTAAACCGTTGCAGTGAACGCCCCGCCCGCCTTCCGCCAGCAGCTGCTCGCCTCGATCCCGCGGCTGCGGCGCTATGCGCGGTCACTGGTGTTCGACGTGCACGCGGCCGACGATCTGGTGCAGAGCGCGCTCGAGCGCGCGCTGGAGCACTGGCGCCAGTTCGACCCGCGGCGCGACATCGCGCTCTGGCTGCTGTCGATCGCGCACAACGCCCACCTCGACGCATTGCGCCGCGACCGCCGCCTGGACGTGCTGCCCCCCGAGCGCATCAGTGAAGCGATGGATGCCGCCCAACCGCAGGGCACCGATGTCGGCCTGCGGCTGGACCTGGTGGCCGCGCTGGAGCGCCTGCCGAACGACCAGCGCAGTGCGCTGCTGCTGGTACTGGTGGAGCAGTTGAGCTATGCCGAGGCCGCCGAGGTCCTGCGGGTCCCTGCCGGCACGGTGATGTCGCGGGTCAGCCGCGCGCGGGTGGTGATGCGCGCCTGGCTGGACGGCAGTGCCGCTACCAGCCCTCCGGCGCGCAGTGCCGCCCGACCCGACTTGCGCCGCGTCATCTGACGGCGCCCGAGCCCGCCATGTCCCATCCCGACGATTTCAGCGACACCGACCTCAGCGCCTGGCTCGATGACGAGCTCGACGCCGACACTCGCGCCCGCGTCGAGGCCTGGCTGCGCGAACACCCCGAAGCGGCGGCTCGCGCGCGGCTGTGGGCCGCCGACCGCGATGCCCTGCGCGCGCGCCTCGACCCGGTGCTCGGCGAGCCGGTGCCGCAGGCGCTGCTCAACACCGCCCAGCGCGCGATGCCGGCCACGCGCTGGGCGCAGGCCGCTGCCGCGGCCGGCCTGCTCGTCGCCGGCGGCCTGATCGGCGCCACGGCCACCTGGCAGTGGCAGGGCCAGCAGGTGCTCGCAGCGCAAAGTGCCGCGCAGGCCGGCACACCGGCCGGCTGGGTGCAGCGCGCGGCGCTCGCGCACAGCGTCTACGTGCCCGAGCCACGCCACGCCGTCGAGGTCAAGGCGCAGGAAGAGCACCTGGCACGCTGGCTGACGCGGCGCATCGACATCCCGGTCAAGCTGTTCGACCTGCGCGACGAAGGTTTCGAACTGGTCGGCGGCCGACTGCTGCCCGACGCCGCGGGCAAGAGCGCGCAACTGATGTATGAAAGCACCGACGCCAGCGCGCCGAAACAGCGTGTCACCGTCTACCTGCGCAAGCCCGACGCCAACGCGCCGACCGCCTTCCGTTACCAGCAGCAGGGCGAACTGGGCCTGTTCTACTGGGTCGAGGCCGGCGCCGGCTACGCGCTCGTCGGCGCGCTGCCCAAGGAGCGGCTGCTGGCGCTGGCGCAGGCGATCTACAAGCAGCAACCGGCACCGATGCCTGCGAGCGCGGCGGCACGCTGACGACTCTCGATCACGTGCGGCTCGAGTTCGCCGCGCAGGACGTCAGCGCCAATCGTCTCCCGGCATGATCCGATGCATGAACTCGTCGAACAGGGGCACTGTGAACGCCGTGTCCCCGTGATTGGGGCTCCAGATCATCCCTTTGGCAATCAACTTGTTTCGTGTCGGGCCAAGAGACGTCACGTCACGCTTCAGGCATTCCGCGATGCTGCCGGATCGGTGGGGGCCGGGCCCGAGTTCGGCCATCGCTCGCAGGTACTTCTTCTCGGCAGGCGTCAGCCGGTCGAATCGAACGCGGAAGAAGCTTTCGTCCAGCGCAGCAATCGCGGATGAGGTGGCGCTCTTCACATCGTCGATGCGAATCGGTGACGAGCTCGCGGCGTCCCATGCGTGCTTGCCCCACTCCTGCAGGAAGTACGGATACCCCTTGGTTTCCGTAACGACTCTTTCGACCGCTTCGGTCGTGATTTGCGCCCCCTGATCTTCGACGGGCTTGGCAATCGCGATGCGTGCAGCCGACTTGACGAGCGGCCCGATCTCGGGAAAGTCGAACAGCCTCTCTGCATACGACTTGGCATTGCCCATTCGACCTCGCAGTTGCGGCAAGCCGGCCCCAACCAGCATGACCGGTACTTGCCGTTGCGCGCAGCGATGCATCGCAGTGATCAGCGCCGCAAGCTCCGCTTCCTTCACGTACTGCAACTCGTCGATGAACATGACGAGTGCCGTACCCGCCTTCTTGGCGGCAAGGCCAGCGGCTTCCAGCAAGGCCTGAAGATCGTGCTCCAAGTCGCCGTTGTCGGCGAGGCCGGGTTCGGGCTCGAAGTCGAAACCCACTTCGATGTCTGCGTACTTCACCTTGAGCGATCCGGCGAAGCCGGCCAGTGCTCGCAGCGCGCGTTTCGCACTGTCCTTGGCCAATTCGTTGCGGCTCAAGCGCAGGAGGGCCTGACGCAATTGCGGCGCCAACATGGCGGGCAATGACCGTCCCTCGGGGGCCTCGACGCGCACCGTGTGGAAGCCCGAACCCTCGGCATCGTCGCGCATCCGATCGAGCAGCACGGTCTTTCCCACGCCCCGCAGGCCGACAAGGAGAACGCTCTTCGTGGGCAGCCCAAGGCGCACCCGCTCGATCGCAATGCGCACCGTCTCCCGAACATCGTCCCGACCCGCCAACTCCGGCGGACGGGTACCTGCACCTGGCGCGAAGGGATTGCGGATGGGATCCATGGCGCCGATTTTATAGTGTTCTTAGGTGATTTAGCACTTTTCGATAATTTCTGTAATTCAACTCAAATTGGTCATGGAGCCAGGCTCGCCAGAACCTGGTCGCGCCTTCTTCTTGCAGGGCCATGCGCTCGGCAGCACGCAGGTTGACCGGGTCCTGTGGCTTGATCTGCCGCACCTGATAGCCGGCGATGAAGCCGAAGCGGCGGATGTGCTTGTGCAGGTCTTTGAGGGCGAACTCGACTTCGTCGCCGCTGTCGAGGTTGGCGAGGCGCAGATGCGCGAAGTCGCAGACCAGCACGTAGCGCGGCAGGTCGCGCTCCTTGATGCCGGGAAAGTAGTCGAGCGCCTGGTTGAAGGCGCGGGCCAGGCTCTTGCCGCGCGATTTGTGCTCGACGAGCAGCATGCCGGGCCAGAACAGATCAACGAAGCCCTGGCCGCCGCCGTGCTTCTTCACCGCATGCTCGAAGCTCGCCACGCGGCGCGGGCTGAGGCCGAAGACGGCGAAGAACTCGATCCAGAACGATTGCGACTGCGCCCGTTCGTCGCTGGCATCGCCCCAGTCCTTGGCGAACGCGATGGCGCGGCTCTTGATCTCGTTCCAGCTGAGCGGCACCGGCCACCTCCGTCGTTACGGGCATTCTAGGCAGCCTCCCTAGAATGGCCCCGATGCCCCCCGCCACGACCGCTGCCGAAGCGATCCCTCGCACCGCGGCGCAGCGCCTGGCCGCGCTGCACCGGCTGATCGCCGTCACGCTGCTCGGCTTCGCGTCGGGCCTGCCGCTGGCGCTCACCGGGCAGGCGATGCAGGCCTGGCTGTCGGTCGAGGGGCTCGACGTGGCGACAATCGGCTTCCTGAGCCTGGTTGGCCTGCCCTACACCTTCAAGTTCCTGTGGGCGCCGCTGATGGACCGCTTCGACCTGCCGTGGCTCGGACGGCGTCGCGGCTGGCTGGTGGTCACGCAACTGGCGCTGGCGCTGGCGCTGTTCGTGCTCGCCGGCACCTCGCCCACGGGCGCGACGCAGGCCTTCGCGTTGCTGGCGGTGGTGGTGGCTTTCATGTCGGCCTCGCAGGACGTCGTCATCGACGCCTACCGCACCGATCTGCTGCCATCGCACGAACGCGGTCTCGGCGCGTCGCTGGCGGTCGCCGGCTATCGGCTGGCGATGATCTTGTCGGGCGGCATCGCGCTGATCTGGACCGACACCCAGCAAGGCGGCGGCTGGAGTTGGCCCGAGGTCTATCGCCTGATGGCCGGGCTGATGGTGGCCGCGGCCGCCGTCTCGGCCACGCTGCTGCCCAAGCTGGCCATGCCGGCGATCGCCCCGACCCACACGGTCGCGATCCGCCACGATCTGCTCGGCTTCCTGGCGGTGGTGGTCGCGGTTGCGGTCGGCTATGCAGTCACCGACCGCGTCGTCGCGCCGGCGGTGCGCACGCTGATGGCACCGCTCTGGCAAGGCAATGCACTCACCCCGGCGCTGCAGGGGCGTTGGGCCGACCTGGTCTCGCTGCTGGCGGGCATCGCGATCACGTTGCCGCTGGCGGCCTGGGCGGCGCGTCGCGCCCGCTTCGAGACGCTGCTGTCGGGCCTGGCCAATTACTTCAGCCAGCCGGGTGCGGTGGCCTTCCTGCTGTTCATCGTGCTCTACAAGCTCGGCGACGCGTTTGCCGGTTCGCTGATGACGCCCTTCCTGCTGCAGAGCATGGCCTTCAGCCCGGCCGAAGTCGGGGTGGTCAACAAGGTCATCGGCCTGTGGCTGACGATCGCCGGCGCGCTGGTCGGTGGGGCGTTGATGTTCAGGCTCGGCCTGTGGCGGTCCTTGCTGTTGTTCGGCGTGCTGCAGATGGCCAGCAACCTCGGCTTCTGGTGGCTGGCCGTCAGCGGCAAGGGCCTGATGCCGGGGCTGGTGATTCCGGCCTTCGACTGGGCCATCGTCAAGCTCGCGGCGCCGACACCGGTGGACGGCGGCCTGCTGATGGTGATCGCGTTCGAGAACCTGTCCGGTGGCATGGGCACCGCAGCCTTCCTGGCCTTCCTGATGGGCCTGTGCAACCAACGCTTCACCGCGACGCAGTTCGCGCTGCTGTCGGCGTTTGCATCGGTCGGCCGCGTCTGGGTCGGGCCACTGGCGGGCGTGCTGGCCGAGAGCATCGGCTGGCCGGCGTTCTTCATCGTGTCCACCGTCGCGGCCGTCCCGGCGTTGGCGATGCTGTGGTGGCTGCGCGCCAGCGTGCGTGCGCTGGAGGCGTGACATTGAACGAGGAATCCCGCCGATGAATCTGCCCGAATTCCGTACCGATGCCCGCATCGCGCCGCCGCACGGCAGCGGCTGTGCTTGTGCGTTGCACTCGCGGCGGCTGTTCGGCGCGGCGATGCTCGCAGGCGGCGCGGGCTTGGCACTGCCGGCAGTGGCGCAACCGACCTCCGCGGCGGATGCCGGTGTGCGTGCCGATGTCGGCAAGGAAAGCCGGTTCACCAAGCTGGTCCCGGCCGAACAGGTCGAGCAGGCCGCCGCGCAGCAGTACGCGCAGATGATGCGCGGCGCCGCCGACAAGCGTGCGCTTGGCCCCGACAACCATCCGCAGGTGCAGCGGCTGCGCGCGATCGCGCAGCGCATCGTCCCGTTCGCCGCAAGCTGGAACCCGCGCGCGCGGCAGTGGCGCTGGGAAGTCAACCTGATCGGCAGCAAGGACCTCAACGCGTTCTGCATGCCCGGCGGCAAGATCGCATTCTTCTTCGGCATCCTGGCGCAACTGCAGCTCAGCGACGACGAGGTGGCCGCGATCATGGGCCACGAGGTCGCGCATGCGCTGCGCGAGCACGCCCGCGAGCGCATGGGCAAGACGGCCGCCACGCGCATCGGCGCGTCGGTGCTGTCGGCCTTCCTCGGCCTGGGCGGCGCCGGCGACACGCTGCTCAACATGGGCGGCCAGTTGTTGACGCTGAAGTTCAGCCGCGAAGACGAAAGCGAGGCCGACATCGTCGGCATGGAGCTCGCCGCCCGCGCCGGCTATGACCCGAAGGCCGGCGTCACGCTGTGGCAGAAGATGCTCGCCACCAACAAGGGGGCGCCACCGCCGTTCCTGTCGACGCACCCGAGTGGCGCGACGCGGATCCAGGACATCGAGGCCAAGCTGCCCAAGGTGGCGCCGCTGTTCGCCGCCGCCGACAAGCCGACGCGGCGCTTCGGCCCTCCGGCCAAGCCGGCGGCCGCCGGCTAGAGCGTGAAGCCGTAGTCGATCACCAGCGGCGCGTGATCGGAGAAGCGCTGGTCGAGGTAGATCTGCTCGCGCTTTGCCTTGGCCGCGATGGCTGGGGTGGCCAGGTGGTAGTCGAGCCGCCAACCGACATTCTTCGCCCAGGCCTGGCCGCGGTTGCTCCACCAGGTGTATTGCTCGGGCCGGGGATTGAGCGTGCGGAACACGTCGACCAGGCCGGCCTGCGCGATCAGCTTGGTCAGCCAGGCGCGCTCTTCGGGGAGGAAGCCGCTGTTCTTCTGGTTGCTCTTCCAGTTCTTCAGGTCGATTTCCTGGTGGGCGATGTTGATGTCACCGACCAGGATGAATTCGCGCTCGGCCCTGAGCCGCAGCAAGTGCGGGTAGATGCGGGCGAGAAAGCGGTACTTGGCGGCCTGGCGATCCTCGCCGGAGGAACCGCTCGGGAAATAGCAGCTGATGACGCTGAACTTGCGTCGGGCGGTGTCGTAGCGCGCTTCGACATAGCGACCCTCGGCGTCGAACTCCTTCGCGCCGAATCCGACAACCACGTCGCTCGGCGCCTTGCGGGTGTACAGGCCGACGCCGGAGTAGCCCTTCTTCTGCGCCAGGTGGAAATGGCCCGTCATGCCGGCGACACGGTCGAAGCGGTCGACCACGTGCTCCTGCTGCGCCTTGACCTCCTGCACCCCCATACAATCAGCGCCGATCTGTTCGGCCCATTGCACGAAACCCTTGTTCGCCGCCGAGCGGATGCCGTTCAGGTTCAAGGTCACGAGGCGGAACATGAAGGTGCTCTTTCGAAGGATCGCATGAAGATGACGCAACCCTCGGCCACCGACGCGCTGGCGCTCGAATTCGTCCAGTTCGCGGTCGATGCCGGCGTGTTGCGCTTCGGGTCGTTCAAGACCAAAGCCGGCCGGCTGTCGCCGTACTTCTTCAATGCCGGCGGCTTCGACGACGGCGCCAAGCTCGGCCGCGTGGCGCAATTCTATGCACGCCGCCTGCTCACCTCGGACCTCGAGTTCGACATGCTGTTCGGCCCGGCCTACAAGGGCATCACGCTGGCCGCCGCGGTGGCCATCGAACTGGCGCGGCTGGGCCGCAATGTGCCGTTCGCCTACAACCGCAAGGAGGCCAAGGACCACGGCGAGGGCGGCACGCTCGTCGGTGCGCCGGTGCGCGGGCGCGTCGTCATCGTCGACGACGTCGTTTCGGCCGGCACCTCGGTGCGTGAATCGGTCGCGATGATCGCGGCTGCCGGTGCCACGCCGGTGGGCGTGGCCATCGCGCTCGACCGGCAGGAGAAGAGCGCGGAGCACGGCGTCGATCAACCCTGGTCGGCAGTGCAGTACATCACGGCCAAGCTCGACTTGCGCGTGGTGTCGATTGCGACGCTGCACGATCTGTTGCGGTATCTTCAGACCTCCAGCGATGCCAGGTTGGCGGAATATCGGCAGGCCGTGTCGGCCTATCGCGACCGCTACGGCGTTGAGTCCCTGTTGTCTGCCACCGAGCAACCCTCATGACCGTCCACACCGCAACACCCGAGCGCCGGCTGCTGGCCGCCGTGCTGCTGTGGTCCGGCGCGATCGTGAGCGCGCATGCGGCGCCGCCCGCCGCGCAGGTATTCACCTGTGTCAACGCGGCCGGCCGCACGTTGACCTCCGACCGCCTGATCGGCGAATGCATGGACCGCGAGCAGCGCGTGCTGTCGCGCGACGGCACGCTGCTGCGCATCGTGCCGCCATCGCTGACGGCCGACGAGCGGACCGAGAAGGAAGCGCGCGACCGGCGTCTGGCCGCCGAAAGGGAGGCCAGGGCCGAGGCGGTGCGGCGCGACCGCAACCTGCTTCAGCGCTACCCCAACGAGGCTGCGCACCAGAACGCGCGCGCGGCGGCCCTCGAAGACATGCACGGCGCAATGAGGGTTTCGGAGCTGCGCCTGCAGGAGTTGGCCCGCGAGCGCAAGCCATTGCTCGACGAAGCCGAGTTCTACAAGGGCAAGCTACTGCCTGCCAAGCTGCAGCAGCAGCTCGACGCCAACGATGGTGCGATCGCCGCGCAACGCGATGCACAGACCAACCAGAAAGCCGAGCTCGACCGCATCGGCAAGCTGTTCGATGCCGAACTGGCGCGGCTGAAGCGTCTGTGGGCCGGCGCCGCACCCGGGTCGGTCGGCCCGGCGACGGCCGAGGCGGCCAGCGCCGCCGGCAGCGCGTCCGCCGCCAAGCCGGTGGCGTTGCGCAAAGGCAAGTAGGCGACGCGCCCGGCGGGCGTGCTCAGCCGCCGAGCTTCTTCTTCAGCAGCTCGCTGGCCTGCGCCGGATTGGCCTTGCCCTGGCTGGCCTTCATGACCTGGCCGACCAGCGCGTTGAAGGCCTTGTCCTTGCCGGCGCGGTACTCGTCGACCGACTTGGCATTGGCGGCGATCACCCGTCGACGATGGCTTCCAGCGCCCCGGTGTCGTTCATCTGCTTCAGGCCCTTGGCCTCGATCACGGCATCGACATCGCTGCGGCCGTCGCTCCACAGCGCTTCGAACACCTGGCGCGCGCCGTTGTTCGACAGCGTGCCGTCGGCGATGCGCGCGATCAGGCCCGCCAGCGTGGCGGGCCGCACCGGGCTGGCGTCGATCGCGGCCGCGTCGGCGTTGAGGCGCCTGGCCACCTCGCCCATCAGCCAGTTGGCCACCAGCTTGGGCTGGCGGCAAACGTCGCGCGCAGCCTCGTAGTAGCGCGCGAACGCCAGGCTCTGCGTCATCATCGCCGCGTCGTAGGCGGCAGGCCGTCGTCGCGCTCGAAGCGCGCGGCCATCGCGCCGGGCAGCTCGGGCATCGCCGCCCTGACACGCTCGATCCACGCCGGCGCGATCACCAGCGGCGGCAGGTCGGGGTCGGGGAAGTAGCGGTAGTCGTGCGCGTCTTCCTTGCTGCGCATGGCCCGCGTCTCGCCGGTGTCGGGGTCGAACAGCACGGTCGCCTGCTCGATGGCCAGCCGTCCTCGATGCGGTCGATCTGCCACTGCACCTCGAAGTCGATCGCCTGCTGCAGGAACTTGAAGCTGTTCAGGTTCTTGATCTCGCGCCGCGTGCCGAACGGCGCGCCGGGGCGGCGCACCGAGACGTTGGCATCGCAGCGGAAGCTGCCCTCCTGCATGTTGCCGTCGCAGATGCCGAGCCACACCACCAGCGCGTGCAGCGCGCGGGCGTATTCCACCGCTTCCGCCGACGAGCGCATGTCGGGCTCGGTGACGATCTCCAGCAGCGGCGTGCCGGCGCGGTTCAGGTCGATGCCGGTCTGGCCGTGGTAGTCCTCGTGCAGCGACTTGCCGGCGTCCTCTTCGAGGTGGGCGCGCGTCAGGTGCACCACCTTGCGGGCCGTGCCGACGACGATCTCGACCTGGCCGCCCTGGACCACCGGCGTTTCGTACTGGCTGATCTGGTAGCCCTTGGGCAGGTCGGGGTAGAAGTAGTTCTTGCGCGCGAAGATCGACTGCGGCGCCACCTTGGCGCCCACCGCCAGGCCGAAGCGGATCGCCCGCTCGACCGCGCCGCGGTTCATCACCGGCAGCGTGCCGGGCAGCGCCAGGTCGACCGCGCAGGCCTGCGTGTTCGGCGCGGCGCCGAACGCCGTCGAGGCGCCGCTGAAGATCTTGCTGGCGGTCGACAGCTGGGCGTGCGTTTCCAGGCCGATCACGACCTCGTAGCCGCGGATCAATGCGGGGGCTGCTCACATGGCACTCCTGGGGGTGCGCGTGTGGAAATCGGTGGCCTGCTGGAACGCGTGCGCCGCGTGCAGCAGCGTGCCCTCGTCGAAGTAGTTGCCGATCAACTGCAGGCCGACCGGCATGCCGGCCTCGCCGAAGCCGGCCGGGATGCTCATGCCGGGCAGTCCGGCCAGGCTGGCCGGCAGCGTGAAGATGTCGGCGAGGTAGGCGGCCACCGGGTCGTCGTCCTGCGCGCCGAGCTTCCACGCCACCGTCGGCGCCACCGGGCCGGCGATCACGTCGCACTGCGCGAAGCACTGCTGGAAGTCGTCGGCGATCATGCGCCGCAGTTTTTGCGCCTGCAGGTAGTAGGCGTCGTAGTAGCCGTGCGAGAGCACGTAGGTGCCGATCATGATGCGGCGCTTGACCTCGGCGCCGAAGCCCTGGCTCCGAGTCTTCTTGTACATGTCGGCCAGGTCGGTGTACTGCGCGGCGCGGTGGCCGAACTTGACGCCGTCGAAGCGCGACAGGTTCGAGCTCGCCTCGGCCGGCGCGATGATGTAGTAGACGGGGATCGACAGTTCGGTGCGCGGCAGGCTCACGTCGACCAGCGTCGCGCCCAAGCGCTCGAACTCGGCCAGCGCGGCGCGCAACGCGCCGTTCACGTCGGCGGCCAGCGCCGGCGGGAAGAACTCGCGCGGCAGGCCGATGCGCAACCCGCCCAGCGGGCGCGACGCGGTCGCGCCCGCTCGCGTCTCCAGCATCTGCGCGTGGAAGTCCTGCGGCGGCCGCTCGGCGCTGGTCGAGTCGCGCGCGTCGAAGCCGCTCATCGCCGACAGCAGCAGCGCGCAGTCCTCGGCCGAGCGCGCCAGCGGCCCGGCCTGGTCCAGGCTCGACGCGAACGCGACCATGCCCGTAGCGCGAGCACACGCCGTAGGTCGGCTTGATGCCGGTGATGCCGGAGAAGCTGGCCGGCTGGCGGATCGAGCCGCCGGTATCGGTGCCGGTGGCGGCCGGCAGCAGCCGCGCCGCCACCGCCGCCGCCGAGCCGCCCGACGAGCCCCCCGGCACGCGCGACGGATCCCACGGGTTGCGCACCGGACCGCAGGCCGAGTTCTCGTTGGACGAGCCCATCGCGAACTCGTCGCAGTTGAGCTTGCCGAGGCTGACGGCACCCGCCGCCGCGAGCCGCGCCACCACGGTGGCGTCGAACGGGCTGGCATAGCCGGCGAGCATCCTCGAGCCGGCGGTGCTGGGGGCATCGGCGGTGACGAAGATGTCCTTGTGGGCGATCGGCACGCCGGCCAGCGGGCCCAGCGTCTCGCCGCGGGCGCGGCAGGCGTCGATCGCGCGGGCCTGCGCCAGCGCCGCATCCGCAGCCACGTGCAGGAAGGCGCCCAAGGCCTGCTGGCCATCGATCCGTGCCAGCAGGTGCTCGACGACTTCAGCGCTCGAAAACTGCCCGGCCGCCAGCGCGCGGCCGAGCGCAGCCACGCCCAGCTCGTGCAGCGCGGCACTCATTCGATCACCTTCGGCACCAGGAACAGCCCGTCCTCGACCACCGGCGCGCTCTGCTGGTTGCGCTCGCGGTCATTGCCCTCGGTGACGACATCGTCGCGCAAGCGCAGGGCCACGGCATGCACGGCGGACAGCGGTGTGTACAGCGGCTCGACGCCCCGCGTATCGACCGCGCTCATCTGCTCGACGATGCGGAAGAAGCCGTTCAACTGGCCCAGCATCGCAGCCTGTTCGTCGGCGGTCAGTTCGAGCCGCGCCAGGTGCGCGATGCGGCTCACATCTTGCGGGCTCAGGGCCATGGTGACGGGCAAAGAGAAAGCGTGTGCAAAAGAGGCGCCGGCGGTGGTTATTACCGTCGTGAACCACGAGGTGATCAGTTATTATCGCCGGCCATCTGGAACCCTCCGGCGCCGCGCGGCGCGGGGGGTTTTCTTGCAAGAGCGGCCGCGCCCGTCACCTCACGCCAAGCCCCAAATCACCCCATCATGTTCGGATCCCTGCGCCGCTACTTCTCCACCGACCTGGCCATCGACCTCGGCACCGCCAATACGCTGATCTACGTTCGTGGCAAGGGCATCGTGCTCGACGAGCCGTCGGTGGTCGCCATCCGCCACGAAGGCGGGCCCAACGGCAAGAAGACCATCCAGGCCGTCGGCGCCGAAGCCAAGGCGATGCTCGGCAAGGTGCCCGGCAACATCGAGGCCATCCGGCCGATGAAGGACGGCGTGATCGCCGACTTCACCGTCACCGAGCAGATGCTGAAGCAGTTCATCAAGATGGTCCACCCGCGTTCGATGATGAAGCCGAGCCCGCGCATCATCATCTGCGTGCCCTGCGGCTCGACCCAGGTCGAGCGCCGCGCGATCCGCGAGTCGGCGCTCGGCGCCGGCGCCAGCGAGGTCTACCTGATCGAGGAACCGATGGCCGCGGCGATCGGCGCCGGGCTGCCGGTGAGCGAAGCCAGCGGCTCGATGGTGGTCGACATCGGCGGCGGCACCACCGAGGTCGGCGTCATCAGCCTCGGCGGCATGGTCTACAAGGGCAGCGTGCGCGTCGGCGGCGACAAGTTCGACGAGGCCATCATCAACTACATCCGCCGCAACTACGGCATGCTGATCGGCGAGCCGACGGCCGAGGCGATCAAGAAGGAAATCGGCAGCGCCTTCCCCGGCTGCGAGGTGCAGCGAGATGGAAGTCAAGGGCCGCAACCTCAGCGAAGGCGTGCCGCGCAGCTTCACGATCTCGTCCAACGAGATCCTCGAAGCGCTGACCGACCCGCTCAACCAGATCGTCTCCAGCGTGAAGAACGCGCTCGAGCAGACGCCGCCCGAACTCGGCGCCGACATCGCCGAGCGCGGCATGATGCTGACCGGCGGCGGCGCGCTGCTGCGCGACCTCGACCGCCTGCTGGCCGAAGAAACCGGCCTGCCGGTGCTGGTGGCCGAAGACCCGCTGACCTGTGTCGTGCGCGGCTGCGGCATGGCGCTCGAGCGCATGGAGCGGCTGGGTTCGATCTTCACCAGCGAGTAAGCCACGATGTCGCACGCGGAGCCGGCGCGTTTCACACGTGGCCGGCTTCGTCGCTTCTAGAACCGTCCTCCGATGCCTCTCGGCACCCTCGACCGCACGCCGCCGCCGTTCTTCCGCCAGGGCTACTCGGCGCTGACCAAGCTCGTCTTCTTCTCGGCGCTGGCGCTGTTCCTGATGGTGGCCGATACCCGCCTGGCCGTGATCACGCCGCTGCGCGTGGCCATTGCCAGTGTGCTGGCACCGGTGCAGCGCACGCTGCAGGTGCCGGTGGAACTGGTGGTTGGCGGCGGCGACTACCTGCGCGGCCTCTCCAGCGCGCTCGGCGCCGAGAATGCGGCCCGCAGGCAACTGGCACTGCAGGCCGAGAAGGTGGCGCAGGCCGAGCGGCTGGCCACCGAAAACGCCCGCCTGCGCGCGCTGCTGGCGCTGCAGCCGGCACTGGCGGTGCGCACAGTGGCGGCCGAGGTCCTCTACGAAGCGGCCGACCCCTACTCGCGCAAGGTGTTCATCGACCGCGGCCTGACGCAGGGCGTCGTGTCGGGCGCGCCGGTCGTCAACGAAGCCGGCGTGCTCGGCCAGGTGACACGGGTATATCCGCTGAGCGCCGAGGTCACGCTGCTGACCGACAAGGACGCCGCCATCCCCGTCCTCAACACACGCACGCAGCAGCGTGGCGCGGCCTACGGTGGGCTGGCCAAGGGCAGTGCCATGGAACTGCGCTTCGTCGCCGCCAACGCCGACGTGCGCGTCGGCGACCTGCTGCACACCTCGGGCGTCGACGGCGTCTACCCCGCCGGGCTGGCCGTGGCCGAGGTGGCCGAGGTCGTGCGCGAGGCCGAAGGCGGCTTCGCTCGCGTCACGCTGGCGCCCACTGCGCAGGCAGACGGTGTGCGCCATGTGCTGGTGCTCGAACCGTTGGTGCTGCAACTGCCGCCGCGGCCGGAGCCGGAGGTGCTGACAGCGCCGCGACAAGCCGCGAAAGGCCGCAAGCCATGATCATGCGACGTGCATCAGGAGGCGCCTCATGATCATGCCGCGTGGATCCGACCAGCTGCTGCTGCCGGTCAACCCGATCTTCATCGCGCTGTCGCTGCTGGTGGCGCTGGTGTTCAACCTGCTGCCGCTCGGCCGCTTGCCGG
Source organism: uncultured beta proteobacterium (assembly GCA_963840805.1). Taxonomy (GTDB): domain Bacteria; phylum Pseudomonadota; class Gammaproteobacteria; order Burkholderiales; family Burkholderiaceae_C; genus CADEEN01. The sequence continues at coordinate 1,016,677 of CAWJAJ010000017.1, read as the reverse complement.
GCCTGCCCGACCTGCTGGCGCTGACGCTGGCCTTCTGGGCCGTGCACCAGCCGCGCCGCGTCGGCGTCGGGCTGTCGTTTCTGTGCGGGCTGCTGATGGACGTGCACCAGGGCGCACTGCTGGGCCAGCACGCGCTGGCCTACACGCTGCTGGCGTTCTTTGCCATTGCGCTGTCGCGTCGGCTGACGTGGTTCTCGCTGGCGCAGCAGTCGATGCAGGTGCTGCCGCTGTTCGTGGCCGCGCACGCGGTGTCGCTGCTCGTGCGCCTGGCGGCTGGCGACCTGTTTCCCGGCTGGAGCCTGGCGCTGGCGCCGCTGGTCGAGGCCGCGCTGTGGCCGGTGGCCTCGCTGATCCTGCTGGCGCCGCAGCGCCGCGCGCCCGATCCGGACGAGAATCGACCGCTGTGAGCATGCCGGACTGCCCGAACCACGAACACCGCAGTGCGCGGCACCAAGGTTCCATGACACGCCAGCCATGATCGAGCTGAAGAATCTCGAACGCGAACTCGACAACTTCCGCGGGCGGCTGTTGGCCGCGGCACTGTTCGTGTTGTGCTGCTTCGCCCTGCTCGGCGCGCGGCTGGTCTACCTGCAGGTGCTGCGCCACGACGATCTGTCGACACAGGCCGAGGCCAACCGCATCGCCGTGCTGCCGGTGGTGCCCAACCGCGGCCTGATCGTCGATCGCAACGGCGTCGTCCTGGCCACCAACTACTCGGCCTACACGCTGGAGATCACGCCGTCGCGGTTGGCGGCGCCGCTGGACGCCACGATCGACGCCCTGGCCGAACTGGTCGAGATCACGCCGCGCGACCGCCGCCGCTTCAAGCGCCTGCAGGAGGATGGCAAGAGTTTCGATTCGCTGCCGATCCGTACCAAGTTGAGCGACGAGGAAGTGGCGCGCTTCGTGGCGCAACGCTTCCGATTCACGGGCGTCGACGTGCGCGCGCGACTGTTCCGCCAATACCCGCTGGGCGAGGTCGGCAGCCACCTGCTGGGCTACATCGGCCGCATCAACGAGGCCGAGAAGAAGGCCATGGAGGACTGGGAAGAGGAGGTCCTGGGCAACTACCGGGGCACCGAGTACATCGGCAAGTTGGGCGTCGAGCAGAACTACGAAGGCGAGCTGCACGGGCGCACGGGGTTCGAGCAGGTCGAGACCAGCGCGGGCGGGCGCGCCGTGCGGCGCCTGGCGAATCGCCCGGCCACGCCTGGCAACACGCTCAACCTGTCGATCGACATCCGGCTGCAGGCCCTGGTCGAGGAACTGTTCGGCGAACGTCGCGGCGCACTGGTGGCAATCGACCCTCGCAATGGCGAGGTGTTGGCGTTCGTCAGCAAGCCGAATTTCGACCCGAACCTGTTCGTCGATGGCATCGACAGCGAGAGCTGGCGCGAGCTCAACGAGGACATCGACAAGCCGCTGCTCAATCGTGCCTTGCGCGGCACCTATCCGCCCGGCTCGACCTACAAGCCCTTCATGGCGATGGCAGCCCTCAACAGCGGCAAGCGGGCGCCCAACACCATCATCATCGACAACCTGACCTTCAGCTTCGGCGGCCGCACCTTCGGCAGCCCGGAGAGCGACCGCCCCGGCCCGAAGGACATGCGCACCGCCATCGTCTCGTCGAGCAACGTCTACTTCTACAGCTTGGCCAACGAGATGGGCGTGGACCTGATTCACGACCAGCTGATGCCCTTCGGCTTCGGCCGCAAGACCGAGATCGACGTGCAGGGCGAAGTGACCGGCGACCTCCCCTCCACCGAATGGAAGCGCAAGAAATACTCCCGGCCCGAGCAGCAGAAGTGGTACGCCGGCGAGACCATCTCGCTGGGCATCGGCCAGGGCTATAACAACTTCACGATGCTGCAGATGGCGACAGCCGTCGCGACCCTGGCCACCGGCGGCCAGCGCTTCAAGCCACGCCTGGTGCGCGACATCGAGGATGTGATCAGCCACGAGCGCCGCCGCATCGCCAATGACGCACTGCAGCCGCTGCCGCTGCAACCCGAGCATGTCGACTTGATCCGCAATGCCATGAACGGCGTGACCCGCGAGGGCACGTCGCGCGCGGCCTTCGCGGCTGCGGGCTATCAGAGTGGCGGCAAGACCGGCACGGCCCAGGCCGTCGGCCTCAAGGCCGGCGAGCGATACAGCGCCATCAAGGCCGACGAACGCAAGCGCGACCACTCGCTCTATGTCGCGTTTGCGCCGCTGGAAGCGCCGACGGTGGCCCTGGCGGTGGTCGTCGAGAATGCCGGCTTCGGTTCGACGTCCGCAGCGCCGATCGCGCGCCGCGTGTTCGATTACCTGCTGTTGGACCAATACCCGAGCGAACAGGACATTGCGCTGACGCGGGAAGGCAAAACCACGGCGCCGGTCGGCACGCCGCGGCGGGCCGCCGACGTGGCCCTGCCAGGGCACGCCGACGCGCCGGCGCCGGCCGCGTCACAGGCGTTGGCAGTGGCAGCGCGATGAGCGTCATCTTCGAGCAACCGACGTGGTGGCAACGGCTGCGCCCGGTGCTGTTCGGCTTCGACGGCCCCTTGACGTTTGCCATCGGCGTGCTGGCCGCCTTCGGTCTGGTCACGATGTACTCGGCCGGTTTCGACCATGGCACGCGGTTCGTCGATCACGGCCGTAACATGCTGATCGCACTCGGGCTGCTCTTCCTGGTGGCGCAAATTCCGCCACACCGGCTGATGTCGCTGGCCGTGCCCCTGTATACCGTGGGCATTGCCTTGCTCGTCGCGACCGCCTTGTTCGGGGTCAGCAAGAAGGGCGCAACGCGCTGGCTCAACGTCGGCATCGTGATCCAGCCCAGCGAGCTGATGAAGCTGGCAATGCCGCTGATGCTGGCCTGGTGGTTCCAGAAATGCGAGGGCCGGCTATCGCTGGCGGCTTGGGTGGTTGCCGCGCTGCTGTTGCTGGTGCCGGTGGGCCTGGTGGTCAAACAGCCCGACCTCGGCACCGCGATCCTGATCCTCTCGGCCGGGTTCTACGTCATCTTCTTCGCCGGTCTGTCGTGGCAGCTGATCGTGCCGGTGCTGGCGCTCGGCATGATCGGCATCGTCGCGCTGATCGTGTCGGAGCCGACGATCTGCCAGGCCGGCGTCGATTGGCCGCTGCTCAAGGCCTACCAGCAGCACCGCATCTGCACGCTGCTCGACCCCGGCAAGGACCCGCTGGGCAAGGGCTTCCACATCATCCAGGGCATGATCGCCATCGGCTCGGGCGGCCTCACCGGCAAGGGCTTCATGCAGGGCACGCAGACGCACCTCGAGTTCATCCCCGAGCGCACCACGGACTTCATCTTCGCGGCCTTCGCCGAGGAATTCGGCCTCGCCGGCACCCTCGGCCTGCTGCTGGCCTTCACCTTCCTGATCTTTCGCGGCCTGATGATCGCCGCCGAAGCGCCGACGCTGTTCGCGCGCTTGCTGGCCGGCGCGATCACGCTGTCGTTCTTCACCTATGCCTTCGTCAACATGGGCATGGTCAGCGGCATCCTGCCGGTCGTCGGCATCCCGCTGCCATTCGTCAGCTACGGCGGCACGGCCATGATCACGCTCGGCGTGGCGATCGGCATCCTGATGTCGATCGCCAGGAGCCGGCGCCTGATGCAGAGCTGAGATGGCTGCCGGGCGGGTCGCCGTCATCGGCATCGGCAACATGGGCTGGGCCATCGCCGAGCGCCTGGCCGAGTGCGGATTCGTGCCGATCGTGCGTGACATCGATCCGGCACGCGAAGCGCTGGCAGGCAAGCGCGGTTTCGCCATCGCAGCCAGTGCGGCCGAGGCGGCGGACAGCGCCGCGAACCTGATCGTCGCCGTCGTCGATGCGGCACAGACCGAAACCGTGCTGTTCGGCGCCGCCGGTGCCGCCGAGACGCTGCCCCGCAACGCCTGCGTGCTGCTCTGTCCGACCATCGCGCCGGCCGACACCGAGCGCATTGCAGGCCGGCTGGCCGCGCGTGGGCTGGCCTGCCTGGATGCGCCGATGTCGGGCGGCCCGGCGCGGGCCCGCGCGGGCACGATGAGCCTGATGGTGGCCGGCGACGATGCCTTGGTCGCCAGCCGCAGCGACCTGCTCGACGCGATGGCGTCGCCGGTGTTTCGCATCGGCCGGCGCGTCGGCGACGGCGCGCGCACCAAGCTCGTCAACAACCTGCTGGCCGCCATCAACCTGGCCGGCGCCGCCGAGGCGTTGGCGCTGGCCGCGCGGGCCGGGCTCGACCCCGCCATCACGCTGGCGGTGATCGAGCAATCGAGCGGCCAGAGCTGGATCGGCAGCGAGCGCCTGCGCCGTGCGCTGAGCGGCGATCTGGCCCCACGCGCGCACATGACGCTGCTGGCCAAGGATGCGCAACTGGCCGTGGCGCTGGCGCGCGAGGTCGATGCCGATGCGGCACTGGGCGCCGTCGCGATGGCGCGGTTTGCCGCCGCCTGCGCCGACGGGCTCGCCGGCGCCGACGACGCCAGCCTCTACCCTTGGCTGCGCGACCGCTGAAGCGCGCAGCCGCCATGGCTCATGGTGCCGGCCCGCTGCGCACCGGCAGGCGCAGCGTGAAGCGCGTGCCCGGCCGCTGGCTGCGCGGGTGGGCGGTCTCGATGCTGACACTGCCGCCATGCTGGTCGGCGATCTCGCGCACGATCGCCAAGCCGAGCCCCGAGCCGTCGACCTCGGTGCCGAGGGTGCGGTAGAAAGGCTGGAACACCAGCTCGCGCTCGGCGTCGGGGATGCCCGGGCCGTCGTCCTCGACCTGCAGCACCGCCACCTGGCCGAACGGGTCGGCCAGCAGACGCACCGTCACCGTGCCGCCGGCCGGCGTGTACTGCAGCGCGTTGTCGACGAGGTTGCGGATCGCCTCGCGCACCAGCACGGGCTGGCCGGTCAGGCGCAGCGCCGCCGCGGCGCTGCCCTCGGGGCCCTCGTAGCCGAGATCGATGCCCTTCTCGAGCGCCCGCGGCACGAAGTCGCGCACCGTCTCGGTCGCCAGCGCGGCCAGGTTGAAGGGCTGCATGCGACGCGCCTGCTCGCTGTCCTCGGCGCGCGCCATCGACAGCAGCTGGTTGACCATGTGCGCGGCGCGCTGCGACGAGCGCGCGATGTGATTCAGCGAGCGCTTGGCCGCCTTCGCGTCGCCGCCGGCATCGACCTCGCGTTGCGCCAGTTCGGCTTGCGTGCGCAGACCGGCCAGCGGCGTCTTGAGCTGATGCGCGGCGTCGGCGAGGAAGTGCTTCTGCGCGGCGATCGAGCGGTCCAGCCGCGCCAGCAGATCATTGATCGCCGCCACCAGCGGGCTGACTTCCTCGGGCGCCAGACGCTCGTCGATCGGCGAGAGGTCGTCGGCGGCACGCTGACGGATGCGGCGCTGCAGGTCGTTCAACGGCCGAAAGCCGCGCAGCAGCGCGAACCACACCAGCAGGACCGCCAGCGGCAGGATCGCGAACTGGCTCAGCATCACGCCGCGGGCGATCTCGGTGGTCAACTGCGAACGCTTGTCCAGTGTTTCAGCCACCTGCACCAGCGGCGGCGCCGCGCTGGCCGGGGCGCCGGCCACCTGCAGCCAAAGGTATGCCACGCGCACCGGCTCTCCCAGCACCTCGTCATCGCGAAAACGCAGTTCGCCGGCAGGCGCGGGCGGCTCGTCGGGGACGGGCAGGTCGCGGTCGCCGGCGACCCATTCGCCGCGCGCGCCGAGGATCTGGAAGTAGACCGTGTCGGACGGATCGCTGCGCAGGATCGCGGCCGAGGCCTCGCTGAGGCTGACGCGAACCTCGGCACCTTGCCGCGATGCCGGCGCGGCCACCACCGCCACCCGTCGCGCCAGCGTGCGTGTGAGGTCGCCGAGTTCGCGGTCGAATGGCCGGTTGGCGATGCCCTGCGCGACGATCCAGATGGTCAGCACCGACAGTGGCCACAGCAGCAGCAACGGCACCAGCATCCAGTCGAGGATGTCGCCGAACAGCGAACGCTGGCTGGGGGGCGCCGCGTCGGAGGCAGGCAATGCGTCGCGCAATGGCTTGTCGGTGCGGAGCACTGGCGCAGCAGGCTCTAGCCCGCAATCTTCTCCAGGCAGTAGCCGAGGCCGCGCACCGTGGCGATGCGGATCGGGCCCTGCTCGATCTTCTTGCGCAGGCGATGGACGTAGACCTCGATGGCGTTGTTGCTGACCTCTTCGCCCCACTCGCACAGCCGCTCGACCAGTTGGTCCTTGCTGACCAGCCGGCCGGCACGCTGCAGCAGCACCTCCAGCAGCGACAACTCGCGTGCGGACAGCTCGATCATCTGATCATTGATGTAGCAGACCCGGCCCGTGGCGTCGAAACTGAGCGGGCCGTGCTTGATGACCGTGCTGGCCGTGCCCAGGCCGCGCCGGGTCAGCGCACGCACCCGCGCCTCCAGCTCCTGCAGCGAGAACGGCTTGGCCATGTAATCGTCGGCGCCCAGATCCAGCCCTTTGACACGCTGCTCGACGCTGTCGGCGGCGGTCAGGATGAGCACCGGCACCGACGAGCCGCGACCGCGCAGCTTGCGCAGCACCTCCAGCCCGTGCAGCTTGGGCAGACCGAGGTCGAGGATCACCAAGTCGAACTCATTCGACGCCAGCGCTGCGTCCGCCTCGCTGCCACTGGCCACGTGGTCGGTTGCGAAACCGGACGCACGCAACGAGCGCAACAGCCCGTCGGCCAACACCTGGTCGTCTTCGGCGATCAGCACCCGCATGGCTTGTCTCCTGTGCCGGTTGATTGCGCCTGGCTGGCGTCTTGTCGCGCGATTCTAGGGAATGCAGGCCAGCACCCCTTGACGCCCGCAGACAACTGTACGAATATCCAGTTGTCGCGCATAATCCCGTCCCCGTCACTACCCTTCACCGGAGATCCGCATGGACGCCCCCGTCAAAGCCCTCAACACCGAAAAAGCCAAGGCCTTGCAGGCGGCCCTGCAGCAGATCGAGAAGCAGTTCGGCAAGGGCTCGATCATGCGCCTGGGCGAAGGCGAGGTGATCGAAGACATCCAGGTCGTCTCGACCGGCTCGCTGGGCCTGGACATCGCGCTGGGCGTCGGTGGCCTGCCACGCGGGCGGGTGATCGAGATCTACGGCCCCGAGTCGAGCGGCAAGACCACGCTGACGCTGCAGGTCATCGCCGAGATGCAAAAGGTGGCCGGTACCTGTGCCTTCATCGACGCCGAGCACGCACTGGACATCCAGTACGCGCAAAAGCTCGGCGTCAACTTGCAGGAACTGCTGATCTCGCAGCCCGACACCGGTGAGCAGGCGCTCGAGATCGTCGATGCGCTGGTGCGCTCGGGCTCGATCGACCTGATCGTTGTCGACTCGGTCGCCGCACTCACGCCCAAGGCCGAACTCGAAGGCGAAATGGGCGACAGCCTGCCCGGCCTGCAGGCGCGCCTGATGAGCCAGGCCCTGCGCAAGCTCACCGCCAATATCAAGAAGACCAACACCATGGTCATCTTCATCAACCAGATCCGCATGAAGATCGGCGTGATGTTCGGCAACCCCGAAACCACCACCGGCGGCAACGCGCTGAAGTTCTACGCCTCGGTGCGGCTGGACATCCGCCGCACCGGCAGCATCAAGAAGGCCGAAGAGGTGATCGGCAGCGAAACCAAGGTCAAGGTGGTCAAGAACAAGGTCGCGCCGCCGTTCAAGACCGCCGAGTTCGACATCCTCTACGGTGAAGGCATCAGCCGCGAGGGCGAGATCATCGACATGGGTGTCAATGCCCGCATCCTCGAGAAGAGCGGCGCCTGGTACGCCTACAACGGCGAAAAGATCGGCCAGGGCAAGGACAACGCGCGCGAGTTCCTGCGCGAGAACCCCGACATCGCCTTCGAGATCGAGAACAAGGTGCGCGAATCGGTGGGCATTCCGCTGCTGCCGGCGGTCGACGCCGGTTGAGGCGAACATCGTTCGCGATCCGTGGCGGCGCCCTCGCCATCGCTGAAGGCGCGCGCGCTGCAATGGCTGGCGCAGCGCGAACAAAGCCGCGCCGAACTGCGGCGCAAGCTGCTGGCACTGGCGCGCGAGCGCGCGGCGATGGCGGCCGGCGCCGCCGCGGATGAGTGCATTGGCGCCGCAGGCCCGGCGTCGCAGGCCGCGGATGCTGTGGCCGAAGTCGACGCCTTGCTCGACTGGCTGGCTGCCCACCGCCATTTGAGCGACGAGCGCTTCGTCGAAGCCCGCGTCCACGCGCGGGCGGCGCGCTACGGCAACCTGCGCATCCGCCAGGAACTGGCGCGCCACGGTACGGTGCTCGACCTTGCCACGGCCGAGCAGCTGAAGACCAGTGAACTGGCCCGCGCCCACGCGGTGTGGGCGCGCAAGTTCGGCGGCGAACCCGCCCGCGATGCGGCGGGTCGCGCGCGCCAGATGCGCTTCCTGGCCGCACGCGGCTTTTCTGCCGACGTGATCCGGCGCGTCATCAAGGGCGAGGTCGAGGCCGACGATCGCGCCTGACGCTCGCCCGCGGAGCGCGGGCGCCAGCACGGACACCGCCGCATTGGTGCAACGCACCATGCTAAAGTTTGCGCGCTTCAATCCGGGCGAAGCTGGCGGTGGTCCGCGTCAGGCTCACGCAACCCGGACAGCGACACAATTCACCCTGCGCGCCGCGCCCCCGGAACTTGCCGGTTCCGGCCCACGATCCGCCACGCCCGACCCCCATGAAAATCCACGAATACCAAGGCAAGGAAATCCTGCGCCAGTTCGGCGTGCCGGTGCCGCGAGGCTACCCCGCGTTCTCGGTGCGCGAGGCCGCCGAGGCCGCGCAGAAGCTCGGCGGCAGCGTGTGGGTCGTGAAAGCCCAGATCCATGCCGGCGGTCGCGGCAAGGGCGGCGGCGTCAAGCTGGCCCGCTCGCTCGACGAGGTACAAACGCTGGCTGGCCAGATCCTGGGCATGCAGTTGAAGACGCACCAGACCGGGCCGGACGGCCAGAAGGTGCGGCGCTTGCTGATCGAGGAGGGCGCCGACATCAAGAAGGAGTACTACGTCGCCGCGCTGACCGACCGCGCCACGCAGAGCGTGGCGATGATGGCCAGCAGCGAGGGCGGCATGGACATCGAGGAGGTGGCCCACAGCACCCCCGAGAAGATCATCAAGGTCTTCGTCGATCCGCTGGTCGGCCTGACCGACGCACAGGCCATGCAACTGGCGGCGGGCATCGGCGTGCCGGAGGCCAGCCGGGGGCAGGCGGTGGATGTGCTGAAGAAGCTCTACCGCTGCTACATGGACACCGACGCCAGCCTGGCCGAGATCAACCCATTGATCCTGGAAGGCTCCAAGAATGGCCAGCCGGACGGCATCAAGGCCCTCGACGCCAAGTTCAATTTCGACGCCAACGCGCTGTTCCGCCACCCCGAGATCGTGGCCTACCGCGACCTCGACGAAGAAGACGCGGCCGAGATCGAGGCCAGCAAGTTCGATCTGAGCTACATCTCGCTGGACGGCAACATCGGCTGCCTGGTCAACGGCGCCGGCCTGGCGATGGCGACGATGGACACCATCAAGCTGTTCGGCGGCGAGCCGGCCAACTTCCTCGATGTCGGCGGCGGCGCCACCGCCGAGAAGGTCACCGAGGCCTTCAAGATCATGCTCGGCAACAAGAACGTCAAGGGCATCCTGGTCAACATCTTCGGCGGCATCATGCGCTGCGACACCATCGCCGAGGGCGTGATCGCGGCGTGCAAGGCGGTCCACCTGACGATCCCGCTCGTGGTGCGCATGAAGGGCACCAACGAGGACATCGGCAAGAAGTTGCTGGCCGAATCGGGCCTGCCGATCATCAGTGCCGACACGATGGCCGATGCGGCCACCAAGATCGTCGCAGCCGTGCAGTGAGCGCTAAGGAATCAGCATGAGCATCCTCATCGACAAGAACACGAAGGTCATCACGCAGGGCATCACCGGCAAGACGGGGCAGTTCCATACGCGCATGTGCCGCGACTATGCCAACGGCAAGAACTGCTTCGTCGCTGGCGTGAACCCGAAGAAGGCCGGCGAGGACTTCGAGGGCATTCCGATCTACGCCAGCGTCAAGGATGCCAAGGCCGCCACCGGCGCCACCGTCAGCGTGATCTACGTGCCGCCCGCCGGCGCAGCGGCGGCGATCTGGGAGGCCGTCGAGGCCGAACTCGACCTCGCGGTGTGCATCACCGAAGGCATTCCGATCCGCGACATGCTCGAGGTGCGCAACCGGATGAAGGCCAAGGAGGCCGCGGGCGGCAAGAAGACGCTGCTGCTCGGGCCGAACTGTCCCGGCGTGATCACGCCCGAGGAAATCAAGATCGGCATCATGCCCGGCCACATTCACCGCAAGGGCCGCATCGGCGTCGTCTCGCGCTCGGGCACGCTGACCTACGAAGCCGTGGCTCAACTCACCGAGATCGGCCTCGGCCAGAGCAGTGCCGTGGGCATCGGCGGCGACCCGATCAACGGCCTCAAGCACATCGACATCATGCAGGCCTTCAACGCCGACCCGGACACCGACGCGGTGATCATGATCGGCGAGATCGGCGGGCCCGACGAGGCCGAAGCCGCGCGCTGGTGCAAGGCCCACATGAAAAAACCGATCGTCGGCTTCATCGCCGGCGTCACCGCGCCCGCGGGCAAACGCATGGGCCATGCCGGCGCACTGATCTCCGGGGGTGCCGACACCGCCGACGCCAAGCTGGCGATCATGGAGGAGTGCGGCTTCAAGGTGACCCGCAACCCGTCGGAGATGGGCCGCCTGCTGAAGGCGCTGCTCTAGGCACCTTTCGCGGCCCTTGGCGGGCCGGTCAGCGGCAGACGAGCACCGGCACCTTCGCGTGCGTCAGCACCTTCTGCGTCTCGCTGCCCAGCAGCACACCCGCCAGGCCGCGACGGCCATGCGAGGCCGTCACGATCAGGTCGCACTTGCGCTGTGACGCGATCCTCAGGATGGCCTCGGCCGGGAACTCGTCGGTGACGGTCACGCCGTCGTAGGCCACGCCCTTGATGGTGTGCAGGAAGGCCAGGATGTACGCGTCGTGCTCGACGATGCCGACGATCGGTACCGTGATCCAGTACATCAGCGTCGCACCGAGTGCGTAGCTTTGCGTGAAGATCGGGCGCAGCTGTTGTGCCAGCGCGTCGAGGATGCGCATCCGCTCCCGGCCACCGACCAGCGCGAACAAGGCGATGTAGAAGAAGATCGCGCGCCAGTCGAGTCCTTCGAGGATCTTTTCGAAGTCGGGCGCCTTGACCCGATCGCCCAGCAGTTCGAGCAGCAGCACCAGCGGCGTCACCGGCAGCTTCAGCGCGCGGGCCAGCGGCAGCGCCACCGGCGCCATCATCAGGATCACGACCGTGATAAGGTGAATAAAATCTGCTGGCCACGGCCGGCGCCTGCGCCCGTTTCGATGCTGCGCTCGATCTCGTCTGCGCTGCTGCGCTGCCTGCATGGCCCTGCCGCCCAGCCCGGCCCGGTGGCGGGCGGTGAACTCGCCCCCGGCACCCGCTTTGCCGGCCTGCGCATCGAACGCCTGCTGGCGCGCGGCGCGGGTGGGGCGCTTTACCTGGCAACGGAGGACGACAGCGGGACGCCGCTGGCGGTCAAGGCCGTGCGCCGGGCCAACGGCGCTGGCGATACCGGCGGGACGACAGGCGACGCGGCGCTGCACGAAGCGCGCAATGCCCTCCGGCTGCGCCACCCCGGCATCGTCACCGTCTACGGCGTTGCCGAGCTGCCGGGCCTCACCTGCATCGTGATGGAACTGCTGGCGGGCACCACCCTTGCCCGCTACACGCGCGCCGGGCACCTGTTGCCCGAACCGCTGGCACTCGACATCGCGGCCCGCGTGGCCGACGCGCTGGCCTACGCCCACCAACAAGGCATCGTGCACCGCGATGTCAAGCCGGCCAACGTGATGTTCGATCCGGCCAGCGGCGCCGTGAAGCTCACCGATTTCGGCCTCGCCCGCGCCGCCGACGCGGAGGCCACCCGCAGCGGCCTGCTGCTCGGCTCGCCGGCGTACATGGCGCCCGAGCTGCTGGCCGGCGCGCGCGCCGATGCCCGCAGCGACCTCTACGCGGTAGGTGCGCTGCTGTTCGAGCTGCTCACCGGGCGCCTGCCGTTCGAAGGCGCATCGATGGGCGCGCTGTTGCGGGCGATGGCCACCGAGGCGCCGCGCACGGTGCAAAACCTGCGGCCCGATCTCGGCCCCGACGAGGCCTCCGCGCTCGATGCCGTGCTGGCACCGGTGCTCGTGCGTGCGCCGGGCGACCGCGCTGCCGACGGGGCGGCCTGGGCCCAGAGGCTGCGCGAGGTTCGTGCGCGCTGGCCGCGCTGAGTGCTTTCCGACCGCGGCAAATCACACATTCGCCCGGGCAGCCGTGGCGGGCGCCGCAGCTGTGACGGCCAGTCGTTGCACAATCTCGGGGCTTTTTGCCTGCGCCGCCACGGCGACGCCTCATGTCGTTCATGAATCTCGACTACTTCTGCGCCACCGACACCGGCCGGGCCCGATCCAACAACGAGGATTCGGTTTCGCTCGACGAGATCAACGCCCTGGCGGTGCTGGCCGACGGCATGGGCGGCTACAACGCCGGCGAGGTGGCCAGCGGCATGGCCACCGGTTTCATCAAGAGCGAGCTCGGCCGCTGGCTGCAGGAGGCCGGCGCGGCGGCCACCGACAGCGAGGTGCGGCGCGCGATGGACATCTGCGTCGACAACGCCAACCGCGCGATCTTCAACGCCGCCAACGCCAACCCTCAATACGCCGGCATGGGCACGACGCTGGTGGTGGTGGTGTTCCGCGGCACCCGCGTACTGGTCGGCCACGTCGGCGATTCGCGCGCCTATCGCCTGCGCGGCGGGCGCCTGATGCAGATGACGCGCGACCACTCGCTGCTGCAGGAGCAGATCGATGCCGGGTTGATCACGCCGGAGCAGGCCTCGTTCTCGGCCAACAAGAACCTGGTGACACGCGCGGTCGGTGTCGAAGACACCGTGCTGCTGGAGATCCACCAGCATGAGGTGCACCCGGGCGATCTCTACCTGATGTGCTCCGATGGCTTGTCCGACATGCTCGACGACGAAACGCTGGCGCAGTTGCTGCTGGGCTACGAATCGCTCGACGAGGCCGGCCATGCATTGATTGCTGCCGCCAACGACGCTGGCGGAAAGGATAATATCGCCGTCGTCCTGGTGCGCGCGCCGGGCTCTCCGGCGGCAGCCTCGCGATCGTGGTGGGCGCCGTTCCGACGCTGAAAGCACAAGAAAGGCAAAGCATGGGCAAGCTGGTGGTGTCGCTCGATGGCGTGGTGATCAAGGAAGTGCAGATCACCAAGGACAAGACCACGCTCGGTCGTCGGCCCTACAACGACATCGTGATCGACAACCTGGCCGTCAGCGGCGAGCACGCGGTGCTGCAGATGGTGGGCTCGGACGTCTTCATCGAAGACTTGAACAGCACCAACGGCACCTACATCAACGGCAAGGCCGTCAAGAAGCAGCTGCTGGCGCACAACGACACCGTCGAGATCGGCAAGTACAAGATCAAGTTCCTCGTCGAGGACGGCGTCGATTACGAGAAGACGATGATCATGAAGCCCGGTTCGAGCGCGCCGACGATGGCCTCGAACGACCGCGCAACCTTTGCGCACACTGCGCCGGCGGGCAGCAATTCCGGTTTCGGCGGGCTGGCGAGTGCGCCTGGGGGCGCGGCCATCAAGGTTCTCAACGGCGCGGCTGCCGGCCGCGAGGTGATGCTGACCAAGGTCGTCACCACCGTCGGCAAGCCCGGCGTGCAGGTCGCGTCGATCACCAAACGGCCGGCCGGCTACGTGCTGGCGCATGTGGAGGGCGTTGCGCGGCCAACCATCAACGGCTCGCAACTCTCCGGCGACTCGGCCCAACTGCGCAACGGCGACGTGATCGAACTCGCCGGCACGCAGATGCAGTTCATTCAGCTCTGAACGAGCAGCAGAGGGGCCGGCCCGCGGCCTGCCGATGACCGCCTCCACCATCCGCGTCCTCGGCTGCTCGGGCTCGATCGCCGCCGGCAGCCGCACGACCTCGTTCCTGCTCGATGGCGACGTGCTGATCGATGCCGGCACCGGCGTCGGCGATCTCACGCTCGACGAACTGGCGGCGATCGACCACATCCTCGTCAGCCACTCGCACCTCGACCACGTGCTCTCGATCGGCCTGCTCGCCGACAGCGTGGCGCGCCGCCGTATCGGCCGCCCGCCGATCCGCGTACATGCACTGCCGGCCACGCTCGATGCGCTGCGCACGCACCTCTTCAACGGTGTCATCTGGCCCGATTTCACGCGGCTGCCGAGTGCCGAGCAGCCGATACTGGCGTTCGAGCCGTTCGCCGTCGGCGAGGTACTGGCTCTCGGCGGGCGCCGCATCGAGGTGCTGCCGGCCGTGCACACCGTGCCCGCCGTCGGCTTTGCCGTGCTTATTGACACCGATGGCCGTGATGGCGGCGGCGCCTGGGTCTTCACCGGCGACACCGGCCCCAACCCGGCGCTGTGGCAGCGCCTGCGCAGCCTGAAGGTCGCGCACCTGGTGATCGAAACCGCATTCAGCGACGAGGAGCGCGCGCTGGCCAAGATCTCGAGCCACCTGTGCCCGGCCACGCTCGGCAAGGAACTGGCGCAACTCGACGGCAGCGTGGCCGTGCACATCACCCACATCAAACCGGGCGAAGTGGAGGCGGTGATGACGCAGATCGAGGCATTGGGCAGCCGACATCGGATCGCTGCGTTGATCGCGGGGCACACCACCGCGCTCGGGGAAGCGATACAGGAGTGACCTTTCGCGTCACCTCTGTCGCGGCGGGTGACCTGGATGGTCGGCCAAGCCGGCACAAGTGCACGAATCGGCCCCCCAAAGCCGGGTAAATGGCCTGGCACGACCCCTGCAACCGGTTAACCCGCGAATCCCCCACATCCCCTCAAGGAGAGTTGACACATGAAGCGCGTACAACAAGGTTTCACCCTGATCGAGTTGATGATCGTCGTGGCGATCATCGGCATCCTGGCCGCCGTCGCCCTGCCGGCGTACCAGACCTACACCATCAAGGCCAAGGTTTCGGAAGCCATCCTGGCGACCAGCCAGTGCCGCACGGCCGTGTCCGAGGTTTACCAGACCGGTTCGCAGTCTTCGCTGCCCGAAGGCCAACGGCTGGGGCTGCGAAGCGTCGACCCAGCAGTCGAAGTACGTCGAGACGGTCGCGACCGACTGCCGATGGCCTGATCACGGTGACGCTGGCTGCGGCGCCTGACCTGAAGGACGCGGCGAGCAAGACCATCAAGCTGCAGCCGGCAACGTCCGGCGGCACGGCTCTGCTGGAAGTCAGCATCGGCTCGACGACCGTCGGCACCTTCCTCTGCGGCCCGGGCAGCACGAACGGCATCGACAAGAAGTACCTGCCGGGCTCGTGCAAGAACTGATTCGGCCTAGCTGAATTGATCTGCGAGAGGGCGGCTTCGGCCGCCCTCTTTTCGTTTGCAGCCGTCGGAATCCGAGACCGTCTTCATGATCTATTGCTTCGGCCTCGCAGCCTTCTGCATCGCCTGGCTGATCCCGGGCCACTACTTTCCCTGGACAGGCTTTCAACAGGAGACGGCCGCCGCCATTGGCGCGCTGCTGCTGGCGGTCGCCGCTTTGGCATCGACCGGCATGAGCCGCCTGCCGTTGCCGCGAATCGCGATCGTCGCCCTGCTGCTTGCCGCAGTGCCCATGCTGCAGTGGATGGGGGGCCAGGTGCCTTACCTGGGCGATGCCGCACTGTCTTCCATGTACCTCTGCGGGTTTGCGTTGACGATCGTGGCCGCCACGGCCCTGGCGCGCCGAGTTCAACGACACGTTCGCGGCGTGCGTGTTCGGCGCCATCCTCGTCGGCGCCATCGCGTCTGCCGCCATCGGGTGGGCGCAGTGGCTGCAGATCGGGTTCGACGCCCCGATCGAACACATGGATGCCGGCGCGCGCGTGTACGCCAACTTCACGCAACCCAATCACCTGGCCAGCGTCTTGGGCATGGGCATCGTCGCCGCGATCTGGTTGTTCGAAACCCGGCGCATCGGGCTCATCGGTGCGACGCTGTTGTTGGCCTACCTGGGGTTTGGCGTGGTGATGACGCAGTCGCGCACGGGCTGGGCGTTCGTTGCGATGCTCGCCGCGTGGTGGGCGCTGGGGCGCCGCAACGCCAGCCTGAGAAGTACCGGCTTCGGTGTGGGTGCTGCCGTGCTCGGCTTCATTGCGATGACGAAGTTGTGGGCGCCGCTGAACGCCTACCTCGATATGCCAACAGCCACCGTCCTTGCCGACCGTGCCACTGTCGTGGGCGCACGCAGCATCAACTGGGCCGTACTGTGGGATGCCGCCTGGCGCCACCCGTGGCTCGGCTGGGGCTGGATGCGCGTGGGCGAAGCGCATCAGGCCGCCACGCTCGATCACCCGCCGTCCCATGAATGGACCAGCTTCAGCCACAACCTCGTGCTGGATCTGTGGCTCTGGAACGGCTTGATCCTCGGCACGGCGATCTGCGTGGCGATCGTCGGCTGGATCGCCACTCGCTGCATCCGATGCCGTGATGCCAGCACGTGGGCGATGCTGGCCGCGGGGGGCGTGTTGCTGACGCACGCGTTGCTGGAATTCCCCCACGCGTACGCCTACTTCCTGCTGCCGCTGGCGGTGTTCGTCGGCTTCGTCGAGGCGCGCACCAGCGCTGCGGCCCTGTCCGTCTCGAACTGGACCTTCGGCTTCCTGTGCGCGGTGATGGCCGCCCTTCTCGTGTGGGTCTGCCAGGAGTATCTGGCCGTGGAGGACGCGGCGCGAACACAGCGTCTCAAAGAGGCCGGCTACGTGGTGAGTGGAGAGGAGCCGACGATCCCCAACGTGATCCTGCTCGACAACCAGCGCGACTTTCTCTGGTTCCGCATGACCGAGGCCCGTGCCGGCATGAGCAAGGAAGAACTCGAGCGCATGCGCCAAGTCAACGCGCGCTTCATGCCCCCGGCCGTCTTGCTGCGCTATGCCATTGCGGCGGGATTGAACGGGGAGGCGGCGCAGGCCGAGCGCAACCTGAAGCTGATTTGCCACATGTGGCCGGTGCGGAACTGCGACGAGGGCCGGACGAACTGGGCGCTGCTTCAGGCGAAGTTCCCGGCCCTGCAATCGATCAGCTTCCCATCACGGAGCGACGACGAGCCCGCCACAAGGCCCCAGGGTGTTCAGCCCAGCACGCCGAGCAGCAGCATGAAGAAGAGTGCCAGCTGATCCTTCGGCTTTCTGCGCAATTGCCGTACCCGCAGCGCCAACAGGCAGCGGTCGGACCAGCCGAAACGCTCGAAGCGGCGCAGCGCGTTCGCGTGAGCCTCCGGCCACAGGCGGCCGACATGCAGCAACTGGCGCCGATAGAGGCCCGAGCGCGCCCAACGCCAGCGGCGGCGAATGCCCTGCAAGCCGACGTTGGCGCCGACCTCGTTGGCCGGGTGTTGCCGGTAGTGGATACCGGGTTGATCGTCGATGACCCAGCGGTGGCCGTGCGTGCGCGCGAAGCTGTAGATGAGCCAATCGTGCTGGTGCACCCCATCGAAGCGCTGGGGCCGTGACGTCAGCTCGGCGCGCAGTGCCGCCGCGAATGCCGCCGTCATCACGTAGCTGCAGCCGGGCCCCGCAGGCTCGAGCAGGTAGTCGAAGCGGCGCTGCGGCTGCGATTTGCGTATCGGCATGGCGCGGCCGTCGGGCCAAACCGCCAGGACGTCCGACGAATAGGCCACTGCACCGTGCTGCCGCATGACTTCGACGGCGCGGCTCAAGCGATCGGGCAGCCACACGTCGTCCTGATCGGCCAGTGCGACGTAGTCGATGCCCGCACCACCGTGCTCCCGCACCAGGCGCAAGAAATTCGCCGCCGACCCTGGCCGCCCGCCACGCCGTGAAGCACGTCGATGGCCGCCCCGCCGGAGCGCCACCGCTCGATCAGGGCCAAGGTACCGTCGGTGGAGCCGTGATCGGACACCAGCACCGAAACACGGACGCCCGCCTGGGCAAAGATGCTGCGCAACTGCTCGTCGAGCCAGCGCTCGCCGTTGTACGTCGCCAGCAGCACCTGCACGTGTGGCAATGGCACGCTGCTTGGGCTTGGCGCGGCGGGATCCGAGTCTGTCATGGCCTGCTTGCGCTAGGCTAACCGATGTTGTCCTTGCCATCACCGATGCCCCAGCTCGTCTCAAACGCACTTTCCCACGCATCGCCGCAATTTCCGCACGTGGCCGCCGTGCTGGTGCTGTTTGCGGCCCAGACGGACCCGGCGCGCACATTGCGCAACGTGCTCGGCGTGGTGGGGCAGGTGGTACTGGTCGACAACGCGCACGGCGGGCACCCCATGGCCGCAGCGTGGCGCGACGAGCCCACGTGGCCATTGTCGAGAACGCCAACCGCGGTGGGCTAGCGGGGGCCTATAACGCAGCGCGCCGATGGCTTGAAGAAAATTCCCCGAGCACCAGCCACCTTGCATTCATCGACGACGACTCCGATGCCACTGTGCTGGGCGCTTTCCTCGCCGACCCCGGCGTGGCCGCTGCCCTGGCGCGCGATGACACGGCCGCCGTGGCACCAGCGCACCGCGACCGGGCGACGGGGCTGCGCGCCAGGCACCTCCTCCTTTCACGCTTCGTGTGGCATCAACTGCCGCGGGAGGTGGCCGGACTGCAGCGGGTGAGCTTCGTCATCAATTCGATGTCGGTGTGGCGAACTGATGCATTGCGAAGAATCGGCGCACACAACGAGTGGCTTGGCGTGGACCACGTGGACACCGAGTACTGCATTCGTGCCCAGCGCCTAGGCTTCAAGGTGTACCTGCACGGTGATCACGAGTTTGCACAATCGATCGGCCATCGTCGCGCGTACAAGCTGCTCGGCCACGAACTGCAGAGCGGCGGACACAGCCCGCAGCGCCGGCACAGTATCGGCCGCACCACAACGTGGCTTGCGTTCACATACCTGCCCACTTACCCGGCCTTTGCCGCGCTGTGCACGACTAGGCTCTTGTATGAGGGGGTCGGCATCCTGATGGCCGAAGATGAGAAGCTGGCAAAGCTCGCCGCTCTAGGAGTGGGATCGGCCAGTTGCGTTGCAGCCGCGTTTCGTGGTCTGCGCGCTAGATCGCTGTCACTGCTGCGGCGCGGCTGGAGCCTCATGAAGCGCCTTGGCCCAAGGGCGCGCGCTCGGCGAAAGCTGGCCGACCAATACCTGCATGGCGAAGGTATCGAGATTGGCGCGCTGCACAACCCGTTGCCCACGTCCGCCCACGTGAAGTACGTGGACCGACTGTCACGAGCCGACCTGCGTCGGCACTACCCGGAGCTTGCGGCCTTTCCCGTGGTCGACCCCGATTCGTGGACGATGGCGAACGACTGACGAAGATCGCCGATGGCTCGCAGGACTTCATCATCGCCAATCACTTCATCGAGCACTGCGAAGACCCGATCGGGACGCTGAAGACGTTCGCGACCAAGCTGCGACCCGGCAGGACCATCTACATGGCAGTGCCAGACAAACGGTTCAACTTCGACCGTCTGCGCCCCTCGACATCCATCGAACACTTGCGCGCCGATCACATTGATGGTGGTGCTGCGTCGCGCTGGGGCCACTACCTCGAGTTTGCGCGCCTGACATCTGCAAGCGAGCCGTTACCCGAGGAACAGGCGCGGGCAATCGCGACGCGGCAGATGCAGGAGCATTACAGCATCCTTTTCCACGTATGGACGCTCGCGGAATTCAGGCAGTTCCTGGAGGAGGCGCGTGGACAGTTCTTTCGACAACTCGTTCTTCGCGAGAGTGCCGCCAACGGCGATGAAGGTATCTTCATCCTCAATAGGCAATAGCAGCGCGGCCTACGTGCCCGGCAAGGCATCGAAAGACGCACAACGGTGGAGCACAAGCGCCATCCATGAACGGTGTCGCGGCCATAGTCGTGACCGACAACACCGCCGACATCTTGCTTGCTCAAGATGTCCGGCCCAGTCCGACAAGCACGCAACGTTACGCACCATCCTCGATGTCAGTAGCTACCTGGACGCATCGCCATCCACTCATCGCACAGTCTCAACTGGCAGGCTTGGTGGCCATCAGCATGATTTCCTCGCCGGCATCACGAACCACGTAAAGAGCGACACTCTCCACGAACCGCATTACGAACGAGGCAACATAGTCAAACGCTGTGTTCGATCGTCCGCCACCGCTTTGCGCGCGCCGAATGCTCATGCTGGTGTACCAGATGTATCTCATTATTCTGGATTCTGTAGTCACGCGCTCTATGCGTATTCCAGCGCGGTCGACACAGGCTCTCAACGTCTGTGGGCTGAAGCACTGGATATGTCGCGGAGGTTCGAGTCCGCGCCAAGATCGCCGAAAGATACGATGCCCGAGACCGGTGGTATTTGGAGTCAAGATGATGAGCTTGCCATTTGGCTTGAGCAGACGCCGGCACTCCAGGACGAGGTCTCCAGGCGAGTGACATGCTCGATGACGTGGGAAAGGGTCACAACGTCGAAACTGGCCTCGGGGAGTCCCACATTGGCCAGAAGCCCCTCCTTGACGGCTCCAGGCCGAAGTTCTCGCGAGCTATTTCGGCGGCAGCCGCATCGGTCTCGACTCCGACAGTGCGCCAGCCAAGCCTTTTCATTCTTGCAAGGAATAGCCCGTTCCGCATCCGACGTCAAGCAAATCGCCTCGCTCCTCTGCCTTGAGTCCCATTACCTGCAATGCCGCGCCCCGGGACACACCGGGAAGCAAGCCAAGCGTGCTCGCCACCAAGGGTTGCATGCTTCCCGTGCGCAATTCCGTGTATCCAAATCCAACCGCAAGCACCGCGTCCTGAACGCGGTGCATCGCCGCAGACAGGCCTTGTACTAGCCTCCGCGACACCGGCAGAACTCTTGAAATGCTCGTGAAACATCGACCCCACCGTCGCGGCAACCTCGTGGGTGTAGTAGTTCTCATAGACCTTGCCGATATCGCGTTCGGTCGGTCGCGGATTGAGCCAAACCTGCCGCACGATGTGCATCGGCTCAGCGCCCACGTACCCTGCGATCCGAACGTGTGATCGTGCAAATTCTCATAGAGGGGCATGCCCCTGCGTCCACAGGCCGGACAGTCCGGAACAGCCTCAATCTGGAATCTTTTTATGGATGGCATCAGATTGACTCTCAACGCTCTTGGGCTCGATGCGCAGCAAGCCCTGGGGCAATTGAACCAATCCGGCTACCGCGTCGAGCAACCGGCTGGAGGACTTGCCGTCAAGTGGTCCGAGAAAGTCGGACAGGGGCATCGTCCCGGCGCGCGAGTGCCCTTTCCCTGCAAGGACAGTGTCAATCGTCGCCGTCAATTCCCCATAGCTGCGCGCGGTGACGACGCCGTCAGCCTGCTCCAGCATCGTCTTACGGCCACATACCGACGGAATCAGCAACAAGATTACGGCTAAACCCATGGCTCGCGCCTCAAGGACCACGGTAGACGGGGGACTGATTACCACGTCTGCTTCTGAGATCATCCTAAGAAGGTCACCGCGATCGCTGATCCCGGTGCCTGGCGGAAGTCGCTTGCCAAGATACTTTTTGTAGAGACCCCTGTTCTCGCCAGGGTGCAGCTTGACCGTAATCGACAAGTCCGCAAAACGGGGAGACACGGCGTCCAACACGCCCGCGATGTAGTCGCAAACCCAGGTCTCGCCTATGTATGCTTGAACTCCCGGATTGCCTGTAGTCATGATCAAGATGCGGGGCTTCCTCCGTGCGGATCCAGAATCCCGCCTGGGCGTCTGGCGCTGTTGCTTGAGGCAGGCGTCAGCGTTGGGAGACCCAGTCACAAGGGTTTGCTCCGCCTGCAACGCGGCGGCTTGGAACTGCTGCGCACCTTCGTCGACCAGAATGCGGAGTGAGTGGCTGTCAGATGATTCTCGTCCTCCGTGTAGTCGAGATGGCCATGCTGAAAGACGAGGCTCGATCTGCCCAGACGATTGGCCACCAGGGTCCACGCCCGAGTCACGAGCATGCAGTCGTTTGGGGTTACGAGCAAGGCACCGTTCAGCCGCCCGAATGTCTCGTAGCCATCGTCGACAGCTACACGTGCAACAGGGAACGATGCACCTGCAATCTCACGGAGCATGTCATTCAGAGGCAGTTCAAGATGGGGCCCTGACTCAGCATGGAAGTGAGGACGTGGACGAGAAAGCAGGTCGGCCACCTGAGTCTCGATGCGGTCGAGGTCTCGCGAGCCCTCTGAAGGATTCGTCAGTGGTCGACGAATCACAAGACTGCCCGCCATGACCAGCAAGAGCACATCGATCGGGCGCCGCCACAGAAGATCCATCCAGAGTGCGAAGCGCACCCGAGGACGTCTGCCGG
Organism: uncultured beta proteobacterium; assembly: GCA_963840805.1. Taxonomy (GTDB): domain Bacteria; phylum Pseudomonadota; class Gammaproteobacteria; order Burkholderiales; family Burkholderiaceae_C; genus CADEEN01. Next base: position 994,266 of record CAWJAJ010000017.1, on the reverse strand, counting down.
ACTTCATCCAACTCTCCAGCATCTTCAGGCTCTGTGGAGCCAGTCGAACGACGACCAGCGGCGAATCGGACTGCCGGAAGACCTGAAGCGCGCTGGCCAGCACCTTCATGGCCAGCACGCCCCATTGGCGGCCCTTTGCCACGACCACCGCAGAAACAGACTGCGAAGCGCGCGCATTCGCTGAGTGAATTCGAGCGCCTTCTTCGGGGGCCCCAAATCGATGAAGCGCAATGCGAAATTGTCTGAGTACTCGTTGCTCGACCGAGTGATCAGCGAAGTCTGAGTAGATCTTCGCGTAGGATGTCGTTGTAGCAGTCGCTGGATGCAGCGCGACAGCTTGAGGAGTCGGACCGCGCGCGCCTTGACCTCGTATTCGACGCAGCGCCCGAGTGACACGCCTCGGTAGATCGTTATGTCGCCATCGTCACCCAGATACCACTCGTGGGCCACCCGGGCGCTCTGGCTCTCAAGCCAGGCAACATCTTCGGGCAACAAGAACTCGCTGAGTGTGGCAACGGGCAGACCGGCATCGACGAGATTGCCTCGCAACGCCCACATCTTCCATCGCCTGGATTCAATATCGCGCAATTCCAAGAACATCTCAGCACAGATGAACAGGGGCTTGTGGCAGCCTTTCACACTCCAGTCGCGGGGATGGCGGTGGACCAGAACGATTGCGTCGTGATGACTCGCCGACAAGGTCATCGCACGCGCCTCAACAAGTGTCCAAGAAGATGGCGGATCGCCGCGACAAGTCCCAAGTGGCGCTCGGCAACAAGGAAGAGCGGGATCAGCAGAACGAGCGACATCGCCCACTTGCCCAACGCCGCAAGAAGGTCTCCTTGCCATGAACCTTGCGGCACCGGCAGCAACCGGTCGATCGCAAGTACGACTGCCGCCAGATAGAAGAAGGCCCCCACAAGCTTGCCTGCGAGCCAGCGATTCGACTCCGGCCCCTTCGCAAGGTAGTTCGCATACGTGAGCAAGATCAGAAACGCAAGCATGCTGGCTACAGACAGTCCCAGCACGAAGCCGAAAAGGCCTGAGTCCATGGCTGCAGCGGTCCCAACGCACACCACAATTAGCGCGATACCAAGAGCCGCAATGAGGACGCGCTGCCAAAGCCGATTCGCCGTGGTGAGAAGTTGCCCCGGCATATGCTCCATCGACATGAAGAACGTCCCAGGCAGTATGGCGGCCACCAATGGAGCAGTTGGCCCGTAGGCTGGCAAAGCATGTTCGATGAGCGGCGGCGCCAAGAAGTAGGCAGCGCTCAGCAAGACCGGCAGCAGAAAAAATCCGAGTCCATACAGCGGCTTGGTCAAGTACGAATGCAGTGATTCAACCTCATCGTTTGAGCTTGCGTACCGCGCCTGGAACCTGGGGAACATGACGATCGAGAAAGCGTTCGGCGTCCAGTAGATGAAATTCTGGACGCTCAGCGCAAGCGCATAGAAGCCAACTGAACGCGTGTCGAAGAAGTACGAGATTAGAAACACGGTCCCAGAAATCTTGAATACGTTGGCTAAGTTGATGACTTGAAGCGGGATGCCAATCCTGAGCAGATGCTTAAGCGCCTTGGCGTCCCACGAAAAGCCGATCCTCAGCTTTGAATCGGCTCCGGCTTGCCGGGACAGGACGCTTACCTTCACAGCCAAGATCAGGATGAACACTGCGATCTGCCCAACGAGACCGAAGGCCCAGACGAGATAAAGGCCCACCGTACCTGCGAGCACGGCCTCAAATACCACAAGGAGCCCCGTCTCGGAGAACCTCCTGTTGGCCCAGTACAGGCTCACTTGTCCCATATGAATCTGACTGATAGGCAAGATGAGTGCGATTGCCAGCAGACCGAATGTGAGGGTCTTGCCGTTTTGACCCGACATAACGATGGCGTACAGCAACACCCCCAAAGAGCCAAGCACGGAGGTCAATACGACGAAAGCGTACTGAACGCGCTTGAGCTTTTCGGCGACTTCCTCGTCTCCCTTACTCAGCGCATAGGCGATTTCCTTGTTCGCCGCTTGCACAACGCCGAGCTCGAGAAGGCTGAGGAACGACAGCACAGCCAGCAGGAGCGACCAGATCCCGAGGTCAACCGGTCCCAATAAGCCCTTCGTGGCGAAGCTGATACCGAACGACAGCACCTGCGATACGTAGATCGCAGCCATATACCCCGATGCGTCTTGCAGCAGACGTGATCGGCCAGTCGCGCCGGAGTCAGTCGGCAGCCCTTCGGGGGCATTCACCGCTTTCGGCCCACCACCATGTAGTTGTAGGAGAACGCCGTCGGAAGCCGAGCCAGCAGATTCAGCTCCAACCACGCCGCCAAGCGCTGCAGCGCCCGGACACTGAAGAACGCCCTAATGGCCCTTAGGAGAACCCGATAACCCAAGTCGTTGATCGTGATGATTTTCAGGAAGCAGTTGCTGTTCAGAAAGTCGTAGGTGTGGCGCTCCAGAACGTCTACTCCATGCGCATCAGCCATTGCTGCAGTTCATCGAACGGAATCTCGACCTCATGACTAAGAAATCCGTCCTTCCTGAACCTGGCACCGAAGCGTTGACCACCCTGTTCGCCGCATTGATGTGATCGCCGCTGCACATCTCGAAAATGATCTTTCCACCCGGCCGGACAACACGGATGTACTCATCAAGAATTGCACGCCACTGGGGAAAGTGTCTTACCACGGTGATCGACACGACGCTGTCAAACTGATTGTCTTTGAAGGGAAGGTGCTCGACGTCTCCCTGCATGTAGTCGATTGATCGAACACCTTGGGCGGCGCTCAGCCTTCGATTCAAGTCGAGCATCTCATTGGAGTAGTCCAGCGCAACGACGGGATTGCCTTTGATCGGCGCGAGTGGGATCGCGAAGCGCCCCGTGCCGGTTCCAGCATCCAGAATGCGCCCTTCGGCATGCCGAAGCACCAGCGCACGCTCGACTTGATCTTGATTTGGACGATGGCTGACTTCGACGACACATTGCGTTCGTAGATATCAGCCGCGCCAGGTACCGACCAGGAATCGCCCTTCTGTCGCTTGATGTCGTCGGGGTGTTCTATGTTCAATTGCGTGTCCCTTGATGACATCGTGCCTAGATATGACCCCCAGTGAGCGGGTTGCCGCCTGCGAGGTCGCATTAAGTTCGTCTACAAAGCAAGATGTTTATGCGCTTCGAATGCTGGCCGGGGTCGTGTCCCCGCACGTGGCGTAGGTCCACAGACCGGGCGGGCTGAGATGCACGGTACTCAGCAGAAACCGGCGTTGCACGGGTTTGTCGACCATCGACGCGCCTCGTATTTTGGAGCATGGACCGGTGTAGGCTTCCGCCCATGGTCAGCCTGGTCCTCGCGTTCATCGTGTCGTTGTTCGTCAGCGGCGTGATCATCCGGCTTTCCCGCACCCGAGCCTTGGCCTGGGACGATCACGATCTGCAAAGCGTGCAGAAATTTCACGCCCGCGCGGTTCCGCGTGTCGGCGGCCTCGCCATCGCGCTGGGCCTGGCGGCTCTCCTGGCATGGGTGGCATTCACGCAGCCCGGGCATTCGGGCGAGATGGCGCTGCTGCTCGCTTGCGGCCTTCCGCCGCTCCTCGCCGGCCTGGCGGAGGACCTGACCAAGCAGGTCGGCATCCGAACGCGTCTGCTCGCCACCGCCACCAGCGGCGCGCTGGCCTTCTTCCTGCTGGGCGCGCAGCTCAGCTCGGTGCAATCTGCCCGGCCTCGACTGGTTGATGGGCTTCACCTGGTTCAGCCTGTTGTTCACGATGGTGGCGGTGGCCGGCGTGGCCAATGCGGTGAACATCATCGACGGCTACAACGGGCTGGCTTCGGTGGTGGTGGCCATCTCGCTGCTGTCGCTGGCCTACGTGGGCTGGCAGGTGGGCGACAGCCTGATCGTTTCGATGGCGCTGGCCGGCGTGGGCGCGTTGCTCGGGCTTCCTGCTCTGGAACTGGCCGCGCGGGCTGATCTTCCTGGGCGACGGCGGCGCGTACTTCATCGGCTACCTGGTGGCCGTGTTGTCGTTCCTGCTGGTGGCGCGGCACCGCGGCGTGGTGTCGCCGTGGTACCCGTTCCTGCTCTTCATCTACCCGGTGTTCGAAACGCTGTTCTCCATCTGGCGGCGAGCGCGTGGTGCGCGGCGCCAGCCCCGGCGCTGCCCGACGGCCTGCACCTGCACCAGCTCGTATTCAGGCGCCTGGTGCGCTGGGCCGTCGGCCGGCGCGATGCCGCCAGCCTGACGCTGCGCAACAGCCTCACCGCACCGTATCTGTGGCTGCTGTCGAGCATGGCCGCGCTGCCGGCCACGCTGTTCTGGCGCTACCCGTTCGTGCTGATGGGCTTCGTGGCGGCTGTTCTGCGTGCTCTATGTGTGGCTGTACATGCGCCTGGTGCGCTTTCGGGCGCATGCGCTGGCTGATGATCAAGTCGCGCTCCGGAGGCGCGCTGTCGCGCTTCAAGGACGGCTTGTGACGGCGGCGCTGCTGTGGGCCGCCGCGCTGCTGCCCGGCCTGATCGCCTACAACCTGCCGCCGTCGCCGACGCTGTTCAACCAGGCTGCGGCGCTGGGCTTGTGGGGCCTGGCGATGGCGGCGCTGGCGCCGGCCTGCGCCGGCAGCCTGCGCGGCACGGCCTCGCGTTCGGCCGCCCTCGTGGCAGCGCTGCTGCTGGTGGCCGCCGCCGCGCTGCTGTCCAGCGCGGTCGGCGTGCTGCCGTGGGCCATGAGCCTTTCCGCGGCGGGCCTGCTGGTGGCGACCGCCGGGCTCGCGCTCGGCGGGCGGCGCTGCGGCCGACGCCGGCGCTGCTGGCGGCCTTCTTCGCCGCCTGGGTCGCGGCCGGCGTGTGCAACAGCGCCATCGCGGTGGTGCAGGTCTTCGCGCCGGCGCTGGCCGACGGCGACTGGATCGCGCGCTCGGGGCTGGCTGGCCGCGCCGTGGGCAACATGCGGCAACCCAACCATCTGGCCACGCTGCTGCTGTGGTCGGCGGTGGCGGTGGTGCCGTTGGTCGAGCTCGGCGCGCTCGGGCGCACGCCGGCGCGGCGCGCGGCGGCGGTGGCGCTGTTCGCGCTGATGGTGCTGGGCGTCACGCTGTCGGGTTCACGCACCGGGCTGGTCGGCATCGGGGTGCTGGCGCTGTGGGGCCTGCTCGACGGCCGCCTGTCGCGCTTTTCGCGCGGCCTGCTGCTGGCGGCGCCGCTGTTGTGCGCGGCGAGCTGGGGGCTCACCGCGTGGTGGGCTTCGCAGCACTCGGTGCAGGCCATCGGCGCGGCAGCGCGCCTCGGCGAGGGCGATCTCTCGGCATCGCGCTTCGCGATCTGGCGCGACACGCTGGGCCTGATCCGCGCCCAGCCGTGGCTGGGCGTGGGCTTCGGCGAGTTCAACTTCGCCTGGTCGCTGACGCCGTTCCCGCAGCGGCCCGTGGCCTTCTTCGACCACACCCACAACCTGCCGCTGCAATTGGCGGCCGAGTTGGGCGTGCCGCTGGCGCTGGTGGTGCTGGCGCTGCTGGCGCTGGCGCTGTGGCAGGCCTGGCGGCGCAGCCTGGCCGTGGCTGGCGAGAGCGGCGCCGCGCTGCGCGCCGCCTTCGTGATGGTGCTGCTGATGGCCTTGCACAGCCAGCTCGAGTACCCGCTCTGGTACGCGCATTTCCTGCTGCCCACCGCGCTGGCGTGGGGGCTGTGCCTGGGCGCGGCGCCGATGCCGGCGGGATTGCAGACCGGTGACGGATGGCCGCGCTGGCCCATGGTGGCGGGCGCGGCCATGGCCGTCGCGGCGCTGGTCGTCGTCGTCGATTTCTACCGCGTGGTGGTGATCTTCTCGCCGCCGGCCGTGGCCCGGCCGCTCGAAGAACGCATTGCCGCCGGCCAGCGCAGCTGGTTCTTCGCGCACCACGCCGATTACGCCGCTGCCACCACCGCCGAGCGCCCGGCCGATGCGATGGCGGCCTTCGTGCGCGCCCCGCACCACCTGCTCGACACCCGGCTGATGATCGCCTGGGCCGAGGCGCTGGCCCAGAGCGGCGACATCGAGCGCGCACGCCACCTCGCGGCGCGCCTGCGCGAATTTCGCAATCCCGCTGCCGACGAATTCTTCGCCCCGTGTGCCGATGCCACGCTGCGGCCACGCCCATTCCAGTGCGAGCCGCCTGCGGCGCGTCTACGACTGGCGCGACTTCAGGTAGCGGGCTCGGCCCGCCAGGCCCGTGGTTTTCCGCCGCGTCGTTCGAGAAGTTTCACCTGCTCGAGACCATGCCGCGGCCGGCGGCCTTGCACATCGAGGCCGTACCGATGACCTAGTTCTTGCATGAACCCGGTAGGTACTTCTTGTTGATGCCGGCCGTCGAGCCTGGGCCGCACAGGAAGGTGCCGACGACCGTCGTGCCGATGGAAGCCGCCGTGAGCGAACCGCCCGTGGGCGTCGCGGGCTTCAACTGAATCGTCGAACTTGCCGCGTCTTTCAGGTCGGCGCGCGCCGGCAAGCGTGACGGTGATCAAGCCGTCGGCATCGGTCTCGACCTTTGCCACGTACTTCGACTGCTGCGTGCTCGATTCGCAACCCCAGCCGTTGATCCCAGGCGGCGCAGACAAACTGCCTGTCTGATAGACCTCGGCCACGGCCGAGCGGCACTGGCCAGTCGCAACGATCGCCTCGGAAATCTTGGCCTTGATGGTGTACGTCTGGTAGGCCGGCAGGGCCACGGCGGCCAGGATGCCGATGATCGCCACGACGATCATCAGCTCGATCAGCGTGAATCCACGTTGCAAGTGCTTCATTTGCCTCCCCTGTCGGCGTTGACGAGGCACTGCGACGACTGGCCTCTCGATCGATGCGGGAGTAAAACAAGTTCCAGGCCGCCGCGTAATCCCCGAAAGGAAGGGTGATACCCGGCTATCGAGCCGATGTCCGTGACGGGTTGAAACAACCCTGCAGGCCGGCCCTCAGACAGGGGGGCCGGCTTGCCACACGCCCGACTTGCCGCCGCGCTTCTCGAGCAGACGCACGTCGCTCGATGACCATGCCGCGGTCGGCGGCCTTGCACATGTCATAAATGGTCAGCAGGCCGATCTGCACGGCGGTCAGCGCCTCCATCTCGACGCCGGTGGCGCCGACGGTTTCGGCCGTCACGGTGCAATGCACGCCGGGCAGTTGCGCATCGAGCCGGAACTCGGCCGCCACGCGGCTGAGAGCGATCGGATGGCACAGCGGGATCAGCTCGGCGGTGCGCTTGGCCGCCTGGATCGCGGCGATGCGCGCGATGCCGATCACGTCACCCTTCGTGGCGTTACCGGCGGCTATCAGCTCGAAGGTGGCCGGCTGCATGCGGATCGAGCCCGCGCCACCGCCACGCGGTGGCTCGCGGGCTTGGCCCCCACGTCGACCATGTGGGCCTGGCCGTGGGCATCGAAGTGCGTCAGCGGGGAAGTCGGCTCGGTCATGATCGGAAACGTCGCAGCAATGTGGCGGGAGCATGATAGCCATGCCTCGATGAAAAAAGCCCCCGTTTCCCTGTTGCTGGCCGCCGCGCTCGCGGCTGCGTTCCCCGCGGCACCGATCGCGCAGACCAGCACGTCGGCGTCGCCCAGCCCTTCGGCGATTCGCCTGCCCGCGCTCGGCGACGCGGCCGGGGAAGACTTCACCGTCGGCACCGAACGCCGGCTGGGTGACCAGATCATGGCCGAGTTGCGCCGCGACCCCGACTACCTCGACGATCCGCTGCTGCTCGACTACCTCCATTCGCTGTGGGCGCCGCTGCTGGCCGCGGCGCGCCAACGTGGCGACATCGTGGCCGAGACCGACACGCTGTTCGCGTGGGAGGCGTTCCTGGTGCGCGACCGTTCGGTCAATGCGTTCGCGCTGCCCGGCGGCTTCGTCGGCGTGCACCTGGGCCTGATCGCGATGACCGCCAGCCGCGACGAGCTGGCCTCGGTGCTGGCCCACGAGCTGTCGCACGTGACGCAGCGCCACATCGCACGCAGCATCGCCAGCGCCAGCCGGCAATCGCTGGTCGGCCTGGCCGCGATGCTGCTCGGCGTGCTCGCCACCAGCCGCAGCGGCAACGGCGATGCCACGCAGGCCGTGATCGTCGGCGGCCAGGCGGCGATGGTGCAGGGCCAGCTCAACTTCTCGCGCGACATGGAGCGCGAGGCCGATCGCATCGGTTGGGGCGTCTACAGCGGCGCCGGTTACGCGCCGGTCGGCGTGGCCGCGATGTTCGAGAAGCTCGACAACGCCTCGCGGCTGAACGACAGCGGTGCCTTCCCGTACCTGCGCTCGCACCCGTTGACGGTCGAGCGGATCGGCGAGGCGCGCACCCGCGTCGAAGCCGCAGCCGGGCCACGCAGCACCGCCCAAGTGCCGCTGGACCACCTGCTGATGCGGGCCCGCGCGCGCGTGCTGATGGACAGCGGCGTGCAGGCACTGCGGCGCCAGCAGGAGCTGGACGCCCCGCCGACGCCCAACACCGTCACGCCGATGGAGCGCGTGGTGTCGCTGTACGCCAGCGCGCTGGCGTCGCTGCAATTGCGCGACGCCGCACGCGCGCAGGCTGCCGTCGATGCCGCCGTGCCCCTGGCGCGCAGCACCGCGCCCGGCGATGGCCGCGCCGCCCGCGCGCTGACGCTGTTGCAGGCGCAGGTGCTGTTGGCGAACGGCCAGGCGCCGCGCGCGCTGGCGCTGCTCGACGCACCCGCGGGCGCGTCTGACCTGGGCACCGGCGCGGCGCGGCCGTTGCTGCTGGCGCGCAGCCAGGCCGCCCTGGAAGCGGCGCGCGGCGGCGGCAACAATGCCGCGCTGCGATCCAGCACGGAGGCGCTGCAGACCTGGGTGGCAGAGCATCGCGGCGATGCGGCGGCATGGTCGCTGCTGGCGCAGTGCGCCGACGCGCTCGGCCTGCGCCTGCGCTCGCTGCGCGCCGAGGCCGAGGCGCGCGCCGCGCTCGGCGACCTCAGCGGCGCGATCGACCGCCTGCGCGCCGCCCAGCGCCAGGCACGCAGTGCCAGCGGTGCACCCGATTTCATCGAGGCGTCGATCATCGACGCGCGGCTGCGCGACCTCAGTGCGCAGCGCCGCGCCCAGTTGGCCGCGGCGCGCGGCGAACGCGGCGGCGGCAGCGACGAGCGTCCGCCGCAATAGCGGCGGGTTGGCTCAGGCGCGGTTGAACAGGCGCTCGACGGCCACGTCGATGACCATGCCGCACAGGCTGTAGATCAGCGAGCCGATCAGCGCCGCGGCAAAGCCGTTGACGTTGAGCCCTTCGAGCAGATAGGCCGCGGCCCAGAACATCAGCGCGTTGATCACGAACAGGAACAGCCCGAGCGTCAGCAGCGTCACCGGCAGCGTCAGCAGCACCAGCAACGGCCGCACGATGGTGTTGAGCAGGCCGAGCACGAAGGCCGCGATCATCGCCGCACCGAAGCTGGTGACGGTGACCCCGGGATACAGGTAAGCCACCAGCAACAGGGCGGCGGCCAGCAACAACCAGCGGACCAGCATTTTCATGTGCGCGAGCATACGCGATGGCCCCTGACTTCCATCACCCAATCGACACCGGCCGTGGACGGACTGCTCGCGGCGTTCTTGCTTCGTGTGGGCGGCCGAAGCACCGGCGAGCATCCGCCGCCGCCCCGTGTCGAGCGAGCTTCTTGCGGAATCAGCGGCGCGGATCGGCCGACGCCGGCAGCGCGGGCGTGGCGCGCTCGGCCGGGCACCAGAGCCAACCGCCGCGCTGGCTGGCGTGGTAGTGCAGCGGCGGTGCGTCCGGCACCGTGACCAGGATGCGCCAGCCCGGTACCAGCGCCTGCGTGTACATGCGCCCGGGCTGTGGGCAGCCGAGCGAGCCGTCGGGCCAGACCACCGCCTGCACCGGCGCGACGCGCAGCTTTTCGGCGGGCAAGCCACTGCGCCGCGCGGCATCGTCGAGCAGCGCGGGCAGCAGCGCCTGAACGGGCGCGGGCCAGGTGCCGGGGGGTGTTGGCGTTGGGGTGGTGGTCGTCATCGCGGGCGCCTTCGGCACGCTGCTGTCGGCCTGCGCGCAGGCCGACAGCAGCACGCTACACAGCAGCAGATGCACGTGCCCTCGCATGCGTCGCATTGTCGCGCTGGCCGGCCGCATGGACGCGATTGCGCCAGCCACGCTGCAGGTCTCTCTTGTCGACTGGGTTCTCGTCGCGCCGCTCGTCGACTTCGTCGTGGTGAAGACTGCGGTCGCGCTGTCGCTTGGCGTGGTGGTTTCGATCGTCACCGTGACGATGCAGTGGAGCGTGCGCACGGCGCCGAACAACGAAGACTCGCGTGCGCCGTGATGCCCCCAGTGATGCCAGCGTGCGACAAAACAGGATCGCCAGAGGGAAAAAAGCGCGTTCTCAGAGGGAAAAACGCTTTGCGCCGCGTGTTTCGCGCAGTACTATTCGCGCCGCAGGGTGCCTGTGAAAAATGAGAGCTCATGCGGCTCTCGCCCACACCCGGCACATCAACAACATCCTTGATGGAGAAAATTGACATGGCAACTGCGAAGAAGGCTCCGGCCAAGAAGGCCGCGGCGAAGAAGGCCCCGGCCAAGAAGGCGGCCGCCAAGCCGCCGGTGAAGGCTCCGGCCAAGAAGGCTCCCGCGAAGAAGGCGCCTGCGAAGAAGGCCCCGGCCAAGAAGGCCAAGGCCCCGGCGAAGAAGCGTACCCCCAACGCGGCGTTCATGAAGGCCATGACGCCGAGTGACGCGCTGGCGGCCATCATCGGCAAGGGCCCGTACCCCCGCACCGAGGTGACGAAGAAGGTCTGGGAGTACATCAAGAAGAACAAGCTGCAGGACGCAGTCAACCGCCGAATGATCAATGCCGATGCCAAGCTGAAGGAAATCTTCAAGAAGGCGCAAGCGTCGATGTTCGAGATGACCAAGATGATCAACTCTCATCTGAAGTGATCTTGCGCAAACGACGGCCCGCGGGCCGTCCATGCGGGAAAGCCGGTGCCCAGCGCCGGCTTTTTTCGTTTCCGGCTACGAGCGCAACAGCGCGGGAGCGGCCAGCCCGAACAGCGCCGCCCCGTTGCCCCAGCCGATGCGCTGAGCCATCGGAGGCGGCAATTCACCGAGCCAGGCGCGCGCCTCGTCCATCAGCGCTTCGTAGTGCTGCCAGCGGGCGTTGATCCAGGTGTCGGAGCCGACCAGGAAGCGTGTCGGCGATTCGGTGAACAGCGCGCGCCACGCCGACGACAGCCGGCCGTCGTCGATCAGCCCGGGCCGATAGGACAACTCGCCGAGCAGGCTCGGATGACGCCGCATCAGCTCGCGCACGCGCTCCGGCGGCGTGCCGCCGATGCCGGTATGGGCCCAGATCAGCCTGGCGCCGGGCGCATGGCCCATCAGCTTGTCGATGGCCACGTCGTCGACATGCGCCAGCACCGCCAGGCCGCGTTGCTGCGCCAGGCGCATCAGCCGCACGGCCACCGGGCCATCGGCGTTGGCGCTGTCGTAGAGATGGAACTCGCCGAGCCCCCGGTAGGGCCCGGCCGGCGTGCCGGCGGCCAGCTCGGCCAGCACCATCGCGTGGATGCTGTCGTCGGCGAACCAGCCGGTGTAATCCGCGCGGTTGCGGTACAGGCGCACGAAGGGCACGACGGTGACGCCGGCTGCGCGCGTGGACTCGGTGGCGCCGGCCAGCTTGCGTGTGCCGTCGTTGGGCCGGCTGTTGGCCACGATGGCGCGCACACCAGCGCGGCGCATGCGGCCCAGCACGTCGTCCAACGGATGAGGCGCCACCGCCTCGTCGTTGTAATGCAGGTGGGCATCGAACAGCGGGCCGTCGTAGCGCTCGGCGGCACGGGCCATGCGGCCACTGCCCAGGGCTGCGGCCACGCCGATCAGCAGGGTGCGGCGGCGGAGGTTCGGCGGGATCACCGGGCCAGCCTGCGCTCGACGAAATCGAGCCGATCCTGGCCCCAGAAGATCTCGCCGTCGATGACGTAGCTCGGTGCGCCGAACACCCCGGCATCGATCGCCCGCTGCGTGTTGGTTTCGTAGCGCTCCTGTGCCGCCTGCGAATGCGCGTCCTCGAGGCGCCGTGCCGGCAGTTCGCGCTCGCGCAGCAGCGCAGCCAGCGTGGCTTCGTCGGCGATGTTGCGCTCCTCGACCCACACCGCGCGCAGCACCGCGTCGGCGATGTGCATTGCGGCATCGGTGCCGTCGTGCAGATCGACGGCGATGATCAGCCGTGCTGCGTCGTCACCGGCGACTGGAAAGTACTTCGGCTGCAGCTTCAGCGGCGCATGCAGGTAGTCGGCGAAGCGCTGCAGTTCGACCAGCCGGTAGGCTTGCCGCTGCGGCGCCCGTTTGCCCAACGGCTGCCCGCCAGAGACCGGGAAGACCTTGCCGCCGAGGTCGACAGGCAACACCTCGATGCTCGCCTTGTGCTGGCGCGCGATGTCCCAGAAGCGCAAGTGGCCGAGGTACGTCCACGGCGACTGGGGAGCGAAGTAGTACTGGATCTGTGCCATGCCGAGGGCCCTCCGCGAAAGCCCGCACGGTAGCCGATTTCACGGCCGCCCGTCAGGCCGGGCCATTGCACCGCCGCGTGCCGCCAACCACGCACTTGCGGGCGCTCGGTTCAGGGCCCCCGGAGCGCGGGTACCGATGCGCCACGACGCGTGCACATGCCGAGAATTCGTGCATCGGGTTCGTTCCTGTCATCCACCCCACCCACTCTGGAAAGATCATGCGCCCCGCCATCGCCCTCGCTGCCCTGATCACCTCGTTGTTGAGCCCGGCTGGCGACGCCGTCGCCGCCGTTCAGAACGTGCCACGCATGGACCGGGTGGCCGCCTGCAGCTGGGACCGCCCGGGCCACAACCCGTTCATGGGCGACGTGGTCGCCGCGATCGACCGCTATACGGAGATCCCGACGCCGGTGCGGATGCGGCTGAAGCAGCGCATGCAGGCGCGCCAGTACGACGACCTGGTCGACATCCGCCGCGACGAAATCCGCGGCCGCCAACGCTACGAGCCGGCCATCCGCGACATGCACTTCGGCCTCGACCGCGTCTGCGGCCAGGTCACGCGCGCGGGCTGGACGGCGCAGATGCACGAACGCGGGTTGGTCTACTGCGAATCCGGGCATTGCATCCTGGTGCCCACGGTGTGTCGCAACGTCAGCCGCATCGAGCGCCGACTTCCCGCGATGGCAGAGGCCGGCGACAACGTGCCCTCCGGCAGCGGACTCGGCATACCGCCACCACCGGCGGAGCGCCCGACCGCGAACGACGACCGCGTCGCAGGCATGGCCGCCGCATCGCCGCCGGCGACCTCGTCGCCCGCGGAAACCGAGCCTGGCACAAGCGCCGCGCCGCGGCCGACCGAGAGGGGCGTGCTGACGGCAGGCAATGCCGGCGGCCACCAGGCCGGCGGGCGCGTTGAACTCGCGGATCGACGAGACACGTCGTCGCCGATGTGGCCCGCGGTAAGTGGCGGCTGGGGCAGTGGTGCAGGCGCCGGCGGTGGAAGCTTCGGACGCCTCGCCGGCGATCTGATTCGATCCGGCGCCGCGGTCATCGTGCCCTGTTTGGCCCACGGCGGGTCCAGCGATCGCATGCGGGTTGCCTCGGGATGGCGCTATGCAACAGGCAGGTCTGCCAGGCTGGCCGTGCGTCGCCGCGATCGGCCGGCCCCTCCGCCAGGTTGTCGCTGGGGCGTGCGTCGGTACGCGCCGGACTGGGCAACCGCGCGCCAGGGCCGCACCCCCGCGCATCGACATGTCACTACTGCGGGTCGCGCAGTGCCCGGTCAGTGAGCCGGGCACTGGCGCCTGCCGCGCGAGTGCGCGCAGCCGCGCTGGCTCACGTCATGGTCTTGCCGCCGGTGACACCCGGCCGCGCGCTGCGTCAAGCGAAGCGTCGCAGCAGCGCCGCCAGGAAGCGCCCGGTGTGGCTGCCGCCGTGCGCGGCCACCTCTTCGGGCGTGCCGACGACCACCACCCGGCCGCCCCCGCCGCCGCCTTCGGGGCCCATGTCGATGATCCAGTCGGCGGTCTTGATGACGTCCAGGTTGTGCTCGATCACGACGATGGTGTTGCCGGCGTCGCGCAGCTGGTGCAGCACCTTGAGCAGCAGGTCGATGTCGGCGAAGTGCAGGCCGGTGGTCGGCTCGTCCAGGATGTACAGCGTGCGGCCGGTGTCGCGCTTGCTCAGCTCCAGCGCCAGCTTGACGCGCTGCGCCTCGCCGCCCGACAGCGTGGTCGCGCTCTGGCCGAGGCGTGATGTAGCCCAGGCCCGACGTCGAGCAGCGTCTGCAGCTTGCGCGCGATGCTCGGCACGGCGGTGAAGAAGCGCGTGCGCGTCTTCCACCGTCATGTCCAGCACCTGCGGTGATGTTCTTGCCCTTGTAGAGGATCTCCAGCGTCTCGCGGTTGTAGCGCGCGCCGTGGCAGACGTCGCAGGGCACGTAGACGTCGGGCAGGAAGTGCATCTCGACCTTGATCACGCCGTCGCCCTGGCAGGCTTCGCAGCGGCCGCCGGCCACGTTGAAGCTGAAGCGGCCGGGGCCGTAGCCGCGCTCGCGCGCCGCCGGCACTTCGGCGAACAGCTCGCGGATCGGCGTGAACAGGCCGGTGTAGGTGGCCGGGTTGCTGCGCGGCGTGCGGCCGATCGGGCTCTGGTCGACGTTGATGACCTTGTCGAAGGCCTCGAGGCCCTCGATCGCATCGTGCGGCGCCGGCTCGGCGTGGCTCTTGTAGAGCTTGCGCGCCACCGCGGCATACAGCGTGTCGTTGACCAGCGTGCTCTTGCCCGAGCCCGACACGCCGGTGACGCAGGTGAGCAGGCCGACCGGGATCTCGACGCTCGACGCCTTGCAGGTTGTTGCCGCGGGCATTGACGATGGCCAGCCGCTGCGGGTCGGTACTGCCGGCCAGCGCATGGCGCCGCGCGCGGCACCGCGATGCGCAGCGCACCGCCGAGGTAGCGGCCGGTCAGCGACTCGGGGTTGGCCGCCACCTCGTCGGGCGTGCCCTGCGCGATGACGCGGCCGCCGTGCACGCCGGCGCCGGGGCCCATGTCGACCACGTGGTCGGCGCTGCGGATCATGTCTTCGTCGTGCTCGACCACCAGCACGCTGTTGCCGAGGTCGCGCAGGTGGCGCAGCGTGCCGATCAGGCGTTCGTTGTCGCGCTGGTGCAGGCCGATGCTCGGCTCGTCGAGCACGTACATCACGCCGGTCAGGCCGGAGCCGATCTGCGAGGCCAGGCGGATGCGCTGCGCCTCGCCGCCGACGAGCGTGTCGGCGCTGCGGTCCAGGCTCAGGTAGTTCAGGCCCACGTCGTTGAGGAACTTCAGCCGCGAGCGGATCTCGCGCACCACCTTCTCGGCGATCTCGGCCTTGGCGCCGACCAGGTGCAGGGCCTCGAAGTACGCCAGGCACTCGGCCAGCGTGCAGTGCTCGACGCGCATAGATCGGCTGGCCGCGCACCTGCGGGTCGTTGCCCTGCAGGAAGACATGCCGCGCCTCGCGCCGCAGGCGCGTGCCGTGGCAGTCGGGGCAGGGCTTGGCGGCCTGGTAGCGCGCCAGGTCCTCGCGCACCGCCGCCGAATCGGTCTCGCGGTAGCGCCGCTCGAAGTTCGGGATGATGCCTTCGAACGGGTGCCAGCGCTTGACCGAGCGCTTGCGGCCGGCCGTGCCATCGGCCTGGTAGATGAACGCGATCTCGTCGTGCCCGAGCCGTGCAGCAGCACCTGCTGGTGCTCCTTGGGCAGTTGCTCGAACGGCGTGTCGATGTCGAAGCCGTAGTGCCTGGCCACGCTTTCCAGCATCGAAAGCGTGTAGGCGTTGCGCCGGTCCCAGCCCTTGACGGCGCCGCTGGCCAGGCTCAGCGACGGGAAGGCGACCACGCGCTCCGCGTCGAACACCGTCACCTGGCCCAGGCCGTCGCAGGTCGGGCAGGCGCCGACCGGCGAGTTGAACGAGAACAGGCGCGGCTCCAGTTCGGGCAGCGAGTAGCTGCACACCGGGCAGGCGAACTTGCTGGAGAACAGGTGCTCCTTGCCATGGTCCATCTCGAGCGCCATGGCGCGGCCGTCGGCGATGCGCAGCGCGGCCTCGAAGCTCTCGGCCAGGCGCTGCTGCAAGCCGCCGGGCGCTGGCCCGCTCCCGAGCCCGGCCGCCCCCGCGGGGGGCCGACGCGAAGCGTCTTGGGGGCTCATGGCGTGACCTTCACGCGGTCGATCACGACGTCGATGTCGTGCTTCTCGGCCTTCTTCAGCTTCGGCACCTCGGCGGCTTCGACCACCGCGCCGTCGACGCGAAAGCGCACATAGCCCTGCGCCTGCATGTCGGCGAACAGCTCGGCGAACTCGCCCTTGCGGTCGCGCACCACCGGCGCCAGCACCATCAGCCGCGTCTCGTCGGGCAGCGCCAGCACCGCGTCGACCATCTGGCCACGCTCTGCGCCTGCAGCGGCAGGTCGTGGTCGGGGCAGAACGGCGTGCCGGCGCGGGCGTACAGCAGGCGCAGGTAGTCGTGGATCTCGGTGACCGTGCCGACGGTCGAGCGCGGGTTGTGCGAGGTCGCCTTCTGCTCGATGCTGATCGCCGGCGACAGGCCCTCGATGACATCGACATCGGGCTTGTCCATCAGCTGCAGGAACTGCCGCGCGTAGGCCGACAGGCTTTCGACGTAGCGCCGCTGGCCTTCGGCGTACAGCGTGTCGAAGGCCAGGCTCGACTTGCCCGAGCCCGACAGCCCGGTGATCACCACCAGCGCGTCGCGCGGGATGTCGAGGTCGATGTTCTTCAGGTTGTGGGTGCGTGCGCCGCGGATGCGGAGCTGGGTGCGATCGGGCGGCATGGCGGTCCGGCAGTCGAATCGAGCATTATCGGCAGCGCCGCGGCCCGACCGCAAACCGAAGCTCACCAGCGCGCCACCGCCTCCTGCCACGCGCGCCGCTGCGCCGGTGTCGCCGGCGCGCGCCAGACCGCCCCGTCGGCATCGCGCCACAGCACCGCCTGCGGCTCGAAACCGAGGCTGCCACGCGTGGCGCCGTCGATCAGCAGCGTGAGCGGTGCAGTCTCGCCGCCGCCGGCGGCCGAGGCCGGGGCGGCCGCTTGCCAGCGTCCCTCGGTCGCGCGCGCCAGGGTCGACCACCAAGCCTGCTGCGCTGCGTCGTGCACGACGACGCGCTGCGCGGTGACGCGCCAACGAACGCGCGCCGGCTCGATGGCCGCGGCAGCGTCGATCTCGGCGCTGACACGCGCCAGCGGCGAGGCGCCTTGCGCGGCGGCCCCCATGGACGGCGCGGCCATCTCGCTGCGCGCGCGCGCCGGAGCCGGCACCGCGTCGCCGAGCGCTCCACCCCGCACCTCGCGCGGCGGCGGTGCCTCGGCCACGGCGGCGGGTGCAGGCATGGCGGGGGCAGGCGCCGCGGCCATCGGCGCCGTCGCGACAGCGCCTGCGCTGTCGGCCGCGTCGCGCCGAACCTGCCGTTCCCGTGCGGCGTCCTGCCGCGCCCGCGCATCGGCCGGCTTCGGGCGCGCCACCGGCGCGGCGGGGACGGAAGACTTCGCCGCTGCAGCAGGCACCGCGGCGCTTGCGTCGTCGCGCGTCGGCGCGGCCTCGGTCCGCGTCGCCGCGGTGCTTTTCTCGGTACGGGTCGGCGGTGGCGTGGCTGCGGCCGGCGTCGGCCGCAGGCCGGGGGTGGCATCGGGCACGTCATGTCCGCCCCACATGACGCCGATCAGCGTGGCCATCGCGAGCGTGCCGAAGGCGGCCATCGGTGCCGGCTGCCACAAGCGGTCGAGGACTGCACGCAGCGCGTCGAGCCCAACCGCGCGCGCCTTCGGCACCTGCACCGCCTGCCGCGCATGGCCGAGGATGGCCGCCGACAGTGGCGCCGGCGGCACCACGTCGCGGTCGGGTGCGTGGCGCAATGCGGCGAGCAGGTGCGCGTCGCGCGGGTCGTCGTGGTTTGGCGACGGGCTCATGGCTCTTGACCCTGCGGCAGGTACGCGCCCATGCAGCTGCGCAACTTGCTCATCGCGTAGCGCAAGCGGCTCTTGGCGGTTTCGAAGCCGACTTCGAGCGCGCGCGCGAGTTCGTCGAGCGCCAGGCCGTCCTCGTGATGCAGCAGGAACGCGCTGCGCTGCACGGCAGGCAGCGCGTCCAGGCAATCCAGCAGGCGCTGGCCGGCAGCGCGCCAGAAGGCCTGGTCCTCGACCGCGGCGTTCGCCGCCGGCCAGTTCTGCCATGCCGGCGCGTCGCCGGCGGGTTGCCACGGCTCGCGCGCGTCGTCTGCGCCGCCGTCGAGCGCAACCTCGCGGCCGCTCTTTCGCAGCAGGTCGATCGCGCGGTGGTGCGCCAGCGTGAAGAGCCAGGTGCGGAACGCAGCGCCCTGGGGCGACCAACGCTCGCGCGCGCTCACCACGCGCAGCCAGGTGTCCTGGAACACCTCGTCCGCCTGCATCACCGCCGCGCGCCCGAGCACGCGCCGCACGAAGCGGTACAGCGCCGCGTGATGACGCTCGTACAGGCGCTCGAACGCCCGCGCGTCGCCTTGCGCGAAGGCGCGCATCAGGGTGTCGTCATCCGGTTCGCGGTCGTCGGTCATCGGCAGGGGCGATTGTGGGCGGCGCAACAGCCCTGGCCCTTATACGTGCGACGGCAACCCATGGGGTTGACGTGGGTGGACGGCCGGTTGCGGCCCGACGGTGGCGGGTTCATCATTTCTGCATGTCCCGCCTGAGACTCATGATCGCGACCGCAGCCACGGCCATCGCCGCCACAACGATGGTCGGTTGCGGTGCCAGCTTCTACCTCGGCATCGGCCCCGACGATGATCCCCCCAGCGTCAGCCTCGCGGCGTCGCCGGCCAGCGCCGCGCCCGGCGAAACCATTGGCCTGGTGGCCGCCGCGTCCGACGACTACCGCGTCGTCGAGGTCATGTTCTATCGCCTCGACCCCGGCGGCAACACGCTGCTCGGCCGTGACGGCAGCGCACCGTACGCACTCGACACCGTACTGCCTGCCGGCGCGAGCGGCGAGGTGCGGTATGTCGCGCAGGCCATCGACGACGCGGGGCAGGCCGCCGAGAGCCAGACCGTCGCGGTGACCGTGCGCTGACCAGGCTCAGCCTGCGTCACCCAGCACGCGCAGGATCTGCGGCCCGTAGGCTTCGAGCTTCTTCGACCCGACGCCGCTGATGGCGGCGAGTTCATCCAAGGAGCCCGGCTGCTCGCGCGCCATGGCCGCGAGCGTGGCGTCGTGAAAGACGACGTAGGCCGGCAGGTTGTGCTCGCGCGCGACCTCGGCGCGCCAGGCCTTGAGCGCGGCGAAGCGCTGCTGCGCCGCGGCGTCGAGCTCGGCGGCCGCCGCCGGTGCGCGGGCCGGCGCTGCACCGCGTTCCTTGCGCACACGGCTGCGCGGTGCGGGTGCGCGAGGCAGCCGCAGCACGATCGGCACGTCGCCCTTCAACACCGCGCGCGCGCTGTCGGTCAGCGCCAGCGTGTTGTATTCGCCTTCGGGAACGACGTGGCCGAGGGCGACCAGCTGGCGCAGCACGCCGCGCCAGCGCGCGTCGTCGAGGTCGGCGCCGATGGCAAACGTCGACAGGCGCTGGTGGCCATGCTGCGTGACCTTGTCGGTGACCTTGCCGCGCAGCACGTCGATCAGGTGGCCGGCGCCGAAGCCGATGCCGCTCGTGTGATGAAAGCGGTAGATGCAGGACAGCAACTTGCGCGCCGCCTCGGTGCCGTCCCAGGTATCCGGGTTCGTCAGGCAGTTGTCGCAATTCATGCACCCCCAAGCTTGCGGCTGCGCCGCTTCGCTGCCCCCCAGGCCCTGGAAGGGCCTCTCCGTGGCCCTTGGGGCGTGCCCGCCTTGGGGCGGCCCGGCGGCGGGCGCCGCAACCTGGCGCGCATAGGTCTCGCCGAAGTAGCCCAGCAGCCTCACGCGCCGGCAGTCGTGCGCCTCGGCCAGCGCCAGCAGCGCATCGAGCTTGCCGCGCTGCACGCGCTTGAACTCCTCGTCGGCCGGGCTTTCGTCGATCATGCGGCGCTGGTTGACCACATCCTGCAGGCCGTAGGCCATCCAGGCATCGGCCGGCGCGCCGTCGCGGCCGGCGCGGCCGGTCTCCTGGTAGTAGGCCTCGATGTTCTTCGGCAGGTCGAGGTGGGCGACGAAGCGCACGTCGGGCTTGTCGATGCCCATGCCGAAGGCGATCGTCGCGACCATCACGATGGCGTCTTCACGCAGGAAGCGGTCCTGGTGGCGCTGGCGCAGGCCGGCGTCGAGGCCGGCGTGGTAGGGCAGTGCGCTGATGCCTTCGGCGTTGAGCCAATCGGCCGTCTCCTCGACCTTCTTGCGTGTGCCGCAATAGACGATGCCGGCCTCCCCCTCGTGCTCGTCGCGGATGAAGCGCAGCAACTGGCGTTTAGGCTCGTCCTTCTCGACGATGCTGTAGCGGATGTTGGGCCGGTCGAAGCTGGCGACGAAGGTTTGGGCGCCTTCGAGCGCCAGGCGCGTGACGATGTCGGCGCGCGTGATGTGATCGGCCGTCGCGGTCAGCGCGATGCGCGGCACGCCGGCAAAGCGCTCGTGCAGGATCGACAGGCCGAGGTACTCCTCGCGAAAGTCGTGGCCCCACTGGCTGACGCAGTGCGCCTCGTCGATCGCGAACAGGCTGAGCAGGCCGCGCTCGTGCAGCGAGTCGAGCATGGCCAGGAAGCGCGGCGTCAGCAGCCGCTCCGGCGCGGCGTACAGCAGCACCAGGCGGCCCGAGCGCAGTTCGCGCTCGATGCGCTGGGCCTCGTCGCTCGTCAGCGTCGAGTTGAGAAAGGCCGCATGCACGCCGGCCTCTTCGAGCGCACCGACCTGGTCGTGCATCAGCGCGATCAGCGGGCTCACCACCACCGCCACGCCGCGGCCGGCGCGGTGCCGCACGATCGCCGGAACCTGGTAGCACAGGCTCTTTCCCCCGCCGGTGGGCATCAGCACCAGCGCGTCGCCACCGGCGGTGACGTGGTCCACCACCTCGGCCTGCAGGCCGCGGAAAGCGCCGTAGCCGAACACCCCGCGCAGCACCTGGAGGGCGTCGCTGGCGGGCGGAGCGGCTGCGGTGTCGGTCATCTGGGCGGCGATGGTAAGGGACGCGGCCGCGTCGGGCTGGCTCCTCCGCGCAGTTACGCAAGGCTGCGTATTGGCGACGCCCCCGCATCGGCGCAAACATTGGGGCCTTGGATCCCGGGGGTCCGAACCCAGCGGCCGGCGTGTCAGGCCGCCAGACCGCGGAAAGGGGCAGTGCGATGGCCATCGACGAAACCAAGCTGAATGCCTTCATGGGCCACTTCGTGAGCGACCTGGGGGCCGTGATGCACGCTGCGACGGTGGTCGTCGGCGATCAACTCGGCCTGTACAAGAAGCTCGCCGGCAGGCCGGCCACCGTCGACGAACTGGCGCGCCGCACCGAAACCGACGCGCGCTACCTGCGCGAATGGCTGTCGGCGCAGGCCGCCAGCGGCTATGTGCAATACGACCCGGCCAGCGAAACCTTCTCGCTGAGCGAGGAGCAGGCCCTCGCGCTCGCCGAGGAAGGCAGCCCGGCCTTCATTCCCGGCGCCTTCCAGATCGCGGTGGCGCAGTTCAAGGCCATCCCGAAGATGGCCGCGGCGATGCGCACCGGCCTGGGCCTGGGCTGGCACGAGCACGACCCTTCGCTGTTTCATGGCACCGAGCGCTTCTTCCGGCCCGGCTACGCCGCCAACCTGGTGAGCCAGTGGATCCCGGCGCTCGAAGGCGTGCAGGCCCGGCTCGAAGCCGGCGCGCGGGTCGCCGACGTCGGCTGCGGGCACGGCGCCTCGACGATCATCATGGCGCAGGCCTTCCCGGCCTCGAGCTTCGTCGGCTTCGACTACCACGCGCCCTCCATCGAGGTGGCGCGCGCCTCGGCCGCCAAGGCCGGCGTCGCCGATCGCGTGCACTTCGACGTCGCCGCGGCGAAGAACTTCCCCGGCCAGGACTACGACCTCGTCGCCGTCTTCGATTGCTTGCACGACATGGGCGATCCCGTCGGCGCCGCAGTCCACGTGAAGCAGAGCCTGAAGCCGGACGGCACCTGGCTGATCGTCGAGCCGTTTGCCAACGATCGCCTGGAGGACAACCTCAACCCGGTCGGCCGCGTCTTCTACTCGGCCTCCGCGTTCATCTGCACACCGACCTCGCGCGCGCAGGAGGTCGGCGCCTGCCTGGGCGCGCAGGCCGGCGAGGCACGCATCGGGCGCGTCGTCGCCGACGGCGGCTTCACACGCTTCCGGCGCGCGACACAAACCCCCTTCAACCTGATCTACGAGGCCAGACCATGAGTGCACTTCCCGCCAATTCGTCGTCATTGCTCGACGGCCGCCGCTTCGACGGCGTGGTGCTCGAGCGCGGCAAGACCTCGGGCGATGCCGACACGCTGATCTTCGAGCACGGCCGCTTCCGCTCGACTGCCTGCGACCGTTACGGCTACGGCGACGGTGCCTACCGCACCCGCGCGGTGGGCGACGCCGTCGTCTTCGAGGCCGAAACCGAGAGCGCCCAGTACGGTAAGCTGCGCTGGGCCGGCCACATCCGCGGTGAAAAGCTCGACGGCACGCTGACCATGGTCCGCAACGGCACGGCCGCGGGCGAGAAGTGGGTCGTGGCCGCCGAGACCACGTAGGTCGCCACGACACGAGGAGCGCCATGCCGAGCATCGCCGTCATCCAGCAGGCCCCTGCATTCCTCGACCGCGCGGCCACGCTGGCGCGTGCATGCGGCGCACTGCACGAGGCAGCGCAAGCCGGTGCGCAACTGGTGGTCTTTCCGGAGGCCTTCATCCCAGGCTACCCGGCCTGGGTCTGGCGCCTGCGCCCGGGCCCCGACATGGCCCTCGCCGACCGCCTGCATGCACGCCTGCGCACCGAGGCCGTCAGTCTGGCCGGCGACGACCTGCTGCCTCTGCGCCAGGCGGCCAGGGAGCACCGGGTCACCGTCGTCTGCGGCATCGAGGAAATCGACGCCACCTACAGCCGCGGCACGCTGTACAACAGCGTGGTCGTGATCGGGCCCGACGGCACCCTGCTCAACCGCCACCGCAAGCTGATGCCCACCAACCCCGAGCGCATGGTCTGGGGCCAGGGCGACGCCAGCGGTCTGAAGGTCGATCGACACGCCCTGCGGCCGCATCGGCACGCTGATCTGCTGGGAGAGCTACATGCCGCTGGCGCGCGCTGCGCTCTACGCGCAGGGCGTGCAGCTGTACATCGCGCCGACCTACGACAGCGGCGATCGCTGGATCGCAACGGCGCGCCATATCGCCCGCGAAGGCGGCTGCTGGGTCGTCGGCAGCGGCTGCGCCTTGCAAGGGCGCGACCTGGCCGACGAGTCGCTGGCCGAGGCGGCCCTCTATCCTGACGCAGACGAATGGATCAATAGCGGCGACTCGGTGGTCGTCGCCCCCGGCGGCAAGATCGTCGCCGGCCCGATGCATGAGCAATTCGGCATGCTGCTGGCCGAGATCGACCTCGAACGTGTCGGGCTGGCCCACCGCAGCCTGGATGTGTCGGGCCATTACGCGCGACCCGACATCTTCCGCCTGCAAGTCAATACGCGCGCCTTCGCGCCGGTGGAGTTTGCAGACCGTGAGTGAGAACCAACCGACCCCCGCCTACCACGCCGGCATGCGCGAGTTGCAGGACCGCTTCGACACGCGCGCGCTGGCCGACCGGCTCGACGAGCGCCTCGGGCGCAACACCTTCACGCCCGAGGACCGCGCGTTCATCGAGAGCCGCAGCCTGTTCTTCCTGGCCACGGCCGACACGAGCGGCCAGCCCGACTGCTCGTACAAGGGCGGCGATCCCGGATTCGTCCGCGTCACCGGCGACGACGAACTGGCCTTCCCCAGCTACGACGGCAACGGCATGTTCCGCAGCCTGGGCAACGTGCTGGTCAATCCGGCCGTGGCGCTGCTGTTCATCGACTTCGAGCGGCCGAACCGGCTGCGCGTCAACGGGCTCGCGCGCGTCAGCGCGGACGACCCGTTGCGGGCCCGCTTCGAGGGTGCGCAGCTCGTCGTGCGCGTGCGCGCGCTGCGCATCTTCCCCAACTGCCCGCGCTACATCCACCGCATGGCCGTGGTCGAGGCTTCGCCGTACGTACCGCGTGCCGGGCAGGCCGCGCCGGTGCCGAAATGGAAACGCATGGACGCCTTCCGCGACGTGCTGGCGCGCGACGACCCGGCGCGCCAGGACGGGCTGCACCTGTGGCGCGACCGCGCCGTGCGAGGATGGCGCCCCCGACAGCCGAGGGCCGCCATGACCGAATCCGCCGCAGTGCTGCGCCGCCAACTGATCCGCAATCTCGATGACGTCAAGCTCGAGCGCCAGTGGCGTGAGCCGCTGTACGACACCCTCTGCGGCGGCGTCTCCGACGGCACCGCGGCCACCAAGCTCGGCGCCGGATTCGACATCCTGGCACCGGGCATGCGCTCGTGCCCGTACCACTACCACCTGGCGCAGGAGGAGATGTTCGTGATCCTCGAAGGCCAGGGGTCGCTGCGGGTGGCCGGCGAAACGCTGCCGGTGCGCGCCGGTGACGTGGTCTTCATCCCGGCCGGTCCCGAATACCCGCACCAGTTCGTCAACACCTCCGACGCGCCGATGAAGTACCTGAGCATCAGCACGCAGGAGCGGCCAGAGCTGTGCGTCTATCCCGACT
Source organism: uncultured beta proteobacterium (assembly GCA_963840805.1). GTDB lineage: Bacteria > Pseudomonadota > Gammaproteobacteria > Burkholderiales > Burkholderiaceae_C > CADEEN01. Next base: position 969,561 of record CAWJAJ010000017.1, on the reverse strand, counting down.
CCGACAAGGTGGCTGCGTTCGCCAAGGATCACCGCCTGATCCAGCGCCGTGCAGCGAGCCTCGATTACTGGGACGGCGAGCCCTGACGTGATGGGCCGGCGCGGCCCGGGCCCGTCGGTATCATCGACGCCTCGGACTCTTCCCTCCACCGCCAGCGCAAGGAGCGCCCCATGGCCTCGGTCAACAAAGTCATCCTCATCGGCAACCTCGGCAAGGATCCGGAGGTGCGCTACGCGCCGAGCGGCTCGGCCATCTGCAATGTCACGATCGCCACCAGCCGGCAGTGGAAGGACAAGACCAGCGGCGAGAAGCAGGAAGAGACCGAGTGGCACCGCGTGGTGTTCTACGACCGTCTGGCCGAGATCGCGGGCGAGTACCTGAAGAAGGGCCGGCCGGTCTACGTCGAGGGCCGGCTGAAGACGCGCAAGTGGACCGACAAGGAAGGCGTCGAGAAGTACACGACGGAGATCGTCGCCGACCAGATGCAGTTGCTCGGCAGCCGCGAGGGCGCGGGCGGCGGCGACGAGATGGGCGGCGGCCAGCGCAGCGCACCGGCGCCGCGGCCGGCGGCAGGGCGGCCAGCCGCCGCAGCGCCGAAGTCGTCGACCGGCTTCGACGACATGGACGACGACATTCCGTTCTGATCGGACTGCGCCTGGCTTGAGGCCCGGCAACACGCCCCGCACCGCGGGGCGTTATCTTTGGTCGCCAAAGGAGCACCCGATGGCCGCCGACACCCATGAATCCATTCGCCTCGCGCAGCAGCGCGACTTCCAGTTCGAAGTGCAGTTCGGTGCCGGCATCGCGCCGCTGCGGACCGATTTGCCGCTGCCCACGGGCAGCGGGCAAGGGCCCTCGCCGGAGCAGTTGCTCGCCGCCGCAGTGGGCAACTGCCTCGCCGCATCGTTGCTGTTTTCGCTGCGCAAGTACAAGCAGCAGCCCGAGCCGATCGGTGTCGACGTCGACACCGAGGTCGGGCGCAACACCGAAGGCCGGCTGCGCGTGAAGGCCATCGACGTCGTGCTGACGCTGGGCCAGCCGGCCGCGTCGCTGCAGCACCTCGATCGGGCGCTGGCGCAGTTCGAGGATTTCTGCACCGTGACGCAAAGCGTGCGCGCCGGCATCGACATCAGCGTGCAGGTGTTCGATGCGACGGGTGCGCGGCTGAAGTGACGGCGGCTGCGGCAAGCTCGCCTTGATGCCCCCCGCCACGCCACGCGGCTGAAATTCCACGCCCTTAGTTGGTTGGCCATCGTGATGGGCCTGCACGGCCTAGCGCCGGCCCTGGCCATGTTGGTGATCGCGGCCCTCACGCTGGCCACCTTGCGCGGTTTGCGCGGTCACAGCCTGCTGGCGCCGGAGCCAGTCGGCGCCGTGGTCGCCGCACCCTGGCTCGTTGGTGGGCGTTCCTTGCCGCAGTGGGCGGTCGCGCGGCGATCCCCCTTGAGGATGAAGAGTAATACTGATCAGTTGAAATGGTGAACTGCATAGTATAAAATTTGCCCTTAACAGTTCTATGCATCGCAGCAGCGAGGCCCATGAGCCAGGACTGTCCCGAGGGCCACCCTGAACGGAGTACCGATCAATGAAGCACTGGTTGATGAAGGTTTCAGCAGTAATAATGACTGTCTCGCTAGTGAGCGCTTGCGGCGGGAGTGACGATCCCCCACAGGCCAACCTGGCGCAGACAGCCCAGCAAAACGGATTCACTGCCTTGGTGGCGGCTGCCACAAAGGCCAACCTGGTCACGGCCCTGAGCGACCCGGCGGCGAACCTGACAGTCCTGGGCCCCACCGATGCGGCCTTCGGGACGCTGGCCACACGCCTGGGTTTTGCCACCGCCACCGAGATGGTCAATGCCCTGCCGGCCAGCGCCTTGGCCAGCATCCTCAGCTACCACGTGCTGCCCGCCCGCAAGACTGCGGCCGATCTGGTGGCCGGTGGTGCCTCGCAGGCAACGATCTACAACTTCGCCGGCAACGCCGCCACCCTGGCCGTGAGCACGACTGGCGGCGTGAAGTTCGGCGACGCTGTGCTGGACCAGGCGACGGTGACGATCGCCGATGTGCCGGCGAGCAACGGCGTGTTCCACGCCATCGACAAAGTGCTGGTACCGCCTGGCGTATTGACTGTGGTGCAGATGGCGCAGGCCAACCCGGCGGCGTTCTCGACATTGGTCGGTGCGGTGGTGTCGGCCGGCCTGGCTGACGACCTCAGCGCCACCGGACCGTTCACGGTGTTCGCACCGACCAACGATGCCTTCGCGCCGATCGCGACCACCGTGGCCGGGCTGACGGCCCCGCAATTGTCGACCGTGCTGACCTACCACGTGCTGGGCAGCCAAGTGCTTTCCACCGCTATCCCCTTTGGCACGCCGGTGGCCACGCTGTCCGGTCAGTCGATCACGATCGACGCAGGCACGGCGCCGGTGATCGCCACGATCACGGATACCACGACCACGCCTGCCAACATCATTGCGGTGGACGTGCGCGCCAGCAACGGCGTGATCCATGTGATCAACAAGGTGCTGCTGCCCAATCTGGGCAACTGAAGCGCTATGCGCAAGACGCGGCGGCCTTGCCCCCGAACGGCTCGGCCGCCGCGATCACGCCACCGCCCAGGCAGACTTCGCCGTCGTAGAGCACGGCGCTCTGGCCCGGTGTGACGGCCCATTGCGGAGCGTCGAAGGTCAGCGCAAAGCCGCCGTCGGCGGCCGGCGCGAAGCGGCAGGCGGCGTCGCTCTGGCGATAGCGTGTCTTGGCGGCATAGGCGCCGGCCGCCGGCGCGACGCCCGCCACCCAGCTCACGTCATCGGCTTGCAACGCACTCGACAGCAGCGCCGGGTGCTCATGGCCCTGCACGACGACGAGCACGTTGCGCTCGAGGTCCTTGCGCGCGACGAACCACGGCGCGTGTTCGCCGCCGGCATCGGCCCGGCCCTTGACGCCGCCGATGCCCAGCCCCTGGCGCTGGCCCAGCGTGTAGAACGACAGCCCGACATGGCGGCCGACGCGCCGCCCGCGCTCGTCTTCGATCGCGCCGGGCTCATGGCTCAGGTAGCGGTTGAGGAACTCGCGGAACGGCCGCTCGCCGATGAAGCAGATGCCGGTCGAATCCTTCTTCTTCGCGTTCGGCAGCCCGATCTCGGCCGCGATGCGGCGCACCTCGGTCTTCTTCAGCTCGCCGACCGGGAACAGCGTGCGTGAGAGTTGCGCCTGGTTCAGGCGGTGCAGGAAGTAGCTCTGGTCCTTGGCCGGATCGAGGCCCTTCAGCAGCTCGAAGCGGCCGTCGCATTCACGAACCCGGGCATAGTGACCTGTCGCAATGTGCTCGGCACCGAGCCGCAGCGCATGGTCCAGAAAGGCCTTGAACTTGATCTCGGCGTTGCACAGCACGTCGGGGTTGGGGGTGCGGCCGGCCCGGTACTCGCGCAGGAACTCGGCGAAGACGCGGTCCCTGTACTCGGCGGCGAAGTTGACATGCTCGATCTCGATGCCGAGCACGTCGGCCACCGCGGCGGCGTCGACGAAATCGATGTTCGACGAGCAGTATTCGCTGTCGTCGTCATCCTCCCAGTTCTTCATGAACAGGCCGACGACCTCGAAGCCCTGTTGCTTGAGCAGGTAGGCGCTGACGGCCGAATCGACCCCGCCCGACAGACCGACCACGACGCGACGTTGCTTGCTGCTGCTCACCACCCGGTGATTATCCCGGCCGCGCCACAGGCGCCGAGCAACGGCAACACCCCGACCTTGAAGCGAAACAGGGCGATCGCCGCAGCTGCGGCGATGACGGCCGACGGCAGATCGAAGCCCGCGCCGAAGCCCTTGGGCCACAGCACGTGGTAGGCGAAGAACAGCGCCAGGTTGACGATCACGCCGACCACGGCCGCGGTGATCGCCGACAGCGGCGCGGTGAACCCCAGCTTGCCGTGGGTGGACTCGACCAAGGGGCCGCCGGCAAGGATGAACACGAACGACGGCAGGAAGGTGAAGAAGGTCGCGACGCCGGCCGCCAGCGCGGCGCCGGCGAACAGCGCCTCGGGGCCGAGCACCTGTTTGACCCAGCCGCCGACGAAGCCGACGAAGGCCACGACCATGATCAGCGGCCCCGGGGTGGTTTCGCCGAGCGCCAGCCCGTCGATCATCTGCGCGCCAGTGAGCCATTGGTGCTGCTCGACCGCGCCCTGGTAGACATAGGGCAGCACCGCGTAGGCGCCGCCGAAGGTGAGCAGCGCGGCCTTGGTGAAGAACCAACCCATCGCGGCAAGCGTGCCGTGCAAGCCCTGCGTGGCGACCAGCACGGCCATCACCAGCGCCCACAGGGCCAACCCGACCGCAGTCACGCGCACGAGGCGGCCGCGAGAAAAGCGAGCATGGATCGGCGTCGGCGTGTCGTTATCGATCAGCGCCGGGCCGTAGCCGGCCTTCGCGCTGCCGTGCCCGCCACCGAGCGCAAACACCTGCGGCCAGCGGCGTGCGCCGAAGTGGCCGATCAGCGCGGCGGCGACCACGATGGCCGGAAACGGCGTGTCGAACGCGAAGATGGCGACGAAGGCCAGCGCGGCGATGCCCCACATCCAGCCGTTCTTCAGCGCCCGCGTGCCGATGCGGTGTGCGGCGTGCAGCACCAGTGCGGTGACGGCGGGCTTCAGGCCGTAGAAGATGCCGGCCACCAGCGGCAGGTTGCCGAAGCGCAGGTAGATCCACGACAGCGCGATCAGGATGAACAGCGACGGCAGCACGAACAGCGCGCCGGCGACGATGCCGCCCCAGCTGCGGTGCATCAGCCAGCCGATGTAGGTGGCGAGCTGCTGCGCCTCGGGGCCGGGCAGCACCATGCAGTAGTTCAGCGCATGCAGGAAACGCTGCTCGCTGATCCAGCGCCGGCGCTCGACCAGCTCGGTATGCATGATCGCGATCTGCCCGGCAGGGCCGCCGAAGCTGATGAAGCCGAGCTCGAGCCAGAACCTGAAGGCGGCCCAGAACGAGACCGGCGCGGGGACGGTGCGATCGCTCATGCGGCAGGTTCCTTCTCGAAAGCGATCAGCAGCCCCTCGAATACGCCCGCCGCGGCGAGCAGCAACTGGTCGTCGTCGCCGATGGCCTCGCGCATGCCGGCCAGCACGCGTTCGACGCCCGCCGCCTCGGCCGGCTGCACGCCCCCGGCGTCGAGCCCGTGCACGACGACACCCAGCCGCATCAGGGCGGGCGTCTCCAGTGAAAAGGCAGCCAGAAGGTTCTCGAAGGTGACGCGCGAACCGACATGGCTGAAGGTGGCACCGTCGAAGTCGAAGCCCACGGCCTTCTTCGGGCAATCGGCGGGTGACTTCAGCCACAGGAAGCGCGCCTCGGGATCGATGAAGCGGCGGATCAACCAGGCACTGGCCAACCGATCGACCCACGGGCGCCGCCGCGTGGCCCAGACGCGGCCCCGGTAGTCGGCCGGGTTGTGCACGGCCACAGGACCGCGGGCGGCCGACATCGGCTCGCCGGGCGACTGGGCTTGCGCGACCGCGGCTTCGAGGCCCTGCAACGCGGCGGCGGTCTGCCGCTGTGCTTCGCCGGCAAAGAAGTCGATCGCGGCCACTTGGTCGAACGCCTTGCGCAAGCGACGGACCTGGCGCACGGCCTCGGCCTGCGCCTTGGCGCTGCGCGGAGTGCTCAGCGCACCGATCTCGGCCAGCAGGGCGCCGAACTCGCCGTTGCGCTCGAACAGCGGCCTGAGGTCTTCGTCCGGCGCTTCGGCCCGCAACAGGCGCGCCGCGCCGGCGTGCTCGCGCACATCCGCCGCGATGCCTTCCAGCGTGGCGCGGTGCGCGTCGCCGTTGGGCAGGGCATAGACGCCATCACGAAGCACGGCAGCACCGCAGGCCTTGAGCGCGCGCCAGGCCCGCATGCGCGCGGTGGCGTTCTCGGTCGGCAATGACAGGATCAGCAGCAGCCAGGACATGGTGTAGAGAACTATACAGTATGTTGACATTTCTACAATGCTTGGCGTGCCGATGGAGTGGCCCTGACACCGGACCCGGCAGTGCCCGCACACCGATCGCGCCGCGGCCGCGCTGCCAGCTGTCCTACACGACGAAGCGTTGCGGTCCGATGCCAGGCTCGGCGCCGTCGGGCGAGCATGGCCGTGACGGCTCGGTCGAGCCTGATCGAGGAGCTCCCGATGCAAGTGCCCCCGCCCAAGACGCCAGTGACCACGTCAGCCCCGACCCTGCCCGCCGAGGCCCGCGGCGCGGCCGATCTGAAGTCGATGCGCAGCAGCGAGTTCCGGCCCCGGCGCGTGCTCTGGCCCGGCCTGCTGGGGGCCGCCCTCATCGGTGCCGGCGTCGCGGCCCTGTCGGTATCCAACTACTACGATGATCGGACCGTGGGCGCGCGTGTCGATGCCACCGTTGCGGCGGCCGCGTCGACGGTCAAGGACGGCGTCGACGACCTGCGCAGCGCCGCATCGGGCGCCGCCCAAGGCACCGCTGACGCCGCCGACCGGGTCGCCGGCACGATGGGCGACGCGGCCATCACCGCTGCGGTGAAGACAGCGCTGGCTGCCGACCCCAGCCTGAGTGCGGTCCACATCGACGTGACCACCACCCACGGCTCGGTGCGGCTCGACGGCCCGGCGCCCGACACCAAATCACGCGCGCGCGCCGAGGTGCTGGCCATGGCGCCCAAGGGCGTGCTCGCCGTGGACAACCGACTCGTCGTCCCACCCGCGCGAACCCCGAACTCGGCGGTGATTGCAGCGACACCCGCAGCGCCTGTGCCCGCGACGCCTGCACCGGACACCTCGCCCGCGGCCAAGCCGGCCGACACGGCCCAGCGCGCCGAGCCGCTTGCGGTGACCGAAGTACCCACAACGCCCGCGCCGGTGACCGCGGGCACGCCGGCCGCCCAGTGAGCGCGGGATCGAACGTTGCGGCGCTTCAGTGCGCGGGCGTGCAAGCTACGGAGCGACACGCGGCCGCCGCGCGCGCGGTGCGGACTTCAGATCGGCAAACAGGTCGTACAGTTGTTGCGCAGCCGGTGACAGGCTGCGCCCCTTGCGCCGGATCAGGCCGACGCGACGCGTGACCACCGGCTCGAACAGGGGCACGCTGACCAGCAGCGGGTGGTCCTTGCCCGGCATCGCCAGCGACGGCACCGCCGCCACGCCCAGGCCGGCCTCGACCAGGCCGAGCAGGGCCGTCACGTGCTCGGCCTCGTACAGGCTCTGCGGCGCGCTCTTGCTTCCAGCCAGGGCCTGGTCGACCAGGAGGCGGTTGCCGGAGGACTTGCTGACGGCGATGAAGTCGTGCGCCGCGAGGTCGGCCCAGGTGGCGCGGCGCTTGTTCGCCAGCGGGTGATCGCGCCGGCAGGCAGCGACGAAGCGCTCCTCGAGCAGCGGTACGAAGTCGATGTCGGGCTCCTGGCTGCCCATGAAGTTGATGCCGAAATCGGCCTCGCTGCGGGCCACGGCATCGAGCACCGCGTTGGCGCTGGCGTCGAAGATCTTGATGCGCACCTTGGGGTAGATCTCGCGGTAGCGGCGGATCACCTGCGAGACGTGGTAATTCACGGCCGAGGGCACGCTGGCCAGCGTGACGACACCCATGCGCGAGCGTGTCTCGCCGCGGATGCCCAGCAGCGTGCCATCCAGGTCGTCGAGCAACGCTTGCACCTTGCGCGCGAACTCGCGGCCGACCGTCGTCAGGCTGACGCGGCGCGTGGTGCGGTCCAGCAGGCGCACACCCAGGGCCTGCTCCAGCTTCTCGATGCGGCGGCTGAAGGCCGGCTGCGAGATGTGCACCGCCTCGGCGGCGCGCCGGAAGTTGCTGAGTTCGGCCACGGCGCGAAAGGCCAGCAGGTCGTTGAGGTCGAAGTTGATGGCCATGGGGTGGCAGAGGCAGGCCTCTATTGATGCTGTGCATCGATCAAAGCATCATAACTATGCAATTCACCTGCATCGATCCGGCGACGATGATTCGTCCATGGCCTCGATGACCCTTCCTTGCACCCTGATGCGCGCCGGCACCTCGCGTGGCCCCTTCTTCCTGCGCGACTGGTTGCCCGCCGACGAAGCCGCGCGCAACGAGGCCCTGATCGGCGCGATCGGCGCGTCGGACCTGCTGCAGGTCGACGGCGTCGGCGGCGGCAGCACGCTGACCAGCAAGGTGGCCATCGTGTCGCGCTCGGCCGAACCGGGCTGCGACGTGGACTACCTGTTCGCGCAGGTCGGCGTCGGCCAGAAGTCGGTCGACACGCGGCCCAACTGCGGCAACATGTTGTCGGGCGTGGCCCCGTTCGCGATCGAACAGGGCTTGGTTGCGGCGGCGGACGGCGAGACGACGGTGCGAGTGTTCAACGTCAACACGCGCTCGCGCATCGACGTCACCGTGCAGACCCCCGGCCGGCGCGTGATCTACGACGGTTCGACCAGCATCGACGGCGTGGCCGGCACGGCGGCCCCGATCCGCCTGAACTTCCTCGACGCCTGGGGCGCGATGACCGGCTCGCTGTTTCCGACCGGCCGGCGCATCGACGTGATCGACGGCCTCGAGGTCACCTGCATCGACGCCGCGATGGCCCTGGTGATCGTGCGTGCGGCCGACCTCGGCCTCGCCGGCCGCGAAGCGCCTGCCGAACTCGACGCCCAGCCCGAGCTGATGCGCCGCCTCGACGCGCTGCGCCTCGCGGCCGGCCAGCGCATGGGTTTGGGCGACGTGTCGGGCAGCGTCGTGCCCAAGCCGGTGATCGTGAGCGCCGGCGACGACGATTTCAGCGTCACCTCGCGCTACTTCACGCCGCACCGCTGCCATGCCTCGCACGCGGTGACCGGCGCCATCGGCGTCGCCACTGCCTTCGCACTGCCCGGCACCGTCGCCAGCGCGGAACGGCCGTTGGCCGGCGTGCGCACCGTGTCGGTGTTGCACCCGCAAGGGCGCATCGATGTCGAGGTGGCAATCGACGGCGAAGGCGCCGGCGCGCGCATCGAGCGCGCTTCCCTCGTGCGCACCGCGCGAAAGATCCTGCAGGGGGAATTGCACATCCCTGCCTACGTGTTCTCGCAACCCCCCGAAATGTCGACCCAAGGAGACAAGATTGTGAACAAGCTGATCGCCCCCCTGATGGCCGCTGCCGTCGCCGCCGGCACGCCCGCCCTGGCGCAACCCTTCCCGAGCAAGACCATCACCGTCGTCGTGCCCACCGCCGCCGGCGGCGGTAACGACGCGATGGCGCGCACCATCGCGGGCAAGCTCGGCCCACTGCTCGGCCAGACCATCATCATCGACAACCGCGCCGGCGCCAACGGCTCGATCGCCAGCGAGTACGTGGCCCGCGCCACGCCTGACGGCCACACGCTGATGTTCGGCTACATCGCCACGCACGCGATGAACCCGGCCCTGCAGAAGTTGCGCTACGACCCGGTCGCCGACTTCGAGCCGATCGGCCTGGTCGGCTATTCACCGACGTTGATGGTGGCCCACGCGGCGACACCGGTGAAGGACGTGCGCGACCTCGTCGCGCAACTGAAGGCCAAGCCCGACAAGTACACCTACGCGTCGGCCGGCAACGGCACCGCGCCGCATTTCGCGGCCGAGTTGTTCAAGCTCAACGCCGGCGTGGTGATGCTCGGCGTGCCCTACAAGGGCTCGGCACCGGCCGTCAGCGACACCATCGGCGGCCAGACCCAGTTCATGTTCCCGAGCTTCTTCACCGCGCTGCCGCACGTCAAGTCGGGCAAGCTGCGGGCGATGGCCATCGCCGGGCCGAAGCGCTCGCCGCTGATGCCCGAGGTGCCGACACTCAAAGAGGCCGGTGTCGACGGCGTCGACGTGCAGCAGTGGTACGGCTTCTTCGCCCCGGCCAAGACGCCCAAGGCGGTGATCGAGCAGATCAACAAGGCGCTGAACCAGGTGCTCAACGACAAGGACATCATCAAGCGCATCGAGGACCACGGCGCCGACGTCGAAACCAGCACGCCGGCGGAATTCGGCGCCTTGGTCAAGAGCGAACTGGCCAAGTGGAAAGCCGTCGTGCAGAAGGCCAAACTGACCGCCGACTGAACCACAATCCGCCGACATTCGGGAGCCGCGACATGACCCCCAACGACAAGGACCTGCGTGCCTGGATCGGGCGCAGCGAAACCGTGCACGACCAGATCGGCCCGACGCCGGTGATCGCGCTCACGGCCACGCTCGACCACCCGGCCACTCCCGTGCCCGCCGGCACAGCGCTGCCGCCGCTGTGGCACTGGCTCTACTTTCTGCCGATGCACCGGCAGAGCGAGATCGGCCCCGACGGGCATGCCAAGCGCGGCGGCTTCCTGCCGCCGGTGCCGCTGCCGCGCCGCATGTGGGCCGGCAGCCAGTTCGAGTTCCGCGCGCCGGTGCGGGTCGGTGATACCGTGGCACGCACCTCGACCATCGACGACGTGACGACCAAGGAAGGCCGCACTGGCAAGCTGGTGTTCGTCAAAGTGCGCCACGAACTGCGCTGCAACGGTGCACCCGATCCGGCGATCGTCGAGTTCCACGACATCGTCTACCGCGAGGCGAAGCGCCCCGGCGACGTCGATCCGCCGCCGCAAAAGGCGCCGGCCCTCGACATGAGCGAGGTTTCGGGGTCCGGGTTTCCCGGCCCCGAAGCGCGCCCCCTCGGGGGGCAGCGACCGCAGGGAGCGTGGGGGCGCACGATCGTGCCCGACGACGTGCTGCTGTTTCGCTACAGCGCGCTGACCTTCAACGGCCACCGGATCCACTACGACCGCAAGTACGTGACCGAGGTCGAGGGCTACCCGGGCCTGATCGTGCACGGACCGCTGATCGCGACCCTGCTGATGGACCTGCTGCGCCGCCATGCGCCCGGGGCCGAAGTGGCGAGCTTCCGCTTCAAGGCGGTGCGACCGACCTTCGATCTGCATCCGTTCAAGGTCAATGGCCTGCGCGAAGGCAACACCGTCAAGCTCTGGGCCCAGGACCACGAAGGCTGGCTGACGATGGACGCCGTCGCCACCTTGAAAGGCTGAAACATGAACCCCCACGCTCACTACGTTCTTTGCCCCCCGAGGGGGCGCTCAGCGCCCTTCGGGCGGTCGGGCGGGCGCTGAGCATGCAACCGCTGCAAGGCCTCACCGTCGTCGCCCTCGAACACGCCATCGCGGCGCCGTTCGCCACCCGCCAGCTCGCCGACCTGGGCGCGCGCGTGATCAAGATCGAGCGCCCGGGCGTCGGCGATTTCGCGCGCGGCTACGACCAGCGCGTGCGCGGGCTGGCATCGCATTTCGTCTGGACCAATCGCAGCAAGGAAAGCCTGACGCTGGACGTCAAGCACCCGCGCGCGGCCGCGCTGCTGACGCAGCTGATCGTGGACAAGGCCGACATCGTGGTGCAGAACCTCGCGCCCGGTGCCGCGGCGCGCCTGGGCGTGTCGTACGAGGCCTTGAGGGATCGCCGGCCCGACCTGATCGTCTGCGACATCTCGGGCTATGGCGACGACCGCGCGAACCCCGGCCCGTACCGCGACAAGAAAGCCTACGACCTGCTGATCCAGAGCGAGTCGGGTTTCGTCTCGATCACCGGCACGCCGGACGAACCAAGCAAGGCCGGGCTCTCGATCGCCGACATCGCCGCCGGCATGTACGCCTACTCGAACATCATGGCCGCGCTGCTGCAGCGCCAGATCGACGGCCGCGGCCGGCGCATCGACCTGTCGATGCTCGAAGCGATGGGCGAGTGGATGGGCTATCCGCTGTACTACGCCTTCGAGGGTGCCAAGCCGCCGCCGCGCGCCGGCGCGGCCCACGCCACGATCTACCCCTACGGGCCCTTCCCGACCGGCGACGGCAAGACGGTGATGCTCGGCCTGCAGAACGAACGCGAGTGGTTGCTGTTCTGCGAAAAGGTGCTGAAGCAGCCCGCGCTCGCCCAGGACGAGCGCTTCATGGGCAATGCCCAGCGCGTGGCCCACCGCGACGCGTTGCGCGGCCTGATCGTCGAAACCTTCGCCGCGCTGAGCTACGAGCAGGTGGTGCTGCGCCTCGAAGACGCGCAGATCGCCAACGCCGAGCTGCGCGACATGGCCGGCCTGTGGCAGCACGAGCAGCTCGCCGCGCGCGGCCGCTGGCGCGAGGTGGCCACGCCGGCCGGCCCCGTGCCTAGCCTGTTGCCGCCCGGCTCCTGGGACGACGGTGACCCGCGCCTCGACGCGGTGCCGGCGCTGGGCGAGCACACCGACGCGATCCTGGCCGAGCTCGGCCTCGACGCCGCAACGATCGCCGCATTGCGCGTCGAGCAGGCGATCTGACGATGGAACTGCCGCGCACCTACCTGTTCGTGCCGGGCGATCGGCCCGAGCGATTCGCGAAAGCGCTGGCGAGCGGCGCCGACGCGGTGGTGCTCGACCTCGAAGACGCGGTCGCCGCAGCGTCCAAGGCGATCGCGCGCGCCGCGGTCGCCGAGGCCCTCGCCGGCGAGGCCACCGGTCTCGTCGTGCGCATCAACGACAGCGGCACGCCCTGGTACGCCGATGACCTGGCGATGCTCGCGGCGTGCCGCGCGCCCGTGGTGATGCTGCCCAAGGCCGAATCCGCAGCCGACATCGCGCACCTGCGCGCCGCCTGCCCCGGCGTCGCGGTGCTGGCGCTGGTGGAGAGCGCGCGCGGCGTCCTCGCCGCCGAAGCGCTGGCCGGCGCGCCCGGCGTGCAACGCCTGGTCTTCGGCACGATCGACTTCGCGCTCGACCTCGACCTGTCGGGCGCGCTGGCCGGCAGCATCGGCCTGGATCACGCCGCGAGCCGCCTGGCGCTGGCCTCACGCGCCGCCGGAATTGCTTCACCGGTGGCCGGCGTGACGACCGCGATCGACGACGAAGCGCTGCTGCTCGCCGATCTGGCCCGCGCCCGCGCCCATGGGTTCGCCGCCAAGCTGTGCATCCACCCGAAGCAGGTTGCGCCGATCCACGACGCGCTCGCGCCGAGCGCCACCGAACTGGCCTGGGCCGAGCGCGTGCTGGCCGCCGCGGCGGCGGCCGGCGGCGCAGCCGTGCAGCTCGACGGCCGCATGGTCGACAAGCCCGTCATCGAACGCGCGCGGCGCCTGATCGCCCGCGCGCCCCACTGATTCAAATCAAAGGACGACCCGCCATGGCCTCCACGATCATCGACAGCCGCATCTTCCAGGGCATCTTCGCCAGCGACGCCATGCGCGCGGTGTGGAGCGACGAGAACCGCACCCGGAAGTACCTCGACATCGAGCGCGCGCTGGCCGTCGTGCAGGGCCGCCTGGGCCTGATCCCGCAGGAAGCGGCGGACGAGATCGCAAGCCACTGCACGCTCGACCAGATCGACATGGACAAGTTGCGCCAGCAGACCGAGCGCATCGGCTACCCGATCCTGGGCGTCGTGTCGCAACTGAATGCACTGTGCCGCGACAAGCTCGGCGAGTACTGCCACTGGGGCGCGACCACGCAGGACATCACCGACACCGCCACCGTGCTGCAGATCCGCGAGGCGCTGGCCCTCGTCGAGGCTGAACTCGGCGCGATCGCGCAGGCCCTGGCCAAGCTGGCCAGTGAACATCGGCTGACGCCGATGATCGGCCGCAGCAACCTGCAGCAGGCCATACCGGTGACCTTCGGCTACAAGATGGCCGGGCTGTTGTCGGCCATCCAGCGGCATCAGGAGCGCCTCGCGCAACTGCGCGAGCGGGTGCTGGTCGGGGAGTTCGCCGGCGCGGCGGGCACGCTGGCCTCGCTGCAGACCGGCGCCATGGAAACGCAGGCCGGCCTGTGCGCCGAGTTGGGCCTGGCGCAGCCGGTCATCGCCTGGCACACGATCCGCGACAACATCGCCGAAGTCGGCGCCTTCCTCGGCCTCGTCGGCGGCACGTTGGGCAAGCTCAGCATGGACGTCAAGCTGATGATGCAAACGGAGGTCGGCGAGGTCTACGAGCCCTACCACCACGGCCGCGGATCGAGCAGCACGATGCCGCAGAAACGCAATCCGATCTCCTCCTGCTACATCCACGCCGCGATCTCGGTGGTGCGGCAGCACAGCGCCGCGTTGATGGACGCGATGGTGGCCGACCACGAGCGCAGCACCGGCCCCTGGGAGATCGAGTGGATCGTGCTGCCCGAGGCCTTCTGCCTGATGGCCGGCGCGCTGAAGCAGTCACGCTTCGTGCTCGAAGGCCTGCAGGTCGATGCCGCGGCGATGCGGCGCAACATCGAGATGACCGGCGGCCTGGTGATGAGCGAGGCGGTGATGATGGGCCTGGGCCCGTACATCGGCCGCGAGTATGCGCACGACTTGGTGTACGACCTGTGCCGCGAATCGCTCGCGAAGAACGTGCCGCTGCTCGACCTGCTGGCCGCCAACGCGGAGATCGCGAAACATGTCGACCGACCCGCGCTGCAGCGCATGCTCGACCCGGCCAACTACCTCGGCCAGTCGGGCGTGATGGTCGACCGGGTACTGGCCCGCATGTGAGGGCGCGCCGCGGGCGCTAGAGTCGGCGCACACGCCGGAGATCCGCCATGACCCTGACCCGCCGCGCGGCCCTCGCCGCATCCGCCCTCGCGCTGCCTTCACTCTCGTTCGCCCAGACCGCCTGGCCGCGGCAGTCGGTGCGCTTCGTGGTGCCCTTCGCGCCCGGCGGCACGTCAGAAATCGTGGCCCGCACGGTGGCCAACGAGTTGACCAAGCAGCTCGGCCAGACGGTCTATGTCGACAACAAGGGCGGCGGCGCCGGCATTCCGGCGATGACCGAAGTGGCCAAGGCTGCGCCCGACGGCCACACCATCATCCTCGGCCATGTCGGTTCGCTGGCGGTCAATCCGATCCTGTTCCCGAACGAGCCGTTCGACGTGAACAAGGATTTCATACCGGTGACGCTGCTGGCCAAGGTGCCCAACCTGTTCGTGATCCATCCCGACGTGCCGGCCAAGGACTTCAAGGAGTTCGTCGCCTACGCCAAGAAGAACTCCGGGCAAGCTGAACTACGGCTCGGCCGGCAACGCCAGTGCCGGCCACCTGGCGATGGAATACCTGAAGCTGGTGACCGGCATGTTCATCCTGCACATCCCGTACCGCGGCACCGGCCCGCAACTCACCGACCTGCTGGCCGGTCGTACCCAGGCCAGTTCGGCCGGCCTGCCGGCGCTGCTGCCGCACATCAAGAGCGGCAAGTTGCGCGCGATCGCGGTCGGCACCGCGCAGCGGCTGGCGCAACTGCCCGACGTGCCGACCGTGGCCGAAATGGGCTTCAAGGACTTCGAGACCTCGCAGTGGTACGGCATCCTGGCGCCCGCCGGCACGCCGCGCGAGATCGTCAAGCGGCTGCAGGAAGAGTCGCTGAAGGCGCTGAAGTCGAATGCGGTGACCGAGCGCTTCGCCAGCGACAGCGCGGTCGGCGGCGGCGGGCCGCCCGAGGAGTTCGCCGCCTTCATCGCACAACAGCAACGGATTTGGGGCGACATCGTCAAGCGCGCCGGCATCAAGCCGGATTGATGTGAACCACCCCCGTAGCGGCTTTGCCGCTCCCCCTCGAGGGGGCGACGCCAGCAGACCGGCAGAGCCGGATCTGCGGCGCCTGCTTGGAGCGACCTTCGGTTCACGCGTCGAGGGCGCTGCGGCCACATGATTGACGTGCTCGTCATCGGCGGCGGCAATGCCGCGCTGTGTGCCGCGCTGACCGCGCGCGAGGCGGGCGCGTCGGTGTTGCTGCTCGAAGCCGCGCCGCGCGAGTGGCGCGGCGGCAATTCGCAGCACACGCGCAACCTGCGCTGCATGCACGACGCGCCGCAGGACGTGCTCACCGAGGCCTACCCGGAAGAGGAGTTCTGGCAGGACCTGCTGAAGGTCACCGGCGGGCGCACCGACGAGCGGCTGGCACGCATGGCGATCCGCGACTCGGCCACCTGCCGCGACGTGGATGCGGCACCACGGCGTGCACTTCCAGCCCTCGCTGTCGGGCACGCTGCACCTGTCGCGCACCAACGCCTTCTTCATGGGCGGCGGCAAGGCGCTGGTCAACGCCTACTACCGCAGCGCCGAGCGGCTCGGCGTGCAGATCCGCTACGACGCCGAAGTGGATCGGCTCGAACTCGACGGCCCGCGCTTCGTCGCCGCCTGGGTTGGCGGCGAATGCATCGAGGCGCGCGCCTGCGTCGTCGCCAGCGGCGGCTTCGAGTCGAACCTCGATTGGCTGCGCAGCGCCTGGGGCCAGCGCGACGGCGAGTGGATCGCCGACCGGTTCGCGATCCGCGGCACGCGCTTCAACCAGGGCGTGCTGTTGAAGAACCTGCTGGCGCAAGGCGCCGATCCGATCGGCGACGCGACGCAGGCGCACATGGTAGCCATCGACGCCCGCGCGCCGCTGTACGACGGCGGCATCTGCACCCGCGTCGACTGCGTCTCGCTGGGCATCGTCGTCAACCGCGACGGCGAGCGTTTCTACGACGAGGGCGAGGACTTCTGGCCCAAGCGCTACGCGATCTGGGGCCGCCTGGTGGCGCAGCAGCCGGGGCAGATGGCCCATTCGATCATCGACGCCAAGGCCGTCGGCCGTTTCATGCCGCCGGTGTTTGCCGGCGCACGCGCCGACACGCTGGCCGAACTGGCACGCCAGCTCGGTCTCGACGCGGCGGCGCTGACGCAGACGGTGCAGCGTTTCAACGCCGCGTGCCGCCCCGGGCGCTTCGACCACGCCGTGCTCGACGATTGCGCGACGGACGGCCTGGCGCCGGCCAAGACCCACTGGGCACGGCCGCTCGACACGCCGCCGTACTTCGGCTACACGCTCAAGCCCGGCATCACCTTCACCTACCTCGGTGTCCGCGTCGACGAACACGCCGCGATCCGTTTCGGCGAGCGGCCGAGCGCCAACCTGTTCGCCGCCGGCGAGGTGATGGCCGGCAACGTGCTCGGCCAGGGCTACACCGCCGGCGTCGGCATGACCATCGGCACCGCCTTCGGGCGCATCGCCGGCAAGGCGGCCGCCGTGGCCGCGCGGGAGGGGCAGCATGCCGCCGCTTGAGGCGCCGGCCCGCGAGGCCCAGGCGCTGGGCGCCGGCGCCGCCCCCGCGGACGACGAAGCCGAGCTGGCCCGCCTGCTGCAGATCTGCAATGCCTGCCGCTACTGCGAGGGCTTTTGTGCGGTGTTCCCGGCGATGACGCGGCGGCTCGAGTTTCCGCCGGCCGACCTGCATTACCTGGCCAACCTGTGCCACGGCTGCGGTGCCTGCCTGCACGCCTGCCAGTACGCACCGCCGCACGAGTTCGCGGTCAACGTGCCGCGCACGATGGCCCGCGTGCGCCGCCGGACCTACAGCGATTTCGCCTGGCCGCCGCCCTTCGCGGCGCTGTACCGGCGCAACGGGCTGGTCATCGCGCTGGCACTGGCCGCCGCGCTGGCGCTGTTCCTGGTGCTCGCGCTGGCGCGCCAGGGCACGCTGTGGCATGCGCCGCTGGCCGGCAATTTCTACGCGGTGTTCCCGCACAAGCTGCTGGTGCAGATGTTCGGTGCGGTGTTCGGCTTTGCGGTGCTGGCGCTCGGCATCGGCGTGCTTCGCTTCTGGCACGCGATCAGCCCGGGCGAGGCGCCGCCCGGCGGCTTCCCGGCCGGCGGCCGCCGAAGCCACGCGCGACGCGCTGCGCGCTGACCTACCTCGACGGCGGCCACGGCGAGGGCTGCAACAACGCCGACGACGCCTGGACGCCTTGGCGGCGCCGCTTCCATCACCTCACGTTCTACGGCTTCGCGCTGTGCTTCGCGTCGACCGCCGTGGCCACGCTGTACCACTACGTTCTGGCGCGGCCGGCACCCTACCCGCTGGCGAGCGGGCCGGTCCTGCTCGGCACGCTCGGTGGCCTCGGCCTGCTGGTCGGCCCGGCGGGCCTGCTGTGGCTCAACCTGCGCCGCCATCCGCTGCACGGCGCCCCCGAGCAGCAGCCGATGGACCGCGGCTTCATCGCGCTGTTGCTGGCGACCAGCGCCAGCGGCCTGGCGCTACTGGCCTGGCGCGACAGCGGCGCGATGGCGCTGCTGCTGGCGCTGCACCTGGGTACCGTGATGGCGCTGTTCGCGACGCTGCCCTACGGCAAGTTCGCGCACGGCGTCTACCGCGCCGCGGCGCTGCTGAAATGGGCGATCGAGAAGCGGCTGCCGAACCGGCTACAGCTGGGTGCCGACTGACCCGTCGGTGCAGAGCAAGTCCAGCGGGTAGCGCCGCCCAGCCAGGTGGTCCTGCACGCAGCGCCACAGCAGCGGGCTGCGGTGGCGCTCGCGGCAGGCTTCGATCTCGCCCGGCGTCAGCCACAGCGTGCGCACGATGCCGTCGTCGAGCGCCCGGCCTGGCGCGGGCGCACCGACCGTGCCGGTGAACGCAAAACGCAGGTAGGTGATGTCCTCGCCGGTGCTATCGCGCCGCAGCCGGGCCAGGTAGGTGCCGATCAGGTGCGTCGGCGTGAAGGCGCAGGCGGTTTCCTCGAGCACCTCGCGCACGACGGCCTGCAGCAGCGACTCGCCGGGGTCGAGGTGGCCGGCCGGGTTGTTCAGGCGCAGGCCGTCGGCCGTGTGTTCCTCGACCAGCAGGAAGCGGCCTTCGCGTTCGACCACCGCGGCCACGGTGACGCTCGGTTTCCAGCGGGTGTCGGCGGCCATCGTGTGCGCATCGTAGCCGCCTGCGCACAAGCCCGGAGGCGAGCGCCGCGCCCGGTGCATTAAGCTCGCAACAAAGCGCGCGCCGAGGCCCATCGGCCCGCCACACCCCTGCCCGAGGAGAACCGCACCATGCTGATCGGCGTTCCGCTCGAAACGGTTGCCGGCGAGACACGCGTCGCCGTCACGCCCGAGACGGCGAAGAAATTGAAGGCCCAGGGCCATACCGTGCGGGTGCAGGCGGGCGCCGGTATCGCGGCCAGTGCCACCGACGAGGCCTATCTGGCCGCCGGCGCCGAGATCACCGACCGCACCGGCGCCTTCGCCGCCGACCTGATCCTGAAGGTGCGCAGCCCCTCGCTCGACGAACTGGTGCTGGTCAAGACCGGCGCGGCGCTGGTCGGCATGCTCAACCCCTTCGACAAGGACAACCTGAACCGCCTGGCCGGCGCCGGGCTGACCAGCTTTGCGCTCGAAGCCGCGCCGCGCACGACGCGCGCGCAGAGCATGGACGTGCTGTCCAGCCAGGCCAACATCGCCGGCTACAAGGCGGTGATGATCGCCGCCGACAAGTACCAACGCCTGTTCCCGATGCTGATGACCGCGGCCGGCACGATCAAGGCGGCGCGGGTGGTGATCCTGGGCGTCGGCGTCGCCGGCCTGCAGGCGATTGCCACCGCCAAGCGCCTGGGCGCGGTGATCGAGGCTTCCGACGTGCGGCCGAGCGTGAAGGAGCAGGTCGAATCGCTCGGCGCCAAGTTCATCGACGTCGCCTACGAGACGGCCGAGGAGAAGGAAGCCGCCGAAGGCGTCGGCGGCTATGCCAAGCCGATGCCGCCGTCGTGGCTCGAGCGGCAGAAGGTCGAGGTCGCCAAGCGCGTGGCGCAGGCCGACATCGTGATCTCGACCGCGCTGATTCCGGGCCGCGCGGCGCCGGTGCTGATCACCGAGGAGATGGTCAAGTCGATGAAGCCCGGCAGCGTGATCGTCGACATGGCCGCGCCGGCCGGCGGCAACTGCCCGCTCACCGAGGCCGGCAAGACCGTCGTCAGGCACGGCGTCACGATCGTCGGCGAAACCAACATCCCGGCCCTGGTGGCGGCCGATTCGTCGAGCCTGTACGCCCGCAACGTGCTCGATTTCCTGAAGCTCGTGCTGACCAAGGAAGGCGGCTTCAACGTGCCGACTGGACGACGACATCGTGGTCGCCTGCCTGATGACGCAGTCTGGTGAAGTGAAAAGGAAATAGTCATGGACATCGTCTCTCCCACCGTCACCAACCTGATCATCTTCGTGCTGGCGATCTACGTCGGCTACCACGTGGTCTGGACCGTGACGCCGGCGCTGCACACGCCGCTGATGGCGGTGACCAACGCGATCTCGGCGATCGTCATCGTCGGCGCGATGCTGGCCGCGGCGCTGACCGAAGGCGGGCTGGGCAAGAGCATGGGCGTGCTGGCGGTAGCGCTGGCCTCGGTCAACATCTTCGGCGGCTTCCTCGTCACGCGGCGCATGCTCGAGATGTTCAAGAAGAAGGACCGCCCGGCCAAGCCGGCGGAAGGGAACAAGTGATGAGCCTCAACCTCGTCACCCTGCTGTACCTCGTTGCCAGCGTCTGCTTCATCCAGGCGCTCAAGGGCCTGTAGTCACCCGACGACCTCGATCCGCGGCAACCTGTTCGGCATGGTCGGCATGGCCATCGCCGGCCTGACCACGGCGGCGCTGATCGTCAAGCTGTCGGGCCAGATGGGCCAGGGCGGCGCCATCGGCATGGCCTGGGTGCTGCTCGGCCTGGTGGTCGGCGGCGCGTATGGCGCCTGGCGCGCCAAGACGGTCGAGATGACCAAGATGCCCGAGCTGGTGGCGTTCTTCCACAGCATGATCGGCCTGTCGGCGGTGTTCATCGCCATCGCCGCGGCGGTCGAGCCCTGGGCCTTCGGCATCACCGCCAAGGCGCGGCGAGATCCCCACCGGCAACCGGCTCGAACTGGCGCTCGGCGCCGCCATCGGCGCGATCACCTTCAGCGGCTCGGTGATCGCCTTCGGCAAGCTCTCGGGCACCTACAAGTTCCGCCTGTTCCGCGGCGCACCGGTCGTGTTTGCCGGGCCAGCACCTGATCAATGCCGCGCTCGGGCTGGCGATGCTGGCGCTGATCGTCGGCTACACCGTGACGCAGTCGAATCTGTTCTTCGGGCTGATGCTGCTGCTGGCCTTCGTGATCGGCGTGACGCTGATCATCCCGATCGGCGGCGCCGACATGCCGGTGGTGGTGTGCATGCTCAACAGCTACTCGGGCTGGGCCGCGGCGGGCATCGGCTTCTCGCTGAACAACGCGATGCTGATCGTCGCCGGTTCGCTGGTCGGCAGCTCGGGCGCGATCCTCTCCTACATCATGTGCAAGGCGATGAACCGCTCGTTCTTCAACGTCATCCTCGGCGGCTTCGGCGGCGAGGGGGCGACGGTGGCGGCGGCCGGCGGCGCGCAGCGCAGCGTCAAGAGCGGCAGCGCCGACGACGCCGCCTTCATCATGAGCAACGCCGAGACCGTGATCATCGTGCCCGGCTACGGCCTGGCCGTCGCGCGCGCGCAGCACGCGGTCAAGGAACTGGCCGAGAAGCTGACGCACAAGGGCGTGACCGTCAAGTACGCGATCCACCCGGTGGCCGGCCGCATGCCGGGCCACATGAACGTGCTGCTGGCCGAGGCCGAGGTGCCCTACGACCAGGTGTTCGAGATGGAAGACATCAACGGCGAGTTCGGCCAGGCCGACGTGGCCATCATCCTGGGCGCCAACGACGTCGTGAACCCGGCCGCGCTGACCAAGGGCAGCGCCATCTACGGCATGCCGATCCTGGAGGCCTACAAGGCCAAGACCGTGATCGTCAACAAGCGCTCGATGGCGGCCGGCTACGCCGGCCTCGACAACGAACTGTTCTACATGGACAAGACGATGATGGTCTTCGGCGATGCGAAGAAGGTGGTCGAGGAGATGGTCAAGGCCGTCGAATGACGCGGGGCCGCCCCTCGCGTTAGGGGCACAGGGTCGTCGTCCGCCAGGAAATGGGGCTGCCACGAGGCAGCCCCTTCTTCTTTGCGCTATCGAATCCCCTGATGCTGGCGCACCGCTTGCGCCGCCAGAATCGCCGCACCACCCTGGGAGTGCGCGATGGAGAAGATCTGGTTGAAGCATTACCCCGCCGGCGTGCCGGCCGAGGTGAAGACCGACCTGTATCCGTCGCTGGTGGCGCTGCTCGAGGAGAGCTTCCGCAAGTACCGCAACCTGCCTGCGTACAAGTTCATGGGCAAGACGATCACGTTCGGCCAGGTCGACGATCTGTCGCGCGCGTTCGCGGCCTGGCTGCAGGCGCAGGGCCTGGCGCGCGGCGATCGCGTCGCGATCATGATGCCCAACGTGCCGCAGTACCCGGTGGCGGTGGCGGCGATCCTGCGCGCCGGCTACGTGGTGGTCAACGTCAACCCGCTGTACACGCCACGCGAACTCGAGCACCAGTTGAAGGACTCGGGGGCGAAGGCCATCGTCATCGTCGAGAACTTCGCCGCCACGCTGCAGCAGGTGATCGATGCGGTGCCGACCAAGAAAGTGGTGCTGGCCGCGATGGGCGACATGCTCGGCCTGCTCAAGGGCGCGCTCGTGAACCACGTGGTGCGCAAGGTCAAGAAGATGGTGCCGCCGTTCTCGCTGCCCGGCGCGGTGCGCTTCAACGACGCGGTGGCGCAGGGCCGCGGCAAGCCCTACACCGCGCCCAGCGTCGGGCCCGACGACATCGCGGTACTGCAGTACACCGGCGGCACCACCGGCGTCTCGAAGGGCGCGGTGCTGCTGCACCGCAACCTGGTGGCCAACCTGCTGCAATCCGAAGCGTGGTACCAGCCGGCCTTGAAGAAGATCCCGGCCGGCGAGCAGATCGTCACCATCTGCGCCTTGCCGCTCTATCACATCTTCGGCTTCAACACCAACATGATGCTGGGCATGCGCATGGGCGGCTGCAACATCCTGATCGCCAACCCGCGCGACATCCCGGGCATGCTGAAGGAGCTGTCCAGGCAGCGCTTCCACAGCTTCCCGGCGGTCAACACGCTGTTCAACGCGATGGCCAACCACGCCGATTTCGCCAAGGTCGACTGGAGCGCACTGGCAATCAGCGTCGGCGGCGGCATGGCCGTGCAGAGCGCCACCGCCAAGCTGTGGCTGGAGAAGACCGGCTGCCCGATCGTCGAAGGCTACGGCCTGTCGGAGACCTCACCGTCGGCGACCTGCAACCCCGTCGACAGCGAGGCCTACAGCGGCACCATCGGCCTGCCGATGCCCAGCACCGAACTGACGCTGCTCGACGACGACGGCCGCGTGGTGCCGATGGGGCAACCGGGCGAGATCGCGATCCGCGGCCCACAGGTCATGGCCGGCTACTGGCAGCGCCCCGACGAGACCGCCAAGGTGATGACCGCCGACGGCTTCTTCCGTACCGGCGACATCGGCACCGTCGACGAGCGCGGCTACTTCAAGATCGTCGATCGCAAGAAGGACATGATCCTGGTCTCGGGCTTCAACGTCTATCCCAACGAGGTCGAGGATGTCATCACGCAGATGCCCGGCGTACTCGAATGTGCCGCGGTCGGCATCCCGGACGAGAAGGCCGGCGAGGCGGTGAAGGTGGTGATCGTGAAGAAGGATGACCGCGTCAGCGCCGCCGACGTGAAGGCCTACTGCGAGGCCAACCTCACCGGCTACAAGCGCCCGAAGGTGATCGAGTTCCGCACCGATCTGCCGAAGACGCCGGTCGGCAAGATCCTGCGCCGCGAACTGCGCGACGCGCCGAAGTAGCGCCAGGCCATGGCCGGCCGCATCGCGGTCGTCAGCGCGATGCGCGAGGAGTTGCATGCGCTGCACGCCGACCTCGCCGCACCGCGCATCGAGCGTGCCGCGGGCCGCGAGTTCCACCTCGGTGCGCTGCACGATCGGCCGGTGCTGTTGGTCCTGTCGGGCATCGGCAAGGTGGCCGCGGCCACCACCACCGCGCTGCTACTCGACCGCTTTGCCGTCGACGCGATCCTCTTCACCGGCGTGGCGGGCGGGCTCGGCGCCGGCGTGCAGGTGGGCGACGTGGTCATCGGCGACCTGCTGTTGCAGCACGACCTCGATGCTTCGCCGATCTTCCCGCGCTGGGAAGTGCCGCTCACTGGCAAGTCGCGTTTCACGGCCGACAGCGCCTGGAGCGACGCGCTGGCCGACGCCGCCCGGGCGGCCGGCCATGCCGTGCATCGCGGCCTCATCGTCAGCGGCGACCGCTTCGTCTCCACCGCGGCCGAAAGCAACGCGCTGCGGGCGGCGCTGCCCGATGCGCTGGCGGTGGAGATGGAAGGTGCCGCCGTCGCGCAGGTGTGCCACGACTTCGCCCGCCCGTTCGCCGTGATGCGTACCGTTTCCGACCGCGCCGACGACAGCGCCCATGTCGACTTCACGCGCTTCGTCGCCGATGTCGCCAGCACGCTCACGCGCAGCGTCGTCGGCCGCGCGCTGGCAGTTTCGCCGCGACGCCTGATCTGCCGATGCCGCCGCGCCTGTACGTCGATGCAGCGCTGGCCGCAGGCCCGCAGTTCGCGTTGCCGCCCGAGGCCGTGCGCCACGTGCAGGTTCTGCGACTGCAACCGCGCGACGCGCTCACGCTGTTCGACGGGCGCGGCGGCGAGTGGTCGGCGCGCATCGACGCGATGGCCAGGCACGGCGTTCGCGTTGACGTCCTCGCGCACGATGCGATCGAGCGCGAGTTGCCGATCGCCGTGACGCTCGCGCTGGCCATGCCGGCCGGCGACCGCATGGACTTCGTGGTCGAGAAGGCCACCGAACTCGGTGCGATGGCGATACAGCCGCTGCTGTCCGAACGCTCGGTGCTGCGCCTGGCCGGCGAGCGCGCCGAGAAGCGGCTGGCGCACTGGCGGGCGATCGCCATCGCCGCCTGCGAACAGTGCGGACGCAACCGCGTGCCATCGATTCGGCCGGTGCAGCCGCTGGCGACCTGGCTCGGCGGGCTGACCGCTGCGGCCGCGGACGAGACACGCTTGCTGCTGGGCTGGCGCAATGCGACACCGTGGCCGCAGGCCGTGGCCCGCGTCGGCGCAACGCTGGCGCTACTCAGCGGCCCCGAAGGCGGCTTCGCGGACCACGAGGAAGAGAGCGCGCACCTGCGCGGTTTCGTCACCGCGCGACTCGGCCCGCGCGTGCTGCGTGCCGACACGGCACCGCTGGCGGGCTTGGCCGCCATCGCATTGCGCTCGAACTAGGGGAGCACTGAACGAGTCCGCGCCGAGCCCGCCACCATGTCGAAGCGGAACAGCCGGCATTCGATCGGGCCGTTCCACATCGGCACGCGCTGGCTTTCCTTCAGCCGCATCAGCGACGGCAGTTTCATCTCGGGGCTCAGCACCCAGGCGGTCCAGCCGGCGTAATGGCGCTTCCAGTGCGAAGCAAGCTCGGCGAAGAAGGCCGCCGGGGTGCCGCCGCCCTCGAAGTCTTCGCGGGCCGCGCCATGCCCCTTTGCGGCCAGGCGCTCGCCATAGGGCGGATTGAGCACCAGCGTGCCACGCTCGGCCGGCGGCGGGCGCTGTAGCGCGTCGGCGGTCTTGAACTCGATGGCGTGCGCGACATGCGCACGCGCGGCATTGCGTGACGAGAAGTCGGTCATGCGAAAGCTCACGTCGCCCGCAAACACCGCCGCGGCGGGCGCGTGGATGCGCGCGCGCGCGGCCTCGCGCAATTCGCGCCAGGCGCCCTGGTGCTCGCGCCACGGCGCGAGACGCTCGAAGGCGAAGCGCCGCTCGAGCCCGGGCGCGAGGCCGCAGGCCAGTTGCGCGGCCTCGATCGCGATCGTGCCGGCGCCGCAGCAGGGGTCGAACAGCGGGCCGTCCTCGGCCCGGCCGCGCCAGCCGGCAGCCGCCAGCATCGCCGCGGCCAGCGTTTCCTTCAGCGGCGCTTCGCCCTTGCTCGCAGCGGCATCGCGCCAGCCGCGCTTGAACAGCGCCTCGCCCGAGGTATCGACATACAGCGTCGCGTGCGTCGGTGTCAGGTGCAGCGCCAGCGGCAAGTCGGGCGCGCGCGTATCGACGTTCGGGCGCTCGCCGCTGGCGTCGCGCAGCGCATCGCAGACCGCGTCCTTGACACGCAGCGACGCGAAATTCAGGCTGCGCAGCGGCGAACGCTGCGCGGTGGTGTCCACGCGCAGGGTTTGCCGCGGCGTGATCCAGTCGGTCCAGCGCACCCCCCGCGCGATGTCGTACAGGTCCTGTTCATGACGATACGGCGCATGCACTAACGGCCACAGCACGCGCTGCGCCAAGCGGCTCTCGAGATTGAGGGCCATCGCGGCGCGTTCGTTGCCTTCCACGACCACGCCACCACGCGCGACGATCAGTCGCGTCTTCGCGCCGAGCACCTGCCGGCATTCATCGGCCAGCAGCGCCTCCGCACCACCGGCGCAGGGCAGAAAGAGATCGACCGGCATCACTCGCCCCGCCGGGCCGCCCCAAGGGCCGAGTGCTCCCCCTTGGGGGGGCGCGAAGCGGCGCAGCCGCAAGCTTGGGGGCTCATGTCACATGGCTTTGCGCAGGTTGGCCGGCGCGATCTTCAAGGCTTCGCGGTATTTGGCCACCGTGCGCCGTGCAACCTGGATGCCCTGCTCGGCCAGCATCTCGGCGAGCTGGTTGTCGGACAGCGGCTTGGCCGGCGCTTCGGCGGCGACCAGTTGCTTGATCAAGGCCCGCACCGCGGTGCTGGAGGCGTTGCCGCCAGCCTCGGTGGCCAGGCCACTGCCGAAGAAGTACTTCAGCTCGAAGGTGCCCATCGGGGTGGCCATGTACTTGGCGGTCGTGACGCGCGAGATCGTGCTCTCGTGCAGGCCGAGCTCGTCGGCGATCTCGCGCAGCACCAACGGTTTCATCGCGATCGCGCCGTGGGTGAAGAAGGACTTCTGGCGCTCGACGATGGCCTGCGACACGCGGGCGATGGTGTCGAAGCGCTGCTGGATGTTCTTCATGAACCAGCGCGCTTCTTGCAGCCGCGCCGACAGCGGTGCGCCGCTGCCGTTGCGCTGGCCCTTGATGGCCTGGGCATAGAGGTCGTTGATGCGCAGCTTGGGCATCACATCGGGGTTGAGCACCACCTTCCAGCCCCGGCCGGCCTTCTGCACGATCACGTCGGGCACCACGATGTTGGCCTCGGCGCGCGTGAACGGGCGCCCGGGCTTGGGCTCGCAGGCGACGATCAGCGCCTGCGCCTCCTTCAGCAGGGCTTCGTCGGCACCGGTGGCGGCCATCAGCTTCTTCAGGTCGCGACGCGCCAGCAGCTCGAGGTGCTGCTTGCAAATGATGATGGCGACCGCCTGCGCTTCGCAGCGCGGTCGTGCGCGCAGCTGAAGCGTCAGGCATTCGGGCAGGTCGCGCGCGCCGATGCCCGGCGGCTCCAGGCTCTGCAGCCATTTCAGCGCGCATTGCAGGCGTTCCTGCAGCGCCTCGCGGCTGTCTTCGCTGTCGGCCAGTTGCGCGGCGATCTCTTCGAGGCTGTCGGCAAGGTAGCCATCCTCGTCGAGCGACTCGATCAGCACCTGCAGCGCCGCGTGGTCTTCGGGCGACAGGCGCATGCCGGCGAGCTGGCTGCGCAGATGATCCTGCAGCGTCGGGCCGACGACATTGCGCTCCTGCGGATCGAAGTCGTCGTCCGCGGCGGCCGACGATGTGCCGCTGGAAGGCAGCTCGCGGAGGCCGTCGAAATCGTCACGCTCGGTGCCGTTTTCCCAGTCGTCGCGTTCGTTGGCGCCGTACTCGGCAGCGTCCATGCCGGCGGGCTCGTCGGCGCCTGCCTCGCCCGCATCGCCGTCCTCGCGTTCCGCCGCGGCGCTCACCGCCGGCCGCTCGAGCGATTGCTCGAACGCCGGCGCGGCGTCCTCCTCGGTCTCGAGAAACGGGTTCTGTTCGAGCATCTGCTCGACTTCCTGGTGCAGCTCGAGTGTCGAGAGCTGCAGCAACCGGATCGACTGCTGCAACTGCGGCGTCAGCGCCAGATGCTGCGACAGGCGGACCTGCAGTGACGGCTTCAACTCACCCTCACATTCGGAAGTGCTCGCCGAGGTAGACCTTGCGCACGTCCGGGTTCTCGACGATCTCGTGCGGCGTGCCTTCGGCCAGCACTTGCCCCTCGCTGATGATGTAGGCGCGGTCGCAGATGCCCAACGTCTCGCGCACGTTGTGATCGGTGATCAGCACGCCGATGCCGCGCGCCTTGAGAAAACCGATGATGCGCTGGATCTCGATCACGGCGATCGGATCCACGCCGGCGAAGGGTTCGTCGAGCAGGATGAAGCGGGGTTGCGTCGCCAGGGCGCGCGCGATCTCGACGCGGCGCCGCTCGCCGCCCGACAGCGAGGGCGCGGGACTGTTGCGCAGCTTCTCGATGCTCAGGTCGGCCAGCAGGCCGTCGAGCAGGCGATCGATGGTGGCGGTCGGCAAAGGCTTGCCATCGGGGCCGAACTGCAACTCGAGCACGGCGCGGATGTTTTCCTCCACCGTCAGCTTGCGAAAGATCGAGGCCTCCTGAGGCAGGTACGACAGGCCCAGTCGCGAGCGCTGGTGGATCGGCCGGTGTTCCACGGACGCGCCGTCGATGGTGATCTCGCCGGCGTCGGCGCGCAGCAGCCCGACGACCATGTAGAAGGTGGTGGTCTTGCCTGCGCCGTTGGGGCCGAGCAGGCCGACGACCTCACCCGCGGCAACCGCCAGGTGCACCCCCTTGACCACCGTGCGAGCACCGTAGCGTTTTTCCAGGCCGCGGGCTTCGAGGCGGCTCGCCACCGTGGTGGCCGGCGGCGGCAGCGTCGACAACGCTGCGCTCAACGCCTGGGCTCCACAGCCGGCGCGCTGGCGGCGTCGGGCTTGGGGGTGATGACCACCCGCACGCGGCCCGTGCTGCCGGCGCCCGGCGCCGATGCGGCGCCGCTGCCGGCGCCTCCCTGCACGCTGAAGGTCTCGTTGCCACTGTCGTAGGTGATCACGCCGCCGCTGATCTCGTCGGCCGGCGTGGTACCGCGCAACCGGCGCACCTGGGCATTGCCGGCAAAGCGCACGACGTCGCCACGGCTGTCGTATTCGATGCGCTCGGCACTGCCTTCGATGGTTTCGTCGAGGCCGTCGCGCTTCTGGCGAAAGCTGGCGGGTTTGCCGGCCGTGCCGAGCGCAGTGGCGCTGCGATGACCGTCGGGGCGCTCGCGCACCTCGACGTGCTCGGCGCGGATCGCCATCGTGCCCTGCGCAACGACGACATTGCCGTTGAACACCACCACCTGCTTGAGCAGATCGACGGTGCTGGGCTGATCGGCCTCGATCGTCAGGGGCTTGCTGCGGTCGGCCTTCTCGGCCTGCACCGGCGCCAGCGCAGCGCTGCACAGCAGCAGGGGAATGAGTCGGTGTACTTTCATGGCGGCACAGAACTTGCAGGCCATTCTAGCCACAAGCCTGTGCCGCCACGCGGCCAGCGCGTGAATATCAGCCGGGCTTGCGCGCGCGCTGGATCAAATAGTCGGCCACCGCCAACGCGCGCTCGTTGCTACCGGTCAGCGAGCCCGACGTGAACCAGCGACCGTGGATCCCGAGCGTGGGCACGCCGTCGATCTTGTAGGCGTCGAACGCCTGCTTGGCCTGGCGCACCTTGGTGGCGACGCCAAACGACTTGTAAGCATCGACGAACTTGGCGCCATCGCCACCGTTGGCGCTGACGAAAGCCGCCAGATCGCCCTCCTTGTCCAGGCGCTGGCGCTGCACGTGGATGGCGGCGAACACGCGACGGTGCAGGGGTTCGAGCTGGCCGGTGGCCTCGAGGGCGTAGAACAGCTTGGCATAGCCCTCGAACGGCGCGTTGAAAGTGGCCGGGATACGCCGAAACGCCGCGTCGGCCGGCAGCCGCTTGACCCATTGCTCGAGCATCGGCTCGAACGTGTAGCAGTGCGGGCAGCCGTAGGAGAAGAACTCGACGACGTCGATCTTGTCGCCGGCCGCCACCGGCGCCGGCGTATTCAGCCGGACGAAGTCGCGGCCCTCGACCGGCGCCGCGGCTTGCGCCCGTGCGGTGGTGCCGGCCGTGAGTGCGGCGGCAGCCGTGGCCACAGAAAAATCGCGTCGCGTGATCATCGTCGTGCTGTCCTTCATGACCTGCCCAGTAGAAAAATGCGCTTCAACGTTCGACCCGCACCAGCGCTGCCTCGACACCGTTGGCCGCCAGCCGCTGCTGTGCGGCGTCGGCCTCGTCCTTGCGCTCGAAAGGCCCGAGGCGCACACGGTACATCGTGCGTCCGGACTGTTCGCGCTCGCTGATCTTGGCGCTCATGCCCATCATTCCGACACGGGCACGCTGCTGTTCGGCGTCCTCGGACCGCGCATAGGCGCCGACCTGGACGAAGTAGGTGAACGGATCAGCGCCGGGTTTGGTGGACTTGGCCACCGCCGCGCTGGCGGGCGCGGCAACGGGCGGCACCGCCGGCTTGGCCAGCGCCGGCGCGGGCGCACGCACCGGGGCGGGCGCGGAGGCCGGCGTCGGCGGCGTGTCGGCCGGCACTGCCGCCTTGAGCGGCGGCTTGTGGGCCAGCGGCGCATTCGGATCCCAGCGCTTGTTGCGCTCGATCTCGGCCGCGTCCTGTTCGCCCGTGCGCTGCGGCACCTTGTTGATGAAGGGCACCGGCACCTTCGTCACGTACAGCGCCACGCCCAACGCCAACGCCAGCCCGAGCAGCAAGCCGACGATCAATCCGAGGGCGAAGCCGCCGCGTTGCGAGGTCATGGTTGGGGTTCCGATGCGGTGGAGGGGGACTCGCGATCCATGCGCTCGGGCGCCGAGACGCCCAGCACGGCCAGGCCGTTGCGCAGCACCTGTGCGGTAGCCGCCAGCAACGCCAGGCGAGCACGCGCCAAGGCCGGGTCATCGACGAGGAAGCGCTCGGCCGCGTAGTAGCTGTGGAACGCGGCCGCGAGCTGGCGCAGGTAGAACGCCACGTCGTGCGGCGCGAGGCCGGCAGCGGCGCGCTGCAGCATCAGCGGGTACGTCGCCAGCTCGAGCATCAGCGCCGCTTCGGTCGGTGCCGCCAGCAATGCCAGGTCGGTGCGCGCCAGGTCCGCGGCGTCGCCGCACGACGGCGGCGCCTTCTCACGGTACTGCGCCAGCACCGAGCAGATGCGCGCGTGCGCGTACTGCACGTAGAACACCGGATTCTCGTCGTTCTGCGCCAGCGCCAAGTCGACGTCGAAGGTGTACTCGGTATCGGCCTTGCGGCTGATCAGGAAGAATCGCACCGCGTCGCGGCTGGTCCAGTCGATCAGGTCGCGCAGCGTCACGTAACTGCCGGCGCGCTTGGACAGCTTCACTTCCTGGCCGCCGCGCATCACGGTGACCATCTTGTTCAGTACGTAGTCGGGAAAGCCTGCCGGGATCCCCAGGCCGGCCGCCTGCAGGCCGGCGCGCACGCGGGCGATGGTGCCGTGGTGGTCGGTGCCCTGGCAATTGATGCACTTGGTGAAACCGCGCTGCCACTTGTCGATGTGGTAGGCCACGTCGGGCACGAAGTAGGTGTAGAGGGTGCCATCGCCGGCCGTGGCGTCGGCCCCTGCGGGGGCCGACTTGCGCATCACGCGGTCCTTGTCATCACCGTATTCCGTCGTGCGCAACCACAGCGCGCCGTCGCGCTCATAGGTCTTGCCCGAAGCGACGAGGCGGGCCACGGTGGCCTCGACCTTGCCGCTGCTGTACAGGCTCGACTCGAGGAAGTAGCTGTCGAACTTCAGCCCGAAGGCCTGCAGATCGAGATCCTGTTCGTGGCGCAGGTAGGCCACCGCGAACTGCCGGATGCCCTCGAGATCGCGCGGGTCACCGGAGGCCGTGTATTCGCGGTCGTCGGCGCTGACCGTCTTGCGCGCGGCAAAGTCGGCCGCGATGTCGGCGATGTAGTCACCGTTGTAGGCCGCCTCGGGCCAGCCGGCGTCTCCCGGCTTCAGTCCGTCGAGCCGTGCCTTGACCGAGGCCGTGAGTGTGGCGATCTGCACCCCGGCGTCGTTGTAATAGAACTCGCGCGTGACCGCCCAGCCCTGGGTCTCGAACAGGCTGCACAACACGTCACCGAGCGCGGCTTGGCGTGCATGGCCCAGGTGCAGCGGCCCGGTCGGGTTGGCCGAGACGAATTCGACCAGCACGCGCTGGCCGTTGGCAGGCGCCGTGCCGAAACGCTCGCGCTCGTGCAGCACCTCGGCCACCACGGCCTGTTTCGCCGCCGGCGCCAGGCGCAGATTGATGAAGCCGGGGCCGGCGATCTCGAGCGCTGCGACCCAGCGCTGAACCGCCGGTTGACGCTGCAGCGCGATCACCAACTGCTCGGCCAGCGCACGCGGGTTGCTGCGGGCGGCACGTGCCAGCGGCATGGCTGCGGTGATCGCCAGGTCGCCATGCGCGGCCTGCTTGGGCGACTCGAACGCCAGCGTCAGGCGATGCCCCGGCACTGTCTCGGCCACTGCCTGGTGCAGCGCGTCGAGCAGCTCTTGCTGGGCTTGAATCATGGCGGCGATTCTACGTACGCGCTGTCGTGCGCCTGCTCGTGGACAAAGTCACGGGCCGCACACCGCGACACAGACAACAATGGCTGGCACCCGCCACCAACCCGCATGCGCACCGCTCAGCCGTCGAAACTGCCCAGC
Source organism: uncultured beta proteobacterium (assembly GCA_963840805.1). Classification (GTDB taxonomy): domain Bacteria; phylum Pseudomonadota; class Gammaproteobacteria; order Burkholderiales; family Burkholderiaceae_C; genus CADEEN01. The sequence goes on along the minus strand of CAWJAJ010000017.1, from coordinate 937,183 downwards.
CACTTCGGTGCCTACCGCGTGCTCGGCCGCCTCGGCGAGGGTGCCACCAGCGTCGTGTACCACGCCCGCGACGAGTTCCGCGGCCGCGACGTGGCGATCAAGTGCGTCAGCCCGCCGACGGTCGCCACCACCGGCGGCAGCACCAGTGCCCACTTCTACGAGCGTTTCTTCGCGGCCGAGGCGGCGCTCGTCGGCCGTCTGTCGCATCCGAACGTGGTGCAGATCTACGACGCCGTCGCCGACGCGGAGCAGCCGTATCTGGTGATGGAGTACGTGCCCGGCACGACCTTGCGCACCTACTGCCGTCCCGATGCGCTGTTGTCGCTGGAGCAGATCGTCGAGATCGGTTTCAAGTGCGCGATGGCGCTGGGCTATGTGTCGCGCCAAGGGCTGATCCACCGCGACATCAAGCCGGCCAACCTGCTGGCGGTGCTCGACCGCGGCCAGGTGGTCGAGATCAAGGTCACCGACTTCGGCAGCGTGCTGCAGCTCGATGCCGAGCGTACGCAGATCCAGCGCGTCGGCTCGCTGGCCTACATGTCTCCCGAGCAGCTCGACGGCGGCACGCTCGACAGCCGTGCCGACATGTATTCGCTGGCCGCCGTGCTGTACCACCTGATCGCGGGCCGGCCGCCGTTCGCGGGACCGACGCAGGTCGCGCTGCTGCACCAGATCGTCAACGAAGAGCCTGCGCCACTGCTGGGGATGCGTGACGGCGTGCCGGCGGGTCTCGACACGCTGATCCGCGGTGCGCTGGCCAAGCAGCCCGGCGATCGGCCGGCCGATTGGGAAACCTTTGCACAAGGCCTGTCCGGGCTGATCGCACGCCGCGAGATTCCCCGTGGCCGCGTTCAGGGCGTGCTCGATTCGGAACGCTTCAACCTGCTGCGTTCGCTCGAGTTCTTCGCCGGCTTCGGCGACGTCGAGCTGTGGGAGGTGGTGCACCGCGCCCGGTGGCAGCGCCTCGCGTTCGGCCACGCCCTGTACAAGCGCGGCCAGCAAGGCGCGACCTTTCACATCCTGGCCCATGGCGAGGTCGAGGTCTTTCGCGACGGCCGCAAGGTGGCCCAGCTCGGCCGCGGCAGCACGATCGGCGAAATGGCCTACCTGGCACCGAGCGAAGATCTGCGCACGCACCGTGCCGACGTGATCGTGTCGGCGCCGTGCACGACGGTTTCGTTCACGCCCGAGACACTCGGCCAACTCTCCCCCGGCACGCGCCACCTGTTCGATGGCGCCTTCATCAAGGTGCTGGTGCGGCGCCTGCACGCTGCGCACGAACAGCTCGATCACCCGCGCCGCATCCTCTGACCACGATCACGATGCGTCAGGGGCAACCCTGTACGCGCAGCAGGCCATCGGCGCGTTAGCGCGCTTGCCGGGGTGGGCAGCGTCTGCTTCAATCCGGCGCGGCAATCGTGCCCGACGACCGAGGATGGAGAAGGAGACCCCCGATGAAGAAGTTGATGATGGCGCTGGCCGTGGCGGCGTTCGCACTGTCGGCCCAGGCGGCCGACGAGAAGAAGCCCACTGCACAGCAAAGCAAGATGGCAACCTGCAACAAGGACGCCGGCGACAAGAAACTCGAAGGCGATGCCCGCAAGGCCTTCATGAAGGAGTGCCTGTCGGCGAAACCCGCGGCCACGGCCGCGACGACGCAGCAGAACAAGATGAAGACCTGCAACGCCAGCGCCGGCGACAAGAAGGGCGACGAGCGCAAGGCGTTCATGAAGGAATGCCTGAGCAAGAAGGCCTGACCTGCCTGCTCGCAGCACAGCAAGCCCGGTGATGCCGGGCTTGTTTCGTTTCAGCCCGGCTTGGCCGCCGCCGCCCAATAGGCCTCGTCACCCCAGCTGTGCTTGAGGAAGTCGATCCACAGTCGCACGCGCAGCGGCAGGTGCTTGCGCTGGGGGAACACCGCGTAGATGCCGTTCGGCGGCGCCGCGAATTCGTCGAGCAGGCGCACCAGGCGCCCGGCCGCGATGTCGTCGTCGACCTCCCACGTGCTGCGCCAGGCAATCCCCAGTCCCTGCACACACCAATCGTGCAGCACCTGCCCATCGCTGCAGTCGACGCGACCGCTCGGGCGCAGGTGCGTCACGGCACCCTCGACACTGAAGGCCCACCCGCGCGTCTGACTGGCATCGGAACTGAGCGTCAGGCACTCGTGCCGTTGCAGTTCAGCCGGCGACCTGGGCGTTCCGGCGCGTTTGAGGTAGCCCGGCGTGGCCACACACAGCCGCCGGTTGTCGGCCAGACGCACGCTGACCAGGCTCGAATCCGGCAGATCGCCGACGCGCACCGCGCAATCGAATCCTTCGTTGACGATGTCCACGACGCGATCGGACAGGTTCAACGAGACGTGGACATCAGGGTGTTGGGCCAGGAAGCGCGGCACCATCGGCGCCACGTGACGGCGCCCGAAACCGGCCGGGGCCGTGATACGCAAGTAACCACTGGCTTTCACGCCACCCGCTGTGACGCTGGCCTCGGCGTTGGCCAGATCGGCCAGAACGCGTTGGCAGTCGTCGAGGAAGGCGCTGCCCTCGTGGGTCAGTGTGATGCGTCGTGTGGTGCGCACCATCAGCTTCACGCCGAGTCGCTCTTCGAGCGCATCGATGCGCCGGCCTATCACCGCCGGCGCGACGCCCTCGGCCTTGGCTGCCGCGGTCAGGCTGCCCTTGGTGGCCACCGCGGCAAAGGATTCGATCTGCTTCAACTTGTCCATTTCGATGTGATTTTGCATCGAAGTCATCAATCCACGCTGTTTTGGGCACTTAATGGTCACTCAAGTTGCGAATAGATTGGCGCCGTGGACGCCCCCGCTTCTCCGCCACGTGCGGTGCTGTTCGATGCCTACGGCACGCTGTTCGACGTGTACAGCGTCGGCCTGCTCGCCGAACAACTGTTCCCCGGCCAAGGCGAGCGCCTTGCGCTGCTGTGGCGCGACAAGCAGATCGACTACACACGCCTGCTGACGCTGAGCGGCCGCTACCAACCGTTCTGGGCCGTGACGCGCGCCGGCCTGCGCTATGCCGCTGCGCGCCTGTCACTGGCGCTGGATGCGGCGACCGAAGAGCGGCTGATGAGCCAGTACCGGCACTTGAGCGCGTTCCCCGAAAACCGCGAGGTGCTGAACGGACTGCGGCAACGCGGCATCCCTGCGGGCATCCTGAGCAACGGCGACCCCGAGATGCTGGCCGTGGCAGTGAAGAGCGCCGGCTTGGCCGAGCTGCTGACGCCTGTCCTGTCGGTGCACGAGGTCAAGCGCTTCAAGACCGACCCTGCTGCGTACGCACTGGGCCCGCAGGCGCTGAAGCTGCCAGCCAGCGAGATCCTGTTCGTCTCGAGCAACGGCTGGGATGCCATTGGCGCGACCTGGTTCGGCTACACCACGTTGTGGGTCAACCGTGCCGGCCTGCCACTCGAGCAGCTCGATACCGTGCCGTCGCGGATCGGCAGCAGCCTGCGCGACGTGCTCGATTTCTTCCCCACCTGAACAACGCCATGCCCACCGAGAGTCCCGCCATGAGCGATCGCACCCCCGTCCACGGCCTGAAGGTCGCGACGAACCTGAAGCAGTTCATCGACAACGAGGTGTTGCCCGGCACCGGCATCGACAGCGCCGCCTTCTGGAAGGGCGTCGATGCGATCGTGCACGACCTCGCGCCGAAGAACGCCGCACTGTTGGCCGAACGCGATCGCCTGCAGACCGCAATCGACCAGTGGCACCGGGCGAACCCGGGCCCGATCCGGAACATGGCCAGGTACAAGGCCTTCCTGCAGAAGATCGGCTACCTCGTGCCGGTGCCGGCCAAGCTGAAGGTGACGACGAAGAACGTCGACGCCGAACTGGCGCTGCAGGCCGGCCCGCAGCTGGTGGTGCCGATCACCAACGCGCGCTATGCGCTGAACGCCGCCAATGCGCGCTGGGGCTCGCTGTACGACGCCCTCTACGGCACCGACGTGCTGTCGGAGGACGACGGCGCCGCGAAGGGCGCGGGCTACAACCCGGTGCGTGGCGCCAAGGTCATCGAATACGCGCGCTACGTGCTGGATCGCTGCACGCCGCTGGCCAGGGGCTCGCACATCGACGCCACCGCCTACCGCGTGGTCGACAACAACCTGGCCGTGACGCTGAAGGACGGCCGTGCCGTGGGCCTGAAGAACCCGGCGCAGTTCGTCGGCTTCCAGGGCGAAATGGGCGAGCCGTCGGCGGTACTGCTGTCGCACCACGGCCTGCACCTGGACATCCGCATCGACCGCACGCACGCCATCGGCCGCACCGACCCGGCCGGCGTGGCCGACCTGGTGCTCGAAGCGGCGCTGTCGACCATCCTCGACCTCGAGGACTCGGTGGCGGTGGTCGACGCCGACGACAAGGTGCTGGCCTACCGCAACTGGCTCGGCATCCTCAAGGGCACGCTGACCGAGCAGGTCGCCAAGGGCGGCAGCACCTTCACGCGCGGCCTCAACCCCGACCGCCAATACACCGGCCCGCGAGGCGAGGACGTCACGCTGCACGGCCGCTCGCTGCTGTTCGTCCGCAACGTCGGCCACCTGATGAACCACCCCGCGGTGCTGTGGGGCGAGAACGACCAGGAGATCCCGGAAGGCATCCTCGACGCGCTGGTGACCACGGCCGCCGCGGTCCACGACCTCAAGGGCGCGGGTGAGAACGGCATCCGCAACACCCGCCGCGGCTCGGTCTACATCGTCAAGCCCAAGATGCACGGCCCGGCCGAAGTGGCCTTCGCCAGCGAACTGTTCGCGCGCGTCGAGAAGCTGCTCGGCCTGCCCGACAGCACGGTCAAGCTCGGCATCATGGACGAGGAGCGCCGCACCAGCGTCAACCTGAAGGCCTGCATCGCCGCCGCCGCCAGCCGAGTCGCGTTCATCAACACCGGCTTCCTCGACCGCACCGGCGACGAGATGCACACCGCCATGCACGCCGGCCCGATGATGCGCAAGGGCGACATGAAGATCCAGCGCCTGGATCCAGGCCTACGAGCGCAGCAACGTGCTGGTGGGGCTGGAGTGCGGCCTGCGCGGCAAGGCGCAGATCGGCAAGGGCATGTGGGCCATGCCCGACCTGATGGGCGCGATGCTGAAGGCCAAGATCGCGCACCCGCAGGCCGGCGCCAACACCGCCTGGGTGCCGAGCCCGACCGCCGCCACGCTGCACGCACTGCACTACCACCAGGTCGACGTGTTCAAGATCCAGAAGTCGCTCGAGAAGACCGATGTCGACGCCGAACGCGAGGCCATCCTCGAGGGCCTGCTGACCGTGCCGGTGGTCAAGAAGCCCAAGTGGAGCGACGCCGAGAAGCGCCAGGAGATCGAGAACAACGCGCAGGGCATCCTGGGTTACGTGGTGCGCTGGGTCGACCAGGGCGTCGGCTGCTCGAAGGTACCCGACATCCACAACATCGGCCTGATGGAAGACCGTGCGACGTTGCGCATCTCGTCGCAGCACATCGCCAACTGGCTGCACCATGGCATCGTCAGCGAGGCCCAGGTCCGCGCCACGTTAGAGCGCATGGCAGCGGTGGTCGATGCGCAGAACGCGGCCGATCCGCTGTACCGCCCGATGGCCGGGCACTTCGACACCTCGGCCGCCTACCTGGCCGCCTGCGACCTGGTGTTCAAGGGCATGGCCCAACCGAGTGGCTACACCGAGCCGCTGCTGCACGCGTGGCGGTTGAAGGTCAAGACGGCGGCACGGCCCTGAACCGGTGCGGCCGACCGCGACGCGGTCGGGCGCCGGTCAGAGCTTCGGTCGCGGCGTCAACGCAACGCGCTCGCGCTGCGCCGTGCAGCTGACACAGCGCAAAGTCCAGGGTTCGAGCTTCAGGCGCTCGAACGGAATCACCTCGCCGCAATCGTTGCAGCGGCCGAAATCGGCGTCGTGCAGTCGCGCCAGCGCATTGCTCACCGCGCCCAGTTCCTCGATGTCACGATCGGCGCGCGCGAGATCGACCTCGCGGTCAGCGGCGCGCTGCGGTGCATCGTCGCCGTCCTGCTGCAGGACCTCGCGGGCATGTTCGGCGCGGCTGGCACCCTGGCGCAGCGCCACGCGGCGGTCGAGTTCATGCTGGCGCATCTGCAGCAGTTGCTGCAGCAACGCGCGCTGGGCGGTGCTGAGGTTGGGAGGCATGGCAGGTTCTTCGTGGCTCGCTCGGTCGGCATCGTCGCGCCCGCGCCGCGCATTGGCCTTGATGGCGATCAAAGCGCGCACCGACCTGCCCATCCAGCGCGCCTGCCTAGAATCGACCGCTCCATGAACACACCGGCCCCCCCGCAATCGTGTGACGTGCTGGTCGTCGGCGCCGGACCGGCCGGCAGCGCCTGCGCCCAGCAACTGGCGCGTGCCGGCTTCAAGGTGGTGCTGGCCGACCAACACGAGTTTCCCCGCGACAAGGTCTGTGGCGATGGCCTGATCCCCGACGCGCACACCGCGTTCGGAAGGCTCGGCGTGCACCAGGCGGTGATGCGCGCAGCCCAGCGTGCGACCCATGTGGCGTGCATTGGCCCGCGGGGCGGACGCATCGACGTGCCCGGCCGGCTGGCCGTGCTGCAACGCGCGGTACTCGACGATATCCTGCGTCGCGCCGCCGTCGCCGCGGGCGCCCGGTGGCTGGCGCCGGCACGCTTCGAGGCACCGCTGCTCGATGGCCCGCGCATCTGTGGCGCGCTGCTGAAGACCGGCGACACCACGTACGAGATTCGCGCCCAGTGGCTGGTGCTGGCCACCGGCGCCGTGCCGCAGGCCCTGATCGCGGCGGGCGTGTGCGAACGCCGCACGCCCAGTGGCGTGGCGCTGCGCGGCTACGTGCGCAACCCGGCGATGGTCGGCCGCATCAGCGCGCTCGAAGTGCTCTGGCACAAACGACTCTCCAAGGGTTACGGCTGGATCTTCCCGTGCCCGAACGGGGTCTTCAACATCGGCGTCGGCCTGGCACACAGCCATTCGACCGGCAGCGACGGCCACGACACGATGGCCGATGTCAACCTGCGCGAGATGTTCGAGCGCTTCTGCGAGGTCTATGCGCCTGCAGCCGAGCTGGTCTCGGGCGGCGAGAAGCTCGGGCCGCTGAAGGGGGCGCCGCTGCGCTGTTCTCTCGAGGGCGCACGCTACTCGCGGCCCGGACTGCTGGTCACCGGCGAGGCGGCCGGCAGCACCTACGCCTTCACCGGCGAGGGCATCGGCAAGGCCATGGAAACCGGCATCCTGGCGGCCGAGACGATTGCCGAGGGCCGCGACACGCTGCTCACCGATGCGCAGGTGCGTGCGCGCTACGAAGCGGGCCTGCTGGCGCTGAAGCCGCGCTTCGACCTGTACGAGCGTGCCAACCGCGTCAACGAGCACCCCTGGATTGCCGACCTGTTGATCTGGCGCGCGCGCAAGAACCCCTACATCTTGCGCCGGATGAGCGCGGTGCTCGAGGAGCAAAGCAACCCGGGCAACCTGGTCACGCTGCGCGGCATCACGCGGCTGTTCCTGCCGATCAAGTAGAAGGCACGCGGCAGCTCATGTGCCAGTTGCTCGGGATGAACGCCAACACGCCGACCGACGTGATGTTCAGCTTCGCCGGCCTGGCCCAGCGCGCCGCCGAGCACAAGGACGGCTTCGGCATCGCTTTCTTCGAAGACCGCGGCCTGCGCACCTTCGTCGATCACCACAGCGCGCGCGCCTCGCCGGTGGCTGAACTGGTCAAGCACTACCCGATCAGGAGCGACAACGTCATCGCCCACATCCGCAAGGCCACACAGGGCCGCGTGGCGCTGGAGAACACCCACCCCTTCGTGCGCGAGCTGTGGGGCCGCTACTGGGTGTTCGCCCACAACGGCGACCTCAAGGGCTACCGGCCGCGCCTGCACGCCGCCTTCCGCCCCGTCGGCGACACCGACAGCGAGCGCGCTTTCTGCTGGCTGATGCAGGAGCTGGCCAAGGCCCATGCCAGCGTCCCCAGCGTCGCCGAGCTGAGCACGACGCTGCGCGAACTGATGCCGCCGATCGCCGCGCACGGCAGCTTCAATTTGCTGTTGTCCAACGGCCAGGCACTGTGGGCGCACTGCAGCACGCAACTGCATTGGGTCGAACGCGCGCATCCGTTCCGTGCCGCCACCCTGGCCGATGACGACGTGACCGTCGATTTCGCGGCCCTCGCGGGCCAGACGGACCGCATCGCCGTGATCGCTACCGAGCCGATGACACGCAACGAAGTGTGGACCGCACTGCAGCCGGGCGAGTTGCAGGTGTTCGTGGCGGGTGCAGCGGCGCCCTAGTGTCGATCGGTGCGAGCACTGACTTCTGCACTCCCTCATCCGCGGGGGCCGCTGCAACAGATCCGACAACTGCTAACGGCATCTGCAGCGCCCGCTAGGGTAGCCTGTCTGTGCAGATCTTCCATTCCAGGCCATTGCAGAAAAGGTCCCTGATGAACGCACGCGCCACCGCCCGAGTCCTTGTTCCCGGCCTGCTCATGGCCAGCCTGTTGGCCGCCTGTGGCGGGGGCGGCAGCGACTCCACCACCGGCACGCTGCGCCTGTCGCTCACCGACGCGCCGGCCTGCGGCTACGACAACGTCTGGGTCACCGTGCGAGAAGGTGCGCGTGCACAAGAGCAGCGCTGCCAGCGAGAACGACGCCGGATGGTCCGAGGTGGTGCTGGCCTCGCCGCGGCGCATCGACCTGCTGAGTAACCAACGGCAAGCTCCTGCCGCTGGGCGAGACCCAATTGCCCGCGGGCACCTACACGCAGATGCGTCTGGTGCTGGCACCCAACACCGGCGGCGCGCCGCTGGCCCAACGCCATCAAGCCCGAGGGGCTTGCCGAAACGGCGCTGGACACCCCCAGTGGCCAGCAGAGCGGGCTGAAGATGAATGTCAATCTGACGGTCAACCCCGACACCGTGGCCGACTTCGGCATCGACTTCAACGCCTGCAAGTCCTTCGTCAAGGCCGGCAACTCCGGCAAGTACCTGCTCAAGCCGGTCCTGTCGGTATTCCCGATCATCTCGTCCAAGATCGTCGGATGGGTGGACCCGGCGATCGCCGCCAGCGCCGGCGTATCAGCGCAGGTGGGCGGCGAGCCGTTGCGCGCGACGGTGCCCGAGCCCGCGACCGGCCGCTTCGAACTGGCGTGGATCCCCGTAGGCACCTACGACCTCGTGATCACTGCGCCGGGCCGCGTCAATGCGGTGATGACCGGCGTGCCTGTCACTGCCGCCGGCGCCACCACGATCGGCAGTGACACGGTGCGACTGTCGCCGCCGGCGTCGGCGGCCAGTGCTGTCGTCAGCGGCAAGGTCACGCCCAGCGACAGCGCCGACGTGCGCGCGCTGCAGTCGCTGACGAGCAGTACCAAGATGGAAGTGGGTTACGCCGGCGCGAATGCCACCACCGGCGACTACTCGTTGACGCTGCCGACCGGCGCGCCAGCCTATGTCGCCTATGCGGCAAGCGCGCCGATCATCACCTTCGCCAGCGACGCACCGCGGGCGGGCCTATATACGTTGCAGGCACGTTCCGGCACTGCGACGCAGCAGCGCGACATCACGCTGCCGGTCGCTGCCCCGGAAAACTTCGTCTTCCCCTGACCCGCCGCAGCGGGCACGCCCGGCCGCTGTGAACGACCGACCGCGGCCCGCCCAGTGCGGGCCGCGGTCTTTTTCGTGGCAGCCCCCCGCAAATGCGGATGGCCATCGGGCAATGGCTGGGCACAATCGTCGACACCTTTGCTTACCGTCCGACCATGCCCGCGCTGCCCGTTCCCCGCTTCGACACGTTCTACCGCCATGGTGAACTGAGCCGGCTGCTGTTCGATTACGCGGACGCGCTGCCGCAGCTGATCAGCGTGCGCTCGCTCGGCAAGAGCCACGAGGGTCGCGACATCTGGGTCGTGGCACTGACCAACAGCGCCACCGGTATCGACACCGACAAGCCGGCATTCTGGGTCGACGGCAACATCCACGCCGCCGAGCTGACTGCCAGCACCGCCTGCCTGTACTACCTGCACAGCCTGGCCACCCACTACGGCGACGACCGCGAGATCACGCACCTGCTCGACACGCGCTGCGTGTACCTGTGCCCGCGCCTGAACCCCGATGGCGCCGAACTTGCGCTGGCCGACCGCCCGCGCCACATCCGTTCGTCGACGCGGCGCTACCCGTTCGACGAAGAGGCCATCGAAGGATTGACGATCGAGGACGTCGATGGCGATGGCCGCATCCTGACAATGCGCATCCGCGACCCGCACGGCACGTACAAGAAGCACGCCACCGAGCCCCGGCTGATGGTCGCGCGTGAGCCCGGCGAGTTCGGCGGCGAATACTACCGGCTGATGCCCGAAGGCACGCTGACCCACTGGGACGGCCTGACGGTCAAGGTCAACAAGGACCCCGAAGGGCTCGACCTGAACCGCAATTTCCCGACCCACTGGCGGCAGGAGTTCGAGCAGGTCGGCGCCGGGCCCTACCCGACCAGCGAGCCCGAGGTACGGGCGATGGTCGACTTCATCACGGCACACCGCAATATCGGCGCGGCAGTGAGCTTCCACACCCACAGCGGCGTGATCCTGCGCCCGATGGGTACGCAAAGCGACGACGACATGGTCCCGGAAGACCTGTGGACCTACAAGCGCTTCTCGGAGATCGGCGAAAAGATCACCGGCTACCCGGCGATCAGCATCTTCCACGACTTCAAATACCACCCGAAGGAGATCGTCACCGGCACCCAGGACTGGGTCTATGAACACCTCGGCGCGCTGTTCTGGACGGTCGAGCTCTGGGCCCCGAACAAGGAGGCCGGCATCACCGATTACGACTGGATCCACTGGTACCGTGAACATCCGGTCGAGGACGATCTGAAGCTGCTGAAGTGGAGCGACGATCACTGTGCCGGTCAGGCCTATGTCGATTGGCGGCCCGTGATGCATCCGCAACTCGGCCCGGTGGAGATCGGCGGCTGGGACAAATTGAACTTCTGGCGCAACCCGCCGCCCGCGCTGCGCGAACGCGAGGCGGCACGATTTCCTGCTTGGTTGACGCAGATTGCGCTGTCGCTGCCCAAACTCGAACCGCTGCGCGCCGAGGTCCGCGCGCTCGGGCCCGACACCTGGCGCATCCGCTTTGCGGTCGCCAACAGCGGCTGGCTACCGGCCTATGTCAGCCGGCGCGCACTCGATCGCAAGACCGTGCGCGGGGTGATGTTCGAGATCCACCTGCCCGACTCGCCCGAGGTCTCGCTGGTCAACGGCAAGCACCGCCACGAGGGCCCGCAACTCGAGGGCCATGCACCGAAGAACAGCCAACTCGCCTTTCTGCCGAACCGCGAAATCACAGCTGACCGCGCCTTTGCCGAATGGGTGGTGCGCGCCCCCAAGGGCACGCGCGTGGGCTTGAGTGCGCGGGCCGACCGCGCCGGCTCGGTGCACAGCGAAGTCACGCTCGATTGAGGCGCGCCGCCGACCACGCGCGCCTCGTGCCAGCGCCTCGCCGCCCCCCGAGCGTGGCCTGAGCGCCCGTCGGGGGCAGCGCGCTTGAAGCCGTCAATTCAGCCCCTTTCCCAGACGATTTGCTTGCGCGCGCTGACCCAGCGCGTGTAATTCACGGCATAGACGTCTTCGATGTGGTTGCGCTTGATCTTGAAGGTCGGCGTGATGAAGCCGTTCTCGACGGTCCACGGCGTCGTCACCAGCACCAGGCAATCCATCTGCTCGTGCGGATCGAGTTGTTCATTGATGGCCGTCAGGTGCTGGGCCAGAGACGCTTCCAGGGTCTGGCGGCCCTCGGCACGGGCCGCCTGCGTAATCGCCTCGGCGTTGAGCATCACGATGCCCAGCGGCTGACCGAGGTTGGCGCCGGTGACGGCACAGGCCTCGACGGCCTCGTGCATCACCAGCCGGTCTTCGATCGGCGCCGGTGCCACGTACTTGCCCTTGCTCGTCTTGAACAGATCCTTGACGCGGCCGGTGATCTTCAGGTTGCCTTCGGCGTCGAGCGAGCCCTTGTCGCCGGTATGGAGCCAGCCGTCGGCGGTGAATGCGTCCTTGGTCAGCCCCGGCTCCTTGTAGTAGCCCATCATCATGCCGGGGCTCTTCATCTGGATCTCGCCGTTGGCCGGGTCGATCCGGCTCTGCACGCCGTCGTAGGGCAGGCCGACCGTGCCCGGGCACGGCTTGCCCGGCAGCGTGATGTGCGAGACGGCGAAATTCTCGGTCATGCCATAGCCCTCGCCCAGATCCAGCCCGAGTTTGTGGTACCAGCGCAGCAGGTCGGGCGGCATCGGCGCCGCGCCGCCGGCGGCGAACTTGCATTGGTCGAGGCCAAGGGCCTTCAGGATCTTCTTGCGCACCAGGCCGCCGATGATCGGCAGCTTCAGCAGCTTGTCGAGCTTGGCCTGCGGCATCTTGTGGTTGATACCCTGCTGGAACTTGACCCACAGCCGCGGCACCGAGAAGAACACCGTCGGCCGCGCGCGCTGCAGGTCGATCGTGAAGGTGTCGAGCGACTCGGCAAACCACAACTGCATGCCAGTGGCCAGCAGGCCATGCTCGACCAGCATGCGCTCGACGATGTGCGACAGCGGCAGGTACGAAAGCATGCGCGCATTGCTGTCGAGCGGCACGCGCTTCAGGCCCGCCGCGATGCTCCAGGCGAAGCCGCCGAAGCTGTGCATCACGCCCTTGGGCATGCCGGTGGTGCCCGAGGTGTACATGATCGTGCACAGTTCGTCGGCCGGGCGCACCGGGCTGTCCGTCATCGGCGCGGTCTTGGCGACGATGTCGTCCCAGGTCGGGTAGTCGTTCTTCGGTGACAGCGGGTAGCTGATGCACGGCAGCCCCTTGGGCACGCCGGCCTTCATGCCGTCCCAGCCATCGAGCTTGCCGACGAACAGCAACTTGGCCTCGCTGTGATCGAGGATCTGGCGGATCGTCTCGGCGGCCAGCGTCGGGTACAGCGGCACCGAGACGTGGCCGGCCATCCAGATCGCCCAGTCCGTCATCAGCCAGTGCGCGCAGTTCTTGGAGATCAGCGCGATGTTGCTACTGGGTGGCAGGTTCAGGCTCTTGAGGTGGGCGGCCATGCGCCTTGTCTCGTCGAGCGCCTGCTTCCAGGTCCAGGTGCGCACGGGGCCGCTGCCCTTCGCTGCGCCGTCGTACGGCTGGGTAAAGACCACCCGATCGGGGGTGGCCTTCTCCCAGTGGAACAGGCGCTGCAGGGCCAGGGCTTCAGGGGCAACGTCGATCATCGGTCTCGTCTCCACGATCTGGGGCAAAAGATGCAGCCTAGCGTGATGGCCGCCGCACGCACAGCGGGCTTTCCCAGCCGCGTTCTGGAGCGCCGCGTCTAGCGCAGGAAGGCGTCGTAAGCGGTCTTCGCAATCAGCGCGGCCACCACGACGATGAACATCCCGCGCACGAAGCCGGCGCCATGACGGAGTGCCAACCGGGTGCCGACCAGGCTGCCGCCGACATTGGCCACCGCGATCAGCAGGGCCAGGTGCCACCAGACATGGCCTTTCCAGGCAAACAACAGCAACGCCGACGCGTTGGTCGCCGTGTTCAGCAGCTTGGCGCTGGCACTGGCGTTGAGGAAGTCGTATCCGAGCAGGCGCACGAACAGGAACACGAACAGGCTGCCGGTGCCGGGGCCGAAGAAGCCGTCGTAGAAGCCGAGCGTGGCCGCCAGCGCAGAGGCGACCGCCGCCTCACGACGGCCGCGCCAGCGTGGCGCGTGATGGCGTCCGAGCTCCTTGCGCGCCACGGTATACACCAGCATCGCAGCAAGCAGGAACGGCAGCGCGCGCTTGAGGCTGTCGGCGCTGACCTGGGTGACCGCCCACGCGCCGGCGAAACTTCCGGCCAGCGCCGTCGCCACCGCTGGCGCCAGGGCGTGCCATGGCAACACCACGCGCCGCGCATACTGCGCCGTGGCCCACGCCGTACCCCAGACCGCGCCGCCCTTGTTGGTGCCGAGCAGCGCGGCCGGCGCGGCGGTCGGGTAGACCGCAAACAAAGCCGGCAACAACACCAGGCCGCCCCCGCCGACGATGGCGTCGACGAAACCCGCCAGTGCCGCGGCCAGCGCAATCGCGATCAGTTCCGGGGCCAGCTCGGGCATGGCGTCGATTGTCGCCGCCGTCGCAGCGGCACCTGGCGGCTAGGCGGCCGCGCTGCCGGTATCGAGCAGGCTGTCGTGCGCGGTCGAAGGCGCGGCGCGTGCAGGACCGAAGCGGAAGCTGAAGCGCGCGCCGCGCCCGGGCTCGCCGCTGGCCACAATGGCACCGCCGTGGCGCTCGAGGATGCGGCGAACGATCGACAGGCCCAACCCGGTGCCCTGGAACTGTTCGCTGCGATGCAAGCGCACGAAGGGCTGGAACAGCAGCGCGGCACGGTCGGCATCGAAACCCGCGCCGTTGTCCTGTACGACGAGGACCCCCTCATCGGCCGCGCCGTCGTGGCCGAATGCGACGCGCGGCTGAGCCACGTCGCGGGTGAATTTGGCCGCGTTGCCGAGCAGGTTCGTCAGCACCACGCGTGCCAACGCGGCACTGCAGTGCGCCACCAGGCCCGGCTCGATGATCCACTCGACCTCTGCCCGGCGCTCGACCCAGGGCAATTCCTCGATCACCGCCCGCGCCAGCGCCGTCAAGTCCACCGACTCCAGCAGCAACGCAGCCGATGTCGACCGCGCCAGCTCGAGCAGCGCGGTGACGGTGTTCGACATGTCGCGCGCAGCTTGCCCCTGCAGCCGCAGCCATTCCCGCTCGTCCTCGGTCAGGCGCTCCCAGGCGCGGCTCTTGACGAGATCGGCCAGCCCGGCAACCTGCCCGATCGGCGTGCGCAATTCGTGCGCCAGTTGGCGCGAAAAGGCCTCGAGGTCGCGGTTGCTCTGCTCCAACTCCGCGGTGCGTTCGGCTACCAAACGCTCGAGGGCCTGATTGCGGTTGAGCAACACGCGTTCGGCACGTTTCCTGAGCGTGATGTCGCGGCCCACGCCGTGGTAGCCGATGAAGTCGCCATGGGCGTCGAAGCGCGGCTGGCCGCCGATGGCGATCCAGCGCAGGCCGCGGCCGCCCTGGCGGATGGCGTATTCGAAGCCGCGGAACGGCCGCCGTGCGTCGAGATCGGCACGGTGTGCGGCCCATTCGGCGTCGCTCACGCCGTCGGGGTGCAGCGCCCAGCGTGTCTGGCCGATGGCCTCGGCCGCGGCCGCGCCGAGCACCTCTTGCGCCACCGGGCCGAACTGCTCGATGCGGTGCTCGGCATCGGTCTGCCAATACCAGTCGACCGACAACTCGGCCATCATCGCGTGGCGACGTTCGCTTTCGGCCAGGCGCAGGTAGGCCAGGCGCTGTTCGGTGATGTCGCGACCGACGCCTTCGTAGCCGGCAAACTCGCCCTGCTTGTCGAGATAGGCACGGCCGTTGAGGGCCACCCACAGCGGCAGCCGCCCGGGGCGGCGCACCTCGAGCATCAGATCCCGTAGCGGCTGGTGTTGCCGCATGCGCGCGACCAGCGCCGGCCAGCCCTCGTCGGGCGGCTGGAACAGCGCTACCGCATCGATGCGGTGACCGACCAGATCGGCCGGCTGGACGCCGAGCTTGACCAACGACGCCAGATCGCGCGAGACCCAGCTGAAGCGCAATTCGGCATCGGTCTCCCAGTGCCAATCGGCCGACAGGCGCATGCGCGCCTGCCAGCGCCGCTCGCGTTCGCCGAGTGCGCGCTCGACATCGCGGGCGGCACGGTCGAAGCGCGATGCAGGCTCGTCCGCCGACGCGTCGCTAGTGGCCGCCTGCGTGTCGGCGCCGACGGCGCGCAGTGCGCCGCCGACGTCGCCTTCTTGCAGATACTGCGAAAAGTCGGCCAGGCTGCGCGCGTCGGCCTCGGATTCGCGGCCCAGCCGGCGCACCAGCAGCAGGACGGCGGCGCCCAGCACCACCGCCGCGGCCACCGAAAGCCAACCGGACGCGCCAGTGCTCCACCACAGCGGCAACAACGCCAGCAGCACCATCGCCGCGACGCCCAGCAGCGCCAGCTGTGCCCAGCGGCGAGGCGGCGCCACCCGCCCAGGCACGACCGCCGTGACTGCGGGCGCAGAATCATGCCGGCGGCGGGGGGCCCTGGTTTCGGACATCGAAGCCAGTCTATCGGCAGGCCCCGTCACGGGCACCTGTCAGGTCTTACGGACTGCGGCGTTCACGCAACCATTGCACGGCGCGCTCGGCCATCATCAGCGTCGGTGCGTTGGTGTTGCCGCTGGTGATGGTCGGCATCGCGCTGGCATCGGCGACCGTCAAGCCGGCAATGCCCCGCACGGCCAGGCGCGCATCGAGCACCGCCAGGGGGTCGTTGTCCGCACCCATGCGGCAGGTGCCGACCGGGTGAAAGATGGTTGTGCCGATGTCCCCTGCCAGTGTGGCGAGGTCATCGTCGCTCTCGAACTGCGCGCCGGGTTTGATTTCCACCGGCGCGTAGCGCGACAGCGCCGGCTGGGCCACGATGCGGCGCGTCAGACGCAGCGACGCCGCGGCGATGCGCCGATCGCCTTCGGTCGACAGGTAGTGCGGCTCGATCAGCGGCGCGTCCTCCGCCCGCGGTGAGCGGATGCGCACGCGGCCACGGCTCTGCGGGTTGAGGTTGCAGACACTGGCGGTAAAGGCCGGGAAGGTGTGCAGGGGTTGGCCGAAGGCATCCAGCGACAGCGGCTGCACGTGGTACTCGAGGTTCGGCCAGCGCTGCTCGGGCGAGGAGCGGGTGAAGGCGCCCAGCTGCGACGGGGCCATGCTCATCGGGCCGCTTTGCGTCAACAGGTACTCGAGCGCGATGCGCGCCTTGCCGAGCAGCGTATGGGCCATCGTGTTGAGCGTCTTGACGCCGCGCACGCCGAACACGGCGCGGATCTGCAGATGGTCCTGCAGGTTCTCGCCGACGCCGGGCAACTCGTGTGCCACCGCGATGCCATGGCTCGCCAGCAACGGCCCCGGGCCAATGCCCGACAGCTGCAGCAACTGCGGCGAACCGATCGCGCCGGCGGCGAGCACGACAGCGCGAGCGGCACGCAGCGATTGCGCGCCACCGTCGTCGCTGCGGCACTCGACGCCGGTGGCCGCCAGCGCGCCGTCGCCGCGACGCTCGAGCAACAACCGTTGCACCATCGCCCCAGTGCGCACGTGCAGATTGCGGCGGCGCTGCACCGGCCGCAGGAAGGCCTTGCTGGCGTTCCAGCGCACGCCGCGCTTCTGGTTGACTTCGAAGTAGCCGACCCCTTCGTTGTCGCCCCGGTTGAAGTCCGCCGTCGCGGGGATACCGGCCTGCTGCGCGGCGAGCGCGACGGCATCGAGCAGCGCCCAAGACAGCCGCTGGCGTTCAACGCGCCACTCGCCGGCGTTGCCATGCCAGGTATCGCCGCCCCGCCAATGAGCCTCGTGGCTCATGAAATACGGCAGGCACGCCTGCCAGCGCCAAGCCTCATCGCCGAGGGCCTCGGCCCAGCCGTCGTAGTCGCGGGCCTGGCCACGCATGTAGATCATGCCGTTGATGCTCGACGAGCCGCCGAGCACCTTGCCGCGTGGATAGCGCAGCACGCGCCCGTTCAGCCCGGCGTCGGGTTCGGTCTGGTACAGCCAGTCGGTGCGCGGATTGCCGATGCAGTAGAGATAGCCGACAGGGATATGGATCCAGGCATAGTTGTCGCGACCGCCGGCTTCCAGCAGCAGCACACGCGCGTGCGGGTCGGCCGACAGTCGGTTGGCGAGCAAGCAGCCAGCAGTGCCGGCGCCGACGATGATGTAGTCCCAGGTGGATGCGCCGGTCATTGCTTCTGCCCTCACCGGGAGATGTGCGAGGCCAGCACCGGGAACAGCTTGACCAGGCCGTCGGCGAGCAACTCGACCGCCATCGCAGCGAGGATCAGGCCCATCAGCCGCGTCATGACATTGATGCCGGTGCGACCGAGCACCTTGGCGATCCGCGCCGAGGCCGAGAACGCGACATACGTCACCAGCCCGATGACCACGCCGTAGCCGACCAGCACGGCGTGCTCCCACAGGTGGCGCGTCTTCTCGGCGTAGATCACCATCGTCGAAATGGTCGCCGGGCCGGTCAGCAGCGGGATCGTCAGCGGCACGATGGCGATGCTCGCGCCGGCGTCGACTTTCTGGTTGCCATCGTCGACATCGCCCGGCTTGGCCTCGGCCGGCTGGGCATTGAGCATCTGCAGCGAGCTGATCAACAGCAGCGTGCCGCCGCCGACCTGGAACGACGCGATGCTGATGCCGAAGAACTCGATGATCTTCAGCCCGGCTATGGCACTGACAGCGATGACGACGAAGGCACTGAAGCTGGCCACCGAGATCGTATGCCGCCGCTGCTCGCGGCTCAGGCTCTGCGTGAAGGCGATGAAGAACGGGATCGCGCCGATCGGGTTGACGATCGCCAGCAGCGCGATCAGCGGCTTGAGCAGATCCATCGCTCGATGTTAGGGCCTGTCGTCAGGGCCCTGCGGCCAATGCGCGCAGGTCGCGCAACCCGGCCACGGTGCGCGGGCCGTACCAGCCGAGCCGCTCGCCATCGACCAACCGCACACGCGCTCGCGGCACCAACGCCTGCGCCAACGGCAGGTGTGCCGGCCCGAAAGCGATCAGGTACAGCACCGGCACCTCGGCACGCCCGTCGGGGCAGGTGGCACGCAGTTCGGCATGCAACTCGGCGTCGAGCGCCGGCGCGCGGTCGGCCACGCCGGGAATGGCGGCAAAGGCCTGCGCGATCTGCGTGATCAGCCGGTGCGCGCCACGAGGTACGGCCCGAGACCGAGCGCGACCAGCAATTCGGCGATGCTGGGCACCAGGCTGGCAATCCGCGCCGGCCCGTTCACGGCAGCGGTGCTTGGTCGTTGGCCAACTCCCGGTTCAGAGCGTCGAGCAGGCGCTGGGCGGGTACGGGCACGGTCATGACGGCGACGAGGCTAGCAACAGCCTCGGGAGAACCCGAATACCGAGGTCGTGATGCGGCGCCAGAAAACAACACTTTGACGCGGAGCGATGGGGTTTGGGCCCAGTTCTTTGATAATTCGCCCTCTGTGTCTGGATGCGGCGCCTTCGCTTGAATGGTTCACGACGGGTTGAAGCTCCACATGGTTTACTGCGATTGAAAGGGGCTCCCCGATGGGAAACAAGCTTTATGTGGGCAACCTCGCCTACAGCGTTCGTGACGATTCACTGCAAGCAGCATTTGCACAGTTCGGCACGGTAACTTCTGCCAAGGTCATGATGGACCGCGAAACCGGCCGCTCAAAGGGCTTCGGCTTTGTCGAGATGGGTTCGGACGCCGAGGCGCAAGCTGCCATCAACGGCATGAACGGCCAGGCACTCGATGGTCGGCCACTGGTGGTCAACGAGGCGCGACCGCGTGAAGAGCGTCCAGGCGGCTTCGGCGGCGGCGGTCGCAGCGGTGGCGGTGGCGGCGGCTACGGTGGTGGCGGCGGTGGCGGCTACGGCGGTGGTGGCGGTGGCCGCAGCGGCGGTGGCGGCGGCTACGGTGGCGGCGGCGGTGGCCGCAGCGGCGGTGGCGGCGGCTACGGTGGCGGCGGTGGTGGCCGCGGCGGCTACTGACCGGCACGATTTCCAAAGCGACAGCAAAGGGCGCCGGTGGCAGCACCGGCGCCCTTTCCATTTCCAGCGAATGAGCTGCCCACGCGCACGTTGGGGCGGGCGCGGGCTGGGCGCAGCCCGGCCCTGGGGGTGCTCAGTACGCCAGCGCTGCCTTGACGAACAGTTCATCGCGCCGCTCGTCGCCGGGGTCGCCGCGTTGCGAACTGGCGCCGACCGCGATACTGCGGCCGATGCCCACGCGGTGCTGGAACACCATCGAAACGGTGCGGTTGTTCAGGCGCTCGGCCGCGATGGCCACCGCAGTCTCGGCTTTGCGGCGAAAGCGCGTGGCCTGCCACACGACACGCAGCGAATCGCGGGCGCTGAAGTGCACCACGCCGAGCCACTGCGCGGCACTGTCCGTCAGCACGCGAGCACCACCGCGGTTGATGAAGCCTTGTTGCACGCGCTGCTCGGACTCGACGCCGAGACGGCCGAGCGTGCCGCGCAACTTGACGTCGACCAGCCACTCGGCGCCCCTGCCGACGCGGTCGGCCTGCAGGTCGACACGCTCACCGGCACTGGCCTTGACCGTGGCGCGTGTGATCCATGGCAGCGGGTTGAAGCCGAACTCGCCCTCCGCGCTCGTCGTTGCATGCAGCCGGCCACCGGGCCGGGCGCGTTCGGCATCGAGTCTCGCCTGCAGCCAGCCCTCGGCGTTGCGCGGGCCGGCCCACCAGATGCCGGGGTGCCAGCGCCGTGTCACGGTCTGGCCGTCGGCGATGCCCTGCGCCGTGTCAGCGCGCGTGGCCACGTGCTGCACCCACAGGTAGGTCTCGAATTCATGCGCGGTGAAGTCCAGCAGCGCGGGTGAATGGACCTCGCCCCAGCGCCGGATCAACTCCGCCTCGACGCCGCGCACGCCGGCCTGCTCGATGAAACCATTGTCGTTGCGAAAGCGTGGGCTCACGTCATTGACGGCCAGGTTGGCAATCCAGCCATCGGTTCGTCGGTTCCAGCGCGCCTCGAGCCAGTGGCCCCGCTGCACCGGGCCGGCGTTGATGCGGCCCTGCGCATCGAAGCCGGCGCTCGAGCGCGACGCCAGACCACGCAGGCGCAACTGGTCTTGCGCGCCGGGCAGCCACAGCGCATCGGCGCCGACGACGTCGTTGCTGCCGCGCCCATTGTCGTAGGCGCGTCGCGACAACAGCACGCCCAGGCTGGTGTCGGCGCCACGGTGGTGCCGCGCGCGCAGCAGGCTGGCCTGCGAGCGAGCGTCCTGCGCGAACACGTCGGTGGCAAACGGCCCCGGGCGCAAGACCACGCCGCCGCCATCATCGGCGAGCGTCCACGCGGTCGCGTCGGCATGCGGTGTGCGCCAAGTGGCGCGCAGGCCACCGCTGGGGTCGGTGATGGAGCGTGAGTAGAACGCCGGCAACGGCAGGTCGATGACATCCGTGCTTTCCAGGAAGAACGGGCGCTTTTCCGGCACCGACAGGGCAAATCGCGTGTTGCCCGCGAGTTGCGGGACGTCGAGCTCGACCTGGGAGAAGTCGGGGTTGAACGTCGCGTCGAGCACCCAGTCGGCGCGCGGGCGCCACTTCAGCTCGGCACCGAGCGACGCCCTGGTCTCGCGCCGCGCGGCGGATCCGCCCGCGCTGTCGCGCGTGACCCGCACGGTCACCTCGGGCCGCAGCGTGAGCAGGCTCTGATGTCGCGAGCGCTCGACCAGGCCTTCGAGGCCTTCGATGACCTGCATTTCGGCGATGAACGACAGGCCGTCCTTCGTCAAAGGCGCCGACAGCAGCAGCATGCTCGACACCCGTGGCACGCTGCGCGCCACCATCAGTCGCCACGGCGCACCGCCGTCGTGCGGGTAGCGCAACGTCAGCAGCGGCAGCCGCACTTCGATGCTGTAGCCATCGGGCAGGCGCTGCACCGCGGCATCGACGTCGAAGTCGGGCGCGAAATCCTCGCTGTCGCCGGCCGCGATGTAGACGCCATCGGCGATCACGCCGGCGGCGTTGACGCGCACGAACTGCGCCGATCGGCGATCGCCGACAGCGTCGATCAGCACGGCCACGAAGTCCTGGTCGCGCCGGACCTGGTCGCGCCGTACCAGCGGCGCGCGAATCTCGTCGGGCGCCGGATCGAGGGCGCGAATGCCGACCACCAGCGCGTCGACCTCGGCGACCACCTGCACCGTGGTGCGGTAGCCGGCGGGCGGCGGTTGCTTGTCGAGCGGCAGGAATTGCACGAAGCGGTCGTGCAGGGGGGCGCGTTGCCACACCGCTTCATCGAGCCGGCCGTCGAGTGCGATGTGCTCGCCCGCCGCCAGGCTCACTGCACGCGGCTGCGCCAGTGCCGCGCCGACCGCGAAGACGCACCAGAGAATTGCCGCGGCAATCTGCCGCGCCGAAAGGCGAGTTTTCATTCGAGGATCCCGAGTGCGCGACACCGCCCAGCGGCCGCGCGTTGTCATCGATCGCCGTGCGGCGCCGCTGCTGGCGCCGCACGCTGCATCCCCGCCGCAAGTCGCGGCGGGCGGGCATCTAGCCGAGGATGTCGATCTGCGTCATGGGAACCGTCCTTGACGGCAACGGGCTGCGCGCCGGCGGTAGGTTGAACGAGCGGCGCACTGTAGCCATCGGCCTCGACGAGCGCAACGCGGGTGCACCCGCACTGTCGACTCCCCGCAACGCGACGCGACGGCCTACTGGCCGCGTCGTTTCTTGCGCCCGCGCCCGGCGAATAGCCGATCGAACAATGCGTTGGGCAGCAGCCGCAGCAATTTGGCCACGACGCCCATCTGCCACGGGATCACACGGTAGCTGGCGCCGCGCCCGATGGCCTGGAACGCACGGTCAGCGAAGGCGGCTGGCTGCATCAGGAACGGCATTGCATAGCGATTGCCGGCCGTCAGCGGTGTGTCGATGTAGCCGGGCAGCAGCGTGACGACGCGCACGCCGGCATCGCGGCACTCGCCGCGCAGGCTCTCGCAGTACGCCACCACGGCGGCCTTGCTCGCACAGTACGCGCCGTGGCCCGGCAGGCCGCGAATCGCGGCAACGCTGGCGATGCCCACCAGCGCGCCACTGCGCCGCGCACGCATCGGTGCCAGGAACGGGCTGAAGGTGGCGGCCATACCGGTGTTGTTGATGGCGAAGGTCTCGCGCATGACATGCAGGTCCTGGCTCTCGGCGCTGTCCATGCCGACGCTGATGCCGGCGCATGCGATCACCACATCGGGCAGGCCTTGCCGTTCGATGCAGCGGTGACCGGCAGCAACGATGCTGTCGATGTCCTGCACATCGGCGGCATACACCGTCCAGCGTTCGGGAGCCAGGTTCTGGGCGCGGGCCCAGGCCTCGACCTCGCCGGTCCGTCGAGCCACCAGCGCGAGCCGCCAGCCCGCCTGGGCATAGCGCGCAGCAAGGGCCTGGCCGATGCCGCTGGAGGCGCCGGTGATGAAGACCAGAGCCGACGTCATCGGCGCGGCAGCTCGAAACGCGCGCGCACCGGCGGACCGAGGCGGGCGAGACGCGTCAGGTGGTCGTAGTCGATCGCACCGACACGCAGCTCGCTGGTGCCCTGCCGCAGTTGCACCGGCAGGTGCGAGCGCACGCGCTCGGTCGCGAGGAAGGCATGCAGGAATTCACTCGAGAACTCGATGTTCTGTTCGTTGCCCCGGCCCTCGTGCACCACCTGCGCCGCGCCAACCAACTGCACTTCGCTGGCATCGCCGTTGGTGACGGCGCGGCGGGCGCTGGCACGCGTCACGCTGCCATCGGGCGACAGTGCACGGATCGTCACGCCATCGATCTCCAACGTATCGGTATCGGGATAGTGACGCATCTGGGTGCCTTGCACCTGCACCCGCAGGCGGCCGTCGGCACCGAACCGCTGCAGCGTGAAGCCCTGCATCGTGTAGTCGGGCTCATGGCGCGGCGCGACGGCCTGGGCCGGTACGATGGCGGGCGGCGTGTTGCGCACCAACCACCAGGTGCCCAGTGCCAGCGCAGCCATCAGCAGCACCGGCAGGTAGGCCGACAGCAACTGCCCGAGGCGCCAGTACCACGGCTGGCGCGGGCGCGGCGGCGCGGCGCGCGGCACCGCCGGGTGCAGCGGTTGCAGCAGGGTGTCGATATCCATCGAGACGCGCCCGTCAACGCCCGTCGAGCGTGGTCAGGTGGCCCCGCAGCAGCCCGGCGTAGCGCCCGGCTGCCGTCAACAGCAGATCACAGCACTCGCGCGCCGCGCCGTCGCCGCCGCGCGCAATGGTCACGTGGTGCGCGACCGCACGCACCTCGGCGTGGGCGTTGGCGGGCGCGCAGGCGAACGCCGCGCGCACCATCAGCGGCAGGTCGGGCCAGTCGTCGCCCATCGCGGCAACATCTTCCCAGTCGAGCGCCAGCGATTGCAGCAGTGCCGTGGCCGCAGCCAGCTTGTCCTGCACGCCAAAGATCGCGTGCGGCAGGCCGAGATCGGCGATGCGCCGGCGCACGGCCGGCGAATCGCGGCCCGTGATCACCAGCGGCACGATGCCGCCCTGCAACAGCAGCTTCAGGCCGTGGCCGTCGAGGCTCGAAAACGCCTTGAACGACTCGCCGCTTTCACCGATGAACAGGCGCCCGTCAGTGAGCACACCGTCGACGTCGAAGATCGCTGCCCTCATGCCCATCGCACGGCCTTGCGCCTTGAGCAGCAGTTCGGGCGCGAAGCGCAACGCCGGCGAGGCCGTGGGCATCAGATGACCTTCGCGCGCATCAGGTCGTTGGAGTTCAGCGTCCCGACCAGGCGCTCGCTGCCATCGGCCTCGACCACCAGCACGCTGGTGATGCGGTGCTGCTCCATCAGGTCGGCTGCCTCGACTGCCAGCGCATCGGCGCGGATTCGGCGCGGACTCGCGTGCATGACGTCGCGCGCGATCAGCGCGCGCAGGTCGGCCCCGCGCTCGATCAGGCGGCGCAGATCGCCGTCGGTGAAGATGCCCAGCACCCGATCGCCGCCGCCGACGATGGCCGTGAAGCCGAGACCCTTGCCGGTCATCTCGCGCAGCATCGTGGTGAAGCTGGCGTCGGGGCCGACGCGCGGCAGCGCATCGCCGCTGCGCATCAGGTCGCGCACATGCATCAGCAGCTTGCGGCCGAGCGCGCCGCCCGGGTGCGAGCGTGCGAAGTCGTCCTCCTTGAAGCCCCGTGCATCGAGCAGCGCGACCGCCAACGCATCGCCGAGCGCCATCTGCGTGGTGGTGCTGGCGGTGGGCGCGAGGTTGAGCGGGCAGGCCTCCTGCTCGACGGTGCACTCGATCACCATGTCGGCATGCGCCGCCAACGTGGACTGCGGCTTGCCAGTCAAGGCGATGACCGGCACACGCAGCCGCTTCAACACCGGCAGGATGACGTTGAACTCGTCGCTCTCGCCGGAGTTGGAAATCGCCATCACCACGTCGTGCGGGGTGACCATGCCCAGGTCACCGTGGCTGGCCTCGGCCGGGTGCACGAACATCGCCGGCGTGCCGGTAGAGGCCAGCGTGGCCGCGACCTTGCGGCCGACATGGCCGCTCTTGCCCATGCCCATCACGACGACGCGGCCGCGACAGGCCAGCACCGCCGCCACCGCGCGAACGAAGTCCGCGCCCAACCGGGCCTTGGCGCCGGTGAGTGCGGCGGCTTCGATGTCCAGCGTCTGTGCCGCCAACTGCAGGGCGCGTTGAGCGTCGAACGACGGCACGGAAGGGGCGTTGGCAGTCACGGCACTCGTGGTTTACTTGGCGGTCGATTCTAGGCTGCAGGCGTGAGCCCCGCAGCGGCATGCAACGGATGGCCACGACCCTCGAACTCGTCCTGCTCTATCTGGTGGCCGCAGTGCTCGGCGTGGTGATCTGCCGTTCGCTGAAGCTCCCGCCGATCCTCGGTTACCTCGCGGTGGGCGTGCTGATCGGCCCCAACGCGCTGGCGCTGGCCAGGGACTCGGCCGCCGTGAAGTACCTGGCCGAGTTCGGCGTGGTCTTCCTGATGTTCGTCATCGGGCTCGAATTCAACCTGCCCAAGCTGCGCGCGATGCGCTCGCTGGTGTTCGGACTGGGCCTGTCGCAGGTGGTATTGACGATCGTCGGCACGCTGGCAGGCAACGTGCTGTTGGCGTGGCTGTTCTCGTTCACCGCGACGCCCTGGGAGCTGGGCTGGAGCGGTGCGCTGGTGCTGGGCAGCGCGATGGCGATGTCGTCGACGGCGATCGTCGTCAAGCTGATGGCCGACCGGCTCGAGCTCGAGAGCGAGCACGGCAAACGCGTGATCGGCGTGCTGTTGTTCCAGGACTTGGCGGTGGTGCCGCTGCTGGTGCTGATCCCGGCGCTCGGCACGCCCGGCGGCGACATGGCCGTCGTGCTGGGCTGGGCGCTGTTGAAGGCGACGGCGTTGCTGGCGGTGCTGCTCACCGGCGGCCAGCAGGTGATGCGCTGGTGGCTGACGCTGGTGGCGCGGCGCAAGAGCGAGGAGTTGTTCGTCCTCAATCTACTGCTGGTCACGCTCGGCCTGGCCTGGCTGACCGAACATGCCGGCTTGTCGCTGGCGCTCGGCGCCTTCGTGGCCGGCATGCTGGTGGCCGAAACCGAATACAAGCATCAGGTCGAGACCGACATCCGGCCGTTCCACGACGTGCTGCTCGGCTTGTTCTTCATCACCATCGGGATGAAGCTCGACGCGCGCCCACTGCTCGACCAATGGCCTCTGGTCATGGTGCTGACCTCCGGGCCGGTGCTCGCGAAGTTCGCACTGGTGGCACTGCTGGCGCGCCTGTTCGGCACCGCCCCGGGCACGGCGCTGCGCACCGGCCTGTACCTGGCGCAGGCCGGCGAGTTCGGTTTCGTGCTGCTGACGCTCGGCGCCGACGGCGGCCTGGTGGCCCCGCAATGGGTCAGCCCGGTGCTGGCCAGCATGGTGCTGTCCATGCTGGCCACGCCCTTCATCGTGATGTTCAGCAACCGCGTCGTGGCGCGGCTGTCGGCCAGCGACTGGATGATGCAGTCGGTGGCGCTGACCACCATCGCCAAGAAGTCGATCGCCGCCGAGGCCCACGTCATCATTTGCGGCTATGGCCGTAGCGGCCAGAATCTGGCGCGGCTGCTCGACGGCGAGCAGATCCCCTACATGGCGCTCGATCTCGACCCCGACCGCGTACGCCAGGCCGCCGCGGCCGGCCAGAGCGTGGTCTTCGGCGACGCCGCGCGGCTGCGCAGCCTGATGGCCGCCGGCCTGGCGCGCGCGAGCGCGGTCGTCGTGACCTATCACGACACGCCGTCGGCGCTGAAGATCCTGCAGGTGGTGCGTTCGCACGCGCCGCAGGTGCCGGTGGTCGTGCGCACCGTCGACGATGCCGACATCGACCGCCTGAAGGCGGCTGGTGCCACCGAGGTGGTGCCCGAAGCGATCGAGGGCTCATTGATGCTGGCCAGCCACGCGCTGGCGCTGGTGGGCGTGCCGATGCGCCGCGTGATCCGCATCAGCCGCGACGCGCGCGATGCACGCTATGGCCTGCTGCGCGGCTACTTTCACGGCGCCGACGACGACACGGTGGAAGAGCTGCAGCAGGCCCGTCTGCACAGCGTGACACTGCCCGCCGCCGTACCGAGCCTGGGCCGGCCGCTGGCCGATCATGCGCTGCATGCGATCGGCGTGCAGGTGGTGTCGGTGCGGCGTGCGACGGGCCAGGTTCAGGCGGCCGACGAACAGATGGTGCTCGCCGCCGGCGACACGCTGGTGCTGTCAGGGCTGCCTGAGGCGCTGGCGCTGGCCGAAGCCAAGCTGTTGCGGGACTGAACTGGCGCGGCGCCGCCGCAGCGGGCCCGGGCGAGCCACAATGGCCTGATGCACAGCGACGACGCGGCGACACGCGACCCCTCGGCCTACATCCGGCGCCACATCCGCACCGTGCCCGACTGGCCGGCGCCGGGCGTGCAGTTCCGCGACATCACGCCGCTGCTGGCCACGCCGAAGGTGTTCCGCGTGCTGATCGATCAGTTCGTGCATCGTTACTTCGACACCCGGCCGCAGGCCATTGCCGGCCTCGATGCGCGCGGCTTCATCATCGGCTCGGTGCTGGCCTACGAGCTCAATGTCGGCTTCGTACCGATACGCAAGAAAGGCAAGCTGCCCTTCACCACGGTGGCCGAGACCTACGAACTCGAGTACGGCTCGGCGACCGTCGAAATCCATACCGATGCGGTCGTGCCGGGCACGCGCGTGGTGCTGATCGACGACCTGATCGCCACCGGCGGCACGATGATGGCCGGCATGCGGCTGCTCGAACGGCTGGGTGCGACGGTGATCGAGGGCGCCGCGATCGTCGACCTGCCCGAACTCGGCGGCTCCGCGCGCCTGCGCGCCGCCGGCCTGCCACTGTTCACGCTGGTGGACTTCGCCGGCCACTGACCGGCGCCGCGATTCACGCCCGACCGGCGCCGCCTGGTCAACTGACTGCGATCCCGTGCTCGATGTTGGCGCGCATGCGCACCCCCATCACCGCCGCCGCGGCACGGATCAGTTCGAGCGCCAGTGTCGGATTGCGCGCCGTCAGCTCTTCCAGCCGCGGCCCGCGCAGG
The DNA here is from genome assembly GCA_963840805.1 of uncultured beta proteobacterium. Classification (GTDB taxonomy): domain Bacteria; phylum Pseudomonadota; class Gammaproteobacteria; order Burkholderiales; family Burkholderiaceae_C; genus CADEEN01. Next base: position 908,982 of record CAWJAJ010000017.1, on the reverse strand, counting down.
GCCCAGACGACGCAGGCCGTCATCGCTTCGACATTCGCCATGCGCGGCTGATTGCTGAACAACCCGGCTTCGCCGACCACGGCGCCCGGGCGCAGGATCGACAACCGCGAGATGCCGGGTTTGGGATTGGTGATGAAGACCTGCAGCGTGCCTTTTTCGAGCAGGTACATCGTGCGGTCGTTCTCGCCCTGCTTCACCAGCAGGTCGCCGGCGCGGATCTCATGGCGCGACAAGAACGGCTCGAACATGCGCCACTGCTCGAGCGACATGCGCGGCTTGAACGCGTCCTCGGCATTGAGCGAGTTCACGGCGTCGAACAGTTCCTGGATATTCATGGCAGCGCGGGTACCGGTGACGGGGCTTGATGCCCTGGATTATCGAAACGCTCGGCGCCGAGCACAACCGCCGGAGCGGGGGGCGCATCACGCGGTGGCCCCCGTCCATCACGCCACGCCCACCGCCTGTCGCGCTGTCGCACAGCGTGGCCAAGCCACTTACTTGCCGATACAGAAACGCCCGAAGATTTCGCCGAGCAGGTCGTCGGTGCTGAATGCGCCGGTGATTTCGCCGAGCGCGTTGTGCGCCAGGCGCAACTCCTCGGCCAGCAGGTCGAGCGCGGCATCGGCGCGCGCGGCCAAGGCCCGGGCACGCCCCAGGTGCGCGGCGGTGCGCTGCAGCGCCAGGACATGTCGGGTGCGGGCGATGTACACGCCTTCGGGGCTGGCGTGCCAGCCGGCGCGTTCGAGCAGCGCGCGACGCAGCGCCTGCAGGCCCGCACCGGTGCGGGCGGACAGCCGCAGGCCCTGCCGGGCATCGCCCCCGCTCGGCACCGCATCGCTCTTGTTATAGACATGCAGCACCCGCGCCGCGTCGCCCAGGTGCAGGCGCGCCGCGATAGCCTCCTCGGCGGCCTGGTAGCGCGGCTCGCCGTGCCGCGTCAGGTCGTGCAGGAAGACCACGGCATCGGCCTGCTCGATCTCGGCCCAGCTGCGGGCGATGCCGATGCGCTCGACCTCGCCATCGCTGTCACCGCCGTCGCGCAGGCCGGCGGTGTCGATCACATGCACCGGCACGCCTTCGATCTGGATCGTCTGGCCGATCTTGTCGCGCGTGGTGCCGGCAATCGGTGTGACGATCGCCAGCTCCGCGCCGGCCAGCGCATTGAGCAGCGAGCTCTTGCCGACGTTGGGCTGGCCGGCCAGCACCACTGTCATGCCCTCGCGCAGCAGCGCACCCTGGCGCGTGCGGTCGAGCACGCGGTCCAGTGCGGCAGTGATCGCATCGAGACGACCGCGCGCGTCGGCGCGTTCGAGAAAGTCGATCTCCTCTTCGGGGAAGTCGAGCGTGGCCTCGACCAGCGTGCGCAGCTCGACGAGGCGTTCGGCCAGCGCGCCGATCTCGCGCGAGAACGCGCCGCCGAGCGAGCGGCTGGCCGAGCGCGCTGCGGCTTCGGTGCCGGCGTCGATCAGGTCGGCCACGGCCTCGGCCTGTGTCAGATCGAGCTTGCCGTTGAGAAAGGCACGCTGCGTGAACTCGCCCGGCTGCGCCAGGCGCAAGTGGGGCAGGCGCGCGCGCTGCGTCGCCGGGTCGATCTCGGCGCCGGCTTCGAGGCAGCGCGCCAGCAGCAGTTGCAGCACCACCGGGCCGCCATGAGCCTGCAACTCGAGCACGTCTTCGCCGGTGTATGAATGCGGCGCCGGGAAATGGATCGCCAGGCCGTGGTCGATGGGCTCATCGCGGCCGTCGCGCAGCGCGACGTAGTGCGCGTGACGCGGCGCGAGCGCGCGGCCGGTCAACGCTTCGATCACGGCCTCGAGGCCGCGCCCGGAGACGCGCACGATGCCCACCGCGCCGCGGCCCGGCGAGGTGGCGATGGCAACGATCGGGTCCTGCGGCAGCGCTAAAGAAGAAGGCACCGCGCGATTGTCGCTGCGGTGCCTTGCTGTTGTTGGCGCGGGGGGAGTGGCGTGAGACGCTCCAGAGCCGGCCGGAGGTTCTTGAGAACCGAGCCGGGTCAACCCCGCATGCCTGCATGGTCGGGGTAACGAGCTGCCGGCTCAACCCCCCATTTGCGGCAACATCCCCCTGACCGTGTGGTCTTCACGCCGAGTCACTTGTTGACGCCGAGCCGGCGGTTGATGAACCACTGCTGGGCGATCGACAGGATGTTGTTGGTCAGCCAGTACAGCACCAGGCCGGCCGGGAAGAAGAAGAACATCACGCCAAAGATCAACGGCATCATCCACATCATCTTGGCCTGCATCGGATCGGCCGGGGTCGGGTTGAGCCAGACCTGGAACAGCGACGAGGCGGTCATCAGGATCGGCAGGATGAACCACGGATCCTTGGCCGACAGGTCGGTGATCCAGCCGATCCACGGTGCGTTGCGCATCTCGACCGACGACAGCAGCACCCAGTACAGCGCAATGAAGAACGGCATCTGCACCAGGATCGGCAGGCAACCACCGAGCGGGTTGACCTTTTCCTCGCGGTAGATGCGCATCATCTCCTGCTGCATCAGCTGCGGCTTTTCCTTGTAGCGCTCGCGCAGGTCGGCCACGCGCGGCCCGACGGCCTTCATCTTGGCCATCGATCGGTAGGCACTGGCGTTGAGCCAGTAGAAGGCGATCTTCAGCAGCACCACCAGCGCCACGATCGACCAGCCCCAATTGCCGAGCGCCTTGTGCAGGTTGTCCAGAACCCAGAACAGTGGCTTGGCCAGCACCGTGAACCAGCCGTAGTCCTTGACCAGGTCGAGCCCCGGCGCCAGTACGGCGAGCTTGTTCTCCTCCTGCGGGCCGGCAAACAGCGTCGCCTCCTGCGCCTTGCTTGCGCCGGGCGCGATCTCACCCAGCGGCAGCACCATGGCCACCGAATACAGGTTGGTGGACACCTTGGCGGTGCGGAACTCGCGTGGCGAGCCGGCCGGCACCAGCCAGGCCGACGAGAAGTAGTGCTGCACCATCGCCACCCAGCCATCGTTGGCGCTGGTGGCGTGGCCGGTCTTGCCCTTCTCGATGTCCTTGAAATCGATCTTCTCGAACTTCTTTGCCTCGGTATAGACCGCCGGACCGGTGAAGGTGAAGTAGAACGACGACTCGCCGCGCGGCGGGTTGCCGTCGCGCGCCAACTGCAGGTACAGCTGCGGCGAAACCGGCGCCGCACCGGCATTGGCCACCTCGTGGCGCACACCAATGGTGTAGTCGCTGCGCTTGAAGGTGAAGGTCTTGGCCAGCTTGACGCCGCCGTCGTCGGCCGATTCGAATCGCACCTGCAGTTCATTGACGCCGGCCGCCAGTTCGGTGGCGCCGGGCAACCTGCGCATCGGGCTCAGGTGGTTGGGCAATGCCACGCCCGGTTGCGCCGTGATCAGCCCGGTCTGCGCCGCGTAGGCGCGATCGGCACTCTGCTCGAACAGCAAGACATGGCGTTGGCGGTCTTCGACGTCGGCGTGACGCAGCAACTCGAGACGAACCAGGCTGGCACCGCGGCTGTCGAACGTCGCCTTGACGACATCGGTGGTGATGACCACCTGCTCGCTAGCGGTCGCCGGCAGTGCCGCCGTGGCCGGTGGCGTTGGCGCGGCGCCGCTCGGCAGGTTGGTCGGCACCGCCGCGGACGGAACGCCCAATTGTGGCGCGGCTGCCGTCGGCACGCCCGTCGCAGACGCGGCCCCGCCCGGCGCCGTCAGCGGAGGTGCCGAAGCCGCCGGCCGAGCGCCGCTCGGGCCGAAGATCGAGGGCTGGCCGCTGTGTTTGTTCCACGCGTCCCAAAGCAGGACGAGCGACATCGTGAACACCACCCACAGCAGGGTGCGACGGATATCGGTCATGAAGGATTCTTGGTCAAAGGATTCGGTCGCGATGCGGCAGGCGGCACCGGGTCCAGCCCGCCATCGCACCAGGGATGGCACCGCAGCACGCGCCGCGCGGCCAGATAGCTGCCGCCCAGCGCGCCGTGGCGTTCGAGGGCCTCCAAGGCGTAGTGCGAACAGGTCGGTTCAAAGCGGCACGCACTACCCAGCCACGGACTGAGGAAGAAACGATAGGCGCGCACTGGCAGCGCCAGCAGACGACGCGGCCAGAGTGCGAAGGCGGGTCTCGCTCTCACGCGGCCACCGCGCGCGCGAACAACAGCTCGAGTTCGCTGGCGGCGGCCTGGCGCAGCGCCAGCGATGCCGCGCTTCGGAACTGTCGTGCGTCGAATGACGCACGCAGCCGGATCACCCACTGGCCGGCTGGCATCCTCGGACCGTGGCGGTCAATCGCGGTTCGCATCTGCCGCTTCAACAGGTTGCGCGTAACGGCGCGCTTGGCATGCCGTTTCGGAACGACCAAGCCAAGCCATGATGCTGTTGTGCTTGTCGTTGAAATGTTATCCACAGAATCCGCCCTTGTTGGTGCGACACTTGTTGACAACTCTGGAACAACCGCGTTTGCATCGCGCCGGATGGCCGACGTTGGGCGCCCCGGCAAGTGTTGCAGCACAAAGTGGGGACTCTTGGCCGTCGGTGCCATTGCCAATATGGCCGCGAAGTCGCCGCTCTTGAGGCTGCCCCAGGCGTATCGCCGGGCGGCCGAACCGGCCACGGCCTGCGACCTGCGGGCCATTGGGCGCCGTGTTCCCGGTCAAGCGACCCGGTTCGGCCCGTGTCAGACAGCCAGGCGTTTGCGGCCCTTGGCGCGGCGTGCGGCGATCACCGCGCGGCCACCTCGGCTCTTCATGCGAACCAGAAAGCCGTGGGTGCGGGCGCGGCGGGTCTTTGAAGCTTGGTAAGTGCGTTTCATGGCTGGGCCCGAAATTGAATAGGAGCGTGAATCAGGGAAACCGGCGATTACAGCAAGAAAGCCGTTTGCGGTCAACGAGTTGCCACACAAGCACTGGCGTTCCGCGGGGCTTGACGCTGGTGCCAGAACTGTGGATAACCGCGTCTTGCCGGGTCCAGCCTGGTCTACAATCCGACCGCTCCAAAAGAACTTGTCCACAATGAGCGACGACCTCTGGCAGCGCGGCTGCACCCAGCTTGCTGCCGAACTGCCCGAACAGCAGTTCAATACCTGGATCCGCCCACTGCCGCCGGCCGAGGTTAGCGATGCCATCGACGCCCCGGGCACGGCAGTGGTTTCTTTGCGCGTGCCCAACCGCTTCAAGCTCGATTGGATTCGCTCGCAGTACGCCGCACGCATGGAAGGTGTGCTGACGGCGATCGCCGGTAGGCCGGTGCGATTGGAATTGGTACTGGCTCCACGCGAATCTTCACCGAGACCGCCGCCGATTACGGCAACTGCCGCGTCGGCCCCGCCGTTCAACGGCCACACTCAGGCCGGCTTGCCGCAGCGCGCCCCGACTGCACCACTACCCGTACATCGGTTGAACGCCGCACTGACGTTCGACACGTTGGTCGCGGGCCGCGCCAACCAAATGGCCCGCACGGCTGCGCTGCACGTCGCCGGCGCGCCCGGCCAGATGTACAACCCCCTGTTCATCTACGGCGGCGTCGGCCTGGGTAAGACGCACCTGATCCACGCAGTGGGCAACGCACTGTTGAAGGACCGCCCCGACGCGCGAATCCTTTACTTGCATGCAGAGCAGTTCATCAGCGACGTCGTCAAGAACTACCAACGCAAGACATTCGACGAGTTGAAAGCCAAGTACCACTCGCTCGACCTGTTGCTGATCGACGATGTGCAGTTTTTCGCCGGCAAAGACCGCACGCAGGAAGAGTTCTTCAACGCTTTCGAAGCGCTGGTCGCCAAGCGTGCGCACATCATCATGACCAGCGACACCTACCCCAAGGGACTGGTCGACATCGACGAGCGGCTGACGAGCCGCTTCGACGCCGGTCTGACGGTTGCGATCGAGCCACCCGAACTTGAAATGCGCGTCGCGATCCTGATCCGCAAATCCGAGGCCGAGGGTTCGCCGATGCCCGAGGACGTGGCCTTCTTCGTCGCCAAGAACGTGCGCGCCAACGTGCGCGAACTCGAAGGCGCGCTGCGCAAGGTGTTGGCCTATTCGCGCTTCTCGCAAAAGGAGATCAACATCGCGCTGGCCCGTGAGGCCCTGAAGGATCTGCTGTCGATTCAGAACCGCCAGATCTCGGTCGAGAACATCCAGAAGACCGTGGCCGACTTCTACAAGATCAAGGTGGCCGACATGTATAGCAAGAAGCGCCCGGCCAGCATTGCGCGGCCGCGCCAGATCGCGATGTACCTGGCCAAGGAGATGACGCAGAAGAGCCTGCCAGAGATCGGCGACAACTTCGGCGGGCGCGACCACACCACGGTGCTGCATGCAGTGCGCAAGATCGGCGGCGAGCGGCAGAAGAACACCGAACTCAACCAGCAGTTGCACGTGCTGGAACAGACACTCAAGGGCTGAGCGCTGTGGCCTTGTCAATTGACAACACTGGGGACAACTTTCTGGCAACCACCCCTTCATCCACAGGCGAACTGCCGATTGCAAAGTTGTTGTCATTGCGTCGAGCCACAAACCAGGGCCCGGCGCACAGGGTTCATCGGGACCTAAGCCATTGATGGATCAGGCGAAAATAGCGTTCTCCACAGTTTGGGGCGGGCTCTACCAGCACTACCAACAAGATATGGAATCAAGAAGGAAGACAACATGATCGTGCTGAAAGCTGCGCAGGAAAGATTGCTGGGCGCATTGCAGGCAGTAGCGGGTATCGTCGAACGTCGTCATACGCTGCCGATCCTCGCCAACGTGCTGCTGCGCAAGACAGCCGGCGAGATCGAATTCACCACCAGCGACCTCGAAATCCAGGTGCGCACGCGCGCTGAACTGGGCGGCGATGCCGGCAGCTTTGCCACCACCGTGGGCGCACGCAAGCTGATCGATATCCTGCGCACGCTGCCGGCCGACCAGGTGGTGACGCTGAGTTCGAGCCAGAACAAACTGACGCTGCAAGGGGGCAAGAGCCGCTTCACGCTGCAGACCCTGCCGGCCGAGGATTTTCCGCTGGTCAATGAGGCGGTTGATTTCGGCCCGGGGTTCAGCGTGCCGCAGAAGACGTTGCGCGGGCTGATCAACCAAGTGCACTTTGCGATGGCGGTGCACGACATCCGCTACTACCTGAACGGCATCCTGTTCGTCGCCGAAGGCAAGCTGCTGACGCTGGTGGCCACCGATGGCCACCGCCTCGCGCTCGCCCAGGCCACGCTCGAGGTCGACATGCCCAAGCAGGAGGTGATCCTGCCGCGCAAGACGGTGCTTGAGCTGCAGCGCCTGCTGAAGGACGAGGACACGCCGATCGAGTTGCGCTTCGCGGGCAACCAGGCCAAGTTCGTCTTCTCCGGCATGGAGTTCGTGACCAAGCTGGTCGAGGGCAAGTTCCCCGACTACAACCGGGTCGTGCCGAAGAACCACAAGAACGCGGTGGTGCTGGGCCGGGCACCCTTGCTGTCGAGCCTGCAGCGTGCAGCGATCCTCACCAGCGAAAAGTTCAAGGCGGTGCGCGTGAACATCGAACCCGGCACGCTGCGCATCTCGTCGTCCAACGCGGAACAGGAAGAGGCCAAGGAGGAACTCGAGGTCGATTACGCCGGTGACACCATCGAGATCGGCTTCAATGTCACCTACCTGATCGATGCGCTGGCCAACAGCAGCGCCGAGATGGTGAAGCTCGAGTTGCAGGACACGAGTTCGAGCGCCCTGTTCACGCTGCCGGAGCAGCCCGGTTTCAAGTACGTGGTGATGCCGATGCGCATCTAGCGTGACCGCAAGAACCTCGAACACCGAGCGGGCTGTCAGCCCGCTTCGGCTTTTTCAGATGCCACGAAAAGAGCGATGAGCGAACCCCAACCGACCCCGCAACAGCACTCCGACGCCTACGGCGAAGGCTCGATCCAGATCCTCGAAGGGCTGGAGGCGGTACGCAAGCGCCCCGGCATGTACATCGGTGACACGTCCGATGGCACCGGCCTGCACCACCTGGTATTCGAGGTCGTCGACAACTCGATCGACGAGTCGCTGGCCGGCCATTGCGACGACATCGTCGTGACGATCCATACCGACAACTCGATCAGCGTCACCGACAACGGCCGTGGCATCCCCACCGGCGTGAAGATGGACGACAAGCACGAGCCCAAGCGCAGTGCCGCCGAGATCGCGCTGACGGAGCTGCACGCCGGCGGCAAGTTCAACCAGAACAGCTACAAGGTCTCGGGCGGCCTGCACGGCGTGGGTGTGAGCTGTGTCAATGGCTTGTCGAAATGGCTGCGCCTGACGGTCCGTCGCGACGGCAAGGTGCACCAGATGGAGTTCAGGCAGGGCGTGCCGCAAGACCGCCTGGTCGAGCAACGTGACGGCGCGTCGGTCAGCCCGATGAGAGTCACCGGCGAGACCGAAAAGCGTGGCACCGAGGTGCACTTCCTGCCCGACCTGGAAATCTTCGCGAACATCGATTTCCACTACGACATCATTGCCAAGAAGCTGCGTGAGCTGAGCTTCCTGAACAACGGCGTGAAGATCCGGCTGGTCGACGAACGCAACAACAAGGAAGACACCTTCGCATTCGCCGGTGGTGTGAAGGGTTTCGTCGAGTTCATCAACACCGGCAAGAAGGTATTGCACCCCACCATCTTCGGCGCGGTCGGCGAGAAGATGAGCGAGCAGGGCACGACGATCACCACCGACGTGGCGATGCAGTGGAACGACGGCTACAGCGAGAACGTGCTGTGTTTCACCAACAACATCCCGCAGCGCGACGGCGGCACGCACCTGACGGGACTGCGCGCGGCGATGACGCGGGTGATCAACAAGTACATCGACGACAACGAATTGGCCAAGAAGGCCAAGGTCGAAGTCAGCGGAGATGACATGCGCGAGGGCCTGTGCTGCGTGCTGAGCGTGAAGGTTCCCGAGCCCAAGTTCAGCAGCCAGACCAAGGACAAGCTGGTCTCGAGCGAAGTGCGTGGCCCGGTGGAGGACGTGGTTAGCAAGGCCCTCACCGACTACCTGCTCGAGAACCCGACCGACGCGAAGATCATCTGCGGCAAGATCGTCGATGCCGCCCGCGCACGCGAGGCCGCACGCAAGGCGCGCGAGATGACGCGTCGCAAAGGCGTGCTCGACGGCATGGGCCTGCCGGGCAAGCTCGCCGACTGCCAGGAGAAGGATCCGGCACTGTGCGAGATCTACATCGTCGAGGGCGACTCGGCCGGCGGTTCGGCCAAGCAGGGCCGCGACCGCAAGTTCCAGGCGATCCTGCCGTTGCGCGGCAAGATCCTCAACGTCGAGCGCGCACGCTACGAGAAGTTGCTCACCAGCAATGAGATCCTGACGCTCATCACGGCGCTGGGCACCGGCATCGGCAAGGGCATGGGGGGCGACGACTTCAACCCCGACAAGCTGCGCTACCACCGCATCATCATCATGACCGACGCCGACGTCGACGGCGCGCACATCCGCACCCTGCTGCTGACCTTCTTCTACCGCCAGATGCCCGATCTGGTCGAGCGCGGCCACATCTATATCGCGCAACCGCCGCTGTACAAGGTCAAGCACGGCAAGGCCGAGCAGTACCTGAAGGACGGCCACGAGCTCGATGCCTACCTGATGCGCGTGGCGCTCGACGGCGCGGCGGTGCTGCCGGGTGTCGACAAGCCGGCCATCAGCGGCAGCGCGCTGGAGGAACTGGCACGCCAGTACGTGCTGGCCACCAACGTGATCGAGCGCCTGGCCAACTGGATGGATATCGAAGCCTTGCGCGCCATCGCCGACGGCCTGTTGCTCGACCTCGACAGCCTGGCCAGCGCCGAGACCAGCGCCGCCGCGCTGAAGGCCGCGCTGCACGACGCCGAAGTCGATGCCGCCTATGACGCGCGCACCGACAAGCACGTGTTGCGTATCGGCCGCCGCCACCACGGCAACGTCAAGACCAGCGTGATCACACCCGATTTCGTGCATGGTGCCGACTACGAGGCGCTGTCGCGCGCGGGCCTGACCTTCAAGGGTTTGCTCGGTGATGACGCGATCGTGCGCCGCGGCGAAGGCGAGCGGCAGAAGGAACTCAAGGTCGGCGACTTTCGCGCCGCGATGGCCTGGCTGATGGGCCAGGCCGAAGCCAGCGTCGGCCGCCAGCGCTACAAGGGCCTGGGCGAGATGAATCCGCAGCAGCTTTGGGAGACGACGATGGATCCGACTGTGCGCCGCTTGCTCAGGGTGCAGATCGACGATGCCATCGAAGCCGACCGCGTGTTCACGATGCTGATGGGCGACGAAGTCGAGCCGCGGCGCGATTTCATCGAGAGCAACGCGCTGCGCGCGGCAAACATCGACGTGTGACGCATGCCTTGAGCCCCTGCGGGCCCGGCTCGCATCACTGCGCGGCCGCAGACTTCCTGCTGCTGAGCGCCACGCCGGAGTTCGAGATATGCATCGAGCCGTCGCTGGCCACATCGATGCGGCTGCCGTCGGCGAGCCGGTACTCGAGCACTCCGGTCGGCTCCCAGTGTTCCTGTCCATCGGCGATGGATGCGTCTCGCAAGAGGTGTTCGTAGGCGTGAACGGTGTAGTCGACACCGTCTGCCCCTTGCGCAATGAATGACTCGAGCAGATGCAGTTTGCGGTCCATGCAAGCCTCCAGTCCGGTCAAGGTGGGTGGGCGACAGATACGCCGGCGACGAGTGCGCCGGCTCGGCCCTCACTGCTCAACCATTCGGGCCCGGATGCGGGGCCACGACGCGCGAGCGGGCCTGTTCGAGTTCAACGATCAACTCGTCGACCTGTGCCATGAACGCTTCGCGGCTGGCATGCGGAGAGTGGGTGATCAGGTGGGAAGAATGTTCCGCCAGCCGCTGCTCGCCAGCCAGGCGAGCCCAACGCCGCACCTCGCAGTACGCCAGCAAGGCAAGCCGACCCAAGTCGCCGCGCCGGCGCGCATAGCGCAGGTCGCCGAGGAGATCCTCGAGTCCAAGCTGCAACGGCAGAGAGGGCGCGTTCATGTTGCGATGCAGCATTAGCTTCATTTCTGACACCAAGCTGACACGGAGGCCCGACTGTCACCATCCAGGAACAGGCATTGCGTGGCCGAGCACGCCCGTTCGTCGAACGGGTCGAATGCCAGTGAAACTGTTCGGTGGGTGTGTGTACACGCTCACGTGACTTTGGCGGGTGTTCTCCCTAATTCGCAGTGGCGACCCCCGAACGCAGTGGGTCGGCTTCGACCGAACTGGCTTCATAGTTGCAGGATGTTGATTCGACGAGGACCGATGGCGTTGGCGCGCATGCCATCGATGCGGCCGTACGGCTTGAATCCGCGCGCACCGGCCGGCCCTGCAAAGCCTGCGAGCACCGCCGCGGCGCCTGCCGGCAAGGCGCCGCGCGAGCAAGAGAGACCAGCGTCGCCAGCGCCCGTCGATACCGAATCGCCTGCCGAGGCCGCGCGGGCTGGCGGCTTTCACGAATCGAGCTACGAGCTCCAGCATGGCCTGCAGATCACCGAGTCGGAGTGGCCGGACGACGTGACGATCCCGGGCGCGCTCGACGACAGCTGACGCGAGCGAGGGCCGCCGCTCAGAGCGCCGCGGCCAGCCGCGTGCCCTGGTCGATGGCGCGCTTGGCATCGAGGTCACCGGCTTCGAACGCACCGCCGATCAGGTGCACCTTGACGCCGGCCGCAGCCAGTGGCGCGTGCAGCGCTCGCAGTGGTTCCTGGCCGGCGCACAGCACGACGCTGTCGCAGGCGATCACGCTGCCGTCGCGCCGTTGCTCGCCGAAGGTCACGAACAACCCCAGCGCGCCCTCGTGCGGGCCGATGCGTTCGTAGTTGGCGCCGGCCACCATCTCGACGCCTTTCATCTTCAGCGCGCTGCGGTGGATCCAGCCGGTGGTCTTGCCCAGTCCGGCGCCGAGCTTCCCCGGCTTGCGCTGCAGCAGCGTCACCTGCCGCGCCGGCGCGGCAGGTTGGGCCCGCACCACGCCGCCCCGCGCAGAGGCGGGGTCGGTGACGCCCCACTCGCGCTGCCATGCCGCAAGGTCGAGCGCGGTCGACGGATGCGCCGCGTCGTGGACGAGGAACTCGGCCACATCGAAGCCGATGCCGCCGGCGCCGATGATGGCGACGCGCCGGCCGACCGGCTGCCGCTGCAGGATTGCGTCGAGGTAGCCCATCACGCCCGGCAGATCCTGGCCGGGAATGTGCGGGTTGCGTGGCATCACGCCGGTGGCCAGCAGCACCTCGTCGAAGCCGGCGGCCACCAGCCGCTCGCTGTCGGCCCGCACGCTCAGGTGCAGTGCCACGCCGGTGCGCTCGATGCGACGCGCGAAGTAGCGCAGCGTTTCGCGGAACTCCTCCTTGCCCGGAATGCGCTTGGCCAGGTTGAACTGGCCGCCGATCTCGCCCGCTGCTTCAAACAGATGTACTTCGTGGCCACGCTCGGCCAACGTGGAGGCGGCGGCCAAGCCGGCCGGGCCGGCGCCGACGACGGCCAGTCGCTTGCGCGGCGCTGCCGCGCGGATCACCAGCGTCGTTTCGTGGCCAGCGCGCGGGTTGACCAGGCAACTGGCGAGCTGGTTCTTGAAAGTGTGGTCGAGGCAGGCCTGGTTGCAGGCGATGCAGGTGTTGATCTCGTCGGCGCGGCCGGCGGCGGCCTTGGCGACGAAGTCGGCATCGGCCAGGAACGGCCGCGCCAGGCTGACCAGGTCGGCGGCGCCGTCGGCAAGCAACTGTTCGGCAACTTGCGGCGTGTTGATGCGGTTGCTGGTGACCAGCGGAATCGCGATGCCTTCGGCACGCAGTTCGTCGCGCAGCTTCTTCGTGACCCAGGCGAATGCCGCCCGCGGCACCGAGGTCGCGATGGTCGGCACCCGTGCTTCGTGCCAGCCGATGCCGGTGTTCAGGATCGACGCGCCCGCCGCGGTGACGGCCTTGGCCAACTGCACCACCTCGGCCCAGCTGCTGCCGTCGGGGATCAGATCGATCAGGCTGATACGGTAGATCAGGATGAAATCCGCGCCGACAGCCTCGCGCACGCGGCGCACGATCTCGACGGCCAGGCGCATGCGGTTCTCGTAGGCGCCTCCCCATCGATCGGTTCGGTGGTTGGTGTGGGCGACGAGGAACTGATTGATGAAGTAGCCCTCGCTGCCCATCACCTCGACGCCGTCATAGCCGGCCTCGCGCGCCAGCGCCGCACAGCGAACGAAGGCACGGATCTGCCGCTCGATGCCGCGCTCACCGAGTTCGCGCGGGGTGAATGGCGAAATCGGACTCTGGATCCGGCTGGGGGCCACGCATAGCGGCGAATAGCCGTAGCGGCCGGTGTGCAGGATCTGCAGCGCGATCTTGCCGCCCTCGGCGTGCACGGCATCGGTGACCTCGCGGTGCCGCCGCGCTGCCGCATGCGTCGCCAGCGTGCCGGCGAACGGCTTGGCCCAGCCTTCGAGGTTGGGTGCGAAGCCGCCGGTGACGATCAGGCCGACACCGCCGCGCGCTCGCTCGGCATAGAACGCGGCCATCGCCTTGAAGTGTTTGCGGCCGTCTTCGAGGCCGGTGTGCATCGAGCCCATCAGCACGCGGTTGGCCAACGTCGTGAAGCCGAGGTCGAGCGGGGCGAGCAGTTGCGGGTAGGCAGGCGTCAAGAGCGGTCCTCGTTCTCTGGCGCGGGAGGTTGCTCGCCGCAGGCGCGAGTCTAGGGGTGCGGCGCGGCGATGATTCCCCCTTTGGGGTGATTGAGCCGCTGGCCGGCGGCGCCGAAGATGCCTGTCATGCCCCGACGCGAGCCTGCCGCCATGATCAACCACCTGCTGAACCGTCTGTCCCGCTGGTTGCCCGGCGAGCCACCGCGCGAAGACATGTACCCCTCGGTGCATGACGAAGACAGCAACTGGCATGGCTCGAGTTTCGAGCTGGCGCGCGGTCTCGAGGTCATCGAACACCGCGACGCGCCGCCGTCGGTGTTTGCCGAAACCCGGCCCGCGTTCCACCCGGCCGAGGCATCATCGGCCCTCTGATTGACATCGGCGCGAGGCAAGCATGGTCAAGGCAGTCTGGAAGGGCGTGGTGATCGCCGAGAGCGACGACACCGTGGTGGTCGACGGCGATCACTACTTTCCCGAGTCGAGCCTGAAGCGCGAGTACGTGACCTTCAGCAACCACCGCAGCGGTGCCACCTGGAAGGGCCAGGCGCATTACTACAGCCTGCTCGTCAACGGCGAGATGAACCCCGACGCCGTCTGGTACTACCCGGAGCCGAGCGAAGCCGCGGCGGCCGTCAAGGGCCGCGTGGCGTTCTGGAAGGGCGTGACGGTCAGCTGACCGCTCTAAGCCAAGCGACCGGCCTGGAAGTCTTCCACGGCCTGGAAGATCTCCTCCTTCGTGTTCATCACGAATGGGCCGTACTGCACGATCGGCTCGTTGAGCGGCCGCCCGGCGATCAGCAGCAGGCGGGCACCTTCGGCCACCGCCTGCACGCGCACGCCGTCGCCACGGTTGGCGAGGATCGCCATGTGCTGCCGCGGCACGTCCCGAGCGGTGATCGAAACGGCGCCGCGGTAGACGTAGACGAACGCGTTGTGCTGCGGCGCGAGCGGCTGCTCGAAGGTGGCGCCGGCGGCCAGGTGGATGTCGAGATACAGCGCGGCGGTGCCATCGCGCTGGATGGCGCCGGCGACGCCGTGGCTGGCGCCGGCGATCACCCGTGCCGTCACGCCCGGGCCCTGCCACTCGGGGATCTCGGCGCTTGGCGATGTCGCGGTACCAGGGCGGGCTCATCTTGTCCCTGGCCGGCAGGTTCAGCCAGAGCTGGAAGCCCTCCATCAGGCCCGTCGGTCTGTTCGGGCAGTTCGCTGTGGATCACGCCGCGGCCGGCGGTCATCCACTGCACGCCGCCGCCCTGCAGCAGGCCTTCGTTGCCGGCCGAGTCGCGGTGGCGCATGCGGCCGGCGAGCATGTAGGTCACGGTCTCGAAGCCGCGGTGGGGGTGGTCGGGAAAGCCGGCGATGTAGTCGTCGGCCGCATCGCTGCCGAACGCATCGAGCATCAGGAACGGGTCGAGTCGGCGCTGCAGGTCCTGCGTCAGTACGCGCGTGAGCTTGACGCCGGCGCCATCGCTGGTGGCACGGCCGGTGATCAGGCGTTCGACGGCACGCGGTGCGGTGACGAGGGCGGGGCTGGTTTGCGTGTCCATGGCGAGCACTTTAGGCGCCGTCCGCGGCGCGTGCATTGCACGCCATTGCATGGCGTCGACAAAGCTTTTCGCTACGCTTCGCGCGTGAGCGCCCCATCCCCCAGCGCACCGAGCGCCGTTCATCGCCGCCGCTTGCGCGAGATCTGGCGCTCGGCCGGCTGGCCGTGCCAGGACATGGTCGAGGTCGAGTTGCTCGCGGCCGGCCTGCTCGAGCGTCGCGCGGACGGCGCCGGCCGCGAGACCCTGCGTGTCACCGACGCCGGTGTCGCCGTCTGGCCGCCACGCTGCAGAAGAACCGCAGCGTGCGCGACGAGCACGAGGCGTTGGTGTCGCGCGTGGCGCTGCAGATGCAGCGCGCCGGCCGCATCGCCTGGTGCGGCCTGTCGCTGCGCGCCCAGGTTGCCGACACCACGCTGGCCAGCGGCCAGCGCTGGCAAGTCGCGATGCCCGACGTGTTCTCGGTGCGCCACACGACGGTGGCGGGCTACCTGCAGCCGGCGGTGCACGAGATCAAGGTCCGCCGCGCCGACCTGTTGGCGGACCTGCGCCGCGCCGACAAGCGCGCCGCCTACCTCGGCATGGCCGGTGAATGCTGGTATGTGCTGGCCGAAGGCATCGCCGAGCCTGCCGAGGTGCCGGCCGAGTGCGGCGTGATGATCGCGCGCGGGCCGGGCCATGCCGAACTCGAGGTCGCCCGCCCGGCCCCGGCGCGCGCGATGCCGTTCGAGGCCGGCTTGCCCTTCGCGGTGTGGATGGCACTGGCCCGCGCCGCACCGGTGCCCTGGCCCGAAGACGCGGCACAACGCTGGCTCGGCGAACCTGCCGACGACCCGGGGGCATAGGCGCGACAGCCAGCGCACAATCGCGGCCTGACTCGTCACGTCGCCGCGCGAGCCGGCCCTGGAGCGACACCATGCACCGCCTGTACCGCCTGATCCTGAGCGCCGTCGTGGCCTTGGCCGCCGCGTGGCCGCCGATGGCTGCGGCGGGTCCTGGCCTGCCGTCGACCAACGTGGCCTGGCTGACGGCCGCGGGCGATGCCGATATCGCGCGCGCATTCAGCCGGGCCAAGGCCGAGGGCAAGCCGCTGTTGCTGTATTGGGGCGCGACCTGGTGCCCGCCATGCAACCAGTTGAAGGTCACGCTGTTCAACCGCCAGGACTTCGCCACGCAGAGCAAGGCTTTCGTGGCGGTGCATGTCGATGGCGACCGGCCGGCGGCGCAGAAGCTCGGTGCGCGCTTCAAAGTCGGCGGCTACCCAACGTTGATCCTGTTCACCCCCGCCGGCAGCGAAATCACCCGCCTGCCTGGCGAAGCCGATGCGCCGCAGGTGATGGCCCTGTTGCAGGTCGGCCTGTCGGGTGGCCGCCCGATCGCCACCGTGCTTGCCGACGCGCGTTCAGGCAAGGCGCTCACGGCCAATGAATGGCGCATGCTGTCCTTCCATTCCTGGGAGATCGACGAGAGTGGCTTGGTCGAGAAGGGTCAGCGCCCGGCGGTGCTCGCCGAGCTGGCGGCAAGGAGTCCCGCCGGGGACAGCGAAACGACCACCCGCCTGTGGCTCAAGGCGCTCGCCGCCAGCGACGACGGCAAGGGGCTCAAGCCCGACGCTGCTGTGCGCCAGCGTGTGCAGCGCGTGCTCGCCGACGCCGCGCTCGCGCGCACGCACATGGACGTGCTGATCTACGGCGCGTCGGACATCGTCAAGGTGCTGAGCGGCGAGGACGACAGCGAGCGGGCACCCCTGGTGGCGCAGTTCGACACCGCGTTGGCGAGGCTGCAGGCCGATGCGACGCTGTCGCGCGGCGACCGCGTCGGCGCCCTGATCGAGCGTGTCGATCTGGCCCGCCTGGGCCAGCCCAAGGAGGTGACGCAACCGACGCTGCCGCCGGCACTGGCGCAGGAGGTGCGCGAGCTGTCGGCGCGCATGGACCGCGAGATCAGCGATGGCTACGAGCGCCAGGCCGTCATCCCCGCGGTGGCTCACTTGCAGGCGCAGGCCGGCTTGTGGGCCGACAGCGATGCGCTGCTCAAGGCCAACCTGGCCAAGAGCCATTCGCCGTACTACCTGATGAGCCAGTTGGGCAGCAACGCCAGGAAGCTCGGCAAGAAGGACGAAGCGCTGCGCTGGTACGCGCAGGCCTTCGACAAGAGCGAGGGGCCGGCGACCCGGCTGCAGTGGGGCGCCAGCTACGTCGGTGCACTCGTCGACCTGGCACCCGACGATGCGCCGCGGATCGAGCGGGTGGCGTCCCAGTTGTTGGCCGAAGCGGCGCGGGACAAGGGCGCCTTCCATGAGCGCAGTGCGCGAGCACTGCAACGCGTCGGCCGGAAGGTGGCCAGTTGGAACGCCGATGGCAAGCACGCGGCGGCGATGAAGCGCCTGCAGGCGCAACTCGACGCCTTGTGCGCCAAGGTCGATGCGGGCGACGGCCAGCGAGCGACCTGCGCGGCCGTGCTGCCGCGCAAGACCTGACGCCGGGCACGACGACCCGCACCCCCACCGGAGTTGACGATGCCGCGCGCGGTTCTCGACGAAGACCACATCCACCCGGCGATCCGCGAGCGCATCGCCCGTCATCACGCCGACATCGTGCGACGAGGTGCAGCGCGCTGTGCGCCGCGCACCCGGTGGTGGTGGTCGGCATGCGGCAGAACCCGTTTCCACGCCGCGCGCGGCGCGCTCTCGACGCCGCCGGCATCGCTCACCACGACCTCGACTACGGCAGCTACTTCAGCCGGCTGGCGGCGGCGCAATGCGCTGAAGATGTGGACCGGCTGGCCGACGCTGCCGATGGTCTTCGTGCGCGGCACGCTGGTCGGCGGCGCCGACGACCTGATCAAGCTGATCGACAGCGGTGAGTTGAAGCGCCTGCTGGGCTGAGTCGATCGGCGCCGCCGATGTCCCCTCGCTGGCCATCGCCCGCCAGCGCTGCTCTGCATGGCTGCCGTGCAGCCTCGGTCTCGGCTGGGCCGCAGGCGCGCGCCGTCGCGCCGGCGTGCCGATCGAGCCCACGCCGTGCCGCCTGCGCGGCATCGAACACGAGGCGCTGTGCGGCAGCGTGCAGCGGCCGCTGGACCCGGCGCGATGCGCACGGCCCGCAGATCGCGGTTGCACTACGCGGTGCTGCCGGCGCTGGCGCGCAACAAGCGGCCCGACCCGGTGTTCTTCTTCGCCGGCGGGCCGGGCCAGAGCGCGATCGAGATCGCGCCGCAGGTGGCCGCGCTGCTGGCGCGCTTTGCCAACCGCCGCGACATCGTGCTGATCGACCAGCGCGGCACCGGCCGCAGTGCGCCGCTGGCTGTGCGACGCCGACGATCCGGCGCTGCCGCTGGCCGAGCTGTTCGCCTCGATCGCCAGCGCGAGCGGCTGGCGCGGTGCCTGGCCAGGCTGCAGGCCCTGCCGTACGGCGACCTGCGCTTCTTCACCACCACGCTGGCGATGCAGGATGCCGATGCGGTGCGCGCTGCGCTCGGCGCCGAGCGCATCAACATCGTCGGCGCGTCCTATGGCACGCGCGCGGTGCTCGAGTACCAGCGCCAGTTTCCGCGGCGCGTGCGGCGCGCGGTGATCGATGGCGTGGCGCCGCCCGACATGGTGCTGCCGGCCGCCTTCTCGACCGACAACCAGGCGGCGCTCGACGCGCTGTTCGCGGCGTGCGACGCCGACTTGCGCTGCGCAGCGCGCGAGCCGCACCTGCGCGAGCGCTGGCAGGCCTTGCTGGCCTCGCTGCCGCGCAGCGTCGCATTGCGCCATCCGCTGACCGACCGCAACGAGCGCCTGACGCTGACGCGCGACGTGCTGCTGGGCATGGTGCGCGGTCCGCTGTACGCGCCGCCGCTCGCGGCGGCGCTGCCGGCGGCGATCGGCGAGGCCACGCGCGGACGCTTCGACGCGTTGGCCGGGCTGGCGCAGGCGTTGGGCGGCCGCCGCGGATTGCGGACGGCGGCCGGCATGCACTTCGCGGTGGTCTGCGCCGAGGACGTCCCACGCGCGGCGCAGGTAGGCGATCGGCCCGGCACCGACTTCGGCGACGGCTTCCTCGACTTCTATCGCGAGGTGTGCGCGCAGTGGCCGCGCGGCGACGTGCCGGCCGCCTTCTACACGTTGCCGCCGGCACCCGCGGCGACGCTGGTGTTGTCGGGCGGCCTCGACCCGGCGACGCCGCCGCGCCACGGCGAGCGTGTGGCCAGTGCCCTCGGTGCCATGGCGCGCCATGTGTTGGTGCCCAACGCCGGCCACGGCGTGATGGCCATCGGTTGCATGCGCGACGTGCTGTACCGCTTCGTCGATGCGGCGAGCGATGACGATGCGCTGAAGGTCGACACTGCCTGCGTGACGGGCATCCCGCGTCCGCCGATGTTCGCGTTGCCGGGAGACACCCCGTGATCGAGGTGCAGCAACTGCACAAGCGTTTTACCCAGGGCCGCGGCAAGCATGCACGCACAGTGCGGGCTGTCGATGGTGTCAGTTTCAGGGCCGCCGACGGTTGCATCACCGGCCTGCTCGGCCCCAACGGCGCCGGCAAGACCACCACGTTGCGCATGGTGGCGGCCCTGTTGATGCCCGACGCCGGGCAGATCCACGTCGACGGCATCGACGTGCAACGCGAGCCCCGGGCGGCGTTGGCGCGCATGGGCGTGCTCAGCGATGCGCGCGGCCTGTACCCGCGCCTGACGGCGCGCGAGAACATCGTCTACTACGGGCGCCTGCACGGCATGAGCGACGCGGCGGCCTCGCGGCGCGCCGACGCGCTGGCGCACCTGCTCGACATGACGCCGTTGCTGGAGCGGCGCACCGAAGGCTTCAGCCAGGGCGAGCGCATGAAGACCGCGCTGGCCCGTGCGCTGGTGCACGACCCGCCGAACATCATCCTCGACGAGCCGACCAACGGCCTGGACGTGCTGGCCACGCGCGCGCTGCGCGACGCATTGCGCCGCCTGCGCGACGACGAAGGCAAGTGCATCGTGTTCTCGACGCACATCATGCAGGAGGTGGAACGGCTGTGCGACCAGGTGATCGTCGTCGCGCATGGGCGCACCGTGGCCGAGGGCACCGTGGCCTCGCTCAATGCGGCCTGCGGTGAAACGGATTTCGAGGAGACGTTCGTCAAACTGGCGTTCAGCATCGCGGAGAGAACGCACGCATGAACGCCTGGATCGTCTTCCGCAAGGAGCTGATCGACGCGCTGCGCGACCGCCGCACCCTGTTGATGGTGCTGCTGTCGTCGGTGGCGATCGGGCCGCTGGTGCTGGTTGCGTTGTCGGCGCTCGTCGCGGGTATCGAGCAGCGCGCCGAGGAGCGCACCGTGGTCGTCTCCGGCATCGAGCACGCGCCGACGCTGCACAACTACCTGCAGCGCCAGACCTACCGTGTCGAGGTGGCGCCGGCCGACCATGCGCGACGCCTGACAAGCCAGTCGCTGGGCGAACCGGTGCTGGTGGTCGGCCCCGGCTTCGAGGCCGAACTGGCGCGCGGCGAGGCACCGCTGGTCGAGATCGTTTCCAGCAGCGCCAACCAGCGGGCCAGCGCCAGCGTCGGCCGGCTCGCGCGGCTGTTGCGTGGCTTCTCGAGCGAACAGGCGACGCTGCGACTGGCGCTGCGCGGCGTCGCGCCGGCAACGCTCGAGGTGCTGGACGTGCAGGAGCGCGACCTGGCCAACCCGCAGTCGCGTGCGGCACAGCTGACCGGCATGGTGCCGTTCTTCGTGCTGATGGCGGTGCTCTACGGTGCGCTCAATGCGGCGCTCGACACGACCGCCGGCGAGCGCGAGCGCGGCTCGCTCGAGCCGCTGCTGATGAACCCGGCGTCACGGTTGTCGCTGGTGCTCGGCAAATGGGGCGCGGTGGCGGCGGTGGGCATGCTGATCGCGCTGCTCAGCTGCTTTTCGTTCCTGCCGGCGCAAGGCCTGCTGCGCAGCGAGACGCTGGCCGCGATGTTCCAGTTCGGCCTGCGCGAGGTGGGCTTGTTCCTCGCGCTGCTGGCGCCGCTGGCCGCCGCGCTGGCCGCGCTGATGATGGCCATTGCGATCCGCTGCAAGACCTTCAAGGAGGCGCAGGCCAACAACACGGTGGTGGTCCTGGCGGTATCGCTGCTGCCGCTGGTGACGGTGTTCAACCAGAGTGGCGAAGCGCCCTGGCACCTGGCGCTGCCGGCCCTCGGGCAGGTCACGCTGATGAACCGCGTGCTCAAGGGAGAGACCGTCGCTGCGCTCGACATGGCCCTGCCGCTCGCGGTGTGCGCGCTGATCGCCGCGGCCGGCCTGGCTTACGTTGCCCGGCAGTTGCGCACAGCCGCGCTTCGCTGAGCGGCCAAGCCGAGCTGCGCGGCCCTTGCCGTCAGTCGTCGAGGTGGCGCAGCACGCGCTGAACCTCGCCCTGCCACGGCAGGCCGTAGACGATCTGGCTCAGGTGCCGCGCCGATTCCCAGGCCGTCAGCACCTCGCCCTGCGGGCCGAGCAGGCGCAGGTTGCTGACTACGGACATCGGGTCGGCCATCGCCACCACGCCGCGCGATAGCTGCACCCAATCCCAGGCCACGCCGACCTCGCCGTCGGCCAGCGGCCCCGACCACACGGTCTGGCCGCACAGCGGTGAATCGTCGTCCCCGGTCGTGAAAACCTGCGTGTCCACGTGATTGAATTGCAGCGGAGCACGGTCTTCAGCCTGCCACAATAGCGGCGGCCAGGCGCGAACGCTCCAGGAAGTCTTCATCGCGATCTCCCGTCGAAAATTGCGCCGCAACCACGCGCCGCAGGCGGGCAGTGTGGATCAAGCCCGCTTTGTTTTCCTAGCTGTAAGACCTGTCAGGTTGGTACCGGAATCCTGTCGATAGATGCTGCAAGGCGATTACCTCTCGGTGCTCGAAGCCCGCAGCCGTGACGAGTTTCACGGCGCGGTCGTTCGATTTGCGCAGCGATTGGGTTTCGAGACCGTGGCGGCCATGGCGGTCGTCGACAAGGGCATCGGCGAGGCCGAGTTCATCACCGTGGACAACACGCCGACGGCCTACCTGCAGGTATTCGCCGGCGCCGGCAGCGGCCGCCGCGATCCGGTGATGCAGCACTGCAAGCGGCACACGGTGCCGATCATCTGGAACCAGAAGACCTATCTCGACAACGACGCAATCGACATCTGGGAGGATCAGGCGCCGTTCGGCTATCGCAACGGTATTGCGATGGCGCTGCATCTGCCCGAGGGGCGTCACTTCATGCTGGGCGTCGATCGAGACCAGCCGTTGCCGGCGGATAGCGGTGAACTGACGCGCCTGGTCGCGGATCTGCAGCTGTTTGCCGTGCACGCGCAGGACACCGCGATGCGGGTGCTGGTGTCCGCACCGCTGCAGCCCGAGAGGCCGGCACTGACGCCGCGCGAACTCGAAGTGCTGCGCTGGACGATGGATGGCAAGACCGCCTGGGAAGTGGGCGTGGTGCTGGCCATCACCGAACGAACGGTGATCCTGCATTTGCAGAATGCGATGCAGAAGCTCGGCTGCAATTCGAAGCACCAGGCGGTGCTAAAGGCCCTGCGACTCGGCCTGATCTCACTGACCCCCTGTAAGAGTTGACAGTTACGCGCGGCCCGGTGGGCTGGTGCAATCGCCAAGCGGTTTCGCACCTTCCATCCCACAGGAGTCGACATGAAACAAGCGCGTCAGGCCATTGCCCGTTGGGCCACCAAGCTCTTCGCCCCGGCCAAGCATTCCGCATCGACGAGCACCAAGCACGCTCTGCGCCCGATTGACGCAGAGCAACTTGACGCAGAGCAACTGCGCCAGGTTGCGGCAGGCGGGTCGGACGCGGCGCAGTCGCCCAAGGGCAACTGGTGAGCGCGGTCCGACGCACCCATGCGCCGGGTGCAGGCGGGCTGCCGTGACCAGCATCTTCCGCCGCGAAGTCCTCGAATCCCTGCAGACCTCGTGGATCGGTGAGATCCAGCTCGTTCGGCCACTGTCGCTGTCCCTGCTGACCGGCGGCGTGGCACTGGCGGTGTTGGCCGTCGGCGCCTTCCTCGCCCTCGGCGAATACACGCGAAAGATGCAGGTCAGCGGCGTGCTGGTGCCCGATCGAGGCGTGATTCGGCTGGTGCCGCCGCAGGACGCGGTGGTGATCGAGCGGCGTGTCGCCGAGGGGGCCCATGTGCGTGCCGGCGAGGTGCTGTTCGTGCTGTCGCTCGACCGCGCCGCCGCGGCCGGCGACACCCAGGCCGCGGTGCAGCGCACGCTGGCCGAGCGCGAGAAGAGCCTGCGCGACGCAGCGGGCCAGCAACAGGCGCTGCTCTCCAGCCAAACGCTGGCGCTGGCGCGCCGGCACGCCGATCTGTTGCGCGAGCGCACCGCCCTCGACGCCGAGGCGGCGCTGCTGGCGCAACGCATCGCGCTGGCGGAGCAGGCGCAGGCGCGGCTGGAATCGTTGCGCGGCGACAATTTCGTCTCCGCGGCACAGGTGCAGGCCAAGGCCGAGGAATTGCTCGGACTGCAGGCGCAGCGTCAGGCACAGCAGCGCCAGCGCAGTGCGCACGAGCGTGAGATCGCGAGCCTCGAAGCACAACGCCGCGAATTGCCGCTGCAGGCCGGTGCCCGCATCGGCGAACTCGAGCGCGAGCGCGCCGAAATGGCGCAGCAAAGTGCCGAGAGCGAAGCACGCCGCAGTCTGGTCGTGCGCGCGCCGCAGGATGGGGTGGTGAGTGCCGTACTGGCGTCGCCCGGCCAGACGGTGACGGCCGCGACGGCGCTGGCCAGCCTGGTGCCGGCCGGATCGAACTTGCAGGCCCATCTGTACGCGCCGTCCAGCGCGATCGGCTTCCTGCATGCCGAGCAGCCGGTGCTGCTGCGCTACCACGCCTTCGCGTACCAGAAGTTCGGCCATCAGCACGGCCGCATCGAGCAGGTCTCGCTGGCGCCGTTGCAGGCCAGTCGAACTCGCCGGCCAGCCGTGGGCCGGCAGCGTGCGCGAGCCGATGTACCGCATCACCGTGGCGCTGGAGCGCCAGCAGATGCCGGCCTATGGCGCGCTGCAACCGCTGGCACCCGGCATGCAACTCGACGCCGACGTGCCGATCGAGCGCCGCAAGTTGTACGAGTGGCTGTTCGAGCCCGTACTCGGCATCGCCGGTCGGGTGAAGCCGGCATGAGCGCGGCGCTCGATCTCTCGCTGGCGGGCTGGTTCGGGGCACGCCGCGTGCCGGTGGTGCTGCAGACCGAAGCCGCCGAGTGTGCGCTGGCCTGCCTGGCGATGGTCGCCGCCGCGCACGGCCATCGCACCGATCTGCCGACGCTGCGCCAACGTTTCTCGCTGTCGTTGAAGGGCGCGACGATGGCCGACCTGGTGCGCATGGCCAGCGAACTGCAGCTTCAATCCACGCGCAGTGCGCGTCGAGCCCGAGCAACTCGCGCAGCTGGGCCTGCCCTGTGTCCTGCACTGGGATCTGAATCATTTCGTGGTGTTGACGGCGGTGCGTGGCGGCGTGGCCGTGCTGCACGACCCGGCTCGCGGGCTGCGTCGCATGAAGCTGGCCGAGCTGTCGCGCCACTTCACCGGCATTGCACTCGAACTGACGCCGGCGGCCGATTTCAGTGCCAAGACGGAACGTCAGTCCGTCACGCTGAAGCAACTGCTCGGCCCGGTGCATGGCTTGAAGCGTGCACTGGGGCAGATCTTCGTGCTCGCGGCCGGGCTCGAGGCCTTCGTGCTGTTGAGCCCGTTCTTTCTGCAATGGGTGGTCGACGGCGTGTTGGTCGGCGCCGACCGCGACCTGCTGGTCACGCTGGGCCTGGGCTTCGGGCTGTTGGTGCTGCTGCAAGTGGCCACAGCGGCGGTCCGTTCGTGGGCGGTGCTGCACCTGTCGGCGACGCTGAATCTGCAATGGCTGGGCAACGTGTTCGCGCACCTGATGCGCCTGCCGATGGCTTGGTTCGAGAAGCGCCACACGGGCGACGTCTGGTCGCGCTTTGCCGCCGTGCAGCAGATCCAGAAAACCCTGACCACGCACTTCATCGAAGCCGTGCTCGACGGCCTGCTGGTGGTGGCGACGCTGGCGATGATGCTGTTTTACAGCGTGACGCTGGCCGCGATCGTGCTCGGCGCGGTGGTGGTCTACGCGCTGATGCGCTGGGCCTTCTTCCGGCCGCTGCGCGAAGCGACCGAGGAAGCTCTGGTGCACGAGGCGCGGCAGTCGAGCCACTTCCTCGAGTCGCTGCGCGGCGTGCAGTCGATCAAGTTGTTCAATCGACAGGCCGACCGCCAGGCGCGCTTCATGAACCGCGTCGTCGACACGATGAATGCCGACATCGCCACGCGCAAGCTCGAGTTGCTGTTCTCGGTGTTGCACCGGCTGCTGTTCGGCATCGAGCGGGTCGTCGTGGTCTGGGTCGGGGCGCTGCTGGTGATGGACCAGCAGCTCTCGGTCGGCATGTTGTTCGCATTCGTGGCGTTCAAGGAACAGTTCGCGCAGCGTGTCAGCGCGTTGATCGACAAGTCCGTCGAGTTGCGCATGCTGCGGCTGCAAGGCGAACGCCTGGCCGACATCGTGCTTGCCGCACCGGAGGATCTCGGCGTGCCGCGCTTGGGCGGCGAGCGTGGCGACGCAACGGCGCCGCCGCCGCGCATCGAAGTTCGCGGCCTGAGCTTCCGCTACGCCGATGGCGAGCCCGATGTGCTGCACGGCGTGAATTTCTCGATCGAGCCCGGCGAGTCGGTGGCCATCGTCGGACCGTCCGGTTGCGGCAAGACGACGTTGTTGAAGCTGATGCTCGGCATCCACGTGCCGGCCGCGGGTGAGTTGCGCGTCAACGGCGTGCCGCTGGCCCAGCTTGGGCTGGCGAGTTGGCGCGAGATGGTCGGTACGGTGATGCAGGACGATGCGCTGCTCGCCGGCTCGGTGGCCGACAACATCTGTTTCTTCGACGACGCGCCGGACCTGCCGTGGATTGCCGACTGTGCGCGCATGGCCGCAGTGCACGACGAGATCGAGGCGATGCCGATGGGCTATCACACCCTGATCGGCGACATGGGGGGCAGCCTCTCGGGCGGGCAGAAGCAACGCCTTCTGCTCGCCCGGGCGCTGTACAAGCGGCCGAGCATCCTGTTGCTCGACGAGGCCACCAGTGCGCTGGACGTCGATCGCGAGCGCATCGTCAACCAGCACGTGCGCCGGCTGTCGCTGACGCGGTTGATCGTCGCCCACCGCCCGGAGACGATCGCCAGCGCCTCGCGCGTGATCGTGCTCGGCGATGGCCGGGTGATGCAGGACCTGCGCTCGGTACCGACCAGCGGGCGCGGCTAGGATGCCGTTGCCTGTTGCGTGAACAGGCTCCGCATCAGGTGCGTTTCATCGGGCAGGTGCTGAATCCCAACACCGTGTAGAGCGGGCAGTAACCCAGCGCGGCAGTGCCGACCATTACCGCGCCGACCCAACCCCACGGGCCGATCGTGCCGGTGAGCGCGAGGGCGATCAGCACGATGCCGAGCAGTGCGCGCAAGGCGCGGTCGATCGTTCCAGCGTTTCTTTTCATGGCTCGGTCTCCTTGAGGGGCCCACGCGGCAGGATCGCCGTTGCCACCAGTCTGCGCGCCGCGCGCCTCGGTGTCGGTGACCGCGGTCACACAGGCCATTGCGCGCGGTCACGTCGCGCAGCCCGGGTCGGTCCCGAGCCGGCGCAGGGCTGCGGCGTCGAGCAGGTCGATGCGCTCACGTGCCAGCCGCACCCAGCCTGCACGCTCGAACTGCTTGAGCAGTCGGGTGACGATCTCACGCACGGTGCCCAGTTGATCGGCCAGCGCCTGGTGCGATGCATGCACCACTGCGCCGTGGCCGAGCAGTGCGGTGGCCAGGCGTTGGTCGAGGCGTTGGAAGGCCACTGCCTCGACCAGCGCCATCAGGTCGGCCAGGCGTTCGGCGAAGACGCCGAACACGAACCGGCGAAACGGTTCATGGGTGCACCAGGCGTCGAAGCCGGGCGGGCTCAGCACCACAAGGCGCGTCTGTCGGGCCGTGATGCCATGCGCGACCATGGCGTGACGACCGAACACGCACGATGTCGACACCACGCACAACTCGCCAGCGCTGACCCGGTACAGTTCGAGTGATCGGCCCTGCGGTGAGCCGCGGGCGACGCGGATCTCGCCGTCGAGCACGAGCGGGAAGCCGCGACACGGTGCACCTTCATCGAATAGGACCGTGCCTGCCGGGGCGTCGATGGCTTGCGCGTCGTGCATCAGCACCTTGTCGCGCGTCGCCGGGGGGAGGGCCGCCACGGCGGGGTATTGCGCGCCGAGCGCGGAGACCAGGGTTGCGATGTCCGGCGTCATTTCATTGCGGGGGCGGGCCCGGGCATCGTGCTGCGCTCCAATCGCGACAGCCAGTGCATCGCATGCAGGCGCGTGCGCCCACACATCTCGGCGGACGGGGACAGCGAAACGCACACGCGCGGGCGGCGCGGATCGCCGAACAGCGTGCAGTCATCGTCGGGCGTCAGTTGGCTGCAGCGCACACCGGCCGGCTTGCCGGCTGGCATGCCCGGGATCGGCGTCGAGATCGATGGCGCGATACAGCACGCGCCACAGCGGGGTCGGCAGTGCATCGGGCCGATTGTCGCGGGCCAGTGCTATCGCCGGCATCGACAGACTCAAACGCGTGCGAGATCGATCCTGGACATAATGTCAACGAGAATCATTCGCAAATAGGAGTCATGATGGCCAAATCTGCTGCGTTCGGCATGTTGCACCTGGGTATCGCCTTCGGTGTCAGCTACGGGCTGACCGGTAGCCTGGCGGTCGCCGGCGTCATCATGTTCGTCGAGCCGCTGGTGAACGTCGTGGCGCACTACTTCTTCGACCGCTGGTGGGATCGCCGGCCGCGCCAGGCAGCACGGAGAGCGGTCGCCGCCTAAAATTCGGGCCCTGCCATTGCCTGCCGCGCCATCTGCCCGTTGCGCGGATTTCTCGTGCTCCACCCTCAGCATTTCGATGTCATCGTCGTTGGCGGCGGCCACGCTGGTACCGAGGCCGCGCTGGCGGCCGCCCGCATGGGCTGCGCCACGCTGCTGCTGACGCACAACATCGAGACGCTGGGACAGATGAGCTGCAACCCGTCGATCGGCGGCATTGGCAAGGGCCACCTGGTCAAGGAAGTCGACGCGCTCGGCGGCGCGATGGCGCTGGCCACCGACGAAGCCGGCATCCAGTTTCGCATCCTGAACTCGAGCAAAGGACCGGCCGTGCGTGCGACGCGCGTGCAGGCCGATCGCGTGCTCTACAAGGCCGCGATCCGGCGTCGTTTGGAGAACCAGGCGAATCTGTGGCTGTTCCAGCAAGCCGTAGATGATCTGATGCTCGAAGGCGACCGTGTTGTTGGCGCAATCACGCAAGTGGGCATTCGCTTTTCGGGAAAGACCGTGGTCCTGACCGCAGGCACCTTTCTCGATGGCCGGATCCATGTCGGGCTGCAGAACTACAGCGCCGGCCGGGCAGGCGATCCGCCTGCGCTGACCCTCTCGGCGCGACTGAAGGAGTTGAAGCTGCCGCAGGGGCGGCTGAAAACCGGCACGCCGCCGCGCATCGACGGCCGCACGATCGACTTCTCCCGGCTCGCCGAGCAGCCGGGCGACGCGGATCCGGTGCCGGTGTTCAGCTTCATCGGCGACGCTGCGATGCACCCACGCCAGGTGCCGTGCTGGATCACCCATACCAATGAGCGCACGCACGAAATCATCCGCAGCGGCTTCGATCGCAGCCCGATGTTCACCGGCGTGATCGAAGGGGTCGGGCCGCGCTACTGCCCGAGCATCGAAGACAAGATCAACCGCTTCGCAGACAAGGGCAGCCACCAGATCTTCCTCGAGCCGGAAGGGCTGACCACGCACGAGGTCTACCCGAACGGCATCTCGACCTCGCTGCCGTTCGAGATCCAGATCGCCGCAGTGCAGTCGATGTTGGGGATGGAGAAGGCACACATCCTGCGCCCCGGTTATGCCATCGAGTACGACTACTTCGACCCGCGAGGTTTGACATCGAGCTTCGAGACGCGCGCGATCCGCGGCCTGTTCTTCGCCGGCCAGATCAACGGCACAACAGGGTACGAGGAAGCGGCGGCGCAGGGTCTGTTCGCCGGCGTCAATGCCGCACTTCAGGTGCAAGGGCGAGGCGCCGTGGCTGCCGCGGCGCGATCAGGCCTACCTCGGCGTGCTGGTGGATGACTTGGTGACGCAGGGCGTGACCGAGCCCTACCGCATGTTCACCAGCCGCGCCGAATACCGCCTGCAACTGCGCGAGGACAATGCCGACGCCCGGCTTACCGAAATGGGCCGAAGGCTGGGCCTGGTCGATGACGCCCGCTGGGCGGCCTTCAACCGCAAGCGCGATGCTGTTTCACGTGAAACCGAGCGGCTGAAGTCGACGTGGGTCCACCCGGCCATCCTCCCGGCCGCCGACGCCGAGCGCCTGCTCGGCAAAGCGTTGCAGCACGAGCACAGCTTGGCCGACCTGCTGCGCCGGCCGGGCCTCGGGTTCGACGAGGTCGCTGAAATCGTATCGATTGCTCGCCCGGACGCGCCGGTGGTTTCACGTGAAACACTGGTTGCCGAACTGGGCGCACCGCTGGCGGGCGCAGTGATCGAGCAGCTCGAGGTCACGATCAAGTACGCCGGCTACATCGACAAGCAACTCGAGGAAGTTGAGCGCGCCGTGCACTTCGAAGGCCTGACGTTGCCGGCCGAACTCGACTATGCGCAGGTCACTGCGCTGAGCCACGAAGTGCGCCAGAAGCTCAGCCGCCACCGGCCACAGACTTTGGGACAGGCCTCGCGCATCGCCGGCGTGACGCCGGCGGCGATCTCGCTGCTGCTGGTGCACCTGAGGAAGGGCCGCTTCAAGGGGTTCGCGGCCAATGAGTCGCCGGCTAGCGACGCTGCTGCGTGAGTCGCTTGCCCGCCGTGGCCACGTTGGCCGAGCATGACGCCGAACGCGAAGCCCTGAGGCACGATGCCGAGGCGCTCGGCTTGGCCCTGCCGGCCGATGTACTCGACGGCCTGATGGCCTACCTCGCGTTGCTGCGCAAGTGGAATGCCGCGTACAACCTGACGGCGGTGCGCGATGCGGCACAGATGCGCATCCAGCACCTCGCCGACTGCCTGGCCGTGGTCGGCCCATTGCGGCGGCAGGCCGGCAGCGGGCCGTTGCGCGTCCTCGATGTTGGCAGTGGCGGCGGGCTGCCCGGCGTCGTGCTGGCGCGGGTCGAGCCCGCGTGGGACGTGAGTTGTGTCGACACGGTTGGCAAGAAGGCGGCTTTCGTGCGCCAAGTCGCCGGCGAGCTGGCCTTGCCGAACCTGCACGCGCTGCATGGCCGCGTCGAGGCGCTTGCCGTGCCGCCGTTCGATGTCATCACCGCGCGAGCCTTCGCGGCCTTGCCCGACTTCGT
This sequence comes from uncultured beta proteobacterium, assembly GCA_963840805.1. GTDB lineage: Bacteria > Pseudomonadota > Gammaproteobacteria > Burkholderiales > Burkholderiaceae_C > CADEEN01. Next base: position 878,420 of record CAWJAJ010000017.1, on the reverse strand, counting down.
TCGTCTGACGCGACCGCTGCTGGCGCCGGGCGGGCTGTGGATGGCAATGAAGGGCCGCCGGCCCGACGATGAAATGGCCGCCTTGCCGGCCGACATCGATGTGTTCCACGTGGAACCACTGGCGGTGCCCGGACTGGGTGCCGAACGTTGCCTTATATGGATGCGCCTCCGATGACCCGAATCACGCCCCTCGTCCTGACCTGCATGCTCTCTGCCGCTTCCGCACAAGCCCAATCGGCTCCGCCGCCACTGCAAGCGCTGGCGAGCCTCGATGTCGCGGCCTACATGGGCACCTGGTACCAAGTGGCCTGGAACCCCAACCGCTTCCAGAAGCAATGCGTGTCCGATACAGCGGCCACCTATCGCGACCGTGGCGATGGCACCGTCGAGGTCCTCAACCGCTGCAAATTGGCCGACGGCAGCCTCGACAGCGTGCTTGGTGTGGCGCGGCCCCCCAGCGGGGCAGCGCGGATCGAGGGCGGCCGGTTGATGCCAGCGCGCCTCGAAGTCAGCTTCCTGCCACGATGGCTGCGCTGGACAGGCATCGGCTGGGGGGACTACTGGGTGGTCGACCGCGCCCCCGATGGCCGCTATGCCATCGTCAGCGAAGCCTCGCGCAAGTATCTGTGGGTCCTGTCGCGACAGCCGGCGCTCACACCGGAAGACGAGGTGGCCGTCCGAGCCAAGCTGCAAGCACTGGGCTTCGACCTGGCGCGAGTGCAGACGCATCCGCACGGCGTGCGCTGACCGGCTCGCGCAACGCGTGCAGGCTGCGTCGGCCGGCCGGCGCGAGGCGCTTCTCTGCAGGCGAGGTACTGGCACGAGCGGGTCCAATAGCTGTATAAACATACAGTTGTCATTGCCCGAACCTTGCCCGGCCCGCGATGCAGAGTGTTGCCCCTCTTTTCCCTGTTCGTGCCGCACAGGTCCTTGCCGGCCTGCCCGCGGCCGACCGCCCGGCACTTTGGCTGGCCGATCGTCTGGCCCAGGCTGCGCCGACCCCGGCGTCGGCCGTGCGGCCGACCGGCTTCGCCGCACTCGATGCCGAGCTGTCCGGCGGCGGCTGGCCAGCCGCCGGGCTGACCGAGTTGCTGCTGGCCGCACCGGGCAGCGCCGAGTTGCGCCTGCTCGCGCCGGCCCTGGCAGCGCCAATCTCCGCCGGCACCGTGCTGTGGATCGCGCCACCCTGCATGCCCTACGCGCCGGCGCTGCAGGCACTCGGCCTGGTGCCCGGGCATCAGCTGGTCGTCACGCCGGGCTCGCTGGCCGACGCGGCCTGGGCGGCCGAGCAGGGGCTGCGCTCCGGGGCGTGCGCAGCGGTGCTGTGGTGGCAAGGGGAAGCCCGCTTACCGGCGGCGGCGCTGGCCACCGCGTTGCGCCGCCTGCACTTGGCCGCGCAGGAGGGTGCCTGCCCGCTGTTCGCGCTGCGTCCGGCCTCGGTGCGGATGCAGGCCTCGCCGGCGCCGCTGCGCTTGACCCTGGAGCCGTTGGCGCGCGGAGAACTGGCCGTGCTGGCGTTCAAGCGCCGCGGCCCGGCGATGGCCACACCGATCGTGCTCACGCTGCCGGTGGCCGGCTTGTCGGGATCGGCCCGCCGCGCGCCGCGGCAAGCGGCGGCGGGGCCTGCGATCGGGTCATTGGAGTCTGGCGATGTTGTGGTTCGCGCTGCACCTGAACGCGTTGCCGCTTGAGGCCTTGCTTGCCGCGCTGCCGGCCGCGCCAAGCAGTGAGCCGGCGCGCTGCGTGGTCGAGCAGCGGCGCGTGCTGCAGGCTTGCCGCGTCGCGGCCGCGGCCGGTGTGCAGCCGGGCATGAGCGCGGCCAGCGCGGCGTCGTTGCTGCCGGGCTTGCAGGTGCTGCTGCGCGATCGGGCGCGAGAGGGGGCATTCGTCGAACGGCTGGCGCTGGCATTGGCGCGCTACACGCCCGCCGTGGTGATCGAGCCCGACGGCGTATTGCTCGAGGTGGCGGCCTCGCTGCGCCTGTTCGGCGGCGCACGGGCGCTGGCGCGCGCGGTGCGGGCCAGCGTGCGGGCCAGCGGGGCGCAGGAAGCGCAGATCGCGGCGGCACCCACGGCCGCAGCGGCCTCGTTGCTGGCCCGGGTGGCGCCACCCGGCCGGTCGCTGCGGCGCGGCCACGCCGCCGGCGCGGCGGACGATCACGCCGCCGACGCCGTCGCGGCCTGGCATCGCCACACCCGTGAACGCCTCGATGCCCTGCCGCTGGTTGCGGTGCTGGCCACTTGGCAGTTGCCGGTGCGCACGGCCGAGTTGCTGCAGGGCGTCGGTTGCCGCACGCTGGCCGAGGTGCGAGCACTGCCACGCACCGGACTGCAGCGCCGAGGCGGCGGCGAGTTGCTCGAGCGATTGGCCCAAGCCTATGGCGAGGCCCCCGACCCACGCGCCTGGTTTGCGCCGCCGCCCGGTTTCGAGCTCGGCCTCGAACTGCTGCACCGCGCCGACGATGCGGCGATGCTGGTCTTTGCCGCCGAGCGGCTGGTGCAGCCACTCGCGGGCTGGCTGGCGCAGCAGTGGCTCGCCGCGTCGCGCGTCGCGCTGCATCTGCGTCACGAAACCAGCCGGCGCCAAGCCCTGCCCGACACGGTGGTGCGCATCGGCCTGGGCGAGCCGTCGCGCGACGCCAAGCAGATCGGGTTGCTGCTGCGCGAGCGCCTGCAGCGCACCGCGTTGCCGGCGCCGGTGTATGCGCTGACGCTGCGCCTGGAAGAAGCGGTGGGTCACGCCGGCCGCGAGGCCGCGCTCTGGCGCGACGCGCAGCGCGCCGGTGACGACGACATTCGCGCACTGGTCGACCGCCTCGGTGCGCGCCTGGGGCCCGAGCGTGTGCAACGCTTGCGGCTGCAGGCCGATCACCGGCCCGAGCGCGCGATGGCGGCGGCGCCGGCGAGTGCGGCGGCACCTGGCGCAGATTCGATCGGGCTGCCATCGCCCGCACCACCGCGCCCCGCCTGGTTGCTGCCCGAGCCGCTGCGCCTGCAGGAACAAGGCGGCCGCCCGTTGCATGGCGGTCCGCTCACGCTGCGCAGCCGCGCCGAACGCATCGAAGCCGGTTGGTTCGACGGCGAACTGGTCAGCCGCGATTACCACGTCGCCGAAGGGCGCGACCACCGGCTGCGCTGGGTCTTTCGCGAGCGGCGAGGGGGCGTGGCGCAGTGGTATTTACATGGGTTGTTCGGCTGAAATGGGTAGCGTTCCGGCCTTGGCGCGGGCAAGGCTGCGGGCGGGCAGCCGCCGGGGCTTCGATGAGCCGGCCTACGCTCGCTCCGGCTCCCCTGCGATGCTCGGCTATCGGGGCAAGTCCGCAAACTCGGCCCTGAGTACAGGGCCTCAGACAGTGCGGACTGGCCGCGAGCGGCCCGACCCGACACCCTGCGCTTCTGGCGGCTCATAGGCGCCCCAGCAGCTGCCCGCACAGCCTCGCAACGAACCGTGAGGCCTTCCAAGAGTGGAATGCCACCCTGGTGCTGCAGGGCCCCGGTCCTGCCTGCGCAGAAAAAAGCGAACGGGCAGATGAGCCATGCCCCAAGCCACGCACCCCAAAGCGCCGCGCCCGCAGCCGCCGCTCGCCTCATTGCCAACCTCGCCCCCGATGCCGTTGCTCGATCGCCTGCCGGCCTATGCCGAACTGCATTGCCGATCGAACTTCAGCTTCCTCACGGGCGCTTCGCATCCTGAAGAACTCGTCGCGCGTGCGGCGCAGCTCGGCTATGCGGCGATCGCGATCACCGACGAATGCTCGGTCGCCGGCGTGGTGCGCGCGCATGAGGAGGCCAAGCGACAGGCTGAAGCGGGCAGCACGATCCAGGCTGCTGATCGGCAGCGTGTTCGAGGTGCAGGGCGAGGGGAGCACGCCCGCCTGTCGCCTGGTGCTGATCGCGCGCCACCGCGAGGGCTATGGCGACTTGTGCGAGCTGATCACGCTGGCGCGCCTGCGCTGCGCGAAGGGGCAGTACCGGCTGACGGTGCGCGATCTCGACAGCGGGCCGCCGCATTTGCGCGGCGCACCCGGCTGCCACGCGCTGCTGATCCCGCGCCGCGAAGACCCGCCCGAGGTCTTGCTGGCGCAGGCGCGATGGCTGCAGGCCACCTTCGCCGAGCGCGCGGCGATCGCCGTCGAGCTGCTGCTGTATGCCGACGACTCGCTGCTGGTCGAGCGGCTGGATGCCGTGGCCGGCCACACCGGCCTGCCGCTGGTGGCCGCGGGCGATGTGCTGATGCACCTGCGCTCGCGCAAGCCGGTGCAGGACACGCTGACTGCCGTGCGTTTGAAGACGCCGCTGGCCGACTGCGGCTTTGCCCTCGCGCGCAACGCCGAGCAGCACCTGCGCTCGCGGCTGCGGCTGGCGCAGCTGTACCGCCCGGCGTGGCTGCAGGCCAGTGTGCGCATCGCCGAGAGCTGTGCGTTCTCGCTCGGCGAACTGCGCTACGAATACCCGGCCGAACTGGTGCCCGAGGGCCTGACGCCGATCGCGCACCTGCGCGCGCTCACCGACATCGGCGCGCGCGAGCGCTTCCCGCAAGGCTTGCCGGCCAGCGTGCAGGCACAGATCGAAAAGGAAATGGGGCTGATCGAAGCGCTGCGCTACGAAGCCTTCTTCCTCACCGTGCACGACATCGTGCGCTTTGCACGCTCGCAGAACATCCTGTGCCAGGGCCGCGGCTCGGCGGCCAATTCGGCGGTCTGCTACTGCCTGGGCATCACCGAAGTCAACCCGATGCACACCACGCTGCTGTTCGAGCGCTTCATCTCGCGCGAGCGCAACGAGCCGCCCGACATCGACGTCGATTTCGAGCACGAGCGGCGCGAGGAAGTCATCCAGTACATCTACGCCAAGTACGGCACCGAGCGCACCGCGCTGGCCGCCGCGCTCAGCACCTACCGCACGCGCGGCGCGGTGCGCGACACCGGCAAGGCGCTCGGCCTCGACGAGCCGCAGATCGACGCGCTGGCGCGCTCGGTGCACTGGTTCGACGATGCCAACCGCCTCGCACTCGGCCTGGCCGAGGCCGGCATCGATGCCGAGTGCGCCGATCACCCGGCGCTGGATGGAGCTGATCGCCACCGTCAAGGGCTTTCCGCGCCACCTGTCGCAGCACAGCGGCGGCTTCGTCATCGCCGCGGGCAAGCTGTCGCGGCTGGTGCCGATCGAGAACGCGGCGATGGACAAGCGCCGCGTGATCCAGTGGGACAAGGACGACCTCGAATCGCTCGGCCTGCTGAAGGTCGACGTGCTCGCGCTCGGCATGCTCACGTGCATCCGCCGCGCGCTCGACCTGATGACCGTCTGGCACGGCCGGCGCTGGCAGATGCAGGACATCCCGCAGGACGACGCCGCGTCGTTCGAGATGGCCTGCCGCGCCGACACCGTCGGCGTGTTCCAGATCGAAAGCCGCGCGCAGATGAGCATGCTGCCGCGGCTGAAGCCGCGCACGCTGTACGACCTGGTGATCGAGGTCGCGATCGTGCGCCCCGGCCCGATCCAGGGCGGCATGGTGCACCCGTACCTGAAGCGCCGCGACGAGGCCGCGGCCGGCCGCCAGGAGCCCTCGCGCTACCCGGCGCTCGACGCCGCGCTCGGCCGCACGCTGGGCGTGCCGATCTTCCAGGAGCAGGTGATGCAGATCTGCGTCATCGCCGCCGACTTCACGCCCGGCGAGGCCGACGGCCTGCGCCGCGCGATGGCGGCGTGGCGGCGCGACGGCCATGTCGACCAGTTCGAATCGCGCATCAAGCAGGGCATGGCGAAGAAGGGCTACGACGCCGCCTTCGCCGATGCGATCTTCAAGCAGATCTGCGGCTTCGGCGAATACGGCTTCCCCGAAAGCCATGCCTACAGCTTCGCGCTGCTGGCCTACGTCAGCCTGTGGATGAAGTGCCACGAGCCGGCGATCTTTCTGGCCGCGCTGCTCAACTCGCAGCCGATGGGTTTTTATGCACCGTCGCAACTGGTGCAGGACGCCAAGCGGCATGGCGTCGAGGTGCGGCCGGTCGATGTCAGCGCGAGCGATTGGGATTGCACGCTCGAAAGAAGGGCCGAGGGCGGCGCGCACCCGGCGGTGCGCCTGGGCTTGCGCCTGGTGAGCACGCTGTCGCAGGCCGCTGCCGAGCGCCTCGCGCAAGCGCGGCGCGTGCAAGGATTCGCCAGCGTCGACGACCTCGCGCGCCGCGCCGAGCTCGACGCACGCGATCTGCAATCGCTGGCGCAGGCCGATGCCTTGGCCTCGCTGGCCGGCCACCGGCGCCGCCAACTGTGGACGGCCGCCGGCCAGGAACGTATCGACACCACCACGTTGCTCGCCAACGCACCGATCATCGAGCGCGCTGCCGAACAACCCGACCTGTTCGAAGCCCCCGAAGGCGAGGCCATCACGCTCGACTACGCCGCCACCGGACTGACGCTGCGCCGCCATCCGATCGCACTTTTGAGAAACCGCCTCGCGCAGCGCGGCTGGCGCAGCGCCGAGCAGCTCGCGTCACTGAAAGACGGTGCGAGCGCCTGGGCCTGCGGCATCGTCACGATGCGCCAGCAACCCGAAACTGCCAAGGGCGTCATCTTCGTCACCCTGGAAGACGAGACCGGCAGCGTCAACGTCATCGTCTGGCGCCATATCCGCGAACGCCAGCGCACGGCGCTGCTGCGCTCGCGCCTGCTGGCGGTGGCGGGGCAGTGGCAGGCCAAGGACGGCAGCACGCATTTGATCGCGCGGCGGCTGGTCGACATGACACCATGGCTGGGCGGATTGGCCACCAACTCGCGTGACTTTCATTGACCCCATCCTGAATGACGCATGTTCAGCCTGACCCGACTCATCCTCCGCCGCGCCAGGGAAGAACGCCTGGCCCAGGTCGCCGGCAGCCTGACTTTCACGACCCTGCTGTCCATCGCGCCCTTGCTGGCGATGAGCTTTGCGCTGTTCACGCGATTTCCGATCTTCAGGCAATTCGAGAAGGCGATCGAAGAGCACCTGTTGAAGAGCATGCTTCCGGCAGACATCTCGCGCACGGTCCTGAAGTACCTGAGTCAGTTTGCCGAGAACGCGAACGGCCTGACCTTGCTGGGTTCGCTGTTCGTGCTGGCGACGGCGATGGCCATGCTGCTCACCGTTGAAAATGCGCTGAACCGGATCTGGGGCGTGAAGACCGGGCGTCCGCTCTTCAAGCGGGTCGGTTTGTACCTGTTGATGTTGACCATCGGACCGCCCGTCCTCGGCGCCAGCCTGTGGGCGACCTCGTATGTGCTGAGCGCGTCGATGGGCTTGATCGGAACCGTACCGCCGTGGGTCAAGTTCGCGTTGACGCTGGGCCCTGTGCTGCTCAGTGCCGTGGCACTGGCGGCCATGTACTACTTCGTGCCCAATACCAGGGTGCGGCGACGCGATGCCATCGCGGGCGGCATTCTCGCCAGCATCGCCTTCGAGTTGGGCAAGCGCGGCTTCGCGGCCTACGTGCTCAAGGTCCCGACCTACAAGGCCGTGTACGGAGCGTTCGCGGCATTCCCTGTCTTCTTGTTGTGGGTGTACTTCTCCTGGCTCGTCACGTTGACCGCGGCACTCATCACCGCCAATCTGGCTCGCGCAAAGCTGCGACCAGGAAGCCGTTCTTCGCGGCCCAAGGCTGGCAGCACGGCGCGTCCGCGTCGGTGATGGACACAGGCTGCGTGCCGGACCCCTCGCGCATCAGGCCCGTGACAGCGGCAGCCGCTTCTGCCTGACGACCCATCCGCAGGTGGCCGTCCGCCTAACGCCCGCTACCCGCCCGCTGCGCCGCCGCATTCGGCGGCGCCCCGCGCTCGGCCTGCGCTTGCGACAACGCGGCGTCGAGCGCGGCTTCGGTGATGCCCTTGAGGGCGCAGAAGTTGGCCTTGCTGAGCGGGCTGGACTCGAAGCTGCGCAGCAACAGCGCGCGTTCGCGCTGCGCCGGATCGACGGGCAGCGTGGCGGGTGCCTGCGCGCCCTGCCTCTGCGGCGCTCGCTCGAGGTGCTGGGGCCGCGTGGCCTGCGGCGCGGATTCGGCGTGGCGCGGCGGCCGTTCTGTCCTCGCGGGTGGTGATCGAGGCCCGTGTGCCGGTGGCTTGCTCGGTCCGCTGCCCGCCGTCGCCCGGCTGCTGCGGGCGGCCGCGGGCCCGGCCGCTGATCGCGTCGCGCATCCGGCCGCATCTGCGGTCGCGGGCCAGGCGGTCGATCCGGCCGTACCTCGCGTCTCGCGCCGGGGCGTGCTTCGCCTTCGGCGGCCGGCGCTGCGCGGCGCGGTGCCGGGCGCTGCGCCGCACGCCGCTCGGCGGCCAGCGCATGGCGGCGCGCCAGTTCTTCGGCGGCGGCCGGCGGTGCTCGGCGGCTGATCTCGCCGGCGGGCTGGCCGTCGAGGTCGAAGCGGTGCGGCGCGAGCGTCAGCGCCTTCAGGTAGGCGTTGCTCGTCGTGTAGCGGCTGAAGAAGATGCCCAGCATGCGCTTGGAGAACATGCCTGGCGCACGGGCCTGGATGTCGGCGTGGATGCGCAGCTTGATCGGCTTGGCCGGCCCGGGGGCACCGGGTGCGGCGAACAGCGCGGGGAACAGTTCGGCCAGGCGCGCGCCACACGCGGCGGGCGACAGCTCCGGCGTGTTCGCCGGAGTTCCTGGCGGGCGACAGCTCCGGCGTGTTCGCCAAGTTCCCGGCGGGCGACAGCTCCGGCGCAGTTCGCCGAGTTCCCGGCGGGCGAAGTTCGGCGGTATTTCGCGCAACTGATCGGGCACGGTGTCCGGCGCGTCGAAGCTCGCAGCATCGCCAGGCATCGCGGGCGCTGCATCGGCCGCCGCCTGCGCCGGCGCCGCGGGGCCCGGCGTGGCGGGCGCTTCTTGCGGCGCCGCGCTGCCTGCGTCGGTAGGGGGCTCTGGGTTCATGGGGCGCGATTGTCGTTCAGCCGCGGCGCGCGGTCCCGGCCAGCGATGTCCTGTAATCTCGGCCCCGCCCCACACGCCCAGCCTGCCATGTTCGGCATCACCGACTTCGCCGCCTTCTGCGCCGCGATCCTGCTCTTCCTGGCGCTGCCCGGCCCGGGCACCTTCGCGCTGCTCACGTCCACCGCGCAAGGGCGGCTTTCGCGCCGGTGCGGCGGCCACGCTGGGCGTGATCGTCGGCGACCAGGTGCTGCTGTGGCTGGCGGTGGCCGGTGTCGCCGCGCTGCTGGCGGCCTACCCGCTGGCCTTCAAGGCCGTGCAGTACGCTGGCGCGGCCTACCTGGCGTGGATCGGGCTGCAAGCTGCTGCTCTCGCGCGGCGACGGCAGCGCCTCGCCGATCCGGCATCGAGCCGCGCCACTACGCGCGCCAGGCCTTCTTCATCACCCTGCTCAACCCGAAGGCCATCGTCTTCTACATGGCCTTCTTCCCGCTCTTCATCGACCCGGCCACGCACCGCGGCCTGCCGACCTTCGCGGCGATGGCCGCGACCATCGCCGTCATCACCGCGGTGTACTGCCTCACGCTGTGCGCCTTCGCCGATGCGGTGGCCGCCAAGGTGCGCGCACACCGCACGGCGGCGCGCTGGCTCGAGCGCGTCGCGCGGGCGTGTTCCTGATCGGCTTCGGCATCCGGCTGGTGCGCGACTGACGACGATGACATGACCGCACGTGACGCGCATCTTCTGCATCGCCAACCAGAAAGGCGGCGTCGGCAAGACCACCACCACCGTCAACCTCGCCGCCGGCCTGGCGCAGGTCGGCCAGCGCGTGCTGGTGGTCGACCTCGACCCGCAGGGCAACGCCACGATGGGCTCGGGCATCGACAAGCGCAAGCTCGAACTGACGCGTCTACGACGTGCTGCTCGAATCGGCCAGCCTCGCCGAGGCGCGCGCAGCGCAGCGACAAGGGCGGCTACGACGTGCTCGGCGCCAACCGCGAACTGGCCGGCGCCGAGGTCGAACTGGTGGCGCTGGAGCGGCGCAACCAGCGCCTGCACGACGCGCTGGCCGACGCACCGACGCCGACTACGACTTCGTGCTGATCGACTGCCCGCCGTCGCTGAGCCTGCTGACGCTCAACGGCCTGTGCAGCGCGCATGGCGTGATCGTGCCGATGCAGTGCGAGTACTTCGCGCTCGAAGGCCTGTCCGACCTGGTCAACACCATCAAGCAGGTGCACGCCAACCTGAACCCCGACGCTGCAGATCATCGGCCTGCTGCGCGTGATGTTCGACCCGCGCATCACGCTGCAGCAGCAGGTCAGCGAGCAGCTCGAAGCGCACTTCGGCGACAAGGTGTTCAAGGCCGTGATCCCGCGCAACGTGCGCCTGGCCGAAGCGCCGAGCTACGGCCAGCCCGGCGTGGTGTTCGACCCGTCGTCCAAGGGCGCGCTGGCCTACATCGAGTTCGCGCGCGAGATGGTCGAGCGCGTCAAGACGCTGGCATGAGCGGGGGCGCTGGCACATCGTCGCCGGCTTTCGACCCGGCTGCTGCTGTCGCGCATCGAAGATGCCGGCCTCAACGCCAGCGCGCCGCCGCAGCAGCGCTGGCTCGACGGCTGGCTGGTGCGCTTCTCGCCCGGCAAGGCCAAGCGCGCACGCTGCGTCAATGCGTTGGCGGCCGGTCGCCTGCCGCTGGACGAGAAACTTGCGCTGCGCGCGGCGCGGTATTCGCCGAAGCGCAGCTGCCGATGGTGGTGCGCATCACGCCGTTCAGCCAACCGCACGATCTCGACACGCAGCTCGGCCGCGCGGGTTGGCCGCGCATCGACGACACCCGCGTGATGGTCTGCCCGGCGCTCGACGGCGCTGGCCGATGAGCCGCTGCCGGCGCGGCCTGGTGTGGCAGGCGATGGGCCACAGCGCATTCGCGCAGGCCGTCGGCCAATTGCGCGGCTCGCCGCTGGCGCAACGCCAGGCCCACGCGCAGCGGCTCGAACTTTCGCCGGTGCCGTTCCAGGCGCTGGCGATCCGCCGCGAGGCCGACGGCGCGCTGCTCGCCTGCGGCCAGTTCGCGCGCGAGGGCGAGCTGGTCGGCCTGTACGACGTCTTCACCGCCGAAGCCGTGCGCGGCCAGGGCCTGGCGCGGCAGTTGTGCGCACGCCTGCTCGCTCGCGCCCGCGACGAAGGCGCGCGCAGCCGCCTACCTGCAGGTCGAGGCCGACAACCACGCCGCCCGCAGCGTCTACCGGCACCTGGGCTTCGCCGACGGCTACGCGTACCACTACCGGGCGCCTGCGCCGCCGGGCTGAATCGGCTCGGCCCTGGCGCGCCAGGCGTTGTCACGGCGTCGGGCGCCGCGCCACCATGTCGATCTCCACGCGCGCGCCTTTGGCCAGGGCGGTGACGCCGATGCAGGTGCGCGCCGGCCGCCGGCCGGCGGGAAAGTAGCTTGCGTAGACCGCGTTCATCGCCGCGTAGTCCGCGTCGAAGCGGGTCAGGTCGATGCGCGTGGACAGCACATCGGCCAGGCCGAGGCCGCAGCCGGCGAGCACGGTCCGCAGGTTGTTCATCTCCTGGTGCGTCTGGGCCTCGATGCCCTCGGGGTCCGGGGCGTCGATCGAGGTGCCGTTCGCTACAACCCCAGTCCCTCGTCGCAACCGAGGTGCAGGTTCATGCACTGCACCGCGGCGCCGCTGGCGCCCTTGCCGAGGTTGTCCTCGCGCGCGATCAGGATCGCCTGCCGGTCGTCGGCGAAGACGAAGATGTCGATGCGGTTGGTGTCGTTGGCGCCCTGCACGTCGAAGAAGTTCGGCTCGGCGATGGCCGGGTCCGACAGCGGCATCACGCGGATGAAGCGCTCGCCTTCGTAGTGCTTCTCGAACGCGCGCACGCAGCGCCGCGCCGTCGGTGCCGGGCTTCAGCTGCGACAGGTGCAGCGGCACGCTGACCGCCAGGCCCTTGTAGAAGTTGCCGACGATGGGCATGAACACCGGCTTCACCGTGAGGCCGCTGTAGGCCATCATTTCCGGCACATGCTTGTGGCTGAGCTTCAGGCCATAGGGGCGCGGCGACTCGAGCTGCGGGTTGCCGCCGGCCCCCGACGCGAAGGCGGCGGCCATGATCTGTACTCCTCGATCATCTTCTTGCCGCCGCCCGAGTAACCGGTGATCGAGGTCGCCGTGACCGGCAGGTCGCGCGCCACGATGCCGGCATCGACCAGCGGGCGCAGCAACGCGATGAAGGCCGTCGAGTGGCAGCCCGGGTTGGCGATGCGTTTGGCCTTGCGCAGCGCGTCGCGCTGGCCCGGCGCGAGTTCGGGGATGCCGAAGGCCCAGCCGGGGGCGACGCGGTGCGCGGTGCTGGCGTCGATGATGCAGGTGCGCGGGTTGTCGACCAGCGCCACCGCCTCGCGGGCCGCCGCGTCGGGCAGGCACAGGAAGGCCACGTCGGCGGCGTTCGAGCAGGCGCGCACGCTCGCCGGCGTCCTTGCGCTTGTCGGCGTCGATCTTCAGCACCTCGATGTCGCTGCGCGCGGCCAGGTACTCGTGGATGCGCAGCCCGGTGGTGCCTTCCTGGCCGTCGACGAAGGCGAGTGTGCTTTTTCATGGGGCCTCAAAATGCCGGCGTGACTGGGGATCAAGGATAAGGCAAGGCCGATGACTGACCGTGTGCGAGTGCTGCTGCTCCCGGGCTGGCTCGATTCCGACCCTGCGCATTGGCAAAGCCGCTGGGAGCGGCTGTACGGCGACCGCCGCGTGACGCAAAGCGACTGGCTGTGGCCCAAGCGCGGCGACTGGATGGTGCGGCTGGAAGAGGTGCTGCTCGAAAGCGACCTGCCCGCCGTACTGGTGGCGCACAGCCTGGGCTGTCAGCTGGTGGCTGCGTGGGCTGCGCATTCGCACCACACCGCGCGCGTGCGCGGCGCGCTGCTGGTGGCGCCACCCGATGCCGAGCGCGACGACATGCCGCCGAACCTGCATTCGTGGCGGCCGATCGTGCGCGCGCGCCTGCCCTTTGCCGCCGTCGCGGTGACCAGCGACGACGATCCCTACAGCGCGCCCGAGCGCAGCGCCCGCCTGGTGCGCGAGTGGGGCGCGCGCCAGGTCGGCATCGGTGCCGCGGGCCACATCAACGGCGAGTCGGGCCTCGGCGATTGGCCCACGGGCCGCGCCTGGGTCGACGCCTTGGCCACGTCACCGGCATCGCCCTGAACGCTGGCTGCACTGCGCGCGGCGCAGCGCCGGCAGCGGAGCCGTCATGTCCTGCATGCGGACCGCCCAACGGCTGAGCGCTGGACCGCGCTGGCCGATCGCCGACAATCGCGCCCCATGGTGACCAAGAAACCCAAAGGCCTGGGCATGGGCCTCGAAGCGCTGCTCGGCCCCAAGGTCAGCGACGCGGCCCCCGCTGCTGCGGGCAGCGCGCCCAGCACCCTCAAGCTCACCCAGCTGCAGCCCGGCAAGTACCAGCCGCGCACGCGCATGGACGAAGGCTCGCTGTACGAGCTGGCCGAGAGCATCAAGAGCCAGGGCGTGATGCAACCGGTGCTGGTGCGCCCGGTGGGCGGCGAACGCTACGAAGTCATCGCCGGCGAGCGCCGCGTGCGCGCGGCCAGCCTCGCCGGGCTGGACGAGGTGCCGGTGCTGGTGAAGGACGTGCCCGACGAAGCCGCCGCGGTGATGGCGCTGATCGAGAACATGCAGCGCGAGGACCTGAACCCGCTCGAGGAGGCGCAGGGCCTGAAGCGGCTGATCGACGAGTTCAACCTGACCCACGAACAGGCGGCCCAGGCCATCGGCCGCTCGCGCAGCGCGGCCAGCAACCTGCTGCGCCTGTTGAACCTGGCGGCCCCGGTGCAGCAGATGCTGATGGCCGGCGACCTGGAAATGGGCCACGCGCGGGCGCTGCTCGCGCTCGAAGGCGCCGAGCAGATTCTCGCGGCCAACCAGGTCGCGGCGAAGAAGCTCTCGGTGCGCGAAACCGAGAAGCTCGTCGCCCGCAAGGCGGCCGGCAACGGCGGCCGCCAGGCGCCGCTGTTGCGCGTCAAGCACGAGAAGTCGCGCGACATCGTGCGCCTGGAAGAGGCGCTGGCCGATCAGCTGACGGCGGCCGTCGAGATCCGCGTGCAACGCAAGACCAAGCGCGGCGAGCAGGGTGAGATCGCGATCGCGTTCGGCTCGCTCGACGAGCTGAACGGGCTGCTCGACAAGCTCGGCGTGACCGAGCGCTGAGGCCCGGCGCAGCGGGCTGCGTCCGCGGCTGGCTCAGGGGTCGAGCGGCACCAGCGTCATCCCGGCAGCGCGCAACCGCTCGGCGAGCACGCCGCCGAGCGCGCTGGCCGGCGTCAGCACGCCGCCCAGGCGCGGGCCGCCCGGCAGCCGGCCACCCTCCCGCGCCAGTGCCAAGGCCGACTCGCAGACGAAGACCGTCGTCGCCCGATTGCCCGGGTCGCCGCGGCCGGCAACGCGACCATGCAACACCGTGCCGCGCTCACCGGTGCCGATCAGCTCGCAGCGGAACGAGCCGCTGTCCATCGCGCGTGCGCTCGGTCCTTCGCCGGGCGCCGGCGCCAGCCGCTGCACCGTGTGACGCAGCGGCGCCAGCGCCAGCGCGGTGCGGCCGGCGGCCATGCCGATGCTCAATGCGGCGGCGGCCCATGCGCCGGCGGGGCCGCGGCCGACGCGCTGGTATTCCTGGTAGCGAAAGCCCGGCGCATAGGGGCCGTCGTCGGCCGCCAGCGCGGCACTGCGGCGTACCACGCGGGTGTTGATCGGCCCCATCACGAACGGCGCCAGCCAGGCGTCGAAATCGGCATCGTGCAGCGCCCCTGCGGGATCGCGGTGGGCAGCGGCGTCGGCCGGCGCGGTGCCGGGCGGATTGAGCAGGAACGGGTCGTCGAGGCCGGCCGCGTCGCCCTGGTCGAGTGCGTTGATCAACGATGCCACGGTGCCACCGTTGAGCCCGCCGCGGATCGAGAAGCAGGCCTTCACGCGCGGCACAGCGCTCGCCGTGCCGTTGCTGTAATGCGCGCGCGACCAGCCACGCCCCGAGGTCCGACGGCACCGAATCGAAGCCGCAGCCCGGCACGATGCGGATGCCACGCGCCGCTGCGTCCTCGTGGTGGCGGTCGATCATGCGGCGCACCCACGGCGTCTCGCCGGTGATGTCGACGTAATGCGTGGCCTGGCGCACGCAGGCGGCGACCAGTTCGCTGCCGTAGCGTGCGAACGGCCCGGCCGTGCTGAGCACGACGCGCGTCTGCGCGGCCAGCGTGTCGAGCGCCGCGGCGTCGTCGGCGTCGGCGACGACGATGGCCGGCGATGCCGCGCCGAGATCGGCACGCAAGGCTTCGAGCCGCGGCGCCGAGCGGCCGGCAATGGCCCAGCGCACACCCTGCGCATGGTCGGCGAAGTAATGCGCCGTCTGGCGGCCGACGAAACCGGTGGCGCCATAGAGAACGACGTCGAAGGGCCGCTGCCCGGGCTGGCGGGGCCGGCTCATCGTGGGCCTCGGGTCCGCGCGTCAGTAGGTCGCGCGCCCGCCGGACAGATCGAGCACCGAGCCGGTCGTGAACGAGCAGTCTTCGCTGGCCAGCCAGCAGATGCCGGCGGCGATCTCGCCGACCTCGACGAAGCGGCCCATCGGGATCTTGCCCAGCATGAAGTCGATGAACTCCGGCTTCATGGTGTCGAACATCGCCGTCTTGGCCGCGGCCGGGGCGACGGCATTGACCAGGATGCCCTGGGTCGCCAGTTCCTTGCCCAGCGACTTGGTCAGCGCGATCAAGCCGGCCTTGCTGGCGCTGTAGTGCGAGGCGTTGGGGTTGCCTTCCTTGCCGGCCACCGAGGCGACATTGACGATGCGGCCGTAACCTTGCTTCAGCATCTGCGGCACCACGGCGCGGCAGGTCAGGTACGGCGCGATCAGGTTGACCTCGACGACGCGGCGCCACATCTCGGGCGCGAGCTCCCAGGTCGTGCCGTTGCCGCCGGTGATGCCGGCGTTGTTGACCAGGATGTCGATGCGGCCGAATTCGGCGAGTGCCTGCGCGGTGGCCGCGGCGACCGCGGCCTCGTCGGTCAGCTCGACCGTCGCCGTGCCGACGCGGCCGAGCGCGGCGAGTTGGGCCTTGGCGCTCGCCAGCAACGGAGCGTCCATGGTCCCACAGCACGACGCTGGCGCCGGAGTTCAGCATGCGTTCGGCAGTGGCGTAGCCGATGCCCTGCGCGCCGCCGGTGATGACGGCGACGCGGCCTTTCAGGTCGATCTGGTTCACGAGGCAAGTCCCTTCAAGGTCGTGGCTGCATCCGGGCGCGCGCGGCAATCGGCGATGTACTGGCGCACGATGTCGGCGAACGAGGCTTCGGGCGTGAGGCCGAGCCGCGCGGCGCGCGCGGCGCTCGCGCCCTTGGGCCAGTTGGCGACGATGCCGGCGATGCGCGCGTCGCGCTCGAAGCGCACATGCGCGCGCACCGCGGGGCCGGCCACGGCCTCGAGCGCGGCCAGCATCTCGCGCACCGTGACGTTCAACGCCGGCAGGTTCAGCGCCAGCCGCCCGCCGAGCGCGTCGCGCGAGGCCTCGTAGACGGCGATCAGGCCGTCGACCGTGCGCGCCGGCGACGACACCGGGTGCGACACGCTCGTCGTCGACCGGGCAGATCGACTCGACGCCCGGCCAGCGGCTCGCGGATGATGCCGCTGAAGAACGACGACGCCGCGGCGTTGGGCTTGCCGGGCCGCACCGTCACCGTCATCAGGCGCGCCGCGCGGCCGTCGATGAAGCCCTTGCGCGTGCAGTCGGCGATCAACTGCTCGCACATCAGCTTTTGCGTGCCGTAGGAGGTTTGCGGTGTCGGCAGCGTGTCGTCGGCCACCACGTCGGGCAGCGGCCGGCCCGGGTCGGGGCCGAACACCGCGACCGAACTGGAGAACACGAAACGCGGCGCATTGCCGGCCTTGCGCAACGCATCGAGCAGCGCACGCGTGCTGTCGAGGTTCGAGCGCATGCCGAGGTCGAAATCGAGCTCGCATTCGCCCGACACCGCCGACGCGAGGTGGAAGACACCGTCGAAGCGCTCGGCACCCAGGCCCGCGCATTGGTCGAGCAACGCTCCGGTGCGCGCGGCCACGCGCGGGTCGGCCAGCAGGTCGGGCGGCGGCGCGAACTGGTCGGCCAGCACCAGCGAGTCGATGCGCTGGCCGGCCAGCGTGCCCGCCTTCTTGTCGTTCGCGAGCAGCGTGCGCGCGAGCCGCGCGCCGACGAAGCCGGCACCGCCGGTGATCAGCAGTTTCATGGTTGGGGGGTCCGGTAGGGTTGGAACCAGCCGAGGCCGGCCGAGGTGCCGCCGGGTGTCGGGAGGCGAGGTCGGTACTCGCAGCCGATCCAGCCGCGGTAGCCGAGGCGATCGATCAGGTCGAACAGGTAGCGGTAGTTGACCTCACCGACATCGGGCTCGTGACGCTCCGGCACGCCGGCGATCTGCAGGTGGCCGACGGCGCCGCCTGGCAGGTACTTCTCGAGCTTCTTCGCCAGATCGCCCTCGACGATCTGGCAGTGGTACAGGTCCATCTGCACCTTCAGGTTGGCCGCGCCGACCTCGGCGACAACTTCGTGCGCATGGTCCTGCCGGTTGAGGAAGAAGCCGGGGATATCGCGCGTGTTGATCGGCTCGATCAGCACGTCCACGCCCTGCGGCGCGGCCCGCGCCGCAGCCCAGGCCAGGTTGGCCACGTAGGTCGCGCGCAGCGCGCTGCGGTCGGCGTCGGCGGGTGCCAGCCCGGCCATCACATGCACGCGCGGGCAGGCCAGCGCGGCCGCGTACGTCAACGCACGGTCGATGCCGCGCTTGAATTCTTCCTCGCGGCCGGGCAGGCAGGCGATGCCGCGCTCGGCGCGGTCCCAGTCGCCGGGCGGACCATTGAACAGCACCTGCTGCAGGCCGTGGTCATGCAGGCGCGCTGCCAGGTCCTGCACCGGGTAGGCATAGGGAAACAGGAACTCGACCGCCGTGAACCCGTCGGCCGCCGCGGCGGCGAAGCGGTCGAGGAAATCGTGCTCGTTGTAGAGCATCGACAGGTTGGCGGCAAAGCGGGGCATCGGCAGCCTCCTTACCAGACGGCGCCGAACTGCGCGCGCAGTTCGGCCAGTTGTTCCTCGCCGAGCGGGGCCGGCTTCGGGTGGGTCATCAACCAGAGTCGCGCGGTCTCCTCGAGCTCCTCGAGCACCGCCATCGCCGCCGCCGGCGTCTCGTGCCAGACGACGGGGCCGAGGCGGTCGAGCAGCACCGCACGGATCGGCGCCGCACGGCTGCGCGCCGCGGCGATCAGCGCCGCGACCTGCGTCGCGACGTCGGGGTGGCCCGGCCGGCGGTACTTCAGCAGCGGCACATGGCCGACCTTCATCACGAAGTACGGCGTGATCGGCGGCAGCACATCGGCCTCGCGCCACACGCCCGCCAGCGTCAATGCCACCAGGTGCGTGCTGTGGGTGTGGATCACGCAGCGCGCGGCGGGGTCGGCGGCGTAGATCGCGCGGTGCAGCGCGAGCGTCTTGCTGGCACGCTCACCGCTTTGTTGCACGCCGGTCTCGTCGACGAAGGCCAGCTGGCGCGGATCGAGGAAGCCGAGGCAGGCATCCGTCGGCGTGATCAGATAACCGCCCTCGACGCGCGCGCTGAGGTTGCCCGCGGTGGCATGCACGTAGCCGCGGTCGAACAGTGAGGCGCCGACGCGGCAGAGTTCATCGCCCAGCGATTCGCGACTCATCTCATTGCACCATCGCCAAGGCCTTGGCGAAGAAGTCGACGCTGCCGAAATTGCCCGACTTCAATGCCAGCAACAGCGGCCGGCCTTCGGCCTGCGTCCACGGCACGCCCGGGTCGATCGCTGCGCCGACGCGCAGCCGCTGCACCTGCAGGGCCTGCACCACTGCACCCGAGGTTTCGCCGCCGGCGACGACCAGACGGCGCACGCCCCGATCGTGCAGGCCGGCGGCGACCGTGGCCAGGCAGGCTTCGATCAGTGCGCCGGCGCGTTCGACGCCGAGTTGCTGCTGCACCGCCTTCACGTCATCAGCGCCCGCCGTGGCGTAGACGAGCACCGGCCCGTGTGCCAGGCGGCTGTCGGCCCAGGCCAGCGCCTGTGCCGCCAGTGGCGCACCGGCGGCGAGCGGCGGCGCGTCGATGCGAAATGCCGGCCGCCCGGCCCGCAGCCAATGCTGCACCTGCGCATTGGTGGCCGTCGAGCACGATCCGGACAGCACCGCGGCATGGCCACCCACCGGCGGCAGCGACGCGGCGCGCGCGTCGGGTTGCAGCCAGCCGCGCGCGGCGTACGCCGCCGGCAGCCCGAGCGCCAGGCCCGAGCCGGCCACCACGAGTGGCAGGTCGGCACAGGCCGCGCCCAGCGTGCGCAAGTCCGCGTCGTCGATGGCATCGGCGATCGCGATGCGCACGCCGTCGGCGCGCAACGCGGCGATGCGCGACGCCACCGCGTCGGCGCCGGCCGCCACCGCGTCGTGGCGCAGCAGCCCGACGCGCAAGGCCGTCTGCGCCTGCAACCAGCGCACCAGGTTGGCATCGGTCATCGGCGTCAGCGGGTGGTCGCGCATGCCCGAGTCCGACAGCAGCAGGTCGCCGACGAACAGATGGCCGCGGTAGACGCTGCGGCCGTTCTCGGGGAAGGCCGGGCAGGCGATCGCGAAGTCGGCACCGAGCGCCGCCATCAGGGCCTCGGCCACCGGGCCGATGTTGCCGCGCGGCGTCGAGTCGAAGGTCGAGCAGACCTTGAAATAGAAGCGGCGGCAACCGGCGGCGCGCAGGCGTTCGAGCGCGGCCAGCGCATCGCGCACCGCTTCGGCGGCGTGCGACCGTGCGCGACTTCAGCGCCACCACCACGGCGTCGGCATCGAGCGCGGCGCCGGCGTCGTCTCCCAACCCCGGCACGCCGATGGTGAGCAGCGTGCCCATGCCGGCCTGCACCAGCATGCCGGCGACATCGGTGGCGCCGGTGAAGTCGTCCGCCATGACGCCGAGCGTGGGCTGTCTTCATGTGCGTGTACGAGCGGCCTTCGACGGCCGGATGACACCGCTGGTGACCAGGCGCTTCTCGCCGTTGTGGTGGTGCCTGATCGCGGCACGCCGTGCGGCGCTCTCGTTGCCTGCCGCGATCGCGGCCAGGATCGCGCGATGCTCGTTGCGCACCTGCTCCATGAAGTCGGCCCGCATCGACTCGTAGGCCTTGGCCACCGTCATCGCGTCGCGCGTGTAGTCCTCCAGCACGGCCAGCAGGCGCAGGAACTGCGGGTTGCCGGTGGCTTCGCCGATGGCGCGATGGAAGGCGAGGTCTTCCTCGACGCCGAGTTCGCCGCTGTCGGTGGCCGCGTCGACCGCGGCCAGCGTCCGCCGCAGTGCGGCCAACTGGGCTCGCGTGGCGCGCTGCGCCGCGAGCGCCGCCATCTCGCCTTCGACGACGCGGCGCAGTTCCACCATCTGCACCACCGCTTCCATCGACTCGAGCAATTTGGGGTCGAACGCCAGCGCGCGGTGCGCCGGCGGCGCGGTGACGAACACGCCCGAACCCTGGCGCGAACGCACCAGGCCCTGCGACTTGAGTTGGTGCACCGCCTCGCGCACCACCGTGCGCGACACGCCGTACGCGGCGGCAAACTGCAACTCGGTGGGCAGGCGGTCGCCGGGCGTGCAGCGCGCCGCTGTCGATCCGCTCGCGCAATCTTCGCCGCGAGCCGGTCCGACAGTCGCTCGGCCGTCGAGGCGCACACTGTCAGTGCGCACTTTCGCCTCCGGGTCGAACCGGGCTGAAACGATGATTGACATGGTGATCAGGTCATCATACAAGTGCGAAGTGCGCCCTGCCAAGCACGGTACCGCGTAAAGAGACCCGGAGATTTCCCTCGATGGCCAGCGTCAGCATTCGTACAGCGACCAAGCGCTTCGGCGACGTCGAAATCCTGCATGGCGTGGATATCGAGATCGCGCACGGCTCGTTCACCGTGCTCGTCGGCCCGTCGGGCTGCGGCAAGAGCACCCTGCTGCGCATGATCGCCGGGCTCGAGGAGATCAGCGGCGGCGAGATCCGCATCGCCGACAAGGTGGTCAACGACGTGCCGCCCAAGCAGCGCGACATCGCGATGGTGTTCCAGAACTACGCGCTGTACCCGCACATGACGGTGCGCCAGAACATGGCCTTTTCGCTGATGCTGGCCAAGCTCGAGAAGAGCTGCCGCCGAGGCCAAGGTGGCCCGCGCCGCCGAGATCCTCGGCCTGACGGCCCTGCTCGACCGCTACCCGCGCCAGCTCTCCGGCGGCCAGCGCCAGCGTGTGGCGATGGGCCGCGCGATCGTGCGCGACCCGCAGGTGTTCCTGTACGACGAGCCGCTGTCCAACCTCGACGCCAAGCTGCGGGTGGCGATGCGCACCGAATTGAAGGAGCTGCACCAGCGCCTGAAGACGACCTCGATCTACGTCACGCACGACCAGATCGAAGCGATGACGATGGGCGACAAGATCGTCGTCATGAAGGACGGCCGCATCGAGCAGACCGGCAGCCCGCTGGAGCTGTACGACCAGCCGGCCAACCTGTTCGTCGCCGGCTTCATCGGCTCGCCGGCGATGAACTTCCTGCCCGGCACGCTGCGGCGCGCGAACGGCGCGGTGCAGGTCGAGCTGGCCGATGGCACGCGCGTCGGCGCGCCGGCGAACACCACCGGCAGCGACGCGCAGCCGGTGATCTTCGGCACCCGGCCCGAGCACCTCGTGCTGGTCGAGGGCAGCCCAGGGCGGCACGATCCCGACCGAGGTGGTGGTGGTCGAGCCGACCGGCGCCGACACCTTCGTCTCGTGCCGCCACCATGGCGCCGAGCTGTCGGTCGTCTTCCGCGAGCGCCACAGCTTCAAGCCCGGCAGCACGATCCATCTGCAACCCGACCCGTCTGCGCGCCCACCTGTTCGATGCCGCCAGCGGCCGCTCGCTGGCCGCCTGAAGCACCACCCTTTCCACACCCTGGTGCCGACAACGAGCACCTTCCACAAGCAAGGAGATCACTGATGGACAACTTCAACCGCCGCCGCTTCCTGGAAGGCACCGCCGGCGTCGCCGCGAGCACCGCGCTGGGCGCCGGCGCGATCTGGGCGCCGGCCGTCCACGCGCAGGCGCTGAGCCTCAAGCCCGAGAAGGGCGCCAAGCTGCGCGTGCTGCGCTGGAGCCGCTTCGTGCAGGGCGACATCGACGCCTACATGGTCAACGTCAAGAAGTTCACCGAGAAGACCGGCATCGAGGTGCGCGTCGACAACGAAGGCTGGGAAGACGTGCGCCCGAAGGCCGCGGTGGCGGCCAACACCGGCGCCGGCCCGGACATCATCCTGTCGACCAACGACGACGCCAACCTCTACCCCGAGAAGCTGCTCGACGTCACCGACCTGGCCACCTACCTGGGCAAGAAATACGGCGGCTGGTACCCGGCCTGCGAGGCCTACCTGCGCCCGGACGGCAAGAAGTGGATCGGCATCGCGCTGGGCGCCGCCGGCGCGATGCTGGTCTACCGCCAGAGCCACGTGAAGGCGGCCGGCTTCGACACCTTCCCGAAGGACACCACCGGCTTCCTCGCACTGCTCAAGGCGCTGCAGGCCAAGGGCACGCCGGCCGGCTTTGCGCTGGGCAATGCCACCGGCGACGGCCTGTGGACCAACTGGCTGATCTGGTCGCACGGCGGCAAGCTGGTCGACGAGAACAACAAGGTCGTGATCGACAGCCCCGAGACGATCAAGGCGCTCGAGTACGCCAAGGAGATGTACGCCACCTTCGTCCCGGGCACGCTGTCGTGGCTGGACCCGAACAACAACAAGGCCTTCCTCGATGGCCAGATCAGCCTGACCAACAACGGCATCTCGATCTACTACGCCACCAAGACCTCGACCGACCAGAAGGTCAAGGACCTGAAGGAAGACGTCCACCACGCGCAGTACCCGATCGGCCCGGTGGGCGTGCCGACCGAATCGCACCTGTTCTTCAACCAGATGATCATGAAGTACACCAAGTACCCGCAGGCCGCCAAGGAGTTCCTGCGCTTCATGATGGAGCAGGAGCAGTTCGACCCCTGGCTCACGGCAGCCGGCGGCTACATCGCCCCGCCGCTGGCCGAGTACGCGAAGGCCGCGATCTGGACCTCGGACCCGAAGCACACGCCGTACCGCGACTGCGTGAAGAACCTGCGCCCGGGCGGCTACGCCGGCAAGCTCGGCTACGCGTCGGCGGGCGCGGCGGCGGACTTCATCGTCGCCAACATGGTGGCCGAGGCGGCGAGCGGATCGAAGACGCCGAAGGAAGCCGCCGAGCGCGCGCAGAAGCGCGCCGAGCGTTACTACAAGGTCTGAATACGACCCCCCCCGAAGCGCCTACGGCGCTCCCCCCCGGGGGGGCACCGCCAGCGGACCGGCAGAGCCGGATCCGCGGCGATCGCTTGGCCGTCGCTGACTCAGCGTGCCCATGCTCGAGAAACTCCAGAACAACCGCAACGCGCTCGGCCTGCTGTTCATGCTGCCGGCGGCGGTGCTGCTGCTGCTGTTCCTGACCTACCCGCTCGGGCTGGGCTTCTGGCTCGGCTTCACCGATACCAAGGTCGGGCGGGCGGGCGAGTGGATCGGCCTCGAGAACTACCAGTTCCTGTGGGACGACGCCGTCACGCGGCTGGCGCTGTTCAACACGCTCTTCTACACCTTCGTCGCCAGCGTCATCAAGTTCGGGCTCGGCCTCTGGCTGGCGATGCTGCTCAACCGCAACATCCGCTTCAAGACCTTCTTCCGCGCCGTCATCCTGCTGCCGTACATCGTGCCGACGGCCCTGTCGGCGATCGCGTTCTGGTGGATCTACGACGCGCAGTTCTCGATCATCAGCTGGATGCTGGTGAAGATGGGGCTGATCGACAACTACATCGATTTCCTCGGCGACCCGTGGAACGCGCGGCTGTCGGTGATCGCCGCCAACATCTGGCGCGGCATCCCGTTCGTCGCGATCACGCTGCTGGCCGGGCTGCAGACGATCTCGCCCTCGTACTACGAGGCCTCGGCGATCGACGGCGCCACGCGTTGGCAGCAGTTCCGCCACGTCACGCTGCCGCTGCTGACGCCGATCATCGCGGTGGTGATGACCTTCTCGGTGCTGTTCACCTTCACCGACTTCCAGCTGATCTACGTCATCACCCGCGGCGGGCCGCTCAACGCCACGCACCTGATGGCCACGCTGTCGTTCCAGCGCGCCATCTCCGGCGGCGCGCTCGGCGAAGGCGCGGCGATCTCGATCGCGATGGTGCCGTTCCTGCTGGCCGCCATCATGTTCAGCTACTTCGGGCTGCAGCGGCGCGCCTGGCAGCAAGGGGGAGCCGACAAATGAGCACGACCGGAGCCGGCGCGAGCTCGGCGTCGACCGACGCCGTCGGCATGAGCTACCTCGATACGCCGTCGCGCAAGTTCGTGACGATCTACCTGCCGCTGATCGTCTTCCTGTTCGTGCTGCTGTTCCCGTTCTACTGGATGGCGATCACCTCGGTGAAGCCCGACAACGAGTTGCTGTCGCGCAACGGCAACCCGTTCTGGGTCATCGCGCCGACGCTGGCCCACTTCAAGAAGCTGCTGTTCGCCACCGCCTACCCGGAGTGGATGTGGAACACGGTGCTGGTCTCGGTGGTGGCGACCTTCGTCTCGCTGGCCTGCTCGGTGTTCGCGGCCTACGCGATCGAGCGGCTGCGCTTCCAGGGCGCCAAACAGGTCGGCCTGTCGATCTTCCTGGCCTACCTGGTGCCGCCGTCGATCCTGTTCATCCCGCTGGCGGCCATCGTCAACCAGCTCGGCCTGTTCGACACCCGCTGGGCGCTGATCCTCACCTACCCGACCTTCCTGATCCCGTTTTCCACCTGGCTGCTGATGGGCTACTTCCGCTCGATCCCCTACGAGCTCGAGGAGTGCGCGCTGATCGACGGCGCCAACCGCTGGCAGATCCTGACCAAGATCGTGCTGCCGCTGGCGGTGCCGGGGCTGATCTCGGCCGGCATCTTCGCCTTCACGCTGTCGTGGAACGAGTTCATCTACGCGCTGACCTTCATCTCGTCGTCCGAGATCAAGACGGTGCCGGTCGGCGTCGTCACCGAGCTGGTCGAGGGCGACGTCTACCACTGGGGCGCGCTGATGGCCGGGGCTCTGCTCGGCTCGCTGCCGGTGGCCTTCATCTACTCGTTCTTCGTCGAGTACTACGTCTCGGGGCTGACCGGGTCGGTCAAGGAATGACATGACGGCCCCTGACTCGCTTCGCTCGCGTCCCCTGGGCCCGGAAGGGGCCCCTTCGTGGCCCTTGGGAGCGCAGGCCGCTTGGGAGCGCCCCGGCGCTGGCCTGCGATGAAGATCGGATTCATCGGCCTGGGCGCGATGGGCGCGCCGATGGCGGCCCGCCTGGCGGCCTCGGGGCACGCGGTGGCCGGCTTCGACATGCGCGCCGACGCAGTCGCCGCGCTCGCGCGCGCCGGCGGCCGCGCTGCTGCCAGCGCCGCCGATGCGGCGCATGGCGCCGAGCTGTTGTGGCTGATGGTCGTGACCGGCGAACAGGCGCGCGCCGTGCTGTTCGACGGCGGCGCCGCGGCCGCGCTGCCACGCGGTGCGATCGTCGCGCTCGGTTGCACGCAGGCGCCGGCCATGGCGCAGGCCACCGCACGCGAGCTCGAGGCGATGGGCCTCGCGATGCTCGATGCCCCCGCCTCGGGCGGTGCCAGGCGCGCGGCCGACGGCACGCTCACGCTGATGGTCTCCGGCGCCCCCGAGGTGTTCTCGCGTGCCAGGCCGGCGCTCGACGCGATGGCCGCTCGCGTGTTCGACTGCGGCCCCAGCGCGGGCCTGGGCTCGGCCGCCAAGATGGTGAACCAGCTGCTGTGCGGCGTGCACATCGCCGCCGCGGCCGAGGCCTTGCACCTGGCCGAGCGCGCCGGCATGGACCCGGCCAAGATGCTCGAGATCATCGGCGTGTCGGCCGGCAATAGCTGGATGTTCGGCGACCGCGGGCCGCGCATGTTGCAGGACGACCCGGCCGTCACCAGTGCGGTCGACATCTTCGTCAAGGACCTCGGCATCGTGCTCGGCGAGGGCCGTGCCCTCAAGGCCGGCCTGCCCCTCTCGGCCGCCGCGATGCAGATGTTCCTGGCCGCGTCGGGCCACGGCCATGGCGCCGCCGACGACAGCCAGGTGATCCGCGCCTACCGCGCGTTGAACGGCAAGGGACCGAAGCAATGACCCTGGCGACGTGTTCGCACACGGCCGGCTGGTGGATCCTGGCGGCGGCCATCGGAAAGGGGCTGCAATGAGCCAAATCCTCGAGGGCAGGTCGGTAATCGTCACCGGCGCGGCGAGCCCGCACGGCCTCGGCTTGGCCAGTGCCAAGATGCTGGCCGAACATGGCGCGCGCGTGCTGATCACCGACCTCGATGCCGCAGCGGCCGAGGCCGCCGCGCGCACGCTGCCGGGCCGCGGCCACTTCGGCGCGCGCTGCAACGTCACCGACAAGGCCGATTGCGAGGCGGCGGCGGCGCTGGCCGTCACTCACTTCGGTCGCATCGATGTGCTGGTCAACATCGCCGGCATCACCAATCCGCAGCGGCTGATGGAGGTCACGCCCGAGATGTACTCGCTGGTGATGGACGTCAACATGCGCGGAACGCTGTACATGACGCAGGCGGTGGTGCCGACGATGAGGAAGCAACAGGCCGGCAGCATCGTCAACATGAGCAGCGTGGCGGCGCAGCGCGGCGGCGGCGTCTTCGGGGGCTCGCATTACGCCGCCTCCAAGGCCGCGATCCTCGGCTACACCAAGGCCGCGGCGCGCGAGCTCGGGCCCGACAACATCCGCGTCAATGCGGTCTGCCCGAGCTTCATCGACACCGACATCGTGAGCGGCCAGATGACGCCCGAGCGCCTCGACGCGATCCTCCAGAGCGTGCCGATGGGCCGCCCCGGCCATGCCCACGAGGTGGCCGGCTGCGTGGTCTTTCTCGCCTCCGACCTGTCGAGCTACGTCACCGGCAGCGAGGTCGACGTCAACGGCGGTTCGCACATCCATTGAAGGTCTGCGCATGACGACGAAGAAGAGAAAGACCCCCGCCGAACTGCGCAGCCAGCAATGGTTCGGCCGCCAGGACCGCGACGGCTTCGCTTACCGCAGCTGGGTCAAGGGCAAGGGCGTGCCGCACGACCAGTTCGATGGCCGGCCGGTGATCGGCATCTGCAATACCTTTTCCGAGCTGACGCCGTGCAACTCGCATTTCCGCACGCTGGCCGAGCAGGTCAAGATCGGCGTCTACGAAGCCGGCGGCTTCCCGCTCGAGTTCCCGGTCATGTCGCTCGGCGAGACGCTGCTGCGGCCGACCGCGATGCTGTACCGCAACCTGGCCAGCATGGACGTCGAGGAGAGCATCCGCGGCAACCCGGTCGACGGCGTCGTGTTGCTGATGGGCTGCGACAAAACCACGCCGTCGCTGCTGATGGGCGCGGCGAGTGCCGACCTGCCGACCATCGGCGTGTCCGGCGGGCCGATGCTGAACGGCCGCTGGCGCGACCAGCAGCTCGGCTCGGGCACGGGTGTCTGGAGCATGAGCGAGCAGGTCCGCGCCGGCACCTTGAAGTTGTCGGAGTTCTTCGAGGCCGAAAGCTGCATGCACCGCAGCCACGGCCATTGCATGACGATGGGCACCGCCTCGACGATGGCCTCGATGGTCGAGGCGCTCGGCGTCGGCCTGCCCGGCAATGCCGCCTATCCGGCGGTCGACGGCCGGCGCAACGTGATCGCGCGCAGCGCCGGCCGGCGCATCGTCGAGATGGTCCATGAAGACCAGAAGCTGTCGACCGTGCTGACGCGCGAGGCCTTCGAGAACGCGATCAAGACGCTGGCCGCGATCGGCGGCAGCACCAACGCGGTGATCCACCTGATCGCCATCGCCGGGCGCCTGGGCCTGAAGCTGACGATCGAGGACTTCGACCGCCTCGCCAGCGAGTTGCCGTGCCTGGTGAACCTGCAGCCCAGCGGCCAGTACCTGATGGAGGACTTCTGCTACGCCGGCGGCCTGCCGGTGGTGATGAAGGAGATCGCCGCGCACCTGCACACGGCAATAGTCACCGCCAGCGGCAAGACCGTGGCCGAGAACATCGCCGACGCGCAGAACTGGAACACCGATGTCATCAAGCCGCTGGCCGCGCCGTTCAAGGCCAAGGCCGGCATCGCGGTGCTGAAGGGCAACCTGGCGCCGCGCGGCGCGGTCATCAAGCCCAGCGCCGCCACGCCGGCGCTGATGCAGCACACCGGCCGCGCGGTGGTGTTCGAGGACATCGAGGATTTCCACGCCCGCATCGACGACGACGCGCTCGACGTCGACGAGACCTGCGTACTGGTGCTGAAGAACTGCGGCCCCAAGGGCTACCCCGGCATGGCCGAGGTCGGCAACATGCCGCTGCCGCCGAAGGTGCTGAAGAAGGGCATCACCGACATGGTCCGCATCAGCGACGCGCGCATGAGCGGTACGGCCTACGGCACCGTGGTGCTGCACACCGCGCCCGAAGCGGCCGCGGGCGGCCCACTGGCGCTGGTGAAGAACGGCGACCTGATCACGCTCGACGTCGCCGCGCGCAAGCTGCATCTGCATGTCGACGACGCCGAACTCGCGCACCGCCGCGCGGCTTGGCGACCGCCGGTGCCCAAGCTCGATTCAGGCTACTGGAAGCTCTACACCGACCACGTGCTGCAGGCCGACGAGGGCGCGGACCTCGATTTCCTGCGCGGCACACGCGGGGCCTTCGTACCGCGCGACAACCACTGACGGCAAAGCCGTCAGTGGTTGCGGCGCAGGCTAACTTCGCGCAGCGAAGTTAAGGGCCAGGGCCCGGCCGGAGTCACAACGGCAGCGTCGCGGGCCTACACGATCAACCAGGCCGCGGCGATCGCCCCCGCGCCGAACGCCAGGTAGGCGACGACACACAGCCAGAAGGCCAGCGGCCGCGCGCGCCGCGCGATCGTTGCCATCCCCGTCGGCGTGCCGTGGACGATCTTCTGCGGCCCGTGGAACTCGCCCGTGCACACCGCGCGAACGGCGGCCGCGATGAACAGCGCACCGATCAGGGCGCTGGCGATCGCGAGCAGCCACCGCATTGGCGCCGCTCAGCGGTAGCGAGGCCACGCGGTGCGGATGCTGCGCACGCACGCGGCAACCAGCGGCTGCAGCGGCGCGGCCGCCGCGATCGCGCCGTCCGCACGCAACTGCTTCAGCACCAGGCCCGCCCGTCCCAGGCATTCCGATGCCGTCGCGCCGCCGTCGAGCGCCGCACGCAATGCATCGGCCTGCACGCCGTGACCGCGCTCGCGCAGCCCCGCCTCGAGCTGGCGAAAGCAGGCATAGAGATCGTCGGTGTTCATGCGGAGAACCCGCCGTTCGAGTGGCACTGGCAGCCGTCGATGGCGGCACGGCGCTTCGCGGGTGGCTCAAGCCGTCAGCAGTTGCCAGGCGATCGCCGCCTGTGCAAAGAAGCCGACGGCAAAGGCGAGCGTTCTGACCCAGGGCACGGCCATCGTGTAGGCCACGGCATGCACGATGCGCGCCCAGAAATAGACGGCACTGGCCGCGGCGATCGTGCCGTCCGCTGACGCCGATGGCGTGTGCCGCCAGCACCAGCGCGGCGAAGACCGCCAGGTTCTCGACCGCGTTCGCGTGGGCCTTCATCAGGCGCTGCGCCCACGGCGACTGCGGCTTCGGGTTCTCCGGATAACCGACGGCGTCGCCGATGCCGCGCACGGCGATGCGGTCGAGGATGTAGGGCACCCACAGCAGGCCCGTGAACGCAGCAACGAGCACCAGGTAGAACAACTCGGTCTTCATTCCTCGCTCCTCCAGCAGCGGTGGGCGATCGCCGGCCCGTCAGGGCTTCTTCTTGGCCCCGTCGGGTGTCGACGCCGGCTTGCCCACCGCCGCGGCATCGCCCGGCTTGTGGTCGCCGATCGCGCCTTTGAGCGGGCAGATCGAAAACGCCGGGCACTTCTTGCAGCCCACGGCAATCGCAATCGGGCAAAGGGTCATGGTGGGTCTCCTGCGGGGTTGAATTCAGGCGATGCGATCGAGCCAGGCCAGCACCTGTGCTCGCATCGTCGGCGTCTCGGCATGGCCGCCGTCTTCGACGACCTGTTGCCATGCGTTCGGTGCGCCAAGCGCAGCATAGGCTTTGCGCAGCTCGCGGTCGAGCGAAGCCAGACCCGCCGGCGGCGTCAGCGGATCGGCGCGGCCGGCGAGCGAGAGGTGCGGGCGCGGCGCGATCAGCGCGGCGATCTCGGCCAGCGTGAATTCGCGCAACAGCCCGGGCACGAAGAAATACTCGCCGTGACCGTCGAAGCCGCCGCTGTCGAGCAGGGCCTGGTACTCGGCGGCACCGCACAGCTCGACGCAGCCGGCGATGGCGGGTTGCAGCGCCGCCGCCCACAGCGCCATCGTGCTGCCCATCGACAGGCCGAGCGCCACCACCGGCAGCTGCTCGAGGCCGGGCTGCGTGCGCAGCCAGTCGAACGCGGCCAGCGTGTCGTGCAGGCGCCAGCCCCACAACGTCGCCCCCTGCCAGAGCAGGCGCTTGACCAGCGCGCGCTCGCTCGGCTCGCAGCGCTCGCCGAAGCCCCAGTGGTCGATCGCGAGCGCGGCCCAGCCGTGCGCCGCGAGCAACTCGCCATAGGGGGGCGACTGCAGCGCTGGCCGGCCGATCAGCAGCTCGTCCTTGCCGGTCTCGAAGCGGTGGCCATGTGCGTGGCAATACAGCACCACACCGCGCGGCGTGGCGTCGTGCGGGCGCAGCAGCAGCGCCGGCACCGGTTGCTCGCGATTCAGGTGCAGGCGCCAGCGTTCGACGCCCGCGGCGCGATCGATGCATTCGCCCGCCACGCCGCCGTCGCGCCCAGGCCGCGGCCCGAGCAGGCGCCACAAATCCTCACGCCGCCTCGCGGTCGCAACCGGATCACCGAGCCAGCGCCACATCAGTGGCTCCACAGCGTCACGTGCGACGCGCGACGCATGAATCGAGGCAACCCAGCGGCTGCCGTGCATCCGGCTTTGCCGGTCCGCCAGCGGCGCCCCCCTGGGGGGAAGCGGCGAAGCCGCTTCGGGGGGGATTCATTTCACGCCACCAGCGACACCCCGCCGGCGCCTGACAGCGCGAGCTTGCGCGTCTCGCCGGCCGGCAGCACGACGCGGATCTGCGGGTAGGGCAAGGGCCAGGTGCCCGTGCTCGTCATCGACAGGTCCAGCCGCGCGGCATGGGCCTGCGCGGCGAAGCGGTGCACCACCTGCCGGTCGGGCGTGCCGGCGTTCTGCAGGCCGTCGTCCTCGTAGAGCAGCGCCTCCTCGGTGCCGTCCTTGCCCGGGAAACCAGAGCAGCGCGCGCGTCGGCTCCTCGGTGCGCGCCTTGTCGTGCGGGCTGTCGGTGGTGGGCACGATTGCGCCGCCGCGCACGAACAGCGGCAGCCGGTGCAGCGGGGCGGCCACCTCGATGGTCTGCCCGCCCGCATGGTGCGACCCGGTCCACCAGTCGAACCAGCCCTGCGGCGCACGCGGCAGGTAGACACGCCGCGTGCGCGCGCCGGGCTCGAACACCGGGGCCACGAGCAGGTCGGGGCCGACCATCATCTCGTCGTTGTCGTGCCAGGTCTCGCGATCGGCGCCGAACTCGAAGAAGGTCGGTCGCAGCACCGGCAGGTGTTCGCGCGCGGCGCGCCACAGCTGCGTGTAGAGGTAGGGCATCAGCTTCAGGCGCAGCCCCACCGCGGCGCGAATGGTCGGCGTGGCCTCGGGGTGCAGCCAGGGCGTGTTGACGCTGCCGTCGGCCTTCCAGCTGTTCATGATCATGCGCGGCACCAGGCAGCAGGCCTGGCTCCAGCGGATCAGCATTTCGGCGTCGGGCACCGGGCCGTCGAAGCCGCCGATGTCGTGGCCGGTGTTGAACATCCCCGACAGGCTCATCGTCAGCGCCATGCGCTGGTTCCAGCGCATCGTGTGCCAGCTCGTGGTGTTGTCGCCGCTCCAGGTCTGCGCGTAGCGCTGCAGCCCGGGCGGGCCGCCGCGCGTGACGGTGTAGACGCGCTCGGCCGGCTGGTGCCTGGCCTGCTGGTCGTAGGTTGCGCGCGTCATCAGCAGCGGCTGCAGCGGCCGGGAGCGCGGCATCGGCAGCGGCTCGCCGAAGCCGGCGGCCTGCGCCGTCTCGCCCCACAACTCGTACTCGTTGTTGTCGTTCCAGCCGACGTCGATGCCGACGTCGAGGATCTGCTGCTGGAGATTGCGCTGCCACCAGTCGCGGTCGCCTTCGCGGGTGAAGTCCAGGTGCGCACCCCAGCCGTCCCAGAACTGTTCGAGGCAGGGCCCGGCCTCGTCGCGGATGAAGGCACCTTCGGCGGCGAGCGAGGCGTAGGCCGGGTGGTCGTCGAGCAGGCAGGGCTTGAGGTTGGCGATCGTGCGCACGCCGGCTTTCGCGAAGTCGGCCATCAGCTGGCGCGGCTCGGGAAACTTGTCGTGGTTCCAGGTGAAGACGTAGCGCTGCTTGCCGCGGCTGGTGTAGCCCGAGCCGAAGTGGAAGCTCGACAGCGGGAAGCCGTCGCGCTCGGCGTTGCCGAGGAAGTCGCGCACGCACTGCTGCGCATTCGGCGCGTCGGTCAGGCCCATCGCGGTGTTGGCGTAGCCGAGCGACCAGCGCGGCGGCAGCACGGTGCCGCCGATCGCCGCGACGAAGCGCGCCAGCGCTTCGCGCAGCGAGGGCCCGGCGAAGACATAGGCGTCGAGGTCGCCGTCGGCGATCTCGGTGGCGCGGTAGCGGCCGTGGTAGTTGTCGTGCTCGGCGCCGAAGTCGAAACTGCACTCGGCCAGCGTGTCGTAGTAGATGCCGCAGGCCGTGCCGGTGTCGGCACGATGGTTCAGGAAGAAGGGCCAATGCTTGTACAGCGGATCGCCGGTCTTCGCGTCGTAGCCCAGCGCGTCGAGCGCGCGCGTGCGCAGGCGGCGGCCGTGCAGGTCGAGCGGGCCGGTCTTGTCGCCGAGGCCGAAGTAGCGGTCCTGCGCCGGGTCGCGCGCCTGCCAGTGCCATCAGCGTGCCGCTGCGCTCGGACACGCCGTAGGCGTAGCTCTCGGCGCGGTCGCCGCAGCACCACTGCCACGCGCCCTGGTCGTCGCGCTGCTCCCAGGTGACGGCGAAGGGCTCGAGCGCAATGCGCGCGCGCAGGTGCGTGCCGGCGAGGCGCAACTCGCCGTCGGCCTGCTCGGCGCGGGCGCTCGGGTCGGGCGCGAACAGCGCGTCGCGCCGCAGGCCGGCGTGCGGGAAGGCGCCCGCCGGGTCGAGTGCCCAGGTGCGCGGCTCGCGCCAACCCGTCGGGCGGCAGCAGTGTCATGCGGCCGGTGTGGCCGTCGACCAGCATCACGCGCGCGCGCCAGCCGCGCTCGAGCTGGAGTTCGATGCAGCCGTCGGCGAGCGACAGCAGGGTGGCGCGGCGCAGCGGGGTCATGATCTCAGTGCCTTTCCAGACTCGCCGGCTTCGAAAACATGGCAGGCCTCGGGCGCGGCGTAGGCGGTGACCGTCTCGCCCAGCCGCAGTGCCCACCTGGCCGGCGCATTGCACGGTGAGGCGGCCGGCGTCGCCCGGCAGCTGGCCGTAGATCAGCGACAGGCCGCCGAGCTGCTCGATCTGCTGCACCACGATCGGCAGCCCGAGCGCGCCGGGCGCGCTGTCGAGCGACAGGTGTTCGGGGCGCACGCCGAGTGTCAGCGCGCTGCCGCTGGCCGCGGCCACGCCGGGCAAGCGCAGCGCGCCGCCGAAGGGTGGTGCGAAGCTGCCGTCGGCCTGGGCACTCACCGGCATGAAATTCATCTGCGGCGAGCCGATGAAGCCGGCGACGAAGCGGTTGGCCGGCTTGTTGTACAGCTCGAGCGGCGCGCCGACCTGCTCGATGCGCCCGGCGCGCAGCACGACGATCTTGTCGGCCATCGTCATCGCCTCGACCTGGTCGTGGGTGACGTAGATGATGGTCGCCTCGAGCCGCCGGTGCAGCGCGGCGATCTCGCCGCGCATCGACACGCGCAGCTCGGCGTCGAGGTTGGACAGCGGCTCGTCGAAGAGGAAGATCTTCGGCTCGCGCACGATCGAGCGCCCGATCGCCACGCGCTGGCGCTGGCCGCCCGAGAGCTGTGTCGGCTTGCGTTGCAGCAGCTGGTCCAGCCGCAGCAGCTTGGCCGCGTCGCCGACGCGCTGCTCGATCTCGGCCTTCGGGGTGCCGATGTTCTCCAGCCCGAAGGCCATGTTCTGGTGCACCGTCATGTGCGGGTACAGCGCGTACGACTGGAACACCATCGCCAGCTCGCGGTCTGCCGCGCGCAGTTGGTTGACGCGTTGGCCGTCGATCAGGATGTCGCCGCTGGTGGCGTCTTCGAGGCCGCAGATGATGCGCAGCAGCGTGGTCTTGCCGCAGCCCGAGGGGCCGACGAAAACGCAGAACTCGCCGTTGCGAACCTCCAGGTCCACGCCGTGGATCACGCGAACGTCGCCGAAAGACTTGACGAGTTGCTTGAGCTGTAGTGAAGCCATGTCTTCGATCCTAGACGCCGCGCACCGTGAGTTCTTGCCCAGCGACCGCCGCGGATCCGGCTCTGCCGGGCCGCTGGCGGTGCCCCCTCGAGGGGGAGCGGCGAAGCCGCTTCGGGGGTGGTCCCATTACTTGACTCCCGCCGAGGCGATGCCCTGGGTGATGTATTTCTGGAGGAACGCGAAGACGAGCGTGATCGGCAGCAGCGTGATCACGGTCATCGCCAGCAGGTAGTGCCACTGCGTGACGAGGTCGCCCTGGAAGGCATTGAGCGCCAGCTGCAGCGTGAACTGCTCGTTCTTCGACAGCACGATCAAGGGCCACAGGAAGTCGTTCCAGCGCCACATCACCGAGAAGATCGCCAGCACCGCGAGCGCCGGCGCGGCCAGCGGCAGCACGATGCGCCAGTAGATGCGCCACTCGCTCGCGTGGTCCATGCGCGCGGCGTCGAGCAGCTCGTCGGGGATCGTCAGCATGTACTGGCGCAGCAGGAACACGCCGGTGGGCGTGGCCACCGCCGGCCAGATCACGCCCCACAGGCTGTTGAGCAGGCCGAGCTCGGAGACGACCAGGAAGTTCGGCACCAGCACGATCGTCGGCGGCACCATCAGCGTGGCGATGATCAGCAGGAACACGCCCGTGCGGCCGGCGAACTGGTACTTCGACAGCGCGAACGCCGCCATCGAGTTGAACAGCAGCGTGATGAGCGTCGCCACCACGGTGATGAACACGCTGTTCCACAGGTAGCGGCCGAAGTCGAACTTGCCGGCGAGCTCGGTGTAGTTCTCGGTCGCGAGCCTGAACTCGCGCACCGGCTCGCGGTCGGCGATGTTGACGCGGATCGGCTCGTCGGGCTTGGCCGGGTCCACATGGTGGCCGTCAGGCCGATGCGCCGCAACTCGGCCAGCTCGCGCGTGCTGCCGTCGGGCAGCTTGACGCGGTACACCGGCTTCAGCCCGTCCTCGCCCGGCACCGCGACCGCCTTCTGGCCGTAGGGCAGCAGGCGCGGCGGAAACTCAGCCAGCGCCGCCTCGGTCTTGAACGACGACATCACGAGCCACAGCACCGGCCCGAACATCAGGAACAGGCCGACCGCCAGGTAGGCGTAGGTCAGCCAGTCGGTCCAGTGCAGGCGGTGTCGGCCCCGCGTGCGGGTCAGAAAGGCCATCGCTCTCATCGCTGGCGCTCCCCGACGTCACCGGCCTTCGTCGCACGCAACTGGATCAGCGTCAGCACGATCAGGGCCACCGCGAGCAGCAGCGAGCCTGCCGCCGCCAGGCCGTACAGCCGCACCTGCTCCTGGAAGCCGGTCTGGTAGATGAACTGCACGACGAAGGTGGTGGCCGAGCCCGGGCCGCCGCCGGTCAGCACGAACACCTCGTCGAAGGTCTGCACCGCCCGGATCGCGCCAGCACCAGCACCACCAGCAGGTTGGGCATCAGCAGCGGCAGCGTGATGCGCCTGAACGTGCGCCAGGGCGACGCGCGGTCCATTTGCGCGGCCTCGTACAGGTCGGCCGGGATCGCCTGCAGGCCCGCCAGCAGGATCAGCGTGTAGAAGCCCATGTGCGCCCAGATGCTGACGAAGACGACCCAGAAGAACGCGGTGCCCGACTCGGCCAGCCACAGCGTCGGCGTGCCGCCGGCCGCGGTGATCACGCCGTTGAGCAGGCCCTCGCGCTGCAGGATCCACTTCCAGATCAGCGCCACCACCACCGGCGACAGCAGCACCGGATAGAAAAACACGCCGCGCCAGAAGCCGCGGCCGATGATCTTGCGATTGAGCACCAGCGCGGTGATGAGGCTGAACAGCACCATCAGCGTGACCTGGAACAGCGAGTACTGCGCGGTGTTCCACACCGCGCGCCAGAACAGGTCCGCTTGCAGGTCGAGGGGTCGAAGTGGTTGCCGCAGTCGAGCAGCGTGGCCAGGTTCTCGAACCCGACCCAGGGCCGGTCCTGCGGATACAGCTGCACGCCGCCGGTGAAGGCGTAGTAGAAGTTGATCGCGATCGGCAGGAAGGTGAAGAGGCCGAAGATCGCGAGGTTCGGCGCCAGGAACAGCCACGGCGTGCGGCGATGGGTCTGCATGCCGTGGCTCCTGGTGATGGCGCGGTGGTGCCGGCCTTACTTGCTGGCCGCCTTGACCTGCTCGTCGATGTCGCTGGCGAGGCGCTTGAGCGCGTCGTCGGCGCTCATCTCGCCGGCCACCGCCTGGCCGAGGCGCTGCGCGGTCGGCAGGAACACCGCGCGGTTGAAGCGGTAGCCCTGCAGCTCGTAGTTGGGCGGCGCGATCTTCGGCACGTCGGCGACGAAGGTGTTGAGCGCGGCCTTGGCCACCGGCGAGACGTTGTAGGTGACGCCGGCCTTGGCCACCGCCAGGCTGGCCGGGATGTTCTCGGTCTTGGCCATCAGCTCCTTGTAGTTCGCGTCTTCGCTGAGGAAGTCGAGGAACTTGGCGGCCAGCGCCGGCTGCTTGGTGCGCTTCAGGGCCACGAAGGCGGCGCCGCCCGGCATCGCGGTGCAGGCCGCGGGGCCGCAGGGCGCGGGCACCACGGTCC
This sequence comes from uncultured beta proteobacterium, assembly GCA_963840805.1. Lineage (GTDB taxonomy): Bacteria > Pseudomonadota > Gammaproteobacteria > Burkholderiales > Burkholderiaceae_C > CADEEN01. The sequence continues at coordinate 841,327 of CAWJAJ010000017.1, read as the reverse complement.
AGTCGAAGGCCTTGGTGACCTGCGTGTCCATGCGCTTGACCTGCCACGAGCCCGAGTAGTACATCACGACGCGGCCGTTGGCGAACTCCTCGAACGCGTCGCGGTACTGCGAGCCGCCGATGCCGCCCCAGACCTCCTTGGGCATCAGGCCGTCCTTGTTCCAGTCGACGAACTTCTTCAGCGCGGTCTGGTAGCCGGCATCGACCACCGGCACGCCCTTGGCGTCGAAGATCTTGGCGCCGTAGGCCACGGCCAGCGGCGCGAAGCGGTGGCCGCTGCGGTCCATCGCCATCGCGAACGGCATCTTGGTCGCCTTGGCCACCTTGTCGGCCGCGGCCATCCACTCGTCCCAGGTCGCCTTGTCGCCGGGCATCGGCACCTTGGCCTGCTCGAACAGGGTCTTGTTGACGAAGGCGCCGGTCACGGTGAGCTGCGACATCAGCCCGTAGATGCCCTTGTCCTGCGGCCCGGCGCGAAACCACGGCAGCGTGGAGGCGAAGTTCTCGTTCCACGCCTTCTGGCGCGCGGCGGACAGGTGCGGCGTGAGGTCGAGGTAGTACTTGTTCAGGCCGCCGAGGTCGGTCACGCGCGCGATGTCGGGGCCTTCGCCCGCGGCCAGCTGTACCGGCAGCGTCTCGACCACCGCCTTGTACGGCACCTTGTCGATCACGATCTTGGCGCCGGCGTTGGCGGCCTCGAAGCGCTTGGCGATCTCGCCGGTGACCTCGCATTCGTTGCCGTCGGAATAGCACTGCAAGCGCAGTTCCTGCGACAGGGCCGGTCCCGCCATCAGGGCGGCGATCGCGGCGATCAGGGAGTAGGTGGGTTGACGCATTGGGGTCTCCTGCAGTGGCTAACGAATGGCGGTAATGGTTGCGCCCGGGTGCGGCACGTCTATCGAGACAAGTACTCGCTGGCCCGGCCCGAGCCTGTGAGGTTGCGGCGCGCGGAGCCGGATGCGCGAATTCGAAAACGACGACTCGTATTCGTATTGATTCGAATGTTTGCGTTAATCTTCGTTTGTACGCGAAAGCGATCACAACCGCAATCGGGCGTTCCCTCATGGTTTTCCCTGGGTTCTGCGCTACCGTGCGGCGGCGACATGAACCTCAACCCCAGGCAGCTCGACATGCTCGAAGCCGTGCGCACGCGCCGCACGGCGTCGGTCGAGGCGCTGGCCGAACAGTTCGGCGTCACGCCGCAGACGGTGCGGCGCGACATGCAGCGCCTGGCCGCGGCCGGCCTGCTCAACCGGTTCCATGGTGGCGCCGGCGTGAGCGACTCGACGGTCGAGAACACCGCCTACCAGGAGCGCAAGCAGCAGAACCAGGCCGCCAAGCTCGCGATCGCCCGCAAGGTGGCGCAGGCGGTTCCCGAGGGCTGCTCGCTGATCCTCAACATCGGCACCACGACGGAGGCGATTGCGCGCGAACTGATGCGCCACAAGGGCTTGCGCGTGATCACGAACAACCTCAATGTCGCGGCCATTCTCGCGGACAACCGCGATTGCGAACTGATCGTTGCCGGTGGCATCGTGCGCGCACCCGATCGCGGCATCGTCGGCGACGCGACGGTGGACTTCATGTCGCAGTTCAAGGTCGACATCGCCATCATCGGCATCTCGGGGATCGAGTCCGACGGCACGCTGCGCGACTACGACTACCGCGAGGTGAGGGTGTCGCGCACGATCATCGAGCACGCGCGCCAGGTCTGGCTGGCCGCGGATCACAGCAAGTTCGAACCGGCCCGCGATGGTCGAACTGGGGCGATTGCAGCAAGTCGATCGCCTGTTCACGGACGTCATGCCGCCGCCGCCCTTCCCGGGCCTGCTCAGCGACGCAGGCACGGAGCTGGTGACCTGCGACGTGGGCTGACGACGGCCGCGCGCGCAGTCTGCTGCGTCAGGGTCCGCCCGGTGGACAAGGCGTGGCACCCGTCTAGAGTAGTCCGGTCCCTTTTCACCAGCCCAGGAGCCTCTCCATGCGCCAAACCTTCAAGCCCGCGGCCCTTGCCGCCGCCGCCGCTCTCGTCACCACGCTGGCCGCCGCGCCGGCCGTGGCGCAACAGAAATTCATCACCGTCGGCACCGGCGGCGTCACCGGCGTGTACTACGCCGCCGGCGGCGCGATCTGCCGCCTGGTCAACAAGGACCGCGCCAAGCACAACATCCGTTGCTCGGTCGAATCGACCGGCGGCTCGGTGTTCAACATCAACACCATCAAGGCCGGCGAACTCGACCTGGGTTTTGCCCAGAGCGACGTGCAGTACAACGCCGCCAAGGGCCTGGGCAACTTCAAGGACGGCGGGGCGTATGGCGACCTGCGCGCGGTGTTCTCGGTCCACCCCGAGCCGTTCACGGTGCTGGCGCGCAAGGAGGCCAACGTCAAGAGCTTCGCTGACTTCAAGGGCAAGCGCTTCAACGTCGGCAATCCGGGCTCGGGCACGCGCGCGTCGCTCGAGGAGCTGATCGCCGCGATGGGCACCAAGCTGACCGACTTCTCGCTCGCCTCGGAGCTGAAGGCCGACGAGCACGGCCCGGCCTTGTGCGACGGCAAGATCGACGGCTTCTTCTACGGCGTCGGCCACCCCAGCGCCAACATCCAGGATCCGACCACCTCGTGCGGCGCCAAGCTGGTGTCGGTCACCGGCGCGGCGGTCGACAAGCTGGTCGCCGACAAGCCCTACTACGCCAAGGCCACGATCCCCGGCGGCCTGTACCCGAACAACCCCGATGCCACCGACCACCTACGGCGTGCTGGCCACGGTGGTGGCGTCGAGCAAGGCCCCCGCCGAGTCGGTGTACCAGGTCGTGAAAGCCGTGTTCGACAACTTCGACGAGTTCAAGAAGCTGCACCCGGCGCTGGCCAACCTGAAGCCCGAGAACATGATCAAGGACGGCCTGTCGGCGCCGCTGCACGAAGGCGCGGTGCGCTACTACAAAGAAAAGGGTTGGATGAAGTAGGCGGCCGCAGCGTGGCCACCGATCTCGAGAAGGCGCCGGAGGCGCTGCAGCAACTCGTCGCCGAAGCCGACACCGGCGCGCGCAAGCCCGCCGGTGTCACGGCCACGGTCGATCTTCACGGTGTCGCTGGCCTGGGCGCTGTTCCAGCTCTGGTACGCATCGCCGCTGCCCTTCACCTTCGGCATCGGCATCCTCAACGACACCGAGGCGCGCGCGCTGCACCTGGGTTTCGCGCTGTTCCTGGCCTTCACCGCCTGGCCGGCGTTCAAGCGCTCGCCGCGCGATCGGGTGCCGATTGTCGACTGGCTGCTCGCGCTGGCCGGCGCCTTCGCCGGCGCCTACCTGCTGCTGTTCTACAACCAGCTCGCCACGCGGCCCGGCCAGCCGACGCCGATGGACATCGCCGTGGCCGCGACCGGCCTCGTGCTGCTGCTCGAAGCCACGCGCCGCGCGGTCGGCTGGCCGATGGCGGCGCTGGCGGTGCTCTTCATCGCCTACGCGATGCTCGGCCCCTACATGCCCGAGGTGCTGCAGCACAAGGGCGCGTCGCTGAACCGCCTGATGTCGCATTTGTGGCTGACGACCGAGGGCGTCTACGGCATCGCGCTCGGCGTCTCGACCGGCGCGATCTTCGTCTACGTGCTGTTCGGCACGCTGCTCGACCGCGCCGGCGGCGGCAACTACATGATGCAGGTGAGCTATGCCGCGCTCGGCCATCTGCGCGGCGGGCCGGCCAAGGTGGCGGTGGTGTCGTCGGCGCTGAACGGCATGATCAGCGGGTCCTCGGTATCCAACGTCGTGTCCGGCGGCATCTTCACGATCCCGCTGATGAAGAAGGCCGGCTACGGCGGCGTCAAGGCCGGCGCGATCGAGACCATGAGCTCGGTCAACGGCCAGATCATGCCGCCGGTGATGGGCGCGGCGGCCTTCCTGATGGTCGAGTACGTCGGCATCCCGTACAGCGACATCGTCAAGCATGCATTGCTGCCGGCGGTGCTGAGCTACATCGGGCTGTTCTACATCGTCCACCTCGAAGCGCTGAAGATGGGCCTGAACCCGGTGATCAACCGCCCGCCGCGGCCGCTGGCCACCAAGGCGCTGCGCTTCGGCCTCGGTCTGTCGGGCATGGTGGTCGTGATCGGCGCGCTGTACTACCTGTTTGCCGCCTTCAAGGCCGGCCTCGGCGCTGCGGCGCCCTGGGCCATCGGCGCGGTGGTGCTGGCGCTGTACGCCGTCAGCGTGCAGCAGGCCGCGATGAGCCCCGACCTGCCCGACGATATCGACATCGACCACCCCAAGCCGCTCGACACCTGGCCGACGGTGCGCGCCGGCCTGCACTTCCTGATGCCGATCGGCACCTTGATCTGGTGCCTGATGGTGGAAGAAATGTCACCCTCGCTGTCGGCCTTCTGGGCCATCGCCGTGCTGGTGCTGCTGATGCTGACGCAGCGGCCGCTGATCCTGCTGCTGCGCAAGCAGGCCGTCGGCAGCGCGTGGTTGCAGGGCTGGCACGAAGTCATCGGCGGCATGACCGACGGCTCGCGCAACATGATCGGCATCGGCGTGGCCACCGCCACCGCCGGCATCATCGTCGGCGGCATCACGCTGACGGGCCTGGGCCTGCGCATGACCGAGTTCGTCGAGTTCGTCAGCCAGGGCAATGTGATCGCGATGCTGCTGTTCATCGCCTTCGTCTGCCTGGTGCTGGGCCTGGGCGTGCCGACCACCGCCAACTACGTGCTGGTGGCCACGCTGATGGCGCCGGTGGTGGTCGAGCTCGGCGCGCAGAGCGGGCTGATCATTCCGCTGATCGGCGTGCACCTGTTCGTCTTCTATTACGGGATCATGGGCGACATCACGCCGCCGGTCGGTCTGGCAACGTTCGCGGCGGCGGCGATCAGCGGCGAAGACGCGATCGAAACCGGCATCCAGGGCAGCGTCTACGCGCTGCGCACCGTGATCCTGCCGTTCATCTGGATCTTCAACCCCGCGCTGCTGCTGATCGATGTGCACTCGTGGTTCGACGTGCTGCTCGTCGCCAGCGCATCGACCATAGCGATGCTGGTCTTTGCCGCGCTGACGATGAACTGGATGCGCGTGCGCATGAAGCTCTGGGAGTGGCCGGTGCTGGCGCTGGCGGTGGTGTTCATGTTCCGCCCCGACTTCTTCATGGACCAGCTCGCACCGGAGTACAAGAGCGTGCCCGCGGCGCAGGCCTTCGCGGTGGCCGGCCAGCTGGCGGCCGGCGAGCGCCTGGTGGCGGTGATCGCCGGCAGCACGCTCGAAGGCAAGGCGCTCACGAAGACGGTGGCCGTCAACCTCGGCGAGGCCAATGCGGACGGGCGCAAGCGCCTGGCGGCGGCCGGTCTGACGCTCGCGCCGCTGGGCGACAAGATGCAGGTGATGGGCGCCAAGTTCGGCAGCGCGGCGCGCAAGTCGGGCTTCGAAGAGGGCTTCGACATCGTCGAGATCAAGGTGCCGAGCGGGCGCGCCTCGCCGCACTGGTTCTACCTGCCGGGCCTGGTGCTGATCGTGCTGGTGTGGGTGATGCAGGGGCGGCGCGTGCCTTCCTCCCTCTCCCTGGCAGGGAGCGGGCAGGGGTGAGGGTCGACAGCATGAGCCCCACCAGGATCATCCATCGCAGCTTGCGCATCACGCCGCCGCTGGCGGTCGGCGGCGAAGGCGTCTACCTGATCGACGCTGCCGGCAAACGCTACCTCGACGCCAGCGGCGGCGCAGCCGTGTCCTGCCTCGGCCACGGCCACCGCGACGTGCTCGCGGCGATGCACGCGCAGATCGACCGCCTGGCCTATGCGCACACCGGCTTCTTCACCAGCGAGCCGGCCGAGCAACTGGCCGACCACCTGGCTGCCAATGCGCCCGAGGGCCTGACGAACGTGTACTTCGTCAGCGGCGGCTCGGAGGCGATGGAGGCGGCGCTGAAACTCGCCCGGCAGCACTTCGTCGAGATCGGCCAACCCGAGCGCACGCTGTTCATCGGCCGCCGCCAGAGCTACCACGGCAACACGCTCGGCGCGCTCGCCGTCGGCGGCAACGAGTGGCGGCGCAAGCAGTTCGCGCCGTTGCTGATCGACGTGCTGCGCGTGTCGCCCTGCTATGCCTACCGCGACCAGCGCGCCGGCGAGAGCGAGGCGCAGTACACCCAACGCCTGCTCGACGAACTCGAAGCCACGATCCAGGCGGCCGGCCCGCAGCGCGTGATCGGCTTTTGCGCCGAGACGGTGGTCGGCGCCACCGCCGGCGCGGTGCCGCCGACGGCCGGCTACTTCAAGGGCGTGCGCGAGATCTGCAGCCGCCACGGCATCCTCTGGATCGCCGACGAGGTGATGTGCGGCATGGGCCGCACCGGCACGCTGCACGCGGTCGAGCAGGAAGGCGCGACGCCCGACCTGATGATCATCGCCAAGGGCCTCGGCGGCGGCTACCAGCCGATCGGCGCCGTGCTCGCGCACGAGCGCGTGATCGCACCGCTGCGTGACGGCAGCGGCCTGTTCCAGCATGGCCACACCTACCTCGGCCACCCGACGGCCTGCGCCGCGGCCCTGGCGGTGCAGCGCGTGATCGAGCGCGACGGTCTGCTCGCCAACGTGCGCGCGCGCGGCGCGCAACTGATGGCCGAGTTGCGCGGGCAGCTCGGCGCGCACCCGAATGTCGGCGACATCCGCGGCCGTGGTCTCTTCGTCGGTGTCGAGCTGGTGCGGGATCGCGCGAGCAAGGCCACCTTCGACCCGGCCAAGAAACTGCACGCGCGCATCAAGGCCCGCGCCTTCGCCAATGGGCTGCTGGTCTATCCGATGGGCGGCACCATCGACGGCCAGCACGGCGACCATGTGCTGCTCGCGCCGCCGTTCATCGTCAGCGAGGCCGAGGTGCAGACCCTCGTCGATCGGCTGGCGATGTCGATCGACCAGGCCATGGTGGAATGAGCCGCGGGCCGAGCGCCGGGCCGCCCCAAGCCGGCCTGCATCCCCTCGGGGGATCGGACGCCGTACCCGGCGTCCGAGGGGTCTCGATGACCGCCGGCCCGGACCGGCTGCCGCCGATCCCGCCGCAGCAGTGGACCGCTGCCCAGCGCAAGGAAGCCGAGGCGATGATCGCCGGCCCGCGCGGTGCCGTGCTCGCGCCCTTCATCCCGCTGATGCGCAGCCCCGAGCTGATGGGCCACGTGCAGCGCATCGGCGAGTACCTGCGCTTTCGCAGCGCGATCGGCGTGCGGCTGACCGAGCTGGCGATCCTCGTCACCGCGAGCGAGTGGCAGCAAGCGGTCGAATGGGCGATCCACGCCCCGATTGCGCAGCGTGAAGGGATCGCTGACGACACCATCGCGGCCATCGCGCGTCGCGAGCGCCCCGCGCGCCTGGCCGACGATGAAGCGGCGGTCTACGACGTCTGCATCGAACTGCACCGCGAGCGCTGCGTGAGCGACGCGACCTGGGCCCGTGCGATCGAACGATTCGGAGAATCCGGCGTGGTCGACCTGATCGGCATCAACGGCTATTACGCGCTGCTGGCGATGGTGATGAACGCGGCGAGAACGCCCGCATGACCATCACGCCCGCGCCGCCTGTGGCAGCTCGATCTTGACTCGGATCACCTCGATGTTGCGCTGACGCTCGAAGCTGACCCTGATGTCCCTGGGCTGGATCTTCACGTACTTCGACACCACGCCGAGCAGCTCACGCTGCAACGCAGGCAGGTAATCGGGCCGGCGCGTGCTGCGTTCGGCCGCCAGCACGATTTGCAGGCGCTGCTTGGCCAGATGGGCCGACCTCTTGTTCCGCCCGAACAGAAACTGCAAGAAGGACATCGGCGTCAGGCCCTCGCAAACAGGCGCTGGAAGAAGCTGGGCCGCGCGGCCTGCGTGAAGCGCATCTCGCGGCTTTCGCCGAGGAAGCGTCGGATCACGTCCTTGTAGGCCTCCGCGACGGCGCTGCCCTTCATGTGGATCGCCGGCACGCCCTGGTTGGAGGCGTTGAGCACCGTCTCCGATTCGGGGATCACGCCGATCAGCGGTATGCGCAGGATCTCCTGGATGTCGTCCACCGACAGCATCTGCCCGCTGGCCACGCGTGCGGCGTCGTAGCGGGTGATCAGCAGGTGCTCCTTGATCGGCTCCTTGCCGTCGATGGCGCGCTGCGTCTTCGAAGCCAGCATGCCGAGGATGCGGTCGGAGTCGCGCACCGACGAGACCTCGGGGTTGGTGACGACGATGGCTTCGTCGGCGTAGTGCATCGCCAGCAGTGCGCCGGTCTCGATGCCGGCGGGCGAGTCGCAGATGATGTACTCCATGCCCATCGCGGCCAATTCGTCGAGCACGCGCTTCACGCCCTCCTGAGACAGCGCGTCCTTGTCGCGCGTTTGCGAGGCGGCCAGCACGACCAGGTTGTCGGTGTGCTTGTCCTTGATCAGCGCCTGCGAGAGCTTGACCTCGTCATGGATCACGTTGATCAGGTCGTACACGACGCGGCGCTCGCAACCCATGATCAGGTCGAGGTTGCGCAGGCCGACGTCGAAATCGATCACCGCGGTCTTGTGCCCGCGCAGGGCCAGGCCCGACGCGAAGCTGGCGCTCGTGGTGGTCTTGCCGACGCCCCCCTTGCCGGAGGTTACGACGATGATCTTGGCCATCGAGGGAGAGTCCTTTCGATTGTTGTTGCTGGGGTGCCGGGATGACCGGCAGGGTATGGCGATGTCGTCACGCCCGGTGCTCGAGCGCCTCGACCCGCAGGGTGTCGCCGACCAGGCGCACCATCGCCGCTCGGCCCGCCACCTCGGCGGGCAAGGGCACGTCGCCAGTCCGGTAAACACCGGCGATCGCGAGTAGTTGGGCTTCCATCACGGTCGTGAAGATGCGCGCCTCGGTATTGCCCTTGGCGCCGGCGAGCGCGCGGCCGCGCAGCGGCGCGTACACATGGATGTGCCCGTCGGCGATGACTTCGGCGCCATGGCTCACCAACGACAGCACCACCAGGTCGCGATCGCGCGCATAGACCTGCTGGCCCGAGCGCAGCGGCCGGTCGATGATCATCGGCGGCAGCGCGGGCAATTGCACCTCGACGATGCGTTCGGTCACCACCGCCGCTGCTGGCACGGGCTCGCGTGCAGGCCGCGCGCCGTCGGGCGCTTCGACCAGGCCGGCAGCGAAGGCCGCGGCCATTTGCTCGGCGCTGCCGCCGCGAGCCGCAACCGGCACCATGCGCAGGCGACGAAAGAGCGCGATCAGACCGGGGAAGTCCAGCGGCTCGTCAGCCTCGCGCACGCACGACAGGTCGAACACCACGGGCTCGTCGTCGAACAGGCCCGGCATCACGCTCGCGCGCTTTTCGAGTTCAGCGGCCAGCACGTCGAGCTCGGTGGTCTTCAACACCACGGCAATCAGCGTGAGCGCTGCGCTCTTCAACTCAAAAACGTCAGCAGCAATCTCACTCGAAACGACAGCCATGCAGTGGGTACCGGAAAAGCGCGCGATTCTATCGGCACGCCCACGGGCCCGTGATGTGCGCATGCCGCCATGGCGGCAACGCACCAATCGTTACGCTCGGCCCGCGCGCCGGGGCCATGCGGGCCGCGCCTGTCAGGCGAAGCGCTTGGCGCCGTTGACCGGGTCGCTGGCCAGCGCCTCGACGCCGGCGATGAGCTCGTCAGGCATCAGCGCCATGCCCGGCGGCTTGTCGCGCAGCCACGCGCTGACCCCGGGGTCGGTGATGGCGATCGGCACGTCGAAATAGAAGCCCTCGCCGCGCTCGCCGGGGCGGCCGGCGTTCTTGAACTTGAAGCGCTCGCGCCACAAGCCGTTGCCCGCCGGCGGGTACTTCTCGTAGGCGCGGTACTTGTAGCCCAGCCAGAAGGAGCGCGCGCCCTTGGGCTCGCTGCGCACCTCGATGACGTAGATGTCGTTGCCCAGCGCCGCTTCGGAGGCTTCGGGTTCGTTGGAGGTGAACGAGAAGGGTGCGCGCCGCACGTCCTTCATCGTGGTGGCGAGCGGGCCGTGATCTTGGGCCATGTGCTTGACGGCGTAGGCGGGCATTTGAGCGGACTCCCTGGTGTGCCTGGCGGTTGACGGGAGCGGTGCCAGCGCATCCACGCTGGCCAACTCGGATGCAGGCATGTTGACACAGATGGCGCCGGCCGGCGCCGCCGTGCGCGTCAATAGGCGTATTTCGCCACCGCCTTCTCGTTCCACGCAATGCCCTGACCGGGTCGGTCCGGAACGATGAGCAATCCGTTTTCGATCCGGAACGGCTCCTGCAGCACCGGGTCGGCCCAGTCCTGCCACTCCAGCCAGTGCGCGGTGTCGGTGACGCGCATCAGGTGTGCCGCGATCTCGGGATACAGGTGCGTGGACATCGGCACGCCGGCGCCGCAGGCGATGCCCGCAGCGCGCAGCCAGCCGCTGACGCCGCCGATGCGCATCAGGTCGGGCATCACCAGGTCGCAGGCCCCGGCCTGCAGCGCCTGGTGCATCTGGCGCGGGCCGTAGAAGTTCTCGCCGATCTGCAGCGGTGTCTTCAGCTCGCGCGCCAATTGGGCGCAGCCGGCGAGGTTGTCGTACGCGATCGGCTCTTCGAACCAGTACAGCCCGTGGTCATCCAATGCATGGCAGCGCAGCAATGCATCGGCCAGCGACAAGCCCTGGTTGAAGTCGCACATCAGCTTGATGTCGGCGCCCACCGCGTCGCGCACGGCGGCAATGCAGGCGATGTCGTCCGCCAGACGGTCACGGCCGAGTCGCAGCTTGAGTGCCGTGAAGCCGCCCTCGCGCACCAGCGCCTCGGCTTCGGCCCCGACCGTGTCGAGCGCCGTCAGCCACAGGCCATTGCTGTTGTAGGCCGGCACCGGCCCGATGCTGCCGCCGAGGTACTCGGCCAGCGGCTTGCCCGCCGCCTGCGCCAGCGCGTCCCAGGCGGCCATGTCGAGCCCCGACACGGCGATCAGCGTCAGGCCTTCGCGGCCGACCAGGTGCAGCGAGCCGATTGCCTGGCGGTACTGGTCGAACGGCGCCACGCGCTGGCCCTGGAGGGCCTGCGCCAGGTCGTCGATCATCGGCACCAGGTAGCGCGCAGACCGTTCGAGGTAGGGCTCGAGGTAGCTGCGGCCGACGATGCCTTCGTTCGTTTCCAGGTCGATCAGGATCAGCGGCCAGTCGCGGAACAGGCCCACGCGCGACACGATCGGCCGCTTCAACGGCAGCCGCACCGGCCGGGCGCGCACGTGCTTGACGGTGAGCTGTGCAGGATTCATCGGCCTCTCCCCGCCGCAGCGCGGCGGCATCGGGGGCCGAGCGTGCGCCGATTGCGATGCCAGCGCAACCGCAGTCGGCGCATCGACGCAGCCTCAGCCGCGTACGAACAAGGTCTGCAGCGGCTCGTCGCCGACCTGCCGGCTCCAGTGGCCGTGCCGCTGCGGATCGAAGGTCGCACCGGCCGGCAGCGTGTCGGTCGAGTAGAAGCACTGGCCAGGCCGGAACACCCGGCTGCTGCCGTCCTGCAGCCCGATCTCCATCGCGCCGCCCAGAATGACCAGCCACTGCGGCGTTTCGGTGCAGTGGAATTCGCTGCGAAAGCCGACCGGGCTCTCGCGAAACTGGTAGCCGGCGCTCGGCCGCAGCGCTGACAGCCGCGCCTGCGGCTTGCCTTCGCTGAGGGCGATGGCCTGTTCGCGCCAGCGCGCCCGGCCGTCGGGACCGGTTTCGAGCAGCAACTCGGTGAACGCAGGGATCGTGTCGATCATGGGGGGCTCCGTTGCAGTTGGGCCAGTGCACGCTGCACCAGCGTTTCGGTCGGGGTACCGGCATCGAGCGTGATCGCGCGCTCGTCGTCCTGCGGCGCCTCCAGGGTCGCGAGCTGGCTGTCGAGCAGCGACGCGGGCATGTAGTGGCCTGGGCGCGTGGCCACCCGCGCGGCGAGCATGTCGCGTTCGCCGTGCAGGTGCACCACGCGCAGATCGGGTGCGCCTTGGCGCAGCGCGTCGCGGTAGCGGCGCTTCAGCGCCGAGCAGGCCAGCACCACGCTGCGGCCGTCCCGGCGCGCGGCGGCCAGTTGCGCGGCCAGGGCTTCGAGCCAGCCCTGGCGGTCTTCGTCGGTCAGCGCGATGCCGGCGGCCATGCGCGCCACGTTGGCGGCTGGATGAAAGGCGTCGCCCTCGATGTACAGGGCGCCGAGCTCCCGCGCCAGGCGTTCGCCCACGGTGCTCTTGCCGCAACCGCAGACGCCCATCACGACGACGGCCTGCGGGGCTTTGCTCATCGCGGCGCTAGCGGCACTCGGGCACCGCGCTGGGCAGCGGCTGGCCGGCGAAATGCGCTTCGAGGTTCGCGAACGCGCGCGCGGCCATCGCCTGGCGCGTCTGCGTCGTGGCGCTGCCGATGTGCGGCACCAGCACCACGTTGTCGAGGGCGCGCAGCGCCTCGGGCACGTGCGGCTCGTTCTCGAACACATCGAGCGCGGCGCCCGCGATCGTGCCTTGCTGCAGTGCAGTGATCAGCGCCGCCTCGTCGACCACCGAGCCGCGCGCCACGTTGATCAGGTAGCCGTCGGGGCCGAGCGCGCGCAGCACGTCGGCGTTGATCAGCTTTCTCGTGGCCGCGCCGCCGGGCGTGATCACGACCAGGAAGTCCGACGCCGCGGCCAGCGCCTGCGGCGTGGCGTGGAAGGCGAACGGCAGATCGGCCTTGGCGCTGCGCGCGGTGTAGGCCACGCTCATGCCGAAGGCCAGCGCCCGCTGCGCGATGGCCTGGCCGATGCGGCCCATGCCGACCACGCCGAGCCGGGCACCGGACATCTTGCGCGCCAGCGGCATCGGGCCGCCCGGCCACTTGCCGGCGCGCACGTAGGCGTCGGCCTGCGGAATGCGGCGCGCGACGTCGAGCATCAGCGCCAGCGCCAGGTCGGCCACGTCGTCGTTGAGCACGTCGGGGGTGTGCCCGACGATCACCCCGCGGGCCTTGGCCGCGGCCACGTCGACGCCGTCGTAGCCCACGCCCATGATCGAGATGATCTCGAGCGCCGGCAGTTGCGCGATGAGCGCGGCGCCGACCTTGGATTCGCCGCTGCCGCAGATGGCGCGGATGCGGGGCGCGATGCGCTCGAACGCGGCCGGGTCCTGCTCGTGCAGCCGATCGTGCACGGTGAACGCGCTCTGCAGCGGCTCCATCAGGAACGGTGCCAACCGCGCCACGGTCAGCAGGTCGGGTTTGTTGGCCACGGCAGGTTCCCGCAAAGTTGTGTGATGACCGTACGATAGCGCACCCTGACCCTCGAAGGCCGCCCCATGACCGACGCCCCCACTCCCCGCGACCGTATCGCGATCATCACCGGCGCCGGCAGCGGCATCGGCCGCGCCTGCGCCCAGGCGCTGGTGGCCGACGGCTGGTGCGTGGCCTTCGTCGGCCGCCGGCAGGTGTTGCTCGATGAGTCGGTGGCGGGCTGCGGCGATGCCCGCGGCCGGGCGCTCGCCGTGCCCACCGATGTCGGCGACCCGGCCTCGGTCGCGGCCCTGTTCGACACCGTGAAGACGCGCTTCGGCCGGCTCGACCTGCTGTTCAACAACGCCGGCGTCTCGTCGATGAGTTCGTTGCTCGAGGACTTGCCGTTCGAGCAGTGGCAGGCCTCGGTGGCCGCCAACCTGACCGGCACCTTCCTGTGCACGCAGCAGGCCTTTCGCCTGATGAAGGCGCAGACGCCGCAGGGCGGGCGGATCATCAACAACGGCTCGATCTCGGCGCATGCGCCGCGGCCGAACTCGGTGGCCTACACCGCCACCAAGCACGCCGTCAGCGGCATCACCAAGACTGCGTCGCTCGACGGCCGCAAGTACGGCATCGCGGTCGGCCAGATCGACATCGGCAACGTCGCCTCCGACATGACGCTGAAGATGGTCGGCGGCGTGCCGCAGGCCGACGGCAGCATCAAGCCCGAACCGCGCATGGCGATGGACAGCGTGGTCGCGACCTTCATGACGATGGCCCGGCTGCCGCTCGAATCGAACATCCTCAACGTCACGGTGATGGCGTCGGCGATGCCCTTCGTCGGGCGGGGCTAGCGCGTGCGGGCCGAGCGCCGGGCCACTTCCAAGCCGGCCCGCGTCCCCTCGGGGGACCGGCCGATGCATTCGTCGGACGAGGGGCTGGCATGACTCTCGATGTGGCAACCCTCGGCGAGGCGATGGCGCTATTCGTCGCCGAGGAGCCCGGGCCGCTCGAGCAGGTGAAGCACTTCTCCAAGCGCACGGCGGGCGCCGAGACCAACGTCGCGATCGGCCTCGCGCGCCTGGGCCTCGCTGTCGGCTGGCAAAGCCGGCTCGGCGCTGACTCGATGGCGCGCTACCTGCTGTCGGCCATCGGCAGCGAGGGGGTCGATTGTTCCCGCGTCGTGTGCGACCCGGCGCAGCGCACGGGATTCATGTTCAAGGGCCGCGTCGACGACGGCAGCGACCCGCCGATCGAGTACCACCGCAAGGGCTCGGCGGCCAGCCGGCTCGGCCCCGACGAGATCGACGAAGCCTGGATCGCCGGCACCCGCCACCTGCATGTCAGCGGCGTGTTCCCGGCGCTGTCGGCCAGCACGCTGGCCGCGACGCGGCGGGCCATGGCGCTGGCGCGGGCCCACGGTCGCTCGATCTCGTTCGACCCGAACCTGCGTCCGACGCTGTGGCCATCGCGCGAGGCGATGCGCGAGACGCTGAATCTGCTGGCCGAAGGCTCCGACTGCGTGCTGCCGGGCCAGGCCGAGGGCGAGTTGCTGACGGGCAGCGCCGAACCCGAGGCCATAGCCGCGTTCTACCGGCAGCGCGGGGCGAAGCTGGTGGTCGTCAAGCTCGGCACAGCGGGGGCTTACTACGACGGCGAGCAAGGCCGCGGCCATGTGCCGGCCTTTCCGGTGGCCCGGGTCGTCGACACCGTCGGTGCCGGCGACGGCTTCGCGGTCGGTGTGATCAGTGCCCTGCTCGAGGGCCGGGCCGTGGTCGACGCGGTGCGCCGCGGCGCCTGGATCGGCGCCCGGGCGGTGCAGGTGCGTGGTGATACCGAGGGCCTGCCGACGCGCGCCGAGCTGGCGGCCGCGGGTCTCGGCTAGGGGAAAACGAGCGATGTGCGGGCCGGCCGTGGCGGCGACACTGCCCGGCCAATTGGTCAGGCCAATTGGCCAAATCCCGCCAATGCCCATTCAAGCCATCGAGCCGCGACGGCTCTACCGCCAGATCGCCGACCAGCTGCGCACGCTGATCGCGACCGGCGAATTCGTGCCCGGCGCGCGGCTGCCGCCCGAGCGTGACCTGGCGGCGCAGTTGGGCGTGTCGCGGCCGTCGGTGCGCGAGGCGCTGATCGCGCTCGAGGTCGAGGGCCTGGTCGAGGTGCGCATGGGCTCGGGCATCTACGTCACGGCACTGGCCGCGGTCTCGGTGGCCACGCCGCGCGAGGTCGGCTCGGCGCTGGGCCCGTTCGAGATCATCCGGGCCCGCCAGCTGATCGAGTCGGAACTGGCGGCCGTGGCGGCGCGCCAGAAATCCGGCGCCACGGTCAAGCGCCTGCGCACCGCCGTCAAGCTGATGGAAGACGACATCGTGCTCGGCGTGATGCCGATCCGCGGCGACCGCGAGTTCCATGTCGCGCTGGCCGAGGCCAGCGACAACGCGGCGCTGGTGCGGGTGGTCGACCGAACTGTTCGACGAACGCAACAACCCGCTGTTCGAGCAGCTGGGCCGCCACTTCGAGAACGCCCGCAGCTGGCGCCAGGCCGTGGCCGAGCACCGTGCGGTGGTGCGAGCAGTGGCGGCGGGCGACGTGGCCGCGGCGCGTGCGGCGATGCGCACCCACCTCGGCAATTCGCACGACCGCTTTGCCGCGGCGTGGACCGAATCGACGCCGGCCAAGGAGGCTGCATGAGTTCAACGCTGGCTTGCACGTTGCATGGTGCGCTCGACCTGCGGCTGACGCCGCGCGAGCCGCAGCGCACTCGGCCCGCACGATGTGCGCCTGCGGCTCGGCGCCGGCGGCATCTGCGGCTCCGACCTGCATTACTACCAGCATGGCCGCGTCGGCGCCTTCGTGATCCGCGAGCCGCTGGTGCCGGGCCACGAGGCTTCGGGCGTCGTCGACGCCGTCGGCGGCGAGGTGACGCGCGTC
The DNA here is from genome assembly GCA_963840805.1 of uncultured beta proteobacterium. Classification (GTDB taxonomy): domain Bacteria; phylum Pseudomonadota; class Gammaproteobacteria; order Burkholderiales; family Burkholderiaceae_C; genus CADEEN01. Next base: position 825,224 of record CAWJAJ010000017.1, on the reverse strand, counting down.
AAGGCGGGCGACCAGGTCGCCATCGACCCGTCGCACCCCTGCGGCCAATGCGATTACTGCCGCGGCGGGCGGATGAATCTGTGCCGCAAGATGTTCTTCCTCGGCAGCGCCAGCATCTTTCCGCATGCGCAGGGCCTGTTCGCCGAGGCCTTCGTGATGCCCGAGCGGCAGCTCACGCCGGTCGACGAGGCCGACATCTCGCTCGGCGAGATCGCCTGCGCCGAGCCGCTGTCGATCGGCCTGCATGCCGTGCAGCGCGCCGGCTCGCTGCTCGGCAAGCGCGTGCTGGTCACCGGCGGCGGCACCATCGGCTGCATGTGCGTGATCGCCGCGCGGCTGGCCGGCGCGGCCGAGGTGGTGGTGGCCGACATCGCCGAGCGCCCGCTGGCAGATGGCGCTCACCGTCGGCGCCGACGGCGCGGTGCGCAGCGACACCGACGCCGCGACGCTGCGCCGACCGCTTCGACATCGCGCTCGAAGCCGCCGGCGCTGCCGCTGCGCTCGCCACTTGCCTGGCGGCCGTGCAGCGCGGCGGCCGCATCGTGCAGGTCGGCACGCTGCCGGCCGAGCTGCCGTTCCCGGCCAACAGCGTGATGGCGCGCGAACTGGACTACGTCGGCGCCTTCCGCGCCAACGGCGAATTCGATCTCGCGGTGCAGGCGATCCGCACGCGCCGTGTCGATGTGCGGCCGCTGATCAGCGCGCAGCTGCCGCTGTCGCGGGCGCAGGAGGCCTTCGAGCTGGCGCTCGATCGCAGCCGCAGTACCAAGGTTCAACTGGTGGCCGAATAGGGCCTTTTTTCACTGACGACAGGAGACGAGCGATGAAACGGACGTTGTTGAAGACCCTGCTGGCCGCCGCCGTCGTGGCGGGCTTTGGCCTGGCGGCGCTGCCCGCCGCCGCGCAGACCAAGCTGAAGTGGGCGCATGTCTACGAGACCAGCGAGCCGTACCACACCGAATCGGTGTGGGCCGCCGAGGAGATCAAGAAGCGCACCAACGGCAAGTTCGAGATCCAGGTCTTCCCGGCGAGCTCGCTGGGCAAGGAGACCGACATCAACCAGGGCATGCAGCTCGGCACGGTCGACATGATCATCAGCGGCCCGAGCTTCGCCGCGCGCAGCTACCCGCGCATGGGCATCGCCTACTACCCCTTCATCTTCCGCGACGGCGACCACCTGCTGGCCTACAGCAAGAGCGCGGTGTTCAAGGAAATGATCGACGGCTATCCGCGAGAAGACCGGCATCCAGATCCTCGCCTACACCTACTACGGCGCGCGCCACACCACCAGCAAGAAGCCATTCACCGACTGCGCCGGCATGAAGGGCCTGAAGATCCGCGTGCCCGACGTGCCGGCCTACCGCGCCACGCCCGAGGCCTGCGGCGCCAACCCGACGCCGATCGCCTTTGCCGAGGTCTACCTCGCGCTGCAGAACGGCACCGTCGATGCGCAGGAGAACCCGCTGACCACGATCGAGGCGAAGAAGTTCTACGAGGTGCAGAAGCACATCATGCTGACCGGCCACATCGTCGACGGCCTGACGACGCAGGTGGCGCCGCACGTGTGGACCAAGCTCAGCGACGCCGAGAAGAAGATCTTCTCCGACGTGGCGCTCGAGGCCGCGGCCCGCGCCAGCGCGCAGATCAAGAAGCGCGAGGCCGAGCTGGTCGACGAGTTCAAGAAGAAGGGCCTGCAGATCGTGCAGGTCAACCGCCAGAGCTTCGTCGACGCGGTGCTGAAGGCCAAGAGCGTCGAGTCGATGGGCTTCGACAAGAAGGACTACGACCGCATCGTCGCCGATCAAGTAACCCCCGAAGCGGCCTGCGGCCGCCTCCCCCAGGGGGCGCCGCCGGCGGCCCGGCAAAGCCGGTTCCGCGGCGGCTGCTTGCTTGCTCGGGTGCGCTGGCCGCAGCCTCTGCGCCTCTCGACATTGATAAAGAGAGACCTCGATGGACATCGATGCCGGCCCGAAGGTGATGGGCGACGACGGCGAGTTCCACGCCACCGACGAGGCCGTGGATCTGTCGCACACGCCGTTCGAGGCCTGGGCCGCGCTGGCGCTGTTCTGGGCCCTCGGCGCCATCGTCTTCTACGCAGTTCTTCACCCGCTACGCGCTCAACGACTCGGCCTCGTGGACCGAGGAGATCGCGCGCTACCTGCTGATCGGCGTGGTCTTCGTCGGCGCGTCGATCGGCGTGGCCAAGAACAACCACATCCAGGTCGATCTGCTCTACCGCTACCTGCCGGCGCGCGGCCTGCCGCGCGCTGGCCATGCTGGTGGACGTGCTGCGCATTGGCTTTCTCTGCTGCGATGACCGTCTTCACGGTGCAGATGATGCAGAAGATGGGCAACTACCAGATGACCATCGTCGACCTGCCGATGAACATCGTCTACAGCGTGGTGCTGTTCGGCTTTGCGGCGATGACGCTGCGCTCGCTGTGGGTCATGCGGGTGCACTGGCAGCGCGGCTACAGCGTGCTCGAGCGGCCCGAGTCGCACATGGACGACCGCTGAGGCAGGAAGAGCATGCTCAAAATCATCTTCCTGTTCCTGATGGCCAGCGGCCTGCCGGTGGCCATTGCGATGGCCGGCTCGTCGCTGCTCTACATCCTGCTCAGCGGCAACCAGCCGCCGTCTCGCGGTGGTCCACCGCATGATCGGCGGCATCGACAGCTTCCCGCTGCTGGCGGTGCCGTTCTTCATCCTGGCCGGCAACCTGATGAACAACGCCGGCATCACCAACCGCATCTACAACTTCGCGCTGGCGCTGGTCGGCTGGCTGAAGGGCGGGCTGGGCCACGTCAACGTCGTCGGCTCGGTGATCTTCGCCGGCATGAGCGGCACCGCGATCGCCGATGCGGCGGGCCTGGGCACGGTCGAGATCAAGGCCATGAAGGACCATGGCTACGACCTCGAGTTCGCGGTCGGCGTGACGGCGGCTTCGGCCACGCTCGGCCCGATCATCCCGCCGAGCCTGCCCTTCGTGATCTACGCCATGATGGCCAACGTCTCGGTCGGCGCGCTGTTCCTGGCCGGCATCCTGCCCGGCGTGCTGATGGCGCTGCTGATGATGGTCACGGTGGCCTACTTCGCGCACAAGAACGGCTGGGGCGGCGACGTCAAGTTCTCGGCCTCGCGCATCGGCCGCGCGCTGATCGAGCTGGCCATCGTGATCGCCTGGCCGCTGGGCACCTGGGCGCTGGTCAACAAGGCCGGCCTGCCGGCGCAGCCGGTGGTCTTCGGCGCCATCGTGTCGCTGTTCGTGCTCGACCGCATCTTCCGCTTCCAGGCGGTGCTGCCGATCATGACCCCGGTGCTGCTGATCGGCGGCATGACCACCGGCCTGTTCACGCCCACCGAAGGCGCGATCGCGGCCAGCGCCTGGGCGCTGTTCCTCGGCCTGGTCTGGTACCGCACGATGAACTGGAAGATGTTCGTCAAGGTCAGCCTCGACACGGTCGAGACCACCGCGACGGTGATGTTCATCGTCGCCGCCGCGTCGATCTTCGGCTGGATGCTCACCGCCACCGGCGTCACCGCGCAGATCGCCGCAATGGGTGCTGGCGGTGACCAAGGAGCCGTGGCTGTTCCTGCTGATGGCCAACCTGCTGATGCTGTTCGTCGGCTGCTTCCTCGAGCCGACCGCGGCGATCACGATCCTGGTGCCGATCCTGCTGCCGATCGCGCGCCAGCTCGGCGTCGACCCGGTGCACTTCGGCCTGGTGATGGTGCTCAACCTGATGATCGGCCTGCTGCACCCGCCGATGGGCATGGTGCTGTTCGTGCTGGCGCGCGTGGCCAAGCTGAGTGTCGAGCGCACGACGATGGCGATCCTGCCGTGGCTGGTGCCGCTGCTGGCCAGCCTGGTGATCCTGACCTACGTGCCGGCGATCTCGCTGTGGCTGCCGCGCACGATGGGGTTTTGACTGGGGCTGGCGATGGCGCGGCGCACCCGCTCACCCCAACCCTCTCCCCCGAGTACAGGGGCGAGGGAGCCCGACTTGCCCCCTCTCCCGCGAGCGGGAGAGGGCTGGGGTGAGGGTGGCTGAAGTGACTCGCATCCAATCCATCGAAATCCTGCGCATCGACCTGCCGCCGCCGGTGCCGCGCAGCGACGCGATCCAGTCCTTCGTGACGCAGGAAACGCCGATCGTGCGCATCACCTGCGACGACGGTTCGCAAGGCACCGGCTACAGCTACACCATCGGCACCGGCGGGTCGAGCGTCGTGGCGCTGCTGCGCGACCACCTCGCGCCGCGCCTGATCGGCCGCGACCCGGCCGAGATCGAGGCGATCTGGCGCGACCTGATGTTCTCGACCCACGCCACCACGGTCGGCGCGATCACCAGCCTGGCGCTGGCGGCGATCGACACCGCGCTGTGGGACTGGCGCTGCCGCCGCGACGGCCAGCCGCTGTGGAAGGCCGCCGGCGGCGCCAAGAAACGCATCCCGGTCTACACCACCGAAGGCGGCTGGCTGCACATCCCGACCGAGACCATCGTGCGCGACACCGTGGCGGCGCAGGCCGCCGGCTTCAAGGGCGCCAAGGTCAAGGTCGGCCTGCCGCACGTGAGCGACGACGTGGCGCGCCTGAAGGCGGTGCGCCAGGCGGTCGGCGACGGCTTCGAGATCATGGTCGATGCCAACCAGTGCTTCACGCTCAGCGAAGCGCTGCGCCGCGCGCCGCGCTATGCCGAGCTCGGCATCGCCTGGTTCGAAGAGCCGCTGCCGGCCGACGACATCACCGGCCACGCGCGGCTGGCCGCCGCCAGCGCGATCCCGATCGCCGTCGGCGAATCGCTGTACTCGCCGAGCCAGTTCGCGGCCTATGTGCAGCAGGGCGCGGCCTCGATCCTGCAGGTCGACGTGGCGCGCATCGGCGGCATCACGCCGTGGCTCAAGGTGGCGCACCTGGCCGAGTGCCACAACCTGATGGTGGCGCCGCACTTCCTGATGGAGCTGCATGTCAGCCTGACCGCCGCGGCGCCGAGCGCGTCGTGGGTCGAGTACATCCCGCAGTTGGATGCGGTTGCGGCGAGTCGCGTGAAGATCGAGGACGGGCATGCAGTGGCACCCGATGTGCCGGGCTTGGGCATCGGGTGGCGGTGGGATGAGATCGACCGGCGGGCAGTGGAAAGGCAGTCGGTTCGATGACCCGGAATCGCCTCACGGTCTGGGCACAACGCGCGGCGCTGCTGACTGTCGCCATGGGTGTGCTGGTGCATCTCTACGTCGCTGCATCGTTCACACAATGGGACAGCGTGCGCAAATTCGATGTCGCGCTCCTCTTCTTCCTGCTGCCGGTATCACCCTACATCGCGCTCACGCTGCTGCTGCCGTTCAAGCGCCTGGCCATCGTCGCCGCCGCATGTGCACTGGCGGTCCTGGCAGCCAGCTTGTATGTGCTGTGGGTCTATCACGCTGCCGGAAGCCCACGCACCGGCGGCTTCGCGTATGTGCTGCCTTACATGCCACTTTGGACCTGGACGATCGTCGTGCCGGCAGGCGCGACGCTGGGATTGCTCTTTGAATGGCGCCTCAGGCGCAACACTGCCAAGCCATGACCTCTCCCACGATTCGCATTCACACCGCCGACAACGTCGTCATCGCCCGCCGCCAACTGCTCGGTGGCACGGTGATCACGGAGGAAGGCATCACCATCACCGGCCTGGTGCCCCCCGGCCACAAGGTCGCGACGCAGGCCATTCGCGTCGGCGAGCCGGTGCGCCGCTACAACCAGGTCATCGGCCACGCCACCGAGGCCATCGCCCCCGGCCAGCATGTGCACACCCACAACCTGGCCTTCGCCGACTTCGCCCGCCAGCACGAGCCCGGCGCCGGCACCCACCCGACCGACTACGCCAAGGCGCCCGCCACCTTCGACGGCATCGTGCGCGCCGACGGCCGCGTCGCGACGCGCAACTACATCGGCGTGCTGACCAGCGTGAACTGCTCGGCCACCGCCGCGCGCGCGATCGCCGACCGGTTCCGCCGCGACATCCATCCCGAGGCACTGGCCGCGTTCCCGAACGTCGACGGCGTCGTTGCACTCACTCACGGCATGGGCTGCGCCACCGACAGCGAAGGCGAGGAGCTGCGCGTGCTGCGTCGCACGCTCGGCGGCTACGCCAGGCACCCCAACTTCGCCGCCGTGCTGGTGGTCGGCCTGGGCTGCGAGACCAACCAGATCCAGGGCCTGATCGCGCAGGAAGGGCTGCAGGAAGGCGCGCGCCTGGTCACCTTCAATATCCAGGACACCGGGGGCACCGCGAAGACCGTCGCGCGCGGCGTCGAACTGATCAACAAGCTGCTCCCCGAAGCGAATCGCGTCAAGCGCCAACCCGTCCCCGCCAGCCACCTCACCGTCGGCCTGCAATGCGGCGGCAGCGACGGCTATTCGGGCATCAGCGCCAACCCGGCGCTCGGCGCCGCGGTCGACCGCCTGGTGCGCCACGGCGGCGCCGCGATCCTCAGCGAAACGCCCGAGATCTACGGCGGCGAACACCTGCTGACGCGCCGCGCGGTGAGCAAGCAAGTGGCCGACAAGCTGCTCGCGCGCATCGCCTGGTGGGAGCAGTACACCGCACGCAACCGCATGTCGATGGACAACAACCCCTCGGCCGGCAACAAGGCCGGCGGCCTGACGACGATCCTGGAAAAAAGCCTCGGTGCGATCGCCAAGAGCGGCACCACCAACCTGGTCGACGTGGTCGAGTTTGCCGAGCCCGTCACCGCCCGCGGCTTCGTCTACATGGACACCCCCGGCTACGACCCGGTCTCGGCCACCGGCCAGGTGGCGGGCGGCGCCAACCTGATCTGCTTCACCACCGGCCGCGGCTCGGCCTACGGCTGCGCGCCGAGCCCGTCGCTGAAGCTGTCGACCAACACCGCGCTGTGGACCAAGCAGCAGGACGACATCGACATCGACTGCGGCGGCATCGTCGAGGGTGTCGAGACCGTCGATGAAGCGGGCGAGCGCATCTTCCGCCTGATGCTCGATACCGCGTCGGGCCGCAAGACCAAGAGCGAGCTGCACGGCTATGGGCAGAACGAGTTCGTGCCGTGGCAATTGGGCGCGGTGATGTGATGTTGCGGTGCGCTGCGTGCTGCGAGTATCGGCGCGAGCAAAGCCGCAGGCGGGCAGCCGGCGGCGCTTCGATGCGGCGGCCTTCGCTTCGCTCAGGCTCCCCTGCGCTGCTCGCCTCCGCGGGTGACCTCGCAAACTCGGCCCTGAGTACAGGGCCTCAAACATGCGAGGTCAGGCGCTCACGCGCCCGCCCGCTCCGGCTGCGCTGCTCGGCGCCGCATAGGCGCGCCGCCGGCTGCCCGCCTGCGGCTTTGCCGAGACCGTGCTGGCACGCAAGCTGTTGGGCGCTATGACCAATGCCTGCTTATGGCAAGTGCGTCGCCTGGCAAGACCGTCGACGTCGGTTCTACCTCGGCGCATGCTCAACTCATCGAATGGCTCGTACGCACCGCTGCCGACAGGTGCGATCGCGATCGAGCCTGTTATTGTGGCGCGCTGCGTCTATTGGCACGGATCGTTGGCATCCGGTCGATGCTGGTCGTGGCATGGCAAGCCAGTCGAATGGTCAGAACATTGCTTCATCCGGAAGAGCTCCTGATACCTACTTGCTTTCATGAGAAGCTACAGCAAGTCACTGCACCGAAGGTAGGCATTGGAGTGCGACTTCTTTCGTTGGGTCTCGACAGAGTGTTTGTTGACCTCGCTCTGGTCCGTTTCAACACAACACATTGCTCAAGCGCGCGCTTGCCGAATGAGCCAATCGAACGGTCTTCGCGCTTCGCCACAAGAATCGCCAGATTGAAACGCCTCCGCGCGGCTCTTCAGGACGGCAGATGAAGAGTCGCACCGCTTTGCTGTTGGCGGCAGCAGTGTTAGCGCATACCGTCTGGGCTGCGGACGTCGAGTTCGAGGAACTCCGTCTGTGAAGGTTGAGGTGCACGAAGGCGTTGCACAAACGCAGACTGTCCGCAGCTACGCGCGCATGAGGTAGGCGTAAGATCGTTCGTAGCGCCAGTGGATATCTTTGGGTGAGTCGGACAACGTCCCGTTGGTCAGCAAGAGTCCGGTGCGTCGTGACGTACGTTGCAACCACGGGTGCAGGCTACATGCGTGTGCTTAGCCCAGCCATGCGAAGAGCTCTCAGTCTCGCCGCGAACAACGCGACAAGGAGTTCTTCTACATGGAACACATGGTGAATCAGATGGGCTCAATTACCTACTTCGGTAAGTGAAGCTCAACCCCACTATCGAGCGGGCCCACTCTGGCCTCCGGTTACTGCAGGCCGTTCATGTCAAGCGTCTGCACGCCACACTATTGCCCGCCGAGGCGCAGGCCGGCCCGCGGATTCGCGCCTATGCGGTGCCGAGCAGCGCAGCCGGAGCGGGCGGCGCGCTTGCGCGCTGGGCTCGCATGTTTGAGGCCCTGTACTCAGGGCCGAGTTTGCGAGCCCACCCGCGGAGGCGAGCAGCGCAGGGGAGCCTGAGCGAAGCGAAGGCCGCCGCATCGAAGCGAAGCCGCGGGCCGGCCTGTGCCTCGGCTCGCTCAGCCAGTCAACAACAAAGAACTTCAGCCCCGCAAAGTGCGATTGAACAAGGCCAAAGTCCGGCCCCACGCCACCTTCGCCTGTGCCTCGTCGAATCGCGGCGTGGTGTCGTTGTTGAAGCCGTGTTGCGTGCCGGGGTACTTGTGGGCCTCGAACTTCACGCCCGCGGCCTTGAGCGCGGCTTCGTACGGTGGCCACGAAGGGTTGACGAAATTGTCGTTGTCGGCAAACACGAGCAGCAACTCGGCTTTGATCGCACCGACCTTGTCCAGCGGTGGTGCACCGCCGTAGAACGGCGCACCGGCCACGAGTTCGGGCACGCGTGTGGCGATCAGGTTGACGATGGTGCCGCCATAGCAAAAACCCACCGCGCCGAGCTTGCCGTTGCCCCCGGCGATGCTGCGGGCGTGGTTTGCCGCGGCGACGAAGTCTTCGCGCGTCTTGCCTTGGTCGAGCTTGGCCCACAGCTCGCGCGCCTTGTCTTCGTCGCCGGGGTAGCCGCCCTGCGTGAAGAGGGCATCGGGGGCGACGGCGATGAAGTTCTCGAGCGCCAGGCGGCGTGCGATGTCTTCGATGTGCGGGCTGAGGCCGCGGTTTTCGTGGATCACCAGCACCACGGGCAGCGGGCCGGCGGCCTGCGCCGGGCGCGCGACGAGGGCGCGGCCCTTGCCGTTGCCGGCGGGCGAGGCGAACTCGACGAACTCGGTCTTGATGCGCGCGTCGGTGGGCGACACTTTTTGGGCGGCGGCGAAATTCGGGCTCAGCGCACCGAGCAGGCCGGCCGCGGTGGTGCCGCTGGCGGCGGCGAAGCGGGCGGCGTGGTCGAGAAAGCCTCGGCGATCGAGTCGACCATGAACGTATTGGTCGAAGAGTTGCAGCACTTCGGGATCGAAATCTGCGGCGGTCAGTCGCGTGGCCTTGGTCGGCATGCCGGACTCCCAGTTGCGGTGAGGGACGCGTGTTTTACCCACGACCGAATGCCTGTGCAAGTGCAGGGGTTGTCACGATGAAGATCACCGACGCACGCGTCATCGTCTGTTGCCCCGGCCGCAACTTCGTGACGCTGAAGATCGAGACCGACCAGGGCCTCACGGGCCTCGGCGACGCCACGCTCAACGGCCGCGAGCTGGCCGTCGCGAGCTACCTCACCGACCATGTGATCCCGTGCCTGATCGGCCGCGACGCGCACCAGATCGAAGACATCTGGCAGTACCTGTACCGCGGCGCGTACTGGCGGCGCGGGCCGGTGACGATGAGCGCGATCGCGGCGGTCGACACCGCGCTGTGGGACCTGAAGGCCAAGGCCGCCGGGCTGCCGCTGTACCAGCTGCTCGGCGGCGCCAGCCGCTCGCGCGTGCTGGTCTACGGCCACGCCAACGGGCGCGACCTCGAGCAGACGGTCGACGAGGTGCTGCGCTACAAGGCGCTGGGCTACCAGGCGATCCGCGCGCAGAGCGGCGTGCCCGGGCTGGAGAAGGTCTACGGTGTCGGTCGCGGCACGCTGTTCTACGAGCCGGCCGACGCGTCGCTGCCGACCGAGCACGACTGGGCCACGCACAAGTACCTGGCCCATACGCCCAGGCTGTTCGACGCGGTGCGCGCGGCGGTGGGCCCCGACACCCACCTGCTGCACGACGTGCACCACCGCCTGACGCCGATCGAGGCCGCGCGCCTGGGCAAGGACCTCGAGCCCTATCGCCTGTTCTGGATGGAAGACGCCGACGCCGGCCGAGAACCAGGACGCCTTCCGCCTGATTCGCCAGCACACCACGACGCCGCTGGCCGTCGGCGAGATCTTCAACACCATCTGGGACTGCAAGGGCCTGATCGAGAACCAGCTCATCGACTACATCCGCACGACGGTCGTTCACGCCGGCGGCATCACCCACCTGCGCCGCATCGCCGACCTGGCCTCGCTGTACCAGGTGCGCACCGGCTCCCATGGCGCGACCGACCTGTCGCCGGTGTGCATGGGCGCGGCGCTGCACTTCGATCTGTGGGTGCCCAACTTCGGCATCCAGGAGTACATGCGCCACACCGACGAGACCGACGCCGTGTTCCCGCATGCCTACGCCTTCGACGGCGGCTACATGCATCCCGGCGAGGCACCGGGCCACGGCGTGGAGATCGACGAGGCGCTGGCCGCGAAGTACCCGTACCAGCGCGCCTACCTGCCGGTCAACCGGCTGCAGCACGACGGCACGCTGTGGCATTGGTGATGCGGCTGCACCCTTCGACACTCGCGGCGCTGCCGGCGGCCGTGCAGCGCCCGGCCTACGACCGGGCTGGCCTGCGCTGCGGCATCGTGCACCTGGGGCTGGGCGCCTTCGTGCGCGCGCACCTGGCCGTCTACAACGACGACGCACTCGACGCCGGTGCCGCAGCCGACTGGGGCATCGCCGGCGTGTCGTTGCGCCAGCCCGACACGCGCGACGCGCTGGCACCGCAACGAGGCCTGTACACGCTGGCACTGCGCGATGGTGGCGGCGAGCGGCTGCGCGTCGTCGGCAGCGTGCTCGACGCGCTGGTGGCTGGCGACGACGGCGCGGCGGTCGCGCAGCGCATTGCGCACAGGCACACCCGCATCGTCAGCCTGACGGTGACCGAGAAGGCCTACGCCGCAGACACGCCCGGCAGCGCCGTGGCGCTGATCGTGCAAGGGCTGGCGTTGCGCCACGCGGGCGGGCTCGGTCCGGTCACCTTGCTGTCGCTCGACAACCTGCCGTCCAACGGCCAGGTGCTGCGCGGTCGCGTGCTGGCCTTGGCCGAGCGGCAGGGCCCCGCCGCACTGTCCGAGTGGATCGACAGGCAATGCAGCTTCCCGTGCAGCATGGTCGACCGCATCGTGCCGCGCACGACAGACGCCGACCGCGAGCGGATCGCCGCCGCGCTCGGGATGCAGGACGCCTGGCCGGTGGTCGCCGAGCCCTTCATCGACTGGGTGCTCGAAGACCGTTTCGCCGCTGGCCGCCCCGACTGGCCGGGTGTGCGCCATGTGGCGACGCACGACGAGGTCGCGGCCTGGGAACGGCTTGAAGCTGCGCATGGTCAACGGCGCGCACTCGGCGCTGGCCTACCTGGGCGTGGTGGCGGGATGGCCGACGGTCGACGCCGCGATGGCACAGCCGGCGCTGCGCCGCTACATCGATGCGATGCTGCGCGACGAGGTCGAGCCGACGCTGACCGGGGTGGTCGTGCCGCCCGACTACCGCGAGCGGCTGCTCGCGCGCTTTGCCAACCCGGCGCTGGCGCACCGCTGTGCACAGATCGCGATGGACGGCTCGCAGAAGATTCCGCAGCGCCTGCTCGGCACCGTGCGCGACCGGCTGGCAGCCGGTGCGCCCATCGCTCACCTGGCCCTGGCGCTCGCCGCCTGGCTGCACTTCCTGCGCGGCCGCGACGAAGCCGGCAACGACTACGCCATCGACGACCCGATGGCGCCGAACCTGCAAGCGCTGCTGCGCGAGGCCGACGCGCAGCCCGACCCGCGGGCCCGCGCCGACCGACTCACCCGCTGCGAGCCGGTGTTCGGCGACCTGGCCGGCGAGCCGCGGCTGGTCGACGCGCTGGCCGCGGCGCTCGACAGCCTGCGCGATCGCGGCGTGGTCGCGACGCTGGACGCTGCATGATGCAGTCTCGATGACCACAACACCATTGCACAGGAGTTGCACGACGACATGACCACCAATTCCCGTCTGGCGGGCAAGACCGCCTTCATCACCGCTGCCGGTCAGGGCATCGGCCGCGCCACCGCCGTGGCCTTCGTTCGCGAGGGCGCCCGGGTGATCGCCACCGACATCAACGCAGGACTGCTGCAAAGCCTGGCCGCCGAGACCGGCTGCACCACGCGCGTGCTCGACGTGACCGATGGCCGCGGCGATCGCCGCAGCGGCGCAGGCGGTCGGCGCCATCGACGTGCTGTTCAACGGCGCGGGTTTCGTGCACGCCGGCACGGTGCTCGATTGCACCGAAGACGAGTGGGCGTTCGGCTTCGACCTGAACGTGCGCTCGCAGTACCGCCTGATCAAGGCCTTCCTGCCGGCGATGCTGGCCCAGGGCCGCGGCTCGATCATCAACATGGCCTCGGTGGCCGGCAGCATCAAGGGCGCGCCGAACCGTTTCGTCTACGGCGCGACCAAGGCGGCGGTGATCGGCCTGACCAAATCGGTGGCTGCGGATTTCGTCGCCAAGGGCATCCGCTGCAATGCCATCTGCCCCGGCACCGTCGAGTCACCGAGCCTGCGCGATCGCATTGCCGCCGGCGCCCAGGCCAGCGGCCAGACGTCGGCGCAGGTCGAGGCCAGCTATGTCGCGCGGCAGCCGATGGGCCGGCTGGGCCGCGCCGAAGAGATCGCGGCGCTGGCGGTCTACCTGGCCAGCGACGAATCGGCCTTCACCACCGGCACTGCCCAGGTCATCGACGGCGGCTGGTCCAATTGACCCAGTGATTTCTCCCACCAAGGAACCTTGCCATGAAACTGCTTCGTCACGGCCCCAAGGGCCACGAAAGACCCGGCCTGCTCGACGCCCAGGGCCAGGTGCGCGACTTGTCGGCACTGCTGCCCGACATCACCTCGGCCACGCTGGCCCCGGCCGCGCTGGCGGCGCTGCGCGGGCTCGACGTCGGCGCTCTGCCGGTCGTGCCGCAGGGCCGGCTCGCGGTGCCGTGGACCGGAATGACGAAATTCATCGCGATCGGCCTGAACTACGCCGATCACGCGGCTGAATCGAACATGCCGATCCCGAAGGAGCCGATCGTCTTCATGAAGACCGTCGGCTGCGCGGTCGGTGCCAACCATGCGGTGGTGCTGCCGCAGGGCTCGGTCAAGGCCGACTGGGAGGTCGAGCTGGGCATCGTGATCGGCAGCCGCGCGCGCTATGTGTCGGAGGCCGACGCGCTGGCGCACGTGGCCGGCTACTGTGTCGTCAACGATGTTTCCGAGCGCGAGTACCAGCTCGAACGCGGTAGCCAGTGGGACAAGGGCAAGGGCTGCGACACCTTCGGCCCGGTCGGGCCGTGGTTGGTGACCGCCGACGAGGTCGGTGATCCGCAGAACCTGGCGATGTGGCTCGAGGTCAACGGTCACCGCTACCAGAACGGCAGCACCAGGACGATGATCTTCGGCGCAGCCCAGATCGTCAGCTACCTGAGCCGCTTCATGACGCTCGAGCCCGGCGACCTGATCACCACCGGCACCCCGCCGGGCGTGGGCATGGGCATCAAACCGAACCCCGTGTTCCTGAAGCCGGGCGACACGATGCGCGTGTTCATCGAGAAGCTCGGCGAGCAGCGGCAGACGGTCCACGCCTGGGACCCGGCATTGATCGACGGCTGATCGGTGGCGCGAGCAACGGTACCGGAACTTCCGACGCCGACAGAGGATCTTCGTCGGGTGTGCAACAGCCTGGGGGACAAGGCTTGCCTTGCTCGCCGTCAGGCAATAGAAAGACAGGGGCGCATGTCAGCCGAAACGGCGCAGGCACGTTGAGGTCGAGCATTCGGGCCTGTGGTGTGAAATGTGGGCGAAAACCGCCGCATCTCGGCCCATGGCCCGGTAGCGGTTGCGTCGATGCTGGAGTCAAGATAGCGCGCAATTCATGTGCTCGAGGATCGGAAAGCTCTGATGCCGCCTGGGCCCGTCAAGCCGGGACTGCATCAGAACTTCCCAGACAGCGGCAGGCAATTTGCTTGCCGGTCGCCGAGTCCCTTGATGGAGGTCCGCACATGGACGTGATCAGCAGTTTCACCGCACGCTTCGAGCGCACGCGCGAAGAGGAACTCTCGCTCGAAGAGTACCTCGCCGAGTGCAAGAAGAATCCGCTCGCCTACGCCACTGCCGCCGAGCGCATGCTCAAGGCGATCGGCGAGCCGCAGATGGTCGACACCCGCAACGAGCCGCGGCTGTCGCGCATCTTCGCCAACAAGGTCATCAAGATCTACCCGGCGTTCGCCGAGTTCTACGGCATGGAGGACTCCATCGAGCAGGTGGTGTCCTACTTCCGCCACGCGGCGCAGGGGCTGGAAGAAAAGAAGCAGATCCTCTACCTGCTCGGCCCGGTGGGCGGCGGCAAGAGCTCGATCGCCGAGCGCCTGAAGCAGCTGATGCAGGACGTGCCCTTCTATGCCATCAAGGGCTCGCCGGTCAACGAGTCGCCGCTCGGCCTGTTCGACGCGGCCGAAGACGGCCCGATCCTCGAGAAGGAATACGGCATTCCGCGGCGCTACCTGCAACCGCATCCTGTCGCCGTGGGCCGTCAAGCGGCTCGACGAGTTCGGCGGCGACATCCGCAAGTTCAAGGTCGTCAAGCGGCATCCGTCGATCCTGAAGCAGGTCGGCGTCAGCAAGACCGAGCCGGGCGACGAGAACAACCAGGACATCTCGTCGCTGGTCGGCAAGGTCGACATCCGCAAGCTCGAGACCTACGCCCAGGACGACCCCGACGCCTACAGCTACTCGGGCGGCCTGTGCCTGTCCAACCAGGGCCTGCTGGAATTCGTCGAGATGTTCAAGGCGCCGATCAAGGTGCTGCACCCGCTTGCTGACGGCCACGCAGGAAGGCAACTACAAGGGCACCGAGGGCTTCGGCGCGATCCCGTTCGACGGCATCGTGCTGGCGCACAGCAACGAGAGCGAGTGGAAGGCGTTCCGCAACAACAAGAACAACGAGGCCTTCCTCGACCGCATCTACATCGTCAAGGTGCCGTACTGCCTGCGCGTGTCCGAAGAGGTCAAGATCTACGAGAAGCTGATCCGCAACTCGTCGCTGGCCGAGGCCAAGTGCGCGCCGGGCACGCTGAAGATGATGAGCCAGTTCGCGGTGCTGACGCGGCTGAAGGAGCCGGAGAACTCATCGCTGTACTCGAAGATGCTGGTCTACGACGGCGAGAACCTGAAGGACACCGACCCGCGCGCCAAGAGCTACCAGGAGTACCGCGACTACGCCGGTGTCGACGAGGGCATGAGCGGCATCTCGACGCGCTTCGCGTTCAAGATCATCTCCAAGGTCTTCAACTTCGATAGCCAGGAAGTGGCGGCCAACCCGGTGCACCTGATGTACGTGCTCGAGCAGCAGATCGAGCGCGAGCAGTTCCCGAAGGAGCTCGAGGAGAAGTACCTCGGCTTCATCAAGGAGCACCTGGCCACCCGCTACGCCGAGTTCATCGGCAAGGAAATCCAGACGGCCTACCTCGAAAGCTACAGCGAGTACGGCCAGAACATCTTCGACCGCTACGTCACCTACGCCGACTACTGGATCCAGGACCACGAGTACCGCGACACCGACACCGGCGAGGTGTTCGACCGCAGTGCGCTGAATGCCGAACTGGAGAAGATCGAGAAGCCGGCCGGCATCGCCAACCCGAAGGACTTCCGCAACGAGATCGTCAACTTCGTGCTGCGCGCCCGCGCCAACAACCACGGCAACAACCCGGTCTGGACCAGCTACGAGAAGCTGCGTACCGTGATCGAGAAGAAGATGTTCTCCAACACCGAAGAGCTGCTGCCGGTGATCAGCTTCAATGCCAAGGCCAGCGCCGACGAAGCCAAGAAGCACGAGGACTTCGTCACCCGCATGGTCGCCAAGGGCTACACGGCCAAGCAGGTGCGGCTGCTGTGCGAATGGTATTTGCGTGTCAGAAAGTCAAGCTGAGGAATAGCGCGTGCTGCAGTCCATCATCGATCGGCGGCTTTCCGGCAAGAACAAGTCGATCGGCAACCGCGAGCGTTTCCTGCGCCGCTACAAGACGCAGATCCGCGACGCGGTCAAGCGCGCGATCGACGGCCGCGGCATCCGCGACATCGAGCGTGCCGAGGACGTGAAGATCCCGAAAAAGGACATCTCCGAGCCGGTGTTTCATCATGGCCAGGGTGGCACGCGCGAGATGGTCCACCCCGGCAACAAGGAGTACGTTCGCGGCGATCGCATCGAGCGGCCAAAAGGCGGATCAGGCGGCCAGGGCGGCAAGGGCCAGGCCAGCGACTCCGGCGAGGGTGACGACGACTTCGTCTTCACGTTGTCCAAGGAGGAGTTCATGCAGGTCTTCTTCGAGGACCTGGCGCTGCCGCACCTGGTGCGCACGCAACTGGCCGAGACACCGGAGTGGAAGAGCCACCGCGCCGGCTTCACCAGCGACGGCACGCCGACCAACCTGCATGTGGTGCGTTCGATGCGCGGTGCGATCGGCCGGCGCATCGCGATCGGTGCCGACGCGCGGCGCGAATTGCGCCAGCTCGAGCGCGAGCTCGAAGCGCTGCTGCGTGATGCGCCGGTCGGCGATACGGTGTCGCGCCTGAAGATCACCGAACTCGAAACCCGCATCGCCGAACTGCGCGCCCGCGTTGCGCGCATTCCTTTCCTCGACCCGATCGACCTGCGCTTTCGCAACCGCGTGCGCGTGCCGGTGCCCACCTCCAAGGCGGTGATGTTCTGCCTGATGGACGTCTCGGGCTCGATGGACGAGAGCCGCAAGGACCTGGCCAAGCGCTTCTTCATCCTGCTGTACCTGTTCCTGACGCGGCACTACGACAAGATCGACATCGTCTTCATCCGCCACCACACGCAGGCCGCCGAGGTCGACGAGCAGAACTTCTTCCACGCCACCGAGACGGGCGGCACGGTGGTGTCCAGCGCCCTGGTGCTGATGGAAGAGATCATCCGCGCGCGCTACAGCCCGAGCGAGTGGAACATCTACGGCGCGCAGGCCAGCGACGGCGACAACTGGCACCACGACAGCGGCCGTTGCCGCGAGTTGCTGGCCGACAAGATCCTGCCGCTGACGCGCTACTTTGCCTATGTGCAGGTGGCCGAGGAGGAGCAGAACCTTTGGCAGGAGTATGCGCAGCTGGTTGGGGTGGCGCCGCAGTTCGCGATGCGCAAGGCGATTGCGGCTGACCAGATCTATCCGGTGTTCCGCGACCTGTTCAAGAAGGAAGGCGTCGAGCCTCGCGCGGCATGAAGAGAAGACACAAGGGCGCTGCACGAGCCGCTGCCCGCCGGCCCGCGGCCGGCCGAGCGGCTGCCGGGGCCGAGCGACTGGACATTCGACCTGATCGAGGCCTACCACCGCGTGATCCGCGAAACCGCGGCGCGCTTCGGCCTGGACACCTACCCGAACCAGCTCGAGATCATCACCGCCGAACAGATGATGGACGCCTACGCCAGCGTCGGCATGCCGGTGAACTACCGCCACTGGAGCTACGGCAAGGAGTTCATCGCCACCGAGAAGAACTACAAGCGCGGCACGATGGGCCTGGCCTACGAGATCGTCATCAACAGCAATCCCTGCATCAGCTACCTGATGGAGGAGAACACGATGGCGATGCAGGCGCTGGTGATCGCCCATGCCGCCTACGGCCACAACAGCTTCTTCAAGGGCAATTACCTGTTTCGCATGTGGACCGACGCGTCGTCGATCATCGACTACCTGGTCTACGCCCGGAACTACATCGCCGAATGCGAGGAGCGCCACGGCCTGGAAGCGGTGGAGTCGCTGCTCGACTCATGCCACGCGCTGGCCAACCACGGTGTCGACCGCTATCGCCGGCCCAGCCGCAAGACGCTGGCGCAGGAACTTGCCGAGCGCAAGGACCGCGAGCACCACGCACAGCAGCAAGTCAACGACCTCTGGCGCACGTTGCCGCGGCGCGCCGAGAAGGACGGCGGCACGCCCGAGGCCAAGCGCTTCCCCGAGGAGCCGCAGGAGAACATCCTCTACTTCGTCGAGAAGAACGCGCCGCTGCTGGAACCGTGGCAGCGCGAGGTGGTGCGCATCGTGCGCAAGGTCGCGCAGTACTTCTACCCGCAGCGCCAGACGCAGGTGATGAACGAGGGCTGGGCCACGTTCTGGCACCACAAGCTGCTCAACACCCTGTACGACGACGGCTACCTGACCGACGGCGTGATGATCGAATGGCTGAAGTCGCACACCAACGTGATCCACCAGCCACGCGTCGGAGAACGGGGCTACAGCGGCATCAACCCCTATGCGCTGGGCTTTGCGATGTATACCGACATCAAGCGCATCTGCGAGACGCCGACCGACGAGGACCGGGCCTGGTTCCCAGGCATCGCCGGCACGCCCTGGCTGCCGGCGCTGCACCACGCGATGCACAACTTCAAGGATGAAAGCTTCGTCGGCCAGTACCTCAGCCCCAAGCTGATGCGCGAGTTGCGCCTGTTCGCGATCGTCGACGATGAAGATGACGACGAACTCGAGGTCAGCGCGATCCACGACGACGCCGGCTACCGCCGCGTGCGCGAGGCGCTGGCCCACCAGTACGACCTCGGCTCGCGCGAGCCGAACATCCAGGTCTGGAACGTCAACTTGCGCGGCGACCGCGCGCTGACGCTGCGCCACACCCAGCACAACGACCGCCCGCTGGCCGATACCGCGCAGGAGGTGCTGAAGCATGTGGCACGGCTGTGGGGCTTCCCGGTCCACCTGGAAAGCGTCGACGCCGACGGTGACGTAACGCAGCGCTGGGCGATCGACCCGAACGGCTGACGCCGCCAGCGCTCAGAGCGCGAGGACCTTGCCCGGGTTCATGATGTTCTTCGGGTCGAGCGCACGCTTGACGGCTTTCATCACTTCAATGGCCCCGGTGCCGGCCTCGTCGACGAGATAGCCGATCTTGTGCAGGCCGATGCCGTGCTCGCCGGTGCAGGTGCCGCCCAGCCGAATCGCGCGCTGCACCATCCGCTCACTGAGTCGCTCGGCCGTGGCCATCTCGACCGGGTCGTTCGGGTCGAGCAGATAGCTCAGGTGGAAGTTGCCATCACCGACGTGGCCGACCACCCAGTAGGGCAGCCCGGCGGCCTCGGCCTCGACCACCGACTCATTGATGCTTTCGGCCAGGCGCGAGATGGGCACGCAGGTGTCGGTGGACAGCGAGCGGCAACCGGGACGCATCTGCAGCGATGCGAAGTAGGCCTGGTGGCGGGCCGTCCATAGCCGCGTGCGCGCCTCCGGCGTGCTGGCCCATTCGAACGCCTCGCCGCCGAATTCGCTGGCGATCGACTGCACCGTCTGCGCCTGCTCCTGTACGCCCGCCGGGCTGCCGTGGAACTCCATCAGCAGCATCGGCGCCTCCCGCAGCGTCAGGTGCGAATGGCGGTTGACGCCGCGGATCGCATGGGCGTCGAGCAGTTCGCAGCGGGCGATCGGCACGCCCAGCTGGATGACCTGGATCGTCGTGCGCACGGCCGCATCGATGCTCGGGAAGTGGCAGATCGCCGCGCTCACTGCCTCGGGCAGCGGATAGAGCTTGAGCGTGACCTCGGTCATCACGCCCAGCGTGCCCTCGCTGCCGACGAACAGCCGCGTCAGGTCGTAGCCCGCGCTCGACTTCTTGGCCCGCGTGCCGGTGCGGATGGTCTCGCCGGATGCGGTGACCACCGTCAGGCCGAGCACGTTCTCGCGCATCGTGCCGTAGCGCACGGCATTGGTGCCGCTGGCCCGGGTGGCGGCCATGCCGCCGATGGTGGCGTTGGCGCCGGGGTCGATCGGGAAGAACAGGCCGGTGTCCTTGATCTCGCGGTTCAACTGCTCACGCGTCACGCCGGCCTGGACGGTGACGGTCAGATCCTCCGCATTGACGACGACGATGCGATTCATGCGCGACAAGTCGACTGAAACGCCGCCCTGCACCGCGAGCAGATGGCCCTCCAGCGATGAGCCGATGCCGAAAGGAATCACGGGCACCGCGTGCGCGGCAGCCAGTGCGACCACCGCGCACACGTCCTCGGTGCTCTCGCAGAACACCACCACCTCCGGCGGCGTGACCGGGTAGGTCGACTCGTCGCGGCCGTGCTGCTCGCGCACCGCGGCGGCCGTGGAGCAGCGCTCGCCGAACGTGGTGCGCAAGGCGCCGAGCATCGCGGCGGGCACGGGGCGCAGGCCCGGGCGCATTGGCAGATCATGAGGTGCATTCATCATCGTGCTCCAAAGCAGCGGCCGGGCCGATTCTAGGCACTCGACGGCTGCCGCGCCGCCACCCGCCAGGGTTCCCCTCAGGAGCCGATGGTGGCTGCTTCGACGTCGACGCGGATCAAGGGCCGGTCCAGCGCACCGGCGGCGGCGCGCGCATAGCTGGCCGCCCAGGCCGCGTCGGCAAAGCCCTCGGCGCCGGACGCCTCGGCGATGGCCAGCAACTTGTCGGCCAGCAAGACCTTGCCGGTCGGCCGTGCAGGCTCGCAATTCAGGCGCGTGAACTCCTGGTCGAGCCACACCCGGGCTGCCTCGACGGTCAGCGCGTCGGCAACGCGCAGCGCGACTTCTTCACCGCCCGGCAACACGATGGTCACTTGATGGCGCATGGGCCCTCCATGAATACGATGGCAAGGTTGGAAGGCTAGCAGGCGGCCAGGCCGGCGGCTATGGTCTTGTCGGCCCGTCCTGCACAATCGCGGTCACGATGGGACAGCGACTCACCCAGATTGCCACTCGCACCGGTGACGACGGTACCACCGGGCTGGGCGACGGCACGCGTGTTCCCAAGGACGCGCTGCGGGTGCAGGCCATGGGCGATGTCGACGAACTGAACTCGGGCCTGGGCGTACTGCTCGCCGAACCGCTGCCCGACGACGTTCGCGCGTTGCTGGGCGTGATCCAGCACGAGCTGTTCAATCTCGGCGGCGAGTTGTCGATCCCGGGCTTCGAATTGCTGAAGTCCGGCGCGGTGCTGCGGCTCGATGAAGCGTTGGCGCACTACAACGCGACGCTGCCGCGATTGGCCGAGTTCATCCTGCCCGCCGGCACGCGCAGCGCCGCGCTGGCCCACGTCAGCCGTACGGTCGCCCGCCGCGCCGAGCGCGCGGTGGTGGCGCTGGCTGCGCACGAGAAGGTCAACGCCGCGCCACGGCAGTACCTCAACCGCCTGTCCGATCTGCTTTTCGTGCTGGCGCGCGTGCTCAACCGCGCCAACCTCGACGGCCTCGGCGGCGACGACGTGTACTGGAAGAGCGAACGCCTCGCGCAGGCGCAGGGCGACGAGCCGCACTGAGGCGCGGCTCGGGCCCGTGCGAGGGGCCGCGCGCGGCTACGCCATCTTGCGCCGTGCCTTGACGGCATTGCCGAGCACGTCCAGCACCTCGATCGACTGCTCCCAGCCGATGCAACCGTCGGTGATGCTCTGGCCATAGGTGAGCGCGGCCGGGTCGTCCTTGCCGGCGCTGAACTTCTGTGCGCCGGCGACCAGGTGGCTCTCGACCATCACGCCGAAGATGCAGCGCGTACCGGCCGCCAGTTGCGCGGCGACGTCGCGCGCGACCGCGACCTGCTTCGCATACTGCTTGCTCGAATTGGCGTGGCTGAAATCGACCATCAGGCGGCACGGCAGCTTGGCGGCTTCGATCTCCTGGCACGCCGCGGCGACGCTCGCGGCGTCGTAGTTGGGCACCTTGCCGCCGCGCAGGATCACATGGCAGTCGCGGTTTCCGCGCGTCTCGACGATCGCGACCTGCCCGTTCTTGTGTACTGACAGGAAGTGATGCGGCTTGGACGCGGCCTGGATCGCGTCGATCGCGATCTTCAGGTTGCCGTCGGTGCCGTTCTTGAAGCCCACCGGCGCCGACAGGCCCGAGGCCAGCTCGCGGTGAACCTGGCTTTCGGTGGTCCGCGCGCCGATCGCGCCCCAGGCGATCAGGTCGCCGATGTACTGCGGGCTGATCACGTCGAGGAATTCGCTCGCCGCCGGCACACCCATCCGGTTGATGTCCACCAGCAGCTGGCGCGCGATGCGCAGGCCTTCGTGGATGCGGTAGGTCTCGTCGAGGTAGGGGTCGTTGATCAGGCCCTTCCAGCCGACCGTCGTGCGCGGTTTCTCGAAATACACCCGCATCACCACTTCCAGCGTGTCGGCGTGGCGCGCGCGTTCGGCCTTCAGCTTGCGGGCGTACTCCAGTGCCGCCATCGGGTCGTGGATCGAGCACGGCCCCATCACCACCAGCAGGCGGTCGTCCTGGCCGTTGAGGATGCGGCGGATGGCGTCGCGCGTACTGCCGATCAGCGTCTCGATCGGCGTGCCGGCAATCGGAAAGAAACGGATCAGGTGCTCGGGCGGTGGCAGCGGCGTCACGTCCTTGATGCGCTGGTCGTCGGTCTGGCTGGTCTTCTCGCTGAGCGCATAGCCGTGGCCGCTGTCGCTGCTGCTGCTGCTGCTGCCGTGGCCTTGCTGTTTGGGACTCATGCGGTTTCTCCTGTCGAGCGGCGGGATGTGTCGAGGCGAAAAAAAACCGCCGGGGCTACCGGCGGTCTGTTGAGTGCGTTGCGCTTGTTTCGCTTAGGCGCTTGCCTCTCGAGCCACCGGGTGGGGCGAGAACCAAAAGTAGCCAAAGTAAAAGGAGGCGGAACAACGCATGGTTCGCAATGTAGCACGGGCATCACCTCGGGCCCGTGCGGGTGGCTGCCAAGCGACCGCCGCGGATCCGGCTTTGTCGGTCCGCCGGCGGCGCCCCCTCGAGGGGGAGGCGACCGGAGGTCGCTTCGGGGGTGGTTCAGTTCAGGCCGTGC
Organism: uncultured beta proteobacterium; assembly: GCA_963840805.1. Classification (GTDB taxonomy): domain Bacteria; phylum Pseudomonadota; class Gammaproteobacteria; order Burkholderiales; family Burkholderiaceae_C; genus CADEEN01. Next base: position 802,142 of record CAWJAJ010000017.1, on the reverse strand, counting down.
CGCCCACCGTCAGGCCATCGATGCGCAGCGTGGGCTGGCCGACGCCGACGGGTACGCTCTGGCCTTCCTTGCCGCAGCTGCCGATGCCAGGGTCGAGTTCGAGGTCGTTGCCGATCATCGACACACGCGTCAGGCAGTCGGGGCCACTGCCGATCAGCGTGGCGCCCCTCACCGGGTACTGGATCTTGCCGTTCTCGACCCAGAACGCCTCGCTGGCCGAGAACACGAACTTGCCGCTGGTGATGTCGACTTGGCCGCCACCGAAGTTGGTGGCGTACAGGCCGCGCTTCAGGCTCGCCACGATTTCGTCGCGACTGCGGTTGCCGGCCAGCATGTAGGTGTTGGTCATGCGCGGCATCGGCAGGTGGGCGTAACTCTCGCGGCGGCCATTGCCGGTGGGTTTCACGCCCATCAGGCGCGCGTTCAGCGTGTCCTGGATGTAACCCTTGAGGATGCCGTCTTCGATCAGCACCGTGCGCTGGGTCGCGTGGCCCTCGTCGTCGACATTCAGGCTGCCGCGTCGGTCGGGCAGAGTGCCGTCGTCGAGCACGGTCACGCCCTTGGCGGCGACGCGTTGGCCGATGCGGCCGCTGAAAGCAGACGAGCCCTTGCGGTTGAAGTCGCCTTCGAGGCCATGGCCGATCGCTTCGTGCAGCAGCACGCCGGGCCAGCCGGGGCCGAGTACGACGGTCATCGCGCCGGCCGGCGCTGCGCGCCCTTCGAGGTTGGTCAGCGCGGCGTTGACGGCCTGGTCGACATAGCTGCCGATCACCGCGTCCTGGAAGAAGCCCAGGCCGAAGCGCCCGCCGCCACCGCCGCTGCCGACTTCGCGTCGCCCGTTCTGCTCCGCGATCACGGTCACCGACAGCCGCACCAGCGGCCGCACGTCGGCAGCGCGGGTGCCATCGGCGCGGGCGACGAGCACCACGTCGTACTCGGCGGCGAGGCCGGCCATCACCTGCACGATGCGGGGGTCCTTGGCACGCGCCAGGCGCTCCACTTTCTCCAGCAGCGCCACTTTCTGCGTGCTGTCGAGCGTGCCGATCGGATCGGTGGCGGCATACAGCATGCGGCTGCCCGCCACCACCGGTCGGGTGCCGACCTTGACGCGCTTGCTTTGCCCCGCCGCCGCGATCGTGCGCACCGTGCGCGCGGCGTCCTGCAAGGCGGCTTCGGAGATATCGTCGCTGTAGGCAAAGGCCGTCTTCTCGCCGGCAACCGCACGCACGCCAACGCCCTGGTCGATCGAAAAGCTGCCGCTCTTGACGATGCCTTCCTCGAGACTCCAGCCTTCGTGGCGCGTGCTCTGGAAGTACATGTCGGCGTCGTCGATGCGGTGCGCAGCGATCGTCTGCAGCACCCGCGCGAGCTTGGCGTCATCCAGACCGAACGGCTCCAGCAACAGCGCCTGCGCCTGGGCCAGGCGTTCGAGAGTGGGTTCCCGGGTGATCATCAGAGTCATTGTAGGAGTCGCGCGCCGGCGCTGCCGACTTCACCTTTTTTTACCGATTGGCAACGCAACCAGGTGCGCTGCGCACGGTCGGGTGCCGTTATGGTGAGGCGCTCGCGCAAACACCCACATCAACCTGAAAGGACACGCCACCATGAAAACCCTTCACCTGATTGCCGGTGCCTTATTGGCCGTCGCCGGCGCGGCCGCCTCGGCACAGACCGCGGCTTCCGCCCCTGGCGCGAACACGCCGCGCATCGACCAGCGCCAGGCCAGGCAGGAACAGCGCATCGACAAGGGCATTGCCTCGGGTGCGCTGACCAAGCGCGAAACGCGTCGCCTCGAAAAGGAGCAGACCCTCGTCAACAAGGCCGAAGACAAGGCCAAGGCCGATGGCAGCGTCACGGCCCAGGAGCGCAAGCGCCTGCACAAGATGCAGAACCACGCCAGCCGCGACATCTACCGTCAGAAGCACGACAAGCAGACGGCCGTCGGCGCCGGCAAGTAACACCGGCGGTTCATTCGTCCGCCGCGCCGCCCTCGCTTGACGCGTCACGCCAGGCCAGTGCCTGCGCGTAGAGCCGGTTGCGCGGCGTGCCCGTCAGCGTGGCGGCCAGCGTCACCGCTTGCTTGAGCGGCAGCTCGGCCAGCAGCACGCGCAACGTGCGTTCGGTGTCGGCCTGGCGCGGGTCACGGTCGGGAACGCCGGCCGGCGCGGCATGCAGCACCAGCACGAACTCGCCACGCAACCGGTTCGTGTCGGCCGCAAGCCAGCCCGGCGCCTGCGCGGCATCAAGCGTCATCACGGTCTCGAACTGCTTGGTCAGTTCACGGCCGATCGTCACGCGCCGCCCGGGCATGGCCGCAGCCAGCGCGTCGAGCAATGCGGCAATGCGATGCGGCGCCTCGAACAGCACCAGCGCCTCGCGCCGGCGATCGGCCAGCGCGGCGATCGCGGCGGAACGTTCACCGGCCTTGGCTGGCAGGAAGCCGATGAAGGCGAACCCTGCCGCGCCGGTATCGCCGGCCACGCACAACACCGCCAGCACGCTGCTCGCGCCGGGTACCGGCACGGTGAGATGGCCGGCTTCCCGCGCTGCGGCCACCAGCGCGGCACCGGGGTCGGAAACCACCGGCGTGCCGGCATCGCTGATGTAGGCCACGCGTTCGCCGCGCGCGAGCCGCGCCAGCACCTGGGCGGTGGCGGCGTGCTCGTTGTGCCGGTGCAGTGCCAGCAGAGGTTTCGACAGACCGAGATGGCCGAGCAGCGAGCCGCCGATACGCGTGTCCTCGCAGGCCACGGCGTCGACCAGGCCGAGCACATGCACCGCGCGCAGCGTCAGGTCGGCCAGGTTGCCGATCGGCGTGGCCACCATGTACAGCGTGCCGGCGGGATACTGCTGCATGCCCGCGGCAGCCGCGGCGGCCTGGGTGATGATGGCGGCAGTGGCAACGGAGGTGGCGACGATGTTCTCCCGCCGCGGCGCGGCAACCGACAAGCAGCAGAGTGGCGACATGGCCGAGGCGCAGGCGCTCGCACACCTGCAGCGCCAGGGCCTGACGCTGGTCGAGCGCAATTATCGGGTCGCGCGTGGGCCGCACGCCCGCGGCGGCGAGGTCGATCTGATCCTGCGCGAGCGCGACGGCACGCTGGTCTTCGTCGAAGTGCGCGCACGTGCCAGTGCGCGCCATGGCGGCGCAGCGGCCAGCGTCGGTGCGGCCAAACGTGCCAGCCTGGTGCTGGCGGCGCGCCACTACCTGCTGCGTTATGCCACGCCGCCGCCGTGCCGCTTCGATGTGGTGGCCATCGATGCCGGCGTCGTGCAGTGGCTGCGAGGGGCCTTCGATGCGCAATGACTGCCCGGGCGCCGGCCTGCGGTGCGCCTTTGGCGCAGGAACCGATCGTCGAGAGAGCGTGTCATATGATCCATGCCCATGCTCGAACAGCGCATTCAGCAGCAATTCTTCGATAGTGCCGACATCGTGTCGCAGGCGGCCGAAGCGCTCTCCAGACCGATCGCAGCGGCGGCGCAGGCACTGCTCGGGTGCATCACGGCGGGGGGCAAACTGATGCTGTGCGGCAGCGGCTCTGCCACAGCGCTGGCGCAGCACGGCGCGGCGCTGATGGTCGGCCGTTTCGAACGTGAGCGGCCCGGCTTGGCGGCGCTGGCCGTCGATGCGGCGGCGGAGGTGCATGCGCTCGGTGCACCGGGTGATGTGCTGCTGGCGATCACCAGCGGTGGTGCCGCGCCCGCGCTGGCCGCGGCCGTGCAGGCGGCGCAGGCCAAGGACATGACGGTGGTGGCACTGACCGGACGCGATGCGGGCGATCTCGCGGCACGGCTGGGTGAGACCGATGTGCATATCGCCGTGCCGCACGAACGCGCGGCACGCGTCTTCGAGGTCCAAGCGCTGGTGTTGCACTGCCTGTGCGACGCCGTGGACCTTCAACTCTTGGGTGAACAGGATCCCGCATGAATATCTACAAGCTCTCGCCGCTGCGCAGCGCGACACTCGCTGCGCTGACTGCCGCCACCGTGGCCAGCACGGTTCTGCTCGGCGGCTGCGCCGCTGTCGTCGTTGGCGGTGCCGTCGGTACCGCGATGATGGTCAGTGACCGACGCACGTCGGGCACCCAGATCGAAGACCAAGCGATCGAGTTGAAGGCCCTCACGCGCATCCGCGAGACTGTCGGCGACCGCGGCCACATCAATGTCACCAGCTACAGCCGGATGGTCCTGCTGACTGGCGAGGTGGCCAGTGACACCGACCGCACGGCGCTGGAGCAGGCCATTGCGCGCATCGAGAACGTACGTTCGATCGTCAACGAACTGGCCGTGATGGGATCGAGTTCGCTCACCGCACGATCCAATGACACCATCCTGACGAGCAAGGTCAAGGCCACCTACGTCGACGCGAAAGACTTGCAGGCCAATGTCGTCAAGGTGGTGACAGAACGCGCCACCGTCTACCTGATGGGGCGTGTTACCGAGCGCGAGGCCACGCGCGCAGCGGAATTGGCGCGGGGTGTATCGGGCGTGCAGAAAGTGGTGCGGGTGTTCGACATCCTCACCGAGGCCGAACTGTCTGCACTCGGCAGTAGCAAGAGCTGACGCGAACGCAACACGCGCCGGCCGGCGCAGTCACCTCAACCGCTTGATCAGGCTCGAGGTGTCCCAGCGTCGCCCCCCCATCGCCTGCACGTCGGCGTAGAACTGGTCGACGAGTGCCGTTACCGGCAGTTGGGCACCATTGCGGCGCGCTTCTTCGAGCACCAGGCCGAGGTCCTTGCGCATCCAATCCACTGCGAAACCGAAGTCGAATTGGTCGTCGATCATCGTCGCGCCGCGGTTGTCCAGCTGCCAGCTCTGTGCGGCGCCCTTGCTGATGACGTCGAGCACCAGCTTCATGTCAAGGTCGGCCTTCTGGCCGAAGGCAATGGCCTCGGCCAGACCCTGCACCACGCCGACGACACAGATCTGATTGACCATCTTGGCCAGTTGCCCGGCACCGGATGGGCCGACGTGCGTGACGGCCTTGGCCAACGCCATCGCCACCGGCTGGATCGCGTCGAACGGCGCGGCATCGCCGCCGCACATCACAGTCAACGCGCCATTCACGGCGCCGGCCTGGCCGCCGGACACCGGCGCATCGATGAACGCCAGCCCGCGCGCCTTGGCCAGCGCGTACAACTCGCGCGCGACCGCTGCCGAGGCCGTCGTGTGATCGACGAACACGCTGCCGGCAGCCATGCCAGCGAAGGCTCCGTCATCACCGAGCACCACCGAGCGCAGGTCATCGTCGTTGCCCACGCAGGCAAAGACAACGCTCGCGCCAGAAGCAGCTTCGCGCGGCGTTGCGGCCGTGTGCCCAGCGTACTCGACCGCCCATTGCGCAGACTTCGCCGCCGTCCGGTTGTAGACACAGACCCGGTGCCCCGCGCGCGCCAGGTGCCCGGCCATCGGATAGCCCATCACCCCCAGGCCCAGAAACGCGACGCTGCGCGGTTCGATCGAGGTGTATTCCTTCATCGCGAAATCCAAAGACAAATCGATGCGACGAGTTTACGACCCGCGCCTCGTCCATCTGACTTCGTCCCGCTGGGACAGGCCGCAAAGCGGCCAGGGGGCGGTGCCGGCAAGTGCCCGAACCGCGATCCGGGTCTCCCGGTCGCGGTTCGCAGCCCCCGCGGGGGGCGGCCGCCAGGCGGCCGGGGGCTCAAACTGCCACCCGGGGGCTCAAACGATCGACAGGTGCTCGGTTCCCGCCCCCAGATCGGCCGTGCGCGCGCGCTGGCTGTTGAGCTTGATCTGCAGGCGCAGGTCGTTCAGGGAATCGGCATTGCGCAGCGCATCTTCGTAAGTGACCATGTTGGTCTCGTAGAGATCGAACAGCGCCTGGTCGAAAGTCTGCATGCCGAGCTCGCGCGAGCGCTTCATCAACTCCTTGATTTCGCCGACCTCGCCCTTGAAGATCATGTCGGCCACCAGCGGCGTGTTGAGCAGGACCTCGACCGCGGCGATGCGCCCCTTGCCCTCCTGCCGCGGTAGCAGGCGCTGCGAAATGAGCGCCTTCAGGTTCAGCGACAGGTCCATCAGCAACTGTGCGCGGCGCTCCTCGGGGAAGAAGTTGATGATGCGGTCGAGCGCCTGGTTCGAGCTGTTGGCGTGCAGCGTGGCCAGGCACAGGTGCCCGGTCTCTGCGAAGGCTACGGCGTGCTCCATCGTCTCGCGGTCGCGGATTTCGCCCATCAGGATCACGTCGGGGGCCTGGCGCAGCGAGTTCTTCAGCGCCGGGGCCCAGTCATCGGTATCGATGCCGACCTCGCGCTGCGTGACGATGCAGTTCTTGTGCGCGTGGACGAACTCGACCGGGTCCTCGACGGTGATGATGTGGCCGTAGGAATTCTCGTTGCGGTAGTCGACCATGCCCGCCAACGAGGTGCTCTTGCCCGAGCCGGTGGCGCCGACGAAGATCGTCAGCCCGCGCTTGGTCATCGCCACGTCCTTCAGCACCTGCGGCAGGCCCAGGCTGTCGATGGTCGGGATGATCTGCGGGATCGTGCGCATCACCAAGCCGACATGGCCCTGCTGTACGAAGGCATTGACGCGAAAGCGCCCGATGCCGACCGGTGAGATCGCGAAGTTGCACTCCTTGCTGCGCTCGAACTCGGCGGCCTGCTTGTCATTCATCACCGCACGCGCCAGCGCCATCGTGTGCTGCCCGGTCAGCGGCTGCGGCGAAACTTTGGTGATCTTGCCGTCGACTTTGATCGCCGGCGGAAAGTCGGCGGTCAGGAACAGGTCCGAGCCGTTGCGGCTGACCATCAGGCGCAGCAGGTCGTTGACGAATTTCGAAGCTTGGTCGCGTTCCATCCTGGATCCTTTAAGGGTGTTGGCGCGGGCGAGGGCCCGAGCCGGGCCGCTCCCAGGCGGCCCACGCCGACCCCGACGTGGGGCGGCGAACGAAGTGAGTGGGGGGCGTCATCTAGCCGGGGAAGTTCTCGGGTGTGCGGGCACGGCTGCGCGCCTCGGCCGGCGAGATCACGTTGCGCTTGACCAGCTCGGTCAAGCACTGATCGAGGGTCGTCATGCCGATGCTCTGACCAGTCTGGATCGCCGAGTACATCTGCGCGATCTTGTTCTCTCGGATCAGGTTCTTGATGGCCGAGGTGCCGAGCATGATCTCGTGCGCGGCGACTCGGCCCGAGCCGTCCTTCAGCTTGCACAGCGTCTGCGAGATCACCGCGATCAATGACTCCGACAGCATCGAGCGCACCATTTCCTTCTCGGCCGCGGGGAACACGTCGACGACGCGGTCGATGGTCTTGGCGGCCGAGCTGGTGTGCAGCGTGCCGAACACCAGGTGGCCGGTTTCGGCGGCGGTGAGCGCCAGCCGGATGGTCTCCAGATCGCGCATTTCGCCGACCAGGATCGCGTCGGGGTCCTCGCGCAGCGCGGCGCGCAGCGCATTGCTGAATGACAGTGTGTGTGGCCCGACTTCGCGCTGGTTGATCAGGCACTTCTTGCTTTCGTGGACGAATTCGATCGGGTCCTCGACCGTCAGCACATGGCCGTATTCGTTCTCGTTCAGGTGGTTGACCATCGCCGCCAGCGTCGTGCTCTTGCCCGATCCGGTCGGCCCGGTGACGAGCACCAGGCCGCGTGGCTTCAGCGACAGCTCGGCGAAGACCTTGGGGGTGTTCAGCTGTTCGAGCGTCAGGATCTTGCTCGGGATGGTCCGGAATACCGCGCCGGCACCGCGGTTCTGGTTGAACGCATTGACGCGAAAGCGCGCCAGGCCCTGAATCTCGAACGAGAAATCGCACTCCAGCGTGTCCTCGTAGTGCTTGCGCTGCGAGTCGTTCATGATGTCGTAGACCATGTCGTGCACGTGCTTGTGCTCGAGCGGGTCGACGTTGATGCGGCGTACATCGCCGTGCACCCGGATCATCGGCGGCAGGCCTGCCGACAGGTGCAGGTCGGAGGCCTTGTTCTTGACCGAGAAGGCCAACAGCTGAGTGATGTCCATGGGTGTGTGCGGGGCTCTTGAGATAGGCTCAGACCATTATGGCGAGCATCGCTGCGAAGTTACAACAAGTGCGAGAGCGGATCGCTGCCGCCTGTGTTGCCGCGCAACGCCCCGTGCAAAGCGTCACGCTACTGGCCGTGAGCAAGACTTTCGGCCCTGCGGCGGTGCGCGAGGCCGCGGCCGCCGGCCAGCATGCCTTCGGCGAGAACTACGTGCAGGAGGCGCTGGCCAAGATCGATGCGCTCGCCAATCTGCGGCCATCGATCGAGTGGCACCTGATCGGCCCGCTGCAAAGCAACAAGACGCGCGAGGTCGCGGCTGCGTTCGACTGGGTGCACAGCGTCGAGCGGCTGAAGATCGCCCAGCGCCTGTCAGCGCAGCGCTCGCCCGGCCGGCCGCCGCTGCAGGTGTGTCTGCAGGTCAATGTCAGCGGCGAAGCCAGCAAGAGCGGCGTCGCGCCGGCGGACGTGCTGCCGCTGGCGCGTGCCGTGTCGGCGCTGCCGAACCTGCGGCTGCGCGGCTTGATGTCGATTCCCGAGCCCGTCGCTGGCATCGCCGCACAGCGCGCGCCGCACTGCGCGTTGCGCGAAATGCTCGATGCGCTGCGCGCAGGCGGCCTGGCGCTCGACACGCTGTCGATGGGCATGAGCGACGACCTCGAGGCGGCGATCGCGGAGGGCGCGACGATCGTCCGTGTCGGTACCGCGATCTTCGGCGCACGATGAATCAGATCGCCAGCGTGGTGGTGTTCTTGACCTCTTCCATCACCGCGTAAGTGCGCGTCTCGCGCACGCCGGGAAGGCTCCAGATCACGCTGCCGACGAACTCGCGGTAGGCCGCCATGTCGGCCACGCGGGTCTTCAGCAGGTAGTCGAAGCCGCCGGCCACGAGGTGGCATTCGAGGATCTCGGGGCGCACCTGCACCGCGGCCTTGAACGAGTCCATCACGTCGTGCACGGTGCGGTCGAGCAGGACCTCGATGAACACCATCAGTCCGGCGCCGAGCTTGGCTGGGTTGAGCCGCGCTTCGTAGCCGAGGATGAAGCCGTCGCGCGTCAGCCGCTTCACGCGCTCGAGGACGGCGGTCGGCGACAGGTGCACGGTCTCGGCGAGCTTCAGATTGCTGATGCGCCCGTCGGCCTGCAGTGCGCGCAGGATGCGGGCGTCGATCTTGTCCAGGCCGGGCGCCGTGGATCCGGCATTCATGGTGGAGAAATCTCCAGTTTGGGGTGAAAACTCGGAATCATTCGCAGTGCAATGCCGCGTAATCTGGCGATTATCCAACTGCGAGGGATCGCCGTGCGTCCGCAGACAACGCCATTTGACGTCCTCCCCGCGCGAGCCCGCCTGCCGTTCCCCTACCGCCCCGAAGCGGCCGTGGTGCAGGCCTCGCTGCAGCGACTGGGCCAGCTCGATTGGACGACGGTGGCGGCCAGCGCGCGGCCGTGGGTCGAAGGCGTGCGCGCCCATCCCGCACCGTTCTGGGCGATGGAGTCGCTGCTGCACGAGTACCCGATCTCGACCGCCGAGGGGCTGGCGCTGATGCGACTGGCCGAAGCCTTGCTGCGCGTGCCCGACGCCGAGACGGCGATCGCCCTCACGGCCGACCAACTCGGCCGCGCCGACTTCGACGCGGACGCGGCCGAAGGTCCGCATCGCATGCTGGCCAGCCTGTCGGCCAGTGCGATCGCGCTGTCCAAGCGCTTCCTGCCCGAGGGCGAGAACCCGCCCGGCGTGTTGCAGCGCCTGGGCGCGAAGACGGTGGTCGCGGCGACCGTGCGGGCGCTGCAACTGCTCGGGCGCCAGTTCGTGCTCGGGCGCACGATCGCCGAAGCGATGGGCGAGGCGGCCGGCCAGCGCAAGGCCATGCCGCACTTGCGCTTCAGCTACGACATGCTCGGCGAGGGCGCGCGCACCGATGCCGACGCGCAGCGCTATCTCGCCGCCTACCGCGATGCGATCGCGGCGATCGCGGCCGGCCGAACGGCCGCGTCGCCGCACAGCGCCGACGGCATTTCGATGAAGTTGAGCGCGCTGTTCCCGCGTTACGAGGAGGCGCAGCGCGAGCGCGTGTTCGCCGAGTTGCTGCCGCGTGTGTGGAGCCTGATCGAGCCGGCGGCGCGCGCGAACATCAACCTGACCATCGACGCCGAGGAGTGCGAGCGGCTCGAACTCTCGCTCGACGTGATGGACGCGCTGGCCGCCCGCATCGCGACGAGCTTCCCGCAATGGGGGGGCTTCGGTTTGGCGGTGCAGTCGTATCTGACGACCGCGCTGGCAGTCGTCGACGAAGTCGCGGCGATGGCCCGCCGGCACGGGTTGAGGTTCATGGTCCGGCTGGTCAAGGGCGCCTACTGGGATGGCGAGGTCAAGCGCGCGCAGGAGGCGGGCCTGCCGGGCTACCCGGTGTTCACGCACAAGCACCACACCGACATCTCGTACCTCGCCTGCGCCCGTGCGCTGATCGGGCACCATGACGTGATCTACCCGCAGTTCGCGACCCACAACGCCGGCACGATCGCTGCGATCCTGCAGATGGCGCGCGAGCAGGGTGCCGCGTTCGAGTTCCAGCGACTGCACGGCATGAGCGAAGGAATCTACCGCGAAGTGTCGCGGCAGATTCCTGCGGGGGAGCCGACGTCCACACCCCCCGCTCCCCCCGCTCAAGCGGGGGGCCTGAGCGCGATACCAGTTCGCGTGTATGCGCCGGTGGGTGAGCACCGCGACCTGCTGGCCTACCTGGTGCGGCGTCTGCTGGAGAACGGCGCCAATTCGTCGTTCGTGCACCAGTTGGCCGACGACACGGTCAGTACCGACGAGCTGCTCGCCTCGCCGTTGCGGGCCCGTGATGGCGGCGGGTTGCCGTTGCCGGTGGCGCTGTACGGGGCGGCGCGCGCCAACTCGACCGGCGTCGACCTGGCTTGCCTGGCGATGCGCGAACCACTCGAGCAGGCGCTGGTGGCGGTGGGCCTCGAACCCGTCGCCGCAGCGAGCGCAGCCGACATCGATGCCGCGATGCGCCGCCTGCAGGCCGGCTTCGTGGCCTGGAACGCACGGCCGGCGGCCGCGCGGGCCGCGCTGCTGCGGCGCGCCGGCGACGCGCTCGATGTCCGCCTGCCCGAGTTCTGTGCGCTGCTGGTCAAGGAAGCGCACAAGACCCTCGGTGACTGTGTCGCCGAGGTGCGCGAGGCGGTCGACTTCTGCCGCTACTACGCCGACCAAGCCGAACAGGCCGAAGCCGGCGTCGATACGCAGGCGCAGACGCTGCCGCTGCACGGGCGTGGCGTGTTCGTCTGCATCAGCCCGTGGAACTTCCCGTTGGCGATCTTCGCCGGCCAGGTGGTCGCGGCGCTGGTGGCCGGCAACACCGTGGCCGCCAAACCGGCCGAACAGACGCCCGTGGTGGCGCGTCGCTTCGCCGCGTTGCTGCACGAGATCGGCGTGCCGGCCGATGCGCTGCAGTGCTTGCACGGCCCCGGCGAGACTGTCGGTGCCGCGCTGGTGGCCGACGCACGAACGGCCGGCGTGTGTTTCACCGGCAGCACGCAGGTGGCCCGCCTCATCAACCGCACCTTGGCTGCCAAGGACGGCCCGATCGTGCCGCTGATCGCGGAGACCGGTGGCTTGAACGCGATGATCGTCGACAGCACCGCACTGCCCGAGCAGGTTGTCGACGCCGTCGTGCAGAGCGCCTTCCGCAGCGCCGGGCAGCGCTGCTCGGCGTTGCGCCTGCTGTGCGTGCACGAAGCCATCGCCGACGGCGTGATCGAGATGCTGCAGGGCGCGCTGGCCGAGTTGCGGGTCGGCGACCCGGCGCGGCTGGCCACCGATGTCGGCCCGGTCATCGACGACGAGGCCTTCACCAACATCACGCACCACGTCGAGCGCCTGCGCCGCGATGCGCGACTGCTCGGCGAGACGATCGTGACCTCACGCTTCCCGCGCCTGGTCGCACCGGTGGCGTTCGAGATCGCAGCGGTCGCCGATCTGCGCGAAGAGATCTTCGGGCCGGTGCTGCATGTCGTGCGCTGGGGCGGCGAGGTCGCGGCGCTGGTCGCACGGATCAACGCCCTCGGCTATGGCCTGACGCTCGGCGTGCAGACGCGCATCGACAGCCGCGCCGGCCGCGTTGCCGACAGCGCGCGCGTCGGCAACGTCTATGTCAACCGCAACATGATCGGGGCCGTCGTCGGTGTGCAGCCGTTCGGCGGCGAAGGCATGAGCGGCACCGGCCCCAAGGCCGGCGGGCCGCACTACCTGCGGCGCTTCGCGGCGCTGCCAACGGGCGCAGCCCACGGTGCCGCGACTGCCGCGGCGGCCGACATGGCGTTCGATCGGGCAGCCGACGCCGGTGGCGTGTCGCTGGCCGCATTGCAGGACGGCTACGAGCCGTGGTCGGCGCGACGCCTGTCGGACCGCGCCGACGCCCTGCGGAGGGCAGCACAGCGGCTGGGCGCCGACGCGGCTGCGGCGGTGTGCCGCCACGCCGATCAGGCGCTGGAACGGCTCGCCGATCGCGACTTGCCCGGCCCGACCGGTGAGAGCAACTGCCTGCGCTTGCATGCCCGAGGCGTTTTCGCGGTGCTCGCGCAGGGCGCACGTGACAGCGATACCGCCGCAGCGACGGCCGCGGCCTTGGTCGTCGGCAACAGCGTCGCGCTGATCGGCGCAGGCTCGGGTGAGGCGCTGCGCGCGGCGTTCGTGGCGGCGGGCGTGCCGGCCGGTGCGATCGAGCTGTTCGCGGCGCCGGCCACCGGCAGCGTGCTGCGCCAGCCCGCATTGGCTGGCGTGTGCGTCGTCGCGGGCGCAGCCGATTTCGTGCGCCAGGTGCTGCGTGTGCTGGCCGATCGCGACGGCGCGATCTTGCCGCTCGTCACCGGCACGGAAGCGCAGCGGGACGACATGCTGTGGCGCTTTGGCGCCGAGCAGACGCTGACCATCAACACGGCCGCGGCCGGCGGCAACGCCGAGTTGCTCGCCGGCGCCGGCATGGCCGCCGAGGCAATCAGTCCAGCTTGACGCCGATGCGGGTGATGATCGGCCCCCAGCGTTTGATGTCGGCGTCGACGACGCGCTGGAAGTCGGCCGCGCTGCCGCCCACCACCGTCAGGCCCTGAGCGTCGAGGGCCGCCTTCACCGCGCTGTCCTTGAGCACTTCGCCGACATCCGCGTTGATCCGGGCGACCACGGCGTCCGTCGTGCCGGCGGGTGCGAACAGCCCGTTCCAGGCCAGCGACTCGACGTTGCGATAGCCGGCGTCGGCCAGCGTCGGCAGGTCTTTCAGCGAGTCGGGCCGCTGTGCGCTGCTGACCGCCAGCAGTCGTACCTTGCCCGAGCGCACATGGGCCAGCAGGGCCGGCGCGACCATGAAGGTGGCATCGGCCTCGCCCTGCGCGACGGCCATCGCCGCCGGCGGCGAGCCGTTGAACGGGATGTGCGTGGCGGTGATGCCGGCCTCGGCCAGGAACAGCTCCATCGTCAGGTGCGCCGAGCTGCCGTTACCCAGTGACGAATAGTTCACCTTGCCGCCCTGGCCCTTGGCCCAGGCGACGAACTCGGCCACCGTCTTGGCCGGCACCTTGTCGGCATTGACTGCCAGCACATTGGGCTGGCTGGTGGTCATCACCACCGGCAGCAGGTCCTTGGCCGGGTCATAGGGCATCTTGCGGTAGAGGAACGGCGCGAAGGCCACCGGGCCGTTGAAGCCGATCGCCAGCGTGTGGCCGTCGGTGGCCTTGGCGGCGATGTCCATGCCGAGCATGCCGCCCGCGCCGGGCTTGTTCTCGACCACCACCGGCTGTGCCCAGCGGGCGCCGAGCTTGTCGCTCATCGCGCGCACGATCAGGTCGAGCGAACTGCCGGCCGGTGCCGGCACGACGATGCGGACCGGCCGGCTCGGCCACGCCGGCTGGGCCTGCGCGGGCAGTGCCGCCACCAGCGCCACGATGGCTGCAACGAGGATCAGCAAGCTTCGTTTCATCGGACCGTCCCCACAGGCGTCTGCACAGGCGTGCATCCTAGCCGCAGCGCGGGTGTGCGACGATGCGCGTCCCTCCGACCCGACCGCTGCCTTCGCCCATGTGGATCACGCGCCTGCTCATCGCCCTCGCCGTGCTCGCCGGCCTGGGGTTCGGCTACTTCTGGCTGGCCCTGAAGTGGAGCTATTCGAGCGGCGAGCGCGCCGGCTGGGTGCAGAAGTTCTCGCACAAGGGTTGGATCTGCAAGACCTGGGAGGGGGAACTGGCCCTGGTGTCGCTGCCCGGCAGTTCGGTGGAGAAGTTCTATTTCACGGTCCATGACGACGCCACCGCTGCACAGATCCAGCAGGCGATGGGCAAGCGCGTGACTCTGCACTACGAAGAAAAGGTCGGCCTGCCGACCAGTTGCTTCGGCGAAACGCGGCATTTCGTGAGCAAGGTCGGCCTCAACCTCGACATCCCGATCGGGCCGGGCGTGTCGGTGCAGTCCGCGCCCGCGGCCGCGACGTCACCGGCCTCGGCGGCGTCGCGCTGACCCGGCCGCTCAGGGGTACAGCCCACGCTCCTGGCGCGCCGTCAGGATGCGCTCGCAGGCCACCGCGAAGGTGGCGGTGCGCAGCGTGATCTTGTGGCGGTCGGCGGTGTCCCAGATGTTCTTCAGGGCGCCGGCCATGATCTTGTCCAGGCGCAGGTTGATTTCGTCCTCGGTCCAGAAGAACGACGAGAAATCCTGCACCCACTCGAAGTAGCTGACGGTCACGCCGCCGGCGTTGCAGATCACGTCGGGCACGACCAGGATGCCGCGGTCGGCCAGGGCATCGTCGCCGCCCTGCGTGGTCGGGCCGTTGGCGCCTTCGAGCACCAAGCGGGCCTTGATGCGGCCGGCGCGCGTGGCGTTGATCTGGCCTTCGAGCGCGGCCGGGATCAGGATGTCGCAGGGGACGTCCCAGAACGACTCGTTGTCGGCCGCCTCGCCGCCCTTGAAGCCGGCCACGCCGCCGGTGGCGTTGACATGCGGGACCAGATCGGCGAGGTCGAAACCATTCGCATTGACGATGGTGCCGGTATGGTCCTGCGCGGCGACGACCTTGCCGCCGGCCTGCGCGAACAGTTCGGCCGCCGACGAGCCGACATTGCCGAAGCCCTGCACCGCGATGCGGGCGCCGTCGAGGTTCAGGCCGATGCGCCGCGCGGCTTCGCGGCCGGTGACGAACACGCCGCGGCCGGTGGCTTTCACGCGCCCGAGCGAGCCGCCCAGGTGCAAGGGCTTGCCGGTGACGACGCCGGTGGCGGTGGCGCCGACGTTCATCGAGTAGGTATCCATCATCCACGCCATGATCTGGGCGTTGGTGTTGACGTCCGGCGCCGGGATGTCCTGGTAGGGACCGATGATGATGCCGATCTCGCTGGTGTAGCGGCGCGTGATGCGCTCCAACTCCTTCATCGACAGCTTCTTCGGGTCGACGCGGATGCCGCCCTTGGCGCCGCCGAAGGGCAGGTTCACCGCGGCGTTCTTGATCGTCATCCAGGCGGCCAGCGCCATCACCTCCTCGAGCGTGACATCGGGGTGGTAGCGCACGCCCCCCTTGCCGGGGCCGCGCGTCAGCGAGTGCTGTACGCGAAAGCCCTCGTAGTGGGCGATCGTGCCGTCGTCCATCTCGATCGGCACGTCGACGATCAGCGAGCGCTTGGGCCGTCTCAAGGTCTCGACCCATCTGGCGAGCGGCCCGAGGTACGGCAGCACGCGGTCGATCTGCATCAGGTAGGTGCCCCAGGGGCTTTCCGGACCGGGGTTGACGTAGCTCAAGCTCATGGCGAAAGGTCTCCTGGCAGGGACTGATGCGCGTTGCCGTCGGCGCGGCTTCGTGGACCGCCGATGACGTGCAGCGCCCGGATGGACGACGGTGCCTGCGACTGTATTGCGCACGGCACCGAATGTGTCACGGTCGATCATGCCTGCTTTGCATGGGCGCCGCCATTGCATGTCATGGCGCCGGCCTACACTGGCTGCATGAGCGTTTCGAAACTCGCCTTCATCGGCGGCGGCAACATGGCCGGTGCGATCTTCGGCGGCCTGCTGCGCGGTGGCTGGCCGGCGGCAGAGATCACCGTCGTCGAACCGGGCGCCGAGCAGCGCGCGCGTCTGGCGCAAGCGCACCCGAGCTTGCAGCTGCTCGCTCAGGCCGATGCAACGCTGGCGGCAGCCGAGATCGTCGTCTGGGCGGTCAAGCCGCAGAGTTTTTCCGACGCGGCTGCGCCCTGCGCGGCCCATGTCGGCGGCGCGCTGCAGCTGTCGGTGATGGCCGGCATCCGCAGCGACGTGATCGCGCAGGCCACCGGCAGCCAACGCGTGGTGCGGGCGATGCCCAACACGCCGGCGCTGATCGGCCGCGGCATCGCCGGGCTGTTCGCCCGCCCGGCCGTCGCTGCCGGGGAGCGCAGCGATGTCGAACGGGTGCTGTCGCCGACCGGGCAACTGCTGTGGTTCGACCGCGAAGCCGATCTCGACGCCGTGACTGCGCTGTCGGGGTCGGGCCCGGCGTATGTGTTCTATTTCATCGAGGCGATGATGCAGGCCGCCACCGAGATGGGCCTCGGCGACGCCCAGGGCCGCGCGCTGGCGTTGGCCACTTTTGCCGGTGCCACGGCTCTGGCGGCGCAAAGCGATGAAGCCCCGGCCGTGCTGCGCGAGCGCGTCACCTCCAAAGGGGGCACGACGGAGGCCGCGTTGGCGTCACTCGAGGCCAGCGGCGTGAAGGCTGCGTTTGTGCGGGCGCTGCAGGCGGCGCGCCGGCGCGCCGAGGAACTCGGGCGCTGACGGGGCCTACCGCACCGCGAAGTCCAGCGCGGTGCCGGCGAAGACCGCGAAGCCGAGCCAATGGTTCTCGCGGAACGCCTTGAAGCAGCCTTCGCGCGAGCGCCTGCGGATCAGCGTGAAGTGCCACAGCGCCTGCGCCGCGGCTGCGGCGATGCCGGCGAGGAACCACGCGCCGAGGCCGAGCCCGCGGCCGAGCGTCGCCCACGACACCAGGTACAGCGCATAGAAGGCCATCACCGCGACGACGTCCCAGCGCCCGAGCGTTATCGCCGAGGTCTTGATGCCGATCCGCAGGTCGTCGTCGCGGTCGACCATCGCGTACTCGGTGTCGTAGGCCAGCACCCAGAACAGGTTCGAAACCAACAGCGCCCAGGCTGGCCAGGGCAGCGCAGCGCGCAGCGCCTCGAACGACCACTCGTTGCCGCCCTGCACGGCCGCGAAGGCCATCGGGATGCCGAAGCTGAAGGCCACGCCGAGCACCGCCTGCGGCATCGACAGAAAACGCTTGGCATAAGGGTAGGCCAGCGTGATCGCCAGGGCCACGAACGACAGCGCGATCGTCGGCGCATTGGTCGTCATCACCAGCGCGAAGGCGGCCAGCGCCAGCACCACGCCAACCGCCAGTGCGTGCTTGACGCCCAGTGCGCCGCTGGTCACCGGACGTTGCGCGGTGCGCTGGACATGGCGGTCGAAATCGCGGTCGGCAACGTCGTTGATGCAACAGCCGGCGCTGCGCATCAGCACCGTGCCGAACACGCACACCGCCAACAGATGCCAGCCCGGGAAGCCGTCGGCAGCGATCCACAACGCCGCGAGCGTCGGCCACAACAGCAGCAGCCAACCGGCCGGGCGGTTCCAGCGGATCAGGTCGAGGTATAGCGCGAGCTGCGAGCGCATGGTGATGGGTGCGCGGCCGGTCAGCCGTCGAGCTGCTTCTGGAACACCAGGCCGGCGTGCTCGCGCAACGCATGGAACTTGATCTTCGGCCAGTTGGCTTCGATCGCGCGCAGCTCGGGTGCGTATTCGACCAGCAGCGTCGGCGCGTCGACCGCGTCGTAGGCCACGCGGTGGGCGTTGCCGTCGATGAAGCGCTGCAACTCCTTCGCGCCACCGTTCTCGTCGGGGCAGGTCACCCAGCGCGCGATCTGGTAGCGGCTGGGTTGGATGCGCGCCTTGCAACCGTACTCATGCTCGAGGCGGTGCGCGACGACCTCGAACTGCAACTGGCCCACCGCACCCAGCAGCAGCACGCTGCCGGCGGCCGGGCGGAAGACCTGGATCGCGCCCTCCTCGCCGAGCTGCGTCAGGCCGGCCTTCAGCTGCTTGGTGCGCAGCGGGTCGGCGACCTCGACGCTGCGGAACATCTCGGGCGCGAAGAATGGCAGCCCGGTGTACTGCAGCGCCTCGCCCTCGGTCAACGTGTCGCCGAGCTGCAGCACGCCGTGGTTCGGGATGCCGATGATGTCGCCGGCGAAGGCCTCGTCGAGCAGCTCGCGGCGCTGCGACAGGAACGAGACCACGGTGTTGGGCCGCAGCTCCTTGCCCGAGCGCACCACCTTGAGCCGCATGCCGCGCTCGAAGTGGCCGCTGGCCACGCGCACGAAGGCGATGCGGTCGCGGTGCGCCGGGTCCATGTTGGCCTGGATCTTGAACACCACGCCGCTGAACTTCGGCTCGTCGGGCTGCACGACGCGCTGCAGCGCCGCGCGCGGCGACGGCGGCGGCGCCAGGTCGACCAGCGCGTCGAGCACCTCCTGCACGCCGAAGTTGTTGATCGCCGAGCCGAAGAACATCGGCGTCTGGTGGCCGGCCAGGAACTCGGCCTCGTCGAACGGCGGTGCGGCATGCTGCACCAGCTCGATGTCGTGCGCGGCGTGCGTCCACTCGGCACCGAAGCGCTCGGCGTAGTGCGGATTGGCCAGGCCGTGCAGCATCTCATCGTCTTCACGCGCGCGGTCCTCGCCCGGCGCGAACACGCGCATGCGCTCCTCGCGCAGGTCCATCACGCCGTGGAAGCGCTTGCCCATGCCGACCGGCCAGGTGAACGGCACCACGCTCATGCCGAGCTCGCGCTCGATCTCGTCCATCAGCGCCAGCGGCTCCTGCACCTCGCGGTCCATCTTGTTGACGAAGGTCAGGATCGGGGTGTTGCGCGCGCGGCAGACCTGCAGCAGCCGCCGCGTCTGCGGCTCGACGCCGTTGGCCGCGTCGATCACCATCAGCGCCGCGTCGACCGCGGTCAGCACGCGGTAGGTGTCTTCCGAGAAGTCCTGGTGGCCGGGCGTGTCGAGCAGGTTGATGACGCAGCCGCGGTATTCCATCTGCATCACCGACGACGCGACCGAAATGCCGCGCTGCTTCTCGATCTCCATCCAGTCCGAGGTGGCATGGCGCGAGGCCTTGCGCGCCTTCACCGAGCCGGCAATCTGGATCGCGCCGGAAAACAGCAGCAGCTTCTCGGTCAGCGTGGTCTTGCCCGCGTCGGGGTGGGAAATGATGGCGAAGGTGCGGCGGCGGCGGACTTCGGTGGCGATATCGGACATGGGGCGCGATTATCCGGGGCGCGCCGCCACCGCCGTGCCGGCTGCCGGATCAACGCGTCAGCCGATGGCTGGCCACAAGGCCGCGCACACATGGCACGAACTGCCGGCGAGCGCGAAGAGGTGCCACACGAAGTGGCCGAAGCGCAGCGACGCGTCGAACACGAAGAAGCCCGCGCCGACCAGGTAGGCCACGCCACCGCCGAGCAGCCAGACGATCGCGGCCGGGTCGACCTGCTGCAGGCCCGGCCACACCAGCAACAGCGCCAGCCACCCGAACAGCACGTACAGCCCGGTCGACAGGCGCACGCTGGTCAGGCGCCGGCACAGCTTGAGCCAGGCGCCGGCCAGCGCCAGGGTCCAGATCAGTGCGCAGGTGGCCGCGCCGGCAGTGCCGCCCAGCAGGCCGAGCGCGAACGGCGTCGCACTGCCGGCGATGAACAGGTAGATCGCGGCGTGGTCGGCGGCGCGCGCCCAGAGTTTGGCGCGTCCTTGCGGTAGCGCGTGATAGACGGCGGAGATGCCGTACTGCAGCGCCATCATGCTGACGAACACCGCCATCGCCACCACGCCGATGCGTCCTGCGCGCTGCGCCGCCGCTTCGGCCAGCCAGGGCCAGGCCGCCTCGGCCAGCAGCACGCCCAGGGCATGGCTGGCGGCGTTGGCCCACTCCTCGGAGCGCGTTTGCGTGCGGGCGACCATGCACGCAGTGAACGCCTCGCGCCGGCGAGGCGCATCCCCCCAAAGGAGGCATCACCCCGAGGACGTGGGGGCTATTCCTCGAGCAGCGAACGCAGCATCCAGGCCGTCTTTTCGTGGATGTCCAGGCGCTGCGTCAGCAGGTCGGCGGTCGGTTGATCGTCGGCCTTGTCGGCCAGCGCGAAGACGCTGCGTGCGGTGCGTGCCACCGCCTCATGGCCCGCGACCAGGATCCGCACCATCTCCAGCGCCTTGGGCGGCTTGGCGGGGGCATCGGCCATCGAGCTCAGCGCGCCGAACTGCGCATAGGAACCTGGCGCCACGTGGCCGAGCGAACGGATGCGTTCGGCGATCGGGTCGACCGCGTTCCACAGCTCGGTGTATTGGGCCATGAACATCGCGTGCAGCGTGTTGAACATCGGCCCGGTGACGTTCCAATGGAAGTTGTGCGTCGTCAGGTACAGCGTGTACGTGTCGGCCAGCAGGCGCGACAGCCCGCCGGCGATGGCCATGCGGTCCTTCTCGCTGATGCCGATATTGATGGCGGGCCCGGACGGGACCTTGATCTTCTTGGTGCTGTTCTTGGCCATGCAGAGTCCGAAAGAATGAGGACGACCCCGACACTGTAGCGAAGTGCAGGGGTCGCGGGGTCGAGACAGGTTCAGCCAATGCGCTGCGTTCACGCCAGGTCGTAGCGGCCCAGGTTCATCACCTTGGTCCAGGCGGCGACGAAGTCGCGCACGAAGGCCTGCTGAGCGTCGCCCGCGGCGTAGACCTCCGCCAGGGCACGCAGCTGCGAGTTCGAGCCGAAGACCAGATCGGCGACGGTGGCGGTCCACTTGACCGCGCCCGTCTTGCGATCGCGTCCTTCCAGCACGCCCTCGGTGGCCGATTTCTGCCAAGTCGTGCCCATGTCGAGCAGGTTGACGAAGAAGTCGTTGCTCAGCGTGTCGGTCTGCCGGGTGAACACGCCATGCTTGGACTGGCCGGTGTTGGCGCCGAGCACGCGCAGGCCACCGACCAGCACCGTCATCTCGGGCGCGGTCAGCGTCAGCAACTGCGCCTTGTCGATCAGCAGTTCGGCGGCATAGCCCTCCAGGCCCTTGCGGATGTAGTTGCGGAATCCGTCGGCCCTGGGCTCCAGCACGGCGAACGACGCCACGTCGGTCTGGTCCTGCGAGGCGTCCGTGCGGCCCGGCGCGAAAGGCACGGTCACGCTCTGGCCGGCCTTCTTCGCCGCCGCCTCGATGGCCGCGTTGCCCGCCAGCACGATCAGGTCGGCCAGCGAGATCTTCTTGCCGCCGGCGGCGGCGCCGTTGAACTCCTTGCGGATGCCTTCCAGCTTGGCCAGGACCTTGGACAACTCGGACGGCTGGTTGGCCGCCCACTCCTTCTGCGGCGCGAGGCGGATGCGCGCGCCGTTGGCGCCGCCGCGCTTGTCGCCGCCGCGGAAGGTGGCCGCCGAGGCCCAGGCGGTGGAGACCAGCTGCGCGATCGACAGGCCGGAGGCCAGCACCTTGGCCTTCAGGGCCGCGATGTCACGGTCGTCCACGAGCGCATGGTCGACGGCGGGCACCGGGTCCTGCCAGATCAGCGCTTCCTTCGGCACCAGCTTGCCGAGGTAGCGCGCGCGCGGGCCCATGTCGCGGTGGGTCAGCTTGAACCAGGCGCGCGCGAAGGCGTCGGCGAACTGGTCGGGGTTCTCCATGAAGCGCCGCGAGATCTTCTCGTAGGCCGGGTCGAAGCGCAGCGACAGGTCGGTGGTCAGCATCGCGGGGGCGATGCGCTTGGACTTGTCGTGGGCATGTGGCACCGTGCCGGCGCCCGCGCCGTGCTTCGGCACCCACTGGTGTGCGCCGGCCGGGCTCTTCGTCAGTTCCCACTCGTAGCCGAACAGGTTCCAGAAGAAGTTGTTGCTCCACTGGGTCGGCGTGGTGGTCCAGGTGACTTCCAGGCCGCTGGTGATGGTGTCGGCACCCTTGCCGGTGCCGAAGCTGTTCTGCCAACCGAGGCCCTGCGCCTCGACGCCGGCCGCTTCCGGATCGACGCCCACGTTCGTTGCCGGGGCGGCGCCGTGGGTCTTGCCGAAGGTGTGGCCACCGGCGATCAGCGCGACCGTCTCCTCGTCGTTCATCGCCATGCGGGCGAATGTCTCGCGAATGTCCCGGGCCGCCGCAATCGGATCCGGGTTGCCGTTCGGGCCTTCCGGATTCACGTAGATCAGGCCCATCTGCACGGCCGCGAGCGGATTCTCCAGGTCACGCGCGCCGGAGTAGCGCTTGTCACCGGCCAGCCAGGTCTTCTCCGGGCCCCAGTACACGTCCTGATCCGGCTCCCAGACGTCCTCGCGGCCGCCGCCGAAACCGAAGGTCTTGAAGCCCATCGACTCGAGCGCGACGTTGCCCGCGAGGATCATCAGGTCGGCCCAGGACAGGCTGCGACCGTACTTCTGCTTGATCGGCCACAGCAGGCGCCGCGCCTTGTCCAGGCTGACGTTGTCCGGCCAGCTGTTCAGCGGCGCGAAGCGCTGCTGGCCTCGGCCGCCACCGCCGCGGCCGTCGGCGACGCGGTAGGTGCCCGCGCTGTGCCAGGCCATGCGGACGAACAGCGGCCCGTAATGGCCGAAGTCAGCCGGCCACCAGTCCTGCGAATCCGACATCAGCGCATGCAGGTCCTTGACCACGGCGTCCAGGTCGAGGCTCTTGAATGCCTCGGCGTAGTCGAAGTCCTTGCCCATCGGGTCGGACTTCGCGGAATGCTGGTGCAGGATGTTCAGGTTCAACTGATTCGGCCACCAGTCGGTATTCGCCGGGCCTCCGGCCACGGCGTTCGTCCGGGCGCCGTGCCCGAACGGGCAGCCCGTGGCGGCGGTGGCTTCGGCTTGAGGTGTGGGCTTCGTCATCGGAACTCCTCGCAGTGGGTGATCAAAGTACGCCGTAACTCTAGGAACCCGGCCGCCGCCGGTCAAAGCAATTGCGTTGAACGGCGCGATAGCCGCAGGGGCTATGGCCGCGATAGGCGGCCTTGGCTCTCAGTCCGTCAGTCGCTGCACGCCCGGCAACTCGCAGGCGTAGACCGCATTGCGCAGCGCCGCGATCGCCTCGTAGCGCGTGAAGCTGCGTCGCCAGGCCAGCACCACGCGGCGGGTGGGCACCGGCGCGCTGAACTTGACGTAGGCCACATGCGGCTGCGGCTCCTTGGGTACGCTCAGCTGCGGTACCACGGTGACGCCCATGCCGGAGGCCACCATGTACTTGATGGTCTCCAGCGACGAACCCTCGAAACTCTTGCGGATGCCCTCGGCGTCGCTGGAGAAGCGCGCGAACTCGGGGCAGACCTCGAGCACGTGATCGCGAAAGCAGTGTCCGGTGCCGAGCAGCAGCATCGTCTCCTTCTTCAACTCCTCGGCGCTGACGGTCTTGCGCTTGGCCAGCGCATGCGTCTTGGGCACCGCGATCATGAATGGCTCGTCGTACAACGGCGCGATGGCCAGGCCGCTGTCCGGGAACGGCTCGGCCATGATCGCGCAATCGAGCTCACCGGTGCGCAGCATCTCGAGCAACTTGACGGTGAACTGCTCCTGCAGGATCAGCGGCATCTGCGGGCTCATCTCGATCGCGTGCCGCACCAGATCGGGTAGCAGATAGGGCCCGATGGTGTAGATGATGCCCAGCTTGAGCGGCCCGGCCAGCGGGTCCTTGCCACGCTTGGCGATCTCCTTGATCGCGGCCGCCTGCTCGACGACGATCTGCGCCTGGCGCACGATTGCATCGCCGAGCGGCGTCACGCTGACTTCGTTGGCGCCGCGCTCGAACAGCTTGACGTCGAGCTCTTCCTCGAGCTTCTTGATCGCCACCGACAAGGTCGGCTGCGACACGAAGCAGGCCTCGGCCGCGCGGCCGAAATGCTTCTCGCGGGCGACGGCGACGATGTAGCGCAGTTCGGTGAGCGTCATGGCCGCATTCTGCCGCCGCGCGGCGCACGGCGTCAGCCCGCCGGGGGCGCGTTCACAGGCGGTACACGCGTTGCGCGGTGCCGCCGAGCACCGCCGCGCGTGCGCCGGCGTCCAGATCGGCGAGCAACGCGGCAGTCTCGTGCGACCAGATGCGATACGTCGCCGCCAGTTCGAGCACCGGCCAGTCGCTGCCCCACAGCAGGCGCGGTGCGCCGAAGCACGCCAGCAGGTGCCGGGCCCAGCGCCGTGCAGCATCGGCTGGTGGCATCGGGCCGGCCTCGGTCAGCAGGCCCGACAGCTTGCACACCGCCTGCGTCTCGCCGGCCAGCCGGGCCAGGTCGTCGGCCCACGGCTGCCATTGGCCGGCGGCGATCGCCGGCTTGGCGCCATGGTCGATCACCACCGTCAGGCCGGGGTGGCGGCGGCACAGTTGCAGCACGTGAGGCAGGTGCGGCGGGCGCACCAGTGCATCCAAGGCCAGGCCGTGCTCGACCATCGCCTGCAGCGCCGGTGCGAGGGCCGGTTGCAGGATCCAGGCCGGGTCGGCCAGGTCGTGCAGCATCGGCCGCAGCGCCTTCAGCTTGGGCCGGGCCGCCAGCCGTGCGATGCGCTGCGCCGCATCGTCGGCCAGCAGATCGACCCAGCCGACGACGCCGGCCACCGCGGCGTGCTGCTCGGCCTCGGCCAGCAGGAAGACGGTCTCGGCCTCGGTCGGCGCGGCCTGCACCAGCACGCCGGCCTGCACGCCGCAGGGCCGGGCCTGCGCCAGCCAGTCGTCGATGCGCACGTCGCGGTAGATCGGGGCCAGCGCAGGGGTCAGCCAGCCGTAGTCGCCGCGCGCCAGGCGCCAGCAGTGGAAATGGGCATCGACGATCACGGCGTCGGCGCCGCGGGCGGCAG
Source organism: uncultured beta proteobacterium (assembly GCA_963840805.1). Classification (GTDB taxonomy): domain Bacteria; phylum Pseudomonadota; class Gammaproteobacteria; order Burkholderiales; family Burkholderiaceae_C; genus CADEEN01. The sequence continues at coordinate 777,271 of CAWJAJ010000017.1, read as the reverse complement.
CAGGCCGGCCCCGCGCAAGGCGTGCCAGAACGCGGGATCGATCGGCTGGCGCAGCATCGCCTGCGCGTCTTGCCACTCGTGCGGCGTGCGCGCGCCGAGCATCACGATCTCGACCGCCGGGTGCGCGAGCGCGAACTGCAACGCGGCGGCGCGCAACGGCACGCCCAAGCGCTCGCCCAGCGCCTCGATCTGCGCGGTGCGTTCGATCCAGCCGCGCGCAGCGGGGGCGTAATCGAAGCGCGCCGCCGCGCCGCCGCGCGCGCCGGTGGCCAGCAGGCCGGAGTTGAAGACGCCGCCGAGCGCCAGGTGCACGCCGCGCGCCTGGCATTGCGGCAGCAGCGCCGGCAGCGCGCCGTGGTCGAGCAGGCTGTAGCGGCCGGCGAGCATCAGCGCGTCGAGGTCGGCCTCGCGCAGCACCTCGAGCACCACGGCGACGTCGTTGACGCCCAGGCCGACGGCGCGGATCAGGCCCTCGTGCTTGGCCTGCTGCAGCGCCGGCAGGGCTTCGTCGAGCACCTGGCGCAGCACCAGCGGCGCCCGCGCGCCGTGGCTGGCGGCGTCGAGGTCGTGCACATAGGCGACATCGATGCGCGCCAGGCCGAGCCGCTGCAGGCTGTCCTCGAGGCTGCGGCGCACACCGCCGGCGCTGTAGTCCCAGTGCTGGTCGAACGGCAGGATGTCGACGTAGCCGTGCTGCTCGCGCGCCGCGGCCGGGTTGGCCTGCAGCAGGCGCCCGACCTTGGTCGACAGCACGAAGCTGTCGCGCGGTCGCGCGCGCAGCGCGTCGCCCAGGCGCCGCTCCGACAGGCCGTGGCCGTAATGCGGCGCGGTGTCGAAGCTGCGGCAGCCGCCGTCCCATGCGGCATCGATCGTGGCGCGCGCCGCGGTATCGCTGATGGCCGCGAACAGGTTGCCCAGCGGCGCACCGCCGAGCCCGAGGCGCAGGCCATCGCCTTGGCAGGGAACGAAGAGGGGCGTCACCAGGGTTTCCACGCGTGATCGGTACCCAGGTTATGACTAACATGTCAGTGCGTCGATACGGGAATGCCCGCAACCCTTGCGGGTGCCCCTGCGATCCGACGCTGCCGAGATGCTGAAGAACCTCTCTCCGCTGCTGACCCCCGATGTGCTGCACGCGCTGGCCAGCATGGGCCATGGCGACGAGGTCGCGATCGTCGATGCGAACTTTCCCGCCGCGCGCGTCGCTGCCGCGCGCGGTGCGCGGCTGGTGCAGGTGGCCGGCGCCGATGCGCCGGCGCTGCTGCGGGCCGTGCTGGCCGTGCTGCCGCTCGACGACTTCGGCCCCACGGCGGCATGGACGATGCAGGTCGTCGGCGACAGCGCCGCGGTGCCGCCGCCGGTGGCCGAGTTCCAGCGTGTGTTGCACGCCGCCGGCGAGCGCGACGCGGTGCCGCTGGAGCGCTTCGCGTTCTATGAGCGCGCCGAGGCGGCATTTGCGATCCTGCGCAGCGGCGAGCCGCGGCGCTACGGCAACCTGCTGCTGCGCAAGGGCGTGGTCGACGCGGCATGACGGTCGCCAGCCTCCCGCCGCTGACGCGCGCCACCGCGCCGAGCCTGCGCGCGCAGGCCTACGAGAACTTCCAGCAGCAGATCGCGCAGGCCAACATCCGGCCCGGCCAGTTCATCTCGCAGCGCGAGCTGATGCAGTTGCTGGGCATGCCGCTCGGCGCGGTGCGCGAGCTGATCCCGCGCCTGGAGGCCGAGGGCCTGCTGCGCACGGTGCCGCAGCGCGGGCTGCAGATTGCGCATGTCGATCTGAAGCTGATCAACAACGCCTTCCAGCTGCGCGGCGTGCTCGAGCGCGAAGCGGCGGTGCACTTCGCGGCCAGCGTCTCCGAGGCCGACCTGGCGGCGATCGAAGCGGCGCACCTGCGCATCGTGCGGCGCGCCCGCCGCGGCCCGATCGACGACGCACTGCTGACCGACGCGACGACCGTCGATTGGGGCCTGCACGATCTGATGATCGACGCGCTCGGCAACGCGCTGATCTCGCAGACCTACCGCGTCAACAGCCTGCGCGTGCGCCTGATCCGGCTCGAAGGCTCGCTGCTGTCGGGCGAGGCACTGCTGCCGGCGATGGAAGAGCACCTCTGGTTCATCGACGCCCTGAAGCGCCGCGACGCATCGCAGGTCGTCGTGCGCCTGGCCCACCATATCGAAAGTGCACACCGCCGCGTGCTCGGCCTGCCGCGGCCGCCGCTGCCCTGGTCGCTGAAGGACATCACCCCATGACTACACCTGACTCCGACGTGCCGTTCAGCGGCATCTGGCCCGCACTGCTGACGCCGCTGCGCGCCGACCTGAGCCTGGACCCTGTCCGGCTGGTGGCGCATGCCAGGCGCCTGCTCGATGCCGGCTGCAGCGGTGTCACGCCCTTCGGCACCACCGGCGAAGGGCCGGCCTTCGGCATCGACGAGCGGCGCGCCGCGCTCGAGGCGATGCTGGCCGGCGGCGTGCCGGCCAGCGCGCATCCTGGCGTCGACCAGTTGCGCCGCGCTGCCCGAAACCGTCGCGCTGACGCGCCACGCGCTCGAGCTCGGCGTGCAGCGCTGCATGGTGCTGCCGCCGTTCTACCTGAAGGGCGTGCCGGACCAGGGCATCGTCGACAGCTACCGCTACGTCATCGACCGCGTGGCCGATGCGCGCCTGCGCCTGGTGCTGTATCACATCCCGCAGGTCTCGGCGCGTCGGCCTGTCGCACACGGTGATCGGTACGCTGCGCCGGCTCTATCCCGACACCATCGTCGCGATCAAGGACAGCCAGTGCGACCAGGCGCATTCGGTCGGGCTGGCAAAGGCCTTCATGCCCGGGCTGATGGTGTGGGTCGGCAACGAACTCGACCTGCCCGCGATGGCGCGGCTGGGCAGCAACGGCGCCGTCAGCGGCGTCGCCAACTTCATGCCGCGCACCGTCGCGGCGCTGGTCGGCGAGCCCGATTCGCCGCGCACGCCCGAGCGGCTGGCGCGCGTGCGCGCGCTGCTCGACATCGTCGGCGGCTACGCGATGACGCCGGCGTTCAAGGGCATCATGTCGATCGTCGATGGCGACGAAGGCTGGCTGCCGGTGCGGCCACCGCTGGTGCCGCTCGACGCCGCGCAGTTGACCCGTCTGCGCCAGCAGATGGCCACCTTCGGCCTCGACCCCGCGCACGATTGAAGAAGAACCGCGTTTTCACCCAGACCGACCTGCCAGAGGAGACCCCATGACCCCGATCGCCCCCCTTCGCCGCGGCCTGCTGGCCGCTACTGCCGCCGCTGCGCTGTGCGCCGGCCTGCTGCACGCGCCGCTGGCGCTGGCGCAGAACAAGGTGCTGCTGCGCATCTCGACGCCCGCCGTGCCCGACGACTGGCACGGCAAGATGTGGACGGTGTTCAAGGACAGCCTCGACAAGAGCGCACCGGGCGAGTTCGACGTCCAGATCAACCTCAACGCGACGCTGTTCAAGCAGGGCACCGAGCCGGCCGCGATGGCCCGCGGCAACCTCGAGCTGTCGTCGATCTCGGCCTTCGACATCGCCAAGCTGGTGCCGGAGTTCTCGATCTTCACCGCCGGCTACGTGATCCGCGATCCCAAGCACCAGCAGCAGGTGTTCGGCGGCCCGATCGGCAAGGAGCTGTTCAAGCTGGCCACCGAGAAGATGGACGTCACGCTGCTGACCCCGATCTACCTCGGCACCCGACAGGTCAACCTGCGCGAGGTGCGCAACGTGAAGACGCCGGCCGACCTGAAGGGCGTGAAGCTGCGCATGCCCGGCAGCAAGGAGTGGCTGTTCCTCGGCGAAGCGCTCGGCGCCACCGCCACGCCGCTGGCCTTCGGCGAGGTCTACCTGGGCCTGAAGACCGGCACCATCGACGGCCAGGACAACCCGCTGCCCACGGTGCGCGCGGCCAAGTTCTATGAAGTCACCAAGCAACTGGTGCTGACCAACCACCTGGTCGACGGCATCTTCATCGCCATCTCCGACAAGGCCTGGAAGGCGATGACGCCGGCGCAGCGGCAGAAGGTGCAGGCGGCGGCCGATGCGGCGGCGGCCTTCAACAACGAGAACCGGATCAAGGAAGAGGCGCAGATCGTCGACTTCTTCAAGCAGAACGGCCTGACGGTGACGACGCCCGATGTCGACGCCTTCCGCAAGTCGGTGCAGGCGGCGTACGCCGCGAGCGACATCGCGAAGACCTGGCCGGCCGGACTGCTCGACCGCATCAACAACACCAAGTAGATGCGCCGCTGGTTCCAGCGCGGCGCCAACGCCATTGGCGCCGCGCTGTTCGCGACCCTGTTCCTGGTCTTCATGGTCCAGATCGTCGCGCGCTTCGGCTTCAACCGGCCGCTGCCCTGGACCGACGAGGCGGCGGTGATGCTCTATGTCTGGGTCATCCTGTGGGCGGCGGCCTTCATCGTGCCCGAGCGCGAGCACGTGATGTTCGACCTGGTCTGGAACGCCGTCGGCGCCGGGCCGCGCAAGGCGATGCGCGTGCTCGGCCACGCGATGATCGGCGGCCTGGCGGCCTGGGCGCTGCCGGCCTGCTGGGACTACGTGCTGTTCATGCGCCGTGAAGGCACGCCCGTGCTCGGCGTGCCGTTCCTGTGGGTCTTCCTGCCCTTCGTGGGGCTGCTGGCCGCGCTGGTGGTGCGCAGCGCCATCGGCATCTGGCGCGCCTGGCGCGGCCTCGACCTCGAAGACGCGGGGATACCGGCCGCATGACGAACCCCTTGTGGGCCCTGGGCGGCGTGCTGCTGGCCGGCATGCTGATGCGCATGCCGATCGGCTTCTCGATGATCGCGTCGGGCATCGCCTACCTGGTGGCCAAGCAGCAGGACCTCGGCCTCGCTGCCGAGCAGGTCTGCAACGGCCTGTACAACAGCTACGTATTGCTGGCGGTGCCGATGTTCGTGCTGGCCGCCAACGTGATGAACGCCGGCACCGTCAGCGAACGCCTGTTCGACTTCTGCCGCATCCTCGTCGGCCGCCTGCGCGGCGGCCTGGCCCAGGTCGACATCCTGGTCAGCGTGATCTTCTCCGGCATGAGCGGCAGCGCGATCGCCGACGCCGCCGGCCCGGGCCTGGTGACGATCCGGCAGATGCTGAAGAAACCCGAGTACTCGCGCGGCTTCGCCGGCGCGGTGGTGGTGGCCAGCGCGACGCTCGGCCCGATCATCCCGCCGTCGATCCCGATGGTGATCTACGGCCTGGTCTCGGGCGCCTCGGTCGGCGCATTGTTCCTCGGCGGCGTGGTGCCGGGCGTGCTGATGGCGATCCTGATGATGGCCGTGGTGCAGGTCATCGCCGTGCGCCGCAAGATGCCGCGCGAGGCCCCCGTGCCGCTGCGCGAATGGCCGACGGTGCTGTTCCGCGGCGCGCTGCCGCTGTCGATGCCGATCGTGCTGCTCGGCGGCATCTACTCGGGCGTGTTCACGCCCACCGAGGCGGCGGCCGTCGCCGCGGCCCACGCGCTGATCCTGGCCACCGTGGTCTACCGCGCGCTGAGCGGGCGGCAGTTGTTCGCGGTGGTGCTGGAGTCGGCACGCTCGAGCGCCGTGATCACGCTGATCCTGGCCGGCTCGTTCCTGCTCAACTACGCCTTCACCGCCGAGGGCGTGCCGCAGGCGATGGCGCAGTGGGTCGATGCGCTGCACCTGTCGCGGGTGCAGTTCCTGCTGCTCGTCAACGTGATGTTCCTGGTGCTCGGCTGCTTCCTCGACGTCTCGGTGCTGCTGCTGGTGTTCGTGCCGATGCTGCTGCCGGCCGTCAAGGTGCTCGGCATCGATCTGGTGCACTTCGGCGTGCTGGTGGTGCTGAACATGATGATCGGCCTGATCCACCCGCCCTTCGGCATGCTGCTGTTCGTGACCAAGGCGCTGACCGGCATCCCGATCGGCGAGATGATGAAGGAGGGCTGGCCCTTCATCGTGATGCTCTTGCTGCTATTGCTGGCGATGACGCTGTTCCCGCAGATCGTGCTCTGGCTGCCGCAGACGATGGGTTACGGCATGAAGTGATGATCGCCGACGTCATCTGCATCGCCAGCTTCAACGCCGACCTGACGTCGCGCGTGCCGCGGCCGATCGCGCGCGGTGAAACCCTGCTGGCCAGCGGCTTCACGATCGGCCCCGGCGGCAAGGGCTCGAACGCCGCCATCGCCTGCGCACGGCAGGGTGCCAAGGTCGCCGTCATCGCGCGCATCGGCAATGACGATTTCGGCCGCATGGCGCTCGACTTGTGGGCCCGCGAAGGCATCGACGCGTCGATGGTCGAGGTGGTGAACGACGAGCCCAGCGGCGTGGCGCAGATCCTCGTCTACGACGACGGCGACAACAGCATCGCGGTCGCGCCCGGCGCCGGCGCCGGCCTCGCGGCGCGCCACGCCGATGCCGCGGCGGCAGCGCTGGGCCGCGCGCGCGTGGTGATGGCCTCGTGCGAGGTACCGCAGGCAGCGACGCGCGCCGCGTTCGCGCACGCCCGCCAGGGCGGTGCCCTCACGCTGCTCAATCCCGCGCCGGCGCAGCCGCTGCCCGATGAACTGCTCGCGCTGTGCGACCTGCTCACGCCCAACGAGAGCGAACTGCGCGCGCTGGCCGCCGTGCCCGCCGGTGCGTCGGCAAGCCAGGCGGCCGCCGCGCTGCTCGAGCGCGGCGCAGGCGCCGTGGCCGTGACCCTCGGTGCGACTGGCTGCGCCTTGTTCCGCCGCGATCTGCCGCCGCTGCGCCTGGCGGGCCACGCGGTGCTGGTGGCCGACACCATCGGCGCCGGCGACACCCTCACCGGCGCGTTGGCAGCGGCGCTGGCCCGGGGCGAGAGCCTGGAACTGGCCTTGCGCTGGGCCAACGCCGCAGCGGCCTTGTCGGTCGGCGCCCGCGGCGCCATCGCCGGCATGCCCGGGCTCGATTCGGTGCGAGCGCTGCTTGCCTCGGGCTGATGCAGGGTTTCATGCGCTGTTGCGTTCGAGCGCAAGAATAGAAATAGTGGCTCTCGACCCGCTGCAGATGTACGCCCACCGGAACTGACCGCCCGAAAGCTGTCAGTTGCGGTCTAGCAAGGTCAGACTCTCTCGTCGTGGGCGCGAAGAAACAACACGCAGCCGACGATCGCAGCGGCAGTCAGATCGAACGTCAGGCAGAACCCTGGCCAGCCCCGCGGCACCCCGGTGTTGTGCACGGGCACGTCGTGGAAGTAGTCCATCACGCCATGTCCGGCAAGCGCACCCACGACAAGCCACAGGTTGCGCTTGAACCCGACCACGGCAAGCCCGATGAATGCCGTGGCAATGGCCAACTCGGACAACAGGACGTCATGGCCGCCGTCGATGACGGCGAACAGGATGTAGTACGAGGCGATGACGATGAGGACTGTCGGGTAGAAGACCCGGTCGCGGTCCATTCCCAGCCATGCGGCAGCGCTGCAGACCAGCAGCGCAAGGGCGATGCCCACGATGAATTCCATGCGTCGATCTCCCGTTCGTTGAAATCGGCCGATCGACTTAGGCGACCAGGTCGCGCAAGTCCTCGGGGACGGGCATCGGCTGCAGGGCACTGACACGTGCCCGCCCGGTGTTGCCGCGCGGCACCCAAATCCTGGAGAACAGGATCGACGCCAGCATGCGCGGCACCTGCCCGACGACTTCGCGCCAGTCGCGCCGCCGCCACCCGGCCACCAGCATCAGCCAGTGCACATGGGTGTGCCTGCCGGTCACGCGTTGTGCCAGTACATGGGCCCGTTCGAGGTGAACGAAGCCCACCTCGAAGTTGCCGCCATCGAGTGCCTCACGAGCCCTCGAGACTTCTTCGCGATACGCCTCTGCGCCTTGAGCATGACAACGCCTTTGAACCTTTGCGCACGGCACCCTGCCTTCGCTGAAGAGCACTGTCGTGGACCACCGCGCCCGGCACCAGCGGCTTGCGATCAGCCGTCGCAATCCGCCTGGCAAGGGTCCGGATGCCCGATCGAACGGTCGGCGCAGCCGACCGGGCTGCGAACGCGAGCGGGTTCCGCCCGGCGCGCGGCATGCCTCGGACGACTCGGTCGACCTGCGCGACCGGTCCGGCACACGCGCAGACCGCTCGTCGCAATCGCCTGTCGAGAACGGGTCGTCGCGCCGAAAGTCCTGCCATCGATGACATCCCGTCGTCGAGCCACCAAGGAGATCCACCATGAACGACACGAAGCAACCCATCTCCTGCACCTGCACGACCTGCCCTGGCCCGTCCTGCACCTGCGGCTGCCAGAAGGCAGCCGCACTCAAGCCGCCTGCGCCTGCGGCCCGCAGTGCAAGTGCGGCCAGGTCTGCACCTGCCCCAAGTCCTGAGCCGAGCAGCGCCGAACGTCGTGCCGGCGGCCAGGGTCAACCCACCGCCGGCACCCGATGGCCTCGGGCCGTCATTCAAGCTTCTGGGGTCCCGCATGAACACCTTTGTTCTTGCTTTCCTGGGCGGCATCGTCGGTGCCGTCCTGATGGACATCACCGAAACGGCCATGGCCAGGGTCGGCATCCGAAGCGGCGTCAATGTCGCCCTGGTGGGCCGCTGGTTCCTGGGCCTGACGCAGGGGCGCCTGGCCCACGCCGACATCCTGACGGCGCCGTCCCTGCCACGCGAGGCCGGCCTGGGCTGGGCCTTCCACTTCCTCATCGGCGGCGGCGGCGTGGCGCTCATCTACCCAGCCGTTCTGCTGACCATCGGCATGCCTTCCCCCGCCCACCCCATCCTGGGCGGCCTGCTTTTCGGCCTGGCCACGTCCCTGTTGCCCTGGTTCGTGCTTCTGCCGGCATTCGGTTGGGGCTGGTTTGGCCGGCGCGGTCCGCGAGGCGCCAATGCCTTGCTGGCGAGCCCGCTCTCGCACATCCCCTATGGCCTCGGCGTCGGCGCTGTCATGGCACTGGGCACCTGGTTCCAGTAGTCCGACAGCGCAGCCGAGCGCACCCGCCAGGCTGTCGACCGACCGGTGATCCACCTGCGGATGACCGTTCGGTCGAAGGAATCGACAGCTCATGGACAAGCCCTTGCATTCGCCCCCGCCGCCGCTTGGCGGTGGCCCACCCTGGCTCTAGAGTCGGGTCGACCGTCTCCCATTCGCAGCACCGTTGCCCGCCATGTCTCCCTCAACCACCCACATCGCCAGCCGCTGGCCAGACAGGCTGAAAGGCGCGCTGCCGGTCATCGTCGCGTCCGCCGCCTTCTGGGCCCTTGCGGCCACGCTGCTGTTCTTCCTGGTTCCTGGGCTCGAGACCTATCCGCGCTTGCTGGTGATTGCCGAATGCGTCGGGCTGACCATGGTGGCCTGTGTGCTCGTGCTGCTGCGCACGCGCCGCTTTGACCGGTTCAAACCCGCGCTGCGCTGGCTGCTCATCGGGCTCGTCGCGATTCCCACGGGCTACTTCGTGGGGCACCAGTTCGCCTTCCTCGTGCTGGGCGAGCCGATGCGCATGGTCGGCCACCAGCACATCAGCCTGATTCCGATCCTCTTCACCGTGATGGCGGGCGGCCTGGGCCTGCACTACTACGCGACGCGGGAAACGCTCGCGAAGGAAGCGGCAGCGCGCTCCGAGGCGCAGCGCCTCGCGGTCGAGTCCCAGTTGCGGCTGCTGCGGGCGCAACTCGAACCGCACATGCTCTTCAACACCCTGGCCAATGTGCGCTCGCTGGTGCGGGAGGACGTCGATCGCGCCGAATCGATGATCGATCAGCTCATCGTGTACCTGCGCAGCGCACTGGCCGCCTCGCAGACCGAGTCGGTGGCGCTCAGCCGGGAGTTCGCGCAGCTGCGCGCCTACCTGGACATCATGGCGCTGCGCATGGGGCCGCGCCTGAGCTATCGGCTCGAACTGCCCGCCGCGCTGGAGCGCACCGAGGTGCCGCCCATGCTGCTGCAGCCGCTGGTGGAAAACGCGATCAAGCACGGCCTGGAGCCGAAGGTCGGCCACGGCAGCATCGAGGTGGTGGCGCGCGCCATGCCCGAGGGCATCGAGATCCGCGTCAGCGACAGCGGCCTGGGACTGCCGGCCGACGAGGACGACGCGGCCGTCCGCGCGCCCGGCCAACACCAGCTACGGCCTGCAGCATGTGCGGGACCGCCTGCGTGTGCTCTACGGCCCCGCGGCCCGCCTCAGCCTCGAACGTCGCGACCCCACCGGCGTCTGCGCCGTGGTGTTCATCCCGACCTGATCCGTCGCACACTGCGCCGCCCGCCCAGCGGCTTCATCCATCTCGTCGAGGAGACCTGCATGACCCTGGCCACGCCACCCACTGCAGTCATCGCCGAGGACGAGCCGGTTCTCGCACGCACCTTGACCCGCCTGCTGGAGCAGGTGTGGCCCGAGCTTCGCATCGTCGGCGTGGCCGACGACGGCCTGCGGGCCACCGAACTGGCGCTGTCGTTGCTGCCCGACGTGATGTTCCTCGACATCAAGATGCCCGGGCGCACCGGGATCGAGGTGGCCGAGGTGGTGGCCGACGACTGGCCCGACGACCGGGCCGAGCCGCTGTTCGTGTTCATCACGGCCTACGACAACTTCGCCGTCCCTGCGTTCGAGCGCGCTGCGGTCGACTACCTGCTCAAGCCCGCCACGGCCGAACGCCTGCAGCAGAGCGTGGACCGGCTCAAGTCGAGGCTGGCCGATCGTGCGGCCTCACCCGATGCGGGCGACATGGCGGCGCTGATGCAGCGCATGCAGTCGCTGGCCGCGCCCGACACGCCGAGGCGATTCGGGCGAGCGCATCAAGGTCATCCGCGCCGGCGTCGGCAACACCGTGCGCATGATCCCGGTCGCCGAGGTGGTCTGCTTCGAGGCGACCGAGAAGTACGTGAACGTCGTGACGCCCACGGGCGAGGCGCTGGTGCGCATGAGCCTGCGCGAGCTGATGGCGCGCATAGACTCGACCGACTTCATCCAGGTGCATCGCAGCGTCATGGTCAATTCGAGCGCCATCGTGAGCGCGACGCGCGACGAGAACGGGCACTACAGCCTGAGCGTGCGTGGGCTGCAACGGCCGTTGAAGGTCAGCCGCGCGTTCGGCCACCTGTTCCGCCCGATGTAGGCGGCGCCAGACAGAGGGCCACCGGCCGAAAGCCCGGTGGCTTGGCCGCTCAGGGCCGCGCACGTTCGAGAGCGAAGAGGCGCACCTGAACCGCACATGCGATCCATGGCGCCAGGCACGACGTGCTCGCGCCGGTCCGCATCGCATGACCGGCCCCTCGTGCCGACCACTCGGTCGACAAGGCCGACCGCTGCCGCACGCCATTGCACCGCCGGTCGCAACGCGCTGTCGCCCGCCGTCACGGAGAACGAAAGTGCCTTCACCTCTTCGCCGCATCGAGCGGTGAACAGGGCCTTATCGACACCCGTCACCTCCACAGGATCACGCCATGAACCGCTTCATCTCCACGACCCTCGCACTCCGTCCTGCGCCGCCACCGCAGGCTGCATGTCGGCGCCCTCCGACCTCGACCTGTCGCTCACCCGCCCGACGGTCGACAACAAGTTCGTCGTCACGCTGCAGCCGCCGGCCACGCCTGCGGCGATCAATCAGCTGCACAGCTGGCAGGTCAAGCTCGCCTCGCCCGGCGGGCGTGCCGATCGCGCATGCGCGCATCAAGGTCGACGGCGGCATGCCGCAGCACGGCCATGGCCTGCCGACGCGGCCCCAGGTGACGCAGGAACTGCCCGACGGCACCTACCTGATCGAGGGCATGAAGTTCAGCATGACCGGCTGGTGGGAAATCAAGCTTGCCATCGACGCCCCGGAAGGCGCCGACAAGGTGACCTTCAACACCGTCGTGTCCGAGCCCGGCGCCAGTCGCTGACGCGGCTCGATCACCCCTTCTCGAGGAGACGACGATGCGCAGATTCGATTCCCTGGTGTGGATGCTCGGCAGCCTCATGGCCGCGAGCGCAGCGCTGGTGGTGACCTTCGCCCATGCGGCGCCCCGATCGCCGGCTTCGGGCGAAGACGGGTGGAGCAAGGACGAGATGGCCGTCCTGGCCTCACTCAGCCTGAAGCGACTGCCGCCTGTGCCGGTCGATCCGTCCAATGCGGTCGAACGGCTGCCGGCCGCGATCGACCTCGGCCGGCGCCTCTTCGGCGACGCACGCTTCAGCGCCAACGGCGCCGTGTCGTGCGCGAGCTGCCATGACCCGCAGAAGCAGTTCCAGGACGGGCTGCCGGTGGGCCGCGGCGTCGGGACGGGCTCGCGTCGGTCGATGCCCATCGTGGGCGCCGGCTACAGCACCTGGCTGTTCTGGGACGGCCGCAAGGACAGCCTCTGGGCGCAGGCGCTCGGGCCGCTCGAAGATGCGGTGGAGCATGGCGGAAACCGCACGCGGTATGCGCACCTTGTCGCATCGAACGTACCGCAAGGAATACGAGGCGCTCTTCGGCGCCATGCCGAGGCTCGAAGGCCTGCCGCGGGACGCCGGACCGAACGGCGACGCGGCGAGAAGGCGGCGTGGGCTGCGATTGGACGCCCGCCGGCGCGAAGACGTGTCGCGGGTGTTCGCGAACATGGGCAAGGCCATCGCGGCGTATGAGAAGTCGTTGCAGCTACGAGCCTTCCCGCCTGGATCGCTATGTCGACGCGTTCGTGGCCGGCCGCGCCTGCAGCCCAGGGCGTGCTGCGGCCCGAAGAGCTCAGGGGCCTGCGGCTGTTCATCGGCAAGGGCGCAGTGCGTGACCTGCCACAACGGGCCCCTGCTCACCGACCAGCAGTTCCACAACACCGGCGTGCCGCCGCGCGAGCCTTGCGCGGCCCGATCGCGGGCGTGCCGATGCGACGGCCAAGGTGCGCAGCGACGAGTTCAATTGCCTGGGGCCGTTCAGCGATGCGCTGCCGAAGCAATGCCAGGAACTCCGGTTCATGGTCGAGCGACGATCCGGCCCTGGTAGGTGCGTTCAAGACGCCGGGCCTGCGCGGCGTGGCGCAGCGTGCGCCGTACATGCACGCCGGGCAGCTCGCCACGCTGGAGCAGGTCGTGCGCCACTACGTCGCCGCGCCGCATGCCGCCGTGGGGCACTCGGAACTGACGCACAGGCATGCGGGTGGCGGCGCCGCCAGAGCACGACGAGCGTGCGCCGATCGAGCTGACCGATGCTGAAGCGGCCGACCTGGTGAGCTTCCTCGGCACGTTGAGCGCCGAGCGTGCGATTGTCTCGGGCACGCCCTTGATCGCCTGCGCCAGGCGGGCACCTGGGCACCCGTCAAGACTGGCTGCGAGTTCCGGCGGCCAGCCTTGCCGCCGAGGCTTGCACCGGATGGGCCAGGACCCACTCGACGACCCACAGGTTCAGCAGCCACGCGGCCGCGGCAGGCCGGCGAAGTGACCGTCGGGCCGGCGGTTCATGCCTCGGCCACCAGTCGGTTCACGGCGCGTCGCGCCAGCGGCGCGGCCAGCAAGACCGCGGGAAAGGCGATCGGCCACGCCAGCAGCCAGGCGCCGGCCCAGCTGGCGGCGAAGCCAGGGACCAAGCCCGTGGCGCGCCAGGTCGCGAGGCCCGACACCAGCAAGGACATCATTCCCGACAACAGCAGGCCAAACAGCATCGGTGCGAATTTCTTGGGCAGCATGATGGGCTCCGTTGAGGTGGTTGCCACTCAGGCAGGAACGGCAACGCGTTCCAGGGTCTCGGCGAAGTGCCGCCCGAACATGCGCGCCGTCTTCAGGTCGCCGGGAACGAAGGCATCGGCAGGCGAGCCGTGGCCGGCCTGCGCCATCAGGCCCGACCAGGAACCGAGGCGGTTCGCGGCTTCGTCATAGGGAACGCCGGTGTGCTGTTCGGGCAGGAAGGGGTTTCCGACCCAGACCATCCCGTGCTGCATGCCGAAGACGAACATCGACATCAGCGTCGACTGCTTGTCGCCGGCAGGCAGCGACGACACGGTGAACCCGGCGGCGAGCTTGCCCTTCAGGCCCTGCGTGCGCCACAGCCGCCCGGTGGCGTCCATGAAACTCTTGAATGGCCCGGAGACGCCGCCCAGGTAGGTGGGCGAGCCCAGGATGAGTCCGTCGTATCGCAGCAAGCGATCAGCGTCGTGGACGAGATCGTCGGCCTTGATCAGGTCGACTTCCGCAGTCGCGGCGCTGCGCGCGCCCTCGGCGACGTGGTGGGCGATGTGCCCTGTGTGTCCGTGAGCACTGTGATAGACGATGGCAAGTTGGTTCATGGTGGCAATCGAAGTGAGGTGGACGTCGGATCGACGCGGGATCAAGCGACCAGATGAGCCAGGGCAGCTGCGCTGAGGTACAGGCCCAGGCCGAACACGGCGTGGTTGGCAAGGCTGCGCAGGCTGTTCGTCAGCGGTGCCGGAGTTCGCGACGACGCGATGCCCGCACCCATTGCCGGTTGCAGCACGAACAGCGGTGCCGCCGCGGTGGCCAGGCCCCAGGCCAATGCCGGGAGCACGGAGGGCTCTTCCAGCCAGGACACGCCTTGCAGGGCTACCAGCAGGGCGGCGAACACGACTCCCACGGCGTAGTGCGTCAGCCAGCCGAGGCCGAGCTCGCCGGCGATGGGTGTCGAACGGCGGATGGCTTCGTGCGCAACCTGGCCGTGGAACACGTGGCCGACCCAGCGACCCAGCAGCGCGAAGTCCATGGTCGGCACACCGCTGCGCTTGAGCACCAGCAGCCAGAGGTCCATCACGGCGGTCGCACCGATGCCGACGACGACGGCTTGGGGAAGTGCGGAAAGTGGTTCCATCGAGTGCTCCTTCAGTCTTGACGGATGGTTCAATGGAAGGCAGGATAGAAGTTGAAGTCAACTTCAAGTCAAGGACCTTCGGCGACCATGGACATTGCGGAAGTCGCCCGGCGCACCGGCATCGCCGCGTCGGCATTGCGCTACTACGAGCGGCGCGGCCTCATCGCGTCAGTGGGCCCGGCGGGCACCCGGCGCCGCTTCGCGCCGGGAGTCTTGGATCAGCTCGCCTTGATCGCGCTCGGACAGGCGGCCGGGCTCTCGCTCGATGAAATCCAGTCGATGCTCTCACCCCACGGCGGGCCCAACATCGATCGCCAACTGCTCGCGACCAAGGCCGACGAGATCGACGCCCAGATCAGGCAGTTGCGCGCCATGAGTCGTGGGCTGCGGCACGCGGCGGCCTGCCCTGCGCCCAGCCATGCCCAATGCCCCACGTTCCAGAAACTGCTCAAGGCAGCCGCGGCGGGTGCGTTGGATCGACGGCGGCGCGACGAGGACCGCGCGCCAGCGCGCCAAGTGACTTGACAGTCATGTTCAGCGCACCAACCCCACTGTCAGAAGTGCGGTACGGGCCGCCGTTTGGCCAGTGTGAGCGGCCGTTCCCTTGCGGCCGCACTGCGACGGCCAGTCCGCCGCGATCGAACCCAACCCGCGTTCACGCCTTCAAGTAATCCACCCGCGACGCCAACCACCGCTGCACCTGCGCTGCCGCCGCAGCGGGATGTTCAGCCAGCAGGCGCGGCGCCACGCGCCGCGCCTGGTCGAGCAGGGCGTTGTCCTGCGCCAGGTCGGCAAAGCGCAGCAGCGCGTCCCCGCTCTGGCGCGCCCCCATGAATTCCCCCGGCCCGCGGATCTCGAGGTCGCGGCGGGCGATCTCGAAGCCGTCGTTGGTTTCGGCCATCGCGCGCAGGCGGTCCTTGGCGGTCGGCGACAGCGGCGCGGTGTAGAGCAGCACGCACACGCTGGCCACCGCGCCACGCCCGACTCGGCCGCGCAACTGGTGCAATTGCGACAGGCCGAAGCGCTCGGCGTGCTCGATCACCATCAGGCTGGCGTTGGGCACATCGACGCCGACTTCGATCACCGTGGTGGCCACCAGCACCTGCATCTGGCCGCCGGCAAATTGCGACATCACGGCGGCCTTCTCAGCGCCGGGCATGCGCCCGTGCAGCAGTCCTACCGTCGCGCCCGGCAGCGCGGCGCAGAGTTGCGCATGGGTTTCGGTCGCGTTGCGCAGGTCGAGCGCTTCGCTCTCCTCGATCAGCGGGCAGACCCAGTAGACCTGCTTGCCTTGCGCCACTTCATCCCGGATGCGCGCGATCACGTTGTCGCGGCGGCCGTCGGCGAACAGCTTGGTGACCACCGGCGTGCGGCCGGGTGGCAGCTCGTCGATGGTGCTCATCGCGAGGTCGGCGAAGTAGCTCATCGCCAGCGTGCGCGGGATCGGCGTGGCGCTCATCATCAGCAAGTGCGGCTCGAGCGCCTGCTGTTCGAGCTTGTCACGCAGGGCCAGGCGCTGCGCGACGCCGAAGCGGTGCTGCTCGTCGACCACCGCGAGCCCCAGTTTCGCGAACACCACGTCGTGCTGGATCACCGCATGCGTGCCGACCACCAAGCCGGCCGCGCCCGAGGCCACGGCTTCGAGCATCGCTTTGCGGCCCTTGCCCTTGCGGCTGCCGGTGAGCCAGGCCACGCCGACGCCGAGCGGCTCCAGCCAGTGCACTAGCTTGCGGAAGTGCTGCTCGGCGAGGATCTCGGTCGGCGCCATCAGCGCGCACTGCCAGCCGCTGTCGATGGCCACCGCCGCGGCCAGCGCGGCGACCACGGTCTTGCCCGAACCGACGTCGCCCTGCAACAGCCGGTGCATCGGTTGGCCGCGCGCCAGGTCGGCCGCGATCTCTTCACAGACGCGGCGCTGCGCGGCGGTCAGCGCGAAAGGCAAGGCGGCGAGCAGGCGTTCGTGCAGCCCGCCGCGCGCGGCGTTCAGTGCCGGTGCGCGCAACAGCGCGCGTTCGCGCTGCGCCGTCAACTGGCTCAGCTGCTGGGCCAGCAGCTCCTCGTACTTCAGCCGCAGCCAGGCCGGGTGGCTGCGGTCTTCCAGCGTTGCCAACGGCGTCGCCGGCGGCGGCTGGTGCAGGAAGTGCAGCGCCTCTCTCAGGGTCGGCAGGCTCGGCGGCCCGGTGGGCAGCGCTTCGGCCGGCAGCACTTCGTGGATCGGCGCGCGCTGCAGTGCCGACGCGACGGCCTTGCGCAGGTAGGCCTGCGGCAACTGCGCGCTGGTCGGGTAGACCGGCGTCAGCGTCGTCGGCAGCGGCGTCGAGGCCGGCTTGACGTGGGGGTGCACCATCTCGCGGCCGAGGAAGCCGCCGCGCAACTCGCCCTGCACGCGCACGCGCACACCGGCCGCCAGCGCCTTCTGTTGCGACGGGTAGAAGTTCAGGAAGCGCAGCACCAGCGGCTCGCCGTCGTCGTCGACCAGCCGGGCCACCAGTTGCCGGCGCGGCCGGAACTCGATGCGGCATTCGGCGATCGTGGCCTCGACCTGCACCAGATCGCCTTCGCGCGCGTCGGCCAGCCGCTGCACGCGGGTCTGGTCTTCGTAGCGCAGCGGCAGGTGCAGCGCGAGGTCGATGTCGCGCGACAGGCCGAGTTTTTCCAGCGCCCGCGCCGGGCCCGACTTGGCCGTTGGCGATGCGGGGGCATGCTCGGGCATGGAACAATGCTAGCGCCCGTTGGCTCGCAGGCCGGTACAGCCTCGATTCCATGACCGCCCACACCCTCGCCGACTTCGACTTCTCGCTGCCGCCGGCGCTGATCGCCCAGCATCCGGCGCCCGAGCGCAGCGCCTCGCGCCTGCTCGACGGGCGCGGCGCAACGCCGGTCGACCGGCTGTTTCGCGAACTGCCCGGCCTGCTCGATCCCGGCGACCTGCTGGTCTTCAACGACACGCGCGTGATCAAGGCCCGCTTGTACGGCGTCAAGGCCAGCGGCGGTGCCGTCGAGGTGCTGGTCGAGCGCGTGCTGCCCGGCCACGAGGTGCTGGCACACCTGCGCGCGAGCAAGTCGCCGCGGCCGGGCAGCGTGTTGCGGCTGGCCGGCGCGTTCGATGCCGAGGTGCTCGGCCGCGGCGGCCCCGATGGTTCGCTGTTCCAGCTGCGCTTTCCGGCCGATCCGCTGGCGCTGCTGGCCGCGCACGGCCACGTGCCGTTGCCGCCCTACATCACCCATGCCGACGACAGCGATGACGAGAGCCGCTACCAGACCGTGTTCGCCGCGCGGCCGGGCGCGGTGGCGGCGCCGACGGCGGCGCTGCATTTCGACGACGCGCTGCTGGCCGCCTTGCGCGAGCGCGGCGTGGCCAGCGCCGGCGTGACGCTGCATGTCGGCGCCGGCACCTTCCAGCCGGTGCGCAGCGAGCGCATCGAGGACCACCGCATGCACAGCGAGTGGTACGAAGTGCCCGAAGCGACGGTGGCGGCGGTCGGCGGCCGCGCGTGCGCGCGGCGGCCGCGTCGTCGCCGTCGGCAGCACCAGCGTGCGCTCGCTCGAATCCGCGGCGCGCATCACCGGCACCCTGCAGGCGGCGCGCGGCGAGACCGACATCTTCATCACGCCGGGCTTCGAGTTCCGCGTCGTCGATGTGCTGCTGACCAACTTCCACCTGCCCAGGAGCACGCTGATGATGCTGGTGTCGGCCTTTGCCGGCCACGCCCATGTGATGGCGCTGTACCGCCACGCGATCGAGGCCCGCTACCGCTTCTTCAGCTACGGCGACGCGATGCTGCTGGAGCGATCTGCCTGCGCGTGATCGCCGCGGCGACAATCGCGCGGCGATGCTCAAGTTCGAACTGCTCACCACCGAGGGCCGCGCCCGTCGCGGCCGCCTGACGCTCAACCACGGCACGGTCGAAACACCGGTTTTCATGCCGGTCGGCACCTACGGCACGGTCAAGGGCGTGCTGCCGCGCTCGCTCGATGAGATGGGCGCGCAGATCATCCTCGGCAACACCTTCCACCTGTGGCTGCGGCCGGGGCTGGACGTGCTGCGGCCCTTCGGCGGCCTGCACCGATTCGAGGGCTGGGGCCGGCCGATCCTCACCGACAGCGGCGGCTTCCAGGTCTGGTCGCTCGGCGAGATGCGCAAGATCAGCGAAGAGGGCGTCAAGTTCGCGTCGCCGGTCAACGGCGACAAGCTGCTGCTGACGCCCGAGGTGTCGATGCAGATCCAGACGGTGTTGAACAGCGACATCGTGATGCAGTTCGACGAGTGCACGCCGTACGAGACCCAGGGGCACCTGACCAGCGAGGCCGAGGCGCGCGCGTCGATGGCATTGAGCCTGCGCTGGGCCGAGCGTTGCCGGGCCGAGTTCGCGCGGCTCGAGAATCCGAATGCCCTCTTCGGCATCGTGCAGGGCGGCATGTTCGAGAACCTGCGCGAGGCTTCGCTGGAGGCCCTGGGGGCGATGGACCTGCCCGGCTACGCGGTCGGCGGTGTCAGTGTCGGCGAGCCCAAGGACGAGATGCTGCGCATCCTGGCGCACACGCCGCACCGCCTGCCCGCCGACAAGCCGCGCTACCTGATGGGCGTCGGCACGCCGGAAGACCTGGTGCAGGGCGTGGCCGACGGCGTCGACATGTTCGACTGCGTGATGCCCACGCGCAATGCGCGCAACGGCCACCTGTTCACCCGCTTTGGCGACCTGCGGCTGCGCAACGCGCGCTACAAGACCGACGAGCGCCCGATCGACGCCAGCTGCGCCTGCCACACCTGCGCCCACTTCAGCCGCGCCTACCTGCACCACCTCGACCGCTGCGGCGAGATGCTCGGCCCGATGCTGGCCAGCCTGCACAACCTGCACTACTACGTGAACCTGATGCGCGAAGTGCGCGATGCCCTCGATGGCGGCCGCTTCGAGGCCTTGCGGGTGCAGTTCAAGGCCGACCGCGCGCGAGGCGTCGATTGATCTTGCGCTGGTTGCGGCGCCTCTTGGAGGCGCTGCTCGCGCTGCTGATCCTGTTCGAGGAATGGGGCTGGGAGCCGCTGCAGCGCGCGCTGGCCTGGGTGGCGCGTCTGCCGCCGCTGGCCTGGCTCGAGCGTCGCGTCGCCGCGTTGCCGCCCTACGCCGCGCTGGCAGCGTTTGCCGTGCCGACGTTGCTGCTGCTGCCGGTCAAGCTGGCCGCGTTGTGGCTGATCGGCGGGGGCCGCGCGGGCCTGGGCCTGGCGGTGATCCTTGTCGCCAAGGTGGCCGGCACTGCGCTGGTCGCGCGCCTGTTCCAGCTCACCCGCCCGGCACTGATGCAACTGGCCTGGTTCGCCCGCGTCTACATGCGCTGGACGAGCTGGAAAGAGGCGCTGCTCGCCCGCGTGAGGGCGTCGTGGGCCTGGCGTGTCGGCCGCGTCGTCAAGCGACGCGTGGCCCAGCGCATGGCGCGCTGGCGGCATGCCGATTGATCACCAGAACTGCCAGCTGCCCGTCGCGACGACCCAGGCGCCCAGCGCACCGTTGGTGACGGCGTGGGCGATCACCGCCAGCCACAGCTTGCCGCTGCGCACGTACAACCAGGCATAGGCCAGCCCGGCGACGATCGCGGCCAGCCACAGCGTATGTGCGAGCATGAAGACGAAGGTCGACAGCACGACGGCCTTGGTGCCGACACGCTGCGGGTCGACGCCCTCGAACACCGGCTGCTCGATCCAGCGCATCAGGAACGAGCGCCAGAACAGCTCTTCCATCACCGGCACCAGCAACGTCGCACCGACCCAGCGCACCATCACCAGCGGCCAGTCGACCGTGCCGGCGTCGGTGAGCGGTGTGAAGCCGGCGCTCGGCTCGCCGATCGTCATCCAGGGCGCGTCGAGATGGATCCACAGCACGAAGACGCCCACGCCGACGGCGGCCGCACGCATGCACTCGCGTGCATCGGGCCAGGTCTGCCGCGCCAGTTCGCCGTATTCGCGCCAGAGCAGGACCAGCAAGGCGCCGACGGTGACCACCGTCACGCCGTAGAGCCAGCGCGGGTCGAAGCCCCAGGCACCATCGGCCGGGGCGGCGCCGCGCAGCGCCAGCAGGGCCATGAAGGCGGCGAACGGCGCGATGCGTGCCCAGGCGCCGCGGCTCAGCGACAACACGGCCATCGGCGTCCGTCCCGCGCGCTGCTCAGGTCGCTTGCTGCTCGAGCAGGTAGCTTGCGCCGTCGAATTGGCCAAGCACCTCGACCAGGAGCGGCAGCACCTCGCGCAGCGTGTCGTGCAGGCCGTGCGGCGGATTGACGACGAACATCGAGCTGCCGAGCAGGCCGAAGCCGCGTTCGCCGCCGGCGGCGACGGTCAGTCGCGCGTGCAACCAGCCCTTCGGCGCGGCCTTCGTGGCGGTGTTTTGCAGGCGCTGCGGCAACTGCTGCGACTCGAGCGTGCGCAGTTGCGGCACCCACACCAGCACCACCGCCGTCGCGAAGCGCTCGAGGATCTCGCGCACGGCGGCCAGCACCTTCGTGTAGTCGGCCTTCAATTCGTACGACGGGTCGATCAGCACCACGCCGCGGCGCGACGGTGGCGGCAACTCCTTGTGCAGCGAAGCAAAGCCATCGCTTTGCGCCACCGTGGTGTGTGGCCGTTTGCCGAGGAACGCGCGCAGGATGCGCTCGTCGGTCGGGTGCAACTCGTAGAGGTGCAGGCGATCGTCGGCGCGCAGCAGCAGGTTGGCGATGGCGGGCGAGCCGGGGTATTGCTCGAGCGCACCGCCGCCGTTGAACTCGCGCACCAGCGCGACATAGTCGGCCAGCGCCGGCGGCAGGTCGTCACGCTGCCAGAGCTTGGCGATGCCGCTCTGGAACTCGTCCTTGGTGTGGGCGTAACGTCCTTCGAGCGAATAGCCGCCGGCGCCGGCGTGCGTGTCGATCAGCGTATACGGCTTGCCTTTGGCCGCCATGTGCGTGAGCACCTGCGCCAGCACCAGGTGCTTGAGGACGTCGGCGTGATTGCCGGCGTGGAAGGCGTGGCGGTAGGCGAGCATCGGTGGCGCACTGTAGCCGCAGCCGGGCAAGCAAAGACGCCGCGGCGCACGGCGCGGACTCGGCCGGTGCTTGCTTAGCGCAGCCAGCCCACCGCGCGCAGCGTCGGCACCAGCCCTTCGGCGAAAGCGCGGTAGCCGGCGGCATTGGCATGGATCTGGTCCGACTTGAGCGTGTCGTCGCCGAGCACGCGTGCCCATCCGCCGGCGTGCAGCGGCAGCGCCAGTTCGTCCGCGAGTTTCTCGTAGAGCGGGTGGTCCCGCAGGCCGGCACCGACGGCGGCAGCCAGCGTGGGCCGCGGCACCGCCACCAGCAGCACCTGCGCGCCAGCGTCGCGTACGGTGGCGACGATGCGGCGCAGGTGGCCTTCGGTCTCGGCCTCGGGCAAGCGGCGCAGGAAGTCGTTGCCGCCGACGCTGGCGAGCACCAGTGCCGGGCGGTGTTCGGCCAACAGCGCTGGCAGCCGGGCCAGCGCCTGCGCCGTCGTGTCGCCGGGCACACCGCCGTTGATCACGTTCCAGCCGGTGAGCTGCGCCAGTTGCGCCGGGTAGGCGGCGTCGGCCGCAGCGCCGGTGCCGTGGGTGATCGAGTCGCCGAGTGCAAGCACTGCCGTCCCACCAGGCAGCGGCCGGCCCGCCGGCGCCTTGCGCTTGCCACAGGCGGCCAGTGCGCACGCCGCGAGCAGCAGCGCAGCGTGGCGGCGATTCATGCGCCGGCGCGGGCCCGCGGCACGCGGGCGCGAAACAGTTCGTCGATGCGCACGTCGCGCGGGCCGGGCTCGAGGCGAAACGCCTGGCCGGCCGCGATGCTGCCGGGCTCGCGCACGGCGAGATAGAAGCCGCACCACCCCGACTGGCTCATCAGGCGACCGGCCTGGGCGAAGCCCATCGCCGCATCGAACTTGAAACACGGCAGGCGCGGTTCGCTGACCGCCAGCGCGCAGCCCGGAAATCGCAGCACGTCGCCGATCCAGGCATCGCGCTCGAGCAGGCCCTCGAGCGTGAGGTTCTCACCGAGGCTGCCGGGGGCCAGCGGACCGTCCCACAGCGAGACGCCAGCCTGCGCGCGCACGGTACGCCAGAACGCATAGTGCTCGGCCGGGTAGGCGTACACCGCCTTGGCCAGGCCGCCATGCACGCTGAGATCGGCCTGTTCGTCGCCGTCCAAGCCGAGCGGGCGCATGGCCACGATGCCGTCGGCGGCCTGTTTGCCGATCGCGCTGGCGACCCGCCGCTCGCCGACGGCGACGAGGCGGGCCCGGCCGACGTTGACGCTGAGGACTTTCATCGCGGCCAATTGTCGCCGCGTTGGCTTTCTTGGCCTGCATCAACATATTCCACAAATGCATGACCCCCGCCATTGCGGTGGTTACGGCCTGATTACACTCAAATCACAATGGCGCCACAGGAGGCGTTGCGGCGCCGCTCGAACCGGCGTGAAACCGCGCGGCATGGGGCGAATCCCGGTCCGGCCGAGATTCGCCCGATTCCGCCCTTTGCATCCTCATCATTGGAGCTTCTGCGATGAACCGACCTGCGCTCGACGGCTTGCGCCTGAACGTGCCTGCCCATGTGAAACACCCGCTGCTGATCGGCTGGGTGGCCGAGATTGCCGCACTGACCGAGGCCCGCGACGTCTACTGGTGCGATGGCAGCGTCGAGGAGTACGACCGCCTGTGCGAATTGCTGGTGGCCAGCGGCTCGATGCGCCGGCTCAATCCCGCCAGGCGCCCGAACAGCTTCCTCGCACTGTCCGACCCGAGCGACGTGGCCCGCGTCGAGGACCGCACTTTCATCTGCAGCGAACGCCAGGAAGACGCCGGCCCGACCAACAACTGGGTCGCCCCGGCCGAGATGCGCGCGCTGCTGCAAACCGGCGACAACGCCCTGTTCAAGGGCTGCATGAAGGGCCGCACGATGTACGTCGTGCCGTTCTCGATGGGGCCGATGGGCTCGCACATCGCCCACCTCGGCGTCGAGCTGACCGACAGCCCTTATGTCGTGATCAGCATGCGCACGATGACGCGCATGGGCGAGGCCGTGTACGAACTGCTGGGCGAGGACGGCACCTTCGTGCCCTGCGTGCACACGGTGGGCGCGCCGCTCACGCCGGGCCAGAAGGACGCGGCGTGGCCCTGCAACAAGACCAAGTACATCGTGCACTACCCCGAGACGCACGAGATCTGGAGTTACGGCTCGGGCTACGGCGGCAACGCGTTGCTGGGCAAGAAGTGCTTCGCGCTGCGCATCGCCTCCAACATGGGCCGCGCGCAGGGCTGGCTGGCCGAGCACATGCTGATCCTGGGCGTAACCACGCCGCAGGGCAAGAAGTACCACATCGCGGCTGCTTTCCCGAGTGCGTGCGGCAAGACCAACTTCTCGATGCTCGTGCCGCCCAAGGGCTACGAGGGCTGGAGCGTCACCACCGTCGGCGAGGACATCGCCTGGATCAAGCCGGGCCACGACGGCCGCCTGCATGCGATCAACCCCGAGGCCGGCTATTTCGGCGTCGCGCCGGGCACGAACGATCACACCAACCCGAACTGCATGGCGATGCTCAAGCGCGACGTGGTGTTCACCAACGTCGCGCTCACCGATGACGGCGACGTGTGGTGGGAGGGCATGACCGACGAGCCGCCGGCGCACCTGATCGACTGGCAGGGCAAGGACTGGACGCCGCAGATCGCCAAGGCCACCGGGGCCAAGGCTGCGCACCCGAATTCGCGCTTCACGGTGGCCTCGATCCACAACCCGGTGCTCGACACCGAGTGGGACAACCCCCAGGGCGTGCCGATCGACGCCTTCCTGTTCGGTGGCCGCCGCTCGACGACGGTGCCGCTCGTGACCGAGGCGCGCGACTGGACCGAGGGTGTCTACATGGCCGCGACCATGGGCAGCGAGACCACGGCGGCCATCGCCGGGCAGGTGGGCGTCGTGCGCCGTGACCCGTTCGCGATGATCGCCTTCGTCGGCTACAACATGGCCGACTACTTCCAGCATTGGCTCGACGTCGGCAGCAAGCTGGCACAGTCAGGCGTTCGCCAGCCCAAAATCTACTGCGTCAACTGGTTCCGCAAGGGCGCCGACGGCAAGTTCATCTGGCCGGGCTACGGCGACAACATGCGCGTGCTGGAGTGGATCGTCGGCCGCCTCCAGGGCCAGGCCGGTGGCCAGGAAAACGCCTTCGGCATCAGTCCGCGCTATGAAGACCTGCATTGGGGCGGCCTCACCTTCAGCCACGCGCAGTTCGACAGCGTCATCGGCATCGACCGCGCTGCGTGGCGCGACGAACTGGCACTGCATGGCCAGTTGTTCGAGCAGTTGGCCTACCACCTGCCGCAGCGGCTCGTCGCCACCCGGGCGCACGTGGAGGCGCGGCTCAACGCCTGATACGTGGGCGGTTCCTGCGCCGCCGGGCGTCAGCGGCGGCGTTGGGCCGCAACGCGATCCAGGCCCTCGGCCGCGGCGCGCAGGTCGGCGGCGAAGCTGGGCTGGGTGTTCTCGTAGTGCGCGGCGCGTTCGTACAGCGATGCCGCCGTATCGCGCGTGCGCTGTGCCTGCGCGCTCGCTGCGAGAGGCGCCGTCACGGCCTCCCACCAGGCAGCCCAGCGCAGGGCGGTGTTGCGGGGAAGATTGGCGGCGTGGTTCATGAAGTCCTCTTGTTCAACCGGTTGGTTGCTGCAGTGCAGTATGGGGTAAACCCTAATCTCTGTGGTTTCGATGTGGTTACATGGCCGTACGCGGCTCGGGTCGAACGCCTTCGCCAAGACCCGCACGGCTGCACAGGTCAACATTGAATGCATTCAGAAAGAAAGTGGCCGCACACAACGCCATGTCGGACTCAACCAACAGCGGTGACGTCGCTGCCCGACAATGCCGCCATGAAGCCAGACCTCACCGACGCTGAACTCGACGAACTCGATGCGCTGCTGCAGGCAACCC
Source organism: uncultured beta proteobacterium (assembly GCA_963840805.1). GTDB lineage: Bacteria > Pseudomonadota > Gammaproteobacteria > Burkholderiales > Burkholderiaceae_C > CADEEN01. The sequence continues at coordinate 751,609 of CAWJAJ010000017.1, read as the reverse complement.
CGCCGCCGCACGAGCCGCTCGACGTGCTGATGCTCGACGGTTACCTGGTCGGCACGCTGGTTCAGCCGCGGGTGGTGCCCGAGGCCGAATGGTTGCCGCCGATCTTCGATCTGGAGGGCAGCGCGCTGCCGGCTGATGTCGATTCAACCTGGCTGGATCGCAGCCGCGCGTTGATCGAGCGCCGCCGGCAATCGCTCAATGCCGCCATCAGCGAGGATGGGTGGTTCGATCCGCTGGTCGTCGACACCGAGCGCGCACCGCCGGCGAGCGAATACGACCCCGTGCAGTCACCGATATCGCGTGCGTTGCTGCCATGGGCAGCCGGTTTTCATTGGGCGCAGGAGCAGGTGCCTGACCTCGGTGACATCGAAGATGACGCCATCGGCAGCGCGCTGGCACGCATCTATCGGCACCTGCCTGCGGAGACCGATGAAGACCGCGAGGTCGTCGCCCTGCTCGACCGCGAGCACCCGCTGGCCACGCTCGATGCCGCGATCGAAGACCTGGTGCTCGCGGCCGTCGAACTGTGGGATCTGACGCACCGCCAGCGTTTCCACGTCGAAACCATCAAGCGCGAGGCACCCAAGCCGGGCCGTAACGACCCCTGCCCATGCGGCAGCGGCAAGAAGTTCAAGGCCTGCCACGGACGCTGATCGGTGCACCTGCAACTGCTATCGGACCTGCACCTCGAAAGCGAAACCTTCGAGCCGGTGCCGCATCCCGCGGCCGAACTGCTGGTGCTGGCCGGCGACATCGACACCACCTGGCGCGGCTACGAGCGCTTCACCGGCTGGCCGGTGCCGGTGTTGGCGGTGGCCGGCAATCACGAGTTCGATGGTCGTGACGTGGCTGCGGCGTGGCCCGCACTGCGTGCCCACTGTGCCCGCTGGGGCATCACGCTGCTCGAGCGCGACAGCCGCGTCATGACCGCGCTCGACGGACGACGCATCCGCTTCGTCGGCACCGTGCGTTGGTGCGATTTCGACGGCCTGGGCCCGGCACAACGCGCGCGCGCGATGCGGGCCGGTGCCTACTTCCAGCGCGTGATGCGCGCCACGATAGGCGGCCGGCCTTTCGATGCCGATGCGGTGCGCCGCGAGGCGCTGGCCTGCCGCGACTGGCTCGCCGCCGCGCTCGCCGAACCGGCCCTCGGCCGCTGGGACACAACCGTCGCGATCACGCACTTCGCGCCCAGCCTGCGCAGTGCCGATCCGCGCTACGGGCCGATGCCGAGCACGGCCAGTTTCTGCAACGCCGATGACGCGCTGCTGCCGGCCGCCGCGCTGTGGCTGCACGGCCATCTGCACTGCCGTCACGATTACTGCGTCACGCATGCCGACGGCCGCGCCACGCGCGTGCTCAGTCAGGCCCGCGGGCTCGAAAGCAAAGGCGAAAGCGCGGGGTTCGATGCGGGCAAGCTGATCGTCGCTTGACGCGGAACAACGCGCCGCCCAGGGCGCGTGCGACACTGAAGCGTCAGTCTTTTCGGAGCAACTTCGATGAAGATCCTGGTCGCGGTCGACGGCAGTTCATACACCAAGCGCATGCTGGCCTATCTGGCGGCGCACGACGAATGGCTCGGCACGCAGCACGTCTACTCGGTGCTCACCGTGGTGCCGCCGGTGCCCGCCCGCGCTGCGGCCGTGCTGGACAAGGGTGTTCTGAAATCGCACTACGACGACGAGGCCGAAAAGGTGCTCAAGCCGATTCGCGCCTTCTTCGCCAAGCAGGGGCTGAGGTCAGAGTTCATGACCAAGACCGGGGCCGCCGCCGACGTCATCGCCGCGCAGGCCGAAAAGGGCAAGTACGACCTGCTGGTGATGGGCTCGCATGGCCATGGCTCCCTGGGCAACTTGGTGATCGGCTCGGTGGCCACCAAGGTGATGGCCCAGTGCCGCACGCCAGTCCTGCTGATCCGCTAGCTAGCGCGCCGCGAGGCCGTCGAAGCAGGTCGATAGCACTGTCTCGACGATCTGCTCGTCGCTGTAGTTGCCGCCGGCCTTCAGGAAGCCGAGTACCGGGTCGCACGCACGCGCGTACAAGGTGTAGAGCACGGCCTCGGCGGGCACGGCCGCGTTGATCTGGCCGCTCGCCTGGGCGGCCACGATCCAGGCGCCCAGCCGGTCACTGACCGTCATCACGCGATCGAGGTAGGCGCGGTGCTGCAACAGCACGGTGCGCAGCGTCGAGCTTTGCGACGGCAGCGAGGGCATTTCGCCGGCCAATTGCACCTGCATTGCCCAGCGCGCGACGGCCTTCAAGTGTTCCAGCGGCGTGGCCTCGAGGCGCGCGGCTTCCTGGTCGAGGAAGGCCAGCGCACGGTCGAGCACCCGCACCATCGCGGCAGCAGCCAGTTCTTCCTTCGAAGTGAAGTGCTTGTAGAGGCTCGCTTTGGCGATGCCGACGTCGGCTGCGACCTCGTCGACCGTCATGGCTTCAAAGCCCTTTTCGGCGAGCAAGCGGTTCACTGAATTGACGATGGCGTCCTCGCGGACACGAAGCACCTGCTGACGGAACGAGATACGACTCATGGTGAGGCAGTGTAAGCGCCCACGGCTGCCTTGATACGATCCGGGACGAATTATGACCGTATAGTTTCAATAGAGACCATATAGTCTTCATGGAAGACTGATTAGTACAAACTCCTGCCGCCGACGACCCGATCGGTCGCCGCAACGACCTCATGTTCAACGCTCAATGAAGGATCTTCCAACCATGAAGAAGCTGATTGTTGCCACTGCCATGCTCGGTTTCGGCCTCACCGGTCCGGTGTGGGCCAGGGACATTGTCGATACCGCCGTTGCCGCCGGCAACTTCAAGACGCTGGCTACGGCGCTCCAAGCGGCCGGACTCATCGAAACCCTGAAGGGGTCTGGGCCCTTCACAGTGTTTGCTCCCACTGACGAAGCATTCGCCAAGATTCCGAAGGACCAGCTCGATGCCTTGCTGAAAGACAAGGCTGCACTGACCAAGGTGCTCACCTACCATGTCGTGGCCGGCAAGGTGATGGCCAAGGACGTGAAGGCTGGCAAGGTCAAGACCGTTCAAGGAAGCGAACTCACCGTCGCGACCGCAGGAGGCGTCGCCGTCGACGGTGCCAAGGTTACGGCGACCGACATCGCGGCCGACAACGGCGTGATCCACGTCATCGACAGCGTCGTGATGCCCAACTGATCGACGGCGTGAGGCGCCGCGCGCGGCCGCGCGCGGCGGCGGGCGCCCAGGGCGCTCCCGCGCCTTTCAGCCGCCTCAGAGCTCGGGCGTCGAGCCGTCTGGCCAGCAGGAGGCTGCGGCAGCGCGCGCGTCGTCGTCGCGGCCCTCTTGTTCCAGCTTGGCCAGGCTGTAGTCGAGGCCGAAGGCGGTACCCATGTCGGCCGCATCGGCCTCGATGGCGCTCTCTTCCCATTCGCGGGCCAGCCGCTGCAGGGTCGAAACCTTTTTCGTCGCTGGCATGCTGGTTCTCCCGGCCCCGTGAAGAAGCCTATGTGATTGGGTATCGCCAGTGTCAGACGCAAGCACAGGTTTCGAACGATTGAAACGCGCCCCCGCTGCGCCACAGTTCACGCGAACCTCGATTGCGTGTGGCGCGAACAGCGGGACGCCGTCCGTCGATCTGGGGATGGCAATCCGCGCAACCGCCACTAGGCTTCTCTGCGAAGCGGCCACCGATTGCCGCACCCAGAACAACATGCGACCGATCGCGCTTCAAGCCTTGACGTGGCTGACCGTCGTTGCCGCGGTGGTCAGCGCCTTGTGGCTGGCAGGTGTCGAGGCCGACCGTGCATTCGATCCGCGCGCCGCGAGACCCGCGACCGCTGGGGCGCTCTTCGCGTGGCCCGACGAGCCCCCGGCGGCAGGACCGCCGGCGCGAAGGCGCGCCAGGACACCTGCCGCGCCGAACCCGGCCGCTTCACGCTGAACACGTTGCGTCAGCCCCGGCGTTGCCCGCGGCCCGGCGGCGTCGACGGGCGGGGCCGCGACACGTCGGCCAGCAGCAGCGTGCAGCGCACCAGGTCTTCGACCGCCTCGGCCACGCTGTCGGGCGGCTCGATGGCGTCGATCAATGGTCGCAGGTCGTCGGCGTCCTCCAGGTCATCGGCATCGAAGTAGGCGTACAGCACCGCCAGTGGCTCGCGCAGTTCGGGTCCATCCTGCTGCAGCAGTGCCGGAAAGATCGCGAGCGCAGCGGCGAACCCGGCAATCCACGGCAGCACCACGTCGGCCGGCCGAACCGCACCGCCACCGGCGGGCGCTTCGAGGTCGAACACCCAGGGGTCGAACCATTGGCGCTCGCGAATCGCGCGGTCGAGGTCGGCATGGCGCCGCTCCACCAGCGTGTGCAGCGCGTCGAGCTGCAAACCAGCCGGCACGGGGCGGCCGTCCAGGTCGTGGACGTGACGCAGCCAACGCCGGCGCGGTACGGACTGCGGTTGCAGCAGCACGGCGACCAGGAAGCCATCCAGCGCCGACAGGTCCAGCGGCTCGAGCGGCGGAGGCAGGGCATCGAGCAGCGCTTCGAGCCGATCGCGCTCGCTGTCGCTGAGCGGGCGCGTCAGCGGTGCAGCGGGCGATGGCGCGGCGGGCCGTCCGGGCGAGCGGGGCTTGTCGGTGGACATGCGTCGATTGTCGGGGTCTCGTGATCGGCGCCGCCCATGACTTGGGGCTCGGCCCACGGCACGCCTGCCCCTAGAGCGCAACGACGGCGTCGCGCGACGCGGCGTTGAAGACTCAATGGCGTTCTCTGGTGAGGGCGCGCCAGCGCCCGCGCGGCAACGTGCGCGCGCCTCCTTTCTCCGTCTGCTCACACTAGACTCTGGTCTACGCCGCGACGGTGCGGCGCGAAGGAATGATCATGGGTGCTTCCGAAGCCTTCACCACCAGCAGCGACATCGGCCATTGGATTGCCGGCCGGCGCGACGTCGGCGCCAGCGGTCGCGCGCAGCCGGTCTACAACCCGGCCACCGGTGCGGTCGCGCGCCAAGTTCATCTGGCCGGCGAGCGCGAGGTTGCGGCCGCGGTGGCTGCGGCCGACGAAGCCTTCCCCGCCTGGGCCGAGACGCCACCGATTCGGCGCGCCCGGGTACTCAACAAGTTTCTCGAGCTGATGAACAGGCACAAGGACGCGCTGGCCGCGATGATCACCGCCGAGCACGGCAAGGTGTTCTCCGACGCCCAGGGCGAAGTCATGCGCGGCATCGACATCATCGAATTCGCCTGTGGTGCGCCGCAACTGTTGAAGGGCGACTTCACCGACCAGGTCTCCACCGGCATCGACAACTGGACCCTTCGGCAGCCGCTCGGCGTGGTGGCCGGCGTCACGCCGTTCAACTTCCCGTGCATGGTGCCTTGCTGGATGTTCCCGGTGGCGCTGGCGTGCGGCAACAGCTTCGTGCTGAAGCCCAGCCCGCTCGACCCCAGCCCGAGCCTGCTGATGGCCGAATTGCTGCGCGAAGCCGGCCTGCCCGACGGCGTGTTCAATGTCGTGCAGGGCGACAAGGTGGCCGTCGAGGCCCTGATGGCGCACCCGCTGGTGCGGGCGTTGAGCTTCGTCGGCTCGACGCCGATCGCCCATTCGCTGTATCAGAGCGGCGCCCAGCACGGCAAGCGGGTGCAGGCGCTGGGCGGCGCAAAAAACCACATGGTGGTGATGCCCGATGCCGACATCGACCAGGCCGTCGACGCGCTGATCGGCAGCGGCTACGGCTCGGCCGGCGAACGCTGCATGGCGATCTCGGTGGCGGTGCTGGTCGGTGACGTGGCCGACAGGCTGGTGCCCAAGCTGGCCGAGCGCGCCCGTTCGCTGAAGGTCGGCAACGGCATGAACGCCGACGCCGAGATGGGCCCGGTGATCAGCCGCGCCGCCAAGGACCGTATCGAGAGCTACATCGCGCTCGGCGTCGAGGAGGGCGCCAGGCTGGTCGTCGATGGCCGCGGCTTCACCATCGCCGGGCACGAGCAGGGCTTCTTCACCGGCGGCACCTTGTTCGATCACGTGACGCCGCAGATGCGCATCTACAAGGAAGAGATCTTCGGCCCGGTGCTGGCCTGCGTGCGGGCGAAGGACTTTGCCGAAGCGGTGCAACTCGTCAACGATCACGAGTACGGCAATGGCGTGGCTTGTTTTACCAGCGACGGCAACGTCGCGCGCGAGTTCGCGCGTCGCGTGCAGGTCGGCATGGTCGGCATCAACGTGCCGATCCCGGTGCCGATGGCCTGGCACGGTTTCGGCGGCTGGAAGCGCAGCCTGTTCGGCGACATGCATGCCTACGGCGAGGAGGGCGTACGCTTCTACACGAAACAAAAGAGCGTGATGCAGCGCTGGCCTGCGAGCATCGGCAAAGGCGCCGAGTTCGTGATGCCCACGGCCAGGTAAATCACCCACCAGCCACCCTGCCCATGACGACCGAACCGGCGACCGCCGCCGCCGCCCTCGCGGGGGCCCAGGCCAGTCTCGACGATGGCCGACTGCAGCAGGCGCTGAGTGCTGCGCGAGCCCTTGCCACCGGCGACGCACCGGCGGCCGTGCGCATCGAAGCGCTGCGCGTGCAGGCGGTCGCGGCGTTTCACCTCGGCGAGCAGGGCGAAGCGGTCGATGCCGTGCAGGCGCTGTTCGAGCGACTCGGCGATGACGCCGTGACCTACCCGTTGCGCAGTGCGCTGCTCGCGGTATCCGCGGTGGCCAGCGGCGAGTTGGCCCGCTTCGATGAGTCGCTCGCCCACCTGCAACAGATGCTGTCCGTCGCTACGCGTGGCGGTTCATTCGAAAGCTACGTGCGCGCCCGCGGCACCGCGGCGACGTGCTTCGCGTTGTTGGGCGATCCCTGGGCCGGCCAGCGCCTGCTCTCGGAACTGCTCGGGCTGTTCCAGGGGCTGCCGAGCGAGGCGCCACTCGAAACGGCCGTGCGCAACAACCACGCATCGGTCTGCCTGCGGATCGCGCGCATGGCGCGCGATGCGGGCGACACCGCCGGCGGTGCCGATGCCATCGAGCATGCCAACGCCAGCCTGGAGCGGGTGCGCGAGGTCGTGCGATTGACCGGCGACGAGCGTCGCCGTGCGCTCGCCGACATCTACACCGCCGAGATGATCCTGCTGCGCGGCGACGCTGTCGAATCGGCGAGCCGGCTGCAGCAGTCGATCGCGCATGCCGAGGCGGTCGGCCAGCCGGCGCACGTGCGCTTCCTTCGCGTCATGCAGGCTGAAGCCCTCATTACGGCCGGCGAGCCCGCGCGGGCGCTGGCGCTGCTGCGCGAAGCAGCGCCGTCGATACGCGAGGGCCATTGCCTCGGACTGCGCATCCGCTGCGCGCAGCAATTGCAGCGCGCCTGTACCGCGGTGGGCGATCATGAAGAGGCCCTCGGGCACGCCGCGCGTTCGCGTTCGCTCGAGCAGTACCTGCTGTACCGGCAGATGCACGCGCAGTCGCGCTTCCTGCGCTCGCGGCTCGAACTCGAGCACCTTTACCGCTACCGTGCCAGCACCAGCCGCGGTATCAGTTCGCGACCCGGCGCACTCGATCTGGGCAAGGGCGAGGTGAACTGAGCGTCGAGCCGCCGTGCGCGATGGTCAGGTGCCGATGACGCCGCCGTCCTTCTTGCGCACCACCACCGTCGCCGAGCGCGGCCGCCCGCCGGCCTGGTAGTCGGGCCAGTTCGAGTATTTCGTTCGGCTCGGCCGGATCGGTTCGCTCGCTCGGCGTCTCGCCAGGGTGCTGCACATTGAGAAACATCGTCGTGCCGTCGGGCGTCCAGGTCAGGCCGGTGATCTCGCAATGGGTCGGCCCGGTGAGGAAGCGCCGCGTCTGGCCGGTGGCCACGTCGCAGGCCAGCATCTGGTTGTTGCCGATGTTCTTCAGCTCACCCTTGTGCATTGCGGTCGGGCCCATGTCGGTCTGGATCCAGAGCACGCCGCGGGCGTCGAAAGCGAGGCCGTCGGGGCAGGCGTAGAGATCGCCCTTGATGTTGCCCTTGGCCTCGGCGCGCTCGTTGGCCGGGTCGCCGGCACAGCACCAGGTGGTTCCACTTGAAGCTCGTGCCGTCGAAATCGCGGTCGTCCTGCCAGCGGATGATCTGGCCCATGACGTTGTTGGCGCGGGGGTTGGCGGCGTCGACGCCGGGCATGTCCTGCCGCGCCGCGCGAACTGTTGTTGGTCAGCGTGCAATAGACCCAGCCGTTGTGGGGGTCGATGGCCAGCCATTCCGGGCGGTCCATCTTGGTGGCGCCGAGGATGTCGCTGGCCTGGCGCGCCTTGATGACGACCTCGCCCTGGTCGGCAAAGCCGTTGGCCGCGGTCGAGCGGGCCCTGGCCGTGCACCAGCGGCAGCCAGTTGCCGCGTGCCGTCGCCATTGAAGCGCGCCACGTAGAGCGTGCCATGGTCGAGCAGCGTGCGGTTGGCCTTGGCGCCGCCGGCGGCGATCTTGTCGCGGCTGACGAACTTGTAGATGTATTCGAAGCGCGCGTCCTCGCCGGAATAGACGACGGCGCGGCCGTCCTTGGTGACGCCGACCCAGGCCCCCTCGTGCGCGGCGCGGCCGAGCGCGGTGCGCTTGACCGGCGTGCTCGTCGGGTCGAGCGGGTCCATCTCGACGACCCAGCCGAAGCGGTTCGGCTCGTTCGGGTTTTTCACCGCGTCGAAGCGCTCGTCGTGCTCCTCCCAGCGGTAGAACGACGACTTGCGCATGCCCCAGCGCCGCTGATGCGCGTCGAGGTTGTCGCCGCCGCCGAAGTAGCCCATCCAGTTTTCTTCACCCGACAGGTAGGTGCCCCATGGCGTCTTGCCGCTGGCGCAGTTGTTGAGCGTGCCGAGCACCGTGCGGCCGGCGGGGTCGGCGGCCGTCTTCATCATCGGGTGGCCGGCAGCCGGGCCGCCGACCTCGAACGGCGTGGCCATCGTGAAGCGGCGCGCATAGTTCGACGGCCGCACCATCTGCCAGGCGCCATCCTTCATTTCGACCTCGATCACCGACAGACCATGCGCGTTCTGGCACTTCCTGACCTTCTCCGCGGTCCAGGTCTTCAGGCCATCGGAATGCAGCAGCCCGTCATCGGTGTACTCGTGGTTCATCGCCAGCAGGCCGCGCGTGCTGCCCCCGCCCAGCGCATAGAAGTGAATGCCGTCGTGGTGCATGCCCATCTGCACCGCTTGGTCAGCGGCGCTGTTCGACGCGTCGGGCTTGAAGGCCGGCATGTTGCCCGGCATGCCGATCGGTTCGCCCCAGGCGGCGATCACCGAGGCGACATACCCCTCGGGCACGACGAGGGTGTCGGTGGCCACCGCCGGTACGCTCTTGAAGCCGATCGCCGGCAGCACCGGCTTGGGCGTCTCGCGTGTCGCGGCACCCGCGCAGCCTGCCACCAGCGGCGCGAACAGGGCGCTGGCCGCAAGCCCCAGGCCACCGCGCAGCACGGTGCGTCGCGCCGGGTCGCTCACGTCGTGGATGCTCGGGTTGGACGAGCGGTTGCTGTCCTCCATCGTGTCGAAATCCTTGCCGGCCATGCCTGGGTCTCCTTCGAAGGTGAATCGCTGCATTGTGCAAACGCACGTGACCGCCATGTGACGCGGTAAACACCGAGGCCGCCGCGCGGCGGCCGTCAAACGTGTCGCGCCAGCGCCTGCACGTCTTCCGGGAACAGCTGCCCGGCTTCGGACTGCAGCACGCGGCCGTCGCGGCCGCGCACCAGCGTCACCGGCAGGCCCCGTGGCTTGGGCAGCGCCCGCTGGAAGGCGGCTGTGACCCAGGCGGCGGGCAGCGTGTAGCCACGCCGCGCGAGGTAGTCGCGCGCCGGTTGGGGCTGCGTGTCGATCGACAACGCAAGTACCAGCAGCCCGCGCGCCCGCTGCGCGCGCCACAGCGCCTCGACATGCGGCGTGGTCTCGGCACAGAACGGACACCAACTGGCCCACCAGTACAGCAGCAGCACGCGTCCATCGGCCTCGCGCGGATCGAAGCGGGCGCCGTCCAGGCGTTCGATCGGTGGCAGCGCAAGCGGCGTGCCCGGCGTGGGCAGCGACGGCGCCTTGGCCTCCTGCGCGGCCGCGTCGCCCAACACCGACTGCGCGCCGCTCCGTACGGGCAGGTTCAGTGCCATGGCAGCGGCGAGCAGTCGGCGGCGTTGCGGGTCCATGCGCAAAGCCTACAGCTTCTCGGTCTCGCTCGCCCGCGGCTGCCACTTCATCGGCCGCCGCTCGATGCGACCGACCAGCGCGTCGAGCCGCAACGCGAAGCCGGTCAACACCAGGATGCCGGCCACCACGGTGTTGATGTCGAACGTGCCTTCGGCCTGCAGCATCAGGTATCACGCGATGCTGGGCAGACCGGGGGCTGCGGCGGTGCCAGAATGCGCCGACCATGCTGCGAGTCCTCGGCCGTACCTCGTCGATCAACGTGCGCAAGGTGCTGTGGGCCTGCGACGAGATCGGCGTGCCGTTCGAACGCGAGGACTGGGGCCTCGGCTTCCGCTCGGCGCAGTCGCCCGAATTCCAGGCCTTGAACCCGAACGGGCTGGTGCCGGTGATCGTCGACAACGACAACGGCGGCTTCGTGCTGTGGGAGTCCAACACCATCTGCCGCTACCTTGCCGGCCGCCAGGGCCGCGGCGACCTGCTGCCCACCGAGCCGCGGGCGCGTGCGCGTGTCGAGCAGTGGATGGATTGGCAGGCGGGCGATTTGAACAACGCGTGGCGCTACGCCTTCATGGCGTTGGTGCGCCACAGCCCGGTGCACGCCGATGCCGTGGCCATCGAGGCCAGCCTTCAGGGGTGGAACCGTCACATGCGCATCCTCGACGCGCAACTGGCGCTGACCGGCCACTACGCCGTCGGCCCCGATTTCACGCTGGCCGACATCCCGCTCGGCCTGTCGGTGCACCGCTGGCTGATGACGCCGTTTGCGGCCACCGAGCGGCCGCTGCTGCCCGCGGTGGCCGCGTATGTCGAGCGCCTGCGGCAGCGACCCGCCTTCCTCAGACACGCGAGCATGGAGACGCCCTGATGATCCTCGGCCTGCGCACCGCGATCTACCCCGTGACCGATCTCGACGCTGCCAAGCGCTGGTACGCCGAGATGCTCGGCCAGCCGCCGTATTTCGACGAGCCGTTCTACGTCGGCTTCGCGGTCGGCGGCTTCGAGCTCGGTTTGTTGCCCGGCGGCCAACCGGCCACCGCCGGACCGCAGCCGCTGTGGGGGGTGGCCGATATCGATGCCGCGTTCACGCGCCTGCTCACGCTCGGAGCCAGCATGATCGAGCCGGTCACGGAAGTCGGCGAGGGCATCAAGGTGGCGGCCGTGCGCGATCCGTTCGGCAACCGCTTCGGCCTGATCGAGAACCCTCACTTCGACCGCGGGGCCATCCGATGAGCGCCGCCCGCACCGTCCTCGTCACCGGCGCCAGCCGCGGCATCGGTGCCGCGACGGCGATCGCCTGCGCCCGCCATGGCTGGGACGTGGCCGTCAACTGCACGCGCGACGTGGCCGCCGCGACGGCGGTGGCCGCGCAGGTGCAGGCACGCGGCCGACGCGCGATCGTGGTGCCGGCCGACGTGGCCGACGAGCGCGCGGTGCTGGCGATGTTCGCGCGCATCGACGCCGAACTCGGCCCGCTGGCCGGCTTGGTCAACAACGCCGGCGTCGTCGACGTGAAGGCGCGCGTCGACGAAGTCAGCGTCGAGCGCCTGCAACGCATGTTCGCGATCAACGTCTTCGGCAGCTTCGTCTGTGCGCGGGAGGCGATCCGGCGCATGAGCACGAAACACGGCGGCCTCGGCGGCGCGATCGTCAACGTCTCCAGCGTCGCCGCCAAGCTCGGCGGCCCCGGCTGGTACGTCGACTACGCGGCCAGCAAGGGTGCGATCGACACCTTCACCGTCGGCCTGGCGCGCGAGGTGGCCGTCGAGGGCATCCGCGTCAATGCCGTGCGCCCCGGCATCATCGACACCGACATCCACGCCTCGGGGGGCCAGCCCGACCGCGCCAACGCGTCGGCCGCACTGATCCCGATGCAACGCGCCGGCACGGCCGACGAAGTGGCCGCGGCGATCGTCTGGCTGCTGTCGGACGAAGCGCGCTACACCACCGGCGCGATCCTCGACGTCAGCGGCGGGCGGTGAGCGCAGTCGATGAACGGCATCGGCGACAGCCCCGACCCGGGTTCCCCCGGCTCGCTGATCGCCGCGCTGTGCGACAAGCTGCGAGGTCACTATGTCTTTCCCGAACGCGCCGAGCAGATGTGCCAGGCGTTGCAACAGTTCCGGGACGACCTCCGGACTCAGCAGATCGCGAGCGGTGACGCGCTGGCGGCGGCGCTGACCGCACGGCTGCACGCGGTCTACCCCGACCGTCATCTGCGCGTGCGCTGGTTTGCCGAACTCCCGCCCGAATCCGAGCCGAGCCCGCAGGCCAGGCAGCAGGCGCAGCGGTTGGCCGCCGAACGCGACCACCATGGCATCCACCGCGTCGAACGCCTGGCCGGTCAGATCGGTCTGCTCGATCTGCGCCAGTTCCATCACCCGGCCTGGTCCGGCGACAGCGCGGTCGCTGCGATGAATCTGCTGGCGCCGTGCCAGGCCCTGATCGTCGATCTGCGCCAATGCCGCGGCGGCGAGCCGTCGATGGTGGCCCTGTTCAGCAGCTATCTGTTCGACGAGACACCGGTGCACCTGAACAGCCTCTATGAGCGATCGAGCGACAGCCTGCAGCAGTTCTGGACGCTGCCCTACGTGCCCGGCCGGCGCTTGCACCACCAGCCGGTGTACGTGCTGTGCAGTCATCAGACCTTCTCCGCCGCGGAAGAGTTTGCCTACAACCTGCAGGCGCGGCGGCGTGCCACGGTGGTCGGTGAAGCGACGCGCGGTGGCGCCCACGCCGGTGAGATCCACCGACTCGACGACCACTTCGCGGTCTTCATCCCCGATGCGCGCGCCGTCAACCCCGTCACCGGCGGCAACTGGGAAGGCAGCGGCGTGATCCCCGACCTCGTCTGCCCCCAACAACAGGCACTGGTCCAGGCCCACCGCCTGGCCTTGCAGCAGTTGTTGGCAAGGCTCGACAGCGGCGCCGACGTAGCACTGGGCGGCCTGCGCGAGGAAGCCTGCGCCGCGCTCGCCGCGTTGCCACCGCCATGAGCCCACCGACGCTGCGCGGCCTGGGGCTGGTCCTGAGGCCGGTTCGCGCCGACGATGCCGCGGCGCTGTACGCCGCCACGCAGGACCCGCAGAACATGCGCCTGACCGGCTCGCCGGCCGCCTTCAGCCTGGAGCAGTTGCAGGCGCACTACGCGCGCGTCGCCGACAACGATGATCGCTACGACTTCGCGATCACCCGCAGCGACGATCCGTCGAGCCGCTGGCTCGGCGAGGCGGTGCTGAAAAACATCGACCGCCACAACCGCAGCGCCGGCTTTCGTATCAGCCTGGCCGGCCAGGCCTGGTACGGCCAGGGGCTGGGCAGTGCCGCCACGGCGTTGGTGCTCGACTTCGCGTTCGGACCCCTCGACCTGCACCGCGTCGAACTCGAGGTCTACGCCTTCAACGCGCGCGCCCGCCACGTCTACGAGAAACTCGGCTTTGCCGTCGAGGGCGTGCGTCGCGATGCGCTGTGGTGGGACGATGCCTGGCACGACGCCATCGGCATGGCGATCCTCGCACCGCAGTGGCGTGCGCGGTCCGGCTAGGGATTGCCGCAGCCGGCCCGGCCTGTCCACGATCGCGTCGTTGGCCTCATTCAACGGAGCACGGCATGGCAAGCAAGCAGCGCAAGGCGCCGACGCGCAAGTCGCGGGCGCGCCAGATTCGCACGACGTTCCAGACCGCGAAGTTCGACGCGCGCCCCGACAGGCTGGACTTTCGCGATCTGCCGTTTGCGCCACCGCTGCGCTCGCTCGCGCCCTGCTGGCCCGACGACAGCCAGCTGCGCGCCTGGCTGCCCGTCATACATCGAGGCCGATCTGGTGCTCGACCAGGGCCGCGAAGGCGCCTGCACCGGCTTCGGCCTGGCCTGTGTCATCAACCACCTGTTCTGGGTGCGCCACCTGGGCAGCCGATGCGGCAGCGCCGTTCAGCCCGGTCAGCCCGCGCATGCTCTACGAGCTGGCGCGGCGCTACGACGAATGGCAGGGGGACAGCTACGAAGGCTCGTCGTGCCGCGGCGCGCTGAAGGGCTGGCACAAGCACGGCGTGTGCGCCGAGGCGCTGTGGCGCTATCGCGGCAAGGACGGCGACGTGCGCCTGCTGCGGCCGGCCGAGGGCTGGGACGTCGATGCCGTGTCGCGGCCGCTCGGCGTGTACTACCGCGTCAACCGCAAATCGGTCGTCGACATCCAGGCGGCAATCCAGCAGATCGGCGCGGTGTATGTCTCGGCCCGGGCGCACGACGGCTGGGATCGCGTGCCCGAAGTCGCCCGCGCGCCGCGCGCGCATCGCGAGCTGCCGCTGATCCCGCCCGCCGCCGACCCGCGCCAGACCGGAGGCCATGCCTTCGCGGTGGTCGGCTACAACGAGCGCGGCTTCGTGGTGCAGAACTCGTGGGGTCAGGGCTGGGGGGCGCGCGGCTTTGCCGTGATGTCGTACGCCGATTGGGTGGCCTTCGGCACCGATGCCTGGGCCTGCGCGCTGGGCGTGCCGCAGGAGCGCGCACGCCAGCCCCATCGCATCGACGCGCTGCGCTGGCCCTCGCGCAGCGGCCGCTCGCTGGGCTTCTTCGACTTCAGCCCGCGCAACCCCGACAACCCGCCCGACGATCCGTGGCCGATCGATCGCGAGTTCGACCACAAACCGTACCAGCCCTGGACCACCGCGCAGGCCTACGGCCACACGCTGGTCACGGGCAACGACGGCCGCGTGTGCATCACCGACATCACGGCCGGCGTCGGCGGCGACGCCGAGCGGCTGGTGCACGAGATCGCCTTCACCCGGCCGAAGGCCTGGTTCGCGGGCCAGGCCCAGCCCCGGCTGCTGGTCTATGCGCACGGCGGCCTGAACAGCGAGCCCGAGGCCATCGACCGCATTCGCGTGCTGGCGCCGTACTTCGAGGCCAACGGCATCTACCCGCTGTTCCTCGCCTGGCACACGGGGCCGCTCGAAACGCTGGTGTCGATGCTGGAAGACAAGTTCCGTTCGTTCTTCGGCGCATCGACGCCCGAGGAAATGCGCGCCGCCGGCTTCTTCGACGAACTCGCCGACGCGCGCGACCGGCGGGTCGAAGAACTCGCCCGCCTGGTGCTCAAGGGCGTGTGGTCGGAGATGCGCGAGAACGCCGCCGGTGGCGCAGCGGCCGGCGGCGGCCTGGCCTTGCTGGCGCAATCGCTGGCCCAGCTGCGCGACGCCATGAAGTCCCGCGGCCTTTCGCTGCATCTGGCCGGCCATTCGGCCGGCGCGATCCTGCTTGGGCATCTGTTGTCGCGGCTGGCGGTGCCAGCGGGCGGCGCGGCTCCGGTTGCGGTGGCCGGTTGCACGCTCTATGCGGCGGCCTGCTCGATGCCGTTTGCGCTCGACAAGTACCTCGGCGCTGCGAGCGCGATCCTGCCGAGCCAGCAGATCGCACTGCACTGCCTGAAGGACCGCGAGGAGAAGGATGACTTCCTGGCCGGTGTGAAAGGCCTGCACCTGTACGGCAAGTCGCTGCTCTACCTGGTCAGCCGCGCCCTCGACGACGACCGCAAGATGCCGCTGCTGGGGCTCGAACGCGCGGTGACGCCGGGTTGGGAGCGCGATGCAGACCAATGGGCCGCGTCGCAACTGCCGTCGGTGCAGCAATGGCTCGCGCATTTCAAGGGCGCCTTGCATCGCGTCGACGCACCCAGCGTCGTCGTCAACAAGAAGGGCAAGACGGTGCAGGCGCAGCATGGCTCGTTCGACAACGATGTGGCGGTGATCACGCAGACCATCGAACGCATTCGCGGCGCGCCAGCCGGTGCGGCCGATCGAGTGGCTGGATTACTGAAGCCTGCCGGGCCTCAGCGGCGCTCGATCACCAGCGGCGTCAGCAGCAGCGTCACGCGCACACGCTCGGCCGCGCGCTGGGCTTCGCCGCGGCTCGCGAACGGCCCGGCCTGCACGCGGTGCAGCGCACGCTCGGCAAACACGGCCAGCATCGGTGCGAGGTCTTCGATCGCGTCGGCCGCCTGCTGTTGCATCTGCTGCGCGCCGCGGCGATCGCGGTACGCGCCGAGCTGGACCCAGAAGCCGCGCGCCGCGACGGTGGGCGCGTTGGTCACTTCGCTGGTCGTCGGGGCCGCCGGCACGGTCGCGCTCGGCGCTACCGGCACCACGGCCAGGACCGGAGGCTCGTCGCCTTCGACCGGCACGGGCCGGCTGCGCTGCCAGGCACCGCTGCGGATCTCGTCGGGCGTGATGCGCTCGACCTGCACCATCGCGAGGCCGGCGACGCCGAGCTTCTGCGCTGCGGTGTAGCTGAGGTCGATGACGCGGCCCTTGACGAACGGCCCGCGGTCGTTGACGCGCACGATCACCGAGCGGCCGTTGGCCGGGTTGATGACGCGCGCGAAACTCGGCAGCGGCAGGGTCGGGTGCGCGGCCGTCATCGCGTACATGTTGTAGGTCTCGCCGCTGGCGGTGCGGCGGCCGTGGAATTGGCGGCCGTACCAAGAGGCCAGGCCGGTTTCGCTGAGCGGCGCATCGGCGGGCAGCGGCGTGTAGCTCTCGCCGAGCGCTTCGTACGGCTTGTTCGGCCCGCCGGCGCGGATCGGCTCGAGCACCGGCAGTGCATCGGGGACCTGCATCGGGTCGAAGCGCGTCCCGGGTGCTGGCGCGTCGAGGGGCGGCACCGGCGGCGCGCGCGTGGCGCAGCCGGCAAATGCCAACGTGGCCAGGGCCAGCAGCAGGGCGATCGGCCGCCGGCCGTTGGTTGCAGGGCGGGACGTCGTCGTCATGGCGCCGCGAGCGTAGCAGCGCCCGCGCTGGCTATGATCGATGCAACATGATGTTCTGGCAGCGGCGTGCATTGTTGGCGGTGCGGGGCGCATGAATCCGCCGCCGTCGATCCGCGTCGAAGACATCGCCACGCACCCGGCGTTTCGCCGCCTGGCCAGCGTTGCCGGCATCGACGTCGACCTGCGCTACGCCAGCGCCGACAACTTCGATGGCCGGGTGCTCTACGTCGGCATCGATTGCGCATGGCTGCGCGCCGAGGCCGCCGCGGGCCTCGAGCGCGCCGTCGCCTGGCTGGCGCGCGCGCATGCCGGCCACCGCCTGCGGGTGCTCGATGCGTTGCGCCCGCAGCGCGTGCAGGAAGCGATCTGGCGCGACGTCGCCGGCACGCCGGCAGCGCACTATTTCGCCGAACCGGGGCACGGTTCGATCCACTCGTTCGGCATGGCGTTGGACGTCACGCTGCGCGACGCCGCCGGCCGCGAGCTCGACATGGGCAGCGGCTTCGACGAGATGTCGCCGCGCTCGCATCCGGCGCTCGAAATCGAGCAGTTGGCGTGCGGCGCGATCACTGCGGCGCACATCGCAGCGCGCGAGATGCTGCGCGATGCGATGGCGGCCGGCGGCTTTGCCGGCATCGCCACCGAATGGTGGCACTTCAACTTCGGCGATCCGGAGCGCGTGCGGCGCGAGTACCCGCGCGTGCTGTAGCCGCGTCAGTCTTCCACCTTGTCGTCGGCGTCGGTGGCAAGCGGCAGCACCACCAGCGACATCGCCCTCACGTCGGCGCCCGCCTTGGCCTTGTCGGGCGCGCGTGCAGCGCGTGCCTACACCCGCTTCTTCTCCTTGGCACGCTCGCGCCCGGCCTTGCTGCGTGCCTTCCACGTCGCCACCAGCGCCTTGCGCTCGAGCGTGCTCATCTGGTCGCGCCGCGCTTCGCGCTGCAGCTTGTGGAAGTTTTTCAGTCGCGCGGTGGGCAGCACGTCGCGCACCGCGCAGCCGGGCTCGTCTTGGTGGCGGCAATCGCGAAAGCGGCACTGCTCGGCCAGCGCCGCCACGTCATCGAACGCCGCTGCCACCGCGTCGGGGTCGCCGTCCAAGCGCAGCGTGCGCAGGCCCGGTGTGTCGATGATGCAGGCGCCGTGCGGCGTCGTGAACAACGTGCGCGCGGTGGTGGTGTGGCGGCCGCGCCCGTCGCCGCGGCGTGTGCCGCCGGTGTCCTGCGCCGCGGCACCGATGAGGGTGTTGGTCAGCGTGCTCTTGCCGGCGCCGCTCGAGCCGACCAGCACCAGCGTCAGGCCGGCACCGAGCCAGGGCGCGAGCGCATCGGCCGCGGCAGGCTGCGTCGCCGTCACCGCGACGCAGGCCACGTCGGCAGGCAAGATCGCCTGCACCTCACGCTCGCGCGCGGCGACGTCGGCGCACAGGTCGGCCTTGGTCAGCACCACCACGGCACCGACCTGTGCCAGCCGCACGAAGGCCAGGTAGCGCTCGAGCCGGCGCGGGTTGAAGTCGTGATCCAGCCCCATCACCAGCAGCGCGGTGTCGACGTTGGCCACGATCACCGCTCGTGTGACCTTGTCGCGGCCGTCGTGCAGGCGGCGCGCGATCTGGTTGGCCGGCGGCGCGCGCTGCACCAGCCACCACTCGGCGAAGACATTGCGTTCGGCGAGCACCCAATCGCCGACCGCAAGTGCGTCGCCGGCGTCGGCGAGTTGGTTGCGCAGCGCCGGCAAGGTGCGCGCGCGGTGTTCGGCATCGCCGTCGTGGCCGACAACGCTGTCGCGTTGCACCTCCACGACACGCATCAGGCGTTGCGGCGTGTCGGTGGCCGGCAGGTCGGCGATGGAAGAGAGCAGCGCAGGGGCGAGGCCGATGGCCCGCAGCCGCGCGAAGTCGAGGTTGTCGATCATCGGTGTCTGTATTGGCAAGCAAAGTGGCGCCGTGCCGCGCGCGCAAGCGCACGCAGCAGGGCACTCGGTAACTTGGGCTTGCGGGGCCGTGGCTCAGCCGGGCACGGCGCTACACAGACTGCGAGGTGCAGGGTGAGCGGGCGACAGGCCGGTCAGGCGGCGCGAGCCAGCGGGGGGGCAAGGTCCAATGTATGCATGGCAGCCTCCTGTGGCAGGTGTTGAACGAAGGCGCGACTGTGCGCGTGGCCAGTGCGTGCGTCAAGAAGCGACGTGGCCGGCACGCGACGCGGCTGCCTACACTGCCTGCCCATGAAGCTTCTGCTTGCCCCGATGGAAGGCCTGCTCGACCACAGCCTGCGCGATGTGCTCACGCGCGCCGGCGGCGTCGACCGCTGTGTCTCGGAGTTCATCCGCGTCACCGACCAGTTGCTGCCCGACCGCGTGTTTCTGCGCCTGATGCCCGAGTTGGCGCAGGGCAGCCGCACCGCGGCGGGCACGCCGGTGCGGGCGCAACTGCTCGGCGCGGACGCCGCGTGCATGGCCGACAACGCCGCTGCACTGGCCGCCCTTGGTGCCGAGGGCGTGGACCTCAACTTCGGCTGCCCGGCACCCACCGTCAACCGCCACCGCGGCGGCGCGGTGCTGCTCGACGAGCCCGCGCTCGTGCACGCGATCGTGGTGGCGGTGCGCCGCGCGGTGCCGGCGGCACTGCCGGTGTCGGCCAAGATGCGGCTCGGCCATCGCGACGCCGCGTTGATGCTCGACAACGCGCACGCCATCGCCAGTGCCGGCGCCAGCGAACTGGTGGTGCACGCACGCACCAAGGCGCATGGCTACCGGCCGCCGGCGTATTGGGGCTGCATCGCGCAGATCCGCGAGGCCGTGCGCATCCCGGTGGTGGCCAACGGCGAGATCTGGACTGCCGACGACGCGCGCCGCTGCGTCGAGGCCTCGGGGTGCGACGCGCTGATGCTCGGCCGCGGCATGGTCGCCGACCCGGGCCTTGCGCTCGCCATCCGCGGCCCGCATGCGCCCGAACTGGCCTGGCCGGCGCTGCTGCCGCTGCTGGCGCAGTACTGGCATCGCATCGCCGAGCATGTACAGCCGCGCCACCGCGCCGGGCGCCTGAAGCAATGGCTCAATCTGCTGCGCCGCCGCCACCCCGAGGCGCAAGCGGCGTTCGATGCCGTGCGCACGATCGACGATCCGTCCCTGGTCGGCGCACGCCTGTTCGCAGCCGCGTGACCGGCGCGAGGCGCCGCTGAGCAACCCGCTATACAAACGCGCACGGCGCGCGCACATTACGCACCTTCTCGCACGCCCCGCCGGATCGCCCGTTTGCCATCTCGATCGGGCGGGGACGGATCACAGTCTGCCGGCGGCGGCGGCACGGCCGCCTGCCAGCGAAGGAGCCTGCCATGCGCGTGGTGTCGACGTCGACCGTGTTTGTCGCCTTGATCGTTTGCGCAGGGGCCGCGTCGGCGCAGAAGTCGGCGCTCGTCGCGCGTGGCAAGTACCTGATGGAAGGCATCGTGGCCTGCGGCAACTGCCATACGCCGCGCGACGACAAGGGCCAGTTGCAGCGCGACAAGGGGCTCTCCGGCGGCCTGCTGCTGGACATCGCGCCTTTCAAGGCCTACCCGGCCAATGTCACGCCCGATGCGGACACCGGCATCGGCAAGTGGACCGATGCCCAGTTGGCCAGGGCCATTCGCGAAGGCATTCGGCCCGACAAGAGCCTGATCGGCCCGCCGATGCCGATCGAGTTCTACCGCCGCATGGCCGACGCCGATGTCGCCGCGATCATTGCGTACCTGCGAAGCCAGCCGGCGGTCAAGAACACGGTGCCGCGCTCGACGTACCGCATCCCGTTGCCGCCCACCTACGGCCCGCCGGTCGGCAAGGTCAAGGCACCGTCCCCGCGCGACAAGTTGAAGTACGGCAAGTACCTGGCCGACATCGGCCATTGCATGGAGTGCCATACGCCGCGCAACGAGAAGGGTGAACTCGTGCTCGCCAACCTCGGCGCGGGCGGGCAGGTGATCGAAGGACCCTGGGGCAAGACGGTGTCGCGCAACCTGACGCCGACCGGTCTGAAGGACTGGAGCGACGGCCAGATCGCCAAGGCGATCCGCGACGGTGTGGACCGCAACGGCCAACCGTACCGGCCGCCGATGGCCTACACCTTCTACAAGAACATCAACGACGCCGACATGAGCGCGTTGATCACTTACCTGCGTTCGCTGAAGCCGCAGGCGATGGCGGCGAAGAATTAGCGGGCAGCTCGACGCCGGCGCAGCCCCAGCCACAGGCGTGGGCCATCGCCGCATCGCGTCACCGGCAGAGCCACCCCCATGGCCACCGTCTTGCGGCCCATCGCGTGGCGACACTGCAGTGTTTCCGGCCGTCAGTTCGGTCGGTTGGCCCGGGCAGCCACCGCCGTCGCCAGCAACGCGGCGCCAGGCAATAGCAGGGCCTCTGCGGATGCCATCGTGGCCAGCGTCATGCCGGTGATGGCGCACCACAGCAGCGGTATTGGCCAAAGCAGCCACCACGCGATCGCCAGGCGCCGCCGCGCCGCCGCGCCGGTGGGGTTGCCGGGACGCACGAGCAACAGCACGCCCAGCATGCCGAGGACGGTCGGGTCGGGGGCGAGGCCGAACACTTCGGCCTGCGGCCACGGCCGACCGAGCAGCGTGCCGATCGTCGGTTGCACGGCGAGTGCAACGAGCAGCAGGAACGAGCCGAGCCGACGGGCGCCACTCACCTGGCGCACCACGATATTCGCGCCGATTGCAGGGACGGCCCAGCACAGCAGCAGCGCGCCCTCGATGGCAAACGCCGCAGCGAACCAGATCGCAGCCCAGTTGATGGTGGCGTAACGCTGCCAATGGAAGGCCCAGGCGACCCACAGCCACGCGGCCGCGAGCAGTGCGCACGCCACGCGCGGTGCCCATGCGCGCCCCTGCAGGAGCGCTATCCACATGGCAAGACCGAGACCGAGCGCCAGCACATGGGCCGGCCAGAAGTCGGCGTTGTAGAGCTCGAACAGCCGGTAGTAGGTGCGCGCCGAGAACAGCAGGAAGTCCGACGGCCGATAGGTCCACCACTCCGACATCACGGCGCCGGCGTCACAGCGCCGAGGTCATAGTGCCGCGACATGCGCGGCCATGCGCCGGCGCTGCGCGGCGTCCGGCATCGGGCCGCGCGCGGCGCCGAGGTTCTGCCGCACGTGCGCGACACGGGTGGTGGCCGGGATCGCGCAGGTGACGGCCGGATGCGAGACGATGAACTTCAGCGTGAACTGGGCCCAGCCGTCGCAGCCGAGCTCGCTGGCCGCCCACGCCGGCAGCGGGTGGCGCTGCAGCGCCTGCAGCAGCGCGCCTTCGCGGAACGGCCGGTTGGCGATGACGGCGATGCGGCGCTCGGCGGCCAGCGGCAGCAGGCGCTGTTCGGCCTCGCGGTCGAGGGGGTTGTAGGTGAGCTGCACGAAATCGAGCGGCTGGCTGCGCAGCAGCGCTTCGATCTCGCGGTGGCGCCGCCCTTCCGACGTGGTGATGCCGACGTAGCGCACGTGGCCGGCCGCCTTCATCGCCAGCAGCATCGGCAGGTGCGCTTCCCAGTCGAGCAGGTTGTGCACCTGCAGCAGGTCGAAGCGCGGCACGCCCCACAGGCGTCGCGAGGCTTCGATCTGCGCCGGCCCGGGGCTGTCGCCGCGGGCCGACGCGATCCACACCTTGTCGGCGGCGAACACCGGCGCCTTGCCGCCCAGCCGCGCCAGGCCGTGACCGATGGTGGCCTGCGACGAGCCGTACATCGGCGACGAATCGATCATCCGGCCGCCGGCCGCGAAGAAGGCCTGCATCACGCCGGCGCAGGCGTCCCGTGCGACAGGGTCGTTGCCGACGTTGAAGGTGATCCAGCTGCCCAGGCCCACCACGGGGATCGGCTCGCCGGTGGCGGGGATCGGCTTGGTGGCGACGGCCGCCGCCGTATCGCCCTGCGCCGCGGCAGGTCGCGCCCCGAGCAGCGCCGGAGCGACCACGGCCAGCCGCTGCAAGAACGTGCGGCGCGATGGTCGAGGTGGGACGCGCCTCACGCCGGCCGCGGTGCGATTCAGCGCTTCAACTCGAGCACGACATTGCCCGACACCGGATCGGTCACACCGAGCCCGTTGCCGAGGTCCTCGAGTTCGACGCGGAAGCTGTCGAGCAACGCAATCATCTGCGGCCGCGCCGCCGCCAGGCTGTCGAACGAATCCCACTCGCCGACCATGCAGTAGGTTCGCTCGCCGGTCTTGACCAACGAGCCGCGCTGGAAACCCTTGAAGTCGCGGCCCGCGCGGCGGTGGGCTTCGATGAAGGCGTCGTCACGGCCGGGCTTGACGCGGAAGCGCACGATGTTGAAGGCGGTCATGGCATGTCCTTTTGGCGGTGGCAATGGGCGCCGTCGCGAATCGCTCGCGTGCGGCAGGGCCGGTGTTACGCCTGTCGCAGTTGCGGGTCAATCCCACGGGGCCGTTGCCGTGCGCGGCGCTCAGCCGGCCATCGCTCGCCAACGCGCTCCCGTCCGTTCAGGCCGGCGCAGGGCCATCCAATGCAGCTCGGCCGCCAGGGCAGGCATCGAGTGCTGGAGGCTGCTTGCGTAGACCATCAGTTCCTGAGGCGTTTGCGGCTCGCGCCGCGCGGAAAGCCGCTGCCAATGCTGCCGTGCCCGGCGCCAGAGTCGCGCCGCCTGCGTGGCCGCGAAGGGCTCGTAGGTGGCGCCCAGCGCGATCGCGCGGGCCACGTGATCGGCCGTCACGGTGCGGTTTTCAGCGTCGGCTGGCGGGTGCCGGACGGGCGTGCAGAGACCATCCGCGCGATCCACAGGGCAGCGCTGGCGGCCCATTGCGCGCCGCGTGGCGCCGTGATGGCGGGCGGGGTGATGACCGTGATGTACTTGCGGGACATGGCGACTTCCTTTCGTCGGCGGGGCGGGGCATTGCAGCCCCGCACGAGCAAAGATTAGGGTTTTTACTTAGACTGGTCCAATTCCGACTCCGAATCCGGGCATCACCGCCGCGAATGCCCGCCGCACCACACCATGCACAGCCCCTCGATCAACTTCCGCACGCTGGACCTGAACCTGCTGAAGGTCTTCGACGTCGTGATGGTCGAGCGCAACGTCACGCGCGCGGCCGCCCGACTGGCGATGACGCAGCCGGCGGTCAGCAACGCGCTGCGGCGCCTGCGCGAGGCCACCCACGAGGAGCTCTTCGTGCCGACGCCCAACGGCGTCACGCCGACGGCCCACGCGCAGACCTTGTGGCCGACGGTGCGCGCCTCGCTCGAGAGCTTGCAGGCGGCACTCGCACCGCAGGGGTTCGACCCGCGCACCGATGCGCGCAGCTTCACGCTGGCGATGGCCGACGCGACCGCTGCGCTGATCGTGCCGGTGCTGGTGGGTGCCTTGCAGCGCGAGGGCGCGTGCGTCGACCTGCGCGTCGTGCCGCTGGCCTCGCGCGACCCGCGGCCGATGCTCGAGCAGGGCCAGGCCGACATCGCGCTCGGCTTCTTTCCCGATGTCAGCGCTGCGCTGGCGGCCGAGGGCGAGCACAGTTTGCTGTGCCTGCAGCCGCTGTACGGTTGCGAGTACACGGGCGTGATGCGGCGCGGCCACCCGTTGGCGCAGCCGGGTGCCTTGACCCTCGACGCCTACTGCGCCGCCGATCACCTGCGCGTCAGCTTTGCCGGCCGCCCGCGCGGCTTCGTCGACGAGACGCTGGCGCGGCTCGGCCGCGAGCGCCGCGTGCTGATCACGGTCGGCAACTTCTTCACCGCCGGCGCGGTGGTCCATCAGTCGGACCTGCTGACCGTGCTGCCGCGCAGCTTCGTGCCGGCCACCGGTTTCGCGACGCAACTGGCGATGTGCGAACTGCCGTTCGAGTTGCCCGGCATCGAGGTCGGGCTGCTCTGGCATCGGCGCCATGAGCAGGACACCGCACAGCGCTGGTTGCGCGCGACCGTGGAGCGCGCGGCGGCCGAGGTCGCCGATGCGACGCAGGCCGCGCGACGTTGATTGCTCTCCTATAGCGTCGGCACGCCCTGCTCGGTCGGCCCGCCGCGTACGTAGGAGCGCAACTCCCGGGCCAAGGTCGGGTTGATGTCCCGCCAATGGTCGGCCAGCGCCAGCAACTCGCGCCGGCTGCGGCGCTCGCCATGCGCCTCGAGCGCAAGCCAGACGGCGCGCCCGGTGCTTCGCAATGCGCTGCGCAGGCCGGCTGCCGCCGTGCGCAGCCAGCGCGCCGGCGGTGACAGCGCCGGCAGCAGAAGTTGGATGGATGAACTCGACATGGTGATTCCCCCTGAGAGACAGCCGGGCCACTGCAGCCCGATGCCCTCAGGTTAGGGTTAACACCAATGTCTGGCCAATTGCGAGACGGAATCGCCCCATCACTGAGGCGAATGCTGGGCGGCCCGGGGTGCGCTCTGCTGCATGTCCATCCACAACGGCGTGGCCTGTACGCCGTCGCCGATCACCAGGATCGCCGGGCTGTCGAGTTGCTCGCGGGCCAGCGTGGTGGCGAGCGTGGCCAGCGTGCACAGCGCGTGACGTTGCTGCGGCGTGTGGGCGGCACTGATCACCGCGGCCGGGGTGGTGCCCGCCAGGCCGCCGTGAGTGAGTGCTAGCACAATTGCTGGCGCTCGCGCCACGCCCATGTAGATCACCAACGTCAGGCCACTGCACGCCAGTGCAGCCCAGTCGGGTTCTCCAGCGTCGTTACCGGCATGGCCGGTGATCAGCGCCACGCCGTGGCTGTAGCGGCGGTCGGTGACTGGCAAGCCGATCGCCGCAGGCGCCGCGATGCCGGCGGTCAGGCCCCCGATCACCTCCACTGAAATACCGGCCGCGCGCATCGCATCGCACTCCTCACCGCCACGGCCGAACACGAACGGGTCACCACCCTTCAGCCGCACGACGTGCTCGCCACGGCGGGCCTCGGCGATCATCAGTTTCTCGATGAATTCCTGTGGCGTGCTGGCACAGCCACCACGTTTGCCGACGTGGATCACGCGTGTCGATCGGCGCACCCAGCGCAACACGGCATCGGCTACCAGGTCGTCGACCAGCACCACGGTGGCGCGGCGCAACGCGCGCACCGCTTTTACCGTCAGCAGTTCGGGGTCGCCAGGGCCGGCGCCGACCAGCGTGACGCAAGGCGCTGCAGGGTTGCGGCCGGCGATCATGCGGCGGCCTGGGTGGGTGCGCGGACGGCACCTTGCGCGGCGATCAGCGCCCTCACCGCCGGCAGGCAGGAGCCGCATTGCGTGCCGCAAGCCAACCGCTGTTGCAGCTGTGCGAGGCGGGTGTCGCTGTCGCCGTGGCAATGCGCGAGTGCGTCGACGATCGCACCATGGTTGACATCCAGGCAGTTGCACACCTGCGGTGCGCGTGGCGGCAGCGCCGATGGTGGCGTGGCACGGCCGCTCAGCAGCGCGTGGCCGAACGCGCGCACCGGCAGGCCATCCTGCAGCAGGCCGAGCACCCAGGCGGCGGCAGCGGCATCGCCGGCGAGCAGGAACGCGTCGAGCGTGGCGCCACCAGCTTCCTTCGTGTCCGTCGCCGCCAGGCGCATGGCGCGCCGCTGACCGCGCCGCGCGTCGGCATAGCGAAGTACCTTGCCGCCGACGATGCCGAGCGTGGCCTCCACCTGGGCCAGCAACTCGTCGCCCGCGGGCTCGTGTGCCGCGGCGCGCAGCAGCACGCCCACCGTGGCACGCTGCATGGGTTCATGGCCGAAAGGCACGCAGTGGGCGTAGGCGAAGGCCGGCATCAACGCGCGCAGGCGCTGCTGTGCGACGAGGGCCTCGGCCTCGGGCAACCAGCCGGCGGCCACCAACTGCCAGGGCAGCTCGGCCTTCAGCAGCTTGACCGCAGCGTGCTTCAACTCGGGCTGCTGCTGATTGCGGGCAGCAGGCGCTCGGCATCAGCGCATTGACGCCGGCCATCACGGCGCCGGCCGATGCGCGGCCCGAGACGAACTCCTCGCCCCAGTGCATGGCGATGAAGGCCTGTGACGGCGGCACCGCGTCGCTGCCGCGCACCGGCAGCAGGATCGAGCCGCGGCGCGACGTCACGTGCACCAGTGCGCCTTCGTCCCAGCCGCGGCGCGCCAACTCCTGCGGATGGATCTCGACGGCGGGCTCGGGCCACTGGCCGAACAGGCGCCCGAGCGTGCCGGTGCGGCTCATGCCGTGCCAGTGGTCGCGCAGCCGGCCGGTGGTCAGCGAGAACGGGTAGCGCGCATCGCGCGGCTCGGCCACCGGGCGGTACGCCGGCGCCGCGAAGCGCGCACGGCCGTCGGGCGTGGCGAAGCGGCCGTCCGCGTAGAGGCGCGCACGGCCGCCGGTTTCGCCTGCGGCGCACGGCCATTGCTGCGGCGTCGCTTCGAGCGCGGCATAGGTCAAGCCGGTGATGTCGAGGTCGCGCCCGCGCGTGCTCTCGCGGTGTTCGCGCCACATCGCCTCGGCCGTCGGCGTACGGGAACATCGAGGCCCCATCGGCACGCTTGCGCGGCAGCCGGGTCTCGAGCCGGCGTGCGAAGTCGACCGCGATGGCCCAGTCGTGGCGCGCCTGCCCGGGGCGCGGCACCGCAGCGCGCACGCGGCTGATGCGGCGTTCGCTGTTGGTGACGGTGCCCTCCTTCTCGCCCCAGGTGGTGGCCGGCAGCAGCAGGTCGGCGATACGGCGCGGTGGCCGTCGTCGCGAAGGCCTCCTGCAGCACGACGAACTCGCAGCGCTGGAGCGCGCGGCGCACCATCGCCTGGTCGGGCAGCGACTGCGCAGGGTTGGTGCAAGCGATCCAGAGCGCCTTGATCGCACCGTCGGCGGCGGCCTCGAACATTTCGACTGCCGCCTTGCCGGGCGTGGCCGGTACATCGTCGATGCCCCACAGCGCGGCCACTTCGGCGCGGTGGGCGGGATTGGCCAGGTCGCGGTGCGCGCTGAGCAGGTTGGCCAGGCCGCCGACCTCGCGCCCGCCCATCGCGTTGGGCTGGCCGGTGAGCGAGAACGGCCCGGCGCCCGGCTTGCCGATCTGGCCGGTGGCCAGGTGCAGGTTGATCAGCGCGGCGTTCTTGTCGGTGCCGCTGCTGCTCTGGTTCAGGCCCTGGCAGTACAGGGACAGTGTCGGCGTGTGGCCACCGAACCAGCGCGCGGCCTGCACGATGTCGTCTTCCGCCAAGCCGCAGACCTGGGCCACCACCTTCGGCGTGAATTCGCGCACGCGGTCGCGCAGCGCGTCGAAGCCGCTGGTGTGCGCGGCGATGAAGGCGGTGTCGGTCAGGCCCTCCCACAGCAGCAGGTGCAGCAGGCCGTGGAACAGCGCCACGTCGGTGCCCGGCAGCAAGCGCCAGGTGCAGGTCGGCGGCGGCGGCGGTTTCGGTGCGGCGCGGATCGGCGACGATCCACTTCTGCGCCGGGTTGGCGCGCTTGGCGTCTTCGAGGCGGCGGAACAGGATCGGATGCGCCCAGGCCGTGTTCGAGCCGGCGATGAACACCGTCTGCGCGAGTGCCAGATCGTCGTAGCAGGCGGGCGGCGCGTCGCTGCCGAGCGTGGCCTTGTAGCCGGCGACCGCGCTGCTCATGCACAGCCGCGAATTGGTGTCGACGTTGTTGGTGCCGACGAGGCCCTTGCCGAGCTTGTTGAAGACGTAATAGTCCTCGGTCAGCAACTGGCCCGACAGGTAGAAGCCGACCGCGTCGGGGCCGTGAGTCGCGAACGATGCCGGCAAAGCGGTCGGCGGCCAGTTCGAGCGCCGCGTCCCAGCCGATCGGCCTGCGTCGGCGCCGCCGCGCTGCGGCCGGCGCAGCGGTTCGAGCAGGCGCGTCTGCCGCGTGATGTGCGCAGCCGCGGTCAGGTGCAGCGTGCTGCCCTTGCTGCACAGCCGGCCGAAGTTGGCCGGGTGGTCGGGGTCGCCACGCACGCCGGTGATCTGCGCGCCGTCGCTCTCGATGATCACGCCGCAGCCGACACCGCAATAGCAGCAGGTGGACTTGGTTTCTGTCACGCCGTCACGGCCTCGATGGCCAGGGTGCGCAGCTCCTCGGCGTCGAGAAACACCTGGCCACGGGCATCGACCTTGACCGCGAAGCGCTGCGTGCAGCCGGCATCGGGCGCCTTGGCGCAGCCATCGGCCAGGCCGATGGTCCAGTTGTGCAGCGGGCAGGCGACGCTTTCGCCGAACACGATGCCCTGGCTCAGCGGCCCGCCCTTGTGCGGGCAGCGGTCGAGCAGCGCGAAGACCTTGTCCTCGGCGTTGCGGAAGATCGCGACGGGGTGCCCGATCGTTGCGCATCACGCGCCGCGCGCCGAGCACCGGGATGTCGGCGAGCAAGCAGATCGGCTTCCATTGGGCCATCACAGTGCCCCCACCGGCTCGAACTGCCGCACGTCGACGGCGGCCTTGTCGAACTCGAACCACGGGTCGGGCTCGCCGTCGAGGCTGAACTGCAGCCGCTCCCACAAGGCCTTGCGGCCGGCAGCGTCGTCGAGGATCTTCTTCTTCACGTTGTCGAGGCCGACGCGGCCGACGTAGTGCACCGTGCGCTCGAGGTACCAGCCCTCCTCGCGGTAGAGCTGCAGGAACGCGCCGCTGTATTCCAGCACCTCGGCGGCTGTCTTCAGCTTGACCAGGAACTGCGCGACCTCGGTCTTGATGCCGCCGTTGCCGGCGACATAGATCTCCCAGCCCGAGTCGACGCCGATCACGCCGACGTCCTTGATGCCGGCCTCGGCGCAGTTGCGCGGGCAGCCGCTGACGGCGAGCTTGACCTTGTGCGGCGCGTACATGCGCCACAGCGCGCGCTCCAGGTCCTTGCCCATCTGCGTGCTGTCCTGCGTGCCGAAGCGGCACCACTCGCTGCCGACGCAGGTCTTCACCGTGCGCAGCGCCTTCGCGTAGGCGTGGCCCGAGGGCATGCCGATGTCCTGCCAGACGCCGACCAGGTCTTCCTTCTTCACGCCGAGCAGGTCGATGCGCTGCCCGCCGGTGACCTTGACGGTCGGGATCTTGTACTTGTCGACCGCGTCGGCGATGCGGCGCAGTTCGTCGGCCGTGGTCTCGCCGCCCCACATGCGCGGGATCACGCTGTACGTGCCGTCCTTCTGGATGTTGGCGTGGCTGCGCTCGTTGATGTAGCGGCTCTGCGGGTCGTCGACCGCCTGCTTGGGCCAGCTGCTGATCAGGTAATAGTTGATCGCCGGCCGGCACGACGAGCAGCCGTTGGGCGTGCGCCAGCCCAGCCTGCGGTACACGCTGTCGATCGTCAGCAGCTTGTCGTGGCGGATCGCCTCGCGCGCCTCGGCGTGGCTGGCATCGGTGCAGCCGCACATCGCCTTCTTGGTGGGCGCCTTCGAGTAGTCGCCGCCGGCGGTGAACATCAGCAGTTGCTCGACCAGGCCGGTGCAGGAGCCGCAGCCGCCGCTGGCCTTGGTGTGCTTGCGCACCTCTTCGAGCGTGAACAGGCCCTTGTCCTTGATGGACTTGCAGATCGTGCCCTTGGTGACGCCGTTGCAGCCGCAGACCTCGTCGGCGTCGGCCATCGCCGCAGCACGGGTGTTGCCTTCGTGACCGGTGTCGCCGATGTTCGATTCGCCGAACATCAGCTTGTCGCGGATATCGCCGATCTTGCGGCCCTCGCGCAGCAGCTTGAAGTACCAGCTGCCGTCGACGGTGTCGCCGTAGAGCACGGCGCCGACCAGTTGGTCGTCCTGGATCACCAGTTTCTTGTACACGCCGCCGAAGGGATCGCTCATCACGATCTCTTCGCAATCGGCGCCGCCGGTGAAGTTGCCGGCCGAGAACAGGTCGATGCCGGTGACCTTCAGCTTGGTGCTGGTCTGGCTGCCGCTGTAGCGGCCGATGCCGAACTCGGCCAGGTGCGTGGCGCAGACCTTGCCCTGCTCGAACAGCGGCGCGACCAGGCCGTAGGCGATGCCGCGGTGCGCGGCGCACTCGCCGATGGCGTAGATGCGCGGGTCGGTGATGGTCTGCATCGTGTCGTTGACGACGATGCCGCCTCGGCCGTCATTGAAGCAGTGCAGGCCGATCTTCAGGGCCAGCGTGGTGTTCGGGCGGATGCCGGCGGCCATCACCACCAGGTCGGCAGGGATCTCGGTTCCGTCCTTGAAGCGGACGGAACGAACACGAGGGCGGGGCGCAAGCGCCCCTGCAGGGGGGTCGTCGGCGTCGCCGACGAGGGCCTCGGTCTGCGCGCCGATCAGGAACTTCAGCCCGCGGTCTTCGAGCGACTTCTGCAGCAGCTTGCCGGCGGCGTCGTCGAGCTGGCGCTCCATCAGCCACGGCATGATGTGCACCACCGTGACCTGCATGCCGCGCAGCATCAGGCCGTTGGCGGCTTCGAGGCCGAGCAGGCCGCCGCCGATGACGACCGCATGCTGGTACTTGGCCGCCGCGTCGATCATCGCGTGGGTGTCGGCGATGTCGCGGTAGGCGATCACGCCGTCGAGCTCCTTGCCCGGCACCGGCAGGATGAAGGGGTTCGAGCCGGTGGCGATCAGCAGGCGGTCATATTCGGCCTCGGTGCCGTCGCTGGCCTTGACGACGCGCCGGCGTCGGTCGACGTCGACGACGGTCTTGCCCGTGTGCAGCGTGATGCCGTTCTCCGCGTACCAGGCGAGCGGGTTGAGGATGATTTCGTCGATCGTCTGCTCGCCGGCCAGCACGGGCGACAGCAGGATACGGTTGTAGTTCGGGTGTGGCTCGGCGCCGAATACGGTGATGTCGTACAGCGCGGGTGCGATCTTCAGCAGCTCCTCGACCGCGCGGATGCCGGCCATGCCGTTGCCCACCACCACCAGCTTCATCTTCTTCATCGCTCGCGCCCCCTCAGGCCGTCGCCGGCTCGGCGTGGCCCTGCCGCGTGTACAGGAAATCGAGCACCGCCTTGCGGCAGTGCACGTAGGCCGGGTCTTCGGCCAGCGCGACGCGGTCGCGCGGGCGCGGCAGCCTGACGGGCAGGACTTCGCCGATCGTCGCGGCGGGGCCGTTGGTCATCATCACGATGCGGTCGGACAGCAGCACGGCCTCGTCGACATCGTGCGTCACCATCACCACCGTGCTCCTGGTGCGCGCGACGATCTTCAGCAGCTCGTCCTGCAGCTTGGCGCGCGTGAGGGCGTCGAGCGCGCCGAAGGGCTCGTCGAGCAGCAGCACCTTGGGCTCCATCGCCAAGGCACGCGCAATGCCGACGCGCTGCTTCATGCCGCCGGAGATCTCGTGTGGGCGCTTCGTTGCGGCGTGGCCCATGCCGACCAGCGCGAGCGCGGCGCCGGTGCGTGCGCGCAGCTTGGCATTGCCTTCGGCCGCGCCATAGACCCGCTCGACTGCCAGCAGCACGTTGTCGAAGCAGGTCAGCCACGGCAGCAGCGAATGGTTCTGGAACACCACGCCGCGCTCGGGGCCTGGCGCCGCAATCTCACGCTCGTCGCACAGCAGCACGCCGCGGGTGGCCTTCAGCAGGCCCGCGATCAAGTTCAAGAGCGTGCTCTTGCCGCAGCCCGAGTGGCCGATCAGCGTGACGAACTCGCCCTGGGCCACGCCGAGCTGGATGTCGCGCAGCGCGTGGAAGCTGCCCTTCCTCGTCGAGAACACCATCTCGACGTCCTCGACCTTGATGAAGCCGCGCGGCGTGTCAGCGCCTGCCGGGCCGCCCCAAGGGCGCTGAGCGCCCCCTTGGGGGGCAGCGAGCAGAGCGAGCGGGGGGCCTCGGGATCAGTCGTCATAGGAGAACCTCCTGGCGATGCCGACCAGCAGCTGCTCGAGCAGCAGGCCGACGATGCCGATGACAAAGATGGCGATCAGGATGTGCTTGACGTTCAGGTTGTTCCATTCGTCCCAGACCCAGAAGCCGATGCCGACGCCGCCGGTCAGCATCTCGGCGGCCACGATCACCAGCCACGCGGTGCCGACCGAGAGGCGCACGCCGGTCAGCATGTAGGGCAGCACCGCGGGCAGCAGGATCTTGGTGATGACTTTCCACTCACTCAGGTTGAGCACGCGCGCGACGTTCAAGTAGTCCTGCGGCACGCGCTGCACGCCGACCGCGGTGTTGATCACCATCGGCCAGATCGAGCAGATGAAGATGGTCCAGATCGCCGCCGGGTTGGCGGCCTTGAACACCAGCAGGCCGATCGGCAGCCAGGCCAGCGGCGATACCGGCCGCAGCAGGCTGATCAGCGGGTTGACCATGCGGTTGAGGAAGGCGAAGCGGCCGATCAGGAAGCCGAGCGGGATCCCCACCAGCGCCGCCATGCCGAAGCCCACGCCCACGCGTTCGAGCGAGAACAGGATGTTCCAGCCGATGCCCTGGTCGTTCGGGCCGTTGCTGTAGAACGGGTCGGCGAACAGCTGCACGCGCCGCGTCGAAGGTCGCCTTGGGCGTCGGGAAGGCGCCGCCGTTGGCGGTGAGCAGGGCCCAGATGCCGACCAGCAGCGCGAAGCCGATCACCGGCGGCAGCACCGCCAGCCAGATCGCGCGGGTATCGATCGGCGCGCGCGGCGCCTTCGGCGGCTTGTCGGCGCGGACGGCCTCGGCCTTGGGCAAGGATGCCGCGTTGCGTGCCGCGGCGTCCGGCACCGCCGACGCTTCGAGCGGTGAATGGAAGACAGCGGAGACCATGGCGTCGCCTCCTCAGGCCGCGCTCGTGCGCACCGTGAAGCCGTCGGCGTACTTGGCCGGTTCCTTGCCGTCCCAGACCACCCCGTCGATCAGCTTGCTCGAACGCAGGTCGCTCTTCGGCACGCTCACCTTCAGTTGCGCCGCGGCCTGCTTGTAGAGCTCGGTCTGGTTGATCTTGCGGGCCACGCCCAGGTAGTCCGGGTGGTCCTTCAGCAGGCCCCAGCGCTTGTGCTGCGTGAGGAACCACATGCCGTCGGACAGGTACGGGTAGTTCACCACCCCGTCGTTGAAGAACTTCATGTGGTTCGGGTCGTCCCAGGTCTTGCCCAGGCCGTTCTGGTAGCGGCCGAGGATGCGCTGGTTGATCGCGTCGACGCTGGTGTTGACGTACGCCTTGTCGGCGATCGTCTCGGCCATCTTGTTCTTGTTCGACAGGTTGGCGTCGATCCAGCGGCCGGCCTCGAGCACCGCCATGACCACCGCGCGCGCGGTGTTCGGGTACTTGGCAACGAACTCGCCGGTGGTGCCGAGCACCTTCTCCGGGTGGTCCTTCCAGACCTCCTGCGTCGTCGCCGCAGTGATGCCGATGCCATCGATGATGGCGCGGTGGTTCCACGGCTCGCCGACGCAGAAGCCGTCCATGTTGCCGACGCGCATGTTGGCCACCATCTGCGGCGGCGGCACGGTGATGACCTTGGCGTCCTTCATCGGGTTGATGCCGCCCGAGGCCAGCCAGTAGTACAGCCACATCGCGTGGGTGCCGGTCGGGAAGGTCTGCGCGAAGGTGTACTCGCGCTTGTCGGCAGCCATCACCTTGGCCAGCGAGGCGACGTCGACAGCGCCCTTGTCGGCCAGCTTCTTCGAGAGCGTGAGCGCTTGGCCGTTGTGGTTCAGGTTCATCAGCACGGCCATGTCCTTCTTCGGGCCGCTGACACCGAGGTGCACCCCGTAGACCAGGCCGTAGAGCACGTGGGCCATGTCGAGCTCGCCGTTGACGAGCTTGTCGCGCACGCCGGCCCAGGAAGCTTCCTTGGTCGGGATGATCTTGATGCCGTACTTCTCGTCGAACTTCAGCACCGAGGCCATCACCACCGACGCGCAGTCGGTCAGCGGGATGAAGCCGATGCGCACTTCCTTCTTTTCCGGCGCATCGGAGCCGGCGGCCCAGGCCCCGGCCGTCGCCACCGTGCCGGCCGCGAGTGCAGCCGTTCCCTTGATGAACTGCCTGCGTTCGTTCGCTCATCAGACCCTCGCGTGTGACCATGGTTGGCTCCCCAAAGACAAAAACAAAAAGGCGTCGCGACCGCACGGCCGGAGGGATCCTCCAGCGGTACGAGTCGGACGCCATTGCCCGCATGCATCTGCACCGGCCACGCCGTTGTGGCGGGTGCCTAGGGTTCACCCACGCACAAGGTGTGCCAGGGGTTGCGCGCGGGGAGCCCGACGGCGCTAGTGCTGCAGTGCACCAAAAGTGGCTGCCGCACGCCTTGCGCTGGTGCGTGGGGTCAGCCCGCGGGGCGCAACAACTGGTGGGCGTCGATGATGCGTTCGGCGAGTTGCACCAGCGGTTCGCCACGGTCCATCGCCAGCTTGCGCATCTGCTTGTAGGCGGCGTCCTCGGTCAGGCCGCCCTGAGCCATCAGGATGCCCTTGGCGCGCTCGACCGTGCGCCGCGACGACAGCTGCGATTGCGCCTGCACCAACTGCTCGCGCAGTGCCTTGTCCTGCTCGAAGCGGGCGATCGCCACGCGCAGCACCGAAGCCAGCCGGTGCGGCTGCAGGCCTGCGACCACGTAGGCGCTGACGCCGGCCTGCATCGCCAGGCGCAGCGGCACGTCGCTGTCGTCTTCGGCGAATACCACCACCGGCCGCGGATTGCGCCCCGACAGCGTGGCCACATGCTCGAGCGTGTCGCGCGAAGGCGACTCGCTGTCGACGATCACCACGTCGGGCAGCAACTGCGTGACGCATTCGTGCACCACGATCGCCGAGTCGATCACGCCGACCACTTCGTGCCCCTGGCGCGTCAGTTCGTCGCGAATCAGGCTGACGCGGTGCGCGCCGTCGTCGATCAGCAACACGCGCAGCGGGGCCGACGCCGGCTCGGCGCGACCGGCGACAGCCGGGGTCGGCGAGTGGTCGGGCGAGGTGCGGGTCACGCCTCACGCCGCGCAAGATCCGTGCCCCGCACAGGCCGTTGTGTTGCGCGATGATCGCGGCGATGTCGACCGACCCGCCCCGTCCGCTACCGACCACCGAGACGCCCGATGCCCGCCATCCGGCGCTCGACCGCTACGAGACGCCGGCGCTGGTGGCTGCATTCGTCGACGACCAGCAGGGCGCGGTCGATGCCGTGCGCGCGGGGTTGCCCGAACTGGTCCGCGCCGTCGATGCCGCGGTGCCGCGCA
This sequence comes from uncultured beta proteobacterium, assembly GCA_963840805.1. GTDB lineage: Bacteria > Pseudomonadota > Gammaproteobacteria > Burkholderiales > Burkholderiaceae_C > CADEEN01. The sequence goes on along the minus strand of CAWJAJ010000017.1, from coordinate 715,721 downwards.
TCGCCGCCGGCGGGCGCCTGATCTACATCGGCGCGGGCACCAGCGGGCGCCTCGGCGTGCTCGACAGCGTCGAGCTGAATCCGACGTTCTCGTGGCCGCGCGAACGCGCGCGCGCGCTGATGGCCGGTGGCGATGCGGCGATGTACGTGGCTGTCGAGGGCGCCGAGGACGACGCGTCGCAGGGCAGCGCCGATCTGCACCGCCTGAGCCCCGGCGAGAACGACGTCGTGCTGTTGATTGCTGCGTCGGGCGCCACGCCGTACGTGCTCGGCGCGTTGCAGGCGGCGCGGGCCAGTGGCGCCTTGACGATCGCCATCGCCAACAACGCCGGCTCGCCGCTGGTGACCTATGCCGAGATCGGCATCACCCTGGCCACCGGCGCCGAAGTGATCTCGGGCAGCACACGGCTGAAGGCCGGCACGGCGCAGAAGATCGCGCTGAACACGTTTTCCAGCGCGCTGATGGTGCGGTTGCACAAGGTCTACGGCAACCTGATGGTCGACTTGCGCGCCACCAACGCCAAGTTGCTGCTGCGCGCGCAGCGGCTGACGATGCAGGCCACCGGCTGCAGCGCCGACGATGCCGTGCGCACGCTCGGGGCCTGCGACTACCGCATCAAGGTGGCCATCGTCGCGTTGAAGCGCGGCGTCGACGCGCGCCGCGCCGAGCGCCTGCTGCAGGCCCACGGCGGCAGTGTGCACGGGGCGCTGGAGGTGCCGCTGCGATGAGTGGCGCGGCCGGCTTGGCGACGCGGAGAGACGCTGCTGGCATGACCGCGATGCCGGGCCGGCCTCGATAATCCAATCATGACGTCGACGCCCGCCACGCTGCGCGCCTACCAGTTCGCCGGCCTCGAAGATCGCGCGCAATCGCAGTCATCGCCGCGGCTGATCGTCCTCGGCGCGGTGCACGGCAACGAGACCTGCGGCACGCGGGCGATCGAGCGCGTGATCGGCGAGGTCGAGAGTGGCGCGCTGCGCATCGTGCGCGGCTTGTTGACGCTGGTGCCGGTGACCAACCCGCTGGCCTATGCCTGGGGTGAGCGCCGCGGCGAGCGCAACCTGAACCGCCGCCTGTTGCCGACGGCCAACCCCGCCGACTTCGAGGACCGCATCGCCAACGTCCTGTGCCCTTGGCTGGCCGCGCACGACGTGCTGCTCGACCTGCACTCGTTCGCCAGCCCCGGTCGCCCGTTCGTGATGCGCGGCCCGGCCGACAACGACGGCCCGCTCGAACCGTTCCACCACGCCGCCGCCGAAGGCCGCCTGGCCGCGCACCTGGGGCCGACGCGCATCGCCGAGGGCTGGCTGGCGGCGTATGCGCTGGGTGCGTTGCGGCGTCGCACGCGCGGCCTGCTCGAAGAGGCCGACCCGAGCTACGGCATCGGCACCACCGAGTACATGCGGGCGCAGGGCGGCTACGGCGTCACGCTCGAGTGTGGTCAACACGCCGACCCAGCAGCGTCCGAGGTCGGCTACCGCGCGATCCGCCAGGCGATCGCGCTGCTCGGCTTGGCCGAGCTCCCGCTGGCACCGCCGGCGGCGCGCTTCGAGCGGCTGCGCCTGACCGAAGTGGTCGACCGCGAGCACGAAGGCGATCGCTTCGTGCGACCATGGTGCAGCTTCGACGCGGTGCACGCTGGCGAGCACATCGGCGAGCGCCACGACGGCACGCCGGTGCTCGCCACGGTCGACGGCCACATCGTGTTCCCCGACGAGGCGGCGTTGCCGGGCCACGAATGGTTCTACGTCGCCGTGCCGAGCGGCCGGCCATTGACGTGATCGCGATCGAAGGCCTGATCCTCACGCCCGGTGGGTTCGTGGATGGCCGGCTCGAGCACCACGACGGCCGCATCGTCGCGCTGCACGGCGGGCCGGTGGCCGACGAGGCCTGGCGCGACAGCAGGCTGCCGATCGTGCTGCCCGGCTTCATCGACCTGCACGTGCACGGTGGCGGCGGCGCCGACACGATGCAGGCCGCACTCGACGCCAGCGCGATCGACACCATCGCGCGCACGCACGCGCGCCACGGCACCACGGCGCTGCTGGCTACCACGATGACCGCGCCGCATGGCGAGATCGCGGCGGTGCTGCGTGCGCTCGCGCCGGCTTGCGCGCAGCGCGCCGACGGCGCCGCGCGCGTGCTCGGCGTGCACCTCGAGGGTCCGTACATCAGCCCCGACCGCCTCGGCGCGCAGCCGGCGTATGCGCAGGCGCCGTCGGCCGCCGAGATCCTTGCGCTCGCGGCGCTGGCGCCGCTTCGCGTCGTCACGCTCGCCCCCGAGTTGCCGCGCGCGCTGGCCATCGTCGCCGCGCTGGTGGCTGCCGGTATCCGTGTGCAGATCGGCCACAGCGCGGCCAGCTACGACGAGGCCTGCGCGGCGCTGGCCCATGGGGCGAGCGGCTTCACGCATCTGTTCAACGCGATGAGCGGCCTGCACCACCGCGCCCCTGGCTCGGTCGGCGCCGCGCTGGCGCATGCGCAGCATGCCGAGCTGATCCCCGATCTGCTGCACGTGCATCCCGGCGCGATGCGCGCGGCGTTGCGTGCGATTCCGGGGCTGTACTGCGTGACCGATGCGACCGCCGCTGCGGCGATGCCCGACGGCGACTACCGGCTCGGCCGCCACGTCGTCAGCAAATGCGGCGGCGGCGTGCGCCTGGCCGACGGCACGTTGGCCGGCAGCACGCTGACGATGGACCAGGCGCTGCGCAACCTTGTCGAGGGGCTCGGCCTGAGCTTGACCGACGCGTCGAGGCGCGTCTCGACGCACGCCGCGCGGTACCTCGGCCTGGGCGACCGCGGCGAGCTGCGCATCGGCGCCTGCGCGGACTTCGTCGTGCTCGACGCGCGACTGCGCGTGCGACAGGTCATCGCCGAAGGCCAGGCGATCGAGACCGCCGACGCGGCGTGACCCATCATTCGTCGATCTGCACCAGCTTCATTCGCCCCGACGCGCCACTCTTGATGCGCACCTGCGCGCGCCGCACGCCGAAGTGCCTGGCCACCAGCGCGACCAGCGCGTCGTTGGCCCGGCCATCGACCGGCGGCGCGGCGATCTGCGCCAGCCAGGTGCCGTCGTCCTGCGCCACGAGCGAACTCGCGCGCGCATTCGGCTTGACCTTGACTTGCAGGATCTTCAGAGTGAGGTGCTCGTAGGTCGCGACGCGCAGGCCGGCGCAACGCTGGTGGCGATGACATACTCGCCGCCGGCGGGCGCTGCCCGGCCCGATCTTCGCCGAGGAAAGTAGCGAATGTCCATGCTGCCGCCCGATCACGCACAACGCATGCTGCTCGCCGAGGAGGTGCATGCCCGCCCGCCCGAGGCCCTGCGGGCGCCGGCGCGGGCCAGCTATGTCGCGGTGCTGATCGATGCCGACGAACGCGAGCGCGAGCGTCGCCACCTTCAGGCGGTGTGCCAGCGCCATGCGGTGGCAGCGCCCGATGCCGCGGCAACGCATTTCCGCGCCGTGCTCGGCCCGCTGCGTCTGAAGTGGGAACGGCACGGCGAGTTCTCGGGCTACACCTTCCTCGTCGACGGTGTCGGCGGCGAACCGTTCACCGACACCGCCGCCGCGTTGTTGCCCGACGGCTGGCTGGCCGGCATCCCGGGGCTGACGATGGCCGCAGTGCACGCCGAACTGCGCGCTGCCGATGCGTTGCCGCCGGACACCGCCGCACTGGCTCGCTTGTTCGGTGGCCGCAGCGTCGCTGGCGCCGAGGTGGCCGAAGGCGCCGCGCTGGTCTACACCGATTTCTACTTGCATGACGACGGCTGCACGCATGTGCTGGTGCTCGACCGCCGGCTCGCCGAACGGCAGGCGGGCCGCATGTTGCAGCGCCTGTTCGAGATCGAGGCCTACCGCATGCTGGCGTTGCTGGCATTGCCGATCGCACGCCGCCAGTCACCGCGCATTGCGGCGATCGAAAGCGCGCTCGCCACGCTGACCGACGGCATCGCACGCGACGAAGGCGACGACGAAGCGCTGCTGCAGCAACTGACGCGGCTGGCGGCCGAGGTCGAGAGCGGCATTGCCGCCAGCCAGTTTCGCTTCGGCGCCTGCGAGGCCTACCACGGCCTGGTGCTGCGGCGCATTGCCGAGCTGCGCGAGGTGCGGCTGCCGGCGCTGCAGACCATCGACGAGTTCATGGGCCGCCGCCTGACGCCCGCGGTGGCCACCTGCGCCACCGTGTCGCAGCGCCTGCGCGGCTTGTCGGAGCGGGTGGCGCAGGCCAGCGCATTGCTCTCGACGCGGGTGGATATTGCGCGCGAGCGCCAGAACCAGAAGCTGCTGGCCTCGATGGACCACCGCGCCAAGCTGCAGTTGCGGCTGCAGCAGACCGTCGAGGGCTTGTCGGTGGCGGCGATCGTCTACTACGCCGCCGGCCTGGTGGGCTACGCCGCCAAGGCGCTGCATGCGGCCGGCGTGCACGTCAACCCCGACCTCGCGGTCGGCGCGGCGATTCCGCTGCTGGCGGTGGCCGTGTTCTGGGCCGTGCGCCGCGCGCGGCAGCACATCGTCTCGGCCGAATCGTTGATCGATTGAAATCGCGCGTGCACGGTGGCCGGCTGGCGCGCCCGGCTGGGATCGAACCAGCAACCCCTGCCTTCGGAGGGCAGTACTCTATCCATTGAGCTACGGGCGCGAGGGGGCGGATTCTATCAGCGGCCCCTCTGGGCGGGCGGCCTCAACGGGGCGGTTTGACCTCGACCTGCACGGCCGCGAACCAGGCCGACAGGTCGGCGATATCGGCGTCGCTCAGTGGCTTGGCGATCACGACCATCACCTCGTGGCGCCGCTCGCCGCTGCGAAACGCGCGCAACTGTGCGGCCAGGTAGGTGGCCGGCTGGCCGGCCAGGCTCGGCGTGTCGGGCGCGTTGGCCAGACCCAGCGGCCCGTGACAGACCGCGCAGGCGATCGCCTTCTGTCGCCCAACCGCCGCATCGGCGGCAAGGGCCGGCGTGGCCGCCAGAAGCAGCCACGCCAAGCCGAGCCGCAAGTTCACGGCGCCGAGTAGCTCACGCGGTACAGCGCACCCGCGAAGTCGTCGCTGATCAGCATCGAGCCGTCCTTCATCATTGCCACGTCGACCGGGCGGCCGCGGTACAGGCCGGTATCGCTGTCGAGCCAGCCGTCGGCGAAGACCTCGGTCTTGTCGGCCGTGCCATCGGCCTTCAGCGACGTGAACATGATGCGTGCACCGATCGGCTTGGTGCGGTTCCACGACCCGTGCTGGGCCGAGAACAGGCCGCCCTGGTACTTGGCCGGGAACTGCTTGCCGGTGTAGAAGGCCAGGCCCAAGTCCGCCGCGTGCGCATCCATGTAGACCTGTGGGTCGGTGATGTTCGGCGGCAGCGGGTCCTTGTCGTAGCCGAACTCGGTGATGCGCGTGCGCCCCTGCTTCCACGGGTAGCCGAAGAACATGCCGGCGCGGGGCGCGCGGTTGATCTCGCCGGCCGGGATGTCGTCGCCCATGCCGTCGGTCTGGTTGTCGGTGAACCAGAGCGTGCTGTCCTTCGGGTTGAACTCCAGGCCAACCGAGTTGCGGATGCCGGTGGCATAGACCTCGCGCTTGCTGCCGTCGAACGCGTTCATGCGCACGATGCCGCCGATGCCGACCTTGTTGAACAGATCGATCTTGTTGCGCGGCTGCACGTTGTACGGCTGGCCGAGCGTGATGTAGAGCATGCCGTCGGGGCCGATGCGGCAGGTGCGCGCATGGTGGTTGTACGACTCCTCCTCGACCGGGATCAGCTTGCCCTGCGGCACGGTTTCGATCACTGCCACGTCGCCGCCTTCATAGAAGAATTCGGCGGCCGGGAAGTTCAGCACGCGGTTGTGCTCGACGACGATCAGGAAGCCATCCTTGGTCCAGCACACGCCGTTGGGCACATGGAACTTGGCCGACGGCGCGAAAGGCTTGACCTCGTCGGCCACGCCGTCGCTGTTGCGATCGGTGACGGCCCAGACGGTGTTCTTGCGCGTGCCGACGAACAGCATGTTGGTGCTGGGCGCGACGGCCATGTGGCGCGCGTCGGGCACCACCGCATAGAGCTCGATCTTGAAGCCCGGCGGCAACTTGACTCGCTTCAGATTCTCGCGCAGCGCGGCGGCATTCTGGCCGCCCTGCGGCACCGGTGGCATGCTGGGGTCGACCCCCGACACCTTCATCTGTTTGAGGTTCTCGATGTTCTGGGCCTGGGCTTGCGCCTGGCCAGACACCAGCAGCGCCATCGCGGCACCGAGCGCGGCGACAACGTATTGACGGGGTCTCTTCATGTGTGTCTCCTGTTCTTCAGGGGGAGGGCGCCACCACGCCGCGTTCGGCGCGGGGCGCTGCGTTGCTGGTCATGGCCGTGCCGCTCCAGCATTTCGATCTTGTGGCCGTCCGGATCCCGAATGAAGGAGGCGCGCACCAGCCGTTCACCACCACGCTTGAACTCCTTCGCCTCGGCGGGCTTGTAGCCCCCGCGGCCAGCGCGGTGCAGGTCCACCGGGCGTCGGGAATGACCACGCGAATATGCCCTCGGGCGGTGCCGCGCGCATAAGGTTCTTCCCGACCCCGGCCGCGCACCGTCGTGATCCTGTGCTGGGAGTGGCGCCGCTATAATTCCGCGCCGTTGCGTGCCCTTGGCACGCATTGTTTTGTCGGGGTGTCGCGGGCGCGCTGTTCGCCACCCGCCGATGGCCGGCCACCAAGAGGATTCCATGAGCGACGCCCACGCCGAACACGACCTGCCCCACGAGGGCCCGATCAAGACGCCGAAACAGTTGCTCTGGGCGGTGGTGCTGGCGTTCGTGGTGCCGATCCTCGCGATCATCCTGCTCGTCAACTACGTCGTCGCCAACAAGATGCCTGCAGCCGGCAGCGACGGCATGGCCGCCGAGGCGGTGGCCCGGCGCATCCAGCCGATCGGCAGCATCGAGATCAGGGATGCGAGCGACACCGCTTCGCTGAAGACCGGCGAGCAGGTCTATGCCGCGCAGTGCGTGGCCTGTCACGGCAGCGGTGCGGCCGGCGCGCCCAAGGTCGGCGACGCCGCCGCCTGGGGCCCGCGCGTGAAGACCGGCTACGAAGCCTTGCTGACGTCGGCTTTGAAGGGCAAGGGCGCGATGGGCGCGCAGGGCGGCGGTGACTTCAGCGACATCGAGATCGGCCGCGCCGTGGTCTACCTGGCCAATCAGGGCGGCGGCAAGCTCGAGGAGCCCAAGGTGGTGGCGGCGGCGCCGGCACAGACTGCCGCACCAGCGCCTGCACCTGCCACGACGGCGCCCGCCGCGCCAGCCGCGGCGACTGCGCCCGTGGCGCCTGTGACTGTTGCTGCGGCAGCGGTCCCGGTGGCGAGGGCCGACGCGGTACCGGCGCTGTACTCGCAGAGTTGCGCGGTGTGCCACGCGGCCGGTGTGGCCAACGCGCCCAAGCTCGGCGACAAGGCGGCCTGGGCGCCCCGCCTGGCCGCCGGCGTCGATGGCCTGACCGCCAGCGCGATCAAGGGCAAGGGCGCGATGCCGCCCAAGGGCGGTATGGCTGCCGCCAGCGACGCCGACATCAAGGCGGTGGTGGCCTACATGGTCGGGGCGGTCAAGTAGGCCGCGACGCTGCCGCTCGCTGCGGGCTCAGCACATAGCCGAAACGCTGCGGCATCGCGGCGAAATCCAACGGCTCGGGCTGCCACAGCCCGGCTTCGACAGCCCGCGCGGCCTCGTGCATGTCCTGGGTGTGCACCAGGCCGAAGCCGATGTCGGTAGCCAGGAACAGGCGCCCGTGTTCGTCGAGCCAGGCGCTGTGCAGCCGGGCCGGCCGGCCGCTGTGGCTGGTCAGCGCGAAATCGCGCGCATCGATCCGCCAGACGAACGGCGCGGCCTCGAGTTCGACATACACGCGCTGCGGACCGTTCTGGAAATACCAGGCGCCGCCGTCGTCGCAAGCGTAGTTGCGATGGATGAACTCGCGCAACTTGTCGTGCAGGATGCGGCTGCCCTTGACACTCGGAAACGGCCCGGCGGCCTGCACGCGGTCGTCGCGCATGTACCAATCGCCGCGCGCGTCGAGCGCCAGCCAGCCGCGGCAGTCCGGCACGTTGGGCCACTTCTTCAGCGCGGCTTTGACGATGTCATCCATGTCGGTGCGCATAGTGCCTCAGCGATGGCCGTGCAGCCAGCCGAGCACGGCTTGCGGCATGGTCGCCAGATGGCCCGGCGGCGCGCCGCCCGGGAAGCCGACGTGGCCGCCGTGCGCCGGCTGCCACAGCGTCACATGGCGGCCGACCTCGTGCTGCGCAGGCAGGCACGAGGCGGGCACGAACGGATCGTTGCGCGCATTGAGCACCAGCGCCGGAATGCGGATCGTGCGCAGGTGCGGCTTGGCCGAGCCGCGCGCCCAGTAATCGTCGGTGTCGCGAAACCCGTGCAGTGGCGCCGTGAACACGTTGTCGAATTCGTACAGGTCGCGTGCCTGGAGCAGGCGCTCGCGGTCGAACAGCCCCGGGTGCTGCGCCCACTTGGCCAGTGCGCGTGGCTTCATCGTGCGCAGGAACATCGGCGTGTAGGTCACGCGGTTGAAGCCGCTGCCGAGGGCTTGGCCGCCGGCGGCCAGATCGATCGGTGAGCAGACCGCCGCCACCGCGCTGGTGATGTGCGCCGCGCTGTCGCCGGCTTCCTCGGCCCAGCGCAGCAAGGCATTGCCGCCAAGCGAGATGCCGACGGCGAGCATCGGCGTGCTGCTGCGTTCCCGCAGCCGCGCCAGCATCCAGCCGACCTCTTCGAAGTCGCCCGAGTGGTAGGCGCGCGGCGCGAGGTTCAATTCGCCCGAACAGCCGCGGAAATGTGGCACCGCGAAGTTCATGCCGGCTTGTGCCGCCGCGTGCGCGAAGGCCTGCGCATAGTGGCTCGTCGACGAGCCTTCGAGGCCGTGGAACAGCACCAGCCATGGCGCACCCGGCGGGCCCGGCTGGATGTCGACGTCGATGAAGTCGGCATCGGGCGTCGTCCAGCGCTCGCGCAGGTAATGTGGCGCGGCATGGCGCCAAGGCGCGTGGCGCGAGAACAGCGCCGGCCAGATCGTCTGCGCATTGCCGCCGGGCAACCAGCGCGGTGCGTGGTAAGCCTGCATCGACCGTGTCAATGCAGCGTCGATGGCGCTTCGACGATCTCGGGCAATTCGCGCGACGAGCCGGGGCTGGCGTGGTGCGCCACCAGGCGCCAGCCCTGTGTACTTTTCAGGTATACGTTGGTGGCGATGACCCATGCCGTCTGCATGCCCTCGGCAGTCTGGATGTCGACGCGTTCGAGCAGGTTGTGCACCGCGCAGCCGGCACTCTCGACACGCTTGAGTTTTTCGAAGCGCACCGGGATCGCGCCATTGGCGAAGATCGCCTCGAAGGTGGCGCGGATCGCGCCATGGCCGACCAGGCGCGGGCCGCCCGGGTGCACGCAGACGACCTCGTCGTCGTCGGACCACACCGCCATCAGGCGCTCGATGTCGGCGCGTTGCAGCGCCTCGTAGAACTGGGCCTCGACGTCGTCGACGGAGGCCATCAGCGCGGCGATCTGGGCTTTGGGGCGCGGCATGACCGCCTCAGTGGCCGCCGTGCGCGCGGGCTCCGGCGGCCAGCCGATAGACGGTGCCGCAATAGGGGCATTTGCCCTGACCCGTGGTGGTCACGTCGATGAACACGCGCGGATGGTTGCTCCACAGCGCCATCTTCGGGTTGGGGCAGAAGACCACGCCGGGGCCATGCAGGTCGGTGGCGGAGACCTCGACCGTCGCGGCCGGGGAAAAAGTGGCGCTCATGCGGGCAATTGTGCGATGGGGGTGGGATTCAAACGCGCGTCAGCCACTCGGCGTACTTTGGATTGCGACCGTTGACGATGTCGAAGAACGCGGCCTGTATCTTCTCGGTGATCGGGCCGCGCGAGCCGCTGCCGATTTCGATGCGGTCGAGCTCGCGGATCGGCGTGACCTCGGCTGCTGTGCCGGTGAAGAAGGCCTCGTCGCAGATGTAGACCTCGTCGCGCGTGATGCGCTTTTCCACGAGTTGCAGCCCCAGGTCCTGGCAGATCGCAAAGATGGTGTTGCGCGTGATGCCGTTGAGTGCGCCGGCCGAAAGATCGGGCGTGTAGACCACGCCGCTCTTGATGACGAAGATGTTCTCACCGGCACCTTCGCTGACGAAGCCCGATGGATCGAGCAGCAGCGCCTCGTCGTAGCCCTCGTCAGTGACTTCCATGTTGGCCAGGATCGAGTTGGTGTAGTTCGACACGGCTTTGGCCTGAGTCATCGTGATGTTGACGTGATGGCGCGTATAGCTGGAGGTCTTCACGCGGATGCCGCGCTTCATCCCCTCTTCGCCGAGGTAGGCGCCCCACGGCCACGCGGCGACCATCAGGTGGATTTGATTGCCCTTCGGCGACACCCCCAACTTGTGGGATCCGATCCATGTCAGCGGCCGGATGTAACAACTCTCCAGACCGTTGGCGCGCACCACCTCGCGCTGCGCTTCCATCACCTGCGGGAGCGTGAAGGGGATCTTCATGCGCAGGATCTTGGCGCTGTTGAACAGGCGCTCGGTGTGTTCCTGCAGCCTGAAAATCGCCGTTCCACCCTTTGCGTTGTAAGCGCGCACTCCCTCGAAAGCACCGCAGCCGTAATGGAGCGTGTGCGTCAGGACGTGGATCTTGGCGTCGCGCCACTCGACCAGCTGGCCGTCCATCCAGATCTTGCCGTCGCGGTCGGCCATTGACATCGCATGCTCCTCGATCTCCAGGTTGGCAGGGATTCTATGCGTCGCCGACGAGGCGAACGGTGCTCACCGACGCGGACGCCGAGTGTTGTTGAACCCCGCGTTCCAGGGGGTGTAAGCGGTTGTGTGCGCAACGGGTGGTGGCAATACTTCACTTGTCACCGAGGCAATTGCCCAGTTCACATGGCAGCGCCCGCTGGTGTGCTGGATGGGCAACGAGAACCACCAGGGAATGAAATGAAGACCTCACCGTTCTACAAGTTGGCGATCCCGTCCGTCGCGTTGATCCTGATCGCGCTGTACCTGGGCATGGCCCCGGCCGTTTTCGAGCCCGGCACGTACGCCTTGGCGGGCATCGGCGCGATTGGCTTCATGGCCGGCCGCCGCCGTCAACGCTAAAGGGCTCGCCAGCCCCGCGAAGCCCCGCTCCGGCGGGGCTTTTTTGTTTCACTCCGGCCGTGTCAATCGCCACGTCTGGCAGCGCCCGCCGGCAAAGTCGATCTCGACTTCCGCGCCCGATTCATCGCGCCAGGCAAACGTTTCCGGTACGTCGCGCACCTTGCGGCCCAGGCTGCGGCTGAGCTTGACGACGTCCATCATCAGCATGCCCGCATGCAGCTTGGCATGCAGCATCACTGCGCTCGGCACGTGGCCCACGGGGGCCCGCGCGGCCAGGCGCATCACGCGCAGCGCGCGGCTGAACTGCAGCAGCAGCCAGAACACGATCACCGTGATGGCCAGCAGCACTCCGCGCCAGCCGTAGCCGACGTAGCCAACGGCCACCGCCGCCACGGCCAGTGCCCAGCCGATCGTCGCTGCGGTCATCGGCTACAACCCCCGCAGCACATCGATTGCCTGCTCGACGCGCTCGACCGGGTGGATCGCCAGGCCCTCGATCGCTCGCTTCGGCGCGTTGGCCTTCGGTACCACAGCCACCGAGAAACCGAGCTTGGCGGCCTCCTTCAATCGCTCCTGCCCGCGCGGCGCCGGGCGCACTTCGCCGGCCAGGCCGACCTCGCCGAAGGCGATGAACCCGCGCGGCAATGCCTTGCCACGAAGGCTGCTCTGGATCGCCAGCAGCACCGCCAGATCCGCGGCGGGCTCGCTGATGCGCACGCCGCCGACGGCGTTGACGAACACGTCCTGGTCCATGCAGGCCACGCCGGCGTGGCGATGCAGCACCGCAAGCAGCATGGCCAGGCGGTCACGGTCGAGGCCCACCGACAGTCGCCGCGGACTCGGCCCGCCGCTGTCGACCAGCGCCTGCACCTCCACCAGCAGCGGCCGCGTGCCTTCGAGCGTGACCAGCACGCACGAACCCGGCACCGGTTCGCCATGGGTCGACAGGAAGATCGCGCTCGGGTTGGCCACCCCCTTCAGGCCACGCTCGGTCATCGCGAACACGCCGATCTCGTTGACCGCGCCGAAGCGGTTCTTGATCGCGCGCACCAGGCGGAAACTGGAGTGCGTATCGCCTTCGAAATACAGCACCGTGTCGACGATGTGTTCGAGCACGCGCGGGCCGGCCAGCGTGCCGTCCTTCGTGACATGGCCCACCAGCACCATCGCGCAGCCGCGCGCCTTGGCCGTGCGCGTGAGCTGCGCGGCGCACTCGCGCACCTGCGCCACCGAGCCGGGCGCGGATGTGAGTTGCTCGGAGTAGAGCGTCTGGATCGAGTCGATGACGCAGAAATCCGGCGCCTCGGATTCGATCGCGGCCAGGATGCGCTCGAGGTGGATCTCGGCCAGCACGCGCACGCGCGAGCCGTCGAGGCCGAGCCGGCGTGCGCGCAACGCCACCTGCGCGCCGCTCTCCTCGCCAGTGACATACAGCGCCTTCATCTGCACCGACAGCGTGTCGACCGCTTGCAGCAGCAGCGTGCTCTTGCCGATGCCGGGGTCGCCGCCGATCAGCACCACGCCGCCTGGCACGATTCCGCCGCCGAGCACGCGGTCGAGTTCGCTCTGACCGGTGGGCGAGCGCGCCACGTCGGCGGCGTCGATCTCGGCCAGCGTGGCCACCGCCGCCGTTCTTGCCAGCGGCTGGAAGCGGTGCCGCGTCGCCGCGGCCGACTCGGCCACGCTTTCCTCCAGCGTGTTCCAGGCGTTGCAGTGCGGGCATTTGCCGAGCCACTTCGCGCTCGTGCCGCCGCATTCGCTGCACGTATAGATCGTCTTGCTGTCCTTGGCCATGGCCGCATTGTCGCGGCCATGAACAAGCACCTCAGGCCGCGCGGGCGGCTCCCAATCCGCCTGACCCCACGTCGGGGGACGCGAGCGCAGCGAGTTCGGGGTCGTCACCTCTGGTCGTCGACCTTGGCGCGCGCGGCCTTGACCTGGCCGCGCTGCGCCTTGCCCTCGAGGCGGCGCAGCTTGGAGCCGTGGGTCGGCTTGGTCGGCTTGCGGGGACGCGGCGGCGTGGCGACCGATTGCACCAGCGCATTCAGCCGCGCCAGCGCGTCGGCGCGATTCATCTCCAGGCTGCGGTGCTCCTGAGCCTTGATGACGACGACGCCCTCCTGCGTGATGCGCGAATCGCCGAGCGCCAGCAGCCGCGCCTTCACGCTGTCGGGCAGCGACGACGCATGGACATCGAAGCGAAGGTGCACCGCGTTCGAGACCTTGTTGACGTTCTGGCCGCCGGCACCTTGCGCGCGGATCGAGGTCAGCGTGACCTCGTCCGGGTCGACCGCCAGCAGCGCGGCCTTCACTGCCGCGGCAACGTCACTGTGCCGGCGTGCTGCCGCGCAGCTTCTGCACGATGAACAGCAGCACCAGCGCGCCGACCACCGAAGCGATCCAACCCGCGGCTTCGCCGACGGCGTACATGCCGAGGGCCTGTCCGACATAGCCCGCAGCCAGCGAGCCACCGATGCCCAGCAATCCGGTCAGGATCCAGCCCATCTTCTGATCGCCTGGCATGATGAACCGTGCGATCGCGCCGACGATCAAGCCGACGATGATCGTCCACAGCAAGTGACCCATTCATCCCTCCAATTCGGGTTTGGGGTGGCGCGATGATAGGCAGCGTCGCCGCGGCGTCAAGCCAGCGCGGCAATCGCAGTGGCATGCACCGGCACCCGCGCTGCCAGCGCGCACATCAGTTCGTAGCCGATCGTGCCCGCGGCCTGCGCCACCTCGTCGATCGGCAGCCTTGAGGCGTTCGGTCCGCGGCCCCACAGCGTGACTTCGCAGCCAATGCTGGCGTTGGGCACCGGCGTCAGGTCGACCGCGACCATGTCCATGCTGACGCGGCCCACGGTGCGCGTGCGCACGCCGCTCACCAGCACGGGCGTGCCGGTGCCACAGTGGCGCGGGTAGCCGTCGGCGTAGCCGCACGCAACGATGCCGATGCGCAACGCGGTGTCTGCGGTGAAGCTGCTGCCGTAGCCGACCGTGTCGCCGGGCTGCAGCGATTGTGTCGCTATCACGCGGGAGCGCAGCGTCATCGTCGGCTGCAGGTCCCAGTGCGCGATATCGTGCGCTGGGAAATCCGGCGCGCTACCGTAGCTCATGATGCCGGCGCGCACCCAGTCGCTGGGCAGGCGGTGGCGCAGGATCGCCGCGCTGTTGGCCAGCGAGCGTTCGCCCGGCAGGTCGTGCGTGGCGGCCTCGAACGCGGCCACCTGATGCGCAATGCCGCGCTCGCCGTCGGCATCTGAAAAGTGCGTCATCAGCGAGATCTCGTCGACCTGCGGCAGCGCGTTCAGGCGCGCCCAGGCGGCGCGGAACGCCTCGGGCCGAAAACCCAGCCGGTTCATGCCGCTGTTCATCTTCAGGAACACGCGGTGCGGCTGGTGCGTCTTGTGCGCGGCCAGCCAATCGATCTGCTCGCTGCAATGCACGACGTGCCACAGATGCAGGCGCGAGCACGACTCGAGGTCGCGCGCCTCGAACGCGCCCTCGAGCAGCAGCACTGGGCCGCGCCAGCCACAGGCGCGGATGCGTTCGGCCTCGGCCAGGTCGAGCAGTGCAAAGCCGTCGGCACCACGCAGGCCTTCGAACGCCTGCTCGATGCCGTGGCCGTAGGCGTTGGCCTTGACGACGGCCCACAGGCGGGCGTCGGGGGTGCTGGCGCGCGCCCGTGTCAGGTTGTGCGCGAGGGCATCGGTATGGATCAGGGCCTCGATCGGGCGTGGCATGGCGCCATTCTGCCCGCGCGCCGGCGGCCACGAGGGTGCGTGCTATAACGCGGCGCCCGCTTAGAGGCAACATCCGGAGACACGCCGCTGCGCCGCGCATGAAACGAGGCTTTTACACGATCATGTCGGCGCAGTTCTTCAGCTCGCTGGCCGACAACGCGTTGTTCGTGGCCGCGGTCGAGTTGTTGCGCACCTCTGGCGCTGCCGAATGGCAACGCGCTGCGCTGGTGCCGATGTTCGCGCTGTTCTACGTCGTGCTCGCGCCCTACGTCGGCGCCTTTGCCGATGCGCTGCCCAAAGGCAAGGTGATGTTCGTCTCCAACAGCATCAAGGTGGTCGGCTGCCTGCTGATGCTGTTCGGCACCCACCCGCTGGCCGCGTACGCGGTGGTCGGACTCGGTGCTGCGGCCTATTCGCCGGCCAAGTACGGCATCCTGACGGAGCTGTTGCCGCCCTCGCAACTGGTCAAGGCCAACGGCTGGATCGAGGGCCTGACGATCGGCTCGATCATTCTCGGCGTGTTGCTCGGCGGCCAGTTGGTCGGGCCACGGATCGCACCAGTCCTGCTCGGCATCGACATGCCGTTGATCGACACCGGCATCGACACCGGCCCGGAAGTGGCGATCGCTGCGCTGGTGTCGCTGTACGTGATTGCGGCGCTGTTCAACCTGCGCATTCCGCGCACCGAAGCACCGCTGCAGCCGATCGCGCACGGCCCGCTGGCACTGGTGCGCGATTTTTCGCAGTGCAACGCGCGGCTGTGGTCCGACAAGCTGGGCCAGATCTCGCTGGCCACCACCACGCTGTTCTGGGGCGTCTCTGGCAACCTGCGCTACATCGTGCTGGCCTGGGCCGCGGCGGCACTGGGCTATGGCACCACGCAGGCGTCGAGCCTGGTTGGGGTGGTCGCGGTCGGCACCGCGGTTGGGGCGATCGTGGCGTCGGTGGCGATGAAGCTCGACCGTGCCACCGGCGTGATTCCGCTCGGCATTGCGATGGGGCTGCTGGTGATCGGCATGAACTTCATCAGCAACGCCTGGGCCGCGGCGCCGTTTCTGGTGCTGCTCGGCGCCATCGGCGGCTACATGGTGGTGCCGATGAATGCGCTGCTGCAGCACCGCGGCCACAACCTGATGGGCGCCGGCCGTTCGATCGCGGTGCAGAACTTCAACGAACAGGCCTGCATCCTCGGCCTTGGCGCGTTCTACACCGCGATGACGAAGTTCGGCCTGTCGGCCTTCGGCGCCATCACGATGTTCGGCCTGGTGGTTGCCGGCACGATGGAGCTGATCCGCCGCTGGCATCGTCACAACTCCGTGATGCATCGCGACGAGGTCGAGCGTTTGCTGGCCATCGCGCGCTCGGATCCGCATTGAACCCGGCCACGCCGCTGCGTGCGGTGCATCACGCAGCCGCGGGGCCGGCGCTCGCGCTGGTCTTCAACGCCTTCGTTTGGGGTGTTTCCTGGTGGCCGTTTCGCCGGCTCGAGAGCGCCGGGCTGCACCCGTTGTGGGCCACGACGCTGATCTATGCCGTTGCGGTGATCGTGATCTCGCTGGCGCGGCCGGCGGCGTGGCGCGAACTGCTCGCCCATCGTGCATTGTGGCTGCTGGTGCTGGCCTCGGGCACCACCAACGCGGCCTTCAACTGGGCGGTGACCATCGGCGACGTCGTGCGCGTCGTGCTGCTGTTCTACCTGATGCCGCTTTGGGCGGTGCTGCTGGCGCGATTGCTGCTCGATGAGCGACTGACCCGGTCTGCGCTGCTGCGTGTGGCGTTGGCACTGGCCGGCGCGCTGGTGATCCTGTGGCCCGCCGGCGGCGGGCTGCCGCTGCCGCGCACACTGGCCGAAGCGCTCGGCGTGCTCGGCGGCTTCAGCTTCGCACTCAACAACGTGATGCTGCGGCGCGAAGCGGCACGCTCCGAAGGCGCCCGCGCGCTGGCCATGTTCGTCGGCGGCATGTTGGTGGCGGCGCTGCTGGCGTTGCTGCTGACACCGGGCGGCGCGGTGCCGGCGCCGCCGGCGCCCGCGCCGGGTTGGCTCGCCGGTGCGTTGGCGTTGGCCGGATTCTTCCTGGCCGGCAATCTGGCGCTGCAGTTCGGTGCCACGCGGCTGCCGGCCAACGCCACGGCAGTGATCATGCTCACCGAGGTGTTCTTTGCCAGCGTGTCGGCGATGGCGCTGGGCGCCGGCACGCTCGATGCCCGGTTGGCGCTCGGGGGCGCGGCCATCGTGGTGGCGGCGTTGCTCGCCGCGCTGCCGCGCGACGCCATGGCGTGAATTATCTGCGTCGCGTGGGCGTCGGCGCCGCGCCGAGCGGATCGAGCGCTTGCAGTTGGCTGTGCAGATTGCCAGGCCGGCTGTTGACGTAGGGGGCGTCGCCGGGCATCGGCAGCCGGACGTCGAGCTGGCGCAACGCGCGCCTCAGCGCGTCGTCGTCGAGCGGCTTGACCAGATAGGCATCGCAACCGGCGAAGCTGCCACGCACGCGATCGGTGGCGCTGGCCTGCGCCGCGACCATCACCACCCTGGGTGCCCTTGCGGCGGCCGGCTGGTGGTGCTGGCGCTTGAGGTGCTGGCACAGCGCCAAGCCGTCGAGCTCGCTATGCGGGCCCAGATCGACATCGACGAAGGCGAGGTCGTACTTCTGCAGCGCCATCAACTCGAGCGCACGTTGGCTGCTCGGTGCGATCTCGGTGCGCAGGCCGAGGGCCTGCAATTGCCGCTCGAGCATATGCAGTGCCACCTCGCTGCTGCCGACCAGCAGCACCGAGGTCGGTGCGCTGAGGTCCCCCGCGCGCCGCGGCATGCTGCGCCTGGCGGCCTTGTCCGCCGGCGGTCGAGGCGGCGGAGGCTGCTCCATTTCGGGCACTGCGGCGGCCACCGACAGCGTCGGCAGCGTCTCGAGTGGTGTTGTCGATTTCGCTGGCGGGGTCGGGGCCGCTGCCGGGGCCCGCGCCGTACGCAGCGCTACGGTCGCATCGAGCTCGCGGAAGACCTGCAGCGGATCGATCGGTCGCATCATCCAGGCCAGCGCGCCGTCGGGTGTCAGCGAGCCGATAAACACCGTATCGGCGACACGATCGGCGCCGAGCACGGCATCGATCGCGCCGGCATGATCGGCATCGGCGATCACGAAATCGGCGTCGGCCAGCGTCGCGGCCTCCTTGTAGGCGGGCACGCGTGTACGCGACAGGCGCAGGTACGACAGCAGCGCCGTTCGCTCGAACTCGCCGAAACCGAGCAACGCGACGCGCTTTGCCGCCGTCGCAAGATGTGCGTTCATGAGAACAATGCCCTTTGCCGTCGGCCATGTTCCTCGCAGGAGGCTACCGCTGTCAACGCGAGCGAGCCCCTAGAACGCCGGGCGTCGGCAAGAGGCTACGATGCACGATGCGACGGCGCGTGGCTCGCCGCCCACCCTCATCCCTGCCAACCGGGAGCCCCATCATGCCCAAAAAGTCAATCTACGACTTCTCCGCTGTATCGATCAACGGCCAGCGGGCCGATTTTGCGGCCCAGCGCGGCAAAGTGTTCCTGATCGTCAACACTGCCAGTGCCTGTGGCTTCACGCCGCAGTTCAAGGGCCTGGAGAAGCTCTGGGAGGATTACGCCGACCGCGGCCTGGTGGTCGTCGGCTTCCCGAGCAATCAATTCGGTGCGCAAGACCCCGGCAGCAACGACGAGATCGCCTCGTTTTGCGAGATGAACTACGGCGTCACCTTCCCGATGATGGCCAAAGTCGACGTCAATGGCACCAGCGCCGAGCCGCTGTGGCAATGGCTCAAGGGGGAAGCGCCCGGCCTGCTCGGCAGCGAGGCGGTCAAGTGGAACTTCACCAAGTTCCTGGTCGGCCGCGACGGCCAGGTGATCAGGCGATACGCGCCAAATGACGAGCCCGAGAGCCTGCGCCGCGATGTCGAGGCGGCGTTGTCTGCCAAGGCGCCCTGAGAACGAGTCCATGTTCCAGCATCTCGAGTCCTACGCCGGCGATCCGATCCTGAGCCTCAACGAGGCCTTCCACGCCGATCCGCGGCCGCACAAGATCAACCTCTCGATCGGCATCTACTTCGACGATGCTGGCCGCATCCCGGTGCTCGGCTGCGTGCACGAGGCCGAGGTGCAGATGCTGGCGGCGGCGGGGCCGAAGCCCTATCTGCCGATCGAAGGTTCGGCGGCGATGCGCAGCGCAGTGCAGGCGCTGCTGTTCGGGGCCGGACATGAAGCCGTCACGGGCGGGCGCGTCGCTACGCTGCAGACCATCGGCTCGTCGGGCGGGCTCAAGGTCGGCGCAGACTTTCTCAAGCGCTGGCTGCCCGACAGCCAGGTCTGGGTCAGCGACCCGACCTGGGACAATCACCGCGCGATGTTCGAAGGCGCTGGCATCGGCGTCCACAGCTACCCCTATTACGACAGCATCACGGGCGGCCTGAAGTTCGACGCCATGCTGGCGACGCTGTCGGCGCTGCCGGCCCGTAGCGTGGTGTTGCTGCATGCCTGCTGCCACAACCCGACCGGCGTGGACCTGACGCGCGGCCAGTGGGAGCAGTTGCTGCCGGTGCTGCGCGAGCGCCAATTGCTGCCCTACCTGGACATCGCCTACCAGGGCTACGGCGACGGCATCGACGAAGACGCTTTTGCGATCCGGCGGCTGGCCTCGGCGGGCCTCACGTTCTTCGTTGCCAATTCGTTCTCGAAGAGCATGAGCGTGTACGGCGAGCGTGCGGGCGCGCTCAGTGTCGTGTGTGCCGACAAGGCCGAGGCCGAACTCGTGCTCGGCCAGCTGAAGGCCACCGTGCGACGCAACTACTCGAGCCCGGCGATCCACGCCGCGGGCATCGTCAGCCGCGTGCTCGGCGACCCGGCCTTGCGGGCCGCATGGGTCGCCGACGTCGCGGGCATGCGCCTGCGCATCCTGGCCATGCGCCAGCGGCTGCACGATGTGCTGGCCGCCCGCCAGCCGGGTCGAGACTTCGGCTACTTCCTGCGCCAGCGCGGCATGTTCAGCTACACCGGCCTCAGCGCCGCGCAGGTCGACCGACTGCGCAACGAGCACGCCGTATACCTGGTGCGTTCGGGGCGCATGTGCGTGGCGGGGCTGAACAGCGGCAACGTCGAGTCGGTTGCCGCCGCGATGGCGGCCGTGCTGTAGCGAACGCGTCGGGCGCGGGAACCTCTGGCAACCGGTTTCGGGTGGCAAATCGCACGCTGGACGCCGCCGCGCGATGCGACGGCCTTGCGGACACTTGCAACAGTTTGTTACTCTGACGCCGCTGTAGGTGCGCAAGCGGAGACGGGCATGTACTTCAAGAAAACCGAGAAGGGCCACGCCGAGATCGAGGGTGGCGCGCGCCAGCTCCCGCAACGGCTGCGCATGGTGCTGTTGCTGGTCGACGGCAAGCGCAGCGCGGTCGAATTGCGGCAGATGATGGCCGGCGCCACGCCAGAAGCTTTGAACTCGTTGCTCGACGAGGGCTATATCGCACCTGCATCCCCGCCCGCACCCCGGCGGCGCACATCGACCTCATCGCGAGTGGCGCCGTCGCCCGAGGTGGCTGCAGATTCGCTGTTCAAGTCCTCGCACATGCCCAGCCGCTTCGACGTCGCCTCGCGGCCCGAACACGAGGCTGCAACGGAGGACCAGCGTGCCCAGATCGAACGTTCGCTGCAGCGGGCGCTGGGTCCGACGGCCGATTCGCTGATCGAGTCCGTACGCCAGGCGCACACCGTTCGCGATCTGATCGAGGTGCTGAAGACGGCCCAGCGCGCGATCGCCAACGCGCGCGGCAAGAGCATCGCCGACGAGTTCGCGTCGCGCTACGGCTCGCTCGGCGAGCATTGACGCGGGGCCGGCGCGGCGCCAACCGCGCGGCGAGGGCCCATTCGCACTGCCGTCCGTCGTGTGAACAGACCCTAGATGCAGCGCCCGCCGTCGACCTCCATGCACACGCCGGTGATCATCGATGCCTCGTCGCTGCACAGGAAGCAGGCCGCGTTGCCGAGGTCCTCGGGGGTCGAGAAGCGGCCGATCGGAATCGTCGACAGGAACTTGGCGCGCATCGCCGGTGTGTCCTCACCCATGAAGGTGGCCAGCAGCGGCGTTTCGCCGGCCACCGGGTTCAGCGCATTGACGCGGATGCCGAACGGCGCCAGTTCGACCGCGCAGGCGCGGGTCGCGGTGATGACCCAGCCCTTGCTGGCGTTGTACCAAGCCAGCCGTGGGCGCGGGCTGACCCCGGCGGTGCTGGCCATGTTCAGCACGACGCCACCGCCTCGGCCCTGGTTGGCGGCCTTGAAACGCGGCACCACCTCGCGCATCGCCAGGTAGATCGCTTTCATGTTGACCGCGAACAGGCGGTCGAACTGCGCTTCGGGCAGGCCCTCGAGCGGCTGCGGCAGGTGGCCGATGCCGGCGTTGTTGACGAGGATGTCCAGGCGCCCGAAGTGCAACTCGGCCGCCTCCATCATCGTGCGCACGTCGGCGGCGACGCTGACGTCCACGCGCAGTGCGCGCGCCGCCGGCCCGGCGCCGGCCGCCACGTCCAGGGCCGCCTCGAGGTTCACGTCGGCGACCAGCACCTGCGCGCCCTCGGCGACGAACTTCTTCACGATGCCGGCGCCGAAGCCCGAGCCGCCCCCGGTGACGATCGCCACCTTGTCCTTCAATCGCATGGCTTGCGTCTCCGTCAGTCGTGCTTGATCGCGATCGTCTTCAATGCCGAAAAGCCGTACAGCGCCTCGAAGCCCTTCTCGCGGCCGTGGCCCGAGGCCTTGACGCCGCCGAACGGCAGTTCGACGCCGCCGCCGGCGCCGTAGTTGTTGACGAACACCTGGCCGCATTTCAGGGCCCGCGCCACGCGCAGCGCGCGGCTGCCGTCGCGGGTCCACACGCCAGCGACGAGACCATAGGCCGTGCCATTGGCAATACGGATCGCGTCGGCTTCGTCGTCGAATGGCACCACCACTTGCACCGGGCCGAAGATCTCTTCCTGCGCCAGCACGTGGGTGTCGGCCACTGGCGCCAGCAGCGTCGGCCGCACGTAGAAGCCGCCCGCCGGCGCACTCGGGCTGAGCGTCGCCTCGGCAGCGACCCCCAGGCCGCCGTCGCGCGCGATCGCGAGGTAACGCTCGACGATCTCGCGCTGTCGCGCCGAGATCACGGGCCCGACATCGAGGTCGGCCAGCGCCGGCCCGACGGCGAGGCGCCGGTAGCGCTCGGCCATGCGCTGCACGACCTCGTCGAAGCGGCTGCGCTCGACCAGGATGCGCGACGCTGCCGAACAGGTCTGCCCGGCGTTCTGGATGCCGGCGTTGACGAGGAACGGCAACGCAGCGTCGAGGTCGGCATCGGCGAACACGAGCTGCGGGCTCTTGCCGCCGAGTTCGAGCGTGACCGGGATCGTGTGCGCCGCCGCCGCCGCCTGCACCAGCCGCCCGACGGCCACCGACCCGGTGAACGACAGGTGGGCGACACCGGCATGCGCCGTGAGCGCCGCGCCGGCCTCTTCGCCGAGACCCGGCACGACATTCAAGGCCCCGGCCGGCAAGCCGGCTTCGGCCGCCAGCTGCGCGAACGCCAAGGCTGTCAGGCAGGCTTCTTCGGCGGGCTTGAGCACGCAGGCGTTGCCCATCGCGAGCGCCGCGCCGACGCTGCGGCCGATGATCTGCATCGGGTAGTTCCACGGCACGATGTGGCCGGTGACGCCGTGCGGCTCGCGCAGCGTCAGGGCGGTGTAGCCGGCGGCAAACGGAATCGTCTCGCCCATCACCTTGTCGGCCGCGCCGCCGTAGAACTCGAGGTAGCGGGCCAGCGCCATCGCGTCGGCCTTGGCCTGCTTCAGGGGCTTGCCGACATCGAGCGCTTCGAGCTGGGCCAACTCGTCGGCGGCCGCCAGCACCCGCTGCGACAAGCGCATCAACGTGCGGCCGCGCTCGGTGGCCGTCAAGCGGCCCCAGTTGCCGGCCAGCGCGGCCTCGGCCGCCTGCACCGCGGCGTCGATGTCGGCGGCGTTGCCGCGGGCGATCCGGGCGAGCACGCTGCCGTCCGACGGATTGGCCAGCGGCAGCGTCTCGCGCGATGCGCCATCGCGCCAGTGGCCGCCGATGAACACGTGGTTGCTGGCGCCGAGAAGGGGCAGGGTATGCATCGTCGCAAGTGTGACGCAACTGTCGCCGGGCCGCCCCAAGACAGTTGCGCGCCCCCCGGGGGCCGACGCCGCAGGCGTCTTGGGGCCGTCACTTCTCGATGCAGGATACTCCGCCGCGACCATGCTGCTGTTCCTGATCCGGCGCGCCGCCGCCTTCGCTGCCACGCTGCTCGCCGCGTCGCTGGCGGTGTTTGCGGTGCTGGAACTGCTGCCCGGCAGCCCGGCGCAGGTGATGCTCGGTGAGACCGCCACGCCGCAAGCCATCGCAGCGCTGGAGTCCCGGCTCGGCCTCGACCGCCCGGCGTGGCTGCGCTATGCATCATGGATCGGCGGCCTGCTGCGCGGCGAAAGTGCGCAGAGCTATGCCTACGACACACCGACCTTCGAGTTGATCGCCGAACGCCTGCAGGTCAGCCTGCCGCTGGCGCTGCTGGCGATGGCGCTGACCGTGGTGGTCGCGCTCGTGCTCGGCGTCTACGCCGCATCGCGCCACAACCGCGCCGGCGACGTCGGCGTGATGCTGCTGTCGCAACTGGGCGTGGCCGTGCCGAGCTTCTGGCTGGCGATCCTGCTGATCCTGTTGTTCGCAGTGCAATGGCAATGGGTCAGTGCCGGCGGGTTTCCCGGTTGGTCGGGTGACGATGGCGGTGAAGGGGGTCTGGGGTCCGGCCTCAAGGCGCTGCTGTTGCCGGCCGTGTCGCTGGCCGCGGTGCAGGCCGCGATCCTGACCCGCGTGACGCGCTCGTCGGTGCTCGAGGCGATGCGCGAGGACTACGTGCGCACGGCCCGCGCCAAGGGCCTGTCGCGCCGCGCGGTGTTGTGGCGCCATGTGCTGCGCAACGCGATGATCCCGGTGTTGACGATCATGGGCCTGCAGTTCGCCAACCTGATCACCGGCGCGATCGTCGTCGAGAACGTCTTTGTGCTGCCCGGCATCGGCCGCCTGGTGTTCCAGGCCATCAACAACCGCGACCTGGTGCTGGTGCGCGACGTCGTGATGCTGCTCGCGGCGGTGGTGGTGGCGATCAACTTCATGGTCGACGTGCTCTATGCCTGGGTCGACCCACGGCTGCGGGTTCCGGGCAATGCTTGAGCGGGCTGCCCGCCGTGCCTTCGGCCACCCGAGCTTCGTCTTCGGCGGACTGCTGGTCGGTGCGCTGCTGCTCGCCGCCGCGTTGTCGCTGGCGTGGCAGCCGTATCCGCCGGCCGAAATCGACATCCCGAACAAGCTCGCGGCGCCCTCGCTGGCGCATTGGCTCGGCACCGACAGCCTCGGTCGCGACATCGCCTCGCAACTGCTGGTCGGCAGCCAGAACTCGATCATCGTCGGCGTGATCGCGGTCGGTATCGGCCTCTCGCTCGGCGTCGCGCTGGGCTGCCTGGCCGCGGCGCGGCGCGGCTGGGTCGAGGAGGCGGTGATGCGCGCCGCCGATTTCACGTTCGCGTTCCCGGCGCTGCTGTCGGCGATCATGCTGACCGCGATCTACGGGCCGGGCCTGGTCACCAGCATCGTCGCCATCGGCATCTTCAACATCCCGGTCTTCGCGCGCCTGACGCGGGCCAGTGCGCGCGGCGTGTGGACGCGCGACTACGTGCTCGCCGCACGTGCCGCCGGCAAGGGCGCCTGGCGCATCACGACGGACCATGTGCTGCCCAACATCGCCAACGTGCTGATCGTGCAGGCGACGATCCAGTTCGCGATGGCCATCCTGGCCGAGGCGGCGCTGTCGTACCTGGGCCTGGGCACGCAGCCGCCGCAGCCGAGTTGGGGCCGCATGTTGAACGAGGCGCAGACGATGCTGTTCGAGGCGCCGCTGCTGGCCGTCTACCCGGGTGTCACGATCGCGCTGGCGGTGCTGGGATTGAATCTGATGGGCGACGGGCTGCGCGACCTGCTCGACCCCAAACTCGCGAGGCAGCGATGAGCACGACGCTGAAGATCGATTTCGTTTCCGACGTGGCCTGCCCATGGTGCGCCATCGGGCTCGCATCCTTCGAGCAGGCGCTGGAGGCCCTTGGCGACGACATCGCCGTCGAGCTGCAATTCCAGCCCTTCGAACTGAACCCGACGATGGGTGCCGAAGGCGCCGACGCGGCGGAGTACCTGATCGCCAAGTACGGCATGACGCACGAGCAGCTGACAGCGA
This sequence comes from uncultured beta proteobacterium, assembly GCA_963840805.1. GTDB lineage: Bacteria > Pseudomonadota > Gammaproteobacteria > Burkholderiales > Burkholderiaceae_C > CADEEN01. The sequence goes on along the minus strand of CAWJAJ010000017.1, from coordinate 690,540 downwards.
GTCGCCAACGCATCGCCGAGCGCGGCGCGGCCGTCGGCTTCACGTTCGGCGAACGCAAGCGCGTGTGGAACACCTTCGACGCGCACCGTCTGCTTTACTGGGCCGGGGTCGAGGGGCCGCCCGGCAGCCAGCACGCGCTGAAGCGGGCGTTGCTGCAGGCCTACCACGGCGAGGGGCGCAACCCCGCTGCACACGACGTGCTGGTTGAGGTGGCCGGCGCGGCCGGCCTCGACGGCGATCGCGCGCGCGAGGTGTTGGCGCGCGACGAGTTTGCCGGCGAGGTTCGCGAAGCCGAGCAGTTCTGGCAACAGGCCGGTATCGACGCCGTGCCGGCCGTGGTGATCAACCGACGCCATCTGGTGTCCGGTGGCCAGCCGCCCGAGGTGTTCGCGCAGGCGCTGCGGCAGATCGCGGCCGAGGTCTGAGAGCGTTCCGCGATGAGCGCACTGCTCGCAGTCACCGACCTGCGTGTCACGCTGTCGACCGCGCGAGGCCGCCTGGCCGCCTTGCGCGGCGTGTCGTTCGCGCTGGAGCGCGGCGGCACGCTCGGCCTGGTCGGCGAATCCGGCTGCGGCAAGTCATTGACCGCGCTGGCGCTGATGGGGCTGCTGCCCGAAGGAGCGGAGGTGCAGGGATCGATCCGCTTCGACGGTCGCGAACTGGTCGGCCTGGCCGACGCCGCGTACGGCGCCTTGCGCGGCGACCGTCTGGGCATGGTCTTCCAGGAACCGATGACGGCGCTCAATCCGGTGCACACCGTGGGCCACCAGATCGCCGAATCGTTGCGCCTGCATCGCCAGCTCGACCGCGCCGAGGCACGCGCCGAGGCGCTGCGCCTGCTCGAACGCGTGCACCTGCCGCAGGCCCGCGAGCGGCTCGATGCCTACCCGCATCAACTGTCGGGCGGGCAGCGGCAGCGCGTGGTGATCGCCATCGCACTGGCCTGCGGGCCGGATCTATTGATCGCCGACGAACCGACCACCGCGCTCGACGCCACGATCCAGCGCGAAGTGCTCGATCTGCTCGACGAGTTGCGCCGCGACACGGGCATGGCGCTGCTGCTGATAAGCCACAACCTCGACGTGATGGCCGCGCACGTGCAACGCATGGCGGTGATGTACGGTGGGCGCATCGTCGAGGCCGGCCCCACGCGCGCCGTGTTTGAGCGCCGCGCACACCCGTACACGCGCGGCCTGTTCGCGGCGCGGCCGACGCTCGGCCTGGCGCGCGGGACGCGGCTGGCGACCATTGCCGGCCGGGTGCCGGCGTTGCATGAGATGCCCGCTGGCTGCGCGTTCGCCGATCGCTGTGCGCTGGCGCAGCCGGCGTGCCGTGCCGCGGCGCCGGCCGAGCAGGCAGTCGATGCCGCACACACGGTGCGCTGCATCCGCTGGCACGTGAACGCAGAGGCGGCGGCGTGACGGCGCTGGTGCAGGCCGTGGCACTCGGCCAGCGCTACACGCTGCCGCGGCCGCACCCGCTCGCGCATACCCGGAGCGTCGAGGCCTTGCACGACGTCAGCTTCGCGCTCGAGGCCGGGCGCACGCTCGGCGTGGTGGGCGAATCGGGATCCGGCAAGAGCACGCTGGCGCGCCTGGTGATGGCGCTCGAAACGCCTTCGGCCGGGCAGCTGCTGTTCGGCGGGCGCGATCTGCATGCGTTGTCGCCCGCGGGGCTGCGCGCGGCGCGGCGCGACTTCCAGATGGTGTTCCAGGACCCGTACAGCTCGCTCGATCCGCGCATGACGGTCGCGCGCACCGTCGCCGAGCCGCTCGAGCAACTGGGCCAGCTCTCGCGCGCCGAGCGCCGCGAACGCGCGGCAGAGATGCTCGACGCAGTGGGCATGAACGCGGCCGTGGATCTCGACAAATTCCCGCACGAGTTCTCCGGCGGCCAGCGCCAACGCATCGCCATCGCGCGCGCGCTGGTCACGCGACCCAAGCTGATCGTCGCCGACGAGCCGGTATCGGCGCTGGACGTCAGCGTGCAGGCGCAGGTGCTGAATCTGATGCAGGATCTGCAGGAGCGCTTCGGCCTGGCCTACCTCTTCATCAGCCACGACCTGGCCGTGGTGGACCTGGTTTGCGACGAGCTGCTGGTGCTGCAACAGGGTTGTGTCGTCGAACGAGGCCGCACCGACGATGTGCTGCGTGCACCTGCGCACCCGTATACACAGCGCCTGCTGGCTGCCGTGCCGACGCCGCAGTGGCAGCCGTAGGCGGCGCTGCCCGATCGGGCAGCCGCAGCTGCGCTGCCGATGTGGCAGCATCCGCGCTGAACCATCCCCCGACCTTCGGAGTCCGCCCGATGAACCCCTCCCGCCGCGTTGTTCTCGTCCTTGCCGCCGTGGCCTGTGTGGCCGGTGCGGCGCACGCTCAATCCAGCAAGGCCAGCGTCACGCTGGCGATGGTGCTCGAGCCGCCGGGCATGGACCCGACCATCGCCCCAGCCGCAGCGATCGGCGAGATCGTCCACTACAACGTGCTCGAGGGCCTCACGAAGATCAACGTCGACGGCTCGGTCACGCCGTTGCTGGCCGAGAGCTGGACGATGGAGCCCGACGGCCGGAGCTATACGTTCAAACTCAAGAAGGGCGTGAAGTACCACGACGGCGAGCCCTTCGATGCCGCCGACGTGAAGTTCAGCTTCGAGCGGGCCAAGGACGACAAGAGCACCAACAAGGCCAAGAAGGCGGTGTTCGACAACATCGCGCGCATCGACACGCCCGATGCGCACACGGTGATCCTGACGCTCAACAACGCCGACGGCAACTTCCTGTTCCGCCTGGGCGAGAACACCGCGGTGATCCTCGACGCGAAGAGTGCCGCCGGCGCCGCGACCAAGCCGATCGGCACCGGACCGTACCGCTTCGACGACTGGAAGAAGGGCTCGTCGGTGACGTTGGCCAAGTGGGACGGCTACCGCGACGCGAAGGCCGTCAAGATCCAGCGCGTCACGTTTCGCTTCATCAACGACCCGGCGGCCCGCGTGGCGGCGCTGCTGGCCGGTGACATCGACGGCGTGCCGCGGCTGGATGCGCCGCAGGCCGTCAAGCAGTTGCAGGCCGACAAACGCTTCGTGGTCTCGATCGGCAGCACGGCCGGCAAGGGCATCATGACCATCAACAACAAGAAGAAGCCCTTCGACGATGTGCGCGTGCGCCGCGCGCTGATGCATGCGATCGACCGCAAGGCCTTCATCGACGGCGTGCTGGAAGGGCTGGGCAAGCCGATCGGCAGCCACTTCGCGCCGACCGATGCCGGTTACGTCGACCTCACCGGCCTCTACCCCTACGACCCCGAGAAGGCCAAGGCGCTGCTGAAGGAAGCCGGCGTGACCGCACCATTGAACGTGACGCTGACACTGCCCCCGCCGCAGTACGCCCGCAAGGGCGGCGAGGTGCTCGCCGCGCAACTGGCCAAGGTCGGCGTGATCGCGAAGATCGAGAACGTCGAATGGGCGCAATGGCTCGGCGGCACGTTCAAGGGCAACTTCGATCTCACGGTGATCAATCACGTCGAGCCGCTCGACTACATGCAGTACGCCAACCCCGGCTATTACTGGGGCTACGACAGCAAGGCCTTCCGCGATCTCGCGGCCCGGCACGCGGCGGCGGTCAATCCGAAGGAGCGCGCCAAGCTGTTCGGCGATCTGCAACGCCTGATCGCCGCCGATGCGGTCAATGCCTTCATCTTCAACCCGGCCCAGGTGGCGGTAGCGAAGAAGGGCCTGAAAGGGCTGTGGTCGAGCTCGCCGGTCTTTGCCAATGACATGGCGGCCGTGAGTTGGCAGTGAGCCGCACGACGATCGAGCGCTTGTACGCAGCGTTCGCGGCGCTCGATGCCGACGCGATGACCGCCTGCTACGCCGAGGACGCCCGCTTCGACGACGAGGCCTTTTCGCTGCGCGGCCGCGCGCAGATCGGTGGCATGTGGGCCATGCTCTGCGACGCGGTCAAGGCCAAGGGCCGCGACGTGTGGCGGCTCGAGGTGAGCCGGGTCACCGAGCGCAGCGCGCATTGGGAGCCGACCTACCGCTTCTCGGCCACCGGGCGCACCGTACGCAACGTGATCGATGCCGAGTTCGAGTTCGATGACGCTGGCCGCATCAGGCGCCACCGCGACCGCTTCGATTTCTGGCGCTGGTCGCGGCAGGCGCTGGGCGCGCCGGGGCTGTTGCTCGGCTGGACGCCGCTGCTGCGCGCCAAGGTGCGCGCGCAGGCGGCGAAGAACCTCGATCGCTTCATCGCGTCGCGCCACACCGCATAGCCCTGCCGATGGCCGCGCTCCACGACTGCAGCGCTACCGAGCTGCTCGCGCTCTACGCCGCGCGCGAAGTCTCGCCGGTCGAGGTGATGCGCGAGCTGCTGGCGCACATCGAGCGCTGCGAGCCGCAGATTGCCGCCACCTGGGCCCTTGACGCCGACGCGGCGCTGCAAGCCTCGCGCGCCAGCGAAGTGCGCTGGCAGCGCGGCGAGGCCCGTGCGCTCGACGGCGTGCCGGTGACGATCAAGGAAAACATTGCCACGCAGGGCACGCCCATGCCGCTGGGCACCGCGGCCACCGTGCTGACGCCGGCGGCAGCCGACGCGCCACCGGCCGCGCGCTTGCGCGAAGCCGGCGCCGTCATCGTCTGCAAGACCACGATGCCCGACTACGGCATGTTGTCGTCGGGGCTGTCGAGCTTTCACAAGCTCGCGCGCAACCCGTGGGACGTGTCGATGAACCCCGGCGGCAGCAGCGCCGGCGCGGCCGCTGCTTGCGCGGCGGGCTATGGCCCGCTGCACATCGGCACCGACATCGGTGGCTCGATCCGCCTGCCCGCGGGCTGGTGCGGCGTGCTCGGCTTGAAGCCGAGCCTGGGCCGCATTCCGATCGATCCGCCGTACGCCGGCCGCGTGGCCGGGCCGATCACGCGCACGGCCGAAGATGCCGCGCTGGCGATGACGGTACTGGCGCTGCCCGATGCCCGCGACACGACGAGCCTGCCGCAACAGGACATCGCCTGGCGCGACATCGACGGTCTCGACCTGCGTGGCCTGCGCATCGCGCTGTGGCTCGATGCTGGCTGGGGCCTGCCGCTCGAACCCGCGGTGCGCGCCGCGATCGACGCGGCCGCCAACGCATTCGAGGCGGCCGGCGTGATCGTCGAGCCGGTGGCGCCGTTCACGACGCGCGCGATGGCCGACGGCATGGACGCGTTCTGGCGCATGCGTGCCTGGCTCGAGATCTCGGCGCTCCCGGTCGAACGCCAGGCGCGTGTGCTGCCCTACATCCGCAGCTGGGCCGCCGGCGGCGCTGCGCTGACGGGCGCGCAGGTATTCCGCGGCTACAGCCAAATGGGCGCCCTGCGCGACGCAGCGGTCGCCGCCACGCAGCGCTTTGATTTCATGCTCGCGCCGGTCAGCCCGGTGGTGTCGTTCCCGGCCGGGTTCGCGAGTCCGCTCGATGACCCCGCACGGCCGTTCGAGCACATCGCCTTCACGCTGCCGTTCAACATGAGCGAGCAGCCCGCGGTGTCGGTCAACGCCGGCTACACCGAGGCCGGCCTGCCGATCGGGCTGCAGTTGATCGGCCGCCGCCACGACGACCTCGGCGTGCTGTGCATGGCCCGCGCGTGGGAGCGCCTGCGCGGGCCGCAGCGGCCATGGCCGCTGCAGGCCTGAAGGCGGTCGCGCAAGCGCGCTAAAGTTGCCGGCATGTCGCAGTACGATGCCCGCGGTCTCCCGGTCGGCAGCCAGTCGGCCACCGCGCGTGCGGCCGTCGATGTCGCGCTATGGCGAATGATGTCTTTCTACGACACGCCGCTGGCGGACCTCGACGCAGCCATTGCCGCCGATCCTGGCTGGGCTTTGCCGCACACGATGAAGGCGGGCTTCCTGGCCAGCCTCACCGAAACTTCGTTGTTGCCGGAAGCGGCAACGCATCTGGCCGCGGCCCGCGCACTGACGGGAGCGCAAACGCCGGCCCGCGAGCGTGCCCACCTCGAAGCCACGCTGCTGGTGCTCGAAGGCCGCTGGGGCGCCGCCTGTCGCAGCTGGGACGCGCTGCTCATCGATCACCCCTGCGACGCGCTCGCGCTGCAATGGGCGCAACTGTGGGACTTCTACCGCGGCGACGCCGGGGCACTGCGGGCTCGCCCGGCGCGCGCCTTGCCGGCGTGGGACGAGCACGACCCGCTGTTCCCGCATGTGCTGGCGCTGTGGGCTTTCGGCCTCGAAGAAAACCACTGCCTCGGCCAGGCCGAAGAGGCGGGCCGCCGCGCACTGGCACTCGACGAACGTACGCCGTGGGCGGTGCACTGCGTCGCGCATGTGATGGAGATGCAGGGCCGCTTCGACGATGGTGCAGCGTGGCTGCGCCAACACCAGGGCGCGTGGGCCGACGGCAACGGTTTTGCCGGCCACCTGTGGTGGCATACCGCGCTGTTCCGCCTCGAGGGGCTCGACATCGCCGGTACGCTGCGCGTCGTCGACGGCCACCTGAGCGCCGATCAGATGCAGATGGGCTTGCAGCGCGTGGATGCCGCATCCGTGCTGTGGCGGCTTCACCTGCTCGGCGCCGACGTGGCCGGACGCTGCGCGGCACTGCATGCGGGCTGGCCTCTGCAAGCCGACGGTAGCGCCGGCCACTATGCGTTCAACGACATCCACGCGTTGTTGCCGATGCTGGGGGCCGGCGATCTGCACGCCGCCGAGCGCTGGGTGGCGCGCTGCGCCGAACGGGCGATGGCGGCCGACGACGCGCGCCGCGACAACCACACCGTGGCCCGCGAGGTCGGCCTGCCGCTGGCGCGCGGGCTGGTCGCCGTTGCGCGCGGCGAGGTCGATGACGGCGCCGACCTGCTCTACGCTGCGCGCGCCCAGGCCCAGCGCCTGGGCGGCAGCCATGCCCAACGAGACCTCGTCGACCAGACCTTGCTCAGTGCGTGCGCCCGCGGCAGCCGCAGGTCTCTCGGCCGTGCGCTGCTGAATGAACGCGTGCTCGCCAAACCGATGACGCCGCTGACGCGACACTGGCAGGAAGCGCTCGATGCCCATAGCGAGCTGGCCCGTAAATGAGGAGCCCAAGCTCGCTACGCTCGCGTCCCCCGTGGGGAGCCAGGCCGCTTGGGGGCGGCCCGGCGCTGGCCTGATGCGCCAACGCGCTGCATTGCAGGCGCAGATCGACGCCTGTACTGACGCCGCCGCCTTGCCGGCGCTGCGCCAGCGGTTGGCCGAATTGCGGCAGCACATCGCGCTGCGGCTCGAGCGCTTGCGTGTGAGCCCTTCGCTTCAGGCATGCTGAGCCTGCGGCCGCGTACGCAGCCAACGCTCAGGCATTGGCCAGCGCGCGCATCACCGCCGCGGTACGCGTCTCGACGCCGAGCTTGGCGTAGACGCGCTGCAGATGCTTGTGCACGGTGCGCGGGCTGATGGCCATGATCTCCGCGATGTCGCGGTCGGTCTTGCCGGCCGCGACCCACCGCAATGCCTGGCGTTCGCGGGCGGTCAGCGGCAGCGCGGCAGGTAACTCGGGCGGTTCGTCGACCGTATGCCGCCAGGCGATGCCGGCACGCTCGAGCGTGCGGGTGTGACCGAACAAGTGCGACAGCGGCGCGCGCATGCAGTCGAGCAGCGCGACTTCTCGATCGCTGAAATCGCGCCCGCGCCGGTTGAGCACGAAGCTCACCAGCCAGCCGTCACCCACGTGGATCGGCAACGCCACGGCATGGTCGATGCCCACGCGGCGGTAGTAGTCGGCATACAGCGCGCTCGCGCGGAATCGTGCGAAGGGCATCGAATCGCTGATGCGGTGGGCGCGCCTGCCGCCTTCCACCGCGTGATAGCGCACCAGCGGATGGTCCCTGAAATGGCAGTCGAAGGCTTCACGCTCGGCTGCGCCAATCGCGCCGGCCGGTGTGCCCGTGACATGCCGCCGGCCATTGGACAGGTCGCAGACCGACAGCGTCGTCAACTCCGACGCCGCGAGGTCCGGGAGGCGATCGAGGCCGCAGCGCGCAAAACCGTCCGCGTCGCCGATCACGGCCGCCATGTCGGCGACAACGCCTAGCGCTGCCCGCAGATCGGCGCTGCGCAACTGTTCGGACCGGGGGGTTGCCATGGCATCACCTCCTGCGGCCTGTACGCAATCTTGCCCATCGGCAAAAGGCGCTCAGGAGCCTACAAAGAAAGTATAGGCACGCTGCCGCTCCATAAGAAGGGGATGACCATGACGATCAAAACGAATCGCGCGCGCCGCCGGCTGCTGGGCGGTGCCATCGCCCTGGTCGCATCCGGGCCGGCGTGGGCGCAAGGCGGCGCGCTCGATGGACGGCGCTTCAACGGCGTGTTCATCGAGCGTGGCAAGACCTCGGGCGATGCCGACACGCTGAGCTTTCAGGCGGGGCGCTTCCGCTCCAGTGCGTGCGATCGCTACGGTTACGCCGACGCGCCGTACCGCGCGAGTGTGCTGGGCGACGGGTTGGCCTTCGAAGCCGAGACCGAGAGCCCGAAGTACGGCAGGTTGCGCTGGAAGGGGGTCGTTCGCGGCGACAAGCTCGACGCCACGGCGACGATGCTTCGTGACGGCAAAGCGCCGGTGGAGCACTGGGTCGTCGCAGGAGCACCCCAGTGAGCCCGCTCGCCGACGCGCCGGTGACCTGCATGCTGCCGGTCAAGGATCTCGACCGAGCGCGGCGCTTCTATGAGCAGCAGCTCGGGCTGACGCCGCTGGGGCTGCGGAAAGACGGCAAGTTCGTCTACCGCTGCGGCGGCACCGAACTGGCGTTGTTCCCGAAGCCCGAAGGCACGCAGGCCCGGCACACGGCGGTGAGCTTTCGCGTGCCGCGCATCGAGCCCGCGGTGGCCGAACTCACGCGCCGCGGCGTGCGCTTCGCCGATTACGACCTGCCCGGCCTGAAGACCGTGGATCACGTCTGCGTGCTCGGCTCCGAGAAGGCGGCTTGGTTCGAAGACCCGGAAGGCAACACTCTGTGCCTGCACGAGGACCTCGAATAGCCGCGCTCGGCGCACCAAGCGCGATTCAGACCCAAGGCTGGGGCAAGCCCTCGCGTGCGATCACCCGCTGCACGGCCGGCCGTGCCAGCATGCGTTGCAGGAAGGGCCCGACGTGCGCCAGGGTGCGCGCCGGGCGCTGCATGCCGCGCGTCCAGCGACACAGCATGAAGGCGTAGGGGTCGAGCGCCGAAAAACGCTCGCCGAGCAGCCACGGCCCGCCATGCGATGCCAGCTGCGAATCGATCTGGTCGACGAGCCCGGCAATCCGGGCCTCGGCCGCGGCCCTGACCTGCACCGCGCCCTCCGCATTGCCCGCGGCGACATAGCGGTCGCTGTAGAAGTACATCGGCATCTGCGACTGCAGCGAGGCGGCTAGCCAGACGAGCCATTTGTAGAACAGTGCCCGCTCGGTCGTGCCGACCGCAGGCGCAAGGCCGGCCGCGGCGTGCGTATCGACCAGGTGCAGCACGATCGCCGCCGTCTCGTAGAGCACCAGATCGCCGTCGACCAGCACCGGGATCAGCCCGTTCGGATTGAGCTTCAGGTACTCGGGCGACTTGTGTGCATTGGCGCTGCGATCGACCAGCTTCAACGCGAAGGGTGTGCCCAGCTCTTCGAGCAGCAGGTGCGGCGTCAGGCTGGCGTTGCCGGGGAAGTAGTGCAGCTGGATCATGACGGTGGTGCCCTCTGGCGACATGCAGGCGTGCGCTAGCGTACCGCGGTCCCGCCACGGGTTGGGGTGGCATGCAAGGGATGGCATGAACGCTTCGTTGTATGGTGCACCCATGAGTCCAACGCGCCGCGGCATCCACCTCGAGTACCGCTTCGAAGCCACGCCGGCCGGCCAGCGCGGCGCGGCCATCACCAACCCGTTGATCGACCTGCTGCGCACCCTGCGCGATACCGGGTCGATCAGCGCCGCGGCGCGCGCGCTAGGCGGCTCGTACCGCCACACCTGGGGTGCGCTGAAGCACTGGGAGCAGGTGCTCGGCGCCGAGCTGGTGGTCTGGACGCAGGGCCAGCCGGCGCGGCTGACGCCGCTGGCCGAGCGGCTGCTGTGGGCCGAGACGCGCGCACGCACGCGGCTCACGCCGCACATCGAGGCGCTGAGGAGCGAGCTCGAGCGCGTGCTGTCGCTGGCCTTCGACGGCGGGCACGAAGTCCTCACCGTGCATGCCAGTCACGATCTCGCACTGCCGCTGCTGCGTGATCGCGCCGACGCCCAGGGCTTGCACATCGACCTGCGCTTCGCCGGCAGCAGCGACGCGCTGCAGGCCCTGGCCGACGGCCGTTGCGACGTGGCGGGTTTTCACGTGCCGGCGTTCAAGGCGGGCACGCTGCCGACATTCGCCCGCGCGTTGAAGGGGCTGCTCAAGCCCGGCCGCCACAAGCTCATCGGCTGCCACCGCCGTATGCAAGGGTTGATCGTGGCGCACGGCAATCCGCGCGAAGTATTGGGAATTGCCGACCTCGCGCGATCCGGCATGCGCTTCGTCAATCGGCAGCCGGGCTCGGGCACGCGCCTGCTCACCGAGCACCTGCTGGCCGAGGCGGGCGTGGCGTCCGAGCGCATCGCCGGCTTTCACGGGCCCTGCGAAGACACGCACGTGGCGGTGGCGGCGGCAGTCGCCAGCGGGCTGGCCGACGTGGCGGTGGGCATCGAAGCCGCGGCGGCGCAGTTCGACCTCGCATTCGTTCCGCTGGTCGAGGAGGACTACTACCTGCTCTGCCGCAAGGAAACGCTCGAGCGCGCTGCCTTGGTGCGGCTGCGCGAACTGCTGGCCAGTGCGACGTGGCAGGAAGCGCTGCTGGCATTGCCCGGTTGTGTCGCGAACGCCGCGGCTGGCGAGGTGCTTGCACTGACCAAGGCCCTGCCGTGGTGGCACTACCGCATGCCGCGCCGGCGCTAGCGTGCTGGGGCGCGAGGGGCGACTCGCGGCTTCAGCGCGCGAGCACGATCGCGTCGCGCGGCTCGAAGGCCAGGCCGAGCGGCGCCCCGGCAGCGGGCGGCGCGGCCGCATCGGCGTCGCCGAACACCAGCAATTCGCCCCACGGGGTGTTCGCCAGCACTTCGATGTGGCTGCCGAGGTAGTCGGCGCGTTTGCAGGTGCCGGTCAGGGTCGCGCTGCCCGGCTCGACCAAGCGCAGGCGGTGCGGGCGCAGGGCCAGCGTCGCCGTGCCGGGCTCGATGCCGCCGGCGCTCACGGGCAGCGCCACGCCTGCGGCAATGAAAAGCAGCTCGTCGCCGCGGCGCACGACCTCGCCCTCGACGAGGTTTGCATCGCCGATGAAGTCGGCCAGGAAGTGGCTGGCCGGGCGCCGGTACAGCGTTTGCGGCGAGCCCTGCTGCGCGATGCGTCCGCGATCCATCACGATGATCTCGTCGGACACCGCCAGCGCTTCGGACTGATCGTGCGTGACGTACAACACTGTCAGCTGCAGCGACTGCTGCAACTCGCGGATCTCCTGGCGCACGCGGCGGCGCAGCTTGGCATCGAGGTTGGACAGCGGCTCGTCGAACAGCAGCACCGCGGGTTCGAGCACCAGCGCACGCGCCACCGCCACGCGCTGCTGCTGGCCGCCCGAGAGTTCCGAAGGCAGGCGGCTCTCGAGCCCGGCCAGGCCCAGCATCTTCAGCTTGTCCTGCGCGAGCTCACGCGCGCGCGCCTTGTCGACCTTGGCCGAGATCGGGCCGTAGCAGACGTTCTCGAGCACGCTCATGTGCGGGAACAACGCATACGACTGGAACACCAGGCTGACGTTGCGCTCGCTGGCGGCGCGGTGGGTCACGTCTTCGCCGCCGATGCGGATGCGCCCGCTGCTCGCCGTCTCGAGCCCGGCGGCCATGCGCAGCATGGTGGTCTTGCCGCAACCCGAAGGGCCGAGCAGCGTGACCAGCGTGCCGGGTTCGATCGTGAACGAAACGTCGTCGACGGCCGCGAAGTCGCCATAGCGCTTGCTCACCGCGTCAAAGACAACACCGCCTGTAGCGAGGGCCATTCAAGCTCCGGTGACGAAGAGAGGTTGGTTTCGTTCGCGTCGGCCGAGGCGGGCCGCGCCGGTGAAGTGCTGCACCAGCAGCAGCACCGCCAGCATGAACAGCATCAGGATCGTCGAGTAGGCGATCGCCAGCGGGTACTCGCCGGCCTCGACGCGGCCGATGATGTACACCGTGGCCAGGTTGTACTTCGCGGTGGCCAGGAAGATCACCGCGCTGACGGCGGTCATCGCATGCGTGAAGCTGAACACCAGCGTGGCGACGATGGCCGGCTTCAGCAGCGGCAGCACCACCTGGGTCAGCGTGCGCCAGGTCGAGGCGCGCAAGGTCGAAGAGGCTTCGTCGAGCGACTTGTCGATCTGGGCCAGCGCTGCGATGCCCGCGCGCACGCCGACCGGCATGTTGCGAAACACGAAGCAGAGGACCAGGATCGCCAGGCCGCCGGTGAGTTCGAGCGGCGCCACGTTGAAGGCCACGATGTAGGCCACGCCGATCACCGTGCCCGGCACCGCGAAGCTGACCATGGTCAGGAACTCGAACGCGGCGCGGCCGGCGAAGCGGTGCCGCGTGATCACGTAGGCCGACAGCAGGCCGACGATGGCAGTCAGCGGCGCGGCGACGGCCGCGACCTCGATGGTGGTGAGGAAGCTGTCCCAGGCCGAGCCGGTGAAACGCGGCCAGCCCGCGCTCCAATCGATGCCGAAGCCGGCGCTGATGTGCGTCAGCACCAGGCTCATCTCGCCGCGGCCGATGTCCTTGACGAAGCCGCCGACGGCGATCACCGCATAGCAGGCCAGCGTGAAGCCGATCCAGGCGATGGCCGTGCCGGTGCAGGCCCAGCGCAGGCCGTCGGGCAAGGCGGCCGGGATGCCCGAGTCGCCCTTGCCGCCGACGCTGACGTAGCTGGCGCGGCCGAGCCAGCGCTGCTGCAGCCAGAACGCGACCAGCGTGAACAGCAGCAGCACCACGGCCAGCGAGGCGGCGCGCCCGGGATCGTGCTGCGCGCCGGCGATCGCGAAGAAGATCTTGGTCGACAGCACCTCGTAGTTGCCGGCCAGCACCACGGGGTTGGCGAAATCGGCCAGGCTCTCGACGAAGCCGAGCAGGAAGGCGGCGGCCAGCGCCGGCCGCAGCAGCGGCCAGGTGACGCTGCGGAAGACGCGCGCCTTCGACGCGCGCAGGGTCTGCGCCGCTTCCTCGAGCGTCGGGCTGATCGCCGCGATCGCGCCCGACAGGATCATGAAGGCGATCGGCGTGAATGACAGCACCTGCGCGATCGTCACGCCCGGCAGGCCGTAGATCCAGCGTGAGCGCGGCAGGCCGAAGGTGTTGGACAGGAAGGTCGTCACCAGGCCGGTGCGGCCGAACAGCACCACCAGGGCCAGCGCGATGACGAAGGGCGGCGTGACGATCGGCAGCACCGACATCAGCTTGGCCACCGCGCCGAGGCCGCGCTGCTGGCCGCGCTGCACGGCCAGCGCCAGCACCAGCGCGAAGCCGGTCGACAGCACGCCGACGATGCGTCGCCAGCATCAGCGAGTTGACGGCCACGCCGCAGTGGGTGCCGCCGCCGAAGCAGCCCAGGCCCCAGATATCGGCCGCGGTCAGGCGCGCGAATGCGAGGCCGGGCGCGAAGGCGCCGTTGCTGTCGCGCAGCGCGGCCACCAGGGCCCGGCCGACCGGATAGAAGATGAACAGCAGCAACAGGCCGGCGATCACGACGACGATCGTGGCCACGGTGGTGTCGCCGCCGAAGCGGCCGCAGCGAGCGAATGCGCGGGCGAACAGCAAGGTGAGCACGGCGAGCGCCAGCGCGGCGCCGAGCCCGAACGACGCGCCGGCGGCGCCAGCCGCGAAGCCGGCGCCGAGCGCCCAGAGCAGCGCGAAGCCGGCGCCGGCTGTCAGTGCGATGACGTTCGAGCGCCAGGCGAACCCCAGCGAGAGCAGCGCGGCGACGAACACCGGGGCGTGCGCCGCGGCCGACCCGCCGAAGGCCAAGGTCAACGCCGACCCGCTGCGCCCCGCGAACCACGGCAGCGCCAGCGTCGCGATCGATGCCAGTGCAGCCAGCCCGACCAGCCAAGGGTCCCGTCGCGGTGCGGGGCCGGCAGCCGGCAGGGCCAGTGTCGTCATCGCGCCGGCGCGAGGATCACTTCGGCAGCTTCGAGACTTCCTCGTCCCACTTCGTCAGCAGGCGCTTGCGCTCGGCCGAGGAGCCGTACTTGACGAAGTCGTAGTTGATCAGCTTGACCTCGGTCAGCTTGGGGGCCTGCGGCGGTACGGGCGCGTTCTTGTTCGACGGCACCTGGTAGCTGATCTTGGCGGCCGAACCCACCGCCTGGGCCTCGGCCGAGAGCGCCCAGTCGTACCACTTCTTCGCGTTGTCGAGGTTCTTCGCGCCCTTGACGATGCTCATCGAGCCGATCTCGTAGCCGGTGCCTTCGCAGGGCGAGACGATCTTCACCGGCGCCCCGCCGATGGCCTGCACCACCGCATCGTGCTGGAAGGTGATGCCGATCAGGCTCTCGCCGGTGGCCGCGGCGCGCGCAGGCGCCGCGCCCGCTCTTGGTGTACTGGTTGATGTTCTTGTGCAGCGCCTTCAGGTAGTCGAAGGCCTTGGCCTCGCCCATCAACTGCACCAGCGTGGCCAGCATCGTGTACGAGGTGCCCGACGAGTTCGGGTTGGCCACCTGCACGTCGTCCTTGAACTCGGGCCGGGTCAGGTCGGACCAGCACTTGGGCTCGGCCAGCTTGCGCTTGGCCAGCTCGTTGGTGTTGAAGCTGTAGCCGAGCGCGCCGGCGTAGACGCCCACCGTGCGGTACTTCGAGGCCTCGGCCTGGCGCACCGCCCAGTCCTGCAACTCGGCCAGCCTGGGCGACTTGTATTCGAGCGTCAGGCCCTCCTCGGCGGCCTGCAGGTGCGGATCGCCGGTGCCGCCCCACCAGACGTCGCCCTTCGGGTTGGCGGCTTCGGCCTTGAGCTGGGCGTAGAACTCGCCCGAGCTCTTGCGCGTCATCAGCACCTTGATGCCGGTGGCCTTTTCGAACGCTGCCACCATCGGCCGGCACCACTCTTCCTGCACCGTGCAATACAGCACCAGTTCGCCCTGCGCGGCGGCGGGCAGCGCGCTGACCAGCAGGGCCAGCAGGGACAGGGTCTTGGTCAACAATCTGGTCATCGTCGTCTCCTTCAGGGGTGTTGCAGGGCAATGCCGACCACGCCGGCGAGGGCGTCGCCCAGGGCACTGTTGGTGGCCAGGATCGGGTTGCCTTCGGTCAGGCCACAGCCGGCGAAGAAAGGGTTGATGCGGCCGCCGGCCTCGGCCACCAGCAACAGGCCGGCAGCACAGTCCCACGAGTTGATGTGCAACTCGCAATAACCCTCGGTGCGACCCGCGGCAACGTCGGCCAGCCCGAGCGCACCCGAGCCGGCGCGGCGGAACGCACAACCGGCGCTGAGCACCCGATCGACCATCGCCAGATAGTCGGCCTGTGGCCGGCGCAGCGACCAACCGCACTCGACGGTAGCCGCATCGAGCGACGAGACGATGCTGACGGCCAGGCGCTGCGGCTTGCCGTCGGCTTCGGTCAGCCACGCACCTCCGCCGCGCTGGGCGAAATACAGGCGCGCGTGGCTCGGATCGTGCAGCGCGCCGACCGTCGGCACGCCGCGTTCGGCGTAGCCGATCGAGACGCAGTAATGGGCGATCGAGCGCGCGTAGTTCGCCGTGCCGTCGATCGGGTCGATGATCCAGATCCGCTCGGCCGTGGCCAGGCCGTCGCTGGCGCCGTCTTCCTCGCCGAGCACCGCATCGCCGGGATAGACCTTCGCGATTGCCGCGCGAATGAATCGCTCCACTTCGCGGTCCATCGCCGTCACTTCATCGTGCCGGCCCTTAAGGGACACCGAGGGCGAGCCGAACGCGCCATGCGCCAGGCGGCCGGCTTCGGCGGCGAGGTGACGACAGAACTCGAGGCGGTCCATGGGTGGCAGGATGAGCAGGATCGGTGGCTGACGCGATCACTTCGCGTCGCCTTGATGCTACCCGTCGCGTGTCTTTCGCGGGGCCGGGACGGATCAGGATCAACCCCAGCGTGGTGAGACTCGACAGGCATCGAATTGCCGCCTGACGCGCTGTCCGACCACACTGCGATTGGGGCCGACCGTTGGGCTAGCGCGGCGCGGCTTCGCCATCGCCCTCGTCGCTGCCGACCGGTGGCGACGATGCGACGCGATAGGCCTCGCTGGCCCAGGCACCGAGATCAACGCCGGCACAGCGACCGCTGCAGAAGGGGCGCCAGCGGTTGGCGGCCGCGAACAGGCTCGGCGCGCCGCAAGCCGGGCAGGGCACGTGGCGCAAGGGCGGTGCGCTATCGACAGCAGTCGCGTTCATGAGCAAAGCGTCAATTCAAACGACTGGTCGTCGACCACTGGCTTCGTGCGGCCCTCGGCGTCGGCCCGCATCAGGCGGATCGACACCATCAGGCGGTGGCCCGAGATCTCGGGCACCAGGCCGAGGGCTTCGTCCAGCCGCACGCGCAGCAGCTGGTACGTCTTGCCCTGCGGCAGGCTCTGCTGGAACTGGCCGGCGCGAGCGACGACGCGCTGCGGCACACCGGCGTCACGCAACAGGCCGAGCAGGACGTTCAGCGCTTCGGCCAACGGAGTCAAGCTCGAGATCCATTGCATCAGGTCGGCCCGCCGGTGTGACGGATCACGTTGCTGCCACGCGTAATAGGCGGGCAAGTCGAATTCGCAGGTGCCGCCGGGGATGTTGATGCGGCTGCGGATACCCATCAGGAACTCGTTGGCGGTCAGGGCGCTGCCGGCCTTGCCCGGCAGGCCATTGAGGCCACTGAACGCGTGGTCGACTTTGGCCAGTACCGCATCGAGCGCAGCTTCCGAGATCGCCGGGTTGCCACGGTAGGCCTGCAACTGGCCCTTGTGGCGGTCGAGGTCCTTCAGCAGATCGCTCTTCAGGTCAGCCCGCGAGGCGACGTCGATGATCTCGAAAATCGTCGCCAGCGCAAAGTGATGGTCGAGCGGCGCGTCGCGCGGCATCAGCTGGCCGAGGCGGTCGAACAGGTGCTCGAGCCGCAGCATGGTGCGGATGCTCTCGTTGAACGGGTACTCGTAGCGAACCAAGGCGGACTTTCGCAGCGCATCTGCCGGCGCTGCGGCGGTCATTGTTCCACAGGGTGTGGCGTCGCCGGTTGCCAGAGCTGCCACAGCGCGCGCAGCTCGGCCTCGAGCGCGTCCAGGGCCAGGCCATCGTTGAAGATCACCGCATCGGCGATCGCTCGGCGCGTTGTGCGATCGGCCTGGCTGGCGATCACGCGCCGAGCGGCGTCGAGCGACCAGCCGGGGCGCTGCGTCACGCGATCGAGCTGCGTGGCTTCGCTGCAGTCGACGACCAGCACGCGGTCGACACGCTCGCGCCAGTGCCGCGATTCAGCCAGGAGGGGCACGTCGAAGACCACGACGGCCGTGGTGACCAGGGCCGCCTCGTGCATGGCCTCGGCACCGATCAGCGGATGGAGCACGGCCTCGAGCCGTTGCCGCGCCGCGGGGTCGGCGAACACCAGCGCTCGCATCGCTTCGCGATTCAAGGCGCCATCGGCACCGGCGATCGCATCGCCAAAGACGCGCCGCAGTGCTGGCAGCGCGGGGCCTGCAGGCCCGGTGAGGCGGCGTGCAATGGCATCGGTGTCCACGAGCGTCGCCCCCAGTTGCCGCAGCGTCGCAGCGGCCGTGCTCTTGCCGCTGCCGATGCCGCCGGTCAGGCCAATACGCAACGACCGCTGGGCGGAACGGGGCATCGCCTGCGCGAACTCAGGCCCAACCGATCCAATCCAGGACTGTCGGGGCGCCGGCCAGCATCACGACCAGGCCGGCACCGGCGAGAAACGGGCCGAATGGCACGTAGCGCCCTTCGCGCAGCGTCGCGGCCAGCTTCATTGCAATCCCGACCGCGGCGCCGATCACCGAGGCCAGCAGCAACATCGGCACGATCATCTGCCAGCCCAACCAGGCACCGAGGGCGGCCAGCAATTTGAAGTCGCCGTAGCCCATGCCCTCCTTGCCGGTGGTGAGCTTGAACAGCCAGTAGACCGACCACAACGAGAGGTAGCCGGCGATCGCGCCCCAGAGGGCCGTCGGCAGCGGGATCGTCCAGCCGAGCGCGGCTGCGGCCAGGCCGGCCCACAGCAGCGGCAAAGTAAGCGCGTCTGGCAACACCGTGGTGTCCCAGTCGATGAGCGCCAAAGCGAGCAGCGCGGCCGCAACCGCACACCACAACAGCACCGCGACCGGTTGGCCGGCGAAACGCCATGCGATGACCGCGAACATCGTCGCCGTGGCGAACTCCACCAGGGGATACCGCGTAGAAATGCGCGTGCCACATGCCGAGCACCGGCCCTTCAAGCGCAGCCAGCCGAGCAGCGGGATGTTCTCGTGCCACGCTAGCGGGTGGCCGCAGGACGGACAGCGCGAGCGTGGCCGGGCAATCGTCAGAGGGGTCAGTCCTGTCACGGCTTGATTCAGTGCCGTGGCTGCGCGTTGATGATCCGCCGATGGCGCCGCCGGCTTGTTCTTGGCGCCGAACACCCGTTGCCAGGACTCGGTGTCGGCCAGCTGATGCGCGACGTCGGCCCACCACTGGCGCTCGAGTATCAGCGGCAGGCGATGGATCACGACATTCAGAAAACTGCCCACGCACAGGCCGAGGACGGCCAGTGCGATGGGGGACAGCGAGCAGGTCGAGCGGCAGCAGGTCGCTCATCGGCGCGGCGTCAGACCACCGCACCGAGCTTGAAGATCGGCAGGTACATCGACACCACGATGCCACCGATCAGCACGCCCAGGATGACGATGATGAAAGGCTCCATCAGGCTCGACAGACCCTTGACCATCTCGTCGACCTCGTCCTCATAGAACTCTGCCGCCTTACCGAGCATGTGGTCCAGCGACCCCGACTCTTCACCGATCGAAGCCATCTGCAGCACCATCGTTGGAAAGACGCCGGTGTTCTGCATCGCCATCGTCAACGCGGTACCTGTGGATACTTCCCTCTGGATTTGCTCGGTGGCTTGGGCATAGACCGCGTTGCCCGACGCGCCCCCGACCGAGTCGAGAGCCTCGACGAGTGGCACGCCGGCACCGAACATCGTCGACAACGTGCGCGTCCAGCGCGCCAGCACGGCCTTGCGGATCAGTTCGCCGAACACCGGCGCGCGCAACAAGAGGCGGTCCATCGCCATCTGCATCTTCTCGGAGCGCCGCCACGACTGCAAGAAGAAGTAGCCGCCGCCGATCAGTACGCCGAACAGCAGCCACCAGTACCTCACGAACTGGTCCGATATCCACATCACCGCGAGCGTCGGCGCCGGCAGATCAGCGCCGAACGACGTGAACACCTCCTTGAAAGCGGGAATCACGAAGATCATGATGACGGCGAGCACCACGAAGGCGACCACCATCACCGCCGTCGGATACATCAGCGCCGCCTTGATCTTGCTCTTCAGCGCCAGCGTCTTCTCTTCATAGACCGCGAGCCGCTCGAGGATCGCTTCCAGGATACCCGCTGCCTCGCCGGCCTCGACCAGGTTGCAGTACAGCGCATTGAACTGCATCGGGTGCTTGCGAAAGGCCACCGACAGGCTGGTGCCGGTTTCGACATCGGTACGGATGTCGGTCAGCAGTTTGGTCATGCGGGGGTTGGTGCTTCCGCGGGCAACGATGTCGAACGCCTGTAGCAGTGGCACACCGGCCTTCATCATCGTCGCCAATTGGCGCGTGAAGATGGCGACGTCCTTCTGCTTGATCGACGAACCGCCGCGCATGCGGCGCTTCCTGACCTTGGTGACCAGGATGCCCTGCCGGCGCAGGCTCGCGCTGACCGCCGCTTCGCCGCCCGAGCGGACTTCGCCCCGAACGATCTTGCCGTTCTTGTCCTTGCCTTCCCACTCGAAGACGAATTCCTTGATGTCCCTTGCGGCTACTGCAGTCGCCATAACGCCTCCGAGGCCAGACTATTCTGTTGAGAACAACGAGGTGCCGACGTTCATTACTCGTTGGTCACGGTGATGATTTCTTCGAGCGTGGTTACGCCGGTGCGCACCTTGGCCAGGCCGGCCTGGCGCAGGTCACGCACGCCGTTCTTGGCCGCTTCCTGCTGGATGTCGAGCGCCGATCCTTCGGCCAGGATGATGCGCTGCATTTCTTCGGTGATCGGCATTACCTGGTAGATACCGACGCGGCCCTTGTAGCCGTTGCTGCAAACCGAACATCCGACGGCCTTGTAGGGCTTCCAGGTGCCGTCCAGATCGGCGTCGCTGAATCCGGCCCGCTTGAGCGCCTCGCGGGGGTACTCCACGGTGCTCTTGCAAGCCTCACACAGCCGACGCGCCAGGCGCTGCGCGGTGACCAGCAGGACGCTCGAGGCGATGTTGAAGGGCGCGACGCCCATGTTGAGCAGGCGGGTCAGCGTGCCGGGGGCGTCGTTGGTGTGCAGCGTCGACATCACGAGGTGGCCCGTCTGGGCCGCTTTGATCGCGATGTCGGCGGTTTCCAGGTCGCGGATCTCACCGACCATGATGATGTCGGGATCCTGGCGCAAGAAAGCCTTCAACGCCACCGCGAAGGTGGTTCCTGCCTTCTCGTTGACATTGACCTGGTTGACGCCCGGCAAGTTGATTTCGGCCGGGTCTTCGACTGTCGAAATGTTGACGCCCGGCTGATTCAAGATATTCAGGCAGGTGTAGAGCGACACCGTCTTGCCCGAGCCCGTGGGACCGGTGACCAAGACCATGCCGTAGGGGCGCTGGATGGCGCTCATCAGGCGCTCTTTTTCGATCTTCTCGTAGCCGAGCGCGTCGATGCCCAGCTTGGCCGACGACGGGTCGAGGATACGAATGACGATCTTCTCGCCGAACAATGTCGGCAGCGTGCTGACGCGGAAGTCGATCGCGCGGTTACCGAACTTCAGTTTCATGCGGCCGTCCTGCGGCACGCGCTTTTCGGCGATGTCGAGGCGGCTGATGACCTTGATGCGCGACGCCAGCTTGTCCTTGATTGCGATCGGCGGCTGAGTGATCTCCCGCAGTTCACCGTCGACGCGAAACCGCACCCTGTAGTGATATTCGTAGGGTTCGAAATGCAGGTCGGATGCGCGCGCGTTGATGGCGTCGATGAGCATCTTCTGCAGGAACCGCACGACCGGCGCGTCTTCGACCTCGGAGGTGGCTTCGCTGGATTCCTGCTCGGCGGTCGTATCGTCGGTGACATCGAAATCGAAATCGCCGGCGGCCAGTGACTCGATCGTGTCGCTGGCATTTGCCCCATTGGCGGCCACCAACTTGGCCAGCTTGTCGTACTCGACGACCACCCATTCGGGCGAAAGCTGCGTCGCAAACTTGATGCGCTCGACCGCTTCTTGGTCGGTTGGGTCGGCGCCGCCGATGAAAAGGCGATTGCCGCGCTTGCCGAGCACCACGACCTGGTACTGGTTGACCAGTTTGCCGTCGATCACGTTGCGCGGCAGTCGCTCGGCGTCGACGGCAGCGAGGTCGAGAATCGGCAGTGCCAGCGCGTTCGACAGCGTGTGCGCCAGGTCGGCCGGCGACACCGAACCGGCGGCTATGAGCGCCGAGACGAAGCTTGCCTTGCGCTCCGCAGCGGACTTGACCAGCGCCTCGGCCGCCTTCGCATTGAGCTTGCCTGCGTGCACAAGCACCCGGGCGACGCCGGAGAGCGAAGAATGGGGGGCTTCAGCCAGCGTGTCCACGTGGGAGGGCGTCACTCACAATGCAGAAAAAGGCGACGGAATCATCGCTGATCACCCTGGCACTGTAAATCAGCGCGCTCGCCCATGTCGGCAACAGTTCACACCGCCGAGCGCCGCGCGCACACCGTGCTACAGACCGGGTCAACGCAGGCAAGTCTGGTCGGGGTGAGAGGATTCGAACCTCCGGCCTCTACGTCCCGAACGTAGCGCTCTACCAGGCTAAGCTACACCCCGAAGTTTGACGGGCAGGCTTGCACGCTGCCATGCCCGAGGTCGTCGCGCTCATGACGAACGGTCGACCGAACGAAAACACAAGTCTAACAGAGCATCGAGGTGAATCGAGGGCGGCAGCAGGCGAAGACACGCGTGCGCTTTGGCTGCCTCGTCGCGGGCCACGCGGCGTGCCGCATCCAGCGCGCCGGTGCGGCGCACCACGCTGACGATCTCACCGAGGCGCGCCACTTCGCCGTGCTCGATGGCATGGCGTACAAGGTCTCGCTCTGCGGGCTCACCGTGAGCCATCGCCAGCAGCAACGGCAGCGTTGGCTTGCCCTCGCGCAGATCGTCGCCGACGTTCTTGCCCAGTTCGTGCGTCTCGCCGTCGTAATCAAGCAGGTCGTCGACAAGTTGAAAGGCTGTACCGAGGGATCGCCCATAACTGGCGCAGGTTTCTTCGGTGGGCGCGTCAGCGCCGGCGAGCAATGCGCCCAGACGGGCACTGGCCTCAAAAAGCTTGGCGGTCTTGAATCGGATCACGCGCAGGTATTCGTCGACGGCCAGGTCGGCGTCGTGCATGTTCATCAACTGCAGCACTTCGCCTTCGGCGATCACGTTCGTGGCATCGGCGAGCACCTCGAGTACGCGCATGTTGTTCACCGAAACCATCATCTGGAAGGCGCGGGAATAAAGAAAGTCCCCCACCAGCACGCTGGCCGCGTTGCCGAACACCGCATTGGCAGTTTGGCGCCCGCGCCGCAACGACGATTCGTCGACGACATCGTCATGCAGCAAGGTCGCCGTGTGGATGAACTCCACGGTGGCTGCCATCGTGAACCGCTCCGGGCCCTGGAAGCCCAGCGCGCCGGCGAACAGCAACACCAACCGGGGCCGGATCCGTTTGCCGCCGGCACTGACGATGTAATGCGCGATCTGATTGATCAGCACCACGTCGGAGCGAAGCCGCTCGGCGATCACCGCGTCCACCTGTGACATTTCGAAGGCCATCAGGTCGGCCGCGGCTTCGGCGCCTGGACGGCTGGCGATGGCAACGTGGGGCATCACGGAATTGTGGGGACTTGGCAGCTTGATCAGGGATTATAGGAATGTGCCTTGCGTCGGTGCCTGTTGGCTAAAGGCCCATCCACGCTGGGCAAGGGCTTGTGTTAGAATTTTCGGCTCCGTTTCCTGCGCAGTCGGCCTATGGCTCGGCGACAGCAGATGGCGCAGCAGCGCCCGGCTGGCAGTCATTGCCTCGCATTGGCGGGGAATTCTCGAAAGGGCTTACATGTACGCGGTCATAAGAACCGGCGGCAAGCAATACAAGGTTGCTGCTGGCGAAAAGATCAAGGTAGAACAAATTGCTGCGGACGTCGGCCAGGAAGTCGTGATCGATCAGGTGTTGGCCGTGGGTAGCGGCGCAGACCTGAAGGTCGGGTCGCCCCTGGTTGCCGGCGCGAGCGTGAAAGCCACGGTCGTGGCACAGGGCAAGCACGACAAGGTGCACATCTTCAAGATGCGCCGTCGCAAGCATTACCGCAAGTCGCAGGGTCATCGCCAGACCTTCACCGAATTGCAGATCAGTGCTGTGACGGCCTGAATCGCCAGCGCAACCGCAGGAGGTATTTCAACATGGCACAGAAAAAGGGCGGCGGCTCCACGCGCAATGGCCGCGACTCGCAGCCCAAGATGCTCGGCGTCAAGGCTTTCGGCGGTCAGGCGGTTTCGGCCGGCTCGATCATCGTTCGCCAGCGCGGCACCAAGTTTCACGCCGGCACGAATGTTGGCATGGGCAAGGACCACACCTTGTTCGCGCTCGTCGATGGCCAGGTCCAGTTCGCGACAAAGGGTGCATTGAACCGCCAGACGGTCAGCATCAACCCGGCCTGACGCATCACGTTTCAGCCTGCGAAGCCCCGGCGCTCCGGGGCTTTTTCGCTTCTACCATCCGTGCCGTATGAAGTTCGTCGACGAAGCCACGATCGACGTTGCCGCCGGCAACGGGGGGGCCGGCTGTGCGAGTTTTCGGCGTGAGAAGTTCATCCCTTTCGGCGGGCCCAACGGTGGCGACGGCGGGCGCGGTGGCAGCATTTTCGCGGTCGCCGACCGCAACCTCAACACGCTGATCGACTACCGCTACGCGCGCCGCCACGAGGCCCGCAGTGGCGAGGCAGGTCGTGGCTCCGACCAGTTTGGCGCGGCGGGTGCCGACATCGTGCTGCGCATGCCTGTCGGCACCATTCTCAGGGACTTCGACACAGGCCAAACCGTTGCCGAACTGTTGGTCCCGGGTGAAAGAGTGCTGATCTGCAAGGGCGGTGACGGTGGCTTCGGCAACCTGCACTTCAAGACGAGCACGAACCGTGCGCCGCGCCAGAAGACGCCGGGCTGGCCGGGCGAGCAAAAGAAACTCAAGCTGGAACTGCGTGTGCTGGCCGATGTCGGCCTGCTCGGCATGCCCAATGCAGGCAAGAGCACATTGATTGCTGCGATCTCGAACGCGCGCCCGAAGATTGCCGACTATCCGTTCACGACGCTGCACCCGAATCTCGGCGTTGTGCGGGTCGGGCCCGAGCAGAGTTTTGTGGTCGCCGACATTCCCGGACTGATCGAGGGCGCGGCCGAGGGTGCAGGGCTCGGACACCAGTTTCTGCGCCACCTGCAACGCACCCGCCTGCTCTTGCACCTCGTGGATTTGGCGCCGTTTGACGACAGCGTCGATCCCGCGGCACAGGCCAAGGCGATCGTCAAGGAACTGAAGAAGTACGACCCGGCGTTGCACGCCAAGCCGAGGTGGCTGGTGCTCAACAAGGTGGACATGTTGAGCGCCGAAGAGCGTGCCGCACGCGTCAAGGCGTTCGTCCGGCGTATGCGCTGCAAAGGCCCGGTGTTCGAAGTCTCCGCGCTGACACGCGAAGGGCTTGAGCCGCTGCTGAAAGCCGTGTACCAGCACGTTGCGGCCAGCAAGAACGCGCAGGCCGCGCCGGTCGATCCGCGTTTCGATGCCGACGTCGCGGGCATCTCCCCCAAGGAGGCCGGCGGTGGCTGAGTTGCGGAGCACGGTGCTCGTCGGTGCGCGGCGCCTCGTCGTCAAGGTCGGCTCGAGCCTCGTGACCGACGAAGGTCGCGGCATCGATGCGCACGCCATCGGCAACTGGTGCCGACAGTTGGCCGCATTGGCGGCGCAGGGCCGTGAGTTGATGATGGTCTCCAGCGGCGCGATCGCCGAAGGCATGAAGCGCCTGGGCTGGTCGACCCGGCCGCACGAACTGCCCGAGTTGCAGGCGGCAGCCGCCGTCGGCCAGATGGGTTTGGCTCAGATGTACGAGACGCAGTTGTCGCGGCATGGCCTGCGCAGTGCGCAGGTGTTGCTCACGCATGCCGACCTCGCGGATCGCGAGCGCTATCTCAACGCACGCTCGACGCTACTGACGCTTCTCGCGTTGAAGGTGATCCCCGTCATCAATGAAAACGACACGGTGGTCAACGACGAGATCAAGTTCGGCGACAACGATACGCTGGGGGCATTGGTCGCCAATCTGGTCGATGCCGATGCGCTGGTGATCCTCACCGACCAGCGGGGGTTGTACGCCACCGATCCACGCGAGGATCCGGCGGCACGCTTCATTGACGTGGCCGCTGCGGGGGATCCAGCTCTCGAACGCATGGCCGGGGGCGCCGGATCCTCCATCGGCCGCGGCGGCATGATCACCAAGGTGCTGGCTGCGAAGCGCGCCGCCGGCAGTGGAGCCAGCACGGTGATTGCCTGGGGCCGCGAGCCGGATGTGCTGCTGCGCCTGGCGGGCGGTGAGGCGCTCGGAACCGCGCTGCTTGCGGCAACGCCCAAGCTCGCCGCACGCAAGCAGTGGATGGCCGACCACCTGCAGTTGCGCGGCTCGGTCACCATCGACGCCGGCGCGACACAGAAGTTACGTGCCGAAGGCAAGAGCCTGTTGCCGATCGGGGTGGTCGAGGTCGACGGTGACTTCGCCCGCGGCGACGTGATTGCGGTGCGCTCGATGCAGGGCACCGAGGTGGCGCGCGGACTGGCCAACTACTCCGCGGCAGAGACCCGGCTGATCGCGCGCAAGCCATCGTCGCAGATCAGCCCCACGCTCGGCTACGCTGGCGAAGCTGAGCTGATCCATCGCGACAACCTGGTGCTGTCCGCCTGACAGCCGGCACGCTTCGGGCCTACTTGATGGCGGGCTCGATGCTGCTGCCGGCGCTGTCGGGTGGCGCGGCGTCGTCGCGCCAGTGACCGCGCATGCCCGAGCGCAGGTAGCGGTTGTGGTGCGCGGTCCGTGGCAGGAATCGCGCCAGTTCGGTCAGGGCCATCTGGTAGACGTCGCGCTTGAACTCGATTACCACGTCGAGCGGCACCCAGTAGTCGTTCCATCGCCAAGCGTCGAATTCGGGATGATCAGTGGCGCGCAGGTTCATGTCATTGTCGCGGCCGATCAGGCGAAGCAGGAACCAGATCTGCTTCTGTCCCTTGTAATGCCCGCGCGCGTCACGGCGGATGTAGTGGTCGGGCACCTCATAGCGCAGCCAGTCACGTGTGCGCGCAATGATCTGCACGTGTTCGGGCAACAGCCCGACCTCCTCGTGCAATTCGCGGAACATGGCCTGCTCTGGCGACTCGCCGTGCTTGATGCCGCCTTGGGGGAACTGCCACGAGTGGGTGCGCAGCCGTTTACCCCAGAACACCTGGTTGCGCGTGTTGAGCAGGACGATGCCGACGTTGGGCCTGAAGCCTTCACGGTCGAGCATAATCAAACCTCGATTTATTGACTGATTTCATTATTGCACCGGCCCGGTGCGGCGCGCGAACCCTCGGTTTCCCGCATCCGATGCAAGCGTCGGTTCAGCGCCGTGCTGCGGCCCGAGCGAACCCCCGCACGAGCCCCATGAAAGCTTCGCAGTTCTTCATCGCCACGCTGAAAGAAGCCCCCGCCGACGCCGAAGTCGTGAGCCACCAGCTCATGCTGCGCGCCGGGCTGATCAAGCGTCTGGGTGCTGGCATCTACAACTACATGCCGATGGGCCTGCGGGTGATCCGCAAGGTCGAGGCGATCATTCGCGAAGAGATGAACCGGGCTGGCGCGGTCGAGTTGTTGATGCCGGTGGTGCAACCCGCCGAGCTGTGGCAGGAATCAGGGCGCTTCCAGCAAATGGGCCCGGAGCTAATGCGCGTCAAGGACCGCCATGACCGCGACTTCGTGATCCAGCCAACCAGCGAAGAGGTCATCACCGACATCGCGCGCCAGGAGTTGCGCAGCTACAAGCAACTGCCAAAGAACTTCTATCACATCCAGACCAAGTTCCGCGACGAACGGCGGCCGCGGTTCGGGCTGATGCGCGGGCGCGAATTCACGATGAAGGATGCCTACTCATTCGATCGCGATGCCGCGGCCGCTGCCAAGAGCTACGAGGTGATGCTCAAGGCGTATGGGGCGATCTTCGACCGATTCGGTTTGCGCTATCGCGCGGTGGCGGCCGACAGTGGTGCGATCGGCGGCGATCTTTCGCAGGAATTCCAGGTCATCGCCGACACCGGCGAGGACGCGATCGTCTACTGTCCGAAATCGGACTACGCGGCCAACATCGAGCTCGCCGAGGCGATGGCACCGCAGGCGCCGCGCGCAGCGGCGACGCAGGCTTTGCGCAAGACGCCAACGCCCGGCAAGAGCACGTGCGAAGACGTGGCCACGCTGCTGGGCGTGCCGCTGGACACGACAGTGAAGTCGCTGGTATTGGCTACCGACGAGCGCAACGAGGTCGACGACCCGGTCAGAACCACGCTGTGGCTGTTGCTGGTGCGCGGGGACCACGCGCTCAATGAAGTCAAGGCCGGCAAGTTGCCCGGGCTGAAGTCGGGGTTTCGCTTCGCCACCGTGGCCGAAATCGAGGACCATTTCGGCTGCAAGCCGGGCTACCTGGGAGCGATCGGCACGCGCAAGCCGATCAAGGTCATCGCCGACCGGACCGTCGCGCAGATGAGCGATTTCATCTGCGGCGCCAACGAGCCCGACTTCCACTACACCGGCGTCAATTGGGGCCGCGACCTGCCTGAACCCGACCTGGTCGCCGACATCCGCAATGTCGTTGCTGGCGATCCTTCGCCCGATGGTCAAGGTGTGCTCGCGATCCAGCGCGGCATCGAAGTGGGCCACGTGTTCTACCTGGGCACCAAGTACAGCGCTGCGATGAACGCGACCTACCTCGACGAGACCGGCAAGCCCCGCCCGTTCGAGATGGGCTGCTACGGCATCGGTGTGACCCGCATCCTGGGCGCGGCGATCGAACAGAACCACGACGCACGCGGCATCATCTGGCCCGACGCGATGGCGCCGTTCACGCTCGTTCTCTGCCCGATCGGCTACGACCGCAGTGCGGCGGTGCGCACACAGGCCGACACGCTGCACGAGCAACTCGGCCGCCTCGGCGTCGACGTCATGCTCGACGACCGCGGCGAGCGACCCGGCGCGATGTTCGCCGATTGGGAACTGATCGGTGTACCGTACCGCGTGGTCATTTCCGAGCGCGGCCTGAAGGAAGGCACCATCGAATACCAAGGCCGGCGCGATGCGGCCTCCACGCCGATGGCGGTCGATGCCGTGCTGGCCAGATTCAGTGCATGGCGGCCGCACGCGCCGGTGTTTGCCTGAGCAGCCGGCGTGCCGTGCTTGTCGCGGCCACAGCCTGCTTGGTGCCCCAGCCGTCGGTGGCCGGCGCACAGGTCGAGGAGCCACTGGCCGACGCGGTGCGCTCGGCGCTGGCGGCCGCGATCGCGGCCGATGCACCGCCGCGGCCCAGTTTCCCGGAGATCGAGGAGCGGCTGGTCTACCTGCGCTGGCTCGGTGCGACTAGCGAGCGATTGAAGCGGCGCAAGAGCGAGTCACGCACCCGCATCGAATTCCTCGAGACGCTATGGTACGAAGCGAAGCGAGCCGGGCTGGAGCCGGCGCTGGTGCTCGGGCTGATACAGGTCGAGAGCGGGTTTCGAAAGTACGCCATCAGTCCGGTCGGCGCGCGGGGCTACATGCAGATCATGCCGTTCTGGGCCCGCCTGATCGGTGACGGCGACGCCGCCAAGCTGTTCCACATGCAGACCAACCTGCGCTTCGGGTGTGTCATCCTGCGCCACTACCTCGACCGGGAACGCGGCGACCTCTTCATGGCGCTCGGCCGCTACAACGGCAGCCGTGGCCGGCCGGAGTACCCGAATGCGGTCTTCGCGTTGCGGCGGCAATGGCTGCTGCCGTAGTGGCTACAGGCCTGGCCACACCTGCGGCGACGCCGCGTCGATGCCCAACAGCGTCAGCACCCGTTCGACGCTTTCGGCGACCAGCGCATCGATGGTCGCGGGTCGATGGTAGAAAGCCGGCAACGGCGGGAAAATGACCGCACCCATCTCGGTCGCAGCGACCATGTTGCGCAGGTGCGCCAGGTTGAATGGCGTTTCGCGAACCATCAAGACCAGTCGCCGCCGTTCCTTGAGCGTCACGTCCGCCGCGCGGGTCAGCAGGTTGTCACCGAAGCCATGGGCGATCGCCGCCAGCGTCTTCATCGAGCAAGGCGCCACCACCATCGCCGCTGCGTCGAAGCTGCCGCTGGCGATGCAGGCGCCAATGTCCCCAGGTGCATAGGTATGGCTGGCGAGGGCTTCCAGCCCGCCGCGGTCCAACGCCAATTCGTGGTGCACGCTCAACACACCGGCTGGCGTCGCCACCAGGTGCGTCTCGATGCCCAGCGTGCGCGCCCGCTCGAGCAAGCGAACCCCGTAGATCGCGCCGCTGGCGCCGGTGACGCCGACCACCAACCGGCACGGCGTGCGCCTCACTGTGCGGCCAACACCTGCTGCAACTCGCCCGCCTGGTACATCTCCATCATGATGTCCGAGCCGCCGACGAATTCACCGTTGACGTAGAGCTGGGGGATCGTCGGCCAGTTGGCGAAGTCCTTGATGCCCTGGCGTATCGCCTCGTCCTCGAGCACATTGACCGTCTTCAGATCATTCACACCGCAGGCCTTGAGGATCTGAATCGCGCGGCCGGAGAAACCGCACATCGGGAATTGCGCCGTGCCCTTCATGAAGAGCACCACGCGGTTCTGCTGGACGATATCGGCGATGCGTTGTTGAGCGTCGGTCATGGTCGGTGCGCTGGTGGCGGTCTGGGAAAGCCGTGGTTATACGGCAATCCCGAGGCGACACCGGCGGGCAGGGTGAATCCGCGTCGTTTGCGGCCTTTGCGCCGCGCCGAGGATCAGAATGCGTAGGACGCGCCCACCTGAAGCACCGGCCGCAGCCGCAACTCTCGCAGCAGATCGTCCAGCCCCTGCGGACTGAGTGCACCATCGCGCCGCGTGCGCAGACCACCGGCATCCATGGCCACCCCGACATCGGCGGTGAAGCCCCAGCCGCCGCGCAGCGACATACCGCTGTAGCCGACGCCAATGTACGGAGCGGCGGACCATGTCTCGTGGGCTCCCTCGCCGAGGGCCGGGGGCGTTGGGCGCAAACTGCGCGAAAGGGTCAGGCTGGCCCCCTGTCCCGAGGTCAAAACCGGTGTGCCGAGCGCCAGCGAGCGCTGCCCGAGCAGCAGGCCGCTGGTGGCGCGAAAGCCGCCGATGCTGCCGGACCCGCCCAAACGCGTACCGGCCCAGTAGTAATCCCCAAGCAGTTGACCAGCGTTGACCTGCCACGGTGCGCTGGCATCCGCCACGTTGGCGCTGCTGGTCGACAAGCCAATGCGGGCCTGCCAACGCGGCCAGGCAGCCTGCTGCGCGCCTGGGTCCTGGCCGATGCGCAGGCCGGATTGCGCCTGCGCTGGCGCGAGGACTGTGGCCAGCACCAGACAGGCCAACGAACCCCACAAGGAAACCTTCGTCGTGCTCATCGCGGACTCCTCGGGTCGGCTCCGGACGACCGTCCCATCGCGTGGCAGTGGCCGTGCCATGCACGACCTCCGGAACTTCATGCTACGCCGGACGCGAGCCGTTGTGGGTTGTCGCAGGTGCGCAGGAATGCCGCGTTTGAGGGTCGGTTGAAGGGGTGTTGCCGCGACGCGTCACTGACCTGGCGCATCGCACCAGCGGCCGCCGCTGATGCGTGGCCGGCCAGCCAGGTCTGCACGCGTGGTGACCGAGGAGAATCCGCGCCGAAGCATGCGCTCGCTCACGGCGGGCGCTTGCTCGAACCCGTGCTCGATCAGCAGCCAGCCACCCGCATGCAGGCGGGCGGGAGCATCGGCCACCACGCGTTCGATGGCAGCCAGGCCGTCCCCCGCATCGTCTTGTGCCACCAGCGCCGAGAGAGGCTCGTGCCGCAAGCTGGCGAGATGGGGATCGCCCGGCGCGATATAGGGCGGGTTTGCAACGGCCAGGTGCACGCGGGGTACCGAGGCCGCCGGCAACGCATGCCACCAGTCCCCCATGTGCCAGCCGACCGGCAGCTGCAACCGCCGGCCATTGCGCCTCGCAACCGCCAACGCAGCGGCGCTGGCGTCGGTCGCCTGCATCCGCGCACGCGGGCAGGCATGCTTGAGAGCCAGCGCGATTGCGCCGCTGCCCGTGCCCAGGTCGACGACGCAGGGGGCGTCGGTTCCCGCCAGCGGCCCGGACAGGAGTTCGAGGGCCCAGTCGACCAGAGTCTCGGTGTCGGGCCGCGGTACCAGCACATCGGGCGTCACGTGCAGCACCAGGCCATGAAACTCGCGCTCGCCGATCAGGTAGGCCAACGGCTCGCCGGACGCGCGGCGGGCAAGCAAGCCCGTGAGCGCGCGCGCATCGGCGTCGGCCAGCGGCGCGCCGCCGTGCGCCAGCAACCACGTGCGCGGGCGACCGACCAGGTGTGCGAGCAGCAACTGGGCATCGAGCCGCGCGACGCCCAGCGCCCGGGCACGGGCCAGCGCCTGCGCCACGGTGGCCACCTCAGGAGCGTTCACCGCCACTACCGCTTTCCAGCGCCGCCAGCTGCTCGGCCGCGCGCGCGGCCTGCAACGCCGCGATCACTTCGTCGAGATCGCCGTCCATCACCGCCCCGAGCTTGTACAGCGTCAGGTTGATGCGGTGGTCCGTCAGGCGGCCCTGCGGGAAGTTGTAGGTGCGGATGCGGTCACTGCGGTCGCCGCTGCCGACCAGGCCCTTGCGAGTCGCGGCCTCCTGCGTCTGCCGCTCGATGCGTTCCTTGTCGCGCAGCCGCGCGACCAGCACGGCCATCGCCTTGGCCTTGTTGCGGTGCTGCGAGCGGTCATCCTGGCACTCGGCCACCAAGCCGGTCGGCAAGTGCGTAATGCGGATCGCACTGTCGGTCTTGTTGACATGCTGCCCGCCGGCGCCGCTGGCGCGAAAGGTGTCGATGCGCAGTTCGGCCGGATTGAGCTGTACCTCGTCGGCTTCGTCGGCTTCGGGCATCACCGCCACGGTGCAGGCGCTGGTGTGAATGCGGCCCTGGCTCTCGGTGGCGGGCACACGCTGCACGCGGTGGCCGCCGGATTCGAAACGCATCCGCCCATACACTAGCAAGCCGGTCACGTGAATCACCACTTCCTTGTAGCCGCCGAGCTCCGCGGCGCTCTCGCTGATGATCTCCGTGGCCAGGCCCTGCCGTTCGCACCAGCGCAGATACATGCGCGCCAGGTCGCCGGCAAAGAGCGCGGACTCGTCACCTCCGGTGCCGGCGCGGATCTCGATGAAGGCGTTGCGCGCGTCATCCGGGTCGCGCGGCAGCAGCGCCGTCTGCAACTTGGCGTGCAGCTCGGTCAGGTCGGTCTCCGCAGCGACGGCCTCTTCACGCGCCATCGCCGTCATCGCGGCATCGCTGTCGTCGAGCAGCATTTCTCGCGCGGTGGCCAGGTCACGTTCGCGACCCTGATACCGCTGGAACAGAGCGACGAGGTCACTCACCTCGGCCTGCTCGCGGGCGAGCGCCCGGTAGCGCTTCATTTCGGCGCCGATCTGGGGATCGGCCAGGCGGGCGTCGAGTTCCGTCAGGCGCATGGCCAGGCGTTCGAACTGTTGGCGCAACGAGTCTTTCATCGGGGTCGGAGCAAGTACGAGGACTTCGGCGCGAGCGGCGCCGGCGCGCGGGCATGGCCGCGGCGCTAGTACTGCGTGTCGGGGCGACGATCGTCGCTGTCGGGCGTGTGCGGCGTGCGCGGCGTCTGGCGCAGGAACATGCGCGTCACGGCCTGCGCGACCTGTTCCCGCTGCGATGCATCGGCGGCGTTCAACTCGGCCAGGGCGCCGTGCAGCATCTTCTGCGTCAGGCCACGGGCGAGCATCTCCAGCACCGCGTCGGTGTCATCGCCCCGCGCCAACAGCCTGCGCGCGCGGGCCAGTTCAGTGGCACGCCAGTCGTCGGCCTGCCGGTTGAGGGCTTGGATCAGGGGCACGGCAGCGCGCTGATCGAGCCAATGCGCGAAGCTCTGTACGCCCGCGTCGATGATCGCTTCGGCCTGCTCGACCGCGGCTTGACGCTTCTCGCCCGCCGTCTGCACCAGCGCCGACAGGTCGTCGACGGTGTACAGGTACACGTCGCCCAGTTGCGCCACCTCGGGCTCGATGTCGCGCGGGACCGCCAGATCGACCATGAACATCGGCCGACGGCGGCGCACTTTCAATGCCCGCTCGACGGCACCCAGGCCGATGATCGGCAGCGAACTCGCGGTGCACGATACGACGATGTCGAATTCATGCAGGCGCTCGGGCAGCTCGGCCAGCCGCAGGGCCTGGCCACCGAAACGCGCGGCCAGCGATTCGCCGCGCTCCAACGTGCGGTTGGCCAATGCGATGGCCTTGGGTTCGCGTGCGGCGAAATGTGTGGCCACCAATTCGATCATCTCGCCGGCACCGACAAACAGGACACGCTGCTCACGCAGATCTTCGAACAACTGCGCCGCCAGCCGCACTGCCGCCGCAGCCATGCTCACCGAGTGCACGCCGATGTCGGTGCTGGTTCGCACTTCCTTGGCGACGGCAAACGAGCGCTGGAACAATTGGTGCAACGTGGCGCCGAGCGTGCCGGCCTCATCGGCCTCGCGCACCGCCTGTTTCATCTGGCCGAGGATCTGCGGTTCTCCGAGCACCATCGAGTCCAGGCCGGAGGCCACTCGAAAAGCATGGCGCGCCGCGGCGCGGTTCTCGGCGACGTAAGTGTGCGCACTGAGCTGAGTGACGCCGACGCCGCCCTGCGCAGCCAGCCAATCGAGCGTCGGTTGCACCAGATCGGTCGCGGGCACGCCGTGCCCAGCCACATACAACTCCGTGCGGTTGCACGTTGACAGCAACGCCGCCTCGGGTGCGGCACGCTCCAGCCGCTGGCGCAGGCTCTGCAGTGCGGCGGGCAATTGCCCGGGCGCGAACGCAAAACGGCCGCGCACATCCAGGGGCGCCGTCGTATGGTTCAGCCCGAGGGCAAATACGCTCATGGATGAATTATAAAATTTGTCGGCTGACCGACCACTCCCCACTCCCACTCCCACTCCCACTCCAGACGATGGGCCCCCTCGACGCTCTGTGGCACCTGCTCAATTTTGTCGGCCCCGCCTTTGGCGTGGCGCTGGTGGCGACCGCATTGGCCAAATTAGCGTGGCGGCACGAGTTGGCTCCCGTCTCGTGGCACCGCATGGCATCGTGGGCCGCCGCAGCCGGCGTGGCGTCACTGGTGGCAGGGTTGGTGGTGTTCGGTCGCGACGGCAAGATGGCCACCTATGGCGTGCTCGTCGTGGCCAGTGCACTGGCGTTGTGGTGGGTCGGGTTCGCGCGCCGCTGAGGCTGCGCTCAGGCCGCTTCGCGCACCGGCAACTCGCCACGCAGTGAATGTGGAAAGGCTGCCGTCACGGTCAGGTCGACCAACTGACCGACCAGCCGCGTCGGGCCCTTGAAATTGACGATGCGGTTGCATTCGGTACGACCCATCAATTCGCTGGCGTCCTTGCGCGACGGGCCTTCGACCAACACGCGCTGTACCGATCCGACGCGCGTGCTGCTGATTGCGCGCGCCTGAGCTTCGATGCGTGATTGCAGCAGCTGCAATCGTTCAAGCTTGACGGCGTGCGGCGTGTCGTCGGGCAATGCGGCGGCCGGTGTGCCGGGGCGCGGGCTGAAGATGAAGCTGAACGAGTTGTCGAAGCCGATGTCGTCGATCAGCTTCATCAGCCGGGAGAAGTCATCGTCGCTCTCGCCGGGAAAGCCGACGATGAAGTCGCTCGACAGGCTGAGCGCCGGGCGCACGGCGCGAAGTTTGCGCACCGTGCTCTTGTACTCCATGACCGTGTAGCCACGCTTCATCGCCGCCAGGATGCGGTCGCTGCCGTGCTGCACCGGCAGGTGCAGGTGGTTGACCAGTTTGGGCAGGCGGCCATGGGCCGCCACCAGCCGCTCGGTGAACTCGTTTGGGTGGCTGGTGGTGTAACGGATGCGCTCGATGCCCGGGATCTCGTGCACGTACTCGAGCAGCAACGCGAAGTCGGCGATCTCGGCGGTTGCGCCCATCGCGCCGCGGTAGGCATTGACGTTCTGGCCCAGCAGCGTCACTTCCCTGACGCCGCGATCGGCGAGGCCCGCCACCTCGGCCAGCACGTCGTCGAACGCCCGGCTGACCTCCTCGCCGCGGGTGTAGGGCACCACGCAATAGGAGCAGTACTTCGAACAGCCTTCCATGATCGAGACGAAG
The DNA here is from genome assembly GCA_963840805.1 of uncultured beta proteobacterium. Classification (GTDB taxonomy): domain Bacteria; phylum Pseudomonadota; class Gammaproteobacteria; order Burkholderiales; family Burkholderiaceae_C; genus CADEEN01. Next base: position 654,862 of record CAWJAJ010000017.1, on the reverse strand, counting down.
GCGCAAGGCCCGTCGACACGCGCTGCCGGCAGGTGATCGAACTTCTCGACTTCGGGAAAACTGATATCGACCTGCGGCCGGTTTTGCGCCTGGCGCGCCGCGATCATCTGCGGCAGGCGATGCAGCGTCTGCGGGCCGAACACCATGTCGACGTAGGGCGCCCGCTCGATGATGGCTGCGCCTTCCTGGCTGGCCACGCAGCCGCCGACGCCGATCAGCACGCCTTTGCTCTTCAGGTGCTTGACCCGGCCAAGGTCGGAGAAGACTTTCTCTTGTGCCTTTTCGCGCACCGAGCAGGTGTTGAAGAGCACCAGGTCCGCTTCTTCGACGTCGGTGGTCGGCTCATAGCCGTCTGCCGCCCGCAGCACGTCGGCCATCTTGTCCGAGTCGTACTCGTTCATCTGGCAGCCGAAGGTCTTGATGAAGACCTTCCTGCGGTTGCCGCTCACGGCTTGCTCCAGGTCTGCTGCGTCGAATCGAAGACCCAACTCTGGGCTTGCTCGGGCGTCGTCGGCCACGGCGACCTGGCCCGTTCGGCTTCGGTGAGGATCCATGCATCACGCACCAATCCCGTCGGGTCGAGCGTGTAATTCACCGTCAGTCGCTGGCCCAGCAGCGAGCCCGACAACTGGATCATGTTCAGCGCGTCGCGAATGCGTGCGCCCGGCGCCAGCCGGGCCGGCTTGCCGTTGAGCAGCACCTCGGGCGGCTGGGTCACGACGAGTTCACCGCGCAAGGCGGTGGCTTGAAACAGGCGTTGAGCGTGAGCCGGCAGCGCGACAGCCAGGGCGAGCAGGAGGGCGATGACACAGCGTTGCATGGTGTGAATCCAGTGGCTGTGGAAACGGGTCGACGATAACCCGCCGCAAAGAAAAACAGCCCCAGCAGGAGGGCTCGGGCCGTGCATTTGTGGTGGCGCTTCAGGGATTCGAACCCCGGACCTGCGGATTATGATTCCGTCGCTCTAACCGACTGAGCTAAAGCGCCTGAGCCTGTGATTATAGCGATCCGGGTCGGTCCCGGACGAACGGGACCCGGAGCGCTGGCGCTGCTCCCTTTGATGTTCAGTTTCTTCAAGAAGAAGGCGGCCGCCGAGCCCGTCGCCGCGGCCGCACCGGTTGCCCCCACCACGCCGGACGCTGCTGCGCCATCGGGGCGCTCGCCGTGGTTCGATCGGCTGCGCGCCGGGCTGCGCAAGACCGGTTCGAGCATTGCGCAGGTCTTCACCGGCACGCGCATCGATGAGGCACTGTACGAAGAACTCGAGGCCGCGCTGCTGATGGCCGATGCCGGCGTCAAGGCGACCGAATTCCTGCTCGCCGACCTGAAGCGCCGGGTAAGGGCGCAGCAGGCCGCCGATCCGTCTGCGGTGAAGTCGCTGTTGGCCGACGCGCTGGCCGAATTGCTGGCGCCGCTGCAAAGCCCGCTGCAACTCGAGGCGACCGCGCCGACCGTGATGATGGTCGTCGGCGTCAACGGTGCCGGCAAGACCACCAGCATCGGCAAGCTCACGCACCACCTGGCCGAGCGCGAATCAAAAAGTGCTGCTGGCCGCGGCCGACACGTTTCGCGCGGCGGCCCGGGAGCAGCTGGCTGCGTGGGCCGGACGCAACCAGGTCGAGATCATCAGCCAGGAAGGCGGCGACCCGGCCTCGGTGACGTTCGACGCGGTGACGGCCGGCCGTGCGAGAGGCTGCGATGTGGTCATCGCCGACACCGCTGGGCGCCTGCCGACGCAGTTGCACCTGATGGAGGAGCTGAAGAAGATCAAGCGCACCATCGCCAAGGCGCAAGGAGGTGCGCCGCACGAGGTGCTGCTGGTCGTCGATGGCAACACCGGCCAGAACGCGCTGGCACAAGTCAAGGCCTTCGATGAAGCGCTGCAGTTGACCGGCCTGGTGATCACCAAGCTCGACGGCACCGCCAAGGGCGGCGTGCTGGCGGCCATTGCCCTGTGGGCCCGCGAGCGCCCGGGGGGTGCCGTTCCGGTCTACTTCATCGGCGTCGGCGAGAAGCTCGAAGACCTGGAAACCTTCGACGCGCGCGAGTTCGCGCAGGCGTTGCTCGACTGAAGGCTGTCGCCTATGCACCGGCGCGCTTTCGCGCCGGATCCAGCGGTGTCGGGCCGCTGTCGAGATCGTCGAACCAGGTCGACGAGGGCGGCTCGCGACCGCGTGCTCGTCGGCGTGCACTTCGGCCACCACCTCGGCCACCGGAATCTTGCTGCGCCTGGCGCGGTTGGTCGCTGTGACGGCTCCGCGCTCCCTTCACTTGCCGTCGTCTGCGCTGCCGATCGGCACACCGGTCCGCTGCGACGATCTGATCGCGCGCAGCTTCGACTGTCGGGATCGCTGTGGTCGCGCCAGACGAAGACCTTGATCGCCCGCCGCCTTCAGCACGCGCGGTCATGCGGGCACGCCGGCGCTCGGCGCGCTCGCTGTCCTGGCTGGTCTGCAGCGCCACGGCGCCGATCACCAGCGACGCGCGGTCGCAGATCAGGAAGTCCACGCTCAGGTGGCCGACGCGGGTCAGCCACTCGGCATAGGAGTGGCGGCGCGGCACGCGGATGAATCGCGCCAGTGGCACCTGCGAGAAGATCATGCACTCCGGCAAGGCCTTGACCAGCACCTCGTGTGCCGCACGCTCGCCGCCCGCTCAGCAGCCGCGTGACCTCGGGCGGCCAGGCCGCCACGGTGTCGAGGTTGTCGCGCTCGCGCTGCGCCACCTCGGCGTCGTTGCCGCGCCCGCGGCCGCGGCAGGTAACAGCAGAAAGCCGCCGCGGCCGCCAGCACGGCAACCGCGACGATCAGGATGACTTCAATCGACATGTTGAGCGTTTTCGCTGAGAACAATCGATGCGAGAAGACCAGACCTTAGATACGCCGCGACGCCGGCGCGACCATCCCCAAAAGAAGATTATCGATCCGCTCTGCCGCGTTGGCCGGCCTCAACCGAACATCCCTTCGGCCGCCACCGGGGCCGCCCATGCGCTTCATCATCTTCATCAGGCCGCCGCCCTTCATCTTCTTCATCATCGCCCTGCATTTGCTCGAACTGGTTGAGCAGGCGGTTGACTTCCTGCACCTGGACGCCGGCGCCGGCAGCGATGCGGCGCTTGCGGGTGGCCTTGATCAGCTCGGGCTTGCGCCGCTCCAGTGCGGTCATCGAGCAGATGATGCCTTCCATGCGGCGAACGTCGCGCTCGGCGCGGTCCATGTCGGCCGACCCCGAGCTTGCCGGCTTTGGCGGTCAACTGGCTGGGCAGCTTGTCCATCAGGGACGACAGACCGCCCATCTTCTTCATCTGCGAGATCTGCGACAGGAAGTCGTTGAGGTCGAAGCCGTCGCCGCTCTTGACCTTTGTCGGCGAGCCTCTGCGCCGCCTCGAGATCGACACCCTTTTGCACCTCCTCGACCAGCGCCACGATGTCGCCCATGCCGAGCACGCGCCCGGCATGGCGCTCGGCGTCGAACACCTCCAGCCCGTCGATCTTCTCCGACACGCCGGCGAACTTGATCGGTGCCCCGGTGATCTGCCGCACCGACAGCGCCGCGCCACCGCGCGAATCGCCGTCGAGTTTGGTCAGCACCACGCCGGTCAGTGGCAGCGCATCCTTGAACGCCTTGGCCGTGTTGACCGCGTCCTGGCCCTGCATCGCGTCGACGACGAACAGCGTCTCGACCGGATTCAGCACCGCATGCAAGCTCGCGGATCTCGGCCATCATCGCCTCGTCGATCGCCAACCGGCCGGCGGTGTCGACCAGCAGGACGTCGAAGTAATGGCGCTTGGCGTGGTCGAGCGCGGCCAGCGCGATGGCGCGCGGCTGCTGGTCCGGCGTCGACGCGAACCACTCGGCCCCGGCCTGACGTGTGACGGTCTTCAGCTGTTCGATGGCGGCCGGCCGGTAGACGTCGGCCGAGACCGTCAGCACCTTCTTCTTGCGCTTGTCGATCAGGTGCTTGGCCAGCTTGGCCGTCGTAGTCGTCTTGCCCGCGCCTTGCAGGCCGGCCATCAGGATCACGGCAGGCGGCTGCGTCGCGAGGTTGAGCTCGGCCACGGTGCCCTTGCGGGCATCGTCGTCATCCCACCCGCCCATCGTGCGCGGCCAGCTCCCTGTGCACGATCCCGACCAGCGCCTGGCCGGGATTGAGCGAGCCCGCGACCTCCTGCCCCAGCGCCTTGTCCTTGACGCGGGCGATGAAATCGCGCACCACCGGCAGCGCCACATCGGCTTCGAGCAGGGCCATGCGCACCTCGCGCAGCATGTCGGCGACATTGCTGTCGGTGATGCGGGCTTGGCCGCGCATGGTCTTCACCAGGCGGGACAGGCGATCGGACAGGGTCGAGGCCATCGAGGGCGGCAGCAGCCGAAAGTACACTGAGCGCATGAGTTTAGCTTTGCGTCCTCACAGCGCGATGGAGCTGACGCTGGCCTGGATTGCCGGCCTCGTGGCGATGGCCGGCTATGCCGCCGCGGCTTGGCCGCTGGCCTCCCGCGCGCGCTGGCCCGAGGCGGCGCTGGCGCTCGGCTGGCTGGCACACGCCGTGACGCTGGCGGTGGACATCCTCGGTGTCGGCGCTGCCACGCCCGGAGCACGTTTCGGCTTTGCGCCCGCGTTGTCGGCCACGGTCTGGATCGTGCTCGTGGTCCACAGCGTCGAGACCCGCCTGCTGCCGCTGCCGGGGGTGCGGCGCGTGCTGGCGTTGGCCGGTGCTGCAGTGGTGTTGCTGGCCGCGGTGTTCCCCGGTGAGTCGCGGCCGCACGCCGGCTCGGCCTGGCTGCCCCTGCATTGGTTGCTCGGCGTGGTGTCCTATGGGCTGCTCGCCGTCGCGGTGCTGCACGCATGGCTGCTCGACACCGCCGAGCGCCGCCTGCGCAGCCGCGCGCCGCAGCCTGCGGCCGCACCCGGCACGCTGCCGCTGCTGCAACTCGAGCGCCTGACATTTCGCTTCGTCGAGGTCGGGTTCGTCGTGTTGACCACGGCACTGTTGCTCGGCGCGCTGATGGCGCCTGGCCGCTGGGAACCGCACAAGACCGTGTTTGCGCTGCTGGGCTGGGCCACCTTCGCGATGCTGATCGGCGGCCGCCACGTGCGCGGCTGGCGCGGTCGCCAAGCCACGCGGTGGGTCTATGCCGGTGCGGTGCTGCTGCTGCTGGCCTACGTCGGCTCACGCTTCGTGCTCGAAGTGATCCTGCACCGCGGCGGCTGAGGGGCATGCAATGAAGCTGCTGGTCGTCGTGCTGGCTTTGGCCTTGCTGGGGTGGCTGCTGTTCGGCCGCGCCGGCAGGCGGCGTGGGCGTGATCAAGGCGCTTCGACGCGTGCATCGCCGCCGCTCGAGGGCATGGTCGCCTGCGCGCACTGCGGCGTGCACCTGCCTGCCAGCGAGGCCCTGCTGGCCCATGGCCGCAGCTACTGCAGCGCCGCGCATCGCGATGCCGGGCCGTCGGCACCGTGAAGCGCCGATGCGCCCGCCTGCCCTGTTGAGGCGCCCATGAACGACCGCACGGCCTCGACTGCGCCGGAGCGCCGTCGCGGCGACCGGCGTCGCACCCCGCGCGAACCGCCGAGGTCGGCCGCGATGGCCAGGGAATCGCTGGCTGACAGCCGCGGCGCCGGCGGCGAAGGCCGAGACGCCGAATCCGGCCTCGGCGAACACCACCAGCAGGCGCGTTTCGTGCCCGGCTGGGGTGACAACTCGCAGCCTGGCGACAGCCGCTTTCTGTCGCGCGAAGCGCGTCGCATCGTCTCGGCGGGCAGCAGCACGTTCGAGCGGCTGTACCGCATCTTCGTTGGCGCGCGTGCGGTGCTGGGCGCGGCGCTGCTGCTGACGCAGATCGTCGGCAGCCTGCTCGGCGTGCGAGCGGCGACCGCACTCACGGTGTGCGTCTTCTACGCTGCGCAGGCGCTGACGCTGTGGGTGCTGCCGCGATTTCGCGGCGGCGTACGCACGCAGACCAGGCTGACCCGCCGCCAGTGGCTGGCAACGATCGGCTTCGACTTGCTGACCTTCTCGACCCTGCACGCGCTCGACCCCGGCACAACGTTCAACTACGTCGCATTGCTGGTGCTGCCGGTGCTGATGGGCGGTGTATTGACGGCGCGGGTGCCGGCATTGGCCACGGCCGCGGCAGTGTCGCTGATGCTTCTCGTCGCGGCCTGGCGCAGCGGCCTCAACGCCGGCGATCTGACCGCCGCGATGGCGCCGGCTGGTCTGGCGGGCATTGGTTTCTTCGCCATCACGCTGCTGACCGGTGAACTCGCTGTGCGTCTGGCACGCGAGGAGCAGGCTGCGCGTGGCAGTCTGGAGCTGGCGCGCCAGCAGGCACAACTCAACCGGCTGGTGATCGAGGAGATGGTCGATGGCGTGCTGGTCGTGGACCGCCGCGCCCGTGTGCGGGCCGCCAACCCGGCGGCGCGCCGCTTGCTGGCACCGCAAGGGCTGGGCAGGGCAGCGCCCTTTCACCTACAGGAGGAGCCGGCATGGGCAGAACTGGCCGGCGCCGTGCAACAAGCGTTCGACAGCGGTCGCTGGCCCGAGGGGCGCAGCGATGTGACCTTGCACTTCAGCAGCGGCATGATGCGCACGCTTCGGCTGCGCGCGCGCTTCACGCGTCCGCGCAATGACAAGGGCGTCGACGCCCTCGGCAGTGCCGTCGATGGCGCACCCGGCGGCGACGCGTTCTGCGTGTTGTTCGTCGAAGACCTGCGCAGCGTGCAGGCGCGCACCCGACAGGAGAAGCTGGCTGCGATGGGCCGCGTGTCGGCCGGCATCGCCCATGAGATCCGCAATCCGCTGGCGGCGATCGCGCAGGCCAACGCGCTGCTGCGCGAAGAGGCAGTCGGCGCAGAGCAGCAGATGTTGACAGCCATGGTGGACGACAATGTCCAGCGCCTCAAACGCCTCGTCGACGACGTGATGGAGGTGGCGCCGGGCATCGACGCCGCGCCGCGCGCCATCGACCTCGGCGCGGAAATCGGGCGCATCGTTGCCGACTGGGCGCGCACCGGCCACTTCGCACTTGGCGCCGGCAGCCGCTTGCAGGTGGATCTGCCGACCGAGCCGACGCCGGTGATGTTCGATCCCGAGCACTTGCGCCGCGTGCTGGTCAACCTGCTCGACAACGCCCGCCGCCATGCCAGCGATCGCGCTGGTGCGATCGTGCTGCGTGCCGAATCGCTGGGCGGCGCGCAGGCCCGGTTGTCAGTGACCAGCGACGGCGACCCGATCCCCCCCGACGTCGAGCCGTATCTGTTCGAGCCTTTCTTCTCGACGCGAAGCCGCGGCACCGGGTTGGGCCTGTATATTTGCCGCGAGCTGTGTGAACGCTACGGCGGCAGCATCGACTACTGGCAGCACGCTGACGGCAGTGCACACCGCAATGAGTTCGTGGTGACGATGCGGTTGGTTGCCACCACCGTGCCGACGCCGAGCCAGGACCGACTGCTGCCATGACCACCACTGCCCCCGCCCATTACAGCCTGCTCGTCGTCGACGACGAACCGGATTTGCGCACGCTGTACGAGTTGACGTTGCTGCGCGAGGGCTACGACGTCGAGACCGCTGGATCGGTCGAGGAGGCGTTGCTGCACCTGAAGGACCGGACCTACAGCGCCGTGATCACCGACATGCGCCTGCCCGACGGCAGCGGACTGGATCTGTTGGTCAAGCTCGAACAGGGCGGGCGCCGCGAGAAGGCGCTGGTCATCACGGCCTATGGGTCGGCCGAGAATGCGGTCGAGGCGCTGAAAGCCGGCGCCTACGACTACCTGACCAAGCCGGTCGATCTGCGCCAGTTCCGCGCCGTGGTCGCATCGGCGTTGGGCCGGGCGCCGCAGACCGCACCGACCGTAGTGCCATCGAGCCTGCCCAGCGCAGGCGGCGCGACGGCGCCGCGGCCCGCGGCGCGCGAGCTGTCGCGGCCCGCGCCGCCCGACCTGATGCGCGGCGGTGCGCCGCCGTCGCCGGGCGAGGCGATACCGCCCGCGCTGCGGCGGCTGTCGGGCCAGTCGGTGGCGATGCAGCAGGTACGTGCGTTGATCGAGAAGGTGGCGCGCAGCATGGCACCGGTGTTGGTGCAGGGCGAATCGGGCACCGGCAAGGAATTGGTCGCGCGCGCAATCCATGACGTCAGCCCGCGCGCCGGGCAGCCGTTCATCGCCGTCAATTGCGGCGCCATTCCCGAACACCTGCTCGAAGCCGAGTTCTTCGGTTATCGCAAGGGCTCGTTTACCGGCGCCGCCGAAGACCGCGACGGCTTCTTCCAGGCCGCGCACGGCGGCACCTTGTTCCTCGACGAGATTGGCGACCTGCCGGTGGCGATGCAGAGCAAGCTGCTGCGCGTGATCCAGGAACGGTCGGTTCGACCGATCGGCGCCGTCACCGAAACCCCGATCAACGTGCGCATCCTCAGCGCCACCCACAAGGACGTGGCCGCCGAAGTGCAGGCGGGGCGCTTCCGCCAGGACTTGTTCTACCGGCTGAACGTGATCCAGATCCGTGTGCCGCCACTGCGTGAGCGCGTCGACGACCTGGGGCCGATCTGCGCCGCGTTGCTGGAGCGCATCGCCCGCGACGCCGGTGTCTCGCCGCCGCCGGTACTGTCGCGTGATGCCCTCGACCTGCTGTCGCACTACCCCTTCCCCGGCAACGTGCGCGAGCTGGAGAATTTGCTGCACCGCGCGGTGGCCCTGTCGGGTGGTGACGTCATTGCCCGCGCCGATCTCGGCCTGGACGACGATGTATGCGTCCAGACCGATGACGCCGAGCTCGATGCGCGCATCGCCGAGGCGGTGGCCGCCCCGCCGCCGATCGCTGCGCCCAGCCTGCCGAGCGACCTGGTGGCCTACCTCGATGAGGTCGAGCGCGAGATCCTGGCGCGTGCGCTGGAACGGCACCGTTTCAATCGCACGGCGGCCGGCGCCAGCTTGGGCTTGTCACTGCGCCAGATGCGCTACCGCATGGCGCGACTGGGCGTGGTGGTGGCCGGTGGCGAAAGCGGCGACTGAGCTGGCGGCGTTCGCGCTGGCCAGCACGTCTGCCCGCGAGTCGGCGCTCTGGGCGCGTGAAGGTGCGTGGGGCAGCGCGGCAAGCGACTGAAGGGCGCAGCAGTGAGGCGAGCAGTCTGGCAGGACGGGTGGTGGCGTTCCGCGCGGTGGGTGCCATCACCCAATTTTGGCGCGCGGCCGCCCGGCGAACGCGTGACTTTGGCCGTGTTGCACTCCATCAGCCTGCCGCCGGGGCACTACGGTGGCGATGGCGTCGAGCGCCTCTTCACCAACGCCCTCGATCACGCTGCGCACCCCTATTTCGAAGGTCTGCGCGGCCTGCGGGTGTCCGCGCACTTCTTCATCCGGCGCGACGGCCGCGTGCTGCAGTTCGTTTCGTGCGACGCGCGTGCCTGGCATGCCGGAGCGTCGTGTTGGGACGGCCGCGACGACTGCAACGACTTCTCGCTGGGCATCGAGATCGAAGGGCTCGAAGGGGAGCCGTTCGAGGCGGCGCAATACGCCCTGCTGGTGCGCCTGCTGCGCGCGTTGGCGCGACGCTATCCGATCGACACGGTGGTCGGCCACGAGCACGTCGCGCCTGGGCGCAAGCACGATCCCGGCCCTGGCTTCGATTGGCGTCGCCTGGCGCGAACCATTGCGGGCCGGCCACGCGTAGCCGGCTCGCTGCTGACCGGCCATCGGGGAAGTCACGGATAAGAACGCTAGCGGTAGTGGCTTGATGATCTCGGACACCCCAGATATAGTGTCCAGCGTGGTAACCTTTCCTGCCTTCAAGCACTCTGCTGTCGTCCGTTCGACTTCGCTCGTCGGCGGCATCGGTGGTGGCAATGCGCTGGATCAACCGGTCGCGTCGCGCGGGCGGATCTCGCGTATCCAAGCAGCCCTCTGATGCCGCGACCGGCATGACAGGTCGCGCTGCTTCCGCTCTTTCCTGACTCTCTCGGGCCCGTCATCGCTTGGTCGCCATCCGAGCCGCAGGCCGCCCTGACCATTCCGGCCGTCGTCCGACGACGTGCCGCCCACCGCACCAGCACAAAGGCCCGTTCATGCAAGCTGTCCCCGTTCCCGCCCCCGCTATTGCCATCGCCCCGGGTGTCCTGCCCCACGGCGCAGCGACCCCGAATTCGGCCTACCAGGGCTACCAGATCATTCGCCGCAACGGTGCGGTCGTGGCGTTCGAGCCGAACAAGGTCGCGGTGGCGCTGATGAAGGCCTTTCTGGCGGTGCATGGAACGCAGGGGGCGGCCTCGGCCAGCGTGCGAGAAACGGTCGATGGCCTGACCGAGGCGGTCGTGCGCGCGCTGCTGCGCTCGCGCCCGGGCGGCGGCACCTTCCACATCGAGGACGTGCAGGACCAAGTCGAGCTCGGGCTGATGCGCAGTGGCCACCACGAAGTCGCGCGGGCCTATGTGTTGTACCGGGAGCGTCGGGCGCAGGAACGCGCCAGGCAGGCACAGTCGCAGGCCAAACCGGCAGCGACGGTGCTGACCGTCACCGACCGCGGTCAACGGGTGCCGCTCGACGATGCCAAATTGCAGGGGCTGGTGGAGTCCGCGTGCGCCAACCTGGGCGACGACGTGAAGGCCGAGCCGATCCTCGCCGAGACCCGGCGCAACCTGTACGACGGGGTGCCGATCGACGAGGTCTACAAGGCGTCGATCCTCGCTGCGCGCACGTTGATCGAGAAGGAGCCGGCCTACACCCGCGCGACCGCGCGCCTGCTGTTGCACACGATCCGTCGCGAGATCCTCAACGACGAGGTGACGCAGGGCGAGATGGCCACGCGATACGCCGAGTACTTCCCTGGCTTCATCAAGAAGGGCGTGGCCGCCGAACTGCTCGACGAGAAGCTGATGCAGTTCGACCTGGCCCGGCTTGGCGCGGCGTTGAAGGCCGAGCGCGATCTGCAGTTCGACTACCTCGGCCTGCAGACGCTGTACGACCGCTACTTCCTGCACATCGACGAGGTGCGCATCGAGTTGCCGCAGGCGTTCTTCATGCGCGTGGCGATGGGCCTGGCGCTGAACGAGATCGACCGCGAAGCGCGGGCGATCGAGTTTTACGACGTACTGTCGAGCTTCGACTTCATGTCGAGCACGCCAACGCTGTTCAACAGCGGCACGCGTCGGTCGCAGCTTTCGAGCTGCTACCTGACGACTGTCGCCGACGACCTCGACGGCATCTACGAGGCGCTGAAGGAGAACGCGCTGCTGTCCAAGTTCGCTGGCGGGCTGGGCAATGACTGGACCAACGTGCGTGCACTCGGCTCGTACATCAAAGGCACCAACGGCAAGAGCCAGGGCGTCGTCCCCTTCCTGAAGGTCGTCAACGACACCGCAGTGGCGGTCAACCAGGGCGGCAAGAGAAAGGGCGCGGTCTGTGCCTACCTGGAAACATGGCACCTCGATATCGAGGAGTTCCTCGACCTGCGCAAGAACACCGGCGACGATCGCCGCCGCACCCACGACATGAACACCGCGAACTGGATTCCGGATCTGTTCATGAAGCGCGTGATGGACGGTGGCGACTGGACGCTGTTCTCTCCCTCCACCTGCCCCGACCTGCATGACAAGTTCGGCAAGGACTTCGAGACCGCCTACACGGCCTACGAGGCCAAGGTCGAGCGCGGCGAGATCAAGCTGTACAAGCGCATGCCAGCCAGGGATCTGTGGCGCAAGATGCTGACGATGCTGTTCGAGACCGGGCATCCCTGGATCACGTTCAAGGACGCCTGCAACGTGCGCAGCCCGCAGCAGCATGTGGGCGTGGTGCACAGCTCCAACCTGTGCACCGAGATCACCCTCAACACCAATGCGAGCGAGATCGCGGTCTGCAACCTCGGCTCGGTCAACCTTGCGCAACACCTGAAGGATGGGCAGGTCGACCAGGACAAGTTGAAGAAGACCGTCGCCACGGCCATGCGGATGCTCGACAACGTGATCGACATCAACTACTACGCGGTCAAGAAGGCGCGCGACAGCAATCTGCGCCACCGCCCGGTCGGTCTCGGGATCATGGGATTCCAGGACGCGCTCTACCAGTTGCATTTGCCGTACGCCAGCGCCGATGCGGTCGAGTTCGCCGACCGTTCGATGGAGGCGGTTTGCTATCACGCCTACTGGGCCTCGACCGAGTTGGCTGCCGAGCGGGGCCGTTACTCGAGCTACCGCGGCTCGCTGTGGGACCGCGGCGTGTTGCCGCTCGATTCGCTCAAGCTGCTGGCCGAGCAGCGCGGCGGCTATGTCGATGTCGACATCTCGACCTCGCTCGACTGGGACGCGCTGCGCGCACGCATCGCCCAGCACGGCATGCGCAACAGCAATTGCGTGGCCATCGCGCCGACGGCGACGATCTCCAACATCATCGGCGTCGATGCGTCGATCGAGCCCTGCTTCGGCAACCTGTCGGTCAAATCCAATCTGTCGGGCGAGTTCACCATCGTCAACGAGTACCTGGTGCGCGACCTGAAGAAGCTCGGCCTGTGGGACGACGTGATGGTGATGGACCTGAAGCATTACAAGGGCTCGCTGCGCGCGATCGACCGCGTGCCGGAGTCGCTCAAGCAGCTCTATGCCACCGCGTTCGAGGTCGACGCGGCCTGGCTGGTGGAGGCGGCGGCGCGGCGCCAGAAATGGATCGACCAGGCGCAGTCGCTCAACATCTACATGGCCGGCGCGTCGGGCAAGCGCCTCGACGAAACCTACAAGCTGGCGTGGCTGCGGGGGCTCAAGACCACCTACTACCTGCGCACGATGGGCGCAACGCATGCCGAGATGAGCACCGTCAACCGCGGCCAGCTCAACGCGGTCAGCGCAGGCGGCGGAGGTAACTCCGCTGCGATGTCTTCGCTCGATGCGATCGCTGCGCAGGCTGGCAATGTCGCCGCGGACGACATCAAGTTCTGCGCCATCGATGACCCCACATGCGAGGCCTGCCAATGATCTTTCGCTGAGGTGAACACCGCCCACACACGATGCAAGAGCGCAACAACGCAAGCGCCTCGATGTCAAGAAGTGCTTGGTGTTTGCACACAACACTCCGATAATTCGCCGCACAGGAAATAGCTACATGCTGGTCTGGGAAGACAACGTCAGCAACAAGACGACTCCGACAATTCGCACCGCGCAAGAGCCTTCACTCGAGGCGCGGGCCATGGTTTCGTCACCCCTCCCGTTTCAACCGATGCCGGCCCTTCAGGGTCTGGGATTCGAGGTGGCGAACGCCGCCGTCGCGGTCCCGCCGGTCGCGAGCAACCGACGCGTCAACGCCGCCGACAAACGCATCATCAACGGCCAGACCGATGTCAATCAGCTGGTGCCGTTCAAATACAAGTGGGCCTGGGAGAAGTACCTCGCCACGTGCGCCAACCATTGGATGCCGCAAGAGGTCAACATGTCGCGGGACATCGCGACGTGGAAGGATCCGAACGGCCTCAGCGAAGACGAGCGCCGCATCATCAAGCGCAACCTCGGGTTCTTCGTGACCGCCGATTCGCTGGCTGCGAACAACATCGTGCTCGGCACGTACCGCCACATCACGGCGCCCGAGTGCCGACAGTTCCTGCTCCGTCAGGCGTTCGAGGAGGCGATCCACACGCATGCCTACCAGTACATCGTCGAATCGCTGGGGCTGGACGAGAGTGAGATCTTCAATGCCTATCACGAGGTGGCATCGATCCGCGAGAAGGACGAGTTTCTGATCCCGTTCATCGATGCGGTGATGGACCCGCACTTCACGACCGGCACCCCGGAGAACGATCAGACCTTGCTGAAGAGCCTGATCGTCTTTGCGTGCCTGATGGAGGGCCTGTTCTTCTATGTCGGCTTCACGCAAATCCTGGCGCTGGGCCGGCAGAACAAGATGACCGGCGCTGCCGAGCAGTACCAATACATCCTGCGCGACGAGTCGATGCACTGCAATTTCGGCATCGACCTGATCAACCAGATCAAGCTCGAGAACCCGCAGCTGTGGACGGCGGCGTTCAAGGCCGACATCAAGGCCTTGTTCCTGAAGGCGGTCGAACTCGAGTACCGCTACGCCGAAGACACCATGCCGCGCGGCGTGCTGGGCATGAACGCGAGCATGTTCAAGGGCTATCTGCGCTACATCGCCAACCGGCGCGCGACGCAGATCGGCCTCGAGGAGCTCTTCCCGAACGAGGAGAACCCGTTTCCGTGGATGAGTGAAATGATCGACCTGAAGAAGGAGCGCAACTTTTTTGAAACGCGCGTCATCGAGTACCAATCCGGTGGCGCATTGTCCTGGGAGTAGAACCGGCCGCAGAGCCGGTCGCTGGTCAGGACTTGTTGAGATCAAGACCCGCGCGGTGTGACACGAGGCCGACAGAAGCCAAGACCACACCGTGCAACCCCGTTCACCGAACCGGGGAGCCGGCGATCCTGCCGGACAACCCTCGGGCGGTGAATCGCCACAGGCGATCGAGCTCGATCGATGTGGTGCTCTTTGCAACTTGATCAAGGAGATTGAAATGGCAACTGCGAAGAAGAAGGCTCCGGCCAAGAAGGCCGCTGCGAAGAAACCGGCGGCGAAGAAGGCTGCGGCCAAGAAGCCGGCAGCGAAGAAGGCTGCGGCGAAGAAGCCGGCAGCGAAGAAGCCGGCGGCCAAGAAGCCGGCGGCCAAGAAGCCGGCAGCCAAGAAGGCTGCGAAGAAGGCTGCGCCGAAGAAGGCCGCGAAGAAGGCGGCCAAGAAGGCTGCACCGAAGAAGGCCGCAAAGAAGGCGGCTGCGAAGAAGCCTGCCGCGAAGAAGAAGGCTGCTGCGAAGAAGCCTGCGGCAAAGAAGAAGGCTGCCCCCAAGAAGGCAGCCCCCAAGAAGGCCGCACCTGCGGCAGCAGCAGCGGCAGCGCCTGCGGCCCCTGCGGCCAAGACGGCACTGAGCCCGGCGGCCGCTTGGCCGTTCCCGACGGGCAACAAGCCCTGACGAGGGCCGGTCCGATGCAGGCCACATGGCCTGTACGGAGCGCCGCCAGAGAAAGCAAACCCGGCTTCGGCCGGGTTTTTTTTGCCCGCGCGCGCTGCGCGCGGCAATCGCTGGGCTCAGGCCATCGGCAGTGGCAGCGTGTCGGCGAATCCATGTGCCGAGTCAGAGCCCGGCACAGCCTGGGTTTTCTGTTCGCTCTCAGCCAGCACCTGCTCCAGCTGCTCCCGCTTGACCTCCTGCGCCGAACGATGGCTGTGTGACCGGCGCAACTCCGTGATCGCGCGATTCAACTGTGCGATCTGCTCGCGCGCCTGCACCGAACGCTCGACTGCGCCTGCGCGCGCCTGTTCGGACCGCTCGAGTCGCAGGCGAAGTTGCGCGATCGCGCGGCTCAGTGGCCAATAGCTGGCGGCTGCGCCCACCAAGGCTCCCGCCGTGGCGGCGCCAGCCAAGCCAAGCAGTTGAAGGGTGTCCATGGTGCGCGTGAACTCAATCGCTGTTGAGTCCGGACTGTAATGAGGGACTCGCGCTTGCGCAGCCCTTCGACACGCTACAAACCCAATGCCAACCGCTCGATGCGGTGATTTTGCCCACCGCGGCTGGAAATCTTCAGCGCGCCCAAGCGGTTGCCGAGTTCGGCGCAGCGCTCCAGCGCCCAGCCGCGTTCGAGCCCGAACAAAAGGCCGGCGCGGAACGCATCACCGCAACCGGTCGGGTCGATCAAGGCGCTGGCGGCCACGCCGGGCAAGTGCGTGACGCGACCCTGCTGCCAGACATCGCAGCCTTCGGCGGCAAGCGTGACAACCACCCCACGCAGGTTGGGCGTGCACGACAGTTCAGGCAGCTCGGTAGCCATGCGCTCGCACAGCATGCGTGCTTCGTAGTCGTTGACTGCCAGCCAGCTCGCGCGGTCGACGAAGTGGCGCAACTCGGCACCGTCGAACATCGGCAGTTGCTGGCCCGGATCGAAGATGAAGGGCACGCCGGCCGCATGCAGTTGTGCCGCGTGCACGAGCATTGCATCGCGGCCATCGGGCGCGACGATGGCGATCGCCAGGTCATCGCGCACCGGCACCGGGCTCAGGTGCGATTGCGCCATCGCGCCGGGATGGAATGCAGTGATCTGGTTGTTGTCGGCATCGGTGATGATGATCGCCTGGGCGGTGTAGTGATCCGCCTCGACGCGCACCGACGCGCTGTCGATGCCCAGCCCGTCGAAGCGCGCCAGGTAGTCGCGCCCGTCATTGCCGATCGCGGCCAGCACCACCGGCTCGCCGCCGAGCAGCTTCAGGTTGTAGGCAATGTTGCCGGCACAGCCGCCGTACTCGCGCCGCAATGTCGGTACGAGGAACGAGACGTTCAGGATGTGCACCTGCTCGGGCAGGATCTGCTGTGCAAAGCGGCCATGGAAATTGGTGATGGTGTCGAAGGCGAGCGAACCGCAGATCAATGCTGGCATGGAGCCTCTGGTGGGTCAGGGGTAGAAGATTTCGACGCTGTAGCCGGTCACCCGTCGATCGCCGGTATCGAGCAGCGCCACCAGCGTCAACTCACCACCGGCAGCAAGTTGCCCAGGCGTGGCGGTGCCGAAATCAGCGCGAGCGAGGACCTTGCGTGCGACCACGTCGCCACGGCTGTCGGTCAGTGTCACGTCGAGCGCCGGCGTCATCAGCGGCATCGCATCTCGACTGCGCAGCGTGATCTGCAGCCGGTACTGCGAGGGCGGGTCGAGTTGCGTCAAGCCGCTGCTCTCGACGTTCAGGCTTTCCAGGCGGCGAAGCGGCTCGATCGCGCAGCCGATCGGCTCACACAGCGACGCCAGCAGCGGTTCAGCCCCAGGCCAACGGGCAGCGATCGCATGACGGTCGTGCACCACGGCCTGCGCCGCCAGCAGCAAGCCCGACAGCACCGCAGCCGATGCCAGGGCCAGGCGAACCTGCGGCCGCTGCCAGCGGGCAGCGCGCTCGGCCTGTCGCAGGAATGCCGGCGCGACGTCTCCGCGCTGGCCATCGTCCTCCTCGACGGCGGCGTCATCGGCGCCGTCGACCGAGACGCGAAGGGCGAACTCGTCAGCGACCTGTGCGTCGTCGTCGTCATGCGCGACGGATTGCCGGGTCTCGATTTGCGAATCGACCCGCGTATCGACTTCGGTATCCGGCGGTGACGAGTGGGCCGCGCCCGGTGGTTCCCAGCCCACGTCGAGGCCGTCCGGCGCGGAGGGGGGGTTCTGTGTGATCTCGGGTTCGGGTGCGTGTCCGGGCAACGCCTCGAGGGCGCCTCGCTGCGATGGCGTCCAGCCCGGGGCTGACTCGCGATCGAGATCGAACAGCCCCTCGAGGGCATTGAACACCTCGTTGCAGCGACCACAGCGCACCCAACCCTCGGAGACTTTCAATTGGTCCTGAACGACACGGAACACCGTGCCGCAGGCGGCGCAGCGTGTGGCCAGGCTCATGGCGCCGCCGCAGCCGTCGACACGGCCCGCTGCCCGACCATCAACACCCAGCCTTCTTCGCGGTCGTGCACCGCGAGCGCGAGCCAAGGGGCGTAGGCGTCGCGAAGCTCCTCGATCTGGCGCTCGAGGAGACCGGCCAGCACGAGTTGCCCCCCTGGTGCCACGTGCGCTGCCAACAGCGGTGCCAGCAGGGTCAGCGGCTTGGCCAGGATGTTGGCCAGCACGAGCGCGTAGACCCCGCTTGCGCGATCGGGCAGGCCGGTATTCACGCCGACGCCGTTGGCCAACGCGTTGGCATGGGTGGCCTCGACCGAAGCTGGATCGATGTCGACGGCGTCGATGTCGCGCGCGCCATGCAGCGCCGCACCGATGGCCAGGATCCCCGAGCCGCAGCCATAGTCGAGCACGCGCGGCCAGTGCTGCGCATGGTCGGCGATCCAGCGCAGGCACATACGCGTCGTCGGATGAGTGCCGGTGCCGAACGCCAGCCCCGGATCGAGTCGGATCACGCGGCGCGCCGCCGCAGGTGCTTCGTGCCAGCTCGGCACGATCCAGAACGTCGGCGCGATGGCCACCGGCGCGAACTGCGCCTGCGTCAACCGCACCCAGTCCTGCTCGGGTACGGCCTGCAGCGAGTGCACATGGAGCTCGGTGGCCCAGTCCTGCGCCAGCAGCAGAGTCGCAGCGGCAGTTGCGCCGGCCTCATCGGCGAACAGCGCACGCAGCGTCGAGTGCTGCCAGGCCTGGCGCGAGGCCGGCAGGCCTGGCTCACCGAACAGGGCCTGCTCGGCCGCGGTGTCGATGTCGGCATCCTCGACCGACACCGAGAGCGCCTCGAGCTCGCACATCAACGCATCGGACACCGGTTCGACCAGGGCCTCGTTCGCGTGCAACACCAGCTCGTGCATCGGGTGCTCAGCGTTTGTGTTGCCCGAGCCAGCCCTCGAGGTAGTGGATGTTGGTGCCCCCCTCGATGAACTTCGCATCGACCATCAGCTCACGGTGCAGCGGGATGTTGGTGGAGATGCCTTCGACCACCGTTTCGTTGAGCGCGGTTCGCATGCGCGCCAGCGCCTGGTCGCGCGTGTCGGCGTGGACGATGATCTTGCCGATCATCGAGTCGTAGTTCGGCGGCACGAAATAGTTGGTGTAGGCGTGCGAATCGACGCGCACGCCGGGCCCGCCGGGCGGGTGCCACATCGTGATGCGCCCTGGCGATGGCGTGAACTTGTACGGATCCTCGGCGTTGATGCGGCACTCGATGGCATGGCCGCGCATCTGGATGTTGCGCTGCGAGAATGGCAACTTCTCGCCGGCGGCGACGCGGATCTGCATCTGCACGATGTCGATGCCGGTCACCATTTCGGTCACCGGGTGCTCGACCTGCACCCGTGTGTTCATCTCGATGAAGTAGAACTCGCCGTTCTCGTACAGGAACTCGAAGGTGCCGGCGCCGCGGTAGCCGATCTTCCGGCAGGCGGCGGCACAGCGGTCGCCGATGCGTTCGATCGTGCGCCGCGCGATTCCCGGCGCGGGGGCCTCTTCGATGATCTTCTGGTGCCGCCGCTGCATCGAACAATCGCGCTCGCCCAGCCAGACCGCTCCCTTGTGCTCATCGGCGAGCACCTGGATTTCGACGTGGCGCGGGTTCTCGAGGAACTTTTCCATGTACACGGCCGGGTTGCCGAAAGCGGCACCGGCCTCGGCGCGGGTGGTCTGCACCGCGTGCAGCAGCGCGGCCTCGGTGTGCACCACGCGCATGCCGCGCCCGCCGCCGCCGCCGGCGGCCTTGATGATCACCGGATAGCCGACGACGCGCGCGATCTTCACGATCTCCTTCGAATCCTCCGGCAGGGCACCCTCCGAGCCCGGCACGCAGGGCACGCCCGACTTGATCATGGCCTGCTTGGCGGCGACTTTGTCGCCCATGATGCGGATCGACTCAGGCGTCGGGCCGATGAAGACGAAGCCGCTGCGCTCGACGCGCTCGGCAAAATCGGCGTTCTCGCTCAAGAAGCCGTAGCCTGGGTGGATCGCCTCGGCATCGGTCACCTCGGCGGTCGAGATGATCGCCGGCATGTTGAGGTAACTCTGCGCCGACGGTGCCGGACCGATGCACACCGCCTCGTCGGCCAGCTTGACATACTTGGCGTCGCGGTCGGCCTCGGAGTAGACCACCACCGACTTGACACCCATTTCGCGGCAAGCACGCTGGATGCGCAGCGCGATTTCGCCCCGGTTGGCGATGAGGATCTTCTTGAACATTCGGCGGCCGGCCCGCTCAACCGCGCCGGTCGATGATGAACAACGGCTGGCCGAACTCGACCGCCTGGCCGTTCTCGCACAGGATCTTGGCGATCGTGCCCGTCTCGTCGGCCTCGATCTCGTTCATGATCTTCATCGCCTCGATGATGCACAGCGGCTCGCCGGACTTGATCTGCGAGCCGATCTCCACCAGCGGCTTGCCGCCCGGGCTGGCGGCACGGTAGAAGGTACCGACCATGGGGGACTTCACGATGTGCCCGGTGTCGGCCGCGTCGCCAGCCGGCGGCGCCGCTTCGCCCGCCGTCGCGCTAGTCTGCGGTGCGGCGGCGGCTGGCGTGATTGGTGCGGCCATCATCAGCGGCGCGGCCGTTGCCGCGGCGATCAGCTGTGGATCGGCCTTGACGATGCGCACCTTGCCGTCGGCTTCGGTGATCTCGAGTTCGGAGATGTTCGACTCCGAGACGAGATCAATCAGGGTCTTGAGCTTGCGCAGGTCCATGCCGGGTCTCCAACGGGCGGCGCAGGCACTGCCCGCCCTCTGTTTGCTCAACTGCGGTCAACTGACGCGATCTTTTGGCTGCCGCTCGGCAGGGAAAACCATCCTGTCAGCCAGAGCGAAGGCCCGGACTTTAAGCCATTTGGGCACCGATCGGCGCACTTTGGGCGAATTTACTGCCCGGCGGCGGCAGCCCACTCGGCCAGCTGCTCATAGCGTGTCTCGCCGATGCGCCTTTGCAGAACCTCGCCCTCGCGCCCGAACAGGACCGTGAAGGGCAGGCCACCGCCGCGGTTGCCGAGTTGTTGCGACAGCGCGATACCACCGAGCCCGGCCAGCCCGATCTCGAACGATACGGGGGTGCGCGCGAGGAACTCCCGCACCGCCGCGGGTTGGTCGGCGGCCAGCCCGACGACACGCCACCCGCGCGGCGCAAAGTCGCGCTGGAAGCGGTCGAGCGCAGGCATCTCGCGCACGCAGGGCGGGCACCAGGTGGCCCAGAAGTTCACCACCAGCCATTGGCCGCGCAGGCGGCCCATGTCCAGTTGCATGCCGGCCGGCGTGTCGAAGCTCAGGCCCCACAAGGCCGCACCGGACTCGGGCATGGTGGCCCGCTGGCGCAACAGCGCCCAGCCGGCGCCCGCGGCCGCCGCGGCGGCGGCCACGCCGGCACCCAGCATCCAGCCGCGCCGATCCGGCTTCACGCGGTGGCCTCGTCGAGCAGACGCCGAAGCGCCTTGGCGTCGCCTCGCCATGTGCGACCTTGCGCGTCCGGCTTGAGCGCGCCGCGGAGGTCGTCGAGGTCATGCACGACCAGGTGCATCGTGACCCGCTCGCCGAGCTCGGGGCATTGGTCGGCCAGACTCAACACCAGGCTGGGCTCGCTGCCGCGGGACCGCGGCGGCCCGCTTGCGCTGTCGTAGGCGATGCCGAGGTTGATCAGTGCGATCTCCATCGCCTTCGGATCATCGCAATACAGGTCCAGGTGCAGGCTGGAGCGGCGCGTGGCCGTGCCGCGCCAAGCGGCTCCGCCGAGGTGCGGACGAAACTCGGCCAGACGAGTCATCCAGCGCATCGCCAACCGCCGCAGCGCGCGCAACTCACCCGGTTGGGTGTCGCTGCAAAACAAGTTGAGGTAAGCGCACACCTCGTTTTCGACGCTTTCATTGCTTGGCATCTCGACGCGGCCATGGTTGCGCACGGCCTTGCCTGCCTTGTACTTGGCCGCGGCGTACTCCAAGCCTTCCTCGACCACCAGCCGCGCGGCGGCGGCAGCCAATTCGGCAGTGTGAGTCATCACGGCAACTCCACCGCACTCATGCGCGACACCACCACCGCGGCGCGGCCAGCCACGTAGGGCGAGCCCGGACGCTTCTCGAAGCGCTTGGGAGCAGGCAGCATCACCGCCAGGCGGGCGGCGGGATAAGCGCCGAGTTGCGACGCGTCGACGCGGTAATAGTGCCTCGCGGCGGCCTGCGCGCCGAACAGGCCTTCGCCCCACTCGACGTTGTTCAGGTAGATCTCCAGGATGCGGCGCTTGCCGAGCAGCGCCTCGAGGGTCAGCGTCAACACAAACTCCTGCGCCTTGCGCAACGGCGTGCGCTCACTCGACAGGAACAGGTTCTTGGCCAGCTGCTGGGTGATCGTCGAGCCGCCGACCACCTTGGGCGTGACGCGCGCCGCCTCGCGGGGCGCGGCGCCGCCATTGCGCCGCGTCTGCAGTTCGATGCGCTCGTTGCGCCGTTCGGCCTGTGCCTCGGCGCGCTGATTGCGCTCCCAGGCCCGCTCGAGGGCATCCCAGTCGACGCCCGCGTGCTCGGTGAACGCCGCGTCCTCGCTGGCGATCACCGCCCGCTTCAGTGTCGCGGCGATGCGCGCGTCGTCCACCCATTGCTGGCTCCACTCAATGCGCCCGCGCTCGGTCAGCAGGCGCCACACCTCGCTACGCTGGAAGGTGGTCGACTGCGGGTCGATAACCGCCATCAACGCAATGCGGGCGATGAAATACAGCTGCAGCGCGAACAAGCTGATCAGCAGCAGTGCGGCGAGTCGGCCGAGCGGGCGCAACCAGGGCGCTTTCATGGCGAGAGTGGGGGTGGCATCAGCGGCCGCTGCTGTTGCTCAGCGACGTTTCGAGGCCTTCATCGCGCGTGAAGCGGAAGCGCGAGGTGACGACGATCTGGTCGGCCTGGCGCCGCATGTCCGCGCTGAAACGGCCGAACGGGCCCGCGGCACGCACGATCGCCAGCGCACGACGGTCGAGCACGCGCGAATTCGACGGCCGCACGATGTCGGCCTCGACCACGCGGCCGTCGGCATCGACGGTGAGGTTCATCGTCAGCTCGCCATAGAGCTTCTTGCCCTGGTATTCGGGGAAGTCGCGCGTGCCGCGTTCCTCGATCTTGCGGCGCAGCGCGTCGTAATAGATCGCGTACTCGGCTTCGCGCGTGGCCGGGCTGATGTAGCGCTTCTTCGGCCGTGCATTCTCTTCGTTGATGCGCTTCTCGATCTCTGCCAGATAGCGCAGCAGCTGACGCCGCCTTTCTTCGCGCGCACGTTCCTCCGGGGTGCCGGCGTCTCGTGCCGGGTCGGGCGGCGGCAGCAGCGCCACCTCACGCCGGATCTGTGCCAGCAATTGCTGCTGCTGCTCCTGCAGTTCCTTGATCTGGCGCCGTGCCTCTTCGGTCGACTCGCCCAGCTCGACGGTCGGCGACGGCGCCAGCGGCGAGGTTGCGCGGCCGGTCGCCGCCTCGCCGCCGCCGGCCAGATTCGCCTGCGCGATGGCCTGGGCCTTCAGCGGCGCCTCCTGCGAGCGCGCATTGACCAGGATCACCTCCAGCGGGGTGTCCTGGAACATGCGGTTGAATCGCTCGGGGTCGACGAAGCGCACCGTCAGCAGCACGGCATGCACGGCCACCGACACCAGCAGCGCGACCTGCAGCGTGGTCAGCCGCGCCAGCCAGCGCCCGGTGCGTGTCTTGGGCAAGCGCTGCGACGGCGTCAGGCGGCTGTTGACGTATTCGCGGCGTGCCATCGGGGTGTCAGGTCGGGTTGGCGACGGCGTCGGGCACGGTCGCCTCGGCCGCTTCTTCGAGATCGATGGCCAAGGCCAGCGGGGCGGCCGCCGCGGCGTCGTCGTCGCTTTCGTCTTCGACGGCCGCCGCGCTCGGTGGTGCCTCGTCGAGCCGCGCCAGCAGGCTGGCATGCACATCGAGGGTCAGGCGGTCGACCCCGGTGATGCGCACACGCACGCGCGTGCCGCGCGCCAGGCTCTCGCAGCCCAGCGCCTTGAATACCAACGGCAGGGTATCGGCCCGGACCAGTCCTTCCTTCATGACGCTGGCATCGAGTTCGCTGACGCCGTGCTGCGCCAGCCAGACCAAGGTCCAGTAGCGTTCGATGCCGTGCTGGAAGTCGCCGTACGCGCCGTAGGCCGCGTCGAACGCCGAGATGATCGAGAACAGCTGCGCATCCTTGGGCTTGAACGGCGCAGCCAGCGCCGCGGTGTGGCCATGGCGCGCGCAGGCCACGATCTGCCACTGGTTGACCAGATCGACATAGCGGCGCAACGGCGACGTGGCCCAGGTGTACTGCGCCACGCCGATGCCCGCGTGCGGTGCCGGCTTCACACCCATGCGCACCTTCACGCCGGGGGCCAGGCTGGCCTGGCTGCGGTAGATGCCCGGCACGCCGCACTCTGCCAGCCATGCGCCCCAGGTGCTGTTGGCCAGGATCATCGCCTCGGCGACGATCAGGTCGAGCGGCGCACCGCGCAGGCGCGCGGTGATCTGCACCGATTCGTCCCCGCGCGGTTCGCTGCTTTCATCGGCGCGCTCGAGGCGGAAGTTGTAGTCAGGCCGATTGAAGTTCTCTGGTTTGCCGCGCACCACCTCGCGCCTGGCCTTGAGCGCACATGCCAGGCGCCACGCGAAGGCGAGTTCCGCGGCAAACGGGTAAGTGGCTGCCGCCGTGTTCGCCAGCGAGGCCTCGGTGATGACCTGGTCGAGACGGTCATGACGCAAATTGGTGACGATCGGCACCCGTTCCAGCTTGGTTTCGCTGGCCCGCACCGACAGCGTGGCCTCGTCGATCGTCAGGTACAGGCTCACCGCCGGGCAATCGCGGCCTTCGGTCAGCGTGTAGGCCTGCACCACCGCATCGGGCAGCATCGTCAGTTTCCAGCCCGGCATGTAGACCGTCGAGAGGCGTTCGGCCGCCACCTTGTCGATCGCAGTGCCCGGCTGGATCGCCAAGGCCGGTGCGGCGATATGGATTCCCAGCACCACCGTCCCGCTGCCCAGACCCTGCACCGACAGTGCGTCGTCGATCTCGGTGGTCGCCGAATCGTCGATCGAGAAGGCCTGCACCGGCGCCAGCGGCAACGCATCCTTCACCGGCGGGGCGTCGAGCCCGGCCGGGAACGCGGTGCCACGCGGGAACTGTTCGAACAGGAAGTGCTTCCAGTGGAACTGGTATGGACTGTCGATGGCGCCGGCGGCCTTCAGCAGATCGAGTGGCGCACGCTGCGAGCGCCGCGCGGCTTCGACCACGGCCTTGTACTCGGCGGCGTTCTTGTCCGGCCTGAACAGGATCTTGTAGAGCTGCTCGCGCACCGGCGCAGGGCAAGTGCCGGACTGCAGTTCGGTGGCCCAGGCGTCGATCTGCGCGGCGAGTTGCTTCTTGCGCTCGATGCCGAGCAATGCGGCCTTGACGGTCTCTTCCGAAGCCTTCCGGAACTGACCTTTGCCGAGGCGACGGAAGTAGTGCGGCGCTTCGAACAGGCGGAACAGCGCGGCGGCCAGCTGTTCGGCGCCGGCCGTGGCATCGAAGTATTCCCGCGCCAGTTCGGCGAAGCCGAATTCGGCGTCCGGTGCGAAGGTCCAGGCCAGATCGAGATCGATCTCGCGTGCCAGGGCCTGCGCCCGCACGAACAGGTCTGCCGGCGCCGGCTGCTCGAAGCGGAGCAACACCTGCGCCGTCTTGACCTTGACGCGTTTGCCGGATTCGAGCTCGATCTGCACCGAGGACTCTGCGGCGGACATGACACGGCCGGCGTGGAACTTCCCGGCATCTTCGAACAGGGCGTACATAGGCGCGCGATTGTCGCCGACGGCGCGACGCGGCCGGGCGCCGGCGCTAGCCGCGTTGCAGGCCGAGGAAGTCGAGCAGCACCGGCAGGTGGGCGTCGAAGTCCGTCAGCGCGTGGTCGCCGCCTTCGAGCAGGCGCACCGTCGCACCCGTGTAACGCGCCGTCATTTCGCGCCAGTCGAGGACTTCGTCGCCCTTGGCAACGACGGCGAAATAGCGCTCGGGACGCGTGATCGCGCGTGGCGTCAGCAAGCGCAGTTGGGTCACGTACTCGGCACGGAAGTAGAAATGGTCGTCGGGGTCGTGAAACGAGGTCAGGTCACCGATGTGGCCGGCGAGGTCGCGTGCCGGGTTGATCGCCGGGTTGAGCAATACCGCCGCACAGCCGGTGCGCTCGGCCACCACCGTCGCATAGAAGCCACCGAGCGAGCTGCCGACCACCGCCATGCGCTCGACCGGCCATTGCGCCAGTTGCTCGAACACCAGTGCCATCGCCTCGCGCGGCGAGGGCGGCAGCTGCGGGCACCACCAGTGCACCTCGGGCCGGTGGGCATGCATCCACGCGCCCATCGTTTGCGCCTTGGCCGACAGCGGCGACGAGCGAAAGCCGTGCAGGTACAGCAGATGCGTCGTGTTCATGCGCACACCCCGCTAGAAGCGTATGGCGAGCGACCCGCTGCGACGGCACGGCCCGGCGCGGCGGCATGCGCGCTCATCCGAACTTTGCCCGCAGCCCTGCGAGCAGCTTGCCGTGGATGCCGCCGAAGCCGCCGTTGCTCATGCACAGGATGTGGTCGCCCGGCCGGGCCACGGCCACGACGGCGGCCACCAGCGCATCGACGCTGTCGGCCACCGTGGCCAGCGCGCCCATCGGCGCCAGCGCTTCGCGCGCGTCCCAGCCATAGGGGCCCTGCAGGCAAAAGCTCTGGTCGGCCTCTTCGAGGGCCCATGGCAACTGGGCCTTCATCGCACCGAGCTTCATGGTGTTCGAGCGCGGCTCGAAGACCGCCAGCACGCGGGCCAGGCCAACGCGCTGGCGCAGGCCGCCGACGGTGGTGCGGATGGCGGTCGGGTGGTGGGCGAAGTCATCGTAGACCGCAATGCCGCCGGCCTCGCCGACCCGCTCCATGCGCCGCTTGACGTTGCCAAAGCGCGCCAGCGAAACGGCCGCCGCCTCGGGCGCGACACCCACATGCTCGGCCGCGGCGATCGCGGCCAGTGCATTCAACTGGTTGTGCTCGCCCTGCAGCGGCCACTCGACACGGCCGATCTTCAAGCTGCCGCGCAACACGTCGAAGGCATGCGGCTCGCCGCGTGCGCGCAGGGCACCGGGCTCCTCGCGCAGTGCGCCGAAACGCACCACCTCGCTCCAGCAGCCGCGCGCCAGCACGCGCTGCAGCGCCTCGTCGCGCGCGTTGACCACCAGCCGGCCTCGGGACGGCACGGTGCGCACGAAGTGATGGAACTGGGTCTCGATCGCGGCCAGATCGGGGAAGATGTCGGCGTGGTCGAACTCGAGGTTGTTGAGGATCGCCGTGCGCGGGCGGTAGTGGATGAACTTGCTGCGTTTGTCGAACAGGGCGGTGTCGTATTCGTCGGCCTCGATGACGAAGTGTTTGCCGCCACCCAATCGGGCCGAGACGCCGAAGTTCAGCGGCACGCCGCCGACCAGGAAGCCCGGATCGAGCCCGGCCGCCTCGAGGATCCAGGCCAGCATCGAGGTGGTGCCTGTCTTGCCATGGGTGCCGGCCACGGCCAGCACATGCTGGCGCCGCAGCACGTTCTCCGCCAGCCATTGCGGGCCGCTGGTGTAGTCGGCGCCGGCGTCGAGGATGGCCTCCATCAACGCGAAGTCGCTTGTGCGCGCGCGGGTAACGACGTTGCCGATCACGAACACATCGGGTGCCAACGCCATCTGGTCGGCCCCGTAGCCCTCGATCAACTCGATGCCGAGCCCGCGCAACTGCTCGCTCATCGGCGGGTAGACGTTGGCGTCGCAACCCGTCACCTTGTGACCGGCCTCGCGTGCAATCGCTGCAATGCCACCCATGAAGGTGCCGCAGATGCCGAGGATGTGGATATGCATGGGAGGGCAATTCTAGGAGCGGCCTTGCATGGCGCGGGCCCGCGCGCGCCTCGGCCAGCGTGCGATTCGGCCGCGAATCAGGTGCGCAGTGACTGCCTGGCCGCTTCGACCGTGGTGGCGATGTCGGCGTCGCTGTGCGCTGCGCTGACGAATCCGGCTTCGTAGAGCGCCGGCGCCAAGTACACGCCGCGATCGAGCATGGCGTGGAAGAAGCGATTGAATCGCTCTTTGTCGGTGGCCATCACGGCGCCATAGTTCTGCGGCAGTTCGCTGGCGAAAAAGAAGCCGAACATGCCGCCTTCGCTGTCGCCGACCAGGGGCACCCCGGCCTCGCGCGCGGCACCCACCAGGCCCGACACCAGCGCCCGCGTGCGTGCGCCAAGCGCCTCGAAGAAGCCTGGCTTGGCGATCTCGCGCAGCGTGGCCAGGCCGCAGGCGGTGGCCACCGGGTTGCCCGACAGCGTGCCCGCCTGGTACACCGGCCCCAGCGGCGCGAGCTGCTGCATCACGGCGCGCGGGCCGCCGAACGCCGCCAACGGCATGCCACCGCCAATCACCTTGCCGAACACGCTCAGGTCGGGCGCGAAGCCGGGAAGGGCCGTGGCGTAGAGGGCTTGCGCACCGCCCAATGCAACGCGAAAACCGGTCATGACCTCGTCGAACACCAGCAGCGCACCGTGCTCGGTGCACAGCTCGCGCAGCCGCTTCATGAACGGCAGGCTGGCGCGCACGAAGTTCATGTTGCCGGCGATCGGCTCGATCATCACGCAGGCGATGTCGCGGCCCTGCGCGGCAAACGCCTGCTCGAGCTGCTCGACGTTGTTGTATTCGAGGACCAGCGTGTGCTGCACCACTTCGGGCGGCACGCCGGCCGAGGTCGGGTGGCCGAAGGTCGCCAGTCCCGAGCCGGCCTTGACCAGCAACGCGTCGGCATGGCCGTGGTAGCAGCCCTCGAACTTGAGGATCTTGTTGCGGCCGGTGGCGCCTCGCGCCAGGCGCAGCGCACTCATGCCGGCTTCGGTGCCGCTGGAGACCAGCCGGATCTGTTCGACGCTGGGCACCTGGCCGATGATGGCTTCAGCCAGCTCGATCTCGCGCTCCGTCGGTGCGCCGAACGACAAGCCGTCGCTTGCCGCGCGCTGCACTGCCTCGAGCACCGCCGGGTGGCCGTGGCCGAGGATCATCGGACCCCACGAGCCGATGTAATCGATGTAACGCCGACCTTCGACGTCCTGGAGGTAGGCCCCTTCGGCGCGAGCAATGAAGCGCGGCGTGCCGCCAACCGCGCGAAACGCGCGTACCGGCGAGTTGACGCCGCCGGGAATGACCTGCAGGGCGCGCGCGAACAACGCGGCGTTGGTGCGGGGTTCAGTGGACACGGCGCGGCGCTCCCTTGGGCTCGCCGATGGCGTCGGTGTCGTCGCCCGGCGCGCCGCCCTCCGCGCCTTCGGCCCCCTCGCCTTCCTCGCCGGGCGGCAGGGCCCAGAAGAAGCGGTCGGGGACCACGTTGCCCATGCCCGGGCGGAACCCGGCGTCCAGGCTCTGATCGAGGAAGGCCAGCGCCTCGCCGACCGCGGCAGACAACTCGCTGCCGGCCGCCAGCAAGGCCGCCAGCGCGGCCGACAGCGTGTCGCCCGCGCCGACGAATGCGGCGTCGAAACGCTCGAACTTCTCGCCGGTGATGGCGCCCTGAGACGACGCCAGCACGTTGTCGATCCATTGCTCGCTGGCCTTGCCCGGCAGCATCACGCCGGTCACCAGCACGTAGCGGGCGCCGTGTTCGGCGGCCGCGACGGCCAATTCGCGTGCCGACGGCGGACGTTCGCTGTCCCACTCGGGCAGCAGGAAGTCGGTCAGCGTCTTGTGATTGCCGACCAGCACCTCGGTGGCCGGCAAGACCAGTTCGCGGAAAGCGTCGAGGTAGGACTGCAGTTCCTCGTCCTCGATCCAGGCCAGGCTGGGCATGTAGCTGACCAGCGGCACGTCCGGGTAGTCCGACAGGATCTCGGCGACCGCGCTGACCGCCTCGGCCGTGCCGAGAAAGCCGACTTTCCAGCCGGCGATGGTCACGTCCTCAAGGATCGTGCGTGCCTGCTCGGCGATGGTGTCGACGTCGATCGGGTGCTGGTCGAAGACCTCGGCGCTGTCGCGGGTGACGATGCTCGTGATCACCGGCAACGCATGCGCGCCCATCGCCGCGATCGTGGCGATATCGCCGGCGCTGCCGCCGGCGCCGCTGGCGTCACTGGCATTGAAACTCATGACGCAAGCCGGCGCAGGTTCTCCGGCAGGCGCTGCCTGGGTGTCGGACGGGGGGGTGAGGGCATTCATGGGGCGTCGTCCGGCGCGTTTCCGGGGGTCGGGCGGACCTCCAGAAGATTGTGAAGAATGTTGCGTATGTGCCTACGCAGACTTGGGTTCTTCAAGTATGCGGTGTCTACAATCGCCACCCATTGTAGTGATTGACGTGCGACCCGTGAGCGAACAAGCGCGAACCTGGATGTGCCTGATCTGCGGCTGGATCTACGACGAGGCGGCAGGCGATCCGGAGCACGGCATCGCTGTGGGCACCGCGTGGGCCGACGTGCCGATGAACTGGACCTGCCCCGAATGCGGCGCGCGCAAGGAAGACTTCGAGATGGTGCAGATTTGAGGGGGCTTGGCACGGCCGCGCACCCTCGGATGTTCGCATCGCCCTCCAACCTAGGAGAAGCCGTTTGAACACTGCCCCGGCTCCCGCCAGTGAGGCCTCCGGTGTCAAGGTGCTGGTCATCGACGACAGCAACACGATCCGCCGCAGCGCCGAGATCTTCCTGGCCCAGGGTGGCCACGAAGTGGTGCTGGCCGAGGACGGCTTCGACGCCCTGGCCAAGGTCAACGACCACACGCCCGCGCTGATCTTCTGCGACATCCTGATGCCGCGCCTGGACGGCTACCAGACATGCGCGATCATCAAGCGCAATCCGCGCTTTGCGCATGTGCCGGTGATCATGCTGTCGTCCAAGGACGGCCTGTTCGACAAGGCGCGCGGCCGCATGGTCGGTTCCGAGGACTACCTGACCAAGCCCTTCACGAAGGAACAACTGCTGCGCGCGGTATCGCAACACCGGCGCGCCGCTTGACGCGGTCACGCCGCGCTGCCGGTCCCCAGCCCACTTCTCGAGTGCATCCGACGATGGCGATCCAAAAAATCCTGGTGGTTGACGATTCGAAGACCGAACTGCACCACCTCACCGACCTGCTGACGCGGCGCGGCTACAACGTGCGCACCGCAGAGAACGGCGACGAGGCCCTGCGGCGCCTGGCCGACGACAAGCCCGACCTGATCCTGATGGATGTCGTGATGCCGGGCCAGAACGGCTTCCAGCTCACCCGCGCCATCACCCGCGATCCGCGCTTTGCCGACGTGCCCGTGATCATGTGCACCAGCAAGGGCCTGGAGACCGACAAGGTCTGGGGCATGCGCCAAGGTGCGCGCGATTACGTGGTCAAGCCGGTCAACGCCGACGAGCTGATCACCAAGATCCGCGCCTTCGATTGACGCCATGAGCGGCCCCCATGTTCACTTCGTTCGCTGCCCGGTGGGCACGGCACGCGCCCCGGCCTGGCCCTTGGCGCGCCCCGCGCCCATGGTCCCCGTGAGTGGGCCACGGCGTGGCCCATGGCGCTGGTGCGGGGACTGACACGGCATGGCCAACAAACAAGCGCTGCGCGAACTGCAAACGCGATTGGCCGAGCGCATGCAGGCCGCGCGTACGCAGCCGCGCGGGCAATCGTGGCTCGCCGTCGAGTGCCGCGGCCACGGCCTGCTGCTGCCGCTGGAACAGGCGGGGGAGATCTTTGCCCTCGCGCCACTGCTCACCGTCGCGCACACCCAGCCTTGGTTTGCCGGCGTGGCCAACCTGCGCGGGGGCCTGCACGGCGTGGTCGACCTGGCGCGCTTTCTCGGCCTGCCCGACGCACCGCCGGACGCCGCCGGCCGCGAGCAGGCACGGCTGATCGCGCTGGGCGCCACGCTGGGCCTGAACTGCGCGCTGCTCGTCGATCGGCTGGCCGGACTGCGCGCCAGCGATCAATTGCATGTCGAGGCCGACGACGGCGACGCTGCGCGACCGCCGTTTGCGTCGACCTGCTGGCGCGATGGCGACGGCCGCCGCTGGCAGGTGCTCGACCTCGCCGCACTGGCCAAAGACGTGCGCTTCCTGTCGATCGTGGCGTGACATGACACCCCGCCGCGCCACCATGTTCGCGCCTGCCGGGCCAGCGCTCGGGTGGCGCCCGGTTTGTTGGCCACGCCCCGGCCGCGGCATTCCCCGGTCCAGCCTTTCTCAGAGGTGCGCATGAGTTTCCTCGACAAGTTCAAGAGCAGGCGCCGCCGCGACAAGGCGGCCGACGACGGCGATGTCGCTTCGATCTTCGACGAGGTGATCCCGATGGGTGCCGACGAGGCGGTTCTGATGCACGCATCGGCGTCACCACAGACACTGGACCTGAATGTGGCGACGCAAGCGCCCCCGATGCCGGCCGACTCGTCGTTGCTGTCGGAAGCGCTGCCGTCGGAAACGGCCGCTGATTTTGGCGAGACCCGCCTGCCGGGTGCCGACGGCGACGCCCCAGCCGGCACCGGGCTGCCGCTGATCGACAAGCTGCCGTTGCCCCAACAGCAGCGCGTGCTCAGCGGTGTCGTCGTGGCGGGCCTGGTGCTGCTGGCGCTCGGCACTGTGCTGGCGATCACCGCGGCCAACCGCGGTGCGGCGCAGGTCGGTGCCTCCGGTCAGGCGCTGATGCAGTCGCAGCGGCTGGCCAAGTCGGTGTCGCAGGCCCTGGTCGGCACGGCCAGTGCGTTCCCGGAAGTCCGCGAAAGCGCCGAAGTGCTGGCCAGGAACGTGCGCGGCCTGCGTGACGGCAGCGCCGAGGTGGCGGCCGCGCCGGCTGCGGCACAGGCCGCGATCGAGCCGTTGACTCCGCTGATCGATCGCGCCGAGAAGAACGCCGCGCTGGTGATCGGCCAGCAAAAGACATTGACCCAGGCGGGCCAGGCCTTGCGTGTCATCAACCGCCAATCGGCCGACCTGCTCGAGACCGCCGAGACCGTGATGTCGCTGAAGCTGCAGCAGGACGCGCCGGCGCCTGAGCTGGCGGCCGTCGGCCAGTTGGTGATGCTGACCCAGCGCATCGGCAAGAGTGCCAACGAATTCCTGACCACCGAGGGCGTCAGCCCCGAAGCGGTGTTCCTGCTCGGCAAGGACTTGGGCTCGTTCCGCGACCTTGCCAATGGCGTGCTCAACGGCAGCAGCGAACTGCGCCTGCCGGGCACCAAGGACGCGCAAACCAGGGAACGCCTGACGCAATTGATCGCGCAGTACGAGCAGACCCGCACCGAAGCCGGTGCGATCCTCGGCAACCTGCAGGGCTTGGTGGCGGCGCGCGAAGCGCAGGCCTCGGTGTTGGCCGACAGCGAGCCGCTGCGCAAGGGCCTCGAGGCGGTGCAGGAGCGCCTGTCGGGCGGCGGTGTCGGCGCGGGCCGTGCGGCATTGATTGCCGTCGGTGCGCTGCTGCTGGCAGCGGGCGGCTTCGGCTTCCTGCGCCTGTTCGTGGCCGAGCAGGCACAGCGGGCGCGCGAGGCCGAGTTGCAGCGGCTGCACGCGCAGCGCCAGGAGCAGGAGGCCAAGCGTGTCAACGACGCCAACCAGGCGGCCATCTTGCGCCTGATGAACGAGCTGCAGACCGTCGCCGAGGGTGACCTGACTCAGCAGGCCACGGTCACCGAGGACATCACCGGCGCGATTGCCGACTCGGTGAACTACACCGTGGAGGAATTGCGCACGCTGGTGTCGCAGGTGCAGGGCACCGCGGGCCGTGTGACCGATACCACGCAGCAGGTCGAGAACACCTCGACCGAGTTGCTGGCAGCGTCGACCGAACAGCTGCGCGAGATCCGCGAGACCGGCGAATCGGTGCTGCAGATGGCCACCCGCATCAATCAGGTGTCGGCGCAGGCACAGCAGACCGCCGAAGTGGCGCGGCGCTCGCTGGCAGCGGCCGAGACCGGCCGCGACGCGGTGCAGAACACGATCGGCGGCATGAACACCATGCGCGATCAGATCCAGGAAACGTCCAAACGCATCAAGCGTCTGGGCGAGTCGTCGCAGGAGATCGGCGAGATCACCGAACTGATCTCGGACATTACCGAGCAGACCAACGTGCTGGCCTTGAATGCCGCCATCCAGGCGGCCTCGGCGGGCGACGCCGGCCGCGGTTTCTCGGTGGTGGCCGAGGAAGTGCAGCGGCTGGCCGAGCGCTCGGGCGACGCCACGCGCCAGATTGCCGCGCTGGTGAAGGCCATCCAGACCGACACGCAGGACGCGGTGGCCGCGATGGAACGCTCGACCCAGGGGGTGGTCGACAGCACGCGCCTGTCCGATGCCGCCGGTGCCGCTCTCGGCGACATCGATCGCGTGACGCGACAGCTGGCCGAGCTTATCGAGCAGATCTCGAGCCAGGCGCGCCAGGAAGCGCGCTCGGCCAACGTCGTGGCTGCCAATATCCAGCACATCTTCGCGGTCACCGAGCAAACCGGCGAGGGCACGCGCTCGACGGCACAAATGGTGCGCGAGCTGTCGCGCACGGCCGAGGAGCTCAAGCAGTCGGTGGCACGTTTCAAGATCGCATGATGATGACCGCCCCCAAGCTCACTGCGTTCGTGCTCCCCCAGGGGGCAGCCCAGGGCCCAGACCAAGTGAAGGGCAGGTCAAGCCTGCCCATTGGCGGCCGGGCGGGCCCTGAGGCCTTGCGTCGAGCTCGCACGGGCTGCACAGATTGAGGTCGCCGATGGATGCGCCACACGACACCGAAACGATAGACGACCTGAGCGCGCTGGCCTGGGTGCAGGACGAACTGCGCCGCTCGATGGAAGCGGCGCACAAGGCAATTCGCCGCTACCTCAAGGAGGCCGAGGCGTTGTCGGGGTCCGACGTCGATGCCGTCGACCCCGGTGTGCTGCGCACCGCGCGGGCCCAGTTGCACCAGGGCGTCGGCGCGCTGGAGCTCGTGGGCCTGCCCGCGGCCGCGCAGGTGCTTCGCGCCTGCGAGGGCGCGCTGCAGAAGCTCAGCGGCCGGCCGGTGACGCTCAATGCGTCTGGTGCCGAAGCCATCGAGAAGGCGTCCTTCGCACTGCTCGATTACCTCGCGCGGCTGCTGGCCGGCAAGGCGGTGTCGCCGGTGGCCCTGTTCCCGCAGTACAAGGCGGTGCAGGAACTGGCCGGTGCCGACCGCATTCACCCGGCCGACCTCTGGCCGCACGACTGGCAGTGGCACGACATTCCAGTCGAGACCCGGGCTGTGCGCCGCACTGCCGATGCCGATCTGCGCACCGAGGTCGAGGCGGTGACGCTGGCGCTGATGCGGCAGCCCGAGAGTCCGGCCGCGGCCACGCTGAGCGATCTGTTTGCCGGCCTGGCGGCCGGTTCGGCCGGCGCCGCGGCGCACAGTGCCGAACGACGCCTGGGCACGCTGTGGCAGATGGCGAGCGCATTCTTCGAGGCCCAGGCGCAACGCCTGCTGCGCCTGGACGCCTACAGCAAGCGGGTGCCGTCGCGGCTGCTGGCGCAGCTGCGCATGAGCGAGCGCGGCGATGCCGCGCGATCTGCCGAGGTCTCGCAGCGCCTGGCGCAGGACCTGCTTTTCTTTTGCGCGCAGGCCGCGTCGCCCGGTGACGGCCGCCGCGCGCCCCGCCTGGCTGCGGTGCGCCAAGCCTGGAACCTGGCGCGCCGCGCGCCGGTCGATTACCTGGCGACCCAGCTCGGTCGTCACGATCCGGCGTGGATCGTGCAGGCCAAGAAGCGTGTCGCGGCGGCCAAGGAAAGCTGGGCCGCAGTGGCCGGCGGCGAGTTGCACCG
Source organism: uncultured beta proteobacterium (assembly GCA_963840805.1). Taxonomy (GTDB): domain Bacteria; phylum Pseudomonadota; class Gammaproteobacteria; order Burkholderiales; family Burkholderiaceae_C; genus CADEEN01. The sequence continues at coordinate 619,622 of CAWJAJ010000017.1, read as the reverse complement.
CCTGTCCGCGATCAACGAACAGTTCCACCTCGTCGGCGAGTCGCTGAAGAAGCTCTACCCGGGCGGCGACAAGCTGGCCCAGGTGCTCGATGCGGTTGCGAACCAGACGGTGGCATCCGGCGCGGCGCCGCCGTCGACGCTGGCGATGGAAGTCGCCACCGCGGCGCTGTATCTCGAGGCCTCGCTCGAGGACGCCGATTTCGACCACCCGATGCAGGCCGAACGCGTGCGCCGCCTGGCCCAGCGCGTGGCCGAGGTGCGCGACGGCGCCGCGCCGCAGGCGCTGGAAGGCTGGATGGAGGAGCTGTACCGCCGCGTCTCCGACCGCCAGACGATGGGCAGCGTAGTGCAGGAATTGCGCAGCGCGCTGACCGAAGCCGAGAAGGCGATCGACGGCTACTTCCGCCAGCCGAGCGCGCGAGAGCAATTGCATCCGGTGCCCGCTCAGCTCGACGCGATGCGCGGCGTGTTCTCGGTGCTCGGCCTCGACCACGCATCGCATGCGGTGGTGCGCATGCGCGACGACATCGACACGCTGGTCGGCACCGCGAGCGATGCGCCCGACGCCGCAGCCGTCAACCGGCTGGCCAGCAACCTGGGCGCGCTGGGCTTCCTGATCGACATGATCAGCGTGCAGCCGGCGATGGCCAAATCGCTGTTCGCGTTCGACGCCGCGAGCGGCCTGTTGCGCTCGGTCGTCGGCGGTGGCAGCGCGCGCGCACCCGACGTCGGCACGATCGACACCCTGGCGCCACCGACCGCGCCGCCGGTCGAGCCGCGCCTGATCGAACAGGCGCAGTCGCTGGCGATGGCGGCAGCGCACCCCGAAGTGCCGCTGGCCGACTTGTCGCGCGAACTCGACCGCCTGTCGCAGGAGGCGATGGTCGCCGACCAGCCGGTGCTGGCCGAGACCATGCACCAGGTGCAAAGCGCGTTCGCGCACGCCCAGGACGACAGCGAGCGCCAAGCCGTTCGCGACGAACTGGCGCAGGCCATGGCCGACTTCGTGCACACCGCGTCCGAAGCGGGGTCGCTCGACGAACTGCCGCCGTCGCGACCTGCGCCATTGCTGCCGACGACACCCACGCCAGCCGGCCAGACCGGCCTCGAAGAAGACGACGAGATGCGCGAAGTCTTCCTCGAGGAGGCACATGAGGTGATTGCCGGCGCCGACCAGGCGCTGTCGGCGTTGGCCTTCGCGCCCGACGACCTCGGCGAGATGACCACCGTGCGCCGTGCCTTCCACACCCTGAAGGGCAGCTCGCGGATGGTCGGGCTCACCGCGTTCGGCGACGCCGCGTGGGCCTGTGAACAACTCTACAACCGGCGCCTGGCCGACAACCAACCGGCCGACGGCGAACTGCTGCACCTGACCTCCGACGTGCTGACCTACCTGGCCGACTGGGTCGAGGCGATCGGCGCGCACCGCGATGGCGGCCACACGACGGCGGATATCCAGGCCGCCATCGACGCCTTCGGTCTGCGCGGCGAGCACCCCACGCTGTCGCTGCCCGGCGCGCCGGTGGTGTCGTTCGAGCCGACGTTGCCGGTCGGACTGGTCGCCGAGCTGGCGCCGGACGACATTGCAGCGGCGCCGACGATGCCGCGCGTGTCGTCGCCGATGCCGTTGCTGGATCTGCTGCCGGACCTGCCGAGCGCTCAGGACCTCGACCTGCGGCCCGCGGCCTCGGCGGTCCAGTCGCTCGACGCGATGCTCACCAGCGATGCCGAGGTGGCCTTCGAACTCGACCTCGGCGACGCGGCCGCGATGCCGGTGGCCGGCGCTGCTGCGGTACAAGCGCTTGCGTCGCCCGAGCCCGCGAGCGAGGCGCTGGCGCCCGATGCCGTGTCGCGAATGATGTCGCTCGACCTGGCCGAACCACCGCCGGTGGTGCCCGCGCCGGAGCCCGCACCCGCACCCGCACCCGCACCCGCACCCGAGCCGGTTGCCGCGACCATCCCGGAGCCTCCCGCTGCCGCGCCCGAGGCAGAGCCCTACAAGATGATCGGCCCGCTGAAGGTCGGCATCCCGCTGTTCAACATCTTCCTGAACGAGGCAGACGAGCAGTCACGCCGGCTGGGCACCGAGCTGGCCGAGTGGGCACTCGAGTTGCACCGACCGGTCAGCGACACCGCCGTCGCGCTGGCCCATTCGCTGGCCGGCAACTCGGCGACCGTCGGCTACGCCGACCTGTCGCAGCTGGCACGGCTGCTCGAACACGCGTTGGCGCGCTCGCAGGCCATCGGCCGTGGCGACGCGACTGAGGCCACGTTGTTCAACGACAGTGCCGACGAGATTCGCCGCCTGCTGCACCAGTTCGCCGCCGGTTTCCTGAAGTCGCCAGCGGCCGCTCTGGTGGCGCGCCTGATCGACCACGAGCGCCACAGTGCCGAGCGGCTGCAGGCGATGGTGCAGCAGCCCGAGACGGTCGACAGCACTGCCGACGCGCAGGCCTTGGCGCTGGAGATCGCACCGCCACCGCCACCGCTGACCATCATGGCGGCGGTCGAGGCGGCGCCGCCGATCGATGTGCCCGGCGAATCGGCCGCCATCACTGCGCCGCCTGAGCCTGCGCGCGAGGCCGTGCTTGAACTCGCTGCGCAACCCACATCCGAGCCCGAACCTGTGCTTGCCGACGCCGCGGCCGACAGCGATGAACTGTCGCCGCAGCTGGGCCAGACGGCATTCCATGCCTTCAGCGAGCTGGCGCCGCTGGCCGAGCCCCGGCGCTTCGTCGCGGAGCTGCCTGACGCGGCCACCGACGATGACATCATCGACGCGGTCGACGCAATCGATGCCGAGTTGTTCCCGATCTTCGGCGAGGAAGCCGCCGAACTGCTGCCGCAGCTCGCTTCCCGCATGCGCGATTGGGCGGCCGAACCCGGCGACGCCGGCGGCCCCGCAGCGTGCATGCGCACGCTGCACACGCTGAAGGGCGGCGCGCGCCTGGCGGGTGCGATGCGCCTGGGTGAAATGGCGCATCGGCTCGAGACCGCCATCGAACGCATGGCGGCGCGCGAACACGCCAGCACGGCCGACGTCGAGGCGTTGTTCCCCCGCGTCGACGCCTTGGGCGCCACCTTCGACCAGCTGCTCGGCCGTGGCGCCGAACCCGCGCCAGCCCTGGCCTCCGCACCTGCACCATCCGCAGCGCTGCCCGAGGTGGCGCCCGCGGTGCCGCTGCCAGCACCCCCCGTGGCCGAAGTGCCGGCGGCGACGGTCGAGCGGCCTGTCGTGGCCGCCGCACCGATCGCCGCGCTGCCCGGTGCCGGCGCACAGCCGTCGATCGACTGGCAGCGCTTCGCCATGGCGGCGCCGTCGGCGACGGTGTTGGCTGAGTTCGCCCCGGAGCGACAAGCCGGTCCAGGTGTCGGCAGCGGCACGGTCCGGGTGCGCGCGCCGCTGCTCGATCGCATGGTCAGCCATGCCGGCGAAGTCAGCATCACGCGGTCGCGCATCGAGGCCGACGTCGCGCAATTCAAGAGTTCGCTCGCCGACCTGACGGAAAACCTCGAACGCCTGCGCCACCAATTGCGCGAAATCGAACTGCAGGCCGAGACCCAGATCGATTCGCGCATCGAGTCGGCCAAGGCCGTCGGCGAAGTCTTCGATCCGCTCGAGATGGATCGCTTCACGCGCTTCCAGGAGTTGACGCGCATGATGGCCGAGTCGGTCAACGACGTGGCCACCGTGCAGCGCAGCCTGCAGCGCACGCTGCAGTCCGCCGAAGACGATCTGGCAGCGCAGGCGCGCCTGACGCGCGACCTGCAAGACGACCTGCTGCGCACGCGCATGATCGAGTTCGAGAGCCTGTCGGACCGTCTCTACCGCGTCGTGCGTCAGGCCGCCAAGGAGCTGCATAAACAGGTGCGGCTCGATCTCGTCGGCGGTTCGATCGAAGTCGACCGCGGCGTGCTCGAACGTATGGGCGGTGCCTTCGAGCACCTGATGCGCAACTGCGTGACGCATGGCATCGAGGCGCCCGATGTGCGCCTGGCCGCCGGCAAGGACGCGGTGGGGCAGATCACCGTCGCCGTCACGCACGAGGGCAACGAAGTGGCGGTCGAGTTCCGCGACGATGGCGCCGGCCTGAACCTGCCGCGCATCCGCGAGCGTGCCATCGCGTTGGGCCTGTTGGCGGCCGATGCGCACGCCGGCGATGCCGAACTTGCGCAACTCATCTTCACGCCCGGCTTCACGACCGCCGACACCGTCACCGAGTTGGCCGGCCGCGGCATCGGCATGGACGTCGTGCGCTCCGAGGTCAACGCGCTGGGGGGTCGCATCGAGACCGCCAGCGCACCCGGCCAGGGTACGAGCTTCCGTCTGGTGCTGCCCTTGACGACCGCGGTGACGCAGGTGGTGATGTTGCGCGCCGGTGCCGTCACGGTGGCCGTGCCCGCCACGCTGATCGAGATCGTGCGTCGAGCCAACGCCGCCGAGGTCGCGCAGGCCTATGCCAGCGCGGGCTACCCATTCGGCGACAAGACGCTGCCGTTCTTCTGGCTCGGCGCGCTGCTGCAGACCGGCGGGCGCAGCAACGAGTTCGGCACGCGCACGCAACATGTGGTGGTGGTCAAGAGTGCGCAGCAACGCATCGCGCTGCATGTCGACGAGGTGCTCGGCAACCAGGAAGTGGTGGTCAAGAATCTCGGCGCACAACTGGCGCGCGTGCCCGGCCTGGCCGGGGTGACGCTGCTGGCCTCGGGCGCGCCGGCGCTGATCTACAACCCGGTCGCCCTGGCCACGCTGTACGGCGAGCAGGCCCGCACCGCGATGCACGAGCGCGGAGTTCCGGCTGGGCAACTCGACAGTACGCAAGCTGCGGTGCCGGCGGTCGCGGCGCCGCTGGTGCTGGTGGTCGACGATTCACTGACCGTGCGGCGCGTGACGCAGCGGCTGCTGGCGCGCGAGGGCTACCGTGTCGCATTGGCCAAGGATGGCCTCGACGCGCTCGAGAAGCTGGCTGAGGAACTGCCGGCGGTGGTGCTGTCGGACATCGAGATGCCGCGCATGGACGGCTTCGACCTCGTGCGCAACCTGCGTGCCGACGCCCGCCTGCGCGACTTGCCGGTGATCATGATCACCTCGCGCATCGCCCAGAAGCACCGCGATCACGCAGCCGAACTCGGCGTCGACCACTACCTCGGCAAGCCCTATTCCGAAGAGGATTTGCTGGCGTTGGTGGCGCGTTATGCCGCGCAGCATGTCGAGGCGTAGGCCCGCGGGAGGCGGGCACCGTTTGCGCGCACGCCCAGACTCGACCCGCGCCTGAGTCGCCGGCAGCGACGGCAGCGACGGCTGCAGACGGCCGTCGTCCGCCTCGCGGCGTCCCCAAGCCTTGATAGCCCTACCAAGCAAGCGCTTGATTCACCTGGCTATCATGCGCGCCCATGCCCGCCGCCGATCTGTCCAGCCGCACTGTCGAGGCCGCTACCGACAAAGGTGAGCGTGCGCGCACTCGCCTTCTAACAGAAGCAGGGAGGCGGTTTGCAAAGAAGGGCTACGCACGGACATCGACGCGCGAGATCTGCGCCGCGGCCAGCCTCAACGTCGCCGCCATCCACTACCACTTCGGTGGCAAGGAGGGCCTGTACCGCGCGGTGTTGCTCAACCCGATCCAGGCCGTCGCCAGCCGGCTGGCTGGCTTCGACGAGCCCGATCTGACGCTGGCGCAATCGCTCCAGCGTCTGCTGGGGGCTTTTGTCGGCGAAGCCAGCGCCGCGGACGCTGGTGCCGACGACGGCGTGCGCCTGTACCTGCGCGAAATGATCGAGCCGACCCCGATGTTTGCCGCGGCCGTGGACCAGCACATCGGCCCGGTGCATCACGCGATTGCACGGCTCTTTGCGCGGCACATCGGCATCGCAGAACCCGACGAGGACGTGCACCGCCTGGTCTTCGGCCTGATCGCGATGGCACATGACTACTGCATGTCGCGCGAGTTCATGAAGGCCATGGCGCCGCGGCTGCTGGAAGGCACCGATGCCTTGCAGCGCGCGCGCGAGCGCCTGGTCGATTGGGGCCTCGCGTTGGTCGCGCACGAGCGCGCACGTCGCGGCTTGGAGAGGCAACCACGATGAATGTGCGAATCCCATGGTGGCAAGCCCTGATGGCGCTGCTGCTTACGGCCTGCGCCACGCCACGCCTGCCCAGCCTGCCCGACACCCCGTTGCCCGAGCGCTGGCAGGCCACGTTGCCGCATGGTGGCGATGTGCAGGCGCTCGCCGACTGGTGGCGGCGCTTCGATGATCCCTTGTTGCCCGAGCTGGTGGCGCAGGCCCAGGCGAGCAGCCCGACGCTGGCGCAGGCGCTCGCGCGCATCGGGCAGGCCCGCGCCGACCTGCAAGGCGCGCAGGCGCAGCGCTGGCCGGGTGTGTCGCTGAACGCCCAGGCCACGCGCAGCGCGCTGGCCGCGAACAACTTCAGCGCCGTGACGCAGGCCAGTGCCAGCGCCGACGCGTCGTGGGAGGTCGATCTCTTCGGCGGCACGCGGGCCCAGGTGGCGGCTGCGACGGCGCGCGCCGAGCAGGCCTCGCTCGGCTGGCATGCCGCGCGCATCAGCCTGGCGGCCGACGTGGCGCAAACCTACGTCGACCTGCGCTCGTGCGAAGCGCAGCGCACGGTGTTCGATGAAGACGCCCGCTCGCAGCAGCAGAGCGCCGCGCTGACGCGCGAGAAGGTGCGCGTGGGCTTCGAGTCGCCGGCCAACGGCGCGTTGGCCGACGGCGCCGCAGCCGATGCCGGCAACCGCGCGATCGCGCAACGCGCCGACTGCGATGCGCTGATGCAAACGCTCGGCGTGCTCAGCGGCCAAGCCCCCGCAGACTTGCGCACGCGCCTGGCCGTGCGCAGCGGGCAATTGCCGCAGCCATCGGCGTTTGCCGTCGCGAGCCTGCCGACCCAGTTGCTCGCGCAGCGCCCCGATATCGCTGCCGCCGAACGCGAGGTGCTGGCCGCAGCGGCCGAGGTTGGCGTCGCCGAGGCCGCGCGCTACCCGCGCCTGACGTTCAACGGCAGCATCGGCGTGGCCAGCGTGCGTGCCGGCGGCGCCACCGGTGACGGCAGTACGTGGGGCTTCGGCCCCGCCCTGACGCTGCCGCTGTTCGACGCCGGCCAGCGCGCCGCCCGCCGGGATGCCGCGCGGGCGCGCTACGACGAAGCCCGCGCTGCGCTCGACGGCCGCCTGCGCCACGCCGTCGGCGAGGTCGAAGAAGCGCTGTTGCGCCTGGATGCCGCGACGCGCCGCGAGGCCGATGCCCAACGCGCCGCGCAAGGATTTCGCGACTATTACGCTGCAGCCGAGCAGCGCTGGCGCCTCGGTGCCGGCAGTCTGATCGACCGCGAGGATGCGCGCCGCATCGCGCTCAATGCCCAGAGCGCGCTGCTCGCGGTGCAGCGCGAGCGCGTGACGTCGTGGCTCACGTTGTACCGCGTGCTCGGTGGCGGCTGGTCGGCCAGCGATGCCGCGCCCGGCGTCCCAACGAAGTGAACAACAGGGGGGCAAGCATGTCGTGGACCCGTTTGCACAGGAATGCGATCGTCGCGACCGCTGCCGTGCTCGCCGTGATCGGCACGGCTGTCGTGGTGCATGCCGCCAACGACAAGCCAGCCGCTCCGGCACCCGCCGCGAGCGCATCGCGTGCCTCGCTCACGGTCACCGTGACCACGCCGCAGCCGACGCGCTGGCCGCTGACGGTGGCCGCCAACGGCAACATCGCGGCATGGCAGGAGGCCAGCATCGGCGCCGAAGCCCAGGGCCTGCGGTTGACCGAAGTGCGCGCGCAGGTCGGCGACCGCGTCAAGCGCGGCCAGGTGCTGGCGTTGCTGGCGGCGGACACGCTGGCCGCCGACGCTGCGGCCACGCGCGCCAGCCTGGCCGAGGCCGAGGCCACGCAGGCCGAAGCCGCAGCGAATGCGGAGCGCGCACGCCAGTTGCAGGCCAGCGGTGCCATCAGCGCGCAGCAGATCCAGCAGTACGTCACCGGCGAAGCCACCGCCAAGGCGCGCGCCGCCGCCTTGCGTGCTCGCATCAGGGCCGACGAGGTGCGCCTGGCACAGACGCGCATCCTCGCGCCCGACGATGGCGTGATCTCGTCGCGCAGCGCCACTGTCGGCGCGGTGCTGCAACCGGGCCAGGAGCTGTTCCGGCTGATCCGTCGCGAGCGCCTCGAATGGCGCGCCGAAGTGGCCGCGGCCGAACTCGCGCGCATCCGTCCCGGCATGGCGGCCACGCTCACGCTTGCCGGTGGCGAGCCCGTCAAAGGTACCGTGCGCATGGTCGCGCCGACCGTCGACGCGGCCACGCGCAACGGCCTGGTCTTCGTCGATCTGCCGCAACCCGGCGCGGCCAAGGCAGGCATGTTCGCGCGCGGCGAGTTCGCCGTCGGCGAGCAGGAGGCGCTGACGCTGCCGCAAAGCGCGGTGCTGCTGCGCGACGGCTTCAGCTACGTCTTTCGCGTCGGCGCTGGCAACAAGGTGCAGCAGGTCAAGGTCGCGGTCGGTCAGCGCAACGCCGATCGCATCGCGGTGACGGCCGGCCTCGATGCCAAGGCCAGCGTGGTCGCGCAGGGCGCAGGCTTCCTTGCCGACGGCGACGTGGTGCGCGTCGTCGCCAACCCGAAGTGAGGCCACGGCCATGATCAACGTCTCCTCCTGGTCGATCCGCAATCCAGTGCCGTCGATCCTGCTCTTCGTCATGCTCACGATCGTGGGCGTGATGGGGTTTCGGGCGATGAAGATCCAGCAGTTTCCCGACATCGACCTGCCCACCATCAGCATCACCGCCAGCTTGCCCGGCAGCGCGCCGGCGCAGATGGAAACCGAGGTCGCGCGCAAGATCGAGAACTCGCTGGCCACGGTGCAGGGTCTCAAGCACCTCTACACCAAGGTGCAGGACGGCGTGGCCACGATCACGGTCGAGTTCCGTCTCGAGAAACCGACCCAGGAAGCGCTCGACGACGTGCGCGACGCGGTGGCACGCGTGCGTTCCGATCTGCCGGGCGACCTGCGTGACCCGGTCATCACCAAGGTCGATCTCGCCGGCCTGCCGATCCTGACCTACACCGTGGCCTCGTCGCGCATGGACGATGAAGCGCTGTCGTGGTTCGTCGATAACGAAGTCACCAAACGCATGCTCTCAGTGCGCGGCGTCGGCGCGGTCGGCCGCGTCGGCGGGGTGACGCGCGAGGTGCGCGTCGAGCTCGACCCGGCGCGGCTGATGGCGCTCAACGTCACCGCGGCCGAGATTTCGCGCCGTCTGCGCGACGTGCAACAGGAGGCGCCGGGTGGTCGCACCGATCTCGGCGGCGCCGAACAATCGGTGCGCACCATCGCCACCGTACAGACGGCGCAGGCGCTGGGTGCGATCGAGCTGGCGCTGGCCGACGGCCGCCGCGTGCGCCTGGACCAGGTGGCCAACGTCATCGACAGCGTCGGCGAGCGCCGCTCCGCCGCGCTGCTCAATGGCCAGCCGGTGGTGGGCTTCGAGATCACGCGCGCGCGCGGCGCCGGCGAGGTCGACGTCGCCGAGGGCGTGGTCAAGACGCTGGCCGAACTGAAGGCCGCGCACCCCGACGTGACCATCACCGAGGCCTTCAATTTCGTCGACCCGGTGATCGAGAACTACGAAGGCTCGATGGCGCTGCTGCTCGAAGGCGCGCTGCTCGCGGTGCTGGTGGTCTGGGCCTTCCTGCGCGAGTGGCGCGCCACCTTCGTCTCGGCCGTGGCGCTGCCGCTGTCGGCGATCCCGACCTTCGCGGTGATGCACTGGATGGGCTTCACCGTCAACGTGGTCACGCTGCTGTCGCTGTCGCTGGTGGTCGGCATCCTGGTCGACGACGCCATCGTCGAGATCGAGAACATCATGCGCCACCTGGCGATGGGCAAGCGCCCGCTCGATGCCGCGCGCGAAGCCGCCGACGAGATCGGCCTGGCCGTGATCGCGACCTCGTTCACCCTGATCGCGGTGTTCCTGCCCACGGCGTTCATGAGCGGCGTGCCGGGCAAGTTCTTCGTCCAGTTCGGCTGGACGGCAGCGATCGCGGTCTTCTTCTCGCTGGTGGTGGCGCGCATGCTGACGCCGATGATGGCGGCCTACCTGCTGCATGCCCCGAAGAAGGCGCATGCCGAGCCGACGTGGATGCCCGGCTACATGAAGCTCGCCGCCTGGTGCCTGAAGCATCGCGTGAAGACGCTGCTGGCGACGACGGCGTTCGCGGTCGGCTCGTGCACGCCGGTGTTTACCGGTCACATCGCCGGTGCGTTCATTCCGCCCGACGACTTGTCGCAGACGCAGGTCTACATCTCGTTGCCGCCCGGCAGCACCTTCGCGCAGACCTTCGCCGTGGCCGAGCAGGCGCGCACGATCGTGCAGCAGAACCCGCACGTCGCGCTGGTCTATACCGCGGTCGGCGGCGGCAAGGCCGGCGGCGACCCGTTTGCGCCGCAGGGCGCGGCCGAGGCGCGCAAGGCCACGCTGACGATCAACCTGACGCCGCGCGGCGAGCGCCGCGGCACCACCAAGCAGGCGATCGAAGGCGACCTGCGGCGCGCGCTGGAAGCGCTGCCCGGAGCCCGCTTCAACGTCGGCTTCGGCGGCTCGTCGGAGAAGTACATCCTGGTGCTGGCTGGCGAGGACGGCGAAGCGTTGTCGGCGCACGCCCGCGTCGTCGAGCAGGAATTGCGCACGATTCCCGGCATCGGCCAGGTGACCTCGACGTCGAGCCTGCAGCGGCCCGAACTCGTGGTGCGCCCCGACGCTGCCCGCGCGGCCGACCTCGGCGTGACCTCGGCGGCGATCGCCGACACGCTGCGCATCGCGACGGCGGGCGACTATGACCAGGCCCTGGCCAAGCTCAACCTGTCGCAGCGCCAGGTGCCGGTGGTCGTGAAGCTGCCCGATGCGGCGCGGCAGGACCTGGCCCTGATCGAGCGCCTCGGCGTACCCGGCGCCAAGGGCCCGGTGCCACTGGGCAATGTGGCCAGCCTCGTACTCGCCGCCGGCCCGGCGCAGATCGACCGCTACGACCGCCTGCGCAACGTCAATTTCGAGATCGAGTTGAACGGCATGGCGCTGGGCAAGGTGCAGGAGTTGTCCGACGCGCTGCCGAGCCTGCAGAAGCTGCCCCCCGGCGTGATCAAGACGACGGTCGGGGATGCCGAAGCCTTCGCCGAGTTGTTCGCGAGCTTCCTGCTGGCGATGCTGACCGGCGTGGCCTGCATCTACATCGTGCTGGTGCTGCTGTTCCACGCCTGGGTCCAGCCGGCGACGATCCTGGCCGCGCTGGTGCTGTCGATCCCGGGGGCGGTGCTGGCGCTGTTCATCACCCGCACCGACCTGTCGATGCCGGCGATGATCGGCATGATCATGCTGATGGGCATCGCGACCAAGAACTCGATCCTGCTGGTCGAGTACGCCATCATGGCCAGGCGCGAGCGCGGCCTCTCGCGCTGGGACGCGCTGCTCGATGCCTGCCACAAGCGCGCGCGGCCGATCGTGATGACCACCATTGCGATGGGCGCCGGCATGCTGCCGATCGCGCTGGGCTTCGGCACCGACCCGAGCTTTCGCGCGCCGATGGCCATCGTCGTGATCGGCGGCCTGATCACCTCGACCTTCCTCAGCCTGCTGGTGGTGCCGGTCGTGTTCACCTACGTCGATGACATGGTGCAGTGGTTTGCGCGCCAGTGGCGCACGCGGTTCCCGCATGCGGCGTCGATCACCGAGGAGGCGGCCGCATGAAGCCCGGCCTCACGCGTCGCCGCTTCGATGCGCTCGTCGGTTGTGCGCTCGCCGGCGCCGCATGGCCGCTGTCGGCGCAGGAACCCGCGCCCTACGAAGTCTTCGAATTCGACTGGCACGACACCGCGCGCCATCGCGCCGTGCCCGTGCGCCTGTACTGGCCGCACACCGTGTCGCAGCAGGCGCGGGTTCCGTTGGTGGTGTTCTCTCACGGCATCGGCGGCTCGCGCCGCGGCTACAGCTACCTCGGTCAGCACTGGTCGGCCAACGGCGTCGCCAGTCTGCATCTGCAGCATGTGGGCAGCGACCGCCAGGTCTGGTTCGGCAACCCGCTCGGGCATGCTGAGCCGGCTGCAAGACGCGGCGCAGGAGCACGAAGCGATCGCCCGTGCGCAGGACCTGCACTTCGCGCTCGACCAGTTGCTCGGCGCACGCAGCGAATTCGCCCCGCGCATCGATGGCGCGCGCATCGTCGTCGCGGGCCACAGCTACGGCGCCAACACCGCGCTGCTGGCGGCCGGCGCGCGCGTCGAGCGCGGCGGCCGAGCCATCGATCTGCGCGAGCCGCGTGCACGCGCGGCGATCGTGCTATCGGCGCCGCCGTTCTATGGCGAAGGCGATCCGTCGCGCATCCTCGCACCGGTGACGGTGCCGACGCTGCACGTCACCGCCACCGGCGACGTGATCCGCATCCCTGGCTACTACTCCGACGCCGAAGACCGCGTGGCCGTTTTCGAAGCCACCGGCAGCATCAAGAAGGCACTCGCGGTGTTCGAGGGCGGCTCGCACAGCATGTTCACCGACCGCGCCGGCACCGGTGGCGTCGAGCTCAACCCGCAGGTGAAAGCCGCGACGAAAGAGTTGTCGCTGGCCTTCGTGCGCAACGTGTTCAGCCGTGATGGCGCCGACGCGCTGGCGCTGTGGGCCGGGCGGCACCGGGCGATCCTTGCCCGGTTCGTGGGGCTGACAGGGGCGTCGTCGCAGGACGGCAAGTCACCGGCGGCAGTGGGTGGTCTGACGGCGATCAGTACTTGACCCGCGCGAAGTAGGTCTCCTGTGCGGCTTCGCGCGCCTGGCCCAGGGTGTGGATGCCGCGCTCGGCCAAGAGCGCGATCAGCTTCAGGAAGACTTCGGCGGTGACCATCGCGTCGCCCAGCGCGGTGTGGCGGCCGAGCACCGTCACGCCCAGGCGCTCGGCGATGGCTTCCAGCCCGTGCGATTCCTGCTGCGGATGCACCACCGCCGACAGCAGCAGCGTGTCGAGCACCGGCTGATCGAACACGATGCCGGTCTGCGCTTCCTTCAGTTGCAGGAAGCGCATGTCGAAGGCGGCGTTGTGCGCCACCAGCACGGTGTCCTGCGCGAAGGCATGGAACGCCGGCAGCACGCTGGCGATGGTCGGTGCGCCCGCCACCATCTCCGGCCGGATGCCGTGGATCGGGATCGACGCGGCGGGGATGTCGCGCTGCGGATCGACGAGCTGCTCGAAGCAGTCCTCGCGGCGCAGCTTGCCGGCGACGATGCGCGTCGCGCCGATCTGGATGATCTCGTCGCCGGCCGAGGGCTGCAGGCCGGTGGTCTCGGTGTCGAACACCGTGTAGGTCAGATCTGTCAGCCGCCGGTCGGCCAGCTCGCGCGTCTGCTCGCTGGTGCGGAACAGGTCGAAGTCGTAGACCTCGGGGCGGCTGTCGCTGCGCACGAACTGCGCGGCGTCGAGCTGCTCGCCGGCGCCGGCCAGCGGCAACAGCAGGCGGAACAGCGACTGGTGGCGCACCCGCTCGCGCTCGAACCAGAACGCACCGTCGTGGCGCTCGACGACGTCGCGCACCGTCAGCGCCAGGTTCGCGTCGCCACTGCGGATCGGATCGGTTTCCCAGCCGACCACCGTCTCGGTGCTCATCGACGGGCCCGTCCACACCAGGTCCAACTGCGCCCGCCCGTCGACCGGCGCCAGGCGAAGTTGCACCAGCTTGACGTCGTACTCGCCGGCCAGCCGGCCGGCCAGGTACGCCAGCGCCTGCAGCAGCGAGAAGCTGTCGACCTTCAGCCACAGCGCCGCATCGACATCGCTGGCCGCGGCGCGGCAGTCATGCTGGGCCTCGATGCGGCGGCAGGCGGCGGCCACCAGGTCGGCGCCGAGCATGTCTTCCAGCGGCCAGCGCGTCTTCAGGGCCTGCGCGTTGCGGCTGGCCACGGCGGTGATGCGTTGGCTCATCGCGCGCACCTCGTCGCGGATCACGCCGAGAAAGCGCTCACGGGTCGCCGCGTCGAGGTCGTCGTAGTCGAGCATCTCCACCGCGGCCTGCAGATTGCCCAGCGCCGCGCGGCTGCCTTCGGTCAGGTCGTTGAGCAAGCGGTCGCGGTCGGACTCGTCGGCGAAGTCGCGGGTGATGTTGTCCAGCATCAGCACGAAGCCGTTGAGCGCGGCCGGCTCGCCGTCAGCGCCGTCGATCGCGCGCACCGGCGCCATCTGCACCCGCAGCAGCTGCCCGGCGCGGGTGCCGGTTACGAACTGTGCCGAAGGGTGTGCGGCGCCGCGCTGCAGCCGCTGCTGCACGCTTTCCAGCGCGTGGGCCACCAGCGCGCGGTCGAGCACGGCATAGATCGAGCGCCCCAGGCCGATCAGCTCGGCGCCGTCGGCCAGCGCGGGCGCGCTCGACAAGGCGCGGAACTGGGTGCGTGCGCGGCTGTTGTAGAGCAGGATGCGGCCGTCGAGGTTGCAGACCACGACGCTTTGCGTCAGCTCGGCCATCAGCGCGGCCAGGCGGTTGCGCTCCTGCTCGACGCCGCGGCTGGCGGCCTGCACCTGCGCCGCGATGTCGGCGCGCAACGCGCTGCGCTGCAGCGCCAGCTGGTTGATCACCGCGGCCAGCGCACGCGTCTCGGCGCTGCCCTCGGCCGCCAGTTCACGCTGCACGTCGGTGGCCAGCAGCACGCCGGCCTCTTCGGCCAGGCGCGCCGCCGCGGCCACCCAGCGCAGGTAGGCGCTGCGCGCCAGCGCGCCGAGGGCGCCCGACAGCAGCAGCCAGCCGAGCAAGACCAGTGCGCCGCGGGGCTCGAGCATCGCTGCCAGCGCGCCGCGTTCGGCCGGCTCGAGCGTGGCTGCGAAGAGCACGCCGCCGATCAACGCGGCCAGCGCCAGCACCACGCCTGGCGCGAATGCGGCCGCGAGCTCGCGCTTGTCGAGTTTCATCGCGCGGAGCCCGCCGCCTTGCCAGCAGCAGCGTCGGCGAGCGACGCCCCGCCTACTACCACTGTGTCTGCAACGGGGCAGCCGGGCCGGGCACGGCGCGCATGTGAGGTGCCGAGCAGCACAGGGTGCGGGGCCCGCGCGCGCAGCGCGCCTCGTGATCTGACTCGTCGCGACTGTTCGACCACAGTGAGCGAAGCGAACGGAGGGAGTTGAGCGACGGGGCCACGGGCCCGAGCAGCGCAGGGCAGTCTTCGCGCAGCGAAGACCGCCGAACCTAAGCGCCGTGCCCGGCCCGGCTGCCCCGTTGCCGCGCCACTGCCGGCAAAGCAGATATTCAACCGGCGACGGCCCGCCATGGTGTGGGCGTGTGGTTCCGTCTCGGTTTCCATGGTGCCAAACCCGCACCCGCGACGCACGAAGCGTCGCGTCCAAGCGACCGCCGCGGATCCGGCTTTGCCGGTCCGCCAACGGTGCCCCCTCGAGGGGGAGGCGCCGAAGGCGCTTCGGGGGTGGTTCACGCCAGCAACTCGCGCACCTTGTCGGCCAGCTCGCGGGTCGAGAACGGTTTGGTCATGTAGGCGTCGGCGCCGAGCGCGCTGCCCTTGGCCAGGTCGGTGTCGCGGCCCTTGGCGCTGAGCATCAGGATCTTCACCGCCGCCAAGGCCTCGTCGGCGCGCACGGCCTGGCAGACCTCGAAGCCGCTGCGCCCCGGCATCATCACGTCGAGCAGCACCAGGTCGGGCCGCTCGCGGCGGATCGCGTCCAGCGCCGCATCGCCGTCGCGCGCGATGGTCACCCGGTGGCCCTCGCGCTTCATCAGGAACTCGAGCGAGATGACGATGTTGGCCTCGTCGTCGGCGATCAGCACATGCTTGCTCATGCTCTTGTCTCCTCATGCTGCCACGGCAACTCGAAGCCGAAACACGCGCCGTGGCCGGGCTCGCTGCGCAGCCACATTCGGCCACCGAAATGTTCGACGATCTGGCGGCTGATCGGCAGGCCCAGGCCGGTGCCCTGCGGGCGGTGGCTGGCTTCGCCGCCCTGACGGAACTTCTCGAATACCAGCTGCTGCTGCGCGAGCGGCACGCCGGGGCCGTTGTCGCACACTTCAATCGTCGCGTGGCCCGCCTCGCAGCGCAAGCTCACGACCACCTCGCCGCTGCCCTGCGGCACGAACTTGCCGGCATTGCCCAGCAGGTTGAGCAGCACCTGCAGCAGGCGGTCGCGGTCGGCATGCAGCACCGGCACGGTGTCGGGTTGCTGCACGCGAACGCGGGCACCGCGCTCGCGGTAGACCTCGGCGGTGGTCTGCACCGCGTGCGCGATCAGCTCGCGCAGGTCGATCTCATCGTTGCGCCAGTCGGCGTGGCCGGCCTCGATCTTGGCCATGTCGAGCACCTGGTTGACCAGCCGCGAGAGGCGTTCGGTCTCGGCCACCACCAGTTCGAGGAATTGCTGCCGCTGTGCGCTGTCCATCTGGGGGTCGTCGCGCATCAGTTCGGCGAAGGCGCGGATCGACGTCAACGGCGTGCGCAGTTCGTGCGTCACCGACGACATGAAGTCGTCCTTCAGCCGGTCCAGGCTTTCGAGCTGGCGGTTCAGCGCGCGCACCTGCGAGGCTTCGTCGAGCAGGCGCAGCACGTCGTCGGGCGCGAGCGGCTCCTCCTCGACGACCGAGGCCACGACGGCGCGCGCCGATGCACTGCCGATGGCGCCGGCGAGTTGCGTCTCGACGTAGTGCACGAGCTGCGCGTCGGGCGTGATGCGCTCGATGCGGCCGGCGCCGCTCTGCGCGGCGTAGTCGACGAACAATCGCTGCGCCGCCGGTGCGCCGAGGAAGCGGCCCGCCACCTGTTGCAACTCGGCGAGGCTGGCGCGGCCGCGCCAGAACACGGGCGCCGCGCCGCCGCCGGCTGCCGGCCGGCGGAACACGTCGACGAACAGCAGCGCCTGGCCGGCCTCGCGCACCGACGGCGCGCGTGCCAGCGAGACCGCCACGTACAGCCCGGTGTTGGCCAGCAGGCTCCACAACAAGGCATGGGTCAGGCTGTCCAGGCCCGTGAGGCCGAGCAGCTGTTCGGGCCGCAGCAGGGCCACACCGAACAGACCGTCGGTCATGAAGCCGGTCGCGAGCCAGCCCGACTTGGCGATCGACGGCAGCATCAGCGTGTAGGCCCACAGCACGAAGCCCGCGGTCAGCCCGGCCAGCGCACCGGCGCGCGTGCCGCCTTTCCAGAAGATGCCGCCGAGCAGCGCCGGCGCGAACTGCGCCACCGCGGCAAAGCTGATCAGGCCGATGCTGACCAACGCATAGGCCTCGCCGGCGATGCGGAAGTACAGGTAGCCCAACAGCAGCAGCGCGACGATGACGATGCGGCGCAGCGCCAGCGGCGTGCCGCTGAGATCGCGTGCGTCGTCGCGGCCGCGAAAGCGCAGCAGCAGCGGCATCACCAGATCGTTGCTGACCATCGTCGAGACCGCGATGGCCTCGACGATGATCATGCCGGTGGCGGCCGACAGCCCGCCGATGAATGCGGCCAGTGCCAGCAGCGGCTGATCGAAGGCGAGCGGCAGCGACAGCACATAGGTCTCGGGATCGGCACCGCCCTTGCCGAAGTGCAGCAAGCCACCGAACGCGATCGGCAGCACGAACAGGTTGATCAGCAGCATGTACAGCGGGAAGGCCCAGCTGGCGCGCCTGACATGCCGCTCGTCGACGTTCTCGACCACCATGACCTGGAACTGGCGCGGCAGCAGGATCACCGACATCATCGCCAGCAGCGTCAGCGCGAACCACTGGCCGCCGGCAAAGCGGCTCT
The DNA here is from genome assembly GCA_963840805.1 of uncultured beta proteobacterium. Classification (GTDB taxonomy): domain Bacteria; phylum Pseudomonadota; class Gammaproteobacteria; order Burkholderiales; family Burkholderiaceae_C; genus CADEEN01. Next base: position 601,866 of record CAWJAJ010000017.1, on the reverse strand, counting down.
CGCCGCCGAGGCCGAGCAGCGGCTGCATATCGACGCGCTGGGCCGCGCGCGCGAAGATCTCGCCGGGCCCTTCGAACAGGCCCCAGCAGACGAAGACGCCGACCGCGACGAAAGCCAGCAGCTTGACCACCGACTCGAGGGCGATTGCCGCGACCATGCCTTCGTGGCGCTCGCTGGTGTCGAGGTGGCGGGTACCGAAGGCGATCGTGAAGCCGGCCAGCGCGAGCGCGATGTACAGGGTGCTGTCGCGCCACCAGGGCTCGCCGGCGTGCGACGCACCGGGGCCGGCGGTGAGCAGTGCGTAGCCGCCGGCGATCGCCTTCAACTGCAATGCGACGTAGGGCAGGATGCCGACCAGCGCGATCACCGTGACCAGCGCCGCCAGCGCACGGCTCTTGCCGTAGCGGCTGGCGATGAAGTCGGCGATCGACGTGATGCGGTACTGGCGCGCGATGCGGATCATCTTGCGCAACACCGGCCAGGCCAGCAGCATCGCCAGCGTCGGCCCCAGGTAGATCGGCAGGAACCACAGGCCCGATGAGGCCGCGCGGCCGATGCTGCCGAAATAGGTCCAGGCGGTGCAGTACACGCCCATCGATAGCGCATAGATCCAGGCGTTGCCGATCACCGAGCGGCCGGCGCGTGCGCGCGCGTCGGCGAACTGCGCCACGCCGAACAGCAGCAGCAGGTAGGCGAACGAGGCGCCCAGGACGAGTGACGGCGAGAGCATGCGGAACTCGTCAGTCGTCCTCGCCCGGGGCCTCGACGACCCACGCAGCGACGCCGATCAGCAATATCCAGCCGCCAAACAGCGCGGCGGGCAGCAGGGGGATGCCGGCGACGGTGACGCCGCGGTCCCACAGTGTCAACAGCGGGAAGTTCAGCAGCAGCCAGCCGACCGCGAAGAGTGCGAGCAGGCGCTGGGTGCGAAGCGTTGCCGACATGCGGACTCCTCCCGGTCAGAGCGAATCGAGCCGGAAGCGCTGGCGCAGCAGCGTGCGAAAACGCTTGACGATCGCCAGCGCGTCCTTCAACTGGTCGCGATCCATCGTGCTCAGCTCCGTCGGCCGCACCAGGTTGTCGGCGGGCTGGGCCGCCGCGCGCTGGCGCAATTGGTGGCGCAACTTCGAAGCCATCAGATAGTGCAGCGCTTCGAGCAGGTCGCGGCCGAGGTCGGGGTCGAGCTGACGCAGCTCGACCAGGCGGCGCAGCCGCTCGGCGGTGCCGCTTTCGCGCACATGGTGCTGCAGGCTGAGTGCGCGCACGCCATGCACGATCGGGAAGGTGCCGAGCTTCTTCAGGTCCAGTGCTTGTTCGTCGCTGCGCGGCGCCAGACGGGCCCACCAGCGCTGCGGCTCGTCGAACTGATCGGCCGCAGCGGCAAAGCGCGCCAGGAACGCGTCGCTGCCGGCCAGGATGCGCTCGAGGTGCTCGCGCACGCCCAGCAGCAGCTCGGCGTCGCCGGCCACTGCCGCGGCGTCGAAGAAGATCGCCAGGTGCATCGGACCGTCCGGGTCGGCGCCGTAGATCCACTCGCGCATCGTCTCGCGAAAGCGGGCCGTGCTGCAGCGCCACAGCGGGTTGGTGACCATGATCCGGCCGGGGCAGGGCGGGTAGCCGAGCTCGGCCAGCCCGGCGGCGAAGCGGGCCGCGATGTCCTCGAGTTGCGGAGGCTCGAAGCCGTCGCGCAGCAGCAGCGCGTTGTCCTGGTCGGTCTTGATCAGCTGCTCGCCACGGCCCTCGCTGCCCATCACCAGCAGGCAACTGTTGACCACCAGGTCGGCCGGTGCGACGAGGCTCCACAGGCGCGCGAACAGGCGGCGGTTGAGCTCGCCGACCAGGCGGGCGATGCGCTCGATCTTGATGCCGCCATCGTGCAGCAGCGTCAGCATCGCATCGATGCGCTCGGCAGCGGCCTTCAGCTCGGCCACCGAGCCGGCATCGTCGATCTGCAGCGCGATGATGTGCGAATGGTTGGCCACGAAGCTGACCAGGTCGAGCTGGCTGAGCAGCCCGAGCACCTTGTCGCCATCGCGCACCAGCAACCGGTGCACGCGATGGCGCACCATCAGCCACAGCGCCTCGAACAGCTCGGCGTCGGGGTGGACGTCGATCAGATCGAACTGCGCCACCTCGCGCACGGCCAGTGCGGCCGGGGGCACCTCGCGCAGCAGCGCATCGCGCAGGTTGGTGGTGGTGAAGATGCCCAGCCGGCTGCCGTCGCGCACGAGCGCGTTGGTCAGGCCTTGCGTCGCCAGCTCCCGGCACACCGACACCAGATCGAGCGCACCATCGACATAGAACGGCTTGCGCACATAGGCATCGCGCACGCGCGCGGTCACCAGCGAGAGCATCTCGCGCTGGGGCTCCTGTCCGCGGGACTCCGGCATGGGCTGCAGCTGAATGTGAAACGGGACTGCGGGCAGTGTGCCCGCAGTCCCGCTGGTTTGGCTTGACTTGGTTCTACGCGCTCAGTGGCCGCTCGCGCCCGACGCGCCGATGCCGGTCTCGGAACGCACCTGCTGCGCCGGGAAGCCGGCACGGTCCTGATCGCCCCGTGCGCTGCGGTCCAGCAGCGAGACCAGCCAGATCGTGATGAACGCGGCCGGGATCGAGAAGATCGCGGCCGAGTTGTACGGGAACCAGGCTGAGCCCGCAGGGTAGTGCATCACCGCTTCCCAGACGCTGGCCGAGCCGATGGTCAGCGCCACCGCGGTCAACAGGCCGACGAAGCCGCCGGTCACCGCACCCTTGGTCGTGCAGCCCTTCCACAACACCGACATGAACAGCACCGGGAAGTTGGCCGAGGCCGCGATCACGAAGGCCAGCATCACCATGTAGGCGACGTTTTCCTTCTCGAAGGCGATGCCCAGCACCACGGCGATGATGCCCAGCGCGACAGTCGTCATCTTGGAAACGCGCAGTTCCTGGGCCTGGTCGACACGGCCATGGCGCCAGACCGAAGCGTACAGGTCATGCGACACCGCCGAGGCGCCCGACAGCGTCAGGCCGGCCACCACGGCCAGGATGGTGGCGAAGGCCACCGCCGAGATGAAGCCCAGGAACCAGTTGCCGCCCACCGCGCCGGCCAGGTGCACCGCCGCCATGTTGCCGCCGCCGACCAGACCCTTCGAGATCTCGCCGCCGACGAAGTAGTTGGCGGGGTTCGGGATCAGGTTGGTGATGGCGCCGAAGCCGATGATGAAGGTCAGGATGTAGAAGTAGCCGATCCAGGTGGTGGCCCAGCCGACCGACTTGCGTGCTTCCTTGGCGTTGGGCACGGTGAAGAAGCGCATCAGGATGTGCGGCAACCCGGCGGTGCCGAACATCAGCGCCATGCCGACCGAGATCGCCGAGACCGGGTCCTTGATCAGCGCTCCGGGGCCCATGATGGCGTCCTTCTTGGAGTGCACTTCGACCGCCTTCGTGAACATCGCCTCGGGCGAGAAGCCGAACTGGATCAGCACCATCAGCGCCATGAAGGTGGCGCCGCCCAGCAGCATGCAGGCCTTGATGATCTGCACCCAGGTGGTGGCGGTCATGCCGCCGAACAGCACGTAGATCATCATGATCGAGCCGACCAGGATTTCGGCGTACAGGTAGTCCATGCCGAACAGCAGCTTGATGAGCTGGCCCGCACCGACCATCTGCGCGATCATGTAGAAGGCCACTACCACCAGCGAGCCGCTGGCCGCGAAGATGCGGATCGGCGTCTGGCTGAAGCGGTAGCCGGCGACGTCGGCGAAGGTGAACTTGCCCAGGTTGCGCAGCCGCTCGGCCATCAGGAAGGTGATGACGGGCCAGCCGACCAGCCAGCCGATCGAGAAGATCAGGCCGTCGAAGCCGTTGGCGAACACCAGGCCCGAGATGCCCAGGAACGACGCCGCCGACATGTAGTCGCCGGCGATCGCCAGGCCGTTCTGGAAGCCGGTGATGCCGCCGCCGGCGGTGTAGAAGTCGGCCGCGCTCTTGGTCTTGGCCGCCGCCCACTTGGTGATGAACAGCGTGGCCGCGACGAAGACGCCGAACATGCCGATCGCCGTCCAGTTGGTGGCCTGCTTGGTGGCCTGGCCGAGATCGGCGCCGGCCGCGTACGCACCCACGCCCACGGCCGTGACCACGCACACGGCCAACACCTTGGCCAGCACCTTGACGGTTTGGTTGTCGAAGCTCATTTCACGACTCCCTTGACGATTTGCTCGGTCAGTGAGTCGAACTCGCTGTTCGCGCGCCGGATGTAGATCCAGGTGATGATGATGGTGAAGACGATGACCGCCACGCCGAGCGGCATGCCCAGCGTCGTGACGCCGGCGCCGATCTTGCGCGCCAGCAGCGGCTTGTCGAAGGCGACCAGCAGGATGAAGCCGTAGTAGGACAACATCCCTGCCAGGGTCAACCACCAGCCGAAGCTGGTGCGCTTGGCCTTCAGTTCCTGGTACTTCGGATGGCCGGCGATCTTTGTTGCCAGGTCGATTTCCATTGATGTCTCCAAGTGCGGTTGCGGCGCATTGTGTGCCGGTCGCGCATCTTTGGCCTGGGGACTGACCCTGCTCTGACTCGAAACCAACGGGGGCTGACGCGAGGCTTAGGTCTGGCTTACAGACGCGACGCGTCCGCGTCATGTCGCCGGATTGCCCGTGGCCCGCGCGGCGTGGCGGGCGACGCGCCGATAATCGCGCGTCGTCTGCCTTCGAAAGTCACCCCATGGCTCGTGAAACCAAGATCGTCGCCACGCTCGGCCCGGCCTCGTCGTCGCCCGAATGCTGGAGCGGCTGATTGCCGCCGGTGTCGATGTCGTGCGCCTGAATTTCTCGCACGGCACCGCGCAGGACCACATCGATCGCGCGACGATGGTGCGCGCCGCGGCCGAGCGCGCCGGGCGCGCGGTGGCGATCATGGCCGACCTGCAGGGCCCGAAGATCCGCGTCGGCAAGTTCGAAGGCGGCAAGACCGAGCTGACGGCCGGGCAGAAGTTCGTGCTCGACGGCGCGCGCGACGAACTCGGCGACAACGCCGCGGTCGGCCTCGACTACAAGGAGCTGCCGCGCGACGTGAAGCCCGGCGACACCCTGCTGCTCAACGACGGCCTGATCGTGCTGGACGTCGACGAGGTGCAGTGGCGCGCAGGTCCACACCACGGTGCGCGTCGGCGGCGTGCTGTCCAACAACAAGGGCATCAACAAGCAGGGCGGCGGCCTGACGGCGCCGGCGCTGACCGGCAAGGACATGGAGGACATCAAGACCGCGATGAGCTTCCAGTGCGAGTACCTCGCGGTGAGCTTCCCGAAGAGCGCCACCGACATGGAGATGGCGCGCCAGCTGGCCAACGTGGCCGGCGAGCCGTGGCGCCACAAGCCGGGGCTGATCGCCAAGATCGAGCGCAGCGAGGCCATTCCGGTGCTGGAGAGCATCGTCCAGGCCAGCGACGGCATCATGGTCGCGCGCGGCGACCTGGCGATCGAAGTCGGCAACGCCGCGGTGCCGGCGCTGCAGAAACGCATGATCAAGCTGGCGCGCGTCGCTGGACAAGGTGACCATCACCGCGACGCAGATGATGGAAAGTCGATGATCATCAACCCGGTGCCCACGCGGGCCGAGGTCAGCGACGTGGCCAACGCCGTGCTCGACGGCACCGACGCGGTGATGCTCAGCGCCGAGACCGCCGCCGGCAAGTATCCGGTCGAGACCGTCGAGGCGATGGCGCAGATCTGCGTCGAGGCCGAGCAGCGCCGAGGAGTTCAAGCTCGACGCCGACTTCAGCAACCGGCATTTCGGCCGCATCGACCAGTCGATCGCGATGGGCGCGCTGTTCACCGCCTACCACCTGGGCTGCAAGGCGATCCTGGCGCTGACCGAATCGGGTTCGACCGCGCTGTGGATGAGCCGCTACCGCATCCACATGCCGATCTTCGGCATGACCACGCAGCCGGTCACGCAGCGGCGCATGGCGCTGTACCGCAACGTGCGCCCGTTGCTGATGCCCAACTACGGCGACCGCGACGCTGCGCTCAGCGCGGCCGAGAAGATCCTCGTCGACCGCGGCGTGCTGAAGCCCGGCGACACCTACGCCATCACCTGTGGCGAGCCGATGGGCTATCCCGGCGGCACCAACATGCTCAAGGTCGTGCCGGGTGGCGTGACGTGGCGCCCCACCGCCCCACCGCTTGAGCGGGATCAACCCACGGCGCGTCGGAAACCCGCCGCGGCGGTACCGCGGCCGCCTAAACTCCGCTCTAACCCCTCGTCACTCCCCGGAGTCCGCCATGCCACTCGTCTCCATGCGCCAACTGCTCGACCACGCCGCCGAGAACGGCTACGGCATTCCCGCCTTCAACGTCAACAACCTCGAGCAGGTGCAGGCGGTGATGACGGCGGCGCAGGAGGTCGGCGCGCCGGTCATCCTGCAGGCCAGCGCCGGCGCCCGCAAGTACGCCGGCGAGGCCTTCATCAAGCACCTGATCCAGGCCGCGATCGAGCAGTACCCGAGCGTGCCGCTGGTGATGCACCAGGACCACGGCCAGAGCCCCGACGTGTGCAAGGGCGCCATCGACGCTCGGCTTCTCGTCGGTGATGATGGACGGCAGCCTGCGAGGCCGACGGCAAGACGCATCGCCAGCTACGACTACAACGTCGACGTCACGCGCAAGGTGGTCGACATGGCGCACGCGATCGGCGTCACGGTCGAGGGCGAACTCGGCTGCCTCGGCTCGCTCGAAACCATGAAGGGCGACAAGGAAGACGGCCACGGCACCGAGGCCACGATGACGCGCGAGCAGCTGCTCACCGACCCCGAGCAGGCGGCCGACTTCGTCAAGCGCACCCAGCTCGACGCGCTGGCGATCGCCATCGGCACCAGCCACGGCGCCTACAAGTTCACCCGCAAGCCCACCGGCGACATCCTGGCCATCGACCGCATCAAGGAGATCAACCGCCGCATCCCGAACACGCACCTGGTGATGCACGGCTGTTCCAGCGTGCCGCAGGACCTGCTCGAGCAGATCCGCCAGTACGGCGGCAAGATGAAGGAGACCTACGGCGTGCCGGTCGAGGAGATCCAGGAAGCCATCAAGCACGGCGTGCGCAAGATCAACATCGACACCGACATCCGCCTGGCGATGACCGGCGCGGTGCGCAAGTTCCTGGCCGAGAACCCGGAGAAGTTCGACGCCCGCGAGTGGCTCAAGCCCGCGCGCGAGGCGGCCAACCGGATCTGCAAGCAGCGCTACCTGGAGTTCGGCTGCGAGGGCCAGGCGGGCAAGATCAAGCCGCTGTCGCTGGGCGAGGTGGCGCAACGCTACGCCAGCGGCGCGCTGGCGCAGAAGGTGGTCTGAGCGCCGGGCTGGCCAAGGGCGCTGCATAGAATCGGCGCCATGCTGGCCCTGCTCGAATCGTCCCTTCATTCCCTGCCGCTGCTGGCGCGCGGCAAGGTGCGCGACAACTATGCGGTGGGCGACGACCGCCTGCTGATGGTCGCCAGCGACCGCCTCTCGGCCTTCGACGTCGTGATGGGCGAGCCGATCCCCGGCAAGGGCGAGTTGCTCACGCGCATGGCGCTGTTCTGGTTCGCGCGGCTGGCGCACGTGGTGCCCAACCACCTGACCGGCGAGGACCCGGAGAGCGTCGTCGCACCCGACGAGCGTGCGCAGGTGCGTGGCCGCGCGATGCTGGTCAAGCGCCTGAAGCCGCTGCCGATCGAGGCCGTGGTGCGCGGCTACCTGGCCGGCAGCGGCTGGAAGGAGTACCAGCAGTCGCAGTCGGTATGCGGCGTGGCGCTGCCGGCGGGCCTGAAGAACGCGAGCCGGTTGCCGGAGCCGATCTTCACGCCCGCCACCAAGGCCGAGGCCGGCGCGCACGACGAGAACATCAACTTCGAGCAGGCGGCGGCGCTGGTCGGGCGCGAACGGGCCGAGCGCGTGCGCACCGCGTCGATCCGCCTGTACCGCGAGGCCGCGGCCTACGCGCTGACCAAGGGCATCATCATCGCCGACACCAAGTTCGAGTTCGGCCTCGATGGCGACGGCACGCTGACACTGATGGACGAGGTCCTGACCCCCGACTCGTCGCGCTACTGGCCGCTCGAGAGTTATCGCGAGGGCGACAACCCGCCCAGCTTCGACAAGCAGTTCGTGCGCGACTGGCTCGAAGGCGTGCGCATCGCGGGCCGGCCCTGGAACAAGCGCGCCCCGGCCCCGGCACTGCCGGCCGACGTGATCGAAAAGACCGCCGCCAAGTACCGCGAAGCGCTGACCCGCTTGACCACCTGAGATGGCCATCGCCCGCTCGCGCCTGCAGGCGCGCCTGGACGCCGCGATTGCCGCTGCATCCAACCCGATCGAAGGCCGCTGCCTGCGCGCCGAGCGCGCGGCGCTGCTGGCGCGGCAGGGGCAACTCGAGACGGCGCGCGCGGCGATCGACGAACTTACCGCGCAGCTGGCCTGGGAGCCGAACCATGCATTGCGCGGCTGGCTCGCGCTGGCCGAGGGCCTGCTCGGCTACTACAGCGCGCTCGGCCGTGGCGCCCAAGCCCCGCATCGAGCAGGCCTACCTGCTGGCGCAGGGCGCTGCAGCGCTGACGCGCCTGCGTGCACTGGCGGCGGCCTGGCTGGCCAACATGGCGTTCGCCAACGACGACATGCCGCGCATGGCGGCCCTGGTGCGCGAGGCCCTCGATGCGGCCGCGCCCGAGCACCATGGTGCCCGCGCCCGTGCCACGCTGGTGGCCGGCTATGCCTACCACTTCGCGGCGGCCAGTGCGCGCGCGCAACCCTGGTACGAGGCTTCGCGCCGCCACGCCATTGCCGACGGCGACGAAACGCACCTGTCGGCACTGATGCACAACCAGGCCTGGATGCGTGCCAGCCAGGCGCGGTTGGCGCTGCTGTTCGACGGCGGCAGCGGCCGGGCCGAGCAGGCCGATGCCGTGGCCCATGCGCTGATGGGCGCCGAGTCGATCGGCCATTACGACGCCGGTGTCGGCACCGCGTCGCTCGGCTCGCTGGTACCGATGCTGCGCGCCCAGGTGCTCACCGCGCAGGGCCGCTGGCGCGAGGCCCTGGAGCTGTTCGACACCCATTTCGATGCGGCGCTCGGCGACGGCCTGCAGCGCCTTGCACCCTGCCTGCTGGCCGATCGTGCGTGGTGCGAGTGGCACAGCGGCCAACCGCGCAAGGCGGCGGCGCTCGCCGCGGCCGCCGAGCAGGCGCTGCTGCAACCCTGCGACACCGACGACCGGGCGATCGCCACCGCGCGGCTGGCGCAGGTGCGCGAGGCGCTGGGCGATGCGGCCGCAGCGCAACGCCATCGCGCGGCGTCGCAGACACAGTACGCGGCGCACCGCGAGCAACAGCAGCGCCTCGTCGCGCTGCTCGACCAGGCGCTGGCCGGTGTCGATCCGGCGCAGTGTCTGAATGCCGGCGTCAGAACAGCGCCATGCTCAGCTTGCGCCGGTACTGATCGACCAGCGGGTCGGCGGCGGCCGCCGCGGCGGCCTTGCCGGTGACTTCGAGCGTGCCCTTGGCCGGCGCGGCGGGCGCCGGCTTGGCGGCCGGCTTGCTCATCAACGTCAGGATCGCGACATAGGTCTTGCGCGCGGCCTCCTGGTTCCAGGCCTTGTCGCGCATCACGATCTCGAGCAACTCGTCCATCGCCTGCGTGAAGCGGCCGCCGGCGAAGTGCGTTTGCGCCAACTCGAAGCGGGCCTCGAAATCGCGCTTGTTGGCGGCGATGGCGCGGCCAGCGCGTCGGCGCTGCGCGCGCCGGCGGCCGCGCGGCTGCGCGGCCAGCCAGCGGCCGAGCGCGTCGCAGGCGCGCGTCGGTGAGCAGCCTTGCTCGGCCACCGGCGCGAACGCCTGCTCGGCCTGCGGCCAGCTGGCCGCGTTCGAGCAGCAGCTTGACGTAGTCGAAGCGCGCGTCGTCGTTGGCCGGGTCGATCGCCACCGCCTGCTGCAGCTTGGCCAGCGCGGCCTCCGGGTCGCCCTCGGCGATCAGCGCCTCGGCCTCGTCGAGCTCGGCCTCGGCTTCGAGTTCGCCGGTGCTCGGCACATGCTTGTCGAGGAAGGCGCGCACCTGGGCCTCGGGCAGCGCGCCGACGAAGCCGTCGACCGGCTGGCCGCCGGCGAACAGCACGCAGAACGGGATCGAGCGCACGCCGAAGGCCTGGCTCAGCTGGCCGGCGATCTCGGGCTGGTCGTCGCTGTTGAGCTTGGCCAGCTTGAAGCGGCCGGCATAGGCGACCTCGAGCTTTTCGAGCACCGGGCCGAGCTGCTTGCACGGGCCGCACCACGGCGCCCAGATGTCGAGCAGCACCGGCTGCTGCAGCGACGCGTTGATGAGGTCGGCCTCGAAGTTGGCGAGCGTGATGTCTTGCATAGGTCAAGGTTAGAGATGTGAGTGCGCCGCCTACAATTCAAGGCTTCCGCAGCACGAGCCTGGAGCGAGCCCTTGACAGAGCCCCGCCCGCTGGTCGGCGTGGTGATGGGTTCGGCCAGCGACTGGCAGACCCTGCAGCACGCGGCCGCCATTCTCGCCGAGTTCGGCATTGCCCATGAATGCCGCGTCGTCTCGGCGCACCGCATGCCCGACGACCTGTTCGCCTACGCCGAGCAGGCGCGCGGCCGCGGCCTGGCCGCGATCATCGCCGGCGCCGGCGGCGCGGCGCACCTGCCGGGCATGCTGGCGGCCAAGACCACGGTGCCGGTGCTCGGCGTGCCGGTGGCCAGCAAGCACCTGAACGGCGTCGATTCGCTGCACTCGATCGTGCAGATGCCCAAGGGCGTGCCGGTGGCCACCTTCGCGATCGGCGACGCCGGCGCCGCCAACGCCGCGCTGTTCGCGGTGGCGATGCTGGCGCAGCGACGATGCCGCGCTGCTCGGCCAAGCTCGACGCCTACCGCGCGCGCCAGACCGAAGCCGCGCGGGCGATGACCGCCGAACTGAAATGACAGCCCCCAGCTCACTGCGTTCGCGACCCCCGAGGGGGCGCTCGACGCCCTTGGGCGGCCGGGCGGGCGCCGAGGTGAAACCCATCCTCCCCGGCACGCTGGGTGCCGACGGCCGCCCGGCCACGCTGGGCGTGATGGGCGGCGGCCAGCTCGGCCGCATGTTCGTGCAGGCCGCGCAGGCGATGGGCTACTTCACGGCGGTGCTCGACCCCGACCCGACCAGCCCGGCCGGCCTGGTCGCGCACTACCACATCGAGGCCGACTACCTCGACGAGCCGGGCCTGGCGCAGCTGATGCAGCGCAGCTCGGCCATCACCACCGAGTTCGAGAACGTGCCGGCCACCGCGCTGTACACGCTCGGCGCGCACCGGCCGGTGGCGCCGTCGGCCGAGAGCGTGGCGGTGTGCCAGGACCGCGGCGTCGAGAAGCAGCACTTCGTCGACAGCGGCGTGCCCTGCGCGCCCTTCGCGCTGATCGAAAGCGCCGCGCAGCTCGGCGCGGTGCCGGCGTCGCTGCTGCCCGGCATCCTGAAGACCGCGCGGCTGGGTTACGACGGCAAGGGCCAGGTGCGCGTGGCCGACCGCGCCGCGCTGGCCGCCGCCTGGGACGCGCTCGAAGCGCGTGCCCTGCGTGCTCGAGCAGCGCCTGGCGCTGGCGCACGAGATCAGCGTCATCGTCGCGCGCGGCGCCGACGGCACCTGCGTGCACCTGCCGGTGCAGCAGAACCTGCACCGCGACGGCATCCTGGCCGTGACCCAGGTGCCCGCGCCCGATGTGCCGGCGGCGCTGCAGCAGCAGGCGATCGCGGCGGCGACGCGGCTGGCCGCAGGCGATGCACTACGTCGGCGTGCTGTGCGTCGAGTTCTTCGTGCTCGAAGACGGCGCCCTGGTCGCCAACGAGATGGCGCCGCGGCCGCACAACTCGGGCCACTACAGCATCGATGCCTGCGACGTGTCGCAGTTCGAGTCTGCAGGTGCGCTGCCTGGCCGGGCTGCCGCTGGTCGGCGCCGCGCCTGCACTCGCCGGCCGTGATGCTCAACCTGCTCGGCGACCTGTGGTTCGACGCGCGCGGGCCGCGAGCGCGCGCCGCGACTGGGCCGAGGTGCTGGCGCTGCCCGGCGCGCACCTGCACCTGTACGGCAAGGCCAGCGCGCGCCGCGGCCGCAAGATGGGCCACCTGACGGTCACCGCGGCCGACGCCGCCGGCGCCCGCGCGGTGGCGCTGCAAGCCGCCGCGCTGCTGGGCCTGCCGCGCCTTCTGAGCCGCGCATGCTGCTCGACGGCGCCGACCCGCAGGCCGTCGAGCAGGCCGCCGACCGCGCTGGCCGCGGGCGAGCTGGTGGCCTTCCCGACCGAAACGGTCTATGGCCTGGGTGCGCGCGCCGACGACGACGCCGCGGTGGCGAAGATCTTCGCCGCCAAGGGCCGGCCGGCCGATCACCCGCTGATCGTGCATGTCAGCGATGCCGCCGAGGCGCGCCGCTTCGCCGCCGACGTGGCCGCCGCTGGCCGAGCGCCTGGCGGCCGCGTTCTGGCCCGGCCCGCTGACGCTGATCGTGCCGCGCCGGCCCGGCCTGGCCAGCGCGGCGGCCGGTGGGCAGGACACGCATCGGCCTGCGCTGCCCGGCGCACCCGCTGGCGCATGCGCTGCTGGCGCGCCGCGGCGCGCGCGCGGCGTGCAGGGCGTCGCGGCGCCGAGCGCCAACCGCTTCGGCCGCATCAGCCCGACCACGGCCGCGCATGTGCAAGGCGAGTTCGGCGACGCGCTCGACGGTGCTCGACGGCGGGCCCTGCGCCGTCGGCATCGAATCGGCGATCGTCGATTGCTCGCGCGGCACGCCGGTGCTGCTGCGCCCCGGCAGCCTGGCCCGCGACGCGCTGGCCGCGGCGGCCGGCGTGCCGCTGGCCGACCGCGACGCCGAGGCGCCGCGCGCCTCGGGCACGCTCGAGGCGCACTACGCGCCGCGGGCCACGCTGCGCCTGATGCCGGCGGCGGCGCTGCGCGATGCGCTCGCCTTGTGGGCCGATGCGCAGGCCGCGCACGCACGCGCCGGGCCGGCCGCGGGTGCGCCGAGGCTGGCGGTATATTCCCGCACCGTGCGCGCGCCGACGGCCGCCGGCCTGGTGGCGCGCACGATGCCCGACGCGCCGCGCGCGGCGGCCTACGAATTGTTTGCGGTGTTGCGTGAACTCGATGCGCTCGGCGTGGCACTGATCTGGGTCGAACACCCGCCCGCCGGCGCCGATTGGGACGGCGTGCGCGACCGCCTGCAACGCGCGGCGGCGGCCTGAGCTCGCGCCGCCGGCCACCTTGACTGTCGACCTGATCCGTTGGAGATTGCATGAGTTCCAAGTTCTTCGCCCGGCCCGCATTGCGCCGCTGGTCGCGCGGCCGCCGCGCTGTGCCGGCGCTGGCGCTGCTGGCCTCGTGCGGTGGCGGCACGGCCAGGTCGATCCCTTCGCGCCGACGCGCGTGCTGGCCTTCGGCGACGAGCTGAGCGTGATCGAGGCCGACGGCCGCAAGTACAGCATCAACGCCTTCAAGCAGGTCACCGTCGACGGCGTCACCAGCCGACGACCCGACGACGCTCGACTGCACGCGCAACCCGCTGTGGATCCAGACCGTGGCCACCGCGTTCGGCCTGGCGTTCGACCGCTGCCTGGGCACGGCCACCGGCGGCCAGCGGCCAGGTGCTGGCGCAGGTCGGCCACAAGGTGGCCGACCTGCCGGCGCAGATCGCTGCGGTGCAGGGCGATGCGCTGGGCGAGAAGGACCTGGCGCTGGTGATGATCGGCATGAACGACATCCTCGAGCTGTACGCCCAGTACCCGACGACCGGCCGCGACGCGCTGCTCGACGAGGCGCGCGTGCGCGGCGAGGCGCTGGGCACGCAGATCAACCAGCTCGCGCAGAGCGGCCCGGCGGTGGTGGTGCTGACGGTGCCCGACATCGGCCTGTCGCCGTTCGCGCTGGCGCAGAACACCACCACCGGCGACGCCACGCGCTCGGCGTTGATCTCCGACCTGGTGGAGGTGTTCAACAACCGCATGAGCGTCAAGCTGATCAACGACGGCCGCCTGATCGGCCTGGTCTACGCCGACATCGAATTGCAGAACATGGTCAAGTTCCCGGCGACGTACGGCCTGACCAATGTCGTCGCCCCGGCCTGCAAGGCCGACGCCGCGCTGCCGGCCTGCACGAGCGCGACGCTGGTCGATCACCGCGACGGCGACGCACGCTGGCTGTGGGCCGACAACCTGCGCCTGTCGCCGGCCGGCCAGGCGCGTCTGGGCCTGCTGGCCGAATCGCGCGCGCGCAACAACCCGTTCTGACCGGGCGCTCTGTCGCGCGCGCCTGCCATCGGGTGGGTTAACCCGGCTCGGGGTGTGCGGCAGCGACCGTATAGTGCCCGACGCACCGGCGAACGCCCGTTCGTCTCGATCGCGCGAACCCTTACAAGTCTCAAGGAGCACCCCATGGCCTCTCGGCGTCAATGGCATCTGTCAGTCATCTCGGCCATCGTCGGCGCCGCGCTGCTCGCGGCTTGCGGCGGCGGTGATTCCGAGCCCGACGACGACGCGCGTGGTGTCGTTCGGCGACAGCTTGTCGGACCTCGGCACCTACACGCCGGTGACGCAGATCCCGCTCGGGCAGGCGGCTGGCGCTGCCGCCGTTCCTTGGCGGGCCGCTTCACCACCAACACCCACACCGCGTACACGGCAGCCAGCAACAGCAATACCGCGACGATCTGGGTCGAGTGGGTCGCGGCGCGCGTCGGCGTGCCGATCACGCCAGGCGATGGCTCGGCTTCGCCGACCACACGGTGCGTGCCCTGCGGCCGCCGACGGCCCGGCGTTGGCCGACAGCTGCACCGGCTTACGGCCAGGGCGGCGCACGCGTGACCAACCCTGCGGGCTGGAAGAACGAGCAGGGTTTCGCTGACCGATCCCGCTCGTCGACCCAGGTGGCCGCGCACCTGGCGCAAGTTTCGGCAGCTTCAGCGGCAATGACATCGTCTTCGCCTGGACCGGCGGCAACGACTTCCTGGTTCAGATGCCGCGACCTGCGGCCTGGGCGCAGATCACGCCGACCACCGCGGTGGTCAACATGGCAGACCGCCGGCACCGGAGCTGGCCAACGTTGATCAAGAACCAGATCGTGGCCAAGGGCGCCACGCGCGTGGCCGCCATGACCTTGCCGAATCCCGGCCGCACCCCTGACTATTCGGCACCTGCCCGCGGACAACAAGGCGTTCCTGACGCAGATGACCGACGCCTACAACGGCTGCGCTGCTGGCGGGCCTGGACGGAACGAATGTGCAGATCATCGACGCCGCGTGCCTGGTTTGCCGACGTCGTCACGTCGGCCCGGCGGCATACGGCTTCGCCAACGTCGACCGCACGGCCTGCGATCCGGCGAAGATGCTCGGCCCACGGCGGCCGGCTCCGCGTTGTTCTGCAACACCGCACCCGCGGCGCGCTGTTCACGGCGGCTGGCTTGCCGAGTCTGAGCGCGCTGGCCGCAGGCGCGAATCCCGCGACCTGGTTCTTCGCCGACGGCGTGCACCCGTCGACCGGCGGCCACAAGGCCTTCGGCGACTTCGTGATCGGCGAAGTCAAGGAGTACGGCTGGATCGCCCGCGAACCTGTGAGCGCTGAGTGCGCATCGCACACCCAGGGCCGGCGCAGCTGCGCCGGCCCTTTTCGCATTCAGTGTCCGTCGCGTCAGCACCAGCTTCATCGTCAGGATCGTCATTGCCAGCGTCAGCGTGATCGCGTTGGCGATCGCCACCGGCCAGACACCGAGTTGGATGCCCCAGGCCAGCCACAGCGCGGTGCCGAGCGTGAACACGCTGTACATGCCCAGCGAGATGCCCGAGACGTCGCGCGTGCGCAGCGTCAGCCAGGCCTGCGGCACGAAGGAGAGCGTCGTCAGGCTGGCGGCGGCGTAGCCGGTCCATTCTGTCCAGGCCATCGTTGCGGGCATCGCGTTCGGTTCCTTGGTCGGGTGGTCAGGGTGTGGGGCGCGCGCGGCGGCCGCGCGCGGTGTCGTCGATGGTCCATTGCACCAGCGCATCGAGCGCCGGCCGTGCTGCGTTGGCGTTGGGGTGGTTGACCACCGCCACCAGCACGTAGCGCTTGCCGCTGGCGCCGAGCACGTAGCCGGCCACGCCCGCGACGTCGCGCAGCGAGCCGGTCTTCAGGTGCGCCATGCCGGCGCTCGACAGCGCGCGGCGCAGCGTGCCGTCGAGGCCGTTGACCGGCAACGAGGCCATCAACTCGGCCATCACCGGGCCCGACCACGCGGCCTGCAGCACGCGTGCCAGCAGCGCCGCGGACACCCGCGTCTCGCGCGACAGGCCCGAGCCGTTGTCGATCACCACGGCGTCGAGCGGCTCGCCCAGGCGCTCGCCGAGCCAGCTGCGCAGCGCCTCGCGCGCGGCCTCGGGCGTCGCGCGCGTGGCGCCGGGACGCTGCAGCGCGAGGGTCAGCAGCAACTGCTGCGCCATCACGTTGTTGCTGTACTTGTTGATGTCGCGCACGACCTCGGCCAGCGGCGGCGAGGTGATCTCGAAGCTCGGCTTGACGCCTTCGGGCACCGGGCCCTCGCGCACGCTGCCGGCCAGGCGCCCGCCGGCATCGCGCCACAGCGTGGCCAGCAGGCGCGCCGCATACAGCCGCGCATCGGGATAGGCCAGCGGCCAGACGCGCTCGCCGCAGGCCAGCGCGTAGCTGCCGGCAAAGCGCATGCGATCGGCATCCTCCGGCGTGGCCTTCAGCGCGCCACGCCAATCGTTGCACGGGCCGCTCGCGAGCGGCACGCTGGCATCGACCTGCATGCCCTGCAGCGCGGGTTCGGCCGATACCAGTGCGACGCCGCGCGCCGCATCGGGCGTGAAGGTGTAGAGCACGCTGTTGAGGTTGAGCAGCAGTGCCTGCGGTCGCACGTTGTAGGGCCGCAGCGGCTCGTTGTCGAACGCACCCGCCGAGCCCTCGGGCACCACGAAGGCGCTCTGGTCGAGCACGATGTCGCCGCGGATCTCGGCAATGCCCATCTGGCGCAGCCGCTGCACCAGCAACCACAGCCGCTCCAGCGTCAGCTTGGGGTCGCCGCGGCCCTGCAGGTGCACATGGCCCTCGAGCACACCGCCCTGCGCCGAAGGCGTCACCTTGCCGGCCAGCCAGACCGGGGTCTTCCAGGTGAATGCGGGGCCGAGCTGGTCGAGCGCGGCGTAGGTGGTGAGCAGCTTGGCCAGCGAGGCCGGGTTGATGGGCTGGCGGGCGTTCAGCGACAGCCGCGTCGCCCCGCTGCCGGCCTCCTGCACCAGCACCGAGACGGCCTCCAGCGGCACGCGTTCGCGCTGCAGGGCTTGCTCGACCTCGGGCGCCAGCACGTGCGCGGCGGCTGCCGCGGCGGGCGCGGCCAGCACCACGCAAAGCGCCATGCACAGCGCGGCGACGCGTGTCAGGGGTCGTGGTTTCATCGGCGACGATGATCGCACGCGGGCGCCGTCTTACACTGGCTCGATGAACCGCGCGACCCTGCCCAGCGACGGCCGCAGCCCGCGCCTGCTGGCCCTCGACACGGCCACCGACCGCATGGCGGTGGCGGTGGTGGACGGCGATCGGCATTGGGGCGCCGACGAGGCCGGCGGCGCGCAGACCTCGCAGCGGCTGTTGCCGCTGGTGTTCGAGTTGCTCGGGTGCGCCGGGCTGACGCTGGCCGACCTCGATGCCGTCGCATTCGGCCGCGGCCCGGGAGCCTTCACCGGCCTGCGCACGGCCTGCTCGGTGGCGCAGGGGCTGGCCTTCGGCGCAGGCCGGCCCGTGTTGCCGCTCGACAGCCTGGCCGTGGTCGCCGAGGATGCCTGGGCGCAGCATGGCGACGCCGCACGACGGCTGTGGGTGGCGATGGACGCGCGCATGGACGAGGCTTACGCCGCGGCGTATGAGCGCGCCGGGGACGGCTGGGCCACGACGCAGGAACCGGCGCTGTGGCCGGTGGCGGCGCTGGCCGCCGGGTGGCAGCGCGATGCGCCGGCGTGCGTGGCCGGTTCGGCGCTGGAGGCGTTTGCCGATCGGCTGCCCAGCGGCAGTGCATTGCGCATCGCCACGCCGCATGACCGCGCCGCGGCGCTGGCGAACTTGGCGCGCCAGGCGTGGCGGCGCGGCGAGGCGCTCGATGCCGCCCTCGCGCTGCCGCTGTACCTGCGCGACAAGGTGGCGTTGACCACGGCCGAACGCGAAGCCGCGGCAGCGGCCAAGGCCGCCGTGGCGGTCGCACCGTGAGTGCGCTGCCGCAATCCGAGCCGGCCGCGCCGCTGCGGCGCGAGCCGCTGACGGTGGCCGACCTCGGCGCCGTGCTGGCGATCGAGAGCGCGGCCTACGCCTTCCCGTGGACGCGCGGCAACTTCGTCGACTCGCTCGCCGCCGGCTACCACGCGCACGGGCTGCGCGACGCCGCAGGCGTGCTGTGTGCCTACTGCGTGGCGATGGCCGGCGTGCAGGAGATGCACCTGCTCAACCTGACCGTTGCGCTGCCGTACCAGCGCCGCGGCCTGGCGCGCCTGATGCTCGATGCGCTGGTGGCCGACAGCCGTGCCGCCGGCGCGCGCTGGCTGTGGCTCGAGGTGCGCGCGAGCAACCAGCGCGCGCAGGGGGTCTACCGCCGCTACGGCTTCGAGGCCATCGGCATGCGACACGGCTATTACCCGGCGGCGGGCGGGCAGCGTGAGGACGCCGTCGTGATGCGCCTGGGCTGGACGATGGCCGCGCCGAAGGGCAGCGATGCGCTGGACTGAACGCCAGCGGGCGATGCTGCAGGCGATGGGCATCCGGCTGTTCGGGCCGGCGACGCCGGAACACGGCCCGAAGCCGTCGGCAGAGCCGCCGCTGCAGCCTCCCGTCGCCGCGGTGCGCCGCGCCGCACCGGTGGCCACCGCTGCGCCCGCGCCGCCGTTGCGCGCCGCCGCGGAGGCGCCGCGCGGCCGCGACGTCGCGACGCTGGATTGGCCGGCACTGCGCGAGGCGGTGGCGTCGTGCCGCGCCTGCAAGCTGTGCGAGTCGCGGCAGCAGACGGTGTTCGGCGTCGGCCATCCGCAGGCGCACTGGATGATCGTCGGCGAGGCGCCTGGCGAGCAGGAGGACCGCCAGGGCGAGCCGTTCGTCGGCCCGGCCGGCCAGTTGCTCGACAACATGCTGCGCGCGATCGGCCTGACCCGCGACGCGGCGGCGCCGGCGCAGCAGGTGTTCATCGCCAACACCCTGAAGTGCCGGCCGCCGAAGAACCGCAATCCGGAGCCGGCCGAAACCGCGCAGTGCGCACCGTTCCTCGAACGCCAGATCGCCCTCGTGCAGCCGCGCATCATCCTGGCGATAGGCCGCTTTGCCGCGCAGGCGCTGCTGGCCAGCGACGAGCCGCTGGGCCGCCTGCGCGGGCGCGTGCATCGCTACCGCGGCGTGCCGGTGGTGGTGACCTACCACCCGGCTTACCTGCTGCGCACGCCGACCGACAAGGCGCGCACCTGGGAAGACCTGTGCCTCGCCGCCTCGGTGGTGGCCGAGGCGGCCGACGCGGCATGACGACACGCACCGCAGCCGCCGATGTGCGCCTGGCTACCGCGTTGATCTTCATCACCCCCGCGCTGTGGAGCGTGAACTACCTGGTGGCACGCTGGGCCCCCGACGTGATCGCGCCGCACATGCTGGCGCTCGGCCGATGGGTCGTCGCGGTGCTGCTGCTCGGCCCGTTCTGCTGGCGCGAGCTGTGGGCGAAACGGCACCTGATCGGTGCCGAAGCCGGCCGCTTCGTCGTGCTCGGTGCGCTGGGCATGTGGATCTGCGGCGCGTTCGTCTACATCGGCGGGCGCAGCACGCTGGCGGTCAACATCGGCCTGCTCTATGCCGCGGCGCCGGTGCTGATCGCGCTGGCCTCGGCGCTGTGGCTGCGCGAGGGCTTCGGTCTGGCGCAGGCGCTCGGCGTGGTGCTGGCGCTGGCCGGCGTCGGGCACATCCTGTTCAAAGGCGACTGGGCGGCCGCACGGCGCCTGGGCGTGAACCCCGGCGACCTGTGGATCGCGGTCGCGGTGCTGAGCTGGACGGCGTACTCGCTGCTGCTGCGCGCGTGGCCGTCGGCGTTCGGTGCGCTCGCGCGGTTGACCTTGATCGCCTGCGGCGGCGTGCTGGTGCTGATCCCGTTCACCCTCTGGGAGGCGGCCTACTGGCTGCCGTCGACGCTGTCGTGGCCCAGCGTCGGCCTGGTACTCGCCGCGGCGCTGTTGCCCGGCGCGGCAGCGTACGGGGCGTACTCGTTCATGCAGCGCGTGCTCGGCGCGGCACGCGTGGGCGTGGTGCTCTATCTCGGCCCGCTGTACAGCGCGGTGGTCGGCTGGGCCGTGCTCGGCGAACACATCGAGCCCTTCCACGCCGTCGGCGCGCTGTTGATCCTGCCGGGGATCTGGTTGTCGACGCGGCGCGCTGCGGATAATCGCGATCACGTGGGCCAAGTCGCCGGGGGCATGCGCGATGGCTGAGATCTTCGGGCTGGACGCCTATGCGCCCAAGGAGATTGCCGCGCGAGTCGACGATGTCGGCGTCGCCAAGGCGCGGCTGCCGCTGCTGACGCTGGCCCTGCTGGGCGTGCTCGCCGGCGCGTTCATCGGCCTGGGGGCGATGATGTTCACGCTGGTGGCCAGCGACGCAGGCCTGGGCTTCGCGGCGTCGCGGCTGCTCGGCGGCTTGGTGTTCTCGCTCGGCCTGGTTCTGATCACGGTGGCCGGCGCCGAATTGTTCACCGGCAACAACCTGCTGGCGATGGCCTGGGCCAGCGGGCGGGTGAGCACGCTTGACGTGCTGCGCAACTGGGCCGTGGGCTGCACCACCAACCTCGTCGGTGCCACCGGCCTCGCGCTGCTGGTCTGGCTGGCCGGTCGTGATGCGCTCAACCAAGGCGCGGTCGGGCAGGCGGTGGTGCGCATCGCCAGCGCCAAGGCGCAGATGCCGTTGGCCGAGGCCTTCTTCAGTGGCGTGCTGTGCAACGTGCTGGTGTGCATGGCGGTGTGGATGGCACTGGCCGGCCGCAGCGTCACCGACAAGGTGTTGGCCATCGTGTTT
This sequence comes from uncultured beta proteobacterium, assembly GCA_963840805.1. Taxonomy (GTDB): domain Bacteria; phylum Pseudomonadota; class Gammaproteobacteria; order Burkholderiales; family Burkholderiaceae_C; genus CADEEN01. The sequence continues at coordinate 580,812 of CAWJAJ010000017.1, read as the reverse complement.
CCGATCACCGCCTTCGTCGCCGCCGGCTTCGAGCATTCGATCGCCAACATGTACTTCTTCGCGCTGGCTGTCCTGCTCGGTGCGCCGCTCGGCGTGGCCGATGTCCTGCACAACCTGCTGCCGGTGATTGCCGGCAATATCGTCGGCGGCAGCGTGCTGGTGGCCGGCGTGTATTGGGTGGTCTACCTGCGGCCGCAGGCGTGAGCATCGCGCGCCGCTCACAGCAGACCCGGGGCCAAGGCGCGCAGCCATCGATTCGAACAGGAGACCACCGATGAGACTGACTGCCGAACAACGCGCGGCCTTCGACCGCGACGGCTACCTGTTCTTCCCCGGCCTGTTCAGCGCCGCGGAGATGCAGGCCATGCTCGACGCGGTGCCCGAGCTCTACAGCCGGCGCGAGGACTACAACGTGCGCGAGAAGGGCTCCGAAGCGGTGCGCACCAACTTCGCGGCGCACCTGGTGAGCGAACCTTTCGCACGCCTGGCGCGGCACCCGCGCATGGTCGAGCCGGTGCAGGATCTGTTGGGCGAGGCGCTCTACATGCACCAGTTCAAGATCAACGGCAAGCTCGCGTTCGAGGGCGACGTCTGGCAGTGGCACCAGGACTACGGCACCTGGAAGAACGACGACCTGATGCCCACCGAGCGGGCCATGAACGTGGCCGTCTTCCTCGACGACGTGAACGAGTTCAACGGCCCGCTGATGTTCATCCCGGGTAGCCACAGGAAGGGCGTGATCGATGCGAAGCACGACCTGACGACGACCAGCTACCCGCTGTGGACCGTCGACAACGCACTGATCGCGCAACTGGTCGAACGTGCGGGTGGAAAGTGCGGCGGCATCGTCAGCCCCAAAGGACCGGCCGGCTCGATGATCCTGTTTCATTCCTGCCTGGTCCACGCCTCGACCAGCAACCTGTCGCCGTGGAATCGCGTCAGCGTGTACCTCAGCCTTTGCGCCGTCAGCAACCACATCCGCCGCTTCAAGCGGCCCGAGTACATCGCCCACCGCGACTTCGCGCCGATCGCCTGCCTGCCCGACGACTGCCTGCTGAAGGACTACGCCGTCGACGTGCCGTGGAAGCAGGGCATGCCGGCGAGTGCGCTGGAGACGTCGAGCGAACCGATGGCCGACACGAAGAAGGCCGCATAGGATGGAAGTGCGCCGCCGATGGAGGGCGGGCTGCGGCTCCGGCCGGGCCCAGGCACCGCCGGGCCGACTGTGTGGGACATCGGCCTGGCGAATGCCACGCTGGCGTTTCGGCCGGGTGTGGGGCCTGCCGGCCGAGCACCGATATCGGGCGGCGCGCAGGCCGGCAGGCCCCACACCCGGCCGTGCACGGCACTCGCAGTCGACATTCAGTGCAGTGCTCCGCGCCGCACCGTCACCGTTCCCAGGCCAGGCGCACCGTCATGGCGAGAAGAATGATTCATCTGTCGCAGGCCGCGCGATGCGCGGTGAAGGAACTGGCATGAACCTGTACGCCAAGCTTCAACAACGCCAAGCCGAAGGCAAGCCGATCCGCATCGGCCTCATCGGCGCCGGCAAGTTCGGCTCGATGTACCTGGCGCAGATCCCGCGCACGCCGGGCGTGCACCTGGTCGGCATCGCCGACCTGTCGCCCGCGGCCGCGCGGACCAACCTCGCGCGCGTCGGCTGGGAAGCCGAACGCGCTCGGGCGCAGAGCCTCGACGATGCGGTGATGCGCGGCAGCACGCACGTCGGCGACGACTGGCAGGCGCTGGTGCGCCACCCGGCCATCGACGTCATCGTCGAATGCACCGGCAACCCGGTGGCCGCCGTCGATCATTGCCTCGAAGCCTTTGCGCAGCGCAAGCACGTCGTCAACGTCACGGTCGAGGCCGATGCGTTCTGCGGGCCGCTGCTGGCGCGCCGGGCCGCCGACGCCGGTGTCGTGTATTCGCTGGCCTTCGGCGACCAGCCGGCGCTGATCTGCGACCTGGTCGACTGGGCGCGCACCTGTGGCTTCCCGGTGGTGGCGGCCGGGCGCGGCCACAAGTGGCTGCCGCACTTTGCACAGAGCACGCCCGACACCGTGTGGGGCTACTACGGCCTGACGCCCGAGCAGGCCGCGCGCGGCGGCCTGAACCCGAAGATGTTCAACAGCTTCCTCGACGGCAGCAAGCCGTCGATCGAGAGCACCGCGGTGTCCAACGCCACCGGTCTGGGCGTGCCGAGCAACGGCCTGCTCTACCCGCCGGCCAGCGTCGAAGACATTCCGTTCGTCACGCGGCCGAGGAGCGAAGGTGGTGTGCTCGAGAGGAAAGGCATGGTCGAGGTGATCTCGTCGCTCGAGCCCGACGGCCGCCAGATCCCGTACGACATCCGCATGGGCGTGTGGGTCACGGTCGAGGCCGAGACCGACTACATCAAGCACTGCTTCGAGGAATACAACGCCCACACCGATCCGAGCGGGCGCTACTTCACGCTCTACAAGCGCTGGCACCTGATCGGGCTGGAGGTCGGCGTGTCGGTGGCCAGCGTCGCATTGCGCGGCGAGCCGACCGGTGTCGCCACCGGCTGGAACGCCGACGTGGTGGCCACCGCCAAGCGCGACCTGCAGGCCGGCGAGAGGCTCGACGGCGAGGGCGGCTACACGGTGTGGGGCAAGCTGCTGCCGGCGGCGACGTCGCTGGCGATGGGCGGGCTGCCGCTCGGCCTGGCGCACGACGTCAAGCTGGTGCGCCCGGTCAAGCAGGGCCAGAGCCTGAGTTGGGCCGACGTGGCCATGGACACCACGACCCAGGCCTATCGCACGCGCAAGGCCATGGAAGACTTGTTCTCGACGCCCGGGCGGAAGGTGGCCTGACCATGGACGGCACCGATTTCGACGGCTTCGAAGCCCGCGCGCGGGCGCAGGGCTTCGACGAGGTGCTCGAGCGGCACTGGGCGCCCGGCACCGTGCTCGAAACGCACACCCACGCCTTTGCCGTCGAGGCCGTGGTCGTGCAGGGCGAGATGTGGCTGACCGTCGGCGACGAGACCCAACACCTCGGCGTGGGCCAGCGCTTCGCGCTCGCGCACGGCGTGCCGCACAGCGAGCGCTACGGCAGCGCCGGGGCCACCTATTGGGTGGCGCGGCGCAACGCTCGCTGACGTCGCGCGGCACCCCTGCGGCGCTTCAGGCCCAGAGCACCGGCCCCGGCTGCGCGTACCAGCCCTCGACCTGCGCGGCGACGGCCGCTTCGATGCGGCTGCGCTTGATCTTCATCGTCGGCGTCAGGCAGCCGTTCTCGACCGACCAGGGCTCGCGCGTGATCACCAGCCGCTGCAGGCGCTCGTGCGGTGCCAGGCCGTCGTTGATCTGCCGCAGGCACTGCGCGAGGGCGGCCGTGATGCGATCGCGCACGGCGTCGTCGCCCAGTTGCGGCCGCAGCGGCTCGGCCAGCACCACCACGGCATATGGCTGCGGCTGGCCGATGCCCGACACGATCGCCTGCTCGACCATCGGATGCGCGTTGAGCCGGGCCTCGATCGGCGCCGGCGCCACGTACTTGCCCTTCGCGGTCTTGAACAGCTCCTTCACGCGGCCGGTGAGCTTGAGCTGGCCATCGGCCGCGAGTTCGCCCCTGTCGCCGGTGCGGAAGAAACCGTCTTCGGTGAAGGCCACGGCGTTCAGGTCGGGCCGCTTGTAGTAGCCCACCATCTGCCCGGGCGACTTGATCAGCACCTCGCCGTCGTCGGCGATGCGCACCTGCACGCCTGGGCTGGCGATGCCGACCTGGCCGCTGGGCTCGAAGTCGTTGGTCGTGCGGTGCGAGTAGGCGAAGTCTTCGGTCATGCCGTAGCCCTCGACCAACGGCAGGCCCAGGCGCCGGTACCAAGCCAGCAGCGCGGGCGGGATCGGCGCGGCGCCGCTCGACGTGCGCCGCACTTCGTCCAGGCCCAGGCTGGCGAGCACCTGGCGCCCGACCGCCGGTGCCGTCGCCGGGTCGGCGAGCAGCGCGTCGAGTTGCTCGGCTGGCATCGTCTGCAGCACGCGCTGCTGGAACTTGAGCCACAGGCGCGGCACCGAGACGAAAACAGTAGGCCGCGCGCGCTTGACGTCGTCGATGAAGGTCTCGAGCGATTCGCCGAAGAAGATCTGCCCGTCGCCGGCCTGCAGGCAGCGGCAGGCCACCACCGCGCGCTCGTAGATGTGCGCCAGCGGCAGGTACGAGATCGTGCGCCACGGCACGCCGTCGGGCAGGCGACGCTCCGGGTCGGCGAGCATGCAGTCGATGGTGCGCGTGATGCGGCCGAAGGCGTGCATCACGCCCTTGGGCTGGCCGGTCGAGCCCGAGGTGTAGCAGAGCATCGCCAAATCGTCGGCCGCGCGTTGCGGCCGCCCGGCGAGCGGCGCGGTGCGCGCGACGATGTCGTCCCAGCGCGCGAACGACGTCGGCGGCGCGAGCGGCAAGGCGATGCATGGCAGGCCCGCCGGGACGCCCATGGCCTGCTGTGGCCACTGATCGAGCTTGCCGACGAAGAGCAGGCTGGCTTCGCTGTGTTCCAGCACGTAACGCACGTGCTCGGCGGTCTCGGTCGGGAAGATCGCGACCGTGGTGCCGCCGGCCATCCAGATCGCCAGTTCGGCGATCAGGAAGTGGGCGCAGTTCTTGGTCAGCAGTGCGATGCGTGCGCCGGGCGGAAAGCCGAGGCTGCGCAGGTGTGCCGCCATGCGCCGCGCCTCGTCGACCGTTTGACCCCAGGTGTAGTCGACAACTTCGCCGCCACCGATCGGTTGCGTCAGGAACACGCGTTCAGGCTGTGCGACTTCATGGTCGAACACACGGTCGAGGATCAGTCTGGGGTCGGGCATCGCACCTCCGCACGGGGCCCCGCAGGGCGCGGGTCGAAGGGTACACGCCGCGTCGAAGCGGCTCGATCGGCCAGGCCCAGGATGCTTCTGCGATCTGGCCCGCCGCCGTCGGTCACGCGCGCACCGCTGCCGCTGACGCGACATTCGAGCCGAAGCGCTTGTAATTGCAGGGTGAGCGGTGCACCCTAGCGTCTCGCTGCCTGCCATGCGAGACGCATGGACCGATGCGAAGGAGCCGACAGAAGCCACCATGCCAGCCCAGTCCGACGAAATCGTCGTCCAAGACCGCGAAGAGCTCATTTACCTGCTGTGCGAGGCGGCCGAATTCGAGCACACGGTCATGTGTTCGTATCTGTACGCCCAGTGGACGCTGAAGCGGGGCCCGGACGAAGGCGTGACGCCGGCCGAACTCGCGGCGATCGAGCGCTGGCGCCGCTCGCTGACGCAGGTTGCGCTCGAGGAGATGCTGCACCTGTCGCTGGTGAACAACCTGCTCGCAGCGATCGGCGCGGCACCGCATCTGTGGCGGCCCGCCTTCCCGGTGCGGCCAGGGCACTTCCCGGCCGATGTGCTGATGTCTCTCACGCCCTTCGGCGAGGCGGCGCTCGATCACTTCATGTTCATCGAGCGACCCGAAGGGCTCGAGATCGCCGATGGCGCAGGCTTCGGCCACGCGATGCACTACCGGCGCGTCGCGCGTCCGGACATGCTGGCTCCGTCGCCGCAGGACTATGCGAGCCAGGGGCACCTGTATCACGGCGTCCTGCAGGGCCTCGCGCGCTTGTGCGATCAGCTTGGCGAAGAACGCGTCTTCGTCGGCCATAGCCAGGCGCAGGTCGGCGCCGACGAGTTCGGCCTGCCGGGCCTGTTCAAGATCACCGATCTGGCGTCGGCGCGCGGCGCCGTCGAGGAAATCGTGCTGCAGGGCGAGGGTGCGCCAGCGCACCGCGACGACTCGCACTTCGCCCGCTTCAAGGCCATCCGAACCGAGCTGGGCGAAATGCGCGCCGCACGCCCAGGGTTCGAGCCCGCGCGGCCGGTGGTCAGCAATCCGATGCTGGGGGACGCCGGCATCACGCGTCACCGCGTGCGCGTCGTCGAACCGCTCGCCGGGCAAGTGATCGATCTCGGCAATTCGATCTATGCGTTGATGATCCGCGCGCTGTCGCAGGTGTTCGCGCCAGCACCGCTGCCGCGGGATCTGCGCATTGCACTCGCCAGCTCGACCACCGTGCTGATGTCGGCATTGGGGCGGGTTGCCGACGTGGCGACGCGCCTGCCGATCGACGCGGCTCGAGGCGCGTCGACCGCGGCACCCAACTTCGAGTTGCCTGGTTCGGCCGGTGCGTTGGTGCAGACCTGCGCCGCGCGCATCCTCGGTGAACGCTCGTCGGAGCTCGGCGCCGCGGCACGCCGGCTGGCGCACGTCGTGCCGTTGGCCGAGGCCGCCAACGATCTCGAGCTCCTCGCGCAACGCTTCGAAGCGATGCACCTGCGCTTCGAAGAGCCCCTGGGCGACGCGGTCGACCGCGTCGCCCGACTGGGTGTGCCGGCAACGCCCGTCGCCGTTGCCGTACCGACGGCGGAGTTGCCGCATGCCCAGGAGGTCGACGCGCCGGAAGTCGCCTGCACCGAGGCCATCACGCTTCGTTTCGACGGCCGCCGCTGCGTCCATTCGCGCCATTGCGTGCTGGAGGCACCCGACGTCTTTCTGGCCAACACGCCGGGTGCATGGATCCATCCGGAAGCGACGTCGGTGGAACACTGTGTCCATGTCGCGCACAGTTGCCCGTCGGGCGCGATCACGTACGAACGCCATGACGGCGGACCGCAGGAATCGGCGCCGAGCGTCAACGTGCTGCGCGTGCGCGAGAACGGCCCCTACGCCGTGCACGCACGGATCGAGTCGGCGGTCGCGGAGTTCCGCGCGACGCTGTGCCGCTGCGGGAAGTCGAACCGCAAGCCTTACTGCGACGGCAGCCATGCCGCCGCGGGATTCGCCGCCACCGGCGAGCCTGCCACGATCGCCTCGGAGCCGCTGGCCGAGCGCGGCGGGCCGCTATCGATCGTGCCGATCCAGAACGGGCCGCTGCAATTGGCCGGTAACGTCGAGATCTGCAGCGGCACCGGACGAACGCTGTGGCGGACCCGATCGGTGCGGCTGTGCCGCTGCGGCGCCTCGGGCAATAAGCCTCTTTGCGACGGTTCGCACGCGCGCATCGGTTTTCGCTCGGAAGAACCTTCCTGACCTCGGCCGTCCTGTCGTGCCTGGCGATGGAACGGCGTCCGGCTACCGCCCCCAGCGCAGCACCAGCGGGTCGAGCCGCCGCGCGGTCTCCAGCAGCCCGGCGCGCACCGCGGGGTTCATCGCCGGGAAGGGATGCCGCGGCGCTTCGCAGGCGATCACGCCGCCTTCCTTCATCAGCACCTTGGCGGTCAGGATGCCGCCCTGGCGGTTCTCGTACGTTGATCAGCGGCAGCCAGCGCGTGTACTCGGCGATGGCGTCGTCGCGCCGGCCGGCGGCGTAGGCGTCGATGATGCGGCGGATGCCGTCGGGGTAGCCGCCGCCGGTCATCGAGCCGGTGGCGCCGGCGTCCAGGTCGGGCAGCAGCGTGATCGCTTCCTCGCCGTCCCACGGCCCTTCGATGGCGTCGCCGCCGAGCGAGATCAGTTCGCGCAGCTTGCTCGCGGCGCCGGCGGTCTCGATCTTGAAGTACGCCACGTTCTCGATCTCGCGCGCCATGCGCGCGAGGAAGGCCGCCGACAACGGCGTGCCGGCCACCGGGGCGTCCTGGATCATGATCGGGATGCGGATCGCGTTCGACACCCGCGCGTAGAACTCGTGGATCAGCGCCTCGCCGACGCGGATGGTGGCGCCGTGGTACGGCGGCATCACCATCACCATCGCCGCGCCGAGGTCCTGCGCATGGCGGCAACGTTCGGCGCAGACGCGCGTGCCGAAGTGCGTGGTCGTCACGATCACCGGTACGCGGCCGGCCACGTGTTCGAGGATCAGCTTCGTCAGCACCTCGCGGTCGGCGTCCGAGAGCGCGAACTGCTCGGAAAAGTTGGCCAGGATGCAAAGCCCGGTGGAGCCGGCGTCGATCATGAAGTCGACGCAGCGTTTCTGGCTCTCGAGGTCGAGCTCGCCGGATTCGGTGAAGGTGGTGGGCACCACCGGGAACACGCCCTTGTACGGTCGCGCCATGATGATCATTCAATGATGTCGAACTGATCGAGGTACTCCGTCTTCAGCGTCAACCCGAGGCCCGGCTTGTGGTCATCGAGTTGCAGGAAGCCGTTCTCGGCCACCGGCTCGCCGTCGAAAAGGTAGTAGAAGAGTTCGTTGCCGACCTCGACGTCGAACATCGGGAAGTACTCGCTCATCGGGCAGTTCAGGCTGCTCATCGTCAGGTGGTAGTTGTGCATCTGGCCGGCGTGCGGGATAACAGGAACCGAATACGACTCGCACAGTGCATTGATCTTGTGCGCCACCGTGATGCCGCCGACGCGGTTGGTGTCGTATTGCACCACGCTACACCGCCTTGCGGTCGAGCAGCTGCTTGAAGCCGTAGAGGCCGAACTCGTGCTCGCCGCCGGAGATCGGCACGATGTTCATCGCGTTCAGTTCGGCGTAGCCGTCGATGTCGTCGGCGATCACCGGCTCCTCGAGCCAGCGCGGCTGGAACTTGGCGAGTTTCGGCAGCATGCGCTTGGCGTACTCGAGGTTCCAGCCCATGTAGCACTCGAGCATCAGGTCGTTGTCATAGCCGATGACCTCGCGCACCGCCTCCACGCTACTTCAGGTTCTCGACCACGCCCTTCTGCAGGTGCGCGGGGCCGTAGCCGAAGCGCATCTTGAAGGCCGTGAAGCCCTGCTTCAGGTAGGTCTCGGCTTCCTTCTGCATCGCCTTCAGGTCGGTGCGGTAGAGCTTGCTGTAGTAGCAGGGGATCTTTTCCTTCGTGCGCCCGCCGAGCAGCTTGAACACCGGCTTGCCCACGCTCTTGCCCATCAGGTCCCACAGCGCGATGTCGACGGCCGAGATCGCCGCCATGCCCACGCCCTTGCGGCCCCAGGCGTGCGTGGCACGCCCCATGCGCTGGTTCAGGTACTCGTAGTCCCACGGGTCCTGGCCCAGCACCAGCGGCTTCAGGTACTGGTCGACGATCTGCTTGCTGATGCGCGGCGCCAGCGCCACGTTGCCGTAGCCGACCAGGCCGTTGTCGGCCTCGACCTCGACGATGGTCCAGCCGTGGAAGCGGAAGCTGCTCATCGTTTCCTGCTTGCTGTAGAGCAGGTCCATCGCGTTGGAGCAGAAGTTGCCTTGCGGCGGCACGGTCTTGCCCTTCCATTCGAAGGTGCGGGCGCGGACGTTGGTGATCTTCATGGTGGTTCCTGTTTACTGAAGGCGCGCGCGTCCCATGCGCGCCGCGATGGCAAAGGCATTGGCGGTGGCATCGACATTGGCCTTGCCGAGGCCGGCGATGTCGTAGGCCGTGCCGTGCGCCGGCGTGGTGATCGGCACCGGCAGGCCGCCCTGCACGGTGACGCCCTGGCTGAAGCCCATCAGCTTGATCGCGATCTGGCCCTGGTCGTGGTACATCGTGACGATCGCGTCGAGCTCGCCGTCGCGGGCGCGCAGGAAGATCGTGTCGGCCGGGAACGGGCCCACCACCGGCAGGCCCAGCCCGTTGAGCTCGGCCACCGCGGGCGCGATGACGTCGATCTCTTCGCGGCCGCAGGTGCCGCCGTCGCCGTTGTGCGGGTTGAAGCCGGCCACGGCCACGCGCGGCGCGGCGTTGCCGCTGGCTTGCAGCGAGCGGTAGATCAGGGTCGTGGCGTCGACGATGCGCTGCTTGTCGATGTACTTCGCCACGTCCTTCAGCGGCACGTGCGACGAGATGCGTGCGGTCCACAGACCACCGAGGGTGTTGAACTCGCAGAAGTAGCCCGTCACGCCGAGGTATTGCGCGAAGTGGTGCAGTTCGTCCTCGTGCTTCAGACCGCCCTGCTTCATCGCGAACTTGTTCAGCGGCGCGAAGGTGATGGCATCGACCTCGCCGGCCTTCGCTGCGTCCATGCAGCGGTTCAGCACCTGGAGCACCGAGGCGCCGCCGGCAGCCTCGGCCTGGCCGCGGTGCACGCGATCGGGGGCCACGGTGTCGACGGCCAGGAACGCAGCACGCGAGCTGTCGGCGCGGCCGCGCACGGCGGCCAGCGACGCCACCGGTTCGAGCTGCAATGCGGTGCGGGCGATCGCTTGGCCGTCCCGCCACAACCACGGGTCGCCGACCAGGACGACGTTGGCGGTCTGCGCGGTTTCGGGGCGGGCCAGCAGCCGCGCGATCAGTTCGGCGCCGATGCCGGCGGGGTCGCCGAGCGTCAGGGCGACAACGGGCTTCTTCTGCGTCGTCATGCCAGCCTCAGTCCAGCTTGATGCCGCGCTTGCGGATGACGTCGGCATAGCGCTTGTTCTCGGCATCATGGAAAGCTGCGAACTGCGCCTGCGTCATCGGCATGATCTCGGCGCCGATGGCGTCCAGGCGCGCCTTGGTGTCGGGCAGCGCCAACAGCTTGGCGACTTCGATCTGCACGCGCTCCTGCACCGCCTTGGGTGTCGCCGTGGGCATGTACAACCCATACCAGGCGCCCATCTCGACGCCCTTGCACGCCGGCCTCGGCCAGCGTGGGCACCTGTGGCAGTTGGGGGTTGCGCTTGGCCGCGGCCACCGCGATGGCGCGCACCTTGCCGCTCTTGATGTGCGGCAGCACCGACGCCATGGTGTCGAAACTCATCTGCACCTGGCCGGCCATCAGGTCGATCAGTGCCGGGCCGCTGCCGCGGTAGGGGATGTGGGTGATGAAGGTACCGGTCGCGTCTTTGAACAGCTCGGCCGCGATGTGTTGCGTGCTGCCCGAGCCGCTGGAGGCGTAATTGAGCTTGCCGGGCTGCCTTTTCGCCAGCGCGACGAGTTCGGCGACGCTGTTGACGCCCAGCTCGTTGTTGACCACCAGCACGTTCGGCACCGAGCCGACAAAGGCCACCGGCACCAGGTCCTTGTTGTTGTCGTAGGCCAGCTTGAGCAGGTGCGGCGCGATGGCGTGCGCGGTCGACACACCCATCACCATCGTGTGGCCGTCGGTCGACTTGGCCGTCGCGTCGGCCGCCAGCGTGTTCGACGCGCCGGGCTTGTTCTCGACCACGATGGTGGCCTTCAACGGCGCGCCGAGCTTGTCGGCCACCGCCCGTGCCATCGCATCGGTGCCGCCGCCGGGCGACGAACCGACGAGGATGCGCAGCGGCCGGTTCGGCCAGTCCTGGGCCTGGGTGGCGGCCGCGGCCAGTAGCAACAGGGCGCCGCACAGCAGGCGGGCCGAAGAGCGCAGAGAGGACGGGTTCATCGATGGGTCTCCGTTGAAAAGTGACAGGTCTGGTAACCGTACCAGTGAGGTGAAAAAAAGGGTTCAGTGCTTCATCACGTCGCGCGTCGTGCGTTGCACCTGATCGAGGTGGCGCCGCATCGCCGCCACCGCCTTGTCGGGCTTGCCGCTGCGCAGCGCCGCGACGATGGCGCCGTGCTCTTCGACGCTGTTGGCAATCGCGCCCTTGCGCTGCAGGGCCAGGCGCCGGAATTCCAGGGCGTAGCCGTAGAAGTCGAACACCACGTCGGCGAGCAGCGCGTTGCCGCAGGCGCGGTACAGGGTCTCGTGGAATTCCTGGTCGGAGATCTGGAAGCGCACCGGGTCGTCGAGCATGCTGCGCTGCTCGGTCACCAGCGCTGCCAGCCGCGCCAGTGGCGCCGGCCTGATGCGCTGCGCCGCCAGCCAGATGACCTGCGCCTCGACCGCGGCGCGGGCCTCGGCGACTTCCTCGAGCGAGCGGCCCTTCAGGTTGCCGAGCGCGCTGACCGATTCGTGCAGCGGCATCGGGCCGACGCCCAATACCCGGGTGCGCGCGCCCTGATTGATCTCGATCATCTGGCGCGATTGCAGCAGGCCGATCGCTGCGCGCACCGTCTCGCGCGACACGCCGAGCGTGCTGGCCAGTTCGCGCTCGGAGGGCAACTCGTCGCCCGGCCGCAGCAGGCCGGAGTGGATCATGTAGGCCAGCTTGTCGCTGATCTGCTGCTTGACTGTGCGCTTGCCGATCGGCTTGTTGTCGCCAGGGATGCGGGCGAGGAGGTCCATCGAGGAAATCGGTGTGTCGGTGGGGACATTAACTGGTATATAAACCATACCAGTTATCCCGACTCACCGCCTCAGGGTTTGTGCGGAGTGCGCCTGGACCGATGCGCGTCGGCCGGCGTCTGCATGGCGCGGCTAGCAGCAGTCGCCGTCAGGCCAGCCATTGCCGCAACTGGGCAAAGACTTCGGCGCGGTTGAGCAGATCGAGGTGGTTCATGCCGTAGCCGACCCATTGCCGGTGCTCGGCGAACGCCAGCGTGCGCGCCGGGTCCTTGTGGCGCCCGAGCGCGCTGTCCAGCGGCACCAGCCCGTCGCCGAGGCCGTTGGCGAGCAGCCGGCCTTTCAGGTCGCCGCCCTGCTGGCCGATGCTGGCGGCCACGGCGTGGCAGCGGATGTGCGCGGGCAGCGGCACGTGCTGCCGCCGGTCGACACCGCGCGCGAAGCGGTCGCGGCCGACCCAGTCTTCGTCGACCAGGTTGCCGTGGCGCAGGTCGGTGATGCCGGCGCTGCGCAGCTTGCCCAGCCGTGCGAACGGTGCGGCATAGGGCGTCGCGCCGAGCACGATGTCGACCCAATGACCGGCGCGTTCGAGCGGCGCGCCGTGGTGCGGCGAGCCCAGGCAGACCAGATCGTTGACGCGCGCCGGCCAGCGCAGGCCGGCCTGCATCGCCGTCATGCAGCGCGCTGCGCGCCAGCAGGCCGCCCATGCTGTGGCCGATCAGCACGAGGCGCTCGACGGCCACCGGCCACTGATCGAGCAGCCGTTCCAGCTGCTGGCCCAGTGCGTGGCCGTTGATCGAAACGTGCAGGCCGCTGTTGTAGTGCAGGTAGACCGGCGTGAAGCCGAGCTCGCGCGCCAGTGCCGCGCCGTGGTCGTGGCCCTCGCGTGACCATTGCAGGTCGTTCATGCACAGGCCGTGCAGCAGCACCAACAGCCGTGGGCCGGCCTCGGGCAAGCATGACGCCAGTGCCGCACGCTCCAGTTCGAGTGCCCTACCGCTGCTGCGAAACGCCATCGCCGTGGCCAGCGGATTGGCCGTGGCGGCGAGGTAGTCGCCGAGCACGCCGTTCAACGCGGCCAGGATGGCCTCGCGCTCGCGGCTCGGGCCGTCGGCGTCGGCGGCCGGGCTCAGCACCGGCGCCAGCAGGCCCAGCAAGGCCTCGATGCTGCCGCCCGCCACCCGCGTCGCGCCGCGGATGGTCTTGTAGACCAGCCCGGTGAGGCCGTTGGTGCGGCCGTCCAGCGCCGGCTTGCCGAAACCGGGTATCCGCGCGATGCGCTCGTGCATCGCCTCGACCAGATTGGTCAGGCCGGCGGTGGCGTCGGTGGCCAGGCGCGCGGCGCCGCGCAGGTCGGAGTTTCGCAGCGGGGGGCGTCGGGGCATGGGGTGTGTTCAGGTTGGCGGATGCCCGCGGCGGGTAGCAAGGCGCAGTGCCAGTGTGCCAGCCGTCGTCACGCGCGCCGCCTGGCAGGTGTCCTGAGTGCCCGGAGAGCGTGGCTCTGCGACCGGTCTTCGCCGTTCTATCGCGAACGATCGCGCCGGGCCCCAGGCCGCCCCGTGGATGCCACCAAGCGCGCAGGCAGGGCCCCGCTGCGAATGCAAAGATCTCCGCCCGGACCAACGGATGCAGCCATTGAACCCGCTAAGCTAGGGAGGTAGAGGCCCCACGAAAGTGGAAGAATCTGTCGAAGCAGGCCGAGTGCAGGCATTGGCCAACTGAATGGGTAGTTGCGAAACACAGGTTCTGTGCCATGAGTTTCGTCCATCGACTTGATCCGGGTGACATCGCGTCGTCGGCAGTGCGTCTTGACGACGAGTCCATCCCAGTTGCTTCGTCGTTCGGGACCGGGTTGGAACTTTGCCCGCGTTGCGGCGCACCGAACGGGATCACAGCATTGAATTGCTGGCGCTGCGAGGCCGAACTGTCGCCGGCCGGGCCAGTGGGGCCGGCGTCCGAGCGGGGCCCTGATGCCGGGAGATCCGAGCGCCTCGAACAGCCCCCCAGGACCGATCGCGAGCTCGCGCACGATCGACCCTTGGGCTCTCTGGGCAGCGACCCCGCGTCCGGCACCGCGCTGGGCGACCCCGCGGAGCGGACGGCGCCGCCCGCTGTTCGCGCGCCTGCCGGTACCGATGCCGGTGCCGATTCGCGCTACCCGATACTGACTCAGGTCGTGGAGGGCGACGGCCCGCTGCCTGCGCGCTCGGCGCACCCGGCTTTGGTGCACCGCGGCACGCGGCAAGTCGTGGCCGCGGCGGTCGTTCTGTTGGCGCTCGTGGGGGCCGGGGTGTACCTTTATCTCCCCACGTTGCGCACTATCCTCAATGCACCCCTGTCTCGGGACGCAGCAGCAGGGGCGGGTGCGATCGATGGGAACCCGGTGTTCGTCGCACCCATGAATGCTGATCCGACGAATACCGGGGCAACCCAAGCGAGCCAGGCCGACGCCACGCGGTCGGCCCTGGGTGAAGCAATAGATGCCGCCACGCGCGCCCTTTCGGCCAAGCCAAACACACCGGCCGATGTGCAGGCCGCGCCGCTTGCCGTGTCTCCCACGAACAGCCCGGCCAAGGTTTTGACCCAGCCCAAAGCGACGCCGCCGGCAAACACCTCTGCTCTGACAGAGGCGCAGCGTGGCAAGGTGCGCGGCACGAAGCAATCAGCGAACGCGGCCGCCGCGGCGCCCAGGCCGGACAGGCTCGAGCCGACCCGGCAAACACCTGTGCGGCTCGAACCCTGCACCGCGACAGTCGCGGCTCTCGGGCTGTGCACGGCAACACCGATTGACGCGAAGGAGTGAGCATGGCCTGGAGAATGATTGGCATGTGGGTCATCGCCGCTGCTTCTGCGTGCAGCGCGTCGGCGCTCGCCCAGGTTCCGTACAAGATCGTGACGGCATCGGAACGCGGGACCTACATCCAGATCGGCCGTGACCTCGCGAAGTTCGTGGCCCCGACTGCCGGCATCGACCTCACTGCCTTGCCGTCTGCGGGATCGGCCGAAAACGTCCGTCGGTTGCGTTACGAGGCGGGCGTGAAGTTCGCGCTGGTGCAGTCCGACGTGTACCAGGCATTCCTGGATCAGGACAAGGGCGGGAACTCGGAGGCCGGCGCCCTGATTCGCCCCCTGCGCGTGATCATGCCGCTATACAACGAAGAGATCTACTTCATTGCCCGTGCGAACTCGGATCTCGAGTTCGTCCACAACATCAAGGGAGCCAAGATCAACGTCGGTCCGCTGCTCAGTGGCACGGCCATGTCGGCGACCACGCTGTACCGGCAAATGTTCGACTCGCCCATCGCGGAAAGCAATGCCAGTTACTTGTCGAACGAAGAAGCGCTGATCAAGCTGACGGGCGACAAGAGCATCGACGTGGTCGTCGTGGTTGCCGGGCAGCCGGCGAAGCTGCTCGTTGACATGAAGCCGGAGGCGCGGGCGTTGATCAAGCTGCTGAAGTTCGATGCCGGCAAGTCCGAGAGCCAGGCCGCGCTGAAGACCTACTTTCCAGCCCTGGTGCGAGCCTCGAGCTACCCCAATGTCCTGTCCGAGGACATCCCCAGCCTCGCCGTAAAGGCCTACCTCGTCACCTACGACTACAGTCTCGGCACGACGGTCGGCCAGTTGCGAAAGTTCGCGCGCTCGTTGTGCCAAAACTTCTCCAACCTGCAGACCGCCGGGCATCCGAAGTGGCGCGAGGTCGACCTGACGCTGCCTCCGCTCGGCCGCGGTTGGCTCTATTACCCACCCATGGCGAGCGAGATACGCAAGTGTTCCGCCGAGCAGCAGCGCGCGATGGTCCCGGCCAAGGTCTGCAGTCAGGAGGAACGAATACTCGGTCTTTGCAAGTAGCCGCGGCACGCTGCGGCCAGTCGCTCGACCAGGCGTGCAGCCTCGCATCCGGACGCGTGGCTCGTGGCGGGTTGCGCAATGAGCCGGACCGCCACGACGCGCGCAGACGGCAGGCGGCAGGCGGCATGCTCGGACGTCGTTTTCGGCTCGGTTGCAGCCGGTCGGGTACCCCGACTCAAAGCACGCTGTTTCGCTCGACGCCGATCACTTGCCCGCCTTCTTCGGCCGCTTCCAGCCAGCGATAGACACCTGCTTGGCGCGCGCCACGGTGAGCTGCCCGGCCGGCGCATCCCTGGCGATCGTCGAGCCGCCGCCGATGGTGGCGCCGTCGCCGATCGTCACCGGCGCCACCAGCACGCAGTTGCTGCCGATGTGCACGTCGGCACCGATGGCGGTGCGGTGCTTGTTGGCGCCGTCGTAGTTGGCGGTGATGCTGCCGGCGCCGTAGTTGACGCGCTCGCCGACCGTCGCGTCGCCGAGGTAGGCCAGGTGGTTGGCTTTCGCGCCCCTGGCCAACGTGCTGTTCTTGACCTCGACGAAGTTGCCGATGTGCACCTCGGGCCCGAGATCGGCGCCCGGGCGCAACCGCGCATAGGGACCGATCAACGCGCCGGCGCCGATGCGTGCACCTTCGATGTGGGTGAAGGGGTGGATCACCGCGCCGGCGTCGATCTGCGCATCGCGGATCACGCAATGCGCTCCGATCTTCACGTTGTCGGCCAGCGTGACCGTGCCCTCGAAGACGCAGCCGACGTCGATCTCGACATCGCTGCCACACGCCAGCATGCCGCGCACGTCGAAGCGCGCCGGGTCGGCGATGCGCACGCCGCTACCCTCCATCAGCGCCTCGGCACGCGCGCGCTGGTAGCGACGCTCGAGGTCGGCCAGTTGAACGGGGCTGTTGACGCCGAGCACCTCGGTGTCGCTGGCGGCCTGCGTGGCCACCACCGGCACGCCGTCGGCCACGGCCATCGCGACGATGTCGGTGAGGTAGTACTCGCGCTGTGCGTTGTCGTTCTTCAGCGCCATCACCGCGCGCTTGAGCCACGCGGTGGGGGCGGCCAGCATGCCGGTGTAGACCTCGCGGATCGCGCGCTGGGCCGGGCTGGCGTCCTTGTGTTCGACGATCGCCCTGACGGCATCGCCCGCATCGCCGCCGCGCACGATGCGGCCGTAGCCGGTGGCGTCGGCCAATTCGATCGTCAGCAGCGCCAGTTTGGTTCCGCCGCTGGCCGCCGCCAGCGCGGCGGCAGTGGCAGGCTGGATCAGCGGCACGTCGCCGTTGAGGATCAGCGTGGTGCCTTCGCCGGCCAGGTGGGGCACCACCTGCTGCACCGCATGGCCGGTGCCGAGCTGCGGCTGCTGGCGCACGAAGGTCAGCCCCGGTGCGTGCGCTTCGGCCTCGACCGTGTCGGCGCCATGCCCGGTGACGACCAGCGTGTGCATCGGGGCCAGGCCGGCGACGGCGTCCAGGACATGCTGCAATAGGCTCTTGCCGGCCAGCCGGTGCAGCACCTTGGGCCGTGCCGATTTCATGCGGGTGCCTTTGCCCGCGGCCATGATCACGATGTCGAGCGTTCCCATGCAAGCGTCCCTGTTGCCTAGCGGTTGGTCGAAGTTGCGGCGGATTATCGGGCTCGCCCTCGTGGCCCTGGCCCTGGCCGGCTGCAGCATGGCTGCGGCTGGCCTATGACCAGGCCCCGAACCTGTTGTACTGGTGGATCGACGGCTACGCCGATGTCAACGGCGAGCAGACGCCCAGGCTGCGCGAGGCCATCGATCGCTGGTTCGCCTGGCACCGTCGCAGCCAACTGCCCGACTATGCGGCGCTGCTGGCGCGCGCCCAGCGCGACATCGGCCAGCCGACCACGGCGGCAGCGATGTGCAGCTGGGTCGCGGAGGCCGAGCGCCGCATCGATGCGGCGCTGGTGGAGGCCGTACCGGCGGCGGCCGAGCTGATGCTGACGCTGACACCCGAGCAGTTGCAGCACATCGAGCGGCGCATGGCCAAGGGCACCGACGAGTTGCGAGCCGACTTCCTGCAGCCCGATCCCGCCGAGCGCCGGGCCGCATCGTTCAAGCGTTCGCTCGATCGCTACGAGACTCTGTACGGGCGCCTCGATGCAACGCAGCGCGAGCGCCTGGCGGCGCTGCTGGCGGCGTCGACGTTCGACCCCGAGCGCTGGCTGGCCGAGCGGCGCCTGCGTCAACGCGAGATGCTGCAGGCGCTGGCTGCCGTGAGTGCGGTCGGGCGCGGCAGCGGCGATCGCGCTGTGGCATTGCAGCAGGCACAGGCGGCCGCGCGCCTCATGGCCGAGCGATCGATGCGCTCGCCGCGGCCCGATTACCGCGCCTACCAGCAGCGCCTGCTGCAAGACAACTGCGCCCTGGCGGCCACGATGCACAACCTGATGACGGCCGCACAGCGGCAGACGGCGCGCGCAAGATTGAAAGGCTTGGGAGGACGACATGCGCGCGTTGGCAGCCGCGTCAGGCAATGACGCCCGCGGTGCGGGCAGCGCCATTTCGGCTGGCCAATGATCGACGGTGCGCGCTACGGCACGCGCTGCACCGACACCCGCCGCGGGTTGTCGGCCCCGGTCGCCGGGAAGTCCTTCAGCGCCGCCTCGAACATCGCGGCGATCAGCGCGTTGTCGCCGATGGTCGTGCCATCGGTCTGCGCATGCGCCTCGTACAACGGGGTGCCGCTGGCGCGGTCGCGCAGCAGCAGGCCGACATTGCGCTCATAGCGCGTGGTGTACCAGCCGGCGTTGAAAGTGGCAGAGAAAGCCGTGCGCGAACCCGACCGCCAGGCCGGATGGCGCCAGTAGCCCGCCCCCCAGCGCCACCACAGCGGATCGTCCCACGGTGAAATCTCGGTGCGGCTGATGCGCGCACCGATCTGCACGATCACGTCGGCCTGTGCCGCATCGGGCGCGGCCGTGAAACCGGCCAGTTCGAGCGCGCGCGCCGCGGCCGCCTCGAGTTCGGCCTGCCGCGGCGCGTTGGCCTGTTGCGAGGGCAGGCGCTCGAATGCAAAACGGCCGGGTGCGCGGCCGGCCGGCCAATCGCCGTAGGTGGCGACGTCGCTGGTCACCGTGTCGAGCGCAGCGCAGCCGGCGAGTGCCGCGGCAACCACCAGCGCGCCGGCCGTGAAGATGACTCTGCGTTGCATGGAACAAACCTCCGCTGGCGGAACCCTCAGTCGATCGTCGGCGCCAGTTTCACCACCGCCCGGCTGCCACAGGCATCGGCCTCGTCTTCATCGAAGGCCTTGTCTCCCGACGCATCGGCCACGCCGGTCGGTTGGAGCGTCGCGAACGGGTAGAGGTTCCGGTCCATCAGGTGCGACGGCGTGACGCGGCCCATCGCATTGAACAGGTTGTCGATGCGGCCCGGGTACTTGCGCTCCCACTCGTGGATCAGCGCCTTGGTCTGCACCCGCTGCAGGTTGTCCTGGCTGCCGCACAGCGTGCACGGAATGATCGGGAACTGGCGCTGCACGGCCCAGCGCTCGAGGTCGGCCTCGGCCACGTAGGCCAGCGGGCGGATCACCACATGGCGGCCATCGTCGCTGACCAGCTTGGGCGGCATGCCCTTCAGTCGCCCGCCGAAGAACATGTTCATCATCAGCGTGACCACCATGTCGTCGCGGTGGTGGCCGAGCGCGATCTTCGTCGCGCCGAGCTCGCCGGCGACGCGGTAGAGGATGCCGCGCCGCAGCCGCGAGCACAGGCTGCACATCGTCTGGCCCTCGGGCACCAGGCGCTTGACGATCGAATAGGTGTCCTGGTTCTCGATGCGGAACGGCACCCCGGTGCGCGCCAGGTACTCGGGCAGCACGTGGGCGGGGAAGCCCGGTTGCTTCTGGTCCAGGTTGACGGCCACCACGTCGTAGGGCACGGCCGAGCGTTGCCGGCGGCCGATCAGCAGGTCGAGCAGCGCGTAGCTGTCCTTGCCGCCAGAAACACAAACCATCACCTTGTCGCCCGGCTCGATCATGTTGAAGTCGGCGATCGCCTGGCCGACCTGCCGGTGCAGGCGCTTGCTGAGCTTGTTGGCTTCGAAGGCCGCCTTCTTCACGGCGGCGGCGTCTTGCGGGGCGTTCATGATGCGGTCGTGTTCTTGAGACCAAAGACCTCGACGCCGACGGCCTCGCAATCGGGATAGACGTCGGGCTTCTCGGTCGACACGCGCGCGGCCTTGACGCGGGGGTGGGCCAGCATCAGGCGCAGTACATCGTCGGCCAGCGTCTCCTGCAGGTGGATATGGCCCTGCTGCACGCGAAGCGCGATCGAGCGACGGATGAAGTCGTAGTCGACCACCTCGTCGAGCTCGTCGGCCTTGGGCGTCGAGAGCGCCAGCGGTACGTACAGGTCGACGTTGATCAGCACGCGCTGCTCGCCGCGCTTCTCGAAGTCGTGCACGCCGATGTTGATCCAGACCTCGTAGTCGCGCAGGAACAGGCGCCGGCAGTCCATCAGGGCAGGGTGGGAGAGTGGGCTGTGCATCGTGGTCAGGCCGCGCAGGGCCGCTCCCAAGTGGCCTCGCCTCCCCGCGGGGGAAGCGAGCACAGCGAGTCAGGGGTTGTCATCTACGGCTTTGGAGTGAGGAAGGCCACGTCGCGAGGCTGCGCGGCCAGGTGCTGGCCGCCATCGACGAGGATCGTGGTGCCGGTGATGGCCGGGGATTCGACGATGAAGCGCACGGTGCGCGCCACGTCGTCGCTGGTCGAGCTGCGGCCCAGCGGCGTCATGCGGTGCGCGGCGGCGAAGGCTGCGTCGCCCATCGCCGGCCCCGACACCAGCGTCACGCCCGGTGCCACGCCGGCCACCCGCACCTGCGGCGCCAGGGCCTGTGCCAGCAGCGTCGTCGCGGCCTCGAGGGCGGCCTTGGACAGCGTGTACGAGAGGTAGTCCGGATTCGGGTTCCACAGCTTCTGGTCGAGCAGGGTGACCACGCAACCGGTTTCGCTGCAGCCCTTCAGGTGCGCGGCGAGCGCGGTGGCGAGCACGATCGCGGGCGCGGTGTTGGCGCGCCAATGGGTTTCCATCGCGGCATAGGAAAACGTCTCGGCGCAGTCGTATTCGAAATGCGACGCGTTGTTGACCACGGCATCGACGCGGCCCATGCGTTGCGCCACCGCAGGCAGCAGCGCGCGGCACGCGGCCTCGTCAGCCAGGTCCGCCTGAAAACACTCGGTGCGTACGCCGAGCGCGCGTACGTAGGCCGCGCTGGCCTCAGCCTCACCGGCCGAGTGGCGGTAATGCAGCGCGATATCGAAGCCGCCATGGGCCAGCTCGATCGCGATGGCGCGGCCGAGCCGGCGCGCGGCGCCGGTGACCAGCACGACAGGGCGGGGGTTCGGGGCAGGCATTCCTACAATGCGCCGATGACGCAGCAGCCGAAAGAGGGGCGAGACGCCGACAGTGTATCGGCCGCGCCCGCCGCATTGCAGCGACTGATCCGACGTGCCATTGCCGATACCGGCGGGTGGCTGCGGTTCGACCGCTTCATGGCGCTGGCACTCTATGCGCCGGGGCTGGGGTACTACGCGCGCGGTGGCCGCCTGTTCGGCGCGATGCCGGCATCGGGCAGCGATTTCGTCACCGCGCCCGAACTCAGCCCGCTGTTTGGCGCGACGCTCGCACACCAGGTGCGGCAGGCCCTGGATGCGACCGCGACCGCCGAGGTCTGGGAGTTCGGCGCCGGCTCGGGCGCGTTGGCCGTGCAGTTGCTGCGAGCGCTGGGCGATCGGGTGCAGCGCTACAGCATCGTCGACCTGTCGGGCGCGCTGCGGCAACGCCAACGCGAGGCACTGGCCCCTTTCGGCGAGCGCGTGCGCTGGCTCGACGCGCTGCCCGAATCGATGCGCGGCGTGATCGTCGGCAACGAGGTGCTCGATGCGATGCCGGTGCAACTGCTGCACTGGGATGGCATGCGTTGGCATGAGCGCGGCGTCGTTGCCGCGATGCAGCGATTGGCCTTTGCCGATCGCCCGACGGCATTGCGGCCGCCGGTCGGCGCGGCCTTCCTGCCGCACACCACCACCGAGATCCACCCGCAGGCCGAGGCCTTCGTGCGCACGCTCGCCGATCGCCTCGAGTGCGGCGCCGCGTTCTTCGTCGACTATGGCTTCCCCGAGCGGGAGTACTACCTGCCCGAGCGCGTCGGCGGCACGCTGATGTGCCATCGCGCGCACCTGGCCGATACGGATCCGCTGGCCGACATCGGCAGCAAGGACATCACCGCGCACGTCAACTTCAGCGCTATCGCGCTGGTGGCGCAGGACGCCGGCTTCGAGGTGCTCGGCTACACCTCGCAGGCGCGCTTCCTGCTCAACTGCGGCATCGCGCCGCTGCTCGCCGATGCCCAGCAGCGCGGCGACTGGCCGGCGATCGCGGCAGCGCAGAAGCTGCTGGCCGAGCACGAAATGGGCGAGCTGTACAAGGTCATCGGGCTGGTGCGCGGGGCACCCGCGTTCGATGCCATCGGCTTTGCCGCTGGCGATCGTGGTCATCGACTCTGATGCGCTGGCTGCTCGTCTTCCTGCTCGCCTTCGTGCTCTTCAACGGCCTCGCGGCCTGGCTGCGCAAGGTCGGCCTGGGGCGACTGCCGGGCGACTTCAGCTTCCGGTTTCGCGGCCGCGAGTTCTTCGTGCCGCTGGCCAGCAGCCTGCTGCTCAGCCTGATCGCGATGGCGATCGGGGCGCTGCTCTGATGCCGCTCACTCCGAGATCGTCCAGCGGTGCTGGCATTTGCGACAGCAGACCTGCACGCTGCCGTCGCGCTTGTTCTCGGTCTCGAGATTGAAGCGCGCGTAGGCCTTGCACTGCGGGCAATCGGCCTGGTTGGCGGTGACCTCGGCGTGCAACAGCAGGCGCAGGTAGCGGCGCAGCGCCCACAAGCCCACCGCGGCGCAGATGGCGATGGCGGCGATGTCGGTCAACTGGTCCTGCAACGAGCGGAATCGGCCGAGCGCCTCGAAGGCCGCAAACAGGCCGATGGCGCACAGGAACGTGAGCACGAGGTGCGCATGGCTTTGCAGCAACTCTCGCTCGTACCACTTACGAAAGCCGTGTTTGCGGATGCCATCGGCCAACTTCATCGAGCACACCTCCGCGACGCCCGGCAATGGTGGCACAGATCAGCGCCGCGTGAATCGCCGAGCGGCGCGCACGGCCTGCGTTCAGTCCGGGGGCGTGGACAGCGCGGCCACCAGCGCGGCCTCGCGGGCGCGACGCACGGCGTCCCCGATGGCCGGCCCGCTGGCGCCGCCGGCCATTGCGGCTGCGGCCACCGCGGCGGCGTCGACAGCCTGCACCGCACGCAGCGCGGCGGCGAGCCGCTCGCGCGGCGGGTACGGCGCGTCCTCGAGTCCGAGCCGGCCGCGGGCGTCGCACTCGCAAGCGAGCAGGGCCTGCGCGAAACGCTCGGGCCGGCGCAGGGCGTCGCAGCGCTCGAGCAGGCGCAGCGTGGCCGCGCTGCCGAGTACCGCGCTGCGGTGAATGTGGCCGTGTTCGCGGGCGACCACCTCGCCCAGCTCCCGGCACGGCCCCGGCACGCGCAGCCGCTCGGCCAGCGCCGCGGCGAGTTCGGCGCCCCGCGCTTCATGCGCGACATGGCGTGGCCAGTGCTCGCGCGGCGTGCTGCCCTTGCCGAGGTCGTGCACCAGGCAGGCATAGCGCACCGGCAGCGGTGTTGCCAGCCGCGCCGCGATGTCGAGCACCATCATCAGGTGCACGCCGCAATCGACTTCCGGGTGGTGTTCGATGGGTTGCGGCACACCCCACAGGCGGTCCACCTCCGGCAGCACGCGGGCCAGTGCGCCGCAATCGCGCAGCACGTCGAACATGCGGCTGGGGCGCACCTCCATCAGGCCGCGCGAGAGTTCCTGCCAGACCCGTTCGGGCACCAGCGCATCGGCCTCGCCGCCGGCCACCATGCGGGCGCACAGCGCGGTGGTTTCCGGCGCGACCGCGAAGTGCGGCCAGCGTGCGGCAAAGCGGGCCAGCCGCAGGATGCGCACGGGGTCTTCGGCGAAGGCCTCCGCAACATGGCGCAGCACGCCGCACTCGAGGTCGCGTCGGCCGCCGAATGGATCCACCAAGGTGCCGTCGCTCGCCTCGGCCATGGCATTGATCGTCAGGTCGCGCCGGCGCAGGTCATCCTCGAGCGTCACCGACGGATCGGCGTGCACCGTGAAGCCCCGGTAGCCCGGCGCCGATTTGCGCTCGGTGCGTGCCAGGGCGTACTCCTGCCGGGTCTGCGGATGCAGGAACACCGGGAAGTCGCGACCGACCGGCGTGTAGCCGAGCGCCAGCATTTGTTCGGTGCTGGCGCCGACGACGACCCAGTCGTGGTCATTCACCGGCAGCCCGAGCAGCCGGTCACGCACCGCGCCGCCGACGGCATAGACCTTCATCCGCGGCAGTGTAGGCGCGCGACCTGCCAGCTCCGGGAGCGGCCCCGCTCCTCGGCTGCGCAGGCCGGTCAGACGTCGCCGCGGTGTGCGCGTGTGCGCAGCGCGTCGAGGCGGGCGCAGCCTTCGCGGCGGCCGAGGTAGCCTGGGGCGATCTGCGCCAGCGATGCCGGCTCGATGCCCAGCGCCTCGAGGCCCGGCAGCGCGCCGCTGGCGATGTTCGGCGTCTTCATCGACTGCAGGTTGTCGCGCGACATCAGCGGCTCGCCGGGCAGCCATTCCATCGCCAGCGCCTGCAGATGGCCCAGGGCCATCGGCAATGGCAGGATCGGTCGCGCGTGGCCCGACCACTGGCCGGCGAGGCGCACCAGCTCGGCGAGCGTGACGACCTCCGGCCCCGCGCACTCGATCGTGCCGCCGATCGTCGCCGTATCGTCGAGGCAGCGCACGACGGCCGCGGCGACGTCCTCGACCCACACCGGTTGGAAACGCGCGTCGCCGCCGGCCAGCGGCATCACCGGCGCCACCGCCTGCAACCGGGCGAACAAGTTGAGGAAGCGGTCCCGTGCGCCGAAGATGACCGACGGTCGCAGGATCGTCAGATCGAGCGCCGCGGCCTGCAGCGCAGCCTCGCCGGCACGCTTGCTGCGCAGGTAGTTCGACGGCGCATCCTCCGCGACCCCGAGCGCGCTGACATGCAGCACGCGGCGGATGCCGGTCGCGGCGCAAGCCGTCGCCAGGCGCCGCGGCAAGCCGACATGCACCTGTTCGAATGCGGCTGCGCTGCCGTGCAGGATCGCGATCAGGTTGATCACCGCGTCGCAACCGGTGAGTGCGCTGCGCAGCGCAGCGTCGTCGTGCACGTCGGCGATGCGGATGTCGACGGTCGGCAGCGAACGGATGGCGTTGGCATGCATCGCGCGCCGGGTCGGCACCACGATCGCGCCATCCGCGCCGCCACTGCGCCTCACCAGGCGTTCGCAGACCGAGCGGCCGACGAAGCCCGTGCCGCCGAGCACGGCGATGCGCTGCGCCTTGCCGTTCATGACGCCCCCTTGGCGCAGCGTGCCATCCCCCCGAAGGGGAGTGAGCGCGTTGGGATCGGCCCGGCGGCGCTCACGGCAGCTCCTTGTCGGGGGGCGGGGCCGAGCTGGCACGCGGGCCGATCAGCGCACCGAGCCGGGCCTTCAACGAGGGCAGCAGCGCGTGGACCACGGCGGGCGCAGCCGGTGCGTCTGGCACCGCTGCGGAGGCCGCCGAAGCGACCGTCGCCACGGGTGCCGCCGCCAGCGCGTCAGACGCTGCCGTCGCGGCCATCGCAGATGACGCCGGTGCCGACGCCGCCGCCGTTGCAGAGGCAGCCGCTGTTGCAGAGGCAGCCGCTGTTGCAGAGGCAGCCGCTGTCGCAGAGGCAGCCGCTGTCGCAGAGGCAGCCGCTGCTGCCGACGCAGCCGAGGCCGCTGACATCGCGGGCACCGACGCCGCCGCGGACGAAACGGGTGGCGCCGCGGCGACCTGCCTGCGGCCGGCCAGTATCGCGGCGTACACCGTGGCGTTGGACAAGACCTTCTTGACGTAGTCGCGTGTCTCGTTGAACGGGATGTTCTCGGCCCAGATCGCCGGCTCGAGCAGCGCCCCTTCGCGCCAACGCCGTGGCCGGCTCGGGCCGGCGTTGTAGGCCGCGGCGGCCATCACCTGCGAGCCGTCGAAGTCGTCGAGCACGAGCTTCAGGTAGCCGGTGCCGATCTTCAGGTTGACGTCGCGGTCGGTGAGCATGTCGGGCGTGAACGGCAGGCCGATCCGCTTGGCCGTCCAGCGCGCCGTGGCCGGCATCACCTGCATCAGCCCCGAGGCGCCGACACTCGAGCGCGCATCCATCACGAAGCGCGACTCCTGCCGGATCAGGCCGTACACATAGGCCGGGTCGAGCCCGATTTCATTGGCCTGGCCCACCACCTCGCTTCGGAACGGCATCGGAAAGCGCTGCGCCAGATCGATCTCGTTGCGGGTGCGGTCGCTGGTGTTGATGCAGCGATCCCACACCTCGCGTTCGCAGGCCCGCTCGGCGGCGGCCAACAAGGCACGGTCGTGCATGCCGCGCAGGCTGAAATTCCACTCGCGCACGCCCTCGTTGCGCAGGCCCAGCGCGATCAGATGCAGCGCGCGTGCCAGCCCCGGGTGGGCGTTGGCGGCTGCGCGCTCCTCGGCGCTCAGTGCAGCGGGCAACGGCGGCAAGGGCACCGGCTGCCCGAGATCCTCGGCCGCCAGCTTGCCGTAGAAGTGCAACTCGCCGGCCAACTGCTGCAGCGCGGCCTGCGCGCGCGTGCGCTGGCGATCGCCGGCCGCTCCCGGCGCCGCGGTCTCGCGTTGGGCGCGCGCACGCCAGTAGCGCCAGGCGGGGTCGCGCTGCTCGGCGTCGCTCATGTGGTCGATCGCGCGCTGCACCGAGCGCCAGCGTTCGGTGCCGTTGGCCGCACGCAGTGCAGCACGTACGTCCCAGGCCAGCGTCTCGTCGCTCCATGCCGGCGGTACGTTGCCGCTCTCGGCCTCGGCCCACGCGGTACGGTAGTGCGTGGCCGCCTCGGGGGCCAGCTTCAGCGCTGCGCCGCGAGCGGTTGCCGCCCAAGCCCATGCCGACAGATCCTTGGGCAGCCGCTGCTGCCAACGTTCGCGCAATTGCGTGGCGGCGACTTCGGGGTCGTTGGCGCCCATGCGGATCAGCGCCAGCGTGGTCACTTCGGCGTGCGCCCGGCTGGCGACAGTGGCTCCGGCATTGAGATACAGCGCCGGGTTCTCGAGGCCGGCAGTCACCTGCGCCTGCAACTGCGGCGCCACCAACGCGGCGGCCGCTCGTGCGGCACGCGGCCGGTTGGCCTCGGCGGCGAATCGTGCCTTCAGCCAAACATCGTCGGGCGTGAACAGGCGCGCCTCGACCAGCGTGGTGGCGAGCTGGTGGCAGCCGTCGTCGAGTTCGCGCTGCGCGGCCCAGGCATCGAACGCACGCGCCTTGAAGCCGGCCGGCAGATCCTTGCCGTTGTCCCTGGCCGCCAACTGCTCGGCGAGCATTGAGTAACAAGTGACCTCGCGGTCGTCGTTCATCTGGAAGCGCGGGAACTCGCGGCTGAAATTGACCCAATCGCGGCGTTTGCCGAGTTCGAGCAGCCAGTCGTTGCGCAGGCGGTCTTCGACATAGGTGCCGCGCCAGCGCGCGTAGAACGCATCGAGATCGGGCTGCTGCGCCTGGGCCAGCCGATTGCCGAGATCCCAGTAGTCGACCCACTGGGCCAGCGGGTGTTGTTGGGCCACCGTGCGCTCGCGCAACAGTGCCAGCCGCGCGGCATCCTTCTTGCGCAGGGCTTCGCGCGCCTCGACCACGGGGTCGGCGGCGGGGGGTTGCGCCACGGCGGGCGCGGTCGCAGCGACCACGGCGAACAGCATCGACGCCGCAGCGACGGTATCTCGCAGCCGCACAGACAAGTGGGTGAGAACGGGCATCAGGATCGGGTCAGGCCGCAGGAGGGTGCAGGCATCGTTGGCGTTTTATCGCAGAGGTGATTGTCCCTCGTGCCAATGGTTCACGTCGACACGGCGTTGACGCGGGCGTTGTTCTCGATGTAACGCCCGGTCGGCATGGCCTGCGCGGCGAGCCAGCGTGCAAAGAGCGCCACTTCCGGCCGCGCGGCCTGGCCGTGGCGGCTTTCGATCAGCCAGTAGGCAAACGGCGAAACGATGCGCCGTTGCGGCCCGAATGGTTCGACGAGTTCGCCACGCTCGATCGGCTCGGCCACCAGCGGCAGGCGCGCCAGGGCGACGCCCTGGCCAGCGAGCGCGGCCTGCACCTGCTGGTAGGTGAAATTGAGGTACAGCCAACGCGCCGGCTCCAGCCTCGGCACGCCGTTCTCGCGCAGCCAGTGGCGCCAAGCCAGGAATTCGGCGCTGGGGCGGTGGTCGTCCTCCTCGAGCAGCGTGTGGCCGGCGAGATCGGCCGGCGTGGCCAACGGCGGCGCCTGTGCCCGTGCCGCCTGTTCGGCCAGACCGCGGCCGACCACCGGCGTGACCACCTCGCCGAACAGCCGCGTTGCCCCCGCCGGCGCGGCATCGGGGTGGCAGTAGCGCAGCGCGAGGTCGATGTCGGGGTCGTCGAGGTCGGCCATCGCGTCGCTGGCCGAGATGCGGATGTCGATTTCGGCGTGCTCGCGTTCGAACGAGGCCAGCCGCGGCAGCAGCCACAACGATGCGAACGATGCGAAGGTCGTGATGCTGACGTGGCGCCGCCCGCGTGCGCTGCGGATCTGCTGCACCGTGGTGTCGAGCCGCTGCAACAGCGGCATCACGCTGCGCAGCAACTGGGTGCCGGCGCCGGTGAGCTCGACGCGGCGCGTGCCGCGCAGGAACAGCGGCGCTCCCAACTCGTCCTCCAGGCCCTTGATCTGGCGGCTGATGGCCGGCTGCGTCAGGTGCAGTTCCTCGGCTGCGGCCGAGAAGCTGGCGCGTCGAGCGACGGCCTCGAAGGCCCGCAGCGCACCGACGGCCAGCCCCCGATGGGTTGGCCTATTCATGACGTTTTCGCATCAATGGATGGCTCGTTTCTCATTCGACACGGGGCGCATTGGCACCGATGATTCAGTCACCATTGGAGCACATCGAGGAGTCTGTGATGGAACAGGTATTGATGCGGAATCCGCAACACTGGGTGGCCCCGGGACCGGCCTGGCTGCGGGTACGGGGCGGCACCCTCTGGGTGACGCGCAGCGGCGATCCCGAGGACCATGTGCTGGCTCGCGACGAGCGCCTGGCGGTGGCCCGCGGCGACGATCTGGTGCTGCAGGCCTGGCGCAACGACGAGCCGGCCGTGTGGGACTGGCAGCCGTTGCCCGCGCCGCCGCGCTACAGCTTGCGCCGGGCGGTGCCGGCCTGGGCATGGGACGGCTGTGCGCGCGCCTTGCGCGGCGCCGCCGACGGTTTCGCGGCCCTCGCGCGCAGCGCCGCCGCCAACGCCAGCCGTGCCCAGGGCTGCATCTCGGCCGGCGACTCCATCGCCGCGGGCGGTGCCGTCCAGTAGCTCATCGTGACTCGCTTGCCCGTACCGTCATAGACGAACGGTTCGCTGCCGGCGGCGGCAAACGCCGGCTGCGACATCGCGTCGGCCTTCAGGTACAGGCGATCCAGCGCGATCAGCGCGAAGAACAGGTCGTCGCAGTACAGCCCGTGGCCGCCGAACATGCGCCGTGCACGCACCGCGCCGAGCGGCGCGAGCAACTCCAGGCAGTGATCGACGAGGGCCGAATGCATGCGGTCAGTCTAGGTCGGCACAATGCGCGCTTCAATGCCCGTGCCGCCCGCCATGACGCCCGACTTCAACCTCGACCCACCGCGCGACAAGAAGCTGCTGCGCCGCCAGTTGCAGGCCGAGCGCCTGGCGCTGCACGACCGCCACCAGCGCGCGATGCACCTGCAGGAGGTGCTGCGCGTGTGGCTCGTCGGCCGCGACGAGACCGCGATCGGGGCGTACTGGCCGATCAAGGGCGAGTTCGACGCGCTGCCCGCGCTGTACCGCTGGACCGAAGGCGAAGACGTCAAAGGCCGGCACCGCCGCATCGGCCTGCCGGTGATCGACCGCGAGACCAAGCGGCTGCGCTTTCACGTCTGGTACCCCGGCTGCCCGATGGAAGAAGACGCCTACGGCATCCCCAAGCCCAAGGACACCGACCCGTTCGAGCCGCAACTGCTGCTGGTGCCGTGCGTCGGCTTCGGCCCGCGCGGCATGCGCCTGGGCTATGGCGGCGGCTTCTACGACCGCACGCTCGCGACCCTGCAGCCGAAACCGTTCACCGTCGGCGTCGGCTATTCCCACGGCTTCATCCCGTGGCTCGAAGCCGAGCCGCACGACGTGCCGCTCGACGCCATCCTGACCGAGGATGGCGTCGTCTGGCAGCGCGGCGACTGAGCGTCAATCGAGCCGCAGGCGCTTGCAGAGCTCGAGCGTCAGCGCCGACTGGTTCATCGTGTAGAAGTGCAGGCCCGGCGCGCCGCCGGCGATCAGCCGCTCGCACAACGCCGTGACGACATCGAGCCCGAACGCGCGGATCGACGCGGCGTCGTCCATGAAGCCTTCCATCTTCAGCGCCACCCAGCGCGGGATGTCGATGCCGTCGCGCGCCGCGAACTGGGCGATGCGGGCGAAGTTGTGGAACGGCATGATGCCCGGCACCACCGGCACGCTGGCGCCGAGCTTTCGCGTCTGCTCGACGAAGTGGAAATACGCCTCGGGGTTGAAGAAGAACTGCGTGATCGCGCTGTCGGCACCGGCCTTCACCTTGTCGACATAGTGCTGCAGGTCGCGCGCCGCGTAGCGCTGGCCCGGGTGGTATTCGGGGTAGGCCGCGACCTCGATCTGCCAGTCCTCGCCTTGCGTTTCGCGGATGAAGCGCACCAGCTCGGCGGCGTAGCGGAACTCGCCGGCCACCGCGGTGCCGCTGGGCAGGTCGCCGCGCAGCGCGACGATGCGCCGGATGGCCTGCGCGCGGTAGGTCGCCAGCACCGCGGCGATGCCTTCGCGCGTCGAGCCGATGCACGACAGGTGCGGCGCCGCCTCGAAGCCGGCCGCTGCGATCGCCTGCACGGTCTTCAGCGTCTTCTCGCGTGTCGCGCCGCCGGCGCCGTAGGTCACGCTGAAGAACTCGGGCTTCAGCGCGCCGAGCTCCTGCACGACGACCTTGAGCTTGTCGTCGCCGACCGGCGTGTTGGGCGGGAAGAACTCGAAGCTGATCGGCACGGACTTGGTCGTCATGGTTTGCGGGCCCAGAGGAAGTATTCGCGGTTGCCGTCGCCGCCGGCCACGGCAGATTCGAAGTAGTCACGCACCGCCAGGCCGGCTTCGGCGCAGGCAGCGCGCAGGCGCGCCTCGACGCGCGCGTGGGCGGCTGGATCGGTCACCAGCCCGCCTTTGCCGATGTCCGCCGGCTGCAGCTCGAACTGCGGCTTGACCAGCAGCAGCAGGTCGCGTGCAGCCAGCGCGGCCAGTGCCGGCAGCACCAGCGCCAGCGAGATGAACGACAGGTCGGCGACGATGAGGGCAAAGCGCGAAGCGGGCAGCTGGCTGGCGTCGAGCTGACGCGCGTTGACGCCCTCGATCGCCGTCACCCGCGGATCGCCGCGCAGCCGCGGGTGCAGCTGGCCATGGCCGACATCGACGCCGACCACCCGCGCCGCGCCGCGCGCGAGCAGCACGTCGGTGAAGCCGCCGGTGCTCTGGCCGACGTCGAGGCAGGTGCGGCCCGCCACGTCGATGCCGGTGCGGGCCAGCGCCGCGTCGAGCTTCAAGCCGGCGCGTGACACCCAGCGCAACTCGGCGTCGTCGGTGATCTCGATCTCGCAGCCTTCGGGCAGGTCTTCGCCGGCCTTCCTGGGCACGGCCCAGCCTTTGGGGCTGAGCCAGCGCACGGCACCGCCGTCGATCAGCCGCTGTGCGGCCGATCGGCTGGGCGCGAGTCCGCGAGCCACCAGTTGCTGGTCGGCACGCATCGCAGCCAGACCGCTCAATACCGGTACGTGTCGGCCTTGTACGGCCCCTGCTTCGGCACGCCGATGTACGCCGCCTGCTCGTCGCTCAGCTCGGTCAGCATCGCGCCGACCTTCTTCAGGTGCAGCCGGGCGACCTTCTCGTCCAGGTGCTTGGGCAACACGTAGACCTTGCCGCTCTCGTAGAAATCGCTGTGTGTGAACAGCTCGATCTGCGCGATCGTCTGGTTGGCAAAGGACGAGCTCATCACGAAGCTCGGGTGGCCGGTGCCGCAGCCCAGGTTCACCAGCCGGCCCTTGGCCAGCAGGATGATGCGCTTGCCGTCCGGGAAGACGACGTGGTCGACCTGCGGCTTGATCTCTTCCCAGCTGCAGTCGACCAGTGCGGCGACGTCGATCTCGTTGTCGAAGTGGCCGATATTGCAGACGATGGCCTGGTTCTTCATCGCGGCCATGTGCTTGTGCGTGATGACGCTCTTGTTGCCGGTGGCGGAGACGAAGATGTCGGCCTTGTCGGCGGCGTAATCCATCGTCACGACCCGGTAGCCTTCCATCGCCGCCTGCAGTGCGTTGATCGGGTCGATCTCGGTCACCCAGACCTGGGCCGATAGCGCCCGCAGCGCCTGCGCCGAGCCCTTGCCGACGTCGCCGTAACCGGCCACGACCGCGACCTTGCCGGCGATCATCACGTCGGTCGCGCGCTTGATGGCGTCGACCAGGCTTTCGCGGCAGCCGTACAGGTTGTCGAACTTGCTCTTGGTGACGCTGTCGTTGACGTTGATGGCGCGGAACAGCAGCGTGCCGGCGGCCGACATCTCCTTCAGGCGGTGCACGCCGGTGGTCGTCTCTTCGGTCACGCCGATGATCTGCGCGCTCTTGCGGCTGTACCAGGTGCCGTCCTGCGCGAGCCGGGCCTTGATCGCAGCGAACAGGATCGCCTCTTCCTCGCTGGCCGGGTTGGTCAGGACGGCGAGGTCCTGCTCGGCCTTCTTGCCCAGATGCATCAGCAGAGTCGCGTCACCGCCGTCGTCGAGGATCATGTTCGGGCCTTCGCCGTCGCAGCCCGCGGTGCCCGGCCGGGCACCCTTCACGCCCTCGCCGAACTCGAAGATGCGGTGGGTGTACTCCCAATAATCGTGCAGCGACTCGCCCTTGTAGGCGAACACCGGCGTGCCCTTGACCACCAGCGCGGCGGCGGCGTGATCCTGCGTCGAAAAGATGTTGCACGAGGCCCAGCGCACCTGGGCGCCCAGGGCCTGCAGCGTCTCGACCAGCACGGCGGTCTGGATCGTCATGTGCAGCGATCCGGTGATGCGCGCGCCCTTGAGCGGCTGCTTCGGCGCGAATTCCTCGCGGATCGCCATCAGACCAGGCATCTCGGTCTCGGCGATCAGGATTTCCTTGCGGCCCCAGTCGGCGAGCGACAGGTCGGCCACGGCGTAGTTGTCGGCGGTGGGTTTCAGGACGGCGTTCATCTCGGCTCCAAGCGGTGAGGAACCTGCGGCGACGGCGGCGCGGGGACTTCAAGCTCACCCACGAAACGATCGTGCAGGTGAGCGCGGTTGCAATGAAGGTTCTCCGAGCCTGGCCTCGAGGACTGAGGTTGCAACGCTCCTCGGAGAGCGCGAATTCTAGCCTCATACGAGTTTGCGTTCGCTGGTCAAGGAATGCACTGGACCGCGTGCTCCAGTTTGGCCGTTTGCTGTCAGCGAAATGCTGCAATGCTGGCGGTTGCGCGGCAACGGGGCAGCCGGGCCGGGCACGGCGCTTAGGTTCGGCGGTCTTCGCTGCGCTCAGACGGCCCTGCGCTGCGCGGGTCCGTGGCCCCGTCGCTCAACTCCCTCCGTTCGCTTCGCTCACTGTGGTCGAACAGTCGCGACGAGTCAGCTCACGAAGCGCGCTGCGCGCGCGGGCCCCGGCCCCTGTGCTGCTCGGCGCCTCACATGCGCGCCGTGCCCGGCCCGGCTGCCCCGTTGCAGAACCAAAGGTGGCGTTCGGGACGTCGAACACCGAGCCCGCCGCCTTGCTCACGCCGATGCCGGCACGACCAGAGAGCCGACACACGCAGACAGCCGCAACGGAGCGTCTCGAGACGGCCGTAACGGCAAGGACTGCGACGGAACGCGACTCGGTATCGGTGGCGTCTCGGGTGGCCGCGCCGGCCCACGCGCCCGGCTCAGGCCTCGCTGGCCGGCATGAACTCGTCCGCGCGCCCACCGACGAGCGCCGCGCGCCCGACCAGCAAGGTGTCGACCGCACCGATCGACGTCATGTCCTTGCTGGCATATGGCAGCCGGTGCAGCAGGTAGCGCAGGGCATTCAAGCGTGCGCGCTTCTTGCAGTCCGACTTGATCACCGTCCACGGCGCATCCGAGGTGTCGGTGTGCAGGAACATCGCCTCCTTGGCGCGGGTGTAGTCGTCCCACTTGTCGAGCGAGGCCATGTCGACCGGGCTCAGCTTCCATTGCTTGAGCGGGTGCGCCTTGCGTTCCTTGAAGCGCCGGCGCTGCTCGGCGCGGCTGACCGAGAACCAGAACTTCACCAGGTGCACGCCACTGCGCACGAGGTGGCGCTCGAACTCCGGTGCCTGGCGCATGAACTCGTCGTACTCGGCGGGGTTGCAGAAACCCATCACGCGTTCGACGCCGGCGCGGTTGTACCAGCTGCGGTCGAACATCACGATCTCGCCGCGGGTGGGCAGGTGCTCGATGTAGCGCTGGAAGTACCACTGGCCGCGCTCGACGTCGCTCGGCTTCTCGAGCGCCACCACGCGGGCGCCGCGCGGGTTGAGGTGCTCCATGAAACGCTTGATCGTGCCGCCCTTGCCGGCGGCGTCGCGGCCCTCGAACAGGATCACCACGCGCTGGCCGCTCTCCTTGACCCAGGCCTGCAGCTTCAGCAACTCCACCTGCAGGCGGTACTTCTGCTTTTCATAGGCCCGGCGCGACAGCAGGTTGCGGTACGGGTAGCCGCCTTCGCGCCAGCCGGGGGCCAGTTCGGTGTCGGGGTCGGTGCCCTCCGCGGGCAGGCTGGCTTCGCGCTCGAACAGCATGCGGCGCAGTGCTTTGGCTTCGTCGGGCGAGGCACCGTCGATCAGTGCCTGCACCTGCCGCAGCGCTTCGCCCGGCGTGCCGCCTTCGCCCTTGGCGTGCTGCTTGAGCAGGTCCGACAGGGCCATCGCCTTGACGGTGTCGCTGCGCGTGACCGCACGGGCGACCGTGTCGCGTTCGATCGCCTTTGCGCCGAGCGAGGCGGGCACGTCGCCCAATCCGACCGGCCGCGGCGCAGGGCGACCGCGCGGTGCCGCCGTCGTGCGACGCGCTTTGGCAGTGCGGCGGGCGGCCGCCGTGGTGGTGGGGGTTGCGGCAGAATCTTTGGCCATGAGCAGAGGCGGCATGAAAACCCGATGACCGCATGATCGGAAGCCCGCCCCGTCCCGGGCTTGATCCGCCTCAAGTCGGGGCCAGCGCCGCGCGACCGCGGCCGCTGCACGAACTCTCGCCGGTGCGGCTGGCCGGCGTGTGCGGCGTTTTCACCGACATCGACGACACGCTGACCCGCGACGGCGCAATCGAACCCGCCGCGCTGGCCGCGCTGCAGGCGTTGCGCCACGCTGCCATCCCGGCGATCGCGATCACCGGCCGCCCGATGGGCTGGAGCGAGCCGTTTGCGCGATCCTGGCCGGTGGCCGCGATCGTGGCCGAGAACGGCGCCGTGGCGATGTTCCGCGATGGCGACGCGCTGCGCACCGAGTACGCGCAGGACGCGGCCACGCGGGCGCGCAACGCCGAACGCCTGCGCGCCGTGGCGGCAACGGTGCTGCGCGAGGTGCCCGGCACGACGCTGGCCCAGGACAGTGCGGGCCGCGTCACCGACATCGCCATCGACCACAGCGAGTTCGCCCGGCTCGACGATGCCGCTATCGCGCACGTGGTGGCGGTGATGCAGCGCGAGGGCATGCACGCGACGGTCAGCTCGATCCACGTCAATGGCTGGTACGGCGAGCACGACAAGCTGTCGGGCGCGCAATGGATGCTGCAGCGGCTCTTCGGCCGCGCGCTCGCCGCCGAAATCGAGCACTGGGTCTACGTCGGCGACTCGACCAACGACCAGGCCATGTTCGGCCATTTCCCGCTCTCGGTCGGCGTCGCCAACCTGCGCCGGTTCGCCGCGCAGCTCCACACCTGGCCGGCTTACATCACCTCGGGCGAGCGCGGCGAGGGCTTCGCCGAGATCGCGCGCGCGCTGATCGCGGCCCGCGCGGGCGTTGCCTGATGACCCGGCCGCGCTCGCCGCTGCTCACCGCCGCGGCGCTGGCGCTGGGTGCCGCGGTGTCGCTCGGGCTGGCGCGCTTCTCGTATGCGTTGCTGCTGCCGCCGATGCGTGCCGACCTCGGCTGGAGCTACCTCACCGCCGGCGCGATGAACACCGTCAATGCCGCCGGCTACCTCGTCGGCGCGCTGCTCGCGCCGCGCTGGCTGGCGCGGCACGACGCCCGTGTGCTGATGCTGGCGGGCATGGTGGCCGCCGCCGTACTGATGGCCGCACACGGGCTGGCCCACGGTGACGCCGCGCTGTATGCACTGCGGGGGCTGACGGGGCTGGCCAGCGCGGCGACGTTCATCGGCGGTGGCTTGCTCGCGGCGCGGCTCGGCAGCACACCGTCGGCGTCGACCGGGCTGGTGCTCGGCCTGTATTACGGTGGCACCGGCGCGGGCATCGTCGTCTCGGCGCTGCTGGTGCCGCCGCTGACGGACCTGCCTGCCGCCGCGCTGCACGGCGTCGCCGGCTGGCGCTGGGCCTGGGCGGCGCTGGCGGCCGTCGCGCTGCTGGCCACGGGCATCGCCGCGCGCGCCACGCGGTCGCTGGCGGCCACCGCGGCGGCGGCCGGTGCCCGGGTGGCGTTCGACGTGCGGCCGTTCGGCTTCGGTCTCGCGGCCTACCTGATGTTCGGCCTCGGCTACATCGGCTACATGACCTTCGTGATCACGCTGCTGCGCGAGCAGCAGCTGCCTGCCGACGCAGATCGTGGCGTTCTATGTCCTGCTCGGCGTCGGCGTCATCGCCTCGTCGTGGCTGTGGGCCGGGCTGCTGCAGCGTCACCGCGGCGGCGCGCCGCTCGCGCTGCTCAACGGGCTGCTGGCGTTGGCCACCGTGCTGCCGGTGCTCAGTGCGCAGCCGCTGGTGGTGTTCGCGTCGGGCGCATTGTTCGGCAGCGTATTCCTGTCGCTGGTGGCATCGACCACCGCGTTGGTGCGCCACAACCTGCCGCCCGCGGCGTGGCCGGGCGGCATCGCCGCCTTCACGATCGTCTTCGCCGCCGGCCAGATCGTCGGGCCCAGCCTGGTCGGCTGGGTCGCCGACGGGCCGGGCGGGCTCGCGCGCGGTTTCGTCGTCTCGGCCGCGCTGCTGGCCCTCGGCGCGTTGCTGGCGATGCGGCAGCGACCGCTGGCGCCACCGCCGCGCTAGCCCTTGGCCACCTCATGGTTGGCCATCAACTCCAGCGCCTCGCACCAGTGCCGAATGGTCGAGATCGGCCATGCCGTTGGCGGCGCAGGCCTGCATCAGCTGCGCGGCGCCAGCGGTCTGCGGCAGCGACACGCCGAGCGCGCGCGCGCCCTGCAGCGCGAGGTTCAAATCCTTCTGGTGCAGGCCGATGCGAAAGCCCGGGTCGAAGGTGCGCTTGATCATGCGTTCGCCGTGCACTTCGAGGATGCGGCTGGACGCAAAGCCGCCCATCAGCGCCTGGCGCACCTTGGCCGGGTCGGCGCCGGCCTTGCTGGCGAACACCAGCGCTTCGCCGACGGCGGCGATGTTCAGCGCGACGATGATCTGGTTGGCGACCTTGGTGGTCTGGCCGTCGCCGTTGCCGCCGACCAGCGTGATGTTCTTGCCCATCAGTTCGAACAGCGGCTTGACGAGGTCGAACGCGGCCTCGGGCGCCGCCGACCATGATCGTCAGCGACGCGGCCTTGGCGCCGACCTCGCCGCCCGACACCGGTGCGTCGAGGTAGTCGCAGCCGAGCTCGTTGATCTTCTTGGCGAACTGCTTGGTCTCGATCGGCGAGATCGAGCTCATGTCGACGACGGTCTTGCCCTTGGAGCAGGCCGCTGGCCACGCCGTTCTCGCTGAACAGCACCGCCGCCACGTCGGGCGTGTCGGGCACCATCATGATGACGATGTCGGCCTTCTGCGCGACTTCCTTGCCGCGTCGCGCAGACCGTCGCACCGGCCTCGGTGATGGCCGCCGGCACCTTGCCGACGGTGTTGACGAAAAGCGTGTGGCCGGCGGCGAGGAGGTGGCCCGCCATCGGCGCGCCCATGATGCCCAGTCCGATGAATCCGATCTTCATTGCATTGGTCCTTTCGAGGTGAATCAGTAGCTGCCCGAACTGCTCTTGGCCGGCCCGGCGCGCATCTTGGCCAGCACCTGCTGCGAGCCGGCGGCCATCAGGCGCGCGTCGGAGCTGACGGTGACGAAGCGGAAGCCCTTGGCGATGCGCGCCAGCGCGCCCTCGGCGATGCCGTTGTGGATGCCGGCCATCACGCCGTGCGCCGTGGCGCGCTCGAGGATGTGGTCGATGGCCTGCGCCACCGGCGGGTCGACATCGTCGAACACCGGCCGGCAGCCGAGCGCCAGCGACAGGTCCGACGGGCCGATGTAGATCGCGTCCAGCCCCTCCACCGACAGGATCTGCGTCGAGGTTGTCGAGCGCCTGCGCGGTCTCGATCATCGCGAAGCGCACGATGGTGTCGTTGGCGTGCTGCGGATAGTCGGCGCCGCCGTACAGCAGTGCACGCACCGGGCCGAAGCTGCGCGTGCCGCGCGGCGCGTAGCTGCGTCCAGGCGACGAGCTTCTGCGCGTCCTCGCGGGTGTTGACCATCGGGCAGATCACGCCGTAGGCGCCGGCGTCGAGGCGTCTTCATCAGGATGCCGGGCTCGAGCCAGGGCACGCGCACGATCGGCACCGTCGGCGTGGTGCTGATGGCCTGCAGCATCGTCACCATCGCCTGGTAGTCGATGACGCCGTGCTGCAGGTCGATGGTCAGCGTGTCCCAGCCCTGGTGGGCCATGGTCTCGGCCGAGAAGCTGTTGGGGATCGCCAGCCAGCCGTTGACGGCGGCCTGGTCGTTCTTCCACAGCGTGCGCAGGCGGTTCTCTCTCATCGGTAGTCTCCAGGTCGGGTGTTATTTCAGCGCACCATGCAGGGCCGCTTGGGGTCGAATTTCCAGCCGGGGATCAGGTACTGCATCGCCACCGCGTCGTCGCGCGCGCCCAGGCCGTGCTGCTTGTAGAGCTGGTGCGCCTTCTCGACTTCGGCCATGTCGAGTTCGACGCCCAGGCCGGGCTTCTTCGGCACCTGCACGTGGCCGCCGACGATCTGCAGCGGCTCCTTCGTCAGGCGCTGGCCGTCCTGCCAGATCCAGTGCGTGTCGATCGCCGTCACCTTGCCCGGCGCCGCGGCGCCGACATGCGTGAACATCGCCAGCGAGACGTCGAAGTGATTGTTCGAGTGCGAGCCCCAGGTCAGGCCCCAGTCGCGGCAGGTCTGCGCCACGCGCACCGAGCCGGCCATGGTCCAGAAATGCGGGTCGGCCAGCGGGATGTCGACCGACTGCAGCGACAGCGCGTGGCCCAGCTGGCGCCAGTCGGTGGCGATCATGTTGGTGGCCGTCGGCAGCCCGGTGGCGCGGCGGAACTCGGCCATCACCTCGCGGCCCGAGAAGCCCTCTTCGGCGCCGCAGGGGTCTTCGGCGTAGGCGACGACGCCGCGCATGTCGCGCATCAGGCGGATCGCGTCCTTGAGCAGCCAGCCGCCGTTCGGGTCGAGCGTGACGCGGGCCTGCGGAAAGCGCTCGTGCAGCGCGGTCACGGCGTCGATCTCGGCCTCGCCGCGCGAGCACGCCGCCCTTCAGCTTGAAGTCGTTGAAGCCGTAGCGCTCGCGCGCCGCTTCGGCCAGGCGCACGACGGCCTCGGGCGTCATCGCCGTCTCGTGGCGCAGGCGGAACCAGGCGTTGTCGGCGCCGGGCTCGCTGCGACGATACGGCAGGTCGGTCTTCGTGCGGTCGCCGACGAAGAACAGGTAGCCGAGCATCTCGACCGATTCGCGCTGCTGGCCTTCGCCGAGCAGCGCCGCCACCGGCACGCCCAGGTGCTGGCCGAGCAGGTCGAGCAGCGCCGATTCGACCGCGGTGACGGCGTGGATGGTGGTGCGCAGGTCGAAGGTCTGCTGGCCGCGGCCGCCGGCGTCGCGGTCGGCGAAGCGGCTGCTGCATCTGCTGCAGCACCGCCTGCACGTTGCCGATCGGCTGGCCGACGACCAGC
Organism: uncultured beta proteobacterium; assembly: GCA_963840805.1. Taxonomy (GTDB): domain Bacteria; phylum Pseudomonadota; class Gammaproteobacteria; order Burkholderiales; family Burkholderiaceae_C; genus CADEEN01. The sequence continues at coordinate 540,676 of CAWJAJ010000017.1, read as the reverse complement.
TGCGCGCGCGTCCTCCAGCGTCTGGCGGATCTTCTCGCCGCCCGGCACCTCGCCGACGCCGGTGCGGCCGGCGCTGTCGGTCAGGATCAGCAGGTTGCGGGTGAAGAACGGGCCGTGCGCGCCGCTCAGGTTCATCAGCATGCTGTCGCGGCCGGCGACGGGAATGACCCGCAGCGCGGTGATCTGGGGCTGGACGGGACGGTCATCGGGCGACGGGCTCCTGAGCGGACGGGGCAGAGGCGGTGACGAGGGCGATCACCGGACATCGGCCATGGCCGATGCTGTCATACGTCATCGTACAACTTGGTGGCGACTTGGCAAGCCATGGCTCGGTGCCTCAGGCGGTGCGCGCCGGCAGATCGCTGGCGCGGCGCCGCCGCTCGCGGCTGTTGGCCAGGTGGGTGCGCATCGCGGCGCGCGCGGCATCGGTGTCTTGCGCGGCGATGGCGTCGAAGATGCTCTCGTGCTCGCCGTTGACGCGCCGCAGGTAGTCGCGGCGCTCGTCGGTCAGCGGCGAGCCGGCGGGTCCAGGCGCGCGCGCGGAATGATCATCGTGCCGAGCGTGCGCCATCAGGTCGGCGAAGTGCGCGTTCTGCGTCGCGCGCGCGATCTCGAGGTGGAACTGGAAGTCGGCCGCCGACTGCGTCGCGGCCGGCCTCGACCGCCGCGGCGAACGTCGTCGAGCGCGGCGCGCATCTCGACCAGGTTGCCGCGTCGTGCGCCGCTGCGCGGCCAGGCTGGCGGCCTCGGTCTCGACGCCGATGCGCAGCTCGAGCACCGCGATCACGTCGCGCAGCGTCGCGAGCTGCTCGGGCGCGATGCGAAACGGCGCCGCCTCGCCGACAGCCGACGACGAAGGTGCCGATGCCGTGGCGCGTCTGCACCAGGCCGGACGGCCTGCAGCTTGGACAGGGCCTCGCGCACGACGGTGCGGCTGACGCCGAACTCGGCCATGATCGCCGCCTCGGTCGGCAGCTTTGTCGCCCGGCGCGAGCCGGCCGTCGCGGATGCGGTCGCCGAGCGATTCGACCAGCTCGAGCGCCAGCGTGCGCGGCCGGCTGCGCTGGGTCAAGGATCTGCTGACAGTGGACATCATCGATATCGCGTGAAAACCCTGATCTTCTCGGCCTTGACGGCGTGGCGGCGCTTCGTAGAATCGACCGTGTTGTACGACAACTGATGACTTACAACACGCGACGCAACTGTAGCAACTTCCCCGCCCCTCGATCAAGCCCCAGCCAGAAAACGAGCCGTCCATGCTGTCCAAACCCGCCTCGCCGCTTCGCTTTCGCCGCCTGCTGCTCACCGGCGCCGCCGGCAACCTGGGCCGCGAGCTGCGCCCGCGGCTGAAGGCCTATTGCGACACGCTGCGCGCTGAGCCACCGCAAGCGACATTCGGCCCGGCCGGCGCGGGCGAAGAGATCGTGATCGCGTCGCTGGAAGACAAGGCCGCGATGCTGGCGCTGCTGGCAGGCGTCGACGCTGTCGTGCACATGGGCGGCGTGTCGACCGAGCAGCCCTGGGAGCCGATCCTCGCCGGCAACATCGTCGGCATGGTCAACCTGTACGAAGCGGCGCGCAAGCACGGCGTCAAGCGCATCGTCTTCGCCAGCTCCAACCACGTCACCGGCTTCTATCGCCAGGACGAGGTCATCAGCCCGCGCGACCCGGTGCGCCCCGACGGCTTCTACGGCCTGAGCAAGGCCTTCGGCGAAAACCTGGCGCAGCTCTACTGGGACCGCCACGGCATCGAGACCGTGAGCCTGCGCATCGGCTCCTCCTTCGCCGAGCCGAAGGACCGCCGCATGCTGGCCACCTGGATGAGCTTCGACGACACCGAGCGCCTGGTCGTCGCCGCGCTGACCGCGCCGGTGGTCGGCCACAGCATCATCTACGGCATGTCGCGACAACGCACGACCTGGTGGGACAACACCCGTGCGCGGCACATCGGCTACCGGCCGCAAGACAGCTCCGAGCGTTTCCGCGCCGCGGTCGAAGCGCGCCAGCCGACGCTCGACGCGAGTGATCCGGCCGTCGACTACCAGGGCGGCGCCTTCGTGCGCACCGGCCCGTTCGACTGAGCGTCGACGATCCTGCGCGTTCGATGACCTTCCGCTTGCCCCACCCCCGAACCCGCAACCCTCGCCAGGAAACCGACATGAAATGCGCCGTTCCCGCATCGCCGCCGCCGCGGCACTGGCCGCACTGCTCGCCGCACGCCTGGTCCGCGCCAGACCACTGAATGCCGCCGACATCCACCCGGCCGGCTACCCGACCGTGGCCGCAGTCGAGTACATGGGCAAGATGCTCGAGACGGCGACCAAGGCGGCAAGCATCAAGTTCCAGGTGTTCCCCGGCAGGCGCTGGGCAGCGAGAAGGAGATGATCGAGCAGATCCAGATCGGTGCGCTCCAGATCCTGCGCACCTCGCTCGGCCCGATCGGCCCGGTGATGCCGAGGTCAACGTCAACATGCCTTTCGTGTTCCGCTACATTGCGCACATGCGCAAGGTGATCGACGGCCCGGTCGGCCAGGAATCCTCGAAGATCAGCGAGTCGCCGGCCAAGTGATCGGCCTGGCCTTCATGGACAGCGGCGCGCGCAGGATCTACACCAAGAAGCCGGTCGCAAGCCCGCTGACCTGAAGGGCCAGAAGATCCGCATGATGGGCAACCCGCTGTTCGTCGACACGATGAACGCGATGGGCGGCAACGGCATCGCGATGGGCTACGGCGAGGTCTTCACCGCGCCTGCAGACCGGCGTGATCGACGGCGCCGAGAACAACCCGCCGAGCCTGACACCGCCAACCACTTCAAGGCCGGCGAAGTACTACACCCAGACCGACCACCCGATCATTCCCGAGATCCTGGTCATGTCGAAGGTCATCTACGACAAGCTGCACGCCCGCCGAGCAGGCGCTGGTCAGAAATGGCGCGCGAGGCGCAGCTCGAGCAGCGCAAGATGTGGGACGAGCAGGTAGCCAACTACGCCACCAAGCTCAAGGCCGCAGGCGCCGAGTTCATCGAGGTCGACAACAAGTCGTTCCAGTCGATGCACCGCGCCGGTGCGCGCCAAGTACGGCGCGCAGTACGCCGACCTGAAGGGCCGGGTCAACGCGGCGAAGTAGGACGTCTCTGTCTCCCGGAGCCGCTGTTGCGCGGCTCCGGGGAACGTGACGAGCCGAGGCTGGCGCCACTGCCAGCCTCGGCCACCAACTACCCCCTCCCGCGCGGAGGACAGCGGACCCCAAAGGGGCGAGGGAGAAGCGTCATGGACCACCCGTTTTTGCGGCTGATGGACCGGCTGTCCTGGCCTGCATCTGGTTACCGGCCGGCGATCTTCTGCATGTCGCTGTCATCCTGTGGGGGGTGGTCACGCGCTACGTCTTGCACCGACTCGCCATGGGCCGAGCCGATCGCAATCCTGCTGGTGATGTTCGTTCACCTCCTCGGTGCGGCAGCGGCGTACCGGGCCGGCGCACATCGGACTCGACGATGGTGACCGAGCTGCTGCCGCCGTTCATGAGCGGCACCGCATCGAGATCCTGATCCACGGGCTCATGCTCCTTGGTGCGCCTGTTCGTCCCTTCTACGGCAGCGGCCTGTGGGCCCTGGCCATGGGGCAGACGATGCCGAATGCCGTGGCTGCCGGTGGGCATGACTACGTGCGCTGCCATCGCCGGTGCGATGACGCTGCTGTTCTCGATCGAACATCGTGTTCGGCGCTGGTCAAGGCCAGGTCGTGATCTACGAAGTAACCGTTGCCGAGGCCGGCAAACCCTCGAGGGAGTCCGCTGATGGAACGGTCGTCTTGCCGGCAGCTTCACGCTGCTGCTGCTCGGCGTGCCGGTGGCGTTCTCGATCGGCCTGTCGTCGATTGCCACGATCCTGGTCGCCGTGCCGCCGATGGCGGTGGTGTTCCAGATGGCCGGCGGCATGCAAGTCTTCAGCTTCCTGGCGATCCCCTTCTTCGTCTTCGCCGGCGAGCTGATGCTCTACGGCGGCATTGCCGACCGCTCGTGCGCTTCGCCAACTCGCTGGTCGGCCACGTGCGCGGCGGCCTGGGCATGAGCAACGTCCTCGGCTGCACCCTGTTTGGCGGCATCGTCGGCTCGCCGGTGGCCGACGTGTCGGCGATGGGCAGCGTGATGATCCCGCTGATGAAGAAGGAAGGCTACGACGCCGACTATGCGGTCAACGTCACGACGCATGCCTCGCTGGTCGGCGCGCTGATGCCCACTTCGCACAACCTGATCCTGTTCACGCTGGCGACCTCGGGGCTGGCCTCGGTCAGCGTGCTCGGGCTGATCCTGGCGGGTCTGGTGCCAGCGCTGCTGCTGACGGTCTGCAATCTCGGCGCCGCCTACTACGTGGCCAGGAAGCGCGGCTATGCGACGCGCGGCGCCTTCCCGGGCTGGGGTGCAGTGCTGGCGGCCTTCGCCGCTTCGCTGCCGGGCCTGCTGGTGGTGTTCATCATCCTCGGCGGCATTCTCTCGGGCGCCTTCACCGCCACCGAGTCGGCCTCGATCGCGGTCGCGTGGGCGCTTTTGATCACGGTCTTCGTCTATCGTTCGCTGAGCTGGCACAACTTCGTCAAGGCCTGCGCCAAGGCCTGCAAAACCACCGGCGTGGTGCTGCTGCTGATCGGCATCTCGGCGGCCTTCGGCTATTTCCTGGCGCTGTACGAAGTGCCGCAGAAGACCGGCGAGCTGATGAAGTCGTTCTCCGACACGCCGTGGATCATCTTCTTGATGATCAACGTGCTGCTGTTCGTGCTCGGCACCTTCCTCGACATGGCGCCCACGATCCTGATCTGCACCCCGATCTTCATGCCGATCGCGATGCAGTTCGGTATGGACCCGCTGCAGTTCGGCATCGATCATGCTGATCAACTGCGCGCTGGGTCTGAACACGCCGCCAGTGGGCACGGTGCAGTTCGTCGGCTGCGCCATCGGCGAGGTCTCGGTCGGTGAGGTGATGAAGAGCATCTGGCCCTTCTACGGCGCGCTCGGCCTGTGCCTGGCACTCGTGACCTACGTGCCGGCGTTCTCGACCTGGTTGCCGGGCTTGTTCAAGTGAGCGTCGCCTTCACGCCGAACCCGCGCTACCCCGACCCGGCGGTCGAGGTCCTCGACGACGCCTTCCGCGACTTGCGCCTCTACAGCGCCAGCGTCGAGCAACTGGCCACCGGCTTTCGCTGGGCCGAAGGGCCGGTGTGGTTCGGCGATGGACGCTATTTGCTGTGGTCCGACATCCCGAACAACCGCATCCTGCGCTGGGATGAGACCTCGGGCGCCACGAGCGTGTTTCGCGCGCCGGCCGATAACGCCAACGGCCACTCGCCGCGACCGCCAGGGCCGGCTGGTGTCGTGCGAGCACCTCACGCGCCGCATCACGCGCACCGAATACGACGGCACCATCACCGTGCTGGCCGACCGCTTCGACGGCAAGCGCCTGAACTCGCCCAACGACATCGTCTGCGCGCGCGACGGCGCGATCTGGTTCACCGATCCGACGTTCGGCATCGGCGGGCACTGGGAAGGCGAGCCGGCCACGCCCGAACTGCCGCACGCGGTCTACCGGCTGCCGCCCGACGGACCGTTGCAGCAGGTGATCACCGACCTGAAGGGCCCGAACGGGCTGGCGTTCTCACCCGACGAGTCGGAGCTGTACGTCGTCGAGAGCCGCGCCGAGCCGCACCGCCGGCTGTGGGCCTACCGCGTCGGCGCCAACGGCGCGCTGTCGAACAAGCGACCGGTCATCGACGCCAGCGATGGCGGCGCGCTCGACGGCATCGCCGTCGACGCGCAGGGCCATATCTGGTGTGGCTACGGCAGCAACGGCCGCGTGCCATCGGCGGGCCTGGACGGCGTGCGCGTGTACGAAGCCACCGGCCAGGCCATCGGCCACATCCACCTGCCCGAGCGCTGCGCAAACCTGTGCTTCGGCGGTGCCAAGAACAACCGCCTGTTCATGGCCAGCAGCCATTCGCTCTATGCCCTCTATGTGAACACGCGGGGCGCGTGACCATGGCCGAGGCGGTGACCATCCGTATGCACGAGCGCGACAACGTCGCGATCGTCGGCAACGACGGCGGGCTGCCCGCCGGTACCGCCTTGCCCGGCGGGCCGGTGCTGCGCGAGAAGGTGCCGCAGGCGCACAAGGTGGCGCTCGTCGATCTGCCGGCCGGCGCCGAGATCGTCCGCTATGGCGTCGTCATCGGCCGTGCGCTGCGCGACATCGCCGCCGGCAGCTGGGTGCATGAGCGCCTGCTCGAGATGCCGCCCGCGCGCGAGCTCACGGGCCTGCCGATCGCCACCGTCAAGCCGGCGCCGCAGCCCGCGCTCGAGGGCTACAGCTTCGAGGGTTACCGCAACGCCGACGGCAGCGTCGGCACGCGCAACCTGCTGGCGATCACGACGACCGTGCAGTGCGTGGCCGGCGTGCTCGACATCGCCGTCGAGCGCATCCGCAAGGAGCTGCTGCCGAAGTATCCGAACGTCGACGGCGTGGTCGGCCTGGAGCACACCTACGGCTGTGGCGTGGCGATCGACGCGCCCGACGCGGTGATTCCGATCCGCACGCTGCGCCACATCAGCCAGAACCCGAACTTCGGCGGCGAGGTGATGGTGCTGAGCCTGGGCTGCGAGAAGTTGCAGCCCGAGCGCCTGTTGCCGCCCGGCACGATCGCGATATCGGCCCCCAAGACGCCTGCGGCGTCGGCCCCCCGAGGGGGCGTTGGCCTCTCGGGGCGGCCCGGCGAGGCCGTCGACGAACGCAACGTCGCCGATGTCGGCACCAGCGCCGATGCCGGGCTGGACGTCGTGCGCCTGCAGGACGAGGCGCATGTCGGTTTCCAGTCGATGATCGACTCGATCCTGCGCAGCGCCGAGGAGCACCTCGAACGCCTGAACGCACGCCGGCGCGAGACGGTGCCGGCGAGCGAACTGGTGGTCGGCGTGCAATGCGGCGGCAGCGATGCCTTCAGCGGCGTCACCGCCAACCCTGCGGTGGGCTACTGCACCGACCTGCTGGTGCGCGCCGGCGCCACGGTGATGTTCAGCGAAACCACCGAGGTGCGCGACGCGATCGACCAGCTCACCGCCCGCGCGGCGACGCCTGCCGTCGCCGACGCGATGGTGCGCGAGATGGCCTGGTACGACGCCTACCTGCAGCGCGGCAGCGTCGACCGCAGTGCCAATACCACGCCGGGCAACAAGGCCGGCGGGCTGTCCAACATCGTCGAGAAGGCGATGGGCTCGATCGTCAAGAGCGGCAGCGTGCCGATCAGCGGCGTGCTCGCGCCGGGCGAGAAGCTGCAAGGCAGGAAAGGGCTGGTCTACGCCGCCACGCCGGCCAGCGACTTCATCTGCGGCACGCTGCAGCTGGCCGCCGGCATGAACCTGCACGTCTTCACCACCGGCCGCGGCACCCCGTACGGCCTGGCGGCATGCCCGGTGATCAAGGTCGCCACGCGCAGCGACCTGGCGCGGCGCTGGCACGACCTGATGGATCTGAACGCCGGCACCATCGCCGAGGGGTCGGCGACGATCGAGGACGTCGGCTGGGCGTTGTTCCGGCTGATGCTCGATGTCGCCAGCGGCCGCAGCAAGACCTGGGCCGAGCAGTGGCAGCTGCACAACGCGCTGGTGCTGTTCAATCCCGCGCCGGTGACTTGAGCGGCACGCCCAGCGCGCCCTTGGGGGCTCGGCCTCGCCGCAGCCAGGCCCGTCGCACCGTCAGTCACCATCGCGCGGACTGAAGGTGCGCGGAAACATGACAGCCGCGTGCCGGTTGACCAGGCGGTAGCCCATCGCCGGGCGGTTCGAGTCGCCGTCGACCTGGCCGGCTTCCGCCAGGAAGCGCGCCGCCAGCATGCGTGTGCGGAACCCGCTCTTGTCCACCGGCCTGCCGAGCACCACCTCGTAAATGCGCTGCAGCTGCGGCAGCGTGAAAGGCTCGGCCAGCAGGAAGGCCGGTAACGATGTGTACTCCACCTTGCTGCGCAGACGCTCGACGGCGGCGCGCAGGATCGTGGCATGGTCGAACGCGAGCTGGGGCCGGCGCAACACGGTGTCGGCCCCGAACCAGGCCGCGGCCGTGGCGTTGCCGCCGGTGGCGAGTTCGACGCCCTGGCCCGCGATGAGGGCGAAATACACATGGGTGGCCGACCAGCCGCGCGGATCGCGCGTGGCGCCGCCCCAGCTGCCGAGCTGCTCGAGATAGGGGCTCACGACACCGGCCTTCTCGCGCAGCTTGCGTCTTGCACAGGCTGCGAGATCGGCATCGACATCGACATCGACGAAGCCGCCCGGCAGCGCCCAGCGCCCGGCAAAGGGCTCCCCGGCGTTGTCCGGGCGTCGCACCAGCAGCACCTGCAAGGCGTCGTCGAGCACCGTGAAGATCACGACATCGACCGTCGTGAGCGGCATCGCCAGCGCGGCCGCCCGGCGCGGCGCCGCTGGGCTTGGGTTGGACTTTGTTGTCTTCACGTTCATGGCGAGGTCGGTGGGTTGACGGGGTCGATATTAAGTTGTATTGTGCAACTCATGCAAGTTGTTCAGTACAACTAACAAGGAGGTCGCGATGCTTGGTCTGCGTTTCATCAAGTCCCAGCCGACGGTTCACCTGATGCAGTTCCGCGCCGGCAAGGTCGTGCGCGAGGGTGCCGGCCAGTCATTCTTCTATTACGCTCCGACGACGACGCTGGTGGCCGTGCCGGTGGCCAGCCAGGACCGGCCCTTCATCCTCGAGCTCGTGACTGCCGACTTCCAGAGCGTCACGGTGCAGGGCCAGGTGACCTACCGCATCGGCGACCCGCGGCGCATGGCGGCGCTGATGGACTTCTCGCTCGGCAAGGACGGCCGCTCCTACGTTTCCGAGGATCCGCAGCGCCTGCGCGATCGGGTGGCGATGCAGGTCGAGGTGATCGTGCAGCAGGCGGTGCAGGCACTGGACCTGAAGCAGGCGCTGCGGGCTTCGGCGGCGATTGCCCGCCAGGCGCAACACGGAACTCGCGGCCCAGCCGGAGATCACGGCGATGGGCCTGGAGATCCTCGGCGTGTCGATCATGGCCGTCAAACCGACGCCCGACATCGCCCGCGCGCTGGAGGCCGAGTCGCGCGAGTCCAACCTCAAGGCGGCCGACGACGCCGTCTATTCACGCCGCATGTCGGCCGTCGAAAAGGAGCGTGCGATCCGCCAGAACGAGCTCGACACCGACATCGCGGTCGAGCAGAAGAAGCGCCAGATCCGCGAAACGCAGATGGAGGCCAAGGCGACCTTGATGCGCAAGGAGAACGGCCTGCGCAACGAGCAGATGACGGCCGATATCGCGCTCGAGATCCAGCGCAAGGACTTCGTGCAGGGCCAGGCACACAACAGCCACACCCTGGCCGAGGCCGAAGCACACCGTGTCGGTGTCGTGATGCAGGCGCTGGAGAGAGCCGACCCGCGCACCATCCAGGCGCTGGCTGCGGTCGGCATGCAGCCGGCACAGTTGATCGCCCAGGCGTTCGGTGGCATCGCCGACAAGGCCGAGCGCATCGGGCAACTCAACGTCTCGCCCGACCTGTTGCAGGCGCTGATGGCCGGCGCCAGCGGCGAAGACACGACGAGGAAGGCCCGTGAACGCCAACAGTGAGCGCAAGGTCGTGCTGGTGACGCGGCGCACCCGGCTCGAGGCGTTGGTAGCGCAATACCACACGCTGGCCCAGGCTCGCTTCTACATCGAGCACCTGGGCGCCGACTTCTCCGACTATCTGCGCGAGAACGCCGCGTATGCCCACAGCCTGCAGCTCACGGTCGATGCGCTGCAGGGCTGGGGGCGCTACCAGGTCGTCGATCGCACCTACCTGCCGAACTTCGTGTTCGCAGCCGACGACATCGTCGTTGCGCTCGGCCAGGACGGTCTGGTGGCCAATGCGATGAAGTACCTCGACGGCCAGCCGCTCGTCGGCGTGAACCCGGAGCCGAGCCGCTGGGACGGCGTGCTGCTGCCCTTCGCACCGTCGGACATCCGGGCCGTGCTCGGCGACGTGGCCGCTGACCGGCGCGCGACGAAGGCGGTGACGATGGCCGAGGCGCGCCTGTCCGACGGGCAGATGCTGCGCGCCGTCAACGACCTGTTCATCGGTCCGCGTTCGCACACCTCGGCGCTGTACGAGATCGAGCTGGGCGGTCAGAGCGAAGCGCAGTCCTCGTCCGGCATCATCGTCTCCACCGGGCTCGGTTCCACCGCCTGGATGAAGAGCGTCGTCACCGGCTCGCTGGGGATCGCACGGGCGCTGCAGGCCGCCGGGCCCGGTGCGGCCTACGAGCCCCTGCCCTGGGACGCGGAGCAACTGACGTTTGCCGTGCGCGAGCCGTTTCCGAGCCGATCGTCGACGACGAGCCTGGTGTACGGCAGCATCACCGCGCGACAGCCGCTCAGGCTGCGCTCGCGCATGCCGGACAACGGCGTGATCTTCTCCGACGGCATGGAGGCCGATTTCCTGCGCTTCACGGCCGGCATCGAGGCCACCATCACGCTGGCCGCACGCCACGGCCGCCTGGTCGTCTGATCAAAGGCCGAGGAAGCTGCCCATGCGCTGCAACTCGTCATCGAGCGCGCGCGCGAACGCCGCGTCGCCGATGCGCGGTCCGAAGAAACCCACCTCCGGCATCAGGCGTCCTTCGCGCACGGCCAGGTTGGCCCAGCCCACCACCTGCTCGCGCCACAGCAGCGGCAGCGCGTAGTAGCCGAGCTGGCGCTTGGGCGCCGGCGTGTAGGCCTCGAAGCGGTAGCGCCAGCCCCAGAACAGTTCGAAGCGGCGCCGGTCCCACACCACGGGGTCGAAGGGCGCGAGCAGGCGCACCGCATCGCCCACCGCGTGGCGCTTCGATGCGGGGTCTTCGCCCGCCGGCCAGTACCAGTCGACGCCGTCGACGCGGGCGTGCGACAGCCGCTGCTTTGCGCGCGCCAGCACGGCGCGCCGCATGCCGAGCCATTGCGGCGCCGCGGCTGACAGAAAGCCGGTCAGCTGGCCGAGCGACGACGCAGGCAGCGGCGCGTACTTGGCCGCGATCACGTCGACCAGCGCATCCATCGCCACCGTTGCATCGGGCGCCGCGTCGTGCAACTCGCGCGCCGCGTACAGGCGGATCCCGCCTTCGCGCCGCGCCACGCGCAGCAGCCCGCGGTAGTGCATGCCGTCGAGCAGCTGCGTCGTCGCATTGGACGAGCCACCGAACCAGTTGCGCACCTTGCCGTGCCGGAACTGCGCATCGACCTCGCGCGGGTGCACGACGCCGCGTTCGCGCACGAAATCGAGCACCGCGTGGGCCTGCGTCCAGCGCGATTTCGGCCACACCGTGCGCGGCGTGCGCGGGTGCATCAGGCGGTGCGTGGCGCGCGGCACGAAGCCGTAGTTGACGAAGAAGTCTTCCTCGATCGGGAGTTGCGGGTAGCGCCGCTCGAGATCGCCGGCGCGATAGCCGGCCACGCGGTGGCGCAGCGTCAGGTCCTGCGCCCGCGCCGGGGCGCGGATCGGATCGGCCTGCACGAAACCGAGTTGCTCGATCGCCTCGGGCAGCGTGGTCGGCGTGAACAGGCTGCGCGCGATCGCGTAGCGGCGCAGGTCGGCGAGGGTCGGTGGCTTCATCGCCGGCCATCATGCCCGCGCGCGCTACGATGCTGGCGCTGATTGAACGGAGAGGCCCCATGCAAGGCTGTGCCTACGTCGACGGCGCGTTCGTCGCGCCCGAGGATGCCAAGATTTCGATTTTCGACTGGGGCTTCCTGCACTCCGACGCCACCTACGACGTCGCGCATGTCTGGCAGGGCCGCTTCTTTCGCCTCGATGATCATCTCGACCGCTTCGAGGCCAGTTGCGCCGCGCTGCGCCTGAGCCCGGGGCTCGATCGCGAGGCCATGCGCAGCGTGATGCACGAGTGCGTGAGCCGCGCCGGGCTGCGCGATGCCTACGTCGAGCTGCTGTGCACGCGGGGCCGGCCCGCGCCGGGCTCGCGCGACCCGCGCACCTGCACCAACCGCTTCATGGCCTTCGCGATCCCGTTCGTCTGGATCGCCGACCCCGACAAGCAGCGCCGCGGCGTCGATGTGGTGCTCGGCTCGCCGCAGCGCATCCCGCCGGCCAGCGTCGATCCGCGCATCAAGAACTACCACTGGCTCGACTTCGTGATGGGGCTGTTCGAGGCCTACGAGCGCGGCGGCGAAACGGTGGTGCTCAGCGACGGCGCCGGCCATGTCACCGAAGGGCCGGGGTTCAACGTGTTCGCGGTCTTGCCCGGCGCGCCGGCGCGGCTGGTCACGCCGGCCGAGGGGGTGCTGCAGGGCGTGTCGCGCCGCACCGTGATCGAGCTCGCGCAACGCGCCGGCTTCGAGGTGCAGCAGCGCGCGCTCGGCATCGACGAACTGCGTCGTGCCGACGAGGTGTTTCTCAGCAGCACCGGCGGTGGCGTGATCGCGGTCGCCCGCCTCGACGGCGTGGCCATCGGCGGCCGCGCGCCCGGCAGCTTCGGCCCGGTGACGGCGCAACTGCAGGCCGCCTACTGGGCGCTGCACGACGACCCGCGCTACGTTGAACCGGTGCGCGGCCTCGATGCGGCACCCGCGCCGGGCTGAGCGGCCAGCGCCGCGAGCTGCCGGTCGTGCCGGCGCGCCAGCGCGAGCTGGGCGACCATCGCGCCGATCCAGGCCCACGCGATGTCCTTTTGCGTGTCCCACGGGTCGCCCTGCGTGGCCAGGAACTCGTCGGCGCCGGCACCGAGCGCCACCGCCGCGCCCCATTCGATCAGCTCGTAGATCGCACTGATCGCCAAGGCGACCGCGGTGACCACCGTGAACAGCCAGCCGCCGCGCTGCAGGCCGGTGTGGCGCAGCAGCAGCTCGCGCGCGACGATCGCCGGCACGAAACCCTGCATGAAGTGGCCGATGCGGTCGTAGTGGTTGCGCTCGAGCGCGAAGGCCTCGCGCAGCCACTCGCCGAGCGGCACGCGGGCATAGGTGTAGTGGCCGCCGAGCATCAGCACGCAGGCGTGCACGAAGATCAGCGCGTAGAGCAGCGCGGTGAGCGGAAAGCGGCGGTGCGTGAACCACAGGATCGGCAACACCACGAACACCGGTGCGACCTCGAGCACCCAGGTGCCGGCGTCGTAGGGGCGCCAGCCCGACACCGCGAGCAGCGCGACGAGCGCGGCGCTGTAGAGGGCAAGGGCTCGCGGCGAGAGCGTGGCGGCAGTGGGCATCGGGCGATCATCGCATCCGCAGCGGCATGGTGAAATCGCGCCCACGACACCATTTTCGGCCTGCTTCACAGGCGCTTGCATGAACTCTGGTCGCTACGCCTGGGTACGTCGATGGAACACCGCCCGCGCTACACCCCGACCACCTGCTTTGAGACATTACTCTTCACCGCCGGCCTCCCCCCGCCGACGCCGCGCACCAGCGCAACGAGCCGGTCGACGGCGGCGCGTTGATCCCGGCCGGCCTCGCGCCGCCGGTGCGCCCGCGCGCCGAGGCCATCGCCCGCGCCGCCAGGCGCCTGGTCGATCTGCGCGACGCCTGGCTCAACCCACCCGAGTGGACCGAGCGCGTGCCCGAGGCGGTGCCGCTGGGCATGGAGCGCTCGCCATACCCCGACCGCATCGTCGCCAAGCCCGGCTTCGAGAAGGAACTCGCCAGGCGCACACTGACCAACCTTTACAACCAGCGCCCGGCTTGGCTGGCGCAGGCGCACGAAGCACTCGACGCGGCCGTCGCCGCCGCCTATGGCTGGGCCGACTGGTCAAGCGCGATGAGCGACAACGAGATCCTGCGGCGGTTGCTGGCGTTGAACCAGGAGCGCAGTGCGAAGGCTGGCGCGGCGAGCCATGCATCCCGATAATCCACCCGTGTCCGCACCTTTGCTCGAACCCGGCCTGGCCGCCCGCGGCAGCGCGCTGGCCGCGCTCTGTCGTGAGCATGGCGTGGCCACGCTCGACGTGTTCGGGTCGGCGGCGGATGGCCGGTTCGACCCGCAGCGCAGCGACTACGACTTCATCGCGCGCTTTGTGCCGGACGCTGCGGGACCGTCGCTCGGCCGGCGCTTCGTCGACTTCGCGGAGGCGCTCGAAGCACTGCTCGGCCGGCGTGTGGACTTGATGACCGATCACGCGATCGAGAACCCGTACCTGCGGCGCGCCGTCGAGGCGTCGCGGGTCAGGCTGTTCGACGATGCGACTGCCGAAGCATCTGTTTGATGCGTTGACCGCGGCGCGCTTGGCGCTGTCGTTCGTCAAGGGCTTCGATGAAGCGGCCTATGGGGGTGACGTGCTGGTCGCTCCGCCGTCGAGCGGCAGCTGGAGATCCTCGGCGAGGCGTGCCGGCGGGCCCTGGGCGAGCAGGCGAGCCTGCGCGAGCGAATTCCTGAATTGGCGCTGGCGGTGGCGCTGCGCAATCGGATCATTCATGGCTACGACCGCATCGAACACGCGGTCGTGTTCGACACGGTCGTGCGGGACTTGCCGCCACTGATCGAGGCGCTCGACAACGAATTGCGGGCACTCGAAGGGCGGCAGGACAGTTGAAAGCACGACGGGCAACTCGCGTCGCCCGTCAGAAGTGCGGCTGCGCCGTGGATTACCTTGGCTGCGGCCGGGGCTGGGGCCCCTTAACTTCGCTGGCGCGAAGTTAGCCTGCGCCGAAGGGCGGACAGCCGCAACGCGGCGGCCGGGCTCACTTGAGCCCGGCGAGGTCGCGGAGTACCGCGACCTTGTCCGCCCTTTGGCCCGCGCTCATATCGCAAAGCGATGTGAGCGCAGCCCACGCGCCGATTCGCGCTGCGCGCGGCCGGGCTGATTACTGATTACTTCAGCCCGGCAAGGTCACGGAGTACCGCGACCTTGTCGGCGCGCTCCCACGTGAACTCGGGCTCGTCGCGGCCGAAGTGGCCGTAGGCCGCGGTCTTCTCGTAGATCGGGCGCAGCAGGTCGAGCATCTGGATGATGCCCTTGGGCCGCAGGTCGAACAGCTCGCCGATGATCTTGGCGATCTGGTCGTCGGGGATCACGCCGGTGCCTTCGGTGTAGACGGTCACGTTCATCGGCTTGGCGACGCCGATCGCGTAGGCCACCTGGATCTGGCACTGCCTGGCCAGCCCGGCCGCGACGATGTTCTTGGCCACGTAGCGCGCCGCGTAGGCCGCCGAGCGGTCGACCTTGCTCGGGTCCTTGCCGCTGAAGGCGCCGCCGCCGTGCGGGCAGGCGCCGCCGTAGGTGTCGACGATGATCTTGCGCCCGGTCAGGCCGCAGTCGCCCTGCGGGCCGCCGATGACGAAGCGGCCGGTCGGGTTGACCAGGTAGCGCGTGTCCTTGAGCCACTCCTTGGGCAGCACCGGCTTGATGATCTCCTCGATCACCGCCTCGTAGAAGCTGGCCTTCAGCTTGGTCGCCGTCTCGCTCTGGTCGGGGCTGTGCTGGGTCGACAGCACCACGGTGTCGATGCTGTGCGGCTTGCCATCGACGTAGCGCATCGTCACCTGGCTCTTTGCGTCCGGGCGCAGGAAGGGCAGCCGGCCGTCCTTGCGCAACTGCGCCTGGCGCTCGACCAGCCGGTGCGCGTAGTAGATCGGCGCGGGCATCAGCTCGGGCGTCTCGTCGCAGGCGTAGCCGAACATCAGGCCCTGGTCGCCGGCGCCGGTGTTGAGGTGGTCGTCCGAGGCGTGGTCCACGCCCTGCGCGATGTCGTTGCTCTGCTTGTCGTAGGCCACCAGCACCGCGCAGCCCTTGTAGTCGATGCCGTACTCGGTGTTGTCGTAGCCGATGCGCTTGATGGTGTCGCGTGCGACCTGGATGTAGTCGACATGCGCGTTGGTGGTGATCTCGCCGGCCAGCACCACCAGGCCGGTGTTGGTCAGCGTCTCGGCGGCCACCCGGCTGCGCGGGTCCTGCTTGAAGATCGCGTCGAGGATGGCGTCCGAGATCTGGTCGGCCACCTTGTCGGGGTGCCCTTCGGAAACGGATTCGGACGTGAAAAGGAAATCGTTCGCCACTCTTAAACTCCAGTTGGGTTGCAAGGCGCGTTGCCGGCCTGTGTCTGGAGGAGCGGCGAACGCTTTAGCAGGATTTGTTGAGCTTTGACACCCGGCAGGCACTGCACATCGCATTGCCTGCGTCGCCCCGCAAGTAGTTCATAACTCGGCGATGCGCCGCATTATAGGAAACATGCTTACCGTCGTCCGCTGGCTGTCGCGCCGGCCCCTGGGGTTCCTGCACGCGCTCGGCGCGCTGCTGGGGTGGGCGGGGTACGCGCTGTCGCCGAGCTACCGCGGTCGCGTTCGCGCCAATGCCGCGCTGGCCGGCATCGGCCCTGCCGTGCGCCGCGCGGCGGTTGCCGAGGCCGGCCGCATGGTGGCCGAGCTGCCGCGGCTGTGGCTGCGGCCGGCCGGCGCGGCTGCTGCAACCGCCGGCGCAATGGCAGGGCGAAGCGCTGATCGAGCAGGCGCTCGCAGCGGGCCGCGGCATCGTCTTGCTGACGCCGCACCTGGGCACGCTTCGAAGTCGCGGCGCAGGCCTATGCCGAGCGTTTTGGCGTGCGCCAGCCGATGACCGCGCTGTACCGCCCGGCGCGCCAGCCCTGGCTGCGCGAACTCGAGGCCACGGCGCGCAACCGGCCGGGCCTGCTCACCGCGCCGGCCTCGCTGGCCGGCGTGCGGCAGATGATCCGCGCGCTGCGCCAGGGCCAGACGGTCGGCCTGCTGCCCGACCAGGTGCCGCCCGACGGCATGGGCGTGTGGGCGCCGTTCTTCGGCCAGCCGGCCTACACCATGACGCTGGCCGCGCGGCTGGTGCTGCAGACCGGCGCCGTGCCGCTGTTGCTGCTGGTGCGAGCGCCTGCCGGGTGCGGCCGGCTGGCGCGTGCGCGTGTTCGACTTGCCCGAGCCGCTGCCTGCGGCCGAGGCTTTCGGTGGTGACGAGGCCGCGCATCAGACAGAATGCGCCGCCGTGATCAACCGTGCGATGGAGTTCCTGATCCGCCAATGCCCGGCGCAATACCTGTGGGGCTACCACCGCTACAAGGCGCCGCGGCGGTGAGCACGCCGGGCCACTCCATCGGTGAATGCTCCCGCTCGGCGGCGCCGCGCGCAGCGCGCAGATTGCCGTCATCCCCATGATCGGCGCACGCCTGGCACTCGGTTTTCTCTGGCTGGTGCAGTGGCTGCCGCTGCGCCTGCAGGCGGCCATCGGCAGCGCGCTGGGCACGCTGCTGCACACGCTGGCGGCCGACCGGCGCAGCATCGCCACCGCGCAACATCGAGTTGTGCCTGCCGGAGCTGGACGCGCGCGCGCGCGCCCGGCTGGTGCGCGAGCACTTCCGCTGGCTCGGCCGCAGCATCCTCGAGCGCGGCCTGCTGTGGTACGCACCGCGCGAGCGCATCCAGCGCGCCGATCGAGATCGAGGGCGACGTGCACCTGGCCGAGCGCAGCGACGCGCCGGTGATGTGGCTGGTGCCGCACTTCATGGCGCTCGAGGTGGCGGCCGCCGCGGTGCAGTTGTTCCAGACCCGGCCGTGGCGCGACGATCTACCAGGCGCAGAGCAACCCGGTCTTCGACGCCGCGGTGCGCCAGGGCCGCCAGCGCTTCGGCGGCTCGGAGCTGTTCGCGCGGCAGCGACACGCGCCACGCCGCTGATCCGCGCGATCCGCCAGCAAGGTCTGGGCTTCTTCAACCTGCCCGACATGGACTTCGGCATCAAGGACGCCGCCTTCGTGCCGTTCTTCGGCGTGCCGGCCGCCACGCTGCTGGCGCCGTCGCGCATGGCGCGCATGCTCAACATGATGGTGCAGCCGGTGGTGGCCGAGATGCTGCCAGGCGGCGGCTGGCGCGTGCGCTTCCTGCCGGCGTGGACCGATGGCCGAGCGACGACGCGCTGGCCGACGCGCGCGCGCATGAACCAGTGGATCGAAGCCGAGGTCCGCGCAACCCGGCGCAGTACCTGTGGGTGCACAAGCGCTTCAAGACGCGGCCGCCGGGCGAGCCCGGCTTCTATTGACGACGAGCGCGGGATAATCGCCCGCATGAGACTGCCGCTTCACCAAGATGCAAGGCGCGGGCAACGACTTCGTCGTGCTCGACGCCACGCGCGCGCCGATCGAGCTGACGCACGGCGCAGGTGCAGCGCCTGGGCGACCGGCGCTTCGGCGTCGGCGCCGACCAGATCCTGGTGGTCGAGCAGGCCACCACGCCCGGCGTCGACTTCCGCTACCGCATCTTCAACGGCTTTTCAGCGGCGACGAGGTCGAGCATTGCGGCAACGGCGCGCGCTGCTTCGTGCGCTATGTGCGCGAGCATGGCCTGACCGACAAGACCACGGTGCGCGTCGAGACCGTCAACAACCTGCTCGAGCTGCACTGGCAGGCCGACGGCCGCGTCACGGTGGACATGAACGCGCCGGTGTTCGACCCGCCGCGCGTGCCGTTCGACGCCGCCGGCCTGGTGCCGCGCGAAGTCAACGGCTTCGAGCTGTGGCCGCTCGAGGCCGCCGGCCGGCGCGTCGAAGTGGCGGTGCTGTCGATGGGCAACCCGCACGCGGTGCAGCGCGTCGACGACGTCGACGCCGCGCCGGTCGCCGCGCTGGGCCCGGCGATCGAAGGCCACGCGCGCTTCGCGCGCCGCGTCAACGCCGGCTTCATGCAGGTGCGCTCGCGCGGCGAGATCGCGCTGCGCGTGCTACGAGCGCGGCGCCGGCGAAACGCTGGCCTGCGGCACCGGCGCCTGCGCGGCCGTGGTGGCGGGCATCCGGCTCGGCTGGCTCGATGCCCGCGTCGACGTGCACACGCGCGGCGGCCGGCTGACGATCGAATGGCACGGCGGCGACCAGCCGGTGCTGATGACCGGCCCGGCCGAAACGGTTTTCGAAGGAGAGATCGAACTGTGATCACCAACGCCCTGCAAGGCATCACCGAGAACGACATCGCCGACTACCTGGCCAACACGCCGGGCTTCTTCGAGCGCCACGCCGAGCTGCTGGCCACCATCCAGCTCACCAGCCCGCACGGCCAGCGCGCGGTGTCGCTGCAGGAGCGGCAGATGGAAATGCTGCGCGAGCGCATCAAGGGCCTGGAGAAGAAGATCGTCGAGATGATCCGCAACGGCCAGGACAACGTGGCCATCGCCGAGCGGCTGCACCGCTGGACGCGGCGCGCTGATGCTCACCGCCAACCCGGCCGAACTGCCGCAGGTGCTGGTGCAGCGAGCTGAAGCAGCAGTTCCTGATCCCGCAGGCCGGCATCCGCGTCTGGGGCGTCGACGAGCCGTTCAAGGCGCTGCGCGTTCGCGCAGGGCGCCAGCGACGACGCCAAGAGCCTTGCCACCAGCCTGACGCGTGCCCTACTGCGGCGTCGAACGCCGGCTTCGAGGCCGCGCGCTGGCTCGACGATCCGGCCACCGTGGCGTCGATGGCGATGGTGCCGCTGCGCCACGGCACCGGCGGCGCGGCCTTCGGCCTGCTGGTGCTCGGCTCGCCCGACCCGACCCGCTACAGCGCCGACATGGGCACCGATTTCCTGCAGCGCATCGGCGAGATCGCCAGCGCCGGCGCTGGCGCGGCTGCTGCCGGGCCGCTTGATCGACGTGCCTGACGCCGCCGCCGCTGCGCTGCCGGCCGAGCTGCTGCGCTACCTGCAGCACCTCGAGGTCGAGCGCCGGCTGGCGGCGCGCACGCTGGCGATCTACCGCGAGGCGCTGCAGCGCCTGGCCAGCCGCGGCGCCGGCGGCGGGCGTCGAGTTGCGCGCGGTGCAGACGCACCACGTGCGGCGCTGGGCCGCGCAGCTGCACGGCACGGCCTGGCGCCGCGCAGCATGGCCATCGTGCTGTCGGCCTGGCGCGGCCTGTACCGCTGGTGGGGCGAGCAGCGGGCGGTGGCCAGCAACCCGGTCGACGGCGTGCGCGCGCCGAAGGCGGCCAAGCCGCTGCCCAAGGCGCTGTCGGTCGACCAGGCGGTGGCGCTCGCCGAGCATGTGGCCGAGCATGGCGACCCGGCCTCGTCGCACGCGACCACGCCATCGTCGAGCTGCTCTACGGCTGCGGCCTGCGCGTGGGCGAGTTGGTCGGGCTGGATGTGCGCGCCGGGCGCGACGCCGCCGGCTGGATCGACGCGCCCGACGCCACCGCGCAGGTGCTCGGCAAGGGCAGCAAGCGGCGCAGCGTGCCGGTGGGCCGCGCGGCGCTCACGGCGCTCGAGGCCTGGCTTGCGCACCGCGCCCCAGCTCGCCACGCGCCGACGAGGCGGCGCTGTTCGTCAGCCGCCGCGGCACGCGCCTGACGCGCCAGCCAGGTGCGCTCGCGGCTGAAGGCGCTGGCGCTGCAGGCCGGCCTGCCCACCCACGTGCACCCGCACATGCTGCGCCACAGCTTTGCCTCGCACCTGCTGCAGTCCAGCGGCGACCTGCGCGCGGTGCAGGAACTGCTCGGCCACGCCAACATCGCGACCACGCAGGTCTACACCAAGCTGGACTTCCAGCACCTGGCCAAGGTCTACGACGCGGCGCACCCGCGCGCGAAGCGCAAGTAGCTACTTCACGCCCTCGCGACTCGCGACCAACGCAATGTCGCTGCCCTTCTCGGCCTTGCTGACATGCACCTGCAGCATGCTCTTGGTCTTGTCGTCGACCAGGCTGATCGAGGCACCGTCGTTGCTGCTCATGTCCATCAGTTGCTTGCCTTCGGACATCGCCTTGAGCTTGTCGCGATAGAAGGCCGCCACCTTGTCGGGTGCGTCGTCGCTGTGCAGGCCCAATTGCAGCGAGCTGCTGCCGCCGGTGACCATGCGCATCGCCGAACCCTCGGTCGGCTTGGCTCCGGGATAGAAGGGCAGGCCCAGTTCGGCTTCGCTGATCTTGGCGTTGCCCATTTCCATCTGCGTCGTCTTGCCCGATGCGTCGGTCGTCGTGACCTTCATGCCGCCTTCGGACAAGTTGACCTTGGCCTGGGTGCCGTCCTTGGAGGCCGACGACTCGATCATCTTCTCGGCGGCCTTCTCGGCCGCCTTTTCGCTCGCCTTGCCGCAGGCGGCGAGCACGACCACGCCGAGGAGGGCCAGTCTGCGTTTCATGGGCTGCTCCATATGTCGGGGAAGGGGCGACGATTGTGGGCGCGTCGGCGCGCGCTGGCTACCCCTTGCACCCTCGGCGGCAGAATCGCGCCATGAAAGTCGTCAAGCTGCGCGAGGGCAAGGAGCGCTCGCTGCTGCGCCGCCACCCCTGGGTGTTCCAGGGCAGCGTCGCCAAGGGCGGCGCCGACGCCGGCGAGACGGTGCGCGTGGAGGCCGACGACGGCCGCTTCCTGGCCTGGGGCGCGTACAGCCCGAGCTCGATGATCCGGGTGCGCGCCTGGAGCTTCGACGAGGCCGAGCGCATCGACGCGGCGTTCTTCGAGCGCCGCATCGCCGCGGCCGTGGCCCTGCGCGCGCGCCTGCCGATCGCCAGCGACGGCCTGCGCCTGGTCCACGGCGAGGCCGACGGCCTGCCGGGGCTGATCGTCGACCGCTATGCCGACGTGCTGTCGCGCGCAGTTCCTGTCGGCCGGCACCGAGCGCTGGAAGGCGACGATCGCCGACGCGCTGCTCGCCGCCACCGGCTGCACGCGCCTGTACGAACGCTCCGACTCCGGCGTGCGCGGCCTCGAAGGGCTGGCGCCGGTGACCGGCTGGCTGCGCGGCGACGGCGCCACCGAGGTGACGATCCGCGAGCACGACTGGCGGCTCACGGTCGACGTGGCCGAGGGCCACAAGACCGGCTTCTACCTCGACCAGCGCGACAACCGCGCCCGCTTCGCGCAGCTGGTGCGCCACTTCGGCGTGCAGCGCGTGCTCAACTGCTACTGCTACACCGGCGGCTTCAGCGTGGCGGCGCTGGCCGGCGGCGCGGCGCAGGTGACGAGCGTCGATTCGTCGGCGCCGGCGCTCGAACGGGCGCGTGCGCATGTGCGCTCAACGGCTTCGACGCCGCGCGCGCCGAGTTCGCCGATGCCGACGTCAACGCCTTCCTGCGCGAGCAGCTGAAGGCCGGCGCGAGCTACGACGCGATCGTGCTCGACCCGCCGAAGTTCGCGCCCACCGCGGCGCACGCCGAGCGCGCCGCGCGCGCCTACAAGGACATCAACCGCCTGGCGCTGAAGCTGCTGGCCCCGGGCGGCCTGCTGTTCACGTTCTCGTGCTCGGGCGGCGTCGGCACCGAGCTGTTCCACAAGATCGTCGCCGGCGCCGGGCTCGATGCCGGGGTCGACGGCGTGCTGCTCGAGCGCCTGGCCGGGCGCCGCGACCACCCGACGACGATCTGCTTTCCCGAGGGCGAGTACCTCAAGGGGCTGGTGATCCTGAAACAGGCTTGACCGTCGACGTGCCGGCCCGCACGTCGATGCGCGGCTCGAACTTGGCGCGCTTGACGGCGAAGAAGGTCTTCACGTTGCGCACGTTGGCGTCCTGGGTGAACAGGCGCTGCACCAGCGCGTGGTAGGCCGGCATGTCGGCCACCCACAGCACCAGCACGAAATCCGGCCCCGGGCTGACACGCCAGCACTGCTGCACCGCGGCATCGGCCACCGCCAGCGCCTCGAAGGCGTCGAGGTGCTCGGCGCCCTGGCGGTCGAGCTGCACCTCCACCAGCGCCTGCAGGCCGGCGCCGAGCTTCTCGCGTCGACAGCAGCGCGATGCGGCGCTCGATGACGCCCGCGTCGGTCAGCCGCCGCACGCGGCGCAGGCGGTGGCCGGCGACACGTGCGCGGCGGCTGCCAGGTCCTGGTTGGTCAGGCCGGCGTCGCCCTGAAGCAGGTCGAGCAGGCGCAGGTCGATATCGTCGAGGTCGAACATGGTGAAATTATTATGCATAGTCGATGCGAAGTATGCAATATAAACTGTTTCATTCACGCGATTGAAGACACTCACTATCGTCAAGACGTGAATTTTGCAATCAAATTGCATCACAGCTGCTGCCTACGATCCAGGCCTCACTCCACTACGAGACCATCCCATGTGCGGCATCGTCGGCGCGGTCAGCGCGCGCAACATCGTTCCGATCCTGGTCGAGGGCCTGAAGCGGCTCGAATACCGCGGCTACGACTCCTGCGGCGTCGCGGTGCACCAGGGCGGCGGCCTGCGGCGCGCGCGCAGCACCGCGCGCGTGGCCGAGCTGCGAGGCGCAGGTCGACAGCGAGCACATCGAGGCCGGCACCGGCATCGCCCACACGCGCTGGGCCACGCACGGCGCGCCGGCGGTGCACAACGCGCACCCGCACTTCTCGCCGGGCCCGAACGCCGCGGCCGATGCGCCGGCCAAGATCGCGCTGGTGCACAACGGCATCATCGAAAACCACGACGAACTGCGCGCCGAGCTGCAGGCCAAGGGCTACGTCTTCGCGAGCCAGACCGACACCGAGGTCATCGCCCACCTGGTCGACGCACCTCTACGAAGGCGACCTGTTCGAGGCCGTGCAGCACGCCGTGACGCGCCTGCGCGGCGCCTACGCGATCGCGGTGTTCTGCCGCGACGAGCCGCACCGCGTGGTCGGCGCGCGCGCAGGCTCGCCGCTGGTGCTGGGCGTCGGCGCGGGAACAGGGGCGAGAACTTCCTCGCTCGCGACGCGATGGCGCTGGCCGGCGTGACCGACCAGATCGTCTACCTCGAAGAAGGCGACGTCGTCGACCTGCAGCTGGGCAAGCACTGGATCGTCGGCCGCGACGCGACCCGCAGTGACGGCAGCCTGCGCCCGGTCGACCGCGAGGTGCGCACCGTGCAGGCGCACAGCGGCGCGGCCGAGCTCGGCCCCTACCGCCACTACATGCAGAAGGAGATCTTCGAGCAGCCGCGCGCCATCGCCGACACGCTCGAGGCGGTGCAGCGGCATCAGGCCCGAGCTGTTCGGCGACGGCGCGTACTCGGCGTTCAAGGACATCGACCAGGTGCTGATCCTGGCCTGCGGCACCAGCTACTACGCCGGCTCGATGGCCAAGTACTGGCTGGAGAGCATCGCCGGCATCCCCACCAGCGTCGAGATCGCCAGCGAATACCGCTACCGCGACAGCGTGCCGAACCCGCGCACGCTGGTCGTCACGATCACCCAGAGCGGCGAGACCGCCGACACGCTGGCCGCGCTGAAGCACGCGCGCGCGCTCGGCATGGCCACCACGCTGACGATCTGCAACGTGGCCACCAGCGCGATGGTGCGCGAGTGCAAGTTCGCCTACATCACGCGCGCCGGCGTCGAGATCGGCGTGGCCTCGACCAAGGCCTTCACGACGCAGCTGGTCGGCCTGTTCCTGCTCACGCTGGCGCTGGCGCAGGTGCGCGGGCGCCTCACCGACGCGCAGGAGGCCGAGCACCTGAAGGCGCTGCGCCACCTGCCGGTGGCGGTGCAGGCCGTGCTGGCGCTGGAGCCGCAGATCATCGCCTGGTCGCGAGGACTTCGCGCGCAAGGAGAACGCGCTCTTCCTCGGCCGCGGCCTGCACTACCCGATCGCGCTCGAAGGCGCGCTGAAGCTGAAGGAGATCAGCTACATCCACGCCGAGGCCTACCCGGCCGGCGAGCTCAAGCACGGCCCGCTGGCGCTGGTGACCGCCGCGATGCCGGTGGTGACCGTGGCGCCCAACGACGCGCTGCTCGAAAAGCTCAAGAGCAACATGCAGGAAGTGCGCGCCCGCGGCGGCGAGCTCTACGTGTTTGCCGACGCCGACACGCGCATCGAAAGCGGCGAAGGCGTGCACGTGATCCGCATGCCCGAGCACTACGGCGCGCTGTCCCCGATCCTGCACGTGGTGCCGCTGCAGTTGCTGGCGTATCACACGGCGTGCGCGCGCGGCACCGATGTCGACAAGCCGCGCAACCTGGCCAAGAGCGTGACGGTCGAGTAAGGCTTGCGGGTGATCACCGAAGTTTGCTGAGGACATTCACAAGATGACGATGGCCGTCTCTGGTCGTCTGTCGATCGAACTTCTGCTGTCGCCCGTTTCCTGGACCAAGCCGCTCGCCTCCGCGGCTACCCGAAGGCCGCTCGCACCGACCAGGGGCCGGAGTTCACCGGCCTGGGCTTGCTCGCCTCACAAGGTGACCCACCTCCTGAACCAGCCGGGCTGTCTGACGCAGAACGCCTACATCGAGAGCTTCAACGGCAAGTACCGCGACGAGCGCCTGAACGAGCACTGGTTCGAGAAGTTGCACCAGGCCAGGAGTGAGATCGCAGCCTGGCGCGTCGACTCCAACGAGATTCGGCCTCACAGCACTTGCGGCCGCACCCCGCCGGCCCGACTTGCCGCGCTGCATTGGCAGCATGCAGCCAATGCAGCGCGACCCAATCAAGGCAAGGAGCAGGCTCCGACAACCACGCGGAAATGTTCCAGCCTACGTCGTCAGTTGCCTTGCTTGCACACTACCGCAATGGGCTGCATGCCAGGCTGCACGGTGCCGGAAGGTTGTGGCACGGTGCATGAACCCTTGGCGGGTTGCGTCACGATCGTCACGTTGTAGTTCGTCGCGGCGTACTGCCGAAACGGGAAGGCGTAGGAGCCGTCGGCTGACGCGGTGATCTGGTTTGCCATGCCGTTGTTCTGGATCACGACGCTGGTGTTCTTCGGAAGGCCGCTCACCGACACCGATACGTCGTAGCGCGGGATCTCGACGCAAGCGACGACGACGTCGGTGACGTTGCTGCGGTCAATCGTGCCGCTGCCGCCGCTCGTGACGCTGCAGTCGTAGCCCGCCACGGAGCCGGCGACGCTGACGTTGTAGGCTTCGCGGCTGAAGAGCCGGCGGGAGAAAGTGAAGGTGCCGCTACTCGCCGCGAACGGCTCGACGTAGCTGCCGTCGAGCGACAGCGTGATCGAATCGCCGAACGGCGGCGACACCACGCCGGTGATCGTGCCGCCGACGCTGTAGCTGGGCCGGCCGAGCGCGTCTTCGCGCGCGGCAGGGTCATCGCCGCCGCCGCCGCAGGCGGACAGCACGGCCAGTGAAATGAGCGAGAAAGCGCTGGAGCGCGTGCGAACCCACATCGGAACCTCCTTCTTTTTTGGATGCAGGTCGCAACTTTCTCACGAATTTGCCCTCACGCGCCAAAGTGCTTGCGGAACCAGTCTTCGAGCCTGCGCCGCTCGAAGACGAGGTGCGGTGGCGGTGGCGGTGCACTTGCCGACGGCGCTATGGTGACCCAGCGCGGCGTCGACGAAGCCCGTCAGCGCCGTCGAGCGTTTGTGGCTGTAGTCAATCGCGCGAGCCGTGGCAGAGCCCTCGGGGACGTGTCCGCTTACGGAATCACGTGGACACGATCCTTCAGGGCTGCCGGGGCGCAATAGAGATGGGATCACCGGACGCATACCGTCCGCTCCGCAGCAGAGCGCCTCTTGGTCGTCGAGATAAGCGGACGCTCCTCGCTGGAAGCCTCGATGCCAATCGAGCTCAGGGCCGCCAACGCCGGGTCACGGATATGAACCGGCCGCTGACTCTTCGAGGCCGTCGCTGACCTCTATCGGCGATACCCGTCGCTTGCCGATCCGCGTCGACCGTCGCGGATCAGTCTGTCTCCGTCGTTCGGAACCTCGTTCGTCGTGGCAGCGACGCAGGTGGCTGCAGGTATTCGCCATTCCTGCGCGCTGGGCTTGAGACTCGACCTCACCGCCGGCCAGTTCGTCCCCGACGTCGGCTGCTGGGGGGCCAGTGCGACCGGCGCGACCGCGCTGCTGCCCAAGCCTGTGCTCGACGGCATGCCCACGCAGATCGCCGCAGGCAACGACACCACTTGCGTGGTGACGACGACCGGCTCGGTCCAGTGCTGGGCCGCCACCACGGATGCAGCCGCCTTGAACGACTACACCGTGACCGGGCTCGGAACGGTGGTCGATCTGGCCGTCGGCGGCAGCCGTGCGTGCGCGGTCAACGTTGCGGGCGGTGTGAGTTGCTGGAACAAGGACAAGGGCAAGCCGGTGAGCAGCCTGTCCGGACCCACGTTTCGCAAGTCGACGCCTTTGGCGGCGTGGCGTGCGGGACTACCACCACGGGCGGCGTGCTGCTGGGGGATCGCGCAGGTGCAGGTGGAACCGTCGCGCCGCCGGCGGGCCTGTCGGGCGTGACGCAGGTCGCGGTCGGCAGCAACT
Organism: uncultured beta proteobacterium; assembly: GCA_963840805.1. GTDB lineage: Bacteria > Pseudomonadota > Gammaproteobacteria > Burkholderiales > Burkholderiaceae_C > CADEEN01. The sequence continues at coordinate 513,557 of CAWJAJ010000017.1, read as the reverse complement.
TTGCCTGCGCAGTCGCGTCCGGCAGCGTGACCTGCTGGGCCACCGGCTTGACCCCGCCCGCAGCCAGCGTCCTGGCCATTCCCGCCAGCGTGACCGATGTGCGCGGCATCGAGGCGGGCGGCGACACGGTCTGCGCCAACAAGCGGGCAACAGGTGAGGTGGTCTGCTGGGGCGCGATCAGCAGAACGTTCTTCGGCTTGCCGGAATAGGCAACCTGGGCGCCCGGACGGCAGCGCTTTGCGAGACGCTGCCGTCCGCGCGCCTGCCGCACACGACGGCCAACCCTTCGTCGCACGGCGGCTCCATGCCCGGCCGTCGCGCGCGAAGCGTAGCGGCATCGCGTCGCCGCTGATGCAGCCGAAACGTGTGCAGAGCGCCGTGTCGGCGCAAAGGAGTGTGAGTTTTCTCGCACGGGTCGGCGTTCGCGTGCCGCCGCTCGCCGCACCCCCGCTGCCGATCCTGCGGGCCATCGCTGACAATGCCACGCAATGCAAGACGAAGGCAGCGCAATCACCGGTATGTCCTCGAAGGCGGGCCCGATCGCCTTCGTCGCCCTGATCGCTTTGCTGCTGATCGGCATCGTCGGCGCCCGTGCTGGCGGCCCGGCCTCTGCGGCGTTCTTCGACAACCTGCACTGGACCGCGGGCAGCGCAGCCGGCGCGCTGCTCGCATGGCGCGGCTACGTGCTGGCGCAAGGCGGGCCGCATCGGGTCGCGGCCGCTTGGTTCCTGGCGGGCATGGTGTTCCAGACGCTCGGCCAGTTGGTCTGGGATGTCGAGACCTGGCTCGGATGGGTGCCGTTTCCCGGCCCATCGGATCTGTTCTATTTGTCGCTGGGCCCGGCCTTGGCGATGGGGATGTGGTGCATCGGACGCGAGCGATTGCCAGCCTCCGTCTGGCAAACCGCCAAGCTGGACGCAGCCATGTTGTTGGTGGCGGTGTTCGTCGGCACCATGACGCTTTTCCTGCCGCGACAGGGCAGCTACAGCCTGTTCCAGGTGCTGGTCATGGCCGCCTACCCGCTGGCGTTGATGGCGCCCGCATGCCTGGGCCTGATCCTCGTCCTGACGCTGCGCGCGCGGCCGGATTGGCGCGCCCTGCTGTTGCCGCTGTCGGCCGCCGCGTTCGCGGTCTGCTGGATGGCCTGGAACCTGCGATTCCTGGCCGATCAGACGGTGGATGGCGATTGGCTGAACCTCGCTTTTTCGTGGGTCGTGCTGCTGATCGGCGTCGGCATCCGCATGCATCGCCTGGAGCCGGTGGTCGACGCCCGGTGGGACCGGCGTTGCGAGGGCCTGCTGCGCCTGATGCCGTTGTTGCTGGTGCTGGTGGCGGCCGGCGGCATCGTTCTGGCCAGTCTCGCCGGCACGAACCCGGCCACGCGCATCGTCGTGGCGGTCGGTGGCGGCGTGGTGGTCGTGCTGGCGGCGCTGCGACAGGGCTTGCTGCTGCGCGAGCGCGACCGCCTGATTGCCACCGAACGCCTGTTGCTGCAGCGCGAAGCGGAGCTCGAGAGGCGGGTGCAGGAGCGAACGCACGAACTGGCCTTGGCGACGGACGCCGCCAATGCCGCCAGCAAGGCCAAGAGCGAGTTCCTGGCCAACATGAGCCACGAGATCCGCACGCCGCTGAACGGCGTCATCGGGCTCGCCCACGTTGCGCTGATGACCGCGCAGGACGACCGCCAGCGCGAGTACCTGGCCAAGATCCACGCCTCGGGCGGCCGCCTGCTGGGCCTCGTCAACGACATCCTCGACATGTCGAAGATCGAGGCCGGCAAGATCGATCTCGAGCAGACCCGCTTCGACTTCACCGCCGTCGTCCAGGCGGCGCGAGCCCAGGTGGCCGGCCTGGCCGAGGCGAAGCATCTCGCGCTGGCGATCGAGATCGAACCGACTGCGGCGCAACCGCTGATCGGTGATCCGCTCAGGGTGGGCCAGGTGCTGATCAACTACCTGACCAACGCCATCAAGTTCACCGAGCGCGGCGGCATCGAGGTCAAGGTCCGCGTGATCGCGGACGGGGCGGACGACTGCCTGGTCCGCGTCGATGTGCGCGACACCGGCATCGGCATGGCGCCGCACACCGCGCGGACTCTCTTCCAGGTGTTCCAGCAAGGCGACAACTCGACGACGCGGCGTTTCGGCGGCACCGGGCTGGGGCTGGCCATCAGCAAGCGGCTCGTCGAACTGTTCGGCGGCGAGGTCGGCGTCGAAAGCGCGCTCGGCGCGGGCAGCAATTTCTGGTTCACCGGCCGGTTCGGCAAGGCGGGCGCCCGCATGTCGCCCATTGCCAGCCCGCTCGATCGACTCGACGAGAGCGATGCCGCGAAGCGCCTGGCCGGCAGCCGGATCCTGGTGGCCGAAGACAACGAAGTCAATCAGTTGGTCGCGACCTTGCTTCTGGAGCGCATCGGCGCGGTGGTGCGTGTGGCCGGCGATGGTCGCGAAGCGATGAGGCTGCTCGGCACGGAGACGTTCGATGGCGTGCTGATGGACATGCAGATGCCCAACGTCGATGGCCTCGGGGTGACACGCTGGATCCGCGCCAACGACGCGCTGACGCGGCTGCCGGTGATCGCGATGACCGCCAACGCGCGTGACGACGACCGCCGGCGTTGCCTTGCCGCGGGAATGAACGATTTCGCCACCAAGCCGGTCGAGGCGGGCGTGCTCTATGCCACGCTGGCGAAGTGGATCCGGGCGCCCTCCGGTGGCCCGGCGCCGCGCTAGGACGATGCCGCATGCGCGGGCATGCATCGCGCAGACCCGCGCCACGCCCGCCGAAACGCGCCACCGCGCCCGCTGCCGGCCTCGGTGCGCACCGTAGACTGTGCCGTGGCCACGCTGCCGGCGCAATGGAGGGCCCCGCTTGAAATTTCAGATGGCCGAGAACTCGCTGTTCGCGACGCTGCTTCGGTCGCCGTGGTGGGTCAGCATCGCCATCGCGGCCGTGCTGGCCGGCTTGGCCATGGCGTTGCTGCCTGCGGACTACCGCGTGGCCGGCGCGCTGTCGACCTTCCCGTTCATCGTGATCGGCGTCCTTGCGGCGCGCCGACAGTGGCGCCTGCCGAGCGCGGCGCGGGTGGCCGAGACGCAGCAGGCCGTGGCCACGATGGCCTGGCCGGCGTTCGCGAAGCTGCTGGAGGAGGCCTTTCGGCGCGACGGCTACACGGTGCAGCGCGGCATGGCCGTTGCGGTGGATTTCGAACTCGAGCGTCAGGGGCGAAAGATGGTGGTCTGTGCCCGGCGCTGGAAGTCCGCCCGCACCGGCCTCGACGCGCTGCGCGCGCTGCAGGACGCGCGCGAGGCGGCCGAGGCGCAGGACGCGCTCTACATCGGCCTGGGCGAGATCACCGACAACGCGCGGCCATTTGCCGCCGGGCACCGTATCGCGGTCTGGCAGGTCGCCGAGCTGGCGCAGGCGTTGCGCGGCTTGCCGCTGCGGCTGCCGCCCTCACGCTGACGGCGCTGTGCCTGCCTGGCGCCGACGCGCCCGCACCGCCGCAGCCAGCGCGTGCAGCAGCGGCACCGTCTGCGCGAAACCGAGGCACGCGTCGGTGATCGACACGCCGTGCTGCAACGGCACGCCGGGCGCGAGGTCCTGCCGCCCTGCCTCGAGGTGGCTCTCGATCATCACGCCGACGATGCGCCGCTCGCCGGCCGCGATCTGCGCGGCCACGTCGTGCGCCACGTCGATCTGGCGCAGGTGCTGCTTGCCGCTGTTGCCGTGCGACACGTCGATCATCACCTGCTCGCGCAGGCCGGCCGCGCGCAGCGTGCGCAGGCCGCGCTGCCACATGCGCGGCGTCGTAGTTGGGCGTGCTTGCCGCCGCGCAGGATGACGTGGCAGTCGTCGTTGCCGCGGGTCTCGAAGATGGCGGCCATGCCCATCTTCGTCATGCCCATGAAGGCGTGCGGCGCCGCGCGCCGCGAGGATCGCGTCGGCCGCGACCTGGATGCTGCCGTCGGTGCCGTTCTTGAAGCCCACCGGGCAGCTCAGGCCCGAGGCCAGCTGGCGGTGGCTCTGGCTCTCGGTGGTGCGCGCGCCGATCGCGCCCCAGGCGATCAGGTCGGCGATGAACTGCGGGCTCAGCAGGTCGAGGAACTCGGTGCCCGCGGGCAGGCCCAGCGTCGTCAGTTCCAGCAGCAGGCGGCGCGCGCGTTCCAGCCCTTCGTTGATGGCGAAGCTGCCGTCGAGGTGCGGGTCGTTGATGTAGCCCTTCCAGCCCACCGTCGTGCGCGGCTTCTCGAAGTAGGCGCGCATCACGATCAGCAAGTCGTCGTGCAGCGTGTCGGCAACGGCCTTCAGGCGGCCGCGCGTACTCGAGCGCCTGGTCGTGGTCGTGGATCGAGCAGGGCCCGACGACGACGACGAGGCGGTCATCGCGCCCGTGCAGCACGTCGGCAATGGCGGCGCGGCTCGTTTCCACGAGGGCCAGCGTGTCGTCGCGCACCGGCACGCGCTCTTGCAGCAGCGCCGGCGTCATCAGCGGCCGAACCGCGCCGATGCGAACGTCGTCGATGCGCGTCGTGTCGAGCGTGCTGTCGCGGGTGCCGATCTCGCGGTCGTGGCGGGGATCGTCGAGGGTCGTCATGGGCGGCATGGTGTGGCGATGCGGGTCGGCGTGGGGGGCAGGCTGGCGATGGCCCGGGCTTCGCGCCGGTGCTAGCGCGGCGGGTGGTCGAGCGCCCGCGCCAGCAGGTGGTCGAAGCCCGGATAGTCGTCACGGCCGAGAGCGAACTTCTTCGTCAAACCGCCCCAGGGCTCGCCGGTGCGCAGCGCGGCCTTGAACGCCTCGGCGTCCACGACCCAGCGCCCGCCCAGCAGCGTGACACCGCGCGCAAACAGCGGGTCGGGCAGGCAGCCGGCGCCCGGGCCGACCAGCGCCACCCGCTCGGCATGCCGGCAGTGCCCGAGCACCGCCTCCAGCGTGTCGTTGAGCAGCACGGTGCTGGTGGCCAGGATCTTGTTGCAGCGGGCCAGTTCGCCGGCGTCGAGCGTGACGTGCCAGCCGTCGCGCGGGCCGGCGAGGTCGGCGCGCAACTCCACCACCGTGAGCTGCGCGCCGGTGAGAAGAACCTGCCGCACCAGCGGCGGAAACAGGCCGATCATGCCGAGGCGGTCGCCGGGCCGGAGGTCCAGGTCGCCGATCGAGCCGCCGGCCGTGCGGGGCTCGTAGCGCGAGCGGTCGAACAGGTGGCGCGTCAGCGCGTTGACGGCGGCAAAGCCCAACGCGCGCTGCGCGCCGATGTCGCTGGCATAGCGACGCGCCAGCAACAATGCCGGCGTCCCGGCCAAGTCGGCGTGTACCGCCGGGGCGCGCAGCCGGGCCAGCGTGTCGCCCAGCAACACGAAGCTCAGGCCCAGCGAACCGTCCTCGAGCTCGACCGCACAGAATTCGCCGTCACGGCTGCCCTCGGCAGCGGGCTGCGGCAACAGCAACGCGCGCACGCGAGGCAAGGGCCCGGCATGCGCCATGCGTTCGAGCAGGGCGAGCAGGTCGGCGGCGATGGTGCTCATCAGTCAACCTCCGCGCTGCGCGCTGCGGTATGGCGCTTGGAGTGGCCCGGCGCGCTCATCAGTCGACCTCCGCGCTGCGCGCTGCGGTATGGCGCTTGGGGCGGCCCGGCGCGCTCATGCCTTGGCCAGCGTCTTCAGGAAACTGCGGACGCGCCTGGCGATGGCGCCGTACGTCGCCCATCGCAGTTGCTGGAACGCCGCGCCCAGTGAAAGCAGTTCCGCACGGTAGGCGGACCCGGCGGACAGCGCCAGCGCAGCGCACGCCAGCCCGAGCAGCCACGCGAGCGTGGACACCGCGGTGCCCGCGCGATCGCGTCTGTCGCCAAGCCGGCGTGTCGTGATGTTCATGGCCGTCGGCGTCGATTGTCGCCTTCGGCGCGACGCGCATCACGCCCGCGCGGTCAGACCGCCGGGTGACGCAGGTAGCCGGCCAGCACGACGGCGGCGGCGATCGACAGCAGCCACACGATCCAGGTCGCGACCACGCTGCGCCGGCCCTTGTCGCGAAACAGGCTGCGCTCGGTGGGCCAGGAGGAGGGGCGCTTGCGCATCGGCGGCGGCATCCTCACTACTTCAGGTCAGTCTCGCGCGCGGCGGGCGCACGTGCCGCCCGCCCGATCGGTCCGGCCCCAAGCGGGGCCGGGCGGGGCGCAATGTCCATGCACTGCGCCCATCACTGCGGCGTGGCTCAGCCGCGCTTGGCCTTGGCGGCCTTGGTCGCCGAGCCCGTCACGGCAGCGTAGTTGGCTTCGGCGGTTTCGGCAGCGCGGCGGCCAGCCTTTTGCATGCCCTCGAACGCGTTGTTCGCGGTCGCCATCGCCGACTTGAACAGGGCCACGCCGCTGTTCGTGCCTTCGGGGGCGTTCTTGCCGGCGGCTTCGATCAGCGCGACGAAGGAACTCTGCGCGGCGGCAGCCTGTTCGCCAGCGACCTTCTCGACGTCGGCGGCGATGCCGGCGACGATGCCGTAGACGTGCTTGCCGTAGGCGGTCGCCTTGTCGGCGGCGGGTTGCAGCAGGCCAGCCTGCAGTGCGAGCAGCGATTGCGGGTCATTCGCGGACAGCGCGGCGAGGCCGGTTTCGGTGGCTTCTTCGAGGCCGGCGCGGGCCACCTGCAGGTTCAGCGCGGTGAGTTGCTCTACGCCTTCGAAGGCCTTGTTGGTCAGGCCCATCAGGGCTTGGAAGTTGGCCTTGTTCGTGGCGGCGAATTGTTCGGTGTTCAGCATGGGGGGCTCCAGTGGTGTGAGGGTCGGGTTTCGAAGCAGTTTGCTGCACTGCAACATGAAGCTATCTTACGCGGCGGATTCGCCAATGCAAGCAGTATTTGCTGCACTGCAGCATTTTAGGCACGAACCTCCAGAGCGGTGCCGGCCGGCCACGCCGGGCGATCCGCGGCGTCAGTCGAACGCCACCACCCGATCGCCGGCCTCCGGCCGGCAACCTTCGGCCAACGGCTGCCAGCCGCGGCGGATGACCACCTGCCGTTCGTCGTGGCACAGCTCGATGCGCTGCGCGCCAGGCACGCGGTCACGCACGAAGGCCTCGATCGACGCCGGCAGGCTGATGCGAAAGCGCAGCGCGAAGCGGTCGGCTTCGGGGTGGTCGTCGAACTTGATCCAGGGGATGAACGCGCCGGCGAACATCAGCAGGTGCGAGCCGACTTCGATCGGGGGCGGCGCGTAGCCCCGATCGACCAGCCAGGCCTGCGCGCGCGCGCGCAGGTCGTCGGCATCGTCCAGCGCGCCCCAGGCGGTGGCGAGCAGCTCCATCACCCACTGGTTGCAGTTCTGGTAGCGCAGGCTGAACGGGTAGGCGTTGGCGCTGTAGGTGGCGGCCAGCAATCGCAGCGCGCGGGGCTTGTCGAGCGCAGCGCGCTCGACCTCGGCAGCGGCCTCGCGCGGCATCAGCACGATCGAGACGTAACCGACGGCCGGATCGTCGGTGCCGAACAGGAAGCCGGCCAGGCCCTGGTCGAACAGGCGCGGCCGGCGCTCGTCGCACGCGTAGTAGAGCTGGCGCACCGACCACGGCGCGTTGTCGCTCGCGCTGCAGGCTCACGCCGGCGTGCGAGTAGCGCACCCCAAAGCGCTGCAGGTCCAGCCCCGAGCGCGCGATCAGCGCGACTGCCTGGCCCGAGCCTTCGAGCTCGTGGCGCACGACCGCCGCAAAACGCAGCAGCCGGTCCTGCTGCTGCGCTGTCAGCGGCGAGGCGCGATCGCAGAACCGCAGCGAGGCCGAGTCGGCGTGGCTGCTGGTCGCGCAGGCCCACAGGCCGGCGGCCAGCAGCAGCGCGCGCGCAACGGTCAAAGCGCCACGGGATGCGGATCGAGTTCGCGATGCCAGTCGTCGGCGAGGACCAGGAAGAAGGCCTCGCGGGTATCGGCGCGTGCGAACTCGACGCCATACGGACGTTGGCGCGCACTTACAACATCACCCGCCGCCAGGGCCCGCTGCGCCAGCGCCTGCCGCGGCAACGTGAGCCAGAGTTCACCGGCCTCGCCGGGCTGTGCGGTGGCCTGCAGCTTCAGCCGCAGCATGCCGGGGCGATCGGCCAACTCGGCGACCGCGACGACGCGGTAGTCGCCGGCGGCGACCTTGGTTTCGCCCGACGAGCTCTTGCTCGAGCCGTTGATCGATTCGGACAGGCTGCCCGACGAGGCCGAGCCGGCGCTCGACGCGGACGACGCCAGACTGTCCGCCAGGCACGGTGTCGCCGTGGCGATCGCCAGCAGGCCCATGCAGGCCAGGCGGGTGGGGGTGAAGGTCATGGCATCTCCCAGGTGAGGGGCCGTCGAGCGGCCACGGGCGCGAGGATAGCGCGCCTGGAGAGGGAAAATTCGACGCCCCGTTGATGCACCAGCCCTGGGCGCCCGCCACCGCGCCCTAAGATGGCAACCGTGGCCACGCGACACCCTCACACCGGTCGACCCAAATCCGCCTACTCCGTGCTGGAGTGGCGCGCGCTGCTCGAGATGGCGATCCTGCCGTGGTCGCTGCCGGCGCTGGCGACCGCGCCGCGCGGCGACGGCCATCCGGTGCTGCTGCTGCCGGGGTTCATGGGTAGCGAGGTGTCGCTGATCGCGCTGGAGTTGTTCCTGCGCAACCGGGGCTACGCGGTCGAAACCTGGGGGCTGGGGCGCAACGTCGGCTTTCACGCCAAGCACGCCACCGCGCTCGAACAGAAGATCCGCTACCTGCACCACAAGACGGGCCGCAAGGTCAGTCTCGTCGGCTGGAGCCTCGGCGGCGTGTTCGCGCTCTACGGCGCGCACCAGGTACCCGAATGCGTGCGCAGCGTCGTCACGCTGGGCAGCCCGATCACGGTCGACCCGGAGGGCAGCGCGTCGCCGCCGCTGGTCAAGGCGATGTACCGGCTGATCGCCCACCCGATGGGCACGGCCGTCCACACCATGCAGCCGCAGGCCAGGAAGCTGCGCGATCGCAAGACGCTGCCGATGCCGCTGAGCTGCCTGTATTCGCTCAGCGATGGCGTCGTGCCGCCGCAGGAAGCCACCGTCGAGGGCAACCCGGCGCTGCACGAGAACATCCGCGTGCCGGGCAGCCACGTCGGGCTGGGCTTCAACGCCGTGGTGTTGTGGATCGTCGCCGACCGTCTTTCGCAGCCGGAAGGCGCGTGGCACCGGTTCGCGCCGTCCGGGCCGATGGCCCATGCCTATCGGCTGCTGACGCACGGGGCCGTGCCGATCTAGGCTTGCCCTTGGGCGCGGCGCCCGCCAGCGCCAGGTACTCCTGGAAGCTGTCGCGCACGCACTGCGTGAAGGCCTGCGGATCGGGCATCAGTTCGCGGCACGACGTCGGCGACACGACGATGCGGCCGTCGTAGCCGGTGACCGCGAACACCAGGCCCATGCCATCGGCGATCGGCAGGATGGCCGAGAAGTACGTCATGCGCGCGCCGTGGAGAAAAACGGGCCCCGGCGGCCCCGGCACGTGGGTGATCGTGCAGCTGGGCGGCGGCCGGCCACGCTCCGTCGGCGCGGGCTCGGCCGCCGCCGTCTGCCCGTGGATCCAGGCCAGCCGCTCCACGGCGTCGGCGATGTTGGTGCCGAACTCGATGCGCCGCGACGGCCCGCCCCGGCACCGGCCGCGATGCCGAGCGGGACGATGGCCGCCAGATCGGCCTGCGGCAACTCCGCGTGGGCCGCGAGGTAGCGCCTCAACCCCCCCGAGCAGACGGCCAGCACGGCATCGTTGACGCTCGCGTCGGCGACCAGGCCGCGGATGCTCTCGAATTCCTCGTGCAGGAAACGCCGCGTGTCGAACACCCGGTGCGCCGACACCACGGCATTGAAGCGGGTGGCCGTCGGGTGGAGCTCGGGCTGCAGCACGTCGCGCGCGAAAGCCATCGCCGCGGGGGCGGCGCGTACCAGCGGACTCATCAGCCGGGTGGGCGAGAGCATCAGGTGCACGCTGGCCCGGCACAGCAGCGGGATCGCGCCGGGTGCGCGCTGCGGAAACCAGGGCTCGGGCGGCTCGGGCTTGCGCGGCCGGCGCGTCGTGTCGTGCAGCACCTCGATGAACTCGTTGCGGCTTTCCACGTCGATGGCCGCATGGTGGATCTTGGTCAGCAGCGCGAAACTGCCGGCCGGCAGGTCGGTGATGCTGTCCAACCCCTCGATGACGTAGATCTCCCACAACGGGCGGTGCAGGTCGAGGGCGCGCGCATGGATGCGCGAGGCCTGGATGCAGAACTGGCGCCAGTCGCCCGGCTTGGGCAGCGCGATGTGGCGCACGTGGTACTCGAGGTCGAAGGTCTCGTCCTCCACCCAGTAGGGGTCGTCGAGTTCGAGCGGCACGCGCAGCAGCTTGCTGCGGAAGATCGGCGAGCGGTGCAACCGTCCCTGGATGTGCGCGAGGATGGTCTTGAAACGCAGCGTCCCGCCCGGCGCCGTGCTCTGGTCGTAGATCTGGACGAAGGTGACGTTGGAGTTGGCGTGGATCGTGTCCGCGTAGAGGAAGCTCGCGTCGTGTCCGCTCAGCTGGCGCATGGGTGGGGTCCGTTCAGGGTGGGCCGGCGTGGCCGGGATTCGGGTCGGCGTTCGACAGAGGCTCGCATTGTGCGCAACGGCGCCTGGCCATCAGCGCCGCGCGCTGCGGGCCACCAGCTCGTCCAGCGCCGCGAGCAGCGCCGCCGACAGTTCGCGCGCGTCGGGCACCCCGCAGCGTGCGGTGGTGAAGCCGAAGCCCATCGCGCCGGCGTAGCTCATCACGGTGATGTTGAGCCCGAGGCCGTGCTCGACGATCGACAGCGGCCAGTAGGTGGCCATGCGCGCCCCGGCCGCATACAGCGGCACCTGGGGCCCCGGCACGTTGGAGATCACGACGTTGGCGATCGGCGGCAGCGCGCGTGTGATGCCCGAGCGGCCATACAGCGAGGCCAGGCCGTGCAGCAGCCAAGGCGTGCCGATGGAGGGAAAGTCGGTCGGGATCACGCCGCGCGCGCGCTGGGCCAACGCCTTGACCGCGCCGGCGGCGTCGCGGATCGCGCGCAGGCGCTTGATCGGGTCGGCGATGTGGGTGTTCAGGTTGACCAGGCTCAGCGTGGCCTGCGTCGTGAAGTCGGTGTTGCCGGCGTCGCGCAGCGAGATCGGCATCGACGCGATCAGCGGCTTCTTCGGGATGCCGCCGTGGTGCGCGAGGTAACGGCGCAATGCGCCGCCGCACAGCGCCAGCACGATGTCGTTGAGCTTGGCCTCGTGCGCCGCAGCCAGTTGTTTGAGCGTGGCCAGCGGCACCGAGACCGCGGCGAAGCCGCGCTCGCCGGTGATCGGCACGTTGAGCGGCGTCTTCGGGCCGAACGAGAAGTTCTGCCCGAGCTGGCCCTTGGCTGTCGCGGGCGTCGCGCCGAACAGGCCGGCAAGGGTCTTCACCACGTCGGGCAGGTGCCGCAGCAGCTTGATGTACTGCCCCGCGTCGTGCTTGAGCGCCGCCGCGGCGAGTTCGCCCAGGCCCGGATGCTCGCCGTGGTGCCCGGCGCCGCGCGGCACGCGGCGCGGCACCGGGCTCACGTCAAACAGCGCCTGCGCCAGCAGCACCCCGGCCTGGCCGTCGAGCACCGCGTGGTGGACCTGGATGTAGTAGCCCACCTGGCCGGACTGCAGACCGTCGATCACCGCCAGCCGCCACAGCGGGCGGCTGCGGTCCAGCAACGCCGAGTGCAGGCGCCCGGCGCAGTCTTCCAGCTGCGCCAGCGTGCCGGGGGCGGGCAACGTGATGCGCTGCACGTGATAGGCCAGGTCGAGCTTGTCTTCTTCGATCCACACCGGGTTGGCGAACTGCAGTGGCATCGGCGCCAGCTTGCGCGTGAAGACCGGAGCCAGGTGCAGGCGGCCGCGCATCAGGCGCGTGATGTCGGCGTGGAAGTCGCCGCGGTAGCCGTCGGGCAGATCGAACAGGTGCAGCGACGCCACGTGCATCGGCGTCTCCAGCGTCTCCAGGTGGAGGAACGCGCCATCCACTCCGCTCATGACCTTCATCGGCTGCTGCTCCTTCGGTCGTCGCTGCAGGCACCCGGGGCCCACCGGGCCGCAGGATGCCGTCCATGCTTCATACCGCCTCGTTGCGGAAGGACCTTGCGCCAAGTCACGGCAGGCGCGCGCTGGCCGATGCGCTGCGCGCCGCGCACGGCACGCGTGCCGATGTGCTGCCGGCCGATCTGGCCCGGCCCGGCGCCGCCGCCGCGCTGGCGTCCGTGCTGCGACGCCGGCGGCGCCCGATCGACGTGCTCGTCAACAACGCCGGCGTGCTCGAGCAGGGCGGGTTCGCCGCCATTGCCGCCGAGCGCCACCAGCAACTGATCGACCTCAATGTCTCGGGGCTGACGGCGATGCTCGCCGCGTTCGTGCCGGCGATGGTGGCGCGCGGCCGCGGACGCGTCCTCAACGTCGCCTCGATCGCCGCCTTCCAGCCGGTGCCGGGGCTGGCCACCTACGCGGCGACCAAGGCCTACGTGCTGTCGCTGACCGAGTCGCTCGCCGAGGAGCTGCGCGGCAGCGGCGTCAGCGTGACGGCACTGTGCCCGGGCATCACCGCCACCGCCATGCTCGGCGGCGCCACCGCGCACAACACGCGGCTCGCGGATCTGCCCGCGTTCCTGATCGGCGATGTCGATGCGGTGGCCGCCGCGGGCTACCGCGCCTGCCTCGATGGCGAGGTCATCGCGGTGCCGGGCGTCATCAACCGCGCGGCGACGATCGCCGCAGGTGCGACACCCAAGTGGCTGCTGCGGCGCATCGCGGGCGTGTTGGGCCGCAGGGTGATCTGACATTCACCTGCGGCCCGGTCGTCGGGCTGCGAGGTCGCGGCCGCCATGCGGCGAAGCGACCGAGATCTACCGTGTCGCGCCGCCTTCGAGGCCGCCGCCCAGCGCGCGGTAGACCGCGACGCGGTTCTGCAGCAACGCCAGGCGCGTCTGCACGACGGCCTGCTGGGCCGTGAACAGCGAGCGCTGGGCGTCGAGCAGTTCCAGCGAGCTGCTGGCACCGTTGCGGAAGCGCAGCTCCGACAGGCCGTAGCGCAGGCGCTCGGCCTCGGCCTGCGCCTGCGTCGCGCGCAGTTGCTCGTCCAGCGTGGCGCGGCCGGCCAGCGCATCGGCCACGTCGCGAAACGCCGCCTGGATCGCGCGCTCGTACTGGGCCAGCGCGATGTCGCGCTGGGCCTCGGCCACGGCCAGGTTGGCGCGGTTGCGGCCGGCATCGAAGATCGGCTGCAGCAACTGCGCCGCGAAGCTCCACGCGCCGTCCTTGAACAGCTCCGAGAGCTGGCTGCTGGCCACGCCGGCGCTGGCCGTCAGCGTGATGCGCGGCCAGAACGCGGCGCGCGCCGCGCCGATGTTCGCGTTGGCCGCGATCAACTGCTGCTCGGCCTGCCGCACGTCGGGTCGGCGCAGCAGCACGTCCGAAGGCAGGCCGGCAGGCACGTCGGCCAGCACGAGGGCATCGACCCGCCCCGGCCCCGATGGCAAGGGGGGCAGGGCCTGCCCCACCAGCAGCGCCAGCGCATTGCGGTCGAGCTCGCGCTGCCGCTGCAACTGCGCCAGCGTGATGCGGGCGGACTCGGCCAGCGACTGGGCCTGGCGCAGCTCCAGCTCCGAAGCTGCACCGTTGTCGAGCTTCAGCTGCGTCAGCTTCAGCGACTCTTCGCGCGTGCCCAGTGTGCGTTGCGTCAAGTCCAGCAACTCGTCGGCGGCGGCGAGCGCGAGGTATTGATTCGCCACCGACGCGACCAGCGAAATCTGCACCGCCCGGCGCGCGTCTTCGGTCGCCAGCACCTGCGCCGCGGCGCCGTCGGCGAGCGAGCGCACGCGCCCGAACAGGTCCAGCTCGTAGGCGGACAGGGTGAGGCCGGCGCTGTAGCTGCTGGTCATGTTGCCGTTGCTGCCGGGTTGCCGGCTCGCGGCGAGGCCGGCATTGAGCGTCGGCAGCAGATCGGCGCGGCGCACCTGGTACTGCGCGCGCACTGCGTCGATGTTGAGCACCGCGATGCGCAGGTCGCGGTTGTTCTGCAACGCCTGCTCGATCAGGCTGCGCAGCGCGGGGTCGGCAAAGTAGGCCTGCCAAGGCAGATCGGCGGCGGCTGCGCCGGCGACCGCCGCGGTGGCGTTCGGGAAGGTCGCCGGCACCGGCGCGGGCGGTGGCTCGTAGCGCGGCGCCATTTGCATGCAACCGGCCAGCGCCGAGGCCGCCACCAGTACCGCGACGGACTTCCGGGCGCCGCCGAGGCCGCCGCGTCGCGGCATCCGCCGCCGCGAGGGGGCGGCGGCACACTCGGGGCAGTCTGGCTTTGGCTCGAAAGGCATCGAAGCTCGCATGTCAGTGGTCCATTGCGTCTGAGACGCGGCGGGCCTGCCGGAGACGGCTTGCGGCCGGTTGCGGACCTTCGCTCTCGAGGCGCTCGTGTCCTGGATTGGTGGTGCGCCAGCCTGCCGGGTCCCGGCCCGGCGGCCGGGTAACTTTCATTTGCGGCCCCAAATGAAAGTCACCAAAGCAAAGGGGCCGAATGCAACACCTCTCGGTGCGTTCTTCTCGCCCTGCCCGCCCGGCCCGGCGGGCCACTTGGAGGCACCGTGGTCGATCGAGGTGACAGCTCACTGGACGGGGCCTCGCTGTGCTTCGGTCCTGGGTCCAGCGGATCAGCGCGGGCGAGGCTTGGCGAGGCCCGCGCCGTCCAGTGCGCGGCAGGTTCGAAGGGCGACAAGCTCTCCAAGTGGCCCGCTGGGCCGGGGCTCCGCAGCGTGCAGAACGCATGAGGGGTGTTGCATTGAGGCCCTTTGCTTTGGTGACTTTCATTTGGGCCTCCAAATGAAAGTTACCCGCCCGCCGGGGCGGGACCCGGCAGGCAACGCGGACCACCACGAGCCGCCAAGGCAAGACAAGCCGAACGTCCGCAACGGGCCGCAAGCAGGTTGCCGCGGTGTGCGGGTGACCGCCGCCCAATGCCTTGCTCGGCCGAAGTGCCGCGAGCCGTCGCACGAAGGGCGGCGATGTGCAAAGGTCTGAGGCTGCCGACGTTTCATCCTAGTCATCCACACGATGGGGCGTCGAGCCGGCGGCGGCTGAGGCCGGCCCTCCCGGCACGAGTTCGTGCGCGTACAGCTTGCGCTGGCGCTCGCTGCCCTTGAACCAGCGCCGCACGACGACGAAGAACACCGGCACGAACAGCACCGACAGCACCACCGCGCTGACCATGCCGGCCATCACGCCGGTACCGATCGAGCGCTGGCTGGCCGAGCCGGCACCGCTGGCGATGGCCAACGGCAGCACGCCGAGCACGAAGGCCATCGAGGTCATCACGATGGGCCGAAAGCGCAGGTGCGCGGCCTCCAGCACGGCCTGCACCGCGCTGCGGCCCTGGGCCTGCAGGTCCTTGGCGAACTCGATGATCAGCACCGCGTTCTTCGCCGACAGGCCGATGATCGTGATCAGGCCGATCTTGAAATAGACATCGTTGCTGAAGCCGCGCAGCTCGGTGCCGAGCACCACGCCGAGCACCCCCAGCGGCACCACCAGGATCACCGCGAACGGAATCGACCAGCTCTCGTACAAGGCGGCCAGGCACAGGAACACGGCCAGCAGCGAGAAGCCGAACAGGTAGATCGCGGTGGCACCGGCGAGGCGCTCTTCGCGCGACTGGCCGGTCCATTCGAACGCGAAGCCGGCTGGCAGTTGCGCCGCCAGCCGCTCCATCTCCATCATCGCCTCGCCGGTGCTGACGCCGGGCGCGGCATCGCCGGCGATGCGCATCGTCGGATAACCGTTGTAGCGGATCGATTGCATCGGCCCGGTGATCCAGCGCGTGCTGGCGAAGGCCGACAGCGGCACCAGTTGGCCGCGGTTGTTCGGCGCATTCAGTCGCAACAGGTCGTCGGGCTGCATGCGCTCGGGCGCATCGGCCTGCACCACCACGCGCTGCAGGCGGCCCTGGCTCTGGAAGTCGTTGACGTAGCTCGAGCCCAGCGCCGTCGAGATCACGGTGTTGATCGCATCGAAGCCGACGCCCAGCGCGCTGGCCTTGTCGCGGTCGATGTCGAGCTGCAACTGCGGCGCGTCCTCGAGGCCGTCGGGGCGCACGCCCGCCAGCAGCTTGCTTTGCGAGGCCATGCCGAGCAGCTGGTTGCGCGCCGCGATGAGGGCGGCGCGGCCGTTGCCGCCGCGGTCCTGCAGCCGGAAGTTGAAGCCGGTGGCGGCGCCGAGCTCGGGGATCGGCGGCGGGCTGAGCGGGAAGATGAAGGCGTCCTTCACGCCCATCAGCGCACCGAAGGCACGCCCGGCCAGCGCCTGGGCCGATTGCCCGGGCGCGCCGCGTTCGTCCCAGTCCTTCAGCGTCACGAAGGCCAGGCCGGCGTTCTGCCCCTGCCCCGAGAAGGAAAAGCCCAGCACGCTGACCATGCCCTTGACCTCGGGCTGCTTGAGGATGAAGGCCTCGACCTGCTCCATCACCTTGACGGTGCGGTTGGTCGTCGCGCCCGGCGGCAATTGCACGTTGACGATGATGTAGCCCTGGTCCTCGTTGGGCAGGAACGAGGTCGACAGGCGCGAAACCAGCCAGACCACCGCGCCGACGATCGCCGCGTAGACGATCAGCATGCGCCCGGTGCGCTTGAGCAGGCGCGCGAGCAGGCCCTCGTAGCGCTTGGCCGTGCCCGCGAAGCCGCGGTTGAAGCCGCCGAAGAAGCCGGTCTTGGCGTGGGCGTGGCCGGCTTGCACCTGCTTCAGCAGCGTGGCACACAGCGCCGGCGTCAGCGACAGCGCCATGAACGCCGAGAAGCCGATCGATGCCGCCATCACCGCCGAGAACTGGCGGTAGATGTTGCCCACCGCGCCGGTGAAGAACGCCAGCGGCACGAACACCGAGATCAGCACCACCGTGACGCCGATGATCGCGCCGGAGATCTGCCCCATCGCCTTGCGCGTGGCTTCGCGCGGCGGCAGCCCCTCCTCGCTCATGATGCGCTCGACGTTCTCGACCACCACGATGGCGTCGTCGACGACGATGCCCACCACCAGCACCATGCCGAACATCGTCAGCACGTTGATCGAGAAGCCCAGTGCCAGCAGCACGCCGAAGGTGCCGAGCAGCGCCACCGGCACGACGATGGTCGGGATCAGGGTGTAGCGCCAGCTCTGCAGGAACAGGTACATCACCAGGAACACCAGCACCACGGCCTCGACCAGCGTCTCGACCACCTTGCCGATCGAGATCTGCACGAAGCGCGAGGTGTCGTAGGGGATCGCGTACTTCATGCCGGCCGGGAAGTAGCGCTGCAGCTCGTCCATGCGCGTGCGCACCGCCTTGGCGGTGTCGAGCGCGTTGCCGCTGGGCGAGAGCTGCACGCCGATGCCGGTCGAGGGCCTGCCGTTCAGCCGCGCCGACGTGGCGTAGCTTTGCGCCCCGAGTTCGATGCGCGCGACGTCGCGCAGCCGCACCGCCGAGCCGTCGGCATTGGCGCGCAGCACGATGTTGCCGAACTGCTGCACGTTGGCGAGCTGACCTTCGACCACCACCGTCGCGAAGATCGTCTGCCCCGGCAGGTTGGGCAGGTCGCCGATGGTGCCCGACGAGACCTGCGCGTTCTGCGCGCGGATCGCGCTGTTGACGTCGTTGGTCGACAGGTTGAGGCCGACCAGCTTGGCCGGGTCGAGCCAGATGCGCATCGCCCGCTCGGTGCCGAACAGCTGCGCCTGGCCGACACCCGGCAGGCGCTGGATCTCGGGCAGCACGTTGCGTGCGGCGTAGTCGCCCAGCGCGATCGGGTCGAACTTCGGATCCTCGGAGGAAAGAATGGTGAAGAGCAGGAAGTTCGCGCGTGCCCGGTCCACGCGCACGCCTTGCTGCGTCACCGCCTGCGGCAGGCGCGGCGTGGCGCGGCCGAGGCGATTCTGCACGTCGACCTGGGCCAGGTCGGGGCTGGTGCCGGGCTGGAAGGTCAGCGTCAGCGTGCCGCTGCCGTTGGCCTGGCTCACCGACTCCATGTAGATCAGGCCCGGCGAGCCGTTCATCTCCTGCTCGATGACGGCGAGCACGCTGTCCTCCAGCGTCTTCGCCGAGGCCCCCGGATAGACCGCGGTGACGACGATCGCCGGCGGCGCGACCGTGGGGTATTGCGCGACCGGCAACTGGCCGATCGAGACCACGCCGCCGACCAGCACGAACAGCGCAATGACCCACGCGAAGACGGGCCGATCGATGAAGAACTGGGCCATGGTGCGCGGCCCTCAGCGGCTGGCCGCGGAGGCCGGCGCCGATGCCGCAGCGGCGGACGGCGTGGCCGCGCCGGCCCACGGCACCGCCTTGACCGGTGCCCCCGGGCGCATCTTCTGGAAACCGTCGACGATGACCTGCTCGCCCGCCTTCAGCCCATCGAGCACGATCCACTGCGAGCCGGTCGCGCCGCCGATTCGCACCGGCCGCGGGCCGGGCATGCCGCCCGCGCCGACGACGAGCACGCTGTCGCCCTGCGGCCCGCGCGTGACGGCCTGTTGCGGCAGCAGCACCGCTCCGGCAATCCGCCCCTGCACCAGGCGCGTGCGCACGTACATCCCCGGCAGCAGGCGGGCCTGCGGGTTGGCCACCTCGGCGCGCAGCGTGACCTGCGCGGAGGTCGGATCCACCGAGAGGTCCGAGAACAGCAGGCGGCCCGGTTGCGGCAGTTCGCTGCCGTCGTCGAGCACGATGCGCACCGGCGCTGCATCGGCGGCCGCCTTGCCCGGCGCCGCGGCGGCTGTCGCGTTGGCGTCCGCCACGGCCGCGGCGTGCAGCCGCGCCACGTCGGCCACCGGCTGCGTCGAGTTGACGTACACGGGGTCGATCTGCTGGATCAGCGCGAGTTGGGTCGCCTCGGCCTGGGACACCAGCGCCCCCTCGGTCACCAGCGCGCGGCCGATGCGGCCGGAGATCGGCGCCGTGACGGTGGCATAGCCGAGGCTGAGCTGCGCGGTGCGCAGCGCGGCGCTCGCCGCGGCAACGTCGGCCTCGGCCTGGGCCTGCGCGGCCTGGGCGTTGACGTACTCCTGCTGGCTGATCGCGTTGGCCTCGCGCAGCGGCTTGTAGCGCGTGGCCTGGGCGCTGGCCTGCATCGCGTTGGCCTGGGCCTTGGCGAGTTGCGCTTTCGCGCTGTCCACCGCCGCCAGGTACGGCGCCGGATCGATCAGGAACAGCGTCTGGCCGGCCTTGACGTCGCTGCCTTCGCGGAACAGGCGCTTCTGCACGATGCCCGTCACACGGGCGCGCACCTGGGCCACGCGCGAGGCCTCCACCCGGCCGGGCAACTCGGTGGTCAGCGGGGTGGTCTGCGGGGTGACGGTCACCACACTCACTTCCGGTGGCGGCGGCGCCGCAGCGCCGGGCCCTGCGGCGGGCTTCTGGCCGCCGCCGCACGCGGCCAGGGCCAGCGCAAGCACCGTCACGAGGCGTGGTGGCATCGACTGGACTTGCCGGCGCGCGCACGGGCCGGCCGCCGCTCCGAAGGTGCTTCTATTCACGTGGGGGTCCTTGCAGTCGGGTGGGTACTGCCAGCGCCCAGTCTAAGCAGGATTAGGCATGACCCCGCCGAAGCACGCTGCACCCCGCAGCAAGCCCTTCGGCCGCGCCCTGATTTGCCCGCGGGGCCGCCTGTCGTCGTCGAGTCGGGTGGCGCCGCTGCCGCGTCGCCAAGCGTGTCAATCGCCGAGGGTCAACTCGTCGCGCAGCACTTCACCGGCGAGGATGCGCTGGAAGTAGGCGCGGCCGTCGGCCTGGCGGCGGAAGTGCTGCCAGGCATTCGCGCCGAAGCGCATCGGGTCGAAGGCATACATCAGCGAATTGATCTGCGCATCGTGGTCGAAGCCCGTGCCGGCGTAGTTCGCGAGCACCCGTTCGAGCAAGCGCGGCTCCATCGTGCCGAACATCGCCACGTAGGCCATGTACTCGTGGGCCGGCAGCGGCAGTTGCGCCGCACCGGGCTGGCAGCCGACCACGGCGTGCGCCACTTCGTGGGCCACCACGCTGCGATACAGCCCGCGATCGATCGGCACGCCGAACCAGGTGCCGCGCCCGAGAAAGGCGGCGTAGGCGAGCACCGCCACGCGATGGGTGCGCCGGTTGTAGCAGCCCACCGCGGACTCGCGCAGGCCCGGCGGCAACTGCGGCAGCAACTCGACGTCGATCACGTGATCGCTGGCCAGGCCCTGGCGCGCCAGGAACGCCAACGCGCGGCGCGCGCCCTCGCAGGCTGCGGCGATGTCGGCGACGTCGGTGACTTGCACGCGCACGTCGGCGCCGTCGCACCGGCGCTCCGCGCTGGGCGCGGTGGGCGCCCCGGGCCCATGCGGACCCCCGGCGCACGACGCAAGCAGCAGCAGGGCGCTGCCCACGCTGGCCCAGAGCGGGGCCCGCCGAAGGGGTCGTGCGTGCATGGGGTTGCTGTTCTCTGGCGCCGCGGGGCGGCGCCTGGGCCGATTCGAACATGCGCGAGCCGGCGCGCCGGCTGACTTCCGTCAAGGTATCGCGAGGGCTGCCATGCGAGGCTGGGTCGTGTCGGGGGGCGTTCGAGCCTCCGACCGATGCACACAACCTCGGGCGATCCATGAGCGAGCTGAAGCGCACGCAATGGCCTACGGCCCACCCCGCCGCCGACGCCGGCGGGACGGCCGGGGTCCTGCGTGCCGCGCTCGCCTATGCGGCAAGGGGTTGGTCCGTGGTGCCGATCGAGCCGCGCGGCAAACGCCCGCTGGTGGCCTGGCGCGAACTGCAGCAGCGCATCGCCGATGCGGCGGAGATCGACGCTCTGGTACCGGCGCTGGCCCGACGCGAATGTCGGCATCGTCACCGGCGCCGTGTCCGGCCTCGTGGTCGTCGACGTCGACCCGCGGCATGGCGGCCTGGACAGCCTGGCGCAGATCGAGCGCGAGCACGGGCCGCTGCCGCGCACCGCCGAGGTCGCGACGGGCGGCGGTGGCCGGCACCTGTACTTCGGGCATCCCGGCGGCACGCTGCACAACCGCGCCGGGCTGCGTCCGGGGCTCGACGTGCGCGCCGACGGCGGCTGCGTGGTGGCGCCGCCGTCGGTGCATCCGAGCGGCCGGCGCTACGAATGGCGCATCGCGCCGCAGCACGCGCGGCTGGCCGATCTGCCGGCGTGGCTGTGGGCGCCGGCGCCGCCCGGCGAGCGGCCCAGCCACAGCCTGGCGCACTGGCGCCAACTCGTGCGCGAGGGTGTCGACGAGGGTGCGCGAAACGCCACGCTGGCCTCGCTCGCGGGGCACCTGCTCTGGCACCAGCTCGATGCGGCCGTGGCCCTCGAACTGCTGCTCGCCTGGAACCGCATGCGCTGCCGTCCGCCGTTGCCCGACGACGAAGTGGCGCGCGTGGTGCAGAGCATCGCGCACCTGCACGAGCGTGAAGGCGACGCACCCGCCGCGGGGTGATCGCGGTGCGCCACGCGACGCTCCAGGCAAGATCGCAGGCCCTGCGCCAGCGCTGACCCCCCTGCACCGATGAAACGCGACCCGATCACGCCAGCCCGGCTCGGCGCCTTGTTGGTGGCGCTGCAGTTCGCGCTGCTCGCGGGGCTGGCCGTGCAGGCCGCCACGGGCCTCGCGGCCGGGCGGTTGCCGATCGATGCCGCCATCGCTGCCGCGGCTGCCGTGTCGCTGGGGGTATGGGCCTTGTCGGCCAACCGGCCGGGCAACTTCAACATCCGGCCACTGCCCCGCGAGGGTGGCCACCTGGTGCAGCACGGCCCGTACCGGTGGATCCGCCATCCGATGTACAGCGCGCTGCTGCTGGCCGGCGTGGCCGCTGCGCGCCTGTCGGGCGACGCGACCACGTGGCTGATCGTCGCGGCGCTGGCCGTCGTGCTCGCGATCAAGGCCGCTGTCGAAGAGCGCGCCCTGATCGCGAGACACCCGGCCTACCAGGACTACCGGCGACGCACCCACCGCTTCGTGCCGGGCGTCTACTAGGACGCTCCCGCCCACGCCGCATTCACCTCGTCGACCAGGGCCTGCGCGCGGCCTTCGTAGCGCGGTGAGAAGTGGAACGGCACGACCGCGCGCGCGCCGACGCGACGCGCGATCGTCGCCGGCCTGGCGCGCCGTCAGGTGATTCTTTCGCAGCGCGTGGTCGCGGTCGGCGTCGAGAAACACACTCTCGATGAACAGCCGGTCCACGCCCGCCAGCAGGGCCTGCAGCGCCTGCACGTTCGCTTCGGTGAAGCACAGGTCGGTGACGTAGCCGATGCGCTGGCCGGGCGCCACGTCGAGGACCACGTCGCGCAGTTCGCCGACCGACCGCGTCATCGCGTGCTCGCCGAGGCGGTCGCGCCAGCGCAAGTCGATCGGCGTGTCGGCCGGCGCGCCGGCGAGCACGGCCTGCTTCAGCGTGTGCAGCCACGCGCCGGTGGCGACGCCGAGCGCGGCGAGGCGATCCTTCGCGACCTTGACGCGGGCCTTCTCCTCGACCGCATAGGCCAGGCACGGCGTGCCGTGGTCGACGAAGCGGCCGCGCACACGCAGCATGATTTCGTCGTGCAGCACGTCGCCGGCCAGGCCGACGGGCGCGCATGGCTGGCGTGCAAAGCCCGTGCGGCTCGAGAACGAAGCGCATTGCGCGAAGCCATCGTGGCCGACCTCGCGCACCTCGACCACCAGCTCGACCTCGTAGCGATGCACGACGTTCCAGGTGTAGGCGCGCAGCTTGTGCTCGACCTGCGCGATGAAGCCGGGCCCGCCGCTGAGCACGATGCGGTCCTTGCGGCCGAGGACCACCCGCAGCAGGTGGTCGAAGCCCGAGAAGTGATCCATGTGCGCATGGCTGACGAAGACATGCGACACACGCAACAGCTTGCGCGGCGGCAGCGCGCCGATGTCGCCGAGGTCGAACAGCAGGGCCCGCCGTTCGTCTTCGAAATCGACGTACAGCACCGGGTCGCCGAACGCATCGTTGACCAGGCTGGGGTGAAAGAGCTGACGCATCGCCGGCGACGATTCGTGGGCCGGGACGGGCTCAACCGCCGGCCGCCGGTTGCGCTTGCCAGCGCGCGTGGTAGTCGGCCAGCAGGCCGGCGATGCCCTGGCCCACCGGCTCGTAGGCGGCGTCGGGCAGGTTGGCCAGCGAGACGCGCACCGACATCGCCGGCGCGTCGAAGCCGCCGCCATCGAGCAGCACGATGCCGCGCTCCTCGGCCAGCCGCACGACGAAGTCGATCGGCTCGAAGCTGGCCAGCAGCCACTGCGCGAAGGCCTCGCCGTAGCGCGAGCGCGCCAATGCGGGGATGTCGATCGTCGCGTAATAGCGGGTCAGCAGCGCGTTGTCGGGCGGCGCGCAGCCCGGCACCACGGTAGAGCCGCTCGAAGCGGCCGCGCAGCAGCGCGCGTGCCTGCTGCTTGCGCTGCCCGCCGGCATCGAGCAGGCCGTCGAGCGCGAACAGCGCCATCTGCACCTGCTGAGGTGCCGACAGGCCGGCGGTGTGGTTCAGGCCGACAGCCCGGCTGTCGGCGACCATGCGGTCGATCAGCTTCAGGCGTTCGGGCGCCGTTGCGATGGCGCCGTAACGCTGCCGCGCCGCTGCCAGTGTTTCGCCCGAGGCCGCAGCCAGCCGCGCGTCCAGCGCGTTCGATGCGTGCAGCCCGACGACGCCGAGCCGCAGCCCGGTCGCGCCCCAGAACTTCGAGAACGAATACAGCACGATGGTGTTGCGCGGCACCACTGCCGCGAGCGAACGAAAACCCTCGACGAACGGGGCGTAGACATCGTCGGTGATCACGATCAGCTCGGGCCGCTCGCGCACGATCTGCGCGATGCGTTCCGCCGCGGCGGCATCCATGGCGACGGCGGTGGGGTTCGACGGGTTGACGACGAGGAACACCTTCACCCGCGGATCACGCAGCCGGTCGAGCTGTGCGGCCGGGGTGCGCCAGCCCGCGGCTTCGTCCTGCACCACCGGCACCACCTCGAAGCGGTATTCGGGCAGTTGCGGCAGCTCCAGGTACGGCGTGAAGATCGGCACGCCCAGCGCGATGCGGTCGCCCGGCGCGAGCAGCCGCGAGTGCAGCAGCGACTGGAACACGTAGGCGATGCCCGCGCTCGCGCCCTCGACGGCGAACAGATCGAAGCGGCCGCTCGCCGCATCGCCGCCGAACAGCTCGCTGACGAGGTGCGCCCGCACCAGCGTCTCGGCCTGCGCGAGCATGCGCACCGGCAGCGGATAGTGGTCGCCCAGCACACCGTCGGTCCACTCGGCAACCAGCCGATCGGCGTCGAGCCCATGCACCTCGTGCGCGAACGCGATGCCGTGCAGCAGCAGTGCGGCGCCGCTGTGCGCCGGACCGCGTGGCCAGGAAGGCCCGCAGCCGCGCGGCGATGCCGCGCTTGTTCGGCAGGCCGCCGAGGCCGGGACCGGGGGCCACGCATTGCGCCTCCGCCAACGCGAATTCGCCGAGCAGAAGGAAGGCCGCGCGCGGCTCGAGCACGAGCCAGTTCGGGTTGCCGCGTCCGGCGTTGAGCATCAGGCGCTCGCCCCGATCCTTGGCGAGTTCGACCAGCCGGTTCTTCAGCTCGAACGGGCTCAGGCCCTCGCAACGGCGCTGTTCGTCCCTTTGCATCGTGCGTGGGCTCGCCTCAGGCCTGCAGCAGCACGCGGACGGTCACCGCATGGGCCCGCCGGTCGTCCACCAGGGGCACCGTCATGTCGGCCTGCGCAATGCCATCCACGATCACGCCGGGCGCACCGTCTTCCGCGCGGCCTTGCGTGACTTCGATCCGGTAGGGTGTGGCGCGGTAGCGGTAGTCGAGCGCGAAGCCCGGCCACTCCCGCGGCAGGCAGGGCGCCAAGTGCAGCGATGCACCGCCCTCGGGGGTGGTCGCCAGGCGCAGGCCCAGCAGCGATTCGACGATCAGGCGGTACATCCAGCCTGCGGAGCCGGTGTACCAGCTCCAACCGCCACGTCCGACATGGGGGGCGACGCCGTACACGTCGGCCGCCATCACGTAGGGCTCGACCTTGTAGGTCGCGACGCCGGCCGCATCACGCGCATGGTTGACCGGGTTGATGATGTCCAGCAGGGCCCAGGCCCGCTCGCGCTGATCCAGCGTCGCAAAGGCCATCGCGGCCCAGATCGCGCCGTGGGTGTATTGCCCGCCGTTCTCGCGCACCCCTGGCACATAGCCGCTGATGTAGCCCGGGTTGGGCGCCGGGTCGTCGAACGGCGGGTCGAGCAACTGCACCAGCCCGCGCTCCGGGCGCACCAGTCGGGCCTGCAATGCGTCCATCGCCAGGCGTGCGCGCGCCGGCTCGCCGGCCCCCGACAACACCGACCAGCTCTGCGCGATCGAATCGATCTGGCACTGCGCATTGGCGGCCGATCCGAGCGGCGTGCCGTCGTCGAAGTAGGCGCGGCGGTACCACGCGCCGTCCCAGCCGTGGGCGTCGAGCCGCTCGCGCAGCTGCGCATGCTCGGCTTCGCAGCGCGCGGCAAAGGCCGCATCGCCGTGGCGGCTCGCGAGGCCGGCGAACTGCCGCAGCACCTCGCACAGGAAGAAACCGAGCCAGACGCTCTCGCCCTGGCCGCGGTGCCCGACCAGGTTCATGCCGTCGTTCCAGTCGCCGCCGCCCATCAGCGGCAGGCCGTGCGCGCCGTAGCGCAGGCCGTGCAGCACCGCGCGCATCGCGTGCTGGTACAGGCTGGCGGTCTGCATCGAGCGGCTCGGCAGGTCGTAGTACGAGTCGTCGTGCGGATTCAGCGGCCGGCCGTCGAGGAAGGGCGCCGGCTCGGCGAGCACGCCGGTGTCGCCGGTGGCCTCGACATAACGGCACAGCGCGAGCGGCAGCCACAGGTAGTCGTCGCTGATGTGCGTGCGCACGCCACGCCCGGCCGGCGGATGCCACCAGTGCTGCACGTCGCCTTCGACGAACTGGCGGCCGGCGCACAGCAGCAGGTGTTCGCGCAGCAGCTGCGGCTGGGTGTGCACGAGCGCCATCGTGTCCTGCAACTGGTCGCGGAAACCGAACGCGCCGCCGGACTGGTAGTAACCGCTGCGCGCCCACAGCCGGCAGGCCAGCGTCTGGTAGACCAGCCAGCCGTTGGCCAGCACGTCCAGCGCCGGGTCGGGCGTGTGCACCTGCACGGCCTCCAGCGTGTGCCGCCAATGGCGTGTCACCGCCTCCAGCGTCTCGGCGGCCGCGGTGGCGCTGTGGAAGCGCTGTACCAGCTGGTCGGCCTCGTCGGTGCTGCGGCCCATGCCGAGCCGGAACACGATCTCGCGCGACTGGCCCTCGGCCAATTGCAGCGGCACATGGATCGCAGCACAGGGGTCGAGCGCCGCGCCGGTGCGGCCCGACAGGCGTGTGCGGCCGAGCGCGGCGGGGCGGCGCATCGAGCCGTTGCGCCCGATGAACTCGTTGCGGTCACCGCTGATGGTGCTGAACGCACGGTGTGCGTCGTCGACGACGAAGAAGCCGACCCAGTCGCCATGGTCGTTGCTGTACGGGTTGCGTGCATACAGCGCGCCGCTGTCCGGCGCGACCTCGGTCACCACATGCGGCGCCGCCTTCGCGCGCAGATCGCCCAGCACCCACTCGACATAGCCGGTGGCCGACAGCCGCCGCGCCCGATGGGAGCGGTTGCGCAGCGTCAGCACCGAGAACTTGACCGCCGCGTCGAGCGCCACGAAGACCTGCAGCCGCGATTCGATGCCGTCTTCCACGTGATCGAAGACGCTGACACCGAAGCCGTGGCGCGTGACGTACGGTGCGTCGCCGGGGCAGGGCAGCGAGGTCGGCGACCAGAAGCGGCCGCTTTCTTCGTCGCGCAGGTAGATCGCCTCGCCGCTCGTGTCCGTCACCGGGTCGTTGTGCCAGGGCGTGAGGCGCAACTCGTGTGCGTTCTCGCACCAGGTGTAGGCCGAGCCCGCCTCGGAGACGACGCTGCCGAAGCGCGGGTTGGCCAGCACGTTGACCCAGGGCGCCGGCGGCCGCACGCCGGCCGGCGCAGCGATGACGTACTCACGGCCGTCGGGGGTGAAGCCACCCACCCCGTTGAACAGTGCCAGTTCGGTCACCGCGATGGCCGTGACGGCTTCAGCGCGATGCGGCTGCGTCGGCAGCAGCGGCGCGGTGCGGCGCTCGGGCGGCAGCTTGCGCGCCACCTGCTCGGCCAGCGTGCCGCGGCCGTCGTCGAGCACCACCCGCGCCACCGACTGCAGCAGCACGCGGTCCTCCTGCGAGATCTGCCCGCCCTGGCGCACGAAGATGCCGCCCGGCCGGTCGATCACGTGCGCCTCCACGCCGCCGGCGATCAGGCCCATGATCTGCTCTTGCAGGCGCTGGCGGTAGATGTCGCGTTCCTCGTTCCAGATCACCAGGTCGACCGCCAGTCCCTTCAGCCGCCACCAGGCATGGGCCTGCACCAGCTGGCGCACCAGGTCCAGGCTGGTGGCCTCGCCGATGCGCAGCAGCACGATCGGCAGGTCGCCCGAGATCGCATAGCCCCACAGCCCCGACTGGCTGCGCCGGTTGCGCAGCAGCACGACACTCTCGGCACGCAGCGTGGCCTGCGAAAAGATCACCATGCCGGCGAGCCGGCCGTACAGCTGGGCATCGGCCTCGCTGGCATTGAGCTGGCGCAGCACCACCTGGCCGTGCGTCCAGGCCAGTTCGAACACGCGGTCGGCGAGGCGGCGATCCTGGTACTTCTCGACCAGCGCCAGACACGCGGCGCGGTCGTCGGCGATGCCGTAGGCGATGTCGATGACGGCGGTCTGGTCGGGCTCGAGCGTGATCACGCAGCGGCTCGCCGCCACCGGGTCGAGCACCGAGCCGGCGCTGTCGGACAGCGGGCCGTCGCTGCGCAGGGCCTGCGGCGACGCCGCTGAATGGCCGCGGCCGATGAAGCGCGCGCGGTCGGTCTCGTGAGAGATGTCCTCGTGGGCCACGCCATGCACGGCCATCAACTGGAACAGCCACGGCGTCGTCTCTTCGGGCGAGCGCGGCCGCCGCGTGCACAGCAGCGCGGCCGGGTGGCGCAGCACCTCGGTCTGCACGAACAGCTTGCTGAAGGCGGGGTGCAACTCGTCGGCGGCCGCCGGGGCCAGCACCACTTCGGTGTAGCTGGTGATCTCGATGCGGCGGCGCACGCGGCTGCTGTTGGTGACGCGGACGCGCCGCAGCTCGATGTCGTCCTCCGGCGAGACCACGATCTCGGTGTGCGTGTCGAGGCCGAAGTCGCGACGGCGGAACTCCGCGCGGCCCTCCGAGAAGATGGCTTCGTAGCTGTCGCCGCGGCGCTGCGTCGGCTGGTGCGCCGTGGACCAGCACTCGCCGCTGGCCAGATCGCGCAGGTAGCAGAAGCTGCCCCAGGGGTCGCAGGTACCGTCTTCGCGCCAGCGTGTGACGGCCAGGTCCTTCCAGCGGCTGTAGCCGCCGCCGGCGTGGGTCACCATCACGTGGTAGCGGCCGTTGGACAGCAGTTGCACTTCGGGTGCGGGCGTGTCGGGCGAATCGATGACGCGGATCGGCGTCTCGGGCGCTTCGAGCGTGGCGCGCAAGGCGGCACGGTCGGCCGTCTGCGGATGGAACGCAACGCCGTGCGGCACGCGCTCGTGCAGCAGCAACAGCGTGGCCTGCAACTGCGGGTCGGCCTCGAAGCGCCGTTGCATCGGTTGCCCGAGCAGGTGATAGGCCAGCGCCAGCAGGCTCATGCCCTGGTGGTGGGCCATGAACGAACGCACCACCACGCTGGCGCGCCCGCGCGGCAGGCGTGCGGGCGTGTAGTCGACGGCCTCGTGCAGGCCGAAGGTGCCGGCCGCGCCCAGCGCGGCCAGCCGCTGCAGGTTGGCACATGCGGCGGCGGGCGCCACCATCAGGGCCATCGCCGAGGCGTACGGCGCGACCACCAGATCCTCGGCCAGCCCGCGCTTCAAGCCCAGGCCCGGCACGCCGAAGGCGCGGTACTGGTAGTTCAGCGCCGTGTCGGTGGCGTTGTAGCCCGACTCCGAGATGCCCCAGGGCACGTCGCGCTGGCGGCCGTACTCGATCTGGCGTTGCACCGCGCCGCGGGCGGTCTGGTCGAGCAGGGTGTGCTCGTAGCTCGGCATCACCAGCATCGGCATCAGGTACTCGAACATCGAGCCGCTCCACGACAGCAGCACCGGTGTGCCGCCGGCCGTGGTCAGCAGCCGTCCGAGCGCGAACCAGCTCTGCTGGCCCGCCTGGCCTTGGGCGATGGCGACGAAGTTGCCCAGCCGCGCTTCGGACGCCAGCAGGTCGTAGTAGCCCGGGTCGAGCCGCCGTTCTTCGGCGTTGTAGCCGATGCTCATCAGATGGCGCGTGTTGTCGTAGAGCAGGCTCTGGTCCATCTCCTCGGCGAGGGCACCGGCACGCGCGGCCAGATCCAGCGCGGCAGCCAGCCGGGACTGGGCCTGCGCTCGCGCTTCGGTGGCGCCCGCTGCGGTGTCGGGTGCGAGCGTGCGCTCGGCGAGTTCGCGCAGGCTGGGCAGCCCCGCGGCCGATTCCGCAGCGGGGCCGGGCAGGCTTGCCCACGGTGCGAGCCGCAGCATGTCGTCGCGGCCGGCCTGGCATTGGCGTGCCAGCGCGCCGGCCCAGCGCCGGGCCTCGCGCCAGGCCGCGTCGGCGTCGGCCGGTTCGGCCGCGGTCAGGGCCGCCAGCAACTCGGTCGCGCCGCGGCTTTGCGCATCGAGCATGGCCCACGCCGCTTCGAGCGTGGCCGGCGGCGCGATGAGATCGGTCGCCAGCCGCCGCTCGAAACGCTGCAAGGCGTCGCCGGCCATGCGCTCGGGGCCGGCGGCGAGCGCCTCGTGCAGCAGGCCCAGCGTGTCGTGGACGCCCTCGCACCAGCGGGGCACCAGCACCGGCGCATCGGGCAACGCCAGCAGGCCGGCGCGCAGCGTCAGCAAGTGGCCGGCCAGGTTGCCGCTGTCGACGAACGAGACGTAGTGCGGGCGCAGCGGCTGCAGGCTCTGCGTGTCGTACCAGTTGTAGAAGTGGCCGCGGTACCTCTCGAGCTGCTCCATCGTCTGCAGCGTGGCCGCGGTGCGCGCCAGCAGTTCGTCGCCGGCGATGTAGCCGAAGTCGTGCGCCGCCACGTTGGCCAGCAGCGAAAAGCCGATGTTGGTCGGCGAGGTGCGGTGCGCAATGCGTGCCACCGGTTGCTCCTGCATGTTGTCCGGCGGCAGGTGGTGGTCGTCGGGCCCGACGTAGGTTTCGAAGAAGGCCCAGGTGCGGCGCGCCAGCCGGCGCAGGAACACGGTTTGCGCGGCGCTCAGCGCCGCGGGCTCGCGACGCAGCGGGCGGTCGAGCCACCACACCAGCAGCGGCGACAGCAACCACAGCAGCAGCACCGGGCCGGCCACGGCCAGGGCCTGCGGCCGCTGCAGCGCCAGCGCCACGGCCGTGCCGACGGCCAGCAGCGGGCCGATCGACATCGAGCGCGCCGTGGCCAGCAGGTCGCGCAGGCTGCCGGGCTCGGCCCCCTGCCGCACGTCGGCCGAAGGCTGCCACTGCAGCAGGCGGCGGCGCGACAGCAGCACGCGCCAGAGCGTGCGCGCGATCGCGTCGAGGCTGTAGGCCGCCTCGTGCGGCAGGCACGCCAACGCCAGCAGCACGTGCAGCGCCTGGCGCCCCGTGGGCGGCGCGACGGCGGCCGGCTCGTGGGCCAGCAGCCGGTCGGTCAAGCGGCGCAGCAGGTCGACGCCGTACGCCAGCAGCGGCACCAGGGCCAGCACGGCCAGCGCACGCAGCGTCCACCCGCCCGGCTCGGGCAGCAGCAGCCAGGCGAAGATCAACAGCGCCAGCAAGGCGGCCGGGCTCAGGCTGCGCCGCAGGTTGTCGAAGATCTTCCACTGCGACAGCGCCGACAGCGGGTTGCGCATCGCGCGCTGCCCCGCCGCCATGCCGGGCAGGCCGTGCACGTCACGGCGCAGCCAGCCCAGCAACTGCCAGTCGCCGCGGATCCAGCGGTGGCGGCGTGCCACGTCGACGCTGTAGCGGGCGGGTGGGTCCTCGATCAGTTGCACATCGCTGAGCAGCCCGGAACGGGCGTAGCAGCCTTCGAGCAGGTCGTGGCTGAGGATGCGGTTCTCGGGCAGCTGGCCGGCGAGCGCACGCTCGAACGCGTCGACGTCGTAGATGCCCTTGCCGATGAACGAGCCTTCGCCGAACACGTCCTGGTAGACGTCGGACACGGCGCGCGTGTAGGGGTCGATGCCGGCGTCGCCGCCGCACAGCCGCGCGTAGCCGCTGCGGTTGCTGCCGGGCAGGCTGACGCCGACGCGCGGCTGCAGGATGCCGTAGCCCTCGGTCACGGTGGGCTGGTCGTCGCGGCTGCCGAAGCGCGGCCGGTTCAGCGGGTGCGCCATCGTCGCGACGAACTGCACGGCGGCGTCGCGCGGCAGTTGCGTATCGGCGTCGAGCGTGATGACGTAGCGAACATTGGTCAGCCCACGGGTGTCGCCGACGATGTGCGAGAAGGCCTCGCCCGGGCCGGCCTGCGCCTTGCCGCGCAGCAGCGCATTCAGATCCGCCAGCTTGCCGCGCTTGCGCTCGTGCCCCATCCACACCCGCTCGCGCGCATTCCAGCGGCGCGGGCGGTGGAACAGGAAGAAGGTATCGCCCGAGTTGCCGTTGGCCGGCGGCCCGTAGCGTGCGTTGAGCGCGGCGATCTTCGTCGCGACCGCGGCCACCAGCGCCTCGTCGCCCGGCAGCTGCTCCGTGGCGGCGTCGTGGAAGTCGGTCAGCAAGCCGTAGTGCAGGTGGGCGTCGCGGTTGGCCAGGAAGCGCACCTCCAGCGCTTCGACCATCTCGTCGATGCGCTCGGCACTGCCGAGCAGCGTGGGCACCACCACCAGCGTGCGCGAGGCGCTGGCGATGCCGTGCGAATAGTCCATGCGCGGCAAGGGCGCGGGCGCGACCAGCAACGTGGCGGCCCAGTTCACCAGCGCCAGCGCGAGCTGGCTCGCGGCCAGCGCCAGCAGCACCGCGATCGGCAGCAGCGTCCACCACGGCCAGCCGAGCGCGGCCTGGATCTGCCACAGCGGGCCGGCCGCCAGCGCCAGCGTGCCCAGCCCGACCGCGCCGCCGTACAGCACGAACGGCACCCGGCGCGCGCGCCGCTGCAACGCGAGCAGCGGCGGCAAGCGCGCACCGGCGGCCTGCTCGAGTACCTCGCAGCCGGGCCCGATGAGATAGAAGCCGACATGGCCGCGCCGGGCATCCGGCGTTGCGCCCGCCGACAGGCCGGCATCGCGTGCCAGCGTCACGGCGTGGTGCGCGACCTCGGTTTCCGATCGGTGGCCCAGGCGCGCGATGCGCTCGACCGCGTGGCGGTAATGGTCGCGGGTGCCGAAGTCCATCTGGGCGTAGATGCCGGCGGGATCGCCGCGCAACGCCTGTTCGACACCGCTCAGCGTCTCGACGAATTCGCGCCAGTCCATCGCGCCGAGCAGGCGCAGGCTGCCGATGCTGTTGCTGACCGAGACCTGGCTGGCCGCCTGGTGCTGGCTCTCGGCATGCACCAGCTGTTCGATGGTCTGGCCCGACTCGGCCAGGCGTTGCTCCATCCATGTCAGCGGCATCGCCAGCGCGGCACCGCGGCCCTGCAGGCGGCGCGCGAACTCGGCCACGAAGGCACTCGTCATCGGCGGTTTCGAGCGCACCATGTCGGCGATCACGAGGATCAGATCGGTGGGCGACTTCTCCGCCACCGCCAGCATGTCGTCGGCCCAGCTGGCGGCGCGGTCACGCTCCTCGCGGCCGGCGGCGACGCGGGCAGCCACGCGGCGCAGGTTCTCGATCAGCGCCAGCCGCAGCATGATCGGGATCGCCCACAACTCGCCGAGCAGCAACGGCTGCACGCTCTGGTAGGCGGCCACGAAGCGGCTCAAGGTGCCGCGGCTGACGCGCCCGTCGCCGTGCGAGATGAGCTCCAGCGCCAGATCGTAGACGCGCGGCAGCCCGGCCGAGGTGGTGTTCACGGATCCCGGCGCCAGGCGCGGCAATTCGCGGCTGTAGCCGCGCGGCAGGTGGCGCCGCGCGATGCGGATCTCTTCCTCGACCAGGTAGAAGTTGTCGAGCAGCCATTCCGCCGCCGGCGTGATGCGCAGCTTGGCCGCCACGGTGGCCGCGAGCAATTCGCAAACCGACACCAGCACCGCTTCGTTGGCGGCCAGCCGCGCCAACAGGCGGTCGCGCACGCGTACCGTGCTGAGCACATGCGTGGCCGCCAGCTGCTTGCCGTGCAGCGCCATCTGGTCGGCGCTGAACAGCGCCGCGCGCAGCGGCTCGTCTTCGTCGGCCTGCCGCCCCGGCATGCGCAAGCCCGCCCACCAGCGGCGCGCGGCCCGTTGGGAGGATTCTGGGAATGGCGCGAAACTGAGCATCTGGCGCGGGGTTCCTCCGCTGAGCATCGCTGCCCGCCGAACAAGGTACCACGTTGCCGGTGGCCGTCACGTGGTCTGGCGCACATGCGCGCGGAATGCCATGCGGCGCCCCGCGGGCCACCGATGGATGTCGCGCAGCGATGCCCTCGCCCGCGCCCTGCCGCCTCGCTGCGTTACGCTCAATGGTCGCAGTGGCTGGTTGAACTGTTCAAGCGGGGTGTTGGCAGGTGCTGATGCAAGGTCTCTCGGGTGACGATTGCATGCCCGGCCTGTCGATGGCCGGCGGGTCCGTGGCCAGGGGAGCGTCCGATTGGTGACGCGTGTGCCGCCGCCGGTGTCCGGCGAGTACGGGCACGACTTCGACGCCGAGGCGCAGTTGCTGGTGCGTGCCTTGCACGCCGCGCGGCTCACCGTGCTGGTGGGCGCTTCGGGCGTCGGCAAGACGACGTTGCTGGGTGCTGGCGTGCTGCCGTTGCTGCGCCACCGCGTCGGCGACGAGCTCCCGCAGCCGGGCGGCTCGCCGCCGGTGGTGGCGCCCGATCCCGAGCGGCGCAGTCGCGTTCAGGGCCACGGCCAGCGCGAACTGCTTTACGTCGTCGAGCAGTGGACCGCGGCATCGCTGGAATCGCTGCTGCGCTCGCTCGACGAACCGTCGACGGCCGTGCGAGTCCGCGTCGACCTCGCCGAAGCCATCTCGCCCGCGTACCTGTCTGCCCTCAGCCGACGGCACGGCGGGGCGCGCCTGCTGTTCGTGTTCGATCATTTCGAACGGCTGCTCGAAGGTGCGAAGCACAGCCCCGACCTGCAGTTCTTCGTCGATGCGTGGGCCAGGGTGGTGCAGGCGCCGGACCTCGACGCCCATTTCCTCGTCGCCGTCGACGATCGCGCGTGGCCTCGGTTGCAGGCCCTGTGCACGCGCATGCCGGAAGTCGAGCTGCATGCCTTCCGCCTGCAGGCACGGTCAGGTCGCCGCGTGCTGGAATCGCTGACCGATCACCAACCCCGTGGCGGTGCGGCAGACGATCGAGGCGCCGTCGCCGACTTCGAGGACGCACTCGACGCGAGCTTGTCGCGGGTGGTGAAGTCGGCGCGCGAGGCCGAGCCCCCGTCGGGGGTCTTCGCGGCCTCGCTCAATGCGATGCTTTCGCGGGTGTCCCGCTTGGCGCGCCCGGCCGATCCGTCATCGTCGGCCAAGCCGACCCTGGCGCAACCACGATCGGCTGTCGCGGGCGCGGACGTCCGCCTGGTGCGTCGTTTTGGCGCAGCGGCGCCGGCGCCAGAGGCCACCGAGCTTGCGCGCGAGCGCGATGCGGCGGCGCAAGAAGCCACGAGGGCGGCCGCCGCGGCCGAAGCCGAACGCCAAGCGGACGCCAGGCGGCGTGCCGAGGCGCAACTTGCGCACGAAGCCGTGGCCCGGGCCGCCGAGGCCAGGCGAGCCGAGGAGGCGGCCGAAGCGGCGCGACGGCTGGCTGCGGAACGCGCCGCGGCCGAACGCGCCGCCGAAGCGGAACGCGTGGCGCAGGCGCAGCGGGCCGCCGAGGCGGCGAAGGCCGCGCAAGCCGAGCAACGCGCCGAGGCCGCGCGGCGTGCCGAGGCCGAACGGAACGCCGAGGCTGCGAGACAGGCCGAGGCTGCGAGACAGGCCGAGACGCAGCGGCTCGCGCAGGCCGCCGCCGACGCGGCGAAGGCTGCGCAAGCCGAGCAACATGCAGAGGCCGCGCGGAACGCCGCGGCTGCGCAGGCTGGCCGAGGCCGACGCCCGCCGCGCCGTCGAGGCGCAGCAGCGGGCGCAGGAAGCATCGGTGATGGCCGCGGCCGCGAAGCCGCTGCCCGAGGCGGGCGCCACCGATGCGGCCGCCGGCGGGCTCGCGCCTGGCGCGGTCACCGCACGACCGGCGCGAACGGCAATGCTCGTGGGTGCAGCCCTGCTGGCCGCGGTGGCTGCGGCGGTGCTGTGGTGGCCCACCCGGCCGCCGCCGGCCGCGCCGGCCGCGCTGCCGCCCGTGGCCGCCGCGCTCGCGTCGTCCGAGGCCGCCGCGCCACCGCCCACGGCCGATTCGGCATCGGCGCCCTGCGGCAGCGTCCTCGCCCGCCGCCACGTCCGCCACCGAGCCCGCCCCTGTCGAAAGCGGCCGCTACGAAATGCTGGCGGCCGCCGCTGACGGCGCCCATCAGCGCATCGCGCGCGAATTGGCCGGTGCGCTGTCCACCGAGGCCACGGCCATGCGCGTCGTTCCGGTGGCCGACGGCGCCGATGCGATCACCGGGCTGCGGGCACCGGGCCGCCTGGCCATCGCCCACTTCGACGCCCTGCGCGCGGCCCGCGGCGGCGCGGCGCCGCCGCTGCGCGTGCTGACGCCGCTGTTCCCGGAAGCGGTGTTGTTCATCGTCCGTGCCGATTCGCCGCTGAAGTACCTCCACGACCTTCGCGGCCGGCGCCTCAGCATTGGCCCGGTCCAGGCCGATGGATCGCACACCGTGCGCGAGATCTACCGGCGCCTGTTCGGCGCGGAGATGGCCGAGCCCGCGCAGTTCAACAGCGACCAGGCACTGGCCGAACTGGTGGCCTTTCGTTCGATCGACGCGATGGCGATCGTCGAGCCGCAGCCCATGGCCTGGTGGGCTTCGCTCGATCCGCGCACCGCGCGCCGACTGCGGCTGTTGACGCTGGACCCGCGCGACGCGGCGGACCGCAGGCTGTTGCAGTCCCCCGGCACGTCGGTGGTCCGCACCAGCGCGGGTGCCGCGAAGGGCCAGCGAACGACGACGCCGGCCGTGATGTCGTTCCTCGTGGCGTCCGGCGAGGGCGAGGCAGACGTCGAACGCTTGACCGCGATGGCCCTCGCTTTGTGCCGCGACCTGCCGCGGCTGCGCAAGCAGGGGCACCCCAAGTGGCGCGAGCTGCAACCCGCGGCGCCGTTGGACACCGGTTGGCCCGTGGTCCAACCGTTTCAATCGGCACTGAGCCGCTGCGCGCGCCGCTGACGTCTGCGCGGCGCGGGCCCCACGGCTTCGCCCCGTCGACGGCCTCCGGCCGGGTCTTCGCGGTGTGCCTGTCGATCGCTGCGGCTCGGACATGTCCTACAAGCAGCCCGCGGGTCGGCCGATACGCGACGGTGGTCGCTGGATCGACACTGTTTCGTCGCCGTGGGTGCGCTTGCGCACGGTTCGTGGCGACGATTCCCGCAGCGTCTTCAACGGAGAATGCGAAATGAATGCAATCAGGATGGCAGCCATCGCGCTGATCGTGGCCGGTGTGTTGGGCTTGATGTACGGCGGCTTCAGCTACACCAAGGACACCCACCAGGCCAAGCTGGGGCCGATCGAGTTGTCGATCACGGAAAAGCAGAACGTGAACGTGCCGGTATGGGCCGGCGTGGCGGCGATCGCGATCGGTGGCGTGCTGTTGCTGGCCGGCGGCCGCAAGGGCTGAGCGCGGCGGCCGGGACCGACCGGGTTCGGCCACGCCGCCCGATCGCTGAAGCAGCAAAGAAAAAGGGCCGCATTCGCGGCCCTTCTTGTCCTTCAGCGGCGTCGCTTCAGGTCTTGCCGAACTTCGCCTTGGCCGCCGTGATGCAACCGGCCTTGGCGTCGCCGGCCAGGGCGTCGCACTTCTCCGCGGCGACCTTGTAGTCGGCGTCACGCTTGTCCTGTGCGGCGTCCTTCTTGACCTCGGCGATTTCCTTGCCCGCCTTGGCATCGGCCAGGGCCTTGACCTCGACGGCCTTGGCTTCCTTGACGCAGACGTCCTTGGCGTTGCCCGCCAGGTCGTCGCACTTCTCCTTGGCCACCGCGTAGGTGGATTCGGCCTTGGCCACCAGGATCTTGTTCTGGTCCGTGGCCTTGCCGCTGTAGCTGTATTCCAGCTCGGCGCGTGCGACCTTTTCCTTGGCCTTGGCCTGCTCGATGCAGACGTCCTTGGCGTTGGCGGCCAGCGACGCGCACGCCGCCTTGTCGGCCTTGTAGTCGGCGCTGATGCGGGTCTTGTCGGCCTTGTACTCGGCCTTGGCCATGGTCGCGGCCTGTGCGATCGGCAGCGCCAGCAGCGCGGCGACGACGAGTGAATGCTTGATCGTGAAACGCATGTTCATGAGAGTCTTTCTAGGTGGTCGTGAAGAAACAGGAGGGCGGGACACCGTTCAACGCTCGAAGTGCATGCCTTCGAAACCCGCGAACGTACGCAACTCGTCATTGACACCGGCCGTGACCAGCCAGAGCCATGCCGCCAGGCCGAACGCGGGAACGATCGCGACGGCAGCGACCGACAACATGAAGGTGCTCATCGATGTGTCCTTTGAACGGGTGGATGCGTCGGGTGCAGTATGAGAAGCACGGTGCAGCGCGAACAGCGGACGGCACGTCGATCGGTCGTAGTCGACGTCCTACCCTGCCGTCGAGCGCCGGCCGGCGGCGCGGGCCTGCCAAAGCAAGGCGGCCCCGCAGGGCCGCCTGGGTTCACGCCTTCGCGCCGGCTGTCACTCCCTGGGTTCACCCTGCTCGTTGACGGTCACGGTGGGCCCGGGCGGGTTGGACATCTGCACGCGATGTTCCTGGCCGCGGAAGGTGTAGGTCACGTCCCAGTATTCGGGCCGGGCCTGGCTCGGGACGCTGGCGCAGCGCTGGACGTCTTGCGTCACCACCTGCTGCCCGCCGCGGTCGCGGTTGACGTTGGCACCGATCGCCGCGCCGGAGATCACGCCGACGGCCGTGGCGGCATCCTTGCCGCTGCCGCCACCGACCTGGTGGCCGAGGATGCCGCCGATGATGGCGCCGACGACGGCACCGCCGGCGTTGCTGCTGCCGCCGCGATCCTGCACCACCTGCTCGCGCTCGACCCAGCAACGCTGCTGGGCGGCGGCGACCACCGCACGCACCGAGGTGACGTTGGCCTCGAACAGCCGTTCGTTGCTGCGCCGACGGTAGTTGTAGACCGGCGACGGCGGCGGTGCATAGCGGCCCTCGTCGACACGTGCGTTCGTGCTCACGATCCGCACCGACGAGATGCGATCGTTCAGGCCCATCGTCGACAGCGACGGGTAACTGCCCTGGCGCAGGATGACGCAGCGGCCGCCGTACTGGACGTTGTCGCAGACCTCCCAGCGTTCGCCGCGAACCACGGCCGACGAGGCGCGGTCATTGAAGCCGGAGCGGCGGAAGTCGGCGACCGGGTTCACCGTGGTGAAGACGCGGCCCTGGAAGTTGTCGTTCTCGTAGAAGGTGATCTGGCCCGTCTCCACGGCCACCGGCGGTGGCGGCGCCGGCGCATAGCGGTCGTCGGCGATGCGCGCGTTGCGGCTGACGATGCGCACCGACGACACGCGGTCGTTCAGGCCCATTGCGGCCAGCGTCGGGTACTGACCCCGCCGCAGCACGACGCAACGGCCGCGGAAGCGGACGTCCTCGCAGACTTCCCAGCGCTCGCTGCGAACCACGGCCGAGGAGGCGCGGTCGTTGAAGCCGAAGCGCTGGAAGTTGTTGATCTGCTTCTGCGTGGTGAACGAGCGACCGCCGAATCCTTCATTCTCGTAGAAGGTGATCTGCGCGGCGGCGTGTGTGGCCATCGCCAACGCGGCAACGGCCAGCGCGGTTCTCAAGACTGCATTCATGAAGCTCTCCTTCAGGGATCAACGAAAACCGATGTGCATGCCGAACCCGGCCGTGCATGGGATGTGCCCAGTATGCAAATGCAGGCCGCGAGCCACCAGCGGACGGCGCCGCCCGTCGCGGTAGTCGATGTCCTACGGCGATGACGCGGCATGCGAGGCGGCCAGCGTGACGTAGGACACCACCTACGCCGCCCCGCGCAGTCGCGTCATTGCGCTTTCGCGCTCTCGATGGCAACCTCTGGCGGAGTTCTTCGTGGATGGATGCTCGCCAGTGAGCCATCGGCGCTGGGCCCAGCGAACTTGCCCTTGCCATGTACCCACTCAAGACCTACATCGTCGAAGACAGCCCGGTGATTCGGGAGAACCTGATCGCCACCCTCGAGGAGCTCGTGCCCGTGGTGGTGGTCGGCACGGCCGAGGACGAATCGACGGCATCGCAGTGGCTGGCGCAGCCGGACCATCCGGTCGACCTGGTGATCATCGACATCTTCCTCAGCGGCGGCTCGGGGCTGGGCGTCCTGAGGGCCGCGAAGGCCCATCCGCAGGGCGCCCGGATGGTCGTGCTGACCAACTACGCCACCCAGGACATGCGGCGCAAGTGCCTCGAACTGGGCGCCGACAAGGTGTTCGACAAGTCGCACGAGATCGACGCGCTGATCCAGTACTGTGGCCGCTTGGCGACGGGCGACGCCGCCAACACCGGCCCGGGCCTGCTCGCCTGAGCGCGCCTGGCGGCCTACTGGATCAGGCCGTTCTTCAGCGCGTAGTAGGTCAGGTCGCTGTTGGACGCGAGGCCCATCTTCTCCATCACCCGCGTGCGGTAGGTGCTGATGGTCTTGACGCTCAGCGACATGCTCTCGGCCATGTGGCCGACGCTCTCGCCCTTGGCCAGCCGCAGGAACACCTGCAGCTCGCGCTCCGACAGCTGCTCGTGCAGCGGCTTGTCGTTGCCGTCACGCAAGCCGTCGGCCAGGCGCTCGGCGACACCGGCGGTGATGTACTTGCGACCGCGGTAGACGGTGCGGATCGCCTTGACGATCTCCTCCGGGTCGCAGTCCTTGTTGAGGTAGCCGCTGGCGCCCTGGCGCAGCAGCGTCGTGGCGTAGTGCTCTTCGGCGAAGCCGCTCAGGATCAGCACCGGCAGGTCGGGCGCGCGCGCGCGGATCGCCGCCAGCGCGTCGACGCCGCTCTGGCCCGGCATCGCGATGTCCATCACCATCACGTCGACGTCGCCGGCGCGCACGATGTCCAGCGCCTCGCGGCCGTTGGCCGCTTCGCCGACGACGGCGAAGTCCGGCTGGTCGGCGAAGAACTGGCGCAGCCCGGCGCGCACCATGGCGTGGTCGTCGACAATGGCAATGCGGATCATGTGGGTTGGCAACTCCTGGCGCCGAATGATCCCACTTTCCTGGGGAAGCCTGCAGATGGACATTCTCAAGGTCATCCGACGCAACCCGTTTGCGTTCCCGGCGGCCTGTGTTGCTACCGCGGCCATGGTATTCATCAGCGAAGGCTCGTACTGGGAATCGGTCGACTCGCTCAATGAAGTCGGCAGGATGGCGACCGCGCGCTTGAGCATCGTGAGCCTGTCCCAGGGCGTCCTGGACGCCGAGAGCGGCCAGCGCGGCTACCTGCTCACCGACCACAAGCAGTACCTTCAGACGTATGAGGAGGCTGCCAAGGAAGTCGCTGAATCGCTGCGGTCGCTGAGCCTCTACTACGAGAAAGAGTCCGGCCACAAAGAGACGCTCCGGCGGTTGCGCATCTTGACGGAAGCCAAGCTGACGCAACTGGCCGTGACGATCCGCCTGCACGACGAAGGCAAGGTCGACAAGGCCACCGAGCTGGTGTTGAGCGAAGCCGGCCAGGGCAGGATGGAAGCCATTCGGGCGCTCGGCGCCGAACTGCTGTCGCACGAGTCGGCCAATATCCAGGCAGGCCGGGACAACATCTACCGCACCCTGATGATCAGCCGCATCGGCGTGGGGGCGCTGGCCGGCATCAGTCTGCTGGCCTTGTTCCTCTACCTGCGACAGAACTTCGCGATCGAGAAGCACCAGCAGGTACTGAAGGAAGCGATCCAGTTGGAACGCGACCACCTGGAGGTCGAGGTCAGACAGCGCACGGCACAACTGACCGACCTGACCCAGTACCTGCAGACCGCACGCGAAGACGAACGCAATCGCCTGGCACGCAACCTGCACGACGAACTGGGCTCGCTGCTGACCTCGGCCAAGCTCGACGCGGCGCGCATCCGCTCGCGCATCGGCAGTGCGTCGCCCGAGGCGCTGGAGCGGCTGGCCCATCTGGTCGAAACGCTCAACAACAGCATTGCGCTCGGCCGCCGCATCATCGAGGACTTGCGGCCGTCGACGCTCGCCAACCTGGGGCTGGTGCCGACGCTCGAGATCCTGGCGCGCGAGTTCACGGCGCAGTCGGGCGTCGAAGTGCACTGCGAGTTGGCGCCCACCACGCTGGCCGCGCGTGCCGAGTTGGTGATCTATCGCGTGGTGCAGGAAGCCGTCACCAACATCGCCAAGTACGCCAAGGCGAAACAGGCCTGGATCAGCCTGGCCGCGCGCGACGGCCAGGTCGAGGTCTCGGTGCGCGACGATGGCGTCGGCTTCGACGCCCGCACGCCGACAGCGTCCGCGTACGGACTGCTCGGCATGCGCTATCGCGTCGAGGCCGAACGCGGCAGGCTGGCCGTGGTGTCCGCACCGGGGCAAGGCACGACGATCCGCGTGACGCTGCCGGCCGCGGCACCCGTATCGGCGTAGTCAGCGCCGTCCTACGCCGGCTTGCTCGCTCGCCCGACAGCGCGGCGGCGACCACGCCTATCGCCGCGGCATGCGCCGGCGCCGACACTGTATTCACCGCGGCGCTGCGGGACCTGTCCCGCGCGCAGCGACCGTTCATTGGCTCACCGACCCAGGAGCATCACCATGCTGCACTACGCCATCGTGTTCTTCGTCATCGCCTTGATCGCCGCGCTGTTCGGCTTCGGCGGCATCGCCGCCAGCGCCGTGGGCATCGGCAAGATCCTCTTCTTCATCTTCGTCATCCTCGCCGTGGCCACCTTCCTGTTCGGACTGGTCAAGAAGGGTTGAGCCCAGCACGCCCCGGTTCCACCCCCCCGCAACTCCGAGAAGACGACATGATCACCACCAAGCCTTTCGAACCCTCCGGCAACCTCGCCGACCAGGCCGCGCAGTCGGCCGACAACGTCATCAAGTCGACGCAGCGCGTCGCCAACGAGACGCTGGACCACCTGGCCGTGCGCGTGCAGGACCTCCGTCACGAGGCCTCGCCGTTGCTCGACCGGGCCAGCGAGCGGGCCGGCGCTCTGGCGCAGCGGGGTGTCGACGCCGTGCGCGACACCTCGCAGCAGTGGCGCGAGAAGGCCCATCACGTGTCCGACAACACGGTGGCCTACATCAAGGACGAGCCGGTCAAGGCGATGCTGATCGCGGCCGCGACCGGCGCCGCATTGATGGCGTTGATCACGCTGCTGAGCCGTTCACGCCACCCCGGTTGAGTTGGCGCAGCGGCAGCGCGCGGCGGCCTCGGCCCCGCGCGCTGTCCTCGCGTGAGGTTGCCGATGCACCCGCTGTTTCACCTGATCGCGAGCCGGCCGCAGTTGCTGGCCGACCATGCCGAGGCTTATGCCGCGCTGGTGGCCGTCGAGATCGACCAGGTGTCGGCACGCTGGACGCGAACCACGCTGCTCCACGCCCTGGCGCTGTGCGGCCTGTCGGTCGCCCTGGCGCTGGCGGGCGTGGCGCTGATGCTGTGGGCCGCGCTGCCGGCATTGCCGGCGCAGGCGGCGTGGGCCCTGATCGTCGTGCCGCTGCTGCCCCTGGCCGCCGCGGCCGGCTGCCTCGTCGCCGCGCAGCGGAGCGGCCCGCACGATGCCTTCGCCGACCTCCGCCAGCAGGTGAAGGCCGACATCGCGATGCTGCGCGAAGTGGCGGCCGCATGATCGCGCAAGGTGCCCCGTGAGCGCGGTACTGCCGCCTCCGGCACGGCTGGCGCTTTCGCGCGAGCGATTGCGCCAGGCGATGCACGA
This sequence comes from uncultured beta proteobacterium, assembly GCA_963840805.1. GTDB lineage: Bacteria > Pseudomonadota > Gammaproteobacteria > Burkholderiales > Burkholderiaceae_C > CADEEN01. The sequence continues at coordinate 470,472 of CAWJAJ010000017.1, read as the reverse complement.
CCCGGCAGCCGCTGCGCGCGCGGACGCGGGCTCGCCGGCAGAGCAGCCCGCCGCCGGCTGGCTCGACAGCCTGAGATCGATCCCCGCCGTCGCCATCGTGATCGAGGCGGTGTCCAAGTGGTGGGTGCGGCATCCGCTGCACGTCGCCACGATGGTCGCCGCCGATGCCGCCAAGGCGGTCGTGCGACCGGTGGCCCAGCGCCATCCCTGGGGCCTGGTGCTGGGCGCGGCGCTGGTCGGCGGCCTGATCGTCTGGGGCCGCCCCTGGCGCTGGGGCTTCAAGCCAGCCCTGTTCGCGGGGCTGTTGCCGCAATTGCTGATGACGGCGCTGGAGCAGCAGCAGCGGCGCCCACCGGATCCGCCCGCCACGCCCTGACCGCGCAGACGCGCGACTACAGCCAGTATTCCCAGGCGCGGGCGAACAGCTCCTTGATGCGCAAGTCGAGCGAACGCTGCTGCCAGCGCTCCAGCGTGATCGCATCCGACGCCGCCAGGTCGCGGGCGAACATCGCCTGCACCTGGCTGCCGAACTCGCTGCCCAGCACCACGGCGTTCAACTCATGGTTGTGCAGGAAGCTGCGCCAGTCGAGGTTGGTCGAGCCGACGGTGGCCCACACGCCGTCGATCAACGCGACCTTGGAATGCAGGATCACGCCGCGCCGCTCGGCGATCTTCACGCCCGCGCGCAGCAGCCGTTCGTAGTAGTTGCGCCCGGCGTGGAAGACCAGCCAGGAATCGGTCTGGCTGGGCAGGATCAGCTGCACATCGACGCCGCGGCCGGCGGCGGCCTCGAGCGCGGCGAGCAACTGCGGATCGGGCGCGAAGTAGGCGTTGGTCAGGTGCACGCTGGTCTCGGCGCTGCCGATGGCCGACAGCAGCGTCGCATAGATCAGGCTGAACGGCTCCTCGGGCGAGCTGCCGATCGCGCGCACCACCTGCCGGCCGGCGTTCTCGGGCGGCGGGAAGTACGCCTTGGACGCGAGCGGGGTGCCCTTCTGCGCCTGCCACGTGGCGATGAACAGCTTCTGCAGTTCGGCAACCACCGGCCCGCGCAGTTGCAGGTCGGTGTCGCGCCAGGCCGGGCTGCCGTCGGGTCGGGCGCGCGACTTCTGGCTGAACGAGCCGCCGGAGTAGACGCTGCTGATGTTGATGCCGCCGAGGAACGCGGTGCGGCCGTCGACGATCAGCAGCTTGCGGTGGTCGCGCTGGTTCAGCTCCCAGGCCTTGCGTGCCAGCAAGGGGTTGAGCGGGTTGAACTCGAGCACCCGGATGCCGCTCGCGGCCAGCGTCTCGAAGAAGGCCGGCGGGGTGGCGCTGGTGCCGGCGCTGTCACGGATCAGGTTGACCTGCACGCCCTGCTGCTGCTTGGCCATCAGCGCCTGCGCGAAGCGCTGGCCGACCTCATCGTCGTCGAGGATGTAGGTCTCCATGTTGATGTGGTCGCGCGCGGCCTCGATGGCCGCCAGCATCGCGCGGTAGGTGGCCGGCCCGTCCTGCAGCAGCAGCACGTCGTTGCCGGTGGTCAGCGGGCTGCCGACGATCGCCTCTTCGAGCGCGAGGTGGCGCTCGAAGATGTCGGTGGGCTGGCCGCGGCTGGCCAGCCCGGCGAGGATGGCCTTGCTCTGCGCCGCCGACAGCGGGCCGCGCGCGCCTTCGAGCTGGGCCGGCGGGCCTGGTGTTCGGGCCAGGTCGGGCACGATCGTCGGCAGGCTGCTGCAGCCGCCGAAGCCGGCGATGCCGAGCACCAGCAGCGCCAGCCAATGACGCATGCGCCGGGGCCGGCGCGTCAGCGCCGTGCGCTGCACCAGCGAGCTCACGGCCGTCGCCTTACAAGCGTCCCATCAACAGCAGCACGATGACGATGATGAGCACCAGACCGAGGCCGCCGCTGGGCGCGTAGCCCCAGCTCTTGCTGTGCCCCCAGGTCGGCAAGGCACCGACCAGCATCAGGATCAGGACGATCAACAGGATGGTTCCCAGGCCCATGGTTCTCTCCTCGAGGTTGTGGTGAAGGGGACTCAGTTCGCCGGCGCAGACGCCGGGGGCGTGACCACGATTACCGTGGTATCGCCGCCAGTCTTGCCGGTGGCACCGGTGCTGCCTGTGCTGCCCGTGTCGCCGGTGTAGCCCGTGCTGCCTTGGCTGCCGGTGGCGCCGGTGGCACCCGTGGCGCCGGTGGCACCCGCAGGGCCAGGCACGGCGGCCGGCGCGGGTACGTTGACCACGGTGGGCTTGTCACAAGCGGCCAGGCTCAGTGCTGCGAACAGCGCAGCGATCAGCATCGATTGGTTCATGGGGGAATCCTTGTAGAGTGAGAAAACTTGCCACCCAGCGCTGCAAGACATCGGCGCGAGATCCGCGGCAATCGGCAAGACACAGCAGGTGCTCCATCAGGGTAGGGGCCGACCCCGCGGAAGACGGTGCGGTGGCGAACACAACGACGAAATTGCCACAGGCGACCTCCGCTCCACTTGATGAATGGCATCAGAACTGGCCGCGCAGGTACATGGTCGGTCCGCCATGGCGCACCTTCAGCGACAGCTTGTAGCCCGAGTCGAAGTGCATGCCGATGGCGCCGTGCTCGAGTCCGAGCCTCGATTTCGCCGGCCGCCACTCGACGCCGACCTTGGCGGCGTACAGCGGAATCGACGGGTCGGTGGCCAGGCCGCGCGCGCCATAAGCGCCGGCGAACACCGCATGAGCGTCGGACAGGCGGTAGCGCACACCCACCGTCAACGCCGGCACCGCGCCGACCACCGCCGGCGGCAGATCGTCGAGATCGCGGGCTGGCGGCAATTCGTAGCGCAGGTTGTCGACGCCGACACCGACGTCGACACGGCCGTGCGAGAACCAGACGCGACGGCCGGCGCCGACGCTCTCGTTCAGTGCGCGCGCGTTCAGGCTGGACAGCGGCACCGCGGGTGCCTGCAGGCGGCTGCGCAGGGCGGTGAGTTCGTCGGATGGCGGTGCGGCTGCCGCGTTGCTCGCCGCAGCCAGCGCCACACCGGCGGCGACGGTCTCCCGCACCAGCGATTCCTGCGCCGCCACGTCGCACAGGCAGGCCAGCAACAGCCCGCCAGTCAGCGCACGCAGCGCGGCGACCGCGGTCGATGCGCGCGATGACGGCAGGAGGTGCGTGGCGACCATGGCGTTGCGCATCGGAACGCGGTGCGCGGGGTCAGTCTGGATCGCTGCGCGGGCACCGTCTGTCAGCCGATCCCGAGATTGGCGTAGGACGACAGGTGACGAAAGTCAGCGCGGCGCGGCAACCGCCGCGGGCTTGACCGGCACCCGCTGCATCAGGCTCTTGCAGCCCGCCGCGCCGCGCGCGGCCGCCTCGGCGTCGCCCTGATCGACGAGTGGAATCAGCGCCGCCAGCGGGTTCACCAGGGCCAGCAGCAGCGACCTCGCGACCTTCCGACCGATCGACCCTTTTTCGATCGACACCACGGGATGGGCGAAGCTGCCGCGCACGCGCAGCGGCGTGCGCAGGGCGAGCGGGCTGAAGCCGCTGGGGCTGACCACGGCGCGCAGGTCCATCGTCTCGGTGGCCAGCGACAGCGAGCCGTCGATCCAGATGGTGGAGTTGGCCGTGTCCAGCACGAACACGTGCGGGCGGAACACGCCGCCTTCGGCGACCAGGTCGGCCACCGCGCAGCGCACCGGCAGCAGTTTGTCGCCCGTTGCCATCAAGCCCAGGCTCTGGGCCAGATCCATGCCGGCCCATTCGATGGCCTTCTGCGACACGGCGCCGCCCTGCAGCTCGGTGCGTGCCTTCCCGTCCAGGCTGGCGAGGATTTCGGCGGTGGATCGCCCCCGCCCCGACAGGGTCGCGCGGCCGATCAGCCGTCCCGAGACGACGGGCGGCGCACCCTCTGCGCGCGGCAGACGGAGCCAGCTTTCGAGCTGCACGCCGTCCCAGCGCAGGTCCGTCGTCAACAGCGCCTGCGATCCGCGCCCGTCGAGAGCCAGCTCACCCTTGAGCTGGCCCTGGCCGGTGCGCGCGTCGAGGCCCTTCAAGGTCAGTACGCCGCCCGCCAGGTGCAACTCGCCACGCAACGGCCGCAGCGGTTCGAGGAACTGGCTGTGCAGATCGACCTCGCCGATGTCGATCGACACCTTGGCATCCATGGCCCGCAATGCAGGCAAGTCGAACGGGCGGTCGGGCAGAACCTTGCCCTTGCTGCGGGCCGAATTCGCCAGCCGCGCCGGCCCGGGCGCGGACGCCGATGCCGATGCCGATGCCGATGCCATCGGCGATGCCGCGACGGCCGGTGTCGTGCCCACCACCGGACCGAGGTCGACCAGCGCCAGCCGGCCGCCGGCGAGCCGGCCCGACAGCAACGGTACGTTGCGGCCGGCCTCGTAGACCAGGTCGCCACTCAGACGGCTGCTGCCGACGCTGGCGCTGTCGATGCGGGCCGACCAGGTGTCGCCCTGCCTGTGGACCACGCCATCGGCGCGAAAGGCCGCGGTGGTGGGCAGCGTCACGCCCACCGGGTCGCCCACGGCGGCCAGCGACGGGCCGGTCATGCGGAAGCTGCCGTCGAGCCCGCCGAGGCGCAGCACGTCCTCGACGCTGCCGTCGAAGACCACCGAGGCGTGACCGACCGTGGCCTCCAGCGTCAACGTCGCCGGCGCGGCCCGTGACACACCGGGCGTGCCCGGCATCGCGCCCGCAGAGGACAGTTCGATCTTCAGCGGCTGGCCGCGGTAGTGGCCCGTCGCGCTCAGCGTCAACACGCTGAGCGGCCGGGCGATCGTCGAGGGCGAACGGCTGGCAGCAGCGGCGGGCGCGGCGGCCTGCGACGCAGCGCCGACCAGCGACCAGCGCGCCTGCGCATCGATGGCCGTTGGCACGTCGCGATAACGCACGGTGCCGTCGGCGACTTGCAGTTGTCCGAACGACGGCACCAGCACGGGCGGCGCAGCTTGCCCGGCGGGCATCGGCTGCAATTGCCAGGACATGCGTCCGTCCGCCAGCCGTTCGAGGTGAGCGTCCAGCGTCGCGGCGCGCAGCGAATGGATTCGCAGCGCCTGCCCATGAGCGGCGCGCCAGAGGTCGGTGTAGCGCAAGCGGAGCTCGACATCGTGGGCCAGCAACAGGTGCGGCGCCGTGCTCCACGCCGGCGCGGCGACCTCGAGCTGCGGTGCGACCAGACGCACGCCGCCGACGAAACGGATGCGGAACGCCGTCGTCGGCGACGCCTCGGCGCCGGCAGCAGCGAAGCTGATGCGGCGCTCCAGCCGCTGCGACAGCTGGCGCTGCAAGGGCGCGGCGAGGAACGGCCAGCCGAGCCACTCGCCCACCGCCACCCCCGCCAGGCAGGCCAGCAGCACGGCTGCGGCAACGACAGCCAGGCGGGGCGCGATGGCCATCGGGGTCTTGCCGGCCCGCGCCCCCGGCCGGGCCGGTTGAACAGGAGCGCGGACCTTCTTGCGCATGCGGGCTCCTACCGTCATCGGCCGGCGCGGGCGATCACCGCCTGCGCCGATCGGCCCCCGCGTCGCCCGGGCCATCGCGCGCCATGCGACTTGCTTGAAAGACGCCGATCAGCAGCAGGTTCAGCACGAGCAACACGATCGATGCCCAGCTCATGGGCTGTTCCTCGGCGAAGTGATCGAGTAGATCGAACTGGCCGGCCCCGAAGCCGCCGGCGGCGGCGCGCCGACCCTGAGGCCGTCACCCGACGGCCCCGACGCGGTGGCGGACGCGCGACTGTCGATGGCGGTGGGGCGGTCGCAAGCGGCCAGCGCAAGCCCGGCGAGAAGCGCGGCCATCGGCAACGAACGGCTCATCGCAAGTCCCGAGGGTCAGGGCATGCGCCGGTGGCGTGAGGCGCGACACAGCGCAATGCCGGCGCGCAGGACTGCGCGCGAAGCGACAGGCATCGAACCTGGCATACCGGCGCACGGGTGGGAACTGAGGTGATCATCGCGGACTCTCAAGCCTTCGAGCGTTGATGGCTGTCAACAGTGTGGAGGCCACAGGCGTTCTGCGCAGTCGGCGCGTGGCGCTTGCGCCTGTCGGCGGAGATGGCGTGCCTCTGCAGCCAATGTCCTACATGGGTTGCCGTGTCGGCTAGCCCACAGACAAGCCGCCAGCGGCCGGATAGCGTCGCTTTTCCCCGACTCCGTGTCTTCACAAGGAACGACCCATGAGCATCCGTCCTGTCGCCGCGTGCCGCCGCCTGCTTCGGCTGGCGATGTGTTGCGTGCTGGCCGCCGTGCCGCTGGCGCAGGCGCAGGACGCGGCGTCGCTGAAGGCGCGCCACGTGGCGCTGCTCGAATCGTTGCTCAGCAACCCCTTCCAGCGCCCGCTGCATCTCGTGTCGAGCGAGAGTTCGGGCAGCCTGAAGGGCGAGATCTTCGCGCGCATCGAACAGCCCTTTGCCGTGGTCGGCGCGGCATTGCAGGGCACCGACCATTGGTGCGACATCCTGATCCTGCACCTGAACGTCAAGCAATGCCGCGCCGGTGCGCCGAGCGCGGGCGACACGCTCGGGCTGGCCATCGGGCGCAAGTTCGACCAGTCGCTGGCCGATGCCTACCGCGTCGAGTTTGCCTACAAGGTGGCGGCGAGCCGGCCCGACTACCTGCAGGTGGTGCTGAACGCAGAGGAAGGGCCGCTGGGCACGAGCCGCTACCGCATCGTGCTCGAAGCGGTGGCCCTCGATGCCGGACGCAGCTTCCTGCACCTGTCGTATTCGTACGACTACGGCCTGGCGGCGCGTGTGGCGATGCAGGGTTACCTGGCGACGATCGGGCGCGACAAGGTCGGTTTCAGCGTCGTCGGCAACCAGCCCGACGGCCAACCGATCTACATCGGCAGCACACGCGGTGTGGTCGAGCGCAACACGATGCGCTACTACCTCGCCATCGACGCCTATCTCGGCGCGCTGTCGGCGCCGGCGGCGCAGCAACTCGACAGGCGCCTGAATGCGTGGTTCACCGGCGTCGAGCGCTATCCGGTGCAGTTGCACGAACTCGAGCGTGGCGAGTACCTCGAGATGAAACGCGTGGAAGTGCGGCGCCAGCAGGCGCTGTGAAGCGCAAGGCGGTCAATCGCCGAGCAGCTCGCCCACCGCTTTCAGGTCGTCGACGCGATCGCACACCGCCTTGATCGCCATCAGGATCGGTACGCCCAGGAACAAGCCCCAGACGCCCCACAGCCAGCCCCAGGCGAGCACGCCGACGAACACCGCCACGGGGTTCATGCGGCTGGCCTTGCCCGTCAGCCACGGCGTGAGGATGTAGCCCTCGAGGCTGTGGATGACCAGCGAAACGCCGCCGGTCAGCAGCCCCATCTCGAACGCGCCGAACTGCACGAATCCCATCAGCGCCGATGCGCCGGTCACCACGATGCTGCCGATGTACGGGATGAAGTTGAGCACGAAGGCAGCAACGCCCCAGACCGCGGCGTCGCTCGACGCCGATCCACAGGAACGCCAGCCAGGTGATCACGCCGACCACCGCACTGGTGAATACCTGCACCAGCAGGTAGCGCTGGATCTGCAGGTCGATCTCGTCGAGCGCCTGCAGCGTGAGCTTCTTCTGGCTGAACGTCGGGCCGGCGATCTTCACCATCTTGCGCCGGAAGGTATCGCCCGACGCCAGCAGGAAGAAGGTGACGAAGAGCACCACGGTGGCCTGGCCGACGGCGGCCGCCAGACCCAGGTGCCGGGCCAGAGGTAGTCCTTGACGTTGAAGCTTCGGTTTCTCGATCTGCACCTTGGTCACGCCGCGGGTCGGCGCCGGGCTGCCGCTGGCGCCTTCGTCCGCGGCGCGCTCGAGTTCGGTGGCGGCCTTCTGCACCTGGTCGATGGCTCGCGGCCGATCCCTGCCGGCGCTGGCGCTCGAGGCCCTGGCGCAGCTTCTGCGCCGCCTCGGGCAGACTCTCGATCATCGATGCCGCGTCGTCGCTGAGCGAGTGGGCCATCCAGCCGGTGCCGCCGACGATGCCGATCAACAGCAGCGCGGCGGCCAGCGCGCGCGGCAAGCGAAGGCGGACCATGCGGTTGACCAGCGGCGTCAGCGCATAGCTGAACATCAACCCCAGCACCAGCGGCACGAACACCGCGCTGGCCCAGTGCAGCACCACCAGGCAGGCCAGGGCCGCGATCACCAGCAGCGAGGCGCTGCGCACGTCGACCGGCGCATTCAGCAGCACGCTCGCCTCCTCGCTTGCCGGTGCGAGCGGGGGCGCGTCCGCGGCGTCGGCCAAGGCCAGGGCGGCGTCGGTCGCGGCGTCGTCGGCCGCCCGCGCGGCCGCGGCATGGGCCGGCGTGGACGCGGCAGCCTCGGCGCCGGTCGCGGGCGCTGCAACGCCGTCGCTCTCGGCGCCAGCGTGCGCAGGGGTCGATGGCAGCGTCACGCGCGCACCCTGCCCACGCGAGGTCGGGCGTGTCCGAAGGGGTTCGGTGCGTCGGGCAGCATCGGCATCGGCAACAAGCGGTTGATGGGTCGTCCTTCGCGCGCCGCACGCGCGGCGCGACCGTGCAGCGTAGCCTGACGCGGCGTGGCGTTCGGTGCGCTGTCGAACACAGCACCTCGACGGGTGCTTTCCGTACTCTATCGAACAGACCCCGTGCGCAGCGCTGCGTAGGCTGCTGACGATCTTCTCGATGACGCGCTCGCCGTCGCATGGCGGCGCCGTCCGATTCGAGCGTGTCGTTCTCTCCGGCAAGGAATCATCATGCGCATGCCGCCTCGGCGCCTTCGGGCGTTCGCCTTCGTCTTCGGCGTCGCGATGCTGTCCTTCAGCGGTTGGGCCAGCGCCGATCCGCCGTCACGCGTGGCGCGCCTGGGCTACCTGAGCGGTCAGGTCAGCTTCTCGCCTGCCGGCGAGAGCGACTGGATCCAGGCCACGATCAACCGCCCGCTCACCACCGGCGACCGCCTGTGGGCCGACGCGGGCGCACGCAGCGAGATCCAGATCGGCGGCGCGATGGTGCGCATGAACGCCGGCACCAGCGTCTCGGTTCTCAATCTCGACGACCAGATCACGCAACTGCAATTGACGCAGGGCACCTTGCACGTGCGCGTGCGTCGCGTCGAGTCCGACCAGGTGTTCGAGGTCGACACGCCCAATCTCGCCTTCACGCTGCGCCAGCCCGGCGAGTACCGGATCGACGTCGATCCCGACCGCGACGAGACGACGATCGTGATGCGCAAGGGGCAGGGCCAGGCGTATGGCGACAACGCGTCGTACGTGATCGACGCGCAGCAGCCCTATCGCTTCACCGGCACCGACCTGCGCGAGTACGAAGCCATCGGCGCACCGCGCCCGGACGACTTCGATCGCTGGGCCAGCGACCGCGACCGCCGCTACGACAGTTCGGTCTCCGCCCGCTATGTCTCGCCCGACGTGGTCGGCTACCAGGACCTCGACAGCCACGGCAGCTGGCGCATCGACGCGAGCTACGGCAACGTCTGGACCCCGAATCGCGTGGCCGCCGGCTGGGCGCCGTACAGCGACGGGCATTGGGCCTGGGTCGACCCGTGGGGCTGGACCTGGATCGACGATGCGCCCTGGGGCTATGCCGTCTCGCATTACGGGCGCTGGGCCAACTTCAGCGGCACCTGGGGCTGGGTGCCCGGCCCCGTGCGCACGCGGGCGTACTACGCCCCGGCGCTGGTGGTGTTCGTGGGCGGCAACAACTTCCAGCTCACGATTTCCAGCGGCAACGTCGGCGGCGTCGCCTGGTTCCCGCTCGGGCCGCGCGAGGTCTATCGCCCGTCGTACCCGGTCAGCCGCGGCTACTTCGAGAACGTCAACCAGACCAACACGGTGATCAACACCACGATCATCAACAACACCTACAACAACCTCAACGTGACCAACGTCGTCTACGCCAACCGGCAGGTGACCGGTGCCGTCATCGCCGTGCCGACGGCCGCGTTCGTGCAGTCGCAACCGGTGTCGAAGGTGGCGTTGCGGGCGTCGAAGGAGTTGATCGCCGGCGCGCCGGTGGCGATCGCGCCGCCGTTGGCGCCGACCGAGAAGAGTGTTCGCGGTGCCGCCGCGCAGCGCGACAAGCCGCCGGCCCGCGCCTTCGAGCGCCCCGTTGTCGCGCTCACGGCGCCGCCTGCCGCGCACGTCGGCTTCGCCGCGCAACAGCCGCAACTGGCGGCCAAGCCGGGCCAGCCGCTCGACGAAGGCGCGCGCAAGGACCTGAAGCGCGCAGCGGCCGCGCCGGCGCCCGTGGTGAAGGTGGTGACGGCGCCGCCACAAGCGCCGCAGGCCCTGCGCGAGGCGCCCGCCGTAGCACCCCCGCAGCAGCGCGGCAAGTCCGATCAGCCAGGCAAGGCCGAGCCGCGCGGCAAGGCTGCTGCGCTGCCAGCGGCAGCAGCCCGGGAGGCCACGCCGCAGGCCAGCCCCGCGCCGGCCCCGGTCGTGCGCGCACCGGCGGCGCCGGCCCCGGAACCGGCGCCACAGCGCGGCAAGCCGGACGCGCAAGGCAAGGCCGAGCCGCGCGGAAGGCCGGCTGCGCCGTCGGCGGCGGAACCCCAGGCACCCACGCCGCAGGCCCAGCCCGCGCCTGCCCCCGTCGCGCGCACGCCGGCACCCCCGGCCGCAGAACCCGCGCCGCAACGCGGCAGATCCGACCCGCAAGGCAAGGCCGAGCCGCGTGCGCAGCCTGTGGTGCCGGCGACGGCAACGCCCAAGGAGCCGGCGCGCAAGGGCGAGCCTGCCTCTGCGCCGGCGGCACGCAAGGCCAGCGACAAGAAGGCCAGCGACAAGAAGGCCAGCGACGCCGAGGACAGCGACGGCAACAACCGCAAGCAAAAGCCTTAGTCACCTCCGGCGCCGGCGCCTTCGCAACGGCACCGCGCCCTGGCATTCTTCGCACACGGCGGGCCGCCGCGCCGCGACGACAGGGCGTCGTCCAGCGCAGCGGTCGGGCGGGCAGCGTGGGTCACCACCGGTGGGGGAATGCATGGAGTTCAAGGATTACTACGCCGTGCTCGGCGTCGATCGCGCGGCGCCTCAGGACGCGATCAAGCGCGCCTACCGCAAGCTGGCGCGCAAGTACCACCCCGACGTCAGCAAGGAGCCGGATGCCGAGGCGCGGTTCAAGGAAGTCGCCGAAGCCTACGAAGCGCTGAACGACGCCGAGAAGCGCGCCGCCTACGACGACGTCGCTGAGCGCTACAAGCGGGGCCAGGAGTTCAGCCCGCCGCCGGGATGGGACAGCGGCTTCGAGTTCAGTGGTGGCGACGATGGCGCCGGCCCCGACGTCGATCACAGCGCCTTCTTCGAGGCGCTGTTCGGCCGCCGTACCGCCGGGGGGCGCGGCCCGCGGGCGGCGCAGCAGCGCGCCGGCGGCGACCACCATGCCAAGGTGCAGATCGACCTGCAGGACGCCTATCGCGGCGCGCGCCGCACGATCGCGTTGCGCGTGCCGCAGCGGGATGCGCGGGGGCAGGTGACGCTGCAGGAACGGCAACTGGACGTGACCATCCCGAAGGGCATCCGCAGCGGGCAGCACCTGCGCCTGGCCGGCCAGGGCGCACCGGGCCATGGCGGGGCGCCGGCCGGCGACCTGTACCTCGAGATCGAGATCGCGCCGCACCCGCACTTCCGTGTCGACGGCCGCGACGTCGTTCTCGAGCTGCCCGTCGCACCCTGGGAAGCCGCCCTCGGTGCGCACGTGTCGGCCCCGACGCCCGATGGCAGCGTCGAGCTGACGGTGCCGGCCGGCTCGATGGCAGGCCGCAGGCTTCGCCTGAAGGGTCAGGGGCTGCCCGGCACGCCGCCCGGTGACCTGTACGTCGTGCTGTCGATCGCGCTGCCGCCGGCCGACACCGCCACGGCCCAGGAAGCCTATCGTGGGCTGGCCCGCAGCTTCGGCAGCTTCAATCCGCGCCACGCGCTGGAGGTCTGACGCCATGAACCACACGAACCCCGCCGCGACGCCGGGCGTCGTCGTCGAAGAAGAGGTCCGCTTCACGCTCGTCGAGCTGTGCCGTGCCTGCCGTTGCGACAGCGACGCGTTGCTGTCGCTGATCCACGAAGGCGTGCTGACACCGCTGGGCAGCGACAGCACGCAGTGGCACTTCGAAGGCAGTGCGCTGCAGCGCGCACGGACCGCCTTGCGCCTGACGCGCGACCTGGAACTGAATGCGGCCGGCGCCGCCCTCGTGCTCGACCTGCTCGAGGAGATCGAGACGCTCAGGTCACGGCTGCGGCGCCTGGGTGTTGGTTGACGCTTGCCCGATCGCGACCGGGAACTGCGCTGGCTCAAGCCGGCGTGCCGGCAGACGGCAACAATCAACGCACCGTGACATCGCTGCGCCGCCACGCCGAACGCCATCGCACCGACCGCATCGGCTGGTTGCGTGCTGCCGTGCTCGGTGCCAACGACGGCATCGTCTCGACCGCCAGTCTGGTGATCGGCGTTGCAGCAGCCAGTGCCAGCCGCGGCAACATTCTGGTGACGGGCGTCGCCGGGCTCGTCGCCGGCGCGATGGCGATGGCCGCCGGCGAGTACGTTTCGGTCCACTCGCAGTCCGACACCGAGAAAGCCGACCTGGCGCGCGAGCGCGGCGAGCTCGAAGCGGAACCCGCCGCGGAACTGCGTGAGTTGACCGCCATCTACGTGGCCCGCGGTCTCGAGCCCGGCCTGGCGCAGCAGGTGGCCGAGCAACTGACGAAGCACGACGCCGTCGGCGCCCACGCGCGCGACGAACTCGGCATCTCCGACGCGCTCAGCGCGCGGCCGGTGCAAGCTGCATTGGCGTCGGCCGGCAGCTTTGCCGTCGGTGCGGCGCTGCCGCTGGCCGTTACCGCACTGGCCCCCGATCGCGGACTGATGGCCTGGGTGGCCGCGACCTCGCTGGTCTTCCTGGCCCTGTTGGGCGCCGTCTCCGCCCGCGCCGGCGGCGCCGGCGTTCTGGCGGGCGCGTGGCGCGTGAGCTTCTGGGGTGCGCTGGCGATGGCCATCACCGCCGGCGTGGGCGCGCTGTTCGGTGCCGTCGTCTGAACCCCCGCGGGCTTGGCCTGCGTGCCACCTTGCGATGTGCGCCACCGAAGAACCGCGATGAAACGCCACGAAGACGGCGCGTCGGCGTCGCTCGAGAAGAAGACGCTGCTGCTGTTGCTGGGCACCGTCACGATCGCGCTCGGGTGGGTCCTGCTGCCGTTCTACGGCACGATCCTCTGGGCTCTGATCATCGCGCTCACCTTCGCACCGCTGCACCGGCGCCTGCTGCCGAAGCTCAGGCACCGCCGCACGCTGGCGGCGCTGCTGACGATGGCGATCGCGCTGATCGTCGTCGTTCTTCCGTTCGCGCTCGTCACCGCGGCGCTGGCGCGCGAAGCCGGGTTGCTCTACCAGCGCATTCAATCGGGCGAGTCCAATCCGGTGCTCTATCTGCACGGCGTGTTCGACGCCCTGCCCGCGTGGCTGACGGCCATGCTCGACCGCTTCGGGCTGGTCGACTTCGCCACCCTGCAGCGGCGCCTGAATGCCGCACTGGCACAAGGCAGCCAGTTCATCGCCACGCAGGCCTTCAGCCTCGGCCAGGACACCTTCGAGTTCGTGGCCAGCCTCGTCATCACGCTGTACCTGGCCTTCTTCCTGATCCGGGATGGCGACCGCATCGTCCATGTCGTGCGGCGCGCGATACCGCTGAGGCCTGCGGACAAACAGGAGTTGATCGCCAAGTTCACCACCGTGATCCGCGCCACGGTCCGGGGCAACCTGCTGGTGGCAGTGATCCAGGGCACGCTGGGCGGCCTCGCCTTCTGGTTCCTCGGCGTCGGTGCCGCCTTGCTGTGGGGCGTGCTGATGGCATTCCTGTCGCTGCTGCCGGCCGTCGGCGCCGCGCTGGTGTGGGTGCCCGTGGCGATCTACCTGCTCGTCACCGGTGCGCTCTGGCAGGGCCTGGCGCTGACCGCCTGGGGCGTGCTCGTGATCGGATTGATCGACAACCTGCTGCGGCCGCTGCTGGTGGGCCGGGACACGCGCATGCCCGACTACGTGGTCATGATCACCACCCTCGGCGGCATGGCGGTGTTCGGCATCAATGGTTTCGTGCTGGGGCCGGCGATCGCGGCGATGTTCTTCGCGGTCTGGCACCTGTATCTCACGCGCCGGCCGCGCCGCGATCCTTCCCGGCGCATTCTTTGACGGCAGTCAACCGACCGCTCGATCTGCAGTCGGCCTCGGTGCGCTAGCGCACAGTGGCCCAGCGCCGGCGGTTCCAGAATGCAATCGAAGTCGATCGGCTACTCCATTCCGGAGCCGATCCAGGCGCCCATCGATCTTCGCAGGAGGTTCATCATGCTGATTCGCACCGCTCTCGCCGCCACCATCACTGCCGTTGCGCTGCTCACCACGGCGGGCTGCGCCGTCACGCGCGGCCAGGAAACCGTTGGCGCCTACGTCGACGACGCCACCATCACGACCCAGATCAAGAGCCGCTTCATCGAGAACAAGGCGGTCGACGCCGCCAGCATCCGCGTCGAAACGCTGAACGGCACGGTGATGTTGTCCGGCTTCGCCAAGAACGCCACGGAAAAGACCACCGCGGAAAGCATTGCGCGCGGCGTCAACGGCGTGAAGTCGGTCAAGAACGAGATCGCCATCCGCCCGTGATGCTCTGAATCCGCTCCGGCCGGAGCGGAGACCGCGACCGCGCGGGTACGCCGGCGCGTCGCCGCCTCGCCACTCCGGCACATCGAAGAAGGGAAAACGAAATGCTCGAGACCATCATCGTCGTATTGGTCGTGCTCTGGCTGCTGGGCCTGGTCAGTTCGTACACGCTGGGCGGGTTCATTCACGTCCTGCTCGTGCTGGCCGTCGTGGTGCTGTTGTTCCGCGTCATTCAAGGCCGGCGCTTGTAGCGACCGCTGCGGATCTTTGCGTCGGACGGCGAGCCGAGCCGTCCGACGGTCCACGGATCGGCTGTCACTGGAGGAGGCCCCATGAACGGCATCAGGATGGCAGGCATTGCGCTGATCGTCGCCGGCGTTCTCGGATTGATGTACGGCAGTTTCAGCTACACCAAGGAAACCACCCAGGCCAAGCTGGGACCGATCGAGTTGTCGATCAAGGACAAGGAAACGGTCAACGTCCCCGTCTGGGCCGGCGTGGCCGCGATCGCGATCGGCGGCGTGTTGCTGGTGTTCGGCGGCAAGGCGCGTTGATGCGCGGCAGCGCGCCGAGGCTGATCCGAAGGGCCGGGCGCTGACGACGTCGTGCACCCGGTCACGGCAGCCGCAAGCGTGTCATGCCGCAGCGGGCTGCAGCGGCTGTACGAGAGGGTGGTCAGGCGCTTTTCGCTGCATGCTGGCGTAGGCCAGCCGATCGGCGGCGTAGCAACTGCACGCTGCGGCTTCGAGCCCGCGTCGGTCGAGCACGGTGAGTTCGCCGCGGTGGTAGCTGATCAGGCCGTTGCGCTGCAGATCGCCTGCGGCCATCGTGATGCCGACACGGCGCACGCCGAGCATGTAGGCGAGGAATTCGTGGGTCACGTGGAAGCGGTCGGCGTGAGCGCGGTCGTGGCTCATCAGCAGCCAGCGCGCCAGGCGTTGCTCGATCAGGTGAAAGCGCAGGCAGGTGGCCGAGCCCGCCAGTTGCGCCATCAGCACGTACAGATAACGGTTGAGCTGGCGTTGCAGCGTCGGGCTGCGCGCGAGTTCGTGGCGGAAGGCAATCGCAGGGACGCGCCACGCCGTGCCCGCACCCTGCACCAGCGCACGCAGCGGCGCACGGCCGACGCCCAGCACGAGTTGCGCGCCGAGCATGCCTTCGCGGCCGATCATGCCGACTTCGAGGCCGGCCCGGCCGTCGATCAGCGTCACCAGCGAAATGAAGCCGTCGACGGGAAAGTAGACATGGCGCGTGGCATCGCCTTGCTCGCACAGCACGTCGGACAGCACCAACTGGACCGGCTCGCACACAGCCAGCAGGCGCAGCCGGTCGCTGCGCGGCAGTGACTCGATCAGGTCGTTCTGGGCAGGGGCCAACAGGGGCTCTCCGGTGTCTGGCGGGTGTCGGGGCTGAGGCGCCGGGCTGGCCCGCCGCAGCGATCCGCTTCGTGTGAGTGTGCGCACGGCCGCATCGCCGTGGCTGTCTGCTAGCGCACACAAGGCGCGATCGACCCTCATTGCATCGGGCGCGAGCAGCGGCGCATCGCCCGCCGCCTCGGTGCTGCGTCGCACAGACGCTTGCCGACGACGGCTCTACAAGGGCGGCATGGCACCCGAATGCCTTTCACCCCAGGAGCAATTCATGAAGACCCGTTTGATCTCTGTATCGGCAATGGCCTTGCTGGCGTTGTCGCTCGGCGCCTGCAGTGGCATGTCCACGCGTGACAAGAACACCGCCACCGGCGCGGCCATCGGCGGCGTTGCCGGCGCCGTGCTGACCGGCGGCAGCACGGCCGGCACGGTCGGTGGCGCGGCCGTCGGCGGCGTGATCGGCAACCAGGTCGATCCCAACAAGAAGTAGGCTGGGCGACGACTGCCAGGGCCGGCGCGCGACGCTCAATGAGCGTCGCGCGTCAGGCGGCGAGCTGCATCGGCAGCAGCCGGCGGTATTCCCGCTTGGCCGCGGCGTAGCACTCGCAACTGCGCTGCTCGAGGCGGTGCCGGTCGAGCACGGCAATGTGGCCGCGGCTGTAGCGGATCACGCCGGCGTGCTGCAGCTTGAGCGCGGCGGCGGTCACGCCTTCGCGGCGCACGCCGAGCAGGCTGGCCGCCAGTTCCTGCGTCATCTGCATGTCCTCGGAAGGCAGCCGATCCAGGCTCAGCAGCAGGCGCCGGCACAACTGCTGGTCGATCGAGTGGTAACGGTTGCACAGGGCCGTCTGCGCCACTTGCGCGATCATCGCCTGGGTGTAGCGCAGCAGCATCGCGAGCACCGGACCACCGCGGTCGACTTCGTCCTTCACCGTCTGCGCGCGCAGCCGATAGCCCTGACCCGCACTCTGCACCACCGACTGGCTGGGCGTGGCGTTGCCACCCATGAACAGCGAGATGCCGACGACACCGTCGTTGCCCACCACGGCGAACTCGGCCGAAGCCCCGTCGTGTGTCATGTACATCAGCGAGACGATGGCCGTGGTCGGAAAGACCACATAGGCTGGCGTGTCGCCCGACTCGCACAACACCTGGCCGAGTTGCAGATCGACCGGCTCCAGGCGGGGTTGCCAGCGCTGCCAGTCGGCATCCGACAGTGACGCGAGCAACTGGTTGTGTCGCGGATCGCAGGCTTGGCTGAGGCGTGTATGCATGGGGTTCTCGTTGCGCTTATCGAGATCCCATGATCCGGGCATGCCGTTGCCCCAGGTATCGGCGGCGGCGTGTTTCGGATGTCGGCCCGGTCCTACGTCGCCGGCTTGGCCGGCAGCAGCCGGTCGTACTCGGTCCTGACCACCCCGTAGCACTCGCAGGCACGCTTTTCCAGCCCCGGGCGGTCGAGCACGGTGATGTGCCCGCGCGCGTAGCGGATCAGCCCGGCCTGCTGCAACTTCAGCGCACCTTCGGTCACGCCTTCGCGGCGCACGCCGAGCATGTTGGCGATCAACTCCTGCGTCATCACCAGTTCGTTGCCGCGCAGGCGGTCCAGGCTCAGCAGCAGCCAGCGGCACAGTTGCTGGTCCAGCGTGTGGTGCCGGTTGCACACCGCCGTCTGTGACATCTGCGTGATCAGCGCCTGCGTGTAGCGCAGCAGCAGATGCATCACCGGGCCGGAGCGGTTGAACTCGTCCTTGATCGCCTGCGCCGCCAGCCGATAGGCCTGGCCGGCGCTTTGCACCACGGCCCGGCCGGGCGTCGACTCGCCGCCCATGAACAGCGAGATGCCGACGATGCCTTCGTTGCCGACGACGGCGATCTCGGCGGAGGCCCCGTTCTCCATCACGTACAGCAGCGAGACGATCGCCGTGGTCGGGAAGTAGACGTGGCTCTGCGTGCTGCCGGACTCCGACAACACCTGACCCAACGGCAACTCGACCGCTTCCAATTGCGGCAGCCAGCGTTGCCACTCGGCGTCGGGCAACGCGGCGAGCAGGCGGTTCTGTCGGGGCGGGGCGGTGGCAGTCGTGGCCATCGTGGAACTCCGAGGCGGGTGCGGCGTCGAGGACGGCCGATACGGCGCATGTCCACCGCGTCTGCGCGAAGTATAGGCAGGCGCCGATGCCGCGTTTGTTCGACAGCGCACACTCGCCGGGACACCTCGCGTGAGTGGGCGTTTGCCAACTCGCACCGCGGCGCGGCACGAGGCCATGTGCGCTGCCGCACGGAAACCGCGGCGCGGCGCGTGTCGGTCAGCGCGCCGGTGTCACGCCATGCTGCGCGGTGAACTCGAGCTGCAACGCCCGCTCCCGCCTGACGGCGCTCAGGTTGGTCAGCGTGACGGCAACGCCGTCGCCCAGGCGCACCGCGCCATGGCGGAAGGTGTCGTTGACGCCATTGACCACGTGCACCTGCAGAATGGCCTGGCGGGCGCCATGGTCGACAACGCGCCGGTACTGGTCGAACAACGCCGGGTGGTCGGCCTCGTGGCCCAGCACCGCGCGCAGGCGCATGCCGCGCAGCTCGGGGCCGTGGAGGTTCAACAAGCGTACGGCGCTGGCGCTGGCGTAATCCCACGCGAAGTCGACCAGGCGGCCGTTGTCGCGCACGGCCCGCAGCGTCATGAAGCCGGGCGTCGCGTGCTCCCGCGCCGCCAGCAGGCGCCATTTGACCGATCGCGCCGCTGAGCCGCCATGCGGCGGTGGCGATGCGCCATGCGCGGCCGGCCGGTCGGTGGCCACGGGCGGGCGGAATGCGTCGTGCCAGACGCGTTGGATATCGGCAAGGTTCATCGGTGCCTCCGTTGACGGCGCATGCAGCAAGTCGAACCAAGATTGGACGGTGACCTCGGCGGCGTCTGTTGGATGAACCACAGCGCGGCGCGGCCGTTTGGTAACGACATGCATGCGAGGCGGCGTCCTACACGCGCAGGTCTTCGGCGCCGATGGCCGCCGACGACGCGTGTTTCTAAAGTTTCGGTAGCGGTCGGACAGATGGCCGCGCCGAACCAACCCCTACCTTCCTGGAGCTCCGATGGCCGTCAGAAACGAACGCAGCAATGTCAAGCCCCTGCCGGCGACCGGCCACGTGCACATGGTGCTCGACGGTGCCGCCCTCGACGCGGCGCGGCGCAGCCTCGACCAGGGCGCCGTGACACCCAGCTACGGGCCGTGGCGCCAGGACATCATCCAGCTGCTCAACGATTCGCTGGCCACCGAGTTGGTCTGCGTGCTGCGCTACAAGCGCCACCACTTCACCGCCGATGGACTGGCCTCGCCGAAGATCGCCGAAGAGTTTCTGGTGCACGCGAACGAGGAGTCGGGCCATGCGGACCGGCTGGCCAAACGCATCGTGCAACTCGGCGGCGAACCCGACTTCTCGCCCGACTCGCTGACGCGACGCAGCCACGCTGCGTACGACGATGCGCCGGACCTGAAGGCCATGATCAAGGCCAACCTGATCGCCGAACGCGTGGCCATCGAGGCCTACAGCCAGATCATCGCGTTGATCGGCGACAAGGACGCCACCACGCGGCGCCTGCTCGAAGACATCCTGAGCGACGAGCAAGGGCACGCCGACGAACTCAAGGACTGGCTCGCCGAATGAGGCCGCAAAACGTTCCCAGCCCATGGATGGTGGGGCTCATCACCACCTGGCTTCCCCAGCCACATCCACTTTGATAGGAGTCTGAACATGTTCATCCGCACCACCCTCGCCGCCACCGTGACGGCCATCGCCCTGCTCACCACCGCCGGCTGTGCAGTGACGCGCGGTCAGGAGTCCGTCGGCGCTTACGTCGACGACACCGCGATCACGACCGCCGTCAAGGCGCGCTTCTACGAAAACAAGGACGTCGCCGGCACCAGCATCCGCGTCGAGACGATGAAGGGCACCGTGATGCTGTCGGGCTTTGCCAAGGACGCCACCGAGAAGAGCACCGCCGAGGCGCTCGCCCGCAGGGTCGAAGGCGTGAAGGACGTGAAGAACGAAATCGCCATTCGCCCGTGAGCTTTCACAGGGGTCCTCGCGCGCGAGGGCCCACCGCAACCAACAAGGAGTTCGATATGAACTGGGACCAAATTCAAGGCAACTGGAAGCAAGTGACCGGCCGGGCCAAGGAGCAATGGGGCAAGCTGACCGATGACGACCTCGACGTCGTCGCCGGCCGTCGCGACCAGCTCGCCGGCAAGATCCAGGAGCGCTACGGCGTGGCCAAGGACGAAGCCGAGAAGCAACTGGCCGAGTGGCAGCGCAAGGCCAGCGATGCGTGGTTCACCACGGATCAGAAGCCGCATTGACCCGTTCGCGGGTGCCGGCGCAGCGTCCTTCACCACGCTGATGCTGCCCGTCCACGGACATCTCTCCCGCGTCGCCGTGCGCGTGTTCGCGCGCATGGCGTCCGGGCTGCTGGCCATCGGGCCGGCGCGTGCGACGCGGTCGGCCGGGCGCCTGCTGATCGAAAGTGCGGTCGACCGTCCCGCGTTCGCGGACACGCAGGCCGGTTGGCGCAAGATCTGACGCGCCAACGGCGTCAGGAAGCGCGTCTGGCGCGCCGGCGCGTGCGCCAATCCAGGTAGCGACGCATCAACGGCTGCGCGGTCAAGCCGTGCGCGACGATCGACGCGGCCACCGTCCACAACGTCAGTGACACCAGGGTGTCGGCGACGTCGCCGGCAACGCCTGCACGCAGCGCGAGCAGGAGGTAGAACACCGAACCGATGCCGCGAATGCCGAACCACGCAATCATCGCGCGTTGCGGCTGGGTCAGCCCTTCGCCGGCGATCGCTGCCACCACCGATGCGGGCCGCAGCACCAGCAGCATCAGCGGCACGAACCACCACACCGCCGGCAACGGCCTGGCGTAGGCCAACATGGCGCCCACCACCAGCACGAGGGCCAGCTCGGCCAGCTTCTCGAGTTGCTTGTTGAAGGCCTGCACCGAGTCGTGCATGGTGGCGCTCGCGTGGTGCGAATGCGTCGCCAGGGTCTCGTACGAATGCCCCTCCAGGCCGCCCGTGGCGTCCAGCGGGCGGGTGTGCGGCTGCGGCTGCTCGCGCACGCGCTGCAGCGCCATGCCGGCGGCAAAGACGGCCAGGAAGCCGGAGGCCAGGCTGACCTGCGCGGCACCGTAGGCCATGGCGACCAGGCCGATGCCGAGGAACTCGTCGAGCCCGACCGCTTCATCGTGGCGGCTGCGCAGGTAGACGACGAGCCGCCCGGTCGCTGCGCCGAGCACCGCACCGATCAGCAGGCCGCCCGCGGTGGCCCACAACAGCTCGATGCTCCACCAGCGCGCGAGGCCGGGGCCCATGTCGTGCAGACCGAGCAACCCCAGCCCCAACATCACGAACGGAAACGCCGCGCCATCGTTGAGCCCGCCTTCGGCGGCCAGGCTGAAGCCCAGCCGGTCGGGATTGGGCCCGGCATCGGCCGGCACGTCCGAGGCCAGCACGGGGTCGGTCGGCGCCAGGACGGCGCCGAGCAGCACCGCGGCGCCCAGCGGCAGATCGAGCAGCCAGACGCCGATCGCCGCCACCATCGCGACCATCGCCGCCATCGAAACGAACGCCAGCCGCAGCGGCAATCGCCAGCGGCGGTCACGCAGCGGCACGCCCAGTTGCAGGCCGACGGCAAACAAAGAGATCAGCAGCGCGACCTCGGCCAGCCGCTCCAGCACGGCGGCATGCTGCAGCGGGTCGGGGCGCAGCACGTCCATCGCCGCAGGGCCCAGCAGCCAGCCCAAGCCGAGGTAGACCATCGCGCTGCTCAGCGGCAGCCGCCCGAGCAGCGTCCCGGCCAGCACCATCGAGACCAGCAACGCGCCGACGAGCAACGACCATTCGGCTATCGGCATCGACGAGCACGCGGCGGCACGGCCGGCCTCGATCCGAGGGGTGTCTGCAGGCAGGGCGGGCATCATCGCGACCGACCATACCCGAGCCGCTGCCGCAGCGCGCACACGAAGGGGCCTCTGGGCGTCCGTCGGGTGCGTGGGATCACGCGGTGCGGAGCGCCGTTGCCGGTGGCTGGCCGCGACCGCAGAGACGTGATTGATCCGGCTATGCGGCCAACACCACATGGCGCAGGATCGCAACGTAGTGGGTCACGCTGCCGGCCATCACGAACAGATGCCAGACGCCATGCGCATGCCTGAGCCGGGCATCCAGCGCATAGAAGACGATGCCCACCGTGTAGAACAGCCCGCCCGCCGCGACCCAGGCGAAGCCGGCGGGCCCGAGCGCCTTCAGCAGGGGGACCAAGGCCACCAGGACCACCCAGCCCATCACGACGTAGATCACCACCGAGAGGACGCGCGCTTCGTTCTTCGGCCGCAACTCCTGCAGGCCACCGAGTACCGCGAGCCCCCACACCACCGCGAGCAGCGACCAGCCCCAGGCCCCGCGCAGCGAGACCAGGCAGAACGGCGTGTAGCTGCCGGCGATGAGCAGGTAGATGCTCTGATGGTCGAGCTCGCGCAGCACGTTCTTGGCGCGCCCGCGCAGGCTGTGGTAGAGCACCGAGAAGCTGTACAGAAGTACCAGCGTCAGGCCGTAGATCGAGACCCCCACCACCTTCCACGGGTCACCGCCCAACGCCGCCAGCACGACGAGCACGACCGTCCCGGCGAGCGCCAGGACGGCCCCGACGAGGTGGGTCAAGGCATTGAACTTCTCCCCGTAGTACATGCGTGGTGAGTCGCGTCGCGGTGTCGGCCGCCGTCGATGACTCGCCGCAGTGTGCCAGCGTGCCCGCGGGGTTCGAACGTCGCACCGAACGGCATGCCGTCGCCGGCCGGTCGCGAGCAGCGAAAGTACCCGTCACTGTGCGCGGCCGAACAGAAGTCGTTGTGCGTGGCCTGTTAGTCTTTGCGGCGATGGGCCGACCGCGCCTATGGTGCATGCCGCGCTGGCGGGCCGGCCTCTCGATCCGGAGTCGTACCATCGGTGATCTCGAACCCAGCGGCCAACGTTCCATGCCACTGCAAAGCCAGGACGGCCAGCCAATGGCGGCACCGCTGGCATGCCGCGTCGAGGACGGCGCCGACGCGGCGCATATCGCCGATGCGATCTTCACGATCTGGGGCGAGATCGACGACGCTCTGACGCCCGTCATCGGGCCGCAGGGCGTGGTGGCGCTGTTCAGACGCTGCCTTCACCTCACCGCTGTGGCCCACCCGTGGGTGACGGCCCCGCATGAAGGCACTCCGTCGTCGATGGATCCCACGGCCCTGAAGACCGCGTTTGCACGGCAGAGCAGCGCCGTTGCCGCCGCCGGCGGCAACGCCTTCTTGCACACGTTCCACGGCCTGCTGGCCAGTCTGGTCGGCTCATCGCTCACCGAGCGCTTGCTCCGCTGCGTCTGGACGAACTCTTCTGGCGGCCCGACCGCGAAGGACATCTCCGCATGACCAAAGTAATCATCAACCGCCTGGCCACCGGCGTGCCGGGCCTGGACGCCGTGCTCGGCGGCGGGCTGCCGGAGTTCTCCTTCAACCTCATCGCCGGGCCGCCCGGCTGCGGCAAGACCACGCTGGCGCACCAGATGATGTTCGCGATGGCGACGCCGCAGCGCCCGGCGATCTACTTCACGGTGCTCGGCGAGCCGCCGCTGAAGATGCTGCGCTACCAGCAGCAGTACGACTTCTTCGACAGCGAGGCGGTCAACCGCAGCGTGCACTTCATCAACCTGTCCGCAGACGCCATGGCCGGCAACCTGGACCAGGTGCTGCGGCGCATCGTCGAAGCGGTCACGACGCACAGTCCTGCATATGTCTTCGTCGACTCGTTCCGTTCCGTGGTGCTCGCCAGCACGGTCGAGGGCAACGGGCACGGCAAACTGCAGCAGTTCGTGCAGCAGCTCGGCATGCTGATGACGAGCTGGCAGGCCACCACCTTCCTGATCGGCGAGTACTTCACCGAAACCGACGCCAACCCGGTGTTCACGGTGGCCGACGGGCTGATCTGGCTGCGCCAGAGCGTGCAGCGCAACTCCATGGTGCGCAAGATGGAGGTCATGAAGATGCGCGGCCAGCCCACCCTGCCGGGGCTGCACACCTTCCGCATCGACGAGGCCGGCATCCGCGTCTTCGCGCCGGCCCAGGTGGTGGCCGCGGGCAGCGCCATGCCCGACACGGCCGCACTCGGCGCGCGTGCGCTGATGGGCGTGCCGGCGCTCGACGAGATGCTGGGCGGCGGCTTGCCCCGCGGTTACTCGTTGCTGGTGGCCGGCCCTTCGGGGTCGGGAAAGAGCATCCTCGCGGCGGCCTTCCTGGCCGAAGGCGCACGCTGCGGCGAGACCGGTGTGGTGGCGGCCTTCGAGCAGCGCCCCAACCGGGCACGCAACCCGCTGCTCGCCGAGCTGATCGCGCGCGACCAGGTGGGCCTGATCGACAGCCGCGAGCCGGACCTGTCGATCGACGAGATCGTGCTGCTGATCCTGACCGAGGTGCGGCGCCTGAAGGCCAGCCGCGTCGTGCTCGATTCCCTCAGCGGCTTCGAACTCGCGCTGGCGCCGACCTTCCGCACCGACTTCCGCGAGTCGCTGCTCGGGCTGGTCACCGCGCTGGCGCGCGCCGGCGTCTCGGTGCTGATGACGTCGGAACTGGAAGACCGCTACACCGACCTGCGCTTCAGCCCCTACGGCGCAGCGTTCCTGACGGACGCGATCATCGTGCAGCGCTACATCGAGGTCGAAAGCCGGCTGTTGCGCGTGATGGCCGTCGTCAAGGTGCGGGCGAGCGCGCACTCGGACCAGTTGCGCACGTACAGCATCGGCAGCGACGGCATCCGCATGGGCGAGACGCTGCCCGAGCAGGAAGGCCTGTTGGGCGGGCGGCCGACCCGCAAGCGCGTCGCCGACGAGGGGCCGGCGCGCGAGTCGCCGGCCGCCGGGACGCCTCAGCCCGCGCCGTGACCGGCGCGTGCAGCGCTATTCGCCGTAAGGCGTGCCGTAGAACTCATGGATCCCACTGGCCCAGGTCTTGTCCGACATCGAAGGCCAGCGGTCCTGGTTGAAGCCGGGGGCGCCCTTGAGAACGTCCTTCGGCACGTTGAGCGTGAAGCGCTTGTTCGCCGTGTCCAGCTTCAGCGCGGCCCAAGGCACGGCGAACAGCTTGTCGCCCAGGCCCAGCACGCCGCCGAACGACAGCACGGCGTACGCGACCTTGCCCGACGCCATGTCGATCATGAACTCCTTGATGTCGCCCAGATCCTCGCCGTCCTTGTTGTAGACGTCGTTGCCGAGCAGCGTGTTGGCGCCCATCAGCGCCGGGCCCGGACCGTCACTGCTGCGGGCATACATGCCGAAATTGTCGCGAGTCACGTAGTTGGTTGTCATGTTCGTTCCTTGTACCTTTGCAGGTGCGAGAGGTCGCCGCAGCCGACAAGCTGCGTGCGGGGTCTCATGGCGCGATCTGCTGTGCAGCGCACGGCAATGCGTCGACCCAACGGCAACGGTAGCCGGCGACGCTGCCCGGCCGTGTAGGACATCTGCGCCATCCGGCGTCGGCCAATGCCGCCGCGGGCCCTGGCCGCGGCGCGTGGCGGTGCCACGCGCGTGCGGCACCGCACAGCCGGGCGCATCGAGGCGGATCAGGATGGCCTTCCCGTATTGCCATCACGCATCTCGCAAAGGACCTGCAGACCATGAATCGACGACTTCTCCTGCCCTTGACCGGCACCGCGCTGGCCGCCGCTGCCCTGATCACCGCCTGCGGCGGTGGCGGCAACGACAACCCCGGCACGGGCACGCTGCGCCTGTCGCTCACCGACGCGCCGGCCTGCGGCTATGACAACGTGTTCGTCACCGTCGAGAAGGTGCGTGTGCACCAGAGCGGCTCGGCCGGCGACGGCGACGCGGGCTGGTCGGACGTGGTGCTCGCGGCGCCGCAGCGCGTGGACCTGCTGACGTTGAACAACGGCACCCTGCTGCCGCTCGGCCAGACCGAGCTGCCGGCCGGCACCTACACGCAAATGCGGCTGGTGCTGGGCAGTGCGCCGCCGCCAGGCTCACCGGCCGGCACGCTGGCCAACTCGATCAAGCCCAGCGGCGGCGACGAAACCGCGCTGACCACGCCGAGTGGCCAGCAGAGCGGCCTGAAGATGAACGTGAATCTCGCCGTGCCGGCGGGCAAGGTGGTCGATTTCGCGATCGATTTCGACGCCTGCAAGTCGTTCGTCAAGGCCGGCAACTCCGGCAAGTACCTGCTGAAGCCGGTGCTGTCGGTGATACCGATCGTGTCGACCGCGGGCCAGCGCATCGTCGGCTTCGTCGATCCGTCGCTGGTCGCCGCCGGCGCTTCGGTGTCGGCGCAGATCGCCGGCGCGCCAGTGCGTGCGACGCCGCCGGATGCGACGGGGCGCTTCACGCTCTATCCGGTGCCCGCAGGCAGCTACGATCTGGTGATCACCGCCAGTGGGCGTGTCAATGCCGTCATGACCGGTGTGCCCGTCGGCGACGCCACGACCACCGTCATCGGCAGCGATGCGGCACGCATCGACACGCCGATCTCGACCGCCAGCCATGTCGCATCGGGCGTGGTCACCGCAAGCGGCAGCCCGCCCAACACGGGGGCAGCGGTGCGCGCGATGCAGGCCCTCAGCGGCGGGCCGACCATCGACGCCGGCTACAGCGCCGCCGACGCCACCACGGGGGGCTACAGCATGACCTTGCCCGCCGGCGCGCCGGCCAGACTGGCCTATGCGGCGGGTGCCCTCACGTTCGCTTTCGCGAGCGATGCGCCGGTCGCCGGCCTGTACAAGCTCGAGGCCAGCGCCCCCGGCTTCGCGCTCAAGTTCGCCGACATCACGCTGACAGGTGACGTGACGACGAACTTCGCCTTCACGCCCTGAGGGCCTGGCCCATCGGTAGCGACGGCCCGCTTCGGCGGGCCGTTTGCATCCAGCCCGTCGACGTCGATCTCGCCGCCGACCGCGCAAAGCTCGGTGCGATGCCGCCGGGCATGCGGCGCAAGAAGGTGCCCTGCCGCGTCGACCGAGCGGCGGCCGCAGGCGACGACGATCCACCGCGCCGACGACCTCAATCGGCCTTGATGCCGTTGTCCCGCACGACCTTCGCCCACACGTCGATCTGCCCTTCGATGAATTGCTGCGCCGCCTGCGGCGTGCCGGTGCGCACCTCGATGCCCTGGCCGGCGAGCTTGGCGGCGACGTCGGGAAGCTTCAGCGCGGCGTTGATCTCGTCGTTCATGCGCTTGACGATCTCGGGCGGCGTCTTCGCCGGCGCCAGCACGGCCCACCAGGCCGGTGCGTCGAAGCCCGCGAAGCCGCTCTCGGCGACGGTCGGCACGTCGGGCAGGTTCGCCGAGCGCTTGCTGGTGGTCACGGCCAGCGCGCGCAGGCGCTTGCTGTCCAGGTGCGGCTTGGTCAGGAACACCGAGCCGATCGACAGCGGCACATGGCCGGCGATGGCGTCGTTCATCAGCGGGCCGCCGCCGCGGTACGGCACGTGCACCAGGTTGAGCTGCGCGTTCTTGGCCAGCAGCGTGATCGCCAGGTGGCCGAGGCTGCCCGAGCCGATGCTGCCGTAACTCACGCCCTGCGCGGCCTTGGCGGCGGCCACCACGTCGGCGAAAGTCTTGTACGGCGTGTCGGCGTGCGTGGCCAGCACCATCGCGCCGGTGCCGATCAGCGCGACGGCCGTCAGGTCCTTGCGCGTATCGAACGGCAGGTTCGGGATCAGCGCGGGGTTGACGCCGTGGGTGTCGAACACCACCGCGAAGGTGTAGCCATCGGGCGGCGACGCGGCCACCGCGCCGGTGCCGATCGAGCCCGACGCGCCGCCCTTGTTGTCGACCACCACGGCCTGCCCCAGTTGCTGTTGCAGCGCGGGCGCGAGGATGCGCGCCACCTGGTCCACCGAGCCGCCGGGCGGGAACACCGCCACCAGCTTGATCGGCTGCTTGGCGGGCCAGGCTTGTGCCCAGGCGGCGGGGGCCGCAGCCAGCAGCACGGCCAGCGCGGCGGCAGCCGTCCATGTCGCCAGGGGTTTGGTCTTCATCACGGGCGTCCTTTCGGTTTCACGGGTTCGGTGCAGCATGGCACAGCCGGTCGGGCCGAGCCATCCGGGCTTGCGGCGGCACCTGGCACGCACCCGGCGTGGGACCCGGCATTCGTACGCATACTTGAGGGCCGCGATGCGCGGTGGCATGGAGGAGTGATTCGATGAAATGCGCTCTGGTGGGCTCTCGCTACTTCGGGGCCACGGTGTTCGAGGCGTTGCGCAAGGAGGCTGGCGTGGTCTTCACGAGCGTCGTCGTGCCGGCGGCCGATGACCGGCTGGCATTGGCGGCCCGCGCCGCCGGGGTCGAGGTGCACGTGCTCGCGAACCCGAAGGTCGTTCCGGCGGACGCGATCGCCGAGGGCACCGACCTGATCGTCGCCGCGCACACCCACGCGCGCATCAGCAACGAGGCGCTGGCCCGCTCGCGGCTGGGCGGTGTGGGCTACCACCCGTCGCTGCTGCCGCGGCACCGCGGCATCGCCGCGGTGGAATGGACGATCCTGCAGGGCGATGCGATCGCCGGTGGCTCGGTCTATCACCTCGCCGACGGCTGGGACGCCGGCGCGATCGCGGCGCAGGACTGGTGCTTCGTCGGCAAGGGCGAAACCGCGCGCGAGTTGTGGGAGCGTGCGCTGGCGCCGATGGGGCTGGAGCTGCTGGCCCGCGTCGTGCGCTACGCCCACCAGCATGGTCAGTTGCCGGCGAAAGCGCAGGACGTGCGCTATGCCACCAAGGCGCCGATGATCCGTCGCGCGGTGGTGCTGACCGAGGCCAGCCCGTCGCCGACGACCTCGCTCGTCGTCACCGTGATGGGGCCCGATCGGCCGGGCATCGTGAGCCTGCTGTCGGACCGCGCGCTGCGCTTCGGCGCCAACTGGGCCGCCAGCCGGCTGGCCAACCTGGCCGGCGAATTCGCCGGCATGGTGCACCTGGAAGTGCCGCGCGAGAACGCCGAGCCGTTGGCCGCCGCGCTGCGCGATCTGGCGACGTCGGGGCTGCGGGTGGTGGTGGCCACCAGCGAGGGTGCCGGTGCGCCCGCCGGATTGCGCGGCCTCGAACTCGAGCTGGTCGGCGACGACCGGCTGGGCATCGTCAGCAACCTGACGCGCATCCTCGCCGAGCGCGGCATCAGCATCGAGCAGATCCACACCGAGATCGTCGGCGGCGCGTCGGGCAAGCAGACCTTCAAGATCGGTGCGCACCTGCTGGTGCCCAACGCGCTGTCGTCGGAGGCGCTGCGGCAGGAACTCGAGGCGTTGGCCAACGAGATGATGGTCGATATCGCGCTCGGCGACCGGCCGGCCGCCGCGGCAGCCTGAAGCGCAGCGGCTGCGCCGCGCGCTTTCGACGCCTGCCTTGCGCTGGCTCATGGCGTGCGCGGCTGCGCCGGTCTCCAATCGGCGCATGCCCCTTCGCAGGAGGTGCGCATGCGTCGCCAATGCTCGTTCGCCGCCGGTTGCCGCCCAGCGCTGTCGCGGCGCCGGATGCTGCAATCGCTGGGGTTGCTGGCCGGGCTGGCGGCTTGGCGCGATGGGCATGCTGCGCCGTATCCGGCCACGATCGCCGCGATGCAGAGCGCGCGCGAAACCGAGACCCGCGTCTACTACCACTACACCGAGTACGGTCGCCGCGCGCAGCAGGAGGGCTACCGCGGCATCGCCTACCTGTTCACCGCGTTCGCGGCGTCGGAGCAGGTGCACGCCACCAACTTCGGCAAGATCCTGACGCGGCTGAACGTCGAGTTGCTGCCGCTCGCCAAGCCCGAAGTCGGTGCCGGCACCACGCGCGAGAACCTGATGCGCGCCGCCGACAGCGAGATCGCGTCGATCGAGGCCTTCTACCCGAAACTGCTCGAGCAGCTCGCGCCCGAGGGCCACGAGGAGGCGATGACGCTGGTGCACTACGCCTGGGGCTCCGAGAAGCAGCACCGCGACAAGATCCGCCAGATCCAGCGCTGGACCGGCACCTTCTTCGAGACGGTGGCGCGCACGATCGATGCCAAGACCGGCCGCTACTTCATCTGCCAGAACTGCGGTTCGACAACCAACGCCGTGCCGGCGCGCACGTGCGCGATCTGCAAGCTGCCGGCGGCGCTGTACCGCAGCATCGAGCCGCCTGGCTGAGTGGCGGCCCGCTCGTGGCTCACTGCTGCGCACGCGGGGCACGCGGCGCCAGCGTCGGCAATGTGGCGTTTGACCGACTCCGAGCCCGCGCCGTGTCGGGGCAGTACCCGGCCATTATGAAAAGGTCGCAGTTATGACAAGCGGCCGTCGCGCGGACGCCGCCTTCCCCTCGGCAGGCGGGCGTTTCGGCCTTGATTTGCTTCACATAATTTCGCCGGTGCGGGGCTTGGCGGCCTGCACTGCAAGTGCGGCTCGATGACGAGCCTGAGCGCGGAGCAGGAGCACAGCTGCCCAGTGAAGATGCGCCGTTGACGAGCCGACACTGCGCGTGGCTCGCGGCGTCGGCACCGCACGTGTCGCCAAACGCAGCGTCGAACTTATGAGTAGTTCTGGCGCGCCGCGCTACCTCCCGTACGAGGCGTGAGCAGCCACGCAGGCGAACGAACTCTTCATAACTGCGACCTTTTCATAATGGCCGTTATGAAAAGCTCTTCATAACGGCCATGAGCGGTCATTGAAGTCTGTCGGCTTTCGGGCCTCGCAGTCCACGCTGCGAGTGCGCTCGATCGTGCACCGTAGCGTGTACGGCCAACTGTCGTACCGCATCGTGCTGCGCAGACCTTGCACGCGTCAATGGTGCGCCGGATTCACCCCGTGATGACGGGCCGCAGGGTCTCGATCTCCTCGACGATGAAATCAAAGAACGCGGACACACGCGGCGTGCGCCGCAACTCGCGCGTCGTCAGCAGGCGCCAGATCCGCGACAACTCGGCTACCGGCTCCAGCACCCTCACGAGATCGGGCTCCGCATCGCCAAGGGACAAGGGCAGGGGCCCGATGCCGATGCCCGCCTTGACCGAATAGATCAGGCCGAGAACGCTGCTGCTGCGTGCGGCCATCGGCGCATCCGGCGCCACCTTGCGCAGCCATTGGGCGATGCGATGCTTGGCCATCGTGTCGTCGAAGCCGACCAACGCATGTTGGGCGAGTTCCTCGATGCTCCCGGGTTGGCCGTGACGCTCGATGTAGGTTCGGCTCGCGTAGACCGCCCAGACGGAGTCGCCGATCTTGCGGCCCACCAGTTCGTCGTCGTCGGTGTCGCCCGAGCGCAGCGCGACATCCGCGTCGCCCTGGTTGAGGTCGATGTACTTGTCGCTCATCACGAACTGCACGCGCAGCGCGGGGTGCCGGGCGTGGAAGCGATCGAGCAGCCCGGCCTGCATGATGCGATTCACGATCGGCTCGGGGCAGGTCACGCGGATCACGCCGGCGGTCTCGGTGCCGAGCGTGCGCAACTGTCGCTCGAACGCCTGCACCGAGCGCTCGACGGCCTCGGCGAAGGGCAGCATCTCCTGGCCGAGCTCGGTCAGGCGGTAGCCGGTCGGCTGGCGTTGCACGAGCGACTGGCCGATGCGCCGCTCCAGTTCGACCAGGCGTCGCTGCACGGTGGACTGGTCGACGCCGAGTGCGCGGCCGGCGGCCAACGTGCTGCCGTGTCGCGCGACGGCCAGCAGATGCTTGAGATCGTCCCAGTCGAAGCCCATCGGGCTATGCGTCATTGCGGCCCCGTCCTGCAGTTTTGCGCCTTACGCCGCGAAGCGCCGGTACCTAAGCTTCGGCGCATGAACTCATCGACCGACGACTACGTCCGCAGCAGCCAAGCCTTCAAGGCAAGTATGCGCGCCCAATGGGACACCGCGGCCGCAGGCTGGAACGCGCACACCGCGGCCATCCGCACCTGGCTGCACGGGCCGACGGACGCCATGTGCCGCATGGCCGGCGTGAGCGCGGGCGCTCGTGTGCTCGACGTCGCCGCCGGCTCGGGCGACCAGACGCTCGCCATCGCGCAGCAGGTGGGTGCGCAGGGCTACGTGCTCGCCACCGACCTGTCGCCGGCGATCGTGGCGCTGGCGCGGGACAACGCAGCCCGCGCCGGCTTCGCCCAGGTCGAGACCCGGGTCGCCGACGGCGAAGACCTCGGTGTGCCGGCGGCTTCCTTCGACGCCGCGGTTTGCCGGCTCGGGCTGATGTTCTTTCCCGATCCGCTGCGGGGCTTGCGCGAGATTCATCGCGCGCTGCGGCCCGGCGGTGGCGTCTGCACGATGGTGTTCTCACGCCCTGAGAAGAACCCGTGCCTCACGATCCTCATGTCCACGGCCCTGAAGCATGCGGGTCTGCCGACGCGCGACCCCTTCGCCGCCGGTGGGCTGCTCAGCCTGGGCCAGCCGGGCCGCATCGACGCGCTATTCGAGTCGGCCGGGTTCCACGACGTCGCGACCACCGCACTCGATGCGGTGTTCCGCCTGCCCTCGGTCGATCACTACCTCGAATTCGTTCGCCATTCGGCGAGCCCGATCCTGCAGATCCTCGGACGGCTCGATGCGGCCGCGGTCGACGCGGCCTGGAGCGAGATGCGCGAGCGCTTGATGACCTTCACCACGCCCGAAGGATGGGCGGGGCCGAACGAACTGCTGTTGACGGCGGGACGCCGCCACGGGGAGACGATGTGAGCCGTTCGATGCAAGACGACCCTGCGTGCCTACGCACGCACGGACCTGCTGCCGAGCGCCGACGCTTTCTGCGCACTGGGGCCGGCGGGCTCGCCGCCCTGGCCAGCCTCTCGTTCGGTCAGCGCGCCGATGCGGCGCGCGGCGATCTGGTGCACTTTCTCTGCAGCGGACCGGCCGGAAGCATCCCCGACCTGATCGCCCGTGCCGTCGCCGATCAGCTGTTCGTCACGGCCGGGCTGCGTGCCGTGGTCGACAACCGGCCCGGCGCTGCCGGGCAGATCAGTGTCGGTGCGCTGAAGGGCGCCGCCCCGGACGGATCGACGCTGCTGCTGGCGCAGGGCGCCATCGCCACGGTCTACCCGCCCCTCTACGCCAAGCTGGCTTACGACCCCGCGGTCGACCTGCAGCCCGTCTCTCTGGCCAGTGAGATGCTGCTCGGCCTGGCCATCGGCCCGGCGGTGCCCGCGGACGTGACGACGCTTGCCGGTTTCATCGCCTGGATCCGCAAGCACCCGGAACGCGCCAACATCGGCTCGCCGGGCACCGGGACCCTGCCTCACCTGTTGGAGGCGATGCTGTTCCGCCAGGCAGGTGTGGCCTGGCAGCATGTGGCGTATTCCGGCGGCCCGCCTGCGGTGACCGATCTGCTGGGTGGCCAGATCGCTGCGCTCGCGCTGCCCGAAGGCTTGCTGCGACAGCACCATGCCGCCGGGCGCGCGCGGGTGATCGCCACCTCGGGACCTGCGCGCAGCACCTACCTGCCCGAGGTCCCGTCATTCGTCGAGCAGGGGTACGCCGAGCTCGTCATCAAGGAGTGGTTCGCCTTTTTCGCCTCCGGTCGGGTGCCGAAGACCACTGTCGAGGCCATGTCGGTGGTACTGCGGGAGGCAATTGCCCGCCCCGAGGTGTCGGCCGCCTTCGCACAGGCCGGCATGACCGCCGCCTCGAGTCTGCCGTTGGCCCTGGCGGCCCGGATCATCAGGGAACAGCAGTATTGGCAGCCGGTGCTTCGAGCCAACGACATCCGCGCCGACTGATGTCCTGACCGGCCTTTTGCGCCAGTTCTTTCGCCGTCGCTCTGCTCCACGCAGATCGACAGCCGCGATGCGTCGTCCGTTTTGTGACGTCGATTCCGGCCGGTGTCAGGACAGCTTAGGGTCGGGAGCGGCCCACCAACATTCATCGTTGAATGCCCGGTCCTTGGCGCGCAGCCGCCGTTTGCCAAGTCACCCTCGACGGTACCCACATGACCGAAACCGACTCATCGCATGCGATGCTGCATCACCGGCGGTCGAACCCGAATCCGTCTCAGAGCATCGCCAGCGGCGCCTTGCGCCGCGGCGGCGGGAAGGCCTGGTCGATCAGTCGCAGTGTTTCGGCGCTCAGTTCGACGTTCGCCGCCGCGAGGTTGTCGCGCAGGTGCTCGCGCTTGACTGCCTTGGGAATCGCCACCACGCCGGGCTGTTGCACCACCCAGGCCAGCGCCAACTGTGCGGCGGCGAGGCCCAGCGGCGCGCCGATCGCGGCCAGCGCCTTGTGCCCGGCCAGCGTGCCCTGGTCGATCGGGCTGTAGGCCATCAGCGGGATGCCGTGCGCGCGCAGCCAGGGCAGCAGGCCGAAAGCGGCGCCGCGCTCGCCGAGCGAGAAGTACACCTGGTTCATCGCACACGCCCGCCGCGCGTCGCCGCCGTCCGGCGCAGCAGCCGCGAACAACTCTTCCATGTCGTCGACATCGAAGTTGCTGACGCCCCAATGCGCGATCTGCCCACCGGCGACCAGCGCGTGCATCGCGGCCACCGTGTCGGCCAGCGGGTGCTCGCCGCGCCAGTGCAGCAGATACAGATCGATCCGGTCCAGCCCGAGCCGCCGGCGGCTGCGCTCGCAGGCTTGCACCGTGCCTTTGCGGCTGGCGTTGTGCGGGTAGACCTTGCTGACGATGAACAACTCGTCGCGGCGCACGTCGCCGGCGCGCAGCGCGTCGGCCACCGCCTGCCCGACCACCTCTTCGGCGCCGCCCTCGCCGTACATCTCGGCGGTGTCGATCAGGCGGTAGCCGATCTCGATCGCGCTGCGCACCGCGGCCACGTCGGCGGCGCGGCCCGTGCGCGACTCGCCCAGGCGCCAGGTGCCCAGGCCCAGCCTGGGGATCGGGACACCGGTGGGCAGCGAAAGGGTCTTCATGGCCGGGCCATCCGCGCGCTTGTTGTGATGTTCACTCTGCGACTACCATCCGACGCGACGGTTCGGTCCACGTTCGCACGGAGGCTCGCATGAACTCCATTCTTTCATGGCGCGGGGGGCTGTTCGCCGCGCGTGCATCCCTGTTCTCGTTCGCGCTGTTGCTCGCCGGTGCAGCCCAGGCGCAGGCGGTGCGCGTCGGCTCGAAGATCGACACCGAGGGCTCGCTGCTCGGCAACCTGATCGTGCAGGTGCTCGAGGCGGGTGGCATCAAGACCGAGAACAAGCTTCAACTCGGCAATACCAAGATCGTGCGCGGCGCGTTGATGGCCGGCGAGATCGATCTCTATCCCGAGTACACCGGCAACGGCGCGTTCTTCCACGCCGACGAGAAGAACCCCGCCTGGAAGAATCTCCAGGCCGGGTACGAGCGCGTCAAGGCGCTCGACCTCGAGAAGCACAAGCTGGTCTGGCTGGCGCCGGCGCCGGCCAACAACACCTGGGCCATCGCGATCCGCAAGGATGTGGCGGCGAGCCAGAAGCTGACGTCGCTGGCGGACTTCGGGCGCTGGGTCACGGCCGGCGGCAAGGTCAAGCTCGCGGCATCGGCCGAGTTCGCCGAGCGCCCCGACGCGCTGCCGGCGTTCCAGGCCGCCTACGGCTTCAAGCTGAAGCAGGACCAGTTGCTGCTGCTGGCCGGCGGCGATACCGCAGCGACGATCAAGGCCGCGGCCGAACAGACCTCGGGCGTCAATGCGGCGATGGCCTACGGCACCGACGGCCCGGTCGCCGCACTCGGCTTGGTGATCCTCGACGACAGCAAGGGCGTGCAGCCGGTCTACGCCCCGGCGCCGGTGGTGCGCGCCGACGTGCTGGCCCGGCAGCCGAAGATCGCGCCGCTGCTCGCGCCGCTGTTCAAGTCGCTCGACACCGCGACGCTGCAGCGCCTGAACGCGCAGATCGCGCTCGAGGGCCAGGACGCGAAGAAGGTTGCCGCCGCTTACCTGAAGGCCAAGGGCTTCATCAAGTGAGCACGTCGCCAGTGGCCGCACTGGCGATGGCAACCGGGCTCCGCGGCATCGGCTGCGTGCGCAACCGCGTGCTGCTCGTGCTGGTGGCGGCGGCGCTGGCCGCCGCACTCGGCCTGGACTTCCTGACCTTTGCACCGAACCGCCTGCTATCCGGCAGGGGCGTTGCGCTGCCCGATCTGCTGGCCGGTTGGCACGTCGTGCTGTTGCTGCCCGCCGCCGTCCTGGTCGCGGCGGTGTTCACGCCGCCGTCGCGCGGCGTCCAGCACGTCGTCGCGGTAGCAGGTTCGTGGCTGCTGGCCGCCCTGGTGTGGTTGGCGGGTGACGTGGCCACCGGGCAGTCCGCCAGCGGCTCGGCCGTCGCCCGCGTTTCGTTCGGCGGCGGCTTCTGGTGGCTCGTGGCCCTGGCCTGGCTGGCCGCGGCCGATGCGTTGCAACGCTTGCGGCTGTCCCACGGCGGGCGCACGCTGGCGCATGCGGCGGTGCTGCTGCCGCTGCTGGCATTGCTCGGCACCGGCATGCTCGACGAGCTCTCGCTGCTGAAGGAATACGCCAACCGGCGTGACGTGTTCCACGCCGCTGCGCTTCGACATGGGCAGATCGTCGCCGCGACGCTGCTGCCGTCGCTGCTGCTCGGCGTGCCGCTGGGGGTGGCCGCGGCGCGCAGCGAGCGGCTCGCGCGGCCGCTGTTCGCGGCGCTCAACGTCATCCAGACGGTGCCGTCGATCGCGCTGTTCGCCCTGCTGATCGCGCCGCTGGCGTGGCTGGCTCGCGAGTTGCCGGGGTGGGGCATCCAGGGCATCGGCTTGCTGCCGGCTGTTATCGCACTGACGCTGTATGCGCTGCTGCCGATCGTTCATGGCACGGCCTCGGGCCTGCGCCAGGTGCCCTGCTGCAGTCATCGAAGCCGCCACCGGCATGGGCTTGAGCCGTGCCCAGCGGTTCTGGCGCGTCGAGTTGCCGCTGGCGTTGCCGGTGCTGCTGTCGGGGCTGCGCGTGACGACGGTGCAGGTCGTCGGGCTGGCGGTGGTGGCCGCGCTGATCGGCGCCGGCGGTTTCGGCGCCCTGGTGTTCCAGGGCCTGGCGAGCAGTGCGCTCGATCTGGTGCTGCTCGGCGTGCTGCCGGTGGTGGCGCTGGCGATCGTGGTCGACGCCGGCCTCGCCCTGCTGACCTCGCTGCTGGAAAGCCCCGCGCGGTGATCGAACTGCGTGCGGTCGGCAAATCGTTCGGCGCGACGCGTGCCGTCGACGATCTGTCGTTGACCATCGAGCGCGGCGAGTTCGTGGTGCTGATCGGCGCCTCGGGTTCGGGCAAATCGACGACGCTGAAGATGATCAATCGCCTGGTCGAACACGATCGCGGCCGCATCCTGTTCCAGGGCGACGAGATCCGTTCGTTCCGGCCCGAGGACCTGCGACGTCGCATGGGCTACGCGATCCAGTCGATCGGCCTCTTTCCTCACTGGACGGTGGCGCGCAACGTGGCCACCGTGCCCGAGTTGCTGGGCTGGCCGAAGGCGCGCATCGACGCGCGCGTCGACGAATTGCTGAGCCTGCTCGGGCTCGAGCCGGGCCTGTACCGCCAGCGCTACGCGCACCAGCTCTCGGGCGGCCAGCAGCAGCGCGTCGGCGTGGCGCGCGCGCTCGCCGCCGACCCCGAGGTGCTGCTGATGGACGAGCCGTTCGGCGCCCTGGACCCGATCACGCGGCAGACCCTGCAGCAGGAGCTGGCGCGCATCCACCGGGTGTCCGGCAAGACCATCGTGATGGTCACGCACGACATCGAGGAGGCGTTGCGCCTGGCCACGCGCATCGTGCTGCTCGACCAAGGGCGCCTGGTCCAGGCCGGCACGCCGGCGCAGCTGCTCGCGCACCCGGCGACGCCCTTCGTACATGACTTCGTCGGCCGCAGCGACCTGGGCCTGCGGCTGCTGGCGCTGCAGACCGTCGCCGAGCACCTGCGCGCCGGCGAACACGTCGATGGCGAACCGGTGTCGGCCACGATGAGCCTGCGCGACGCGCTGTCGGAGTTCGTCGTGCGCCGCAGCGATCGGCTGCCGGTCGCCGACGCACAGGGCCGCGCGGTCGGCGCGATCCACTTCGCCGATCTGCTGCGGCGCAACGCATGAAGTCCCTGCGCGCGGGCCTGCTTCGCGAGCCGCTGTCGTGGGCCGCGGCTGCGCTGGCGCTGCTGGTGTTCGGCATGGCCCGCCTGAAGCCGTTGTTCGCAGCCGCGTTCCCGGCGCTCGATCGGCCGCTGTACGAGCAGGACACGTTCGCCGCGCTGCTGGGGTCGCACCTGGAGATCGTCGCGCTGTCCAGCAGCGTGGCGGTGATCGTCGGCGTCGCGGCGGGCCTCTTCGTCACGCGCGCGGCCGGGCGCGAATTCCGGCCGCTGGTCGAGACCCTGATCGCGATCGGCCAGACCGTGCCGCCGGTGGCGGTGCTGGCGATCGCCGCGCCGCTGATCGGTTTCGGCGCGGCGCCCGCGCTGATCGCGCTGGCGCTGTACGGCCTGCTGCCCGTCGTGCGCGGCACCATCGCCGGCATCGAATCGGTGCCCAGCGCTGTCGGCGACGCCGCCGCGGGCCTGGGCATGAGCGGCTGGCAGACGCTGTGGCGCGTAGAGCTGCCGCTGGCCCTGCCGGTGTTGCTGGCGGGCGTGCGCACGTCGGTGATCATCAACATCGGCACCGCCACCATCGCCTCCACGGTCGGCGCCAAGACGCTGGGCTCGCCGATCATCGTCGGCCTCAGCGGCTTCAATACCGCCTACGTGATCCAGGGCGCGCTGGTGGTCGGCCTGCTGGCGGTCACCGTCGATCTGCTGTTCGAACGCATCGCTCGCCACTGCGCGCGCTGGCAGCCGCGCACCTGAATGGTTTGCCGGCGGCCCGCGGTACCGGGCCGGCTTTACCTGGGCTTCACACGAACCCCGTGAACGTCGGCCGGCCCGCAGCCGTTGTGCGGGGGCGGCGCCGCACCCTTCGCAGTGCCGATCGCCCGTAACCAAGGAGTTGGATCCATGAGCAGCAAGCAACTTGTCGTCGGCACATTGGTTCTCGCCGGGGCATTGGCCAGCGGCCTGGCACAGGCCCGCGGTGGCGACGACGTGCAATGGTCGGTGACGATCGGCACGCCGGTCGGCGTGCCGGTGGTTCGACAGGCGTACCCGGTGTACACGCAACCCGTTCAAGTGGTGCCGGTGCAGCGCTACCCGCGCCATGCCTACCAGCAGCCGACGCGCTGGGACCGTGACGGCGACGGCATTCCGAACCGCTACGACCGCGTCTACAACCCGCGTTGGGATCTCGACGGCGACGGCATCCCCAACCGCCAGGACCGTGCCCACAACCCGCGTTGGGACCGCGACGGCGACGGCGTGCCGAACCGCTACGACCACCGCGATGGCTCTCGCCACGACCGCGACGGCGACGGCGTGCCGAACTGGCAGGATCGCAACGACGGCTTCGGCCAGCGCGGCGGTCGCTAGGCCGCACGGCGTTCGTCGGCCGGCGCCGGGAGGTCAGGCTACGCCGCGAGCGACACGCCGTCGCTCGCCGCGCAGCCGGCCCAGCAGCAGCAGCGCGATCGACAGGTTCAGCAGGTTCCAGCCGATGCCGTTGAGGAAGGCGGCGTGGTACGAGCCGGTCAGGTCGAAGACCTTGCCCGACATCCAGCCGCCCAGCGCCATGCCGAACAGCGTGGCCATCAGCACCGTGCCGACGCGCGCGCCGGCTTCGGCGGGCGGGAAGTGCTCGCGCACGATGATCGCGTAGCTCGGCACGATGCCGCCCTGGAACAGGCCGAACAGCGCCGAGATCACGTACAGCGACGTCGAGGCCGTCGAACGGCAGGAACAGCAGCAGCGCGATGCCCTGCAGCACCGAGCCGAGCAGCAGGGTGCGCAGGCCGCCGATGCGGTCGCAGATCAGGCCCGAGACGAGCCGGCTGACGATGCCGCAGGCCAGCATCAGCGACAGCATCTCGGCGCCGCGCGCGGCGCCGTAGCCGAGGTCGCCGCAGTAGGCGACGATGTGCACCTGCGGCATCGACATCGCCACGCAGCAGGCGACGCCGGCCACGCACAGCAGCGCCTGGGCCTGGTTCAGGCTCAGGCCGAACGGCCGCGTCGACGGCACCGCGGCGCTCGCCCGCCGCGCCGGTGCCGCCGCGGCCACCGCGGCCGGCGGCCGCTGCCGCATCAGCGAGGCCAGCAGCGGCATCGTCACCGCGCAGAAGAGGCCCAGGCCGATGTAGGTGGCGCGCCAGCCGGCGGTCTCGACGAAGTGCTGCACGATCGGCGGCCAGACCGCGCCGGCCAGGTAGTTGCCGCTGGCGCAGATCGCCACCGCGATGCCGCGCCGGCGCACGAACCACAGCGAGGTGTCGGCCACCAGCGGCGCGAAGGTGGCCGAGCTGCCGAGCAGGCCGAGCAGCAGGCCATGCGCGAGCGCAAAGCCGCGTCAGGCTGCTGGCCATGCCGGCAGCGATGAAGCCGGCGCCCAGGCCGCCGGCGCCGATCAGCACCGGCACCATCACGCCGAAGCGGTCGGCCAGCTTGCCCATCGCGATGCCGCCGAGGCCGAAGCCGATCATCAGCAGCGTGTACGGCAGCGAGGCGTCGGCGCGCGCGACGCCGAACTCGGCCTGCACCGCCGGCAGCACCACCGACACCACGTACATCACGCTGGAGCCGACCGTCATCAGCGCCAGCGTGACGGCCAGGCGCGTCCAGGCGTAGCGGGAATCGGCGGTGTGCGATGGCGTCACGTCCGCATTGTCACGTGGCGCGTGCGTTAGATTGCAGCGATGACGCTCAACGAAAACCCCGATCCCGACGCAGTCGAACCCACCACCGCCATCAAGGAACCCCGCCTGTGGCGCGACAACGGCTGGACCGCCCGCGTGATCAAGAACGAGGACGACGAAGGCTGGGCCGTCGAGATGATCCGGCACGGCGAGCCCGAGCCGGCGCTGGTCGGGCCGTGGACGATGGGGCGCGACAAGAAGAACCCGAAGCCGCTGGACGCCGCGGCGTTCAACACGCTGGTCAAGACCGCCGCGGAGGTCGTGCGCCGGCATGAGCAGCATCTGCATGCGGTGCTGCACAAGGAGGTGCTGGTGATGGCCGCCGCAGGGCGCATCCGCGTCACGCTCGACGTCGTACCTGACGACGACGACCCGCATGCGCTGCTCGCCGCGCACGATGCCGGCGGCGCCGTACTGGCGCAGGTGCGGGTGGCCGCAGGCTTCAAGCTGAACCTGGCCAGCGCCCGCGCGTGGATCGACGACGGCTATCGCCGACCTGGGTGAGAACTGCCCTAGACTCGGCCGCATCGCCTGCAGGAGACCGCCGCGATGCCCGCGCAGGACCACGACCACGACCCCGACCACAGCGAGCTCTCGCCGATGGAGCTGCGCGTGCGCGCGCTCGAAACCGTGCTCGGCCAGAAGGGCTACATCGACCCGGCCGCGCTCGACGCGCTGATCGACACCTACCAGACCCGCATCGGCCCGCGCAACGGCGCCCGCGTCGTGGCGCACGCGTGGGTCGACGCCGCCTATCGCGACTGGCTGCGCCGCGATGCGACGGCCGCGATCGCGTCGCTCGGCTACGGCGGCCGGCAGGGCGAGCACATGGTCGCGGTCGAGAACACGCCCGCGCGCCACAACCTGGTGGTGTGCACGCTGTGCAGCTGCTATCCGTGGCCGGTGCTGGGCCTGCCGCCGACCTGGTACAAGAGCGCGCCGTAC
Source organism: uncultured beta proteobacterium (assembly GCA_963840805.1). GTDB lineage: Bacteria > Pseudomonadota > Gammaproteobacteria > Burkholderiales > Burkholderiaceae_C > CADEEN01. The sequence continues at coordinate 428,828 of CAWJAJ010000017.1, read as the reverse complement.
CGCTCGCGGGCGGTGCGCGATCCGCGCGGCGTGTTGGCCGAGTTCGGCGTCGCGCTGCCCGCGTCGACCGAGATCCGCGTCTGGGATTCGACCGCCGAGGTTCGCTACCTGGTGATCCCGATGCGGCCGCCCGGCACCGAGGCACTCGACGAAGCGGCGCTGGCGGCGCTGGTGACGCGCGATTCGATGATCGGCACCGGCCTGCCGCTGACGCCGCCGGCGCGGGCGCGATGACTTACACGACGCACGCCGATCTGGGCGGCCAGCTCGGCCACGGGGCGATCGTGCCCGAAGCCGAGGGCGAACCGTTCCATGCCCGATGGGAACCTCGCGTGCTGGCGCTGACGCTGGCGATGGGTGCCACCGGCGCGTGGAACATCGACATGAGCCGCGCCGCGCGCGAGACGCTGCCCGGCTACCGGGACCTCGGCTACTACCAGATCTGGTTTCATGCACTGCGCGCGCTGCTGGCCGAGCGCCACCTGGTCGAGCCCGACGAAGCGGCCGCGGGCCGCGCGCTGCATCCGCCGCGGCCGCTGCCGCGCAAGCTGATGGCCAGCGACGTGCCCGCGGTGCTCGCGAAGGGCTCGCCGACCGCGCGCCCCGCCACCACGCCGGCACGTTTTGCCGTCGGCCAGTGCGTGCGCATGTTCGCCGGCGTCGTACCGCACCACACGCGGCTGCCGGGCTACGTGCGCGGCAAGTACGGCGTGATCGAGCAGGTGCATGGCGCACATGTCTTCGCCGACGCGCATGCGCTGGGCCGTGGCGAGCAGCCGCAGTGGCTGTACTCGGTGGCGTTCGACGGCGCCGAGCTGTGGCCCGGCGAGCACGTGCCCGGCACGTTGCGGGTCTGTGTCGACGCGTGGGAGCCCTACATGGTGGCGGCATGAACGCGTCGCTGCGGCCGGCGCCCGAGCCGCCCGGCGGCGCCGACGCGCCGGTGTTCGGCGAGCCGTGGCAGGCGCGAGCCTTCGCGATGGTGCTGGCCCTGCACGAACGCGGGCTGTTCACCTGGCGCGAGTGGGCCGACGCGCTGGCCGCGCAGATCGGCGCCGCGCAGGCGGCGGGCGACGCCGACCAGGGCGACACCTACTATCAGCACTGGCTCGCCGCGCTCGAGGCGCTGGTGCAACGCAAGGGCGCCGGCTCGGCCGACGAGCTGGCGCGCACCGCGCAGGCGTGGGATCACGCCGCCGACCGCACGCCGCACGGCCAGCCGATCGAGTTGCGGACGGACGACTTCGCGCCGCGCTGACCCACGGCACGTGCCGCCGATCGACCCGAGGAGCCCCGACCGCATGACCTGGCCCACCCGACTTCCCCTGATCGCCATCCTGCGCGGCATCCGCCCCGACGAGGCCGTGATGCACGCACAGGCCTTGATCGACGCCGGTTTCGATGCCATCGAGATCCCGCTCAACTCGCCCGACTGGGCAGCGAGCATCCGCGATGTCGCTGCGCGTTTCGGGGCCCACGCGCTGATCGGCGGCGGCACCGTGCTGCACCGGCGCAGGCCGATGCGCTCGCCGCTGCCGGTGGCAAGCTGGTGGTCACGCCGAACACGCGGCCGAGCCTGATCGCCCATGCGGTGCAGCGCGGGCTGTACGTGGCGGCCGGCTTTGCCACCGCCAGCGAAGCCTTCGATGCGCTCGATGCCGGCGCGCAGGCACTCAAGCTGTTTCCCGCCACGACCTATGGCCCGGGCCACGTGAAAGCGCTGCGCGCCGTGCTGCCCGCGGTGCCGTTGTTTGCGGTCGGCGGCATCACACCGGCCAACCTCGGCGACTACCTGCGTGCCGGCTGCATCGGCGCCGGTCTCGGCGGCGACCTCTACCAACCGGGGCAGGACCCGGCTCGCACAGCGGACAGGGCGCGCGCCTATGTGCGGGCCTACGAGGCCGCGATCGCATGATCGCCGTCGACTGGGGCACCAGCAGTCTGCGCGCCTACCGGCTCGGCGCGTCCGGGATCGTGCTCGAACAGCGCAGCAGCGCCGCCGGCATACGGGCCTGCCAGGGCGGGTTCGAAGCCGTGCTCGCCGAGCAACTGCGCGGCTGGGACGACGAACTGATCGTGATGGCCGGCATGATCGGCAGCCGCAACGGCTGGCTCGAGGTGCCTTACGTGGCCTGCCCGGCGGGCCTCGACGAGATTGCGGCGGGCCTGCGCGACGTGGCTGCCGCGGGGCTGCCCGGCCGGCGCATCCTCATTGCCCCCGGCCTCAGCGACCGGCCAGCGGTCGGTGCGCCGGAAGTGATGCGCGGCGAAGAAGCGCAATTGCTCGGCCTGATGGGGGACCTCGCCGCCGACGGCGCACACACCGTTTGCCTGCCGGGCACGCACAGCAAGTGGGCCACCGTCCGTGGCGGCCGCGTCGTCGCCTTCCATACCGCGATGACGGGTGAGCTGTACGCCGTGCTCACGCAGCACAGCCTGCTCGGCGCGTTGATGGATCACGCAGGCGGCGCCGCGGCCGACGACGCGTCCGCCTTCGAGCGGGGCCTGCAGGCGAGCCGCGACCCGGGTGGCCTGTTGAACCACCTGTTCGGCGTGCGCACGCGCGCACTGTTCGGCGAACTCACGGCAGCGCAATTGCCCTCGTACCTCTCGGGCATCCTGATCGGGCATGAACTGCAAGGCCTGCCGGCGGGAACCACGCCCGTGCACCTGATCGGTGGCGAGGCCCTGCTGCGCCCGTACCGGCGCGCGTTGGCCTGGCGCGGCATCGACGCCCACCTGCATGGCGAGGCGCTCGCGGCACGCGGCCTGTTCCGCATCGCCCGTGCGGCCGATCTCGTGCATTGACGAGCGACGGGCCCTGAACCCCGCCGGCCGCAGCCCGGCCTGCACCTGTGGCGCTCGGCCGAGAACTACGACACGCCTGCGCCGAGTCTGAACGCGCAAAGCCTCGGCCTGCGCGGCCATCGCGTCAATACTCGAACAACGCCCTGCGACCGTCGCCGTTGCGCGTGCCAGCCTTCACACCTGCGCCACGGCGGGGCCGCCAGCCTCATCGCCACCGCATGACCGATTTGCCAACGCTCCGCGCCCTGCCCACACCGCCGGTCCATGGCTGGCGCCGCATTGCCCTCGTTGCGGCGACCTGGCTGGCCTTGGCCGGCACGGCGACGGCGGGCGACACCGCAGCGCGCGCCAAGGCGCCGGCGGTGGAACCCGGCGGCATGTCGGTCACCACCGTCGTCGCGGGCATCGTCAGCTACACGCGATGGCCGGCCCAGCCGGGGTCGATCCGCTTTTGCACCTTGGGCTACGGCCGCGGCGTCGACGAATTGCTGGTCGCTGCCGAGCTCGGGTCGGCCCAGCGCAGCGTGCCGGTGCGCCCGGCCAGCGGCGCCGACGCCTGGAAGGAATGCGACGTCATCTATTTCGGCGCGCTGGCCGGCAATGTCATGCGCGACGCCGTGCAGCGCACGGTGGGCCGGCCGGTGCTGATGATCGGCGAAGGCCCGGAGTTCTGCTCCGACGGCGGCATGTTCTGTCTGGACTCCGGCACCGCCGCGGTGAGATTCACCGTCAACCTCGACGCCATCGCGCGCAGTGGGCTGCGCGTCCATCCGTCGGTGCTTCTCCTGGCGCGCCACGCGCCCGCGGGGGGACGATGAGCGCCACGCGCCAGCCCCTGCTCGAAGCGCTGCGCGCCGCGCATGTGCGCCTGGGCCTGACAGCGGTCTTTGCGGCCGGACTGTTGCTGACGCTGGTCTCGTTCCTGACACTGCGCACCTACGTCGAGCAGAACGTGACCCTGATCGCGCGCTCGATCGCATACTCGGCCGAGGCCGCGACGGTCTTCAACGACCCGGCGTCGGCGGCCGAGACCGTGACCGCGATCGCGGCACGGGAAGGCTTGCTGTCGGCCGACATCGTCCGCCGTGGCGCGGCTGCAGCGATGGCGAGCTACGTACGGGATCGCGACGCGCCGGTGGATGCGACGCTCGCCCGGGTCGGTACCCTGCTGTTTCCGCTGCACGCCAAGGCGGCGATCACGCACCAGGGGGCCGAGGTCGGGCACGTCACGGTGCAAGGCAACGGCGGTGTCTACCTGATGTTCCTGTTCGAGGTCGTGGCGGCGGTTGCCGGCTGCATGGCCGCCATCGCGTGGTGGGTGTCGCGGCTGTCGCGGCGCATCGAGAACGACATCGTCGACCCCCTCAACAGCCTGGCCTCGTTGACGCGCACGGCGCGCACCGAGCGCGCGCTGGGGCTGCGGGCGCAGCCCGCGGTGGTGCAGGAGATCCACACCCTCGGCGAGGACTTCAACGCCCTGCTGGCCGAGATCCAGTCGCGCGAAGCCGAACTGGTCGCCAAGCACGACGACCTCAGGTCAGCCAATGCGTCCCTGTCTTTTCTGGCGTTCCATGATTCGCTGACCGGCCTGCCCAATCGCGCCAGCTTCCTGCAGCACGCTTCGCGCGCCGCATTCGCCAGCCGCGCCCACGCATCCCATGTCGCCATCCTGTATGTCGACAGCGACAACTTCAAGGCCGTCAACGACCGCCTCGGCCATGCCGCCGGCGACGATGTCCTGATCGAGACCGCGCGGCGCATCCGCGCGCTGCTGCGCGAGAGCGACGTCGTCGCGCGGCTCGGCGGCGACGAATTCGCCGTCTTGCTGGCCCCGATCCGCGGCGCCGACGACGCCACGCGCATCGCCGCCGAGATCGCGGCGGCGCTGCGCGAGCCGGTCAGGAGCACGCGCTTCGGCAGCATCGACTCGAGCGCGAGCGTCGGCGTGGCCGTCTTTCCGGGGCATGGGGCCAGCGTGGAAGAACTGCTGCTGGCTGCCGACGCCGCGATGTATCGCGCCAAGACCCTGCAGCCCGGTACCTACTGGATGTTCGACCCCGCGCTCGATGCTCAAACGAGCACCTGCGCGGCCTGACCACCGGAGGCCTTCATGTCGTCACAGCCCCGTCTCCCTCGCCGGCGTGCCTGGATCGCGGCACTCGGTGGCATCTTCGTGCTCGGCTGTTCGACGACACCGCCGGTACCGGCCCCGAGCGACAAGGCAGCGAAGATCGCTGCGCTCAGGAACCTGGGCTTTGCGCCCGCCAACGATGGTTGGGAGCTCAGCCTCGGCGTCAAGTTGTTGTTCGATTCGGACGTCGACGCCGTGTCCGGCGAGGGCCGCGCGGCGGTCGCGGACCTGGCGCGCACGCTCGGCAAGCTCGGTATCGAACGCATCCGGGTCGAGGGCCATACGGACAACGTCGGCAGCGCCAAGTACAACGAAGCACTGTCGTTGCGGCGCGCCGAATCGGTGGCCCAGCACCTCGTCAGCATCGGGTGGCGCGACGATGCGATCGAGCGTCGCGGCTTCGGCGCCGACAAGCCGGTCGCCGACAACGCGACGCCGTCCGGCCGCGCACAGAACCGTCGGGTCGTCGTCGCCGTCCAGGTCGAGTGACCGCCGGCGCAGCGCGGGGCGCCGGGCGCTGCCACGGGCCCCCGACGGGCGATGTCGCGGCACGGCGCAGTGCATGTCGCGGCCAATCGCACGCACCTGGTGACCCGAGGCACCGCCATGGCCTCTACACAGTTCAGCCTCGACGACGCGCGCGATGGCAACGAGCGCACGCGCAAGGCGTTGCGCCTGGGCGGCGCACTCGCAGGACGCGTCGAGCCCGACGAAGCCTCCTACGGGCTTGCGTTCGATCGTCAAGGCATGCGACAGACCGCCGCGCTCCAGATCGGCCGCTTGCAGCTTTTCGCGTACATACGCTCTCGGGTGGGTTCAGCGCATCGCGGCAGACGGCAGGGCGGCAGGCCCGCATCGAACGCCCCGGTGCATCGGCAAAGGCGCCGGCTGTGCGCCCGTGCCTTTGCTCGCGCCGATGCGCGCACGCAAAGCAGACAGCGAGGGTTGCAGAGCGGCCGTCTCGAGACGGCCATTCCTATGCGATTGATTGCGACTTGGTATCAGTTCAACGCACATGCGCCCGGCCCGTCCGGGTGGCCGCAGGCACCGCAGGGGCTGGCCGCGGCGGGCGCCGCGCCGCCGGTCGACGTGGCGGTGGCAAAGACCGACAGCAGCTTCGCGAGGTCGGTCGAATGGCAGCTCGGGCACGCCGGCACGGTGCTCGAGCGAACGAGCGCTTCGAACTCGCGACCGCACTGGTGGCAGGCATATTCATAGATCGGCATGGGGCCTCCGGGTCATGGGCCTATTTTGAAGCAAGGGCAAGCGCCTCGAGGGCTGGACGCGACCGCCGAGCGGCGACACACTGCGACCGCATCGAATTCAGCGAAGGAGGCCATGATGGCGCGCATCCCCGTCCGATCCTCGTCTCGCAGGCAGGAGGCCCCGCGTGGCGCCGGGCGAGCATTGCGCTCGCCGCCGCCGCGTCGGCTCGTCTTGCTGGTCGCGACGCGCAAGGGCGCCTGGCTCTTTCACGGCGATCGCCAAGCGCAAGACATGGCGGGTCGACGGGCCGCACTTCCTCGGCCACATCGTCAGCCATCTGCAGCTCGACCCGCGCGATGGCCGCACGCTGCTGGCGGCGGCGAAGACCGGCCACCTCGGCCCGACCGTGTTCCGCTCGACCAACCTCGGGCGCACCTGGACAGGAGGCGGCGCAGCCGCCGGCCTTCGCGAAGGCGCCCGAGGGCGTGGCAGGCGTTGCGGGCCGCAGCGTCGATCACACCTTCTGGCTCACGCCCGGCCACGCCAGCGAGCGCGACACCTGGTACGCGGGCACCTCGCCGCAGGGCCTGTTCCGCTCCGAAGACGGCGGCGTCACCTGGCAGCCGTTGCCCGAGCATCAACGACGACCCGCAGTACCGCGAGTGGATGGGCACCGTGCAGGACGGCACGCCCGACGGCCCGAAGCTGCATTCGATCATCGTCGACCCGCGCGACCCCGCGCACCTGTACTTCGCGATGTCGGGCGGCGGCGTGCACGAGTCGACCGACGGCGGGCGCACGCTGGACGACGCTGGTCAAGGGGCTCGAGGTGGTCGAGGGCTTCGACCCGACCACGCATCACCTTCCACGACCCGCACTGTCGTGCGCCTGTGCCCGAGCAACCCCGACCGGCTGTACCAGCAGAACCACTGCGGCATCTACCGGCTCGACCGGCCCGGCGACGAGTGGGTGCGCATCGGCCGCAAGATGCCCAAGCGCGGTCGGCGACATCGGCTTTCCGCTGGTCGTGCATCCGCGCGACGACGACATCGCGTGGGTGTTCCCGATGGACGGCACCAGCGTCTGGCCGCGCACCAGCCCGCAGGGCCAGCCCGGCGGCCTACGGCACGCGCAACGGCGGCAAGACCTGGCAGCGCCTCGATGCCGGGCTGCCCGACAGCCAGGCCTGGTGGACCGTCAAGCGCCAGGCGATGACGGGCGACGCGCAGGATCCCGTCGGCCTGTACTTCGGCACCACCAGCGGAGAACTGTGGATGAGCCGCGACGAGGGCGCGCGCTGGGCCTGCATCGCGCAGCACCTGCCCGAGATCTACGCGGTCGAGGCCGCCGCGTTGGCTAGCGTTGGATGAGGCGCAGCTCCGCGCCGGTCCTTGGAACCGAGCGACGATGCAAGTGCTGATCCCCACCTCGCTGCGTTCGTACACCCGGGTGTCGCGGGTGGAGGCGGTCGGCACGACGCTGGGCGACGTGCTCGCCGACCTGGATCGCCAGTTCCCCGGCATTCGTTTCCGCATGGTCGACGAGCAGGGCCGCTTGCGGCCGCACATGCGCGTCTTCGTCAACGGCCAAGCGGTCCTCGAGCCGGCGCAGCCGCTGCAGCCGACCGACGACGTGAGCATCGTCCAGGCGCTGAGCGGCGGCTGAGCGCCGGGTGCGGCGACGCCGCCCTGCCGTCACGGGTAGGCGCGCCGCAGTTCCTCCGCCACCAGATCCTGCAATTCCTGCAGCCCGAAGCTCGGCAGCGGCCGCCCGTTGACGAAGAACTCGGGTGTCTTGGTCACGCCCAGCGTGCGCGCGTCGCCCATATCCTGCGCCATGCGCCGTTCCACCTCGGGCGTGTTCATGTCGTTCCTGAGCTTGTCCAGATCGAGCCCGACGCCGCCGAGCGATTGCCAGACGCGGTCCGGCTGAACCCGGTGGTTCACGACCCAGCGCTGCTGGTCGGCATAGAGCGCCTCCAGCACCGGCAGGTAGCGGCCCTGGTTGCGCGCGGCCTCGAGGATCCTCACCACCTGCTCCGAGCCGGCGTGGAACGGCACATGGCGAACCGACAGGCGTAGCCGGTCCGGATGGGCCGACAGCAGCTTCTTCACGTGCGGAAAGAAGATCGCGCAGGTCTCGCACGCCGGATCGAGGAACTCCACCAGGTGCACCTTGGCCGCGGGATTGCCGAACGCGGGCGCCTGGGCGCTCGACAGTGCCGGCTGGTTCTTCGCGGCCGCCGCCTGTGCCGAGCGTGTCTGCTCGCTCGTGTAGAGCAGTGCCGCGGCCACGAAGGCCAGCAGCAGGGCCACCGCGGCCACGATGAAGATGGTGCGGCGATTCGTCCGCACCGCGGCGGGCGTGCCTGGCGCCGGCGGCGGCGGGCTCACCGGGGCGGCGGGCGTGTGGCGTTTGGACTTGCGGCTCATCGGGGGCTCCGGATGCGCGCGGCGATCAGCAGCGCGTTGATGGTCGAGAAGGCCAGGAAGGACAGCAGCGGAATGTTCACGAAGCCCAGCCACTCGATCTGCACCTCGGCGCAGGGCACGCCTTGCGTGCAGGGCCGGATCGCCTCGGGGATCACGCCGGCGACGAGCAGCACCTGGAACAGCGCCACCAGCCAGCCGGCCAGCGCGAGCGGCAGGGCGTAGCGCACGACCCGGGCGTCGAACGGGAACAGCCCGATCGGCAGCAGCAGCACCAGCGGAAACATGAAGATGCGCTGGTACCAGCACAGCACGCAGGGCGGCAGCTGCATGATCTCGCTGAAGAAGAGCGCGCCGAGCGTCGAGGCGCTGGCCACCAGCCAGCTCCCGAAGACGAGCATCCACGCCGCGTCGGGCGATCGGTCAGGGCGGTTCATCGAGGACTGATTCTCATGGGCCGACGGCGAATGTAAACGCCCGTCGATGTCCGCGCCGCCGCAGGCGCGCGCCCGACCCCCACACAGGTCAGTCGCGCGGAATGCGCCGCGTGCGCCGCGCCGGCATCAGGAAGTCGAAGTCGACGCCCTGGTCGGCCTGCGTCACGCTTTGCAGGAACAGCTTGCGGTAGCCGCGTTCGGCGCTCGGTTCGATCACCGGCTGCGCTGCAGCGCGGGCGCGCCAGTTCGTCGGCCGACACCAGCAGCGCCAACTCGCGCCGCGCCAGGCTGACGCGAATGCGGTCGCCATTGCAGACGTAGGCCAACGGCCCGCCGACCGCGGCCTCGGGCGTGACGTGCAGCACGACGGTGCCGAAGGCGGTGCCGCTCATGCGGCCGTCGCTGATGCGCACCATGTCCTTCACGCCGGCGCGCGCCAGCTTCAGCGGGATCGGCAGGTAACCGGCCTCGGGCATGCCGGGCGCGCCCTTCGGGCCGATGCGCTTCAGCACCAGGACGTCGTCGGCGGCGACGTCGAGCGCCGGATCGTCGATGCGCGCGGCCAGGTCGGCGGCGTCCTCGAACACCACCGCGCGGCCCTCGTGCTCCATCAGCGCCGGGTCGGCGGCCGATTGCTTGATCAGCGCGCCGCCCGGCGCGAGGTTGCCCCACAGCACCGCGATGCCGCCTTGCGGATGGATCGGGTCGGCCAGCGGCCGCACCACGTGCTGCGCGAAGCCCGGGCCGGCCGCTCGATCTCCTCGCCGAGCGTGCGGCCGCTGACGGTGAGCGCGTCCAGGTGCAGCAGCGGCTTCAACTCGCGCAGCAGCGTGGCCATGCCGCCGGCGTGGTCGAAGTCTTCCATGTAGTGCTCGCCGCTGGGCTTCAGGTCGAGCAGCACCGGCGTCTCGCGGCCCATGCGGTCGAGCGCCTTCAGGTCGAGCTCGAAGCCCATGCGGCCGGCGATCGCCGTCAGGTGGATCACGGCGTTGGTCGAGCCGCCGATCGCCAGCAGCACGCGCATCGCGTTCTCGAACGCCTCGGCGGTGAGGACGCGGTCGATCGTCAGGCGCTGGCGCGCGATCTGCACCGCCTGCGCGCCGGTCGCTTCGGCGATGCGCATGCGCTCGGCGGTGACGGCCGGCGGGCTGGCGCCGCCGGGCACCGTCATGCCCAGCGCCTCGGCGATGCAGGCCATCGTGCTGGCGGTGCCCATCACCGAGCAGGTGCCGACGCTGGCCACCAGCTGGTCGTTGACGGCGGCGATCTCGTCGGCGTCGATGTCCTCGCGCGCGAAAGCGCGCCCAGTAGCGCCGGCAATCGGTGCAGGCGCCGACGCGCTCGCCACGGTGCGAGCCGGTCAGCATCGAGCCGGTGATCAGCTGGATCGCCGGGATGCCGGCCGAGGCCGCGCCCATCAGCTGCGCCGGCACCGTCTTGTCGCAGCCGCCGATCAGCACCACCGCGTCCATCGGTTGCGCGCGGATCATCTCCTCGGTGTCCATCGCCATCAGGTTGCGCAGGTACATGCTGGTCGGTGCGGCGAAGCTCTCGTGCAGCGAGATCGTCGGGAAGGCCATCGGCAGCCCGCCGGCCAGCATCACGCCGCGCTTGACGGCCTCGATCAGTTGCGGCGCGTTGCCATGACAGGGGTTGTACGCGCTGCCGGTGTTGGCGATGCCGATCACCGGGCGCTCCAGCGCGCTGTCGGTGTAGCCGGCGCCCTTGATGAAGGCCTTGCGCAGGAACAGCGAGAAGCCGGCATCGCCGTAGCTGGTCAGGCCGCGCTGCATGCCGCGGGCGTCGTCGTCGGTGCGGGAGGGCTGATCGCTCATCGTGTCTCTTTCGCCGGTGCCGTTTCATCATGGCACGGCCGGCTGCCCGAGGTGCTGGAAACTCGGTAGAGGACACCGTGGCCGCGCGCCGCAGAATGGGCCAACGATTTGCCGACTCAGCTTCCACCATGACCAAGCTAGATGTCTCGGCGGCGGGGGTCTACCTGATCACCGTCACGCCGTTCACCGACAGCGGCGCGCTCGATCTCGCCAGCACCGACCGCATGGTCGATTTCTGCCTCGCGAGCGGCGTCACCGGCCTGACGGTGCTGGGCATCATGGGCGAAGCGACCAAGCTGACGGCCGAGGAATCGACCACCTTCGTCCGGCGCGTGCTCGCGCGCGTGGCCGGCCGCGTGCCGGTGGTGGTGGGAGCCTCGGCGCCGGGCTTCGCGCCGATGCGCGAACTCACCGAGAGCGTGATGGCGCTCGGCGCTGCCGGCGTGATGGTCGCGCCGCCGCCCTCGGTGCGCACCGACGACCAGATCGTCGCCTATTTCGACATGGTGCAGGAGACCGTCGGGCCCGAGCGTGCCGTGGGTGCTGCAGGACCACCCGGTCGCCACGGGCGTGCAGATGTCGGCCGGCGTGATCCTGCGCATCCTGCGCAACTCGCCAGGCTGCGTGATGCTGAAGCACGAAGACTGCCCGGGCCTGGCCAAGCTGTCTGCCATCCGCGCCGCGAGCGAGCGCGGCGAGCTGCGCCGCGTGTCGATCCTGTGCGGCAACGGCGGTGGCCTGTTCCTGCCCGAAGAACTGCTGCGCGGTGCCGACGGCGCGATGACCGGATTCGCCTACCCCGAGATGATGGTGGGGGTGTGCCGCGCCCACGCCGCCGGCGACATCGAACGCGCGCACGACCTGTTCGACGCCTACCTGCCGCTGGCGCGCTACGAGCAGCAGCCCGGCATCGGCCTGGCGGTGCGCAAGCACATCCTGGCCGAGCGCGGCGTGATCGCGTCGGCCGCGATCCGCAAGCCCGGGCCGAAGCTCTCGGCCGCCGACATCGCCGACATCGCACGCCTTACCGCGCGGCAGCAGCGGCGGCTGGCGGAGATCGGCGACGGCCAGTCGCCACATTGACGCGGCGGCCCGGCTTGCGGCGACAGCTGCGCACGCAATCGGCGGACGAGACGAGCAGCCTTCCGACCCATTCCTGTAGGCTCCGCGGTCACTCGCAACCGACCGGAGGATCCCGATGAGCAAGCCCCGCCTGACCTATTTCGACTTCGCCGGCAGCCGCGGCGAGGAATGCCGCATCGCGCTGCACCTGGCAGGCATCGATTTCGACGACGTGCGCGTCAAGAGCGCCGACTGGCCAACGCTGAAGGAGAGCATGCCGTTCGGAGCGATGCCGGTGCTGCAGATGCCAGGCAAGCCGCCTCTGGCGCATTCCAACGCCATCCTCGTGTTCATCGGCCGCCAGCACGGCCTTCATCCGGTCGACGCCTTCGAGGCCGCACGCCACGAGGCGGTGATGTGCGCCGTCGAGGAACTGCGCCACACGATCACGCCAACGCTGCGCATTTCCGACCCCGAACAGAAGCGTGCGGCTCGCGAGGCCTTGGCTGCGAACGAACTCGCGACTTGGGGCAGCCAAGTCGAGCGCCAACTCGGCGACGGTCCCTTCGTCGGCGGTCAGTCTCTCCAGGTTTCTGACATCAAGCTGTACATGGTGGTCCGCTGGCTGACCTCGGGCACGCTGGATCACGTGCCCGCCACCGTGCTCGATCACTGCCCGAAACTCCTGCGCCTGTACCGTGCCGTCGGCGAACATCCAGGCGTGAAGGCTTGGCTGGCGAAGTCGGCGCATTGAGGTCTGCCGAGCGGGACGAAGGGCATCGCGTGCGGCTGTCGCGAGCGCCTCGCAACGATGACCGCAAGCGCTGCCGAGCTTCCGGTCGCGACCCGGATGTCGGCTCAAGACTGAACTGAGACGTTCGGACTTGGGGCCCGAATGACAGCGGCCGTCATCACCGGACATTCGACGGTCAGCGCCTCATACGACCGCACGACCTCCAAGTCCGGGCATTCGACGCAAGGTGGCCGCGGCGCGCCCGCGAACGACCGGTTGCGCGTGAGCTGAACTGGTACTCCCGACCCAAACCAGCCTTTCGGCAACCCGTTTGTGGCCTCAAGTGCCGCATTTCTCCAGTGGCTACGAAATGAGCGGATTCGACCTGCCGCATAGCTCGCATCCCAGCCTGCGCGGGCTGTGGACTTACACCACGGGTAGGGACGCGACCGCGCCTGCCGATGCCCGAAGCAAGCGATCGAACTGGCGTGCCGTGATCCAGAGGCCAAGCAGGGCATTGAACACCTGCAAATAGCGGCGCTCTCCTACAAGTGAACCAAGGTGATGCTGGGATAGTGTTGGCATGAGCAATTACCTCTCATGCCTTCGCCGCACCGAGCCGTCAGCGGCGCTGATTCCGCGCCTCGGACAGCGGAAGTTGGCCTATGTCCCGGCTGCACGGACCGACATCGGCAAGCGGATCCATGAATTCAATCGACTCAAAATCGTCGCACTTGAAAGACGCCTGGGTTGGCGCGCCTGAATGAGTCGGCCCTTGGCTCGGGTCACGAGCCTAGCGCGGGTTGGGTTGACCGCATGGAAATCCTCTACCTTTCGTGCTACAGCCACGCCCGTGATGGCTGCGTGACCACCATGTATCACTTCACCGAGGCCAAGGCGCTGTGCGTCCTTATGGAGCCGGAGCGCGTCGAAGATTCGCGGCTCGTGGAACTGAAGTTCATGGAGGTTCAATGAACGCTGCAGTGCAGGCAAGGCACGTACTTCGAGGCGACGGCAAGACCTACGAACTCGGGCGGGTGAGCATTACGTTCAAGACCACCGCCGAACACAACTCGGGCGCGTACACCCTTTGTGAAGCGATCGAACCCCCTTCGTCTGGAACAGGGCTTCACCGGCACCCAGCATACGATGAAACATTCATCATCGGCGCAGGGCGCTATGAGTTCCAGCTCGACCAGAAGATGCTTGACCTGGCTCCAGGAGACGTAGTGTTCGTGCCGAGAGGTACTCCTCACAGCTTCATGAGCGTTGGCCCTGAAGTCGGACGCCAGTTGATCATCAGTTCTCCCAGCGGGATATTCGATGCCTTCATTGCTGAAGTTGCCACGTCCATTGTCGGCAGCGGTAGTCCGTCCCGGCGTGGCCCTGCAATGGAATTCAGGGCCATTGCGGCGAAGTATGGAATGGAACTCCTGAGCTGATCAGTTCGCCCACTGTGACCCGGCCTTGAGTCAGAGCCGCGCTGGGCAGCGTCGGTGCCCAGCCACATCGCGATGGTGCAGGTGTGCCAGCCGCTGGCGATCAGGCCGCCGAACGGGCCGCGGCCTGGGCATCGGCGTTTAAGCAATGCAAGTACGTAGGCGGTGGCGAACGCCAGCACCTCGGCCTCGCTCATGGTGTAGGCGCCGGCTGAGATCATCGGGCCGGCCTGGAACTCGGCGGAATTCAGGCTGAGCTTCGCAGACGGCGCCGCGGCGCAAGCCCATGCTCCCGATCAGCATCTGCCACACTGTGCATTGCACGACGAACCGCCCCTGCGTCGCGGCCCGATAGTTGCTGGCAGCGCGGGCTCGCCATCCGGCGCCGCGACAGACCCAGCGCAAAGGCGCAAGCAAATGACCCCGAATGCCCTACAAACACTGGCCCGACTGGTCAAACAGGATCGCGACGCGCTGCTCGTCCATTGGCGACTGCAGGTGCGAGAACTGCCTTCGGCGCGGCATCTCGATATTCCGACGCTCAACGACCACATTCCGAGCTTGCTGGATGAGTTGGCGACAGCGCTCGAGACGAGCCCCGAGCAGACGATTCCCGAAACGCTCGCCGAATCCAGCCCGCCAGCGCACGGCCTGCAGCGCCTGAGGGACGCCTTCGACATCGAGGAGGTGGTGGCCGAATACAACATCCTGCGAGGCTGCATCCACGACCTGGCCACCGAGCATGGCGTGAACCTGCAAGGCAGACCCTTCCATGTCATCAACCGCGTCTTCGACCATGCCATCGGCCAGGCCTTGCAGACCTATGCAACCCAGCGCGCGCTCGAGGTGCAGCAGCGTCGTGAAGAGTACCTGGCCTTCGTCGTGCACGATCTGCGCACGCCGCTGTTCGCGATCTCGCTGACGGGCCGGGTGCTCGAGAGAAGCCTGTCCAAGCAGGCCTTGGGCGATGACGCCGCGCGGATGTTGAAATCGCTGCGCCGCAACGTGCAGCAACTCGAGGGCCTGGTTCGCAAGGTGCTCGAAGAAAACACGAATCTGCAGACCGAGAGTGGCGTCAGGCTTGAGCGGCGCTGGTTCGACCTGTGGCCGATGGTGGAAGCACTGCTCGACGATCTGCACGCGGTGGCGACCACGGGGCACACGCAGGTGCACAACCGCGTGCCCGACGACCTGGTCTTGTTTGCGGACGCCGGATTGTTGCGGCGGGTGTTCCAGAACCTGATCGGCAATGCCATCAAGTTCACGCCGGGCGGCGAAGTGATCGTAGGCGCGCAGGCCCGCGAGAGCCAGGCAATGGTTGCATGCTGGGTCAGCGACAACGGCCCGGGCATTGCCGCCGAGTTGCTGGACAAGGTCTTCGACAGGGGCGAATCAGGCGGCGAGGGCGACGCCACCACTGGCCTGGGCCTGGCCATCGTGAAGACCTTCATCGAAGCGCATGGCGGCAGCGTCACCGCGCAAAGCGAGATGGGCAAGGGCTCGACGTTCCGCTTCACACTGCCCGCGCAGGCACCTGCGGGCTGACCCGGTAGCGCTCACCTCGGAAACGAAGTACGAATCTATTCGCCAGCGAACATCAGATTAATGACCGACTGCTACTGGCCGTCCACTGCCGGCCGTGGACGTCGGCTGTCTTGACGCTCAAATTGGAGGTCGGCTTTCTGGCGGTGATTTCGACGGCGTGGCTGTCGCTGGCCGACCCGTTGCAGACCGGCGAGAAACGGAGAAGCCGACAGTGGCAGCCTTAGATGTACCGCCACAAAATGCGGCTGCACAAGCAAGTCATCGACAGACGCTGATCAGGCCTTCTTCAATGCCGACACATCGATCGGGAGCGAGCGCAAGCGTTTGCCGGTGGCCGCACAGATCGCATTGACCACCGCCGGCGCGATCGGCGGGGTGCCCGGCTCGCCGATGCCGCCGGGCTTTTCGGTGCTGGGCAGGATGTGCACCTCGACCCTGGGCATCTCGTTCATGCGCAGTACCGGATAGTCGTTGAAATTTCCCTGCTCGACCCTGCCGTCCTTCAGGGTGATCTTGCCGTAGAGCGCGGCACTCAGGCCGTAGACGATGGCGCCCTCGATCTGGCGCCGGATGATCTGCGGATTGACCGTCATGCCGCAGTCCACTGCAGCGACCACGCGGTGCACCTTGGGCGTGCCGTCCGCGCCGACCGACACTTCGGCCACCTCGGCCACGTAGCTGCCGAAACTCTGTGCCACCGCGATGCCGCGGAACACGCCCGCGGGCAGCGGCTTGCCCCAGCCGGCCTTGTCGGCCGCGAGTTCGAGCACACCCTTGTAGCGCGGCTGCTTGCTCATCAGTGCACGGCGGAACTCGAACGGATCCTGCTTCGCGGCGACCGCCATCTCGTCGATGAAGCCCTCCATGAAGAAGATGTTCTGCGAATGTCCCACCGAGCGCCAGAACCACACCTTTGGCCCCGGCTCACGCTGACCGTAGGTGATTCGCTGGTTGGCGATGTCGTAGGGATGGTCGGCGATGCCCTCCAGCGCAAACTCGTCGACACCGCTGTCGGGAATCTTCATGAAGCCCGAGGCCGCCATGATCGAGGGTGAACCGACGCCGACCTTGAGGACGGTCGGCTTGCCCTGTGCATCGAGCGCGCCCGAGAAGCGCGCCACCGACGCGGGACGGTAGAAGCCGGCCGCCATGTCGTCTTCGCGGCTGTAGATCAGCTTCACCGGCTTGCCGCTGATCTTGCTGAGCAGCGTGGCATCGATGGTGAAATCCGGCGCGAAGCGGCGCCCGAACCCGCCGCCGAGCATCATGGTATTGACCTTCACCTTCGCCGGCGTGGCCTGCGCCACCTGCGCCAGGATGCCTTGCGCCGGACCCTGGCTTTGCGTGCCCGCCCAGACCTCGACCTCGTCGCCCTTGACCCACGCGGTGCAGTTCATCGGCTCCATGCAGGCGTGCGCCAGGAACGGTGCTTCGTAAAGCGCGTCCACCGTGGTAGCGCTGTTGGCGAGCGCATCTCTCAGGTTGCCCACATCGGTGGCCACCGCGGCGCCGGTGTCGGCGCCGTCGGTCAGCATCGCGCTCACCTTGGCGGACGTCAGATCGGCATTGGCACCCAGGTCCCACTGCACCTCGAGCGCATCGCGACCGTTCTTGGCGGCCCAGTAGCCGGTGGCCAGCACGGCCACGCCGCTGGGAATGGTGATCACCTGCTGCACGCCTTTGACGGCCTTGGCTCTGGCGTCGTTGACGCTGGCGGGTCTGGCGCCGGGCATCGGCGCACGCGCCATCACCGCCACGAGCAGGCCGGGCACCTGCGCGTCGATGCCGTACCTGGCCGAGCCGTTCACCTTGGCGGGCGTGTCGAGCCGCTTGAGCGGCTTGCCCAAAAGCTTGAAATCCTTGCTGTCTTTGAGGCGCGGGCTGGCGGGAACCGCCTGCTTCGAGGCAGCCACGACCAACTCACCATAGCTGAGCTTGTTGCCGTCGGGGGCGATCACCTGGCTGTTGGCCGTGCGCAGCGACGAGGCGTCGAGCTTCCATCGATCGGCCGCAGCCGCCACCAGCATTGCGCGCGCGGCAGCACCGGCCTTGCGCAGCGGCTCCCAATGCGCGCGTACCGTGGTGCTGCCGCCGGTGGCCTGCATGCCGAACATCGGGTTGTTGTAGGCCTTGTCGACCGGCGCCTGCTCGACGCTGACGCGGCTCCAGTCGGCGTCGAGTTCCTCGGCCAGCAGCATCGGAATCGCCGTGAGTACGCCCTGGCCCATCTCGGCCGAACCGCAGACCACGGTGACGCGGTTGTCCGGCGTGATGCGCAGGTAGGCGTTGGGCGAAAAGACGGGCGACGGGGTGGCGGCGAGCGCGCGGCCCGTTGCCGTGGGCAGCGCGAATCCGATCACCAGCGCGGCGGCGCCGCCGGTCTTGAGGAAGCCGCGGCGCGAACGGTTGTCCAGCGCGCTGGAATCGACGGCAGAGTGGTCCATGATCAGGCTCCCTTGGCTAGGGACACGGACGCGTCCTTGATGGCCGCACGGATCTGGTTGTACGTGCCACAGCGACACAAGTTGCCGCTCATCGCGCTGTCGATGTCCGCATCGGTGGGTTTCTTCTTCTCGGCCAGCAATGCGCAGGCACTCATGATCTGGCCCGATTGGCAGTAGCCGCATTGCGGTACATCATGATTGACCCAGGCGGCCTGCACTGCCTTGCCGGTGCGGGTATTGCCGATCGCTTCGATGGTGGTGACCTTCTTGCCCGCAGCTGCCGACAAGGGCGTCGAACACGAACGGATGGGCTTGCCATCCAGATGCACCGTGCATGCACCGCACAGCGCCATGCCGCAACCGAACTTGGTGCCCGTCAGCTGCAACTGCTCGCGCAGCGCCCACAGCAGCGGCATGTCGGCGTCGGCGTCGATTGAGACCGCCTTGCCGTTGACTGAAAGATTGATCATGGAGGGCCTCCGTGGGACTCGGCCGCACTGGCTGAGATGGCGATGAAAGGCAGCAAGCGTAGCGCAAACATTGCGACTTTTCAGATCGCAGTGCATGTCTTCCCCGTGCCGCCGGCTGCGCCCCGTGCGCGGCAGTCGATACGGTTGGCCAGCTCACAAGAGTGCGTGCCTGTTCAGCGATCGCGAAGCAGTCTGCTACCGACACCGACCGGTCGATGACACCGGGAAACGGCGGCTCTGGGCGCGACCTGCTTGTGCGACCGCTCATGGCCGACGGCAGCCCGCCGCGAACGTCAGCTACCCGCCGTCCCAAACCGCGGGGCAACGTCCTGCACCACCGCCCCGTCCTCGCGCCTGACAAGCCCGCTCGCCATCGAATGCCCGTTGTCGGGCTGGGACTCACTTTGATCGCAGCCGCTTGCGCATTCGCTCAGGAAGTCTGCGTTTTGTGAATAGTTCTTGAACATCTCGCAGGCTCAGATATCTACCGTTTGAACTTTCTTTTCCCAAGACCTTCAGCAGCACGGGCCACTCACCGATCATCAGCGTGCGATCAATGAGACGCCGCCCTGCAGCGCGCTCAAAATTCGCGTCCATGTATGAGCGCAACTCGGGCAACCCCAGCCCAAGCTCGGACGAGCCATCCTCGCTGACCTTTGTCTTCGCGAACCCTCGAAGCCGCGCTAGTTCCTTCGCGTTGACAGCGCCGTGAGAGTCAAGGATTCCGGATCCCACGCCCTTCTTGTCCAGTGGCCCGCCACGCAGCGCGTTCAGCCTCATGCCGCGCATCTTGGTATCCAGCATTGCCAGTGGACTGAGTCCGTTTGCCACCAATCCGATACCGACAATGGCCGCGCTCGGCAACACCGGACTGCCGTCTCCCGCGCTGGCCGTGGCAACGATCACTGCAGCCACTTTGTCGAGGGGCTCGCGATCGTCGGCGAGCATTCCTCCTGCCACGAGCGCGCGAAGGAACGGGCATGGGTTGTTGGCCGATACAGGGAATGACTCGTCAATTTTCTTGACCACGGTCTCTCCAAGAAGAACTGTCGCTTCTGGCGCTCAGTCGCGTACGACGTGTCGCCCGAAATCCGTCGCTCAACCGGCTCTCGTGACACAACGCCATCGCGGGCGTCGGCGATTGTCCCGAGAAGGCGCAGTGTGCCACCCGCGCCACGCCGTACCATGAGCAACATGGCTACTCACTCGAAGCGCGCAGCTCCATCGATGGGCGAGCAATCGCCCAAGCTGGCATCGGCAGCGTCTGGGCCACCGCCCAAGCCGTTTCTTCGCTTCTATCATTCCGAGGCACTGCGCAAGAAGACCATTTCGCTGCTCAGCACGATCGAGCAGGCCCAGGATGCGCGCGTGCACCGAGACACCCTCTCGAACCTCGTGGTGGAGTTGACGAACTGCGGCATGGACTACTACTTCCTAAGGCCGCTCAAGCTGGCCAAGCCGGGTTTCATCGTGGTGCAGTCGGCCAACCTCGGATTGGCGGGCGTGCAGCAGGTCATGGGGTCTGTCATCCGCCAGATCATCGGCCGTATGGATGGACCACAGCTGCTATCCGTGTGCGGTTCCATCCGCCAGCTCATGCTCTGAGCCCCCGCGGCGATTTCTTTTGACTGGAGCGCCCTGCAAGAATGCAGGCCATGTCCGACGAAAGCCAACTTGTAGTTCCACCCTCGTTCATCGCTCTGTACGTTAAGCCTGGTCGCATCAAGCCGAATGCGTCGCGAGAAGAAATCGCGGCGCGGTATGAGTTCTGCGAGGACCTCGCGACCATGCTTGTGGATCATGCCCGGGCCAAGCTTTGGGAGCTTCGTGTCACGGAGGTCGACGTCTTGCAACGAGTCCGCAGGGGCCTGACTGCAGATCAGTCGGGGGTGAATCCGGTCGAGGCCGAGTGGGTGATTCGTCGGCTTGCCGAATTGCTCGGGTGGGATTTCGCGCCTTGCGAATCCGGACCAGGGGCCACGGACTGAATGCCTTGGAGAAACGTCAGACTTCTTGCCCAAGCGGCTCGCTCAAAGTGACAGTCAAAGACCCGTCACTCGTTTCCAAGTACGCCTTCGGCACGAGGACAGTAATAGTCCGACCAACCCCATCCCTGCCCGGCGGCCTGCGGCTGATCAGCATCTGAGCTGAAGAGTGCCGCCCGCTTGATGGTGTGCACCAGCAGGAGATGGTGCACACCATGAAGGCAGTAGCAGGGATCACCGGGACGCCTCAGCGCCAGCACGATTAGGCATTCAAGGCGGGGGTGCTGTGTTCGGCGCGAATTTCGGTTTCGTTCATCCAAGGACCTCAAACCAAGACTTGATCTTGAGAGCCATCAGTTTTCGGCGCTCTTCGAGAAACCCCTCGTAGTCCTTGATCTCACCGTCCAACATCGACTCGGGGATGCAATTTGCCCGCAGGTTCTCCACGAGTCCTTCGCGGTCAGTGATCCCGCCGTACTTCCTCTCGCCTCCGCTGATCAGACGCTGCAAGGGCAGCGCTGGAGTCCGACTCGATGACATGCGACGAATTTGACTCACTGCGCTCGTCGTGCGGTCTTGCTCTGCCGCCACTCCCACGGCGCCACAGGCTCACGGTCGACCCACAGCCCGCGCCGGGCTGCCCGCGCTTGCAACTCTGCACTCGCGTACTGTTCACGCCGATCCCCTGGTTGCTCCTTGGCGGACCGCTTGAAGTGCCACGCCATCCCGGCCTGGACCTGGGCCAGGCAAACATCAGCGCCGGCGACCAGCACCCGGCAGATCTCGCGCCGGAAGCGATCGACCTAGGCGCATTCGGCCACTGCGTCGCAGTCGAACACCATGTCGGACAGACTCCGCTTTGATGCGCTGCCGAACGGCTGCCCATTCTCGGGCGCGTCGACGCCATCAAGGCGGATCTTGTGCATTTGATGCTCAGCGTCCAACAGCGTAATCGTGTCGCCGTCGATGATGCCGACGATGCGGCCCTCGATGGTGGCGCCCCGCGCTGACTGAACAGTGCAAAGTGCGATCAGCAGCGCCAATAACAGGCGAAACATCATTGCCGCACGATACGTGGGAGTTCGCGCGTCTGGCCCTCCCCGCAAAGAGGGAACGTCGCCGCACTTGCGAGTCGACATGCAGCTTCTTATACTGTTTATTTATCCAGTATAGATGCAGCAATGAACAGCCAGGAATGGATCACTCGATGCTCGGCGCGGCTGCATGCACAGTGGCCGACGGTCCCGCACGAGCAACTCGTCGAGGTGGCCGCGGAGATACAGAGCAGGGTCCAAAGGCAATTGGAGGAGCCCGAGTGCGCGGCGATCGAGTGGTTGCGCCAAGGTATCCCGGATCCAGAGGCGCGTCGCGATGTTGGCTGACGTTCGGGTCACGTGTATTGACGGCATGCGCTTGCCCCGCGAGCGAGTGAAGGCCATGCCGCCGATCCGGGGCGAGCTCTCCGTCGTGCGGCGGCGCGAACCGGGGCGTAATGTGTGGGCGTCGATTGCGGTGCTACGAAACGACACGGACCGGCCACCCGCCCTCGATCAGGTCCGCATCGCGAAGTGGGCAGGGGCGAATCTCGTGCTGGTCGGCGTGGAGCACATCGGACGGCCGAAACAGAGTCGACCCCAGCTGCAGGCATGGTGGGTGCAGCTTGTCACAGATCCAGGCCCACTGCGAACGCCCTAAGAGGCTCTCGAGTGCCGCCACCAATCGATGCAACGATGATCAAGGGTCAGTGCACTCGATCGAGTGCCCGGTCTGCGGCAATCTGGCTACACAGACCAACAGTCACTACCGACCCGTTGCCGTCGTACCCGCCCGCTGCCACCAACTTCGCCTTCGGCTACGTTGCGGGCATTCAGAGCGTGGGCCAGAGAGAGGCCTCACGCGGCACTGCTGACAATCAACGAGGGCGAAAGAGAGGCACAGGGCGGGCTAACGGGTTGAGTCCTCGATTCAGCCCGACGGCGGCCGCTCGACGCCGAGTTGGCTCCACATGGTGTTGATGTCGCCGATGCCTCGGTGCTCGACGATGAAGCCGTCTCGCACCCGGTCGACATGCATGACCGTAAAGTCCACTTCGCGGTGGGTGGCCGCCACACCCATGAACGGGTGCGTGTGGCGGCCGCGGTAGCGCCCAATGGTGGCCACGCTGTCGCCTTCGGCGATGACCAAGTCGAAAACGTGCTTGCCATTGGGGAAGCCCTCGCGGAAAGCCTCGCCGAAGGCCAGGAAGCCCGGCCAGTCGAGCGTCGTCGCACCGAAGACCCGGGCCTCGAACGGCGCTCCGACGCCGCCAAATCGTCGCAGCGCCCCCTGATCGAAGGCATCGTAGAAGGCCATCACGGATTCCTTCGGAGAAGGCCGCGCGAGTGGTTCCGGTGTGGTCATGGTCGTGTCCTGTGTGAAGCAGATGAGGAATGCGGGCAGGCGCCGGTGCCGGCAGACGTGCGGTCGAATGGTGGGCGCCTTGTCGCGGGGTCCTGGGGGTGGCGTCGCCGATCTACGCTGCCACCGCCACACCATGGCGCTGCATCACCCCCAGCAGCTTCGGCAGGTTGGCTGCCCCTTCCGGAACTTCGCTGGCCACCGAACTGAACAGCCGCGTCGCCTGCCCGCCGGCGCCGCTGAACTCGACCATGCCGCCGCCGCCCGGGCCGAAGCTGAACGCGTGCACCGTGCCCGCCGGTACATGCACCAGCGTGCCCGGGCCGGCCTTGTGGTGGGCACCACCCGCGGAGAACAGCACCGAGCCGCGGGTAACGTAGAAGCTCTCGTCCCAGGGATGCGAGTGCGGCGGAGGTCCGGCCCCTTCAGGGCCCTCCTGCAGCGTGATCTCGTACGAACCGGTGCGCGTGTTCGGCGCCAGCACGGTGATGGCAACGCCCACCACGTCCAGCGGCGAAGGGCGCTGTTCGGGCGTGGTGACGAAGGCTTTGGTGTCGGTCATGGCATGCTCCTCGGTGAAGTGGTTTTCCAAGGTCTTCAGTCTGGTCGCGATGCCGCGCACGTGTTCTGAACAAGCGCCGAAGCCGATCCGAAGTTCTCCTTAAGAGCCGAGAATTCGCCCCATGGCTCGCCTCACCGACGACATGCTCGGTTTCCTCGCCAGCGGTGTGGCACACCAGGTCGGCGGGTGCACCGCCGACGGCCGCCCGCTGATCTGCCGGGCCCTGGCCGCCGAGGCTTTGGACGACGGCCGGCTGCGCGTGCTGATCTCGGGCGTGCAGGGCTTCGAGCTGCTTGACGCGATCCGCATCAACGGGCGCGTGGCCTTGTGCCTGGTGGCGCCGGGCGACTACCGTGCCGTGCACCTTAAGGGCCGCGATGCGCAGGTGAATGCTGCCGACGGACCGCGTGAACGTGCGCTAGTGGCCGAGCGGCTGCGCGCGTTTGCCGCGCAGCTCACCCCATTCGGCTTTCCGCCGGGCTACGCGCCGGCGTTGTATGCGGTGCCGGAGGGTGCGCTCGCCACCATCACCTTCACCCCTGAAGGCGCCTGGAGCCAGACTCCAGGCCCGGGTGCTGGCCACTCTTTGGCCTTGAAACCATGAGCCCGCCTGAGTATGGCGAGCTGAGCGTGTCGCTCAAGAGCATTCGCCGCATGCTCGAGGGCCTGATGCCGCCTTCGATGACGACGGTCACGCCCGACGGCATGCCGCATGTCAACCACGTCTCACACGCTGAGTATGTGGACGAGAACCACGTCGCGCTGACCTGGCAGTTCCAGAACGCCAGCCGGGCCAACATTCTGGCCACGCGCCGTGCCTGCCTCTCGTTCGACGACCCGACCAGCGGCACCGGTTTTGTGATGCAGATCGAGTACCTCCGTACCGATACCGAGGGGCCGCTGTTCGAGCGCCTGCGCGCCAAGCTCGCCGGCATTGCCTCTCACAGCGGCATGGAGGGCGTGTTCCACCTGCGCGGCGCCGACGTGTACCGCGTGCGTGAGTTGCGCCGCGTGCCCGGCCGCCTGGAGATGCCGTCGATGGCGCCGCGCTGCGATGTCGCCGCCGGCGCGCGGCGGGTGTCCGAGGCGCTGGCTCGCTGCGACGACGCGGCCGCGATGCTGGACACACTGATGGACGGTCTCGCGCGAGAGCTGCTGATCGAACATTCGATGCTGTGGATGCTGGAGACCGATCGCCCAGTGCTCAGCCTGGTGGCCAGCCACGGCTACGCCGCGCATCGAATCGGTGCCGAGTTGCAGGTCGGGGTCGGCCTGGTCGGCACGGCGGTTCGCGAAGGCGTGCCGATCCGCATCGGTCACATGAGCTTGTCGATGGTTTACGGCCGCGCAGCACGCAGCGTCATTGACGAGCTGGGGCTGGCACAAGCCCTCTCGGCCGAGATTCCGCTGCCGGGCTTGCCTGCGCCCCGCAGCCAGCTCGCGGTGCCGCTGCGCGCCCGCTCACGCATCGTCGGTGCGCTGTTCGTCGAAAGCCTGCACGACCAGTTCTTCAGCTACGACGACGAAGACGCGCTGATGCTGCTGGCCGGGCAACTCGGCGCATTGCTGGGTGGCCTGCACGCCGACGGCGCGCTGCTGCGCCCCGCTGCTTCGACGGCCGCGGCCGCCTCGGCGCCCCAGTCTGCGGGCGCACCGGCGCTGCGTCTGCGGCTGCACGCAAAGGACAACAGCGTGTTCGCCGACGACGAGTACCTGATCCGGGGTGTTGCCGGGGCCATCTTGTGGAAGCTGGCGCGAGATCATGTGCAAAGCGGCCGCGTCGAATTCAGCAACCGCGAGTTGCGCGCAGCGGCCAACGAGCTGCGGCTGCCCGAGGTCGACGACAACCTCGAAGTGCGCCTCGTGTTGTTGCAGCGACGACTGGCAGAACGCGGCGGTCCTCTGCAGATCGAGAAGACCGGTCGCGGCCGCTTCAGGTTCGTCGTCGGCCGGCGGCTCGAACTGGTCTAAACCGCCCTCGTGGCGTAGCCGCTGCAATGCCGACTCGGCGCGATCTTCGCCCGAGTGTTCAGCATCATGCTTCTGAGTCAGAGGTCGAGCTACGAAACGGACATCTGAGGCCCCAGCTTGAATGCTCCTTGCCGGTGCATCACAAACGTTTGGCGTGTCGGCCTTAGGGTCGTCTATGCGGTGAGGGTCGACGGTCGCTGGGCCAATCTTGAGCGTCGCTGAACGTCGCTTCCTGGCCGGAGGCGGGTGCCCCGGTAGGCGAAATCGACGCCACTTTGCTGACGTTGAAGACCAGGTCCTGGCCGGCCGGTTTGGAGCGAGCGGTTCCGAGAGCCAGCCGTCGCCGGTCGGCCAGTTCCCGACGCTGGCCACGGGCAGCTTTCAATTATCGCCTCCCGACTCAGTTTCGACCGTTTGGAGTGCACCGAAAGTCGAAAGCTCGTATGACATTCGTGGCCGAGGGTCCCGGCCGCAAGCTGATGCTGACGTCTATGATCACACTGTGGTCGGCGCGAAGGCGAGGTTTGCTTCCAAGCTGCTGAATGCAGAGGTTCGTGGCTCTCCAGCCATCCTGACGCTGATCGTCTCTGTTCCGAATACGACGCGAGCGATTTGCGCTGCTGACCCTGGCCGGAGCAAGCGAAATGCTCCTCGGCAATTTAGCGTTCGAGCGCCATCACGCTTGATTCCGTTGCAGCCTCTGATCGGCAGATCGTTCCGTTCGAAGTTCCGACGACGATTCGCGCCGCATTGATGGGCGCACAGGCGGCCGCTGTCACCGGGCGCGCTGCTCGCAGCCCTTGTGTTTCTTCCCGCCGTCGCAGGTCAGGGCAGCGACGCAAGGCCGGTTGCGCACCCGCCCCCTCTTCGAGCAGGCAATACCACCCAGGCGCCGCTCGCGTAGAGGGTGGCTACGAACCCAGGCGCGCTTCCGCGCAAGACGACAAAACCTCTTGCACCAGCGTCGACAAGGGACACAGGGGACGCCGAGAGGACTTTTGCCAGGCTGCCTGGTGGCGCCCAGACGACCACCGCGTCGGACATGAAAGCAAGCGCCGACAGCGCCGCCATCCAGGACGTCAGGACAGCGGCTCCGATGACGACAAGGCGTTTGCCCTCAGTACTCATACACGTGCTCGAGCTCGCCGCCGAACGCATCGAGTCTGCGCACGAGCGCGGCCAAGTCTGTGACCTTCACAAGCAGGCCTGCTCGACGCCAGCCTGGACGCGCCGACACCTGGGCGATGATCAGTGGCTTGCCGCCCGCGTCTGGCGCATCGGGCGGCAGCAGAAGCGTAACGAAAACTTCGTCGTTGCCGGCGATCTCGACGAGGTCAGCGCCACCGAGCGCAAGACGCCGAACAATGTGGGTGAAGTCCCGGTACCGCGGGGTTTCGATCACCTGCCCATCCGCGAGCGCTTCGACCCGTTGGACGTCGGGCTCCGACGCCGACGTGCCTGGATCCAGCCCGCGCACGACGCTGCGGATCCGCAGCGGAGCCGGCGCAATGCCGGCGAGAACGTCGATCACCTTCGCGTAGAGGGCCTTGGCGCCGAACTCCAGACTGAAGGAGATCCGCCGCTCAAGCTTGCGGAGGAGGTTGCCTTGGCTCCAGCCGACGTCCGTCCAGAACACGCCCAGCTTCTTGCCGAAAGGGTATTCATACCAGGGCGTCTGGACGAGGAAGACGGCGTAGTCCTCTGCGACCGAGCGTGCGAACACGTCCTCGGGCGTGGCCTCGTTGCCGCTGGCGCCTCAGTGAGCCAACCAACGGTTCGTTCGTATGCGCCCTTCAAGGCCATCTCGATCGAGAAGCTGACGCCGATTGTGTACAGCATGGCCTTCGAGTCGCCCGTGATCTCCCCGCGGGCGGAAGCGAGCTGGGTCATCACGCAGAGGTTCGACCAGTATCTGTCGATGCTCGAGAAGTAGGGGAAGGCCGCCTCCCCTGCGGACCGCGACACGGCCGCGTAGTCTTCGTATACGTGGACGATCAACCATTCCGGATACGTCACGAAGGTGTTCGTCTCCGGCCTGCGATGTTCGGGCGCGAGGACAGGCTGGTAAGCCGTGCCATCGCCGACCCGGGCCGCCATGCAGCTGCTTTCGATCCACGCGATCGGCGCCATCGCAACCAGCAGACCGACGCCAAGGGCGCCCAGGGCGACCAGGCCGACACGCAGGATGCGGCGCCTACGCATGGCGGCGCGCGAGCACAAACCCAACGTAAACGGCAACCCCCCCGAGGGCTATGTGCGGCAGGTTCGCCAGCAGCTTGAACTGCAGGGGCAGATCCTGCACGCCGTACACGAGGATCGCCGAGATCCAGAAAGCCCGACCCGGTGGCCAGCCCCAGGAGGCCATCCAGCAGGTACAGGCTGCCAAAGACCTTGAAGTAGATAACGCAGGCGCGCGTCGAGGCCCATGCCGCAACGCCAGCCCAGGCGGCCGAGGCGAAGTGAAGCAGGTCGTCGTACAGGTCGAGCGCGAAGATGCCGAAGACTCGTCCCTGGTCGTCGGTGAGGCCAGGGACGTAGTTGAGCGCCGTCACCAGGCCGAGGACGACGGCATAGGCAACCGCGATGCGGCAGATCGAATTCATGGAATCAGCTTTCAGGGCAACAGTGCTCATGGCATCAGGCTGCTAGGTAGTTGTCCCACAGCGCGTTGCGGAACAGCAGGCCGGGGTCGTAGTGGCGCTTGCGCTGGCTGAATCGAGCAGCATCCGCGTAGACGCGATGGAACTGGTCTACGCCGCGCATGCAGGCGGTAGGGAAGGTAGTAGGCGCCGCCGAGGGCCGAGACGCGCTCAATCAGTGCCTCCGTCATGAGCAGCATGTCCGCCTCACCTTCGGCCGTCATCGCCTGGGAGAACGACATCACTGCGGCGATCCGGTCGGTTGTCGCGTAGGCGAGGACGCTCGTATCGTCCCGCGCAACAGAGCGCAGCGTGACGTTGAGGAACTCGGCTTTGGCCTTGGGGATGATCTCGCGGCACGCAGCGAGGAACGCGTTGAAGCGCGCGGGCGGCACGAAGTACTCGTGCAGGATGTCGGTGCGCCCCGCCGGTCGAGGGCCTCCAGATTGGCGACCGGCTCGTTCATCAGCGTGTTGCGCGTCGCCACACCGAACCCAGCCGCGGCGCGCCCTGCGTCTCCGCGAGCCAGCGCGCCCGCTTCGCCGACCTCGGAGCCGATCTGCGAGCGGTAGATGGAGCGCGTGAGGCCGGTCAGAGCGCCATGGCGCGCGACCGGCGGCAGGCCGCCGGCCGGCGTCGGGTCGGCGCGATAGCTCGACAAGCAGGGCCTCGGTGAGGAAGTCGACCGCGCGCAACGTTCAGGCGGCCGTACATCATCTTGCACCGTCGGGTCGCCGAGCCTTCTCACGAAGCGCTCGGACAGGGCGTCCGCGTTCATCCGCTCGTACGAGGGGCGCATGAACGTGTTCGCGCACCACCTCGATATCGAGGTCCAAGATGATGCCGACCAGTCCGTAGCCGCCCATGGCCATGCTGAAGAGTTCGGCGTTCTCCGACCTGGAGCAGTTCATGATCGAGCCATCGGCCAGCATGAGCCGGATCCCCCTGACGGTGGAGCCGAAGGGGCCGTACGGCACCGCCCAGCCGTGGGCGTTGACCGAGAAAGTCGAGGCGACGCCGAAGTCGCTGTTCGACTGCATGACGGCGGGCGAGTGACCGAGGGGATCCATCACCCGGATAGCCTCGTACCAGCGCGTGCCGGCCTGCACGCGATACACCCCCGCAGCCCTGTCCGGCTCGCACTTGGGTGCGGCGAAGGTGATCGCCGTCCCGTTTCGCGCCAGGCTCTGGCCGCCCATCGAATGCCTCGCCGCCCCAACCGCCACGGGACGGTTCTGGCTTGCCGCCGACTTCAGTTCGGCGCGTAACGCCGCGATGATGCTTTCTTCTGAGTCGGGTCCCAGGACCCGATGCCTGAACACCGGTGTAGCGCTCAGCCCGCTCGCGTCGTTCATGACGATGCGCTGCTGAGCGCGCGCCAGCCCTGGAAGCGACGTTCCTGCGGCTATGGCCGATGTGGCCAGCAGGAGTTTTCGTCGGCGCTGATCGATCATCGTTTCTTCTCCCGTTCCATCTGTCGTCATCGGCCTTTGGGCGCGAGACAAAAGCATCTTGTGCAAAGCGCAACCATTGCGTGGGCCATCGGCGCAGAGGCCGGCAGCGATCGTAGGCGGCCGGTCTCTCGAACGTGACGCCGGTTAGGTTCCATTCGCGCTCGAGTCGGCCGCGAGGCAGCGTGTGTTGACCCAGCATCCGGGCAGGGGCGGGCAACAGGGGCGACCCACTTGGGATCGCGATTTTGAGGTGCAGCGTTCTAGCGCACTGTGCAGCATTGCATGCTCCGTATAGCTTCGTACCGTGGTGCTCGCAAGATTTCAACCCAAAGGGCGGCGCAGCCGCTGGGATGCGCACGTTCCGCGGCCGAGCACCACAGCATGCCTAGCGAGATCGACGACCTGGCTTTCGAAGGACTGGAAGATGCGCTCGCGTTCGTGCCGGCCTTCGTCGACAGCTTGCAGCCCGTCGTTGGAGGGGTTGGCCGGCGGCGCGGGGAAAACGACGGCGAAGCGGCTTCAAAGCCGTCTTGTGGCGCCTTTTTCGGATGTTGCCGCCATCCTGCCTCACGGCCTCGTCCAGTGCGATCCTGCGGGCAGCCGCGTTGACGTCGGCCAGAGCAGTAGAAACGTCCTTCGGGAGTGCGCGCGCAGGGTCCGGTGCTTGGCCGTGATCGAGGCCGTAGTCGCAGGCGAATGTCACTGCTTGGGCCAGCGACTCGACTTCCATTGCGGCATGAAGGGCACGCAGAACGATCAGAAGGCGGCTGCCGCTCGAACGTTAGACCACCCGAGCACTGAACGGCTGCTTTCAGGCGGCGAGTTCGCGATCTGAAGGTCGGCAAAGGGTCGGGAGTGCCAGTTCGCTGCATCGATCAGCAGACGTTTGGGGGGCCTCGGCTACCTGGGCCGTATGCAATGTCGGCAGTGCCTCCATGACCGGTCATCAAGCCGGCGACATCGTCGGCGTGTGGATGGCTGCGATCTGAACGAGACCGTGAGCTGACGACGCGGCCGTCATCGACCGCAACCGCTGATTCTTGAAAACGTCGGATGGGTCAGGGCTTCTGAGCCCCACCAGTTGGTAGCGAGTTGCAGCGCTTGAAGATGCAAGAAGGTCCGCAGAGTTGCCCGCGCATCTTCTACGTCGGGATCCAGGCTCCTTGCTTCGCTTCCATCAACCGCTTCGCCATCCGTCGTAGGTTCTGAGCGGTAGCAGCGAGCAAGAACTCGTCTCTTGCACCGGACAACCCTCGCAAGCGAAGCCGATCGAGCTTCAAGATGCGCTTCAGATGGGCGAACAGCATCTCGACCTTCTTGCGCTGATGCTTCGACTGGCCGTACTCCGGCTGTCCTTGCGATCTCACGCCCCACGTCTCGCGCGTCCTCATGCACGCTGCGAGCGATCTTGCGGATCGGCGTGTTGGGACAGCAGCTTTGCTTCAGCGCGCATCCAGAGCAGGCTTGCTGGCTGGAGCGATAGATCATCGTGCCGCCTTGGTGACGTGATCGCGTGGCTGCGTGAAGTTGCGGCGCTCGCTGCGCAGCGCGAAGCCTTGCGGGCACCTGTACTCGTCGGACTCCCCATCCCATAGGAACTCGCTGACCGACAGCGATCCATCCTTTCGCTGGGTCTTGTCCCAGACCGGTACATGAGGCGCGATGTGCTTCTCGTTGACCATCCAGGACAGCATCTCCGCGGTGCCGTACGCGGTGTCGCCGACGGGCGGCGAGGCTTCATGCTGAAGCGCTGCTCCACACGATCGAGCATCGCCTTCGTGATTCGACCTCTTGCGTTCGATTCGCCGGCGTCGGTTCAACATCGACGATCATCCCGGCATCCAGGTCGATCAAGTAGTTGATCGAGTAGGCGTATTGTGGTGGTCCACCTGGCGCAGCAGTCCGTGCGCCGCTGATCGGTGAGCGAGACGTTCCTTCCCGGCGGCGTTGCGCGTCATCGTCCTCGGCTACAGGGTTGTTCTTCTCCAGGCCATCCAGGTACTCACGCACAGCGCGACTCGGCTCTCCCACTCGGGCGCTTGGTCCTAGGCACACCGCGCGTTCGATTGGCGTCGGCCTCTGATGAAGCTGGCATCCGTGCGAAGCCTTCTCCGCCGACCAGTCCCTCGCTCATGCATCGCCGCAGCACTGTCTCGAACAAGTTTCGCAAGGTGTCGCCCGCACGGAACCGTCCATGACGATTCTTTGAGAACGTGGAGTGGCTCGGTATCGGCTCATCGAGCTCGAGACGGCAGAACCATCGATACGCCAGATTCAGATGCACCTCCTCGCACAGCCGACGCTCCGAGCGAATGCCAAAGCAGTAGCCGACGATGGCATGCGCAGAATCAGCTCCGGGTCGATCGAGGGCCGTCCGGTGTGGCTGTAAAAAGGAGCGAGTTGTGCACGCAGCTCGCGCAGGTCGAGAACTTGATCGATGCCTCGAAGCAGGTGGCCTCGTGGGACGTGATCGTCGAGACTGAAGCTGTAGAAGAGTTTGTCCTGTGCCTCCCGTCGCTGTCCCATCATCGCGATGTGCTCCCCCCGACGTTGCCCTCAACATAGGCGACAACCGACGATTTGCCAGGGGAGTTTTTCAACAGAATCCCACTGCAGCCGCACAAGGCAGAACGGCGAAGGACAGCAACGGGTCGTCCACCGCCGGCCGGCCCCTTGCCCCCAGGGGCCGCGATGCGGACCAATGCAGTCGGCCGCGCCTCACGCGACAGCGTGGGCTGCATCCGGCGCGTCGAACGCCAACAATCGATCACGCAGTTGGCCCACCGCGAAGTCGATGAATGCGCGGGTCTTCATCGGAAGTCTTCCCTGACCGGGGTAGATCAGGCTGGCTGGTACTGGTGGGGGCTCGTCGTCTGCGAGTACACGAACCAGCCGGCCCTCGCGCAAGGCGTCGGCGACCTGATAGGACAGCACGCGGGTGAGCCCAATGCCGAGGACCGATGCGGCGATGGCGGCATCGGCCGTCGAGACCGTCATGCGTGAGCGCACAGGCACTGCTCGGCGTTCGCCATCGCGGGCGACGAAAGTCCATGCCGTGGCGGCATCCAGACCGTCGAACGTGACGCAACCGTGCGCCGCGAGTTCCTCCAGAGACAGCGGCGTGCCGAACCGCTCCAGATAGGCGGGGCTCGCGCACACCACGCGGCGGATCGTTCCCACCTGCGTCGCGACGAGGTTGCTGTCGGGCAGCGCGCCGATGCGCAGGGCCACGTCGACATGCTCCTCGATGAGGTTGACGTTGCGGTCGCCCAGGCGGAGTTGGATGTCGACCTCGGGGTGCTGTTCCAGGAACGCGGCAGCCACCGGCACCACGTGCAGGCGTCCGAACACGATCGGCGCGGCCACAGCGAGTTGGCCCTTGACCTTGGCGTAGGCGCCCGCGGCGGCGCGTTCGGCCTCGTCGACCTGCTCCAGGATCTGTCGGCAAGCCGCGAGGTAGTCGCGCCCGGCGTCCGTCAGCACGAGCTTGCGCGTCGAGCGCGTGATCAGGCGCGTCTTGAGGTGCGCCTCCAGGTCCGCGAGCTTGCGGCTCACGGTCGCCAGGGGCACGTTCAGGCGGCGTCCCGCCGCCGAGAGGCTGCCGCCATCGACGATGGCGGCAAACACGGACATGGCTTCCAGGCGATCCATTATTCCGAATATTGAGAGAAAGATTCGCAGATTGTCAGTCTAGTGGTCATCGGCGGGAATATCTACATTCTCTTCACCGGATTGCACCGGCTCAACCACCCCCCGGAGTCAACATCATGTCCCGCCTCAGCACCCTCGCCAGCATCGATGCCGCCCCTGCATCGGCCCGCCCGCAACTCGAAGCCGTCAAGAAGCAGATCGGCAGCGTGCCGAACCTGTTCCGCCTGGTCGCCAACAGCCCGGCCGCGCTGGAGGGTTATCTCGGCATGTCCGGCGCCCTGGCCAAGGGCAGCCTGCCGGCGCCCACCCGCGAGCGCATCGCGCTGGCGGTGGCGCAGATCAACGGCTGCGGTTACTGCCTGTCGGCCCACACCTACATGGGCAAGAACCTGGCGAAGCTCAGCGACGCCGAGATCGCTGCCAACCGCCACGGCGGCTCGCTCGACCCGAAGGCCGAGGCCGCGGTGCGGTTCGCAGCCAAGGTGTTGCGCGAACGCGGGCATGTGTCCGATGCCGACGTGAAGGCCGTGCGCATGGCCGGCTACGACGACGCGCAGATCGTCGAGATCGTCCAGCACGTGGCGCTGAACACCTGGACCAACTACATCAACTCGGTGGCCCAGACCGAGATCGACTTCCCCGTCGCGCAAGCGCTCGCGGCCTGAGCCATCACGCTCATCCCACGAGGTCGCGCAGCCTGGCGCGCGCCGCCCTCGTGGGCCTCGGCCATCTACTTGGAGATCCCGCCATGTCCCGTCCGCCGCTGCCGCCGTTCACGCTCGAGACCGCGATCCAGAAGGTGCGCCTGGCCGAGGACGCCTGGAATAGCCGCGACCCGGCGCGCGTGTCACTGGCCTACTCGCCCGACAGCCGTTGGCGCAACCGGTCCACGTTCCTGCAGGGCCGCGCCGAGATCGAGGCGTTCCTCACGCAGAAGTGGCACCGCGAGCTCGACTACCGGCTCGTCAAGGAGTTGTGGGCGTTCCGGGAGGACCGCATCGCGGTACGGTTCGCCTACGAATGGCACGACGGCAGTGGGCAATGGTTCCGCAGCTACGGCAACGAGAACTGGGCCTTCGACGCCGAGGGCCTGATGCACACGCGCATCGCCAGCATCAACGACCTGGCGATCGCGGAATCCGAGCGCCTGTATCACTGGCCGACCGGCCGTCGCCCCGACGGGCACGCCGAGCTCACCGAACTGGAGCTGTGATCGTGGCCGACGCCAAGACCTACGCCAGCGACGTGGCCTTCACCGAAACGGTGAAGGCCATCCAGGCTCGCAAGGGCTCGCGCACGGCCTATGCGCGCATGGAAGCCGGTGGCTCCTGGGAGCAGGCCATCACGCCCGACCTGAAAGCCGAGATCGAGGCCCAGACCAGCGTGTTCCTGGCGACCGCCAATGCCGACGGGCAGCCCTACATCCAGCACCGCGGCGGGCCGGCCGGCTTCCTGAAGGTGCTGGACGAGCGCACGATCGGATTCGCCGACTTCGCTGGCAACCGCCAGTACATCACGCAAGGCAACCTCGAAGAGAATCCGAAGGCCCACCTCTTCCTGATCGACTACGCCAACCGGCGCCGCATCAAGATCTGGGGCACGGCGCGCGTCGTCGAGAGCGACGAGATCCTGCTGAAGCAGCTGATGCCGGCGGGCTATCGGGCCAGGCCGGAACAGGTGATGCTCTTCACCGTCACGGCTTGGGACGTGAACTGCCCGCAGCACATTCCGCAGCGGATGGAGGCTGCAGACGTGCGCAAGGCCATCGAATCCCGAGACCAGCGCATCGCCGCGCTGGAGGCAGAAGTCAAACGCTTGCGCCAAGACTGAAAGAGCTTGATTCCGCGACTGACCGGTCTCTTTTGGCAGTGACCGACTCCTGTGGGTCGGGTGCGCAAGCTCGGCGCCGTGAACAGCAGTCATTGACGGGGCCGTGGACCGTGCCGGCCCTGTGCCGGCGCTGGCTACGTCAGCAGTTCCTTGGACACCGGTCGTTGGCGTCGGTGCAGGTTGGCCGTCTCAGTGACCGCAATGGAACCGGGAGGGTGAACTGGCAGCACACCGGCGAACGACCGCACACGCTGCTGGCTGACCTTCGCGATGAGCCGGCGAACGGCGGCAGGGGGTCGGTTGCGCCCGGCCGGACCCAATACGCGGTCGCCCGCTCGCGCCTGAATTTGTTGAGCGCGAAGGGCGCGACCCAGGTGCTGCTGGATCAACCGCACGACCTCTTGAAGCCTGCGATGATGGCGGGCGGCCCCTCACCGTCCTTGCCCTGACCTTGCCCATGCCGATGCCAATCCCCACGTCGCAGACGATCGACATGGCGCTCGACGCCAAGGCGATCGAGATCCTGTCGCAGGTGACGACCGCGACGCTGACCACCATCCTGTTGAAGAAGGGCCTGCGCAACGTCTGGCTGCGCGGCACCCGGCCGCTGCGCACCGGTCAGCCGCGTCTGGTCGGTCGCGCGTTCACGCTGCGCTTCGTGCCGGCGCGTGAAGACCTGGCCACGCCTGAATCCTGGTCGTCACCGATTTCCACCCGCGCCGCGATCGAAGCCATGCCGGCCGGCTGCATCGCGGTGGTCGACTCGATGGGCGTGCAGGACGCCGGCATCTTCGGCGACATCCTGTGCGCGCGCATCGCCCGGCGCGGCGTGGCTGCGCTGGTCACCGATGGCGTCGTGCGCGACGTCGCCGGCGTGCTGGCCACCGGGCTGCCGGTGTGGTGCAGCGGCGCGGCCGCGCCGCCGTCGGTGGCCGGCCTCACCTTCGTCGCCTGGCAGCAGCCGATCGGTTGCGGCGGCGTCGCGGTGTTCCCCGGCGACGTGATCGTCGTCGACGACGACGGCGCGGTACTGATCCCCGCCAATCTGCTCGACGCGATGCTCGAACTCGCGCCCGAGCAGGAGCGCCTCGAGGCCTGGATCATGGGCCAGGTGGAGCAGGGCGCGGCACTGCCGGGGCTGTACCCGCCCAACGCCGAGAACAAGGCGCGCTACCTGGCCGACACGAAGGCCGGCAAACCTACGACCTGACGCCGCGGGCCAGGCTCACGCGCCCGATGGCACCACGCGCGTGAACACCAGCAGCAGGTTGTTGGCCGGCATCGCGATATGTTCGCGCAGGCCCAGTCCGACGGCCTGCGCCTCGTGCACCACGTCGGCCAACCGGCGCAGGCCCCACGCCGGGTCGCGGGCGCGCAGGTCGGCGTCGAAGGCCAGGTTGCTCGGCGCGGTGATTTCGCCGTCGACGAGGTAGGGCCCGTACAGCAGCAACAACCCGGCCGCCGACAGGTGCCGCGCTGCGCCTTGCATCAGAGCGGCGCAGGTGGCCCACGGCGAGATGTGCAGCAGGTTGGCGCAGTAGATCGCGTCGACCGTCGCCGGCACGCCGGGCCACTGTCGGCGCCAGCACGTCGAGCTGCAGCGGCGGCAGCACGTTGGCAATGCCGTCGCACCAGGCCGCGATCGACGGCAGCGAGCGCGCGTCGCCGTCGCTCGGCTGCCAGCGCCAGCCGGGCAGCGCCGCGGCGAAGTGCGCCGCATGCTGGCCGGTGCCGCTGGCGATCTCCAGCGCGACGCCGTGCGGCGGCAGCCGGCGCAGCAACTCGGCCCCGATCGGCGCGCGGTTGCGCTCGGCGGCGGGGCTGTGGCGGCGCGGGTCGGTGTTCATTGCCGGCGGATTCTCATAGGGATTTGCGTTCAATCGTCTGAAAGAACGGCGTGCTCCTTGCGGTGGCTGCGATGCCGACGGTTCGTTGACCGGAGTATTTCGGCGGGTTGCTTCGGTGTCGACTGCGTTCACCGCGCACGGCCGGGAGTGGGGCCTGCCGGTCTGCGCGCCGCACGATATCGGTGCTCGACCGGCAGGCCCCACCCCCGGCCGCAACGACAGCACGGCGGTCGAAGGCCCGCATGCCCACATGCCGGCACGGCGGTGGCCGGGCAGGCTTGGCGAGCACCGATATCGGGCGGCGCGCAGCCAAGCCTGCCCGGTCGCCGCCGCGCGCCAGCCCTCGCATGCAAAGCATCACGCGGCCGTCAAGCGGGCAACACTGCACCGACACGCGCTCAGCCAGTCGCACCCAGCGCACGCCAGACCTTGTCGATCGAACGCAACTCCGTATCAGTCGTGTTGGGCCAGCGCGCGCTCGATGAAGTGGCGCGCCACCCGCGCCTTGGGCACCGGCCCGTCGAACCAGCTGCGCACGTCGGCCTCGAGCCCGATGCCGTGCATGTAGTTGTAGAGCGCCTTCTTCAGCCCGACGCCGAGCGCGTCGTGGTCGACGCCGGTCGGGTCGATGAAGCCGATGTCGTTCTTCGCGAAACGTCACCGGTGGCAGCGGCTGCAGCGTCACGCCATAGGCCGCGGGATCGCGGCCCACCGGCGAATGCACGGTGCAGGCGAAGCGGTGGAAGAAGCCCGACTGGATGCAGCCCGCCGCGAACAGCTGGCGCACGTATTCGAGCGCGTCGACGGTGTCCTGCACCGTCTGCGTCGGGAAGCCGTACATCAGGTAGGCGTGCACCAGGATGCCGGCGTCGGAGAAGGCCGCGCGTCACGCGCGCCACCTGCGTCGACCGAGACGCCCTTCTTCATCAGCGCGAGCAGCCGGTCGGAGGCCACTTCGAGGCCGCCGGAGATGGCGATGCAGCCGCTGTCGGCGAGCTGCCGGCACAGCGCCGGCGTGAACGATTTTTCGAAGCGGATGTTGCCCC
This sequence comes from uncultured beta proteobacterium, assembly GCA_963840805.1. GTDB lineage: Bacteria > Pseudomonadota > Gammaproteobacteria > Burkholderiales > Burkholderiaceae_C > CADEEN01. The sequence goes on along the minus strand of CAWJAJ010000017.1, from coordinate 390,907 downwards.
ACCACGAGATCGCCACGCGGCGCCGCCGCAGCTCGGCGGCCAGCGCCTTCAGCGACTTCGGCGGCGCGGCCTCGTCGACGAAATGAAAGCCGGTCTGGCCGGTCTCGGCGACGATGGCCTCGATGCGGTCGACCAGCGTCTCGGCGCTGGCCGCGTCGTAGCGCGAGATGTAGTCCAGGCTGACGTCGCAGAAGCTGCACTTCTTCCAGTAGCAGCCGTGCGCCACGGTGAGCTTGTTCCAGCGGCCGTCGGACCACAGCCGGTGCATCGGGTTGAGCATGTCGAGCAGCGACAGGTAGCTTGTCCAGCGGCAGGCCGTCCCAGGTCGGCGTGCCGATCTCCGTCGAACGGCACGTCGGGCTCGGCGAAGTTGACGTAGCGCACCTGCCGCCGTCCGGGCGCAGGAAGGTGCGCACCAGCCGGCTTGGCGATCGCCGGCCCGCCAGGTGCTCGAGCAGCGCCAGCAGCGGCCGCTCGCCGGCATCGAGCGTCACGTAGTCGAAGTGATCGAACACGCGCGGCTCGGCCAGCTCGCGCAGCTCGGTATTGACGAAGCCGCCGCCGAGCGCGGTGACGATGTCGGGGCGATGCGCCTTGATCGCCTGCGCGATGCGAAAGGCCGCGTAGACCGCGCCGGGGAACGGCACCGACACCAGCACCAGCGTCGGCTGGTGGCGCTCGATCGCGGCCAGCGTGAGATCGCGCAGCAGGCGGTCGACCAGGTTCAGCGGTGCGGCCAAGGCGTCGGCCAGCGGCGTCGAAGCTGGGCTGGCTCTGCGCCAGGCTCTCGGCGTAACGCACGAACTCGAAGCGCGGATCGACGGCGTCGCGCAGCACGTCGGCGATGTCGTTCAAGTACAGCGTGGCCAGGTGGCGCGCGCGGTCCTGCACGCCGAGCGAGCCGAAGGCCCAGGCCATCGGGTCGCCACCGTCGGGGTCGACATAGACGTCGAGCGAATCGAAGCGCGGCCCCTCGGGCAGGAAGCGCCGGCTGCAGATGCGGTGCGCGAGCGTCGCGTCGTGCCCCTGCAGGAACGCCACCGTCGGGCCGATCGTCGCGCGATAGCGCTCGAAGCGCTCGGCGAATGCGCTGGCCAGCGGGCTGCGCTGGCGCGCCGGCAGCGCCGCGATGTGCTCGTGCACGGCGGCCAGGCCGTCGGCCGACAGCAGCGCCAGCGCCAACGCCAGCGCCAGATCTTCCTGCACCGCTGCGATGCCGCGCGAGCGCAGGAAGCCGGTCAGGTAGGCCGTCGACGGGTAGGGCGTGTTCAGCTGCGTCATCGGTGCGATGACGGACAGCACGCGGGCGGGCGGGGTCGGCATGAGGCGGCGGGCCGGTGACGGCGCGATTCTCCTCGCCGGCCGCTCAGCCGGCCGTCTGCAGGCGCAGCCGCCGCGCTGCGTCTTCGGCACGCGCGTCGTCGATCTCGCGCATCACGCTGCCCACGTCGGCGGGCCGGTGCTTGTGCTCGAAGCGGCCGCTCAGCGCCACCTCCGGGCTCAGCACGCCGCGCTGATACAGCGCCCAGATCTCGTGGCCGTAATCGGTCGCGAGCAACTCGGGCGCGAAGCGGCCGAAGAAGTGACGCAGGTTGGCCACGTCGCGCAGCAGCATGCGCTGCGCATGGTTGTTGCCGGCAGCGTCCACCGCCTGCGGCAGGTCGATGATCACCGGCCCGTCTGCGCCGAGCAGGATGTTGAACTCCGACAGATCGCCGTGGATTACGCCGGCGCACAGCATGCGTACCACTTCCGCGATCAGCGTGGCGTGGTGTGCGCGCGCCTGCTCGCCCGTGAAGGCCACGTCGTTCAGGCGCGGCGCCGCGCCGCCGTGCTCGTCGGCCACCAGCTCCATCAGCAACACGCCGTCGTGGAAGTTGTACGGCCGCGGCACGCGCACGCCGGCGGCGGCCAGGCGGTACAGCGCATCGACCTCGGCGCTCTGCCAGGCCGCCTCCTGCGCCTCCTTGCCGAAGCGCGTGCCCTTGGCCATCGCACGGGCCTGGCGCGTGTTCTTGACCTTGCGGTTCTCGGTGTAGTCCACCGCCTGGCGAAAGCTGCGCTGCGTGGCCTCCTTGTAGACCTTGGCGCAGCGCGTCTCGTCGCCGCAGCGCACGACGAAGACCATCGCTTCCTTGCCGCTCATCAGCTGGCGCACGACGCCGTCGATCAGGCCTTCTTCGAGCAGGGACTGCAGCCGCTTGGGGGTTTTCATCGACGGATTGTCCGCTGCGGCGCGGGCCCGCGGCGGCGCAGGGCGATCGGGCCGGGTTGCCGGCACTGGCGGCGTTGCGGTCTTGTCGCGCGGCGTGCCGCGTGCCGGGCCGTTTTGGCACAGACTTCCGCGTGCGCGTGGCACCCGCGCACCGCGCGACCACTGCGCGCGCCCACCCCAAGAAAGCTCGAGGAGATCCCATGTTCGGTCCCATCACCATCCCATTCGGCGTCAAGATGCTCTTCAACACCGTGAAGCTCAAGCCTGGCGTCGACATGGACGACGTGGACGTCGCGCTCGCCGAGATGTGCAGTGTGGTCAAGGAGACCTACGGCGGCGACAAGGGCGGTTTCGTCGCCGGGCAGGTGTTCCGCTTGTCGGGGTTCGTCTCCGAGGAAGGCTCGCTCGGCGGCGTGCAGGGCTCCGACCACGACATCGTCATCGTCACCTACTGGCGCTCGTTCGCAGAGCACGAGCAATCGCACGCCGATGCGGTGTTCCGAGAGAAGTTTGCGGCGCTGGCCGCGATGTCCAACGGATCGCAGGAACTCGGCTACGAGCTGGTCTGGCAGGGCGCGCCGGAGTGAGTGGGCTGGCGCACCACGTGTCGGGGCTGAATCGCCGGCTGCTCCCAGTCGAGGACCAGGTCTGCCAGAGGTTTGACAACGCCCAACTGGACGACGGAGGGCCTCGTGCCGATTCTCAGTTCGAATCGGGCCAAGCGCGCAGCCGCCGCCGTGCCTCGCGTGCCGATCGCGCGCAGCGCGGCTTTGCGCGCGCCGAGGATCATGGGGTCCTCGCTGTCGGTGCTTCGCTGATTGGCGCGGGCGTAGGCAATCAGGCCGCGCGTGAGTCTGCGGCGCAGGCGCGAGCCGGCTTTCTTGCAGGCTGCCGCATCCCGTTCGCCACACGAGGCCCGCAGCGCAGCGACGCCGTGGCGCAGGTGGATGGCCAGGTGCGCCAGTCGCCAAAGGTCCTGGCGTGCCGCTGCGACGCCGAGGAGCGCGCCGGGCGCGGTTTGCATCAGTTGGCTGAGGTCCCGCTGGTGGCGAAGCGCACGCGTCATTCGGCCTTCGGCGGCGACGCGGCACGATGCAAGTTGGCCAGCGTCCAGGACACCGCGCTTGCTGCGGGCCAGCGTGTCGATATACGCCTCGACGCCACGCTCCAGCTCCGTGCGAAGCTTGTCGCGGAGACCATGACGCGCGCCCTGGGGTCCTGCGAGCGGGCCGCGGCCGAGCGCGCGGCACGTCGCGGTGAGCGTGGTGATGTCCACCACCGCGGTTCTAAGCAGGTCCATGGGTGGCGCTCGTTGAATCGATGTCATCGTCTTCGAGGTTTACCTCAGTCGCGTGACAGGCGCATGAAGGTCGGCGAATGCGCGACGTCGACCTCAGACGGCTTGAGCCGGTAACACAGCGCCTCGCCGGTCTGCGGTTCGCGGCCGTGCCCATGGACTGTCACGCCGCTGACCCATGAGCGAACGCGAACTTGAGTTTCGTGTGCCCGAGAGGCCACTCGGCGGTCGCTGCGCGAGGCCTGCGTTTCGAGGGCCGGCGCTGGATCCAGACGCTCGACCACGGCACGCAGTGCGCGCAATGCGCTGGTCACGCTGGCCGCCGCCGACAGTTGCTGGACGTGACGGCGCGTGGGGGCGGAGGTTGCCGACCGGAGTGCCTCAGGCGTGGCAGCAAGGTGGCAGGTTGCGGCTTGTGGCCACCTACCCGTCCAGTGTCGAATCAGGGCACTCGGCGCCAGCGCCCCTGCGCAGGTGGCAGGTGCCACTGAGCGGTTTCCGCACTGGCCACTCTCGTAACGCCTAGCTTTGTTTCGGGCGGCCGGTCTTCAGGCTCGGCACGGCACCGAGTGCGGCGACAAACGCCTTGTCGGGCATGGCGTTGAGCGCGGCAATGCCTGCACGCAGGAGCTCGCTCTTCTTCGCGGGGTGAGTCAGCAGCGCGGCCCGCTGCTTCAGACCCGTCAGCACCGCATACTCGTCCTTCGGAATGGTGAAGCTGTCTCGCACCAGCTTTTGCTTCGCCTTGGCCGGCTGGGTCGGAAGAGGCGGGAGGGTCTTCGCAGGCGCCGGCTTGCCCGGCGCGACCACCGGGGCTTTGGCCGGCGCGCGACGGGTGGGCATCTCGGTGGCGACGCGGCCGCTGGAAGTGGATTTTCGACTGACCATGGGGCACTCCTGAAACGGTATATACAGTATATATCGTTTCATCGCTCTGCAGTCCACGATCGCGGTCATTGTCACGGAAGGTTCACGGTCCTTTCGTAAGCTGCCGTCGGTGTTCGATCCTCTGGAGCCGTGTCTTGAAATTCCTCTCACCCGTCGCCGGCGTCGCCCTGGCCGCTTCCCTCCTCGCGGTACCGGCGCAGGCCCAGCCCTCGTTCGTCAACGGCCTGGCCATCGACGGAGCCACCCTCGACGCCTCGGGCGGCACGCTGGTCAACGACGGGCGCGTCGGCTTCTTCTCGGACATCTTCTACGACCGTGCGCGCAATGAGTGGTGGGCGCTGTCCGATCGCGGCCCTGGTGGCGGCACCCTGCACTACGAAACCCGCGTGCACCGCTTCAAGCTCGACATCCACCCCGACAGCGGCGCCATCTCCAATTTCCAGATCCTCGGCACGCTCATCTTCCGCAAGGGGGGCAGCGCACTCGACGGTTTTGCGCCCGAGGTGGCTGGCCCGCTCGGCCTGGCCTTCGATCCCGAAGGCATCGTCGTCCATCCGCTGACCGGCCACCTCCTGGTGTCGGACGAATACGGTCCGTCGCTGATCGAAATCAACCGCGCTGGCCAGCTCGTGCGTCGCTACGAACTGCCTGCCAACGTCGTGCCACGCGACGCCGCGACCGGGACGGCCAACCACGCCAGCGATACCGGCAACAGCGCGGGCAAGCGCACCAACCGCGGTTTCGAGGGCCTGGCCATCAGCCCGGACGGGCGCACGGTTTACGCCATGCTGCAAAGTGCAATGCTCGACGAGGGCGGCGGCAACGGCGCGATCAACCGCATCGTCGCCTTCGACTCGCGCACCGCGCGCCCGCTGGCGCAGTACGCCTACCGCATGGAAGACAGTTCGCAGGGCCGCGGCATCTCCGCCCTCGTGGCCATCAACGAGCACGAGTTCCTGGTCCTCGAGCGAAACAACCGCGGCCTCGGTGTCGACGCCAATCTCGCCAGCCCGAACAAGAAGGTGTACCGGATCGATCTCACGGGTGCCAGCGATGTGAGCAGGCTGAACCTGGTGACCGCGGCCGCCGGTTCCTACACACCGGTGAGCAAGCAGGCGACGCCATGGCTCGATCTGGCCTCGGCAACCGCGCTGGCCCACCCTTCGCTGTCGGCACTGCAGGGCGTGTCGCCCGAGAAGTGGGAGGGCCTCGCGATCGGTCCGCGCCTGAACGACGGCAGTTACCTGGTGCTCGCGGGTACCGACAACGACTACTCGGTCACCCAGAGCGGCAGCGGTGTGCAGTTCGACGTCTACTTCAAGCCGCTCGGTGGCGGCACCGCTGCGCGCATCCAGTGCGACATCGGCACCTTCGACAACTGCACCGTCGTCAATGCCAATGGCGGCGCGGGCGATCCGGTGCCGGCGGGATTCGAGTTCTCGGGCTACGCACTGATTCCCGGCGTGCTGCATGCGTACAAGGCGACGGCAAGCGACCTGGCGCGCCTGTCGACCCGCGACTGACGCCACGCGGCGCCTGCCGCAAGCGGGTGCACCCTGGAAGGCGCATTGGCCATGTGCGCCCCGGGGCGCGGCCGACGTTTGAGAGCCCGAGCTACCTGTGCATCAATGTCAACGTCGATGCGAGCAGCCGCGACGTGTTCAGTTTCGAGCGGATGCACGTGCCGGGAAACCGATCGCCGGTGCGGGCACGATGGCTTCCGGTGCCTGGGTCCACGACTTCAGCGCGCGCAGCAAGGGTCGCTTCTTCGACTGATGGGCCTGCATGCGGTGCAGGATGTCGTCGAGCGTGCGTATCGCATCGACGATGTGCGGCCCTTTGTTGAGCATCACGCACTCCGCGCGTACCCCCATCGCGGCGTCGGTGATCTCCGCGCGGGACGGCATCCCCGTCTTGGCCAATGTCTCCAGGACCTGGGTCGCCCATACGACGGGCATGTGCGCCGCCTCGCAGGCCCACAGAATCTCTTCCTGAACCTCGGCCATGCGCTCGTAACCGCACTCCACGGCCAGGTCGCCGCGCGCGATCATCACGCCGGCACTGGGGCAGGCCATGGCGGCCAGCAGCATCTCCGGCAGGTGCTCGAAGCCGCGCTTTGTTTCGATCTTCAGCATCAAGCCCAAGTGGCTGCCTCCACGCTCGAGGAGGCGTGCTCGCAGGGCATGCACGTCTTCGGCAGACTGGCAGAACGACAGGCCGATCAGATCCGAGTGTCGCGCCGCGACGTCGAGGTCCTCGATGTCCTTGTCCGTCAGCGCGGGCAGGGCCAGCGCGGTGTCCGGCAGGTTGATGCCCTTGTCGGCCGCCAGCCGCTCGCCACCCTCGCGTGCCTGGGTGATCTCGACTTCGATCCGGCGCTTCAACTTGCGCCGGATCACGCCGCCGATGCGGCCGTCGTCGAACCAGATTCGCTCGCCTTTGCGTACCCGCGCCAAGGCCTCGGGCAAGGTGCACGCGATCACGGCGGGGCTGGGCTTCAGGCCGGGGCCTGGCGCTTGCGCGTCGTGCCCGATGCCTTGCGGCACGACATGCAGAAAGTCGCCGCGCTGCAGGTGCAGGACGCCTTGGGCCGTGGGCAGGTCGTACAAGGCCGTGTCGGCCGCATTGCGGGTGTGGCGGCGTGACCTCAGGCGCGTCTGGGCCGTCAGGTAGGCGGTGCGAGTACTCTCGACCACGGCGGCGCCGGCATGTCGTTCGACGACCGTGAGCCGCCGCGCCGCCGCGCGCGCGTCCTTCAGGTCGATGCGGTCGCCAACCTCGAGCGGCTCCAGCCACGCGGCATCGACAGCCAATACCGCATCGACGGCATCGAGCGCAACGCCGGAACCCACGGCCCGCAAGCCGAGCCGGGCCGGTGCGGTCACGGTCCCCAGCGCATCCCGCTCGGGTTTGAGCTTGACCACGCCCTGACCGTCGGCAATGGGCCCGGTCCGCAGCTTCGGGCCACCCAGGTCCATCAGGATTCGTACCGGACGCCCGGCCCGGCGCGCGGCCTTGCGCACGCGCACCGCCATCGAGCCCCACTGTGCCGCGCTGTCGTGCGCGCAGTTGATGCGCGCGATGTCCATGCCCGCATGCACCAGCGATTCGATGAGTGCATCGTCGCCGGCGGCTTCGCTGGGCAGTGTGACCATGATGCGGACGTCGCGCCCCGGCGGCGCCTCGCCGAGCAGCGCGGCAGTGTTTCGTTCAAGCAGGGCCGGGCCGCGCCGGGAACCCACCGGCTCGTCATGCGTCAGGCTGCTCCAGGGCCGACCGGCCAGGCGGTGCAGGATCCCCAGGACCTTGTCGAGATTGGCCAGCACGTGGGTTTCGGCGCGTCCCATGGACGAGACGCCGAGCCAGGCCAGGCGCTCCTGCAGCGCGCGCAGGTCGACACGACGCATCGCAAGGTAGTGCGCCAAGTTGATTGCGCTGGCCTGGTGCATCGGGTCCGCGCCGACAGATGCGCCTTCGAGTCGGGCGGCATGGTCGATCATCGATTGGCGCAGGGACCACAACTCGTCGATCAGGGCTTCGCACACACCCGAGTCCCAGGTCTCGGGTATGTCGTCATCGGCTGGCAGCTTCATTTCACAGTCTTTCCCGCCACAGTCTGCGCTGCGTTTGTGACGACGCCGTGACGCCCGCCGTCATCGAGCTGTCTGCGAAGCCCGCCGCGGCTGTTGTCACGTCTTCACTCGACCGTCGTGGCGGTGTCCATAGCCGCCCGGACCATCGCGGCTCGGGACGGTTCGCGACAACGGTTCGCCGCAACGCGCAACGCTCCCCACGCACCTCGCAAGGGGCCATGCGCCGCGACCTGCCAGCCGGATGCCGGCTGTGGGGGGCCTCACGACGACGCGCGTGACGCTCAGCGCCCGCACCACCCGGTCTTCCGCGACGAGAGGGGCGCGCGTTCGGCGTCGACCGCTTCCACGATGCGTGAGAGCATCGGATCGGTTGCACGGCCTGGACTGCCGATGGCCTTTGCCAGTGGCCTGCACCGACCGCGTGCTGTCGCCGGCGGGCGCCCGACTCGTCGGGTCTGCTACTTCATTGAATGCGCCTGAAACGCAGTCGGTCGATCAGGAATTCATCGGCAACGCGCGTGGTGCGTTCCTCGAGGATTTCGACCAGGCCCTTCGCCGCCATCGCCTTCAACTCGCGAGCCGACGCGTCGAACACGTACGGGTTCTCGAGCGCGCTGCCGGCGCGCGGCAATTCCTCGTCGATGCCGAAAGTGGAGTCGAGGTAGGTGGACTGCGCGAGCGTGTGCATTGGAAGATCCTTCGAGGGGTATGCCAGGGTGGGCGTGAACAAGTCGAGAATGCATTCGGGGCTGCGTTGCTGAAGCTCCCTTGCGGGCCGGATATTCGCGTCGGCCGCTGCGCCCGCCGGCTCAAACGGTGCGGGCGAATGGCCCGAGGGCCAGGCGTTCGAGAGCACCGAGGCTGCGCTCAAATGCGGCAGATGCCAGCATAGAGCGCTCGATGACACCGCACTGCACGCCGGCAGCATATTCGGACCGCGCCAGGTCGAACGGGGCCGCCGCCGCGCTGGCACGCCAGTCCCCGAGTGCCACGACGAATCCAGAGGCGGCGTCGGGTGATGGGCTCGCGACCAGCGTCGAAAACTTGCGCAGCGCCGTTGACTGGCGCGCCAAGACACTGCTCAGCCATTGGAGAGGCCACTGACCGGCAGACGAAATCGCCTCGCACAGCGGCACGAAGTGGAAGGATTTCATACCACCTCCATGTGCAATGAACCGAAGGCTAGCACGTCAACTGTGACGACCGCGCGGGCGATGCGCCCATCACACGGTGCGCGGCCGCGGGGCAGGCGTATGAACCAGTGCAAGGCTGATCCATACGGCCACACTGAAGTGGAGCGACATCCAGATCACCTCGCTGCGCCAATCACGTGACGTATCTGAGCGGAGACACCTGGAACGTGAATCCGATCGCATTGGCCCGCGTCGAACGCCTGTTCTGCCGCAACGAACGCGCGGTGCTGCGCGCGCGATTGGCCAGCGGTGGCCAGCCCATTGCCTTGGTGCCGGTGGCGGCGATCCTCGTGGCGAGCATCCGCCTGCACTTCGTGGACGTGTTGCTGCACCTGCGCTATCGCGGTCCCCACGAGATTCCGGTGCGCGCGAGGTTTGCCAAGGGCCAGGAGATGGGCTGGTTCGAGCATGGCTCGACCTTCATCGTCTTCACGCCGCCCGGTTTCGGCCTTTGTGACGGTGTCCAGACCGGTGCACGGCTTCGGATGGGCCAGGCCCTGCTGGCCTTTCATGCCGCGGTCACAGAAGCTGCGGAGCATCCGGTCTCGCCATGACCGTGATCGATCTCGTGTACTTCAATGCCGGCGGCGGGCACCGCGCCGCGGCGCAGGCCTTGCGCGACGTGATCCAGGCGCAGAAGCGGCCCTGGCAGGTGCGCCTGACCAATCTCATGGACGTGCTGGACCCGTCCGGGCGCTTCACGCGGATCACCGGTTTCGCGCCCGAAGACTTGTACAACATGCGTCTGGCGCGCGGCTGGACGCTCGGCCTGGCGCAGGAGCTGAAACTGCTGCAGGGCATGATCAAACTGGGTCACGGCGCGTTGTTGCGTTCCCTGCAACAGCACTGGCTGGCCACCGAACCCGATCTCGTCGTCTCGTTGGTGCCGAACTTCAATCGCGCGCTCTACGAATCGGTCGTGTGCACGCTGCCCGGGGTGCCGTATGTGACGGTGCTGACCGACATGGCAGATCATCCACCGCACTTCTGGATCGAACCCGGCCAGGACCAGCACTTCGTGTGCGGCAGCGCGCGAGCCGTCGCCCAGGTGCGCGAAGCCGGCTATGCAGACCGACAGATCTCGTTGACATCGGGAATGATCCTGCGACCGGCGTTCTACGAGCCGGTGCGCATCGATCGCGAGACGGAGTTGCGCGCCTTGGGGCTCGACCCGCAGCGTGCCACCGGACTGGTAATGTTCGGCGGGCAAGGGTCGATGCAAATGCTGCGCATCGCCAAGGATCTGGCGCACATGCAGTTGATCCTGATGTGCGGGCACAACCGGCCCTTGGCTGCGCGGCTGAAAGCCCGGCGCCGCTGCGACGGCCACGCAACGGTCGGCTTCACCTCGGAGGTGACGCGCTTCATGCGGCTTGCCGACTACTTCATCGGCAAGCCCGGCCCAGGCTGCTTGAGCGAGGCGGTGCACATGGGTCTGCCGGTCATCACGTTCCGCAATGCCTGGACCATGCCGCAGGAGCGCTACAACACCCAATGGGTCAGCGAAAACGGCGTCGGGCTGGTGTTGAAGTCGCTGCGCGAGCTGCGGCCTGCAGCCGGCGACCTGATCGATCGGCTGCCCGCGTTTCGCGCTCGCGTGCGACGGATCGACAACCGCGCACTGTTCGAACTGCCGGAGATTCTTGCGGATCTGCTGCGTGCCGCGGCGGTGCCGGCCACCACACACTTGTCATCGAGCACCGCAAGCTTGGTGGCATGAAAGCCACCGACATCGCTACCGGGCGCGTTGTACTCGCAACTGGGGCCTGCCTCGCGAACGTTGGCAACGATGCGCTGTCTGTCGATCTCGACGTCGCGACGCCCGCCGATCCGGGTCACGACATCGTGCCGGTGAGGCCCAGATGAACCTGGGGTCCCGGCGCGTGCCAGATAGAGCTCACGCCGTGTCATCGCGCGGTCACATCTTTCCATCAGGATGGAAGCACTGAAATCGGCGAGGTCGTGCGTGCCCCGGGCGCGCTGGCCCAGTCGCATCGGCTGCGCATGTTCAGGGCGCCGGTGATCGGCCGGCGAGGCGGGATGGCACCCGGGGCGCCTTGCGAGGAACTCGCGCTTCCGGCCGCCACGCTGTCCTTTCGTCTGAGAGAGCTGGTGAACACGGGGTTCGCCAGCCAGCAGTGTGATGGCAGGCACCTGAGCTACCGGGCGGCTTTCGAGCGCACCCATTCGCTCGTTCAGTGCCTCACCGCCATTGTTGCGGCGGGGAGGCTTGCGGCGCCGACCAGGGGGGCGTTGCCATCGGCCGCCGAGCCCCTTGTGCCTGTGTCTGCGACCCATCGACAAGAGGAAGTCTCAATGACCGACAAGATCTACAACGTGCTCTTCGTCTGCACCGGCAACTCGGCCCGCTCGATCATCGCCGAAGGCTTGACGAACGAGCTCGCCAAGGGCCGATTCCGGGCCTATTCGGCAGGCAGCCAACCCACCGGGACCGTGAACCCGCTGGCCTTGCAGGCACTGGCAGCATTGAAGGTTGCCACGGATGGATTCCGCAGCAAGAGCTGGGACGAGTTTGCCCGGCCCGATGCGCCCGACCTCGACTTCGTTTTCACGGTTTGCGACAACGCCGCCGGCGAGGCCTGCCCGGTGTGGCCCGGCCAGCCCACGAGCGCCCACTGGGGCGTGCCCGATCCCGCAGCGTTCAAGGGCCCGGATGACGAGAGGGCGAAGCAGTTCTTCGACGTCGCCCTCGTGTTGCGGCGACGCATCGAGCTGCTGCTGTCTTTGCCCTTGCACGCGCTCGATGCGATCTCGCTGCACCGAGAACTCAAGGACATCGGTACCCGATGAGACCTGCGTACGGCTCGGACCAGCATGGTCTGATCTGTGGCTACGTCTTCTCCGGTGTTGACGGCGGCCGTGACATCGGGCTCGACGATGCGCTGCACTGGCTGAGCGCAGACCGTGACGGCGCCGAGGGCGGCTTCCTGTGGCTGCACTTCAATCTGGCCGACGTGTCTGCCGAGCGTTGGATCGAAACGCATCTGCGACCACCGCCGGAGTTCTTCGAGGGTCTGCGCGACGGCTCGCGCTCCACCCGCATCGAGCAGGCGGGAAACAGCCTGACGGCGGTCGTCAACGATGTTGCCTACGAGTTCTCGTTCGATCCTTCCGAGATCAAGACGCTCTGGCTGGCGGTCGACCAGCGCGTGGCGGTCAGCGCCCGCGTGCATCCCTTGCGATCGATCGATCGCCTGCGTCAGGCGGTCAGGGAAGGGCACCGCTTCGGCTCGACCGTGTCGCTACTGAATCACCTGCTCAATGACCAGGGTGACGTGCTCGTGCGCATCGTGCGCGAGGCCACCCTGCGTGTGGATGATGTCGAAGACAGTCTCCTCGAGGGCCGCCTGACCCAAAAGCGCAGTGAACTCGGCAAGTTGCGGCGCGTCCTGGTGCGCCTGCAACGCCTGTTGGCGCCCGAGCCGGGGGCCTTGTTCCGCCTCCTGCGCGAGCCGCCCCAGTGGATCGCCGAGCACGACCTCGACGAGCTGCGCCAGGCCACCGAGGAATTCTCCTTGGTGCTGCGAGACCTGGCAGCGCTCCAGGAACGCATCAAGTTGCTGCAGGAAGAAATGGCCGCGCGGGTCGGCGAGCAGACGAATCGAAGCGTCTTCACGCTGACGGTGGTCACCGTGCTGGCGCTGCCGATCAACATCACCGCGGGCCTGTTCGGCATGAACGTCGGCGGCATACCGCTGGCCGAGAGCGCGCACGGCTTTCTCGTCGTCGTGCTGATCGTCGCCCTCTTCACGTTGGCGGCCGGTTGGTGGTCCTTCCGCAGGCGCGACTGAGCGTACGGTCCGTGCGCGACAAGTTCGTGACGAAGTACGACGCGTCGTGAGTTGACGCCATGCCACGACGATTCACGAAGGCGACACGATGCCGCCGTCCATTGGGCATCTCGGCGCCACAGCATCGGACGGCATGCGACGCGACGACTCACCTTCTCCTGCGCGGAGCCCGCTCCAGCCGACCCCTCGCGAGGACGACGATGACGGCCCGCAAGGCCGCCTGAGATTTCGAACGCTCTGGATTTCCGACCTGCACCTTGGCACGCCCGGCGGCCAGGCCCGGGCACCGCTGGACTTCCTGAAGCGCACCGAGTGCGACACGCTGTTTCTTGTCGGCGACATCATCGATGGCTGGCAGTTGCGACGCCAGTGGTACTGGCCACAGACCCACAACGATGTCTTTCAGAAGGTGCTGCGCAAGGCCCGCAAGGGCACGCGTGTGACTTTCGTGCCAGGCACCCACGACGAATTTGCGCGCCGCTACGTGATTCACCACTTCGGCGGCGTCGAGGTGGTCGAGGATTGGATTCATGAGACGGCGGATGGCCGCAAGCTTTGGGTCACGCACGGTGACCTGTTCGACGGTGTCATCCAGTGCGCCAGGTGGCTGGCCCTTGTGGGCGACTCGATGTATGAGTTCACCCTGCGGCTGAATCGGCACCTCAACTCGCTTCGCGCGATTGGGGTTGCCGTACTGGTCGCTGTCCAAGTACCTGAAGCTCAAGGTCAAGCGAGCAGTCAGCTATGTCAGCGACTTCGAGACGGCCGTCGCGCGCGAGGCCGGGCATCGCGGCGTGCAGGGCGTCGTGTGTGGGCATATCCACCACGCCGAGCTTCGCGACATCGATGGGATCCTGTACGCGAACGACGGCGACTGGGTCGAAAGCCTGACTGCGCTGGCCGAGCATGCCGACGGTCGCCTCGAGATCATCGACTGGGCTGCCGCGATGGCCGGCGCCAGAGCCGCGACGTGCGTTGCCGGCCCGCCAATGCCAGTTGACGCCTGCGTTGCCCGCGTGGTCTAACGGTCCGCCACGGCAGGCCCGCGCGCGCAGCGAATCACCATGCCGCCGGGCGCACGCCGGATCGGCAGCGCGAAGTCGAAGCGGTCCACGGCGGCGCAGCAGTCCAGATCGGCGGCAGGCAGGTGCGGGTCGGTGCCGGCGCTGAAGCGGCGCCCGAAGTCGGAATCGCGCACCCGTGCGGCGTACGGCGCGCGCGGTGGATCGTCGCCGCGCAGCAGCGCCTCGATCAGGTCGGCGCAGGCGTGGTCTTCGTCGCCGTCGCGGTCCGACCAGGTGCCGGTGACCACCAGCGTGACCGAAGGCGGCGCCAACGCGCGCAGGTAGGCCGCGGTCGCACCGGCGCAGACCATGCTGGCCGCCAGCAGCACGCCGGCGTGATCGCACGCCACCAGCCCGCGCGTGCCGCCGGCGGTGTACTGGATCACGCGGCGCCCGCGCAGGTCGAGCGCGGCGATCAGCGACGGTGAATTGCCCACGTCGAGGCCGGGGGCGGGTGCGCCGCCACCGACGGCGCCGATGGCCAGCGCCTCGCGATCGCGCGCACGCAGCGCGCGGGCAGCGTCGACCGAGTCGACGGCGATCACCTCGCTGGCGCCTTGCGCGAGGGCATAGGCCGCCGTCGTGAACGAGCGCAGCACGTCGATCACGACCACCGCGCCGTACAACTCGGGGCAGTGCGGCAGGTCCGAGCGCAGGATCTTCATCGTGTGTGGTTCGTTCGGCGGGCGCCGCGGGCTCCGGCGCATTATCGCCACCGCGCCGGCTGCCGCGTGGTGCACGATGGCGAAGTCGCGACATCCACGGTCCCCGTGCCCCGCCTGAACGAGACGCCGATGAAAGCCATGGCCACCGTGCTTGCGATCATCTTCGTCTGGCTGGTGTTCCTGGCGGCGATCTACCTGCGGCAGGACCGGATGCTCTACTTTCCGGCCCGGGCGACGGTGGACGACGTGGCCCGTGCCGGGCTGCGCGCGTGGCCCTCGTCACAGGACTTTCGCGGCCTGGTGGCCGAGCCGGCGGGCGCCGTGCGCGGCACCGTGATCGTCTTTCACGGCAACGCCGGGCATGTCGGCCATCGCGCGTTCTACGCGCAGGCGCTGGCGCCGTTGGGCTGGCGCGTGATCCTGGCCGAGTATCCGGGCTACGGCCCGCGTGCCGGCCTGCTCGGCGAGGCGAGCTTTGTCGCGGATGCCGAAGCGACGGTGGCGCTGGCCCATCGCCAGTACGGTGCCCCGCTGCTGCTGGCCGGCGAATCGCTCGGCGCGGCGGTGGCTGCCGCCGCCGGTGCGCGGCACGCGGATCTCACCGCGGGGCTGCTGCTGATCACGCCGTGGGATCGGCTCGCGCGCCTGGGTGCCCATCACTATCCGTGGCTGCCGGTGAAGTGGCTGCTGCGCGACGACTACGACACGCAGGCCCGCTTGGCGGCATTCGCGCGCCCGGTCGTCGTCGCCGTCGCCGAGCACGACAGCATCGTACCGGCGCCATTCGGCACCGCGCTGCACGCCGCGCTCGGCGGCCCGAAGCACCTGGTGGTGATCGAGGGCAGCGACCACAACGACTGGCCCGAACGGGTCGATGCCGCCTGGTGGCGCGCGGTCATCGCGCAGGTGGTCGGCGAGCCGCGCTCAGGCATTGCGCCATCCCCTCAGTCGTACTGCGCCGCGACGCCGCCGCGGCCCTGGCCCTCCTCGGCGCCTTCGACGACACGCTGAAGATCGGCCGCGAGCCGGGCGTCGAGGCGGCGCAGGCGTTCGAGGTCCTGGCGCGCACGCACCGTGTCGCCCTGCTGCATGAACAGCACGCCGCGGTACATGTAGGCCTGCGCGAGATCGGGTTTCAGTTCGATCGCGCGGTCGTAATGCGCGAGCGACGCCGCGAAGTTCTGCCGCCCCTGCATGCGCAGCGCGAAGGCGAGGTTGTTGTGGGCCTCGGCGAGGCGCTCGTCGAGCGCCGAGCGCGGCCTCGAACTTCTGCTGTGCCTCGGCGAACTTTCGCGCCACCAGCAGCGCGACGCCGTCGTTGTAAAGGCGCACGGCGTTCGGCGCGAGAGCCGGCCTCGGGCACCGGCAGCGGATCGCTCTCGATGCCGCCGGCGGCACCCGCCGCCAGCGCGAGCACCGAGGCCAGCAGCAACGCCGGCAGCGACGCGGGTCCCGCCGCCGCGCCCGCTCATCGCGTCACCGATTGCCGCGCGAGCTGCAGGCCGGGCATGCCGACATCGGCTTGCGCGGTCTGTCGCGAGACCTTGTCGGCGTAGTCGCGCGCCTTCTGCGCATCGCCGCGCGCGCTCGGCCGCGACTGCCGCGCCGGCCATCGCGCGCAGGCGGTTGGGCTCCTTGCGCAGCACGGCCTCGAATTCACGCAGCGCGCCGGCCGCATCGCCGCGTTCGAGCAGCGCGCGCGGCGAGCACCTCGCGCGCCGGCAGCATCGGCCCCGGCGTCACGACGTGCTTCTCGGTCGCGTCCTCGCGGTCGGCGGCCTTCCGCAGGCCGGCGATGCCGGTCTCCGTCTGGCCCGCCTTGAAGGCGGCGAGGCCGCGCACGACATCGATCTGGATGCCGATCTGCTCGACCCAGTAGCCGATCTTGCAGCTCGCTGGCCGCGTCGCGCAGGCGCTGCCAGGCGCGCGAGTTCGGCCGTCGACCGCCGCCGCATCGCGCAGCGCCGCCGCCCCCAGCGCGCGCGCATAGGCGTTGCCCGCTTCGGCCTGCGGGTACTTGGCCCATGGGTAGGCGTCGGCTGCCGGCGTCAGCGGCAACTTGGCCGCCGCGGCCCAGTCGCCGCGTTCGAGCGCCAGCCGGGCCGGTATCGCGGCATAGGCGTACGCGGCCGCGAAGTTGTCGGGCCGCTTGGCGATCGCGATGGCACTGTCGCGCACCGCCTGCGCCGCCGCGATCCTGCCCCATCTGCAGGTGCGCGTAGATCATGTAGTCGTAGGCATGCAATGTGTTGGGGCCGGCTGGCCGTGTCGGCCTTCGCCGAGGCCGAATTCGCCGCGACGGAATCGCTCCAGGCGCCGACGCGCGTGAAGATGTGCGAAGGCATGTGCTGGGCGTGCGGGCGCGCCGGGAGCGATCTTGCTGTAGCGCCGCGCCGCCGGCGAGCCCCTGCGTGGCCAGCGGCGGGTAGTCGTAGCTGTGGATCAGGTAGTGCGCGGCGCCGGGGTGGTCGGGCTGCTTCGTGAAGATCGGCTCGAGCAGTTTGGCGGCGCGCGAGCTGGTTGCGCGTACTGCTTGTCGGTCGGGTCGAAGTTGGCCGACAGCACCAGCGCCGTAGAGGATGGTCGCCTCGCTGTCCTCGGGGTACTTGGCGGCCACGCTTTTCGAGCGCCGACCTCCAGCGCCTTGGCGCGCGTGCGGTGGTTGAGCTTGTCGGCGTCCTGGAAGAAGACCGCCAGCGCATCGACGTAGTCGCGCTCGCGCTGGCTGGCCAGGCCCGTCTTGCGCGCCTGCTCGATCAGCGCCGGCGCCGTCGGCCAGCGTCTTGGGCGAGCACGTTGCCGGGCCAGACGAAGGGGTTGTCGAGCGAGGCCAGCGCGCGCACCCAGTGGGCCATCCCGCAGGCCGCGTCGGCCTGCAGCGTGCGATCGAGCGGTGCCTTGATCTGCTCCCAGGCGAACGAGTGGAAGTACGCCATCGCCAGGTCGAACTCGCGCTGCGCCTCGGCGTTGATAAATCCCTCCTCCGGGGCCTGTCGCGCTCGCGGTAAATTGCGTGCGTTCGCTGCCGAACGCCGCGCCCGGCTCAGCACGCTGGCCCCATACACTCATCGGACCCCGCGCGCCCATGGCCAATCAGGATCTGCCCGTCGCCATCGAGGCGCGCCACTTCGAGGACTACCCGCCCGGGGCGGCGGTCGAATACGGGCCGATCGCGGTCGACGAGGCGGCCATCGTCGCCTTCGGCCGGCAGTTCGATCCGCAGCCGTTCCATGTCGACCCGCAGCGCGCCACCGACGGCCCGTTCGGCGGCGTCATCGCCAGCGGCTGGCATACCGGCAGCCTGATGATGCGGCTGCTGGTCGACCACTTCCTGCCGCGCGCGGCCGGGCTGGGCTCGCCGGGCGTCGACGAGTTGCGCTGGCTGGCGCCGGTGCGCCCGGGCGACCAGCTCTCGCTGCGCGTCACCGTCACCGAGGCCCGGCGCTCGCGCAGCAAGCCCGATCGCGGCCTGGTGCACACGGTCAATCAAATGATCAACCAGCGTGGCGAGGTGGTGATGACGCTCAAGGCGATGACCTTGATCCGCTGCCGCGACACCGGTGCCGCGGCATGAAGGACCTGCGCATGGCCGCATCGGCATTCCGGTTCACACGCGTCGTCGGCGCGTTGCTGCTGGCCTCGGGCCTGGCGCTGACGGGCACCGCCGCCGTGGCCCAGCCCGCCTATCCGGACAAGCCGGTGCGCCTGATCGTGCCGTTCCCGGCAGGCGGTGGCGCCGACAACCTGGCGCGGCTGATCATGCCCAGGGTCGCGCAAGGCGCTGGGCCAGCCGATCGTGATCGAGAACAAGGCCGGCGCCGGCGGCAATCTCGGCGCGGAGCTCGTCGCGCGCGCGGCGCCCGACGGCTACACGCTGCTGTACGGCACCAACGGCACGCACGCGATCAACGCCAGCCTGTACGGCAACCTGCGCTTCGACCCGGTCAAGGACTTCGCGCCGGTCTCGCGCATGACCGAGATCGCGGCGATGCTGATCGTGAATCCGCAATTGCCGGCGACCTCGGTCGGCCGAGCTGATCGCCTACGCCAAGGCCCATCCGGGCAAGCTGAACTTCGCCTCGGCCGGCAACGGCACGACCTCGCACCTGGCCGGCGAGCTGTTCAAGACGCATGGCCGGCATCGACATCGTGCACGTGCCCTACCGCGGCGGCGCGCTGGCGATGACCGACCTGATCGGCGGGCAGGTGCAGATGATGATCGACGTGATGCCCAACGCCTATCCGCATGGCCAAGGAGCGGCAGGGTGCGCGGCCTGGCGGTGTCGACGGCCCGGCGCTTCCCCGGCGCGCCCGAGTTGCCGACGATCGCCGAGTCGGGCCTGCCCGGCTTCGAGGCGTCAGCGCGTGGGACGGCATCTTCGCGCCGGCGGGCACGCCGGCGACGATCGTCGACCGCCTCAACGCGGCCATCCGCCAGGCGCTCGACGACCCGGAGATCGTCGCCGCGCTGCGCGACGCGCGGCGCGCAGCCGGTGCCCGGCACGCCCGAATGCGTTCGCGCGCCTCATCGCGGCCGAGCGCCGAAAAGTGGGCGCTGGCCGTGCGGGCCTCGGGCGCGAAGATCGATTGACCCGCGATGAAGCAGCCACGATGAACACGATGCAGCCCCCTGCCGCCGCGTTCCGGCCTGGACGCCGGTGCCCGGCTACCACGACATCCGTCTACGAGAAGTGCCGACGAAGGCATCGCCAAGATCACCATCAACCGGCCCGAGGTGCGCAACGCGTTCCGGCCCGAGACGGTGCGCGAGATGCAGGCGGCGTTCGACGACGCGCGCGACGATCCGGACATCGGCGTCGTCATCCTCACCGGCGCAGGGCCGGGAAGCGTTCTGCTCCGGCGGCGACCAGCGCGTGCGCGGCAAGGGCGGCTACGTCGGCGGCGACGGCGTGCCGCGCCTGAACGTGCTCGACCTGCAGCGCCAGATCCGCACGCTGCCCAAGCCGGTGGTCGCGATGGTCGCCGGCTACGCGATCGGCGGCGGCCACGTGCTGCACGTGGTCTGCGACCTGACGATCGCCGCCGACAACGCGCGCTTCGGCCAGACCGGCCCGAAGGTCGGCAGCTTCGACGGCGGCTACGGCGCCTCGTACATGGCGCGCATCGTCGGCCAGAAGAAGGCGCGCGAGATCTGGTTCCTGTGCCGCCAGTACGACGCGCAGCAGGCGCTCGAGATGGGCCTGGTCAACGCCGTCGTGCCGCTCGAGCGGCTCGAGGCCGAGACGGTGCAGTGGTGCCGCGAGATGCTGGCCAACAGCCCGATCGCGCTGCGCTGCCTCAAGGCCGCGCTCAACGCCGACTGCGACGGCCAGGCCGGCCTGCAGGAGCTCGCCGGCAACGCGACGCTGCTCTACTACCTGACCGAGGAAGGCCAGGAAGGCCGCAACGCCTACGTCGAGAAGCGCAAGCCGGACTTCCGCAAGTTCCCGCGCCTGCCGTGACCGCGCCCGACGTCCAGCCCGCGGCAGCCGCGGCGGGCGTCGACGCCGCGTTGTCGATCTTCGCCGCCGCGCGCGAGGCGGGCGGACGCCGTCGCGCTGCACGTCGGCGATCGGCGCTATCGCTTCGCCGAGCTGGCGCGCCTGGCCGAGCAGCGGCTGGGCACGCTCGTGCGCGAAGCGCGCGCCGGCGCGGCGTATCCGCTGGTCGGCCGCAATACGCTCGACACGCTGGTCACGCTGTACGCGCTGCTCGAGTTGCGCGTGCCGGCGCTGCTGCTGCACCCGAAGCTGACCGCGGCCGAGCGCGCCGCCGAGCAGGCGCAAGCCGCGCAGGCGCATGGCGCGCTGCCGGCCGACGCGGCGGCCGTGCTGTACACCTCGGGCACCACCGGCCGCGCCGCGCGGCGCGGTGCTGACGCGCCCGGCGCTGCTCGCGTCGGCGCAGGCCAGCGCCGCCAACCTCGGCTGGCACGACGACGACTGCTGGCTGCTGGCATGCCGGTCGCGCGCGTCGGCGGGCTGTCGATCGTCACCCGCTGCCTGGCGGCGCGACGCGCGTGGCGCTGGCGCCGGCCTTCGACGCGGCGCGGCTGCCGCAGTGGCTCGTGCAGCAGCGCGTCACGCTGGCGTCGCTGGTGCCGACGATGCTCGCGCTGCTGTTCGACGCGCATCCCGGCTGGACGCCGCCGGCGCCGCTGCGCGCGCTGCTGCTGGGCGGCGCGGCGGCCTCGCACGGACCTGCTCGAGCGTGCCGCCGCCTGCCGGCTGCCGATCGTCATCACCTACGGCTGCACCGAAACCTGCTCGCAGGTCGTCGCCACGCCCTACGAGAGGCGCTTCGACGCCGCGGCCTGCGGCGCCGGCCGGCCGCTGCCCGGCGCGCAACTGCGCATCGACGACGGCCGCATCCAGGTGCGGGGCCCGATGCTGATGGCTGGCTACCTGGGCGAGCCGCCGCTGGCGCCCGGCGCGTGGTTCGACACCGGCGACCTCGGCGAACTCGACGCCCAGGGCTGCCTGCACCTGCATGCCCGGCGCGCGGACCTGATCGTCACCGGCGGCGAGAACGTCTATCCGGCCGAGGTCGAGCGCGTGCTCGAAGCCTGCCCCGGCGTGCGCGCCGCCGCGGTGTTCGGCGTCGCCGACGCGACCTGGGGCCACACCGTGGCGGCGGCTGTCGTGGCTGGCACGCATCCGCCCAGCGACCAGACGCTGATCGAGCACCTCGATGAGCGGCTGGCCCCGCACAAGCGGCCGCGCTGGATCTGCTTCGTCGACAGCCTGCCGCACACGCCGGCCGCCAAGCTCGATCGCCTGGCGCTGCCGGCGCTGACGCCGGCGCTGCGGCCGCTGCGCGCGCAGCGCGGCTGATACGGAGTTGCGTTCGATCGACAAGGTCTGGCGTGCGCGGGGTGTGATGGCTGAGTGCGTGTCGGTGCGGTGTTGTCGCTGGCTGCCGCGTGATGCTTTGCATGCGAGGGCTGGCGCGCGGCGGCGACCGGGCAGGCTTGGCTGCGCGCCGCCCGATATCGGTGCTCGCCAAGCCTGCCCGGCCACCGCCGTGCCGTCGCAGTGGCATTCCGGCCTTCGAACACCACGCTGTCGCTGCGGCCGGGGGTGGGGCCTGCCGGTCGAGCACCGATATCGGGCGGCGCGCAGACCGGCAGGCCCCACCCCCGGCCGTGCGCGGTGAACGCAGTCGACACCGAAGCAACCCGCCGAAATACGCCGGTCAACGAACCGTCGGCGATCGCAGCCACCGCAAGGAGCACGCCGTTCTTGCAGACGATTGAACGCAAATCCGTATGAGTGCGGTTGCCCGGGGGGGCGCGCTCTCGGCCGGCGACCGGCGTCGACCCGCGCTGCGTCGCCATGCCACGGCCCACCGATCCGCAGTGCGCCGAGTGTGCTCGGCGGCACCGGGCGAGGCGGGCCAGGCTCCGGCCCGTCGCAGGCCGGCGTGCCGATTGGTGCAAACTGAAACCATGGACAAGCACTACCTCGCCCCGCTTTTTTCGCCCGAATCGATCGTCGTCTTCGCCGGCCAGGCCGACGACCCGGCCAGCCAGACCTCGCACGCCAGGCGGCTGCACGAGGCCCTGCATGCCCAGCGTTTCAGCGGAACCCTGCAGTTCCTGGATATCCGCACCAGCGGCACGCTGGCGGACCTGGCGCAGGCGCGGGCCGATCTGGCGATCATTGCGCTGCCGCCGCAGGACGTGGCCGCCGCGCTCGAGCTGGCGGGCCGCGTGGCCTGCCGCTCGGCGCTGGTGATCTCCAACGGCATCGGCGCCGAGCGGGCCGCCGAACTCAAGAAGATCGCGCGCCGCGAAGGCATCTGCCTGCTGGGCCCGAACGGCCTGGGCTTCCAGCGTCCGCAACTGCAGCTCAATGCCAGTGCCATCGGGCCGCTGGCCAAGGCCGGCTCGCTGGCGCTGGTGTCGCAGTCCGGGGCCCTGACCTCGTCGATGCTCGACTGGGCCCGCAACAACGCGGTCGGTTTCTCCGCGGTCGTTTCGCTCGGGCCCAACACCGCGGTCGACATTGCCGAGGTGCTCGACTTCCTGGCACTACGACGGCCGCACGCAGAGCATCGTCGTCTACCTCGAAGGCATCTCCAGCGCGCGCCGCTTCATGAGTGCGTTGCGCTCGGCCGCCAATGCCAAGCCGGTGGTGGTGCTCAAGGCCGGTCGAAAGCCCGCGGGCAACGAAGCGGCCCAGACCCACAGCGGCGCGATCGTCGGCAGCGACGATGTGTTCGACGCCGCGCTGCGCCGCGCCGGCGCGGTGCGGGTGCGTTCGTTCGTCGAGTTGTTCTCGGCGGCCAAGTGCCTGGCCTCGCGCTATCGCCCGGTGGGCCGGCGGCTGGCCGTCGTCACCAACGGCGGGGGGCCCGGCGTACTGGCCGCCGACTGGGTGAACGAGATTTCGTTGCAGCTGGGCAAGCTCTCGGCCGAATCGGTCAGCGCCCTCGCGCCGCAGGTGCCCGAACTCGCCTCGCTGCAGGATCTGATCGATCTGACCGAGGAGGCCGGCCCCGAGCACTACCGGGTGGCGATCGAGGCGGCGGGGCGCGACGCCCAGATCGACGGCGTGCTCGCGATCTATTCGCCGAGAAGCGGTGTCGACGGCACGGCGGTCGCACGCACGCTGGTCGAGATCAAGGGCGCGCAGAGCAAGCCGCTGCTGTCGTGCTGGATGGGCGACGCCACGGTGGGCGCTGCGCGCGACATACTCAACGAGGCGGGCATTCCCAGCTTCCGCACGCCCGAGGCGGCCGTGGGCGCCTTCGGCAACATCGCCTCCTACTACCAGAACCAGCTGCTGCTGCAGCAGACCCCGCCGCCGCTGTCGACGCTGTCCAAGCCCGACATCGAGGGTGCGCGGCTGGTGATCGAAAGCGTGCTCGCCGAGCGCCGCAAGGTGCTCACCGAGTTGGAGTCCAAGACGCTGCTGTCGTCGTTCCACATTCCGGTCACGACGACCATCCTCGCGCGCAGCGCCAACGAGGCGGTGATGATCGCCACCCAGCTGGGCTTTCCGGTGGCGCTGAAGATCGACTCGCCCGACATCAGCCACAAGTCGGACGTGCACGGCGTGGCGCTCAACATCATGAACGGCGCCAGCGCGCGGGACACCTACGACGACATGGTGCAGCGCGTCAAGAGCCTGCGGCCCGACGCACGCATCAACGGCGTCACCGTTCAGAAGATGGCGCGCGCCCAGCGCGGCCGCGAGATCTCGATCGGTCTCGTGACCGACGACCCGTTCGGCCCGGTGATCGTGTTCGGGGCCGGCGGCACCATGATCGAACTGATCAACGACCGCGCGATGGAGTTGCCGCCGCTGAACCAGTTCCTGGCCCGGCGCCTGATCGAGCGCTCGCGCGTGGCCGAAACGCTGGCCGAGCAGCGAGGGGCCAGCGCGGTGAACATGGACGCGCTCGAGCAGGTGCTGCTGCGCGTGTCGGAAATGGTGTGCGAGCTGCCCCATCTGCGGGAGATGGACATCAACCCGATCATCGTCGACGAGTCGGGCGCCGTGGCGGTGGATGCGCGCATCCTGATCGACAGCGCGCCGCAGGCCGGCAGCAGCCTGACGAACCCGTACAACCACCTGGCGATCCTGCCCTACCCGGCACGCTACGAACAGCTGTGGCCGCTGCGCGGCGGCGGCGAGTACACCGTGCGCCCGATCCATCCCGACGATGCGCAGATGCTGCAGGAGCTGGTGCAGCACCTCTCGCCCGAAAGCCGCTATTCGCGCTTTGCGTCGGCCATCACCGAGTTGCCGCCGTCGATGCTGGCGCGCTTCACGCTGATCGACTACGACCGTGAAATGGCGCTGGTCGCCGTATTCAAGGGACGCAGCGTTGCCGCGGATGGCGAGATCACCGAGACGCAGCGCATCGTCGGCGTGTCACGCTACGTCACCAACCCCGACCAGTCGAGCTGCGAGTTCTCGCTGCTGGTGGCTGACGACTTCAACGGCAAGGGCCTGGGTTCGCGCCTGATGGAGAGCATCATGGAGGTCGCGCGCGAGAAGGGTCTCTCCGAGATCGACGGCCTGGTGCTGGTGAAGAACGCCGGCATGCTCAAGCTGATGAGGAGCCTGGGCTTCGCCGTCAACCGGTTTGCCGATGATCCGGACTTCATGCTGGTGACCCACGCGTTGTGAGCGCCGGGCGCAACGCAGGATACGCACGCGCAAGCCGGTGATCAATGCGCCGCGGCGTGGCGCTGCCGCTGGCGCGATGGCGCCGAAAGGGGGAACATGGGCCTCGCAAGGAGGCTGACCATGACCCCGAACGACACGCCGCCCGAGGGCGAATTCACCAAGCTGATCGACGAGCAACTCGAACTCGCGGCGGCCAAGATCCCGGCGCTGGTGCCGACCGCGGTGCACCCATCGCCGGTGGACCACGAGGAACGCAAGGAGGCCCACGCGAGCTTCGAGGACGTGCTGCTCGGCAACGCCGAGCCGTCGCCGGAGATGCTCGAGGAACTGGCCGCGCTCGAGGCCGCGCCCGAACTGAGCGAAGAAGAGCTGGCGCGTCAGGCGCTGGCCGACGGCGGCGCCGACGACGACACGTCGACCCCCGCGTAGCGGGTGCGGCCCGCACGCGACCTGGCGACATGGGACGTGCGCACCGACCGCACGGCCACGTTCGTCGACGACTTTCATCGCAAGGAGCCATCCCATGGCTGACCAAACCATCGTCACGCCCGATCATCAAGATCTGGTCATTTCTCGTTTCGTCCGCGCGCCGCGGGCCGCGCTGTGGAAGGCGTGGGCCGACCCCGCGCTGCTGAAGGAATGGTGGTGCCCGAAGCCGTGGACCACCGAGGTGCGCGCCTTCGACTTCCGCGCGGGGGGTGCGTTCTACACCTTCATGCGCGGCCCCGACGGCGGCACCAGCGACAACCCCGGGTGCTTCCTGGAGGTCGTCCCGCAGGCCCGCATCGTGTTCACGTCCCTGTTGACCGCCGGGTGGCGGCCCGCCACCCCCTGGCTCGCCTTCACGGCGGTCATCGCGATGGCCGACGAGGGCGAGGGCACCCGCTACATCGCCACCGTGATGCACCCGGACCGGGCAACGCGGGACCGCCATGACGAGATGGGGTTCTACCAAGGCTGGAACACCTGCATCGACCAGCTCGAGGCGTTTGCTCGGCAGCACGACCTGTAACGTCACGCCGTCGATGCCGCGGCGCCATGGCGCTCGGCGCGCTGCTCGGGCCGCGCTTCAGGAAGGCCGGAGCGATCGGCCCGCAGGTCGCGATCTGTCGCGTGCAGGCGGGTTGACTCAACGCAACGCGGGCGCTCTCTTTCGGCGCAGGATTCAATCCAACGGGTCGGCGGCGCCGCCGCCGCGAAGGGGTCGAGATGTTGCGCCGCTCTGGGATGTTTCGCGCGTGCCTGCTGGCCTCGCTGCTCACGGCCTGCGGCGGTGGCGGTGGCGACGACGCCATCGTCACTCCGCCCGACCTCTCGGGCGTGTGGGCCGGCTCGTGGCAAGGGCAGGGCGATCCGGTGCTGGGTTTCGCGACGGGCACCTGGGAAGCGACGATCACGCAGGGCACGGCGAACGCCTCCGGGCCGACCGTGCTGCTCGGCGACGTCGATTGCATGGACGGTCAGATGGAGGGCGGGCGCGTGGCCGCCGGCACGGTGGCCGGCACGCTGATGCGCCCACCCTGTGCCGACAACACCTGGGCGCTGACGGCGCTCGACACCGCCGACGGCACGGCCACCGGCAGTTGGACGCAACCCGGCAGCGGCGCGTCCGGCACGCTCAGCGGCACCCGCATCGCCAGGCTCGGCGGGCCACGCATCCGCTTCGTTCATCCCGTCGCGGGCGCGCCGGGCTCGCTGGTGACGATCGTCGGTGAAGGCCTCGGCCAGCCCTCGGCCAACACGCCGCTCGTGTTCGGCAACGTGGCGCAGCCGGTGCTGCAGTCCACGACGGCGTCGCGTCTCGTTGCGCGCGTCCCCGCGGGTGCCACCAGCGCGCAGGTCCGGTTCAACAGCGACACCGGCTCGGCCTGGAGTCCGCGTGCGTTCAGCACCGAGGTCGCGTCGCCGACGCCGGTGGTCGGCTGGACCTTGGCCACTAGCGGTGCGCCGCTCGCGCTGGCGGTGAGCCCCGACGGCCGCAAGGTGTACGTGGCTCAGCGCACGGCGGTGGCCAGTGGATCGGTGGCCGTGCTCCACACCGCCACCCGGCGCGTGCTCACGAGTACCGTCGTCAGTGACGGTGTGCCGCGCAGCGTGGTGGCCAGCCCCGACGGCAAGCGGCTGTACGTGGCCGCCAACGGCATCGGCATCCTGGTGATGGACGCGGCGGTGGCGACGCGGCTCGACACCATCGCGATGCAGGTCGGCGACGGCGCGCTCGACAACCCGCAGGGCCTCGCGCTCAGCCCCGACGGCACGCTGCTCGCGGTGTCGGACGGCCTGCCCGGCGGCGCGGTGACGGTCTTGCGCACCGCCGACAAGGCACTGCAGTCGCGGCTCCCGATGCCGGCCGGTCTGGCGCCGCTGGGCGTGGCCTTCGCGCCCGACGGCGTGCGCGCGTTCGCGCTGGCCGCCGACACCACCGGCCTGCTGGCGCCGACGTTGAGCGTGTTCGATCCCCTCAATGCCGCCGTTCTCGACACCGCGCCGGTGGGCGCGCTGCCGACGGGCATCGCCGTGGCGCCCGACGGCAGTGCCGTGTTCGTCGCCAACCGGGGTGCGAATACCGTCAGCCGCTACGACATCGCGTCGAAGCAACTCACCACCGCACCCGTCGGCCTCGGCCCCGCCGCGCTGGCGGCCAGCCCCGATGGCACCAGCGTGCTGGTCGCTTACAGCGCCAGCAACAGCGTCGGCGTGCTCGCGGCAGCCACCGGCCTCGCGACGGGGGCGACGCTCGCCATCGGCACCACGCCGCTGGCGATCGCGATGCACCCCGGCGGCAGCTCGGCGTTCGTGGCCAACAGCCAGGGCGGCGGCATTGCCGAAGTCGGCGGCCGAATGCCACTCACCGTGGCCCGCGCCGGCAGCGGCTATGGCACGGTGGTTTCCATGCCGGCGGGCATCGACTGCGGCACGGCGTGCCAGAGCTACTTCGCGACCGGCGCGGTGGTCACGCTCAACGCCATCCCGGACAGCTATTCCACGTTCTCGGGCTGGAGCGGTGCTGCCGATTGCCTGGACGGCAGCGTGGTGCTGGGCAGTGCGACGAACTGCGTGGCCACGTTCGCGGCGAAGTCGCCTCCGCCCGGTGCGGCATCGGCCCCCGGCTGCTTCATCGCCACCGCCGCGTACGGCAGCGACATGGCGCCGCAGGTACAGGCGCTGCGCGACTTCCGCGACCGGCGCCTGATGGCCAGCGCAGCCGGCCGCCGCTTCGTCGATTGGTACTACCGCGTCTCGCCGCCCGTCGCCGACGCGATCCGGCCGCACGACGGCCTGCGCGCCGCCGTGCGCACGCTGCTGTGGCCGCTGGTGTTCGCCGTGAACGCACCCGGACAGGCCGCGGCGGCGGGCGTCGCGACCACGCTGATGCTGGCGTTCGCCGTGGCGTCGCGGCGCAGGCGCCAGCAGCATCGTTCCGCTCACCACCCCTAGGAGGTTTCCGTGCTGGCTGCGATCGCGGCCCCTTGAGTCCGCGCGAGTGAAGGCCGCCGCCGGGTGCCCGGCGGCGCCTCCACGACAAACAACGCTTCGCAGCGATACCGCTGCGATGGCCGACATCGACGAGGGCTTGCGAGGGCCAGGACTTCGTGTCGGCGCGACCGGCCCGATCGCCTCGACAATCGGCAAAACCGACGAGGTGATGTGCCATGCAAAACCGTCTTGCGCGAGCCGACGTTCCGGTCGAACTGACCTGGAACCTGGATGACCTGTTTGCCTCCGCCGCGCAGTGGGAGGCCGAGCTCGAAGCGCTGGATAGCGCGCGCGCCGAGGTGCAGCCGTACCAGGGCCGGCTCGGCGAGAGCGCCGCCACCCTGCTGGCCTGCCTGGACACGGTGGAGATGCTGCAACAGCGCCTGACGCGCGCGGGCACCTTCGCCAACCTGCGCAACGCGCAGGACGGCACCGACCCGCAATACCAGGCCGCGCTGGCGCGCGTCGACGCCCTGGAGGCCCGGCTGGAGGCGAGCATCGCCTTCGTCGACGCCGAGATCCTGCAACTCGCCGACGGCACGGTGGAACGCTTCCTGGCGCAAGACAGCGGCCTGGCGGCCCACCGGGTGCACTTGCAGGACCTGCTGGAAACCAAGCCGCACCGGCTGAGCGCCGACACGGAAAAGGTGCTGGCCTCGCTGGGCGAAGTGCTCGATGCACCGTGGATGATCTACCACCGCTCCAAGGCCGGCGACCTGCAGTTCGCAGCCGTTCACCGACGCGCAGGGCACCACCCGCGCCAACTCGGTCAACCTGTACGAGTGGACGTACGACTCTCACCCCGACGTGAGCGTGCGCCGCGGCGCCTGGCAATCGTTCAGCGCCGGGCTCGAGGCCTACCAGCACACCTGGGCGGCCACCTTCGCCACCGAGATCAACAAGAACGTGGTGATGGCGCGCCTGCGCAACTACCCCAGCACCGAGGCCTACCTGCTGCAGGCGCACAAGGTGCCGCTGGCGTTCTACAACAACGTCCTGCAGACC
This sequence comes from uncultured beta proteobacterium, assembly GCA_963840805.1. Taxonomy (GTDB): domain Bacteria; phylum Pseudomonadota; class Gammaproteobacteria; order Burkholderiales; family Burkholderiaceae_C; genus CADEEN01. Next base: position 361,559 of record CAWJAJ010000017.1, on the reverse strand, counting down.
ATCCAGGCCGAAGTGGCGCCGCACATGCGGCGCTACGCGCGGCTGCGGCGCCGCGTGCTGGGGCTCGACAAACTGCTGTACTGCGACATCAAGGCGCCGCTCGATGCCGACTACGAGCCGAAGATCAACTACGACGACGCGCGCAAGCTGATCCTCGATTCGCTGGCCTGCATGGGGCCCGAGTACGTGCAGTTCGTGCGCACGGTGCTCGAGCAGCGCTGGGTGGACCGGGCCGACAACATCGGCAAGTCATCCGGCGCGTTCTGCGCCACGCCCTACGGCGTGCACCCGTACATCCTGATGACCTGGGCCGACACCATGCGCAACGTGTTCGTGCTGGCGCACGAGCTGGGGCACGGTGCGCACTTCGGCTTGGCGATGCAGCACCAGCGCTTCGTCAACATGCACCCGGCGATGCCCTTCGTGGAAGCGCCTTCGATCATGCACGAGATGCTGCTGGCGCGGCACATCCTGGCCCAGGGCGGCGATGCGCGCATGCGCCGCTCGGTGATCATGCAGGTGCTCGGCACCTACCACCACAACTTCGTCACCCACCTGCTGGAGGCCGAACTGCAGCACCGGGTGTACGCCCAGGCCGAGGCCGGGCAGGCCGTGACGGCGCAACTGCTGAACCAGTGCAAGGGCGAGATCCTGGCCGGCTTCTGGGGCGACGCGGTCGCAATCGACGACGGCGCGCGCATGACCTGGATGCGCCAGCCCCACTACTACCTGGGCCTGTACCCGTACACCTATTCGGTCGGCCTGGTGGCCGCGACCGCGATGGCCGGCCGGGTGGCCGAGGAAGGGCCCAGCGCCGTGCAACGCTGGCTGCAGGTGCTGAAGGCCGGCGGGACGATGAAGCCGATGGAGTTGCTGCAGCTGGCGGGCATCGACCTCGGCTCGCCCGCGCCGATCCGGGCGGCGGTGGCGTATGTGGGTTCGCTGGTCGACGAGTTGGAGAGCGCCTTTCCGGCCTGACGTTGTATTACCATGCATCGCCTGAGTAACACTTCCGGAGAGCCCCATGGCCACGACCCTGACCAGCAAAGGCCAAGTCACGATCCCCAAGCACATCCGCGATGCACTGCACTTGCAGCCGGGTGCCGCCGTGGAGTTCTCGGTCAACGCCGGCGGCGAGGTGGTGTTGCATCCGCCGCGACCAGCGCGCAAGGGCGCCCCGCGCAAGGACCGCTTCGATGCGGTGCGGGGCCGCGCCGACGTGCGCTGGCGCACCGATGATCTGATGAAACTGCTGCGCGCGGAGGGCTGATGCTGCTGGTGGACACCAACGTGTTGGTGGACGTGCTGCAGAACGATCCGCAGTGGGCCGATTGGTCGATCGCCCAGTTGCGCGCGCAGGCGCAATTGCATGCGCTGGCGATCAACCCGGTGATCTACGCCGAGCTGTCGCTGTCGTTCTCGACTTTCGAGGCCCTGGACCGCGTGGTGGCCACGATGGAGCTGGCCATGCACGAGGTGCCACGGCCGGCCCTGTTCCTCGCTGGCAAGGCCTACCTGCAGTACCGCCGGCGCGGCGGTGGCAAGGCCCAGGTGCTACCGGATTTTTTCATCGGCGCCCATGCCGCCGTCGAAGGCTGGCCCTTGCTCACGCGCGATGCCAGCAGGTTCCGCACCTACTTTCCGCGCCTGGAAATCATCGCGCCGTGAGTTCCGGCCCATCCCTCGACCGCCTGCGCGCCCTGCCCAAGGCCGAGGTGCACGCGCACCTGGAAGGCTGCTTCGAGCCGGCCGTGCTGGAGCAGTGGGCAGCGCAGGCGGGCGTGCCCATGCCCAGGCCGCGCGATCGGCTGCTGCAGTTCGAAGGCCTGGCGGACTTCCTGCACTTCCTGGATTGGGCCTGCGGCCTGGCCTCCACGCGCGAGCGCCTGGCCGCGCTGAGCTACGGCTACAGCCGGCGCCTGGCCGACAGCGGTGCCGGCTATGCCGACGTGATCGTCAACCCGACGCACTGGACGGCGTGGCACGGCCGCCTGCCCGCCATGATCGACGCCATCGATGCCGGCTTGGCCGAGGCCGAGCAAGACGGGCTGCCCCCCGTGGGCCTGTGCGTCAGCCTCTTGCGCACCCAATCGGCGGGCGCCGCGGCCGAGCTCGTCGATGCACTGATCGCCCTGCGGCACCCGCGCGTCGTGGCCCTCTCGATCGACGGCAACGAGGCCGCGGCCGGCCGCACCGGGCCGCGCTTTGCCGAGGCCTTCCGCCGCGCCGGCGCGGCGGGCCTGCGCCGCACCGTGCATGCCGGCGAATCCAGCGGCCCGCGAGGGCGTGCGCGACGCCATCGAACTGCTGGGCGCCGACCGCATCGACCATGGCGTGCGCGCGATCGAAGACCCCGAGCTCGTGGCCCTGTTGGTCGATCGACGGATCCCGCTCGGCGTGTGCCCCACGTCCAACCTCAAGCTCGGCGTCTACCCCTCGATCGAAGCGCACCCGATCGACCGCCTGCGCCGCGCCGGCGTCGTCGTGTCCCTCAACACCGACGACCCGGTGCTGCTGGGCGCCAGCCTGGAGGGCGAGTACGCGTTGTGCAGCCAGGCGTTCGGTTGGTCGGACGAAGACCTCCGCGCGCTGGCGCGCAATTCGATCGACGCGAGCTTTGCCGATGCCGACGTCAAGGCGGGGCTGCTCGAGGCTTTGGCGCGTTGGTGAACCCAGGCCGCTCACTCCCTTTCGAGCGTGAAGACCTCGTTGACGCGCAGGTTCAGCGCGTCGGCCGCCGCCTGCAGCCGCTCGTATCCGTGATCGAGTCTGCCTTGATCGAGACGATCTTCCCCGCGCGCAAGGCCTCGTACTCGGCGATCTGATCTTCGAGCTCGGCGAGTTGGCTTTGCGCGCCATCGCGCATGGCCTTGAGCGCCTTCGGGGGCAGGCCCTCGGCGGGCGCGGCGGCCAGCGCGTCGCGGAACTTCGCCGCCTGCGCCTGCGTGATCAGGCACTTCGATTCGCTGGTGATCATCGTTCGCGGCGCGCCTACCAGCGCAATTGCTCGAGCTCCAGCCCCATTGCAGCGGACACCTTCTCGAGCGTCGCCTTGCGTGGCTGCTTCACGCGCTCCATCTGCGCATACGCCGCCTGCGTGATGCCCATGCGCGCCGCAACCTCGGCCTGGGTCAGGCCGAAGTGCTCGCGCCAGGCGGCCATCGGCGTGACGCCACGCTCGAACGACAGGTTGACCACCTCATTGGGTACCGTGCCTCGCGTGAAGCCACCCTTCATGCGGCGGAACTGATCGTACGGAACGACGACGAAGGCGGGCTTGCCGTCAGCGCCGACGATGACTTGAAACTCAGTACGTGCGTTCATCGCGCTTCCTTACCTCTTCGATGCTCACGATCCGTACCTCACCGTCGTAGTCGAAGAACACGCGGTAGTTCCCGACACGAAGACGGTACCCGTACTCATGGTTCGTAAGCGACTTGACGTTGCGGGCCGCATTGAGATCAACCAACTCTGTGCTGACGGCCACCCGGATCTGCTTCCCCGCCCGGGCCTCGATCTTGCGCAATTGACGCAGGGCTTTGGGTTGCCAGTTGATCTGGTTCACGAGTGAAGTATAAGCCAAGCATACGTATAAACAGGCGCCATTACCGAGTGCAGATTGGGCCTGCGGCCTGGCCTCCACGCGCGAGCACCGGGCCGCGCTTTGCCGAGGCCTTCCGGCGCGCCGGTGCAGCGGGCCTGCGCCGCACCGTGCATGCCGGCGAATCCAGCGGCCCCGAGGGCGTGCGCGACGCCATCGAACTGCTGGGCGCCGACCGCATCGACCATGGCGTGCGCGCGATCGAAGACCCCGCGCTCGTGGCCTTGCTGGCCGAGCGGCGCATCCCGCTCGGCGTGTGCCCCACGTCCAACCTCGAGCTGGGCGTGTATGCCTCGATCGAAGCGCACCCGATCGACCGCCTGCGCCGCGCCGGCGTCGCGGTGTCCCTCAACACCGACGACCCGGTGCTGCTGGGCGCCAGCCTGGAGGGCGAGTACGCGTTGTGCAGCCAGGCGTTCGGCTGGTCGGACGAAGACCTCCGCGCCGTCGCGCGCAATTCGATCGACGCGAGCTTTGCCAATGCCGACGTCAAGGCGAGGCTGCTCGAGGCTTTGGCGCGTTGGTGATGGCGATCAGGGCAAGGCTTTGCTGGGCAGTGCGCTGGCGCGACAATGGCGGCGCTTAGCCAGCCGAGCCGACCATGCCCCTCATCAGCAGCTTCTACGGCGTACTGATTTACCTGTACTGGTTGGACACCCGCCAACACCACCTGCCGCACATTCACGCCATGTATGCGGGCGACGAAGCCGTGTTCGGTATCGAAAGCGCCGAGCTGCTCGACGGAAAATTGCCACGCAAGCAAGCACGGATGGTGCAAGCCTGGATCGAGATTCACCGCGACGAATTGATGGCCGACTGGTCGCTTGCCGTGAAGGGCCAGCCCGTATTCCCCATCGACCCATTGAAGTGAGAGGTACCCCACCATGAACCCGCGAGTCACCGCTGTCACCTCGGGCGAGGGCCAGGCCTTGCTGCTGCAATTCGACAATGGTGAGCAACGCCGCATGGATGTGAGCCCCTACCTGGCCTACCCCGTGTTCGAACGGCTGCGTGAACCGGGATTCTTTGCGCTGGTTCAGGCCGACCACGGGACCGTGAGTTGGCCCGGCGGCATCGACCTCGATCCGGACTCGGTGTATCTGGAAAGCGTGCCACTGGCGCAGACGGCATCGGCGTGACCGATGCACGGGGGGCGCTGAATGCGCGGCGGGGTCATCGGATTCGCTCCGCGCTGCGGAGCGAATTGACCCGGGCGCCCACTGCTGCACGTTGATTGTCGCCGCGCGCGTGGGCCTGCGCCGCACCGTGCATGCCGGCGAGTCCAGCGGCCCGGAGGGCGTGCGCGACGCCATCGAACTGCTGGGCGCCGACCGCATCGACCATGGCGTGCGGGCGATCGAAGACCCCGAGCTCGTGGCCTTGCTGGTCGACCGACGCATCCCGCTCGGCGTGTGCCCCACGTCCAACCTCGAGCTGGGCGTCTATGCCGCGATCGAAGCGCACCCTATCGACCGCCTGCGCCGCGCCGGCGTCGTCGTGGCCCTCAACACCGACGACCCGGTGTTGCTGGGCGCCAGCCTGGAGGGCGAGTACGCGTTGTGCAGCCAGGCGTTCGGTTGGTCGGACGAAGACCTCCGCGCCCTGGCGCGCCATTCGATCGACGCGAGCTTTGCCGATGCCGACGTCAAGGCGAAGCTGCTCGAGGCTTTGGCGCGTTGGTGAGAATCCCTCTACAGCGTAAGCTGCTTCTGGGGTTGCACCGCCGGCCACCGCGTTGGTGCAGCAATAGGCGGGGCTAGGGGTCATCCACGTGCGCTACTGGTGGGTCAACCAAAATCAGACATACCGCCACGAAGTCGGTGGCGGATACCTCTGGTCGCCGAAGCGCAAGGCCAACCAGGCCCAAAACCCGTTCTACGACTTCATGCGCGAGGTGGCCCCCGGTGACGTGATCTTCTCCTTCGCTGACACCGTCATCCGCGCCATCGGCATCGCGGCTTCGCACGCCTACGAGGCGCCAAAGCCGCTGGAGTTTGGTCAGGCAGGCGCGTATTGGGACAAGATCGGCTGGCGCCTGGACGTGCGCTTCAGCGAACTGAGGCTGCCGATCAAGCCCTCGGAGCACATGTCGGTGCTTGCGCCACTGCTGCCGGCTCGGTATTCACCGCTTCGCCCCAACGGCGCGGGCCTGCAGAGCGTGTACCTGACCCGCTTGCCCGCGCAACTCGCAGCATCGTTGATCGACTTGCTCGGCGCCGAGGCGCGCGACCTCGTGCTGGGCTACCGTGTGGCCGAAGAAGCGCCGATCACGTCTGCCATCGGGCTGGTCGAATGGGAAGAACACGAACTGAGCCAGGTTCAGGCCGACACCGCATTGCCCGAAACAGATCGGCTGGCCATCGTCCTTGCGCGTCGCGGCCAAGGGCTGTTCAAGACGCGGGTCATGAGAATCGAGCACGCTTGCCGCATCACCGGCGTGACTCGCGAAGAACACCTTCGCGCCAGCCACTGCAAGCCATGGCGGGATGCGACCAACGAAGAGCGGCTCGACGGTGAGAACGGCCTGCTACTGACACCGAGCATTGACCACCTCTTCGACCGTGGGTTCATCGCGTTTGAAGACAACGGCCAGGTGATCGTGTCTCCGGTTGCGCACCGCGACTCATTGCTTCGAATGGGCATCAAGCCCGAGCATCCGCCGATGGTCGGTAGTTTCTCGACCGGGCAACGGCGCTTCTTGGAGTTCCACCGCGAGAACGTGCTGCTGCGATCCAGCTTTCTGGAGCATCTCTAGCAGGAAGCACGGCCTCGACGTGGCCGTGGGACTGCACTGCCAAGGTCGCTCCGCTGCAACTGCCTGGCGATGGCGCGGTCGTCCAGGGCCTGGGCCACGGGCCGCTGAACGTAGGGCTCGGCCGCCGTCAGCGCCGCCGCTGCCGTTGCGCCGTGCGGCGGTCCAGTCTGGCGCGCTGCTGCTGCCAGCGAGGCAGTTCACGGACTTCAGCGCGCCGCGCGGGGTGTAGCGCCGGCCGCCGCCAGGTGTCGCGCCGGTGTCTTGAATACGTTCTGCGTGTTCCAAGCCAGGAACTTGGGTGCCGGCAACTGATCGCTTTGTTGTGGGGGGTGAATCGCTCGCCCGTGAAACTGCAACTCGCCTTCGATGCCACGGCCGCCGCTGATCGCGTGCTGGCTGAAGATCACGCGGTGTTCCGAGGGCTCGACCGTGAACACGCCCAGGTCGAAGAGCTTGTGGTGCAGCGCGCACAACGACAGGCCGTTGGGCTCGATGTCCGGCCCGCCCACGTGGTGCCATTGAATGTGCGCAGCCTCGAGGCCCGCCGGCACATGCCCGATGCGCAGGTCAAAGCCGCAGACGCAACACCGGTACTCGTATGCGCGCAGCACTCGATCGCGAAAGCCTGGGTCGCGCTTCCGACGCTCAGCATTGGCATAGCCAGCGGCGAGCGGTTCGCCATCGCGCACTTCGCGGGCCCCATCGAGGTCAAGACCCAATATGGCCGTTATGTCCGCGTGGAGTGTCGCCGGGAAGTACGTGTCGAGTACGCGTGACGCTACAGCCTGCAGCAGCCCAGGAATGTGACGCAGGGCCTCGTCGATGTCGCTTGGGAAGCCGCCCTTGACGTGATGCTCACGCAGCTCACCCAGGCTGGGAGTGGCACCGGCAGGGCGCTTTAAAACTTCGCGCGGGCCGCTCAGGTCCCAAAGCGCCCCGTGGCCATCGGTGGCCAAGTGCCAGAACGGGTAGTGGCGTGACTTGGCAGCGCTGCTGGGGCCGAACTCGGCCAGCAGTTGCTTCAGCGGACCATCGATGGCCGCGAACTCGACCAGTCTTGGCTCACCACGTTGTATACGTGCGAGCGACAGCAGGATCAGAAGCGGCTTGTGCGGTGCGTAAACGCCCGCCCGTTGTGCGCGACGGATGTTCTCGAAAGCGTCTAGCACTTCGATCGCGGTCTTCATGTCGGCTTCGCCAGGTCTCTGCCTGTCCAGTAGTCGGCCTTGTCCGGAATGATCCATCGCACGCCACCGCGCGGGTCATTGCTGTCGCCCGAGTAACGGGGTATCAGATGAATGTGAAGGTGATGGATGGTCCGGCCGGCCGCCGCACCGTCGTTAATGCCGATGTTGTAGCCAGCGGGTCCGAACTCTGCTTGGAGTTGCTGCTTCGCGGTGTCCAGCAGCGCTAGCATCGAGTCGCGTTCCGACGGTGTTGCATCGAAGAACGACGCAACATGCCGCACTGGAACCACAAGCGTGTGCCCCGGCGTGACCGGGTAGGCGTCACGCAGGGCAACCGCAGCGTCGTTGCGGAACAGCACCCGAACTTCCGGCAAGACGCAAAACGGGCACGCCGCGTTTGTGTTCATGCCGCAAGGGTACAGCGATGGACGCCGTGCTCAGGCACGCCGTGGTTGCTGGACCGCCTTCCCTCGCAACCGTGTCAGCGGATGGCGCGATGCATCGGCGATCGCCTTGGTCGTCTGCTGCCTGCCTTGCGTGAGTCGGGTGCGAGCTGCTCTACTGCAACCCACGCCTCAGCGCCGCACGACGTCCCCCTTCAGCGAGTACAGGATGGCGACCACTTCGTTCTGCACGGCCTGGTCGAGCTGGTTCTTGCCCATCGCCATGACGATGTCGTCGATGGCGGCGATGAGTTCCTGCTCGTTGATGTTCATGCCCTTGTGCGTCGTCAGCAGGTCGCGGCCGGTGTAGGCCTGCGGCCCGCCGCTGCCGGCGCTCAGGAACTCGACGGAATGGCGCTCCACGGCGGCGCGGTCCTTGATCTGCTCGAAGCGGGTCTTGATCAGCGGGTTGCGGTAGTGGTTGTCGACGATGTCGGTCACGAGGCGGGTGATGCCGTCGTGGCCGCCGAGGCGCTCGTAGAGGGTGGCGGGCATGGTCGGGCTCCTGGTGGGGTGGGTGGGCAGGCGGCCATTGCACTGCGCGCCGGCGTGCCCGGGGTGCCCCAAAGCGGGACAAAAAGCGGGCCAGAACGCAATCGAGCGGCGCGCCCCTGCTAGAGTCGCCCCGGCTCATCGCGGCAGGGGGCCCACACGGCATGCAGGAGCGGACGGATTCGTTTGGCTACTGGCTGCGCCGGCGCCGCAAGGCGCTGGACTTGACCCAGGAGGCGCTCGCCGAGCGCGTCAGTTGCTCGGGGTTCTCGATCCGCAAGATCGAGGCCGACGAGCGCCGCCCGTCGCGCCACCTCGCCGAACGCCTGGCCACCGCGCTGGCCATTCCCGCCGAGGAGCGGCGCGACTTTCTCGATGCCGCGCGCGCGCTCAGCGCCACCCGCCGCTTGCGGCTCGACGCGCTGCCGCTGGCGGCGGCCGCGCCTGCAGCGGCTGCAGCGGCTTCCGCGCCTTCATCCGCTGCGGCGGCAAGCGACGCCGCGCCCTTCGTCGGCCGGGCGGCGGAGTTCGCGCTGCTCAGCGGGCTCGTCGCGCGCCTGGGCGCCGGCAGCGGCTTCACGGTGCTGGTCGAAGGCGAGCCGGGCATCGGCAAGAGCCGCCTGCTGCGCGAAATCGAGCGCCATGCGCGGGCGCTGGGCCTGCCCACGCTGGCCACGCACTGCTACGAGATCGAGCGCGCCACGCCGTACCAGCCGGTGCTGGACCTCGTCACCCGCGCGCTCGACCAGGTGCCCGACTTTGCGCTGCGCACGCTGGCGCCGGTGTCGCTGGCCGAGCTGGCGGCCCTGGTGCCCGAGATCACCGAGCGCGCGCCCGGCCTGCCGGCCTTGTCGAACGACTTTCCCGCCGTGCGCCAGGCCCGCCTGCCGCGCGCGGTGGACCAGCTCTTCGAGGCCGCCCGCGGCGGCCGCCCGTTGATCCTGATGGTGGACGACATCCAGTGGGCCGACGACGCCAGCGCGCAGGTGCTGCTCTACCTGGCGCGCCACGCCGCCGAGCGCGCGGTGGGCGTGGTCTTCACCTGCCGCGACGAAGACGCTGGGCAGCCGACGAGCGCCTGGCCCAGTGGGCCGAGAGCCTGCGCCGCGACGCCGGCGCGCGCCGGCTGCCGCTGGCGCCGGCTGGGCGCGGCCGACACCGAAGCCCTGGTGGCCGCGCTGGCCGCCTCCGCGCCCGGCGCCGCGCGGCCTGGCCGAGCGCCTGCACCGCGAAACCGCGGGCAACCCGTTCTTCCTGATCTCGATCCTGCAGTCGCTCGGCGCGGGCGAGACGCAGCTCGATGCCGGCGCGGGCGCGGCCACGCCGCAGGCCGGCCTGCTGCCCGACGCGCTGCGCGCCGCGGTGCGCGTGCGCCTGGCGCATGTGCCCAAGGCGCTGCGCCCGGTGCTCGAGATGGCCGCGGTGCTCGGCCGGCGCTTCGATTTCGACACCCTGCTCGAGGTGACGGGCGAGCCCGAGGCGCCCTTGCTCGACGCGGTGGAGGCCCTCGTCAAGCGCCGCCTGTGGCGCGAGGAGGCCGAGGGCGGCGTCTACGACTTCAGCCACGACAAGCTGCGCGAAGTGGTCTACCGCGACCTCGGCGGCGCGCGGCGCCGGCTGCTGCACCAGCGCGTGGCCGAGGCGCTGGAGCGGCGCGGCGACGGCCTGTTGCGCGGCCCTGCCTCGAGCATGAGCACGAACGCGAGGCCCAGCTCGCCGAGCATTTCGAGCGCGCCCAGGTCTGGGCCAAGGCGCTGCACTACCTGGTGCGCGCGGGCCAGCGTTCGCAGGCGCTGTTTGCGCTGCGCGATGCGCTGCACTGGTTCGACCGTGCGGCCGCGCTGTGCGCGGCGCACCCGCAGGCCCTCGACGCGGCGCAACGCCTGCGCGTGCACGCCCTGCGCGGCGCGGCGCGCGCGCAGGCCGGGCAGACCCAGGGCGCGGTGGCCGATCTGCGCGTGGTGGTCGACGCCGCGCGCGCCGCCGGCGACCGCGCCGGCACGCGCGACGCGCTGGTGCAGCTGGGCATGGCCTACCGGCGCGCCGATGCCTACGAAGAGGCCACCGCCTGCCTGGCCGAAGCGCTGGCCGAATCGCGCGCGATGAACGACGAGCACCACGCCGCCGACACGCTGTACCACCTGGGCACGGTGGCCTGGAGCAGCGGCATGAACGACCAGTGCCATCGGCTTTCACCAGCAGGCGGTGCAGATCTGCGAGCGCATGGGCTTCACCGATCTGGTGGCGGTGCAGGCCTGGCACGGCCGCGGCGAGGCGCACTTCGCCAACGCCGAGCCCGCGCCGGCGATCGACGCCTACACGCGCTCGCTGGCGCTGGCCCGCGGCATCGGCGACAAGAGCTACGAGTGCGAGAACCTGATGATGATCGGCCACGCCTGCGTCGGCAGCCGCGGCCTGGGCGACTACCCGCGCGCCACGGCGAACTTCGAGGCCGCGCTCGCCATCGCGCAGGCCGCCGACCTGCAATGGCACATCGGGCCCACGCTGCTCGGCCTGGACCATGCGCGCGCCTGCACCGGCCGCTACGGCGAGGCCTGGTTGCGCATGGGCGAAACGCTGCGCTGGCTCGGCAGCCTGCAGCAGGTGCGTTACCAGCTCATCGCCCACGACTTCCTCGGCCACCTGCTGCTCGACCTGGGCCTGAACGAGCGCGCCATCGAGCAGCTCGAGCGCGGCCGCGCGCTGGGGCGCGAGAGCGGCATCGCGTTCTGGCGCGCCACGCTCGACACGCAGGTGGCGCTGGCGCACGCGCGGCTCGGCCACGCCAGCGACCTGGCGGCGCTGCACGCCACGCTGGAGCAGACCCGCGCCAGCGCCGAGCGCTACCTCACCGTGCGCTGCCTCGATGGCCTGGCCGAGATCGTCGCTGGCCGCCGGCGACGCGAGCCGCTGCCGCACGTATGCCGACGAACTGCTGGCCATCGCCGAGGCCAACGGCCTGCGCGAGCTCGAGGCCAGCGCGCACCGCTGGCGCGGCGAAGCCGCACTCGCCGAGCACGCGTACGCGCTGGCGCACACCGAGCTGACCCGCGCCGCAGCGCTGGCCGACGCCACCGGCCGCGTGCGCCTGCAGTGGGACACGCAGGCCGCGCTGGCCCGCCTGTGCGCCGCGCAAGGCCAGCCCGACGCCGCGCAGCGGCACCGCGAGCGGGCGCTGGCGATACGGCAGGCCATCGAGGCCAGCCTGGTGGGCTCGGGGCTGGAGGCGCGGCTGGGGCAGTGAGCAAGCGGGTGAAGTCCTGCTCGTCAACGGGCAAGGTCGGCCCGGCACGGCGCCGCTGGTGACGGGCCAATGGGCCGCTGCTCAACTACGTCGGAATCACCACCGCCGGCGCAAGGCCCAGCTTCTTCGCGCGGCGCGCGAACTTCTGATCGTCGAACGAGGCCATGCTCGCGCAGGCGCGGTAGCTGGCGTGGTGCATCGCGTCGGCCAGGTCGAAGCCCGCTTCGCAATGCGACAGCGCGTGCTCGACGGTGGCGCGGTCTTCGATATCGACGTGGGCCAGTGCCAGCAGGTGCCGCAGCACCGACAGCGCCTCGGCCGACGAGAAGCCGTAGTAGCCGCGCATGACCCACTCGAACTCCAGCAGCACGGTCTTGCAGACCATCAGCGGCTGGCCGGATTCGATCAGGCGCCGCGCGGCGGCGCGCTGGCGCACCGCTTGCGCGTCGGCCTTGTCCTCGACGTAGTAGCGGGCGAGGACGTTGGTGTCCAGGCCGATCATCGTTTGAGCAGCGTGGCCGGGTCCAGGCCCGCGGGCAGTGCGGCGCGCGCGGCTCTTGAGCATGCCGAAGCCGCTGTCGGGCAGGCCGGTGGGCGAGCTGACGACGCGCATTTCAACGTGGTCGCCGACGAGCGCAAACGCGATCCGGCTGCCCTGGCGGATGCCCAGCTGCTGCCGCACCTTCTGCGGGATCGTGACCTGTCCTTTGCTGGTGACGGATGTGGCTTCCATGCATGCCCCGTGTATTACGCGGTAATACTAGCAGCGCCTCGGCGTGACGACAAGGTCATCACGCCTGCGGCTCCAGCGCCTTGATGCGCTTCCACAGCAGCGCCTTGGGCACCGTCGTCATGCGCATCGCCTGCATGCAATGGTCCAGGCGATGCGGGCGTTCGCGCAGGGCCTGGATGGCGTTGCGCAGGTCGGCCTCGATGCTGGCGCCATAGGCGCCCTGGGCCTTGGCGATGGCCTGGCGCAGCAGCGCCCTGGGTGGCGCCATCATGGCCAGGTCGATCAGGTCGCGGCACAGCACCGCGTCGTCGCGCCAGCGGTCGGAGTTGGCCAGCAGCTTGCTCGCGGCCGCGTCCAGCGGCGTCAGCGTGGCGACGCCGCACACCAGGTCGCCGGCACCGGGCGCGTCGAGCGTGATGCGGGCTTCGAGCACGATCTCGAACTTGATCTCGACATCGGCCACGCGCAGCATCGTGCGGATGCCGTACTGGTCGGCGCGCACCTCGCGCGTCTGGCTGAACACCGGCGCCAGGTCAGCGCCGGCACGGCAGATCGCCTGCACGCCCGCCGTGCCCGACAGCATTTGGCGCAGGGCCCGGTAGCCCTCGCGGTGCGAGACCAGGAAGTCGATGTCCACCGACTCGCGGTACTCGCCGTAGCGCAGCGCCAGCGCGGTGCCGCCGCCGAACAGGCAGCGGTGGGCGTGCAGCAGGCGGGCGTCCAGCGCCCGCAGCACGCTGGCCACGCGGCGGTGGTGTTCGCGCTCAAACAAGCAGCCGGCTCCCACCCAGGCTCGCCACCAGTTGCTGGATCAGCGCGCGTTCGTGCGGCGCCAGCGCGCCCTGCTCGATGTGCCGCCAGTTGCGCTCGTACAGGCTCAGCGCCTCGGCCGGGGTGACGTCGCTGGCGCCCTGGAACTGCCAGGCCAGGCGCTCGAGTTGCGGGTAGTCGGCCAGGTGGATGCGTGCGGGCACGGCGGATTGCTGGCTGTGGCCCGGTGGGCGCGGCGGCGCGTTGACTACGCCCAGTTCCAGGCCCAGCGCGGCGGCAGCGTTGAGGTAGGCGCCCATCGTCACCGACGGCTCGCCGCGCTCGATGCGGTGCAGCGTGACGCGGGACATGCCCGCCGCTTCGGCGGCCGTGGTGGCGCTCACGCCCAGGCGCTTGCGCTGCGCACGAAGCTGCTCGCCGAGGGCCGAGAGCTTGGCGGCGACGACTTCTCCGACGGCTGGGGCTTTGGTTGGCATTTTGTATCTCATTCTATACAAACGATGCTCACTTGTACAGAATGAGATTCAATCATGGCGGCGCCGTTATCGAGTTGGCCACGCGGGACGTCGTCGCGCCCCGAACCGCGATACTGCCGCTCGCAGCGGAGTCAGGACCACGGGCGAGCCACAGGCCCCAGCATCGCTTCCGGCCGGACCCAAGCGTCGAAGTCGGCAGCATTCAGGCCGCCCGGGCCCAGGGCGGCCTCGCGCAGGCTGGTGCCGCTGGCGTGGGCCTGCTTGGCGATGGCGGCCGCGCGGTCGTAGCCGATGTGCGGCGCCAGGGCCGTCACCAGCATCAGTGAGCGATTCAGCAACTCCGAGATGCGTTGCGTGTCGGCCTCGACGCCCTCGACACAGTGCGCCGAGAAGCTGGCCATCGCATCGCCCAGAAGGCGCACGCTGTCGAGCACGTCATGGGCGATCAGCGGCTTGTAGACATTGAGCTCGAACTGCCCCTGGCTGGCCGCGATGCCGATGGCGACATCGTGGCCCATCACCTGGGCGCAGACCATGGTCAACGCCTCCACCTGCGTCGGATTGACCTTGCCCGGCATGATCGAACTGCCGGGTTCGTTTTCCGGCAGGCGCAGCTCGCCGAAACCTGCCCGCGGGCCGCTGCCCATCAGGCGGAAGTCGTTGCCGATCTTGTTCAGCGCCACGCACAGCGTGCGTAGCGCCCCGTGCAGGCTGAGCAGCGCTTCGTGCCCGGCCATCGCGGCGAAGAGATTGGGCGCCACGACGAAGGGCGCACCGAGCCGGTCTGCCAGGACGGTGGCGACGCGGCGGCCGAACTCGGGATGGGTGTTCAGGCCCGTGCCGACCGCCGTACCGCCGATGGCCAGGGCGTGCACCGCCGGCAGGGTCTGGCGCAGGGCCGTCTCGGCCGTGGCCAGCTGCGCTTCGTAGCCCCCGAACTCCTGGCCCAGCGTGACGGGCGTGGCGTCCTGCAAGTGGGTACGGCCGATCTTGATCACGTCTGCGAACGCGGCCGCCTTGGCAAGCAGTGCAGCCCGCAGGCGGCTCAGCGCAGCCAGCAGCGGCCGCACCGCCAGCACCACGGCGACATGCATCGCGGTCGGGAACACATCGTTCGACGACTGGCCCTTGTTCACGTCGTCGTTGGGGTGCACCAGGCGCGCGCCGCCTGCTGCGCCGCCCAGCGCCTGCGACGCGAGATGGGCCACCACCTCGTTGACGTTCATATTGCTCTGCGTGCCCGACCCGGTCTGCCAGACCGACAGCGGAAACGCCACGGCATCGAACTCGCCCGCCGCCACCCGTGCAGCGGCCTCGGCGATGGCCGCGGCCTTGGCGGGCGCAAGCAGGCCGAGCGTCGCGATTGACCTCGGCGGCAGCGCGTTTGATCTCGGCCAGTGCATGCACGATCTCCAGCGGCATGCGCTGCTGGCCGATGGCGAAGAAGTGTCGGCTGCGCTCCGTCTGCGCTGCCCACAATGCGTCTGCCGGCACCTCGATGGGGCCGAAGCTGTCGGTTTCGAGACGGGTGGGTGGATGGGCGTTCATGGCGGCTCCGAGGTCGTGCGCCCGAGGCTGCGCGCTTGGCCGTCAGCCGTCAATCGGCCGTCCGACCCGACCGTGCGCGAGCGAACAGACGTCAGGCCGCCGCCGACGCTAGGGTGGCCGTCGCGTTGCCCTTGCCACCAGGGGCACGAGCCACCGCCGAACCCGCCAGGAGCCCCGCCATGCCCATCGTCAACGAGATCATGTCCACCGAAGTGCAGCTGATCGCACCTACCGCGACCCTGCGCCAGGCAGCGCAGATGATGCTGGACCAGGACGTCGGCGCCCTGCCTGTGTGCGAAGGCAGCCGGCTGCTGGGCATGTTGACCGACCGCGACATCACGGTCCGCGGCGTGGCCGCCGGCCTGTCCCCCGAGACCGGCTGCGTGGCGGACGTCATGACGCAGACGCTGGAGTTCTGCACCGAGGACCAGGACACGCAGGACGTGATGCAGACCATGGGCCGTGCACAGGTGCGGCGCCTGCCCGTGGTGAACTTGGCCGGTGAACTGGTGGGTATCGTGTCACTCGGCGACATGGCGCGGCGTCAGCCCGGACCGGTGGACCAGACGGTGCGTGACATCTCCGAACCGTCGGCATGACCGGCCCGCGCCGCGGCTCTTCGACCGCGCTGCATGAGCGCCCGCTCACGCCCCTCGGTGCCCACCCCTTCGCTGCCGATTCCTCATCTGCGCCAGCGGCCGCTTGCCCTTCAGCTGCCGCTCGATGCCGTCGTTGAGCTGCGCTGCGCAGCGCCAGCACCGCGTCGACATGGCCGAAGACGCCGGGGAAGCGCAGGTCCAGCCACAGCCACAGCGTGCACGCACGCAGCGCCTGCTCCATCGCTCGAGGCGGCTGTGGCCGTCGACCTCCGTCGAGGAACCACGGCGAGCCGGCCTGGCCGGTGAGGGCGTGGCTGCTGGTCCAGCCGAGGAAGGCCTGCAGTTGCGTGTCGGTGCGGGTGTCCACCGGCGCCTGCGCGTAGATGAAGCGCTCTTTCAGTGAAAGCTTGGCCGCGCTGGCGTCGAGCTGCCCGGCGAGTTCGCAGCATCTGGTCGAGCTCGGCCACCGCGAAGTGGGCGTCGTCGAGCTTCAATTGCTCGACGAACACGCCGAGCACGTCGCGCAGCTTGGTGAGGTTCAGGCGCGACGCGATGGTCTGCACGTGCCAGGGGTTGGGCGCCACCGGGGCCTTGAAGTCGCGCGGCGCACGGGGCGCCTTCGGCAGCAGCTCCATCAGCGTGTGCAGCGCCGACGGCTCGGCCTCCTTCAGCACGCCGACGAAGCCCTCTTCGTGGATGCCGTAGCGCCCGGCACGGCCGGCGATCTGGTGCACCTCCGATTCGCCGAGCGGCCGGTCGGTGACGCCGTCGAACTTGCTCATGGTGGAAAACAGCACGCGCCGGATCGGCAGGTTCAGGCCCATGCCGATGGCGTCGGTGGCCACCAGGATGTGCGAGGCGCCTTCGGCAAAGCGCTCGGCCTCGCGGCGGCGCACTTCCGGCGGCAGCGCGCCGTAGATCACCGACACCGGGTGCCCGGCGGCGGCGATCTGGTCGCGCAGCATCAGCACGTCGCGGCGGCTGAAGGCGACGACCGCATCACCGAGCTTCAGCGCCGAGGTCGGCACCGGCTGCGGCAGCAGCTCGCACATGCTGCTTGCGTTCGAAGTGGCGCACCGCGCAGCGCTCGCCGCACAAGCCGAGCAGGCGCTCGATCGCCGGCACCGCATAGCTCGAGCAGATGACGATCACCTCGCGCGCCGGCACCGCGACGATGGCCTGCGTCCAGGCCCAGCCGCGCGAGTTGTCGAAGATCATCTGCGCTTCGTCGATCACCGCGACGTCGATCGGCGTGTTGGTGTTGACCATCTCGATCGTGCTCGAGACCACCCGGGCATCGGGGGCGGGCACGTTCTCCTCGCCGGTCAGCAAGGAGCACGGCACGCCGCGCGCCACCAGGCGGTCACGGCCCTCCAGCGCCAGCAGGCGCAGGGGGGCCAGATAGGCACCGTCGAGCGCCTGCGCCAGACGCTCGAACGCCGCGTGCGTCTTGCCGCTGTTGGGCGGGCCGACGTACAGCGTCACGCTGCGCTGCAGCTCGCGCGCCTTGCCGAAGGTGTCGGGATAGCCCTGGAACGCGAGTTCGCTGTTCAGGCCTTCGAGCATGTCGAGCACGGCCACGCGCTGGGCCCAGCGCTCCTGGGCCCGCGTGCAGGCGCCCTTCAGGTCGGCCAGCGGCTGCGGCGTGGCGCATTCCGACTGCAGCCGCGGCAGCAGCGATTCCAGGTGCTCCGGCTTGACGCCGCGGCTGCGCGCGAGCAGCGCTTCGAGGTGCGCCACCAGCTCGCTGGCGTGCGGGTACTGCGACGGCGCGCCCAGCGCGGCCAGCAGTGCGGTCGCGTCGCCGCTGCGGTAGAAGGCCCATACGGCCGCGGCATCGACCGGCACCCGGAACAGCACCGGCACTTTCCAGCCCGGCTCCGACAGCGCCAGCGCGTGGCTGATCAGGCGCGTCCACACGCCGGCGCGGCGCGTCACGGCCATCTGTTCGAGCGCGGCGGTGCGCTCCTGCATCAGCGGCCGCGCCTTCGGGCCGCTGCCGAGGGCATCCAGGTGCGCCAGCGCGGCGTCGATCAAATCGGGTGCGATCCAGCGGCTCGGGCGCTGGCCGGGCACGGGTTTCTGCAGCAGCACCAGGCCGAGCTTGTCGAGGTGTTCCTCGAAATCGGTGCTGTGCTCGGCCAGATAGTCGGCCGGCTTCACCACCTGTGGCAGGCAGTGCAGGGCGTGGCGGATGCGCGCGATCTGCTCGCGGCCGATGTGCGGCGGCAGGCGCTCGGCGTGGCGCGGGTTGGGCAGGCTCTGTGTCATGGCCCTCGATAATCGCCCATGAACGCGATCTCGACACCGACCGGCGCAAATTCCGCGTCATTCGCCAGCCTGCCGCTGCCGCCCGCCACGCTGGAGAACCTGCAGCGGCTGGGCTACGCCGCGATGACGCCGATCCAGGCCGCCAGCCTGCCGCTGGCGCTGGCCGGGCACGACCTGATCGCCCAGGCCAAGACCGGCAGCGGCAAGACGGCCGCCTTCGCGCTGGCCCTGCTGGCCAACCTGAACCCGCGGCGCTTCGCGGTGCAGGCGCTGGTGCTGTGCCCGACGCGCGAGCTGGCCGACCAGGTGACGCAGGAGATGCGCCGCCTGGCGCGCGCCGAGGACCACATCAAGGTGCTGACGCTGTGCGGCGGCGCCACGATGCGCCCGCAACTGGCCAGCCTGGAGCACGGCGCGCACATCGTCGTCGGCACGCCCGGCCGCATCATGGACCACCTGGAGCGCGGCAGCCTGAAGCTCGACGCGCTGAACACGCTGGTGCTCGACGAAGCCGACCGCATGCTCGACATGGGCTTCTTCGACGACATCGCCACCGTCGCCAAGCAATGCCCGAAGCAGCGCCAGACGCTGCTGTTCTCGGCCACCTACCCCGAAGGCATCGCCAAGCTCGCCGCCGCCTTCATGCGCGAGCCGAAGGAGGTCAAGCTGCTGGCGCGCGCACGCCGCCGGCAAGATCCGCCAGCTCTTCTTCGAGGTGCGCGACGACGAGCGCCTGCACGCGGTGTCGCTGCTGCTCAACCACTACCGCCCGGTGAGCACGCTGGCCTTCTGCAACACCAAGCAGCAGTGCCGCGACCTGGTGCAGGTGCTGCGCGCGCAGGGCTTCGCCGCGCTGGAGCTGCACGGCGAGCTGGAGCAGCGCGAGCGCGACCAGGTGCTGGTGCAGTTCGCCAACCGCAGCTGCAGCGTGCTGGTGGCCACCGACATCGCCGCGCGCGGGCTGGACATCGCGCAGCTCGAAGCGGTGATCAACGTCGACGTCACGCCCGACCCCGCCACGCACACCCACCGCATCGGCCGCACCGGCCGCGTCGACGAGGAAGGCTGGGCCTTCAGCCTGGCCAGCATGGACGAGATGGGCAGCGTCGGCAAGATCGAGCAGGCCGGCGGCTTCGCGTCGGAGTGGCAGCCGCTGGCGGAGCTGACGCCCACGAGCCAGCGAGCCGCTGCGCCCGCCGATGCGCACGCTGCAGATCCTCGGCGGCCGCAAGGAGAAGATCCGCCCCGGCGACGTGCTGGGCGCGCTGACCAAGGACCTCGGCTTTGCCGGCGCGCAGATCGGCAAGATCAACGTCAACGAGTTCTCGACCTACGTGGCGGTGGAGCGCGGCATCGCGGCCGAGGTGCTGCGCAAGCTCGCCAGCGCCAAGGTCAAGGGGCGCAGCGTGAAGGTGCGACTGATGGAGGGCGACGAGCAAGGCGCCGAGCGCGAGCCGTGACCACCGCGAACGACGCCGTCATTGCCGAGACGCGGGCCTGGGTCGACCGCGTCGTCATCGGCCTCAATCTGTGCCCGTTTGCCAAGGCCCCGCGGGCCAAGGGCCGCGTGCGTTACGTCGTGAGCGAGGCCACCGACACGGAGGCCTTGCGCCGCGACCTGCTCGACGAGCTGCGCACGCTGGCCGCGGTGCCGGCCGAGGCCGTCGAAACCACGTTGTTGATCGTGCCGCAGGTGTTGCAGGACTTCGACGACTACAACGCCTTCCTCGCCGACGCCGATGGCGCGGTGGCCGAGTTGCGCCTGCGCGGCGTGGTGCAGGTGGCGAGCTTCCACCCGCACTACCGCTTCGCCGGCAGCGAGGCCGACGACATCACGAATGCGACCAACCGCTCGCCGTACCCGCTGCTGCACCTGATCCGCGAGGCGAGCATCGCGCGCGCGGTGGCCGCGTTCCCCGACACCGACGCGATCTTCGAGACCAACATCGCGACGATGCGGGCGCTCGGTGCCGCGGGCTGGGCCTTGCTTCAGCAGCAGTGCCGTGCCGACGCCGCAGGCGCGAGCCCGCCGGGCAAGGCAGGCTGCACGGACTAAGCAGGCACGATGCCCTTCACCGCCCAGGCCAGGGCGGCAAAGGAGCGTGGGCCATCGGGCTCGCCATCGAGGTAGGCGAGCCGCACGGCCTCGCGCAGCCGGGCGCGCTCGGCGTCGCTGAGGGCCGCCACATACTCGGCGGCAGGGCCGTCCTTGCCGATATAGGGCGCCCAGTAGTCGTCGAAAGACGCAAACTCCATGCGGATGCTCAGGCTCGTCGCGACGACGTCGGTGAAGCCTGCCGCATGCCAGGCATTCGCCAGCTCGCCCGGGCGGGTCATCGGGCGCGTGTAATTGCGCGCCCGCCGCTCATTGGCCTTGGGGTCGAGCACGGCCGCGGTGTCGAAGAAGAGCCGGTTCGCCACGAAGCCGCCGCGCGCATCCCAAACAGCTGCGCCGACCACGGCCCCCGGACGCGCGACGCGGCGCATCTCCGCGATGGCGCGCTCGGCGTCGGGAACGAAGTGCAGCAGCAGCAGGGCCAGCACGCGATCGAAGCTGTGCGCCGGATAGGTCAGCGCGCAGGCGTCTCCGACCTCGAAGGCGATGCGCGGGTCGTGCTGGTTGCGCTTGGCATGATCGATGTAGACCGGCGCGAAATCGACGCCGCGCACCTGCGCCGCCCGGCACCGCTGCACCAGCGCCGACGCCAGGCCACCGGTGCCGCAGCCGACATCGAGCACCCGTTCGCCATCGGCCGTGCCGACGAAATCCAGGAAGGGCTCGGCCAGGCGTCGGCTCCAGCGGCCCATCACCCGTTCGTAACCGTCGCCGTCGCCGGCCGTGAAGGTGGAGGAGGCGCCCATGGCCGGCAAGTCTATGCCTCGAACCGGGGCGCTGAGGGCCCGGCTGCTCAGGCGATCAGGCGCTCAGGGCAAGCGTCTCGCGGTACAGATCGGTCTTGCCCTCGAAGCCGATGCCGGGGAGCTCGGGCAGCGTGACGGTGCTGTTGTCGACCTTCACGCCATCGGGAACGCCTTATGCATGCCGCGGCGCAACAAAACCCTTGCGCGAGGCCTGCATGCTGGACAAGACGAGCACCCGCTTCTCCCACGTCAAACCGGCGGACACGCCCTGGCGCAGCGACGGCCTGCGCGATTTCTTCCTTTACAAGGACCTCGGCGTCGAAGCGGCGACCCACGGCCGCGTGATCGCGCACCTTGTGAAGGCGAACATGGCCCCGGAAAAGGGCACCGGCTGGCACCGCCATGAGGCGGATTTCCAGATCGTCTACATGCTGAAGGGCTGGGCCCGCTTCATGTACGGCGACCAGGAGACGCTGGTCGAGGCCGGCGACTGCGTGCACCAGCGGCCCGGCATCGTGCACTACCTGTTCGACTATTCGCCGGACATGGAGTACCTGGAGATCGTGTCGCCGGCCGACTTCGCGTCGATCGACATGCCCGCACCCTGCGACGTGCCCACGCCTGCGCCGTGGCCGTGAGCCGGGCTCAGAAATCCATGTCGAGCTCTTCGATCTCGTCGGGCTCGAGCTTCGCGGCGGCCAGCCATTCCTTCATCTCGGGCATGGCCATGATCGTCTTGCAGTAGCGCTGGCAGGGCTCGGGCAGATTCACGTCGTAGGTCAGGAAGCGCGTGACCACCGGCGCGAACATCGCGTCGGCCATGCCGCGCTGCTTGCCGAACAGAAAGGGGCCGCCGTAGGTGGCCAGGCACTCGGCCCAGATCTCGACGATGCGCTCGATGTCGGGCTGCGCGCCGGCCCACACCTTGTGCTTCGCGAATCGGGCCTTCAGGTTCATCGGCAGCGACGAGCGCAGGTTGGCGAAGCCCGAGTTCATCTCGCCGCAGATCGAGCGGCAATGCGCGCGCGCGGCGCGGTCGGCCGGCAGCAGGCCCGCGCCGGGCTTGATCTCGTCGAGGTAATAGGCGATCGCCATCACGTTCCAGCTCTTGGCGCCCTCGTGGGTCAGGCAGGGCACCAGGATCGACGGTGCGAGCAGCAGCAGCTCGCGCCGCGCGGCGGCATCGTCGGGCGACACCATCACTTCGTCGAAGTCGAGGCCGGCGAAGCGCGCCAGCAGCCAGCCGCGCAGCGACCACGATGAATAGTTCTTGCTCGACAGCGTGAGCGATGCGACGGCGGCGCGGGCCGTGGACGCCTTGGCTCGGGGTTTCGCCGCAGGCTTGGGCTTCGGCTTGGTGCGTGTGGCAACGGTCATGGGGCAAGCGATGCAAGGGATGTGCCACAAGCGTGCACGGCTGGCCCGGTAGTTGCAACGACACGGCCATGTTGATGTACCAGGCCTACCAGGCACAAACCGATCTGCTGTGGCCGATGCGCAGCTGCGCCCGCCTGGCGGCGCCGATGCTGCAGGATCCGCCGTTCCCGCCGCCGCGTTGCCCGCGGTTCCCGCCCTTCGGGCCGGCGACGCCGCCGGCCACGCGCAAGATGGCCGCGGCCTGCAAGCTGATCGAGCTGGCCGAGGTGACGCACAAGCGCCCGCCGTGGCGCATCGACAGCGTCGACGTCGCCGGCGAGGCGGTGCCGGTGCGCGAGGAGGTCGTGCTGCGCACGCCCTTCGGCACCCTGCTGCGCTTTCGCAAGGCGCACACGCCGGGCGGCGCGCCGCAGCCCAAGGTGCTGATCGTGGCGCCGATGTCGGGACACTTCGCGACGCTGCTGCGCGACACCGTGCGCACTGTGCTGCAGGACCACGACGTGCACGTCACCGACTGGCACAACGTGCGCGACGTGCCGCTCGCCGCCGGCCGCTTCGGCCTGGACGAGTACACCGAGCACGTGATGCGCTTCATCGCCGCGATGGGCCCGGGCACGCACGTGATCGCCGTCTGTCAGCCCTGCGTGTCGTCGCTCGCCGCAGTGGCGTTGATGGCCGAAGACCGGCACCCCGCCACGCCGGCGAGCCTGACGCTGATGGCCGGCCCGATCGATTGCCGCGTCAGCCCGACCGAAGTCAACAAGCTCGCGTCGTCGAAGCCGATCGAGTGGTTCGAGAAGCACCTGATCACGCACGTACCGATGCGCCACCGCGGCGCCGGCCGCCGCGTCTACCCCGGTTTCGTGCAGCTCTCGGCCTTCATGAGCATGAACCGCGAACGCCACGTGAACGCGTTCCGCGACTACTACCAGCACCTCGTCGACGCCGACTTCGAGAAGGCCGAGGTGACGCGCAGCTTCTACGAGGAGTACCTCGCGGTGCTCGACCTCTCGGCCGAGTTCTACCTCGAGACGGTGCAGCAGGTGTTCCAGGAGCACGCGCTGGCCAAGGGTGAACTGACGTACCGCGGCCGTCGCGTCAACCCGGCTGCGATACGGCGCACCGCGCTGGTCACGATCGAGGGCGAGCGCGACGACATCTGCGCGATCGGCCAGACCTTGGCGGCGCAGGACCTGGCGAGCAGCCTGCGGCCCTACCTGCGCACGCACTACGTGCAGCCGAACGTCGGCCACTACGGCGTGTTCAGCGGCAAGCGCTGGCAGAACCACATCTACCCGCTGGTGCGGGACGTGATCCACGTATCGCAGTAGATACCGGCACGCCTCGTGATTCGTTGAACGCGAAGGCATGCGCGCGGCGGCGACCGGGCAGGCTTGGCTGCGCGCCGCCCGATATCGGTGCTCGCCAAGCCTGCCCGGCCACCGCCGTGCCATCGCAGTGGCATGCCGGCCGTCGAACACCACGCGGTCGCTGCGGGCGGGGGTGGGGCCTGCCGGTCGAGCACCGATATCGGGCGGCGCGCAGACCGGCAGGCCCAACCCCCGGCCGTGCGCGGTGCCCGCAGTCGACACCGAAGCAACCCGCCGAAATGCTCCGGTCAACGAACCGTCGGCAACGCAGCCAGCGCAAGGGGCGCGCCGAACTTTCACGCGCTTGAACGCAGATCCGCGATTCAGACGCCCGCGACCATGAACTCCGAGGTCACCGCATTCAGCCACAGCTTCAAGCGTTGCCGCTCCAGCAGGCCCAGCTTCGGCCCTTCGTTGCCGGCCGCCTGGCGCGCGGCCCAGAAGCTGGAGTCGGCGGCGTCGATCTTGCGCAGCACGGCGTCCTGCAGGTGCTTCAGTTTCACGACGCGGGCACCCAGCTGTACCGCACGCGTCAGCTGCCCCGATCGTTCGAGCTGCGAGAAATCGTCGCCGCGCAACTGATTCAGCACCAGCACGTAGGACAGGCGCGTGCCGAAGCGGTCGAGCAGGCGCTCGAGCAGATCGACCGAATCGCGACCGGCGTCCATCACGTGCCAGTAGTTGATCGACACGCCGGATTCGGCAGCCAGCTCGAGCACGCCGGAATCGTCCATCCACTGCACCAGCGGCGCGTGGGTCTGTGCGGCCAGGTCGACCAGCACGCGCTGGCCGGGGGTGGCCACGGCGCTCTCGACGATGGCGTCGAGAGCCTCGTAGCGGTCGACCAGCACCGGGCTGGCATAGCCGGCATAGAAGCGCATCAGCGCGCCGTGCGAGCGGTCGGTGTCGAAGCCGGTGAAGGGGATGCCGCGGTCGATGAAATGCTGGGCCAGCAGGCGCGAGACGAGCGACTTGCCGACGCCGCCTTTCTCGCCGCCGATCAGGTGGATCGCGGAGCTTGCGTCAGGGGCGGCGGTGTCGGTCATGGGTTCGGGCGGCGCGGGCCGCAGCAGGTTGGTGGCCGGGCCGATGCTACGCAGGTTTCATGCCTCGGCCCGCGCCACCAGGTGCTAGGGTGTGTTGACATTCAAACGTGACCGCGTGAATACCCAGAACGGGCGCAATCTAGGCGCGAAGCCGCCGCCGTGGCCGGCCCCACGGCAAGGCTTCGCAACAACGAGTGCGCCCGTTCTGGGTACTCACCCGCAGGGCCGGCGTGTCCTGGGGCGCCGCGCAGCGTTGCAGGCCTTGCACGGGGCCTGACCCCGTGCGGCGGCCTGCGCCTTGCGCTGCATCCCCAGGGCACCCCGGCGCGGTCACGTTTGAATGTCAACACACCCTAGTGCGATCGCACGAGCTGGTCGCGCTGCGCCAGCGTCGGAAACAGGCGCCACCACAGCAGCGCGATCACCACCGAACCGACGCCGCCGAGCACCACCGAGCCCACCGGCCCGAGCAGTGCCGCCGTGGCGCCCGACTCGAATTCACCGAGCTGGTTCGACGCGCCGATGAATACCGAGTTGACCGCGCTGACGCGGCCGCGCATCGCGTCGGGCGTCTCCAGTTGCACGAGGGACTGGCGCACGACGATGCTGACCATGTCGGCAGCGCCGGTGACGGCCAGCGCCAGCATCGACAGCGCGAACGAGGTCGAGACGCCGAACACGGCCGTGGCGCCGCCGTACACCACCACCGCCCACAGCATGCTTGCGGCCCGGCACTGCGGGTGATGGGCCAGCGCGTGAGCGCGAGCGACATCGCCAGCGCGCCGACGGCCGGCGCACCGCGCAGCAGGCCCAGCCCCCAGGGCCCGACGTGCAGCAAGTCCTTGGCGAACATCGGCAGCAGCGCGGTCGCCCCGCCGAGCAGCACCGCGAACAGGTCGAGCGAGATGGCGCCGAGCACGACCGGGTTGCCGCGCACGTAGCTCACCCCGGCGAGCAGGGTCTGCCAGGTGGCGCGTTCGCGCGCCGGCGGGTCGGCGTGGTGCACGCGCAGCAGCAGCAGCGTGGCGACGGCGAACAGCGCCACGCAGGTGGCGTACACGGTGGTGACACCGGCCACGTAGAGCAGGCCGCCGATGGCCGGGCCGGCGATGATGGCCAGTTGCATGCCGGCCGCACTGAAGGCCAGCGCGCGCGGCAGCAGCGGCGGCGGCACCAGCAGGGGCGTCAGCGCCTGCTGCGCCGGCATCTGGAAGGCCTTGGCCGTGCCCAGCACCACCGACAGCGCCAACAGCAGCCCGCGCTGCGGCCCGCCCGCCCAGGGCGCCAGGGCCAGCACCAGCGCCACCGCGGCCTGCGCGCCGACGCAGGCCGCGGCGACGCGCGCACGGTGGTGGCGGTCGACCACGTCGCCGGTGACCAGCACCAGTGCCAGCGCCGGCAGGAACTGGAGCAGGCCGACGAGGCCGAGGTCCCAGGCCGAGCCTGTCAGGTCGTACATCTGCCAGCCGACGGCCACCATCAGCATCTGACTGGCGCAAGTGCTCGCGACCCGCGCCCACCAGAAGCGCAGGTAGTCGCGTTGCGGCAGCAGGGCGGCCGGGATCATCGGCGCGGCGCGAGCGCGTCGTCGAGGTCGCGCAGGTCGCTGCAATCGAAAAGGGGGTGAATTGTCGTCACGGTCGTGGTGTCGCGGCTGCCGCGACGATTGTGCCGCGCCCTCGATCCGCGCTGGCCGCAGGGAGGGCACGCCGGTGGCCTTGCGCCGCGCCGGCCGATCGGCTACATTGGTAAGTATTCAAATACTTACCGAATGTCGAGCGGCTTCCGATGCAAACCCGATTGCCCACCGAAGAACGCCAGGCGGAGATCGTCGCGGCCGCGTTGCACCTGGCGCGTGAGCTCAGCCCCGCGCTGATCACCACCAGCGACATCGCGGCGGCGGTCGGCGTGACGCAGGGGGCGGTGTTCAAGCACTTCCCGACCAAGGACGCGATCTGGCTGGCGGCGATGGCGGGCGTGCGCGAGCAGTTGCTCGCGGCGCTCGCCGCGGCTGCGCAGGCGGCGCCATCGCCCCTCGACGCCTTGGGCGCCGTGTTCAGGGCCCACGTCGGCTTCGTGGTCGCGCATCCGGGCGTGCCGCGCCTGATCTTTCATGAGCTGCAGCGGCCCTCGGATTCGCCGGTCAAGCAGGAAGTCAGGGCGCTGCTGCAAAGCTATCGCAAGCTGCTGCTGGGCCTGCTCGACGCGGCCGTGGCGCAGGGCCAGGTCCCGGCCAGCCTGGACCAGCCTGCCGCCGCGACGCTGTTCGTCGGCATCGTGCAGGGCCTCGTGATGCAGTCGATGCTGAGCGGCAAGCCCGGCGCGATGAAGGCCGAGGCCGAGCGCGTGTTCGCGCTCTACCTGCGCGGCATTGGCGAGGCACCATGAACGCACGCACATTCCTGTCGCGTCGCGTCGGCCTGGGCCTGCTCGGTGTGCTGCTGCTCGGTGCACTGGCCTACGTGGTGATGCGTTCGGGCCCGCTGGCGCCGGTGCGCGTGACGGTCGCCAAGGCCGCCGAGGGCACTCTCGCGCCGGCGCTGTTCGGCATCGGCACGGTCGAGGCGCGCCGCGCTTACCTGATCGGGCCCACCGTCGCCGGCCGCGTGCGCCGGGTGGCGGTCGATGTCGGCGACGCGGTGAAGGCCGGCCAGCTGCTGGCCGAGATGGACCCGGTCGACCTCGATGAGCGCGCGGCCGCGCTGGACGCGTCGATGGCGCGCGCGAGCAGCGCAATCGCGGCGATGCAGGCGCAGCGCCAGGATGCCGTGGCCAAGCAGGCGCTGGCGGCGATCAATGCGCGGCGCTATGTCGATCTGGGCGAGAAGAACTTCATCAGTGCCGGTGCGGTCGAGGCCAAGCTGCAGGAGCAGACCTCGGCCGACGCGGGCGTCGGCAGCGCCGACGCCAACCTGGCCGCGGCGCGCCAGGATCTGCAGCGCCTCGCGGCCGAGCGCGCCGGCCTGCGCCAGCAGCGCGACAACGTGCGCCTGCTGGCGCCGAGCGACGGCGTCGTGATCAGCCGCGATGCCGAGCCGGGCTCCACCGTGGTGGCCGGGCAGGCGGTGCTGCGGCTGATCGAACCCGCGTCGCTGTGGGTCAAGGTGCGACTGGACCAGGGCCGCTCCGCGGGGCTGGCCACCGGATTGCGCGCGCAGATCGTGCTGCGATCGAGGCCGTCGAATCCGCTGGCCGGCACGGTGGCCCGCGTCGAAGCGGTGAGCGACAGCGTGACCGAGGAACGGGTGGCCCTGGTGGCCTTCGACTCACTGCCGGCCGGCGTGTCGGTGGGTGAACTGGCCGAGGTCACGCTGGCCCTGCCGGCCACCGCGCCGGCCGTGCTGCTGCCCAACGCCAGCCTGCAGCGCCACGGCGAGCAGACGGGCGTGTGGCGAGTCGACGGCAGCGGCTTGCGATTTGCAGCGGTGCGCGTCGGCCAGGCCAGCCTCGACGGCCAGGTGCAGGTGCTCGAAGGCTTGAAGGCGGGCGACGAGGTGGTGGTCTACAGCGAGAAGGACGCTGGCGGCCGGCAGCCGCATCAAGGTCGTCGACGCGACTCGCCGGGCCGCAGCCCATGATCAGCCTGGCCGGTCGCGACATCCTGCACTCGTGGGGCAAGTTCGTGCTCACCGGCATCGGCCTGGGCCTGCTGATCGGCGTGACGCTGTCGATGGCCGGCATCTACCGCGGCATGGTCGACGACGCCCGTGCGCTGCTCGACAACAGCGGCGCCGACCTGTGGGTGGTGCAGCAGGACACGCAGGGCCCGTACGCCGAGTCGTCGAGCCTGCGCGACGACGTGGTGCGCGGCGTGCGCGGCCTGCCCGGCGTGGCGCGCGCGGCCAACGTCACCTACCTGACGATGCAGGTACGGCACGGCGCCACCGAGGTGCGTGCGATGGTCGTCGGTTACGAGAGCGACCCGCCCGGCCAGCCCGGCGAACCCGCCACCCTGGTGGCAGGCCGGCACATCACGCGCAGCCACTACGAAGCGGTGGCCGACGTGCGCACCGGCTTCGCGCTCGGCGATCGCCTGCGCATCCGCCGCCACGACTACACGGTGGTCGGCCTGACGCAGCGCATGGTGTCGTCGGGCGGCGACCCGATGGTCTTCATCCCGCTGAAGGACGCGCAGGAAGCGCAGTTCCTGAAGGACAACGACGCGATCCTGAACGATCGCGCGCGCACCGCGGCCAACCCGGGCCTGAACCGGCCCGGCGTGCCCGGCCTGCTCGAGGCGATCCAGGCCTCGCAGGCCAGCAACCGCAGCGTCAACGCGGTGCTGGTGCAGCTGCAGCCCGGCTTCGCGGCCGAGGCGGTGGCCGAACCGATCCGCCGCTGGAAGCACCTCGAGGCCTACACGCGGGCGCAGATGGAGGAGATCCTGGTGGCCAAGCTGATCGCCACCTCGGCGCGGCAGATCGGCATGTTCCTGGTCATCCTGGCGGTCGTCAGCGCGGCCATCGTGGCCTTCATCATCTACACCATGACGCTCGGCAAGATCCGCGAGATCGCCGTGCTCAAGCTGATCGGCACGCGCAACCGCACCATCGCCGGCATGATCCTGCAGCAGGCGCTCGGCCTGGGCGTCATCGGCTTCGTCGTCGGCAAGGTGGCGGCCACGCTGTGGGCTCCGGTGTTCCCGAAGTACGTGCTGCTCGAGCCCGGCGATGCCGTGCGCGGGCTGGTGGCGGTGCTGCTGATCTGCGCGCTGGCCAGCACGCTGGCGATCCGTGCGGCGTTGAAGGTCGACCCCGCGGCAGCGATCGGCGGCTAGAAATGAGTCCCCCCCGAAGCGGCTTCGCCGCTCCCCCCCAGGGGGGCGCCGCCAGCGGCCTGGCAAAGCCAACTCCGCGGCGGCCACTTGGCAACACCGTCCGATTCATGCATCGCGGGTCGTGCACAGCGCGGCGGAGCAGCGCGCGATGAACCAACTCGGCATCCGCATCGAAGGCCTGCGCAAGCGCTACGGCGAGGGCGCGACGGCGGTCGATGCGCTGAAGGACGTCAACCTGACCGTCGCGCCCGGCGAGGTGGTCGGGCTGATCGGCCCGTCGGGCTCGGGCAAGAGCACGCTGCTGAAATGCCTGGGGGCGGTGATCGAGCCGACCGCGGGGCGCATGGTTCTGCGCGGACAGACCATCTACGACGACGGCTGGAAGATCCCCGACCTGCGCGCACTGCGCCGCGACAGCATCGGCTTCGTGTTCCAGGCGCCGTACCTGATCCCGTTCCTCGACGTCACCGACAACGTGGCCCTGTTGCCGATGCTGGCCGGCCGGCCCAACGGCGCAAGCACGCACGCGGGCCCTCGAGCTGCTGAGTGCGCTCGACGTCGGGCACCGTGCCCGCGCGCAGCCATCGGAGCTGTCCGGCGGCGAGCAGCAGCGGGTGTCGATCGCGCGCGCACTGGCCAACCAGCCGCCGGTGATCCTGGCCGACGAGCCGACGGCGCCGCTGGACAGCGAGCGTGCGCTGGCGGTCGTGCGCATCCTCAATCAGATGGCCACGCAGTACCACACGGCGATCATCGTCGTCACCCACGACGAGAAGATCATCCCGACCTTCAAGCGCATCTATCACATCCGTGACGGGCGCACCGTCGAAGAGGCCGGGCAGGGGTTGAGTCTGTAGCGGAGGGCATCGTCCGTGCTGGTGTTTGCCGCCTGCGGCTGACACGTGCCGAGCGGACGCGCGATCTACAAGCGCGCATCGTTCTGGAGCAGCGAACCATTGCGCGAGGGGCTGGCGGCCGAACGCAGCAAGCCGCGCGAGCTGGAGGAGGCCCGCTTCCCGTCGGTAGTCGCACGCTGCGACCGACGACGGCGCGGCCGGTGTGAAACACGGCACGCTTGGGGCGAGTCGCCACGTCGCAGCGCTCAAGACACATGAGAGATTGGACGAAGCATCGATCGGGAGGTGTCTCATGGGCAAGTCGATCTCCGGCTATATCGCCGCCGCGCTGAGCGCGTCGGCGTGCCATGCGGCGGACCTGACCGAGACCGAGATGCGCTGGCTGAAAGGCGCCTGGCCGGTCATCGAGTTCGCCCGGCAAGCGGAGCTGCCGCTGGACGTCGTCGTGCAGCCGCAGCCGACGCCCGGCGCCGCACCGCTCGCCTTGGGCTTCGTCGAGGGCCGCTGCAAGCTGGTGCTCTCGATGCGGGGCAACGCGGAAGCACAGGCCACGCTCGAACGCATCGAGCCGGGCCTGCTCGACGCGACGCTCGAACTCATGGCCGCACATGAACTGGGCCACTGCCGACGTTATCTCGACGGCGCCTGGCATGGCTTGCCTGCGGGCTTCGCCGCCAGCGTTCCCGCGCAACTCGGCCCCGAGCTGCAGGCCGCCTACCTGAACATGCAGGCGGTGCGTCGAGAGGAGGGCTACGGTGATCTCGTCGGGCTGGCGTGGACACGGCAACGCCATCCGCAGCAGTACGCCACGTTGCACGCCTGGCTCGTTGCAGAGCGATCAAGGGACCTGATTCAGCGCAGTCACCACGACACGCTGGCGTGGGTCCGGTTGGCGAAGGACGGCAGCACGCTGGTTCATTCGTCGATCTTCGCGGCCGCGGCCGCGCTGTGGTCCGCAGGGCTCGCGGTCGACGATTGACCTGGCCGCCCAGCGGCGCCAGGACCGCGGGGCCAGCACCAGCCCGCAGGTCGTCAGCCCCGGCCTGCGCTGCATTCCGATGCAGTCGAGCGGCCGACGCGCCGGCGGGCCTCCACGGCTGCCGGCGCGCCTGCTCACTGGCCTACTTGATCAGTGTGTACAGCATGGCCTGGGCCACCACGCTGCCGCCGGCCGACACCTTCAGCACCGCCTGCTTGGGCCCGGTGCTGGCGCGCTTGGACGCTGCCATCGAGATCGTGACCGACGCGCTGGCGCCGGACGCCAGCGTCACCCCGCCGCCGGGCACCGAAAAGGTGACGCCGCTGCCGCTGGCCTCGGCGACCTGCAGCGTGAAGGTCTGCGCACTGCCGCTGAGGTTGCTCAGTTGAACGCTGGCCTGCAATACCATGCCGCTGCCGGCGGGCACGGCGCCGAAGCTCAGGCTCACCGGATCGAGGGCGACGCGCGCCTGTACCGCCGCGAGCAGGTTCTCGCGCCCGGTGCCGACCTTGTTGGCATCGGAAACGATGCTGGCGTTGTCGAGGCCCTTGACCACGTTGCGGTCGGCGGTGTTGACGATGGCCGAGCGCACCGCGGCCGCAGACCAGCCGGGATGTTGCTGGTGCACGATGGCGGCACTGCCCGCCAGGTGCGGTGCGGCCATCGAGGTGCCGTTGAAGAAGGCGAAACAGGGTGCGCCACCGCAGTAGCTGCGCGGGATCGACGACACGACGTTGACGCCGGGCGCCATCACATCGGGCTTGACGCGGAAGTCGACGTCGGTCGGGCCCCACGACGTGAAGTCGCCAATGACATCGTTGTTGGCAGCCACCGCCTCGTAGGTGCCGAGTTGCGGCAGCGTCGTGCTCGCGCCGTCGGCGGCCTTCAGCGCGGCGGCGTTCGACGGGTCGACCATGAAGCCGGGGATCGTCGGCTGGTTCGGTTCGCCGTTGCCGCCCATCACGAAGGTGCCCGGCTCGCGGTTGACGACGATCGCGCCGACGCCGCCGGCCGCCTGCACATTGCGCAGCTTGACGCTGAAGTCGCAGGTGCCGCGCGTGATCAGCGCGATGCTTGCCGTTCAGGCTGCCCGCTGTGAACGGGGCGCAGGCCTGCGACAGGCCGTTGAACGGGCTGCTGGTGTCGGTGAGCACACGCAGCGGCGCTGTCACCGGACCGGCTCCAAAGTCACCCTTGACGGCCGCGGTAGCTGGCGCCGCCGACGGTCAGCACGTGGAAGATCTCGTGGCCGACCGCACTGGCGCCCGCGGTGAGGCCGCGCGCCGCCGATCCGGGCGAGCCGACCGTGCGATAGCCCGGGCCCTCGTTGCCGTTGGAGATCGTGACCACCATGTTGGCGCGGTCCAGGTTGTCGACCGCCACCGTCAGCAGATCCTGCACGCCGCTC
The DNA here is from genome assembly GCA_963840805.1 of uncultured beta proteobacterium. GTDB lineage: Bacteria > Pseudomonadota > Gammaproteobacteria > Burkholderiales > Burkholderiaceae_C > CADEEN01. The sequence goes on along the minus strand of CAWJAJ010000017.1, from coordinate 328,763 downwards.
GCGCCGCCGCCCAGGCTCATGTTGGCAACGTCGAAGCCGTCGGCATACGCCGCCTCCAGCGCGTTCAAGATGTCTTCGGAACGCGCATTGGCCACGTTGCCCGGGAACACGTTGTAGTTGCCCAGCAGCGCGCGCGGTGCCACACCCGACATCCTGTAGGGCAGCGTCACGCCGTCGACGACGGTCGGGGTCTCGAAGTTGCACGCCACGGTACCGGCGACATGGGTGCCGTGCGAGTCGATGGCCTCGGGCGTGTATCCCCGGGAAGGTGTCTTGTTGTTGAAGACCTTGGCCACGACGACCTTGTTGTTGGTGAAATTGCGGTCGCCTGCCTGTGTCTGCTCCGGATAGCCGGTGTCGCTGAAGCAAGGGTGGCCGACATCGATGCCGGAGTCGACGATGGCCACCTTCACGCCGGCGCCCGCGTTCGCTGCGCTGCCGGCCTGCTGGCGGCCCAGGCGTCGGTGGCGCGCAAGATCGCCAGGTCGGGGTCGGCGGCGTTGGGGTAGTACAGGCCCTGGTACCGGGCCGACTTGACCATCGGCGAAGCCGCCACCTGCGCCAGCGTGGCGCCGCCGAGCTTGACCGAAACCGCGTTGAGCGAGATGTCGAACTCACCACTGATGCTGGCCTGCGGCGCGTTGGTGCGCAGCCAGGCCTTGTAGTCGTTGCGCAGCGCCGAGAGTTGGGCCCGGTACGACTTGACCGTGCTCTGGTCGAAGTCGATCTTCTTGCCGGCAGGCGGCTTGGTCTTCACGTACGTGGCCAGCGGCTCGCCGTTGAGTTGCACCAGCGCGTAATCGTTGTCCTGGGTGGCCCGCGCGCTGGTGCTGTCGCTGCGCGGCGCGGCGTGGGCCGAGACCATGCCCAGTGTCAGGACGGAGAGGGCGGCGGCTGCGGTCAGGGTCAGGCGCGCGCCGGCGCCTGTGGGGTGGGGTCTCGTCATGGTGTCGGCTCCTGCTGAGGACCGGTCAGGCTAGTGGCTCCAGCGACGCATGTCGATAGAGATGGGCCCCATTCAGACCCCCCAAACCCGAGGGGCCGGGCCGCGGCCTCTACGGATTGACATCGCCGACCGCCTGGTGACGGCCGCCGAGTCATGTCGAACCCGTTGCCACGGGGATGCAGCGACCACGACGATCCATACGCCTGGGCGATGGGCGACGGCGGCGCGTCACGCAGCCCAATTGACGCGCGCCCGCTTGGCTGGCGCCGGCGAGCAGGCCGTGGCTATCGCTGCGCTTCGCGCGGATCCTCAGACGCGGCGAATTGAATGGCCTGTCCTTGCCATCGTTGCCGCTTCGTGCTGATCACGCGAGCGCGGGCCGCAATGCCGCGTTACTCCACCTTGCCGATCTTGCGCACGGCGTCGGTCATCAGCTTCGCATCGGTGTCCCAGTAGCTCTGGAATTCCGGCGCGTCGAGGTACTCGATCGGGCTGCCGGCCTTGTTGATCGTCGCCACCACCTGCGGGTCGGCTGCCGCCTTCTTCGCCGCGGCGCGCAACCTCTGCACGATGGCGTCGGGCGTGCCGGCGGGCACGAACAGCGCCGACCACTGCGCGAACTGCACCGGCTGGCCCAATTGCTTCAGGCTCGGCACCTCGGGCATCGAGGTCAACGGCTTGTCGCCCCAGTGCGCCAGCGCGCGCAGCTTGCCGGCCTTGATGTGCGCCAGCACGCTGGCCGGCCCGGTGGACAGCGCATCGACCTGCCCGCCCAGCAGCGCCAGCACCGCGGGGCCGGCGCCGGTATAGGGGATGTGCGTCACGCTGATGCCGGCGCTGGACTTGAGCATCTCCATCGGCACGTGCATCGTGCCGTAGTTGCCCGAGCTGCCGTAGTTGTAGCGGCCGGGCTTGGTCTTCAGGTCGGCGACGAATTCGGCCAGCGTCTTCCACGGCGCATCGGCGCGCACCACCAGCACCGTGGGGTCGGCGGTGAAGCGCGCGATCGGCTTGAACTGGTCGAGCGTGAACTGCGGCTTGCGGCCGAGGATCTTGTCGGCCTCGGGCAGGATCGAGATCGACGACAAGGCCATCAACAGCGTGTAGCCGTCGGCCGGCGCGCGCGCCACCGCGCCGATGCCGGTGGCGCCGCCGGCGCCGGCCTTGTTCTCGACGACCACCGTCTGCCCGAGTTCGCGCGCCAGCGCCTCGGCCACCGGCCGCGCCACGGTGTCGGCGACGCCGCCGGGCGGGAAGGGCACGATCATCGTGATCGGCTTGTCGGGCCAGGCGGCCTGCGCGAACGCGCCACTGGCGAAGGCGAGCGATGCCAGCAGTGCGGCGGCGAGCGTGGTGCGAAGTGTCTTCATGCGCCCTCCAGGACGAAGCGATTTTGCAGAATGCCGAGGCCGTCGATCTCGATGCGCACGACGTCGCCGTGCTGCAGCCAGCGCGGCGGCTTCATGCCCATGCCGACGCCCGCGGCGGTGCCGGTGGCGATGATGTCGCCAGGCAGCAGCGTGATGCCGCGCGAGCAGGTTTCGATCAGCGTCGGGATGTCGAAGATCAGGTCGCTGGTGCGCGCGTCCTGGCGCAGTTCGTCATTGACCCAGCAGCGCACGCGCGTATCGCCGGCGTCGAGTTCGTCGGCGGTCACGATCCACGGCCCCATCGGGCAGAAGGTGTCGAAGCTCTTGCCGAGGTCCCATTGCTGGTGGCGCATCTGCACGTCGCGTGCGGTGACGTCGTTGACGATGGTGTAGCCGAACACATGCTTCAGCGCATCGGCGCGCGCGATGTTGCGGCCGCCCTGGCCGATGATCACCGTCAGCTCGGCCTCGTAGTCGATCTGCGACGAGACCGCCGCGCCGGGCAGGCGCACTTCGGCGCCCGGACCGATCACGGTCTCGGGCACCTTGGTGAAGACGATCGGCCAGGCCTGCGGGTCGGCGGCGTTGTCCTTGAACACCGTTTCGCGCAGCTCCTTGGCATGCGCGTGGTAGTTGCGGCCGACGCACCACAGGTTGCGCCGCGGCTGCGGCAGCGGTGCCTCGAGCACGACGTCGGCCAGCGCGAGCGCCGGGCCCGAAGCGGCCGTCAACGGCGCGCCGGCGGCAGCCCGCTCGATCAGCACCTGGGCCCCGCGGGCGACGTCGGCCGGTTCGAGCGTGAACGGCGTGACATGGCGGCCGTCGGCCGCTACGGCGCCGACATGCCGGCGCCCCTGGTGGATGAAGGTGGCGATGCGCAAGCAGTTCTCCTCGAGGGACTCCGGTTTTGACCCAAATGCTACCATTGCCGCCCAAGAAGCGAATGCTCTGCACCTGCCATGGACGCTGCCTCGGCCCTGCGCGAAAACCTGCTCGACCAGATCAAGTCGCATGCCTGGCGGCCCGGCCAGCGTCTGCCGACGGAGCGCGAACTCGGCGCGCAATTCGGCCTCAGTCGCTCGACCGTGCGCCGCGTGCTGCAGGACTTCAAGCGCCGGCGCCTGATCACACAGACGGTCGGCAGCGGCACCTATGTCAGCGACGAGGTGCACGAAGCGCTGGCCGCACAGGCCCTGCTCGCGCCGCACGGTGCCGCGCATGCCGTCAGCCCGGCCGATCTGATGAGTGCGCGGCTGCTGCTCGAGCCGGCGTTGATCGAGATGGTGATCGGCAATGCCACGGCCGCGGATTTCGCGCGCATGGACGAGTGCAACACCCATGCCGAGGCGGCGACGACGCTGGAGGACTTCGAGCACTGGGACGGGCAACTGCACGAAGCCATTGCCGGGGCCGCGCACAACGGTTTCATCAGCAGCGTGTTCCGCCTGATGAACGAGGTGCGCGCGAATGGCGAGTGGGGCATGTTGAAGCGGCGCAGCGCCACGCCGGAACGGCGCCGCGAGTACCAGCACGAGCACCGCGCGCTGGTGGCGGCACTGAAGGAGCGTGACGCTGACCGCGCCAAAGCCTTGTGCCTGGCGCACCTGGCGCATGTGCGCAGCAACATGCTGGGCTACTGACCGGCACCGCGGGTCCGCCGCATTGACCATCCTGCGCCCCGCCGCTAGAGTGGGCCGCAATCTGCACCAGTACAGACCAATCAGAACCAATCGACTCCGGAGATCGTCATGATGCAGCCCCCGACTTCGCCGCCCCGACGCCGCCTGGTTGCCGGCCTCGTCACGGCGCTGGCGCTCGGCGCGGGGCCGACGCTGGCGCAGGACTACCCCAGCAAACCGGTGCGCATCATCGTGCCGTTCGCCCCCGGCGGCTCGGCCGATGTGTTCGGCCGCTTCCTCGCCCAGCGGCTGCAGGAATCGCTCGGACAGACCTTCGTCATCGACAACCGCCCCGGCGCCGGCTCGGTGATCGGCACCGATGCGGTGGCCAAGGCAGCGCCTGACGGCTACACGCTGCTGCTGATGTCGAACACGCACACCGTCAACGAATCGCTGATCCCGAACAAGCCGTTCCAGCTGATGCGCGACTTCGCGCCGATTGCGCCGATCAACTACTCCGACCTGGTGCTGGTGGCCAAGGCGGCGTTGCCGCAGAGCACGCTGCCCGAGCTGATCAAGGCGGCCAAGGCCAGGCCGGGCGGCATGTCGTATGCGTCGTCGGGCCCAGGCACGCCGTACCACATGGCCGGCGAGCTGTTCAAGGTGATGGCCGGCGTGTCCATCGTGCACATCCCGTACCGCGGCAGTGCCGGCGCGCGCACCGACGTGCTCGGCGGCCAGATCGAGATGATGTTCGACGCCATCCCGACGATGACCGAGCACATCAAGGCGGGCAAGGTCAAGGCGCTGGCGACCACCGGCAAGTCGCGCTCGGCGGTGCTGCCCGACGTGCCGACCGCCAACGAGGCCGGCGTGCCCGGCTACGAGGCCGACGCTGTGGCTCGGCCTGATGGCGCCCAAGGGCACGCCCGTGGCGGTGGTCAACAGGCTCAACGCCGAGATCGGCAAGATCACCGCCAACCCCGAGGTGCGTCGCGCCTGGGCCGCGCAAGGCACGACGGCGATGACGATGGGGGTCGACGAGTTCACCCGCTACATGAACGACGACATTGCGAAGTGGGCGCGCATCGTCAAGTTCTCCGGCGCCAAGGCCGAGTAGATCGGCGACAGGACGGCGATGACGGTCACACTGGACCTGCTGTGCGCCGGCGCCGCGCAGGGCCTCGTCAAGGCGCTGCAGCCGCGGCTGCGTGCCGAGGCCGCGGCCGAAGTCGCCGGCCGCTTCGGTGCGGTCGGTGCGATGAAGGAGGCCCTGTTGGCCGGCGCGCCTTGCGATCTGATGATCGTCACCGACAAGATGGTCGGCGAGCTGGTCGAGGCCGGCGTGCTGCGCGGCGACAGCCGCACGCCGCTAGGGCGCGTGCGCACCGGCATCGCGGTGCGCCGCGGCGCGCCGCATCCCGATGTGTCGACGCCGCAGGCGCTGAAGGCGGCGCTGCTGGCGGCCGATGCGATCTACTTCCCCGACGCCGTGCGCTCGACCGCCGGCATCCACTTTGCCGGCGTGATGCGCGAACTCGGCGTCCATGACCAACTCGAACCGCGGTTTCGCACCTTTCCGAACGGCGCCACCGCGATGCGCGAACTTGCGGCCAACGAGATGCCACGACTGATCGGCTGCACGCAGGTCACCGAGATCCGCTACACCGAGGGCGTCGAACTGGTGGCACCGCTGCCGGCGCGCTTCGAGTTGGCCACCGTCTACACCGCGGCCGTCAGCGCCACGGCGGCCGAGCCGGCCCTGGCCGCACGCTTCATCGCGATGCTGGCCGGCGCCGACGCCCGTGCGCTGCGCGAGGCGGGCGGCTTCGAACCCTGAACCTGGAGATGCCATGCAACGACGGACATTGATCGCTGCGCTGCCGGCGGCCCTGGCGTGGCCCGCGGCGCGCGCACAGACCTTCCCGGCGCGCCAGATCCGCTACATCGTGCCGGTGGCGGCCGGCGGCGGCAGCGACCTGGTCGGCCGCACCGTCACCGAGCGCTGGGGCAGGCTGCTGAACCAAACGTTCATCGTCGAGAACATCGGCGGCGGTGGCGGCGCGATCGCCTGCCAGACCACGGCCAAGGCGGCGCCCGACGGCTACACGCTGCTGCAGGGCTATGTGGCGACGCACGGCACCAGCCCGGCCACGCGCAGCAAGCTGCCATACGACGCGATCAAGGACTTCACGCCGGTGGGCATGATCGGCAGCACGCCCAACGTGCTGGTCGTGAACGCGTCGGTGCCGGCGGCCGACATCAAGGCGTTCGTGGCCTACGTGAAGGCCAACCCGGCACGCGTGAGCTACGGCTCGGCGGGGCAGGGCTCGCTGACGCACCTGTCGATGGAGTTGCTCAAGCAGGCTGCCGGCGTCTTCATGGTGCACCTGCCCTACCGCGGCATCGCGCCGGCGTTCACCGACCTGCTCGGCGGCCAGACCCAGGCGATGTTCCCGGGCCTGGCGGCGGCGCTGCCGCACATCCGTTCGGGCCGCGTGCGCGCGCTCGGCGTGACAGGGGCCGCCCGGCACCCGCTGCTGAAGGACGTGCCGACGATGATCGAGGCCGGCTTCAAGGGCTTCGACGCGGTGCAGTGGTACGGCGTGGTGGCACCCGCCGGCCTGCCGGCGCCGGTGCTGAAGACGCTCAACGACAGCCTCAACACGGTGCTTGCCGCCGGCGACATGCGCGAGAAGCTGGCCGCCGAGGCGCTCGACCCGACACCGATGTCGCCCGAGGCCTTCGCCAGGTTCATCCACGACGACATCGCGCGCTGGACTGCCATCGCCCGCGATCGAAAGATCGATCTCGACGCCTGAAGTGACGCACCCCCGAAGCGCCTGCGGCGCTCCCCCTCGAGGGCGCCCGCTGGCGGACCGGCGAAGCCGGATCCGCGGCGGTCGCTGGGGTCGTACGACTCCTGCGTCGAGGCCGGTGCTTGGGTGAGATTGAGAACTGACTTCAAAGGGAGACATCCGGTCATGTCGAACACGCTTTCATGGTGGAACACCGCGGCGCTCGCCGCCGGCCTTGTGCTTGCTGGCGGCAGTGCCGCCCAGGACTATCCCAACCGGCCGATCAAGGTGGTGGTGCCGTTCTCGCCCGGCGGCGCGGTCGACGGGCCGATGCGGGCGATCGCCCAGGAGCTCGGCAAGCGCCTGAACCAGCAAGTCATCATCGAGAACAAGCCGGGCGCCGGCGCGACGATCGGCAGCGAGATGGTGGCCAAGTCTGCACCGGACGGCTACACGCTGCTGCTGGCGTCGCAAACCAACGCGATCAGCGCGACGCTGTACAGCAAGCTCAGCTTCAATCCGATCGAGGATTTCACCCCGATCTCGTTGCTCGGACGCGAACCCGGCGTGCTGGTGGTGCACCCGGGCTTGCCGGTGCAGAACGTGGCCGAGCTGGTGGCCCATGCCAAGGCGCGGCCGGGGCAGGTCAACTACGCATCGTCGGGCAACGGCAGCGGCCAGCACCTGTTCATGGCGATGTTCGCGTCGATGGCCGGCGTGCAGCTCATGCATGTGCCGTACCGCGGCAGCGGCCAGGCCACGACCGATCTGCTCGCCGGCACGGTGCCGATGGCGTTCCCCGGCACGGCGGGCATGGTCAAGCACATCAAGGCCGGCAAGCTGCGGCCGCTGGCGACCAGCGGCGTCACGCGCTCGTCGCAGCTGCCCGAAGTGCCGACGCTGGCCGAATCGGGGCTGGCCGGCTATTCGGCCTATGTGTGGATGGGCCTGCTGGCGCCCAAGGGCACGCCGCCGGCGATTATCGAGCGCCTGCACCGTGAGCTGAAGGCCTCGCTGGACGCGCCGGAGGTCAAGACCTTCTTCAGCGACGCCGGCGTCGAGATCGTCGGCTCCACCCCGGCCGAGTTCGACGCTTACTTCCGCGAAGAGCGCGACCGCTGGGCGCGCGTCGTCAAGGAAACCGGCGCAAAAATAGAGTGACAACCACCCCGAAGCGGCTACGCCGCTCCCCTCAAGGGGCACCGCTGGCGGACCGGCGGAGCCGGATCCGCGGCGGTTGCTGGGTTCGACCGCGTTGCGCGAGCGAGCCTGTTCTCATTACTCCATAGGAAGTACTTCATGGTGACCGGACAAGAACACTGGACGACGAAGAAGACCGCCGACGGCGACGTGCGGCTGTTCCTGTGGGAGAAGTTCGTCGGCTCGCCCGACGGCAAGCCGGCGCTGCTGTTCGTGCACGGCTCGTCGATGGCCTCGCAGCCGACCTTCGACCTGACGGTGCCGGGCCGGCCCGATTCGTCGGTGATGGACTGGTTTGCCGAGCGCGGCTTCGTCTGCTGGTGCGTCGACATGGAAGGCTATGGCCGCAGCAGCAAGCACCGCGATATCTATTGCGACATCGCCAACGGCGCCGACGACCTCGAGGCCGCCACCGACCACATCTTCGCCACGCGCGGCGTGCAGCAGCTTCCTGACCTACGGCATCTCGTCGGGCGCGCTGCGCGCGGCGCTGTTTGCGCAACGCCATCCCGAGCGCGTGGCGCGGCTGGCGCTCGACGCCTTCGTCTGGACCGGCGAGGGTGCGCCGACGCTGGCGCAGCGGCGCAAGAAGCTGCCGGAGTTCCTGGCCACGAAGCGGCGACCGATCGACCGCGCCTTCGTGCGCTCGATCTTCTCGCGCGACCACCCCGACTGCGCCGACGCGGCCACCGTCGAGGCCTTCGCCGACGCGATCCTGGCGCTCGACGACTCGATGCCCAACGGCACCTACATCGACATGTGCTCGAAGCTGCCGGTGGTCGACCCGGCGAAGATCACGGTGCCGACGCTGGTGCTGCGCGGCCAGTTCGACGGCATCGCCGCGATGGACGACCTGATCGAATTCTTCAAGCGCTTGCCCTCACCCGACAAGCAGTTCACGGTGATGAACGGCATCTCGCATGCCAGCTTCCAGCAGAAGAACTACAAGATGGTCTACCAGATCCTGCACGCGTACTTCACGCAGCCGGCGCCGGCCTACACCGACCCCGCGGCGCACTGATACGGATTTGCGTTCAATCGTCTGAAAGAACGGCGTGCTCCTTGCGGTGGCTGCGATGCCGACGGTTCGTTGACCGGAGTATTTCGGCGGGTTGCTTCGGTGTCGACTGCGTTCACCGCGCACGGCCGGGGGTGGGGCCTGCCGGTCTGCGCGCCGCCCGATATCGGTGCTCGACCGGCAGGCCCCACCCCCGGCCGCAGCGACCGCGTGGTGTTCGACGGCCGGAATGCCACTGCGACGGCACGGCGGTGGCCGGGCAGGCTTGGCGAGCACCGATATCGGGCGGCGCGCAGCCAAGCCTGCCCGGTCGCCGCCGCGCGCCAGCCCTCGCATGCAAAGCATCACGCGGCCGCAAGCGACAACACCGCACCGACACGCGCTCAGCCTTCGCACCCAGCGCACGCCAGACCTTGTCGATCGAACGCAACTCCGTATGAGCCGGAGCCGGTCGACGATCGAGCAGTGCCCCGCGTCAGAGCTGCAGCGACGCGGTGCCGATGCCAGCGAAGTCGACCTGCACCAGGTCGCCGGCCTGCGCCGGCAGCATGCCGACCCAGGTGCCGGTGGTGACCACGGTGCCTGCCGGCACGGTGTCGCCGTGGCGCGTGGCGTGGCGCAGCCATTGCGGCAGCAGCCAGGCGGGATCGCCCAGCGAGTGGGTGCCGGTGCGCTCCAGTGCGGGCCGGTCGCCGATGCGCACGGCGCATCGTTGCGCCAGCCAGTCGCGGCGCGCGTAGGGCACCCAATCGCCGAGCGCCAGCGCGGCATGCGACTGCAGATCCGCCAGCCGCAACAGCGCCGGCGCCTCAGGGCCCTCGCGCCAGCGCGAATCGCAGACTTCGATCGACACGGCCATCGCGTCGATCAGGCTGTCGACCGCGTCGGGCTGCAGCGCGGCCGCCTGCGCCGGGCCGACATCGGCAGCCAGCCGCAGCGCGATTTCCGCCTCGATGGCGCGGCCATGCATCGGCCAGTCGTCGAACGGTGCCGGGCTCGCACGCACGCCGGCCGGCGGCAGCGGCGCATGCGTCAGCACCGCATCGCGCGAGGCGCCGCCCGATTTCCAGTGGCCCGGCGGTGCGAGCAGGAACCAGGCGAGGTCGGCCGCCACGGCGTCCTGCACGGCATAGGCCTCGGCCGGGCTGTGCAGCACCTGGGCCCAGTCTGCGGCCGTCAACTGGGCGTGCCGGCGCCGCGCGGCGACCAGCACCTGCGCCAGCGTCGTCGCGTCGTGCACTGCGGTCGTGGGACTCAAGACTCGCCTTTCACGCCGGCCTCCTTGACCACCTTGGCCCACTTCAACTGTTCCGACGCGGATGAATTGCGCGAACTTCTCGGCCGAGCCGCCGCCGTCCTCGGCGCCGTAGGTGTCGAGCTTCTCCTGCACGTCGGGCATCGCCAGCACGGTGTTGACGTCGCGGTTGATCTTCTGCGCGATCGGCGTCGGCAGCTTGCCCGGGCCGACCAGGCCGTACCAGGTGGTGGCCTCGAAGCCGGCGAAGCCCTGCTCCTGCATCGTCGGCACGTTCGGGTGGCCCTTGGCGCGCTTGGCGCGCGTCTGCGCGATGGCGATCACCTTGCCGCTCTTCACGTGCGGCGTGGCGGCGGTCATGGTCTCGAAGCTGTACTGGATCTGGCCGCCGATCAGGTCGGTGAGCAGCGGGCGCGCTGCCCTTGTAGGGCACGTGCAGCGCATCGACCTTGGCGCGCAGCTTGAACATCTCCAGCGCCAGGTGCTGGGCCGAGCCGTGGCCGGCCGAGCCGAAGCTGACCTGGCCGGGCTTGGCCTTGCACAGCGCGACGATGTCCTTCACCGTCTTGGCCGGCTGCGTTCGGGTTGCGCGATCAGCAGGTTGGGCGTCACGCCGACCAGCACGATGGGCACGAAGTCGCGCTCGACGTCGTAGCTCAGCTTCGGCTGCAGGCTGGGCGCGAGGGCGTGGCTGTTGATGTGCGCCATCAGCAGCGTGCTGCCGTCGCTCGGCTGCTGCGCCACGTAGTCGGCGGCCAGCACGCCGGCCACGCCGGCCTTGTTCTCGACCACGACCTGCTGGTCCCACATCGCGGTCAGCTTCTGGCCGACCACGCGCGCCAGCGCGTCGGTGCCGCCGCCCGGCGGAAAGCCGACGATGATGCGCACCGGGCCGTAGGGCCATTGCTGCGCGCGCACGGCGGGCATCGGCCAGCGTGGCGGCCGCAGCGCCGCTGAAGCGCATGAAGGAACGTCGTTGCATCGAGGGTCTCCTGGAGGTGTCTGGTCAGGCGTTGGCTGCCATCGCGGCGGCCTGCGGGTGCGAAGCGAAGTAGTCCATCGCCGCCTGCACGCCGCTGCCGGCCAGCGTGACGCCGCCGAGCTTCAGGCCCATCTCGCAGCCGGCCAGCGTGGCCATCAGCGTGAGGTCGTTGCTGTCGCCGAGGTGGCCGATGCGGAACATGCGGCCCTTCACCTTGCCCAGGCCGGTGCCCAGCGACAGGTCGAAGCGCTCGTGGATCGTGCGCGCGCACGCGTCGGCGTCGACGCCGGCGGGCATGCATCACGCCGGTCAGCACCGGCGAATAGACCGCGGCATCGGCGCACTGGATCTCCAGGCCCCAGGCGCGCACCGCGGCGCGCACGCCCTCGGCCCAGCGCTGGTGGCGCGCGAAGACGTTGCGGCAGGCCCTGCTTCCAGCAGCATGTCCAGCGCCTCGGTGAGGCCGTACAGCAGGTTGGTGTTGGGCGTGTAGGGCCAGTAGCCGCTCTTGTTCATCTCGACGATCTCGTCCCAGGCCCAGAATGCCTTCGGCAGCCGCGCCGTCTTGCTGGCCTCGAGGGCCTTCGGCGACAGCGCGTTGAAGCTGATGCCCGGCGGCAGCATCAGGCCCTTCTGCGAGCCGCTGACGGTGACGTCGACGCCCCATTCGTCGTGCCGGTAGTCGGCGCTGGCCAGGCCCGAGATGGTGTCGACCATCAGCAGCGCCGGGTGGCCGGCGGCGTCGATCGCGCGGCGCACCGCGGCGATGTCGCGAGTGACGCCGGTCGAGGTCTCGTTGTGCACCACGCACACGGCCTTGATGGCGTGGCCGCGTGTCGGCGCGCAGGCGCTGCTCGATCAGGTCGGCCTGCACGCCGCGGCGCCAGCTGTTGGGCAGCCCCGGCCGCATCAGTGCCGGGCAGCGCCAGGAACTCGGGCTTCGAGGCCCAGCCGCGCGGCCATCTTCTGCCACAGCGTGGCGAAGTGGCCGGTCTCGTACATCAGCACCGCGTCGCCGGGCGACAGCGTGTTGACCAGCGCCGCTTCCCAGGCGCCGGTGCCCGAGGCCGGGTAGATGACCACCGGATGGCGGGTCTGGAAGATGTGCTGCATGCCGGCCAGCACCTTCAGCCCGAGCGCGCCGAACTCGGGCCCGCGGTGGTCGATGGTCGGCAGGCTCATCGCGCGCAGGATGCGGTCGGGCACCGGGCTCGGGCCCGGGATCTGCAGGAAGTGGCGGCCGCTGGGATGCTGGTTCGAGGTTCATCGTGAGTTCTCCTTGCGAGCGGCAGTTTTGCATACAAAATGCATTTGTCAAGGCGGTGTTGCCCATATAGTCCTGCCTGTCGACCGCGGTTCATTTTGCATACAAACCAACTGGCCGCGATGGCTGAAATCATCTCGATCCCGCGCCAGGTGCTGCACCAGGAGGTCGCGGTGCGGCTGCGCCAGCGCATCGTCGAAGGCCACCTCGCGCCCGGCGCCAAGCTCAACGAGCGCGAGCTGAGCGAGTTGCTGCAGGTCTCGCGCACGCCGCTGCGCGAGGCCATCAAGATGCTGGCCGCCGAAGGCCTGGTCGAGCTGCTGCCCAACCGCGGCGCGGTGGTCGCGCAGTTGTCGGAGCAGGACGTGGCCGACACCTTCGAGGTCATCGCCGGGCTGGAAGGCCAGTCGGGCGAGCTGGCGGCGCAGCGCATCAGCGAGGCCGAACTGGCCGAGATCCGCGCGCTGCACTACGAGATGCTGGCGGCCTTCACGCGCCGCGACCTGTCGACCTACTACCGGCTCAACGCGCTGATCCACACGCCACATCAACGCGGCCGCCGCGCAACCCGGTGCTGACGCAGACCTGGGCCAACGTCAACGCGCGGCTGCAGGCGCTGCGCTTTCGCTCCAACCTCGACGAGGCGAAGTGGAAGCGCGCGGTGCAGGAACACGAGCGGATGGTCGAGCTGCTGGCCGCGCGCGACGCGGCGGCGCTGCGCGCGCTGATGATCGCGCACCTGCTGCACAAGCGCGACGCGGTGCTCGAGCAGATGACGCGACGGCCAGCCTCGGCGCCGGCGCGAAGGCGCAACGGCATGAACGCGCCGCATGCCGCGCGGCGCTGACGCCCGAGTTCGCCGACCTCGCGCGGCGCCTGGCGCGCGAAACCGAAGGCGAGGTGCTGTTCGATGCCGCCTCGCGCGGCCGCTATGCCACCGACGCGTCGATCTACCAGATCATGCCGGTCGGCGTGTTCGTGCCGCAGCACGGCGCGCGACGTGGCCATCGCGATCGACATCGCGCGCGACCTGCGCGTGCCGCTGCTGCCGCGCGGCGGCGGCACCTCGCAGTGCGGCCAGACCACGGGCGCGGCGCTGGTCATCGACACCAGCAAGCACCTGCGCAACGTGCTCGGCTTCGACGAGGACGCGCTGACGGTCGAGGTCGAGCCCGGCATCGTGCTCGACCACCTGAACGCGCAGCTGAAGCCGCACGGCCTGTGGTACCCGGTCGACGTGTCGACCAGCGCGCAGGCCACGCTCGGCGGCATGGCCGGCAACAACTCCTGCGGCAGCCGCAGCATCGCCTACGGCAACATGGTGCACAACGTGGCCGGCATCGAGGCCTGGCTGGCCGACGGCCGGCTGCTGTCGTTCGGGCCGCTCGCGGCGCTGGGCCCGGCCGAACGCGAGATCGCCGACTTCGTGCGCGGCCTGGCCGAGCAGCAGCGCGCCGAGATCGAGGCGCGCTGGCCGAAGGTGATGCGCCGCGTGGCCGGCTACAACCTCGACATCTTCCACCCGCAGAGCGAGCGGCCCTACACCGCCGACGGCAGCGTCAACCTGGCGCACCTGCTGGTCGGCGCCGAGGGCACGCTGGCGTTCACGCGCAGCCTGACGCTGCAGCTCGCGCCGCTGCCGCGCGCCAAGGTGCTGGGCGTCGTCAACTTCCCGACCTTCCACGCCGCGATGGACGCGGCGCAGCACATCGTCAAGCTCGGCCCGACCGCGGTGGAGCTGGTCGACCGCACGATGATCGAGCTGTCGCGCGCCAACCCGGCGTTCCGGCCGACGATCGAGGCGGCGCTGATCGGCGCAGCCCGAGGCGATCCTGCTGGTCGAGTTCAGCGGCGACGACAAGGCGCGCTGCTGCGGCCAGCTGCGCGCGCTGGTCGAGCTGATGGGCGACCTCGGCCTGCCCGGCAGCGTGGTCGAGATGCCCGACGACGCGCCGCAGAAGGCGCTGTGGGAAGTGCGCAAGGCCGGCCTGAACATCATGATGAGCCTGAAGGGCGACGGCAAGCCGGTCAGCTTCATCGAGGACTGCGCCGTGCCGCTCGAGCACCTGGCCGAGTACACCGATGCGCTGACCGAGGTGTTCGCGCGGCACGGCACGCGCGGCACCTGGTACGCGCACGCGTCGGTCGGCACGCTGCACGTGCGGCCGATCCTCGACATGCGGCGCGACGGTGCCACGAAGATGCGCGCGATCGCCGACGAGGCCGCCGCGCTGGTGCGCAAGTTCAAGGGCGCCTACAGCGGCGAGCATGGCGACGGCCTGTGCCGCGGCGAGTGGATCGAGTGGCAGTTCGGCCCGCAGCATCAACGCCGCGTTTCGCGCCATCAAGCAGCAAGCTCGACCCGGCCAACCTGATCAACCCGGGCAAGATCATCGACCCGCCGAAGATGGACGACGCCGCGCTGTTCCGCTTCGCGCCCGGCTACCGGACGATCGCGCTGACGCCGGTGCTCGACTGGTCGGCGTGGAACGTGCAGAACGATCCGGCGACCGAAGCCACCACCGCGCCCGGCAGCGGCGGCGACAGCACCGGCGGCCTGGCCAAGGCCGTCGAGATGTGCAACAACAACGGCCACTGCCGCAAGTTCGACGCCGGCACGATGTGCCCGAGCTACCGCGTCACGCGCGACGAGCAGCACCTGACGCGCGGGCGCGCCAACACGCTGCGCCTGGCGCTGTCGGGCCAGCTCGGCGCCGACGCGCTGAACGGCGACGCGGTGCACGAGGCGCTGGACCTGTGCGTCGGCTGCAAGGGCTGCAAGCGCGACTGCCCGACCGGCGTCGACATGGCCAAGATGAAGATCGAGGTGCTGGCACAACGCCGGCTGCGCCACGGCCTGTCGCTCAAGCAACGCCTGGTCGCGCACCTGCCCGCCTATGCGCCGCTGGCCAGCCGGCTGCCTGGGCTGTTCAACCTGCGCGACCGCGTGCCCTTGCTCGGCGCTTGAGCGAGCGCTGGCTCGGCCTGTCGGCCGCAGCGCGCGCTGCCGCGCTTGCGGCGCGACACCTTCTGGCGCGCGGCGCCGTCATTGCGACTCGCCAGCCGCACCGAGCTGCTGGAAGCCGCCAAGCCGGTGGTGCTGTTCGTCGACACCTTCAACGGCCACTTCGAGAGCGAGAACGCCATCGCCGCGGTGCGCGTGCTGCAGGCGGCCGGCTACGCGGTGCACGCGGCGCGCAGCGTGCACGGGCGAGCACCTGTGCTGCGGCCGCACCTACCTGGCCGCCGGCATGGCCGACGAGGCCAAGGCGCGCGCGCGGCAGCTGGTCGCTGCGCTGCTGCCGCTGGCGCAGCGCGGCATCGCCATCGTCGGCCTGGAGCCGTCGTGCCTGCTGACGCTGCGCGACGAGATGCTGGCGATGGGCCTGGGCGCCGACGCCCAGACCGTCGCCGGCCAGGCGCTGCTGTTCGAGGAGTTCCTCGCGCGCGAAGCCAGGGCCGGGCCGCTTCCAGCCGGCGCTGCGCCCGGCCCGCCGGCCGATCCTGGTGCACGGCCACTGCCACCAGAAGGCCTTCGGCGCCGTGCCGCCGCTGCTCGAGGTGCTGCGGCTGATTCCCGGCGCGAAGCCGACGCTGATCGAAAGCTCGTGCTGCGGCATGGCCGGCAGCTTCGGCTACGAGGCCGGCCCACCACGCGGTGTCGATGCAGATGGCCGAACTCAGCCTGCTGCCGGCGGTGCGCGCGCAGCCCGACGCGCTGATCGTCGCCGACGGCACGAGCTGCCGGCACCAGATCGCCGACGGCGCCGGCCGCGAGGCGCTGCATGTGGCGCGGGTGCTGGCCGAACACCTCGCCGGCTGATGCGCGAGCGTTTTGTCGGCGCCCGGCATCGACCGATTCGCACTCGATCGAACAAGATCGAGCGGTCTGCAATCGGCCAGGAACTGCCGGTCATGACCGACGGCTGACGGGCTGCCCGAAGGATGCCGCGGCACGGCTTGCCGCGAACGCCGACCAACTCCCGGGCCTGGGTATGCCGGTGAGTTCCGCAGTCGCCACGGTCGGCGTGCACGGGCCAGAAGGCTTCGACAGTTTGCCGACCGATGAGGGCCTCGACGCTCGCCGCAGGCACGGCTCACGGCGGCTTCATGAGGAGCACCCGATGGCGCTGCCGGCCTCGCGCAGCCGCGATTTCAGCCCGCCGAATCGACGCCGGTACTGCGTCGGCGACATCATCACCTTGCGGCGGAAGAGCCGGTTGAAGAAGCTCGCGTCGCGATAGCCCACCTCGAACGCGATCGCCTCGATCGACGCGTCGCCCGACTCGAGCATCTGCTTGGCCTCTTCCAGCCGCAGGTGGTGCACGTAGTCGAGCGGGCCCATGCCGGTGGCCTGCAGGAAGCGGCGCTTGAAAGTGCGCTCGGCGAGCCCCGCAACCTCGACCATCTGCGCCACCGGCGCCTCGTGCTGGTAGTTCTGTGCGGCCCAGGCCTGCGCAGCGGCCACCGCCGCGTCGTCCGGATTGCGCACCATGGCGCAGCGATGCGTAGGCGATCGGGCTGGTCGCGGCCCAGTCGATCAGGTTGATGCGGGCCACCTGCATCGCCGCCTCGGCGCCGGCGAAGCGGCTGATCAGCGCCATCACCAGCTGGTGCCAAGCGATGCCGCTGCCGGCCATCACGATGCGCTGCCCGCGCTCCGGCGACGAGCAGGCCGCGTTCCGGAAGCCAGCGCGTGCCCGGGATAGTCGCGCTGGAGCACGTCGCAATAGGCCCAGTGCGACGTGGCGTCCAGCCCTTCGAGCAGACCGGTGCGCGCGAGCAGCACCGCCCCCGAGCATGACGACGCGAGGATCGCGCCCTGCGCGTGGCGCGCGCGCAGCCAGTCGATCTCGGCGTCGTAGGCGCCCACCGAGCGGCTCGCCGGGCGGCACCGCGATGTCGGTCACGCACACCACGTCGGGCGTGGCAGGCATCGAATGACGCTTGCGGGACGATGCGCACGCCGTTCGCGCCCTCGACCGGCTGGCCGTCGCGGCTGACGACCATCGGCCGGAACGGCGACTCGGCATGGCCTCCGTGAACCATCTGACCAGTCTCGGTGCACACCGGCGAACAGGTCGTGGAAACCGTACAGCGTCGCGGCGGTGACCTTGGGCATCGCGAGCAATGCCACAGTGATCGGTCGGGTCGTCATGGCTTCCTTCCGCGTGGCAGGAACGGACGGATTCTTGCCGAAACGCCGCTGTCCGTGGAGCCCTTGCGTCAGCACACTGGCGGCACTCGAGCCCTTCCTCATCCGACCTCCCACCGGAGCATTCCCATGCCGACCCCTCTTGAGATCCTGCTCGATCCGATCACCCTGGCGATGCTCGCGATGTTCGCTGCGCTGGCGATCGCCGAACGCGTCTTCCCGGGCCGCCCGCTGCCGCGCATGCGCGGCTGGCAGGCACGCGCGCTGGCCGTGTTCGCCGGCTACATCCTGCTGTCGTCCTACCTGCCGCTGCTCTGGGCCGACGCGCTGGCGCCGCTGCAGGTCTTCGACCTGTCCGGCTGGCCCACATGGGCCGCCGCCGCGCTCGGCCTGCTCGTCTACGAGCTGTTCGCCTATGCCTACCATCGCGGCATGCACAGCGTCGACGCCTGGTTCAGGGTCTCGCACCAGATGCACCACAGCGCCGAGCGGCTCGACGTCTACGGCGCGTTCTGGTTCAGCCCGCTCGACATCGTCGGCTGGACGCTGGTGCCGAGCGTGGCGCTCACGCTGCTCGGCCTGCCACCGGCGGCCGCGACGACGACGATCCTCGTGATCACCTTCTTGGCCATCTTCCAGCACGCCAACCTGCGCACGCCGCACTGGCTGGGCTACGTCGTGCAGCGCCCGGAGAGCCACACGGTCCACCATGCTCGCGGCATCCACGCGAAGAACTACGCCGACCTGCCCTTGATCGACCTGCTCTTCGGCACTTTCGAGAACCCGCGCCGCTTCGAGCATGCGACTGGCTTCTGGGACGGCGCCTCGGCCCGCGTGATTGACATGCTGCTCGCCCGCGACGTGTCGCGCCCCAACCTCCACCCACCGATGAGGACCCCAGGATGAAGACCACCCTTCGCCAGATCCGGCTTCCCGGCCGAGTGCGGCTCGAGTTCGCCGAACAGGGCGATCGCACCGGCACCCCGGTCGTCGCGCTGCACGGTGTCACCGACTCCTGGCGCTCGTTCGAGCCGGTGCTGCCGCACCTGCCGGCCGACCTGCATGTGATGGCGCTCACCCAACGCGGCCACGGCGGCAGCGACAAGCCGGCCGGTGGCTACCGGCCCGCCGACTTCGCCGACGACGTCGTGGCGTTCATGGACGTGATGGAGATCGAGCGCGCGGTGCTGGTCGGCCACTCGATGGGCAGCATCAACGCGATGCGCTGCGCGATCGACCACCCGTTGCGGGTCGCCGGCCTGCTGCTGGCCGGCACCATGGCCTGGTTCGGCCGGCCTCCCGAACTGCTGGAGTTCCACCGCGACCAGATCGTGCCGCTGGCCGACCCGGTGCCCGAGGCCCTCGCCCGCGACTTCCAGCTGAGCACGCTGGCGCGGCCGATCGCCGCATCGATGCTCGACCGCTTCGTCGCCGAGAGCCTGAAGGTGCCGGCGCGGGTCTGGCGCGATGCCTTCGCCGGCTTCATCGGCGACGACTTCTCGGCGCGGCTGCGCAAGATCGAGTCGCCCACACTGATCGTCTGGGGTCGCCATGATGGGTTCTGCTCGGCCGCTGAGCAGCAGGCGATGCTGGAACTGATTCGCACGGCCCGGCTCGTCGAATATGCCGACGCTGGACATGCCATGCACTGGGAGGAGCCGCTACGCTTCGCCCGCGACCTGAGCCACTTTGTCACCTCGGTCGCCGCCGGTGCGGCGACCGCCTGAACCTGGAGGACCTGACCATGACCGCTCTGATCGACACACTGGGACATCCGGTGAGCGGAGCCACCGCCGCCGCAATCGAACACTACGAACTGGCTGCGCACGAACTGCGCTGCCTGATCGGCGACCCGCTGGCCGCCGTCGACCGCGCACTGGCTGAGGCGCCGGGCATGTCGATCGCGCACACTCTGCGCGCCTGGCTGCACCTGCTGGGCACCGAGGCACCGGCGCTGGACACCGCGCGCGAGGCCGCCGACGCTGCGGCGCGCCACGCCAGCACCGAGCGCGAGCGCCTGCATGCACACGCCGCCGCGCTCGTGGCCGCCGGTCGTTGGCGCGACGGCGCGCGCGTGCTGGAAGACCTGTCGGCATTGCACCCGCGCGACTTGCTCGCGCTGCAGGCCGGCCACCAGTGGACTTCTTCACGCGGCGACTCGCGCATGCTGCGCGACCGCGTCGCGCGCGTGCTGCCGCACTGGAACGACGCCATGCCCGGCCACCATGCCGTGCTCGGCATGCATGCCTTCGGTCTGGAGGAGACCGGCGACTACGCGCAGGCCGAACGTACCGGCCGGCGCGGCGTCGAACTGCGACCGCGCGACACCTGGGCCTGGCATGCGGTGGCGCATGTGCACGAGATGCGCAACGCGCCGCGGACGGCATCGCCTGGCTCGAGCCGAACGCGGCGCACTGGTCGCGAGGCAGCTTCTTCGCGGTCCACAACTGGTGGCATCTGGCGCTGTTCAACCTGGAACAGGACCGCCACGCCGAGGTGCTCGCGATGTACGACGAATCGATCGGCGGGCCAGGCTCGACGGTCGTGCTCGACATGATCGACGCAGAGCGCGCTGCTGTGGCGCCTGCCGCTGCGCGGCGTGGACGTCGGTGACGCGCTGGCAGCCGCTGGCCGACACGCTGGGCCCCGCATGCCGCTGCGGGCAACTACGCCTTCAACGACCTGCACGCGATGATCGCCTTCGTCGAGCGCCGGCCGGCACGCGCTTGAGGCAGCAGCTGCTCGAGGCACAGGCGCGCAGCGCTCGCCGGCGACGGCGACAACGCGCGCCTTCACCGCGCGAGGTCGGCCGAGCCGGCGACGCGCGCCGATCCAGGCCTTCGGCCGCGGCGACTACGCCGCGGTCGTCGCGCTGCTGCGACCCGTTGCGCAGCTGCGCACCGCTTCGGCGGCAGCCACGCGCAGCGCGATCTGCTCGACCTGACGCTGGTCGAGGCGGCGCTGCGCAGCGGCGATCGGCCCCTCGCCTCCGCGCTGGCGGCCGAGCGCGCCTCGGCGCGACCCGCGAGCCCGCTGGCCCAGCGCTTCGTCGCGCGGGCCGCGGCGTGATCGTCTGGTGCATCGTCCTCGCCCGGGGCGATGACGGCCAGCACAAGCGGCCAGCGCGAGTGGGCGTCCGTTGGTGCTGCTGGCCGATGTATGCCTGCGTGCGGGACCGACCGGCGGCTTTGAGGCGACGAGATTAAGACGGCGGGTGTCGCCGAAGGGTCGTTTGGAGCCCGCCGGTCTACGCAATCGAACGCGACTCAAGCACCATTTCGCGTCACTCGTACCGACGCGCGTCCTCGATCACCTTGCCGTCGTTTGGCAGCTGCCCCGGCGCCGCCCATGCAACCGCGCCGCGCAGCTTGGTGACGTCGCGCAGGCTCTGCGCCACGCGGTCGGCGAGGCCCTCGGGCGCGGCCTGCGCCAGTTCGGCATGCAGCGTCATGCGGTCGTTGGCCATCTCGCCCTCGACCACCAGCCGCGCACGGCCGATCTCGGGGTGGCGTTTCAACACTTCGGCAACCTGGCTGGCGTGCACGAACATGCCGCGCACCTTGGCGGTCTGGTCGGCGCGGCCGAGCCAGCCCTTGATGCGCGTGTTGGTGCGGCCGGTCGGGCATGCCCCGGGCAGCACCGCCGACAGGTCGCCGGTGCCGAAGCGGATCAGCGGGTAATCGGGGTTCAGCGACGTCACCACGACCTCGCCGACCTCGCCGTCGGCCACCGGAGTCGCCGCTGCCGGGGCGAACGATCTCGACGATCACGCCCTCGTCGATGACCAGCCCTTGCCGCGCGGCCGTCTCGTAGGCGATCAGGCCGACGTCGGCCGTGGCGTAGCACTGGTAGCCGTGGATGCCCCGTTCGATGAGCCAGTCGCGCAGCGACGGTGGAAAGGCCTCGCCGCCGAGCAGGGCCTTGGTCATCGAGCCGATGGCCACGCCGCTTTCGGCGGCCTTCTCGACCAGGATCTTCAGGAAACTCGGCGTGCCGATGTAGGCTTGCGGCCGCAGGTCGGCGATGGCCTGCAACTGCAGCTCGGTGTTGCCGACGCCGCCGGGAAACACGCTGCAGCCGAGCGCCATCGCGCCCGATTCCATCATCAGCCCGCCCGGCGTGAGGTGGTAGGAAAAGCAGTTGTGCGCCAGGTCGCCGCCGCGCAGGCCGGCGGCATGCATCGCGCGGGCCAGGCGCCAGTAGTCGTTCGCCGTGCCTTCCGGTTCATAGATCGGGCCCGGCGACTGGTACACGCGCTGCGCGCGGCGAACCGCGCCGAGGGCGCGCCAGCCGATGGTGGCGAAGCCGCCGAAGGGATCGTGGTTGCCAGGCATCTCGCGCCCGGCCTTCTGCCGCTCGAGCAGTTCGTGCTTGCGCAGCACCGGCAGCGTGGCCAGTGCGGCCCGGCTGGTGATCGCGGCGGCATCGATGCCGCCCAGCAACGTACCGAGTGCCTTGGCATCGCGTTGTGCCTGCGCGATCTGCGCCGGCAGCGCCGCCATCAGCTTGGCCTCGCGGACCGCGGGATCACGCGCTTCCAGCACGTCGTAGTAATCATGGCTCATTCGTCATGCTCCCAGCGAGCCAGGCGTTTCTTCACCTCGTCGATGAACTTGCGTTGGTCGGCGGCAGACTTCAGCGTGAAGCGGTCCCACTCGGGCGTCTGTGCGAGGCGGCGCGCGAGCCTGGCCTGGATCGCCGCGCCGTCGATCGCGAGCTCGACGATGCGCTTGCCGCGTTGCTCGAAGGCATGGCCGCGCTCGGCCAGTTGCAGGTCGCGCAACTGGCGCTTCAGGCCCACCAGCGCGTCCTCGGGTTTGAAAGGCGGCGGCGCGAAACCGAAGTCATCATCGGACGAACTCATCGCAGCGTCACCAATTCGCATGCCGCGGCAGGACGCCAAGCGGCCGCCGCGGATCCGGCTCCGCCGGTCCGCCAGGCGGCGCCCCCTCGAGGGGGAGGCGCCGAAGGCGCATCGGGGGTGGGTCATGACAGCCACCGCTTGCGCCGCTTGTAGCTCTTCACGTCCTTGAAGCTCTTGCGGTCGCCGCCGCCCATGCCGAGGTAGAACTCCTTGACGTCCTCGTTCTCGCGCAGCGCCTTGGCCTCGCCGTCCATCACCACGCGGCCGTTCTCGAGGATGTAGCCGTAGTCGGAATAGCGCAGCGCCATGTTGGTGTTCTGCTCGGCCAGCAGGAAGGTGACCTTCTCGCGCTGGTTCAGGTCCTTCACGATCTCGAACACCTCTTCGACGATCTGCGGCGCCAGGCCCATGGTCGGTTCGTCGAGCAGCACCATCTTCGGGTTGGCCATCAGCGCGCGGCCGATCGCGCACATCTGCTGCTCGCCGCCCGAGGTGTAGGCGGCCTGCGACGCTGCGCCGCGTCTTCAGGCGCGGGAAGTAGTTGTAGACCTTCTCCAGCGTCTGCGCGACCGCGGCCTTGCCGTCCTTGCGCGTGTAGGCGCCGGTCATCAGGTTGTCCTCGATCGACAGGTGCGCGAAGCAATGGCGGCCTTCCATCACCTGGATCACGCCGCGATTGACCATCTCGGAGGTCGACAGCTTCTCGATGCGCTCGCCGCGCAACTCGATCGAGCCCTTGGTGACCTCGCCGCGCTCGCCGGCGAGCAGGTTGCGAGACGGCGCGCAGCGTCGTCGTCTTGCCCGCGCCGTTGCCGCCGAGCAAGGCCACGACGCCGCCCTCGGGCACCTGCAGCGACACGCCCTTCAAGCACCAGGATCACGTGGTTGTAGATGACCTCGATGCCGTTGACGTTCAGAAGGATGTTGCTCATGCGGTGGCTCGAGCCTGTGGCTCGTTCGATAGGCCGCGGCGCCGGCCCTCGCAAGACGGGGGCCGCCCGCGAGGGACGGCACCGTCGAGGGCCATCTGGCACGCTCAGCTCTGGCAGTCCTCCGGCGTGCGCGGCGTGATCTTCTTTTCCGTCGCGTACTTGGCGGCCGTGCTCTTCACCATCGGCTTGATGATCGCCTCGTCGGCCTGCGTACCAGTCGGACGTGAAGTCCCACTTCGCGCCGTCCCAGGTGTGGATGCGCGCCCAGGCCGGGCCCATGTGGTCGGCGCAGGTGGTGGACACCGGGCGCATCACGCCGGCGAAGCCGAGCGCATCGAGCTTCTTCTGGTCGAGCGCCAGGTTCTCGAGCCCCAGCGCGCCTGCTCGCCGGTCATCACACTTGCCCTTGCCGTAGCGCTCCTGCGCACGCCGCACGCCCTCGACGGCGAGCATCGCGCCGATCAGCGCCGCGCATGTAGAGCACCTGAGCCGACTTCCTCCTTCGGGCCGGTGCCCTGGCCCTTGGCGTGGACCTTGGCGAGGATGTCCTTGATCACCTTGGCATTCGGCTCGCGCGCCGTGCTGCATCGCCAGGCGCGTTGTAGCCCTTGGCCGCCATCGCCGACGTCCTTGACGTCGGGCTCGGCAGCCGACCACCACACGCCGTACATCTTCTCGCGCGGATAACCGGTGGCCACCGCCTCCTTGATCGCGGTCGAGTTCATCACGCCCCAGCCCCACAGGAAGACGTAGTCGGGCCGGTTCTGGCGGATCTGCAGCCAGGTCGCCTTCTGCTCGACGCCGGGTGCGGTCACCGGCAGCAGCTGCAGCTCGAAGCCGTGCATCTTGCTGCGCTCCTGCAGCAGCGCGATCGGCTCCTTGCCGTACGGGCTGTCGTGGTAGACGAGGGCGATCTTCTTGCCCTTCAGCTTGTCGAAGCCGCCTTCCTTCTTGGCGATGTGCTGCACCAGCACGTCGGCGCCGACCCAGTAGGTGCCGACGAGCGGGAAGTTCCAGCTCGAACACGCACGCCGTCCTGCGATTCGCTGCGGCCGTAGCCGGCGGTGATCAGCGGGATCTTGTCGACCGGCGCCTTCTCGGTCAGCGCGAAGGTGATGCCGGTGGACAGCGGCTGGAACAGCGTCGCGCCGCCGTGCTTGCCCTTCAGGCGCTCGTAGCACTCGACGCCGCGTGTCGGTGGCGTAGCCGGTCTCGCATTCCTCGTAGATGATCTTGACGCCGTTGATGCCGCCCTTGCGCGTTGACCAGCTTCAGGTAGTCGACATAGCCGTTGGCCCAAGGCGCGCCGTTGGGCGCGTAGGCGCCGGTGCGGTAGGCCAGACCGGGAAGAACTGCTCCTTCGCCTGCGCGAAGGCGCGGTGCGGTGACCGCAACGGCGATGCGCCGACGGCGGCGATCGCGGCGATTGCGGCAAGGGACTTCAGTTTCATGTCTGCCTCCAAGGGTGGGAAAGAGAACGCGTCAGTGCGTGTGGAAAGCGGGTAATCGAGTGGGACGGTCAGTGCGGGAACGGCCACAGGCGCAGCTTTTCCTTGCCGATCGACCACAGCCGCGCCAGGCCATGCGGCTCGACGATCAGGAAGAACACGATCAGCGCGCCGAAGATCATGAACATCGATGTGCGAGACCAGTCGCGGTGTCGATCGGCATGCCGACAGCGCCGCCGAGCGCGGGCAGCAGCTGGTCGAGCACGATCGGCAGCATGACGATGAACGCGGCGCCGAAGAAGCTGCCCATGATCGAGCCCAGGCCGCCGATGATGACCATGAACAGCAGCTGGAACGAGCGGTCGATGTTGAAC
Source organism: uncultured beta proteobacterium (assembly GCA_963840805.1). GTDB lineage: Bacteria > Pseudomonadota > Gammaproteobacteria > Burkholderiales > Burkholderiaceae_C > CADEEN01. Next base: position 303,538 of record CAWJAJ010000017.1, on the reverse strand, counting down.
GCCGCCGGCTCCCACGAGCCGAGGTAGACGAAGCCCCACAGCGCGCCGGCCACGCCGACGATGAACGAGCTGACCGCGAACGCGGTGAGCTTGGCGTACACCGGGCGGATGCCGATCACCGCGGCGGCCACGTCCATGTCGCGGATCGCCATCCACTCGCGGCCGATGTGGCCGCGCACCAGGTTCTTGGCCAGCAGCGCGAACAGGCCACGAAGGCCAGGCAGAACAGGTACTTCTGCACCGGCGTGTCGATCGGGCATGCCGAGCACTTGAGGCCGGCCACGCGAGACCGAGCCCGACGAGCGAGTTGTTGGTGAACCAGCTTGATGCGCAGGAAGGCCCAGTCGACGAAGAACTGCGCCGCCAGCGTCGCCACCGCCAGGTACAGGCCCTTGATGCGCAGCGACGGGATGCCGAACACGCACGCCGACCAGTGGTCGCGAACAGGCCGCCGAGCAGCATCGCCGCCAGCATCGGCATGCCGTCGACGCGGACGTAGAAGTTGTAGGCCGCGTAGGCGCCCGACCGCCATGAAGGCGCCGGTGCCCAGCGAGATCTGGCCGCAGTAGCCGACCAGGACGTTCAGGCCCAGCGCGGCCAGCGCCAGGATCAGGAACGGGATCAGGATGGCGCGGAACAGGTACTCGTCGGCCAGCAGCGGCACGGCGATGAAGGCGAATGGCCAGCAGCAGGCCGATGGCGATGCGGTCCTGCAGGATCGGGAAGATCTGCTGGTCGGCTGGTGTAATTGGTCTTGAACTGGCCGTTTTCGCGGTAGAGCATGTCGATGCCCCTGGTGGCTCAGACGCGATCGATGATCTTCTCGCCGAACAGGCCCTGCGGCCGGACCAGCAGGAACGCCAGCGCCAGCACGTAGGCGAACCAGATCTCGATGCCGCCGCCGAAGTACGGGCCGATGAAGACCTCGGACAGCTTCTCGCCGACGCCGATGATCAGCCCGCCGACGATCGCGCCGGGCACCGAGGTGAGCCCGCCCAGGATCACCACCGGCAGCGCCTTCAGCGCCACCAGCGACAGCGAGAACTGCACGCCGAGCTTGCTGCCCCAGATGACGCCGGCCACCAGCGCGACGAAGCCGGCCACGCTCCAGACGATGACCCAGATGCGGTTGAGCGGGATGCCGATCGACTGCGCGGCCTGGTGGTCGTCGGCCACCGCGCGCAGCGCGCGGCCGGTGGCGGTCTTCTGGAAGAACAGGCTCAGCAGCGCCACCAGCGCGGCGGCGATCAGCGCGGCGTACGAGGTCTTCCTTGTTCACCAGCACGCCGCCCTGGAAGATGCCTCTCGAACAGGAAGATCGGATCCTTGGGCAGGCCGATGTCGATCTTGTAGATGTCGCTGCCGAACAGCGTCTGGCCGAAGCCGTCGAGGAAGTAGGCGATGCCCAGCGTGGCCATCAGCAGCGTGATGCCCTCCTGGTTGACCAGCCGGCCCAGCACCAGGCGTCTCGATCAGCCAGGCCACGGCGATCATCACGACCATCGCGGCGGCGAAGGCCAGCAGGTTGGCCAGCAGCTTGTTGTCGAAGCCGAGCAGCTTGCGGGATCCACTCGGCGAAGCGCGCCATCGCCAGCGCCGCGAACAGCACCATCGCGCCCTGCGCGAAGTTGAAGACGCCGCTGGCCTTGAAGATCAGCACGAAGCCGAGCGCGACCAGCGAATACAGCATGCCCGTCATCAGGCCGCCGAACAAGGTCTCGAGGAAGAATCCCATGGTCATGTCCCTGCTCAGTGCGAGGTGCCGAGGTAGGCGCTGATGACGTCCGGGTTGGCACGCACCTCTTCGGGCGTGCCGTCGCCGATCTTCTTGCCGTAGTCGAGCACCACCACGCGGTCGGAGATGTCCATCACCACGCCCATGTCGTGCTCGATCAGCACGATGGTGGTGCCGAACTCGTCGTTGACGTCGAGCACGAAGCGGCACATGTCCTGCTTCTCCTCGACGTTCATGCCGGCCATCGGCTCGTCGAGCAGCAGCACCTGCGGCTCCATCGCCAGCGCGCGGCCGAGGTCGACGCGCTTCTGCAGGCCGTAGGGCAGGCGGCCGACGGGGGTCTTGCGGTAGGCCTGGATCTCGAGGAAGTCGATGATGTGCTCGACGAACGCGCGATGCTCGTTCTCCTCGCGCTGCGCCGCACCCAACCGCAGCGCCTGCTGGAACAGGTTGGTCTTCATCTTCAGGTTGCGGCCCGACATCAGGTTGTCGATCACGTTCATGCCCTTGAACAGCGCCAGGTTCTGGAACGTGCGCGCAAAGCCCATCTCGGCCACCTGACGCGAGTTCATGTGGCTGAAGGTGCGTCCGCGAAAGGTGATCGAGCCGTTCTGCGGCGTGTAGACGCCGTTGATGCAGTTGAGCATCGAGCTCTTGCCGGCGCCGTTGGGGCCGATGATGGCGCGGATCTCGTGCTCGCGGACATCGAAGCTGATGTCGCTGAGGGCCTTGACGCCGCCGAAGGCGAGCGAGATGTTCTCGACCGCGAGGATGACGTCGCCGATCTTCTTGCTGGACATGGTCAGGCGGCCTTCGCCACGCTGTCGAAGGTCTTCACGTCGATGATCTTGAGCGTCGCCGAGACGCTGCCCGAGCGGCCGTCCTCGAACTTCACGGCGGTCTCGATGAACTGTTCCGCCTTGCCGCCGTACAGCGCGTCGACCAGCACCTTGTACTTGTCGTTGATGTAGCCGCGCTTGACCTTGCGCGTGCGCGTCATCTCGCCGTCGTCGGCGTCGAGCTCCTTGTGCAGGATCAGGAAGCGGCTGATCTGGCTGCCGGCGAGCATCTTGTCGGCGGCCAGGTCGGCATTGACCTTCTCGACGCATTCCCGCACCAGCTCCAGCACCTGCGGCTTGGCGGCGAGGTCGTTGTAGCCGGCATAGGGCAGGTTGCGCTTCTCGGCCCAGTTGCCGACGGCATCGAAGTCGATGTTGATGAAGGCGCAGACCTTTTCGCGCTTGTCGCCGAAGGCCACCGCCTCCTTGATGTACGGGAAGAACTTGAGCTTGTTCTCGACGTACTTGGGCGCGAAGATCGCGCCGTCGTTGGCGCCGCCCATCAACCGGCCGACGTCCTTGGCGCGGTCGATGATCTTCAGCTGGCCGCTGGCGTCGAGGAAGCCGGCATCGCCGGTGTGGTACCAGCCGTCGGGCGTCAGTACCTCGGCCGTGGCGGCGTCGTTCTTGTAGTAGCCCTTCAACAGGCCGCTCGAGCGCACCAGCAACTCGCCGTTCGCATCGAACTTGATCTCGACGCCGTCGATCGGCACGCCGACCGTGTCGGCCTTGACAGCGTTGTCGGGCTGCAGGCACACGAATACCGCGGTCTCGGTCGACCCGTACAACTGCTTCAGGTTGATGCCGATCGAGCGGTAGAAGGTGAACAGGTCGGGCCCGATGGCCTCGCCCGCGGTGTAGGCCACGCGCACGCGCGAGAAGCCCAGCGTGTTGCGCAGCGGCCCGTAGACGAACAGGTTGCCCAGCGCGTAGTGCAGGCCATCGACCAGCCCGAGCGGGTTGCCGTCCATGCGCTTGGGCCCGACGCGCTGGGCCAGCGCCATGAAGTGCCGGTAGAGCCACTTCTTCAGGCTGCTCGCGTCTTCCATGCGGATCGTCACGCTGGTCAACAGGCCTTCGAAGACGCGTGGCGGAGCGAAGTAGTAGGTCGGTCCGACCTCCTTCAGGTCGATCGACGCCGTGCTTGCGCTCTCGGGGCAGTTGACGATGTAGCCGCAAGCCAGCCACTGCGCGTAGCTGAAGATGTTCTGGCCGATCCACGCCGGCGGCAGGTAGGCCAGCACCTCTTCCTTGTCGGTCAGCTTGTCGAAGCGGGCGCCGGCCGCGGCGCGGTCGAGCAGCGAGAAGTGCGTGTGCACGACGCCCTTGGGATTGCCGGTCGTGCCCGAGGTGAAGAACAGCGCGGCGACGTCGTCGGGGCGCCCGGCGGCGACTGCCGCTTCGAACGCGTCCGGGTGTGCCGCGTCATGTCGCCGGCCGGCCTCGATCAGCGCATCGACGCTCGCCACGCCGGGCTCGCTGTAGTTGCGCAGCCCGCGCGGATCGTCGTACCAGATCTGCGCCAGTTGCGGGCACTGCGGGCGGATCTCGAGCAGCTTGTCGACCTGCTCCTGGTCTTCGACCACCGCGAACGCGACCTCGGCGTTGTTGATCGGGAACACGAACTCGGCGGCCACTGCGTCCTGGTACAGCGGCACCGGCACGGCACCGAGCGACTGCGCCGCGAGCATCGTGGCGTACAGGCGCGGCCGGTTCTCGCCGACCACCACCACGTGGTCGCCATGCGACAGACCCGCGGCGGCCAAGCCGCCGGCCAACGCGCGCACCATCGTCGCCAGATCGCGCCAGGTCAGCGTTTGCCAGATGCCGTATTCCTTCTCGCGCAGCGCCGGAGCCTCAGGCCGTTGGGCGGCGTGGTCGAGCATCAGTCGCGGAAAGGTGGTTTGCACCGCAAGTCTCCAACCGGCATCGTGGGGCGCCGTTTTGAGCGCGATACTAGGCCTAAGTTTGACGCCATGTTGTCGTTATGACGACAATTCAGGGCATGCCCGCCCGGGGGTTTCCCGGGGCCCCTGTGTCAGGCTGTCGTCAAGATCTCGCGCGTGACCCGCATCGCCAACGCCACGACGCCCTCGCTGCGCCAACGCGTGCGCCAGGCCAGCCGCGAGGAATTGCAGCGCGTGCCGTGGTGGCCGTTGCTCGATGCGGTCGAGGCCGAGCGGGTGGCTGCCGACATGCAGGTGGCCGAGGCCGAGGTCGGCGAGTACCTCTGTCGCATCGGCCGTCCGGCCACGCTGTGGTTCGGCGTCGTCGAGGGGCTGCTGAAGATGAGCAACGACAGCGCACTCGGCGCGCCGATCACGTTCACCGGGGTGCCTTCGGGGGCCTGGTTCGGCGAGGGCACGCTGCTCAAGCGCGAGAGCTACCGCTACAACATCGAGGCCTTGCGGCGCAGCGTCGTGGCCGGGCTGCCACTGGCCACCTTCGACTGGCTGATCGAGCGCAGCATCCCGTTCAACCGCTACCTGATGAACCAGCTGAACGAGCGCCTGGGCCAGTTCATCGCGGCGCGCGAGATCGACCGCATGACCGACGTCGACACCCGCGTCGCGCGCAGCCTCGGCGCGCTGTTCCACCCGGTGCTCTACCCGGGGGTCGGAGACCTGCTGCGCATCACACAGCAGGAACTCGGCTACCTGGTCGGGCTGTCGCGCCAGCGCGTCAACGAGGCCTTGCGCGTACTGCAGTCGCGCGGCTTGATTCGCATCGAATACGGCGGCGTGCGGGTGCTCGACCTGGCTGGCTTGCAGCGGGCCCACCCGCAACAGGTCGGCGGCTGAGCGCCAGCGGCGCCAGCAGCCGGGGCTCCAGCAGACTCGCGTTGACGACGACTGGAACGGCGGTCTGCTTGCGGCCCGTTGCGGGTGTTCGCACACGCCCGCTTCCTGATGCTTGCATCGGCGTGAGCAAGGCGGCGGGTGGGGCCTGGGCGGGGCTCAGACGGCTGGCCCTTCGCTGCGTTTCGGGGGCCCTGCGGTGCTCGGTCTTCTGGCCCGTCGCTCAACTCGCTGCGCTCACTGCGTTCGCTGCGCTCGGACAGTCGCGACGAGTCAGAGGACGATGCGCGCCAAGGCGCGCGGCCAGAAGCCCTGTGCTCCTCGGCGGCGCCGATTCGCCCCGCCCAGGCCCCGCCCGCCGCCTTGCCGGCAACCGCATCGGTGTGCGATAGCCCGCACGCCACCACCGGTTCTGCAACGGGGCAGCCGGGCCGGGCACGGCGCGCATGCGAGGCGCCGAGCAGCACAGGGGCCGGGGCCCGCGCGCGCAGCGCGCTTCGTGCTCTGACTCGTCGCGACTGTTCGACCACAGTGAGCGAAGCGAACGGAGGGAGTTGAGCGACGGGGCCACGGCCCCGCGCAGCGCAGGGCCGTCTGAGCGCAGCGAAGACCGCCGAACCTAAGCGCCGTGCCCGGCCCGGCTGCCCCGTTGCCGCGCCACTGTCAGCACAACGCAAAGGCAATCACAGTAACGGGCCGGATGCGGTTGACTGTTCGCATGCGAACACATGCGACTTGGTATCAACCCTCGTTGCTGACACCCGCTGCCACATGCCCGGCCGGCACATGTGCGGCGGCGTTTTCGATGTGGCCGGTCTGGTCGTCGAAGAAGAAGTCGGGCTCGAATTCCCTCAGAAACTCGCCCTTGGGCAGGCCACCGAGGAACATCGCCTCGTCGACGTCGATGTGCCAGTCCATCAGCGTGCGGATCGCGCGTTCGTGCGCCGGCGCGCTGCGTGCCGTGACCAGCGCGGTACGGATGCGCATGGCCCCTGCCGGCTCGCGCTGCAGCCGCTGCAAGGCTTCGAGCAGTGGCTTGAAAGGGCCGGGCGCCAACGGCGTCGCGGCGCGGGCACGCTCGTGGGCCTGGAAGGCTGCGAGACCGCCCCGCTGGTAGACGCGCTCGGATTCGTCGGAGAACAGCACCGCGTCGCCGTCGAACGCGATGCGCACCTCGTTCGGGTGCGCGTCCGAGGCCCGTGCCGAATGCGGGTAGACGCGGGCCGCCGGCACGCCGGCGGCCAGCGCCGAGCGCACATCGGGCTCGTTGGCCGACAGGAACAGGTGCGCGTTGAGCGGCCTCAGGTAGCGCCACGGGCTCTGGCCGCGCGTGAACACACCGCGCTCGATCGGCAGCCCGTAGTGCTGGCACGAGCGAAACACCCGCATGCCCGACACCGGGTCATTGCGCGACAGGATCACCACCTCGACCAGCGGCTGCCCGGCGTTGAAGGCGAGCAGCTTGTTGACCAGCGAGAAGGCCACGCCCGCGCGCGCCGGCTGCTCCAGCCGCTCGAGCTGCAGCTGCATGTAGGCGCGGTCGTCGCTGGCCTCGAAGACGCGGTTCTCGTCTTCGAAGTCGAACAGCGCGCGGGAGGAAATCGCCACCACCAGGCGGCCGTCGAGCGAGGCGGGCATCGAGCTGCATGATATCGGCGCTCGTTCGACGTGAATGCAGGCCAGCGCCGGGCCGCTCCGAGGCGGCCGGCACTCCCAAGGGCGACGCAGGGGCTCGTTCCGGTCCCTGGGGATGTGAACGCAGCGAGCCAGGGACCGTCAGTCAGTGCGCGACGAATCCCAGCGGACCGCGCTTGCCCACCGCGTGCCCGCACGGCAGGTCGCGGACTTCGATCGCATCGCGGCCGTCGAGCTTGGCGTTGCCGAATGCCGCGGTCCAGGTTCGGCGCATGTCGCGCGGGGCCAGCTCGCTCATGCGCTCGAGCACCGCCTCGGTCGGTGCCTCGGCGAAACGCCGGCCCCAATCGTGGCCACTGCGCAGGCTGGCGTAGAGCCGCAGCGCGATTGCCCGCGCAGCATCGCGGTCGGGGGCCTGCACTTCATACACGCTCATCCGATTCAGGATCGGCTCGGGGATCGCGCGTTCGTCGTTGGCCGTGGCGACCCAGATCACCTGGCTGGCGTCGATCGCGACCTCGGCGAACTCGTCGGTGAAGTCGTGCGCGGTGTCGTGTTCGAGCAGGCTGTAGAGGGCACCCAGCGGGTCGTAGGCGTGCTCGCCGCGCGCCTTGTCGATCTCGTCGACGACCATCACCGGATTGGCGTACGCACCATCGACGAGCGTCTCGAACACCTTGCCGGGGCGGGCGCCCTTCCATTGCGACGACGCGCCCGACAGCACCCAGCCGGCGGTCAGGCTGCTCATCGAGACGAAGCCCATGCCGGTGCCCAGCAGGTGGGCGACCTCACGGGCGAAGTGCGTCTTGCCGATGCCTGGCGGCCCGAGCAGCAGCATCGGCGTGATCTCGAGCGCGTCGCGGCTGTCCTGGCACAGCGCCAGCTGGCGCTTGACGTCGTCGAGTGCGGCGTGAAAGTTGGGCAATTCGTCGTACAGGTGGTCCATCGCTGGCACGCCCGAGGGCTTGACCTGAAAACGCTCCGGGCCCTTTTCGAGCATCCGTTCGTAGGTGCAGCGCAGGCTCTCGTGGTCCTTGGCAGGCAGCTTGTGCAGGCGGCGCTCGACATCGGCGCAGCGGTACACGTTGCGCATCTGCGCCAGCGGGATCGCGCCGGCGCCGCGGCGCGAGGCGCCAACGGTGACCAGATCGGTCGACGATGAAGTGCCCATCTCACACCTCCGGGAAGCCATGCGGCCATTGCAGCAAAGGCTACGGCACGCCAGCGCCGCAACAACCGGGTAAATACCTGTCAACTGTCACGCAAGTGGCGTGCCCGCGCCAAACGTGACGTTATTTGACCCAGGTGTTGAGCTGGATGATCGGCAGCAGCACGGCCAGCACGATCAGCATCACCATGCCGCCCATGGCCACGATCAGCAGCGGCTCGAGCAGCGTTGCCAGCGCCATCGCGCGGCGCTGCACCTCGAGGCTGAGCTGGGTGGCGGCGCGCTGCAGCATCTGCGGCAGCGTGCCGGTCTGCTCACCCAGGCGGGCGAACATCGGCAGCAGCCCCGGGAAGCGTTTCTTCGCCGCCAGCGCGCTGGCCAGTGGCGCGCCTTCGCGCACCTGCACCAGTGCGGCCATCGCGTCGGCGCGCATCGCGCGATTGCTCAGCGTCTCGGACGCCGCCTGCAGGGCCTTCAAGATCGGCACGCCGGCCGCGGCCAGCATCGCCAACGTCGCAGCAAAGCGCGCCGCGTTGTAGCCGCGCGCCAGCCGCCCGATCAGCGGCACCGTCAGCCACAAGGCGTCGAAGCGCAGCCGCACGGCCTCGGTGCGCAGCGAGTAGACGAATGCGGTACCGCCGATCGCCGCCGCCAGCACCATCAGCCAGCCCCACTGGCGGATGAAACTGCTCACGGCCAGCATCATCACCGTCAGCAGGGGCAGGGCGCGTTTGCTGCCGGCGAACACGCTGGCCACCTGTGGCACCACGTAGGTGACGAGAAAGACCACGATCACCACCGCGATCAGCGACACGATCGCCGGATACAGCGTCGCGCCGATCAGCTTGGCCTTGAGCGACTGGCGCTCTTCGAGGTCGTCGGCGAGTTTCTCGAGCACGGTGCCGAGCGCGCCGCTCTGCTCCCCGGCGGCGACGACCGCGCGGTACACCTCGTCGAACTCGCGCGGCGCGCTGGCCAATGAACGCGCGAACGGGCTTCCGGCGTTGACCTCGCTGCGCAGATGCGCCACCAGTTCGCGCTGGCGCGGGTCTTCGGCGTCGTCGACGAGTGCGGTCAGGGCGCGCTCGAGCGGCAGGCCCGAGCCGACCAGACCGGCCATCTGGCGCGTCCAGACCGACAGTTCGGTGCTCGAGAACACGCGCCGGCCAAAGCGCGAGGCCATGCCGTCGTTGGCCGCCTGCGCGACCGGCACCACGTCCAGCGGCACCAGCGCCTGTGTGCGCAACTGCGCGCGCGCGGCCTTGGCGTTGTCGGCGTCGATCAGGCCGCTCTTGGCCTTGCCGTTGGCGTCGAGTGCTTCGAATTTGTAGGCAGGCATGCTCAGCGCAGCGCCGGGCCGCCCCAAGCTGCGCTGCTCCCGCTTGGGGGGGCGCGAAGGGGCAAAGCCACAAGCTTGGGGGTCAACATCATTCTCGCGTCACGCGCATCAGTTCCTCGGCCGAGGTGATGCCTTGCTGAACCAGGCGTTCGCCATCCTCGCGCATCGAGCGCAGCCCCGCCGCTTCGGCGGCAACGAACAACTGGCTCTCGGCGGCGCGGCTGTGGATCAGCGCGCTGACCTTCTCGTCGACCACCATCAGTTCGTAGACACCGGTACGGCCCTTGTAGCCGCTCTTGCCGCACTCCGCGCAGCCGACCGGGTGGTAGCGGCCGCGCACACCAGGCTTCTTGCAGTGCGGGCACAGCTTGCGCACCAACCGCTGCGCCAACACGCCGAGCAGCGAACTGCTGAGCAGAAACGGTTCGACGCCCATGTCGGTCAGGCGCGTCACCGTGCTCGGCGCGTCGTTGGTGTGCACGGTGGCCAGCACCAGATGGCCGGTCAGCGAGGCCTGGATGGCGATCTGCGCGGTCTCGAAATCGCGGATTTCGCCGATCATGATCACGTCGGGGTCCTGGCGCAGGATCGCGCGCAGCGCCTTGGCGAACGTCAGGTCGATCTTCGGATTGACCTGGGTCTGGCCGATGCCCGGCAGTTCGTACTCGATCGGGTCTTCGACCGTCAGCACGTTGGTGGTGGCCGTCTCCAGCGTCTGCAGCCCGGCGTAAAGCGTGGTCGTCTTGCCCGACCCGGTCGGGCCGGTGACCAGCACGATGCCATGCGGATGTTGCACCAGGCGTTTGAACTGCGACAGCACTTCGCCGCTCATGCCGAGCGACTCGAGGGTGAACTTCGACTCGCCCTTGTCCAGCAGGCGCAGCACCGCGCGTTCGCCGTGGGCGCTGGGCAGCGTCGAGACGCGCACGTCGATCGCGCGGCCGCCGATGCGCAGCGAGATGCGGCCGTCCTGCGGCAGGCGCTTCTCGGCGATGTCGAGCTCGGCCATGATCTTCAGCCGCGAGATCAGCGCCGCGTGCAGCGCGCGATTGGGTTGCACGACTTCGCGCAATGTGCCGTCGACGCGAAACCGCACCGACGAGTTGCGCTCGTAGGGCTCGATGTGGATGTCGCTGGCGCCGTCCTTGGCGGCCTGCGTCAGCAGCGCATTGAGCATGCGGATGATCGGCGCGTCGTTGGCGGCCTCGAGCAGGTCCTCGACCGCCGGCAGATCCTGCATCAGGCGTGACAGGTCGACCGCGCTCTCGACCTCGCCGACCACCGCGGCGGCGCTCGACTCGCCACCGGCGTAGGCCACCGCGATGCGCTGTGCCAGGCTGGCCTGCTCTTCGCGTTCGAAGCGCTGCACGTCGTACACGCGCAGCACTTCCGACATCGCCGCCGGCGCCGTGCGCTCGCCGCTCCACAGCGTCAGCTGCTGGCCATCATCTTCGAGCAGCAGCGTGTGGGCCTTGGCGAAGCCGTAGGGTAGGGGGTGGCGGGCGCCCATCGTCGTCTTCCTGTCGTTGGGTTCAGTTCGCTTTCGGCGCACTGGCCGCCGCCGCGGGCGCGGACGCTGCACCAGGCTCGGGCCGCAGCGGTGGCACCACCGGGGCCTCGTTGATCGGCACCAGGAAACTCGACGTCGGCTGGGCGTCCTTCTGCTGCGCGCGGATCAGGTCATAGCGGTCGAGCGAGAGCTTGTCGGCGCTGGCGGCGTCGCGCATCACCACCGGGCGCAGGAAGACCATCAGGTTGGTCCGGTTCTTGGTGCGGTTCTGGCTGCGGAACAAGTTGCCCACCAGCGGCAGGTCACCGAGCAGCGGCACCTTGGCATTGGTTTCGGAGAAGCGGTCCTCGATCAGCCCGCCGAGCACCAGGATCGAGCCGTCGTCGACGACCACGTTGGATTCGATCGAGCGCTTGTTGGTCGAGGGGCCGGCGTTGCTGGTGCCGACAGCGGCCTTGTCCTGCACGCTGGACGACTCCTGGAAGATCGTCATGCGCACCGTACCGCCCTCGCCGATCTGCGGCTTGATGCGCAGCGTCAAGCCGACGTCCTTGCGTTCGATGGTCTGAAACGGGTTGGTCGTGCCGGTACCGGTATTGGTGTACTGGCCGGTGATGAACGGCACGTTGGAGCCGACGACGATCTTGGCTTCCTCGTTGTCCAGCGTGATCAGATTCGGCGTCGAGACGATGTTGGTGTTGCTCTGCGTCTGCAGCATGCGCGCGATGGCCGCCAGCGCATACACGCCGCTGTAATTGCGCACCAGGCCGATGTTCAGGCCTTCGCCGAGCGCCACCGTGCCTTCGGCGGCGCCGGTGTTGATGTTGATGATGTTGCCCGTGCCGGTGCCGAAATTGGTGCCCGCGCCGACCAGATTCTTGTCGCCCCTGTTGCCGATCAGCCCCTGCCACTGGAAGCCGAAGTCGGCGGCGTTGTCGCCGCTGACCTCGACGATCATGCTTTCGATGTAGACCTGCGCGCGGCGCGAGTCGAGCTGGTCGATCATCGAGCGCACCTGGCGGTACAGCGGCTCGGCGGCGGTGATGACCAGCGAGTTGGTCGATGGGTCGGCCTGGATGAAGCCGCCGGTGCTGGGACCCGCCGAGGCCTGGATCGGCGCCGTGGCCGGCGTCGCGCCGCCAGGCTGTGCCGCTGTGGCCGGCGCGGCCGCCGCGGCGCCACCGGCGCTTGCGCCGCTGGTGGCGAACGCGGCGCGCAGCACCTGGGCGAGTTTCACCGCGTCGGCGTTCTTCAGGTGCACGACCCAGATCGTGCCACCCGGCCCGCCGCCTTGGCCGGGACGGTCGAGTTTGTCGATGATGGAACGCACCTGCGCCTGCCGTGCCGAGCTGCTGGCCCGCACGATCAGCGAATTGCTGCGCACGTCGGCGATCACCGAGACCGCGCCGCCAGCGCCGCCGGGCACTCCTGGGGCCGCACCCGCCCCGCCTTCTGCCAGCCGTTGCACCAACGCGGCCATGTCGCTGGCGACACCGTGCTGCAGCGGCACCACCTCGATGTCGGAGGAGGACGGTTGGTCGAGCGCGGCGATGATCTTGCCGAGCCGCGCCAGGTTGTCGGCGTAGTCAGTGATGACCAGGGTGTTGCTGGCCGGGTTGGCGTTGATGGTGTTGTTGGGGCTGATCAGCGGCCGCAGCACCGCCACCAGGTTGTTCGGGTTCTCGTGGTTCAGGCGAAAGATCTGCGTCACGATCTGGTCGCCGCGTTGCTTGACGTCGCCGATCGACACCGTGCCGGCCTGCAGCTTGGCGTCGGCTTCGGGCACGACCTTGAGCAGTCCGGCGTTCTCGACCACGGTGAAGCCCAGCCCGCGCAGCGCGGCCAGATAGTTCAGATAGGCTTCGCGCACCGTCAGCGGCGTCTCGCTGTAGACGGTGATGTTGCCCTTGACGCGGGGGTCGACGATGAACTGGCGGTCGAGCATCGCGCCCATCGCGCGCGTGACCGCTTCGATGTCGGCGTTGACGAAGTTCAATGTCACCGGCGTGCCTGACTTCAACGCCGCACTGTGGCCGGCCGGACGGCCGGCGGGCGTTTGCGCGCCGAGCGGCGGCGCCAGCAGGGTGGCGGCGACTGCGGTGGCGATCAGTCGCAAGCCGATGGGGTGGTGCGGGTGCTTCATGCTCATCCGATCGAGATGATCGAGCGTGCGCCCTGGCGCCGCCCGATGATGTTCAGGAGATTGTTCAACGCCGACTCGCTGCCCTCGGCCGCCTGTGCCTCGCCGCGAAAGCGCAGGCCGTTGCCGGTCCACTGGCCCTGGCCCGACAGGCGCAATGCACCGTCGATCGTCACCAGGGTCACGTTGGCCGCGTCGCCGCTGGCGGCATCGCCGCGCAACGTCAGGCGGTAGCTGCCGAGCGTGTCGAGCGTGGCCACACGCGACGACGCGCCAGCCACGTCCAGCGAGGCTTCACCGGTGAACCGGATGCGGCCCTGCACGCGTTCGACGGTCAGGCCCGGCGAGGTCAGGCGCAAGGTGCCGCCGAGCTGCAGTGTGTTCCACGGCGTGCCCAGTCCGGTCAGCCAGGCGGCCGGCCACTGGCCGACGGTCGTGCTCTGCGCCGGCAGCAACTGCAGCGTGAGGCGGCCGAAGCCGGGACGGATCAGTGCCCGCACTTCGCCACGCAGGCAGCAGGCCTGGCGTGCCCGCAACTCGGCACCGAGGCCGCGCCACGACAGGTTCCATTCGAGCCGGCCGGGTAGCGCGCTGGCGTCGCGGCTGCCCGGTCCGCCGGTCAGCACCGGCAGCGCGCTGCCGTTCCACAGCGTGCCACGTGCGTCGGTCAGCAGCAGACGCTCGCCGGACGCAGAAGACACCCACGCGGCCAGCCAGGAGGCCGGCGCGAACGCCACCAACCCGATCAGCGCACCGAGCAACGCGCCGGTCAGCGCCCAGCGCCCCGCGGCGCCTCGCGTGCGCTGCCATGCCAACTCGGCAAGCGTCGATTCGGCAAATCCGGTACGGGCAAAGCGCGCCTGGCGGCCGCGTTCGCGGGTGCGCATGGCCGCGCCGATGATGCTCATGGTGCGCTTGCACCGGGCAAGGCGACCACGATGCTGCCGCTGTAGCCCTGCGGCCCGAGTGTCAGGTTGGCCTCGAGCGGGCGTGCGCGGGCGCTGCTGCGCGCTTCGACCAGCCAGTCGCGCAACTGGCTGCCGTTGGCGCCGTTGAGCGTCAGCGTGGCGCGGTCGCCCGCGACCTGCAGGCGGCCGGCGCGGCCGAGCGCGTCGGTGGCGGCACGCAGGGCGCCGACCGCTTGCGGGCCGGCAATCACGGGCGCGCCGCGCAGTTCACGCACTTCGCCAGCCAGGCGCTGCATCTGCTGCAACTGGGCGTCGATGCGGTCGAGTTGTGCCGGCGCATCCCGCGCCACGCGCCAGGCGGGCGCGATGGCCAATGCCCAGGTCAGGAACAGGCCGACCATCCAGGCCGCCAGCGACAAACCGCGGCGCTCGCGCGCACCGAGCGACTGCCAGCGGGCGCGCAGCGGCGCCAGCCACTGGTCGACTGTGTCGAGCGCGCCGACGGGCAGCGCCAGGCGTGAATTCGAGAAGCGGGTCATGAGGCTTTGCCTGTGGTGCTGCGGCTGATCGTCAACACGCCGCTGTTCGAGGCCACGTCCCAACCGCTGGTGCCCAACTGGCCGCGGAACTGAGCGATCTGCGCGTCGCTCCAGCCACCGGCGGCAAAGCTCAGGCGACCGTTGTCGAAGCGCAGTGTCTGCAGCGCCGGCTGGCCGTCGGGCCAGGCCGCCGCAGCGACGCCGAGCAGGGGCTCGAGATCACCGTCGCCCGGTTTGCCCGCCGCGGCGCGCAATACATCGGTTTCGCGCTGCATCTGCACCGGCGCATCGAGCACGGTGCGCAATTGCGGGTGGGTGGTGCGCAGCAACTGCGTCATCGCCGCGCGCTTGCTCTCGATCTGGCGTTGTTGGTGCCAGGCCCACAGGTTCAGCCCGACCACCTGCAGCACCGCCAGCGTGATCAGGCCGTAGCGCACGGGGCGCCAGGTCGCACTGCGAAAGCGCCGCCAGGCACTGCGCAGCGCCAGCACACCGCGGTGGCGCGGTGCGAGGTCGAACTGGCGCAGGTTCCACAGCGAACGCACGGCCTGCAACATGCGCTGTTCGTCGGTCAGTACCAGCACGGTCGAGCCGAGCCAGCGCTCGGCCGGCGCGGCCACCGCCGGGTGCGCGGTCCAGCGCGCCGGTTGCGCCGCCCACTGCGGGAGCATCTGCCGCGCCAGCGCGCCCTGCACGCCGATCGCGGCGACGCCGTTGGCATCGGACCAGGTCAACTGCATCGGTGCGCCAGCGTCGGTGCCGAAGGGCGCTGAGAAGTGCCCCAACGGCGTGTCCTCGGGCCACGAAGCCGGTACCGCGCGATCGACCTGAACGCCGGCCTTTTCGAGGGCCTTCAGTTCGCTGGCGAACCAGGTCTTGTCGAGCACCGCGACCCAGCTGCTGCGGCCGCCCGCTGCATCGGGGGCGACGGCCAGGTGCAGCGCCTCGGGCTCATCGAGCAGTTGTTCTTCGAGCACGCCGGCGATGGCGGCGCGCAGCCGCGCTGCGGGGGCCTTTGGCAGCGTTATGCGGTGCCAGCTGACGTCGGCGTCGGCGACCACCACCACCACCGTGTCGGCCTTGGGCAGCAGGGCCGCGGTGGCGCGACCATGCTTTGACATGGCCAGGCCGTCGGGTGTCAGCACGTACGTCAACTCGCCGCTCGCGGCACGGGCGGGTGGCGCAACGGAGCCGTCGGCGCCGCTTTGTTGGCGGGCGCGGGCGGGCAGTTGGATGACGAGGGTTGACATGGTGGCGAGTGAGGCTAGCGTCAATGCCGTCGGCCGGCAACGGCATCTGGCGTTAAATCAATGACTTAGCGAGTGTATTTGTAGCGAGATCACAGTTATGCGGGGTTACCGGCCAAGCCTAGGCGCCATCGCGCAGGTTCACGCGCTCGCGGTGAAGTACCACGATGTCGAGCTGGCGCCGCTCGACCAACGAGCGCTCCTCGAGCACGCGTTCGCCGAGTCGCAGGCGCCCTTGCACGATGAAATAGCGGCTGGAGACGCCGACGCCGTCGAGGTTGGTCTGCGGGTCGGCCGGGAAGTACTCGCGCGCCGGCGCGGTGCTGAGGTCGCGCAGTGGCGCACGCTGGCGTTCCAGCACCAGGCGCTGCGCACTGCCCAGGCTCATGCCGTCGACAGCCGCCGCGATAACCTCGGCCGGGGCGGTGTTGACGTTCACACGTACATCGGCGCCGGAGAGCACGATGACCCAGGGTTCGATGCGGCGGACGGTGTCGTCGTCGATGCCCAGCCAGGTCAGCTCGGCGACGCTGCGCGGTGCCAGCGGCGTGCCACCGTCGCTGCCCGCGCCCGCGCCCGCGCCCGCGGCCGGCGCCGCCGCCGGCGCCCAGGCCTTGCGCAGCCCCAGCGCGATGCGTTCGGCGGTATCGCCGGGTACACCCGCCTGTTCGCACAGGCGCTGCAGCACGCGCAATTGTGCAGGTGCGATCTTGCCTTCCGCATCGATCAGGCGGCGCAGGTTCCAGCGCGTTTGCGCGTCGGTAATGGAACCCGAAAGAAAGGCTTCGATGCTGTCGTCTTCGGCGGCGCTGTTGTTGTCGCGGTCGGCAGCGAGGAACGACGACAGCCGCGCTTCGGCCAGGGGCACCGCCCAAGGCTCGCCGAGGTGATCCGCGCCGCCGGTACGTGCGTCTTCGCGCAGGATCAGGCGCGCCCAGTCAAGCGCACCCGACAGGATCCAGGCCGATTGCGTGCGCGCGCGCTCGGCACCTTCGACCTGGATCGCGCGCCACTGTTGCCAGACCATGCTGGCCGCCAGCGTCGCGACGAACGTCAGGATCAGCATCGCCAGCAGCAGCGCGGCGCCGGCTTGCTGGCGCGCACCACGGCGCGGACGGGACGGCGTCATGGCATCTGCGGCGCGAGCAACAGGTCGCGCTGCAGGTTGCCCGACTGCGCGCCGGGGCCGCCTTCGAAAGCGATCACGATGCGCACCCCGGTGGGCAGTTGCGCCCGGTTAGCCGCCGGTGCCGAGGCCGCCAGCGGCGCCGTCACCACGTCGGCGCTCGATTGGGCGTTGCTCCAGGTGTTGCCACGGAAGAAATAGACCTGCCAGGCCGACACGCCGTCGAGCATGCGCAGTTGGCCTGCTTCGTTGCCCAGCAACTGCTGGCTGGCGAGCCAGCTTTCCTGCAATGCCGCGACCTGCGTGACCGCCGGTCCGGCCCAGCGCAGCCAACGCTGCTCCCGCAGCGACCACGCGATGACGCGCAAGCCGCTGTCGGTGCGACGTACCAGCCGCAGGGTGGCGCCGTCGAACACCAGTGCCGGCACAACGCCGGTGTCGTATACCGACTGCAGGTCCTGCTCCCACTGGGCCAGCACGGTGTTGACGCGCAGCGTCGACTCGACCCGTTCGTCGCTCGCAGTGCGCGCACGCGCGATCCCGGCCACCCCCTGCCAAGCCATGCCGGCCAGCACGGCCATCAGTGTCAGCGCGACCAGCACCTCGACCAGTGTGAAGCCGTGCTCGGGCGGCCGGTTTCTGCGATGGCAACGCGGGGTCATCGGCAGGTCTTCAGTAGCGCGGCAGGACCGTCGACAGCGTCAGCACGGGCTGATCGCGGTCATCGGCCACCTTGGCATCGACGCGACGGAAATTCGGATTGGGCGTCGGGCGTACCTGCAACTGGCCCTTGAACGTGCGGCCGAGCTGCTCGCACGCGAAGTCGCTGTCGCCGATGCCGGGAAACTGGCGCGCCAGCTTGAGATTGACCAACTGGTTGTCGGCGCACCACTGCGCGGCACTGACATCGGCCAATCGCTGTGCGTTGTTGGTGAGGGCCCCGGCCGCCGTGATGCCGGCGCCGAGTGTGACCGCAACGATCGCCAGTGCCACCAGCACCTCGATCAGCGTGAAGCCGCCCAACGCGCGCCGCGACGTCATGGTGCGGCGCGGTCCGGCTCGGCGGTCGGGCCGAATGGCGACAGGCCGTCGCTGGCCAACACAAGGCGGCGATCGTCCAGCTGCAGCACGACGCGTTGCGCAGGCAGCACTGGCTCGGGTCCGAGCAGCAACGCACGCGCGCCGACGATCTCGGCACTGACGCCGGCGTTGAGCCAGCGCGTGGGCAACGCGGCGCTCGGCGGCAGGCCGACGAAGCGGAAGTTCGCGCCGTCGCTGGCCTGTGCATCGGCCAATGCCCAGCGCACCATGATGCCCGAGGCGCGGGCCTCGGCGCGTGCCGCCTCGAGCAAGGCCGAGAGCCGCGTGCCTTCCTCTTCGAGCCGCGACTGGGTGCCATCGCGCAGCGCGAGGCTCACCAGTGACGCCGCGATGGCCACGATGGCCATGACCACGATCACCTCGATCAGCGTGAAGCCGGCGGCCCCGCGCAGGCCCCGGCGCGGCGCGCCCGCTTCACTGCCAGGAGCCGACGTCCGCATCGTTGCCTTCACCACCGGCCTGGCCGTCGGCGCCGAAGCTGAAGACGTCGATCTCGCCCTTCACGCCCGGGTTGACATACTGGTACGGGCGGCCCCAGGGATCGTTGGGCAACTTGTCGAGGTACGGCTTCCAGTTCGGCGGCAGGGTGCCGATGGCCGGCTTCTTGACGAGCGCCTCGAGGCCTTGGTCGGCGCTCGGGAAGCGCTGGTTGTCGAGCTTGTAGAGCTTGAGCGCCTGCACCAGATTGTTGACATCGGTGCGCGCGGCCGTGACGCGCGCCTCGTCGGCGCGGCTGAGCACGTTGGGCACGATCAGCGCGGCCAACACGCCGATGATCACCAGCACCACCAGCAACTCGATCAACGTGAAGCCGCGCGATACCGGGCGACGGGGGAGCTTGTAGGCAGCGAGAGTCATGGTGCGGGTGGGCGGCACCGCGTGCAGGGCTGCACGGCAGGGCGGGTTGCGGGCGTGGGACAAGGACGGCGATCGACTTTGCTTCAATGATAATCGGCAGTCATGAGGGTACGTCTGCTTGCATTCGTGATCTGGGCCGCAGTCGCGGCCAGTGCGATGTTCTGGGTCTTGCGCCTGGGCGCGTCGTCACCGTCGGCGCCGGTACACACGGTGGCTGTCGGCGCCGCCGCTGCGCCGCGCGGCGACCTGGCGCGCTTGCTCGGCGCCGCGCCGGCGCGCGAAGCCGCGCCCGGCGTGGTTGCGGTCCAATCACCGCTGGCATCGCGCTTTCGCCTGCTCGGTGTCGCCGCGCCGCGCCAGGGCGGTGACCGCAACGGACTGGCGTTGATCGCCGTCGATGGCAAGCCGGCGCGCAGCTACATGGTTGGCGCGGCAGTCGACGGCGATCTGGTGCTGCAGTCGGTGCACCCGCGCGGCGCCAAGCTCGGCGGGCACGGTGCCGAAGCGCAGGTCAGCCTCGAGTTGCCGGCACTGCCGGCGCCGGCGACGGGGTCGCTGCCGGTGGCGTTGTCGCCGTCCATGACCCCCCCGGGCTTGGTCGCGCCTGGGATGGGCAGTGCGGGTCCAATCGCAACGCCGCAAGTCGTTCCGCCACCGCCCGACCAGAGTGAAGCGGCGCCCGTGCCCGTTCCGCCGCCGCCACCGCAGCCGGGCGCGCCCGCGACGACACGCTGACGCCGTCGCTGCGTCAGGATTCGGGCGTCTCGCCGGCCGGGGCGTCGAGGCTGCCCGGCTGCGACGGACCGGCATCCTCGCCTTCGGCCACTTCACTGAGCAGCGCGGCGGCAGCACGCACCAGCGGCCAGGCCAGCGTGGCGCCAGTGCCATCGGTACTTTCCATGCCCAGTTCCAGCAATGCCGATGTCTGGAACATGTTGAGCGCGTAGTCCAGGCCGCTGTGGCCGTGGCTGCGGCAAAAGACGCAATAGTCGGTAACGGGCGCGGCGATGCGCGCAGCGATCATCAGCGCCGCGCAGGCCGGCAAGCCGTCGACCATCACCAGGTGGCGGCGGCTGGCGGCCACCAGCATCGCCCCGACCATCATCGCGATTTCGAAGCCACCGAAAGCGGCCAGCACCTCTACCGGATCGGTCACTTCGCGGTGGCGGCCCTGTGCTGCTTGCGTGATGACGAGCAGGTGTGTCAGTCGATTGGGATCCATGTCCGGCCGCGCCAGCAACAGCTCGCGAATCGGCGCACCGGCCAGGCGCGATAACACCAGCGCCGCACTTTCATGGCCACCGACGCCGATGCCGGCGCAGGCCAGCACGTTGCCCGGCAGCGACTCGCCGATCTCCATGCCGGCGCGGATCGCAGCCTGCGCCTGATCGACCGACATCGAGGGGCCGACGCGGGCATTGCGAGTGCCGTGCGCGATCTTGCGCATCAGAAGGCGCTCGTGCGGCGGCAGGCGCTCGGCGACACCGGCATCGACCACCGACATCGCAATGCCCTGGATGCGGGCGAACACCGACACCGGCAGTTGCCCGGTCAACGCCTGGCGAGCCCGGTCGGCCGTGCTGTGGCCCGGCGCCGTGGGCAGGCCCTCGACCGCGAGGCCGTGGTCGCTGGCGAACAGCACCGCCTGCGGCTCGCGAAAGCTTGGCTTCAAGGTGTTCTGGATCAGGCCGATGCGCACCGCCAACGGCTCCAGCTCACCGAGGCTGCCGGTGGTTTCGCTGCGCCGCTGCAGCTTGTCGCGCAGGGCGCGCTCGAGCAGCGGGTTGGACGTCGGCGTGATCAGGGAACGGGGCGCGGTCGACATGGCCGCGAGTGTAGGGGGCCGCCGCCCCGCGTGTCCGTGAACTAGCTCAGGAATAGCCCGTACACCGGGTTGTCGCTTTCGTCGACGTAGGGGTAGCCCAGGCCGTCGAGGAATTCGCGCAGCGCGCGTTTGTCGCTGGCGGGCACCTGCAGCCCGACCAGGATACGGCCGTAGTCGGCGCCCTGATTGCGGTAGTGGAACAGGCTGATATTCCAGCCTGGGTGCAGCGCCGCCAGGAAACGCATCAACGCACCAGGACGCTCGGGGAAGATGAAGCGGTACAGCCGTTCGTGGTGCGCCAGCTCGGACCGGCCGCCGACCATGTGGCGCACATGTTCCTTGGCCAGTTCGTCGTCGGTCAGGTTGACCGTGGCGAAGCCATGGCGGACGAAGTTGCGCTCGATCCTGTCGGCCTCGTCGCGCTGCGCGATGGCGATGCCGACGAACACATGCGCCGCCCTGGGATCGGAAATGCGGTAGTTGAATTCGGTGACGCTGCGCGGGCCGATCAATTCGCAGAAACGCTTGAACGAGCCGCGCTCCTCCGGAATGGTCACGGCATAGAGGGCCTCGCGCTGCTCGCCGAACTCGGCCCGTTCGGCGACGAAACGCAGGCGGTCGAAGTTCATGTTCGCGCCACAGGTGATGGCCACGAAGGTCTGGCCCTTCGCCTTGTGCTCGGCGACATACTGCTTGACGGCGGCCACGCCCAGCGCGCCGGCGGGCTCGAGGATGCTGCGCGTGTCTTGAAACACGTCCTTGATGGCGGCACACACGGCGTCGGTATCGACCACCACGAAGTCGTCGACCAGCGCACGGGTGAGGCGAAACGTCTCTTCGCCGACCAGCTTGACTGCCGTGCCGTCGGAGAACAGTCCGACGTCGTGCAGCGTCACGCGGCGCCCGGCACGTACCGAGCGCAGCATCGCGTCGGAATCCTTGGTCTGCACGCCGATCACTTTGACCTCGGGGCGCACGGCCTTGATGTATGCGGCCACGCCGGAGACCAGGCCCCCTCCGCCGATAGCCACGAACACCGCGTCGAGCGGGCCCTGATGCTGGCGCAGGATCTCCATCGCCACCGTGCCCTGGCCGGCGATCACGTGCGGGTCGTCAAACGGGTGCACGAAAGTCAGGCTGCGCTCGGCCTCCAGCGTCCGGGCGTGGTCGTGGGCGTCCGAATAGCTGTCACCCTGAAGCACTACCTCACCGCCAAGCGCGCGCACCGCGTCGATCTTCAGCCGCGGCGTGGTCACCGGCATCACGATCGTGGCCTGGCAGCCGAGCTTCCTCGCCGCCAGCGCGACACCCTGCGCATGGTTGCCGGCCGAGGCGCAGATCACGCCGCGCGCCAGTTGCTCGGCGGAGAGGTGAGCCATCTTGTTGTACGCGCCGCGCAGCTTGAAGCTGAATACGGGTTGCTGGTCTTCCCGCTTGAGCAGCACATGATTGCCAAGCCGCCGCGACAGCGTGCGCGCCGGTTCGAGCGGCGATTCGATTGCGACGTCGTAGACGCGGGCGGTCAAGATCCGCTGCAGGTACTCACCACCCGCTACGCGCCGCACCCGGGGTGAGCCTGCCATTGCCAATGTCTCCGTCCGCCTTCATCGTTGTTGCGGCGCATCATATGTCAGCGCGAGAACCTCGCGGTGCCATGAAAAAGGGCCCAAGGTTTTCACCTTGGGCCCAATCCACCCATGGAGCGGTGGAGGAGACAACCGGGGCAGCCACCACGGGGTGATTGCTGCACTGCGGGATCAGTCTATCCGGGCGTTTGTTGCGCTGCAATATCGATTTGGCAACAGATTTAGGGGTACGACACCAGTTGCTTTGATGCGGTGCACAATGCACCACGAAGCACTGATTCGAGTCCCTGAACGGTGCGGGGGTGAGCACCATGGAATGCACGATCGACTGGGTGGCCGCCGATGGCATGGCCTTTGTGGCCGAAACCGGCAGTGGCCACTTGTTGACGATGGATGGCGCACCCGACGGCGGTGGCCGCAACCTCGCTCCGCGGCCGATGGAAACGGTGCTGGCCGGCACCGGCGGCTGCACCGCCTATGACGTGGTGCTGATCCTCAAGCGCGGACGCCACGACGTGACCGGTTGCCGCGTCAAGGTGACGGCCGAGCGCGCACCGGTGGCGCCGAAGGTGTTCACGCGCATCCACATGCACTTCACTGTCAGTGGCCGAAATCTGAGTGCCGATGCTGTCGCGCGTGCGGTGGCGCTGTCACACGAGAAGTACTGTTCGGCGAGCATCATGCTCGCCAAGACGGCGGAAATCACCACCAGCCACGAGGTCGTTGCAGCCTGACGGCGCAACGCACGGTCTGATCGCGCGATGCGCGCTCGCGCTGCTCAGACGCGGTGCGCGGTCGTGGTCATGACCTTGGCGGCCAGTCGCATCGCCAGCCGCAGCGGGCGCGGTAGTTCGGCGGCACCGGCCAGTTGCGCCGCATCGGCATGCCGCGCTTCGTCGTCCTTCATTTGCGACACGATCGCACGTGACTGGCTGTCGCGTTCGGGCAGGTGCTCAAGGTGTCCGGCCAGGTGCTGTTCGACCTGGCGCTCGGTCTCGACCACAAAGCCCAGGCTCCAGGCGTCGCCTGCGCGGCCGGCGGCCAGCCCGATCGCAAAGGCCCCGGCGTACCAAAGCGGATTGAGCAAGCTGGGCCGGTCGCCGAGCTCCTGCAGACGCCGCTCGGTCCAGGCGAGGTGGTCGGTTTCCTCACGCGCTGCGGCCACCATCTGCGCGTGCAAGGCAGGACTGCGGGCCGTCAGCGCCTGCGCCTGGTACAGCGCCTGGGCGCAGACTTCACCGACATGGTTCACGCGCATCAGGGCGCCGGAACGTCGCCGCTCGTCGGCCGACAACGCGGGCACAGGCACTGCCGGCGGCGGCCGGGTGGCCCGGGATGAGCCACCCAGCGTTTTCAGCGCGGCGTCGGCCGCAACGAGCGTTCGATCGATGGCGGAGAGCATAGTGCAGGCTGTATCCGTAAAGGCTGGTGACGAAGCCGTCACTCACATTATGAACCTTGCTGGCTGCGTGGTCGTGGCGGCCCATGGCGGCCGTTTCGTTGTGGCCCGACAACAAGCGCGACGGAATTCACGCCCAATGCTTTGCAGCGGTGAAGGCCTCTGGTGCAATACGTACAACTTCCGCTGAGGAGGTTGGCCTGATCAGCCCTCTCGCCGGGACGGATGGTTTTTCCCGGGCGGTTCCTCGATCGGGACCCCTTTTTCAACCTAGGAGATAGTTGCAATGAAAAAATCTCTGCTCGCTCTCGCCGTACTGAGCGCCATTTCCGGCGTGGCCTCCGCGCAATCGTCGGTGACCCTGTCGGGCGGCGTCGACCTCGGCGTCCAGCGTAACAACGGCCAGTGGTCGATGGGTACTGCCGGTTCGTCGCGCAGCAACTTCACGCTGTCGGGCACCGAAGACCTCGGCGGCGGCATGAAGGCGATCTTCCTGCTGAACCACCGCTTCCGTCCCAACACCGGTGAAATCAACAACCCGGGTGGTGCCGGCTACTTCTACCGTAACTCTTGGGTCGGTCTGGCCGGTGGTTTCGGTGATGTGCGCCTCGGCCGCATCCTGATGCCGCTGCAAGACTTCAACGGCAACTACGACCCGTTCGGCACCGACACGCTCGGCAGCACGCACACCGGCGGTGTCAACGCCACAGTCCGTGCCACCAACGCGATCTACTACCGCTCGCCGAGCATGGGTGGCCTGCAGTTGCATGCCGCGATTGCTGCAGCTGAAGGCCAGATCGCCGGTGAAGGCGCCGGCGGCCCTCTCAACGTCGAGCGCCCGCTCGGCTTGGGCGTGGTGTACTCGGCCGGTCCGCTGTCGGTTTCCGCAGCGTATGACCGCAACTCGTCGGACCGCGTGACGAAGGGTCTGTACGGCAAGTACAACTTCGGCCCAGCCACCGCGCTGGTGCAGTGGGAAAACGGCGACGTCTCGGCGACGAGCGACGTGACCCGCTGGTCGATCGGCGCCTTGGTGCCGATGGGCAATGCGATGTTCAAGGCCGGCTACACCAACTGGAAGGACGAGAACACCAAGAAGATCGGCCTTGGCGTGGACTACAACCTGTCCAAGCGCACCCAGCTGTACACCGACTTTGGCAAGCTGAGTGGCACGGGCCCCTCGTCGACGGCGAAGAAGGCCAAGTTCGACGTGGGCATCTTCCACAAGTTCTGATCGATCTTCGCGCCAAGCGCGTGAGACAGGGCCGCCTTCGGGCGGCCCTTTTTTTCGCCACTGTTTGATCTACTCAGGGAAAGCAGGCGTTGGCTTCGAGCAACAACGCAGCTTCTTTCGGGCGGCGATCGGGCAAGATTCTTCGGTTACCGAATTCGGAGATTCCGGACCATGAACAAAGCGCTCACCCTGACCCTTCTGGCTGCCGCGAGCGGCGCCTGTATGGCTCAAACGGCCGTGCCCAACAGCGTCACGCTGTACGGCATTGTGGATGCGGGCGTCAGCCGCGTGTCGGGCTTGCGACAAGGCTCCGACACGGCGCTCGTCAGCGGCATCATGGAAGGTTCGCGCTTCGGCTTGCGCGGCAATGAAGACCTCGGCGGTGGCTACCGCGCGATCTTCACGCTTGAGAACCGCACGGAACTCAACACCGGCGCCGTCAGCAATCGCCCACCGTCGGCCTCGCAGGTACCTGACCGCCTGAACCAGGCCGCGCTGCTCGGCCTGCCTGGCGCGCTGCAGCCTGCGGTGTCGGGCGTCGCGGCGCAGATCGGATCGACGATCGGCGTCAACCTGACGAACAACTTCTGGGACCGTCAGGCTTACGTTGGATTGGTCACGCCGTACGGTGCCATTCTGGCGGGCCGCCAGTACACGCCGGGGTATGAGTTGTCGGCCACGTTCGACACGCTGGGCACGCAGTCCAGCCTCGCGGCGGGGCAGGTCGGTTCGCTGCCGTCGAGCATCACGATCCGGGTCAGTAACGCACTGCAATACCGCATCCAGTTGGGCGGGATCACCGCTAACGCGATGTATGCCTTCGGCAACGTCGCTGGCAACAGCAAGGCCAATCGCTTCGGCGGTGTGATGGCGATGTACAAGGGCGCCGGGTTTGCCGTGGGTGCGGCCTACAACCAGCAGAACAACGAAGTCGGCCTGAAATCACTGCGGTCGACCGTGATCGGTGGTTCACTCGACCTCGGCCCGGGCAAGGTGAGCGCGCTGTACGGTCAGATCAAGGATGACAACCCGGCGGGCGTGTCGACGATCGCTGCAGGACTGACGCCACTGGTCGGTGCTGCCGGCGCGGCACTCGTGCAGTCGGCCTTCACCACTGCGCTGAAGCAGGATGCGCGTCAGATGCACATCGGCTACAAGTTCGAGACCGGCCCGAACACGTTCTACGTCGCATACAACAATTACAACGACCGCAAGGCGGCCAATGCGGACGTCACCTCGTATGGCGTCGCGTATAGCTATGCGCTGTCCAAGCGTACCGATCTGAATGCGGTCGTGACGCGATTCGACAACAAGGGGTTGGGCCAGGCCGCCCCCGGCCAAGCCGGCTCGCTCGGCGGCGTGACGGCCAGTGCGGCCACGGATTCGACCGGCCTCGCGGTCGGTATCCGTCACCGCTTCTGACGCGATCGCGTCGCTGCCAAAGGGGCCGCCTTCGAGGCGGCTCTTCTCTTTCTGCTCGACCTGCATACGGCGTTTGCGATGTCTGACACTTCTGCCTTCGCTCGCTCGACGTGGCGGCGCGTCGCGGCGGCCTGGCTGGGATGCAACGCGGTGGCGTTGAGCGGGTGCGCCACTGCGCCGATGACCGCGGATCGAGCCGACGGGGCTGCATGGCACGCCGTCGCGCTGCCCGGCAAACGGGCCACGCAATACCACTGGGAACACAAGGATGGGCGCAGAGCGTTGGCCGCGCGCGCGACGGGTTCGGCGTCGCTGTGGCGGCGGCACGTCGCGCGTCCGCCCGAGGCCGTCGGCGCAGTGGAGTTCTCTTGGTGGGTGCAGGCCGTGCCGGCGCGCGGTGACGTGTCCGATGTCGATCATGAAGACGCGGCGGCACGGGTGGTGTTCGCGTTTGCCGGCGACACTCGCCGACTGTCCGCGCGAAACCAGATGCAATTCGATCTGGCGCATGCGCTGACGGGGGAGCTACCCCCGTTCGCGACGCTGATGTACGTATGGGATGCACGGTTGCCGGTGGGCAGCGTGATCGTGAATCCGCGCAGCGACCGCATCCGCAAGATCGTCGTCGAGTCTGGTGAATCGGGCCTGCGCCGATGGCGCAACTATCGCCGTCACCTCGGTGAGGACTTTCACCTGGCCTTTGGCGAGACCCCCGGCGCGCTCGAGGCCATGGCGGTCATGACCGACGGCGACAACACCGGTTCGGCACTCGAGACCTGGTACGGCGAGATCACGCTGCACTGAGGCGATGGCACGCGCGCGCCTCGGGTTAGACCCCTTGGCGGTCGGCACGCGATTTGCGGAAGATGCTGCTCTTTCGGACTCTGGAGCGTCGATGATGTTTGGCAACGCCGCATCGAGCCTGACCGCCGTGGCGGTGGCCGCTGCCTTCAGCGCTGCGCCTACCCTCGCCAAGACCTTCAAGTGGGCCAGCGCCAGCGACATCCCGACCTGGGATATCCACTCGCAGAACAACGCCCTGGCCAATGGCATCCACGCGGCGGTGTACGAGTCGCTCTTCTACTACAACAAGAAATTCGAACTCGAACCCATGCTGGCGACTGGATACAGGCAGATCAGCCCGACGCAAGTGCGCATCACGCTGCGCCAAGGCGTCAAGTTCCATGACGGGGCGGCGTTCAACGCCGATGACGCCAAGTTCTCGCTCGAACGGGCGATGAGCAAGACTTCCAACTATGGTGTCTACACGCAGGGCATCGAACGCATCGTCAAGGTCGACGATGCCACCATCGATGTCTTCACGAACGGCCCGAACCCGGTGCTGCTGCGGCAGATGACCGAGCTGCGCATGATGGACCAGGGCTGGGCAGAGAAGAACAAGTCGCTCGAACCCAAAGACATCAAGACCAAGGACGAGAATTTCGCGCACCGCCACGCCAATGGCACCGGCCCGTTCATGCTCAAGAACTGGGAACAGGATGTGAAGCTGGTGCTGGTGAAGAACCCCAACTGGTGGGGCAAGGCGGAAACCAACCTGACCGAGATCGTCTACACGCCGATCAAGGCGGAGGCCACACGCGTTGCGGCACTGCTCTCCGGCGAGGTCGACATGGTGCTCGATCCGTCGCCGGCCGATCTGCCCAAGCTGCGCACCGCGGCCAACTTGAAAGTCGTCGACGGTGCCGAAAACCGCACGATCTTTTTCGGCATGGACCAGCACCGGGACGAGCTGCCGGGCAGCAATGTGAAAGGCGCGAACCCGCTGAAGGACGCGCGTGTGCGCAAGGCGCTGTACCAGGCGATCGACATCCAAACCCTCCATCGCGTGACGATGCGCGGCCTGTCGCAGCCCACGGGTGCACTGATCGCACCGCAGGTCAACGGCTGGACGAAGAAGGTCGACGCGCGCTGGCCCTACGACGTGGAGGCTTCGAAAAAGCTGCTCGCCGAAGCCGGTCACCCAGGCGGCTTCGAGGTTGACTTCGCGTGCCCCAACAACCGCTACATCAACGACGAGGAGATCTGCCAGGCGGTGACCGCGATGTGGGCCCGAGTCGGCATCAAGGCCAAGCTGCGTACGCTGCCGCTGGTGACCTACTTCCCGATGATCCAGCGCTATGAAGCCAGCATCTACATGCTCGGCTGGGGCGTGCCGACGTTCGACGCGCTGTACTCACTGCAATCGCTGGTGCGCTCGGTCGGTGCCCAGGGTGACGGCAACTACAACGTCGGCCGCTACAGCAACCCGCAGATGGATGCGCTGGTCGAGCGCATCAAGAAAGAGGTCGACCAGAAGAACCGCAATGCGCTGATCGAGCAGGCATTGTTGCTGTCGCACCAGGATGTCTCGCATATCCCGCTTCACAACCAGGTGATCCCCTGGGCGATGAAGAGGAACATCGAGCTCTATCACCGCGCAGACAACCGGATCGACATGCGCAGCGTGAAGGTCAACTGAACATCGCACCGGCGCCGCGGCGGGCCCCCGACCATGATCGTCTTCATCCTCCGCCGGCTGGCCCAGGCTGTTATGGTGATGCTCACGGTGGCCTTCATCGCCTTCATGCTCTTCCAGTATGTCGGTGACCCGGTCACCAACCTGCTCGGGCAGGACGCGACACCCGAGCAGCGTGTGCAGTTGCGTGCCGACCTCGGCCTGGACAAACCGTTCCCGGTGCAGTTCGCGGCCTTCGTCGGCAACGCACTGCAGGGTGAGTTCGGCTTGTCGCTGCGGCAGGGCCGCAAGGTCTCGGCGCTGATCGTCGAGCGATTCCCGGCCACTGTCGAGCTGGCGTTCGGCGCAGCATTGCTGGCACTCAGCTTGGGCATCCCGATGGGCGTCTACGCGGCGTTGAAGCGCGGCAACTTCCTGGCGCAGGCAATGATGGCCTTCTCTCTGCTCGGCGTTTCGCTGCCGACCTTCCTGATCGGCATCCTGTTGATTCTCTTCTTCGCGGTCACGCTCAAGGTGCTGCCCAGTTTCGGTCGCGGCGAAACGGTGGCGCTGGGCGCATGGACCAGCGGGCTGTTCACGCTCGATGGCTGGAAGCACCTGATCCTGCCGGCCGTCACGCTCAGCATCTTCCAGCTCACGCTGATCATGCGGCTGGTGCGTGCCGAGATGCTCGAGGTGCTGCGCACCGACTACATCAAGTTCGCCCGCGCACGCGGCCTGCCCGATCGCGCGGTCTACTTCGGCCATGCGCTGAAGAACACGCTGGTGCCGGTGATCACCATCACCGGGCTGCAACTCGGCTCGCTGATCGCTTTTGCGATCATCACCGAGACCGTGTTCCAGTGGCCCGGGATGGGGCTGTTGTTCATCCAGGCGGTGCAGTTCGCCGACATCCCGGTGATGGCTGCCTACCTGTGCCTGATCGCGCTGATCTTCGTGGTCATCAACCTGATCGTCGACATGCTGTATTTCGCGGTCGACCCGCGATTGCGCATCGACAAATCGACAGCGGGGCACTGATGATGCTGCAGGCTTTGGCAACCACTCACGCAGGTGCCTATCAGCGGCTGGCCGGCTGGCACGGCGAGTTGACGGCGTTCCGGCGCGACCTTCACGCGCACCCCGAGCTCGGCTTCGAGGAGCGTCGCACCGCGGCGCGCGTGGTCGCGGCGCTGCGCGCGGCGGGCGTTGACGAGATCCACGAAGGCATCGGCAAGACCGGCGTCGTCGGCGTGATTCACGGCGCGCAGCGTGCGAGCCCGCGCCTGATCGGCCTGCGCGCCGACATGGACGCGCTACCGATGGGAGAGGAGAACGATTTCGCGTGGCGCTCGACCACCCGCGGCCTGATGCACGGCTGCGGGCACGATGGTCACACCACGATGCTCGTCGGCGCCGCACGGTACCTCGCCGAAACGCGGCGCTTTGCCGGCGGCGCGGTGCTGATCTTCCAGCCTGGTGAAGAGGGCTTCGCCGGCGCCAAGGCGATGATCGACGATGGCCTGTTCGAGCGCTTCCCGGTCGAATCGGTCTACGCGATGCACAACTGGCCGCAATTGCCGGCCGGACACATCGGCGTCAACCCGGGGCCGATGATGGCCGCGGCCGACCGCATCGAAATCGTCGTGCATGGCAAGGGTGGCCACGGTGCGCACCCGTACCTGGCGGTCGATCCGGTGTTGGTGGCTGCACACATCATCACTGCGGCGCAGAGCCTGGTGTCGCGCAATGTCAGCCCCATCGACAGTGCGGTCGTCAGCCTGTGCTCGATGCAGGCCGGTGACCCGGGCGCCTACAGCGTGATCCCGCGCGAGGCGCGCCTGGTCGGCACCGTTCGCAGCTTCCGGCCCGAGGTGCAGGACATGATCGAGGAGCGGCTGTCGCGGCTGGTCGACTCGGTGGCCGTGGCCTTCGGTGCCACGGCCACGCTGCACTACCGCCGCTCTTACCCGGCCACCATCAACAGCGCGGCGGAGGCCGAGTTCGCCGCCGATACTGCCGCCGCGCTGGTCGGTGAAGACAAGGTGTTGCGCGTGCTGCCGCCGAGCATGGGTTCCGAGGACTTCTCGTTCATGCTGCAGGTCAAGCCCGGCGCCTACCTGCGCCTGGGTCAGGGCGGCGGCTGCTTTCTGCACAACACGCGCTACGACTTCAATGACGAGGTGCTGCCGCTCGGTGCCGCGCTGTTCGCATCGCTGGTGGAGCGATCGCTTCCAATGACCGTCGATCGTTAACCGAAGGAGACTCAAGATGGGCCGATTCACAAGAACGCTGCTTGCCGCCGCCGTGGCTTTGACCTGGGGTGCCGCGCAGGCCGCCACACTGCGTGTGGCCGACGTCGGCGACGTGCAGTCGATGGACCCGCATTCGCTCAATGAAACGCTGCAACTCAGCTTCACCGGCAACATCTACGAAGCCTTGGTGGCTCGCGGCAAGGACATGCAGTTGGTGCCGGCGCTGGCCACGCAGTGGAGGCAGACGGCGCCGACCGTCTGGCGTTTCGAATTGCGCCGGGGCGTGAAGTTTCATGATGGGACGCCATTCACGGCCGACGACGTGGTGTTCACGTTCGAGCGCGGTGCGACCGACGGCTCCGACATGAAGGGCTATACCGCGCCGATCAAGGCCGTTCGCAAGAGCGGGGACAACGCGGTCGAAATCGAGACCAACGCACCGTTCCCGATCCTGCCCGATACGCTCACCAGCCTGTACATCATGAGCAGGAAATGGTGCGAGGACAACAAGGCCGAGCGCCCGGTCGACCGACGCAAAGGCGTCGAGAACACCGCGTCGTTCAGGGCGAACGGCACCGGTCCGTACCGACTGAAGGAGCGCCAGCCGTCGACGCGCACCGTGATCGTGCGCAACTTCGCGTACTGGGACAAGGTCGAGGGCAACGTCGACGAAGTCGTCTTCACACCGATCGGCTCCGATGCCACCCGCGTGGCTGCACTGCTGTCGGGCGAGATCGACGTGATGGAGCCGGTGCCGCTGCAGGACGTCGAGCGCGTCAAGGCCGCGGGCAAGTTCGCAGTGCTGCAAGGCCCCGAGCTGCGAACCATTTTCCTCGGCATGGACCAGAAGCGCGATGAACTGCTGTTCTCCAACGTCAAGGGCAAGAACCCGTTCAAGGACAAGCGCGTGCGGCAGGCCTTCTTCCAGGCGATCGACATCGAGGCCATCAAGTCGCGCGTGATGCGCAATGCGGCCACGCCGACGGCACTGATGATCGGCCCTGGCGTGCGCGGCTTCCAGCCCGACATGAACAAGCGCCTGCCGTACGACCCGGACGGAGCCAAGAAGCTGCTGGCCGACGCCGGCTACCCCAATGGCTTCGAGGTCGGCATGAACTGCCCGAATGATCGTTACGTCAATGACTCGCCGATCTGCCAGGCGGTGGCAGCCAACCTGGCGCGCATCGGCGTCAAGGTCAATCTGCAGGCCGAGACCAAGAACACCTACTTCCCGAAGATCCTGCGCCGTGACACCAGCTTCTACCTGCTCGGTTGGACACCCAGCACCACCGATGCGCACGACGCGCTCTACAACTTGATGGCCTCGCCGACCGAGAAGGGCCAGGGGCAATTCAACCTCGGCGCCTACAGCAACGCGAAACTCGACGAACTGACGGCCAAGGTGCAAAGCGAGACCGATGCGGTCAAACGCAACGAGGCGATCCGCGAGGCCTTCAGGATCCACCAGGACGACATCGGCCACATTCCGCTGCACCAGCAGGCGCTGGCATGGGGCGTCAAGAACAACGCCAGCGTCGTGCAGTTGCCCGACAACCGAATGTTCTTCAAGTGGGTCAGCGTGAAGTGATGGGCCATGCGGCGCTCGCGCGCTTTTTCGACGGCGATGTCTGGCACAGCTTTCGCGCGTCGCCTGTGGCGATCGGTGCGGCGGCGGTGGCGTTCGTCTGCGTCTTCTGCGCCCTGTTCGCCGGTTGGGTGGCGCCGCACAACCCGTTCGATCTCGCCACGCTCGAACTCAGCGACGCGCGGCTGCCGCCGGCCTGGTCCGAAGGCGGCAGCGCCAAGTACGTGTTGGGCACCGACGACCAAGGCCGTGACATCCTGTCGGCGCTGATGTATGGCGCGCGCATTTCGCTGCTGGTCGGCGTGGCGTCGGTGCTGCTGTCGGTGGTGTTCGGCGTCGGTCTGGGTCTGCTGTCCGGCTTTGCCGGCGGCAAGACCGATGCGTTCATCATGCGCGTGTGCGATGTGATGCTGTCGTTTCCGTCGATCCTGATCGCGCTGCTGATCGACGGCGTGGGCCGCGCGCTGTTTCCCAACGCTCACGACACGCTGGCCTTTGCGGTGCTGGTGTTCGCGATCGCGCTGCCCGGCTGGGTGCAATACGCGCGCACCGTGCGCGGCTCGACGCTGGTCGAGCGCAACAAGGAATATGTCCAGGCCGCTCGGGTGACCGGCGTGCCACCGCTGCGCATCATGGTCAGGCATGTGCTGCCCAACGTGCTCGGGCCGGTGCTGGTGCTGGCGACGATCCAGGTCGCGACTGCCATCCTGACCGAGGCCACGCTGTCGTTCCTCGGCGTCGGCGTGCCGCCGACCCAGCCCTCGCTCGGCACGCTGATCCGCATCGGCAACGATTTCCTGTTTTCCGGCGAATGGTGGATCACGATCTTCCCGGGGTTGATGCTGGTGTTGATCGCGCTGTCGGTGAACCTGCTCGGTGACTGGCTGCGCGACGCCCTGAACCCGAGGCTGCGCTGATGTGCCCCCACGCGCACTCCGTTTGCTGCCCCCCGGGGGGCGCTCATCGCCCTCGGGGCGGCCCGGCGGGCGATGATGACGGCACCGCTGCTCGAGGTCCGTCACCTGCGCGTCGAGTTTCCGTCGCGCCGCGGTACGCTGCTGGCGCTCGACGACATCTCGTTCTCGATCTCCCCTGGCGAGGTGCTCGGCGTCGTCGGCGAGTCCGGTGCCGGCAAGTCGCTCACCGGCTCGGCCATCATCGGTCTGCTCGACCCACCCGGGCGCATCGCCGGCGGCGAAATCCGGCTCGCCGGCCAGCGCATCGACAACCTGCCCTACGAGCAGATGCGCGCCATCCGCGGCCGCCGCATCGGTGCGATCTTCCAGGATCCGCTGACTTCGCTGAACCCGCTGTACACGGTCGGGCGCCAATTGATCGAAACGATTCGCACGCACCTGCCGCTCAACGAAGCGCAGGCGCGTGCGCGGGCGATCAAGTTGCTGCAGGAGACCGGCATCCCGGCCGCCGAGCAGCGCATCGACCAGTACCCGCATCAGTTTTCCGGCGGCATGCGCCAGCGCGTGGTGATCGCGTTGGCGCTCGCCGCCGAACCGCAGCTGATCGTCGCCGACGAACCGACCACGGCCCTCGACGTGTCGATCCAGGCGCAGATCATTGCGCTGATTCGGCGCCTGTGCAGAGAGCATGGCGCGGCAGTCATGCTGGTCACGCACGACATGGGCGTGATCGCCGAAACCTGCGATCGCGTCGTGGTGATGTATGCCGGGCGCATCGTCGAGGTCGGCCCGGTGGCCGATGTCATCCACCGCCCGTCGCATCCGTACACGGTCGGCTTGATGGGGTCGATCCCGGCGATGGACGTGGAGCGCGAACGCCTGCTGCAGATCGACGGCGCGATGCCGCGCCTGAACGCCATTCCTGCCGGCTGCGCCTTCAACCCGCGCTGTCCGCATGTCTTCGACCGTTGCCGGCAGGCCCGCCCGGACCTGGCCGACGCCGGCCCGACCCGCGCCGCCTGCTGGCTGGTGGCCGAAGGCCAGCGGAGGGTCGCTTGAACGTGACGCGAGGGCCGTGCCGCCCCAAGCCGGCTCGCGCCCCATGGGCCACGATGGAGCCCCCGCCGGGCCCAAGGGACCGGCCCATGTATCCATCGGGCGAGGGGCGGACATGAAATCGCTGGTCGAGGTCAAGGACCTCGCGAAGACCTTCGACGTTTCGGCGCCGTGGCTCAACCGCGTCGTCGAGCGCAAGCCGCGCCAGTTCGTGCACGCGGTCGACGGCGTCAGCTTTGCGATCCGGCGCGGCCAGACGCTGGCGCTGGTCGGCGAGTCGGGTTGCGGCAAGAGCACGGTCGCGCGGCTGCTGGTGGGGCTTCACAGCCCGACGCGTGGCAGCGTGCAATTCGACGGCAAGGACACCCACGGCACCGCCGACAAGGCCCAACTGCGCATCATGCGCCGGCGCATGCAGATGATCTTCCAAGATCCGTATGCCAGCCTGAATCCGCGCTGGAAGGTGCAGGACATCGTCGGCGAACCGCTCACCGAGCACGGCTTGGTGGCCGATCGCACGGCATTGCGCGAGAAGGTCGCCGCGTTGCTGCAATCGGTGGGCCTGGCGGCGGCGGATGTCGAGAAGTTCCCGCACCAGTTCTCTGGCGGCCAGCGCCAGCGCATCTCGATTGCTCGCGCGTTGGCCACGCAGCCGGAGTTCCTGGTGTGCGACGAGCCGACGTCGGCGCTCGACGTGTCGGTACAGGCCCAGGTGCTCAACATCATGAAGGACCTGCAGCGCCAGCGCGGCCTGACGTACCTGTTCATCTCGCACAACCTGGCGGTGGTGCGCCATGTGTCAGACCAGGTCGGCGTGATGTATCTCGGCCGCCTGGTCGAGTTAGCCGACAAGGCCGATCTTTTCGGCACGCCACGGCATCCCTACACGCGGATGCTGCTCGATGCGATTCCCGACATCCACATGAGCGGGCGCGCCCGCACGCCGGTGCAGGGCGAGGTGCCCAATCCGCTGAATCCGCCGAGCGGCTGCGCGTTCCATCCGCGCTGCCCGCATGCCGATGCGCGTTGCTCGCAGGAGCGGCCGGCACTGACGGCCTTCATGGGCATCCAGGTCGCCTGTCACGCCGTCGAGGAAGGCCGACTCTGACGACGCGGCGGTTCAGTCGATCAGCTTCTCGCGGGCAAACAGCTCGTCGACGCTCTCGCGCTCGCGGATGACGAA
This sequence comes from uncultured beta proteobacterium, assembly GCA_963840805.1. Taxonomy (GTDB): domain Bacteria; phylum Pseudomonadota; class Gammaproteobacteria; order Burkholderiales; family Burkholderiaceae_C; genus CADEEN01. Next base: position 267,678 of record CAWJAJ010000017.1, on the reverse strand, counting down.
GGCGCGCTTGCCGTCGACCATCACCTCCGCAGCGCGCGGTCGGCTGTTGTAGTTGCTGGCCATGCTCATGGCGTAGGCGCCGGCTGACAGGACCGCGAGGTGGTCACCCGGCCGGACGTCGAGCAGGCGGTCGCGGCCCAGCCAGTCGCCCGACTCGCAGACCGGGCCGACGACATCCCAGGCCCTCAGCTCGGCGCCGGATTGGCGCTGCGTGCACGGCACGATGCCCATGTAGGCGTCGTACATGGCCGGGCGCACCAGGTCGTTCATCGCCGCATCGACGATGCAGAAGTTCTTCTGTTCACCGGGCTTGAGCACCAGGACTTGCGTGACCAGCACGCCGGCGTTGCCGACCAGCGAACGACCGGGTTCGAACAGCAATTCGCGCTGGCCGTGGCCGCGCGCATCGATGCGCGCCAACAGCCGCGCCACCAGCACCCCCGCGTCGGGCGGCGTTTCGTCGCTGTAGGTGATGCCCAGACCGCCGCCGACATCGAGGTGGCCGATGCGGATGCCCTCGGCCTCGAGCGCCTCGACGAGGTCGAGCAGGCGGTCGAGCGCGTCGAGGTAGGGCTCGATCGCGGTGATCTGTGAACCGATGTGGCAATCGATACCGACCACTTCCAGCCCCGGCAGTCTGGCAGCCTGGCGGTATGCCGCCAGCGCCTGATCGTGCGCGATGCCGAACTTGTTGCCCTTCAGGCCCGTCGAGATGTAGGGATGCGTCTTCGCGTCGACGTCGGGGTTGATCCGCAGGCTGACCGGCGCTTGTCGGCCCAGTTCGACGGCGACGTCGGACAAGGTGTGCAGCTCGGCGACGCTTTCGACGTTGAAGCATTTGACGCCCGCCTCGAGCGCGCGGCGCATTTCGTGGCGCTGCTTGCCGACGCCGGAGAACACCACCTTGGCGGCGTCGCCGCCGGCGGCGAGCACCCGTGCGAGTTCGCCTGCCGAGACGATGTCGAAGCCGCAGCCGGCCCGCGCGAACGTTTGCAGCACGGCCAATGTCGAGTTGGCCTTCATGGCGTAGCAGATCAGGTGGGCCCGGCCGGTCAGTGCCTGTCGGTAGGCGGCCAGCGCGGCCAGCATCGCCTGGCGCGAATAGACGTACAGCGGCGTGCCGTGTTCGCGGGCCAACGCGTCGAGACTCAGACCCTCGACGCAGAGCTGCGTGCCGCGCCACGCCAGAAAGGGCGCACCGGGCAGCGGCGTCATCGCGGCGCCGCCACTGCGGACGCCGCCGATGCGGGCGCGGGGGCCGCCAGCGTCAAAGGACCCTTCTGGCCGCAGGCTGCCAGCAGCGTCGCCAAAAGCAGGGCTGGCGCGGTGCGTCGCAGCCCTGTTCGCTGCGGGGTCGCTCGGGGCGCCGCTACACTGGTCTTGCGAACGAACGTCATGCTGAAGATTCTATGCAAGCCACGCCGCTGTCCGACACCGAGTACCACCGACTGACGGCGGCGGTGCTGGCGCGCATCGAAGCGACCGTCGATCGCTGGCTACAGGCCGATGTGATCGACATCGACAGCCAGCGCACGGGTGGCTTGCTCGAATTGGCCTTTCCCGGTGGCAGCCGTATCGTCGTCAATACCCAGCCGCCGTTGCACGAGCTGTGGCTCGCGGCAAGGGGCGGCGGTTACCACTTCCGCTTCGTCGACGACGCCTGGCGCGACACGCGCGACGGCGTCGAATTCTTTGCGCGTCTGTCCGACGAAGCCAGCGCGCAAGCGGCCTGTACGCTTGTGTTCTGACCGGGGCGCCGCCTCGGCGGTTCAATTACGGAACAGGTCGAGGATGCCCTTGCGCTCGTCCTCGGTCGGTGGCGCCGGCGCCTGCTCCTCCAGACCCAGGCTGCCAATACCGGCGCCGTGGGCGTACTCCTCGTAAGTCCAGTCACCGCCGACGTTGATCACCCCCTCCGGTGGCACCGCGTCCCGCACCGGTACGCCTTTGAGGGCCTGGGCCATGAATTCGATCCACACCGGCAGCGCGAGGCCGCCGCCGGTTTCGCGGTCGCCGAGCTTCTTCGGGGTGTCGTAGCCAATCCAGACCACCGCCACCACGCTTGGATGCCAGCCCGCGAACCAGGCGTCCATCGAGTCGTTGGTGGTGCCCGTCTTGCCGTACACGTCGGTGCGCTTGAGGCTGGCTTGCGCGCGCGCGGCAGTGCCCGACCGCGTCACTTCCTGCAGCAAACTGGTCATCACGAAGGCATTGCGCGCATCGAGCGTCCGCATCGACTCATCGAGCCTGGAGGGGGCGGCCTGCAGCAGCACGCGACCCTGGCTGTCGGTCAGGCGCTCGATCAGGCGTGGCGCCACGAGGTAGCCGCCGCTGGCGAAGACCCCATACGCGCTGGCCATCTGCAGCGGTGTGGTCGACCCGGCACCCAAGGCCATCGTCAGGTAGGCGGGATGCTTTTCGGCCTCGAAGCCGAAACGCGTAGCCCACTCCTGCGCGAAGGGCGGGCTGATGGCCTGAAGCACGCGGATCGAAATCATGTTCTTCGACTTGGCCAAGCCGCGCTTGAGCGGCATCGGGCCCTCGAAGGTACCGTCGTAGTTCTTCGGTTCCCACGGTTGGCTACCTGTCGTGCCGGCGTCGAAGAACAACGGCGCGTCGTTGACCACGGTGGCCGGCGTGAAGCCCTTCTCGAGCGCGGCGGAGTAGATGAACGGCTTGAAGCTCGACCCCGGCTGGCGCCAAGCCTGTGTGACGTGGTTGAACTTGCTCTTGCCGTAGTCGAAGCCGCCTACCATCGCGCGGATCGCGCCGGTCGCAGGATCGAGTGCCACGAAGGCACCTTCGACTTCGGGCACCTGCGTCAGCGACCACTGGCCCTTGGCATTTTTCAACACGCGGACAACCGCGCCGCGGCGAATCTGCTTCTGTGGCGCGGCCTTGTCACCCAGCCCCGAGGCCACCGGCCGCAGTCCGTCGCCGGTGACGGTGACTTCCTCGCCGTCCTGCAGCACCGCGACCACCTTGCGAGGTGACGCCTCGAGCACGACGGCGGCGCGCAGGTCGTCGTTATCGGGATGGTCGGCCAGCGCCTCGGCGACCCGCGTATCGATCGCGGCCGGGTCCGTGGGCAGATCGACGTGGGCCTCGGGACCGCGGTAGACCTGGCGCAGCTCGAACTCCATCAGGCCACGGCGCAGCGCGCGGTAGGCCACGACCTGATCGGCCGCATTGATGGTCAGCGTTGCGTTGAGGCCCCGCGTGTACGACTCCTCGCCGTATTGCGCGAAAACCAGCTGGCGCGCCGTCTCGGCGACGTATTCCGCGTGCGCCGGCAGCTCCGACTGGGTGCGGTAGCGCAGCTTTTCCGCGCGCGCGGCGGCGGCCTGCGCGGCAGTGATGAAGCCGTTGTCGACCATGCGGTCGATGATGTGTTGCTGACGGATCGTCGCGCGCTTCGGGTTGACGATGGGGTTGTAGGCCGAGGGCGCCTTCGGCAGGCCCGCAAGCATCGCCGCCTCGGCCACCGTCACGTCTTTCAGCGGCTTGCCGAAGTAGGTTTCCGCGGCAGCGGCAAAGCCATAGGCGCGCTGGCCAAGGAAGATCTGGTTCATGTACGCCTCGAGGATCTGGTCCTTCGTCAGCTGACTTTCGATCTTCCAGGTCAGCAGCACCTCGTAGATCTTGCGCGTGAGCGTCTTCTCGGTCGACAGGTAGAAGTTGCGCGCCACCTGCATCGTGATCGTCGACGCGCCCTGGCTGCGGGCTTCGTTGAGCTGCGCCAGCCCGGCCCGCAGCATGCCGATGTAGTCGACGCCACCGTGGTCGTAAAACCGCGCGTCCTCGATTGCCAGCACGGCATCCTTCATGACCTTGGGAATCTGCGCAATCGGTACGAAGCTGCGTCGCTCTTCGCCGAACTCGCCGAGCAGTACGCCGTCGACGGAGTACATGCGCAGCGGCAGTTTGGGCCGGTACTCGGTGAGGCTGGTGATCGGCGGCAGGTTCGGGTATGCGACGGCCAGCGCGATCGCCACCAGGCAGATCACCAGCAGCATCAACGTCACCAGCAATCCCAGGGCCCATGCCAACGGACGCACGAGCCACGGGGCCCAGGAAGGGAGGCGGTTTTCGAGGCTCACAGGGTCGGGCGACGGGTGCCGCCGGTGGCGCGCCAGCAATGGCTGCGGCGATTATAGGAAGCGGGTTCCCAATGCCTGTGGCGAACTGTGAACTGCTTCTCGTACCGTGACGTCGCCCTCAGGGCTTACCCCATGAAGCCATTGAGCAGGCCGTGTCAAGGTGCATCGGAAGACGCGTCGTGCACGTCGGAGATACACAACGACGCAGGGCCGAAAAGCGTGCCTTTTTCTTGGGCGCTCAAAGGCTTTACTGCTAGCATTCAAGTAACTTCTTAACAGTCCAGAGTGCGGATCGCCCGCGTTTGGCGGTGCACTTGGAGGGGATTCTCGTGAGCTTTGTCGACTCGCTGTTAGGCCGCGCACACCCGTCGATGATCGGGCTCGACATCAGCACCTCCAGCGTCAAGCTGGTCGAGTTGGGCCAGAGCCCTGCGGGCGAATTCATCGTGGAACGTTTTGCCTCGGAGCCTTTCGAAAAAGGCTGGATCACCGATGGGCAGATCGAGAAGTTCGATGAAGTCGCGGACGCCGTTCGACGCGTGGTCACCAAGAGCGGTACGCGAACCAAGAACGTGGTGATGGCCATGCCGCAGTCGGCAGTGATCACCAAGAAAATCATGCTGCCCGCGGGGCTGCGCGAGGAAGAACTTGAGTTGCAGGTCGAGAGCGAGGCCAACCAGTACATCCCGTTTTCACTCGACGAGGTCAGCCTGGATTTTTGCGTCATCGGGCCGAGCCCGACGTCGGTCGGTGATGTCGAGGTGCTGATCGCGGCGTCGCGCAAGGATCGCGTGCAGGACCGCCAGGGGCTCGCCGAAGCTGCGGGGCTGAAGCCGGTGGTCCTCGACATCGAGAGCCATGCGTCCAGGTTGGCGATGAGCCGCATCATTAAAGCGCTGCCCAACGAGGGCAAGGACGCCTTGGTGGCGCTGTTCGAGATCGGCGCCGACACCACCAGTTTGAAGGTGTTGCGCGACGACGAAATGCTGTATGACCGCGACCAGGCCTTCGGGGGTTCGCAGTTGACCCAGTTGATTTCGCGCCAGTACGGCTTCTCGTTCGAAGAGGCGGAGTTGAAGAAGCTCGGCGGCGATCTGCCCGAAGACTACGAGTCGTCGATCCTCGGCCCCTTTGTCGACAGCCTTTCGCAGGAGATTGGCCGTGCGCTGCAGTACTTCTTCACGAGCACGCCGCATCACAAGGTTCATTACGTGATGCTTGCCGGAGGCACCGCCACGCTGCCCGGCTTGAAGGAGCGGGTCACTGATCTGACGGGCTTTGCGTCGATGGTCGTGAATCCGTTCGAGCACATGAAGCTCGGCGGCTCGGTGCGTGAGAACAAGGTCCGCCGCGAGGCACCGTCCTACCTGACCGCCTGCGGGCTGGCGATGCGGAGGTTCATGCTGTGATCCTCATCAACCTACTTCCCCATCGGGAAGAGAAGCGAAAGCGGCGCAAGGCGGCGTATTTCACCGGCTTGGCGCTCGGCGCGGTGGGCGGTGTGCTCGTCGCTGGCCTCTGGTACGCGGTGCTCGAGCAGCAGAAGTCCGCCCAGATGGAGCGCAACGCATTTCTGAGCGCAGAGATAACGAAGCTCGAGGCGCAGATCAAGGACATCGCCAACTTGCGTGCCGAGATCGAGGCGCTGAAGGCGCGGCAGAAGGCTGTCGAAGACCTGCAGACCAACCGCAACATTCCCGTGTACCTGCTCAACGAGCTGGTCAAGCAAACCCCCGACGGCGTGTACCTCAATGCGATCCGCCAGACCGGCCAAGTGGTGGCGGTGACCGGCGTTGCGCAGTCCAACGAACGGGTTTCGGAGTTCCTGCGCAACACGCTTTACAACTCACCTTGGCTCGAGAAGCCCGAGTTGGTCGAGATCACGGCCGGTGCGGCGCAGGGAGGGGGGCGCCAGCGCGCGTACAACTTCTCGATGCGCGTCGCGATCAAGCGTCCACAAGCACCCAACCCGGCCGCCGCAGCGGCGAGCGCGCCGCCAGCGGCCGCCAAAGCCTCCTGAGGTCGCACCACCATGGCCACCCAGTCCAAAAAACGCGGTCTAGACATCGGCGCATCGTTCGAATCGGCCGCTTCCCAGTTCCGCGGCCTCGATCCAAAGCAGCCGGGCCAGTGGCCGCTGCTGCCGAAGGTCACCACCTGGCTGCTTTTGGGCGCCATGGTGGTGCTGCTCGCCTGGTTGTTGTTGCTGTCCGACAAGACCGACGAGTTGACCGCCGAGCGCAACAAAGAGCCCGCGCTGCGACAGGATTACCGCGGCAAGCTCGCGCAAGCCGTCAACCTGCCCGAGTTGCGCAAACAGAAACAGCAAGTCGAGGAGTACGTGACGCAGCTCGAGAAGCAACTGCCCGGCAAGGCCGAGATGGACGCGCTGCTGACCGACATTAACCAGGCCGGCATCGGTCGCGGCCTGCAGTTCGAACTGTTCCGCCCGGGCGCGGTGGCGGTGCGGGACTACTACGCCGAATTGCCGATCTCGATTCGCGTCACCGGCCGCTACCACGACATCGGTGCCTTCACGGCCGACGTCGCGAACCTGTCGCGCATCGTCACGCTGCACGACCTGCAGATCTCCGGGGTGCAGCGCGACGGCGGTGGCGGCCTTTCGATGGATGCGGTTGCCCGCACCTACCGATACCTCGACGCGAGTGAAGTCGCGGCACAGAAGAAGCCGGCAGCGGGGGCCAAGAAATGAATCGCATGATCCGCCGCCCCTCGGCTGGGCTTGTGTCGCGCGCCATCCTGGCACTGGCGGCCGCGACGGCGCTGGCCGGGTGTGGCGCCGACCTCGACGAACTGCAGCAATGGATGGAGCAGCAGCGCCGCGAGGTCAAGCCGAACGTGCCGCCACTGCAGCCGCCGAAGAAATACGATCCGCAGCCCTACGCCGCTGCAGACGCGGTGGAGCCGTTCAGCACGCAAAAGCTGGCGGTAGCACTCAAGCGTGACGAACGTGCACCGAGTTCCCTGCTGGCTGCTGAACTGAAGCGGCGCAAGGAGCCGTTGGAAGCCTATCCGCTCGACAGCATGGCGATGGTCGGCAGTGTCAACAAACAGGGCCGCCCGTTCGCGCTGTTGCGCGTCGACGGGCTGCTCTACCAGGTGAAGGTGGGCGACTACATGGGCCAGAACTATGGCCGCATCCTGCGCATCAGCGAGGCAGACCTCGTGCTGCGCGAGGTGGTGCAGGACGCTGCCGGCGAGTGGATCGAGCGCAACAGCACGCTGCAACTGCTGGAGCGGGGGGCGCGATGAAGAATCCGAAGGAGAGGCGCATCATGAAGAAGTGGCGGGCATGGGGCACAGCACTGGTGCTGTCAATGGGCGTACCGGCCGTGGCCCTGGCGCAGAGCGTGATCCAGTCGATCACCAGCAGCCAGCAGGCGGGCAGTGAGGTGGTACGCGTCGAACTGAGCGAAGCGCTCAGCGCGGTGCCGGCTGGCTTCGTGGTGCAGGCGCCACCGCGCATCGCTATCGACCTGCCGGGCGTCGGCAGTGCGCTTGGGCGGCCTTCGGTCGAACTCAACCAGGGCAATCTGCGATCGATCAACGTGGCGCAGGCCGGTGACCGTACGCGCCTGGTGCTCAATCTGAAACAGGCCGCGACCTACCGCGCGCAGATCGACGGCAAGGCGCTGCTGATCATCGTCGACAGCACTTCCGCAGCTCAAACTGCTATCCCAGCGACAACCGCGGCCGCGCCGACCGGCAACTTCGCGCCGAGTCAGAATCGCGAACAATTGGCGTTGCGTGAAATCGACTTCCGACGGGGTGCCGACGGCGCCGGCCGAGTCATCGTCAGCCTGCCCACGAGCCAGGTCGGTGTCGATATCCGCCAACAGGGCACCGGCCTGGTGGTCGAGTTCCTGCGCTCGGCCGTGCCCGACAGCCTGCGCCGCAGGCTCGACGTGACCGACTTCGGCACTCCGGTGCAAACCGTGACGACGACGCAAAGCGGCGACCGCGTGCGCATGGTCGTCGAGCCGCGTGGCAACTGGGAGCACAGTGCCTACCAGAGCGACAACCAGTTCGTGCTCGAAGTGCGGCCGGTGCGCGTCGACCCGAACAAGCTGACGCAGGGCCCCGGCTACCAGGGCGAGAAGCTGAGCCTGAACTTCCAGAACATCGAAGTGCGTTCGCTGTTGCAGGTGATCGCCGACTTCACCAACTTCAACGTCGTCACCAGCGACACCGTCACCGGCAACCTAACGCTGCGGCTGAAAGATGTACCGTGGGACCAGGCGCTCGACATCATCCTGCAGGCCAAGGGCCTGGGCCTGCGCAAGAGCGGCAACGTGATCTGGATCGCACCGAAGGACGAACTGGCGATCAAGGAGCAGGCCGAACTCGAGGCGAGCAAGAAGAAGACCGACCTGGAGCCGGTGCGCACGCAGAGTTTCCAGCTCAACTACGCCAAGGCTGACGACGTGGCCAAGGGGCTGACGGGGCAAGGCATCGGTGCAGGCACGACCGGGCAGTCGTCACGCATCCTGTCGCCGCGCGGCAGTGTGATCTCCGAGCAGCGCACCAATCAGTTGTTCGTCACCGACATCCCGTCCAAGCTGGAAGAGATCCAGGCGTTGATCGCCAAGATCGACATTCCGGTGCGGCAGGTGCTGATCGAGGCGCGCATCGTCGAGGCGAATGACACGTTCGGCAAGTCACTTGGCATCAGATTGGGTGGTGCGGCGCAAAACCTGTCTGGCGGCCTGCATCGGGTTGCAGTGGGTGCCGTCACCGGTCCCGGCCGAGGCAGCCCGACCGGGGGCATCCTGGACTCCTCGCCGTTCGTGAATCTGCCAGCAACAGGCCAGGGCGGCTATGACCCGGCGACGTTTGCTGTCTCACTGTTCAACAGTGGCGCAACGCGTTACCTCAACCTGGAGATTTCTGCCTTGGAGGCCGATGGCAAGGGCAAGGTTGTCTCGAGCCCGCGCATCATCACGGCCGATCAGAAGAACGCCTTCATCAGCCAGGGCACCAAGATTCCGTTCCAGAAGTCGACGAGTTCCGGGGCGACGGCGGTGGAATTCGTCGAGGCCACCTTGAAGCTGGACGTGACGCCACAAATCACGCCGGAGGGCAACGTGATCCTCACGGTGAAGATCAACAAGGACAGCCTGGGCACGCTCACCGCGCTGGGCCGTGAGATCAACGTCAAAGAGGTGAGGACCGAGGTCCTCGTCGAGAACGGAGGCACGGTCGTGATCGGGGGCATCTTCGAGCAGAACGAGTCGTCGTCGGAGACCAAGGTCCCGGTCTTGGGCGACGTGCCGGTCTTGGGTAACCTGTTCAAGACGAGGACGCGGGACACCTCGCGAACCGAGTTGCTCGTCTTCCTCACGCCGCGCGTCGTAACCGAGCGCAGCGTCGTGCGCTGACGGTTAGCGCGTAGAGTCTCCGGTGCCCGAGAGCGCCGTTACGCGGGCGTCCATCGCCCTCGTCGGCATGCCCGGCAGTGGCAAGTCCACGGTCGGGCGTCATGTGGCCAAGCATCTCGGGTTGCCGTCTATCGATACCGATCATCTGATCGAGCAGCGCATCGGCTGCTCGATCCGCGACTACTTCGAAACGCAGGGCGAAGCGGCGTTCCGCGATGTTGAGCAGGCGGTGATCGACGAGGTCACGCAATTGGCCGCACACGTGATCGCGACGGGTGGCGGCGCGGTTTTGCGTGAAACGAACCGGCAGGCCCTGCGCTCGCGCACGACGGTGGTCTACCTGCGGTCCACGCCTGAGGACCTCGCGCGGCGCCTGCGGCACGACACGCATCGGCCGCTGCTGCAGGGTTCAACCGATCCGGTGCGCCGCCTGCGCGCGCTATTCCAGGATCGGGACCCCCTGTATCGCAGCACGGCCCACTTCGTGATCGAGACCGGGCGGCCATCGGTGCACTCGCTGGTCAATATGGTCCTGATGCAACTCGAGTTGGCCGGGGTGGTGCCGGCAGCGAACGTCCGGGCCGGCGAGCACCCGTAAACTCGGCGCCATGCCGAGCCCCGCAGCACTGCCAACACGCGCCGTACCGATCGCCCTTGGCGAACGCAGTTACGACATCGTCATCGGCGCCGGCGTGCTGCACGATGCGACGGCCTGGTCCGGACTGCCCGCCGCGCATACGGCGCTGATTGTCTCCAACCCTGCCGTGGCGGCACTGTATGCCGCGGCGCTGCAGCAGGCGCTCGCGCCACACTTCCGGCGAGTGCTTACGCTCGAACTGCCCGACGGCGAGGCGCACAAGGACTGGGCGTCGCTGAACCTGATCTTCGAGCGCCTGCTCGGGGAGGGTTGTGATCGAAAGACCGTGCTGTTCGCGCTGGGTGGCGGCGTCGTCGGCGACATGGCCGGCTTTGCCGCGGCCTGCTACATGCGCGGGGTGCCGTTCGTGCAGGTGCCGACCACGCTGCTGGCGCAGGTCGATTCGTCGGTCGGCGGCAAGACTGCGATCAACCATCCGCTGGGCAAGAACATGATCGGCGCGTTCCACCAGCCGCAGCGCGTGGTTTGCGATCTCGACACGTTGCGCACGTTGCCAGACCGCGAGTTGTCTGCCGGTCTGGCCGAGGTCATCAAGTACGGGCCGATCGCTGACGCCGGGTTTCTCGACTGGATCGAGGCCCATCTGGACGCATTGCTGGCACGCGAGCCGACCGCGCTGGCCCACGCCGTGCAGCGCTCGTGCGAGATCAAGGCCGCCGTGGTGGCCAGCGACGAGCGCGAAACAGGGTTGCGTGCCATCCTGAACTTCGGCCACACCTTTGGTCACGCAATCGAGACCGGGACGGGCTATGGCCAATGGCTGCACGGCGAGGCGGTGGGCTGCGGCATGGTGCTGGCGAGCGAGCTGTCGGTGCGCCTGGGCTTGATGCCACCGGCCTTTGCCGTGCGCATGCGTCGCCTGTGCGAACGTGCCAGGCTGCCGGTTCGCGCCCCCGACCTCGGCGCCGATCGCTACCTCGAGTTGATGCGTGTCGACAAGAAGAGCGAAGGCGGCGAGATCCGCTTCATCGTGATCGAGGCGCTCGGTCGCGCCGCGCTGCGGCCGGTGCCCGACGCGCTGGTACGCGACACGCTTGCCGGTCACGGCGGCCGCTGACCTGCCCGCGCGATGCTTGCTCGCTATGCCTGCGACCCGGCGCGCACACAAGGTCGCCGCATTGCCGAGCCAGCGTCGCCGCCGCGTACCGAGTACCAGCGCGACCGCGACCGCATTGTGCATAGCACGGCGTTCCGGCGGCTGGTCTACAAGACCCAGGTCTTCGTCAACCACGAGGGCGACCTGTTCCGCACACGGCTCACGCATTCGCTCGAAGTGGCCCAGCTCGGCCGCTCGATCGCGCGCGCGCTGGCGCTCAACGAAGACCTGGTCGAGGCCATCGCACTGGCGCATGACCTCGGCCACACACCGTTCGGTCACGCCGGCCAGGATGCGCTGCACGACTGCATGCGCGACCATGGTGGCTTCGAGCACAACCTGCAAAGCCTGCGCGTGGTCGACCGGCTCGAGCAACGCTACCCCACGTTCGACGGCCTCAACCTGTGTCTAGAGACGCGCGAAGGCATCCTCAAGCGCTGCCCGGCGCGGGTCGCGGCAATGCTGCAGGCCGCCGAGCCGGGCGGCGTGGCACGGCGGTTTGCACTGCACCAGCAGCCGAGTCTCGAGGCACAACTCATCAACCTGGCCGACGAGATCGCCTACAACGCGCACGATATCGACGACGGTGTGCGGTCGGGCCTGCTCGAGTTCGCCCAGCTCGATGCGGTGCCGCTGTGCGCCCAGCACCGCGATGCCGCACTCGGCGAATTCCCTCGCTTGGCCGGGCTGCCGCGCCGGCTGCTGGCGGAAACACTGCGGCGCATGCTTTCGGCGCAAGTGCACGACGTGATCGCAGCGACGCAGGCGGAACTCGATCGCCATGCGCCCGCCAGCGCGGACGCCGTGCGCGCGCTGCCACCATTGGTTTGCTTCAGCGCACCGATGCGCCAGCAAAGCACGGAACTCAAGCGCCTGCTGTTCGCCGCGCTGTATCGGCACCCCCAAGTGGCGCGCACGACCGCGCGTGCACGCGACGTGGTGCAGGAGCTGTTCACGGCATACACGTCCGCTCCCGCCGAGATGCCCGAAGAGCAGGCCCGCGCCCACGCGCGGCAAGGTCCTCGTGTCGTCGCCGACTACATCGCAGGCATGACCGACCGCTTTGCCGCACGCGAATACCAGCGCGTCAGCGGGCGCCCGGCATTCTCCGACGACTGACGGTATGGCACGCGCGCCTCGGCTGGCGGTGGCCGGCGAGCTGCACCACTTGCTGCAGCGTGGCCACAATCGGCAGCGCGTCTTTGTCGACGAGCAGGACCGCTTGGCCTATCTGACCCTGCTGCAGGACGCCGCGATTCATTACGGCGTCGCGATCCATGCCTACGCGTTGCTCGACACCGAGGTCCACCTGCTTGCAACCCCGCGGCGGGCAGACGCGTTCAGTCGCCTGATGCAGTCGCTCGGTCGTCGCTACGTCGCGGCCTTCAACCGCCGCCATGACCGCAGCGGCACGCTCTGGGCGGGGCGATTTCGTGCCGGTGCTGATCGACGGTGCGACGCTGGGTGTCGATGCCACGGTGCATGTCGAATCCCTGCCGGTGACGGCGGGGCTGATTGGGGCCGCGGAGGACTGGCCATGGTCGAGCGCGGCGCACCACCTCGGCCGCCGGCGTGACCCCGTCGTTTCTGAACACCCGAGCTTACTGGTTTCTTGGCAATACGCCATTTGAAAGAGAGTTGGCGCACGCTCACAAATTACGGGAGGGGTTGTCCCTCGAGCAACGCAGGCGCTTCGAGCGGGCGTCGGGGCGCGCACTCGGTCCACCAGCATTCACGGCACGCATCTCGCAGCAGAGCGGCCTTGTGCTGCAGGCCAGATCGCGTGGGCGACCGCCGCGCGTTGGCAGTACACGGCCATGAGTATGTCCCCATTTAAATGGGCGGCTACGTGACTGCTGCACTTAATGGAGTCTGACCCCATTTAATTGTGCTTGTCCGCTATGCTGCGCCGCAGTAATCTCGCACTCCCGCGAACATGTCCCTGGAGAGCGCCATGACCGAGGCTGCCCCGCAATCTGCCCCCCGTCTCGACGCCACCGAAGCCGACCGTGATTGGCCCCTGGCGGCTCAGGGCCTGTACGACCCGGCCCATGAGCACGACGCCTGCGGCGTCGGCTTCGTCGCCCACATCAAGGGCCAGCGTGCGCATGGCATCGTCGAGCAGGGCCTGAAGATCCTCGAGAACCTCGACCACCGTGGCGCGGTCGGTGCCGACAAGCTGATGGGCGATGGCGCCGGCATCCTGATCCAGATGCCCGACGAGTTCTATCGCGCCGAGATGGCGGCACAGGGCGTTGTGCTGCCGCCGCCCGGCGAGTACGGCGTGGGCATGATCTTCCTGCCCAAGGAGCATGCTTCTCGACTGGCCTGTGAACAGGAACTGGCGCGCGCCGTCAAGGCCGAGGGCCAGGTGCTGCTCGGCTGGCGCGACGTGCCGGTCGACCGCGAGATGCCGATGTCGCCGGCGGTGCGCGCCAAGGAACCGGTGATCCGCCAGATCTTCATCGGCCGCGGCCCGGACGTGATCGTGCCCGACGCGCTCGAGCGCAAGCTGTACGTGATCCGCAAGACCGCCAGCTCGGCGATCCAGGCCCTGAAGCTGACGCACAGCCGCGAGTACTACGTGCCCAGCATGAGCTGCCGCACCGTGATCTACAAGGGCCTGCTGCTGGCCGATCAGGTCGGCCAGTACTACAGGGACCTCGCCGACCCCCGCGTGGTCTCGGCGCTGGCGCTGGTGCACCAGCGCTTCTCGACCAACACCTTCCCCGAGTGGCCGCTCGCGCACCCCTACCGGATGGTCGCGCACAACGGGGAGATCAACACCGTCAAGGGCAACTTCAACTGGATGCGCGCGCGCGAAGGCGTGATGAAGTCGCCGGTGCTGGGCGACGACCTGAAGAAGCTCTACCCGATCAGCTTCGAGCACCAGAGCGACACCGCAACCTTCGACAATGCGCTCGAGCTGCTGACGATGAGCGGTTATCCGCTGGCTCACGCGGCGATGATGATGATCCCCGAGGCCTGGGAACAGCACGAGGGCATGGACGCGCGGCGCCGCGCGTTCTACGAGTACCACGCCGCGATGCTCGAGCCGTGGGACGGCCCGGCAGCGATGGTCTTCACCGACGGCAAGCAGATCGGCGCCACGCTCGACCGCAATGGCCTGCGGCCGGCGCGCTACATCGTCACCGACGACGACCTGGTGGTGATGGCGTCGGAGTCCGGCGTGCTGCCGATTCCCGAGAACCGCATCGTCAAGAAGTGGCGCCTGCAGCCGGGCAAGATGTTCCTGATCGATCTCGAGCAGGGCCGCATCGTCGACGACGAAGAGCTGAAGAACCAGTTCGCGTTCGCCAAGCCCTACCGGCAGTGGATCGAGAACGTGCGCGTCAAGCTCGATGCCATCGACATCGCGCCTGCAGTGCCCCTGCCGGCCCAGGCCGCGCTGCTCGACCGTCAGCAGGCCTTCGGCTTCACGCAGGAAGACCTCAAGTTCCTGCTGAGCCCGATGGCGGCCACCGGCGAAGAGGGCATCGGCTCGATGGGCAATGACTCGCCGCTGGCGGTGCTGTCTGACAGGAACAAGCTGCTCTACAACTACTTCAAGCAGCTCTTCGCGCAGGTGACAAACCCGCCGATCGACCCGATCCGCGAGGCGATCGTGATGAGCTTGAACAGCTTCATCGGGCCGAAGCCCAACCTGCTCGACATCAACGCCGTCAACCCACCGATGCGGCTGGAGGTGACGCAGCCGATCCTCGACTTCGACGATATGGCGCGGTTGCGCACCATCGAGCGCCACACCAGCGGGAAGTTCAAGAGCTACGAGATCGACATCACCTACCCGGTGGACTGGGGCCAGGAGGGCGTCGAGGCCAAGCTGGCATCGTTGTGCGCGGAGAGCGTCGATGCGATCCGCAGTGGTCACAACATCCTGGTGATCACAGATCGTCGCATCAGTCGCACGCAAGTGGCCATCCCGGCGCTGCTGGCGTTGTCGGCCGTGCACCAGCACCTGGTGCGCGAGGGTCTGCGCACGACGGCCGGGTTGGTGGTCGAGACCGGCTCGGCGCGCGAGGTGCATCACTTCGCGGTCCTCGCCGGCTATGGCGCCGAGGCCGTGCACCCGTACCTCGCGATGGAAACGTTGGCGGCGATGCACGCCGAACTGCCGGGTGAATTGAGCGCCGAAAAGGCCATCTACAACTACGTCAAGGCCCTCGGCAAGGGCTTGTCGAAGATCATGTCCAAGATGGGCGTATCGACCTACATGAGCTACTGCGGAGCGCAATTGTTCGAAGCCATCGGCCTGGACCGCCCACTCGTCGACAAGTACTTCCGCGGCACCGCATCGCAGGTCGGCGGCATCGGCGTGTTCGAGGTTGCCGAGGAGGCGCTGCGCATGCACCGCGCCGCGTTCGGTAACGATCCGTTGCTCGAAACCATGCTCGACGCCGGCGGTGAGTACGCCTGGCGCACGCGCGGCGAAGAGCACATGTGGACGCCCGACGCGATCGCGAAGCTGCAGCACAGCGCGCGCGCCGGCAAGTTCGAGACCTACAAGGAATACGCGCAGATCATCAATGACCAGAGCAAGCGTCACATGACGCTGCGCGGCCTGTTCGAGTTCAAGGTCAACCCGAGCAAGGCGATCCCGGTGGAAGAGGTGGAACCGGCGGTCGAGATCGTCAAGCGCTTCGCCACCGGCGCGATGTCGCTCGGCTCGATCTCCACCGAAGCGCACACGACGCTGGCGGTGGCGATGAACCGCATCGGCGGCAAGAGCAATACCGGCGAGGGCGGCGAAGATCCGGCGCGCTACCGCAACGAGTTGAAGGGCATCCCGATCGCCGACGGCACCATGGTCAGCGACGTGATCGGCGCCAAAGTCATCGCCGCCGATTACGCGCTCAAGGCCGGCGACAGCCTGCGTAGCAAGATCAAGCAGGTCGCGTCGGGCCGCTTCGGCGTGACGACCGAGTACCTCGTCAGTGCGGATCAGATTCAGATCAAGATGGCCCAGGGCGCCAAGCCGGGCGAGGGCGGCCAGTTGCCGGGTGGCAAGGTCAGCGAGTACATCGGCATGCTGCGCTACTCGGTGCCGGGCGTCGGCCTGATCAGCCCGCCGCCGCACCACGACATCTACTCGATCGAGGATCTCGCGCAGCTCATCCACGATCTGAAGAATGCCAATCCGCGCGCCTCGATCAGCGTCAAGCTGGTCAGCGAAGTCGGCGTCGGCACCGTCGCCGCCGGGGTGGCCAAATGCAAGGCCGACCACGTGGTGATCGCCGGCCACGACGGCGGCACCGGCGCCTCGCCATGGTCGAGCATCAAGCACGCCGGCACGCCGTGGGAGCTGGGCTTGGCGGAAACGCAGCAGACGCTGGTACTCAACCGCCTGCGCGGCCGCATCCGTGTGCAGGCCGACGGCCAGATGAAGACCGGCCGCGATGTCGTGATCGGCGCGCTGCTCGGCGCCGACGAATTCGGCTTCGCCACCGCACCGCTGGTGGCCGAGGGCTGCATCATGATGCGCAAGTGCCACCTGAACACCTGTCCGGTGGGGGTGGCCACGCAGGACCCGGTGTTGCGCGCCAAGTTCGCCGGCCGCCCCGAGCATGTCGTGAACTTCTTCTTCTTCGTCGCCGAAGAAGCGCGGCAGATCATGGCGCAACTGGGGATCCGCAAGTTCGATGAGCTGATCGGCCGCAGCGACCTGCTCGACACCAAGAAGGGCATCGCGCACTGGAAGGCCCGCGGGCTGGATTTCAGCCGTGTCTTCCACCAGGTGCCGGTGCCGGCCGACGTGCCGCGACTCCAGATCGACACGCAGGACCATGGGCTCGCCAAGGCCCTTGACGTGAGGCTGATCGAGAAGTGCCGCCCCGCCATCGAGCGCGGCGAGAAGGTGCAGTTCATGGAGACGACCCGCAACGTCAACCGCAGTGTCGGCGCGATGCTGTCGGGCGAGTTGATCCGCGTGCGCCCCGAGGGGCTGCCGGACCAGTCCATCTTCATCCAGATGGAAGGCACCGGTGGGCAGAGCTTCGGCGCCTTCCTGGCCAGCGGCATCACCTTCTATTTGATCGGTGACGCCAACGATTACACCGGCAAGGGCATGAGTGGTGGGCGCATCGCGATCCGGCCGAGCATCGATTTCCGTGGCGACGCCACCACCAACATCATCATCGGCAACACCGCGTTGTACGGCGCGACCAGTGGCGAGGCCTTTTTCCGCGGCGTTGCCGGCGAGCGTTTCGCGGTGCGTCTGTCAGGCGCGACCGCGGTGGTCGAAGGCACCGGCGACCATGGCTGCGAGTACATGACCGGGGGTACCGTCGCGGTGCTCGGCCGGACCGGCCGCAACTTCGCGGCCGGCATGAGCGGCGGCGTGGCCTATGTGTACGACGAGGACGGCCACTTCGCCAAGCGCTGCAACGCCAGCATGGTCGCGCTCGACAAGGTGCTGCCGCACGGCGAGCAGGACCCCGCGACCTTCCACAGGGGGCAGCCCGACGAGCCGCTGCTCAAGCAACTGATCGAAGACCACCACCGCTGGACCGGCTCGCTGCGCGCACGCCACATCCTCGACCACTGGGCCGAGTCGCGCGCGCGTTTCATCAAGGTCTTCCCGCACGAGTACCAGCGCGCCCTGCGCCAGATCAACGCCACGAGCCAGACCACCGCGACCATCGCCAAGGCCAAGTCGGACACCAAGAGTCCCGCGGTGCCGGCCAAGTAAGACGCAGGAATCCATCATGGGAAAAGTCACCGGTTTTCTCGAATACGAGCGCCTCGACGAAGGTTACGAGCCCGTTGCCAAGCGCGTGAAGAACTACAGGGAGTTCGTGATCGGGCTCAACGCCGAGCAGGCCAAGCAGCAAGGCGCGCGTTGCATGGACTGCGGTACGCCGTTCTGCAACAGCGGCTGCCCGGTCAACAACGTCATTCCGGATTTCAACGACCTCGTTTACCGTGGCGATTGGAAGAACGCGGCGCTGGTTCTGCATTCGACCAACAACTTCCCCGAGTTCACCGGCCGCATCTGCCCGGCGCCGTGCGAGGCGGCGTGCACGCTCAACGTCAACGACGATCCGGTGGGCATCAAGTCGATCGAGCACGCCATCATCGACCGGGCCTGGGCCGAGGGCTGGGTCGTGCCGCAGCCACCGAAGACCAGGACCGGCAGGAAGGTCGCGGTGGTCGGCTCGGGCCCGGCCGGGCTGGCTGCTGCACAGCAGTTGGCGCGCGCGGGTCACGACGTGACGGTGTTCGAGAAGAACAGCCGCATCGGCGGTCTGCTGCGTTATGGCATCCCCGATTTCAAGATGGAGAAGACGCACATCGACCGCCGCATCGCACAGATGCAGGCCGAGGGCGTGACGTTCCGCGCCGGCATTCTGGTGGGTGCGCTGCCCAAGGACAGCAAGGTCACCAACGATGCCAGGCAGACGATCGGTGCCGACGAGCTGAAGGCGCAGTTCGATGCCGTGCTGCTGACCGGCGGTGCCGAACAGAGCCGCGACCTGCCGGTACCGGGCCGCGAACTCGACGGTGTGCACTTCGCGATGGAGTTCCTGCCGCAGCAGAACAAGGTCGTTGCCGGCGACAAGGTCAAGGGCCAGTTGATGGCCACCGGCAAGCACGTCATCGTGATCGGCGGTGGCGACACCGGCAGCGACTGCGTCGGCACCAGCAACCGCCACGGCGCAGCCAGCGTGACGCAGTTTGAACTGCTGCCGCAGCCGCCCGAGCAGGAGGACAAGCCGCTGGTCTGGCCTTACTGGCCGATCAAGCTGCGCACCAGCTCGAGTCACGAAGAAGGCTGCCAGCGCGAATTCGCGATCGCGACCAAGGCCTTTCTCGGCGACAAGGGCCACGTCACCGGGCTGACGACGGTGCGCGTGCAGTGGCAGGGCGGCAAGATGATCGAAGTGCCCGGCAGCGAGCAGACGTTGAAGGCCGACCTGGTGCTGCTGGCGATGGGCTTCGTCAGCCCGGTGGCGGCGGTGCTCGATGCCTTCGGCGTCGAGCGCGATAGCCGCGGCAGCGCCAAGGCCGGCACCGACTCGGTCCGCGGCTATCACACCAACGTCGACCGCGTCTTCGCCGCCGGCGACATGCGCCGCGGCCAGAGCCTGGTGGTGTGGGCCATCCGCGAAGGCCGACAGGCCGCACGCGCGGTCGACGAGGCGCTGATGGGGGCCAGCGACCTGCCGCGCTGAGCAACAAGCAGTCACCGGGGGTATCCGGGCAATCCCTCGGTTTTGCGCTCCGCGTGAGAGAATCGCGCCGCTTCGAGCCCCCCGGCCCGTGGCTCCCTCGACTTCACTCCGGCGCGCCGACCTGCCTGCGCGCTGCCTCGCTTGATGTCCGACACCCTGATCGATATCGACCACGTCACGTTCGGCTATGACCCGAGCCGGACGGTCCTCGACGACGTCAGCCTGACTTTCGCGCGCGGCAGGATCACGTCCATCCTGGGCGGTTCGGGCTGTGGCAAGACCACGCTGCTGCGCCTGATCGGTGGCATGGCGGCGGGCAACCGCGGCCGCGTGGTGTTCGACGGCGAACTCATCGACGCCCGCGATCGCGACCGCTTGCTGCGGCAGCGCCGCCGCATGGGCATGCTGTTCCAGTTCGGTGCGCTGTTCACCGATCTGACCGTCTTCGACAACGTGGCGTTTCCGCTGCGGGAACACTCCGGGTTGTCGGAGTCGATGATCCACGACATCGTGCTGATGAAGTTGCACGCGGTGGGCCTGCGCGGTGCGGCCGACCTGCGCATTGCAGAGGTCTCCGGCGGCATGGCGCGCCGCATCGCATTGGCACGGGCGATTGCGCTCGACCCCGAACTGATCATGTACGACGAGCCGTTCGCCGGCCTGGACCTGATCTCGATGGGTGTCGCGGCCAATCTGATTCGCAAACTCAACGATGCCACCGGCGCCACCTCGCTGGTGGTTTCGCACGATGTGCCCGAGTGCATGGCCATCAGCGACCATGTGATCCTGCTGGCCCCCGGTGGCCGCATCGTGTCGCAGGGCACGCCGGCCGAGCTGATGGGCTCGAGCGATCCCGAGACGCGCCAATTCGTCCGCGGCGAACCCGATGGGCCGGTCAAGTTCCATTACCCGGCGCGTCCGCTGGCCGAGGACTTCGGCATCGGAGCCGCGGCGTGAGCGTCAGCGCGATTGCTGCGCTCGGTGCGCGCACCTTGCGCGTGCTGGGCTCGTTCGGCCGGGCCGCACTGTTCTTCGCCGATCTTCTCGTGCACGTGCCGGCGGCGCTGCGTCGCTTCAGCCTGGTGGTGCGCCAGATCCATGCCATCGGCAACCTGTCGCTGGTGATCATCCTGTCGTCGGGCCTGGCCGTCGGCTTCGTGCTCGCGCTGCAGATGTACTACGCGCTGGTCACCTACGGTGCCACCGAGTCGCTGGGCCTGATCGTCAACCTGTCGCTGGTGCGCGAGCTCGGGCCGGTGGTCACCGCGCTGCTGTTTGCCGGCCGTGCCGGCACCTCGCTGACCGCCGAGATCGGCCTGATGAAGGCCGGCGAGCAGTTGTCGGCGATGGAGATGATGGCCGTCGACCCGCGCAGCCGCGTGCTGGCGCCGCGCTTCATCGGTGGCGTGATTTCGATGCCCCTGCTGGCCGTGCTGTTCTCGGCCATCGGTATCCTCGGGGCCTATGTCGTCGGCGTGCTGATGATCGGCCTGGACTCGGGCAACTTCTGGTCGCTGATGCAGGCGCGGGTGGATGTCTGGCGCGACGTCGGCAATGGCGTGGTCAAGAGTTTTGCCTTTGGCATCGTGTGCACCGCGGTGGCGCTGTACCAGGGGCACGAGACAGAGGCCACGCCCGAAGGGGTGGCCTACGCGACCACGCGCACCGTCGTGGTCTCGTCGCTGTCCGTGCTCGGCATGGATTTCATGCTGACCGCGTTGATGTTCTCGACGCCTTGACGACCGACCGGAGATGACACGATGAGCAAGAAGGGTATCGAGACGATGGTCGGGCTGTTCGTGCTGCTCGGACTGCTCGGTGCGCTGTTCCTGTCGCTCAAGGCGGCCAACCTGTCGAGCTTCGGCGAGCACAAGGGTTACGCGGTGAGCGCCAAGTTCGACAACATCGGCGGCTTGAAGCCCAGAGCCCCGGTGCGCAGCGCCGGAGTCACGATCGGCCGTGTCAAGCGCATCTCGCTGGACCCGAAGACCTTCCAGGGGGTGGTGACGATGGAGATCGACGACGGTGTGCGGTTCCCGAAGGATTCGTCGGCCAAGATCCTGACCTCCGGGCTGCTCGGTGACCAGTACATCGGCCTCGAGCCCGGCGCCGAAGAGAAGGAGCTGGTGGCCGGCGACGTGATTCGCCAGACGCAATCGGCCGTGGTGCTGGAAAACCTGATCGGACAGATGATCTTCAACAAGGCCGCCGAAGCCGGCGATGCCGGCGGCACGGTGAAGAAGTGACCCCGACCGATCGCCTGCGCAGCGTCGCGGCAGCATCCCTGCTGGCCGTGGCCGGGGCAGCCCATGCCCAAAGCGCGACCGACCCGCTCGAAGGCTGGAACCGCGTCGTGTTCGGCTTCAACGAGGGCCTCGACGCGGCGGTGCTCAAGCCGCTCGCCACCGGCTACAAGACGGTGGTTCCCGAACTCGTGCGCAGCGGCGTCAGCAACGTCTTCGGCAACTTCGGTGACGGCTGGTCGGCAATCAACCAGTTGCTGCAGGGCAAGCCGGCGGCTGCCGCGGAGATGACGATGCGCGTGGCCACCAACAGCGTGTTCGGCCTCGGCGGCCTTTTCGACGTCGCAAGCGACCTCGGCATCGAGCGCCGGCCCGAGGACTTCGGCCAGACACTCGGCCGCTGGGGCCTGCCGGCAGGGCCCTACATCGTCTGGCCGCTGCTCGGGCCCTCGTCGCTGCGTGACACGACGGCAATGCCCCTCGACATGGCGTGGCGGCCCGCTGTGCTGACGCACGACGATCCCACGCGCATCGGTCTGTCGGCACTGCAACTGATCGATGTGCGCGCCGGCCTGCTCAGCGCCGGCCGCCTCATCGACGAGATCGCGCTGGACAAGTATGTGTTCATTCGTGACGGCTACCTTGCGCGCCGCCGCAGCCTGGTCTATGACGGTGAACCGCCCGAGCAGCCAGAGCCGCAGGACGAGGCGCCGGCCGCTCCCAAGTAAACCCCGTTTCGCCGCGCGCGTTGAAACTCACTGTGCCGGCACGGTCGGCGCCATTGAAAGGATCTGCATGTCGCTCAAGCAAGTCTTCGCAGCCCTGTCGATGGGCCTCGCCCTGGCCGCTGCGCAGGCGCAGCCGGCCACTGCGCCCGATGCGCTGATCAAGCAGGTCTCGACGGAGGTCATCGACACCGTCAAAGCCGACAAGGCGATCCAGGCCGGCGATGTCGGCAGGATCATCGCGCTGGTCGACACCAAGGTCATGCCGCACGTGAACTTCCAGCGCATGACGGCGTCGGCCGTCGGCCGCTATTGGCGCACGGCCACACCGGAGCAGCAGAAGCGGCTGCAGGACGAGTTCAAGATCCTGATCGTGCGCACCTACGCCGGCGCGCTGACGCAGGTGAAGGACCAGACCGTGCAGTTGAAGCCGTTGCGCGCCGGCGCCGACGACAGCGAGGTCGTCGTGCGAACCGAGGTCAAGGGCAAGGGCGAGCCGATCCAGCTCGACTACCGCCTCGAGAAGAACGGGACCGGCTGGCGGATCTACGACGTCAACGTGCTCGGCGTGTGGCTGGTCGATCAATACAAGTCGAGCTTTGCGCAGGAGATCGGTGCCACGGGCATCGATGGCCTGATCACCAAGCTGGCCGAGCGCAACAAGTCTGCGGCCAACAAGACCTGAGCCGGGCGGGGCATGTACGCTTTGCCCGAAACGCTGACGCTGGCGCAAGCCAATGCAACGGTGCGCGCGATCGAGGCGGTCCTCGGCGAGGGCAGTATCGAGCGCGGTGCGCTGGCGATCGACGCCGGCGGGCTGCGCAATTTCGATACTTCGGCGATCGCCGTACTGCTCGAGGCGCGCCGGCTGGCGCAGGCCGCCGGGCGTGCGCTCGTCGTGCACGGTGCACCGCCGGCGATGGTCGAGCTGTCGGGGCTGTATGGCGTCGATGCGCTGCTCGGATTCGAGCCCATCGCCGCCGCGCCTCAATCGGCCCGGGCGTAGCGCTTCGCGCGCAAGTTGCGCTTGATCTCGGCCAGCATCGGCCGCAAGCTCGCTGCCCAACCGCAATGCCACGCCAGTGGTCAGGATGTCGATGATCATCAGGTGCAGCAGCCGCGACACCATCGGGCTGTAGCGGTCGTAGTCCTCGGGGTGGTCGGCAGCCAGCAGCACATGCTGCGCACCGCTGGACGCATGGGCCAGCGGCGATCCGCTGGCCGTGATGGCGATCGTCGTCGCACCCTTGCGGCGGGCGATCTCGGCAGCGTCGAGCAGGTCGCGGCTGCGGCCCGAGTTGGAGATGATCACTGCGCAGTCGCCGGGCTGCAGCATCGTCGCGCTCATCACCTGCACGTGGCCATCGCTGACCGCACTGGCGGCGACGCCGAGGCGAAAGAACTTGTGCTGTGCGTCCTGCGCCACGATGCCCGAGTTGCCGACGCCGTAGAACTCGATGCGCCGGCCGTTGCGGCAGGCCGCGGCCAGCGCCACGATCGCGCGCTCGAAGGCATGGCTGGCGGCGTCGTTGCGGTACTTCAGCAGTGCGCTGACCGCGTTGTCGATCACCTTGACGACGATGTCGGCCGGTCTTATCGTCCTCGTCGACGGCACGGTGCACGAAGGGCACGCCTTCGTTGACCGCTGCCGGCCAGCTTGCAGCTTGAAGTCGGCCAGGCCGTCGTAGCCGACGCTGCGGCAAAAGCGCACCACCGTCGGCTTGCTGACGTGGGAACGCTCGGCCAGCTCGCTGACCGGCAGGCTGGCAAAGCTGCGCGGCATCGGCCAGCACCAGCTTGGCCACTCGCTGCTCGGCGGGCGGCAGTGCCGGCAACGCCGCGCGGATGCGGTCGAGCATCGTCATTCCTCCTCGGCCCAGGCAAATCCGTCGCGCGCGATCAGGGCACTGGACGCCGCAGGCCCCCAACTGCCGGCGGCGTAGGGGCGCGGGCCGACGCTGTCGCTGCGCCAGGACTCGAGCACCGGCTCGACCCAGCGCCAGGCCTGCTCCTGCTCGTCACTGCGCACGAACAGGTTCAGGCGCCCGGCGATCGCGTCGAGCAGCAGGCGCTCGTAGGCGCCGACGCGCTGGCTCAGGAAGGCCTTCTCGAAGTCGAGGTCGAGCGACACCGGCGACAGCAGCTCGGGCGAATTCGACGCCCCGCTGCCGCCCTTGACCGCCAACAGATGCAACTCGAGCCCGTCGTCGGGCTGCAACTTGATGACCAGCTTGTTGGCCCGCGTGGTGCCGGGAAGAATCGGGTGCGGCACCGGGCGGAAGTTGACGACGATCTGCGCGTCGCGTGCCGCCAGCCGCTTGCCGGTACGCAGGTAGAAGGGCACGCCGGCCCAACGCCAGTTCTGGACCTCCGTGCGCAGCGCGACGAAGGTCTCGCAGCGGCTGTCCGCCGGCACTTTCACCTCGTCGAGGTAGCCCGGCACCGATTGACCCTCGGCCGTGCCGGCGCGGTACTGGCCGCGCACCACGTCGCGCGCCACGCTGTCGGGCGTGAAGGGCTTCAGCGACTTCAGCACCTTCAGCTTCTCGTCGCGGATCGCGTCGGCGTCGCCGGTGGCCGGCGGCTCCATCGCGATCATCGTCAGCAGCTGCAGCGCGTGGTTCTGCACCATGTCGCGCAGCGCGCCGGTGCGGTCGTAGAAGTCGCCGCGCGTGCCGACGCCCATCACCTCGGCGATCGTGATCTGGATGTTGGCGATGCTTTCGCGCCGCCACAGCGGCTCGAACAGCGCATTGCCGAAGCGCAGCGCCGTCAGGTTCTGCACCGCGGCCTTGCCGAGGTAATGGTCGATGCGCAAGGCCTGGCTCTCGCGAAACGACGCGCTGACGACGCGGTTGATTTCCTGCGCGCTGGCCAGGTCGTGACCGAGCGGCTTTTCCAGCACCACGCGCACGTTCGCGCCGTTCAGACCGACCGCACCGAGTTGCGCGCAGATCTGCGGAAACAGATGCGGGCTGGTGGCCAGGAACAGCACCACGGTATCGGCACCGCGCGCCTCGACCCATTGTTTCAGGCCCACGTAATGCTCAGGCTGCGACAGGTCCATGCGCCGGTAATGCAGCAAAGCCGCAAATCGGGCGAACTCGTCGTCGGTCGGCTGCTTGGCGCTCTCGACCTCGCCGAAGCGATCCTTGATGAAAGCGCGGTATTCGTCGTCGCTGCGCTCGTCGCGCGCCACCGCCAGGATGCGGCCGCCTTCGGGCAGCTTGCCGTGGCGCCAGGCCTGGAACAGCGCCGGCACGAGCTTGCGCCAGGTGAGGTCGCCAGTGCCGCCGAAGAAGACGAGATCGAAGGACATGACGCGAAGGCAATGTAATTTAGTTACGATCTGAATGATGCATGAGTTTCTTCGACCGGTCAACGCGGGGCGGCGGCATTGCCGGCGGGAATGAGAAACGCCCCGGCGCGCGAGGCGCCGGGGCGTTGCCGATCGGGCGTTCGGTCAGTTGCCGCAGCCGCGTGACGTGATGCGATCGTCGGCAGCCTTGGCCTGCACCAGGCCGAAGCCGAACTTGGTGTCGCGGCCGACGGCGCCCAGGTCCAACGCACTCTTGTTCAGCGAGTTGCGCAGCTGGCTTGCCGTGCAATTCAGGTGGCGGCTCCACACCAGCGCGGCGACAGCGGACACGTGAGGCGTGGCCATCGAGGTGCCATCGTAGAAGGCGTAGTTTGCCGGCGTGACGGCGACGGTGGCCGACTGGCCGAGTTGCTGCTTCATTGCCGCCCCCTCGGTGTCGGAAGCGGTCACCGACGGAATGCCGGACACCGTGGTGCCCAACGTGCCGCCGAACCCGCCGGCCACGTTGTTGTAGACCACCGCGCCGACGCCACCGCTGGCTTGACAGTTCGAGACCTTGGTCGCGAAGTCGTACGTGCCGCGCTGGATCAGGCAGACCTTGCCGCTCATGCCTGGCAAGGCCGTACCGCCGAGGCCGAAATCGGCCAGCGGCGCGGTGGCCGTGCCCCGCGGCGAGCCGTCCATGCCACCGGGGGCATAGACCGTGCCGCCCACGGTCAAGGCTGACGCCGACCCGCTGCCCATCGGCACCGTCGACAGCACATTGACCCCTGGCGCGGCGATCTCGACCTGGCTATTGAACTGCGAGAACGTGGCCCAGGCCTTGTTTTCGTCGATTGCCGCCACCGACATCACGCTGCTGTACGACGCCGGGTACGAGAAGGCCGAGGCGCCACTGTTGCCCGCCGCCGCGATCGACAGGATGCCTGCGCTGTAGAGCGAGTCGAAGGCGCGCTGCTCGGTCTTGACCGATCGCGAGCCGCCCAACGACATGCTGATGATGTTGGCGCCGGCCGCCTTGCATTTGTTGGCGGCCGAGGCCAGCGACGAAGAGTAGGCCCATGCATCGGCACCGAACACCTTGACGATGTGCAGCTTGAGCGTGGCGCTGGGGTTGACCCCGACCACGCCCTTGCCCGCGTTGTTGAGCGCCGCGATCGTGCCCGCCACGTGGGTGCCGTGGTGGTTCTCGTCGGTGTACCACCAGCCGGTGCCGGTGTCGTATTCGCCGGTGACGTTGGTGCCGGCGGAAAGGTCCTCATGGCTGCGTTCGTAGCCGGAGTCGATGATGCAGAGTTTGCGGTTGCCAGCCAGCGCATCGGACAGTTGGTCGGCCTGCACCATCGGGATGCCGTACGGAACCAGTTGCCCGGTCGCATACGGCGTGCCCGTCGACGGCGATGTACCGGCCAGCGGATAGCGCTTCGCGTCCTCCTCGATGTACTCGACGTTCGGGTTGCGTGCCAGGCCGGCGAGCGCGCGCGTCGGCACTTCCACCGCCATCGCATCCATGCCGAAGATCTCCAAATGCACGGCACCGCGCGCTGCCGACACGGCGCCACGGAGGGCGGCGGCGGCGCCCGGCTTGAAGGCCACGATCACGCGCGTCGTGTCAGTGGCAGCTGCGGCGGGCCCGCCAAACAGCGCGCAGGTCGCCACCAGCGCGGCAATGGGGGCGAGAACGCGGCGCGGTGCCGCATGCTTGATGGGCAGCTTCATTGACTTTTTTCCCTTTGTTTCGGTGGGTCGAACACTGCATGGCGCTCGGGCGCCCACACTGCCAGGGGCCGCGTGTGGCGCGCAGCCTGGGCAGGATAGGTCGCGGCGGGCGGCGAAGCTTGGCCACCGTTGCGTTACCGCACCGGTACTTAC
Organism: uncultured beta proteobacterium; assembly: GCA_963840805.1. GTDB lineage: Bacteria > Pseudomonadota > Gammaproteobacteria > Burkholderiales > Burkholderiaceae_C > CADEEN01. Next base: position 240,074 of record CAWJAJ010000017.1, on the reverse strand, counting down.
CCGATCACCTCCCCCGTGTGAGGGGTTCTAATGGCGTATTCCCGCTCCACTCCGCGCACTTTCGGCCATGAACCAGCTCGATCAGCTCAAGCAATACACCACCGTCGTCGCCGACACCGGCAACTTCAAGCAGCTCGCCGCTTTCGCGCCGCGCGACGCGACCACCAACCCGTCGCTGATCCTGAAGGCGGTGCAGCAACCCGAGTACGCGCCGCTGCTGCGCGAGGCCGTGGCGGCCAAGAAGGGCCGGCCCCTCGAGCGCGTCGTCGACGAGGTGCTGGTGCGCTTCGGGCTCGAGATCCTGAAGCAGGTGCCAGGGCGGGTCTCGACCGAGGCGGATGCGCGTCTTGCCTTCGATGCCGCGGCCACCATCGCGCGGGCGCATCGCATTGTCGAGCTCTACGAGCGCGCTGGTGTCGGCCGTGAGCGCGTGCTGATCAAGGTGGCGGCCACATGGGAGGGCATCCAGGCGGCCAAGGCGCTCGAGCACGAGGGCATCCACTGCAACCTGACGCTGCTGTTCTCGTTCTGCCAGGCAGTCGCGTGCGGCGAGGCTGGCGTGAGCCTGATTTCGCCGTTCGTCGGCCGCATCTACGATTGGCACAAGCGGGCCGCCGGCCAGGCCTGGGACGAGACCGCGATGGCCGGTGCGAACGACCCTGGCGTCAGGTCGGTGACGCAGATCTACACCTACTACAAGCATTTCGGCATCGCCACCGAGGTGATGGGCGCGAGCTTTCGCAACGTCGGCCAGATCACTGCACTGGCCGGCTGCGACTTGTTGACGATCAGCCCGGAATTGATGGCGCAGCTGCAATCGAGCGAGGCGCCGCTGGCGCGCGCACTGGATCCCGAAGCGGCACGCCGCACCGCGGTGCACGCCGTGACATACAACGAGACGGCCTTCCGTTACGCCCTCAACGACGACGCCATGGCGACCGAAAAGCTGGCCGAGGGCATTCGCGCCTTTGCCGCCGACACCGTCAAGCTGGACAAGATGATCATGGGGTTGTCGTGACATTGCGTTGCGACCGCACGGCGGCCTGGGCCGCGCTGCAGGGCCACTACGAAGCGCACGGCCGCGATTTCGACGTGCGCGAGGCATTTGCGCGCGACGCCAGCCGCTTCGCAGCGTTGTCGTTCGAAGCGCCCGAGGTCTTCGCCGACCTGTCGAAGAACCGGATCGATGCCGCGACGCTCGTCTTCCTCCTCGACCTCGCGCGCGAATGCGGCCTCGAAGCGCAACGCGACGCGATGTTCACCGGCGCGCCGATCAATGCCACCGAGGGTCGCGCGGTGCTCCACACGGCGCTGCGCGCGCCGCGCGGGCAGGGCCCGTTCAGCGACGAAGTGCACGGTGTGCTCGACGCGATGCTGGCCTACGCGGAGCGCGTGCGCGACACGGGCTCGAGCGCCATTCGTCACGTCGTCAACATCGGCATCGGCGGCAGCGACCTCGGGCCGCAGATGGTGGTACCGGCGCTCGATGCCTTCGGCCACCGCGCGCTGACACTGCACTTCGTCAGCAACGTCGATGGCCACGATCTGACCCGAGTGCTGCGCCGATTGGCGCCGGCCGAGACGCTGTTCATCGTCGCGTCGAAGACCTTCACGACCCAGGAGACGATGGCCAACGCACAGGCCGCGCGCGACTGGTTCCTGGCCGACGGCCGCATGACGGCGGGCGATGTCGCAAGCCATTTCGTCGCCACCACGACCAATGTCGAGGCGGCCGCGCGCTTCGGCATCGCCACCACGTTCGGCTTCTGGGACTGGGTCGGCGGCCGCTATTCGCTGTGGAGCGCGATCGGGCTGCCGATCGCCATCGCCATCGGGGCCGAGAACTTCCGTGCCTTTCTGGCCGGCGCGCACGCGATGGACCGCCATTTCGCCACCGCACCGCTGGCGCGCAACGTGCCGGTGCTGCTCGGCCTGCTCGATGTCTGGTACCGCAACTTTCATGGCTTCACGAGCCGGTCGGTGGCACCGTATCACCAGGGTCTGGCGCGGCTGCCGGCCTACCTGCAGCAGCTCGAGATGGAGAGCAACGGCAAGCGTGTCGACATGGCCGGCGAGGCGCTGCCGCTGGCCACCAGCCCGGTGGTGTGGGGCGAGCCCGGCACCAACGGCCAGCACGCCTATTTCCAGATGCTGCACCAGGGCAGCGACGTGATTCCGGTCGAGTTCATCGCGGTCCGCACGCCGTCGCACGCGCTGGCGGACCAGCACGCCAAGCTGCTCGCCAACTGCCTGGCGCAGAGCCAGGCACTGATGCTCGGCAAGAGCGCCGACGCGGCGCTCGGCGAGGCGGCGCCGACGGCCTCCGATGCCATCGATGCGAAGGTGCTGTCGCGGCACCGCAGCTTCCCCGGCAACCGGCCGAGCAGCACCCTCGTGCTCGACGCCCTGACGCCGCATTCGCTCGGCGCGTTGATCGCGATGTACGAGCACCGCGTCTTCACCAGCGGAGCGGTGTGGGGCATCAACAGCTTCGACCAATGGGGTGTCGAGCTCGGCAAGGCGCTGTGCAACCAACTGCTGCCGCGGCTGGCCTCGGGCGACACCTCGGGGCTCGATGGTTCGACCGCGGCGTTGCTGGCGCGCTTGAGGCCGTGATCCGGCGCACGGCCGTTTTCGACGTCGGCGGGGTCGTCGTTCGCTGGCAACCGCTGGCGCTGCTGCGCGAGGCGCTGCCGGGCCATGCCCGCGACGAAGCCAGTGCCGCGGCGATGATGGCGGCGGTGTTCCAGGGCCTCGGGCCCGACGCCGACTGGGCCCTGTTCGATCGCGGCCACATCGAGCCCGCTGCGCTGGCGATGCGCATTGCTGCGCGCACCGGCTACCCGGTGTCCGACATGCTGACGCTGATTGCTGCGATCCCCGCGCATATCACGCCGATGCCCGACAGCGTGGCGCTGCTCGAGCGCGTGCGCAGCGCCGGCCACCGGCTGGCACTGCTGTCGAACATGCCGCGGCCCTTCGCCGACCATCTCGAAGCGCGACACACCTGCTTCGGTTGGTTCGAGGCCCGGCTGTTTTCCGGGCGCGTCGGCCTGATGAAGCCCGAGCGCGCCATGTTCGATCTCGCGCGCGAAACCCTCGCACTCGATCTCGACCACGCGCTGTTCATCGACGATCACCCGGCCAATATCGAAGCCGCGCAGGCGTCGGGTTGGCAGGCGTTGCGATTCGAGAGTGCCGCGCAGTGCGAGGCCGAGCTGCGGCGTCGCGGCTGGCTCTAGGCAAAGCCCCAAGACGCCTGCGCCGTCGCCCCCCCACGGGGAGCTCGGGCCGCTTGGGAGCGGCCCTGCCGCTGGCCCGAGATCAGCCGGCCAGGCCGCGCACGGCCTGCTCGGCCGCCTCGAAGGCCTGCTCGACCACCCGCTGCTTCCACTCGGGCGTGTCGGTGTAGAACGCGTCGCGCACGCGGCGCTTGATTGCCGGACCCTGCACCGCCTCGGCCTCGGGATGGCACTCGAGCCAGTGGTCGCCACGCAGCGCGTCGATGACTTCCATCAACGGCTCGGTGCCGAACTCGAGTGCGATGCCGGTGTATTCGGCCTGGGGGCACTCCTGGTACGCCGCCAGCCACATCAGCCCGGTCAACCGGGCCGATGCCGAACTGCCGTCGTAGATCGAAGTCACCTCGGTGCCCCACCAGGCGCGCGCCCGCGCCAGCGCCGCCGCGTCATCGTGGCAGGCGAAGATGCGCTCGCCGTGGCCGTTGGGGCCCAGGCCGGTGTGCAGGTCGATCCAGCCGAGCCGCCGGCAGCGCTGGCCGTGCTCTTGCAGCACGTGGCGCAGCGTCACGTTGCTCCACGTCGGGTTGACGCCGCCGTAGAACAGCCCCAGCGGGTGCGTGTACTGGCCGCCCGTGATGACGGTCTGTGTCGCCTCGAACCCGTGCACGGCGACATGGCGTTGCAGCGCCGCCTGCACTTCGGCGCTCGGTGGCCAATGCTCGGGCACCAGCAGGTGGGCGAGTTCGTCGTAGCCGGCACTCGACGGCAGCGGCTGCGAAAAATCCTGGAAGTTTCGGTTCAGGTCGACACCCTCGTGCGTCACACGGCGCAGCCACGAAAAGCCGTACGGGTTGAGGGCATGCACGTACAGCACCGCGACGCCGTGCTCGTGCACCCGCGCATGCCAGGCTGGAGATCGCAGCAACGCCACCTGCACGCCGGAGCCGCAAAAGCCTTCGGCGCCATGGCAGGCGCTGGTCACGAGCAACAGCGACGCGGCGTCGCGCGGGCCCTCGCGCACGACGTCCATCGCCAGCGCCTCGCCATCGCGGCCGAGCATCGGGTAGGCGTGGCTGTGCACGTCGAGGTCCGCCGCCTCGGCCGCCGCAATGAACTTGTCGCGTGCTTCGGCGTAGGTCTGCGCGAAGGCCTCGGCAGCACTCATGGTTTGCGTGGGGGCTGAGCGAGCCAGGCTTCGGCCAGGCGCACCCACAAGCTTGCGCCCAGCGGAATCAGCTCGTCGTTGAAATCGTAGCTCGGGTTGTGCAGCATGCACGGGCCCATGCCGTGGCCACCGACGCGATGCGTGCCGTCGCCGTTGCCGATCAGGAAGTAGCAGCCGGGTTTCTCGAGCAGGAAATAGCTGAAGTCCTCGGCGCCCATCGTCGGCTCGAAGGGCTGCACGTTGCCTGGGCCGAGCAGGTCGGCGGCGACACGCCGGAAGAACGCCGTCTCGGCCTCGTGGTTGATCGTCGGTGGGTAGTTGCGCGCGAACTCGAAGTCGCAACTCGCGCCGAAGGCAGCGCAGGTGTGTTCGGCGATGGCCTTCATGCGCTGCTCGATGAGGTCGAGCACGTCGAGCGTGAAGGTCCGCACCGTGCCCTGCAACTCGCAGCTGTCGGGCACCACGTTGGTCGCTTCGCCGGCGTGGATCATCGTCACCGAGATCACGCCGGCATCGATCGGCCGCTTGTTGCGCGTGATGATGGTCTGGAACGCCTGCACCATCTGGCAGGCCACCGGCACCGGATCGATGCCGTTGTGCGGCATCGCGCCGTGCGCGCCCTTGCCGCGGATGGTGATCTTGAATTCGTTGGACGAGGCGAAGCACGGGCCGGGCTTCACCGCGACCTGACCGACGGCCATGCCGGGCCAGTTGTGCGCGCCGAAAATCGCCTCCATCGGGAACTTCTCGAACAGGCCATCCTTCATCATCTCGCGCGCGCCGCCGCCGCCTTCCTCGGCCGGCTGGAACACGAGATAGACCGTACCGTCGAAATCCCGGTGCCGCGCAAGGTGCTTGGCGGCGGCCAGCAGCATCGCGGTATGGCCGTCGTGGCCGCAGGCGTGCATCTTGCCGGGGTGCGTGCTGGCATGGGCGAAGCGGTTGCGCTCGGTCATCGGCAGCGCGTCGATGTCGGCACGCAGCCCCACTGCGCGCGCCGACGTGCCTGCTTTGACGATGCCGACCACGCCGGTCTTGCCCAGGCCGCGGTGCACCGGGATGCCCCAGTCGCCGAGCGCCTTGGCGATCAGGTCGCTGGTGCGTTGCTCCTCGAAGCACAGTTCGGGGTGGGCATGGATGTCACGACGCAGCGTGGCGATGCCGGCGGCGTCGGCAAGAATGGACCCGATCAACTGCATGGGACGAACGGCAAGGGACGGAGCGGGTCAGTTTACGCCGCTCCAGCCGGCCGCGCGGCCGCGCGGCCCGTGCTCAGTGCAGGAAACGGCCGTTGCGAGCCACCATCGAAAGATCGACGAACGTCGAGCCCTGATGATCGCCCGGGCCATAGCGCGCGCTCAGGCCGCCGAGGTCGAGCGGGTTGCTCTCGAGGGCTTTCACCAGGCCGTCGCGGGTGAGGTCGCGGCCCGCCGCGCGCAGCGCCAGCACCAACGCCTTCGCAGTCATGAATCCCTCCAGGCCGCCATAAGTGAACTCCGCGTTGGCGTCGGCACGCCGGCTGGCCGCCTGGTACTCCCGCGTGATCTCACGCTTGCGCTCCCATGGGCTCGGCACCACCTGCGCGAACATCATCCCGGCGGCCAGCGGGCCGAGCGCCGTGGCGATTTGCGACGAGCCCGAATTCACCGCCATGAAGTTGGTCTTCAGCCCGGCCGCCTTGGCCTTGACGATCAGCTTCTGGTACAGCCCGGGTGAACCGTGGTTGATCATCATGTCCGGTCGGGACCGCGCGATCGCCTGCACCATCTCGTCGAGTTGTGCATCGGTCGCATCCGCCTTGAACGGCAGCGGCAGAACCACCTGCAACGCCAGTTCCTTGGCGATCAGGTTGACGTTTTCCAGGTGCTCGCGGCCGGTGTCCGAATCGGCGTGCAGGAAGCCGACCGTCTTCAGCCCGGTGCTCTTGCCCCAGGCCATCAGCGCCCGGAATTCCTCCCGGTGCTCAGCGCGCACCGGAAACACCATCGGCAGGTGCGGCCGGCGCAAGGCCGGCGAGCCCGCCATCGGGCCGAAGAAAGGCACGCGCGTTTCCTGCGCCACCTTGGCGATCGCCGTGGACGGGCCGCCCTCGACCGAGCCGAACAGCACGAAGGCGCCGTCCCGCACCATCTGGCGCGCATTGGCCTGCGCCCTGGCGCTCTGGTTGTCGTCGTCGAGCGTGCGCAGCACGATCCTTCGGCCATGCACGCCGCCGGCGGCATTGGCCTCGTCGATGTACAGCTTCGCGCCTTGGTGGGCGGCCACGCCGTAAGCGTTCTTGCCGCCCTGCAGCGTGATGTTCTGCCCGACGACGATCTCGCTGGCCGTCACGCCGGGCTCGGCCAGGGCCGGCAACGCGGCGGCAGCGGCGAGGCAGCCGGCCAGCACGGCGTTTCGCACGGTGGCGCAAAGTGGCAGTCTCATCGGCTCTCCAAGGTCAGCGCAGGGCGCGCGCGGGCAAGCGTAACCAGGGGTCGGCGGGGCCGCCAGGGGCCGGGCCAACCGCGACACGCCGCGTCCGTGCGATATTTCGCCGATGCGCCCCAGGATGAGACAACCCCCACGCTCGCGTCGTTCGCTGCCCCCTGAGGGGGCGCGTCGTTGCCTTCGGGCGGCCGGGCGGCACTGACATGCCGCGGACTGTTCACGCCGCCTGCCCTCACGATTGCCCCGACACCTGCGCGATGCGCGTCACCGTCGAGGGCGGCCGCGTGGTGCGCATCCAGGGCGATCCGGAGCACGCGACGACGCAGGGTGCGCTGTGCACCAAGGTCTCGCGCTACGCCGAGCGCAGCTACCACGCCGAGCGGGTGCTACAGCCACTCAAGCGCATCGGGCGCAAGGGGCGCAGCGAATTCGTCCGCGTGGGCTGGGACGAGGCGCTGGCCGACATCGCGGCGCGACTGATGGCGATCGCCGCGCGAAACCCCGAGGCGATCGTGCCCTACAGCTACGCCGGCACGATGGGCCTGCTGCAGGGCGAGGGCATGGCCGCGCGCTTCTTCCACCGGCTCGGCGCCTCGCTGCTGGACCGCACGATCTGCTCGGCCGCCGGCGGCGACGCGCTGATGGCGACGTACGGCGCCAAGCTCGGCATGCACATGCGCTTTTTCGGCGAGAGCCGCTTGATCGTGATCTGGGGCAGCAACTCGATCGCCAGCAACCTGCACTTCTGGACGCTGGCGCAGCAGGCCAAGCGCGCCGGTGCCCGGCTGGTGTGCATCGATCCGCGCCGCACCGAAACCGCAGACAAATGTCATCAGCACATTGCCCTGCTGCCCGGCACCGATGGCGCGCTGGCGCTCGGCGTGATGCATGAGCTGATCACCGGCGATCGGCTCGATCACGACTACATCGAGCGCCATGTCGACGGCTTTGCGGCGCTGCACGCGCGCGCGCTGGCCTGGCCGGCCGAGCGCGCTGCGGCGGTGTGCGGCATCAAGGCCGACGAGGTGCGCGGCCTGGCTCGGGATCTGGCGACGATCCAGCCGGCGGCGATCCGGCTGAACTACGGCATGCAGCGCGTGCACGGCGGCGGCAGCGCGACGCGGCTGATCGCACTGCTGCCCTGCCTCACCGGCGCCTGGCGGCACCGCGCCGGCGGCCTGCTGCTGTCGAGTTCGGGCTGGTTCGCGCCGTTCAGGAACCCGGCGCTCGGGCGGCCCGATCTGCTGGCCGGTCGCACGGCCACGCACGATCAACATGAGCACCATCGGCGACGACCTGTTGCGCCAGGCGTCGCCGGCGCTTCGGGCCGAAGATCGAGGCGCTGGTGGTCTACAACAGCAACCCGGTGGCGGTGGCACCCGAATCGAGGAAGGTCGTGGCCGGCTTCGCCCGGGAAGACCTCTTCACCGTCGTGCTCGAACACTTCCTCACCGACACCGCCGACCACGCCGACTACGTGCTGCCGGCGACGACGCAGCTCGAACACATGGACGTTCACACCGCCTACGGCCACACCGATGTCGTGTTCAACGAACCGGCCATCGCGCCGCTCGGCGAGGCGCGGCCGAACACGCAGATCTTTCGCGACCTGGCCGCGCGGATGGGCTTTGCCGAAACCTGCTTTGCCGACGACGACGAAGCACTCGCGCGGCAGGCGCTGTTGTACGACAGGCTCGGCACCGATTTCGACACCTTGCGTGAGCGCGGCTGGGCTGCGCTGCCGGTACCCGAGGCCCCGTTTGCCAGCGGCGGCTTTGCCACCGCCGACGGCCGCGTCCGGGTCGACCCGCCGGGCCTCGGCGTGCCCGACCACGTGCCCAACTACGAGAGCGTGCAGTCGGCGCCCGAACTCGCCGCCCGCTTGCCGCTGGCGATGATCTCGCCGCCGGCGCGCAACTTCCTCAACTCCAGCTTCGTCAACGTGCAGAGCCTGCGCAGCATCGAGGGCGAGCCGCTGCTCGAGATCCACGCCAGCGATGCGGCGGCGCGGGGCCTCGCGAGCGGCCAGATGGTGCGCGTGTTCAACGACCGCGGCGACTATCACTGCCGTTGCGACGTCAGCGAGCGCGCGCGCCCCGGCGTGGTCAACGGGCTGGGCATCTGGTGGCGCAAGTTCGGGCCGCGCGGCACCAACGTCAATGAGCTGACCCACCAGCGGCTCACCGATATCGGTCGCGCACCGGCGTTCTACGACTGCCTGGTGCAGGTCGAGGCAGCGCCACTCCATTGAAGCGCTGGGCATTCGTGGCAGGCATCGGTGCGGCAGCAGCCCTGGTGGCCGTGATCGGCACGGTGTGCCTCAGCGTCGGCTGCGCCAACGTCGGCTATCTCACGCAGTCCGTCGGCGGCCATCTCGACCTCGTGGCCCGCGCCAAGGCGATCGACGACCTTGCCGCCGATGCCGCCACACCCGCCGCGCTGCGCGAGCGCCTCGCGCTGGCGCAGCGCATCCGCGATTTCGCGGTGAGCGAACTGGCGTTGCCCGACAACCGCAGCTACCGCCGCTATGCCGATCTCGGCCGCCCCGCCGCGGTGTGGAACGTGGTCGCCGCACCCGAGCTGTCGCTGGCGCTCGAGACCTGGTGCTTCCCGGTCGTCGGCTGCGTCGGCTACCGCGGCTACTACGACCGTGCGGCAGCCGACGCCGAGGCCACCGCGCTGCGTGCGCGCGGACTGGAGGTGGCGGTGTACGGTGTGCCGGCGTATTCGACGCTCGGCAAGCTCGACTGGTTGGGCGGCGACCCGTTGCTGAACACCTTCGTGCACTGGCCCGAGGGCGAGTTGGCGCGGCTGGTATTCCACGAGTTGTCGCACCAGGTGGTGTACGCGGCCGGCGACACGATGTTCAACGAGTCGTTCGCGACTGCGGTCGAGCGCATCGGCAGCGCGCGCTGGCTGGCGCAGCAGGCGAGCGATGCGGCGCGCGCGCAGTACACCGCCCTCGACGGCCGGCGCAACGACTTCCGCGCCCTCACCGGGCGCTACCGCGAGCGCCTCGACGCGCTCTATCGCAGCCCGGCCAGCGACGCCGACAAGCGAGCCGGCAAGGTGGTGCTGCTGCAGGCCCTGCGCACGGAGTACGCCGCGCTGAAGGCCGGCCGCTGGGGCGGCTTCGCCGGCTACGACCCGTGGTTCGAACGTGCCAACAACGCGTCGTTCGGCGTGCTCGCCGCGTACAACGAACTGGTGCCGCACTTCGAGCGCCTGTTCGAGCGCGAGGGCCGGGACTTCATGCGCTTTTACGCCCAGGTCCGTCGACCTGGCCGGATTGCCGAAGGCCGAACGACACGCCACACTGCGCGCCATTTGAATACGATACGAGGAGTCAGACCGATGCCCGACATCAACATCCACCGCAAGCACAGCCTGGGCCTGGACAAGGCGCGCAAGGTGGCATGGCAGTGGGCCGAAGAAGTGGAGCACAAATTCGGCATGGAATGCAGCGTGCTCGAGGGCGAGACCAGCGACACGGTGCAATTCACCCGCTCGGGCGTGAACGGCCAGTTGATCGTCGCGGCGGACCACTTCGACCTGCAGGCCAAGCTCGGTTTCCTGCTCGGCGCGTTCTCGCGCACCATCGAGAACGAGATCCTGAAGAACCTCGACACGCTGCTGGCCAAGAGCGCCAAGCCGGCGGCGAAGAAGACGGCGAAGAAATAGTGCGCTCGTGCACGCTGCGATCCGCAGTGCAAGCAAAGCCGCGGGCGGCCTCGCGCCGCGGCCGGCGCATCACTTCAGTTTTCCATGGCGTCCCAGCAGCACCCGCGACGCATGAACCGCTGCAGCCCAGTGGCCGCCGCGGATCCGGCTTTGCCGGTCCGCTGGCGGCGCCCCCTTGAGGGGGAGGCGCCAACGGCGCTTCGGGGGTGGTTCATTTCAACGACTCGATCAGCTCGACATATTCCTTCATCGCCGCCTTCGCGTCCTTGCCCTTCTGGCCGTTCCAGGCGTCCCACTTGGCGCGGCCGACCATGTCGGTGAAGCCGGGACGCTTGCCATCGACGTCGCCGCTGGTGGCCTGCTTGTACAGCGCGTAGATCTGCAGCAGCGTGGCGTTGTCGGGCTTCTCGGGCAGCTTCTTGCTGTCGGCAACCGCCTTCTCGAAGGTGGCTTTGAGGTCGGGCATGGCGCACTCCTTTCGGGTTAGATTAGGGACGGTGACGCGCATCTTAGCGAGCAATGTCTCGCACCTCTTCGTACCGATCCACCGTCTTGCCGAGGAATGACCCGATGACTGCTGCCGCCGCTGCCGAGCGCATGTCGCGTGTCGACACCGCGTGGCTGCGCATGGACACCGACGCCAACCTGATGATGATCGTCGGCGTCTGGCTGCTGACGCCGCGGCTGGCGCTGGCCGACTTGCGCGAGCGCGTGCGCAGCGGCCTGCTGGCCTATCCGCGCTTCGGCCAGAAGGTGGTCGAGGACTCGATCGGTGCCAACTGGATCGACGATGCGGCGTTCGACATCGATCACCATGTGCAGCGCGAGTCACTGCACCCTCGCCCCGGCGAGAAGCCGCTCGAGGCCCTCAAGCGCCGCGTCGCCGAGCTGGCCGCCACGCCGCTCGACCCGGCGCGCCCGCTCTGGCACTTCCTGCTGATCGAGGACCTCGACCACGAACAGAGCGCGATGGTTTCGCGCATCCATCACTGCATCGGCGACGGCATCGCATTGACGTCGGTCGTGCTGTCGATCGCCGACGGCGGCAAGGCGCCGCCGGCGCACGTGCGCGGCAGTGCCGCCGCCCCGCACGAAGATGGCGGCGACTGGCTCAGCGATGCCGTGATCAAGCCGTTCACCGAGCTTGCGGTCAAGGCCATCGGCATGTACGGCAAGGGCGTCGGCAAGAGCATGGAACTGCTGGCCGAGCCCGGCGCGCCGCTGGCGGGATCGCTCGACGTGATGCGCGCGGGCTACCAGATCGTCAACGACGTGGCCGCGTTCGCGCTGATGCCCGACGACTCGCCGACGCGGCTGAAGGGCCGCGCCATGCCGGGCAAACGGGTGGCCTGGGGCGAGCCGCTGCCGCTCGACGAAGTCAAGGCCGTCGGCAAGGTGCTCGGCGCATCGATCAACGACGTGCTGCTGTCGACCGTTGCCGGCGCGATCGGCGACTACCTGCGCGGCAAGGGCGACGACCCCAGCGGCCAGGAGATCCGCGCGATGGTGCCGGTGAACCTGCGACCGCTCGAAGAGGCCTACCAGCTCGGCAACCGCTTCGGCCTGGTGCCGCTGGTGCTGCCGATCGGCATCGCCAACCCGATCGAACGGCTGGTCGCCGTGCGCGCGCGCATGGCCGAACTCAAGGGCAGCTACCAGCCGTTGCTGGCCTTCGGCATCCTGGCGCTGTCGGGGCTGATGATCAAGCCGGTGCAAAGCGCGATCACCGGCCTGTTCGCGAAGAAGGCCACCGCCGTGATGACCAATGTGCCCGGCCCCAGGGAGCCGATCACGTTCTGCGGCCGCACCGTGCGGCAGGTCATGTTCTGGGTGCCGCAGTCGGGCGACATCGGCATGGGCGTCTCGATCCTTCAGCTATGCCGGTGGCGTGCAGTTCGGCCTCATCACCGATGCCAGCATGTGCCCCGACCCCGAAGCCATCATCGAGCGCTTTGCGCCCGAGTTCGACAAGTTGCTGCTGGCTGGCGCTGATGGCGCCCTGGCCCGGCGATGCTTGAGCTTGCCGTTGCCGGGTTTCAGAGACCTTCGGTGGCCACCAGGTTCGAGCGCGTCGTACGCTCGCGGATCGCGCGCAGCGGCCGGTACTCGGGCGAGTCCCACCAGGCCTTGAGCTGCGCCATGCTGGGAAATTCCAGGATCACGCAGCGCCGGGGCGACCAGCCGCCTTCGAGCACCTCGGTCGCGCCACCGCGCGCCAGGTAGCGGCCGCCATAGGCCGCGATCGTGGCCGGCACCTGCTGCCGGTAGGCCTCGTAGCCGGCGCTGTCGAGCACCTCGACGTCTGCAATCACGTAGGCTGCCATCGCATGTTCTCCTGAAGCAGGGTGGCCATTTTCTGGTGAATCAACTGCACCGCCTTCAACGGCCGCAACATGACCTTGAACTCGACCACCTGACCGGCTTCGTTCCACGTCAGCATGTCCACGCCGTTGACGCTGATGCCGTCGATCTCGACGCGGAACTCCAGCACCGCGTCGTGTTCGCCGCTGACCTCGCGCACGTAGCGAAACGACTCGTTGAGAAACACCCGCATCGCCGCGGCCAGGTACTGGGTGGTGATCGCCTTGCCGCGCTGGGGCGTGTGCACCACCGGCGAATGGAACACGACGTCGTCGGCGAGCAGCGTGGCAAGGCGGCCCACATCGCGCGTGCTGACGATCTGATGCCAAGCGGCAAGCGGGTGGAGTGTCATGCGGAGCGGGCCATCGTGAAGCCTTCGGTGACGAAGAATACCGTGTGGTCAGGGCGCGCCGCGCCGACCGATGGGCCAAGTGCCCGCGCGGTGGCTGCGACCGCTTGACCGCCGCGCCGTTCGCGTCGTCCGTGCTGCGACGCTGCTGTTCTTCGACGCCTGCCTGAAGGCCGATGCCAGCGCGGGCAGTCAGCTGACGGCCGTGGGCCTGCGCCCCTATCTGCGCGGCGCCGTCAACGACCTGTCTTTCGACAGCAAGTGACGGGGACGGGCACCGCGCGTTGCCGGCCGGGAGCGAGCCAAGCGGGGATCATCTTGCGGGTACGCGACGCGTTCGTGCGGCCGCTGGCGATTACGCTTCGTCCAGCGTCCAGCGTCCAGCGTCCAGCGTCCAGCGTCCAGCGTCGTCAGTCCAGGTCAGGTCACACTCAACTGAATTCCCCCATGCTCATCGTCATCCTGTCGTGCCTGGTGATCATGGCGCTCACCACCGTCATTCACTACGAGGTCCTGCGCCTGCTCAACGACGCGTTGCCGCGCTTGCAGATCCCGAGCCGGACGAAGTTGCTGGTCGTGATCTTCGCGACGTTCTTCGCTCACCTCGTCGAGATGGTCGTGTGGGGCGCCGCGCTGTTCCTGCTGCCCGGATTCGAGGGCGTCGGCGGCCTGGTCGGCGACATCCCGTTCACGCTGCTCAACTGCATCTACTTTTCCGCCGAGACATACACCTCGCTGGGCTTCGGCGATGTCACGCCGGTGGGCCACATGCGGCTACTGGTGGGCGTCGAAGCACTGAATGGACTGTTGCTGATCGCGTGGTCGGCGTCGTATGCCTACCTTGCGATGGAGCGCTTCTGGAGCCTCGGCAAATCGCCGTCGAAGGGTTGACACTGCGAACCGCCGCGTCGCCGTGAAAGCGCGACCACGCCGGCGGCTCAGGCGACGTCTTCTCCAGCCAGGAAGCGCTCGACGATCGCAAACTGCGCGGGGGTATTCAGCGCCGGCGCGTGGCCGCAGCCGGCAATCTCGACCACCACGGCGCGCGGGCCGCGCCGGCGCATCTGCTCGGCGGTCTCGCGCAGCAGCAGGTCGCTGGCCTCGCCGCGCAGGCACAGCACCGGGATGTCGAGCGTGTCCCACTCGGCCCAGCGCTCGTAGTCGTCGGCGTGGTGGGTGAACTGCATCACCATCGCCGGGTCGTAGTGCGGCGTCACGCGGCCGTCGGGCAGGCGGCGAATCGAGGTTTCGGTCAGGCGCCGCCACTGCGCGTCGCTCAACCAGCCGTAGGGCTTGTAGATGGTGCGGAAGTAGGCCTCGAGCTCGCTCACCGTGGCAAACGCCGCCGGGCTGCCGGCATAGCTGCGGATGCGTTCGATCGCCGCCGGCGCCAGGCTCGGCCCGTTGTCGTTGAGCACCAGGCGCGTGATGCGGCCGCGCAGCGTGGACGCGGCGGCCAGGATGCCGATCGAACCGCCCATCGAGGTGCCGAGCCAGGCGACACGGTCGAGGCCCAGGCCGGCCACGAACGCGGCCGCCAACTCGGCGTAGAAGTCCAGGCAGTACTCGCGCGCGGGTTCGGGGCTCCATTGCGACAGGCCACGCCCGATCGTGTCCGGGCACAGCACGCGCCAGCCGCGGGCGGCCAGGTGCGCCGCGATGTCGTCCATGTCGCGCCCGGTGCGCGCCAGTCCGTGCCAGGCCACCAGGGCCGGCGCGCCCGCGTCACCCCACTCGACGTAGTGCAGCTCGCGGCCGGTGCAGACGATGTAATGTGACGTGGGGCTGTACATCGCCGCCTCAATCGGGCACGTGCAACTTGGCCGTGGCTCCACTGGCCAGGCCCCGTGCGGGGGATCGTGAATGAATCATGGTTGTCGCTTCGCGATGGAACGGCCGGCGCCGCGCGCCGCGCGCAGCCGCCCGACGATGCCCGTGGGAAAGTGATAGACCGAAAGCACGAACAGCACGCCCAGCCAGAGCAGCCAGCGATCGGGGGTGATGAGCGCGCCGAGCAGCGGTACGCCTTCGAGCGCCGCGGCGCCGAGTTGCAGCAGGTCCTGCAGGTAGTTCTGCGCGAGCACGAACAGCACGCTGCCGATCACCGCACCGTACAGCGTGCCCATGCCGCCGATCACGACGATGAGCAGGATGTCGAGCATGATCTCGAACGACAGCGTCGTGTCGGGCCCGGTATAGCGCAGCCACAGCGCCAGCAGCGCACCGGCCATGGTCGCGAACAGAGCGGCCAGCACGTTGGACAGCGTGCGGTAGACGACGCTGCGGTAGCCGATCGCCTCGGCGCGAAAGTCGTTTTCGCGAATCGCCTGCAGCACGCGGCCGAACGGTGAGTTGACGATGCGCAGCAGCAGCAGGAACAGCACCGTCGCCGCGACGAACAGCAGCCAATAGGTCAGCACCCTGCCGTCGAGCGTGACGCCGAACCAGGGCGCGTCGAACGGCTCGAACGATGGCGACAGCGCCTCGGGATTCTTGAACGTGAGGCCGTCCTCGCCGCCGGTGAACTCGCTCAGTTGCGAGGCCAGAGTCTGGAATGCCGAGGCCACCGCGAGCGTGATCATCGCGTAGAAGATGGCCTTGACGCGCAGCGAGAACAGGCCGATCACCAGCGACAACGCCAGCGAGATCGCCAATGCCGCCGCGAGGCCGACGGCCACGGCCAGCCAGCCTTCGCCGAGCCGCGTGCTCGCGATCGCCACACCGTAGGCCCCGATGCCGAAGAACATCGTGTGGGCAAAGCTGACGATCCCGGTGTAGCCGAGCAGCAGGTCGTAGCTGGCGACGAGGACGATGAAGACCAGCATCTTGGCCGCCACGCCGAGCGCCTTGCTGCCGGGGAACAGGAACGGCGCAAATGCCAGACCGAGCATGACCAGGATCAGCGCCGCGGCCAGCCAGCGGCTCTTCGGCAGGTCGTGCGAGAGCAGGCGGTTCAGCATGATGTCAACGGTTGGTCACCGGGTACAGCCCCTGCGGCCGCCACAGCAGCACCGCCACCATCAGCGCGATGTTCGACACCAGCGCCACCTTCGGCACCAGGAATCCCGCGTAATTGGCCAGCAGCCCGACCGCGAGCGCGCCGACAAAGCAGCCCAGCGTGCTGCCCAGGCCGCCGATGATGATGACGATGAAGATCAGCACGTTGACCTGGGCGCCGATCTGCGGCACGACGATCTGTTGGTACAGCCCCCACAGCACGCCACCGAGGCCGGCCAAGGCCGAGCCGGCGACGAACACGCCGACGAACAGGCGACGGATGCGGTAGCCGAGGGCCTCGACCATTTCGCGGTCCTGCACGCCGGCGCGCACCAGCAGGCCGACCTTGGTGCGGTTCAACGCCCACAGCAGCGCCGCGAACACCCCCAGACCGATGACGACGCACAACACACGGTACTTCTCGATCGCGACATCGCCGAACACGAACGCGCCGCGCAGGCCCTCGGGCAGCGCCAGCGGAATCTGCTGCGGGCCCCAGATGACCTTGATGAGCTCCTCGCCGACGATCATGCCGCCCATCGTGATCAGGATCTGCTTGAGGTGCTGGCCGTAGACCGGGCGCACGATGATGCGCTCGAAGGCAACGCCGAGTGCCGCGGCCGCGCTCATCGCCGCGGCCATCGCCGCGAAGATCGCGACCAGGTTGGCCGCCAGCGACGGCGACAGCGTCCACGCGCTCATGCCGCCGAGCACGCTGGTGGCGACGAACGCGCCGGCGGCAATGAACACGCCGTGGCCGAAGTTCAGCACGTCCATCAGGCCGAAGACCAGCGTGAGTCCCGAGGCGACGACGAAGATGATCAAGCCCATCGCCAGGCCGGCGACGGTCAGCGTCGCCCAGGTCGACGCTGAGCCGATCAGCGGCAGCGCCGCCAGCGCGAGCGCGCCCAGCAGCGCCAGCGGTCGGGTGTCGAAGCGCGCCGTTGCCAGTGCACCCGGCCGTGCGGCGGCAGAGGCCGTCATTGATGCGCTCCCAGCGAAAGGCCCAGCAGCCGCTGCTGCATCGCATCGTCGCCAGCGAGTTCGGCCATCGCGCCGGCATGCACGACGCGGCCGTCGTCCATCACCGCGACGCGGTCGCCGAGCGCCTTGGCCATCATGAAATTCTGCTCGACCAGCAGGATCGTCGTGCGCTGCGCCTTCAGCTCGCCGAAGGCCCGCACGAGGTTGCCGATGATGGCCGGCGCCAGGCCCTTGCTCGGCTCGTCGATCAGCAGCAGCGCACGCGGCTCGACGATGGCGCGGGCGATGGCGAGCATCTGTTTTTGCCCGCCGCTCAATTTGCCGGCGGGGGTGAGCCAGAACGTCTGCAGTGCGGGAAACAGGCCGAAGATCCAGTCCAGGCGCGCGGCATCGAGCTGGTCGGCGTGGCGCGCCGCGCGTGCCGCGAGCAGCAGGTTTTCCTTCACCGTCAGGTCGCTGAAGATGCCCATGCTCTCGGGCACGTAGGCGATGCCGCGCTGCGCGATGTCGGGCGTGCCGAGCGCAGTCACCGCTTCGCCGCGAAAACGCACCTCGCCGCGCGACGCCCGCCACAGCCCCATGATCGTGCGCAGCGTCGTGGTCTTGCCGGCGCCGTTGCGGCCGAGCAGCATCGTCACCTCGCCCTCGGGCACCGCGAGGTCGACGCCGTGCAGGATGTGGTACGCGCCGATGTGCGTGTGCACGCCGCGCAGCTCGAGCAGCGCGTCAGACATGCTGGGAGCCACCCCGCTCGGCGGGGAGCGGCCGGGTTGCCGTGCTGTCGAGTGCGGCCGAAAGGCCCACCTCGGCGTCAACGACGCCGAGGTAGGCTTGTTGCACCACCGGGCTGGCGATCACCGCGGCCGGTTCGCCGTCGGCCACGAGTTGCCCGTTGTGCAGCACCACGATGCGGTCGGCCAGTTCGCGCACCACGTCCATCTTGTGTTCGACCAGCAGGATCGTGCGGTCGCGGCGGGCCTTCAGCGCGCGGATCAGGTCGAGCACGACCGGCACTTCGTCGGCGCTCATGCCGGCGGTCGGCTCGTCGAACATGTAGACCTTGGGGTCGAGTGCCATCAGCAGCGCGACTTCGAGCTTGCGCTGGTCGCCATGCGGCAGGCTCGATGCGACGGTGTCGCGCTTGTCGGCCAGGCGCACCGTGGCCAGCAGCGCGTGCGCTTCGTCGATCCAGTCCCGGCGGTCGAGCCAGAGGGCGAACAGGTTCAAGCCACCCCCCACGAAGCGCGAAGCGCTTCTTCCCTGATCCCTGGCCTGCACCGCCAGGCGCACGTTCTCCTGCACCGACAGGTTCGGGAACAGCTGCGTCAGCTGGAACGCACGGCCCAGCCCGCGCCGCGTGCGCAGCGGTGCCGGCAATGCGGTGAGATCCTCGCCGTCCAGCAATACGCGGCCCTCGCTGGCGGGCAACTGGCCCGAGATCAGGTTGAAGTAGGTCGTCTTGCCCGCGCCGTTGGGGCCGACGATGGCCGTCAGCGTGCCGGCCTCGAAGCGGCACGACACGTGATCGACGGCGACATGGCCGCCGAAGCGGATCGTGAGGTCGCGGGTTTCGAGCATCGCGCGGTCTCGCCGGGGTCAGTCGCAGGCGCCCGGCGTGAAATGGCCCGCGGGCCATTCACGCAACGAGGTCGTCTGCCACCACCAGCCGAGAGCCTGCCGGCTGCCCTTGGCCTGCAGCGATCCGAAAGCCTGCAACGTGGCGCGGCCGGCCCACCAGTGCATCGAGTTGACGGCGGTGCTGCAGGCGGCCACCGGCGGGTCGGCCGGCGCCCCCTGCAGGCGATGCACCATCGCCATCACCGCACGCACCTGCGGTCCCTGGCGCGTCGCGTAGCGCGGGTCGTCGTGGCCCCACCAGTCCCAGCAGCCATTCGGGTTGGCAGCGGTCTTCGCGGCCTGCGGGTAGAGCACGACGAGGCGGTTGGTTTCGGCCCAGCGGTTGTAGCCCGCGTGGTCGGTGAAGTCCTGGCCGACCGTGGCGGTGTTCTGCCGGCAGCCGTGGAAAGCGACGTGCAAGCCGCAGCGACTTTGCGCCGTGCAGCCGGCGGGCACGTAGACCCGCCCGGTCGGCAGCATCGCGTGGCCGGTGACGAATTCACCTTGATCGAACTCGGTGGTGGCAGGCACGCTGGCGGCGCGCGGATTCGGCAGTCGGCCTTGCGCATCGCCCGCCAGCGCGCCGAGGATCGCGCCGGCCAGGTCGAAGTCGCAGTCGTTGAGGAAGTGGTCACCGTGCTTGTCGCAGGCGGGGCCGAAATCCTCGGTGACGAAGCTGTGGCTGGCCGGCAGGT
Organism: uncultured beta proteobacterium; assembly: GCA_963840805.1. Classification (GTDB taxonomy): domain Bacteria; phylum Pseudomonadota; class Gammaproteobacteria; order Burkholderiales; family Burkholderiaceae_C; genus CADEEN01. Next base: position 220,556 of record CAWJAJ010000017.1, on the reverse strand, counting down.
CGTTCTTCGTCACCACCGATGCCGCGGGCAGGAAGGCCTGGTAGAAGCGTTTCAGGTCGGCCACCACGGCCGGGGCGACTGTTTCGTCGCGCGTACCGGAGAACAGGTAGACCTTGCCGGCGGCCACGTCGGCCAGCGGTGCCAGCCGTTGGGCGGCTGCGTTGCGCCGTGCGTCGGCCACCAGTTCATCCACCGGGATCTCGCCCAGGTGTTTCATGCAGCGCCCCAGCGCGTTCAACACCGAGCCTTGGGCGCAGTTCAGCGGTCCGCCGGCCACCACGCCGGCGCCGAGGCGAAAGGTTTCGGCGTGCGCGAAGTGCATCTGCACCGCCATGTAGCCGCCCGACGAGATGCCGGACACCGACACCGTAGTCGCATCGACGACGCCCGCCGGCAACGCCGGCGCCGCCAGCGACGGCCCGGCGAGGGCCATCGCCAGCAGTGCCGCGGCAGCTGCGGCCAGACGATTCATCGCATCACCGCTTGTTGCGGATCGGCACCTGCATCTCTTCGGGCTTGATCTCGCGCACCAGTTCGGGCACGCCCCACGGGAACGCCGGATCCACCTTGATCTTGAAGTGGTACATGCTCTGCATCGCCTGGTGGTCTTCCTTGCGGAAGGTCATGCGGCCCTTGGGCGTGTCGAAACTCATGCCTTCCATCGCGGCGCTCAGCTTGGCGGTGCTGGCATCGCCCTTGGTCCGCTTCAGCGCCTCGACCACGGCGATCGCCGCGCTCATGCCGCCGGCGGTGAAGAAGTCGGGCGGGGCCTTGAACTGCTTGTAGTGGTTGGCCACCAGCCACTCGTTGACCGGGTTCTTCGGGATGCCGAAGTAGTAGTAGGTCGCGCCTTCCATGCCGGGGAAGTTCTTGTACGAGGCCATCGCCGGCAGGATGTTGCCGCCGGTGGCGATCTCGATGCCGTAGCGCTTCAGGTCGAGGTCGGCGATCTTGAACGGGTTGCCGGCGCCGGCCCAGATGATGAAGATCACCTTGCGACCGGGCAGATCCTTCAGCTTGTCGATCAGCCGCTGCGCACCGGCAGTGAAGTCGGTGGTGGTCGTCGGCAGGTATTCCTCGTGCACGATCTTGGCCGTCTTCAGCGCATCCTTGAAGGCCTTCACGCCATCGCGGCCGAACGCATAGTCCTGCGCCAGCGTGGCGATGTTCACGCCCGCCTTGTCGAGTGCGACGGCGTTGCCGATCGCGTCCTGGCTCGAGTTGCGGCCGGTGCGGAAGATGTACTTGTTCCACTTGTCGCCGGTGATCGAATCGGCCACCGCCGGCTCGACCAGCAGGATCTTCTTGTATTCCTCGGCCACCGGCAGCATCGCCAGCGCCACGCCGGAGGACGTCGGGCCGACGGCGATGTCGGCCTTGTCGTCGCCATAGGCCGCGGCCAGCAGGCTCTTGCCGACGTCGGGCTTGCCCTGGTCGTCCTTCTCGATCACCACCAGCTTCCTGCCGGCCACCGTCATCGTGCCGCCGGTGGCGTAGTCCAGGCCCATCATGAAGCCGGTGGCGGTCTGCTTGCCATAGGCCTCGAGCGGCCCGGTCTTGCTGTGGATGTGGGCGATGCGGATGTCGCCGGCCTGGGCCTGGGCGTGGGCGCCGAGCGGCAACGCCGACAGCGCGGCGAGCAGTAGCGTGAAGCAAGACTTGCGGTTCATGGGGCGGATCTCCTCGAGGCCTTGTTGTGCGAGGCGCAGACCTTACCGCGCAGCGGCGCGATCCGGGGCGGTGCGCATGCCAAACCGCGCCCGTGCAAACCCCGAGTCGATCCAATCCAGTGCAGGTGGGCCGGCATCACGCCAACGCGAGCAAATGCCGGGCCAGCAGGTCGGGCGTGCTGACCATCGGGCAATGCCCGGTGGGCAACTCGACGATGCGCCAGCCCGGCTGGCTGCGCACGCGCTGCCGCGAACCATCGATCGTCGGATAGGCGGGCTGGGTGCAGTCGATGAAGCAGCGCGGCACGGCGGCCCAGCGCTCGGCGTCGAACGGCATCGGCTCGCGATACGGCCCGAACGGGTGCGGCACTTGGCGCCGCAGCAGCCAGTCCCGGTCCGCGCCGGCCAGACCGAAGTCGCGCGGGTCCGGTGGTGGCAGTGCGTTGCCGTTGGCTGCGGCCGCGGCGCGGCGCGCGGCCACGACTTCGGGCGCATGGTTGCTGCCCCAGCCCTCGCCGGGCAGCGGCACCATCGCATCCACGTAGACCAGCTGCCGCAGACCCGCGGTGCCGCGCGCCAACAGCACGTCGGCCACCCCGGTGATGACCTGGCCGGCGTAGCTGTGGCCGACCAGCACGATGTCATGCAGTTCCTCGGCGTCGATCAGGCCGAGCACGTCGTCGATGTGGGTGCGCAGCGAGATGTCGGGCCGCCGCAGATGCGCGCGCTCGCCGTCGCCGGTCAGGGTGACGGCATGCACCTCGTGTCCGGCCGCACGCAGCGGCCCGAGCACGCGGCGCCAGATCCAGGCGCCGCCCCAGGCGCCGTGTACGAGAACGAAGGTGCTGTCGGCCATGGTCTACCTCCGCGACCACTGTAGCCGGCCCGGCGGGCGCGTTGCGCCGGACTCGGGGCTGGCCCCAATGCGCCGGCCGGCGGCTGGGCGTAGCCTGTCGGGTCCAATCAGGAGACAACCCATGATGCAGCGCAGAAGGTTCATCGGCTCGGCAGCGGCGGCTGCCGCGATCACGGCGCCGTTCATCGCGAGTGTCCACACTGCGGCCCAGGCCCAGGCGATCACGCTGCATGGTGCGGTGCAGTTCAACGACGACCACGCCTTCAACAAGGCGCTGCTGAAGTTCGAGGAACTGGTCAAGAAGTACTACGGCAAGCCGATCAACTTCGTTCTGCACCGCAACAGCGAACTCGGGCTCGAGAAGCAGTATTTCGAGTACATGGCGCAGGGCAAGGCGGTCGATTACGGCATCGTCTCGCCGGCCCACATGTCGACCTTCTCGAAAGCGGCGCCGTTCATCGACGCACCGTTCCTGTTCCGCGACCTGGCGCACTGGAACAAGGTGCTGGACGCCGACCTGCTGAAGCCGATCGCCGACGAGGTGGCGAAGAACGCCGAGGTCATGCTGATCGGCTACGCCGGCGGCGGCACGCGCAACATCTTCGTCAACAAGCCGGTGCGCAACCTGGCCGAGATGAAGGGCCTGAAGGTGCGCGTGCAGGGTGCGCCGATCTGGAGCCGCACCTTCAGCGCGATCGGCATGAGCCCGACGGTGATCGCCTACAACGAGGTCTACAACGCGATCCAGAACAACGTGATCTCCGCCGGCGAGAACGAGGCCGCGGGTGTCGAGGCGATGAAGTTCTACGAAGTCGCGCCGCAGCTGTCGATGACGCAGCATGCCATCACGATCCGGCCGATCTGCTTCTCGGGCAAGACCTTCGCCAAGCTGCCGCCCGACCTGCAGGCCGCGATCGTCAAGGCGGGCAAGGAGGCCGGCGCCTACGGCCGCGAGGTCGAGTCGGGTGAAGACTCGGCCAAGCTCGAGGCGCTGGAGAAGGCCAACAAGTTGAAGCGCGTGCCGTTCACCGAGCGCGACGCGATGAAGAAGCTGGCCGATCCGGTGATGGAGGCCTACGCCAAGGAAGTCGGTGCCGAGGCGATCTTCGCCAGGATCAAAGCCCTGTAGGCACCGAGTCACGGCCGCGAACTGGAGCCCGGACGGCGACGTGTGCAACGTCGCCGTTCTTTTTGCATGAACCTCTTTCTCCAAGTCTTGAAGCGCTTCACGGCTGCGTACAGCAGCCTGCTCTCGGTGCTGCTGGCCGCGTCGGTGGCGATCCTGATCATCCCGGTCAGCCTGCAGATCTTCTCGCGCTACACCGCGCTGATCCCGAGCTACATCTGGACCGAGGAAATGGCGCGCTTCCTGTTCATCTGGATGATCATGATCGGCGCCATGATCGGCATCCGCGAGAGCACGCATTTCGATGTCGATGTCTGGCCCCGGCTCGGGCCACGCGGCACGGCGCTGCTGAAGATCGTCTCGAGCGTCTTCGTGCTGATCTTTGCGCTGGTGTTCGTCTGGTGGGGTTGGGAGTTCACGCGCTTCGCGTGGAAGCGCACCTCCGAGCTGGCCGACTTGCCGCTCTGGCTGATCCACATCGCCTGGCCGTTGACCGGTGTGACCTGGATCCTGTTCCAGGGTGAACAACTCGTGAACGCGATCAAGGTGTTGGCGGGCCATGACGAGGTGCGCGCATGACCGCCGCCACGCTCGACCCGTCGACCGCAGCGCTGATCCTGTTCGGGATCTTCTTCACGCTGATGTTCCTGCGCGTGCCGATCGCCTTCGCGCTCGGCCTGGCCTGCCTGCCGATCTTCGTCATCGAAGACCGGCTCGACCCGCAGAACCTGATCCAGGAAACCTTCAACGCCTACAACTCCTTCATCCTGCTGGCGGTGCCGTTCTTCCTGCTCACCGCCAACCTGATGGGTGTCGGCGGCATCACCGACCGGCTGGTGCGCTTTTCGCGCGCGCTGGTCGGCCACTTCCCGGGCGGGCTGGCGCAGGTCAACGTGGTGCTGTCGATCTTCTTCGCCGGCGTCTCGGGCTCGTCGACCGCCGACGCCGCGAGCCAGAGCAAGATCTTCATCGAGGCCCAGGTCAAGGAAGGCTACGACGTCTCCTTCTCCGTCGCCATCACGGCCGTGTCGGCGGTGCTGGCGGTGATCATCCCGCCGTCGATCCTGATGATCGTCTGGGGCGGCGTGCTGACGGTGTCGATCGGCGCGCTGATGCTGGCCGGCATCATCCCGGGCCTGCTGATCGGGCTGGCGCAGATGGCCACCGTGCACGCCTATGCCAAGCGGCGCGGCTACCCGACCTACACCCGCGCCACGCTGCGCGAAGTGTTCGCGTCGGCGATGGTCTCGCTGCCGGCGCTGATGACGCCCTTCATCATCATCGGCGGCAAGATCTTCGGCTGGTTCACCGCCACCGAATCGGCCTGCATCGCGGTGCTGTACGCCGGGGCGCTGTCGCTGTGGGTCTACCGCGAGATGGATCTGAAGGGCCTGTACGGCGCGCTGCGCGACACCGGCAAGCTGTCGGCGGTGGCGCTGTTCTGCGTCGGCACGGCCAGCGCCTTCGGCTGGCTGCTGGCCTACTACCAGATCCCGAAGGCCTTGCTCGAGAACGTGCAGACCTGGGGCATGGGACCGACGACCACCGGCTTCTTCATTGCCGGTGTGTTCCTCGTCGTCGGCTGTTTCCTCGACGCGATTCCCGCGATCATCATCGTCGGCACGATCCTGCAGCCGCTGGCGATGACCGCCGGCATGGACCCGGTGCACTTCGCGATCGTCGGCATCGTGGCCCTGGCCTTCGGCCTGGTCACGCCGCCTTACGGCCTGTGCCTGATGATCGCCTGCGCGATCGCCAAGGTGCGCCTGGTCGACGTGCTGAAGGACACCATGATCATGCTGGTGCCGATGTTCCTTGTGCTGGCCGCGACGATCATGTGGCCGAGCATCGCGCTGTTCATCCCGCGGCCTGTTTCCGCCCGGGGCCCTTTGATTCAGCGAGGGACGATCTTGGCGCCGGTGATCTTCTCCTGCGCCTCCACCAGCGACGGCACGAACTTGCCGCCGTAGCCGAGCGCGCAGGCCAGCGATAGCGACTGGTGCACGCCTTCGCCGACCACGGTGGGCACGCCCAGGCCCTCGGCCAGGTGCGTGTAGTAGCGGATGTCCTTGCGCGCGTTGTTGAGCTCGAACTTCATGCCCGCCAGGTCGCCGTCCAGCGTCTTGGCCATCACCTGGATCAGCCCCGAATTGACCAACCCGGCCGACATCAGCGCAATCAGCTGGCGCAGGTCGACGCCGGCCTTCTGGCCGACCGCAAACGCTTCGGCGACCGCCGTGCAGCTGGCCTGCGCGATGAAATTGTTGAGCAGCTTGATGACATGCCCGGCACCGGGCGCGCCGACGTGGAAGACATTCTCGGCAAAGGCTCGGATCACCGGCTCGAGTTGCGCGAACTGCGCATCGGTGGCGCCCACCATCACGTTGAGCCGGCCGGCCTCGGCCTCGGTCGGCGTGCGCGCCAGCGGCGCATCGATGTACTGCACGCCTTGGGCCTCGCACAGCACGCGCAGACGGTTCGTCGATTCCGGCTCGGCGGTCGAGGTGTCGACGATCACCAGCCCTCTTGCCGCGCCGGCCAGCAAGCCCTCGGGCCCGCTCACCGCGGTCTCCACTTGCGGCGAGCCGGTCACGCACAGGAACACGATGTCGCTGGTGCGCGCCAGCTCGGCCGGCGTGCTGGCCAGTGTTGCGCCGGCGGCGAGCAGGTCGGCCACGCGCTCGCGGTTCTTGTGCACGGTGAGGCTGAGCGGGTAGCCCTTGGCGCGCAGATTCTTGGCCATGCCGTGGCCCATCATTCCCGAGGCGCCGATGAATCCGATGCGTTGCATGGGTGGTCTCCTGTTGAAGTCTTGCGGTTGTGCGCCATCATGCATCGATTGCCGAAGCCGCGCAGCGCCCAGGCCGCGGCCGATGCTGTAATGGCGGCGCTGGACGAAACCCGCCCCACGAATCCGATGGTCGACCCCAAACCCCTGCGCCAAGTGCTTGCCGATTGCCGCCGACTGCTGTCGGTGCGCGGCGAGGCCAACGGGCCCTTGCTGGCGCAGGCGATCATGCGGCGCGTCGATGCCCTCGACGACGCGCAACGCGCCCGATTCTTCGATCGCCTGGCAAGCGACTTCAACCCCGACCCGCGTCGCGTGCTCGACTGCGCGAAGGCCTATGCCGAAACACAGGGCGCCGAACAGTTGATCCGCCTGGCGCGTGTGGCCGAACCGCCGCGGCAGGAGCTGTTTCGGCGCTTGAACGGCGCGCCCGGCGGCACGGCGGCGATCGTTCGGCTGCGCCGCGCGCTGCTCGAGCGGTTGCCGAAGCGCCCGCACCTGAGCGTGGTCGAGGCCGACCTGCTGCACCTGTTGTCGTCGTGGTTCAACCCCGGCTTCCTCGAGATGCGCAAAGTCGACTGGAACTCCCCGGCGCAACTGCTCGAGCAAATCATCCGCCACGAGGCAGTGCACGAAATCGATGGTTGGGACGACCTGCGCCGCCGCCTGCAGCCCGACCGCCGCTGCTTTGCCTTCTTCCACCCGCAATTGCCCGATGAGCCGCTGATCTTCGTCGAGGTCGCGCTGGTGCCCGAGATGGCCGGTGCCATTGCGCCGTTGATCGACAAGCGCTCGCCGCCGTTGCCGCCCGAGCAGTCCAAGGTGGCGGTGTTCTATTCGATCAGCAACTGCCAGCCGGGCCTGCGCGGCGTGTCGCTCGGCAACTTCCTGATCAAGCGGGTGGCCGAACACCTCAAGCGCGAATTGCCGCAGTTGAAGACCTTCTGCACCTTGTCGCCGATCCCCAACCTGGCGGGCTGGCTGCAGCGCGCCGACGTCGGCACGCTCGGCGACAGCGCCGCCAAGGCGCTGGCGCGGTTGCGCGAGGCCTGCAACGGCGATCTCGCAACATTGGCGCACGCTGCGCGGCTGGCGGCACTGCCCGGCGACGCCCACCACGCGCTGTGGCGGCTCGCCGCGCACTACCTGGTGCACGTGTCGCCGCAAACCGACGGCGACCCGGTGGCGCGCTTTCACCTCGACAACGGCGCCCGGCTCGAGCGCCTCAATGCCCAGGCCAACCTGTCGCCCAAGGGTCTGAAACAATCGGCGGGGCTGATGGTCAACTACCTCTACGATCTGGCCAAGATCGAGCAGCACCATGACCGCTTTGCCCACGGCAAGGTGGCGCACAGCCGGGCCATCACCGCGTTGCTTTGATTTGCCGATACCAACGACTCTGGAGACACCCTATGCCGATTCTCAAGCGCACCCTCGTCATGGCCGCAGCCGCGGCCGCGGCATCCGCATTCTCCGCGCCGATGGCGCAGGCGCAGGCCTGGCCATCCAAGCCGGTGACCATCGTCGTGCCGTTCCCGCCCGGTGGCGGCACCGATGCGTTCGCGCGGCCGCTGTTCGCCGCGATGGGCAAGAACGTCGGCCGCCAGTTCGTGATCGACAACAAGGGCGGCGCCGGCGGCACGCTGGGGGCCGGCATCGCGGCCAAGGCGGCGCCCGATGGCTACACCTTCTTCATGGGCGCGGTTCACCACGCCATCGCGCCGAGCATGTACCCGAAGTTGGACTACAACATCGAGACCGACTTCGTGCCGGTCGGCCTGATCTCGAGCGTGCCGCAGGTCATCGTCGTCAACCCGCAGCGGGTGAAGGCCACGACGCTGTCGCAGCTGCTCGACACCATCCGCAAGAACCCGGGCAAGCTGAACTACGCCTCGGCCGGCAACGGCACCTCGCACCACCTGGCGGGCGAGTTGTTCAAGCTGCAGACCAAGACCTTCATCACCCACATCCCGTACCGCGGTGCCGGCCCGGCGCTGCAGGACCTGATCGCCGGCCAGGTCGACCTGATGTTCGACGGCCTCGGTTCGTCGGCCACGCACATCAAGAACGGCCGCATCCGCGCCATCGCCGTGGCTTCGGACAAGCGTGCGCCGGGCTTCCCGGACATTCCACTGGCAGCGGCCGGTGGTGCACCGAACTACGAAGTCTCGACCTGGTACGGCCTGTGGGCGCCCAAGGGCACGCCGCGCGAAGTCGTTACCGCGATGCAGAACGAGATGAAGAAGGCGCTCAACGGCGACGAGCTGAAGGCCACCTGGAATGGCCTGGGCACCGAAACACCGAACCTGTGGGGCGACGATTTCGGCAAGTTCGTGTCCAGCGAAGTCAGGCGCTGGGCCAACGTCGTGAAGGCCTCGGGCGCGAAGCTGGATTGACGAGAGCCATGGCGCCGCGCGTTCATTTCGATCCCGGCGGCGCCACAGGCGTTGCCCGCATCACGTTGGCCAACCCGGCCAAGCTCAATGCGCTGTCGGTGTCGATGTGGCGCGAGCTGCGCGCGCAGTTCTTTGCGCTGCAGGCGATGCCCGGCAAGGTGCGCGTGGTCATCGTTGCCGGCGAGGGCATCGACTTCGCGGCCGGCGGCGACATCGAGGAGTTTGCCGATTTCCGCTTCGACGAGCACACGCTGCGCCGCTTCCACGAAGACGAGGTGCTGCCGGCGCTGCAGGCGATGCTCGACTGCGAACTGCCCCTGGTGGCGCAGATATCGGGGGCCTGCATCGGCGGCGGGCTGGAGATCGCGGCCTGCTGCGATATCCGCATCGCCGGCGCTTCGAGCCGCTTCGGCATACCGATCGCTCGGCTCGGCTTCCCGATGGCGCCGGCCGAATTGCAGATCGTCGCCGCCGCTTTCGGCGCGACGACGCTGCGCGAACTGCTGATCGAGGCGCGCGTGCTCGATGCCCACGCGGCGCGGGAACGTGGCCTCGTCACCCGCGTCGTGCCCGACGACCACGTGGCCAGCGAAGCGCGCCTGGCGGCCGAGCGAATCGCCTTGCTGTCGCCACAGGCGCTGCGCCTGAACAAGCGCATGCTGCGAGAGTTTGCCGCGCAGCCGCTGTCCGATCCAGAGCAGCGCGCGCCGCATTACGCCTACGCCGACAGCGCCGAGCATCGCGAGGGGCTGGCGGCGTTCAACCAGAAAAGACCGCCACGCTTCTAGAGCCGCCATGGCCCCGAACCAGAGCCTCTTTGCCGCGCTGCGCGCCGCCTTCCCGGCCGACCTCGACGCCACCGCGATCGAGACCTGCGACACCCCCGTGCCGCTGTACTACACCTGGCGCGATATCGATCGCGCCAGCGCGCGCATCGCCAACCTGCTCGACTCGCTGGAGTTGCCAGCCGGTGCGCGGGTGGCGGTGCAGACCGACAAGAGCGTCGAGGCGCTGCTGCTGTACCTGGCGGTGCTGCGCGCGGGCTTCGTCTACCTGCCGCTCAACACCGCCTACCAGGCCGGCGAGATCGAGTACTTCATCGGCAACGCCGAGCCGAGCGTGGTGGTGTGCAGCGCGCGCAACTTCGTGTGGCTCAGCAAGCTCGCCTTCAGGGCCGGCGTGAAGAACGTCTTCACCCTCGACGACGACCGCAGCGGCAGCCTGCTCGACCGCGCCGCCTGGCACAGCGACGCACACGAACCGGCCGCCAAGCACGCCGACGACCTGTGCCGCGATTCTCTACACCAGCGGCACCACCGGGCGCAGCAAGGGGGCGATGCTGACGCACGGCAACCTGCTGGCCAACGCGCGCACGCTGCACGGCTGGTGGGGCTGGCAGGCCCGCGACGTGCTGATCCACGCGCTGCCGGTATTCCACGTGCACGGCTTGTTCGTGGCCAGCCATGGGGCGTTGCTGGCCGGGGCGAAGATGCTGTGGTTCAACCGGTTCGAGCCCAAGGCCACCATCGCGCAACTGCCGCGGGCGACGGTGTTCATGGGCGTGCCGACGCTGTATGTGCGCATGCTCGCCGAGCCCACGCTGACGCGCGACGCGTGCGCTTCGATGCGGCTGTTCGTTGCCGGCTCGGCGCCGCTGCTGCCCGAGACCTTCGACGCCTGGCGCGAACGCACCGGCCACACCATCGTCGAGCGCTACGGCATGAGCGAAACGGTGATGCTGACCTCCAACCCGTACCACGCCAAGGACGGCGAACGCCGCGCCGGCACGGTCGGTGTCCCGCTGCCCGGTGTGCAACTGCGCATCCACGACGAGAAGGGTCAGCCCTGCCGGCGCGGCGAGATCGGCGGCATCGAGGTCAAGGGGCCCAACGTGTTCAAGGGCTACTGGCGCATGCCCGAGAAGACCGCCGAGGAGTTCACGCCCGACCTGTGGTTCAAGACCGGGGACGTCGGCAAGGTCGACGAGCACGGCGTCGTCACGATCGTCGGCCGCAGCAAGGACCTCATCATCAGCGGCGGCTACAACGTCTACCCGGCCGAGATCGAGGGTTACCTCAATGAACAACCTGGCGTCGCCGAAAGCGCGGTGATCGGCGTGCCCCATGCCGACTTCGGCGAAGCGGTGGTCGCGGTGGTGGTGCCCAAGCCCGGTGCCAGCGTCGACGCAGCCGCGCTGATCGTGGTGCTGAAGGGCAGGATCGCCAACTTCAAGGTGCCCAAGCAGATCTTCATCGAGGCCGAACTGCCGCGCAACCAGATGGGCAAGGTGCAGAAGAACCTGCTGCGCGAGCGGCACAAGGGGCTGTTCGGTGGCTGAGGTCGAGAGCCGCTGCCCACGCTGCGGCGGCGCCTTTCATTGCGGCGCCAACGACGCCGAGCCTTGCGCGTGCTGCGGGTTGCGGCTCGATGAGGCAACGCTCGCCGACCTGCGTGCCCGCTACACCGGCTGCCTGTGCCTGGCCTGCCTGCGCGAGATGGCGGCATCGAGCCCATCCGTGGACGCCGACCGATGAAGCTGCTGTCGTGGAACGTCCAGTGGTGCCGCGGCGTCGACGGCCGTGTCGATCCACAACGCATCGCACGCGTGATTCGCGAACTGGCCGACCCCGACGTGATCTGCCTGCAGGAGGTGGCGCGCCACTTCGACACCCTGGCCGGCAGCCAGGGCGAGGACCAGTTCGCGTTGCTGGCGGCGGCCTTCCCGGGCTACACCGCGATCGAGGGCATCGCGGTCGACGTGCCGGGCGAGCGCGGCGCGCGGCGCCAGTTCGGCAACCTATTGCTGTCGCGCCTGCCGGTGCGCCAGGCCTGGCGCCACCTGTTGCCGTGGCCGGCCGACGCGGCGCACGCCGACATGCAGCGCGTCGCCGTCGAAGCGGTGATCGAGGCCCCCGAGGTGGGCGATCTGCGCGTCACCACCACCCACCTGGCCTACTACGCCGCGGCTCAGCGGCTGGCCCAGGTGGAGGCGCTGCGCGCGCTGCATGCCACGGCGCACGGCCATCGCGAGCCGCCGCAGCAAGCCGACGTGTCGCAGGGCCCCTTCCATTGGCGTCCGCGGCCGGGGGCCGGCATCGTGACCGGCGACTTCAACTGCGAGCCCGCATCGCCCGGCCATGCACGCATGTTGGCGCCGTTCGTCGACGGCACGCTCGGCCTTGCGCGATGCCTGGCAACTGGCGCATCCCGGCGCGCCGCATGCCCACACGGTGGGGCTGTACGACACCGTGCAATGGCCCCGCGCGCTGGCCTGCGACTTCGTGTTCGTCTCGGAAGACCTGGCCCCGCGCGTGGCGGCCTACGAGGTCGATGCCTCGAGCGACGCGTCCGACCACCAGGCCGTGGTGCTGACCCTGGGCGCCTGACGCGGCGCGGCGCCCGCATCGTCGGCGCCAGCGCACCGACACCCCTTGAAATCCCGCTGCCCCGACCCTAGATCCGGTCTTGCCCAGGGCGCAGCGCCGACGTGGCCTGTGCCGTCCAACCCAAGGAGGTCAAGACCATGTACCGCAGCCTGTTTCCCCGCGACCTGTTCGCGGAAGTGGACCGCCTGCAGCGTGAGATGCAGCAGGCATTCGATACCGTCTCGCCCACCATCCGGGGCTTCGCGCGCGGCTATCCGGCGCTGAATGTCGGCAACACGCCGACCTCGGTGGAGATCTATGCGTTCGCCCCGGGGCTGGACCCGGCCAAGGTCGACGTGAACCTCGATCGCGGCGTGCTGACGATCGAGGGCGAGCGCGCGGCCAGCAGGCCTGCCGGCGATGGCAAGGCCACCGTGCACATCAACGAGCGCTTCGAGGGTCGGTTCCGCCGTGTCGTCAGCCTGCCCGACGACGTCGACCCCGGCGCCGTCGACGCCAGCTACCGTGATGGCGTGCTGCATGTCAGCGTGAAGCGCCGCGGATCGGCGCAGCCGCGTCGCATCGAAGTGCAATGAGCCCAAGGAGACCCGCCATGACGAACCAAGACCTGACCCGTCCGAGCGACAAGGCCGCTGCGGCCAGCGATGAATTGGTGCTGCTGCCGCCAGTCGACGTGATCGAGGATTCGACCGGCATCACGCTGTACGCCGACCTGCCGGGCGTGCCGAAGGACCGGCTCAACGTGCGTGTCGAGGGCGATACGCTGCTGATGGATGCCGATCTCGTGCTGACGGCGCCGCAGGGCATGGAGGCCAGCCACGCCGAGGTGCAGCGGACTCACTATCGCCGCGCGTTCACGCTGAGCCGGGAACTCGACCCCGACAAGGTGGCCGCCGAGTTCAGCCAGGGCGTGTTGCGCCTGCGCATCCCGAAGGCTGCCCACGCGCAACCGCGCCGCATCGCGGTGCAGGTGGTGTGAGCGTGACGTGAGTCGCGCACTGCGCGCGCCACGGGGCCTGCCCGTGCGGCCGGTGCATGAGGGATGCAAGTCGGCGGCCCGGCCGTCAGCGGCTGGGCCGCCAGCCGCTGACGGCTCAGCGCCCCACCATCGCCAGCACGTCGGCCTTGAGAAAGCGCTCGACCAGCAGCATGAAGCCGATTGACGGGATCAGCAGCAACAGCGCGGTGATCGACGCGATCTGGTAGTTGCCGCCCATGCTGGCGTTGAACATCAAGAGGGGCAGCGTGATCACGTCGGGCACGCCGACGAAGTAGGTCCCCGTGAACTCGTCGAGCGATTCGAGGAAGACGAAGATCGCGCTGGCGATCAGGCCCGGCGCGGCCAGCGGCAGCGTGATGGTGGCAAAGCAGCGCCAGGGCCCTGCGCCCAGGTTGCGCGCGGCCTGCTCGAGTGATTCGTCGACGGCGGCAAACGCCGCACTGGCGATCCACACGGCCAGCACCAGGCCATGCGAGGCATGCACCAGCACCACGCCGAGCACCGTGCCGTTGAGGCCGACCTCGTAGAACATGCGCGCGATGTTGACGTAGATCGGCAGGTTCGGGATCGCCTGCGGCAGCAGGAACAGCATCAGGATGAAGCCGCGCCAGGGCAGCTTCAGCCGCGCCAGCGCATAGCCCGCGGGCACGGCCACGGCCAGGCAGAAGGCCACCGTCAGCAACGCGATGCCGACGCTGGTGAACAGCGACTGCACCGCATTGCCGCGCGGCTGGAACACGCGGACCCAGAACGCGAGGCCGAACTCCTGCGGCAGCTTGGCCGGGAAGTACCAGCGCTCGGCAAAGGCCCACAGCAACAGATTGGCCAACGGCCCGAAGATCACGAACGCGAGCAGGCCGATGGCGCCGGCGCGCACGACGTTAGTCGCCCACCGGGCGGCCCGGTCGCTGGTGCCGCTCATGCCACGCCCGCCCGCTTGACCGCGTGGTGCAGGTAGACCCAGGCGCCGAGCGACGCGAACACCAGCGAGACCAGGCACAGCGCGTTGGCCACCGCGTAGTCGCCATGGGTGCTGATGCGGTAGGCCACGTCGACCGTCATCATCGTCGGCGAGTTGGGATTGATCATCAGCGGCACCGACAGCACCGACAGCATCGTCACGAAAGACAGCACGACGCCGACCAGCAGCGTGCCGCGCACCTGCGGCAGCACGATGCCCAACAGCACGCGCCAGCGCGGCGCGCCGAGGTTGCGCGCCGCCTCGATGTGCTGCACTTCGAGCGCGGCCATCGCGCCGGCCAACAGCAGCGTGACGAACGGCGCCTGCTTCCACACGAACGCGATCACGATGCCGCGCCAATCGAGCAGGCTTTGCGCGGCCAGCGGCTCGATCAGACCGCCACCCACCAGCACGTGGTTGAGCATGCCGTTCTTGGCCAGGAAGGTGCGCATCACCTGGCCGGTGACGATGAACGGAATGAACAGCGGCCAACGGTAGAGCCAGCGCAGTGCGTTGCGCGTGCGCTCGTGCTCGCCGAGCGTCAGGTAGCCGGCGATCGCGATCGCCACGATCGCGATCAGCGCCGAGCTCAGCAGCACGATCGCCACCGTGAACAGCATGTCGGTGCTGTAGAGCTCGAACGACTTCTCGAAGTGCGCCAGCGTCCAGCCGCCGCCCTTGGCCTGCAGCGACGTGACGACCGACAGTGCCAACGGCACCAAGAAGAAGACGCCGATGACGAGCAGGGCGGGACTGATCAGCAGCAGCCCGGCCCAGCGACGAGGCATTTCAGTGGCTCCCCCGCGCTTTGCGCGTCCCGCGACGCATCAAATGCGTTGGCGTACAGGTGGCGGCTTGCGGCCCATTGCGGGTGTTCGCGAACGACCGCTTTGTGCTTGCATCGGCGCGAGCAAGGCGGCGGGCGGGGCGTGGGCGGGGCTCAGACGGCTGGCCCTTCGCTGCGCTGCGGGTTCCCTGCGATGCTCGGTTCCTGGCCCCGTCGCAGAACTCGCTGCGTTCGCTTCGCTCTCTGCGCTCAAACACCCGCAACGAGTCAGTTCACGAAGCGCGCCGCGCGCGCGGCCAGCAGCCCTGCGCTCCTCGGCGGCGCCGATTCGCCCCGCCCAGGCCCCGCCCGCCGCCTTGCCGGCAACAGCGTCGGTGTTCGATGCCTCGCACGCCACCTCCGGTTCTGCAACGGGGCAGCCGGGCCGGGCACGGCGCGCATGTGAGGCGCCGAGCAGCACAGGGGCCGGGGCCCGCGCGCGCAGCGCGCTTCGTGCGCTGACTCGTCGCGACTGTTCGACCACAGTGAGCGAAGCGAACGGAGGGAGTTGAGCGACGGGGCCACGGACCCGCGCAGCGCAGGGCAGTCTGAGCGCAGCGAAGACCGCCGAACCTAAGCGCCGTGCCCGGCCCGGCTGCCCCGTTGCCGCGCCACTGGCAAAAACGGGCGGCAAGACAGCATGGGCCGTGTGCCGCCACCCGCTCCGGAAGTGGCTTCATGCAAGGGTCACTTCAGCACCACGCGCTCATAACCCTCGACGATGTCGGTGAAGTAGTCCGACAGCGGGAAGGGCCGGCCGTAGCGCTGCAGCGTCTCGGGCTTGATGTCGGTGAACAGCTTGTCCCAGCTCTTGGCGTCGAGCTTGGCCTTGACGTGCTGGGCATCGATGCCGGGGTACCAGTTGAACTGCTTGACGATGCCCTCGGCCTGGATCTCCGGGCTGGCGGCGAACTCGACGAACTTGCGTGCCATCGCGGCGTTGGCCGCCTTGGCCGGCACCACGTAGTACATCGGCTGGCCGGGCAGGCCGGGTTCGGGCAGCGAGAGCTTCAGCTTCGGGCTCAACTTGCCGTCGGCCTGCCAGGTGTAGAACATGTCGACCCACACCGGGCCCATCGTGATCTCGCCGCGATTGAGCATGTCCAGCGTGCCGGCATTGCCGGGGGTCAGCACGACGGACTTGTTGAACTCCTTCAAGGCCGCGAGGGACTTGTCGATCGCTGCCTTCTTGCTCGCGTCGTACGGCCCTTCCTCGAGCGTCTTGCCCAGCCCGCTGTTGGCCGAGACGTAGCCCATCACGAAGCCGACGCCCGACATGCCGCCCTTGACGCCGTTGTAGCCGAACTGCTTCGGATACTGCTTGACCCAGGCGTCGAGCTCGCTGAAGTTCTTCGGTGGTGCCTTCACCAGATCCGGGTTGTAGGCCAGCGCGATCTGGCTGTGGAACATCGGGATCACGTAGCCGCCGACGTTGGTGCCGAGGGCGTTTGTGGCGGTGTCGCGTGTCACCAGCTTGTCGGCGGCGATCTGGCTGCGGTAGGCGGCGAGCAGGTTCTCCTTGACCATCGTCGCGGCACCGCGCTGGTGGATCACGGCCACGTCGATGTCCCAGGCCGCGTTGCCGGCCTTCGATTGCGCCGAGAGCTTCTCGTAAACCTTCTGCGAACCGGCATCGCCAGGCCCGGTGCCCACCGCCTTCACCGATACGCCGGGGTTCATTTTCTCGAAGCGCGGGCCGAGAAAATTGTTGACGTAGTCGACCATGTTCTGGTCGCCGGCGGTGACGACGTTGAGCGGTCTGCGCCTGTGCCGGCACGGCGAGCACCGTCGCGAGCAGCGGCGTGGCGAGAAGGGCGAAACGGGTGAGTCTCATGCTGGGTCTCCTTGATTTCACTGGGGGGCCGCGGGGAACAACAGCAAAGCATCGCGCGGCACGATGACATGGGTGTGGCTGCCTTCGGGCACCTGCGCCGGATCGTCGACCCAGACCTGGCCGCGGCCGACGCGCACCCGGTAACGCCAGCCGTGGCCCAGATACGCGGCCTGCTCGACGGTGCCGTCGAGCGCCAGCGCCGCGTCGTCGGGGCGGGGCTGCACGGACAGCCGGGCGCGGTCGCCGCGGAAGTGGGCCCGCGTGCGTGCAGCCGCCGGCGTGCTGTCGTCGGCGAGTCGCATCAACCGGCCTTTCTGCACCAGATCGATCGCGTTGTCGGCGCCCATGAAGCCGGCCACGAACGGGCTGGCGGGGCGGTGGAATACGGCTTCGGGCGTGCCGTACTGCAGCACGCGCCCGCCATCGACGACGGCGATGCGGTCGGCCAGCGTCAGCGCCTCTTCGCGGTCGTGCGTGACGTAGATCGCCGTGATGCCGACGCGCTGCTGCAACGCGCGCAACTCGTGTCGCAGGTCCAGGCGCACCTTGTAGTCGAGGTTGGACATCGGCTCGTCGAGCAGCAGCAGCAGCGGGTCCACCGCCAGCGCGCGCCCGAGTGCGACGCGCTGGCGCTGGCCGCCGGACAGCGCGCCGACGGCCCGCGCGCCGAAGCCTTCGAGCCGCAGCAGCTTGAGCATCTCTTCGGTGCGCCGGGCGATCTGCTCCCGCGCCATGCCGCGCATGCGCAGGCCGTAGCCGATGTTGGCGGCCACGTCCATGTGCGGCCACAGCGCGTAGGACTGGAACATCATCGCCGTCTGGCGCGCCTCGGGCGGCAGCGCGGTGATGTCGCGGCCTTCGACGACGATGCGGCCCGCGCTGGGCTTGACGAAGCCGGCGATCGCACGCAGCAAGGTGGTCTTGCCGCAGCCCGAACTGCCGAGCAGCGCCACCATCTCGCCGCGCTGCAACTCGAGGCTGACGTTGTCCAGTACCGGCGTCGTGCCGTACGAAACGCAGACCGAATCGATCGAAAGGTAGGCAGGCATGACGACCGCGAGCGTCGGGCGAGGACGCCGACTCTACGCCCAAAGACCGGCGCGTTGGGGCCTGCCGGCCGATGGGACAATCCCTCCATGGCCGCCGCGCTGACCCTGACCCGCCCCGACGACTGGCATCTGCATTTGCGCGATGGCGCGGCGATGGCCGCCGTGCTGCCGGCCACCGCACGGCAGTTTGCCCGCGCCATCGTGATGCCCAATCTGAAGCCGCCGATCACCACCGCGGCGATGGCGGCGGCCTACCGCGAACGCATCCTGGCTGCGCGCCCGGCGCCGGGCCAGCCCGGCAGCGATTTCACGCCGCTGATGACGCTGTACCTGACCGACCGCCTGCCGCCCGACGAAGTCGTTCGAGCCAAGGCGGCCGGCGTGGTTGCCGTCAAGCTCTATCCGGCCGGTGCGACAACCAACAGCGATGCCGGCGTCACCGACCTGCGCAACACCTACCGTACGCTCGAGGCGATGCAGCGCGAAGGCCTGCTGCTGCTGGTGCACGGCGAGGTTACCGACGCGGCCGTCGACATCTTCGACCGCGAGGCGGTGTTCATCGAGCGCGTGATGCAGCCGCTGCGGCGGGACTTTCCGGCGCTCAAGGTGGTCTTCGAGCACATCACGACGCGCGAAGCCGCGCAGTACGTGGCCGCGAGCGACCGCTTCACCGCGGCCACGATCACCGCCCACCACCTGCTGTACAACCGCAACGCGATCTTCATGGGCGGATTGCGGCCGCACTATTACTGCCTGCCGGTGTTGAAGCGCGAACGGCACCGCGTGGCGCTGGTCGCCGCGGCCACGTCGGGGAGCCCCAAGTTCTTCCTCGGCACCGACAGCGCACCGCATGCAGCCGCGCTGAAGGAGGCCTCGGTCTGCGGCGCGGGCTGCTACACCGCGTTGTCGGCGCTCGAACTGTACGCCGAGGCCTTCGACGCGGCGGGTGCACTCGACAAGCTCGAAGGCTTTGCCAGCTGGCACGGCGCCGATTTCTACGGTCTGCCGCGCAACCAGGGCACCGTGACGCTCAGGCGCGAGCCCTGGCAACTGCCCGACAGCGTGCCCTTCGGCGACGCGCGACTCAAGCCGCTGCGTGGCGGCGAAACCCTGAACTGGAGACTGGCATGACGGTGGACCGTGTGATGTTGCTGATCGATGCCGACAACGTGTCGGTCGACGTCATCGAGCAGGCCGTGGCGTGGGTTGGCAAGCACTTGGGCGGGCCGCACGTGCGGCGCGCCTACTGCACCGCGGAGTCGGCGGTGCAACACCAGCAACTGTTCAAGCGGCTGTCGATCCGGCCGATGGTCAACCTGGCCGCGGGCAAGAACTCCACCGACATCGCACTGGCTGTCGATGCGATCGATCTGGCCATCGCCGAGCGGCCGGCCGTGATGGTGATTGCCTCGTCGGACTCCGACTTCGCGCCGCTGGTGGCGCGGCTGCGCGAAAAGGGCTGTCGGGTGGTGGGCATCGGCCAGCTCGGCAAGACCGGCGACGAAACGCAGGCGGTCTACGACGACTACGAGGTGCTGCAGCACCGCAAGTCGCGTACGGCCAACGCCGACGCGCCGGCCGCCAAGGCATCGCCGGCGCCGCACGCGTCCAGGGCGAGCGCCAAGACACCGGCGGCGAAGAAGACGGTGCGGCGCCGCGCCGCCAGCGCTGCGGCCGCGCCGCCGCCATTGCCCGACAAGGCGCGCGCGATCCTCGGCGCGCTGCCGGCGCTGCGCCGCGGCGAGACCGTCGAGTTGCGGGTGGCGGCCGAGGCCCTGCGCGACGCCGGCCTGCTGAGCCGCAGCGGTTCATCGACCAAGCTGTTCGGCCAGTTTCCCGAGCTGTTCGGGCTGCACCCACCCAAGCAGCCCAACCACGTGAAGGCCTTGCCGGCGGCATTGGCCTGACGCGCTGACTCTCGCCGGTGGGCGGCTCGCCCGCAGGGGCGCCGGCCCCCCGATGACCTTGATTTTCGTGGGGCTTCGCCGGTCTTTCGGCGCGTCGCCTTGAATGGCGCGCACACGCCCTAACATCCCCGCCGTCGAATCCTGCAACCTCGCGAAGCCGCCATGAAACGCATCTTCCTGTTCCTCGTCACCAACCTGGCCGTGATGCTGGTGCTCGGCATTGCCGCCAACGTGCTGGGGCTGAACCGCTTTCTCGTCGGCAGCGGGCTGAACATCGGCTCCCTGCTCGCCTTTGCTGCGCTGATGGGTTTCGGCGGCGCGATCATTTCGCTGCTGATGAGCAAGCCGATGGCCAAGTGGAGCACCGGGGCGCAGGTCATCAACGACTCGCCCGACGCCACCCACCAGTGGCTGGTCACGACGGTCAAGCGCTTTGCCGACCAGGCCGGCATCCAGATGCCCGAGGTGGCCGTCTACCAGGGCGAGCCCAACGCCTTCGCCACCGGCGCGTTCAAGAACTCGGCGCTGGTGGCCGTCTCCACCGGCCTGCTGCAGGGCATGAACCGCGAGGAAGTCGAGGCCGTGATCGGCCACGAGATCGCGCACGTGGCCAACGGCGACATGGTGACGATGACGCTGATCCAGGGCGTGATGAACACCTTCGTGGTGTTCCTGTCACGGGTGATCGGCTATTTCGTCGACCGCGTCGTGTTGCGCAACGAGCGCGGCCCCGGCATCGGCTACTACGCAACCACCATCGTGCTCGACATGGTGCTCGGCGTGCTGGCGGCGATCATCGTGGCCTGGTTCTCGCGCCAGCGCGAGTTCCGCGCCGATCGCGGCGCCGCCGACATGATGGGCCGGCCGCAACCGATGATGAACGCGCTGGCGCGCCTGGGCGGCCTGCCGCCGGGCGAGTTGCCGAAGACGATCCAGGCGATGGGCATCAGCGGCGTGCCGAGCGGGCTGATGGCGCTGTTTTCGAGCCACCCGCCGATCGAGGAGCGCATCCGCGCGCTGCAGGCGCGCGGCTGATGATCTTGCGCGCTGCAGACCCAACAACGCTGAGCGTCAAGTGGCTGCCGGCGCCGGCGCGGCGTCGATGCGTGCGCGATCCTCGCGGCGCTTGGTGGCAACGTCGGCGTCGTGCATCAGGCGCGCCACGATCAGCCGCATGACGTGGTAGCCGAGCTTGGGGTTCTGGTAGTAGAGCTTGGCCATGCCCTCCGCCGACAGGCTGTACAGCGTGCAGTCGGTGGCGCAGACGATGGTGCGCGTGCGGCGGTTGTCGGGCGCGAACAGCCCGATCTCGCCGACGATCGAGCCGGGGCCGATCGACTCGTCGTACTCGAGCAGGTTCAGTTGCCCGCTCTGCACGTACAGCATCTCGGTGGCCTTGTCGCCCTGGTGCCAGAGCGTCTCGCCGGCCTTGGCTTGGCGCCGCGTCATGTGCGGCAGCAGCCACTCGCCGACCGGCGAATCGGCCTTCGCGTGCTCGATCGCGCGCACCAGCTTGCGGATCTCGAGCACCTTCTTGGTGTTGATCGGGATCATCGCCAGGTACAGCACCACCGTCGGCCACGAGCCGCCCTGCACCGCATAGATGACGAGAAAGAAATTCGCCGACAGCGCCACCAGGCGCAGCGGCAACATGCTCTTCATCAGGTAGCTGGCGACCATCAGCGCCGCACCGACGAACCCGAAGACATAGCCCAACGATGCCATTCGACTGCCTTCCTCGCTGCCCGCGCATGCCCGCGTGGCGGCAAGTATCGCCGGGACGGTGTGACGGCCTGTCGCAACCTGCTGCTGCCGCCGCGAAGGGCAGCAAAACCGCGCAGGCACGACTCGCGGAAAGCAAGCTAGGGGGTTGACGCAGGTCACGCTCACGCGTAGAAACGCCCGGTTACAAAAGCCTGCGAGATGGAAGTTGCGCGCTGCCTGGTTGCCGCAGTGACGCGGGTTCTGGGTCTGCTGTTCTGGCGCAGTCCAACATCCGAGGCACGCCGCCGTCCCCGCGCATCGCCGCGTGCGACGTCGCCCGAGGCAGTGCTGTGTTCTTCGTTGTGAACCATTGGGGTAGATCATGCGTAGACTGAAATTGGCGATCGTTGCTGTTGCTGTCGCATTCGTTGGCATCACATCGGCGTTCGCTCATGACGACGACGGCTGCCCTGATGGAGACAGGTACTGCCGCGATCCGGACGTCACGACGACGGTGGCGGCGTTGACCGACGGCGTTACGCTCAGCACGCCGACTCAGCAGACATACGCCCAGTACCGCGTCACGATTACGCATTACGCCGTTCGGGACGAACTGCTCAAGCCGGTCGAATTCACGGCGACGACGGCTGTGCTCGACGGGTCGAACAGCCCGCTCGCGGGCCAACCGGCGGAGTTCGTGAACCTTCCGGCCGGTTGCGCCGCATCAGGGCTGACAGGGTCACTTGCACGTTCCCAAATGGGTTGTATGCGAAAGGGTCAAGCATCTCGTTCGACCTGACCGTCAAGGCACCGAGCGCTGGCGCGACGGTGAAGATCACGTCGCAAACCAGCTGGAAAGAGCCTTACGAGTGGGGCAATCCGCGCGAGTACGAGCCGCTGCGGACGGCATCCCTGTCGCTCAGCGCTCCGGATCCGACGAAGGTCAAGTCCTTCCTGCCGGCGGGCGGGACGGTGTTCACCGGCACCAGTGGCTGCGTCGCTGAGAACGGATGCCCGGCCACCGGGGCGGACACTTGGACGACGACCGTCAAGGTGCCATCGTCCGCGACGGCCGAGGTTGCGGAAGTGGTCAGCCCGGTGACCTGTGCGCCTGACCTCCTCACCTGCAGCACGTCGACGCTGAGTATTCCGGGCACATTTGCCAACCTCGTGATCATCCTGCGCCGCGATGTGTCGACGATCGCGAAGAAAGCGAAGATCAGCAGTGCCCGCATCTACTACGACAACCCGACGACTCCGGCCGTGGGCGTAAGCTACCCGCTCGAAGTGCCGTCCTGTACCGATACCACGTACGGGGTGCTGCCGAAAACGGGCATTCCGTGTATCGACGTGCGCACGGCCTACCCGAAGAAGTCCGCCCCCCCGAAGCCACCGGTCCCGGCAGGTTTCGAGAGTGACTGGGAATTCGTCATCAAGGCCCTCGACAACGGGCGCTACTCAAACTGAGCGGATGCCCTCCGCCCTGAGTGCAGCCCTTGCCGCGGACACGATGTCGCCCTTGGCCCCGGATAGCTTCGCTGCCTGAAGAAATTCCTCGCGCGCGTCGTCGAGTTTCCCGGCCAGTTGCAGGACCTCGGCGAGATCGGCGTGGGCCTCCGCCTGCAGCAACGGCGCCTCGGCGCTGTGCGCCAATTGCGTGGCCTCGCGAGCCAGGGCTTCAGCCACGGATGATGTCGCCCATTCGCGCGACGATCGGGGCGCGGACCGAACGCCATTGGACCTGCGCGTCGACATCGTCCGCTGCCGCCGCTGTTTCGGCAGTCTTCGACAGTGCCAGCGCTTCATCGTCGCGCCCCTGCTCGCGCAACACGCGCGACAGCACTGCCGCAACCGTCGACAGAAAGTACGACTCGCCAGTCTTGGCGAGGAAGTCGCAATCGGCGCGGACCTCGCGTTCTGCGGTCGCCAGGTCACCGGCCAGCAACTCGACTCGCGCCAAGTCGACACCCGTCTGCGCGGCGATGACCCCTTGACCCAACTCACGCAGGAAAGCCCGACCCTTGCGGTAGAGCGTGCGCGCCGCGTCGAACTCACCGTTCATGGCTCGAAGTTGGGCCACGATGCACATCACGATGCTTTGGACTTGCCGGTCCTCGGGAAGGTCGGCGATGATGCGTTCGCATTGCTCGATCCCGCTCAAAACTGGCGTCACGCCCGGTAGTAGCCCGTTGGCCAGACCCAGGCCACTGCGAGCGACGAGACGCTTGTTTCCGGCCCGGCTGGCATGGTCCATGTAGTGCACGGTGGCCGCGTTCGCCTCGGCGTAGCGTCCCGCCACGCCGTGCACGAAGGCTGTCAATCGCCAAGCGGATGCCAGTTCGTTGTGAGCGTCGGTGGACTCGAGCGACGCAATCGACTCGGACGCGACGCGCAGCGCCTCGGCACCCCAGTCGCCCGGCTCGCCACCATACAAGTGCACGAACATGCGACCGAGCCGTGTCAGTGCCAGCAGGCGCGCGTCGCCGGTCTCGATCGCGGCCGCTTCGGCCTCGTCAATCACCGCGCGTGCGCCCGCAAAGTCGCCGATCTCCATCAAGCTCTCGCCGAGCACAGGCAGCACTGCCAACCGGGCAGGGTGGCGTGCCGGGACCAGGCGGCTTGCGCGCTGGAACAGATTTACGGCGGCATGCATGTCGGCCCGCGCGAACGCACGACGTCCGGCATCACCCAGGCGTCGTGCCGCATCGACGCCGATCGCCACCCCCTGCTCATCCAGCGGCCCCAGCTCTGACAAATAGCGATGCGCCTGCTCGAGGTGGTAGCCGAGGATCTCCTCATGTTCCAGGCCGCGCTCGCTCTCGGCATTGACGCGGTCTTGCCAACGCACGAACTCGACATGCAGTGTGGCGCGGGCCCGCTTGAGCAGGCCGTTGTAGACGGTTTCGCGCACCAGGTGGTGGTGAAAGCGAAAGCTCGCCTCGGCGTCGCTCGAATCGGCGGGTTTGATGAAGTGCTTGTGGCTTAGCGATGCCAGATGCTTGGGTACCGCCGCGCGCAGCACCGCCGGCGCCAGCGACTCGACCGCGGGCTGCGGAAACTCCAGGCCGACCACCGCAGCCGGTTCGACGGTCGCGCGCTCTTCGCGGCCAAGGCGATCGAGCCGCGCCTCCAGCAACGCATGGATCGTCGGTGGCACGGCGATCTCGTCATCGCCGTCTCCGGTGAGACCGGCCATGCCGGCCAACCCCGGTTCCTCTTCGTCGTGCTGCGCGGCGCGGCTGTCGATCAGCATCGACAGCATCTGCTCGACATACAGCGGGTTGCCTTCGGCGGCCGCCACGATGCGGGCCACGAGCGACGGCGCGAGCGACGCACTGCCGAGCAGGTGCGTCACCACCTGCGCCGCAGCGGCGTCGCTGAGCGGCCGCAGCACGAGGCGCGCCGCATTGGGCCGGTCGGGCCAGGTCGGGCGTTCCTCGATCAGTTCGTGGCGGGCCGTGGCCAGCAGCAGGATCGGCGTGTCCGTCGCGGCATCGAGCACATGCTCGAGCAATTCGAGGAACGCCGGCTCGGCCCAGTGGATGTCGTCGATCAAGGCCACCACGGGTTGCTGCTGTGCCAGCCCCTGCAGGAAGCGCCGCGCCGCCCAGTACAGCTCGTGCATCGGGAACGCGGCGGTCGACAGCCCGATCGCCGAGGCCAGCCGCGCCGTGACATCGGCGTCGCCGGTCAGCGCGAGCACGCGCGCCTGCGCCGCCTCGGGGGTGTCGTCGGCGTCGATACCGGCCGAAGCGCCGACGATCTCCACCAAGGGCCAGAAGGTGATGCCGTCGCCATAGGGCAGGCAGCGCCCGCGCAGCACGCGCGCGGTGTCGCCGGTGCGCTTGATCGCCTCATGCACCAGCCGCGACTTGCCGACCCCGGCGTCGCCGATCACCGTCACCAGTTGCACCGTGCGGCCAGTGCAAGCGGTTTGCCAGGCCTGCAGCAGCACGGCGAGTTCTTCGTCGCGCCCGGCCAGCGGCGTATCGATGCGTCGCACGTTGCCGTCGAGCCCGGCCGCCGCCACCAGCCGGTACGCTGCGACGCGCTCGCTCTTGCCCTTCAGCGCCAACGGTTCGACCGCCTCGACCTCGACCGCATCGCGTACCAGGCGCCAGGTGGTCTCGCCGAGATAGATCTGATCGACCGGCGCGGCCTGCTCCAGCCGCGCCGCGACGTTGACCGCGTCGCCGGTGGCCAATTTCTGGTCGGCCGTCGGGTCGTCGTTGGCCACCACCTCGCCGGTGTTGATGCCGGTGCGGTTGGCCAGGGCCACGCCGTAGCGCTGGCGCAGGCCCTCGTTCAACTTGTCCAGCGCCACGCGCATGCCGTGCGCCGCACGCACCGCGCGCAGTGCGTCGTCCTCGTGCGCCTTCGGCAGCCCGAACACGGCCATGATCGCATCGCCGATGTACTTCTCGACCTTGCCGCCGTGGCGCACGATCTCGGCCGCCATCGAGCCGAAGTAGCGCTCCTTCACCTCGTGCAGCGCCTCGGTGTCGATGCGCTCGCCAAGTGCGGTGCTGTCCTTCAGATCGGAGAAGACGATCGTCACCGTCTTGCGCATTTCGCGCACCGGCAGCGGCGCGGGCGCCGGCGCTGCCGTCGCCAGCGCGGCACCGCAGTAGCCGCAGAGGCGGAATTTCGGTGGGTTCTCTTCGCCGCAACTCGGGCAGATCAACATGGCGGCGAGTCTACGGCGCCACGGCGGGCGTGGTGCAAGCCGCCCGGGCATCGAACCGGGGGTCAGGCGGCGGCGCGCAGGGTCACCGTGAAGGTCGTGCCGCGGCCCGGCTCGCTGGCGACGCTGATTTCGCCGTTCATCGCCAGCACCAGTTGGTGCGCCAGCGCCAGCGCCAGGCCGCTGCCGCCGTCGGGCGGGTGCGCGTTGCCGCCGCGTTCGAACGGGTCGAAGACGCGCTCGCGTTGCGCGGCATCCATGCCCTGGCCGCTGTCGCTGACGACGAGCTCCACCCGTTCGACCACGCCGCGCCGCGCGCACGGTCACCTGGCCGCCGGCGCGGTTGAACTTGATGGCGTTGGACAACAGCCTATCCACCACCTGCCGCAGGCGATTCCGATCGGCCAGCACATGCAGCGTGGTATCGCCCGGCGCGTCGCCATCAAAGCGCACGCTGGCCTGTTGCGCCCGCGCGGCGAGTGGGGCCCAGCCGTCGGCCACCACGGCGAGCGGGTCGACGCTGGCCCACACCAGGCCGATGTTGCCGCTTTGCGCGGTCGACAGGTCGAGCACGTCGTCGACCAGGCCGAGCAGGTGCTGGCCGCTGGTGAGAATCTGCCGCACCCACGCACGCTGGCGCTCGCCGTACTCTGCCGAGGCGTCGAGCAACTGGGCAAAGCCGAGCACGGCGTTGAGCGGTGTACGCAATTCGTGGCTGATGCGCGAGAGCCATTCGGTCTTGGCGCGCTCGCCGGCCTCGGCGCGGTCGCGCGCCTGCCGCAGCGCCTCGGCCTGCTTGCGCGCAGTGATGTCGGTGTGGGTGCCGATCATGCGCAGCGGCCGGCCGTCGGCGTCGCGGCGGATCACCAGGCCGCGCGACAGAATCCATTTCCACGAACCGTCCCTGCAACGCACGCGATGTTCGTTGGCGTAGCGCGGCGTGTGGCCGTCGAAATGCGCCTGCCGGTCGCGCAGCATCTGCGGCAGGTCGTCGGGGTGGGTCTGTTGGTCGATCGCGTCGTGGCGATCGCCGAACTCGTGTTCCGCGTAGCCATACAGATCCCTGAAACGCTGCGAGTAAGTCTCGATGCCGGTTTGCAGATCCCAATCCCATACCCCATCGCCGCTGCTGTCCAGCGCGAGCTTCCAGCGCTCCTCGCTGTCGCGCAGCGCCGCCTCGGCCTGGATGCGGTCGGTGACTTCCTCCACGGTGCCTTCGTAGAACAGCACTGCGCCGTTCGCGCCGCGCACCGCATGGCTGTTCTCGCTGACCCAGATGCGCTCACGCGTCTTGTGCCGGTAGATCTCGGAGACAAAGCCCCTGACGAAGCCGTCGCGCTCGAGCTGCCGCGCGAACTGCGCGCGTCGCGCGGGATCGACATACCACTCGGTGGCGATGTCGCGCACGCCGGCCAGCTGTTCGGCCTCGGTCGCATAACCGTTGAGCGCGACCAGCGCCGGATTGGCGCGAAGCTGCGCGCCGGCCGGCGTCGATCGGTAGGCACCGATCGGCAGGAAGTCGAACAGGGTCGAGAAGTCGTCGATGGTGGCGGCGTTGGGCATGGGCGGCGCGGGCACTGGCGGCGGTTATACCGCGCCGCACGGCCGCACCGCCTGCGTGGGACAATCTCACCCGTGGAGCAAGCCAGACCGCCGCTGGCACTGGTCCCGAAAGGGCGTGCTGGAGGAAGGTCCGGACTGCACAGAGCAGCGCAGCGGCTAACGGCCGTCCGGTGTGAGCCGAGGATCAGAGCAACAGAGACGAGTCGAGGCAGGCATAACCCCTTGGGTGGTCTGTGAGGCGCCCGCGAAAGCGGGCGGTTCGTGCGATAGCACGAACTCGGGCGCAAGCCCGAACCGAGCAGCACCCGAAGCGGGCAAAGCCCGCTTCGGGTGAAACGGGCAATCTCTGCGTGCAGCAACACCAAGTAGGCCAGCGTTGACGTGGCTCGCGGAGCTGGCGGGTAGGTGGCACCGAGCCGGGCAGCAATGCCCGGCCCAGATGAATGGCGGTCACGCCGGGCCCTCGCAAGGGGGCCCGGTGCACAGAATCCGGCCTATCGGCTTGCTTCACACTTTTCGACGGCAGGGCCCGAACATCGCATGAACCCCGACGCGAAGGAACTTTGGCGCGGACCGCGCTGGACCCTGGCCCTGCTGCTCGCCTGCCTCGGCATGCTCGGCCCCTTCGCGATCGACACCTACCTGCCGGCCTTCGACGGTATCGCGCGCACGCTCGGCGCCACGCCGATCGAGATGCAGCAGACCCTGTCGGCCTACCTGTTCGGCTTTGCCGTGATGAACCTGTTCCACGGCGCACTGGCCGACAGCTTCGGGCGCCGGCCGGTGGTGCTGTGGGGCCTGGCGGCCTTCACGCTGGCGTCCGTCGGCTGCGCGCTCGCGCCGACGATCGGCTGGCTGGTCTTCTTCCGCGCGGTGCAGGGCATGTCCACCGGCGCCGGCATCGTGATCTCGCGCGCCATCATTCGCGACATGTTCCCGCCGGCCGACGCGCAGCGGGTGATGAGCCAGGTGACGATCTACTTCGGCATCGCGCCCGCCGTCGCGCCGATGATCGGCGGCCTGATCTACGTGCACGGCAACTGGCACGCGATCTTCTGGTTGCTGGCCGTGATCGGGGTCGTGCTTTGGGTCGTCAACTGGCGCTGCCTGCCCGAGACCCTGCACGCCGACCATGCGCAACCCTTCGAGGTGCGCCACCTGCTGCGCGGCTACTGGCAGCTCGTCTCCGACCCCCGCTTCCTGGCCCTGGCACTGGCCAGCGGCGTGCCGTTCAACGGCATGTTCCTCTACGTGATGTCGGCACCGGCCTGGCTCGGTGGCCACCTGAAACTGGCGCCGACCGAGTTCTTCTGGTTCTTCTGCCTGTCGATCGGCGGCATCATGGCCGGCGCCTGGCTGTCGGGGCGGCGTGCCGGGATCGTCACACCGCGCAAGCAGATCCGCCGCGGCTTCGAGATCATGGTCGGCGCCACGGCGGTGAACCTGCTGCTCAACGGCCTGTTCGTGGCGCACTGGTCCTGGGCCCTGTTGCCGGTGGCGCTATTCGCGTTCGGTTGGGCCCTGATGGTGCCGGTGGTGACGCTGGCCGTGCTCGACCTGGTGCCCGAACGGCGCGGCATGGCGTCGTCGCTCCAGGCCACGGTCGGCAGCGTCGCCAACGGCCTGGTGGCCGGCGTGATCTCGCCGCTGGTGATGCATTCGACGCTGGGCTTGGCACTCACGTCGGCGGCCTTCCTTTCGATCGGCTTCATCGCCTGGCAATGGGTCAAGCGGCGCGTTGGCTAGTGGCTGTGTGACGTGATCTTCGCCAGCGGGGCGGCCGTGCTGACGCCCGGTGCGACGGTGCGTGCGCGCGGCGGCGACAGCAAGGCTTCGTCGTCGGGATCGCTGGTCGCCGGCAGGGCCAGCGGCTGCTGTCGCTGCACCGCCACGCCGACGGCCAGGATGTCGACCATCAGCAGGTGCAGCACGCGGCTGACCATCGGCAGGTGCAGGTCGGCGTCCTCGACATGGTCGACGATCAACGCCACGTCGGCCTTGCGCGCCAGCGGCGACTGGCTGGCGGTGACGGCGATCACGGTTGCGCCGCGCGCGTGCGCCGTGTCGGCCACGGCGATCAGGTCTTCCTTGCGCCCGCTGCTGCTGATGATGAAGGCCACGTCGCCGGGCCCCAGCACCTGGGCGGCGAGCGCCTGCAAGCGCGCGTCGATGCAGACGCTGCTGGGCAAGCCCAGGCGCAGGAACTTGTACTGCGCGTCCCGCGCCGCCGCACCCGAATAACCCACCGCGAAACAGTCGACCCGGCGCGCCGCGATCAATAGCGCGATGGCCCGGTCGATGCTGTCGCGATTGAGGTGGTCGCGCACCTGCAGGATGGCCGATGCGGTGTTGCCCAGCACCTTGGTGCCGAGTTCGAGGATCGAGTCGTCGCCGGTGACCTGGGTGTGCGTGACGGGCACCGTGCCCGACAGGCCGGAGGCCAGTCGCAGCTTGAAATCCGACAAGCCTTCGCAGCCGAGCGAGCGGCAAAACCGGATCACCGTCGGCTGGCTGACTTGGGCCGCGCGGGCGATCTCGGCCACCGGGTCGTTGAGCATCGATCGCGGGTGCGCCAGCACGTGGTCGGCCACGCGGCGCTCGGCCGGCGACAGGCCGCTGCGGGCGCGCTGGATCTGCGCCAGCAGCGCCGACGCGTTGGCGCCGTGCAGGTTGCGCAGCTGTGCCGCCAGGATCGCCGAGACGCCGAGGAAGGTGGCGTTGTCGGCAGTGATGACCCAGGTCGGGATCTGCGCCAGGTAACTGGAAAAGCGGCCCTTGTCTTCGAAGCGGGCGCGAAACGGCGAGCGGTCGAAGTAGCTGCCCAGCCGCGGCACGATGCCGCCACCGATGTAGATGCCGCCGAGCGCGCCGAGCGTCACCGCCAGGTTGGCGGCCGCCGTGCCGAGCATCGCGCAGAACGCGTCCAGCGTTTCGACGCACGCGGCATCGCTGCCGGCCAATGCGCGGCGGGTGATTTCGGGTGCCGACAGGCCCTCGGCCGCGCGCACACCGGCCCGCTCGGCCAGCGCGCGGTAAATCAACTCGAGCCCCGGCCCCGAGAGCAGACGCTCGAAGCTGACGTGCCCGAGCGCCCCCGGGGCCGCCGAGGGGGACGAGGAAGTCGGCAGTGGCCCATCACTCCTCGGCAGCTGCTTCCAGGCATGGTTGAGGATCGCGAGTTCGCGTTCGTCGCGCGGCGAGAAGCTGGTGTGGCCGCCTTCGGTGCCGAGCGCGATCCAGCCGTCGTCGGCCGGGATCAGCCCCGACATGCCCAGTCCCGAGCCGGCACCCAGCAGGCCGATCACGCTGTGCTCGTGCGCGACGCCGCCGCCGACTTGTCGCTTGCCGTCCGGTGCCAGCCGCGGCAGCGCCATCGCCAGGGCCGTGAAGTCGTTGACCACCACCAGCGTGTCGAGGCCCAGGCGCTCGCGCATCTGCGCGATCGAGAACTGCCAGTGGTAGTTGGTCATGCGCACTTCGTCGCCTTCGACCGGATTGGCGATCGCCACTGCCGCGTGCTGGATGGGGCCCTCGGGCAGCGTCGTCAGGTAGGCGCTGATCGCGGCGTGAAAGTCGGCGTGATCGGCGCAGCGCAGCGTCGCCGCATGGGCGAACTCGCCGGGTGCGGTCTCCAGCGTGAAGCGGGCGTAGGTGCCGCCGATGTCGGCCAGCAGGCGGGGGCTGTCGAAGCTGGACGGCATGGCCGGCGGGCGGGCTCAGTGTTCACGCCGCGCGAGCAGGCCGGGCCGGCGTGCAGCGTGCGTGATCAACGCGGTGTCGGGGCGGCGCATCGAGTCGGATCCAGGCGCAACAGTCGCCGGCCTACGCCGGCATCAGATCGAGCGCGCGCGAGGCACCCAGCAGCGCGGGCGTCGGCGAGACGATGACCCAGGTCGGGATCGATCGGAGGTAATCGGAAAACCGGCCCTTGGACTCGAAGTGCTGGCGAAAGATCGACGCGTCGAACGCCGGACCCAGGCGCGGCACGACGCCGCCGCCGAGATACACGCCGCCGCGCGCACCCAGCGTCAGCGCCAAGTTGCCGGCCACGTTGCCGAGGAAGGCGGCGAACTGATTGACCGCCGCGACGCATTGCGCGTCGCTGTGTTGTTGCGCTGCGGCCGAGACATCGGCCGGCTCGACTGCACCCGGCGGCACGCTGTCGAGCGCACAGATCGCCTGGTAGAGGTTGACCAGGCCGCTGCCGGAGAGCACCCGTTCGGCCGACACATGGCCCAGCCGCGAGCGCAACCAGGTCAACAAGGCCGCTTCGCGCTCGTTGGTCGCGGCCAGGGTCACGTGGCCGCCTTCGCCGCTCAGGGGCGACCAGCGGCCCGGCCCGCTGGGCATCAGCCCCGACACGCCCAGGCCGGTACCTGCGCCGAGCAGACCGATCGCCGCATCGACAATCGCCGTGCCGCCGCCGACTGCGCGCAGATCGGCGGCGCCGAGGGCCGGCAGGCTCATCGCCAGGGCGGTGAAGTCGTTGATCACCAGGCAGCGCTCGACGCCGAGCGAGCGCTTCAACTCGCTGATCGAGAACGACCACGGGTGGTTGGTCATGCGCACTTCGTCGCCGGTCACCGGCGTCGCAATGCCGATGCCGGCCCACTGCGGTTGCGAATGGCCGCTGCGTTCGAGGTACGACGCCGCCGACGCGTACAGCGATTCGGCGGCCGTGTCGGCCACGACCGTCACGTCTTCGAGCGCGCCGCCGTGCTGTGCCTGCCACGCCCAGCGGGCATGGGTGCCACCGATATCGCCCAGCAACCTGGGAAAGCCCTGACTCATCGCCCATTCACCCCCAGCATCCAACCGATATGTAGTCAGACAACATCAGGACTCTAGCAAAAGCCCCCCACCGACTACAACCGGATCCACCCTATGAGGGCGTGGTTCTACCTACTACGGCGTTGCCACCGGGTGCACACCTAGGGAAAGCACGAGAAGTTACCGTGTAGTTTAGCTACTAAAGTCCCGCACTCGATGCCGGGGCGAGTGCGGTTTGGTGCCGCGTTCCACCCGCCGTTCGGCCGCGCCAGGGCGGTCGATACGCGAGGTTCATTGGCGATGGGCAGGGGGCATGCCAAGGTGCTGCGAACGGTCACTCGAATAGTTGCGGCGGCGGGGCGTTGGTCGCTGATCACGGCGGCCGCTCTGGCCGTGTCGCTGCCCGCCGCGGCGGTCGCCGGCGACTGGTCGCGCGAGGTGCTGTACTTCGTGCTGATCGACCGCTTTGCCGACGGCGACGCGTCGAACAACCGGGGCGTCGAGCGGCGCAACCCCGGCGGCTGGCACGGCGGCGACCTGAAAGGCCTCGCGGCGCAACTCGACGAGTTGAAGGATCTCGGCGTCACTGCGTTGTGGATCAACCCGGTGCAGCTGCAGCAGTCTCGCGGCATGCCGGCCCAGGCTCAGGGCGTGCCGTCGTTCACCCATGAAGGTTTCCACGGCTACTGGATCCACGACTTCGAGGCCATGGACCCGCACTTCGGCAGTGTCGATGACCTGAAGAACCTGGTCGACGAGGGCAAGAAGCGCGGCATCAAGGTGCTGCTCGACGTCGTGCTCAATCACACCGGCTACACCTCGGGCTACAGCGGCCGCAAAACGGCGGCGGGCGAGAGTTGGCTGCGCGTCGGCGAAGGCAACTGCGAGGTCGATGCGATCAAGTGCGCGGTCGGCGGCCTGCCCGATTTCAAGACCGAGATTCCCGAAGTCCGCGATCACCTGATCAACGCCAACATCGCGCTGGCCAAGAAGACCGGGGTGGCGGGTTTCCGCATCGACACCTACAAGCACGTGGCCAGCGATTTCTGGCTCGAGCACCGCAAGCGCACCCGTGCCGAACTCGGCCCCGACTTCTTCCTGCTCGCCGAATACTGGGGCGGCAACGCGCAGTCGCTGGACGGGTTCTTCCAGCGCGACGAGGTCGACAGCGGCTTCGACTTCGGCTTCAAGGGCGGTTGCGAGGCATGGGTGCAAGGCCGCGGCCGCACGGTGGCCTACGGCGCCTACCTGCGCTCGCGCCACGCCGTGCGCCCCGGCTACGTGCTGGCGCACTACCTGTCCACGCACGACGAGCCGATGATGCTCGGCAACCTGGGCGGCGACCGCGCGCGTTTTCGCGTCTGTGCCGCGCTGCAGATGGCCTCGCTGGGCATGCCGGTGATCTATTACGGCGAAGAGGTGGCGCGCGGCGGCCACGAATGGCCGATGAACCGCAACGACATGCCCTGGGGCGACCGCGACATCCTGCCGGGCAAGGGCATCGCCCGCGACGAGGGCCTGCGCGATTTCTACAAGCTGCTGATTCGCATCCGCAAGGAGCACCCGGCGTTGACGCAGGGCAACTACACGCTGCTGACGCAACCGCAAGATGCGGCGCTGGCGTTCGCGCGGCGCGACGCGGCCAGTGGCGATCAGGTCCTGGTGATCGCCAACCGGGAGGACAAGGCGGTGGCAGTGGACGTGGCGGTGCCGGCCGAGTGGCCGGCAAGGCCGGCACGCGACAAGCTCAGCGGCGAGACCGTCAGCGCGGCCGAGGGTCGCATCAAGCTCGAGATGGCGCCGAAGTCGGTGCGCATCATCACCCCGCCTTCGACTTCCACCAATTAGGCAGCGCGCCGATGGCCTCCATCACGATCGATCATCTGGTCAAGGCCTACACGCCCGAGGTCACCGTCATCCGCGACCTGACCTTCGACATCAAGGACGGCGAGTTCATGGTCTTCGTCGGGCCTTCGGGCTGCGGCAAGTCGACCGTGCTGCGCATGATCGCCGGCCTCGAGACGATCACCAGCGGCACCATCAGCATCGGCGACCGCGTCGTCAACGACGTGCACCCGAAGGATCGCGACATCGCGATGGTGTTCCAGAGCTACGCGCTGTACCCGCACATGACGGTGTACGACAACATCGCCTTCGGCCTGCAGATCCGCAAGATCCCCGAGGCCGAGATCAAGAAGCTGGTGCAGCAGGCGGCCGACACGCTCGGCCTGAACGCCTTTCTCGACCGCAAGCCCAAGGCCTTGTCGGGCGGGCAGCGCC
The DNA here is from genome assembly GCA_963840805.1 of uncultured beta proteobacterium. Classification (GTDB taxonomy): domain Bacteria; phylum Pseudomonadota; class Gammaproteobacteria; order Burkholderiales; family Burkholderiaceae_C; genus CADEEN01. Next base: position 185,756 of record CAWJAJ010000017.1, on the reverse strand, counting down.
AGCGCGTGGCGCTCGGCCGCGCGATCGTGCGCAACCCGTCGGTGTTCCTGTTCGACGAGCCGCTGTCCAATCTCGATGCCGAGTTGCGGGTGCACATGCGCGCCGAGCTGTCGAAGCTGCAGCGCAAGCTGAAGACGACCACGGTCTACGTCACGCACGACCAGGTCGAGGCGATGACGATGGGCCACCGCATCGCCGTGCTGCGGCCCTGCGGCAGCGACCCCAAGGTCAGCAACCTGACGCAGGTCGGCACGCCGATGGAGATCTACGACACGCCGGCCAACCTGTTCACCGCCGGCTTCATGGGCACGCCGAAGATGAACCTGCTGAAGGCCAAGCTCTCCGACGACGGCCATGACGTGCTGTTCTACGGCGTGCGCATGCCGGTGTCGGAGCCCTTCAAGCTGGCGGCACAGAAGCACAAGGGCCGCGACGTGATCGTGGGCATCCGCCCCGAGCACATCGGTGCCGCGCACGAAGTCGACTGGGCGAGCGAAACCAGCATCACCGGCACGATCGAGATCCTCGAGCCGCTGGGCCACGAGGTCATTGCCCACTTCGAGCTGCAAGGCCAGACCATCGCCGGCCGGCTGCGCAGCCATGTCTCGCTGCCGTCGCCCGGCGACCCGATCACGCTGCAGGTACGCACCGAGGCCATGCATTTGTTCGATCCGGTCAGCGAGCTGCGGCTGCGCTGACCCTTCTACTGAGGACCCCACCATGATGAAGACCCTGATCAAGACCATCGCCGCCGCGGGTGCGTTGGCGCTCGGCAGCGCAGCGTTCGCGCAGGCCGCGAACGAACTCGTCGTCTGGCACGCCTACCGCGGCGCCGAGAAGGCCGCCTTCGAGAAGGTGGTCGGCATGTTCGAGAAGTCGCCCGGCGCCAAGGGCATGAAGGTCAGCACGCTGGCCATCCCGTATGACGCCTACGCCGACAAGATCAGTGCCGCGGTGCCGCGCGGCAAGGGCCCCGACCTGTTCATCTACGCCCAGGACCGCCTCGGCGGCTGGATCGAGGCCGGCAAGACCGTCGAGCCGGTCGACTTCTTCATCGACAAGCCGACCAAGGACCGTCTGCTGCCCGGCATGCTCGACGCCATGACCTACAAGGGCGGCGTCTACGGCCTGCCGATCAACTACAAGATGCCCACGCTGATCTACAACAAGGATCTGGTCAAGACACCGCCGAAGACCACCGACGAGATGGTCAAGCTGGCCAAGACGCTGACCAACGCCCAGTCGGGCCGCTACGGCCTGGCCTACTGGTACACCAACTTCTACTTCCACTCGGCGCTGATGAACGCCTTCGGCGGCTGCGGTGTTCGACAAGGACGGCAAGCTGGTCGTCAACAGCCCGGCCACTGTCGCGTCGCTGAACCAGATGATGACCTGGTACAAGAAGGACGGGGTCATGCCCACCGAGCCGTCGGAGGCGCTGATCGCCGCGATGTTCAACGAGGGCAAGGCCGCGATGGTCATCAACGGCCCGTGGTTCGTCGGCGACATCGACAAGAAGGTCAACGTCGGTTTCGCGATGCTGCCGGTGATCGACGCGGCCAAGAAGCCGATGCGCCCGTGGATGACCATCGAGGGCGCCTATGTGGCCGCCAGCTCGAGCAACAAGGAGGGCGCCTACGAGCTCGCCAAGTACCTGACGTCCGAGGAAGCCGGCCTGGTGCTCGCCATCGAGGGCCGCCAGCTGCACACCAACAAGGCCATCTACGGCAACCCGAAGGTCAGCGGCGACCCGGTGCTGAAGGCCTTCCGCGACCAGCTCGAGAACGCCGAGCCGATGCCCAACCGGCCCGAGATGACGATGGTCTGGTCGCCGGCGACGACGGCGATGAACAAGATCGTCAAGGGCAATGCGACCGTCGAGGCCGCGCTGAAGGAAGCCGCCGCGACGATGCAGGACAGCATCGGCGCGCTGCGCAAGTCGAAGTAATTCCATTGCGCAGACCGCAGCGGACTGGACCCGGCCGATGAGCAAACCCGTGCGATGGCTGGACCGGCGGGCCCTGTGGGGCCTGGGCGTGTCGCTGGCCGTCGTGCTGGCGCTCACCGGGTGGCTGTACGGCAGCGTCAGCGGCGACCTCGCCGGCCAGCAGAAGCAGCGCGAAGCGGTGCTCGTGGCCAATGCCATCAGCGCGTCGCTGGCTGGCGCCGACGAGGCTGCGGTCAACGAGCGCATCAAGCGCTGGAAGGCCGAACTGCCGGCACTCGATTCGGTGCTGGTCGTTGCCGGCCGCCAGTTGGTGGGTTCGACGCGCGCGGAAGACGAGGCGCCGCGCTCGCTCAAGCGTGAGGAAAAGCCGCTGTTCGACCTCGCCACCGTGCTGCGTTCGGCCGGCGAGACCAACGTCGGCGAAGGCGCCGTGCGCAAGAAGACGGTGCAGATCGACGGCAAGGGCACCGGCGTGGCCACCGTGACGGTGCCGTACGCGATCGACGGCAAGTTCGAAGGCATCGTGCAGGCGCGCGTGCGCGACGGCGGCGCGCTCGCGGTGGTGCCCGGTGGCGGCTGGGGCCTGGCCCTGGGCCTGCTGGCCTCGGCGCTGGCCGCCGGCTTCTTTCTGCGCGTGAAGCCCGAGCGGCGTTTCGACGTCGCGCGCGGCATCGCCGTCGTGGTGCTGCTGGTGCTGGCGGTCGGCTTCCAGCAACAGCGTCTGGGCCAGATGGCCGAGAGCACGCTGGCCGCCGATGTGGCCATCTCCAAGGTGCAGGCGGCCGCGGCCGCCGCCTACAGCCGCACCGGCGCACCGCCGCTGGCCGCCGGTGCCGCCAGCCCGTGGGACACCGACGCCTACGGCCGGCCGCTGAAGTTGATTTCCGCCGACGGCACGGTGCTGCCGCGCACGCAGGCCGCCGAGAAGGATCCGCACACCCGATTCCTCGACCGCAGCTTCTGGGGCATCGATGTGCTGGGCCTGGCGGTGCTGCTGTTCTTCGTGCAGGGCTACGCCGACGCGCACCGCCACCGCACTGCGCGACCACGCCGATGCGTATGCCTACGTGGCGCCGGCGATGATCGGCATGCTGGTGCTGGTGTTCTTCCCGTTCTTCTACGGCATCGGGCTGGCGTTCACCGACACCACCTTGTTCAACGAGTCGGCGCCGTTCCGCGAACGCTGGATCGGCCTGGACAACTTCGTGCAGATCCTCGGCGATTTCAACATCGTCACGAAGAGCGCCGAGGGCACCGTCGTCAACTACCAGAACTTCTACTGGACGCTGATGATGACGGTGATCTGGACCGTCACCAACGTCAGCGTCGGCGTGACCTTCGGCTTCATCCTCGCGCTGGCGCTGAACACCGAGGGGCTGAAGGGCAAGTGGCTGTACCGCATCCTGCTGATCCTGCCCTGGGCGATCCCGAACTACATCACCGCGCTGGTCTGGCGCGGCATGTTCCACCCGCAGTTCGGCGTCATCAACCAGATGCTGCAGATGTTCGGCATGCAGCCGGTGAAGTGGTTCGACAGCGTCGTCAGCTCGTTCGTCACCGGCCTGGTGACCAACGGCTGGCTCAGCTTCCCGTTCATGATGGTGGTGATCCTGGGCGCGCTGCAGTCGATCCCGAAGGACATGTACGAGGCCGCCGAGGTCGAGGGCGCCACGCGCTGGCAGCAATTGAAGCGCATCACGCTGCCGCTGCTGCGGCCGACGCTGGTGCCGGCGATCATCCTGTCGGTGGTGTGGACCTTCAACATGTTCAACATCATCTTCCTGGTCTCGGGCGGCGAGCCGGGCGGCGCCAACGAGATCCTGATCACCAAGGCCTACAAGATCGCCTTCGAGCAGTACCAGTACGCCTATGCGGCTGCGTATTCCACGGTGATCTTCATCATCCTGCTCGTCTACGGGTACTTCCAGACCCGCATGACGCGGGCCACCGAGTCGTACTGAGCCGGCCCCATGCGCACGAAGACCAACCACCTCTGGATCCATGCCGGGCTCATCAGCTTCACGCTGCTGACGATCTACCCGGTGCTGTGGGTGCTGGCGCTGGCCTTTTCGGGCCAGCAGAGCGTGGGCATCATCGACCTGCCGAAGGACCCGACCTTCCTCGAGCGCGCGCGTGGGGTGCTGCCCTGGCCGGCGCACTTCTCGGCCAAGAACTTCGTCGACGTGATGACCGAGCAGCCGTTCGGCCGCTGGTTGCTCAACAGCGTGATGGTGTCGGTGATGACCACCGCGCTGGGCGTCTTCCTGGCCTGCACCGCCGCCTATGCATTCAGCCGCTTCCGCTTCCCGGGGCGCGACAGCGGCATGCTCGCCTTCCTGGTCTCGCAGATGTTCCCGGGCACGCTGATGCTGATCCCGCTGTTCATCATCATCGTCAAGTGGCTGGGGCTGGGCAACACCTTCTGGGGCCTGGTGATCGTCTACGCCACCACCGCGATCCCGTTCTGCGTCTGGATGTTGAAGGGCTACTTCGACACCATCCCGATCGACATCGAGGAGTCGGCGCGCATCGACGGCGCCAGCCCGCAGGTGATCTTCTTCCGCATCATCCTGCCGCTGGCCAAGCCGGCGATCGCCATCACCGCGCTGTTCTCGTTCATGACGGCGTGGAACGAATTCATCCTCGCTTCCGTGTTCCTGGAAGCCGAGTCCATGTACACGGCCCCGGTGGGCCTGCGCTTCTTCGTCGGGGGGTTCTCCTCCCAATGGGGATTCTTCGCCGCCGGTTCGGTGATCGTGTCCTTGCCCGTCGTGATCCTGTTTCTGTACCTGCAGAAGTACCTCGTCTCCGGCCTCACCGCCGGCAGCGTCAAGTAGTCCCCCGACCCCACCCAGAGGAGCCTCCCATGAAGTCCCGTTTCTTCCCGCATGCCATCGGCATCGCCACCGTTCTTGCGCTCGGCGCCACCGCCGCGCAGGCCGTCGAATTCACCGACCCGAAAGGTGACGACAAGGGCCCCGGCAACTACACCTACCCGACGGACCCGGTCTACAAGGCCGGCTCGTTCGACATCACCAAGTTCTCGGCCGTCAAGAGTGGCGCCAACGTCGACTTCTCGGTCGAAGTCGCCGCGGGGCTGGAGGACCCCTGGGGCATGGGCGGCGGGTTCGCGGTGCAGATGATTTTCGTCTTCATCAAGACCGGCGCGGGCGGCAACACCGCCACGCCACCGGGGCTGAACGTCGCCTTCGCGCCCGGCAACGAATGGAACAAGCTGGTCGTGCTGTCGCCGCAGAAGAAGGCGCGCGTCACCGGCGAGGCCGACGCCAAGGCCGGTGCGCTGGCCAAGGACATCGTGGTGCCGAACATCACGCGCGGCCGTGGCCGCGTGATCTCGGGCACGGTGCCGCTGTCGGAACTCGGCGGTGATGGCAATGTCGACGGCTGGAGCTACCAGGTCGTGATGCAGTCCAACGAGGGCTTCCCGGCCGCCGGCGACTTCCTGACGCGCAAGGTCAACGAGTACGAGGGCCAGCACCGCTTCGGCGGCGGCAACGACGCCGACTGCGACCCCCATGCGATGGACGTGCTCGACGGCCCCGACGCCAAGCAGGCCGACATGCTGGCATTCACCTGCGCGCCGGACGGCAAGGCGACCAAGACGGCCACGCTGAAGATGCTCAAGAAGTGATCCCCCGCCACAACAACCGGAGTCAACCGAAATGAAGAAACTCACTCTCAAGCCCGTCGCGGTGGCGATCGGCCTGGTGCTGGCCGCGCCGGCGTTCGCTGCCGGCCTGGACTTCAGCGGCTCGAACATCTACATGAAGTTCCTGGATGGCAACCGCCGCAGCGTGGACACCAACGCCCCCGACGGCGCCGGCGACACGGCGCACAACACGGACAACGGCCAGTGGACCGAGTTCGAACTGCGCATCAAGGCCACGATCTCCAAGCAGGTCGAGGCAGGTATTCGCATGCAGAGCCGCAGCCCGGCCGCTTACTGGACCGACTTCGGTGGCTTCGGCGGCCCCGAGGACACCCCCACGCGCGCGAGCAACATGAAGCTGCGCGGCGCCTATGTGCTGCTGACACCGGGCTACAGCTGGCTCAACAGCGCACTGATCGGCTCCAACGACTGGGGCCAGTTCGACCCGTTCACGGTGGGTCGGGTGCGCTACATCGACCGCGAGAACTTCAAGGGCTTCTACTTGAGGGGGCCGCTGCCGCTGCCCGGCGCCAGTTGGGACTTCGGCCGGCTGTCGCTGCCGAACTACCTGCAAAGCAACTATGGTCAGGGTTCGAGCTGCTGCAACAGCGACGACTCCCAGTTCAACGAGGCCGTGTACATCGCCCAGGCCAAGGCCCAGTTCGGCCCGGCCCGGCTGACGACCAGCTACCAGTGGTTCAACGACCACCAGTTCAAGGCCGACACCACGCCACAGAACGGCCAGGACATCGAGACCTTCGCGAAGAGCAAGATCTTCATGCTCAAGGGTGAAGGCTCGGCGATGGATATGGTCGACATCAAGGCGGCTTACTACCGCTCGGAATACGACGCGCCGCTGTTCGACCAGCCCTGGATCAACAGCCCGAAGTCCAGCGTGAACGGCAACGCGTTCAAGCTCGATCTGGGCCTGAACAACCTGCCGGTGCCTGGCCTGTCGGTGAACTACCAGTACTTCAACATCGGCGCCGGCTATTACAGCAACACCGCCGCGCGCTTCGAAAGCGACGTACTGCTGACCGAGGGCTCCGAGGCCGCCTGGTTCCGCTGGGGTGATCCGATCTGGGCCGGGGGCGCGGCCAAGGATCTCAACCAGGGGCCGACGTCGCCGCTGTGCCACGTCAGTGGCGGTGGTGTCTGCCGCAGCGACATGGGCCTGGCCGCCGGCGCGAACGGTCTGACCAACAACGAGAACATGGACTTCGACGAGTCGCCGAGCGAATCGGTGCAAGGCTGGAAGGGCCACACGCTGCTGGTGAACTACGAGGTCGCGAAGACGCCGATGTCGCTCGAGCTGACGCGGGTGGACTACGACTACAACTGGCAGAACTACTCGCCGACCGGGCCGTTGTCGAACTACTTCGCGCTCAACAACGACCGCAAGACCACCATCGCCGTGTTCAAGGCCAGTCATGTGCTGCCGGTGGCCGGTGGCGTGGAACTCGGCTTCAAGTACAAGATGGTCGACGACAAGAACAAGGGGCAGGTCGGTAATGCCACCGATGATCGCGACGCGAAGGACTCCGGCTGGGCGGTGAGTGCCGGCAACCAGTTGTTCGGCGACCTCTACGGCAGCCTGTCGTGGGGCCGCTATTCGCGCGACGTCACCACGTCGGGTGGCAAGTTCGACAACAACAAGCACATCACCAGCGTGCGCCTCTCGTATAACCTGGCCGGCTTCGAAAGCGGGTTGCTGTCGCAGTGGATCAGTGGCACCGGTGACCCGGGCGAGACGGGTACGCCGGTCAAGATCAAACAGTACCGCATGAAGGCCTTCCTCAAGGCGATCTTCTGATCGCGCTACATCGCTGAGCACCACCGCGGTACGAGGGCCCTTCCCCATGCAGGGGAGGGCCCTTTTGCTTTACGCTGCGATGGCGTGGCGCGAGACCTGCCGCGCATCCCCCACCCCAAGCCGAGACTGCCTATGAAGACGCGATTCCTTGCCGCCGCGCTGCTGCTGCCGCTGGCGGCGCTGGCGCAGCCCGCGCCGCTGCTGAACATCACCGACCCCGAGGGCGACGACGTCGGCGACGGCACGCTCGTCTATCCGCGAGACAGCGCGTTCGCACCCGGCGACCTCGACCTGCGGTCGCTGCGCGTGTTCGCCGAAGGGGCCGACCTGCGCTTCGAAGCCACCTTCCGCAACCCGATCCGCGACCCGGGTTCGGCGCGCGGTCCCGGGTTGGGCAGCGAGAACCTGTCGGTATTCGCGCGCCACGGCTTCTATGCCTTCAATCTCGACATCTATCTCGACACTGATCGCGTGGCGGGCTCGGGCAACACCGCCACGCTGCCCGGCCGCGGCGCGACGCTGGGCGCGGCGCATGCCTGGGACAAGGCGATCGTGCTGACGCCACGCCCCGAGCTGATGAAGCGCCAGTTCACCGAGGCATTGCGCGAGGCGTCGCCGGCCACGGCCCCGGCCACGGTGCAGGCCACGGTCGAAGGCTCGGTGTTCTTCCCGACCCAGGTGCGCGTGCGCGGCCGCACGGTCTCGTTCATCGTGCCGGGCAGTTTCGTCGACGCCAAGGCGGTTGCGGGGTCGTCGCTGACGGCGATCGTGACCGCAGCCAAGCTGGCCATCGAGGCCGAGATCAATCTGCTCGGCAAAGCGCCCGGGCGATCGATCGATCGCCTGACGCTGGGTGTGGCGCAGCCCGAGGCCGGCCAGCCCGAGTTCACGATGGGCTACTCCGGCACCACCCCGCCGGCGACCGCCGTCGTCGACCTGCTGAGCCCGGATCCGCGACAGCAGCCCACGCAGCTGGCGCCGGGTGCGCAGCTTTCCGGGTTGAACCGCGACAACCAGATGGGCGCCGTGCCGCCGGCCGTGGCGGCAGCAACGGCAGCGCGGCCCGCCGCGCCTGCGCCGGCAGCCGAAGCGGCCGGCGGCGGCTCCTGGTTCTCGCGCGCGCTCGGCGCCATCACCGGCCTGTTCGGCGCTGGCGCGTCGGCGCCGCCGGCACCGGCGGCTGCCGCGGCCGCCCCGCAAAGCCTGCAGTCGTTGATGGCAGCGCCGAGCCCGGCGCCCCAGCCGGTCGTCGCGCCGGCGCCGGTGCGCACGGCGGCGCCCGCCGCGGTCGCGCCGGCCGTCGCGCCCGCCACGCCACCGGCCGCGGCGACTGCGCCACAGCGCCCGCGCGATGCGGCGTTCTTCGAGGAGCAGGAGTTGCGGCTGCGCACACTCAAGCGGCTGCGCGACTCAGGGTTGATCACCGAGCAGGAATACCAGCAAAAGCGCAAGGAAGTGCTCGAGCAACTCTGAACCGCGCGGACAAGCGACTCGGCGGTGGCGTGGTCGCGTTGAGCGAGAGCATGTAGCATAGCTACACGTCAACGCTGCTGCATTGCGTCATCTGTCCACAACACATGCAGTGGTTACCAAGGGATTACGGACCTTGCAGCGCTTGCCGGCATCAAGGTGGATGTAGTCAAATTACAAACTTACAGGCTGTCGCTCTGTCAGCGACGCCATCCCGCGGGTTCGATGCCCGCCCAGCCGGAACCGTGATTCGATGAGTAGCTCGCCCGTTGCCCGACGATCCAAGGCCACCGGCTCCACGCCGGCCGAGGCCTTCCGCAACCTCTTCGAGCGTGCGCTGACGCGCAATGCCGACCCCGGCACGGCGCATGCCGCGCTGCGCGCCGCCGCCGCGGCGTGCCGCGAAGAGCTGGCCGACCGCTGGGTGCAGACGCAGGCCGAAGACCGGCAGGCCAAGGACGGCCGACGCGTGCACTACATGTCGATGGAGTTCCTGATGGGGCGGGCGCTGAGCAATGCGCTGCAGGCACTCGGGTTCGACGACGAGTTGCGCAACGCGCTGAAAGCGGCCCAGCAGCCGCTCGCCGACGTGCTGGAGAGCGAGGCCGACGCCGCACTCGGCAACGGCGGCCTCGGCCGCCTGGCGGCCTGCTTCCTCGATGCGTTCGCCACGCTCGGCCTGCCGTCGTTCGGCTACGGCGTGCGCTACGAGTACGGCATGTTCGCGCAGGCGATCCAGAACGGCCGCCAGATCGAGGAGCCCGACCACTGGCTGCGCCTGGGCAACCCGTGGGAGATTGCGCGCCCCGAGCTGCGTTACCTGGTCGGCTTCGGCGGCCGCGTCACCAGCGACGGCGACGGCCGCCGCTGGGTACCGGCCGTGCGCGTGGTCGCGCAGGCCTACGACTTCATCGTGCCGGGCCATGCCACGCGGCGGGTCTCGACGCTGCGCCAGTGGAGCGCCAGCGCCGAGGGCAGTATCGACTTCGCGATGTTCTGCCGCGGCGAGCACCTGGCGGCCGGCCGCGATCGTCTCGCCGCCGACCTGCTGAACTGGGTGCTCTACCCCGACGACAGCACCGATGCCGGCCGCGAGTTGCGGCTGAAGCAGGAGTTCCTGCTGGTCAGTGCATCGCTGCAGGACATCGTGGCGCGCCACCTGCGCGAGCGCGGTTCGCTGCACGACCTGGGCCTGCGCAACGCGGTGCACCTGAACGACACGCACCCGGCGCTGACGCCGCTCGAGCTGATGCGCCTGCTGGTCGACGAGCACGCGCTGCCCTGGGCGCAGGCCTGGGCCATCACGCGCCAGGCGGTCTCCTACACCAACCACACGCTGATGCCCGAGGCATTGGAAACCTGGCCGGTGCGCATGTTCGAGCAACTGCTGCCGCGCCACCTCGAAATCGTCTACGCGATCAACCAGCAGCACCTCGACCGCGTTCGCGCGGCGTTCCCCGGCGACGAGGCGCTGGCATCCCGTCTGTCGCTGATCGAGGAGAACGGCGAACGCCGCGTGCGCATGGCGGCGTTGTCGATCGTCGCGTCGCACAAGGTCAACGGCGTCTCGGCGCTGCATTCCAACCTGATGGTGCGGACGATCTTTGCCGACTTCGCCCGGCTCCACCCCGACCGCTTCACCAACGTCACCAACGGCGTCACGCCGCGGCGCTGGCTGGCGCAGGCCAACCCGGGTTTGTCCCGGCTGCTCGACGCGCAGATCGGCGAGGGCTGGCGCACCGATCTCGATCGCCTGGCTGCGCTCGCGCCGCTGGCGGCGCAGAAGAAACTCGGCCTGGCCTTCATGAAGGCCAAGCGCGACAACAAGGAACGCCTGGCTGCGCTGGTCGGCCGCGAGCTCGGTATCGGCATCGATCCGGCCAGCCTGTTCGATGTGCAGATCAAGCGCATCCACGAGTACAAGCGCCAGCTGCTCAACGTGCTGCATGTGGTTGCGCGCTACCAGGCCATCGTCGCCCAACCGAAAGGCGTGAACGGCGAGGGCTGGGTGCCGCGCACCGTGGTCTTCGCCGGCAAGGCCGCATCGGCGTACCACATGGCCAAGCAGATCGTGCACCTGATCCACGACGTGGCGCGCGTCGTCAATGGCGACCCGCGGATCGGCGACAAGCTGAAGGTGGTGTTCCTGCCCAACTACAGCGTCTCGCTGGCCGAGGTGATCATCCCGGCGGCCGACCTGTCGGAGCAGATCTCCACCGCCGGCACCGAAGCGTCGGGCACGGGGAACATGAAGTTCGCGCTCAACGGCGCGCTGACCATCGGCACCTGGGACGGCGCCAACATCGAAATGGCCGAGGCCTTCGGTGCCGAGAACATGTTCGTGTTCGGCCTGCGTGCCGACGCCGTCACGCGCATCAAAAGCCTGGGCTACGATCCACGCCTGCATGTCGAGCAGGACCTGACGCTGCGCGCAGTGCTCGACGCCATAGGCGGCGGCGCGTTCTCGCATGGCGAATCCGACCGCTATCGCGGCGTGGTCGATTCGCTGCTGCACCGCGACACCTACATGCTGCTGGCCGATTTTGCCGAGTACGTGGCGGCGCAGGCGCGCGTCGATGCGCTGTACCGCGATCCGGCCGCCTGGGCCCGCACGGCATTGCTCAACGTGGCCGCGATGGGCTCCTTCTCGGCCGACCGCACGGTGCGCGAGTACGTCGACAAGGTGTGGTCGCTGCCCGCGTCGCCGCGCTGACGCCCGTTACCGCGCGCGCACCAACCACGAAGGGGACCCCGATGCTGTCCGACGACGATGTCCAGGCGCTGGTCCAGGCCCGCCATGGCGATCCGTTCTCGCGCCTCGGCCTGCACGCCGACGCCGGTGGCACGCTGTGGATCCGTGCGCTGCTGCCGCGGGCGACCGAGGTTGCCCTGCACGAAAGCGAACACGGCGGCGGCGCGGTCAAGGGTCGCAAGATCGTCGCGCTCGAACAGCGCCACGCCGACGGCTTGTGGGAAGCCAAGGTGCCGCGGCGCAAGAACCGCTTCGACTATCGGCTACAGGTGCGCTGGGACGACGGCAGCCAGGGCCGCTACGCCGACGCCTACGCCTTCGGCCCGCTGATCAGCGACGCCGACCTGCATTACTTCGGCGAGGGCTCGCACCTGCGTCCGTTCACGATGCTGGGCGCGCACCCGGTGCGCGTCGGCGACGTCGACGGCGTGCGCTTTGCCGTCTGGGCGCCCAATGCGCGCCGTGTCAGCGTGGTCGGCGACTTCAATGCCTGGGACGGCCGCCGCCACATGCTGCGCTCGCGGGGCGGTGGCGGCGTGTGGGAGATCTTCATCCCGCATGTGGCGGTCGGCGACCGCTACAAGTACGAGATGGTCGGCCCGAGCGGCGCCCTGCTGCCGCTGAAGGCCGACCCGTATGCACGCGCGGCGCAGATGCGGCCCGAAACCGCCAGCGTCGTCGCGGCCTTGCCCGCCGCGCAACCACTGCCCGCCGGGCGCGCCGCGGCCAACCAGCGCGACGCACCGGTGTCGATCTACGAGGTGCACCTGGGTTCGTGGCGACGACACCCCGATGGTCGCTGGCACAGCTGGGACGATCTCGCCGCCGCATTGCCGGCCTACGCCGCCGACATGGGCTTCACCCACCTCGAGCTGTTGCCGATCACCGAGCACCCGTTCGACGGCTCGTGGGGCTACCAGACGCTCGGCCTGTACGCGCCGACCGCGCGTTTCGGCCCGCCCGAGGGCTTCGCACGTTTCGTCGCCGCCTGCCGCGCGCACGACATCGGCCTGATCCTCGATTGGGTGCCGGCGCATTTTCCGAGCGACGCCTTCGGCTTGGCGCAGTTCGACGGTACCGCGCTGTACGAGTACCAGGATCCGCGTGAAGGCTTCCACAAGGACTGGAACACGCTGATCTACAACTACGGCCGTCACGAGGTGCGCAACTTCCTCGTCGGCTCGGCGCTGTACTGGATCGAGCGCCAGGGCGTCGACGGGCTGCGCGTCGACGCGGTGGCCTCGATGCTCTACCGCGACTACTCGAGGAAGGAAGGCGAGTGGCTGCCGAACCAGTACGGCGGCCGCGAGAACCTGGAGGCGATCCACTTCCTGCGCCGCACCAACGAAGTGGTCGGCGTCGAGTGCCCGGGCGCGATCACGCTGGCCGAGGAATCCACCGCCTTCCCCGGCGTCAGCGCGCCGACCTACCACGGCGGCCTGGGTTTCCACTTCAAGTGGAACATGGGCTGGATGCACGACACGCTGAAGTACATGCAGGAAGATCCGGTGCATCGCCGCTGGCATCACAGCCAGATGACCTTCGGCCTGATCTACGCCTTCAGCGAGAACTTCGTGCTGCCGCTGTCGCACGACGAAGTGGTGCACGGCAAGGGCTCGATCCTGGGCCGCATGCCCGGCGACGACTGGCAGCGGTTCGCCAATCTGCGTGCGTACTACGGTTTCATGTGGGGCCACCCCGGCAAGAAGCTGCTGTTCATGGGCCAGGAATGGGGCCAGCCGAACGAATGGAACCACGACGTCGAACTGCCCTGGGGCCAACTCGCCGACGCGCCCCACGCCGGCGTGCAGCGCCTGGTGCGCGACCTGAACCGCCTCTATCGCGAGCTGCCGCCCCTGCACCGGCTCGACTGCAGCGGCGACGGCTTCGAATGGATCGATGCCCACGACGCCGAGCGCTCGTTGCTGTCGTGGGTGCGTCGCGATGGCGCCGGCGCGATGGTGCTGGTGGTCAGCAACATGACCCCGGTGCCGCGCGAGCACATGACGCTCGGCGTGCCTGCCGGCCCCGGCGCCTGGCGCGAGGTGCTCAACACCGACTCGGCCTTCTACGGCGGCAGCAACGTCGGCAACGGCCCCGTGCCGCTGGCGGTGAGTGCCGAGGCCAGCCACGGCCGTGCGCAATCAATCCGCCTGACGGTGCCGCCGCTGGCGACCCTCTTCCTCGTGCCTGCCTAGGATGAAACACCGGCAGTCCGCTTGCGGCCCTTTGCTGCCATTGAACTTCCGCTTTGCTTGCAATGGCGCGGCAACGGGGCAGCCGGGCCGGGCACGGCGCTTAGGTTCGGCGGTCTTCGCTGCGCTCAGACTGCCCTGCGCTGCGCGGGTCCGTGGCCCCGTCGCTCAACTCCCTCCGTTCGCTTCGCTCACTGTGGTCGAACAGTCGCGACGAGTCAGAGCACGAAGCGCGCTGCGCGCGCGGGCCCCGGCCCCTGTGCTGCTCGGCGCCTCACATGCGCGCCGTGCCCGGCCCGGCTGCCCCGTTGCAGAACCCTTGGTGGCGTGCGGGACGTCGAACACCCTCCCGTTGCCGGCAAGGCGCCAGGCCCCGCCTGGCGCCTTGCTCGCGCCGACACAAGCATCGAGAGGCGGACGTACGCGATCACCCGCATTGGGCCGAGAGCCGGCACTGGCACGCCAGCAGCGATGTTTGCGTCGCGGGTGGCGCACAGCGCGATGGAGCAACTGACATGGACCTGAGCCAACGCGCCAGCGGCGTCGTGCTGCACATCACCTCGCTGCCGGGGCCGCATGGCGTCGGCGATTTCGGGCCCGGCGCCTACCATTTCGTCGACTGGCTGGAGGCGGCCGGCCAGCGACTCTGGCAAGTGCTGCCGATGACGCCGATCGGTCCCGGCGATTCGCCCTACCAGAGCGTCTCGGCGTTTGCCGGCAGCCCGCTGATGGTGGCGCTGGAGCCGTTGGCCGAGCGCGGTTGGCTGACGCTCGGCGAGGTGCCGGCCTTCGATGCCCGGCGCGCCGATTTCGCGCGCGTCGCCCCATGGCGCATGCAACAACTGCGTGCTGCCGCGGCAGGCTTTGCCGCCCGCGCCAACGCGGCCGAACGCCGCGCGATGACCGAGTGGTGCGAGCGCGAGGCCGCCTGGCTCGACGACTACGTGCTGTTCATGGCCCTCGAGGCGGCACACGGCTTGCAGCCCTGGTGGGCCTGGGACGCGCCGCTGGCGCGCCGCAAGCCGGCCGCATTGAAGGCCGCACGCAAGGCGCATGCCGACGAAATCGCGTTCTGGCAGTTCGTGCAATGGTGTTTCGATACGCAGTGGCAGGCGGTGCGCGACTACGCCCGCGCGCGCGGCGTCGCGATCATGGGCGACCTGCCGATCTTCATCGCCCACCATTCGGCCGACTGCTGGGCCCGCCCCGACCTGTACTTCCTGGATGCGCAGTTCCAGCCCACGGTGGTGGCGGGCGTGCCGCCGGACTTCTTCAGCGCCACCGGCCAGCGCTGGGGCAACCCGCTCTACCGCTGGGACCGCATGGCCGCCGAAGACTACCGCTGGTGGACCGACCGCGTGAAGCGCGCGCTGTCGCAGGCCGATGTCTTTCGCATCGACCACTTCCGCGGTTTCGCGGGCTACTGGGAGGTGCCGGCGACGAGCCCGACGGCGATCGAGGGCCGCTGGGTCACCGGCCCGGGCAAGGCGCTGTTCGACGCCATCGAGCGCGAGCTCGGTGCGCTGCCGATCGTGGCCGAAGACCTCGGCGTCATCACGGAGGACGTCGAGGCCTTGCGCGACGGCTGCGGCTTCCCGGGCATGCGCATCCTGCAGTTCGCTTTCGGCGACGACGCGACCCACGACTTCCTGCCGCACAACTACGTGCGCAACACGGTGGTCTACAGCGGCACGCACGACAACGACACCGCGCGCGGCTGGTGGGACGCTGCACCCGAGCGTGAGCGCATCTTCGCCGGCAGCTACCTGGCCGCAGGCGCGCACGACATCCACTGGGCCATGATCCGCGCGGCCAGCGCCTCGGTCGCCAACCTGGCGATCTTCCCGCTGCAAGACGTGCTGGGACTGGATGCCCGCCACCGCATGAACGTGCCGGGCCTGATGGGCACCGGCAACTGGAGCTGGCGCTTCGACTGGTCGATGGTCGGCACCGAGCCGGCCCGCGTGCTCGGCCTGATCAGCGCGGCCACGGGGCGCGGGCCGATGACCAAGCTCAACCTGCCGGGCTATGTGCCCAAGGTGAAGGTGCCGAAGCAGAAGCGCGCCGGATAGTCGCGCGCGGGGCGGCTGCTCAGCGCACGGTGTAGACGCGCACGGCCTGTGCGTCGACGGTCACGCTGACGGCCCCGCTGCTGTCCACGACCAGGTCGCCGCCGCCGGCAGGCCAGGCCGCCGCGAGCGTCGCGCCGGCCGGCAGCCCGGCCATCGCGACGTCGGTGACGCCGCCGCCGTAGTTGATGACGACGAGCGCGCGCTCGTCGCCGAGCCGGCGCACGAAGCCGTGCGCGCTGCCGACGACGACCGAGCGCTCGAACCCGCCCCGCGCGAGAGCCGGCACGCTATTGCGCAGGCCGATCAGGGCCTTGTAGAAGGCGTGCAGCGAATTCGCATCGCCGAGCTGCGCCTGCACGTTGAAGCTCGCCACGTTGGCCGAAAGTGCGCGGTACGGCGTGCCGGTGGTGAAGCCGGCGTTCGTGGTGTTCGGCGGTCCAGCTCATCGGCGTGCGCAGCTTCGGGTCGCCCGACAGCGAGGCCGCGCCGGCCATGCCGATCTCTTCACCGTAGTACAGGAACGGCGTGCCCGGCTGCAGCAGCAGCGTGGCCGCGGCGAGCTGGTACTGCGCGAGGTTGCCGTTGAACTGGTCGTACAGGCGCTGGCCGGCGAACGCATCGTGATTCGCCAACAGGTTGGCGACGTTGGCCGACGCGGTCTTGAAGTAGTCGGCGACCAGGCTGCACCGCGGCGCCGTCGCCGCGCGCGGCACGCACGACGTTGGCGTGGTGGCCGAAGGCGAAGGCGCTGCCGCAGGCGGCGGTGAAGCCGGCGGCGTCCTCCGGCGATTCGCAGACCATCCAGCGCCTGGCGTAGCTGTCGACCAGCGCCTTGACGTCGCGCATGATCGGGTAGTTCTGCGGCTGGTTGTTCCACTGCGTGGGGCCGTTCTCGACCAGGTGGCCGACGGCGTCGAAGCGAAAGCCGTCGAGGCCGCGGTTCAACCACCAGCGCAGGTTGTCGCGGTGGTAGGCGAGCACGGCCGCGTTCTGCAGGTTCCAGTCGGGCATCTGGTCCCAGAAGGCGGCGAAATAGTAGCCCGCGGCGTTGCCGTACCAGGGGTTGTTGCCGTAGATGTTCCAGCCGGTCGGCCGCGGGTTGCGCCACAGGTACCAGCTGCGGTACGGGTTGCTGTCGCCGGCGCGTGAATTGGCGAACAGCGGGTTCTGGAAGGCGCTGTGGTTGATGACGTAATCCATGATCACGCCGATGCCGCGGGCGTGGGCCTGGTTCAGCAGTTCGTCGAGATCGGCCAGGCTGCCGTACTGGGCTTCGATGTTGCGGTAGTCGCTGACCGCATAGCCGTGGTCGCGGTCCTGGCTGCGCGTGATCGGCATCAGCCACAGGCCGGTGACACCCAGGTCTTTCAGGTAGTCGAGCTTGCCGGTCAGGCCGCGCAGGTCGCCGATGCCATCGCCGTCGCTGTCGGCATAGCTGCGCACGAAGATCTGCATGAAGGTGCCGCGCTGCCATTCGGCCGGCAGGCCACTGCCGGGGTCGGCGGCGGCGACGCTGCTGACATCGACCGCGGGCCCCGGCGCGGGCGGCGGGTCGCCGCCGCCGACGTCGGTGCCGCCGCCACCGCCGCCACAGGCCGAGACCAACATGGCCCACAGGCACAACGCGGCCACGACGGCGCTGCGGCCACGGGCAAAGGTAGTCGTCGGCAGCATCGCAAGGGTCTCCGTGAGTCAGTCGGCGCGGGCCGTCTGGCAATGTAGTTGGATTACAGATCCGTGGCAAGCCGAGCCAGCAGGTATGCGAGGAAGCCACTGTGTCTGAGGGTAAGTCCGGGATTTGGTCTGTAGCTTTCTTTCAATACAGTCTCGATTCTGCCTCCGAGAGACGGCGACGACGAGCGGCGTCGGGACGGCGGCAGGCACCCAACATTCCGCTCCGGAGACTCGTATGCGCAGTTCCCTGTTGGCTTGCTGGCGGCGATTGACCGCCGGTCTCGTGATGTCCTTCGGTGTCGCCATGCTGGCCGCCTGTGGCGGCGGCAGCACGAACCTCGGCCCCCGCGACACCAGCCTCGATGCCGGCAACGCGGCCGACATCAAGGCCGTGATCGTGCCGGTGCCGGCCGGCGGTGGCAGTGGTGGCGGCGGCAACACCGTGCGCATCAACTACAAGCGGCCGGGCGGCGACTACACCGGCTGGACGATGTACGTCTACAACGCGCCGGGCGAGGCCTTCGGCGGTTGGCCGGGCCGGGCCCCGACGGCCAACGGCACCAGCGTCTACTGGGAAGTGCCGGTCGGCGGCGAGAGCTTCAACTTCATCATCGTCAAGGATGGCGGGGGCACCCGCGAGCCGTCTTCGTGGTCGGGCAAGACCGGCTCCGACGAGCAGCAGTTCTGGCGCGTCGCCGACGGCAAGGAGGTCTGGAAGGTGCAGGGCGACCCCACCAACTACACCAGCGACCCGGCCGGCGCCGCGGTGCCCGACCTCACCGCGGTGCGCGTGCACTACAAGCGCTTCGACGGCGCCTACACCAACTGGGGCGTGCACATCTGGCCGACGAGCGGCCTCGACGTCGCCGGCCTGAAGCCGGGCGTGGCGATCGACCAGTGGACCAACGCGGTGGCCTTCAGCGACTTCAACAACTACGCCGCCGGTGCCGGCGAAATCGTGTTCGACATCCCGGTCGTCAACCCGACCGTCGATGCGACGCGCGAAGCGCTCGAGTTCATCATCCACGGCAAGCCGCCGGGCGGCGACCCGAACGACAAGGACGGCCGCGACAACAACATCCGCGTCAGCTACGCGGCGCTCGCGATCGCCAACCAGGTCGGCGAGATCTGGCTGATCCAGGGCGATCCGACCGTCTACTACGCGTTTCCGGACACGCGCCTGGCCTCGACCACCGATGCCCGCGCCTACTGGCTCAACAGGCAGTTGATCCAGTTCCCGAAGAACGACAACACCGGCGTCTACAAGCTCTATCACTCGGCCAATGGCCAGATCGTCGCCAACAGGGATGCGGCAGTCAGCGGCGCCGATGGCTCGATCACGCTCGACGTGTTCACCGGCAGCGTGCCGGCCGCCGCGGCCGAACGCTTCAAGTACGTGGCCAGTGGCGTGGTGCTGGCGGTCAAGGACGCCGACCTGCCGCAACTGCCCGCGCTGCACAAGACGCAGCTGGTGCTGGTGCAGGAGAACGCGCAAGGCGAGGTGCAGAACGCGACCACGGCGCAGGTGGCCGGCGCGCTCGACGACCTGTACGCCGCCGCGAAGGACGTACCCGATCTCGGCGTGGCAGTGAAGAACGGTGCCACGCAATTCAAGTTGTGGGCGCCGACGGCGCAGAAGGTCTCGGTTTTCACCTACGACAGCGGCATCGGCCTCGCAGTCGCCGGCAGCCCGCTGACGTTCGACGCGGCCACCGGCGCGTGGAGCGGCAGCCTCGCCGGTGACCGGACCGGCAAGTACTACGCCTATTCGGTCGAGGTGTTCGTGCGCGGTGTCGGCCTGGTGCGCAACCTGGTCACCGATCCGTACTCGGTGAGCCTGACCACCGACTCCAAGCGCAGCTACATCGCCGACCTGAGCGCGGCTGCGCTGAAGCCCGAGGGCTGGGACGCGACGCCGCTGCCGGCCAAGGTGCAGGCGCAGACCGACATGTCGATCTACGAGCTGCACGTGCGCGACTTCTCGGCCAACGACTTCACCGTCTCGGCCCCCAACCGCGGCAAGTACCTGGCCTTCACCGAGTCCGGCTCCAACGGCATGAAGCACCTGAAGGCGCTGGCCGACGCCGGCCTGACCGACGTGCACCTGCTGCCGGTGTTCGACATCGCCACCGTGCCGGAGGCCGGCTGCGTCGCCGTGGCCACCAGCGGCGCCCCCGATGCCGAGACGCAGCAGGCCGCGGTCAAGGCCGTGAAGGACAGCGACTGCTTCAACTGGGGCTACGACCCGTTCCACTTCAACGCCCCGGAGGGCAGCTACGCCTCGTCGGCGGGCGACGGCGCCAAGCGCATCGTCGAGTTCCGCGCGATGGTGCTGGCGCTGCACAAGGCCGGGCTGCGCGTGGGCATGGACGTGGTCTACAACCACACCACCGCGTCGGGCCAGAACGACAAGTCGGTGCTCGACCGCGTGGTGCCGGGCTACTACCACCGCCTCAACAACACCGGCGGCGTCGAGCGCTCGACCTGCTGCGACAACACCGCGACCGAGAACCTGATGATGGGCAAGCTGATGGTCGACTCGACCGTGCTGTGGGCCACGCAGTACAAGATCGACTCCTTCCGCTTCGACCTGATGGCGCACCAGCCGCGCAGCGTGATGGAAGAGCTGCAGGCCAAGGTCGATGCCGCCACCGGCCGCACCATCAACCTGATCGGCGAAGGCTGGAACTTCGGCGAAGTCGCGAACAACGCGCGCTTCCGCCAGGCCTCGCAGCTCGAGCTGAACGGCTCGGGCATCGGCACCTTCAGCGACCGTGCCCGCGACTACATCCGCGGCGGCGGCCCATTCGACGGCGGCGACGGCCTGGTGGCCAACCAGGGCTACATCAACGGCCTGTTCTACGACGCCAACGCGCTGGGCGGCGGCAAGACCCAGGGCGACCTGCTGTGGGCCACCGACGTCATCAAGGTCGGCCTGGCCGGCTCGATCCGCAGCTACATGATGACGACCAGCTGGGACGCGACGATCCCGCTCGAGCAGGTCAACTACAACGGCCAGCCGGCGGGCTATGTGACCGAACCCGGGCGAAGTGGTGAACTACGTCGAGAACCACGACAACCAGACGCTGTTCGACATCAACGCCTACAAGCTGCCGACCGCGACCTCGACGCGAAGACCGCGCGCGGGTGCAGATCCTCGGCGCCGCGATCAACGTGTTCAGCCAGGGCGTGCCGTACTTCCACGCCGGCATCGACACGCTGAGAAGCAAGTCGATGGACCGCAACAGCTACAACTCGGGCGACTGGTTCAACCGCCTCGACTGGACCTATGCAGACAACTACTTCGGCGTCGGCGCGCCGCCGCAGGACGACAACGGCTCGAACTGGTACCTGATCAAGCCGCTGCTGGCCAACTGCCGGGATCAAGCCCACCGGCACCGAGATCACGTGGACACGCGACGCCTTCCGCGACCTGCTGAAGATCCGCGCCAGCACGACGCTGCTGCGCCTGCGCACCGGCGACGACGTCAAGTCACGACTGACCTTCCACAACGGCGGCTCGACGATGGTGCCGACGGTGCTGGTCGGGCATGTCAACGGCGTCGACTACAGCGGGGCGGCCTTCAAGGAGTTGGCCTATTTCGTCAATGTCGACAAGAACGCGCAGACGGTGACCGTCGACGCGCTGAAGGGCAAGGCCTTCGTGCTGCACCCGGTGCACTCCGCCACCAGTGCCGCCGACAAGCGGCCGGCGGCTGCCGCGCAGTACGTCCCGGCGTCGGGGGCCTTCACGATCCCGCCGCGCACGGCATTGGCCTACGTGGTGAACTGATCATCACGGCACCCCGTGTACGCGGGGCCGGCGCAGAAAGACGAGGCCGCCCACGAGGCGGCCTTGTTCTTGGCATGATGCTCGCATGCGACTTCCCGAACTGCTCGAACCGGGCCGCGCCGAGCCCTTTGGTGCGCTGGCCCGCGACGGCGGCGTCAACTTCGCCGCTTTCTCCGATCACGCCGAGCGCATCGAGCTCTGCGTGTTCGATGCCTCGGGCGCGCGCGAGCTGAAGCGCTACGCGCTGCACGGGCCGGACGATGGCGTGTTCCACGGCTTTCTCGACGGCGTCGGCCCGGGCCTGGTGTACGGCCTGCGCGCCCACGGCCCCTACGCGCCCGAACGCGGCCACCGCTTCAACGCCCACAAGCTGCTGCTCGACCCGTGGGCGCGCGAGATCGTCGGCACATTCAGCTGGCGCGCCGAGCACCATGGCTACGAGGTCGGGCACCCCGATGGCACTCGCTCGTTCGATCGCCGCGACAACGCGGTGCACGCACTGAAGGCACGCGTCGCCGCACCGCCCCAGGCCGCGCCGGGATGGCTCAACGCCCCGCGCGTGGAGGCCCGCGACGTGGTGGTCTACGAGATGCACGTCAAGGGCTTCGGCAGGGCGCTGCCGGGCCTGCCGCCCGTGCTGCGCGGCACCTACGCCGGCCTCGCGCACCCGGCAGCCATCGCGCACTTCAAGGCGCTGGGCGTGACCACGCTCGAGCTGCTGCCGATCCAGTATCACCTCGACGAACCCGGGCTGGTCGAGAAGGGCCTCGTCAATTACTGGGGCTACAACACGCTGGGCTTCTTCTGCCCCGACCCGCGCTACGCCGCGAGCGACGGCCGCGACCCCGCTGCCGTGGCCGACGAGTTCCGGCGCATGGTGGCCACGCTGCACGAACACGGCCTCGAGGTGGTGCTCGACGTGGTCTACAACCACACCGCCGAAGGGGGCGCAGAGGGCTCGACGCTGTCGATGCGGGGCCTCGACAACGCCAGCTGGTACCACCTGGCGCCCGACGACATGAGCCGCTGCGAAAACCACACCGGCTGCGGCAACACCCTCAATGTGGCGCATCCGCGGGTGGCGCAGTTCGTGCTCGATTCACTGCGCTACTGGGTTCAGGAGATGGGTGTCGACGGCTTCCGCTTCGATCTCGCGCCCGTGCTCGGCCGCAAGCGCCATGGCTACGATGCGCACGCCGCCTTCTTCACCGCGCTGGCGCAGGACCCCATCCTGGCGCGCGCGCGCCTGATTGCCGAGCCTTGGGACGCCGGGCCCGAGGGCTACCAGGTCGGCCGTTTCACCGGGCGCTGGCTGGAGTGGAACGACAAGTTCCGCGACACCGTGCGCCGCTACTGGCTCAACCGCAGCGTCGGCCGCGGCGAGTTCGCGCGCCGCTTCACCGCCAGCAGCGACCTGTTCCACCATGGCCAGCGCAGCCCGCTGGCCAGCGTCAACTTCGTCGCCGCGCACGACGGCTTCACGCTCGCCGACATGGTCTGCTACGGCACCAAGCACAACCACGCCAATGGCGAGAACAACCGCGACGGCCGCGATGGCGAGCCGGCCGCCAATTTCGGCGTCGAAGGCCCGAGCGACGATCCGGCCGTGTTGCGCACGCGCGCTCGCGTGCAGCGCGCGATGCTGGCCACGCTGGCGCTGGCGCAGGGCACGCCGATGCTCAACGCCGGCGACGAGTTCGGCAACAGCCAGCAGGGCAACAACAACGCCTATTGCCAGGACAACCCGACCGGTTGGCTCGATTGGCAACGCGCCGACGGCGAACTGCTGGCATTCGTGCAGCGCACGCTCGCGTTGCGCCGCGAAGAGCCGGCGCTGCGCCATCCGCGCTGGTTCCACCACGCACCTGCTGCGGCGGGCGAGCGCAGCCTGGTCTGGTTGACCGCTGCCGGCCACGAAATGCAGGTCCACGACTGGCACGAAGCCGGCCAGCACGCGTTCGCCTGCCGCATCGACGCATCGCCCACGCCGGCGCCGGCCAAGCCGGGAACCAACGGCGGCGGCAGCCGCCACCTGCTGATTGCCTTCAACCCGGAAGCCGGGGACCTGGCCTTTGCCCTGCCGCCGGGCCACTGGCAGGTCGCGCTCGACAGCGCGGGCGAGCTCTTGCCTGGCTTTCGCCCCGGCGCGAACCAGGCACTGCCGGTGCCGGCGCATGCGCTGGTGGTGCTGCGCGATCTCGGCAAGGCCTGACGGCCGGGGTCGGGCGCGGCTGGCGCCCCGCGGACAGCGTTTCGTCGCGCCGGTCGACGCTTCATCGCACCCACCGGCACCGCGCGGCCGTCGCGGGTAAGCTGCGCAGCTTTCACGCCGTGTCGCCCGCAGCGACGCGAGCTGTTTGCCGGAGTGATCGCGATGTCGTTGCACCGTCGGTTCTTGATGGTCTGGGTGATTGCCCTGACGCTGGCCGCCTGCACCAAGGGCGGGGCACCGGGCGCCGGCGCCGCGAAGGAGCCGACCCAGGGCGCCGCCGCTGCCGCGTCGGCACCGGTGCTGCTGCTGTCGGCGGAGGATCTGCGCACCGTCGCGCTCGGCGGCGCCGGCGTGGCGGGCGGACCGGTGATCACGGGGTCGGTCGAACCCGAGAAGCGTGCCGACCTGCGCGCCGAGGTCCCGGCCGTGGTGACGCAGGTGCTGAAGGAAAACGGCGAAGCCGTGCGCAAGGGCGATCTGCTCGTACGTCTGGACGACACCGCGATCCGCGAGTCGCTGCAGTCGGCTGATGCATCGGCGCGCGCCGCGGCACAGGCCTTCGAGCAGGCCGAGCGCCAGGTGCAGCGCCTGAAGACGCTGCAGGGCCAGGGCATGACGTCGATACAAGCGCTCGAGGACGCCGAGGTGCGGCGCAACAGCGCACAGAGCGAACTCGCCGCGGCGCGCTCGCGCGTGGCCAGCGCGCAGCAGCAACTGCGCCGCACCGAGGTGCGCGCGCCGTTCGACGGCGTGGTCAGCGAACGCAAGGCGTCGGTCGGCGACACGGCGCAGATCGGCAAGGAACTGGTCAAGGTCATCGACCCGTCGAGCATGCGCTTCGAGGGCCTGGTGTCGGCCGATCGCATGCACGAGATCAAGGTCGGCCAGGCGGTGTCCTTCAGCGTCAACGGCTTTCCGGAGGTCGTGTTCGGCGGCAACGTGCGCCGCATCGACGCCACCGCCAACGCCACGACGCGGCAGGTCGAGCTGATCGTCGACTTCGCCGACCGCGCCAAGGCGCCGCCGCGTGGCCGGCCTCTACGCCGAGGGCCGCATCGCCGCGAACGGTGCCGCCGTGCCGATGCTGGCCGAGGCCGCGATCGTTCGCGGCGGCGATCAGGCGGCGGTGTGGCGCGTCAAGGACGGCCGCATCGTCAAGGCCGCGGTGCAGCTCGGCCCGCGCGACGAGCGCCACGGCGAGTACCCGGTGCGGGGCGGCCTGGCCGATGGCGACGTGATCCTGCGCAACCCGGGCGCCACCTTGGTCGACGGCCAGCGGATCGAGTTCGCCAAGGCGCCGGTGATGGCGGCCGCCAGTGGCGCCGCTGCAGCCAACGCTGCCAACGCGAAGTAGGCAGCCCGCCATGTTCCTCTCCGACTTCAGCATCAAGCGGCCGGTGGCCACGGTGGTGATCATCCTCGGCTTGATGGGGCTGGGCCTGCTCGCGCTGTCCAAGCTGCGCGTCAACCAGATCCCCGATGTCGAGCAGCCGGTGCTGGTGGTCAACGTGCCGTACCCCGGTGCGTCACCCGAGTCGGTCGAGCGCGAGGTCGTCAACCGCATCGAGAAGTCGCTGCAGACGATCTCTGGCGTCGACCAGGTGCGCTCCACCGCCAGCGAGGGCAACGCGCGGGTGCTGATGATCTTCAACTTCGACAAGAACATGGTCGAAGCCGCCGACGAGGTGCGCAACGCCATCGGCACCGTGCGGCACAAGCTGCCGAGCGAGATCCGCGAGCCGGTGCTGACGCGCATCGATCCGTCGGCGCAACCGATCATGCAGTTGGCGCTGTCGTCCACGCGCCAGAGCCACGCCGAGATTTCGCGCCTCGCGGAAGACGATCTCGCCGACCGCTTCCGCGGCATTCCCGGCGTGGCCACGGTCGACGTCAACGGCGCGCTTCGGCGCGAGCTGTCGGTGCTGCTGCACGCTGAGAAGCTGCGCGAGTTCTCCGTCTCGGTGACCGAGGTGGTGGCCGCACTGCGCGCGCAGAACACCGCGGCGCCCGTCGGCAAGGTGCGCGGCGCGCTGGAAGACCAGAGCATCCGCCTGCTCGGGCGCATCGAATCGCCGGCCGAGTTCGAGCAGATCGTCGTGCGCCGGCGCGGCAACGAACTGCTGCGCCTGGGCCAGGTGGCCAGCGTGCAGGACGCCTTTGCCGAGCAGACCAGCTACTCGTTGCGCAACGGCCGGCCCAACGTCGGCCTGTCGATCACCCGCTCGCGCGACGCCAGCACCGTCAGCGTGGCCAATCAGGTGCGCCAGCTCGTGGCCGAGATCGCGAAGACGCTGCCCGAGGGCACGCGCATCGAAGTCACGCAGGACGGCGGCGAGGAAGCGAAGAACAGCCTCGACAACGTCGTCCATGCGCTGGTGTTCGGCGCCGGGCTGACGGTGTTCGTGGTCTACATCTTCCTCAACTCCTGGCGCTCGACGCTGATCACCGCGCTGTCGCTGCCGACGTCGGTCGTCGCCGCGTTCATCGCCGTCTGGCTGGCCGGCTTCACGCTGAACTTCATGAGCCTGCTCGGGCTGTCGCTGGCGATCGGCGTGCTGATCGACGACGCCATCGTCGTGCGCGAGAACATCGTGCGCCACATGGAGCGCGGCGAAGACCGCCGCACCGCGGCATTGAACGGCACCGCCGAGATCGGCCTGGCGGTGGCCGCGACCACCTTCTCGATCGTCGCGGTGTTCGCACCGGTGGCCTTCATGCCCGGCGTGTCGGGCGAATGGTTCCGGCCGTTCGGTGTCACGGTCGTCGCCTCGGTGCTGGTCAGCCTGTTCATCTCGTTCACGCTCGACCCGATGCTGTCGGCGTACTGGGGCGATCCGCCCGGCCACCACGCCGTGCCCAAGCACGGCATCAGCCGCGGGTTGCAGCGCTTCAACACCTGGTTCGACCACCAGGCGGATCGCTACGGCCGCGTCATCGCCTGGGCCCTGCACCACCGCCGCTGGATGTTCCTGATCGCCGTCGCCAGCCTCGGTGGCGCGCTGGCGCTGCAGATGAAGTTCGGCGGCTCGAGCTTCCTGCCGGCCTCCGACGCCGGCGTTCTCGCGGTGGACGTGCGCACGCCGGCGTCGTCGAGCCTGGACTATGCCCGCGCCAAGGTCGAGAGCGCCGCCGCGCTGGCGCGCACGCTGCCCGAGGCCGTGGCCACCAACAGCTTCGTCAATCCGGGCGGCGGGCGCATCTACGTCGACATCGGCAAGAGCAACAAGCGCAAGCGTGCCCACACCGCGATCGCGAAGGACCTGCGCGCGCTGACAGCGCGGCTGGTCGGTGCCGAGTACACCGTGCTCGAAGACTTCAACATGGGCGCGCAGAAGCCGGTGCAGATCCGCTTCAACGGCACCGATTCGCGCAAGCTGCTGGAGATCACCAACGCCTTCATGGTCAAGCTGCGCCAGGTGCCCGGCGCGGTGGATGTCGGCTTGTCGGAGCAGGATCCGCAGGACGAGTTGAAGATCGAACTCGACCGCGGCCTGGCCAACGCGCTCGGCATCTCGGCCGCCGACGCGGCGCAGGCGCTGCGCGTGGCGTTCGCCGGCGTCGAGGTCGGCGACTGGGTCGATCCGAACGGCGAGACGCGCGACGTGGCGGTGCGCCTGGCGCCCGAGGATCGCGTCGACGCCAGCAACATCGAGCGGCTGCCGATCGCGGTGGCCGGCGGCGGTCGCATCGTGCCGCTGGACCAGATCGCCACCGTCACGACCGGCAAGGGCCCGAGCCAGATCCAGCATGCCGAAGGCAAGCGCACGATTTCGGTCTCGGCCAACGCGCAGGGCCGCTCCTCGGGCGAAGTCACCGCCGATGCGCTGAAGATCGCCAAGGCGATCGACTTTCCGCCCGGCTACGGGCTCGAACTGGCCGGGGCCTCGCGCGACCAGCAGGAGGTGTTCCGCGAAATGTCGATCGCGCTGGTGATGGGCGTGGCGCTGATGTACATGATCCTGGTGGTGCAGTTCGGCTCCTTCACCGCGCCGCTGCCGGTGATGCTGTCGTTGCCGCTGTCGCTGATCGGCGTGGTGCTGGCACTGCTGGCCACCGGCGGCACGCTGAACCTGATGAGCTTCATCGGCGTGATCATGCTGATGGGCCTGGTGGCCAAGAACGCGATCCTGCTGCTCGACGCCACCCGCGTGCAGGAGGCGGCAGGCGTCGAGCGCGAAGAGGCGCTGATGACGGCCGGCCGCAAGCGCCTGCGCCCGATCCTGATGACGACCTTTGCATTGATCGCCGGCATGCTGCCGGTGGCCATCGGCATCGGCGAGGGCAGCGAGTTCTACCGTCCGATGGCGGTGTCGATCATCGGCGGCACCATCACCTCGACCCTTCTGACGCTGCTGGTGATCCCGAGCTTCTACGACTCGATCGAGATCGCGCGCGACCGCGCGCTGGCCAAGTTCCATGCACGCGAGCAGCGCTGGAATCCGTTCTTCGCCTTCGTCGCCACATTGGTCGAGGCATTGCTGACGCTGCTGCTGCTGCGCGCCGTCTGGCGCGGGCTGAAGGCGCTGGCCGGCTGGGTCGCACGCCGCGCCGGCAGCCGCCGCGCCGCCGCTGTCTGAGACCCAACACCGCAGCGTCGGCGCCGCCGCGCGCTAGAAGCTGGATTGGGCGCGCTTGCACTCGGCCACCCCCTTGCGGCCGACGTCGTCGCTGACCTGCTGCAATTGCGTGCGGGCCATCCACAGCCCCATCTTCACTTCCTGCCACACGAAGTAGGCCTTGCCCGCCTCGGTCGTGAGACGCAGCGCCGAGGTGTTCTCGGCGATCGAGCTGACGTCGTGCGTGCCCGGGTCGACCTGGAACAGATAGTACGTCTGCGGCGCCGTCTGGCCGGCCACCTTGCCGTTCAACGTCAAGGTCATCGGAATGGCACCACCGAACGTCTCGTTGCGGTAGACGTAGATGTTCGATTTGCCCGGTTGCACCGCGAACGACTTCGCCGTCGCGTCCTCGGCCATCGGGGCCATCGGCACCGAGGCGCAACCCGACAACCACGCCGCGGCGACCACGGCCAGGGCAATCAAGAGACTCGAGCGGCGATTCATGGAATCCTCCTGTGGTGGCGCTGGACCACAGGCTATCGATCTCGGCCGGGATCCGTGTTGATCTCGGCCAACCCTCCATGATTCAGCCCAGCGGCCGCACCCCGATCCACGCCGCGTGGGCCCAGAACGCGAAGATCCCCCACGCGGCGACGCCGACGACGAGGGCCGCCGCCGTGCGCGAAGCGCTGCCCGCGGGATAAGTGGTGCCGGCGACACGGTCGCGGGCCTTCGCCGCGCGATAGCTGAACACCGCCCAGACCAGGAAACCACCGAACAGCAACAGGTCGGCCAGCGTGTTGTTGGCCAGCAGGTGCGCCAGGGCCCAGACCTTCACGCCGAGCACCATCGGGTGATGCAGCCGTGCCTTGATGCCGTTGCCGGGCACGTAGGCGGCGGCGAGAAGCACGAACGACAACAGCGTCAGCAGCGCGGCGAGATGGCGCAGCCAGGTGGGCGACGGCCACAGCACCACCGGTTGTTGACGCGCCACGCCGTAGCCCCAGGCAATCAGCGCGAAGCCGGCGATCGAGGCCAGCGAGACCACGCCTTTCCAGCCATTCGCGCCCAGGCGCGCGATCTGCGCGGTGCGGAAGTCTTCGGCGACGATGCGTGTCGAATGCACGCCGAGAAACAGCAGCAGGCCGGCGATCAGCAGGGTCATGGCAGGGCACTTCGCAGCGATGGGGTGGCCATTCTCTCCCGGCCGCCGCAGGCAGCGGCTGGTGCGGCACGGCGCTGCGGCCGAGTGACGCGCAGGCCCTTGATCGGCGGGTTGCGTTCGGCCGTCACGTCCTCGCCAGCCGCTGCTTGAGTTGCGGCCACAGGCCGCCCGCGTCGACCATGTCGAGCAGGAAGCCCGGGATCGGGTCGCACGCCAATACCGTGCCATCGGCCAGCGCGATGCGGCTCGCGCGGGCGTCGAAGGTGAGGGCGGTGCCGTCGTCGATCAGCGCGGCGCGCGGGCAGGTCAGCAGCAGCAGGCCGACATTGAATGCATTGCGGAAGTACAGCCCGTTGAACGACGGCGCGATCACCGCGGCCACGCCCAGGTGCACCAGCACCGACGCCGCCTGCTCGCGCGAGGAGCCGATGCCGAAGTGCGGCCCGGCGACGATGACGTCGCCGCGGCGCACGCTGCTGGCGAATTCCGGCCGCACGGCTTGCAGGCAGTGGCGCGCGATCACGTCGAGGCCGAGCTCCATCGCCTGGCTGGGCGCCAGTTGGTCGGTGTCGATGTCGGCCGGCAGCCGCCAGGCCCTCAACGCAGCACCTCGCGTGCGTCGCTGATGTAGCCGCGCAGCGCCGACGCCGCCACGGTGTAGGGCGAGGCCAGGTAGACCTGCGCCGTGGCCGAACCCATGCGGCCGCTGAAGTTGCGTGCCGTCGACGAGATCACGGTGGCGCCTTCGGCGATCGCGCTGCCGTGGCCGGCACAGGCGCCGCAGGCACTGGGCAGCAGCGTCGCGCCGGCTTCGGTGAGGCGGCGCAGGATGCCCTCGCTGGAGGCGATCTGGGCGTCGTGCACGCTGGCCGGCGCGACCAGCAGCTGCACGCCGGGCGCGACGCGGTAGCCCGCCAGCACGCGGGCTGCGGCGCGCAGGTCGTCGAGCTTGGCGCCGGTGCAGGCGCCGATGTAGGCGACGTCGATGCGGGTGGGTTCGAGGTCGTCGACGCAGCGCACGTGGGCCGGGCTGTGCGGCAGCGCCACCTGCGGCGCCAGCGCCGAGGCGTCGAACGACTCGCGCAGCCCCGGCGCGCCCTCGTCGCTGTGCCAGCGCGCGAGGCCGAATTCCTCGACGTCGGCACCGGCGGCTTCGAGCCACTCGCGCGTGGTCCGGTCCGGTGCGACGAGGCCCACCTGCGCGCCGAGCTCGGCGCTCATGTTGGCCAGGGTCATGCGCTCGGCCATCGGCAGCGCGGCCACGGCTTCGCCGCAGTACTCCACGGCCTGGTACTGGGCACCGTTCATGCCGAAGCGGCCGAGCATCGCCAGCATCATGTCCTTGGCACTGACGCCGTCGGTTAGCCGCCCGGTCCAGCGCACGAAGATCGTCTGCGGCACCTTGAGCCAGATCTCGCCGGTGACCAGCACGCCGAGCATCTCGGTGGCGCCGATGCCGAACATGAAGGCGCCGAACGCGCCACCGGTCGGCGAATGCGAGTCGCCGCCGACGCAGAACATGCCCGGCCGGATGTGCCCGCCCTGCGGCACCACCACGTGGCAGATGCCCTGGCTGTCGTAGACATGCGGCAAGCGCTGTGCCTCGGCCCAGTCGCGCGCGAAGCGCACGATGCGGCGCGACTCGTCGTCACCCTCGGGTACGTAGTGGTCGATCACCAGCACGACCTTGCGCTTGTCCCAGATCGGTGTGCCGAGTTCGGCCAGCATCGGGGCCAAGTACCGCGGGCCCGACGAGTCGTGGAACATCGCCAGGTCGACGCGACAGTTGACGATCTCCCCGGGCGTCACCTGTTCGCGACCGGCGGCACGAGCGATCAGTTTCTGGACCAGCGTGTACGCGGCGCTCATCGTCTCGAACCCCAGTTAGGCGCGTCGCGGCTCGGCGCGGGCCGGCAACACCGCAGGCAGGCTGGTCCGGCGCACGCTACTGCTCTCGAGCGATTGCCCGGCATCCTGCGCGACCCGCAGCGCGGCGCGGGCGGTGGCCACCCGGGCCGCCGCGCGAGAGTGCTTATGCTGGAAAGTCCCAGGGTCCACGGATCACCTGAGGTATCACTTGCGGTTTCGCGCACATGTCCTTGTTTCTTAACGACTTCCCAGTTTGAAATATACCTTCGAGAAGTCGTTTGTAAGTGCTTGATTTGATTGAATTTTCTCTAGGGTTCCGTTGACCGGCCCTCGCCCGTCCGCTACAGTGGGGAAAAGTGCAAGTTTGTGGGGCGGTGTGACTGAATTCGTGTTTCAGGGTGGGGCGGGGCTTTTTCTCGACGGCAAGGGTCGCATGACCGTGCCGGCGCGCCATCGCGACATCCTGAAGGCCGTTGCCGACGACCGGCTGACCGTCACCAAGCACCCCAAGCGCTGCCTGCTCGTCTTTCCGCGCCCGGCCTGGGAGGCATTTCGCACCAAGCTGCTGACGTTGCCGATGTCGGCCGAAGACTGGCGTCGCGTCTTCATCGGCAGCGCGATGGATGTGCAGATCGACAGTGCCTCGCGCGTGCTGATCCCGCCCGAGTTGCGCGAGTGGGCCGGCATCGAGCGCGACGTGCTGCTGCTGGGCATGGGTTCGCGCTTCGAGCTATGGGACAAGGTGCGCCACGACGCCCACGAAGCCACCGTGCTGGCGGCGGGCATGCCCGATGTGCTGCGTGACCACGTGATGTGAGGGCGGGGTGAACGCAGCATCATGGCAGCACACCACCGTCCTGCTCCACGAAGCGATCGACGCCCTGGTGTCGACACCGTCGGGCACCTATGTCGACGCCACCTTCGGTCGCGGCGGACATGCGCGTCTGCTGCTCGAGCGGCTGGCGCCGACGGGCCGGCTGGTGGCCCTCGATCGCGACCCGGCGGCGGTGGCGGCGGCGAATGCCGGTGCCACGCGGGTCGACGACCCGCGTTTTTCCATCCACCACGCGAACTTCGCGGACCTGCCGGCGCTGCTGGCGTCGCTGGGTATCGCGCAGATCGAGGGCGTGCTGCTCGACCTGGGCGTCAGCTCGCCGCAGATCGACGACCCGGCGCGCGGCTTCAGCTTCCGCTTCGACGGCCCGCTGGACATGCGCATGGATCCGAGCCGCGGCGAGAGCGCCGCGGATTTCCTGGCCCGCGCCGACGAGCGCGCCATCGCCGAGGTGATACGCGACTATGGTGAAGAACGGTTTGCTGTTCAGATTGCAAAGGCGCTTGTTGCTCGGCGCGAGGGCGGGCATCGCGTTCGAACCACGGCCGAGCTTTCCCAGCTCGTGGCTCGCGCGGTGCGCACCCGCGAAGCGGGCCAGGATCCTGCAACGCGCACATTTCAAGCTCTTCGGATTTTCGTCAACGCCGAGCTTGAGGCCCTCGAACAAGCCCTGAGCGCCGCCATCGTGCTGCTCAAACCGCAAGGACGTCTTGCCGTGATCGCGTTCCACTCGCTCGAGGACCGCATCGTCAAGACCTTCATCGCCCGCGAAAGCAGGAGCGAGTTCGATCGCCGCGCGCCGTTCGCCGCGCCGCGCCCGGTGCGGCTGAAGGCGTTGGCGCGCATCAAACCCAGCGCCGAAGAGATCGCGGCCAACCCGCGCTCGCGCTCGGCGATCCTGCGCGTGGCCGAACGCACCGAGGTCCCGGCATGACCCGTGTGAACATCCTGCTGATGCTTGCGCTGCTCATCAGCAGCCTGTACCTGGTGCGCACGGCCTACGATTCGCGGCGCCTGTTCGCCGAGCTCGACAAGGCGCGCAACGAGGCCGCGCGGCTGGACACCGAATCCAAGCGCCTGGAGGCCGAGCGCGAGGCGCAGGCCACCAGCCTGCGCGTCGAGCGCACCGCCCGCGAGAAGCTGGCGATGCGCACCGCCACGCCGGCGGTGACGGTGTACGTGCACGACGACAACGCTGCCCCGGGAGTCGCCAAATGAGGCTCGGACGCCGCCAGAGCGGTGCCGTCGCGCGCAGCGTGAGCTACTCGTCGAGCCCGCTGCTGGCCTCGAAGACGCCGCCGTGGCGCAGCAAGCTGCTGGTCGCGCTGGTCGGGCTGGGCTCGTGCGTGCTGATCGGCCGCGCGGTCTACATCCAGATCGTCGGCAATCAGTTCTACCTCGATCAGGGCGAGAAACGCTACGCCCACGAACTCGACCTGCCCGCCAGCCGCGGCCGCATCACCGACCGCCACGGCGCCTTGCTGGCCACCTCGGTTTCGGTGCCGTCGGTCTGGGCCATCCCGAAGGACGTGCAGGCCACCCGCGAGCAAAAGCGCCAGTTGGCCAAGCTGCTCGCCGTGCCCGCGGCCGAGCTGGAAAAAAAGCTCGGCGACCCCAATGCCCGCTTCGCCTGGCTCAAGCGCCAGGTCGACGAGCCGGTGTGGCAGCAGGTGCAGGCGCTCGGCATCCGGGGCATCTACGAAACCCGCGAGTACCGTCGCAAGTACCCCGAAGGCGAAGCGGCAGCGCACCTGGTCGGCTTTACCGACGTCGAGGACCACGGCCAGGAGGGCATCGAGCTGGCCTTCCAGAAGGACCTGCAGGGCCGTGACGGTTCGCGCATGGTGGTCAAGGACCGGCTCGGTCGCGTCGTCGAGGCCATCGGCGACCAGGTCGATCCCAGCCACGGCCGCGACATCACGCTGGCGGTCGATGCCAAGGTGCAGTTCTTCGCCTACCAGCGCGTGCGCGACGCGGTCGCCGAACACAAGGCCAAGGCCGGCAGCGTGGTCGTGCTCGACGTGCAGAGCGGCGAGGTGCTGGCGCTGGCCAACTACCCGAGCTTCAATCCGGCCGAGCGGCGCAACCTGACCGGTGCCCAGTTGCGCAATCGCGCGCTGACCGACACCTTCGAGCCCGGTTCGACGATGAAACCGTTCATCGCGGCCTGGGCCGTCGACAGCGGCCGCGTGGCGCCGACCACGCCGATCCAGACCGCGCCGGGCTCGATCACCATCACCGGCAGCACGATCCGCGACGCCCACCCGCACGGCGTGCTGACGGTGGCCGAGGTGATCCAGAAGTCGAGCAACGTCGGCGTCGTGAAACTGGCGATGCAGATGGATCGCCGCGAGATGTGGGAGCTGTATTCGCAGGTCGGCTTCGGCCAGAAGCCGCAGTTGCAGTTCCCCGGCGCGGTGACCGGCCGGCTGCGGCCCTACAAGAGCTGGCGCCCGATCGAGCAGGCGACGATGAGCTACGGCTACGGCCTGTCGACGAGCCTGTTCCAGCTGGCGCGCGCCTACACCGTGTTTGCCCGCGACGGCGAGGTGATCCCGGTGTCGATGTTGCAGCAGACGGCGCCCCCCGTCGGCCTGCGCGTGCTCAAGCCCGAGACGGCGCGCGCAGTGCGCGAGATGTTGCGCCTGGCCGCGGGCCCCGGCGGCACCGCGCCGAAGGCGCAGACCATCGGCTACTCGGTCGGCGGCAAGACCGGCACCGCGCACAAGCAGGAGGGCAAGGAGTACGTCAGCAACAAGTACCGCGCCTGGTTCGTCGGCCTGGCGCCGATCGACCACCCGCGCATCGTCGTCGCGGTGATGGTCGACGAGCCGAACAACGGCGTGTACTACGGCGGCGACGTCGCCGCGCCGGTGTTCAGCCAGGTCGTGCAGCAGACGCTGCGCATGCTGGGTGTGCCGCCCGACCTGGACGTCAAGCCGCAGATCGTGACCACGGCCGTGCAGGAGAGCTTCTAGTGAGCGTGAGCCCCCCAACTCGCGGCTGTACCGCTTCGCTGCCCTCCGGGGTGGCGCGCGCCGCGCTTGGGGCGGCCCGGCGGGTGGTGGCGCGATGACCGTCACCGCGCTCAAGTCCCCTGCGGCCGCCGCGCGCTGGCTGCGCGAATGGGTCACCGGCACCGTCACCACCGACAGCCGCAAGCTGCGCGCCGGCGATGCGTTCATCGCCTGGCCCGGCGCAGCCACCGACGGCCGGCGCTTCGTGGCCAGCGCGCTGGCGGCCGGTGCCACCACCTGCCTGGTCGAACGCGACGGCCTCGAGGCCTTCGCCTTCGACGATGCGCGCATCGCCTCGCTGCCCAGCCTGAAGGCCGCCACCGGAGCGATTGCCGATGCGTTCTTCGAGCAGCCGAGCCGCTCGCTCGACATCATCGCGACGACCGGCACCAAC
Source organism: uncultured beta proteobacterium (assembly GCA_963840805.1). Lineage (GTDB taxonomy): Bacteria > Pseudomonadota > Gammaproteobacteria > Burkholderiales > Burkholderiaceae_C > CADEEN01. The sequence continues at coordinate 150,318 of CAWJAJ010000017.1, read as the reverse complement.
GGCAAGACGTCGACCGCCTGGTGGACGGCGCAGGCGCTGACGCTGCTCGGCCGGCGCTGTGCCGTGGTCGGCACGCTCGGGATCGGCGTGCCGCCGCTGCCCGCGTCCGCTGCGGCGGGCGAGCCTCGGCCTGCGCGCGCGGCACAGATCGAATTCACCGGGCTGACCACGCCCGACCCGGTGATGCTGCACGCCGCGCTGCGCCTGTTTGTCGATGCGGGTTTCAAGGCCTGCGCGATCGAGGCGTCGTCGATCGGTCTCGTCGAGCAGCGTCTGACTGCGCTGCGCGTCGCCGTGGCTCTGTTCACCAACTTCAGCCGCGACCACCTCGACTACCACGGCACGATGGACGCCTACTGGGCCGCCAAGCGGCAGCTGTTCGCGTGGCCGGGGTTGCGTGCGGCGGTGGTCAATGTCGACGACGCGCACGGCGCGGCACTGGCGCGCGAGCTGTCGGGCCATGCGCTCGACGTCTGGACCTACTCGGTGCGCGGCCCGGCGCGGTTGGCGGCAACCCAGCTCGGCTATGCCGACGGCGGCCTGGGCTTCGAGCTTCACGAGGGCGAGCAGCGGCTGGCCGTACGCAGCAGCTTGATCGGCGACTACAACGCCAGCAACCTGCTGGCGGTGATCGGTGGCCTGCGCGCGCTGGGCGTTGCGCTGGCCGACGCGGTGTCGGTCGTGCCGCAATTGACGCCGGTGCCGGGACGCATGCAAAGAGTGGCCGCCGGTGCGCAATCACCCGAAGTGGTGGTCGACTATGCCCACACGCCCGACGCACTGGAGAAGGCGCTGCAGGCGTTGCGCCCGCTGGCGAGGGCCCGCGGCGGCCGGCTCGCGTGCGTGTTCGGCTGCGGCGGCAACCGCGATGCGACGAAGCGCCCGCTGATGGGCGCGATCGCGGCGCGCGATGCCGATGCCGTGGTGGTGACCAGCGACAACCCGCGCGGCGAAGTGCCCGCCGCGATCCTCGCCGAGATCGTCGCCGGCATCACCGACGGCGCCCACGTCGCGGTGGTCGAAGACCGGCGCGCCGCCATCGCCCGGGCCATCGCCGCGGCCGATGCGCGCGACGTGATCCTCATCGCCGGCAAGGGCCACGAGGATTACCAGGAGATCGCCGGCGTGCGGCAGCCGTTCTCCGATGTTGCAGAAGCCGAGCATGCGTTGGCGAGCCGGAGGTCGCCGTGCTGATGACGCTGGCGCAGGCCCACGCGTTGCTGCCGGGCTCGACGCTCGTCGGCGACGCCGAGACGCCGCTCGCACGCGTGCACAGCGACACCCGCACGTTGCGTGCCGGCGACCTGTTCGTGGCGTTGAAAGGCGAACGCTTCGACGGCCACGCCATGCTGGCCGGCGCCCGCGCCAAGGGCGCTGCCGCGGCACTGGCCGAGCGTGGCCTGTCGGAGGCTGGCCTGCCGGGCCTGCAGGTGACGGACAGCCTGCTGGCGCTGCAACAGCTCGCCGGCGGGTGGCGCGCGCGCTTCGAGCTGCCACTCATCGCCGTCACCGGCAGCAACGGCAAGACCACCGTGACGCAGATGATCGCGGCGATCCTGCGCGCCTGGCTCGGCGACGGCGCACTCGCCACCGAAGGCAACCTGAACAACCACATCGGCGTGCCGCTGACGCTGTTGCGACTGCGCCAGGACGAGACGTGCTGGCACCGCGCCGGCGTCGTCGAGCTGGGCATGAACCACCCGGGCGAGATCGCACTGCTGGCCCGCATCGCGCAGCCGACCATCGCGCTGGTCAACAACGCGCAGCGCGAACACCAGGAGTTCATGGCCAGCGTCGCGGCGGTGGCGCGCGAAAACGGTGCCGCCATCGTCGCCCTCGGCGCCGCCGGTACAGCGGTCTACCCGGCCGACGACGACCATGCGCCGCTGTGGCACGACCTGGCTGGGCGGCGACCGCAGTTGACGTTTGCCCTCAAGGGCGCTGCCGACGTCACCGCCGACGCGATGTGGGTCGAGGACCAGACCGGCCCGCACTGGGCCCTCGTGCTGCACACGCCCGCCGGCCCGGCCTCGCTGGCGCTGCGGCTGGCCGGCGTGCACAACGTCAAGAACGCGCTGGCCGCCACCGCCTGCGCGCTGGCGGCCGGCGCACCGCTGGCCAGCGTGCGGCGCGGCCTCGAGGCCTTCGTGCCGGTGAAGGGCCGGTCGCAGCTGAAGTCGGCGACGTTGCACGACGTGCGCGTCGCGCTGGTCGACGACAGCTACAACGCCAATCCGGATTCGGTGCGCGCCGCCATCGATGTGCTGGCGGCGATGCACGCGCCGCGCCTGCTGGTGCTCGGCGACATGGGCGAAGTCGGCGACCGCGGCCCGGCCTTCCACGCCGAGGTCGGTGCCTATGCGCGCGAGCGCGGCATCGAGCACCTGTGGTGTGCCGGCGCGCAGAGCCTGCATGCCGTGCAGGCGTTCGGCGCGGCGGCGCGGCACTTCGCCGACGTGCCGGCGCTGATCGCCGCGCGCGCCGAGCTGCCGGCCGCGGCCTCGGTGCTGGTCAAGGGCTCGCGCTTCATGGCCATGGAACGCGTGGTGCAGGCCATGATGCAGGGGATCGCCTGATGCTGCTCAGTCTCAGCCAATGGCTGCAGTCGCTCTACCCCGAGCAGCTCGGCTTCCTGCGCGTGTTCCAGTACCTGACCTTCCGCGCCGTGCTGGCCGCGCTGACCGCGCTGCTGATCGGCCTGGCGTTCGGGCCCTGGGTCATCCGCCGCCTCACCGAGATGAAGATCGGCCAGCCGATCCGTGATTACGGCGTGCAGGCACATATCGCCAAGAGCGGCACGCCGACGATGGGCGGCGTGCTGGTGCTGATCGGCATCGGCGTGTCGACGCTGCTGTGGTTCGACTGGAGCAACCGCTTCGTCTGGATCGTGATGCTGGTCACCTTCGGTTTCGGCGGCATCGGCTGGATCGACGACTGGCGCAAGGTGGTGCACAAGGACCCCGAGGGCATGCGCTCGCGCGAGAAGTATTTCTGGCAGTCGCTGATCGGCCTGATGGCGGCGTTCTACCTGTGCTTCGCGGTCTCGGAAAGCTCGAACCTGCGGGTGCTCGAGTTGTTCATGCGTTGGGTGAGGAGCGGCTTCTCGACGCCGCTGCCGCCCAATGCCGACCTGCTGGTGCCGTTCTTCAAGACCATCAGCTATCCGCTCGGCGTGTGGGGCTTCATCATCCTGACGTACCTCGTGATCGTCGGCGCCAGCAATGCCGTCAACCTGACCGATGGGCTCGATGGCCTGGCGATCATGCCGGTGGTGATGGTCGGCTCGGCGCTCGGTGTCTTCGCCTACGTGGTCGGCAGCTCGGTCTACAGCAAGTACCTGCTGTTCCCCTACATTCCCGGCGCCGGCGAGTTGCTGATCTTCTGCGCCGCGATGGCCGGTGCGGGCCTGGCCTTCCTCTGGTTCAACGCCCACCCGGCGCAGGTCTTCATGGGCGACGTCGGCGCGCTCTCGCTCGGCGGCGCGCTCGGCACCATCGCCGTCATCACGCGCCAGGAGATCGTGCTCGCCATCATGGGCGGCATCTTCGTCGTCGAGGCGCTGTCGGTGATGCTGCAGGTGGCCTGGTTCAAATGGACCCGGCGCCAGACCGGCACCGGCCTGCGCCTGTTCAAGATGGCGCCGCTGCACCACCACTTCGAAAAGAGCGGCTGGCGCGAGACGCAGGTCGTGATCCGCTTCTGGATCATCACGATGCTGCTGTGTCTGGTCGGACTGGCGAGCCTGAAATTGCGGTGATGGTGCCTCCCAGCTCACTTCGTTCGCGGCCTCCCGGGGAGGCGCTCGGCTCCCTTGGGGCGGCCCGGCGGGAGCCGAGATGAATCATCTGCACGGCCTGTCCGTCCTCGTGCTCGGCCTCGGTGAATCGGGCCTGGCGATGGCCACCTGGTGTGCCAGCCACGGCGCCGGCGTGCGGGTGTGGGATTCGCGCGAGGTGCCGCCGCAGGCCGCGGCCCTGACGCTGGCGGCGCCCGCCGCGGTGCACTTCGGCGGCACGCTCGACAAGGCGGCGCTGCAGGGCGTGCAACTGGTGCTGAAGAGCCCCGGCCTGGCGCCGCACGACGAGCGCATCGCGGTGCCGCTCGCCGCGGCGCGGGCGCAAGGCATCGCGGTGCAGGGCGAACTCGATCTGTTCACGCGGGCGCTGGCCGAACTGCGGCACGAACGCGATTACGCGCCGAAGCTCATCGCCGTCACCGGCACCAACGGCAAGACCACCACCAGCGCGCTGACGGCGCTGCTCGTCGAGCGCAGCGGCAGGCGCGTGGCATTGGCCGGCAACATCGGGCCGACGATGCTCGACACGCTGGCCGCCGCGCTCGACGCCGTCGGCGACGATGGCGCGCCGCTGCCACTGCCGGAGGTGTGGGTGCTCGAGCTTTCGAGCTTCCAGCTCGACGGCGTGCGCGATTTCGAGCCGGCCGCTGCCACGGTGCTCAACGTCACGCAGGACCACCTCGACTGGCATGGCTCGATCGAGGCCTATGCAGGCGCCAAGGCCCGCGTGTTCGGCGAGCGTGCCGTGATGGTGATCAATCGCGACGATCCGCGCGTCGAGGCGATGGTGCCGGCGCCTGCACTCGCCAAGGCCGGGCGGGGCCGGCCTGCGCCGACGGTGCCGCGCGAGGTGATCCGCTTCGGCCTCGATGCGCCGCGCGCACCGGGCGACTTCGGCCTGGTCGTCGACAACGGCATGGCCTGGCTGGTGCGCGCGTTGCCTGGCGACGACGTCGGCAAGCCACGCCGGCGCAGCGAGTCATTGCCGGCCGACGAGGTGCACCTGCAGCACCTGATGCCGGCCGATGCGCTGCGCATCCGCGGTCGCCACAACGCGGCCAACGCGCTGGCCGCGCTGGCGCTGGCCACCGCGATCGGCTGCCCGCTGGCGCCGATGCTGCACGCGCTGCGCGAATACCGCGGCGAGCCGCACCGCGTGGCCTTCGTGGCCAGCGTCGGCGGCGTCGAGGCCTTCGACGACAGCAAGGGCACCAACGTCGGCGCCACGGTCGCCGCATTGCAGGGCCTGGGGGCCGACAAGGCGCCGGGCAAGCTGGCGGTGATCCTCGGCGGCGACGGCAAGGGCCAGGACTTCTCGCCGCTGGCCGCGCCGGTGGCACAACATGCACGGGCCGTGGCGCTGATCGGGCGCGATGCGCTGGCGCTTGCCGCGGCACTGACCGGCACCGGCGTGGCGATGCAGCGCCACGACACGCTGGAGGCCGCCACCGCCTGGTGCTTCGCGCAGGCGCAGCCCGGCGACGCGGTGCTGTTGAGTCCGGCCTGCGCCAGCCTCGACATGTTCCGCAACTACGGCCACCGCGCCGAGGTCTTCGTCGCCGCGGTGCAGGCTCATGCGTCGGCGCAGGGAGCGCTGCAGTGACCGGCACGTGGCGTCAATGGCTGCCGTCGCCGGCTTCGTGGTGGGCGGCGCTGCGCGCGCGCTTCGCCGGCACGCAAGGCGCCGCGGCGCACGTGCCGATCCGCGACTGGGTCGGGCCGACCGCGGCGCATCCGAGCCACGTGCATGGCTTCGACCGTGCGCTGGTCTGGGTCGTCGTGGCCCTGTTGCTGCTCGGCATGGTGATGGTCTATTCGGCGTCGGTGGCGCTGCCCGACAACCCGAAATTCGCGCGCTACGCGCCGACGCACTTCCTGTCGCGCCACGCCTTGTCGCTGGCGATCGCCTTCGTCGCCGCCTTGGCGGTGGTGCAGATCCCGGTCGCGCTGTGGGAGAAGTGGGCGCCGTGGGTCTTCGTCGCCGCGCTGGGCTTGCTGGTGCTCGTGCTGGTGCCCTTCATCGGCAAGGGCGTCAACGGTGCGCGGCGCTGGATCCCGCTCGGCCTGATGAACTTCCAGCCCAGCGAGCTGGCCAAGCTGGCGATGGCGCTCTACGCCGCCAGCTACATGGTGCGCAAGATGGACACGCGCGAGAACTTCTTCCACGCCGTCACGCCGATGGCCATCGCGCTGGCCTTCGTCGGCATCCTGCTGCTGGCCGAGCCCGACATGGGCGCCTTCATGGTCATCGCCGCGATCGCGCTGGGCATCCTGTTCCTCGGCGGCGTCAACGGCCGCATGTTCGCGTTGGTGGTGGCCGTGCTGCTCGGCGCCTTCGTGCTGATGATCGTGCTGAGCCCGTGGCGTGCCGAGCGCATCTTTGCCTACCTCGATCCGTGGAACCCGGCCTATGCGCAGAGCAAGGCCTACCAGTTGACGCATTCGCTGATCGCCTTCGGCCGCGGCGAGATCTTCGGCCAGGGGTTGGGGTCTTCGGTCGAGAAGCTGCACTACCTGCCGGAGGCCCACACCGATTTCCTGCTCGCGGTGGTCGGCGAGGAGCTCGGCTTCGTCGGCGTGTTCGCGGTGGTGGCGGCGTTCTTCTGGCTGACGCGGCGTATTTTTCACATCGGCCGCCAGGCGGTGGCGCTGGATCGCGTCTTCGCCGGCTTGCTGGCGCAGGGCATCGGTATCTGGGTCGGGGGCCAGGCCTTCATCAACATGGGCGTGAACCTGGGGGTCTTGCCGACCAAGGGCTTGACGTTGCCGTTGATGTCGTATGGCGGCTCGGCGATCCTGATGAATCTGGTCTCGCTGGCGATCGTGATTCGCATCGATATCGAGAATCGTTCTTTGATGCGGGGAGGGCGCGCATGAATGCGGTTCTTCTCGTACCGAGTCGGCGCCGGGAGTGCCCCGGCGGGCAGTCACTTTCTTTCTGCTGGCCCAGAAAGAAAGTAACCAAAGAAAGAGGGCCCAATACCCATGTTTGGGCTTGTCCGCGTGGTGTGTCGTTTGTTCGCATGCACACCCAGGGGATGTCCGGGCTTTCGCGCGATTGCACTGAGTCACCCGTTCCTCTGCTGTGGCCCAAGCGCGGTGCGCCGCGCTGCAATCGCAACTTGAGCCCGTACCGGGTCAGGTGTGTATCCAGGGCACCGGCGCCACGCGCGTACCCACCCTCAAATGCGGATTCAGGCTCTTTCTCTTTGGTTACTTTCTCTTTGAGCCAGCAAAGAGAAAGTGACTGCCCGCCGGGGCACTCCCGGCGCCGGCTCCCGCATGCGAAGAACCCGCCGGGAAGGCAAGAGAAATGAGCCACCTCGTGATCATGGCCGCCGGCACCGGAGGTCACATCATTCCCGGCCTCGCAGTGGCCAAGGAGATGCAATCCAGAGGCTGGACCATCAGCTGGCTCGGTACCCGCGATGGCATGGAAACGCGCCTGGTTCCTGCCGCGGGCATCGCACTGGACAGCATCGGCTTCAGCGGCCTGCGCGGCAAGGGCCTGGCGCACACGCTGACCGGCGGCCTGCGCCTGCTCAAGGCCTTCTGGGAATGCCTCGCGCTGCTGAAGCGGCGCAGCGCCGATGCCGTGCTCGGCATGGGTGGCTACGTGTGCTTCCCCGGCGGGCTGATGGCTTCGCTGCTCGGCAAACCGCTGCTGCTGGTGAATGCCGATGCCTCGCTGCTGCTGTCGAACAAGGCACTGCTGCCGGTGGCCGACCGCATCGCCTTCGGCTTCGACGGGGCGGCGGCGACGACGCACAAGCGGGCGGTCGTCACCGGCAACCCGGTGCGCGCCGAGATCGAGGCCTTGCCGGCGCCGGCCGAGCGCTATGCCGGCCGCAGCGGGCCGCTCAGCGTGCTCGTCGTCGGCGGCAGCCTGGGCGCCAAGGTGCTCAACGACACCGTGCCGAAGGCACTGTCGCTGATCGACGCCGCGCAGCGGCCGCGGGTCGTGCATCAGACCGGCGCACTGCAGCGCGACAGCGTGCGCGACGCCTATGCCGGCGCGGGCGTGCACGAGGGCGTCGAGGTGCTGGCATTCATCGACGACATGGCCGCGCGGCTGGCGGCCTGCGACGTGATGATCTGCCGCGCCGGCGCGGTGACGGTCAGCGAGCTGTGCGCCGGGGGCGTGCCGGCCGTGCTGGTACCGCTGATCGTCAGCACCACCGCGCACCAGCGCGACAACGCGCTGTTCATGGCCCAGCACGGCGCGGCGATCCACCTGCCGCAGGCCGAACTGACACCCGAGCGCCTGGCGCAACTGCTGCAGGGCCTGGACCGACCCGCGCTGCAGACGATGGCCGAGAAGGCGCATGCGCTGGCTCGCCCGCGCGCGGCGGCGCGCGTCGCCGATGAGATCGAAGCCCTGGTGAGACCGCGATGAAACACGCCACCAAGCCGATTCACTTCGTCGTGAATCGACAAGTGCCGACGAAGCGAGTGCGGCGTGCCGGAGCGAGCGCATGAAGCACGCCATCAAGCACATTCACTTCGTCGGCGTCGGCGGCTCGGGCATGAGCGGCATCGCCGAGATCCTGCACAACCTCGGCTACACGGTGTCCGGCTCCGACCAGAGCGACAGCCCGACGCTGCGCCGGCTGGCTTCGCTCGGTGTGAAGGTCTTCGTCGGCCACGACGCGAAGCACATCGAAGGGGCTGGTGCCGTGGTGACGTCGACCGCGGTCGGTGGCGGCAACCCGGAAGTCATCGCCGCCCGCGCCGCCCGCATCCCGGTGGTGCCGCGCGCGGCGATGCTGGCCGAGCTGATGCGCCTGAAAAGCGGCATCGCGATCGCCGGCACCCACGGCAAGACGACGACGACCTCGCTGGTGGCCAGCGTGCTGGCCGAGGCCGGCGTCGACCCGACGTTCGTGATCGGCGGCAGGCTCAACAGCGCCGGCGCCAACTCGCGGCTCGGCGCGGGCGATTACATCGTGGTCGAGGCCGACGAGAGCGACGCCTCGTTCCTGAACCTGACGCCGGTGCTGTCGGTGGTGACCAACATCGACGCCGACCACATGGACACCTACGGCCACGACTTCGCGCGGCTGAAGGCCGCGTTCGTCGACTTCCTGCACCGCATGCCGTTCTACGGTGCGGCGATCGTCTGCGGCGACGACCCGGGCGTGCGCTCGATCGTGCCGATGGTCTCGCGCCCGGTCGTGGCCTATGGCTTCGGTGCCGACAACCAGGTGCGGGCGACGCAGGTGCAGGCGCTGCCGGGGGGCCAGATGCGCTTCACCGCCGAGCGACGCAACGGCACGGCGCTGCCGCCGCTGGAGATCACGCTGAACCTGCCCGGCGAGCACAACGTGCTGAACGCGCTGGCGGCGATCGCGGTGGCCACCGAACTCGAACTGCCCGATGCGCCGATCGCCGCGGCGCTGGCGCAGTTCGCCGGCGTCGGCCGCCGCTTCCAGCGCTGCGGCGAGGTCGCCGCGCGCGACGGCTCGGGCCGCTTCACGGTGGTCGACGATTACGGCCACCACCCGGTCGAGATGGCCGCGGTGATTGCCGCCGCCCGCGGCGCGTTCCCGGCCCAGCGCCTGGTGCTGGCCTTCCAGCCGCACCGCTACACCCGCACGCGCGACTGCTTCGAGGACTTCGTCAAGGTGCTGGGCAGCGCCGACGTGGTGCTGCTGACCGAGGTCTACGCCGCCGGCGAGGCGCCGATCGTCGCCGCCGATGGCCGCACGCTGGCGCGTGCGCTGCGTGTGGCCGGCAAGGTCGATCCGGTGTTCATCGACGACGTCGATTCACTGCCGGAAGCGGTGCTCGAGCACGCCCGCGGCGGCGACGTGGTGATCGTGATGGGCGCCGGCTCGATCGGCCATGTCGCCGCGCGCATCGTCGAACTCGGGGGAGGCGTGGCATGAACTGCACGTTGCCATCTGTGCGGCGGGCCGAGCGCCGGGCCGCTCCCAAGCCGGCCCGCATCCCCCCGGGGGATCGGCCGACGTATCCGTCGGACGAGGGGCTGTCATGACATTCGGCAAGGTGGCAGTGCTGATGGGCGGCAGCAGCGCCGAGCGCGAGATCTCGCTGATGAGCGGCCGCGGTGTGCTGGCCGCGCTGCAGAGCCAGGGCGTGGATGCCCACGCCTTCGACCCCGCCGAACGCGACCTGGTCGACTTGAAGCGCGACGGCTTCGCGCGCTGCTTCATCGCGCTGCACGGCCGCCACGGCGAGGACGGCACGGTGCAGGGCGCGCTCGAGCTGCTCGGCATCCCCTACACCGGCTCCGGCGTGATGGCCAGTGCGATCGCGATCGACAAGGTCATGACCAAGCGGATCTGGCTCGCCGAGGGCTTGCCGACGCCGCGTTACGTGGTGCTGGGCACCGACGCGCACACACCGACGCAGACGCGCACCGTGCCCGACACGCTGGGCCTGCCGCTGATCGTCAAGCCGCCGCACGAGGGCTCGTCGATCGGCGTGACCAAGGTGGCGGGCTATTCGCAGATGCAGGCCGCCGTCGAATTGGCCGCACGCTACGACGGCGACGTGCTGTGCGAGGAGTTCATCGCCGGTGAAGAAGTGACCTGCCCGGTCATCGGCGAGGGCGCCGCCGCTCGCGCGCTGCCGGTGGTGCGCATCGTCGCGCCCGAGGGCGCCTACGACTACCAGAACAAGTACTTCACCGACGACGTCCAGTACCTGGTGCCGAGCGGTCTGCCCCCCGCCGAAGAGGCCGAGATCCAGCGCGTGGTGCTGGCGGCCTACCGCGCTCTCGGCTGCCGCGGCTGGGGTCGCGCCGACCTGATGATCCGCGCCGCCGACCGCCGGCCGTTCCTGCTCGAGATGAACACCTCGCCGGGCATGACCGGGCACTCGCTGGTGCCCAAGTCGGCGGCTGCGGCAGGCATTGGCTACGAGCAGCTGTGCGTGATGTTGCTTGGCCAGGCGCGGCTGGACGGGACCCACTGAGATGACGTTGCTTGCGATCCGGACGAAGGCTTTCGGCCCATTGCGGGCGCTTGTCCTTGGGTTGCCTTTGCGAGGCTTTGCTGACCGCGTTGCCAGCCGGGTCCCGGCCCGGCGGCCGGGTAACTTTCATTTGGGGGGCCAAATGAAAGTCACCAAAGCAAAGGCCCTCAAAGCAAAACCTTTCATGCGTTCTGCACGCTGCGGCGCCCCGGCCCGGCGGGCCACTTGGAAGCCTCCCTGCGCTTCGGGCTTGCAGCGCACTCGGCGGCGCGGGCTCGCAGGGCCTCGCCCGCGCAATACGCATGCGGATCAGGGGCGACGCGAAGCGAGCCCCCGTCGAGTGCGCGGATGGGCCGATCGACCTCGGTATCTCCAGGTGGCCCGCTGGGCCGGGCCTGCAAAGCACGTGGAACGAACCGAGAGGTGTTGCATTCAGCCCCTTTGCTTTGGTGACTTTCATTTGGGGCCGCAAATGAAAGTTACCCGGCCGCCGGGCCGGGACCCGGCAGATCACGCGAACAACCCACCGTCAACAAAGCAAAACAACCGTTCGCAATTACGCGCCGCGAGCAGTCCACCGCTCTGCCCTGACCGCGTCACGCATCACTGCAGGCGCTCAGCGTCGTGGAGCCATTGAGATGGCGACGACTCGAAAGCGCAACACCCTCAACCGCGCCGCCGTCGCGTTGCCGGCCGACATCCGCCTGATGAACGCGGTGGCGGCCGGGGTGTTCGTGCTGGCCGCGCTGGTGTTGCTGGCGGCGGTGGTGGGCTGGCTGGTGCGCGCGCCACTGTTCACCGTGCGTGCGATCGTTCTCGACGGCGAGCTGTCGCGCAGCAACCTCGCCACGGTGCGGGCCAATGCGCTGCCGCAGCTGGCCGGCAACTTCTTCAGCTTCGACCTGGCGCGCGGTCGGGCGGCGTTCGAATCGGTGCCCTGGGTGCGCCAGGCGGTGGTGCGTCGGGTGTGGCCGAATCGGCTGTCCGTGACGCTGGAGGAGCACCGTGCCGCAGCACTGTGGCAGGGCCAGGGCGAACAGGACCGGGGCAACGAGCGGCTGGTCAACAACCATGGCGAGGTCTTCGAGGCCAACCTCGGCGATGTCGAGGACGAAGCGCTGGTCACGCTCGCCGGCCCCGAAGGCAGCTCGGCGCAGGTGCTGGCGATGCAGCGCCGGCTGGCCGACACGCTGGCCCCGATCGACGCCCGCATCGAGATGCTGAAGCTGACGAGCCGGGGCTCGTGGCGCGCCGAGCTCGACAGCGGTGCCGAGCTCGAACTCGGCCGCGGTAGCGAAGACGAGGTCGTGGCGCGCGCGGCACGCTTCGCGCGCACGCTGCCGCAAGCGACGCAGCGTTTCGCCGATGCCGGCGGCGCGCGGGCACTGATCGCCGCCGACCTGCGCCACCCCGACGGCTATGCGCTGCGACTGCGCGGCGTATCGACCACCGCCGTGGCCGGGACGAAGAACGCCGCGGCGCCGCGCTGAGCCCAACCCGACAAAGGACACAGAAATGAGACCGCACCCACGCTCACTTCGTTTGCTGCCCCCGGGGCCCGTCGAGGGCCCCTGCGTGGCCCTTGGTGTGCCAGTGCCCTTCGGGCGGCCGGGCGGGCACTGATATGGCCGCAAAGGAATTCAAGGATCTGGTCGTGGGCCTGGACATCGGCACGGCCAAGGTGATGGCGGTGGTGGCCGAGGTGATGGCCGACGGCGCGTTGCGCGTGGCGGGGCTCGGCATCGCGCCCTCGCACGGCTTGAAGCGCGGCGTCGTCGTCAACATCGACGCCACCGTGCAGTCGATCCAGCAGGCCTTGAAGGAGGCCGAGATGATGGCCGACTGCAAGATCACCCGCGTCTACACCGGCATCACCGGCAGCCACATCCGCGGCCAGAACAGCACCGGCATGGTCATCGTGCGCGACAAGGAGGTCACGCCGGTCGACGTCGCGCGCGTGGTCGAGACGGCCAAGGCGATCAACATCCCGAACGACCAGCGCCTGCTGCTGGTGGAGCCGCAGGAGTTCGTGATCGACGGCCACGAGGTCAAGGAGCCGATCGGCATGAGCGGCGGCCGCCTCGAGGTCAAGGTCCACATCGTCACCGGCGCGCAAAGCGCCGCCGAGAACATCGTCAAGTGCGTGCGCCGCTGCGGTCTCGAGGTCGAACAGCTGGTGTTGAATCCGAGCGCGTCGAGCCACGCGGTACTGACCGCCGACGAGAAGGAGCTCGGCGTGGCGATGGTCGACATCGGCGCCGGCACCACCGACGTCTCGATCTACACCGGCGGCTCGGTGCGCCACACCGCGGTGATCCCGATCGCCGGCGACCTGATCACCAGCGACATCGCGATGGCGCTGCGCACGCCGACCAAGGACGCCGAGGAGATCAAGGTCGACTACGGCGTGGCCAAGCAGCTGCTGGCCGATCCGAGCGAGAACCTGGAAGTACCGGGGCTCGGCGATCGTGCGCCGCGACTGCTGTCCCGGCAGGCGTTGGCCGGCGTGATCGAGCCGCGCGTCGAGGAGATCTTCTCGCTCGTGCACCAGGTGATCCGCGACTCCGGCTACGAGGAGCTGTTGTCGTCGGGCATCGTGATCTGTGGCGGCTCGGCGGTGATGCCGGGCATGGTCGAGCTCGGCGAAGACATCTTCCTCAAACCGGTGCGGCGCGGCAATCCGCTCTATGCCGGCGCGCTATCGGACATGGTGGCCAACCCGCGCTCGGCCACCGTGATGGGGCTGTTGGAAGAGGCGCGGCTGGCGCGCATCCGCGGGCTCAAGGTGGCGGCCAAGGCCGGCTCGGTGAAGACCGTGATCGGCCGCGCCAAGGATTGGTTTCTCGGCAATTTCTGATGATGGATGGAGGGCCCGGTGAGGCTCGGGGTTTTTCTACATGCAACTACTTTCTTTGACGGCAACTGCACTCTCACGAAGGAGCACACACCATGGCGATTGAAATGATCGAAGAGTTCGACCAAGGCACCCGCATCAAGGTCATCGGGGTCGGCGGTGGCGGCGGCAATGCCGTCGAGCACATGATCGCCCACGACGTCCAGGGCGTGGAGTTCATCTGCGCCAACACCGACGCGCAGGCGCTCAACCGCAGCAATGCCGATGTGATCCTGCAGCTCGGCAGCACCGGGCTGGGTGCGGGGGCCAAGCCCGAGGCCGGCAAGGCCGCGGCGGACGAAGCCACGGATCGAATCCGCCAGGCGATCGACGGCGCGCACATGCTGTTCATCACCGCCGGCATGGGCGGCGGCACCGGCACCGGCGCGGCGCCGGTGATCGCGCGCGTGGCCAAGGAGATGGGCGTGCTGACCGTCGGCGTGGTCACCAAGCCGTTCGAGTTCGAGGGCCACCGGCGCATGAAGGCCGCCGACATCGGCCTGGCGGAGCTGGAGGCCAACGTCGATTCGCTGATCGTCGTGCTGAACGAGAAGCTGCTCGAGGTGCTGGGCGACGACATCACGCAGGAGGAGGCTTTCGGTCACGCCAACGACGTGCTGCGCAATGCCGTCGGCGGCATCAGCGACATCATCCACGTGCCCGGGCTGGTCAACGTCGACTTCGAGGACGTCAAGACGGTGATGAGCGAGCCGGGCAAGGCGATGATGGGCACCGCGCAGGCCGGCGGCCCCGATCGCGCCACCAAGGCCGCCGACCTGGCGGTGGCCTGCCCGCTGCTCGAAGGCATCGACCTCTCGGGGGCGCGCGGTGTGCTGGTGCTGATCGCCGCGAGCAAGGCGACGTTCAAGCTCTCCGAATCGCGCAACGCGATGAACACCATCCGCCGCTACGCCGCCGAGGACGCGCACGTGATCTACGGCACGGCCTACGACGAAGGCCTGGGCGACCAGTTGCGCGTGACGGTGATCGCCACCGGGCTGTCGCCGGCCAAGCGCGTGCAGCAGAGCACGCCGATGAGCATGGTGCACAACGCCAGCGCCTTGCGCACCGGCACCGACAACCTGCCGATCATGAGCGCGACGACGGTACCCGGCGCGCCGGGGTCGACGCCGCAGCCTCCGGCGCAGGACTACAGCCAGCTCTCGACCCCGAGCGTCTGGCGGCACGCCCGCACGCAGGCCGCAGCCAAGGTCGACGCGCTGGCCAGCAACGGCATGGACGAGATCGAGATCCCGGCGTTCCTGCGCAAGCAGGCGGATTGAGCGGCCCGCCCGCCCTCACCCCGACCCTCTCCCGCACGCGGGAGAGGGCGCCATGAGTTTCTCCCTCGCCCGCTTGCGGGAGAGGGCTGGGGTGAGGGTCTTTCCGCCCTGCGGGACAATCACGCCCATGCTCCAACAGCGCACCCTGAAGTCCCTCACCCGCGCGGTCGGCGTGGGTGTGCACAGCGGCCAGCGCGTCGAGCTGACGCTGCGCCCGGCGCTGCCCGACAGCGGCATCGTCTTTCGCCGCACCGATCTGCCGCAGCCCGTCACGATCCCGGTCAATCCGCAGGCCGTGTGCGACACGCGCATGGCCTCGACGATCAGCCGTGGCGGCGATCCCGGCGCGCCCAAGGTGCAGACCATCGAACACCTGCTGTCGGCCTGCGCCGGACTGGGGCTGGACAACGTCGCGATCGACATCACCGCCGACGAGGTGCCGGTGCTCGATGGTTCGGCGGCGAGTTTCGTGTTCCTGCTGCAGAGCGCGGGCATCGCCTTGCAGGATGCGCCCAAGCGATTCATCCGCGTCCTGAAGACGATGGAAGTGCGCGAAGGCGAGGGCGCCAGCCTGAAATGGGTACGGCTGGAGCCGCACCACGGTTTCATGCTCACGTTCGAGATCGAGTTCAATCATCCGGTGGTCAATGCCACCGGCCAGCGCGTCAGCTTCGACATGGGTTCGGGCCGCTACAAGCGCGACATCGCGCGCGCGCGCACTTTCGGCTTCACCAAGGACGTGGAAGCGATGCGTGCGCGCGGGCTGGGCCTGGGCGGCAGCATGGACAACGTGATCGTGGTCGACGACACCAAGGTGCTCAACGCCGAGGGCCTGCGCTACGGCGACGAGTTCGTCAAGCACAAGATCCTCGACGCCATCGGCGATCTCTACGTCGCCGGCCACCCGATGCTGGCCCACTACACCGCGTTCAAGAGCGGCCATGCGCTGAACAACAAACTGCTGCGCGTGCTGCTGGCCGACCCGACGGCCTACGAGATCGTCAGCTTCGACGACGAACGCGAAGCCCCGGCCGGCTTCGCCGAACTGGCGCCGGCGTGGTGAGGCGCCGCTGCCCGGTCGCCGCTTGCGCACGATGATCCTGGTCATTCGCCTTGTCTTCGGCATGTTGCTGGCCGCCGGCCTGCTGTGCTTCGCGGTCTATGCATTCACCGGCCGGCCGGTGTGGCGACGACGTGGCATCGCCATCGTCAAGTGGACGCTGATCGCGGCGGCCGGCTTCGTCGCGGCGATCCTGTTGCAGCGGCTCAGGCCGCTGCTGTGAGCCGATGACCGTCTTCTACTGGGTGATGGCCGCGCTGACGGTGGCCACCTTCGTGCCGTCGGTGTTCTTCATCGTGCTGTACGCCGTCACCGGCGAGGACGGCTGCGCGCGGCGCGCGCGGTCGCTGTTCGACTGGGCCAAGCTGTTTGGCTTGCTGGGCTTCAACATCGGCATCTGGGGCCACGTGGTGGTGGCCCTTTGGCAGGCGGTGTTTCGCTGAACGTGTCTCACGTCAAGGCATGGCGCGGCCCGTCCGTTAAGCTGCCCTGTCCCGAGCTGCCACCGGATACCGCATGCCTGAAACCGCCCCGAAGAAGTGGATCCGCCGCGGCCTGATCGCCCTGGTGGTGCTGGCGCTCGGTGCCGCGCTGGTGTGGTGGCTCGGCCGGCCGAAGCCCGTCGCCGTGCTGGTCGCGACCGTGGGCCGCGGCATCGTCGAGGCGACGGTGGCCAACACACGCGCCGGCACGGTCGAGGCCTGCCAGCGGACGCGGCTGTCGACGATCACCGGCGGCCGTATCGAAGTGCTGGCGGTCAAGGAAGGGGACCGGGTCAAGAAGGGGCAGCTGCTGATGCGGCTGTGGAACGACGATCAGCAGGCCGAGCAGGCGTTCGCGCGGGCGCAACTCGACACCTCGCGCAAGCGCGTGGCCGAAGCCTGCTCGATGGCCGATCTGGCGCAGCGCGAGGTGCAGCGCCAGCAGGAATTGTTCCAGAAGGGTTTCGTCTCCGAGGGACGGCTCGACACCGCGCGCGCCGAAGCCGAAGCGCGCGCGGCCGGCTGTGCCACCTCGAAAGCCGATGTGGCGCAATCGCAGGCGCGCGTCAACGTGGTCGGCGCCGCGCGGCAGCGCACCGTACTGGTGGCGCCGTTCGAAGGCACGGTGGCCAAGATCGTCGGCGAGGTCGGCGAGTACTCGACCCCGTCGCCGCCGGGTGTCGCCACGCCGCCGGCGATCGATCTGATCGACGACTCCTGCCTGTACGTCAACGCCCCGATGGACGAGGTCGACGCGCCGAAGATCGTCGAGGGCCAGCCGGTGCGCATCTCGCTCGACGCCCTGCCCGGCAAAACCTTCCCCGGCAAGGTGCGCCGCGTTGCACCCTACGTGACCGCGGTCGAGAAGCAGGCGCGCACTGTCGAAGTCGAGGTGACGTTCGACGATCCGCGGTCCGCCGGGCACCTGCTGGTGGGCTACAGCGCCGACGTCGAAGTGATTCTCGACGTGCGCAAGGACGTGGTGCGCGTGCCGAGCTCGGCGCTGCTGCAGGGCAGCCGCGTGCTGCTTCTCGACGGCGACCGGCTCGCCGAACGGCCGGTCAAGACCGGCGTGGCCAACTGGGAGTACACCGAGATCACCGCGGGGTTGGCGGCCGGCGACCGCATCGTCACCTCGCTCGATCGCGCCGGCGTCAAGGCCGGTGCCGCCGTCGTCGAAGACGCCGCAGCGGCAAAGTGACGTGATGACGGCGGTTCCTGCAAGTGTGGCGGCGGCGCAGATCGAACTGTCGAGCATCGAGCGCGTGTTTCGCCTCGGCGACAGCGTGGTGCACGCGCTCGCCGGCATCGACTTGCGCATCTCGCCCGGCGAGTACATCGCGGT
Organism: uncultured beta proteobacterium; assembly: GCA_963840805.1. Taxonomy (GTDB): domain Bacteria; phylum Pseudomonadota; class Gammaproteobacteria; order Burkholderiales; family Burkholderiaceae_C; genus CADEEN01. The sequence goes on along the minus strand of CAWJAJ010000017.1, from coordinate 132,520 downwards.
GATGGGGCCCTCGGGCTCGGGCAAGTCGACGTTGCTGAACGTGCTCGGCCTGCTCGACCGTCCCGATGGCGGCAGCTACCGCCTCGAAGGGCGCGACGTCACCACCTTGTCGGCTGACGAGCAGGCGCGCGTGCGCAGCCATCGCATCGGCTTCGTGTTCCAGAGCTTTCATCTGGTGCCGCGGTTGACCGCGGCGGAGAACATCGCGCTGCCGATGATGCTCGCGGGCATCGCGGCGCGGGAACGCGACGCGCGCGTGCGCCAGGCGCTCGACGGCTTCGGGCTGGCCGATCGCGCCGGGCATCGACCGGATCAACTCTCCGGCGGCCAGCGCCAGCGCGTCGCGATTGCGCGCGCGACGATCATGCAGCCGGCCATGCTGCTGGCCGACGAGCCGACCGGCAACCTCGACCGCGCCACCGGCGAAGAGGTGATGCGCCTGCTGGAGGCGCTGAATGCCGGCGGCGTCACGCTGCTGGTGGTCACGCACGATGCGGCGCTCGGTGCGCGCGCGCACCGCCACATCCTGATGGAAGACGGCGCCGTCAGGCGCGACGAGAGCCAAGAGGCGGGCGGGGGCCCCGATGCGCGCGCGTGATGTCGTTGCCTTCGCCGTCGGCGCCGCGCGTGGCAACCGCCTGCGCACCGTGCTGCTGATGCTGGCGATGGCCATCGGCGTGGCGGCGGTCGTCACGCTGACTGCACTGGGCGACGGCGCGCGCCGCTACGTCGTGCGCGAGTTCAGCGCGATCGGCACCAACCTGGTGATCGTGTTGCCCGGCCGCACCGAGACCGGCGGCATCAATCCGGGCAGCTTCATCAGCACCACGCCCCGCGATCTGACCGTCGACGACGCCCAGGCGCTGCTGCGCGCACCCGGCGTGCTGCGCGTCGCGCCGCTGACGGTGGGCACGTCGGAGCTTTCGGTGGGCGGGCGCCTGCGCGAAGGCATGGTGGTCGGCTCGACCGCCGAGTTCATCGAGGTGCGCCAGTTCAAGATGGCGCAGGGCCAGTTCCTGCCGCGCGAGGATTGGGGCCGCGGCTCGCCGGTGATGGTGATCGGCGCCAAGCTGCGCACGGAACTGTTCCCCGGCGACACGGCGCTCGGGCAGTTCGTCCGCGTCGGCGACCGGCGCTTCCGCGTCATCGGCGTGCTCGCCGCCACCGGCAGCGGCCTGGGCATGAACACCGACGAGATGGCCGTGGTGCCGGTGTCGATCGCGCAGGCGATGTTCAATACCAATACGCTGTTCCGCATCCTGGTCGAGGCGCGCAACCGCGATGCCATCGAAGCCACCAAGCGACAGGCCACCGACATCATCAAGGCGCGCCACGACGGCGAGGAAGACGTCACCGTGATCACGCAGGACGCCCTGCTTGCGACCTTCGATCGCCTGATCGGTACGCTGACGCTGGGCGTCGCCGGCATTGCCGCGATCAGCCTGGCGGTGGCCGGCATCCTGGTGATGAACGTGATGCTGGTGTCGGTGGCGCAGCGGCGCAGCGAGATCGGCTTGCTGAAGGCGCTCGGCGCCAGCGGCAGCACGATCCGTATCGCGTTCCTGGTCGAGGCGGCGCTGCTGTCTGCGGCCGGCGCGATGTTCGGCTATGCGCTCGGCCTGGCGGGCGCCGCGGTGATCCGCGCGCTGTATCCGGTGTTCCCCGCCTACCCGCCCGACTGGGCCGTGCTGGCGGGCCTGGGCACGGCGCTCGGCACCGGCATCCTGTTTGGCGTCCTGCCGGCACGCCGCGCCGCGCAGCTCGATCCGGTGGCGGCACTGGCCAGGCGATGAGCGGGCAGCCGGCCCCGGCCTGCGTGATGGCGCCAGGCGCCGCTGCTTCGGTGCGCGGAGCCCGGCCATGATCGCCGCTGATGGCGTCCGCTTCGCCTGGCGCTCGATCGGTTCGCAGCGCATGCGCAGCTTCCTGACGCTGGCGGGCATCGCGGTGGGGATTGCGGCAGTGATCCTGCTGACTTCGATCGGCGAGGGCATTCACCGCTTCGTGCTGTCCGAGTTCTCGCAGTTCGGCACCAACGTGATCGGCATTTCGCCCGGGCGCACCGGGGCACGGGGCGGGCCCCCCTCGGGCTTGCCGACCTCGGTCCGGCCGTTGACGCTCGACGATGCGCGGGCGCTCGAGCGCGTGCCTGGCGTCATCGGCGTGGTGCCGACTGCCTGGGGCAACGCCGAGGCGCAGGCACGCGGCCGGCTGCGCCGCACCATCGTCTACGGTGTCTCGGCCGCTGCGCTCGCGGTCTTCAACATGCAGGTGGCCGTCGGCCAGTTCCTGCCCGGCGAAGGCACGGACGAGGCGCGCAGCTTCGTCGTGCTGGGCCCGAAGTTGAAGCACGAGATCTTCGGCGCCGACAACGCGCTGGGCGAGCGGCTGCGCATCGGCGGGCAGAGCTTCCGCGTCATCGGCGTGCTGGTGCCCAAGGGCCAGTTTCTCGGCCTCGACCTCGACGACACCGCCTTCGTGCCGGCGGCACGCGCGATGGAGCTGTTCAATCGCGAGGGCCTCACCGAGATCAACCTGGCCTACGCGGGGGGTGTTTCGGCCCGGGCCGTCGCCGCCGCCGCCGAGGGCGTGCTGAAGGCGCGCCACGGGCGTGCCGATTTCACCGTGACCACGCAGGAAGAGATGCTCAGCACCTTGTCGAACATCCTCGACATCCTGACCATGGCGGTCGCCGCGCTCGGCAGCATTTCGCTGCTGGTCGGCTCGGTGGGCATCGTCACGATCATGACCATCGCCGTGGCCGAGCGCACCCACGAGATCGGGCTGATGATTGCGCTGGGCAGCCAGCGGCAAACCATCCTTTGGCTGTTTCTCGGCGAGGCGGTGGTGCTGGCCGTGCTCGGCAGCCTGTTCGGCGTGGCGATCGGCCTGGGGCTGGCACAGTTGATCCGCGTCGTCGTGCCGGCGCTGCCGGTGGCCACGCCGATCCTGTACGTGTTCCTGGCCGTGGCCAGCAGCGCCGTGATCGGCTTGGCCGCAGGCGTGCTGCCGGCGCGCCGCGCTGCGCAGGCTCGATCCGGTCGACGCGCTGCGCTCCGATTGAGGCCGCACGTTGACACTGCCGGGCGGCCGCAGGGCGACATCGAGCACGGTGTCGCCCGGCCGCAGATCCAGCAGGCGCCGGATCAGCGCGTGCTCCGTGTCGCCGATCCACCGACCACGCGGCGTGTCGTACCAGGCTTCGTACTGCTCGGGCGTCACCGCGCCTGCAATCGCTGCCAGGCGGCCACCAGACCCTGCGCGGCGCGCTCGACTTCTGCGGGTGTGGTCATGCGCCCCACCGACAGCCGCACGGCGCCGGCGGCCCGCGCCGCGTCCGCGCCCATCGCGGCCAGCACGCCGCTGACCGCGTCGTGCTCCGAATGACATGCCGACCCGACCGATGCCGCGACGACACCAGCCGCTTCGGCCAGCAGCGCGCGCCCGCTCACGCCGGGGAAAGACAGGTGCAGCGTGTTGGGCAGTCGGTGCTCGGGATGGCCATTGAGGTGCAGGTCCGGGACCGCGGCTGCCAGGTGCTGATGCAGCCGGTCGCGCAGGGCCCGCAGGTGCGCCGACGCGCCGGGCAGCGAAGCCTTGGCCAGGGCGGCCGCAGCGCCGAGCCCGACGATGGCGGCCACGTTCTCGGTGCCGGGCCGCAGGCCTTGCTCCTGCTCGGCGCCATGCATTACCGATCGAAGGGGCGTGCCGCCGCGCACGTACAACGCGCCGACGCCCTTGGGGGCGTAGAACTTGTGGCCGGCCAGCGTCAGCAGGTCGACGCCGAGTTCGTCGACATCCAGCGGCAACTTGCCGGCCGACTGCGCGGCATCGGTATGCAGCAGGATGCCGCGTTCGCGCGTCATGCGCGCGATCTCGCGGATCGGCTGCAGCGTGCCGACCTCGTTGTTGGCATGCATCACCGACACCAGGGCCGTGTCGGGGCGAAGCGCGCCGGCCAGTGGGTCGGGCGCGATCCGGCCGAACTCGTCGACGGGCAACACCGTCAGTGTCCAGCCTTGTTCGCGCAGGTGGAGCGCCGGCGCCATGACCGCGGGGTGCTCGACGGCGCTGACGACCAGGTGGCGCGTCGCCGTGCCGAGCGCACGCGCCACGCCCAGCAGCGCCAGGTTGTTGGCCTCGGTCGCGCAGCCGGTGAAGACGATTTCCTGTGCCTGGGCCCCGATCAGCTCGGCGAGCTGGCGCCGCGCCGCGGCGACGGCCTGCGCGGCGCGCCGACCGTACGCGTGCGCGCTCGACGGGTTGCCGAATTCTCCGCGCAACCACGGCAGCATCGCATCGAGCACTTCCGGCGCGACCGGGGTGGTGGCGTTGTAGTCGAGGTAGATCGGATCGCTCATGTCTCCACCTTTGTCGGTTCCAGGCCAGTCCGCGCGGGCGGCGGCGGACTGTCGGCTCTTGCGCCACCGTGCACCAGGCCGAGCAGCCAGCGCAACGCAGTCCTGTTCATTGCGCGGCGCTCTCGCCGGGGCCACCGGACCCGTGGCGACGGTTGATCGCGTAGCCACCCACCTCACCCCTGAACGGCATCAGCAGCATGCCGTCCAGGCGCGCCACCTCGCGGGGGTCGGCGTGGCCACGGATGCCGATGGTCATCGCTTCATGGCCGGCGCGTGGTTGCGCGCGGTAGGTGCCGAACAGGCGGTCCCACCAGGGCAGGTTGAAACCGAAGTTGGAGTTGGTCTCGTCGTCTTCGATGGAGTGGTGCACGCGGTGCATGTCGGGCGTGACGACGAGCCAGCGCAGCACACGATCCAACGCCGCGGGCAGGCGGATGTTGCCGTGGTTGAACATCGCGGTGGCGTTGAGCAGCACCTCGAAGATCACCACCGCCAGCACCGGCGGGCCGAGCACGGTGATGGTGGCGAACTTGATCAGCATCGACAGCGCGATCTCGATCGGGTGGAAGCGTGCGCCGGTGGTCAGGTCGTAGTCGAGGTCGGCGTGATGCACCCGGTGCAGCCGCCACAGCACCGGCACGGCATGCACCATCACGTGCTGCAGCCAGATGACGCAGTCCATCGCGATCACCGCCACCGGCACCGCGACCCAGAACGGCACCTGGAAGTGGTTGAGCAGGCCCCAGCCGTTGGCGACGCCGAAGGCCGCCATGCCGACCGCCGCCAGCGGGAACATCAAGCGCAACAGCAAGGTGTTGAGCAGCACCAGGGCCAGGTTGCTGGTCCAGCGCAGGGCCTTGGACACGGTCAGCGCGCGCCGCGGCGCGAGCCATTCCCACACCGCCGCGAGCGTGAAGCTGCCCAGGAAGCAGCTCAGCCGGATGGCCGGCTCGTGGGCCAGGACAAACTGTTCGAGATCCATCGGTGTCTCCAGTGGCCGGCGCGTCGCGCGCTGCGAATCCGGGGCCGGCTCTTTACCTTTCATTCAAACGATCGTTAGAATATAGCTCATGGACAATCGAACGCTCAAAGACCTTCTCTACGAACAAGTCGCCCGCGTAGGCAAGGCGCTGGCCAGTCCGAAGCGTCTGGAGATGCTGGAGATGCTGGCGCAGGGGGAGAAGGCCGTCGAAGTGGTCGCCGCCGAGGTGGCCATCGACGTCAAGCTCGCCAGCGCGCACCTGAAGGCGCTGAAGGAAGCGCGGCTGGTGCAGAGCCGGCGCGAGGGCAAGCGCATGGTCTATCGGCTGAGCGGTGGCGACGTGGCGCAGCTCGGTGTCACGCTGCGCCAGGTGGCCGAAGAGCATCTGGTCGAATTGCGCCTGGCGCTGCAGCAGATGATGGCCGAGCCCGACCGGCTCGCCCGCGTCGGCCGCAAGGAGTTGCTGGCGCAGGCCAAGCGTGGCGAGGTGATCGTGCTCGACGTGCGCCCGCAGCAGGAGTACGACACCGCCCACCTGCCCTATGCACGCTCACTGCCGCTGGCCGAGCTGGCACAACGCCTGGCCGAGCTGCCGCGCGGCGTGGAGATCGTCGCCTACTGCCGCGGCCCGTTCTGCCTGATGTCCGACGAAGCGGTGAAGCTGCTGCAAGCACGTGGCTACCGCGCGCGCAAGACCTTCGACGGCGTCAGCGAATGGCAGGCGGCGGGCCTGCCGGTCTCGCGTGGCTGAAACCGGCGCCTGAACACCCAAGGAACCCCATGGCCTCCACCCTGTTCATCCTCAACGACGCCCCCTACGGCAACGAACGCGCCTACAACACGCTGCGCCTGGCCGCCGCACTCGCCAACAAGGACGGCCAGCAGGTCAGGCTGTTCCTGATGGCCGATGCCGTGACCTGCGCCAAGGGCGGACAGAAGGTGCCCGAGGGCTACTACAGCGTGCAGCTGATGCTGGGCAAGGTGCTGCGCAAGGGTGAAGTGGCCTTGTGCGGCACCTGCATGGACGCGCGCGGCCTGCGCGAAGACGAGTTGGTGGAAGGCGCACGGCGCGGCACGCTCGCCCAGCTCGCCGACTGGACTGCCGAGGCCGACAAGGTGCTCGTGTTCTGAGCACCCCCAGGGCCGGGCTGCGCCCAGCCCGCCCCCCGCGGGGGTCAAGGAAACTTGGGGCGGCCCGGCGTTTCCTTGAGAAGCCGCATCCCGAAGGACAAGCCGGTGCTGCTGTACTGCAACACCGGCACGCTGTCGGCGCAAGCCGGCTTCGCGCTGCGCGTGGCGGGCTACGACAACGTGCGCATCCTGCAGGGCGGGTTTGCGGAGTGGAAGGCCAAGGGCGGGTTCGACGCCGCTGCAAAGGGCGCGGCGGCGGCAAAGCACTGAGCCGCGCAGTGCGACACGCATGATCGCGCCCAGGCGCAACGTGCCCCTGCTGGCCGCCAGCCAGGCGTTGGCGCTGTCGGCGGTCGTGCTGTCGGTGACGTTGGCCGGCATCCTCGGCGCGATGCTGGCGCCCGACAAGGGCTGGGCGACCTTGCCGATCGCCGCGATGGTGGTGGGCACGGCGATCGCGTCGATCCCCGCGTCGTTGCTGATGCGGCGCCTGGGCCGGCGTGCCGGCTTCCTGATCGGCGCCGCGCTGGGCATCGCGGGCAGCATGCTGGCCGCCACGGGCCTGCAGATGCAGAGTTTTGCCGTCTTCGTCGTTGGCCACCTGCTGCTCGGCAGCTACCAGGGCTTCGCCAACTACTACCGCTTCGCCGCGGCCGAGGCAGCCGGGCCGCAGCACGCCGGCCGAGCCATCTCATGGGTGGTGGCCGGTGGCGTGGTGGCCGCGTTTGCCGGGCCCCAGATCGCAGTGTGGGGACGCGACTGGCTGCCGCAGCATGCCTTCCTCGGTTCGTACGTGGCTCAGGGATTGCTGTCGTTGGCAGCCATGGTGCTGCTGTCGCGACTCGACCTGCCTCATCTGGTGGCAGCGGGCGGCGAACCCGCACGGCGCCTGCGCGAGATCGTCGCGCAGCCGGCCCTGCGGGCTGCGGTCATTGGCGCCGCTGTGGGCTACGCCGTGATGATCCTGGCCATGACGGCCACGCCACTGGCGATGCTCGGCTGCGGCTTCGGCACTGACGACGTGAAGCCGGTGATCCAGTGGCATGTGTTCGGCATGTTCGCGCCGTCGTTCTTTACCGGCACCCTGGTGGCACGCTTCGGTGCGCCGCGTGTGATGCGGATGGGTTTCCTGCTGCTGATCGCCCACGTGGCGGTCGCAGCCTCCGGGGTCGCGTACCTGCATTTCCTCTCGGCACTGGTGCTGCTGGGCGTCGGCTGGAACTTCGCGTTCGTCGGGGCCACCGCCTTGCTGACGCAGTGCTATCGCCCCAGCGAGCAGACCAAGGTGCAAGCGCTCAACGAAGGGCTGGTGTTCGGCCTCGTGGCGCTGGGCAGCCTCGGCGCCGGCTGGATGTACGACCGATTCGGCTGGACGGTCATGAACCTCGCCGTGCTTCCGGTGTTGATCCCTGCACTGATCTGGTCGCAGGCCAGTGGGCACCGCAGTCCGGCGCCCAGTGCGACGGCATGACAGGGCGGCTGGCTTGGGCTTCGGGCCGAGCGGTCGCAGACGGCCGGAACCGATTCGTCGCGCGCTGTTGCTTGCGTGGCGATCGAGCGCAGGTCGTCAATAGGCGCGCCCGCGCCGGTACTGTGCATGCTGGCGCCGCGCCAGCGGCGTGGCCTCGGCCAGCGCCGCCAGCGACGCGCCGGCATGGGCATGGGTGATGGCGATGCCCAGCGCGTCGGCCGCGTCGGGCCCGGGCGCCGCGCTGAGCGCGAGCAGCCGCTGCACCATCGCCTGCACCTGTGTCTTGTGCGCGTGGCCGCTGCCGACGATGGCCTTCTTCATCTGCAGCGCGGTGTACTCCGACACCGCCAGCGAGCGCGACACCAGCGCGGCCAGCGCCGCGCCGCGGGCCTGACCGAGCAGCAGCGTGCTTTGCGGGTTGACGTTGACGAACACGATCTCCACTGCGGCACAGTGGGCCTCGTAGCGCAACGCCACCTCGCACACACCGTCGAAGATGATCTTCAGCCGCGCCGGCAGGTCGCCGCGCGCCACCGCTGCGGTCTTGATCGTGCCGCTGGCCACGTAATGCAACCGCGGGCCATCGGCGTCGATGACGCCAAAGCCCGTCGTTTGCAGGCCGGGGTCGATGCCGAGGATTCGCATGAGTGCAGAGGTTCTAGGCCAGCTTGAAGTACCAGCGCACCGAATGGAAGAACACCGGCGCCGCGAAGCACAGCGGCGCCACGCGGTCGAGCAGCCCCACCGCGCCGGTGACACCGATGCGGTTGCCCCAGTGGAACACGCCGGCGTCGCGTTTCAGTGCCTTCATGACGAACTCGCCGAGCGTGCCGCACGCGGCGGCGATGAAGGCCATCGCCAGGGCCTGGCCGGCCTTGAACGGCGTGATCCAGTACATCAGCGCGCCGACCCACGCGGCGACGAAGGCGCCGATGAACCAGGCGCGCCACGAGAAGCTGCGGCTGATATGCCGCGCCACCGGTCGCCGGCGCAGGCGGCGGCTCGCCAACTCCTGCACCACCTGCGCCATCCCGGTCACGATGACGAGGAAGAACAGCAGGAACGCGCCGCGCCCCGCGTACCGCGGGAAGTCCAGCAGCAGCAGTGCCGGCGCGTGCGACAGGCCGTAGACGCAGACCACGATGCCCCACTGGATCTTGGCGTTGCGCTCGAGGAAGCGGTGCGGGTCGCCGGCCATGGCGCTGACCACCGGTATCGCGAAGAACACGTAGACCGGGATGAACACCGTGAACAGGTCGAAGTGCCGGGTGGCGACGATCGCGTACTGCACCGGCAGCACGAAGAAGAAGGCCAGGATCAGGCTGCGGTGGTCGCTGCGGCGGGTGTGCTGCAGCGTGATGAACTCGCGCAGCGCGAGGAACGAGAACAGGCCGAAGAACAGCGTTGCGCCGATCGGCCCCGACACCCACGCCAGCCAGAATGCCGTGGCACCGACCCACACCGCACGCAGATCGCGGCGAAACCCCTTGGCGGCCTCGCCCTGTGCGCCGGGCGTGTCGCGCAGCGAATGCAGCAGCGTCGCCACCGACACCAGCACGAGCACGCCGAACAGCGTGAAGAACAGCAGTGCCACCTGCTCGTCGACGGTCAGGTTGCGCAATGCGGTCATGACACGCGCGGCCGCAAGGCCGTCACCGCTTCGCGCGCGCGCTCGAGGAAGGCGTGCTTGTCCTCGTCTTCGCCGATCGACATCGGCGCACCGAAGGTCACGGTGCACAGGATCGGCACCGGCACCACCTCGCCCTTGGGCATCACGCGCTGCACGTTGTCGATCCAGGCCGGGATCAGCTGCACCTGCGGGAACTGCTCGGCCAGGTGGTACAGCCCGCTCTTGAACGGCATCGGCTCGCCCTTGTTGCTGCGCGTGCCCTCGGGAAAGATCACCAGCGAGTCACCGTGCTGCAGCGCCTCGACCAGCGGTTCGAGCGGGTCCTGGTCGTCGGTGCGCTGGCGCGACACGAACACCGCGTTGAAGACCTCGCGCGTCAGCCAATGCTTGAAGCGGCGTCGCGGTCCAGTAGTCCCTGGCCGCGATCGGCCGCGTCTTGGTGCGCAGGTCCTTCGGCAGCGCGGCCCAGATCAGCACCCAGTCGAGGTGGCTCTGGTGGTTGGCGAAGTAGATGCGCTGCTCGGCGGTCGGCGGGCAGCCTTTCCAATGGCCCTGCGCGCCGGTGATCAGGCGTGCGATGAAGGCCAGCAGCAGGCCCATCAGGTCGGCAAGGGACATGCGCCGATGCTAGCCGCAGCCCTGCGTGCGCCGCATCGGGACATTCCGGCAAGGCGCGCGGCGGTCGGGTGGCGGCACGCGGCGTCGTGCCGCCACCGCATTCAATGGCGGAAGTGGCGCACGCCGGTGAACACCATCGCGATGCCGCGCTCGTCGGCGGCGGCGATGACCTCGGCGTCGCGCATCGAGCCGCCGGGCTGGATCACGCAGGTGGCGCCGGCATCGACGACCACGTCCAGGCCGTCGCGGAACGGGAAGAAGGCGTCGCTGGCGACGGCCGAGCCGGCCAGCGTCAGGCCGGCGTTGCTCGGCCTTGATCGACGCGATGCGCGCGCTGTCGATGCGGCTCATCTGCCCCGCGCCGACGCCCAGCGTCATGCCGCCGGCGCAGAAGACGATGGCATTGCTCTTGACGAACTTGGCCACCTTCCAGGCGAACAGCAGGTCGCCGCATCTGCGTCGCCGTCGGGGCCTTCTTCGTCACCACGCGCAACTCGTCGCGTCCCGACGTTCTTCGCATCGGTCGACTGCAGCAGCATGCCGCCACCGACGCGTTTGAAGTCGAGCGCGTTCACGGCGCGCGACGAGCGGCACTTCGAGCAGGCGCACGTTCTGCTTGGCCGCGAACACGGCACGCGCGGCGGGCGTGATCTCGGGGGCGATCACCACCTCGACGAACTGCCTGGCCACCTGCTCGGCCGCCGCGCCGTCGAGCGGCGCATTGAAGGCGATGATGCCGCCGAAGGCCGAGGTCGGGTCGGTCTTCAGGGCCTTGGCGTAGGCCTCGCCGACGCTGCGCGCCGACGGCCACGCCGCAGGGGTTGGCGTGCTTGACGATGACGCAGGCCGGCGCTGTCGGTGAAGGTCTTGACGCACTCCCAGGCCGCGTCGGCGTCGGCGATGTTGTTGTACGAGAGCTCCTTGCCCTGCAACTGCGTCCAGCCGGCCAGCAGGCCGCGCGGCACATGCGCCTCGCGGTAGAAGGCCGCGCTCTGGTGCGGGTTCTCGCCGTAGCGCATGTCCTGCGTCTTGGTCAGCTGCAGCGTGAACACGGCCGGGTACTCGGCGCGCGCCGGCACCTTGTCGCCGGCGTCCTCGGCGCCGGGCTCGAGCGCGGCCAGGTAGTTGCTGATCATGCCGTCGTAGGCCGCGGTGTGCGCGAACACCTTCTTCGCCAGCATGAACTTGGTATTGCGCTGCACGCCGCCGGCGTTCAACTCCGCGAGCACGCGCGGGTAGTCGGCCGGGTCGATCACCACCGCCACGTCCGGCCAGTTCTTGGCCGCGGCGCGCAGCATCGCCGGGCCGCCGATGTCGATGTTCTCGATCGCGTCGTCGAGCGTGCAGTCGGCCCGCGCGGTGGCCTCGGCGAACGGGTAGAGGTTGATCACCAGCAGGTCGATGGTGCCGATGCCGTGCTCGGCCAGTGCGGCCATGTGCGCGGGATGGTCGCGACGCGCCAGCAGGCCGCCGTGGATGCGCGGATGCAGCGTCTTGACGCGGCCGTCGAGCATCTCGGGGAACCCGGTGACCTCGCTGACCTCGGTGACCGGCAGATCGTTCTGCGCCAGCAGCCGGGCCGTGCCGCCGGTCGATAGCAGCTTCACGCCGCAGGCGTGCAGCGCACGGGCGAACTCGACGATGCCGGTCTTGTCGGACACGGACAGCAGCGCAGTCAATGGATTCATAAACCCCCGGTAACGGTCGCGTCAGCGATCCGTTTCTCCTATTTGATCAATTTATGGTCGAGCAGCTTGCGCCGCAGCGTATTGCGGTTCAGGCCCAGCCACTCGGCGGCCTTGCTCTGGTTGCCGTCGGCCTGCTTCATCACCACGTCGAGCAGCGGCTTCTCGACCGCGGCGATGACCATGTCGTGCAGCGAGTGCGGCTCGGTGCCGCGCAGGTCCTTGAAATACTGCTCGAGGCTCTCACGCACGCAGGCGTCGATGTGTTTCTTGCTCATGCACTCAGCTCGATCAGGTCGTCGTTGGCCGCGCTCGTCGTCACGCGGGGCAGCCGATCATGCCGCTCGGCCAGCTGGGCGAACCAGTCGCTCACCGCGGCCAGTTGCGCCGCGCACTCGTCGATGCGATTCATCTCGGCGCGGAAGGCGTCGCCGCCGGGCAGCTCGCGCAACGCCCAGCCGATGTGCTTGCGTGCGCTGCGCACGCCGCTGGCTTCGCCGTATAGCCGGTAATGGTCCTGCAGGTGCTCGGTGAGCCAGGCCGCGGCCTCGGCGACCGTCGGTGCAGGCAGGTGTCGGCCGGTGGCGAGGAAGTGCGCGATCTCGCGAAAGATCCATGGCCGCCCCTGCGCGGCGCGCCCGATCATCAGCGCGTCGGCGCGCGTGTAGGCCAGCACGTCGCGCGCCTTCTCGGGCGAATCGATATCGCCGTTGGCCACCACCGGGATCGACAGCGCGGCCTTCACCGCGGCCATGGTGTCGTACTCGGCCAGGCCCTTGTAACCCTGCTCGCGCGTGCGGCCGTGCACCGCTGACCATCGCCACGCCGGCGCGCTCGGCCATGCGCGCCAGCGCCAGTGCGTTCTTCTCGCTGTCGCAGCGGCCGGTGCGCATCTTCAGCGTCACCGGCACGCCGTGCGGCGCGCAGGCCGCGACCACGGCCTCGACGATGCGTGCCGCCAGCGGCTCGTTGCTCATCAGCGCCGAGCCGGCCCAGACGTTGCACACCTTCTTTGCCGGGCAGCCCATGTTGATGTCGATGATCTGCGCGCCGCGGTCGATGTTGTAGCGCGCGGCGTCGGCCATCTCGTGCGGCGTCGACGCCGGCGATCTGCACCGCGATCGGCCCCGGCTCGCCGGCATGGTCGGCGCGGCGCGAGGTCTTCAGCGACGTCCACAGCTCGCGCCGGCTGGTCACCATCTCGCTGACCGCGTAGCCCGCACCCAGGCGCCGGCACAGCTGGCGGAACGGCCGGTCGGTCACGCCCGCCATCGGGGCGACGAACAGGTTGTTCGGCAGCTCGAATGCGCCGAGTTTCATGGAGGGGCCGGGGGAGGGTGCTGAAAAATGAGGCGCAAGTATAGCCAGCGGCCGCCGTCGGCGCGCCGGCCTGCCGGCGCTGTCGATAATCGCGCCCTGCATGGATGCCTGGATCGCACTCGCTGCTCGCCGCGCTCGCGTTGCCGAAATTCGGCCTGTCGACGGTCTTCGTCGTCGCGCTGATTTCGGCCACGCTGCTGCCGATGGGCAGCGAGCCGGTGGTGTTCGGCCTGGTCAAGCTGAACCCGGCGACTGTTCTGGCCGGCCGTGCTGGTGGCCACCGCGGGCAACACCATCGGCGGCGCGATCATCTGGTGGATGGGCTATGGCGCCGAGCGCGCCTACGAGCACGTGCGCCACCGCAAGCCGCACGAAGCTGCGCGCGCTGCAATGGCTGCAGCGCTTCGGCGCCAAGGCCTGCCTGCTGTCCTGGCTGCCGGTGGTCGGCGACCCGCTGTGCGCGGTGGCCGGCTGGCTCAAGCTGCCGTTCTGGCCCTGCGTGGCCTACATGGCCATCGGCAAGTTCGCGCGCTACGTGACGATGACGGCGGCGCTGCTGTGGGTTTTCCCGGGACAGGTTCATCGCCGGCTGAGACAATCGCCTGCCTCAGACGAGACAACCCGCATGACAAGACGCCGACCTACGACGATCTGGCCGCGCACTACACGCGGCTGCACCACTTCCAGCATCTGGCGTCGATCGCCTGGTGGGACCAGGCCGCGAACATGCCGCCCAAGGGCAACGAGGCGCGCGCTGCGGCGCTGGCGGAGCTGGCCGCGCTGATGCACCGCATGCGCACCGACACCACGCTGGCCGAGCGCATCGCGCGTGCCGAGCAGGAACCGCTGTCGGAGCAGCAGCGCGCCAACCTGCGCGAGATCCGGCGCGACTGGCACAACGCCAACGCGCTGCCCGACCGAGCTGGTGCAGCGCCGCCAGCTGGCCAGCTCGCGCTGCGAGCATGCCTGGCGCTCGCTGCGCCCGGCCAACGACTGGGCCGGCTTCGTCGAGCACTGGAAGCCGGTGCTGGCGATCGCCCGCGAAGAGGCGGCGCTGCTGTCGCAGCAGACCGGGCTCGGCAAGTACGACGCGCTGATGGACCGCTTCGAACCGGGCATGACCAGCGCCGTGGTCGACCGCGTGTTCGGCGCAGGTGCGCCAGTGGCTGCCGGGCCTGATCCAGCGCGTGATCGAGCGCCAGTCGCACGCTGTCGTGATCGAGCCGGTGGGCCCCTTCGCGCTCGACGCCCAGCGCGCGCTGTGCGAGCGCATGGTGCGCCGGCTCGGCTTCGACTTCGAGGCCGGCCGGCTGGACACCAGCACGCACCCGTTCTCCGGCGGCGTGCCCGAAGACGTGCGCATGACCACGCGCTACCGCGAAGACCAGTTCCTGCCGGCACTGATGGGCACGGTGCACGAGACCGGCCATGGCCGCTACGAGCAGAACCGGCCGCGCGAATGGCTCGGCCAGCCGGTCAGCGAAGCGCGCTCGATGGCCATCCACGAAAGCCAGTCGCTGTGCGTTCGAGATGCAGCTCGGCGGCCACCCGGGCTTCGCCAAGGTGCTGGCGCCGATGCTGCGCGAGGCCTTCGGCGACCAGCCGGCCTTCGAGCCGGGCAACCTGCACCGCCTGCTGACGCGCGTGCAGCGCGGCCTGATCCGCGTCGATGCCGACGAGGTGACGCTATCCCGGCGCACGTGATCCTGCGCTACGAGATCGAGCGGCCGCTGATCGAAGGCCAGATCGAGCCCGAGGACGTGCCGGCGCTGTGGGACGCCAAGATGCAGGCGCTGCTCGGCCTGGACACGCGCGGCAACTTCAAGGACGGGCCGATGCAGGACGTGCACTGGCCCGAGTCGCTGTTCGGCTACTTCCCGTGCTACTCGCTCGGCGCGATGTACGCGGCGCAGTGGTTCGCGGCGATGCGCCGCGCGCATGCCCGACCTCGATGCGCGCATCGGGCGCGGCGACTGGGCGCCGGTGTTCGATTGGCTGCGCGACAACATCTGGCCGCAGGCGTCACGCTGGTCGACCGACGAACTGGCCGTTCGCGCCAGTGGCGAGGTCTTGAATCCGGCGTTCTTCAAGGCGCACCTCGAGGCGCGGTACCTGGGTTGAGTGGTTTCTTCTCTCACGTGCAGTCGGCGCCGGGAGTGCCCCGGCGTGCAGTCACTTTCTCTTTGCTGGCTCAAAGAGAAAGTAACCAAAGAGAAAGAGCCCATCCATTTGGCCGTCTCGATGCGAGATGTGTTCTCCGGTCGGACGCACACCCAGGGGATGTCCGGGCTTTCGGGCGTTTGCACTGAGTCACGCGTTCCTGTGTCGTGGCCCAAGCGCGGTGCGCCGCACTGCAATCGCAACTTGAGCCCGTACCGGGTCAGGCCTTGCGGCGGGACACTGGCTTCACTCGAGACCGCGGGCGTGAATGAGCACGTGCTCAGGCGCTCTTTCTTTGGTTACTTTCTTTCTGAGCCACCAGAAAGAAAGTGACTGCCTGCCGGGGCACTCCCGGCGCCGACTCACGCGCGAGAAGTAGTACCGACAGCCAGTTCGAGGTCGTTCAAGATCTCGTCGAGTCGCTTCAGCGCGCGCGAAGTCCGCGTGCCCGGCAAGCGCCGCTGCCGCCCGACCAGCCGGCGTGAAGGGTCGTCGAGCACCGCCGTATCGATCGCCACGCCGTGCCGCGCCAACTGCGCACCGAGCGACGAGCGCCGCGAGCGCAGCAACTCGCGCGTGCGCTGGTAGGCGTGTTCGGCCAAGCAGCCGCCGCTGCGAGACGCTGAAGGTGTTGGCCAGGAACATCTCCGGGTCGCGATGGTCGGGCTCGAACAGCACGATGTCGGTGCCGGGGTGGCTTTGCCGCGTAGCCCTTCAAGCCCAGCTCGAGGCGCGAGTGGATCAACGAGCGGAAGGTCTGCGACAGCACCACCGGCAGGCCGCCGTCGACCAGCCGCGGAATGCGCGCCTCGCCGCTGCCAAGCACCTTGTGCCGCTTGGCGTGGGTCGCGTCGAACGGCACCAGCGGATTGAGGCAGATCAGCAGGTCCAGGCCCTCGTCGAGCAGCACCGAGGCGTGCAGTGTCTTCTTCAGTGCGCCGTCGACGCAGGTGCGGCCCTTCACGACCACCGGCGCGAACAGGCCGGGCAGCGCGGCGCTGGCCTGCACCGCCAGCGAGATCGGCACGTCGTCGTAGACCGGGTTGGCCGAACGGCACCGCGTCGCCGCTGTCGAGATCGGTCGCCACCAGCACCAGCTTGCGCTGCGAGTTGGCGGAAGTCGTTGCTGCGTCCGGGCGCGGAGAACAGGTGTGCGAGCTGGCGCTCCATCGCCGCGCCGCTGAGCAGGCCGGTCGGCAGCGCGCGGCCCAGGCGCTCGAGGCCTCGAGCAACGAACGGCGCTTGAAGGCGAAGTGCAACGCGGCCTGCGCGGCCAGGCCGGGCAGTGCCGCCAGCCGGTGCAGGTATTCGCCCCAGGCCGGGCGCATCAGCAGCGAAGGGCGGAACAGGTCGCCGCCGTCGCGTGTCGTTCTCGATGAAGGCGGCGCACAGCTCGCGCGGCGTCATGCCGTTGGCCAGGCCCGCGGCGATGAAGCCGCCGGCCGACACGCCGACATAGCCATCGAGCTGGTTGAAGTCCAGCCCGTCGAGCGTTTCATCGAGCGCGCACAGCGCGCCGATCTCGTAGATGGCGCCCAAGCGGGCCGCCGCCGGCGAGCGCCAGGCCGATGCGCGGCGCCGGCTGACGCGAGCGCGTGTCACGCCGCCTTGCGGCGAGCGGCGCGCTTGGCTCGGCGCCTTCGCGGCCGGCTTGGCGGCCGCCTTGCGCGCCGGCGCCGGCTTGGACGCAGCCTTGCCACCGACCTTGGCCGACAATGCGTCGATGCGCTTGATCAGCGCGTCGATGTCCTTGCGCGAGGGCACGCCCATCTTGTTCAGCGCCTTGGCCACGCGCTCTTCGAAGATCGACTCGAGCTTGTCCCACTGCGGCGCCGGCCTTGTTGCTCATGCCGTCGGCCATCGCGGTCATCTTGCCGGTGACGGCGCTGATGCGCTCTTCGGCCAGGCCCTGCGTCTTGCGCTGCAGGCTGACGCCTTCCTTGACCAGCGCCTCGAACACCTTGCCGCCTTCTTCCTGGGCCTTGGAGAAGGCGCCCATGCCGGCCAGCCAGATCTGCTGCGCCGATTCCTTGACCGAATTGCGCCAGCTGGCTGTCGAGCAGGCGAGAGGCCGAGGCGGACTTCTTTTCCGCCATCTTCTGGAGCTTCTTGACCATCGGGTGTCCTTTGTCGTCGCAGGGAGTAGGCCAATGTGCGATCCGTGCCGCACGCGTGGGGCAACTATAGGAGCGGCGGCGGCGGCGGCGCACGCCTTTCTCTAGTGAGGGGGCTCTATGCCCCGCCGATACGCAGCGGTGGGCCGACTTGGGGTAAGCGCGCAGCGGCACGCATCGGCTTTGCGGGAAGAATGATTCTTTCGGCGCCCGGCACTGCCCCGCGCCCCACCCGAAGGAGAACCGCATGCAGTATTTCGTCACCGGCGCCACCGGTTTCATCGGCAAACGCCTGGTCAAGACCTTGCTCGCGCGCAAGGGTGCGGTGGTCCATTTCCTGCTGCGGCCCGAGAGCGAGGACAAGGTCGCCGCGCTGCTGGAGTTCTGGGGCGTCAGCAAGGCGCGCGCGGTGCCGGTGTACGGCGACCTGACGTCCAAGAAGCTCGGCGTCGCCGCCGACGATCTGAAGCGGCTCAAGGGCCACATCGACCACATGTACCACCTGGCCGCGGTGTACGACCTGTCGGCCGACGAGGAGAGCCAGGTCCAGGTCAACATCGAAGGCACGCGCAGCGCGGTCGAGTTCGCCAAGGCCATCGATGCCGGGCACTTCCACCATGTCTCGAGCATCGCCGCGGCGGGCCTGTACGAAGGCGTGTTCCGCGAGGACATGTTCGACGAGGCCGAGGGGCTGGACCACCCGTACTTCATGACCAAGCACGAGAGCGAGAAGATCGTGCGCAAGGAGTGCAAGGTGCCGTGGACGGTGTACCGCCCGGCGATGGTCGTCGGCGATTCCAAGACCGGCGAGATGGACAAGATCGACGGCCCGTACTACTTCTTCAAGCTGATCCAGCGCATGCGCCAGATCCTGCCGCCGTGGATGCCCAGCGTCGGCCTCGAAGGCGGGCGCGTCAACATCGTGCCGGTGGACTTCGTCGTCGCCGCGCTCGACCACATCAGCCACCATGGCCACATCGGCGGCAAGTGCTACCACCTGGTCGACCCGGTGGGCTACCGCATCGGCGACGTGCTCGACATCTTCAGCAAGGCCGCGCATGCGCCGAAGATGAACCTGTTCGTCAACGCGGCGCTGTTCGGCTTCATCCCGAAGAGCGTGAAGAAGGGCCTGATGGCGCTGGCGCCGGTGCGCCGCGTCTACCGCGCGGTGATCAAGGACCTCGGCGTGCCCGAGGACATGCTGACCTTCGTCAACTACCCGACGCGCTTCGACCGCCGCGAAACCGACGCCGCGCTGAAGGGCAGCGGCATCGAGTGCCCGAACCTGCAACGACTACGCCTGGCGGCTGTGGGACTACTGGGAGCGCCACCTCGACCCGGCGCTGTTCATCGACCGCAGCCTGAAGGGCACGGTCGGCGGCAAGGTGGTGCTGGTCACCGGCGGCTCGTCGGGCATCGGGCTGTCGGCCGCCTGCCGCTTCGCCGAGGCCGGCGCGATCACCATCATCTGCGCCCGCGACGAAGACAAGCTGGCCGAGGCCGTCAAGGAAATCAAGGCCCACGCCGGCAAGGACGCCAAGGTCTTCAGCTACTCGGCCGACATCGCCAACGAGGCCAGTTGCGCCGAGCTGGTCAAGACGCTGCAGGAGCAGCACGGCGGCGTGGACTTCCTGATCAACAACGCCGGGCGCTCGATCCGCCGCGCCATCGAGGCCAGCTACGAGCGCTTCCACGACTTCGAGCGCACGATGCAGCTCAACTACTTCGGCAGCCTGCGCATCACGATGGGGCTGCTGCCGGGCATGGTGGCCAAGAAGCGGGGCCACGTCGTCAACATCAGCTCGATCAGCGTGCTGGTCAACGCGCCGCGCTTCTCGGCCTATGTGGCCAGCAAGGCGGCGCTCGACGCCTGGACAGCCTGCGCGTCGAGCGAGTTCGCCGACCAGGGCATCACCTTCACCACCGTCAACATGCCGCTGGTGCGCACGCCGATGACGGCACCGACCAAGATCTACGACAGCATGCCGCTGCTGCAACCCGAGGAGGCGGCCGACATGGTCGTGCAGGCCTGCATCGACAAGCCGGTGCGCGTGGCCACGCGCCTGGGCATCTTCGGCGAGGTGCTGCATGCGGTGGCGCCGCGCATCACGCAGATCATCATGAACACCACCTTCCGCATGTTCCCCGACAGCGCGGCGGCCAAGGGCGAGAAGCTGGCCAAGCCGACGCTGACGCCGGAAGCCATCGCGATGGCGCAGATGATGCGCGGCATCCACTTCTGACGAAAGACCGGCACGCGCGTCCGGCGCGCCGCTCAGCGTTCGCCGGGGTGCGGGCAGCGGTTGACTTCGATCGAGAGGTGGACCAGGCCCGGCAGGTGGGCCACTTGCGCTCGGTACGTGTCGGCCTCCTGCGGGTGATCGGCGACGACGGTGGCGTGGGCCGCGAAGCGCTCGTCGCCGACTCGCCACAGGTGCAGATCGGCCACGCGGGCGTCGCCGTCGGCCTCGAGGCACTCGCGCAGTCGGGCCGCCAGCGGATCGTCCATCTCGCGATCGAGCAGGATCTTGCCGGTTCGCGCGAGCAGGCCGCGTGACCACCACGCGATCATCGCCGCGCCGACCAGCCCGATCACGGGGTCGAGCCAGCCCAGGCCGGCGTACTTGCCGGCCAGCAGCGCCAGGATGGCCAGCACCGAGGTGGCCGCATCGGCCAGCACGTGCAGGTGGGCGGCCTTCAGGTTGAGATCGGCACCGCCATGCGCCGCATGGCCGTGGTGCGCGTGGTGGTCGTGGTGGTGATGGTGGGCCGGGCCGTGGTCGTCGTGCGCCGCCTGCGCCGGCCCGGCGGGCACGTGCAGCAGCCAGGCGCAGACCAGGTTGACGCCCAGGCCGATCACCGCCACCGCGAGCGAGGGCGCGTATTCCACCGCCCGCGGGCTGGCCAGGCGCAGCAGCGACTCGGCGGCGATCGCCAGCGCCACCACGCCGAGCAGCAGCGCGCTGGTGTACGCGCCGAGCACCTCGACCTTCCACGGCCCGAGCGAGAAGCGCGCGTCGCCGGCCCAACGCCGCGTCAGTGCGTAGGCCAGCGCCGCGACGCCGATCGCCGCGGCATGGGTGCCCATGTGCCAGCCGTCGGCCAGCAGCGCCATCGACTGCCACCACCAGCCGGCCGCGATCTCGACGGCCATCGTCACCAGCGTGATGGCGATCACCGCGTGCGTGCGCCGTTCGTTGGCGCGGCGGTCGGCGGCCCAATGGTGGTCGTGCTGCCAGGGGCTCAGGTCGTGGTCGTGCAACACGTTCATGGCTGAAGTGTGCCGGCGCGCCTCAGGACGTCAAGCCTGCGATCGGTCGCGACAAACTGCGGTCAGCCATGGGCCAGCCTCCGGCTTCGCAGCAGCCACCAGCCGACGGCCGCCAGCGCACCGTAATTGAGCACCGTGAGCCAAGGCGTATTCCACGCCAGGCTGTCGAAACCGCGCTCGGTGAATGGGTAGAGGATGGGCGCCGGAAAGAACGCGGCCGTATGCGTGAATGCCTCGATCACGAGGTGCGACCACCAGCCCAGCAGGGGCAGCCACAACCTGCGCAGCAGCCCCCAGGTCGGCACGGCACCAGCCCACAGCGTGTGCGCGACCATGTCCATGGCTGTGGTGCCCGACGCCGGCCCTTCAGGCCTGTCGAATGGCGGCACCCCGCAGCCGCAGCGCATTGCTGATCACCGACACCGAGCTCAGGCTCATCGCCAGCGCCGCGATCATCGGCGACAGCAGCCAGCCGGTGAACGGGTACAGCACGCCGGCGGCCAGCGGCACGCCGAGCGCGTTGTAGACGAAGGCGAAGACCAGGTTCTGCTTCATGTTGGCCACCGTCGCCACCGACAGCGCGCGCGCCGTCGCGATGCCGCGCAGGTCGCCCTTGACCAGCGTGAGCTGCGCGCTGTTCATCGCCACGTCGGTGCCGGTGCCCATCGCGATGCCGACATCGGCGCGCGCCAGCGCCGGTGCGTCGTTGATGCCGTCGCCGGCCATCGCGACGACGCGGCCTTCGGCCTGCAGTTTCTCGACCAGCGCTGAGCTTGTCGGCGGGCTTGACCTCGCCGTGCACCTCGTCGATGCCCAGGCGCTGGCCGACGGCGCGCGCCGTGGTCAGGCCGTCGCCGGTGGCCATCACGACGCGCAGGCCGGCGCTTGCGCAGCGCTGGCCAGCGCCTCGGGCGTCGTCGCCTTGATCGGATCGGACACGGCCAGCAGGCCGGCGAGCTGTCCGTCGACCGCCAGGTGCATCACGCTGGCGCCCTGGCCGCGCAGCGCTTCGGCCTGTGCGGCGAGCGCCGACACATCGACGCCGAGCTGCTGCATCAGCGCCGTGTTGCCCAGCGCGAGCGCCTTGCCGGCGACGGTGCCGCGCACGCCGATGCCGGAGGCTCGGATTCGAACTGCTCGGGCTTGTCCAGGGCCAGGCCTTGCTCGCGCGCCGCGCGACGATGGCTGCGGCCAGCGGATGCTCGCTGCCCTGGTCCAGGCTGGCCGCCAGGCGCAGCACCTCGTCCTCGGCTGAAGCCCGCGGCACCGACCGCGCGCTCGAACGCCGGCCGGCCCTCGGTCAGCGTGCCGGTCTTGTCGACGATCAGCGTGTCGATCTTGCGCAGGTTCTCGATCGCGGCGGCATCGCGGAACAGCACGCCATCGTCGCGCCGCGGCCGGTGGCGACCATGATCGACATCGGCGTGGCCAGGCCCAGCGCGCAGGGGCAGGCGATGATCAGCACCGCCACCGCGTTGATCAGGCCGTAGACCCAGCTCGGCTCGGGCCCGAAGAAGCCCCAGCCGAAGAAGGTCAGCAGCGCGATGGCCACGACCCCGACGACGAAATAGCCGGCCACCGTGTCGGCCATGCGCTGCATCGGCGCGCGCGAGCGCTGCGCCAGCGCGACCATCTGCACGATCTGCGCCAGCACGGTGGCCGAGCCGACGTGCTCCGAGCGCATCACCAGCGCGCCGCTGGTGTTCATCGTGGCGCCGATCAGCTTGTCGCCGACGCGCTTGGTCACCGGCAGCGGCTCGCCGGTCAGCATCGATTCGTCGACCGCGCTGCTGCCCTCGACCACCACGCCGTCGACCGGCACCTTCTCGCCCGGCCGCACGCGCAGCAGGTCGCCGACGTGCACGTGGCCAGCGGCACGTCCTCCTCGCGCCGTCGGCGGCGATGCGGCGCGCCGTCTTGGGCGCCAGGCCGAGCAGCGACTTGATCGCCGCCGAGGTCTGCGAGCGCGCCTTCAGTTCGAGGATCTGCCCGAGCAGCGTCAGCGAGATGATCACCGCCGCCGCCTCGAAGTACACCGCCACCCGCCCCATCGAGATGAACGAGTCCGGGAACACCTGCGGCGCGACGGTGGCGACCACGCTGTAGACGAAGGCGGCGCCGGTGCCCAGGCCGATCAGCGTCCACATGTTCGGGCTGCGGTTCACGATCGACTGCGCCCCGCGCACGAAGAACGGCCAGCCGGCCCAGAGCACGACCGGCAGCGCGAGCACCAGCTCGATCCAGCTCTGCATCGCCATGTCGAACCAGCCCAGCCGGTGGCCCAACATCGCCAGCACGGTGACGACCACCGTCAGCGGCAGGGTCCACCAGAAGCGGCGCTGGAAGTCGACGAGTTCCGGGTTCTCGGCCTCGTCCAGTTCGGGCAGCACCGGCTCCAGCGCCATGCCGCACTTCGGGCAGTTGCCCGGGTGGTCCTGGCGGATCTCCGGGTGCATCGGGCAGGTGTAGATCGTGCCCGCCTGCGGCGCGGGCACCGCGGCAGCAACTGCGGTTCTGTCGGCGGCTTGTACGAACTTTGCCGGTTCGGCGGCGAACTTGGCCTGGCACTTCGCGCTGCAGAAGTAGTACGGCCGCCCGCCATGTTCGAGATGGTGCGGCGACTGCTCGGTCACCGTCATGCCGCAGACCGGGTCTTTGAGCGCCCCGGAGGGTGGCGAAGAATTCGGATCGGTGTGCGCATGGCCAGCAGGGCCCGCGTGCCCGGCATGAGAGTGCATGTCCAATTCAGCGCTCCTTAGCTTGTGCCTGAAGGGCCAAACGATGTTGGCCACGCCCAAGGTGGACCTCGCCATCATGTGAAGGTCAAGTGGTCGGCTGGCCTCCATCCCCTGTCATCAACACCTCCGCAGGCATCGGGTGGCGTCGGCCATTCAGCCGACCAGTGCGGATCGCACCCGCTCGAGCCGGGTGCGCACTTCGGTCGCGACCTCACCGACCTCAGGGTTGCTGGTCATCTGCATCACAGCGACCGGGTCCATGAAGCCGACGACCACTCGGCCATCGGCCTCCTCGCGCACGACCACGTTGCACGGCAGCAGCAACCCGATGTCGGGCTCGGCGACGAGCGCGCGATGCGCCAGCGGCGGATTGCAGGCGCCGAGGATGCGGTAGGGCCGCACGTCGACGCCGAGCTTGGACTTCATCGTCGCCTGCACGTCGATGTCGGTGAGGATGCCGAAGCCTTCGACCTTCAATGCCTCGGTCACCGCGGCGATCGTTGCGGCGAAGCCGAGGCCTTGCACGACACAGTGAAATCCGTAGCTTGAAGCCGCGGCGGCAGACAGTTGCGGTTGGGTTGGGGTCACGGCCGCGTCCTTACTGTTTGGCCGGGGCCGGCGGCATGCGCTGCATCGTCATGTCCATCATCATCTGCATCATCTCCATGTGCTGCGCCATCATCTTGTGATGTTGAGCCATGTCGGTCGACATGCCTTTCGGGTCGCCCATGGAACCCATGCCCGACATGTCCTTCATCATGCCCATGCCGCCTTGCATGGCCTTCATGTGATCGGCCATCATCGCTTGGCGCTCCTCGGGCGTCTTGGCGTTCACCATCTTGGTGTGCATGTCGCGCATGGCTTTCATCTGCGCATCCATCGCGGCCATGCGTTCAGGCGTGGCCATGTTGTTGGCCGGCGTTGAGCCCATCGGCATCGCCGGGGCGGTGGTGCAGGCGATCATTGCGCTGGCGATGGCCAGGGCGGCGGCAAGGGGAATGAAACGTGTGTGGGTCATGAGTGACTCCTGAGGGGTTTGAGAAGTGCGGGAATGAATGGCGGGATGGGCTGCAAAGGCGGCGCGCGTGCCGGGCCAGGGGGCCCGGGCAACCATGCTCGAAGTCGAAACTCCGAGTGCGAACGGCGCTGGCAGGGCGCTAAAGCCTCAGGCGCAGAAACCGGATGGCACCCGGTGGGCCGTAGGCAAGCACGCCGTCATCGAGAGGGTGTCGGGTGACCGCACTCGCTGCGGGTTTCAGGCAGCCAGCGTGGCTTTGCACCGCCGCCGCCCCCCAGTAGGTGCTGGGGCTCTCCTGGCTCGCTGACTTGGCCACCGTGGCCGCGGCGAAATCCCAGGAATCGTTGCACGTACTCGTGTGCCCGTCAGCATCGACCGTTGCTTCGGCCGAAGTGGCGGATATCTGGTCATGGCCCGCTTGGCGATCGTGCAGCAGACAGGCACTCGCAATCCCCGCCACCAGCGCGAACGCCCACGCCACCAGCGTCACCGTGACGGCGCGGCGTTGGGTGGAGCTGCAATGACGGGCCAGCGAGCGCAAGTTCACTTTCGCTTGACGACCATCAGCACGACGCCGACGACCACGACGACCAGCAAGATCGGCATCCATATCCCGCCGTATCCGCCCATCCACCCGCCGCCCCACCAGCCACTGTTCATCATGTTGCCGCTCTGCGCCAACGCGGCGTCGCTGGCCGACAAGGGCACCACACCAAGAGCCAGCGTGCGCAACGTGTTCATGAATTCTCCGCAATGGAACGGATCGGCTCCGTCGAGTCGATGCTGCGCTGACAGCCTGGCAATGTCTGTGCGGAAGCGAACGCAATGAGGCTCCGACGCTCCCGTCCGGGTCGGGCCCATGCCGCCCATCATGGCAATGCCGTTCTGCTTCAGTTTCATTTGTCAGCGCATTCAACGAACCGGCTCGATCGCGGTCACGACGTAGGCGGTGCCGGTCTGCTCGGCCTTGAATCGCACCTTGTCGCCGGCTTTGACCTTGTCGAGCAGGCCGGGCTCCTTGACCTGGAACACCATCGTCATGGCTGGCATGTCCAGGCTCTTGATTTCTGCGTGCTTGATCGTGATCTTGGCGGTGCCCTTGTCGACCTTGCGGATTTCGCCGGCGACCATCTCATCGGCTGCGGCAGTGCTGGCGGGATGGTGTGCGGAATGCTCATCCGCCTTCGGTTGGGCCCACGCGGGGGCCAGCAAGGCGCTGGCGAGAGTGACGGACAAGACGAACGGTTTCATGGCGGGTTTCCTTTCAACGGTAGCTTTGGAAAGCGCTGCTGCCGCCATCGCGGCTGACCAGCAACACGTCATACGGATCGCGGCGGCCGCCGTACGCGGGGCCGTCCATGCCGGGTGAGCCGACCGGCATCGCGGCACGGCAAGGCCGACCGCCGCCGGGCGCTCCTTGAGCAGGCGGTGGATCTCGCGCGCCGGCACATGGCCCTCGACGGCATAGCCGCCGACGCGGGCGGTGTGGCACGAGCCGAACTTCTCCGGGATGCCCAGGCGGCCGCGCATCCCGGTGTTGCCGGTGTCGAACACGCGCACCGAAAAGCCGTTGGCTTCGAGGTGCTTGATCCAGTCCCTGCAGCAGCCGCAGGTCGGGCTCTTCCAGACCTCGACCTGCGGCTTGTCAGGGCCGGCGAACACTGTTCCGGCGAGGGTTGCCGCGATCCCGGCCGTCACGAGTCTTCGACGCTGCAGACTCATCGCGAGGCCTCCTTGTGGCCTTGACCCTGACCTTGCCGACCATGCCGGCCTGGTAGTGGCCGGGAATCAGGCAGGCGAAGTCGAACTCGCCGGCGCGGTTGAAGGTCCAGACGATCTCGCCCTTCTTGCCGGCCGGAACATGGGCCATGTAGGGCTCGTCGTGTTCCATGTTCGGAAACTTGAGCATCAGCGCGGCGTGGGCCTCGAGTTCGTCCTTCGTGCCGAGCACGAACTCGTGCAGCATCTTGCCGCCGTTGCGGTGCACCAGCCGGACCGTCTCGCCCTCGCGCACGTCGATCAGGTCGGGCGTGAAGCGCATCTTGTCGCTCATGCGGATCTCGATCGTGCGCGTGACGGCCCGGGCCTCGCCGGCGATGCCCCATTCCTTCTGCTCCTTGCGCACCGCTTCGGCCTCGGCCTTCTTGTGGCCGGCATTGCCGTGTGCGGGGGCCAGGCCGGGGGCTGCCAGCATCGAGACCAGCAACAGTGTCTTCAATGTCTTCATCGGCTCGCTTTCTCGGGGTGGGTTGTTGGTGGATGGGTCCGACATCAATGGCCGGCATGGCCGTCGGGTTTGCGGACCCTGACTTCGACGTCCTGGCGCGTTCGGGCCCGGGGCGGCATCGACGTGCCGCCCGCGGCGACGGGGCGTGCAGGCTCGGCGAGTGCGCCGGTCCACTCGTAGGCCACGCTGCCGGGCGGGTGCTTGAACCAGCCCGGGTCGCTGTAGTCGCCGGGCTTCTGCTCCCGACGCACCTTCACGACGCTGAACATGCCGCCCATGCCGACCGCGCCGAACGGGCCGCTGCCGGTCATCATCGCGGCGGTGTTGTCGGGCAGGGGCATCTCCATCTCGGTCATGTCCTTCATGCCGCGTTCGCCCATCACCATGTAGTCGGGGATCAGGTCGGTGATCTGCCGCGCCACGCCGCGGTGGTCGACGCCGATCATCGTCGGCACGTCGTGGCCCATCGCGTTCATCGTGTGGTGGCTCTTGTGGCAGTGGAAGGCCCAGTCGCCTTCTTCGTCGGCGAGGAAGTCGAGCTGGCGCATCTGGCCGACCGCGATGTCGGTCGTCACCTCGGGCCAGCGCGTGGACTTCGGCGTCGGCCCGCCGTCGGTGCCGGTGACCAGGAACTCGTGGCCGTGCAGGTGGATCGGGTGGTTGGTCATCGTCAGGTTGCCGATGCGCAGGCGCACCTTGTCGTTCTGCCGCACGTTGAGCGAATCGATGCCCGGGAAGATGCGGCTGTTCCAGCTCCACAGGTTGAAGTCGAGCATCGTCATGATCTTCGGCGTGGCGCTGCCGGGCTCGATGTCGTAGGCGTTGAGCAGGAAGACGAAGTCGCGGTCGACTTCGTCGATCAGCGGATGCTTCTGCCCTTCGGGTGGGTGATCCAGAAGCCCATCATCCCCATCGCCATCTGCACCATCTCGTCGGCATGCGGGTGGTACATGAAGGTGCCGGGCCGGCGCGCGACGAACTCGTAGACGAAGGTCTTGCCCGGCGGGATGCCGGGCTGCGTCAGGCCCGTCACGCCGTCCATGCCGTTGGGCAGGCGCTGGCCGTGCCAGTGCACGCTGGTCAGCTCGCCCAGCTTGTTGGTGACGAAGATGCGCACCCGGTCGCCTTCGACGACCTCGATCGTCGGCCCCGGGCTCTGGCCGTTGTAGCCCCACAGGTGGGCCTTGAAGCCGGGCGTCATCTCGCGCACCACGGGCTCGGCGACGAGGTGGAATTCCTTGACGCCGTTGTTCATGCGCCAGGGCAGGGTCCAGCCGTTGAGCGTGACCACCGGGTTGTAGGGCCGGCCGCTGGCGGGCACCAGCGGCGGCATGGTGTCGGGCTTGGTCTGGATCACCGGTTCGGGCAGCGCGGCCATCGCCACCTTGCTGACCGTGGCGGCGGTCATGGCCACGCCAGCAGCGCCGAGAAGATTGCGTCGGGAAACCATCGTTGTTTCCTTTCTCAGTGCGCCGCGCCGCCGTCGGCGGCCGTCGTCATCATGGGTGTGGCGCCGGCGCCAGGCCGGGCTTGCCGATCAGGGCCATCTCGAGGTCGGCCTGCGCGATCCAGAAGTCGCGCAGCGCGTCGATCGACGCGTTGACGCGAGGCGATCTGCGCGCGCGCGTCGGCGAGCAGTTCGAACACGCCGATCAGCATGCCGTTGTAGCGCAGCAGGTTCTCGTCGGCGATCCGCTTGCGCAGCGGCACGATCTCGTCGCGGTGGTGGCGCGCGATGTCGTAGGCGCTGCGGTAGTTGCCATAGGCCTCGCGCACTTCGGAGCGGGCGTTGATCGGCGGTTTCGGCGGCGCGGTGCACGGCCTGCATGTAGACCGCCTCGGCGCGGGCCACGCGCGCGTCGCCCCAGTCGAACAGCGGCAGCTCGAAGCCGAGCTCCCAGCCGCGCTGTGTCGGCGCTTCGTTCGAGCTGTTGCGCACGGCACCGAGCTCCAGCACGTTGACGAAGCGCGTGGCGCGCGTCAGGCCCAGGTTCTTCGCGGTCTGCTCGGCCGCCAGCTTGGCGCCCTGCACGTCCAGGCGCTGCGCCATCGCGCTGCGTTCGATCTCCGGCGCTCGGCTGGCGCGGGCGGCAGGTCGGGCAGGCGCTCGGGCAGCGTGAAGGCAGCCTGCTCGCCCCACAGGCCGAGCAGGCGCGTCAGGCGCTCGCGCGTGGCGCGCTGGGCCTGCTCGGCGTGCGCCAGGTTCAGCGCCGCTCGGCATAGAAGCCCTGCTCGCGCGCCTGCTGCAACTTGTTGAAGTTGCCGACCTGGGCCATGCGCCGCGCCAGTTCGGCGCTGGCGTCGGCGGCCTGCATCACCTGGCGCCGGTAGCGCACGGTTTCTTCGGCCGCGACCGCGTTGACCTAGGCCTTGCGCGTGTCGGCGGCCAGCGTCAGCACGGCCAGCGTCACGCTGCCCTGCGTCTGCGCGAAGCGGCGGGCCTCGAGCTGCTGCATCTGCGGCAGCGCCAGCAGGCGGGCGAGGTTGAAGTGCAGGCCGCGCTCGAGTTCGACCTCGCTGCCGCGCGTCAGGCGGCTGAATGCAGAAGCCCGGGTTCGGCAGCCGGCCCGCCTGCACGCGTTCGGCCTCGCCGATGCCGAGTTCCTGCAGGCTGGCTTGCAGGCCGCGGTTGTTCAGCAGCGCGAGCTGCACGGCGTCGTCGGCCGCCAACGGCTGGGCCAGCAGCGCCGCGACGCGCTGGTCGATCGCAGCTTGGTCGGCCGCGCTGCGCGACCACTGGAGGTCCTTGCCCAGGCGCTGCTTGGCGGTCTGCTCGACCGACGCCGAAGCCGCCGTCGGCACTGAAGGAAGCGCAGCCGGCCAGCAGTGCCGCAGCCAACGAGCGTGGAGGGCGCTGCGGCTGTCATGGCTGCTGCTCCTGGCCGGCCGGCGCCGAGGCTGCGGGTGCCGCGGCCTCGCGGGCATAGGCGCGCCAGCCGCCGATGCGCGTGACGGTGTCGTTGGCGTCTTTCCACGCGGTCGGCGCGGCCTCGGCATGGCGGCGGTAGCCGGCGAAGGCCGACCGGTACTGCGCCGCGGGCACCTCGGCTTGCGCGGTGGGTCGGGTCGGCCGCCGGGGTGGCGTCGACGCTGGCGCAGCCGTCTGGGCGTCGGCCGCGCCGGCAACAACGGCCAGCACGGCCACCGGCAAGCGCCATTGAAACAGGAATCGGAACATGCGGTCCTCGCGAGACTCGGGAGAGCTGGTGTGCGCCGCGGCGGCAGCGCGCCACCGGGCAGGGCTTCGACACGGCAGTCCGGCCGTGCGCGCTTGCGCACGGCCAGCGCGCCGTTCAGGCGAGGACGATTCGGGGCGGCCGCTCGGGGCCGGCGAGCACGGCCGGTTCGACCGGCCGCACCGCTGCGGCGCGCGGCACCGCCGGCGGCAGTGCCGGCAGTGCGGGCTGCGCGGCTGGGCAAGCCGGCGAACGCGCTGTGGCAGACATCGCACAGCGAGCAGGTCTGCGGGGCAGACGCTGCCGTCGGCGTGATGCTCACCGTGGCAGGGCACGCTGGCGCTGCGCTTGCGCGTCGTCGGCCGATCTGCATCAGCTGTCACGCGCTCCGCCGCTCAGCGCCATCGGCATGGCCGCCGTCGCCCAGGCGCGCACCGGCAGCAGCACGATGGCCAGCCAGAGCAAGGCGATGGTGAGGGCGACGCGAGGGGCGCAACATTGGGAGCGGAGGATAACGGCTTCTGACAAGGAGTGTGGCGGGAAGGACAAGTTCCGCGGCCGCGGCCCGGGGCCTGCCTACAATTTCACGCCGCCCACCCCAACCCCCGCCCGCGCCATGACCACCGCCCACCTCACCGACGTGACCCACATCGCCCCGCGCGAGAAGGCCGAGATCCTGGCGCAGGCGCTGCCCTACATCCGCAAGTTCCACGGCAAGACGCTGGTCATCAAGTACGGCGGCAACGCGATGACCGACCCGGCGCTGCAGCAGGATTTCGCCGAGGACGTGGTGCTGCTGAAGCTGGTCGGCATGAACCCGATCGTGGTTCACGGCGGCGGCCCGCAGATCGACGAGGCGCTGACCCGGCTGGGCAAGAAGGGCACCTTCGTGCAGGGCATGCGCGTCACCGACGAGGAGACGATGGAGGTCGTCGAGTGGGTGCTGGCCGGCGAGGTGCAGCAGGACATCGTCGGCCTGATCAACGCCGCCGGCGGCAAGGCGGTGGGCCTGACCGGCCGTGACGGTGGGCTGATCCGCGCACGCAAGTTGAAGCTGGTCGACAAGGACGACCCGAACATCGAGCACGACGTCGGCCAGGTCGGCGAGATCACCGCCATCGACCCCAGCGGTCGTCAAGGCCCTGCAGGACGACCAGTTCATCCCGGTCATCAGCCCGATCGGCTTCGGCGAGCACAACGAGAGCTACAACATCAATGCCGACCTGGTGGCGGGCAAGCTGGCCACGGTGCTGAAGGCCGAGAAGCTGATGCTGCTGACCAACACGCCGGGCGTGCTCGACAAGAGCGGCCAGTTGCTGACCGACCTGACGCGCGCGCCGCATCGACGAGTTGTTTGCCGACGGCACGATCTCCGGCGGCATGCTGCCCAAGATCGCCGGCGCGCTGGATGCCGCCAAGAGCGGCGTCAACGCGGTGCACATCATCGACGGCCGCGTGCCGCACGCGATGCTGCTGGAGATCCTGACCGACCAGGCCTACGGCACGATGATCCGCAGTCATTGACCACCCCCGTAGCGCCTTCGGCGCACCCCCTCGAGGGGGCGACGCCGGCGGCCCGGCAGAGCCGGTTCCGCGGCGTCCGCTTGGAGACCATTACGGCATGCAGCCCGCCATGAAGCAGCACCGGGTCTGGCTGTTCGACCTCGACAACACGCTGCATAACGCGTCATTCGCCGCATTCGGCGGCATCAACGAGGGCATGTCGGCGTACATCGAGCGCGAGCTCTCGGTCACGCGGCCGCAGGCCGATGCGCTGCGCAGCGAGTACCTGCAGCGCTATGGGGCGACGCTGCTCGGCCTGGTGCGCCACCACGGCGTCAAGGCGGCTCACTTCCTGCACCACACCCATCTGCTGCCGGGGCTGGAGGGCCGCGTGCACGGCCACCCGCATGACTTCGACGCGCTGCGCCAGCTGCCCGGGCGCAAGTTCATCCTGACCAATGCGCCGCGGGCGTACGCCGAGCGCGTGATCGGTGCGCTCGGCATCGGGCCCATGTTCGACGGCGTGCTGTCGATCGAGGACATGCGGATGTTCGGCCAGTTGCGGCCCAAGCCCGATGCGCGGATGCTGCGACGCGTGGCGGTGCGGCTGGGCGTGGCGCCGTCGCGCTGCGTGCTGGTCGAAGACACGCTCGATCACCAGAAAGCGGCGCGCCGGGTCGGCATGGCCACGGTGTGGATGCAACGCTGGGCCCGACAGGCTGCGAAACACATCACGCCGCGGGCGAAAGTTGGTGTTTACCTGCACCGGAAGCCCGCATATGTGTGTGCAAGAATCTCTTCGCTACAACAATTGCACAAGAGACGCCTGCCGTGACCCCCGAGCTGCCCGACGAACCGGCGGACGCCATCGACGACGAAGCCGCGGCGGCTGGTGACGGCGGCGCTGCCGCACAGCCCAAGCCCGAAAAGGTGCGCAAGCGCCCGAAGCCGGGCGAGCGCCGCGTGCAGATCCTGCAGACGTTGGCGCAGATGCTCGAGGAGCCCGGTGCGGATCGCATCACCACCGCGGCGCTGGCGGCGAAGCTGTCGGTCAGCGAAGCCGCGCTGTACCGCCACTTCGCCAGCAAGGCGCAGATGTTCGAGGGCCTGATCGAATTCATCGAGTCGAGCGTCTTCACGCTGATCAACCAGATCGTCGAGCGCGAGCCTTCCGGTGCGCAGCAGGCGGCCAAGATGCTCGCGGTGGTGCTGCAGTTCGGCGAGAAGAACCCCGGCATGACGCGGGTCATGGTCGGCGATGCCTTGGTGTTCGAGCACGAACGCCTGATCGCGCGCATGAACCAGTTCTTCGACCGCGTCGAGTCGCAGCTGCGCCAGAGCCTGCGCGCTGCCGCGGAGGCCGCCGGCTCGCCGCAACCCACCGTCGATGGCAATGCCCAGGCGTCGGCGTTGACCGCGTTCGCGGTCGGCCGCTTGCAGCGCTATGCGCGCTCGGGTTTCAAGCGCAGCCCGACCGAGCACCTGGACGCGGCACTGCACCTGTTCACGGCCTGAGCGCCGGCGCCGCGATGTGCCGCGTCGAAGTCGGCGGCCACACGCTGCATTTGCTGCCGCAGAAGGCGGCCTGGTGGCCGGCCGAGCGCACCTTGCTGGTGGCCGATGCCCACATCGGCAAGGCCGTGAGCTTCCGGCGGCTCGGCGTGCCGGTGCCGCGCGGCACCACCACCGAGACGTTGGACCGGCTCGGCGCACTGATCGACGCGCACGGCGCCGACCGCGTGGTCTTCCTCGGCGATCTGTTGCATTCGGCGCGCGGGCAGGCGCCCGCCACGCTGGCAGCATTCGGCCGCTGGCGCGAGCGCCATGCCGGCGTCGAACTGGTGCTGGTGCGCGGCAACCACGATGACCGGGCGGGCGACCCTCCGGCGGCGCTGCACGTGCAGTGTGTCGACGAACCGCTGCAGCTCGCCGCGGCACCCGGGCTGGCGCTGTGCCACCGGCCGGCGGCGCGGCCTGGGCTCTATGTGCTGGCCGGGCACAACCACCCCTGCACGGTCGTCGGCCGCGGCATCGACCGCCTGCGCCTGCCGTGTTTTCAATTCGGCGCGGCGGTTGGCGTGCTGCCGGCGTTCGGCGCCTTCACCGGCATGCACCCGATCGTGCGCGAGGCCGGCGATCGCGTCTTCGTCGTCGCCGACAATGCGGTGCACGCCCTGCCCGTTACTTCGCGATGAAGCCCACGCCCGAAACCCTGATTGCCCGCGCCGAGGCGCTGCTCGGCCGCCTCGAGGCGGTGCTGCCGCGACCGCCGACCGCGCCCGACTGGCAGGCCTCGATCGCCTTCCGCTACCGCAAGCGCGGTGGCGTCGGGGCGCTCGAACCGGTGCGCCACGTGGCGACGATCCGGCTCGCGGACCTGAAGGAGGTCGAGCCGCAGAAGGAGCGGCTGTTGCGCAACACGCGCCAGTTCGTCGCCGGCCGCGCCGCCAACAACGTGCTGCTGACGGGCGCCCGCGGCACCGGCAAGAGCTCGCTGATCAAGGCCTGCCTGAACGAGTTCGCGCCGCAGGGGCTGCGCCTGATCGAGGTCGACAAGACCGACCTGGTCGATCTGCCCGACATCGTCGATCAGGTTGCCGAGCGCACCGAACGCTTCATCGTCTACTGCGACGACTTGTCGTTCGACGAGGGCGAGCCCGGCTACAAGGCGCTGAAGTCGATGCTCGACGGTTCGGTGGCGCAGGCCAGCGACAACGTGCTGATCTACGCCACCAGCAACCGCCGCCACCTGCTGCCCGAGTACATGCGCGGAGAACCTGACGTACACCCACACCGAGGACGGCGAAGTCCACCCCGGTGAGGTGGTCGAGGAGAAGATCTCGCTGTCGGAGCGCTTCGGCCTGTGGGTCAGTTTCTACCCGTTCACGCAGGCCGAGTACCTGGCCATCGTCGCGCAGTGGTTGCGCCATTTCGGCATCGCCGACGCCGCGCGCATCGAAGCGGCGCGGCCCGAGGCGCTGGTCTGGGCGCTCGAGCGCGGGTCGCGATCGGGCCGCGTCGCCTACCAGTTCGCCCGCGATTTCTCGGGCCGTGAAGAACGGTGAGCCCCCAAGCTCACTTCGTTCGCTACCCCCCAAGGGGGCTCAATGCCCTTCGGGCGGCCGGGCGGGCATTGCCATGACTGAACGCGAGCCGGTCGATGTGGCCGTCGGTGTGTTGATCGATACCGAGGGGCGCTTCCTCATCACCTCGCGCCCGGCGGGCAAGGTCTACGCCGGCCACTGGGAGTTCCCGGGCGGCAAGGTCGAGGCCGGCGAGTCGATCGAGGCCGCGCTGCGGCGCGAACTGCACGAGGAACTCGGCATCACGATCGGCGCCGCGCAGCCCTGGAGGACGACGCTGCACGACTACCCGCACGCGCTGGTGCGCCTGCACTTCTGCAAGGTCTTCGCCTGGCACGGTGACTTCGAGATGCGCGAGGCCCAGCAGATGGCCTGGCAGACGCTGCCTGTCGACGTGGCGCCGTTGCTGCCGGGCACCTTGCCGGTGCTGACCTGGCTGGCCGACGAGCGCGGTTTTGGCGGCGCCACGCACTAAACTGCCTGCATGGACTGGTTGGACGCCGTGAAGTGGGACCGCGACGGCCTCGTGCCGGTGATCGCGCAGGAAGTCGGCAGCAACGACGTGCTGATGTTCGCCTTCATGAACCGCGACGCGCTGGCGCAGACCGCCGAACTCGGCCGCGCCGTCTACTGGAGCCGTTCGCGGCAGCGGCTGTGGGCCAAGGGCGAGGCCTCCGGCCATGTGCAGCAGGTGCACGAGATCCGCCTCGATTGCGACAACGACGTCGTGCTGCTGAAGGTCACGCAGCTCGGCCACGATCCCGCGACCCCTTCGATTGCCTGCCACACCGGTCGCCATTCGTGCTTCTTTCAGAAGCTCGAGGGCAACGTTTGGCAGAGCATCGAGCCGGTGCTCAAGGACCCGGAGGCCATCTACAAATGACGACCGGCAACGACACCCTCGCGCGGCTGGCCGCGGCGATCGAGG
The DNA here is from genome assembly GCA_963840805.1 of uncultured beta proteobacterium. GTDB lineage: Bacteria > Pseudomonadota > Gammaproteobacteria > Burkholderiales > Burkholderiaceae_C > CADEEN01. The sequence goes on along the minus strand of CAWJAJ010000017.1, from coordinate 97,104 downwards.
CCCGCCGCGGCGGCGACCCGGACAAAAGCTACGTTGCGCGGCTGTTTCACAAGGGCACCGATGCGATCCTGAAGAAGGTCGGCGAAGAAGCCACCGAGGTCGTGATGGCGGCCAAGGACGGCGCCCGCGATCGGCTGGTCGGCGAGGTCGCCGATCTGTGGTTCCATTCGATGATCGCGCTGGCACAGTTCGGCCTGAAGCCGGCCGACGTGCTGGCCGAACTCGAGCGCCGCGAGGGCCGGTCGGGCCTCGAGGAATTCGCCTTGCGCAAGGCGCAAAGCCGTGACGAGGAGGGCAGCTGATGAATACCGTGGTCGATGCCGGCTCGGGCAAGACGAGCGAAGAGTTGGCCAGCCTGAAGACCATCACGACGGTGGTCTACGCGCTGCAGGCGTTGAGCTTCGCCTTCGGCGTGACGGCGCTGGTCGGGCTGATCATCAATTACGTCAAGCGCGACGACGTCGCCGGCACGCTCTACGAGAGCCATTTCAATTGGCAGATCCGCACCTTCTGGTGGGGCCTGCTGTGGGGCGTGCTCGGTTTCATCCTGATCTTCGCGCTCGGCCTGGGCGTGATCGTGCTGTTCGTGGCCTGGGTCTGGGCCATCTATCGCGTCGTCAAGGGCTGGCTCAAGTTGAACGACGGCAAGCCGGTGATGCCGTCGCCGATCGCCTGAACCGACGACTGAAGGGAACCCGTCGCATGTCCGCCGATCCGAATTGCATCTTCTGCAAGATCGTCGCCGGCCAGATCCCGGCCAGGAAAGCCTACGAAGACGAGCAGATGCTGGCTTTTCACGACATCCACCCCTGGGCGCCGGTGCACATCCTGATCATCCCGAAGCGGCATCTGGTGTCGATGGTCGACGTCGGCCCGGAACACGCGGACCTGCTGGGCCGCATGATGGTCTTGAGCAGCCGGTTGATGTTGGAATTGGGCATCACCAACGGCTACCGCCATGTCATCAACACCGGGCCGGACGGCCGCCAGGAAGTGCAGCACCTGCACATGCACGTGATGGGCGGGCCGCGTCCCTGGGCCAAAGGGTGATCACCGCGTCCCCGGCGCCACGGCTGGGGTGGGGCTGACCTAGAATCCCCACATTGAGTCTTCGTCGGAGAACGTCATGGGATCGTTCAGCATTTGGCATTGGCTGATCGTGCTATTGGTGGTGGTGCTGATCTTCGGCACCAAGAAGCTGAAGAACATCGGCTCGGACCTCGGCGGTGCGGTCAAGGGCTTCAAGGACGGCATGAAGTCCGGCGGCGAAGCGACGCCCGAAGGTGGCGCCGCGGCGCCCACGCAGCAGGTGACAGCCACCCAGAAGGCGGCCGACGCGAACACTGTCGACGTCGAAGCGAAGACAAAGTCCTGAAGCAATGACGGCCCCAAGACGCCTCCGGCGTCGCCCCCCAGGGGGAGCGCAGGCCGCTGGGGAGCGGCCCGGCGCTGGCCTGCGGTCACTTGCGCTGTGGCACTGAAGTCCTGCTGACTCCATGATCGACTTCGGTTTCGACAAGATTGCGCTGATCGGCGCGGTGGCACTGATCGTCATCGGGCCGGAGAAGCTGCCGCGCGTCGCGCGCACCGTCGGTCACATGATCGGCAAGGCCCAGCGCTACGTGGCCGACGTCAAGGCCGAGGTCAACCGCTCGATCGAACTCGAAGAATTGCAGAAGATGAAGAGCGAGTTCGAGGGCGCGGCGCGCGACGTCGAACAGACCGTCAACCGCGAGATGAACGCGGCCACCACTGAACTTCAACGCAGCTGGGAAGATGGCCTGCCGCCCGCCGCGGCGGCGACCACCGCGGGCGAAGACGGCGCCCTGGCGACGCCGCCGCCCGAATACCGGCACCCGAAGAAGAACTGGCGCCTGAAGCGCGGCGCGATGCCGGCCTGGTACAAGCAGCGCCAGGGCATCCGTACCAAGGCCTTGTCGGGCGCGGCGCGAGTGGCCCGTTTCCGACCGCGGCCGCTCGGCAAATGAGCAGCCCGGGCAACAAGGAAGACGAACTCGCCGGCACCGAGCAGCCGTTCGTCTCGCACCTCGTCGAGTTGCGCGACCGCCTGATCCGGGCGCTGCTCGCGGTCGGCATCGCCTTCGGCGTGCTGTGCCTGTGGCCGGGACCCGCCGGCCTGTACGACCTGATGGCCGCGCCGCTGGTGGCTGCGCTGCCCAAGGGCGCGACGCTGATCGCGACCAACGTCATCTCGCCGTTCATCGTGCCGTTGAAGATCACGCTGATGGCGGCCTTCCTGCTGGCACTGCCGGTGGTGCTGTACCAGGCTTGGTCGTTCGTCGCGCCGGGCCTGTACAGCCACGAGAAGAAGCTGGTGCTGCCGCTGGTGGTGTCGAGCACGCTGCTGTTCTTCGTCGGCGTGGCCTTCTGCTACTTCTTCGTCTTCGGCCAGGTCTTCAAGTTCATCCAGGGCTTCGCGCCGAAGAGCATCACCGCGGCGCCCGACATCGAGGCCTATCTCGGCTTCGTGCTGACGATGTTCATCGCCTTCGGTGCCGCCTTCGAGGTGCCGATCGTGGTCATCGTGCTGGCGCGCATCGGGCTGGTCAGCCTCGAAAAGCTCAAGGCCTTCCGCGGCTACTTCATCGTGCTGGCCTTCATCATCGCCGCCGTCATCACGCCGCCCGACGTGGTCTCCCAGCTGGCGCTGGCGATCCCGATGTGCCTGCTCTACGAGGTCGGCATCTGGGCCGCGCACCTGTTCATCAAGCACACCAAGGCACCCGACGCCGAGGGCGAGAAGGCGGCCTGACGTGCGCGATCTTCAGCGCGCGGTTCGGACCACCGCGTAGCGCTCGAGCGTCTTGGTGCGGGCGGCCTCGTGCTGCATGACCGGCCGTGGGTAGTCGCGGCCGAGTTCGAGCGCCGCCGCGGCCAGGTCGATCGGCCGTGCCAGCCAGGGGGCGTGAATCAGCTTGTCGGGCAGCCCGGCCAGTGCCGGCAGGTAACGGCGGATGAACTTGCCGTCGGCATCGAACTTCTCGCTCTGCGACACCGGGTTGAAGATGCGGAAGTACGGCTGTGCATCGCAGCCGGTCGACGCCGCCCATTGCCAGCCGCCGTTGTTGGCGGCGAGGTCGAAGTCGTTGAGTTTTTCGGCGAAGTAGCGTTCGCCCCAGCGCCAGTCGATGCCGAGGTCCTTGACCAGGAAGCTGGCCACCACCATGCGCAGGCGGTTGTGCATGTAGCCGGTGTGGTTGATCTGGTGCATCGCGGCGTCGACGAGCGGATAGCCGGTGCGGCCCTCGCACCACGCGGCGAACAGCACCTCGGCATGCTTGCCATGTTCCCAGTGGATGCGGTCGTACTCCGGTTTGAATGCGTGCGCGACCACATGCGGATGGTGGTGCAGCACCTGGTGATAGAAGTCGCGCCAGATCAGCTCCGACAGCCAGACCTCGGCGCCGCGCGAACCCGCCTGGCTGCGCCGCCAGGCCTCGCGAGCGAGCTGGCGCACCGACACCGTACCGAAGCGCAGGTGCGTCGATAGGTAGCTCGGGCCCTTGACCGCCGGGAAGTCTCGCGTGTCGGCGTAACGGTCGATGCGGCCGAGGAAGTCGGCCAGCAATTCCTGGGCGCCGGCGCTGCCGCTGGGCATCTTGAGCGTGTGCAAGTCCGTCGCCTCGAACCCGATCTCGGCCAGCGTCGGCACGCCGGTGCTCACGCCCGGCGGCACGGCGGCCAGTGCGGCCGCGTGGTGCGCCACCGGGTAGGCCTTCAGGTAATACGGCTCGAGCTTCTTCAGCCAGGCGTTCTTGTAGGGCGTGAAAACGCTGTAGGGGTTGCCGCTCTGCGTCAGCACCTCGCTGCGCTCGAACACCACGTGGTCCTTGCTGGTGTGCAGCGCGATGCCGGCCGTGGCGAGCGCGCCGCGCACGTGGGCATCGCGCGCCAGCGCGTTCGGATCGTCGTCGTGGTTGGCGTACACCGCCTGCACGTGCAGCTGGGCGGCCAGTTGCGGCAGGGCCTGCACGGCGTGGCCGTGCCGCACCAGCAGCGCCACCCCCTCGATGCCGTGCGAGGCCGCCAGCGCGCGCAACTGCGCATCCAGGCCGAGCAGGCTGTCGCGGATGAATTCGACCCGGCGATCCGCGCGCGGCAGCGCATCCAGGATCGCGTTGTCGAAGACGAACGCGCACCAGACCCGGCGTGCGGCGCGCAGCGCGTGGTACAGCGCGGCGTTGTCGTCGGCGCGCAGGTCGCGGCGCAACCAGACCAGCGCGGTGTCGAGCGGCTTGCTGTTCATCGATCCGCGCCGAGCAGCGTTTCCAGGCAATGCTCGCGCACGGCGTAGAAGTCCTTGAGGGCGCGGATCTGCGCCAGCACCGGCTCGGCCGGCAGTGGTTGCTCGCGCTTGACGGCCAGGATCATCTTGTTCTTGCTGGTGTGCTCGAGGCTGACGAACTCGAACACCTGGGTGTCGTAGCCATGGGCCTGCAACAGCAGCGCGCGCAGGCTGTCGGTGAGCATCTCGGCCTGCTGGCCGAGGTGGATGCCGTGCTGCAGCATCGGCGCCATCACCGGCGGGCTCGTCAATTGCGGCCGCAACTGCTTGTGGCAGCACGGCGAACAGACGATCAGCGCCGCGCCGGCGCGAATGCCGAGGTGGATCGCGACATCGGTGGCGGTGTCGCAGGCGTGCAGCGCGATCATGATGTCGAGCGGTTCGACCGGCCGCTCGCGCACGTCGCCTTGCTCGAAGCGCAGCCCGTCCAGCGCCAGCCGTGCGGCTGCGTCGCTGCAAAGCCGCACCAGCTCGGGTCGCAGCTCGACCCCGGTGACCACCGCATCGCGGCCCAGCGTATGGCGCAGATGGTGGTGCACCGCGAAGGTCAGGTAGCCCTTGCCGCTGCCGAAATCGGCGACACGCAGGTGCGCCTGCGCTCGCAGCGGCGAGGCCTGCAGCGCATGGTCGAGCACCTCGACGAACTTGTTGATCTGCCTGAACTTGCGCGCCATCGATGGCACCAGGTCGCCGCCGGGCGTGGTCACTCCGAGAGCCGCGAGAAACGGCGTGTCCAGCGGGACGTGGCGGTGCTTCTCGCGGTCGTGCGCCTGCGGCTCGATGGCGGCGCGCGCATTGGCGGACTGATGCAGGCTGGCCTTGCCGCGCTTCGTGAAGCGCAGCTCGAGGTCTTCGCCGGCCGCCAGCAGGTGGGCGTGGGCGAATTCGGCGCCGACGAGCACACGCAAAGCGGCAACCCCGTCGGCCACGGAGTGGTTGTGCGTGACGTCGCGCGTGGTGTGGGTATAGACGAAGCTCAGGTGCGGCACCTCGCGCAACATCAGCGGGCGCACTGTCACGCGCACCAGGTCGGCCGCCGGGCCGTGGTACTTGGCCAGCACCAGCTTGGCCAGGCTGCCCTGCACGAGGTGGTGCGCCAGGCGGGCGAAAAAGCGCTCGGCGGCTGGGGTGGGCGGGGCGGCGGCGGCCATGGCGGGATTGTCGGTGCAGCGTCGGCGCGGCGCGCGGCCAGTCGATAGAATCGGGACACCATGGCAGACGCCGGCCGCATCAACCTCACCAACCAGTTCCTGATCGCCATGCCCGGTATGGCCGACGAGACCTTTGCCGGCGCGGTGGTCTACCTGTGCGAGCACAACGAAAAGGGTGCGCTCGGCCTGGTGATCAACAAGCCGATCGACATCAAGCTGAAGAACCTGTTCGAGAAGGTCGAACTGAGCCTGACGCGCGACGACCTGGCCGACGCACCGGTGTATTTCGGCGGCCCGGTGCAGACCGAGCGCGGCTTCGTGCTGCACGAGCGCCTGTCGGACGCCGCCAGCCCGTACAGCTCGACGCTGGCGATCCCCGGCGGCGGGCTGGACATGACCACCAGCAAGGACGTGCTCGAGGCGCTGTCGCACGGCGCCGGGCCGAAGAAGATCCTGGTCACGCTGGGCTACAGCGGCTGGGGCGCCGGCCAACTCGAAGACGAACTCGGCCGCAATGGCTGGCTGACGGTCGACGCCCGGCCCGAAGTGATCTTCGACACGCCGATCGAGTTGCGCTACGACCGCGCGCTGTCGCTGCTCGGTATCGACCCGCGCATGCTCAGCCAGGAGGCGGGCCACGCATGAACGGTGCTGCGCGGGCTCCCGCTGCCGCGCCGTCGTTGTTTCTGGCTTTCGATTTCGGCACCCAGCGGATCGGCGTCGCCAGCGGTAACTCGCTGACGCGCACGGCGACACCACTGACGACGCTGGCCCATGGCGGCAACGACGCGCTCTTCGCCACCATCGCGGCCCTGCTCGCCGAGTGGCAGCCCGCCGCGTTGGTGGTCGGCGTGCCGCGCCACCCCGACGGCGCGGCGCACGACAATACGCGTCGTGCCCAGCGCTTTGCGCGCCAACTGCACGGCCGCTTCGGTCTGGCGGTGCACGAAGTCGACGAGCGCTACACGACGACAGAGGCCCTGGCCGGCGGCGCGGCCGATGTCGATGCCGCTTCGGCGGCGCTGATCCTCGAACAGCATTTCCGGGAACACTCCGCATGAGTCATTTGGCGTCACCAGTGCCGCAGGCCGAGCGCCGGGCCGCTCCCACGCCGGCCCGCGCCAGCGCAGACGGGGGGCTGCCTTGACCACGACCCTCAACCTCGACGCCGAAGCGCTGTACGCCGCGCTGCGCCAGGGCGTGCGCGGCCTGCTCGGCGCGATGCCCGATGCGGCGCTGGTCGGTATCTGGTCGGGCGGCGCCTGGCTGGCCGCGCGGCTGCATGCCGATCTCGGCCTGCCCGGCGAGCCGGGCGTGATCTCGAGTGCCCTGCACCGGGATGATTTCGGCGAGCGTGGTCTGGCCGCCGGTGCCGGTGCGACCAAGCTGCCCTTCGCGATCGAAGGCCAGCGCATCCTGCTCATCGACGACGTGCTCTACACCGGCCGCACCATCCGTGCCGTCATCAACGAGCTGTACGACTTCGGGCGCCCGGCCGGGGTGGCGCTGGCGGTGCTGGTCGACCGCGGTGGCCGCGAATTGCCGATCGAGCCGGCGTTCGCCGCCGCGCGCGTGGCGATGGCGCCCGGGCAGCGCCTGTCGCTGGCACGCGATGACCAGGGCCGGTTCTCGTTCCGGGTCGAGCAAGAAGGCGCGCCATGAAGAACCCCCAAGCTAGCGGCTTCGCCGCGTCGCTGCCCCCAGGGCCCAGCAAGGGCCCCTTCGTGGCCCCAGGGGCTCAGGCCTCCCTTGGGGCGGCCCGGCGGGAGGCCTGATGCTGTCCCGACGCAACCCCCAACTCAACCGCCACGGCGAGCTGATCCACCTGCTGTCGATCGAGGGCCTGCCGAAGGCGGTGCTGACCCAGATCCTCGACACCGCGGGCACGTTCCTGTCGGTCAACGAGCGCGACGTCAAGAAGGTGCCGCTGCTGCGCGGCAAGAGCGTCTTCAACCTGTTCTTCGAGAACAGCACGCGCACCCGCACCACCTTCGAGATCGCGGCCAAGCGGCTGTCGGCCGACGTCATCAACCTCGACATCGCGCGCTCCTCCACCGCGAAGGGAGAGAGCCTGCTCGACACCATCGCCAACCTCTCGGCGATGCACGCCGACATGTTCGTCGTGCGCCACAGCGAAAGCGGCGCGCCGTACCTGATCGCCCAACACTGCGCGCCGCACGTGCACGTGATCAACGCCGGCGATGGCCGCCACGCGCACCCGACGCAGGGGCTGCTGGACATGTACACGATCCGCCACTTCAAGGGCGACTTCACCCAACTCAGGGTGGCCATCGTCGGCGACATCGTGCACTCGCGCGTGGCGCGCTCCGACATCCATGCGCTGACCACGCTCGGCGTGCCCGAAATCCGCGCCGTCGGGCCGAAGACACTGGTGCCCGGCGATCTGGCGCAGATGGGCGTGCGCGTGTGCCACGACATGGCCGAGGGCATCCGCGACGCCGACGTGATCATCATGCTGCGGCTGCAGAACGAGCGCATGAGCGGCGCGATGCTGCCCAGCGCCGGCGAGTTCTTCAAGCACTTCGGCCTCACGCCGGAGAAGCTCGCGCTGGCCCAGCCCGGTGCCATCGTGATGCACCCCGGTCCGATCAACCGCGGTGTCGAGATCGACTCGACGGTGGCCGACGGCGCGCACAGCGTGATCCTGCCGCAGGTGTCTTTCGGCATCGCGGTGCGCATGGCGGTGATGTCGACGATCGCGGGGAACGAGGCATGAAGCTGTTGATTCGCAACGGTCGCCTGGTCGACCCCGCCAGCGGCCTCGACCGCATCGGTGATCTGGCCATCGCCGGCGGCCGTGTCGTCGCGCTCGGTGACGTCAGCCGCGACTTCACGCCCGAGCGCACGCTCGATGCCAGTGGGCTGGTCGTCGCCCCCGGCCTGGTGGACCTCGCGGCGCGCCTGCGCGAGCCCGGCCACGAACACGAAGGCATGCTGGAATCCGAGCTGGCGGCGGCGGCGGCCGGCGGCGTGACCAGCCTGGTCTGCCTGCCCGACACCGACCCGCCGCTCGACGAGCCGGGCCTGGTCGAGATGCTCAAGTTCCGCGCCCGCACGCTGAGCCGCTGCCGCCTGTTCCCGCTCGGCGCACTGACGCGCGGCCTGGCCGGCGAGACGCTGACCGAGATGGCCGAGTTGACCGAAGCCGGTTGTGTCGGCTTCTCGCAGGCCGACGCGGCCATCGTCAATACGTTGACGCTGCAGCGCGCGCTGCTGTATGCCGCGACCTACGGTTACGCCGTCTGGCTGCGGCCGCAGGATGCGTGGCTCGGTGGCGGCGTGGCCGCCAGCGGCGCGGTGGCGACGCGGCTGGGCCTGTCGGGCGTGCCGGTGGTCGCCGAGACGATCGCGCTGCACACGCTGTTCGAGCTGGTGCGCGTGACCGGCGCCCGCGTGCACCTGTGCCGCCTGTCGAGTGCGGCCGGCGTCGAGCTGCTGCGCCACGCCAAGGCCGAAGGCCTGCCGGTGACGGCCGATGTCAGCATCAACTCGCTGCACCTGATCGATGTCGACATCGGCTTCTTCGACTCGGCGATGCGCGTCACGCCGCCGCTGCGCCAGCAGCGCGACCGCGACGCGCTGCAGGCGGCACTGGCCGACGGCACGATCGACGCGCTGGTATCGGACCACACGCCGGTCAGCAGCGACGAGAAGACGCTGCCGTTCGGCGAGGCCGCGCCGGGCGCCACCGGCCTCGAGTTGCTGCTCGGCCTGGCGCTGCAATGGGGTGAGCAGCGCCGCCTGCCGCTGGCGCAGACGCTGGCCCGCATCACTTGCGAGCCGGTGCGCGTGCTCGGCCCGGCCATCGGCTCGCTGGCGGCCAGTGCCGGGCGCCTGGTCGAAGGCGGCGTCGCCGACATCTGCCTGTTCGATCCGGCCGCGCGCTGGGCCGTGCGCGCCGACGCGCTGGTCAGCCAGGGCAAGCACACGCCGTTCGCCTTCGCCTGCAGCGGCTTCGAGTTGACCGGCCGCGTGGTCGCGACGCTGGTGGCCGGCAGCCTGGCTTTCGAGCGCGCGCCGGCGTGATGCGCCGGGGGGTCGGGGCCTGGCGCCTGCTGCGCACGCTGGCGCATCTGGTGCATGGCATGGCGGTGATGGCACTGCGCTTTCCGTCGCTCGATGCCGGCGGGCGTCATGCCCGCATTCAATGGTGGTCGGCCAAGCTGCTGCGCACGCTCGGCATCGGGCTCACTGTGCACGGCCGGCCGCGCGCCGGCGCCACGCTGCTGGTCGCCAACCATGTCTCGTGGCTCGACATCGCCGCGATCCACGCCGTGGCGCCGCACGCGCGCTTCGTCTCGAAATCGGATGTCCGGCGCTGGCCGTTGCTGGGCTGGCTGGTGGCCGGTGCGGGCACCTTGTTCATCGAACGCGAGAGCAAGCGCGACGCGCTGCGTGTGGTGCATCAGATGGCCGATGCGCTGCGCGCCGGCGACATGGTGGTGGTGTTTCCGGAAGGCACCACCGGTGCCGGCCGCGACCTGCTGCCGTTCCACGCCAACCTGCTGCAGGCGGCGATTGCCACCGCGACGCCGGCGCAACCGGTGGTGCTGCGCTTTCACCAGCCGGGCCAGGCCTTCAGCCCGGCGGCTGAATTCCTCGGCGAGACGACGCTGGCACAGAGCCTGTGGCGCCTGGCCTGCGCGCGCGGCTTGCAGGTAACCGTGCAGCTGCTCGACGCCGAGGCCACCGCGCACGCCGATCGCCGCGCGCTCGCCGCCCATCTGCGCGAGCGCATCGGCGACGCGCTGGCGCCCGCCGGCTGAATTCCCGTTCGCTCGTCGATCCTGCGACATCCTGCGTAATGGTTCGGTTGCGGCCCGTTGCCGACGGTTCTTGAGCCTGTCGTGCAAGCATGCCTGCAGCGTGGTGGATCAGGCCGCCGGGGTGTTCTGCTGCGCTCATGTCCCCCGGCGTCGGCCCGTGGCCGACGCCTCCTCCTTTACTTCGCTCCGCAGAACGCCCCACCGGCCTGATCGGCAACCGGCGCAGGTATTCGAGAGTGTCGAACGCCACATGGGTGCCGGCCAAGGACACCGGGTGGCCGGCGGAGCGAAGTAAAGGAGGAGGGGTGGGCGCAGCCCGCCCCGGGGGACATGAGCGCAGTCGGCCACCCGGCGTCCTTGGCTCGCGTGGACGTGGAGCGCGAATGGCTGCAATGGGCCGCATGCGGCCCGGCAGTTCAATGCGATCGAAGGCCGAACGTCTCAGGCCTTCTTGCCCTGCGCCGCGACCGCGGCGGCGGCCTTGGCTGCGACTTCCGGGTCGCCGAGGTAGTAGTGGCGCAGCGGCTTCAGCGCGGCATCGAGCTCGTACACCAGCGGAATGCCGTTGGGGATGTTGAGGCCGACGATGTCGGTGTCGGAAATGCCGTCGAGGTACTTCACCAGCGCGCGGATCGAGTTGCCGTGCGCGGCGATCACGATGCGCAGCCCCGCGCGCATGGCCGGCGCCAGCGTGTCGTTCCAGCATGGCAGCACGCGCGCCACGGTGTCCTTCAGGCATTCGGTCAGCGGTAACTCGCCCGGGGCGAGCCTGGCATAGCGCAGATCGCCGCGTTCGCCGCGCGGGTCGCCGGGGCCGAGCGGCGGCGGCGGCGTGTCGTAGCTGCGGCGCCAGACCAGCACCTGCTCGTCGCCGTATTGCTTGGCGGTCTCGGCCTTGTTCAGGCCTTGCAGCGCGCCGTAGTGGCGCTCGTTCAGGCGCCAGTCGTTGACGATCGGCAGCCAGGTCCGGTCCATCTCGTCCAGCGCGTGCCACAGCGTCCAGATGGCGCGCTTCAACACCGAGGTGTAGGCGATGTCGAACTCGTAGCCGGCCTCCCTCAACAGGCGCCCGGACTCGCGCGCCTGGGCCACGCCGGTCGCGGTCAGCGGCACGTCGGTCCAGCCGGTGAAGCGGTTGTCGAGGTTCCAGGTCGATTCGCCGTGGCGGATCAGCACGAGCTTGATCATGGCAGGGGGCAAGGGGGGCTGCGGTGCAAAGGCGCATGAATTCTATAATCCGCCCCCTTTGACGACCTGATCGAGCGACGTGCTGGACTTCCTGCTTCTGAATTGGCACCTGGTGGCCGCCGCCGTGGTTTCCGGCGGCTTTCTGTTGTGGCCGGCGATCAAGGGCGGCGCGGCCGGTGGCGCATCGGTCGGCACCGTCGAGGCGGTGCGCCTGATGAACCGCGAGAAGGCAGTGCTGATCGATGTCAGCGAGCCGGCCGAATACGCTGCCGGCCACCCGGGCGGCGCGCGCAACGTGCCGCTCGGCCAACTCGACGGCGCCAAGGCACTGCCGAGCAACAAGGCGCTGCCGGTGGTGCTGGTCTGCGCGAGCGGGGCGCGTTCGTCGCGCGCCGTCGGCCTGTTGCGCAAGGCCGGCTACGAGAACGTGCACTCGCTCGCCGGCGGCCTCGCGGCGTGGCGCGAAGCCAACCTGCCCGTGGAAAAGTCCGCGGCCTGAGCAAAAGGCTGCCGGCCCGGCGCCTGCAAGGAAATCGGGGTCACGCGACAATCGCGTGACCGCATTGCCTTCACTCTGCCGCATGAAGAATCCCGTTCGCATGTACACCACGCGGGTGTGCCCCTACTGCATCCGCGCCAAGGCACTGCTCAAGCAGCGCGGCGTGGCGGCGATCGACGAGGTGCGGGTCGATCTGGAGCCGGCGCAGCGCCAGCACATGATCGCGCTGACCGGGCGCCGCACGGTGCCGCAGATCTTCATCGGCGACACCCATGTCGGCGGCTGCGACGACCTGATCGCGCTCGACCAGCGCGGCGGCCTGTTGCCGTTGCTGGGCTGAGCGCCCGCCAGGGCAGCCATCCGCGCTGCGCGATAATTCGCGCCCCAACCCGCAGCCGCTGCGGGTTTGTTTCATTGGAAGCCCACCACCATGGCCGAGCCGCAAGAGACCAACCCCGTTTTCAACATCCAGCGCATGTACCTGAAGGACCTGTCGCTGGAGCAGCCGAACTCGCCGCAGATCCTGCTCGAGCAGCAGCAGCCGCAGGTCGACATCAACCTCGGCGTGTCGGCCGAAACCATTGCCGACGGCGTGTTCGAGGTTTGCGTCACCGCCACGGTCACGACCAAGGTGCAGGACCGCACGTTGTTCCTGATCGAGGCCAAGCAGGCCGGCATCTTCGAGATCCGCAACCTGCCCGACGACCAGATGCAGGCCATCCTCGGCATCGCCTGCCCGGGCATGGTCTACCCGTACCTGCGGGCGATCGTCTCCGATGTCTGCACCCGCGCCGGCTTCCCGCCGGTGGTGCTTTCGGAGGTGAACTTCCAGGCCATGTTCGAGGCCCAGCAGCAGCAACTCGCGGCGCAGGGCAATGGCGGCGACGAAGCGCCGCGCATCATTCTGAACTGACGACCCCAAGCTCGCTGCGCTCGCATCCCCGGGGAACGCAGGCCGCTTGGGAGCGGCCCGGCGCTGGCCTGTCGTGACGACCCCAAGCTCGCTGCGCTCGCATCCCCCGAGGGGAGCGCAGGCCGCTTGGGAGCGGCCCGGCGCTGGCCTGCGATCATCTGCAGCATGAACATCACCATCCTCGGTGCCGGCGCCTGGGGCACCGCGCTCGCGGTGCAGGCCGCGCCGCGCCACGCGGTGCAGTTGTGGGCGCGCGATGCGCATCACGCGCGCGAGATGGCCTCGGCGCGCTCCAACCGGCGCTACCTCGACGGCGTGGCATTGCCGCCGGCGCTGGCCGTCACCAGTGATCTCGGCGCGGCGCTGGCCCACGCCGAAGACGGCCTGGTGGTGATCGCCACGCCGATGTCGGGCCTGCGCGCGATGCTTGCGAGCGTGCCCGACGACGCCCGCGTGCTGTGGGTCTGCAAGGGCTTCGAGGCCGGCAGCGGCCGGCTCGGCCACGAAATCGCCAGCGAGCTGCGCCCGCATGCGCGTGCCGGCGTGCTGTCGGGCCCGAGCTTTGCCGAGGAAGTGGCGCGCGGTCAGCCCACGGCCCTGGTGGCGGCCAGTGCCGACGAAGCACTGTGCCAGGCGGCGACCGCGACCTTCCACACCGATCTGCTGCGCGTCTACACCAGCGCCGATGCGATCGGCGTCGAGGTCGGCGGCGCGGTGAAGAACGTGATGGCGATCGCCACCGGCCTGTGCGACGGCCTGGCGGCCGGCGCCGCGCTCGGCGCAGATCAACCGGGCCGGCCCGGCCTGAATGCGCGCGCTGCGCTGATCACGCGCGGCCTGGCCGAGATGACGCGGCTGGGCGTCGCGCTGGGCGCCCGGCCGGAGACCTTCATGGGCCTGTCGGGGCTCGGCGACCTGGTGCTCACCGCCACCGGCGACTTGTCGCGCAACCGCCAGGTCGGCCTGCGGCTCGCCGCCGGCACGGCGCTGACGCAGGTGCTGGCCGCACTGGGGCATGTCGCCGAAGGGGTGCACAGTGCGCCGATGGTGCTGGCGCGGGCGCACGCAGCCGGCGTCGAGATGCCGATCACCGAGGCGGTGGTCGGTGTGCTCGACGGGCAGCTGACGGTGCTCGATGCGGTGCGCTCGCTGATGGGGCGCGGGCCGCGCGCGGAAGCGTGAGGCGCCCAGGTCACGCGCCGCCCTCGTAGCCGCACTGGCGCCAGGCCTCGAACACGGCCACCGCGACGGCATTGCTGAGGTTCAGGCTGCGCTGGCCCGGCGCGCATCGGCAGGCGCACGCATTGCGCGGGCGCGAAACTCGCGCGCAGCGCGGCCGGCAATCCTGCCGTTTCGCTGCCGAACACCAGCCAATCGCCGGCCTGCCACGCCACATCGGCCAGGCCCCGGCCGCCACGGGTGGTGAAGGCGAAGCAGCGGGCCGGGTCGGGGCGCACGCCGTCGACGAACGCCGGCCACGATGCATGGCGGCGCACCGGCGCGTACTCGTGGTAGTCGAGCCCGGCCCGCTGCAGTTGCCTGTCGTCCATCGAAAACCCCAGCGGTTCGATCAGGTCCAGCGTGCAGCCGGTGTTGGCAGCCAGGCGGATCACGTTGCCGGTGTTCGGCGGAATCTCGGGCTGGACCAGGACGATGTGGAACATCGCAACATTGTCGTCACCTCGGGCCAGCGCCGGGCCGCTCCCAAGCGGCCCGAGCTCCCCTCGGGGGATGCGAGCGCAGCGAGCCAGGGGTTGTCATGACGGTGCAGGCGTGCGCGCGAGCGCCCACACATGGACCTCGCTCGCGCCGGCCGCCAGCAGTACGCGCGCCGCTTCGGCCGCCGTGGCGCCGGTGGTCATCACGTCGTCGACGAGCGCCACATGCCGGCCGCGCAGGCGATGGGCCTGGCCCGGGGCGATGCCGAATGCGCCGCGAATGCGTGCGGCGCGCTGCGCACGCGGCAGGTCGGCCAGGTGCGCGGTGTCGATCAGCCGGCGCAGCAACAGCGGGGTGGTCTCGATGCCGAGCGTGCCGGCGACGCGCCGCGCCAGTTCCCAGGCCTGGTTCATGCCGCGCTCGGCCAGGCGCTCGCTGCCGAGCGGCACCGGCAATACCAGTGACGGGCGAGGCGCGTCGCCCGCGGCCTGCACGGCAGCAGCCAGCAGGCCGGCCAGGGCCGGGGCGAGATCGAGTGCCGCGCGCGACTTGAATGCCGATACCAGGTCACTCCAGGGGAAGCCGTAGTCCACCGCGGCGATGCTGCGGGCATACGGCGGCGGCGTGTGCAGGCAGGCGCCGCACGCCGCGGTGCCGGCGGGGACGGCAATCGCGCAGATCTTGCAGCGCGGCACCGGCCTCGCATGGCGTCGTATGCAGTCGTCGCAAATGCGGCAGCGGCTCCAGCCGCGACACACCGCGCACTGCGTGGGCAACAGGGCGCGCACGCTGGCGGGGCGTTGCACAAGCATCGGCTCAATATACTGCCCCGCCCTCACGAACGACGGTCACCGTCCGATCGCGGGCGACCACAACGAACCCATGGCCCGTGACGACCCCCCGCCCCGGCGCGCGATCGACCGCGTCGCGCTGACGCGCTCGATCGCGCGCCAGGCCCGGGCGCCGGCGGCACCGTGGCTGCACGTCGAGGTGGCGCGGCGCATGGCCGAGCGGCTGCCGGTGATCCGCCAGATGCCGTCCGTGGTGATCGACTGGTGGGCCCATGCCGGCGGCGGGCGCGACGCGCTCGCGCAGGCGTATCCCCAGGCACGCTGGTTGAGCGTCGAGCCGGCGGGCATCGCAGTGGCGCGCACACACGAAAGCGCGCCGTGGTGGACCGCGCGACGCTGGCGGCGTGCGACGGTGGCCGTCGAGGACGAGGCCGTGGCGGCAGCGTCGGGGCAGCTGCTGTGGGCCAACATGATGCTGCACGCGGAGCCCGACCCGCAGGCGCTGATGCAGCGCTGGCGCCGGGCCCTGGCCGTCGACGGTTTCCTGATGTTCTCGACCCTCGGGCCGGACACCTTGCGCGGCCTGCGCGATCTCTATCGCGAGGCCGGCTGGGGTGCGGCGCACGCGCCGTTCACCGACATGCACGATCTGGGCGACATGCTGGTGGCGGCCGGGTTCGCCGACCCGGTGATGGATCAGGAGCGACTGACCTTGACGTGGGCCACTGCCGATGCCCTGCTGGCCGAGTTGCGCACGCTCGGCGGCAACGCCGATCCGGCACGCCATGCCGGCTTGCGCACACCGCGCTGGCGCGATCGCCTGAAGGCGGCATTGCACGAGCGTGCCGGCGCCGACGGGCGCATCGCGCTCGATTTCGAGCTGGTGTATGGCCACGCCTTCAACCCACCGCCGCGGCCGCGACTGGCCGAGGAAACGCGCGTGCCGCTCGACGACTTGCGCGCGATGGCGCGTCGCGCGCGCCGATCGACGGGCTGAAGCGGGGTGTGCCGGAGGCTGGGCTAAAATCCGCGGCTGCTTAATTTCCAGCGCTGCGCGCGCTGCAGGTGCCGGCATCGCCGCCGGTCGCGCTGACCCACTGCCAACCACCCGATGACCACCACCACTGCCCCCCATCGCTGGTCCGCGCCTGCTGCCGGCCCGCAAGGGGCATGGCGCTTCGCCCGGGCGCTGGAAGGTGGCGGCGCCGACGGACTGCAGTGGATCCTGCGGCGCAACTGTTCGTTCACGCCGGCGCAACTGTTCGGCGCGTACGCCTCGCTGTGCGTGCTGTCGCTGGCGATCGCGCTGGCCTTCACCTGGCAGGGCGCCTCGCCGGTGCTGGCCTTTGCCGGTGTCGAGTTGCTGCTGGTCGGGTTGGCCCTGCTGGTTTATGCGCGCCACGCCACCGATCACGAGCGCATCACGCTGGCCGGCAACGCGTTGTGCGTCGAGCATCGGCATGGCCGGCAGGCCGAACGCACGCAGTTCCGCGCCGCCTGGGTGCGGGTGGAACCGCGCCATGGCGAAGGTTCGCTGGTCGAGCTGTCGGGCGACGGGCGCCGCTCGTGCGTCGGGCGCTACCTGCGGCCCGAGATGCGCACGCCGCTGGCGTGCGAGTTGCGCGCCGCACTGCGTGCGCACCGGCCGCTGCCCGCGGCCACCGAACTGAACTCCCCCATTCCGGAACCGAAGTGACGACGATGACCCACCTCTCCTCGCTCTGCCAACGTGCGGCCCAGGCCGGCCTGCTGCTGGGTGCCACCCTCGCGACGTCGGCAGCGCTGGCCGTCAACAGCCTGCCCGGCGGCCCGGCGGTGAACCAGCTCGACCTGCACCCGCCGGTGACCCGCATCGCGGTCGAGCAGCAGTGGCTGCACAACTTCATGCTGATCATCTGCACGGTGATCTTCATCGGCGTGTTCGGCGTGATGTTCTATTCGATCATCAAGCACCGCAAGTCCAAGGGTGCCAAGCCGGCCCACTTCCACGAGAGCGTCGCCGTCGAGATCGCCTGGACGGTGGTGCCGTTCATCATCGTGATCTTCATGGCGCTGCCGGCGACCAAGGTGGTGGTGGCGATGAAGGACACCACCAACGCCGACGTCACCATCAAGGCCACCGGCTACCAGTGGAAGTGGGGCTACGACTACATGAAGGGCGAAGGCGAGGGCATCGCCTTCCTGTCGGCGCTGGACGCGACGCACCGCGCGATGAGCAACAGCGGCAAGCCGGAGGCCATCGACAACTACCTGCTCAAGGTCGACAACCCGCTGGTGGTGCCGGTGGACAAGAAGATCCGCATCATCACCACCGCCAACGACGTGATCCACGCCTGGATGGTGCCGGCCTTCGGCGTCAAGCAGGATGCCATTCCCGGCTTCGTGCGCGACACCTGGTTCCGCGCCGAGAAGATCGGCGACTACTACGGCCAGTGCGCCGAGCTGTGCGGCAAGGAGCACGCCTACATGCCGATCCACGTCAAGGTGCTCAGCCAGGCCGACTACTCCGCGTGGGTCGACGGCAAGAAGAAGG
This sequence comes from uncultured beta proteobacterium, assembly GCA_963840805.1. Taxonomy (GTDB): domain Bacteria; phylum Pseudomonadota; class Gammaproteobacteria; order Burkholderiales; family Burkholderiaceae_C; genus CADEEN01. The sequence goes on along the minus strand of CAWJAJ010000017.1, from coordinate 79,277 downwards.
CGATGGCGGCGCTGGCCGACGACCCGGCCAAGGAATGGCAGCTCGCTGAACTCGTCGCGCGCGGCGAGAAGGTCTACAACGCCAACTGCGCCGCCTGCCACCAGGCCAGCGGCATGGGTGCCGGCCCGATCAAGCCGCTGGTCGGATCGGCCATCGTGCTCGATGGCGACAAGGGCAAGCAGATCGCCACCGTGCTCAACGGGGCGGCCAACGGCGCGATGCCGGCGTGGAAGCAGCTGTCGGACACCGAGCTGGCCGCTGTCATCACCTACACCAAGAATTCGTGGACGAACAAGACCGGGCAGATCGTGCAGCCCAAAGAAGTCGTCGCCGCGCGCAAGTAATCCAGCATCGCCAAAGAGGTTTCGCCCATGAGCGCAGTTCTCGACCAACACGGCCACGCCCATGGCCACGATCACGCCCACGACGATCACGGCCACGCCCCGAGCGGCTGGCGGCGCTGGGTGTTCGCCACCAACCACAAGGACATCGGCACGATGTACCTGTTGTTCAGCTTCACGATGCTGATGATCGGCGGCCTGCTGGCGCTGGGCATCCGCGCCGAGCTGTTCAAGCCCGGCCTGCAATTCGTGAACCCCGAGCTGTTCAACCAGTTCACCACGATGCACGGCCTGATCATGGTGTTCGGGGCGATCATGCCGGCGTTCGTCGGCTTCGCGAACTGGATGATCCCGATGCAGATCGGCGCCGCGGACATGGCCTTCGCGCGCATGAACAACCTCAGCTTCTGGCTGCTGATCCCGGCCGCGCTGATGCTGGCCGGCTCGTTCTTCATGCCCGGCGGTGCGCCGGCGGCGGGCTGGACGCTGTATGCGCCGCTGACGCTGCAGATGGGCCCGAGCATGGACGCCGGCATCTTCGCGATGCACATCATGGGCGCCAGCTCGATCATGGGCTCGATCAACATCGTGGTCACGATCCTGAACATGCGCGCCCCCGGCATGACGCTGATGAAGATGCCGCTGTTCGCCTGGACCTGGCTGATCACCGCCTACCTGCTGATCGCGGTGATGCCGGTGCTGGCCGGCGCGATCACGATGACGCTGACCGATCGCCACTTCGGCACCAGCTTCTTCAGCCCCGCCGGCGGCGGCGACCCGGTGATGTACCAGCACATCTTCTGGTTCTTCGGCCACCCCGAGGTCTACATCATGATCCTGCCGGCCTTCGGCATCATCAGCGCCGTGGTGCCGGCGTTCGCACGCAAGAAGCTGTTCGGCTACACCTCGATGGTCTACGCCACCGCGTCGATCGCGATCCTGTCGTTCATCGTCTGGGCCCACCACATGTTCACCACCGGGATGCCGGTGACGGGCCAGCTGTTCTTCATGTACGCGACGATGCTGATCGCGATCCCGACCGGCGTGAAGATCTTCAACTGGGTCGCGACGATGTGGCGCGGCTCGATGACCTTCGAGACGCCGATGCTGTTCGCCGTCGGCTTCATCTTCGTCTTCACGATGGGCGGCTTCACCGGGCTGATCCTGGCGATGGCGCCGATCGACATCCAGATCCAGGACACCTACTACGTCGTCGCGCACTTCCACTACGTGCTGGTCGCGGGCTCGCTGTTCGGCATGTTCTCGGGCTTCTACTACTGGAGCCCGAAGTGGTGCGGCGTGATGTACAACGAAACGCGCGGCAAGTGGCACTTCTGGCTGTCGTTGATCTTCTTCAACATCACCTTCTTCCCGATGCACTTCCTCGGCCTCGCGGGGATGCCGCGCCGCTATGCCGACTATCCGATGCAGTTCGCCGATTTCAACGCCATCGCCTCGGTCGGCGCGTTCGGATTCGGCCTGGCGCAGGTGTACTTCTTCCTGTTCATCGTCGTGCCGGTGATGCGCGGCAAGGGCGCGAAGGCGCCGCAGAAGCCGTGGGAGGGCGCCGAAGGGCTCGAGTGGGAACTGCCGTCGCCGGCGCCGTTCCACACCTTCGAGACCCCGCCCAAGCTCGACGCGACCGCCACCCGCGTGATCGGCTGAGCACCATGGCGGCCAGCGAGCAGCAACGCAAGGCCAACCGGCGCCTGGGCCTGTTCCTGGCCGCGCTGGCGCTGATGTTTGCCGCCGGCTTCGTGCTCAAGATCGTCTGGATCGGCGGCTGAGATGGACATGCGCAGCCTACGACGCAGCCGCGGCCTGCAGCGCGACAACCGCGCGCTGCTGGGCAAGCTCGGCCTCGTCGCGGTGCTGATGTTCGGCTTCGGCTACGCGCTGGTGCCGCTGTACAAGTCGATCTGCGAGGCGCTGGGCATCAACGTGCTGTCGTTGTCGGAGCGCCAGGTCGGCGGCGTCGACCGGCCCGCCGACGGCACCAACACGCAGATCGACCGCTCGCGCACCATCACCGTCGAGTTCGACGCCAACGCGCGCGGGCCGTTCGATTTCAAGCCGGCACGCAGTTCGCTGCAAGTGCACCCGGGCGAACTGGCGACGGTGATGTACGAGTTTCGCAACGTGCAGGACCGTACGCTGGCGGCGCAGGCGATCCCGAGCTACGCACCCAAGCAGGCCACCGCGCACTTCAACAAGCTGGAGTGCTTCTGCTTCAACGAGTACACCTTGGCGCCGGGCGAGAGCCGGCAATGGCCGGTGGCCTTCGTGATCGATCCCAGGCTGCCCAAGGACGTGACCACGATCACGCTGTCCTACACCTTCTTCGAGGTCAAGGGCAAGGTGGCCGGGGGCACGGCGGGGGGCAAGGCGCTGTGACCAAGCCGGGCGACGACCTGAAGCAGGCGGCGGCGCGCAAGGGCTCGTTCGTGCAGACGTTCAAGGCCGTCGCGTGGTCGTTCTTCGGCGTGCGCAAGGCCAGCGAATACGAAAAAGACATCACCCAGCTCAATCCCCTGCACGTCATCGTCGCCGGCATCGTGGCCGGGGCGGTGTTCGTGCTGACGCTGGTGATGCTGGTGAAATGGGTCGTCGGCAGCGGCGTGGCCGGCTGACGACGACGGCCACGGTTCAACGATCGGTATCGAGGAGAGCACATCCCATGTCCGCAGCGACACACCAAGCAGGCGCTACGCCTTACTACTTCGTGCCCGCGCCGTCGCGCCACCCGGCGCTGACGGCGCTGTCGCTGTTGGCGGTGATCTTCGGTGCCAGCCAGTGGGTCAACGGCGCCGCCTGGGGCAAGTGGTTCGTGATCTGCGGCTTCGCGATGTGGGCCGTGGTGCTGTTCCAGTGGTTCCGCGACGCCATCGGCGAGAGCGAGGGCGGCCAGTACGGCGAGCGCGTCGACGTCTCGTTCCGCTGGAGCATGAGCTGGTTCATCTTCTCGGAGGTGATGTTCTTCGGTGCCTTCTTCGGCGCGCTGTACTGGGCGCGCGCCCATGCGCTGCCGATGCTCGGCAACCTCGATCACCAGATCCTGTGGCCCGACTTCAAGGCCGTGTGGCCGAGCGCCGGACCCGGCATCACGGCCTCGCCGGCCGGCACCGTCGAGCCGTTCTCGACCATCGGCCCGTGGCCGCTGCCGACCGTCAACACCGCGTTGCTGCTGACATCGGGCGTGACGCTGACGATCGCGCACCATGCGTTGATCGCCGGCCAGCGCAGCAAGACCATCGTGTGGATGTGGATCACCGTGCTGCTGGGCGCCACCTTCCTGGGCGTGCAGGGCTACGAGTACGCGCACGCGTACCGCGACCTGAACCTCAAGTTGTCGAGCGGCATCTTCGGCTCGACGTTCTTCATGCTGACCGGCTTTCACGGCTTCCACGTCTTCGTCGGCATGCTGATGCTGCTGTTCATCACGCTGCGCCTGATGAAGGGGCATTTCACGCCGCAGCGTCACTTCGGCTTCGAGGGTGCCGCGTGGTACTGGCACTTCGTCGACGTCGTCTGGCTCGGCCTGTACATCGTCGTCTACTGGTTGTGACGCGCTGGCGGCTCGCGCCAGCGACAAAGAGCGCCGCGAGGCGCTCTTTTGCATTGCAGGTGCAGCGAGCTGGGGGCTGTCAGCGCGGGATGCCGCGCGGCACGATCCAGCCCATCTTCCACGCCACCATGATGAACACGAACAGCGCCACCGACAGCGCCACGCGAACCGCCAGCGCGCGCGCCATGCGGGCATCGCGGCGCCCGCCGCCGCTGCCGTCGTCGGACTTGCGCAGCATGAACACGCCGGCGCTGGCCAGTGCCGCGAGCACGCCGATCAGCGCGATGACGATGACGATTTTCATGGTGGCGAATTGTCGCACCCGGGTGATTGCGAGGCCGGCATGACGCTCGGCGCTCGCCAGCGCCAATGGCTGGTCGCGCTGGCGGCCGTGGCCGCCGTGCTGCTGACGGCGCGCCTGGGCTGGTGGCAACTCGATCGCGCCGCGCAGAAGCTCGCGCTGCAGGCGGCGCTGGATGAGCGCAGCCGCCTGCCGCCGCTCGACAGCGCCGCGTTGCTGGCGCGCAGTGGCGACGCCGCCGCCGCGCAGCATCACCGCAGCGTGCGCCTGGCCGGGCGGTGGTCGGCCCGGCACACCGTCTACCTCGACAACCGCCAGATGGACGGCCGCCCCGGCTTCATCGTGTTGACGCCGCTGCGGCTCGACGACGGCAGCGCGGTGCTGGTGCAGCGGGGTTGGCAGCCGCGCGACTTCCAGGAGCGCAGCCGGGTCGTCGCGCCGCCCACCCCCGACGGCGTGGTCGAGTTGCTCGGCCGCATCGCCCCGCCGCCGGCCCGGTTGTATGAGTTCGATGGCGATGCCTCGGGCCCCATCCGGCAGAATCTCGACCTGGACGCGTTTGCCCGTGAAACCGGGCTCGTATTGCGGCCGCTGACGGTGCTGCTGGCCGATTCGCCGGCGGTCGCGGGCGACGGCTTGAAGCGCGACTGGCCGGCCCCGGCGTTCGGCGCCGCCAAGAACCGCGGCTACGCGGCCCAGTGGTTCGGGCTGTCGGCGTTGATCGTTGTCCTCTATGTCTGGTTCCAACTTGTCCAACCCCGCCGCCGCACAGAACGCTGACAGCCCCGAGGCCGCGGCTTCGCTGCGGCCGCCCCCCGAGGGGGGCCAGGAATCTTGGGGCGGCCCGGCGTTTCCCGCTGAACAGGCCTTGCACCTGACGGTGCACTCGATGCCGCGCGCCGATGCGTCCGACGACGCCGCCGCGCGGCGCACCGCGCGCGGCCGCGTCAAGATGCTGCTGGTGCTGCTGGCCTGCGCCGCGCCAGTCATCGCGTCGTACTTCACCTTCTACGTGGTGCGGCCCGAAGGCCGCAGCAACTACGCCGCGCTGATCGCGCCGGCACGCGACATGCCGGCCGCGCTGCCGCTGGCCGATCTCGATGGCCGCGCCGTCAGTGCCGCGTCATTGAAGGGCCAATGGTTGCTCGTCGTGGTCGGCAGCGGCGCCTGCGACGCGGCCTGCGAGCAGCGCCTGTACCTGCAACGCCAGTTGCGCGAGATGACCGGCCGCGAGCGCGACCGCATCGACAAGCTCTGGCTGGTGACCGACGACGCACCGATCGCGCCGGTGCTGCGCGCCGCGCTGGCCGCCGCGCCGGCCACGCAGGTGCTGCGCGTGCCGGCGCCGGCGCTGGCGCAGTGGCTGGCACCCGCTGCCGGCGAATCGCTCGATTCGCACCTGTATGTGGTCGACCCGATGGGCCAGTGGATGATGCGCGCGCCGCCGCAGCCCGAACCGGCCAAGCTCAAGCGCGACATCGAGCGGCTGCTGCGCGCGTCGGCGTTCTGGGACCGCCCCGGGAGATGACACACCCCCGAAGCGCCTTCGGCGCTCCCCCTCGAATGACGCCGTGGATTCGGCCTTGCCCCCTCTCCCCCTGGGAGAGGGTTGGGGTGAGGGCGGCGCGCGCGCAAGACCCTCACCCCTACCCTCTCCCGCATGCGGGAGAGGGAGTCGACGCGCCAGGCCGTTTCATACGCCGCGGGTCGCGCCAAGCGCGGTGGAGCACCTGAGATGAGCATGGCGCTGATCGACTGGGCCCCGCTGGCGCGCATGGCGCTGCTGGGCGTCGTCATCGCGCTCGGCCCGCTGGCGTGGCTGTGGCTGCGCCATCGCGGCGCGGCGCCGGCCCGTCGGCTGCATGCGCTGACGCTGTTGACGCTGTTCCTGACCTTCGACCTGGTGCTGTTCGGTGCCTTCACCCGGCTCACCGATTCGGGCCTGGGCTGCCCCGACTGGCCCGGCTGCTACGGCAGCGCCAGCCCGCTCGGCGCGCGCGAGCAGATCGCGCAGGCGCAAAGCGCGCAGCCGAGCGGCCCGGTGACGCACGGCAAGGCCTGGATCGAGATGGTCCACCGCTACCTGGCCACCGCGGTCGGCGTGCTGATCACCGTGATGGCGGCGGCCAGCTGGTGGTTGCGTCGCGGCGGCGAGCGTGGCACGCCGTCGCCCTGGTGGGCAACGCTGACGCTGGTGTGGGTCATCGCGCAGGGCGCCTTCGGCGCGCTGACGGTGACGATGAAGCTGTACCCGGCCATCGTCACGCTGCACCTGCTCGGCGGCGTCGGGCTGCTGGCGCTGCTGGCGGTGCAGGACCAGGTGTTCGCGCCGCGCCCGCTCGCGCTGCCGCGCGGCCTCGCGGCTGCGGCCTGGGCCGTTGCCGCGCTGGCGTTGCTGCAGATCGCGCTCGGCGGCTGGGTCAGCACCAATTACGCGGTGCTCGCCTGCAGCGATTTCCCGACCTGCCAGGGCCAGTGGTGGCCGGCGGCGATGGACTTCGCCAACGCCTTCACGATCCGCCGCGAGCTCGGCGTCACGGCTGCCGGCAGCTACCTGCCGTTCGCGGCGCTGACGGCGATCCACGTCGTGCACCGCGTCGCTGCGGTGATCGTGCTCGCGGCGATGGCGGCGCTGGCGTGGCGGCTGCACGCGCAGCGGCGACGCTACGTTGCGCCGCTTCGCCGTGGGCCTGGCAGCGATCGGCGTCTGGCAACTCGCCACCGGCCTGTCCAACGTGGTGCTCGGCTGGCCGCTGGTGGCGGCGGTGGCGCACACCGGCGGCGCGGCGCTGCTGACCGTGCTGCTGGCCTCGCTGCTGGCACGCGCGCACCTGCAGCGTGCCGCCGCGCCACACCGTGCGGCGCGCGCAGCGCAGCCGCTGGGCGCGTAGGCCCATCACCGTCGCACGCACCATGGCCACGTCGACCTCGTCCACCGCCCCAGGCACCGGTGCCGGCCCGCGGCCGAGCGCATCGCGGGTGCGCCAGTTCTATGCGCTGACCAAGCCGCGCGTGGTGCAGCTGATCGTGTTCTGCGCGCTGATCGGCATGCTGCTGGCCGAGCCCGGCTGGCCCGACTGGCGCGTGCTCGTGCCGGCGGTCGCCGGCATCTGGCTGGTGGCGGCGGCGGCGGCGGCGTTCAACTGCCTGGTCGAGCAGCGCATCGACGCCAAGATGGCGCGCACCGCGTGGCGGGCCACCGCCAAGGGTGAACTATCCGTCACGCAGACGCTGCTGTTCTCGGCGCTGTTGTGCGCGGCCGGCAGCGCGCTGTTGTGGGCCTGGGTCAACCCGCTGACGATGTGGCTGACGTTCGCCACCTTCGTCGGCTACGCCATCGTCTACACCGTGCTGCTCAAGCCCGCGACGCCGCAGAACATCGTGATCGGCGGTGCGTCGGGCGCGATGCCGCCGCTGCTGGGCTGGGCCGCGATGCGCGGCGACATCGGTGCCGAGGCCTGGCTGCTGGTGCTGATCATCTTCCTGTGGACGCCGCCGCACTTCTGGGCGCTGGCGCTGTACCGCAGCGAAGACTACGCGCGCGCCGGGCTGCCGATGCTGCCGGTGACGCACGGCAACGAATTCACGCGGCTGCAGATCCTGCTCTATACCTTCGTGCTGTTCGCGGCCACGCTGCTGCCCTATGTGCACGGCATGAGCGGGCCGCTGTACCTGGTGGCGGCGCTGGTGCTCGGCGGCTGGTTCATCGCGATGGCCTGGCGCCTGTGGCGCAGCTACAGCGACGCGCTGGCCCGGCGCACGTTCCGCTTCTCGATCTGGCACCTGTCGCTGCTGTTCGCGGCGCTGCTGCTCGACCACTACCTCAGCCCGTGGATGTTCGCACCATGATGTTTCCGAATCGCCGCACCGCCCTTGGTGCGCTGTTGCTGGCCGGCTTGGCCGCCTGCAGCGCCGACAAGCCAGCCTTCAAGGGCATCGACATCACCGGCGCCGAGTACGCGCGCGAACTCGCGCTGCCCGACACCAGCGGCAAGCCGCGCACGCTGGCCGATTTCAAGGGCAAGGTCACGGTGGTGTTCTTCGGCTACACGCAATGCCCCGACGTGTGCCCGACCACGCTCGCCGAGATCGCCGACGTCAAGCAGAAGCTCGGCCCCGACGGCGCCAAGGTGCAGTCCGTCTTCGTCAGCGTCGATCCCGAGCGCGACACCCCCGAGGTGCTGGGCGCCTACGTCGCCAACTTCGGCCGCGACTTCGTCGCGCTGCGCGGCACCCCCGAGCAGACGAAAGAGGCCGCCAAGGCCTTCAAGGTGTTCTTCGCCAAGGTGCCCGGCAAGAGCGAAGGCAGCTACACGATGGACCACACCGCCGGCTCGTTCGTGTTCGACCCGCAGGGCCGCGTGCGCCTGTTCGTGCGCTATGGCGGCGGCGCCGACGCGATGGCGCACGACATCAGGTTGCTGCTGGCCGGGGCGTAACTTGGGGCCGGCGGCGCCCCCCTGTCCAAGGGGTTTGTGAACTGCAGCACGACCTTCCATCCGCAGTAACCCTAGCTTTTTGCTAGGGGGGTGGCCCCGGCTGTAACACCCGGGGCACGCGGCGATCCCTACATTGGCCTACCTCTCACGCACGTACGTGAGAGCGCTGCTGCGTGTGCACGCTTGTGCCAGGCAGCGGGCGGTCAGCAAGGGTGGAGGGGCGCGTGCAGGTTTTGCAAGGCGTTGTCCAACGGGTCGCGGCAGCAGGCAGCTGCCGCTTCGCGTGCGCGGACACCACCACCGCCTATGGCAAGGCGAGCCGCTTTCGCCCCCCGCCGCTGATCCGTTTTTCATACCCCTTGTACGGCGGCCCCCGTCGTCGTGCCCCGACGCGCATGGGTGTTTCCCGTGCGCGTATCCGGTCGTGAGTGAGGTGTTGCCATGAACATTGCCGCTGCCAGCCGTTCGCTTTCCCCCTCCCGCCTGGTGCGCGCGCTGATGCGTCGCTTCGATGGCGACCGCGGGGGTGCGCGGCAGAGGCGAACATCGTCTGACGCACCGCGAACCACCTTCGCGCTCGAGGCGCTCGAGCCGCGCTTGCTGCTCGACGCCGTGCTCGAGTACACGATGGTCGGCGATCAAGACGTCGTGGTCGAGGTCGTGCTCTCCAACCTTCAGGTGAAGGACATCACCACCAGCACAGTCCTGGCGTCTCAGGCGGCCAACGTGACCAATGGCGTGCGCCTCCATGGAGGCAACGGCGACAACCTGGTCGTGATCGACTACGACATCCCGTTCGACGCGTATGTCCAAGTCGTCGACACCACCATTACCGACGACGATCGCCTGGCCGTCTTCGGCCCCGACGACCTGGTATGGGATGTCACCGGGCTGGGCACGGGCTTCGTGCACACCGCGGGCGGCCTGTCCTTCAGCGGCATCGAGGAATTGCAGGGCGACACTGGCAACCGCGATCGGTTCAATCTGGGCCTGGGTGGTGCAGTGAAGCAGATCGACGCCAACAGCGTCGGCTTCGACACCTTGCTGGTGGAGTCCAACACGCCGGTCACGCTGACCGACTTGCTGTACACCGACGGAGCGGGGCGCTCGATCGTGCTCGACGACTTCGAGAGCGCCGTGGTGGAGGCCACCACGCTGACCAGCAACGCCTTCACCGGCCAGGTCGCGCGCGTGCAAGGCCTGCCCACCTGGACCAGCGAGGGTCCTGGTGCACTGGATGGCGGTCAGGCGAAGTTGCCGGGGGCCGACTACGTGGCGGGCGCGGTGCAGGACGTGGTGGTGCGACCGTTCGACCTGGCGTCTCTCTACATCGGTACCGTCGGCGGCGGCGTCTGGAAGAACAGCGACATCTCGGTGCAGTTCGCTGCCGATCAGTCGACGCTGGCGGCGACCGCGCAGCAGCGGCTGGCTGCGTTTGCCGATTTCCTCATTGCCAACCCGACGCTCCCGGTCCAGGTCGTCGGCCATACCAGCGCGGCAGGCGACCCCACCGCGCCGGACGACCAGGTGCTCTCGGTGGCGCGCGCCAACGCCGTCAAGCAGTACCTCCTCGATCACGGTATCGCGACAGGTCGCCTGGTCGTCAGCGGCAAGGCCGACACGGCGCCGGTCGATACCGATGGCTCGCCCACCGGGCAGGCCAACAACCGGCGCGTGGAGTTGCTCGTCAACCACTGGATCCCGCTCACGCAGGAGCAGCCGTCGCTGGCCATCAGCGCCCTGACGATCAGCCCGCTCGATGCCAACGGCGCCGCGGTGACGGCCGCCACCCCGACCTCCAAGCTGGTGATCTACGCCGGCACCGGTGCCACCTCGAACGGCGGCACGTTGCTCAACAACGTGGGCACCATCGCCGCGGTGGGCGTCTTCAAGTCCACCGACGGCGGCACCACCTGGAGCCTGCTGCCGGATTTCGCCGGCAACCGCATCCACTCGATCTTGGCGCTCGCCAACGGCAACCTGCTGGTGTCCACCGAGGCCGCCAACAACAGCAACGGCTTGTTTCTCAGCACGAACGGGGGCCAGAGCTTCACCGACGTCGCGGTGGCTTTGCGGGCGGACGGCATCGACAACGACAACGACGGCGTCATGGACGCCGCCGACGCGGACGAAGGCTTCTTCGCCCAGCGCGCGGTGACTGACCTGGTGCAGGATCCGGGCAACCCGGCGCGCGTGTATGCGGGTGTGGCGGGCCGCGGCATCTTCGTGACGACCGACAGTGGCGTGACGTGGTCGCCGGCGGGCAACGCCGCGCTAGCGACCGCGGCGGGGAACAGCCTGGGTCGCGTCTCGCGCGTGATCATGGCGGTCAGCCCGCAGCTCGACGGCGGCCCGAACCATCCGCTGTATGCGGCCCTGATCACCAACACCCAGCCCATCACCGCCGGTGCTGCGGCTGGCACGTTGACGGTGGAGGTGTCGGCGAACACGGTGCTGGAAGCCCGTGATCGCGACGTCTGGGTGTTTGGCGGCGCCAACGACGGGGTCGACAACGACAACAACGGGCAGACCGACGAAGCCAACGAGAGCAAGCTCGTCGAGCGCATGCGGGTCGTGAACGTGAGCGCCGCTACTGTGGCCGGCAAGCGCACCGTCACGCTGGCGGCCCCCGGCAACGACGGGGTCGACAACGACCGCGACAAGAAGGTCGACGAGGCCGACGAGCAGGCCCGCACCGGCCTGCGCTACAGATGGGGCGTGGGTGCGCTGTTGCAGACGGTCGGCGGCCAGACGCTGCAGGCGGTGCTGCGCAGCGACGACCTCGGCGCCACCTGGACCGCGCTGCCGATGCCGGGGACGCAGGAAGTGACCGAGGGCTTCCTGGGCATCCATACCGGTGCACAGGCCGGCACCAACTTCTCGATGCTGGTCGACCCGCTGAATCCCGATTCGATCTACGTCGCCGGCGACCGTCAGCCGCTGACCAGCAACAACACGATCGGGGCGACTGACTTCACGGGCAGGCTGTTCCGTTTCGACGGCGCCAACTGGATGGCAGTGACGGACACCGGTGATCTCGCTGTTGTCGGCGACGGTGCGAACGGCACCGCGCCGCACGCCGACTCGCGCAACGCGGTGTTCCGTGGCCGCCACCTCGTCGAGGTCGACGATGGTGGCATCTACGAGCTGCGCAATGCAGCCGAGGCCACGCGTGAATGGCGCTCGCTGAACGATGACCTGGGGTTGGCCGAGTTCTACAAGGTCGCCTACGACCCGCTGACGGACGTGATCGCTGGGGGCACGCAGGACATCGGCTCGGGCTTGCAGTCGCCGCTCGATCCGATGGACTGGTCCGCTCTGCGCCTCGGGGACGGCGCCTATGTCGCCTTCGACGGTGGTGACCCGATCTACAGCGGTCCAGACCTCGGCGGATTCACGATAGAACGCGTCAATATCCTCAACGATCCGGCGCTCAACGGCACTGTCCTCGTCGTTCCGCAGGGCACCAACGTCGCCGTCAGCGACACGGTCGATATCGGGCCGACTTCGGTGTACACGGTGACGGATGTCGCGCCTGCAGGGGGTGCGTTCCCGGCAGGGTCCCTGTCGGTCACGCTGAACGCCGGCCTCGCGGACGATCTCGCCGTGGGCGCGCCGGGACTGATCCGGCCGGCGCTGGACGTCAAGGGCACCACCGCGGCCATCGCCAACGCCCGCTTCACCACGCCGTTCATCACCAACGACGTGGTGGCCGGCCGTCTGCTGATCGGCACGACCTCGGTGTACGAATCCACCGACCTCGGCCGCACCTTGTCGCTGCTGCGCACGACCACCGGCTCCGCCAGCACCAACATCGGCGAAGTCCGGGCGATGGTCTATGGCGGGCGGCAGAGCGACACCGACCGGCCGAACGTGATCTGGGCCGGTACCGACCCCGGTTCGGACTCCACACCGGCGGCGAACCGGCACGCTCTGTGGCTGCGAGGTGCCACGGGGGCGGTGGGCGGCAAGCTCGCGCCGGTGAAGAGCTATACGAGCGAGGTCAAGACCGCCGTCCTCGACATCGCGGTCGACCCCGAGGACTGGCGCCGCGTGTTCGTGCTCGACGCCGAGGGCCACATCTGGTACTCGCCCAACGCGGGAACGGCCAAGGTCTTCGATGCCAACGGCAACGCCGGCTCGCAGAAGTTCTGGAAGCGCATGGACAGCAGCTTGCCGAGCTTCATCGAGCAAATCGAGATGACGCGCGTCAATGGCGTGGACGTGCTGTTGGTCGCCGGGCAGGGCGGGGTCTATCGCAGGGTCGGCGACAGCCCATGGCATGCCTATGGCGAAGGTTTACCCAATGCGCTGGGCTCATCGCTGGATTTGATCGGAGGCACTGACGACCTGCTGCTGCTCGGCACCTTCGGCCGCGGCGCGTGGTCGCTGCAGAACGCGAGCCAGTCCCTCGCGACACCGACTACGCTGACGCTACGCGGCACCGACGGCGACGACTCCATCGTGCTGCGCCGCAACGCCGCCGAGCCGTGGCTGCTCGACGTATTCCAGTACGCAACAGGCCCGCAGCCGACCCAGCCCGTCTACAGCGTGCCGTTCGCGGCGCTCACCGAGATCTCGATCGACGTCTCCGGCCAAGGCGTTGACAAGGTCGTGCTCGACGCCAGCCGCGGTGCGCTGGCGATCGGCAAGATCAGCGTCCTCGGCGGCGGGACGCCAGGCAGCAACGCGCTGACTCTGCTGCACGACCAGACCGTCAGCTCGTTCGTGTGGGTCGACAACCTGGAAGGCACCTTCGCCGACGGGTCGCAGGCGAGCGCGATCACCGATGCCTATGGCGGCGTGGAGCGGCAGGAAGTCTCTTGGAAGTTCATGGACAACGTGACGACGACGCTGGCCCAGCCGAAGGTGGCAGGTGTCGCCGATGCGATTCGGTCGTTCGCCGACGCGCTGGCGGGCGGGCTCACCGACACCCTTCGCGGCCAGCAGTTGCCCGGCATCGACGCGCAGTCGCTGGCGGGCGCGATGAACGGCGTGGTGATGGAGAGCGTGCGCGCCAAGGATGCGTCGTTGGTAGCGACCAGTAAGGTGCCGGGCAGCGGCCAGGTGCAGATCGACAACGCGAGCTCCGTGCTGCTGCGCCTGCTGCAGGCGGGTGGGTTGGACCTGGAAGCCTTCGCCAGCGGTGCGATCACCGACCCGCTGCTCTTCGAGGCGGCTCTCGAAGCGCTGGATGGTAACGCCGGCAACAACAGTGCCTCGTTCGCGCTTGGCGATCTGAGCTACGACATTGACGGTGGTGACGACTACTTGTTCAAAGTGAAGGCCGAGGATTTGGTCCTCAGCGGCGTAGTCGATCTCGACGTGCTCGCCGGCGCGTTCGACGTCGAGATGACCGGCGTGCTCGACGTGTCGATGACGCTCGACCTGAGCCTGGCGTTCGGTTTCGACTCGAACGGTTTCTTCATCGTTACCGACGATGTGCTCTTTCCCTCGAAGATCACCCTCACCGGGCTGCAGGTCAGCGGCGAGGCGGCTGGCGTGGGCAGCATCGGCTTCCTCGGTGTCGACATCTCGAAGGCCAGCCTGACCCTCGAACAGGGCGTCGCCATCGCGTTCACGCTGCAGGATCTGGGGCCTACTGACGGCGTGATCCGCGTGCCGGAGTTCCTGGATGCCGCGCCCGGCGCGTTGCTCGGCTTCGGCGTCACCGGACAACCCAATGGCACACCCGATCTCGTGCTCGACGCGACGATCGACGTGTCCGCGTTGTTGCCCGGGCTCGACGGTGCCATCGACCTCGCCACGGCCAACGTGAAACTGAGCTGGGCCAATATCGCGCAATCGCTGGACTTTGGCATCGCTGCCGGCCTCGATGCGGGTGCCGACGTCGACGAGTTCCTGCGCTTCCTCGACCTGGGCTCGCACGACATCGTCGACCGCCTGACGACGCTGCGCGACAGCCTCGAGGGCATCTTCGGCGCGGAGATTCCCTACCTCTCCGATAGCGTGACCGAGATCGTCGACCTGATCACGGCGTTCCAGAACAAGGTGCTGAACCCCCTGACCGGCGACCTCGACTTCGAGTTGCCGTCGATCCAGGACCTGATCGTCAACCTGGCCGAGGGGCTGGGCATCACGCCCGACCAGCTCGGCCTGGGCTACGACAAGTCGAGCCACGAACTCACCTATCACCTCGTGCTGAGCGAAGAGCTGCTCAGCGCGACCAAGCAGCTCGGGGCCGGCGTCGACCTCGGCGGGCTGGCGGACCTCGAATTCAACACCGACGCCACGGTCGGCGCCACCGTCACGCTCGACACCATCCTCGGCGTCGATCTCGACAACATCCTCGGCGACCCGCGCGACTGGTTCTTCCTGAAGAATGCCAGCGCCACCGCGACGGCGACGATAGCGGCCAGCGACATCGAGGCCAGCGCGCGCTTCGGTTTCCTATCGATCGGCGTCGACGAGGGCTCGTTGACCGACGATGACGGCGTCGGCCCGGCCGAGGTGTCGCTGACGGTGCAACTGCTCGATCCGGACACCGGGCTGCCCGGCCGCGTCGACCTGCGCGAGATCCTGGGCAACCTCGGCAACCTCGGCGACCTGATTGACGTCAGCGGCGCTGGGAAGCTGAAGCTCATGCTGCCGGTCGAGTTCCAGACGCCCCTGCCGGGTGTGGCCCTTCCCGACATACCCGACGGCAACCCGGGCGGTCTCATTGACCTTCCTGCGCGCTCGCTCGTCGTCACGATCCCCGATCTGTCGGACACGGGCACCTATGGCATTGCGCTTGGGTCCTCGCTGACCAGCATCGACCTCGGCAACTTCGGCAACATCGACGCCGCCAGCGTCGTCGGCGTGCTGGGCCAGTTGACCTACTGGCTCGACCAGTTCCGCCAAAGCGAGGCCTTCGCCAACTTCGATGTGCCCCTGGTCGGCCCCGCGCTCGACGAGGCGCTGCAACTGGCCGACGGCTTCCGCGACCTGGTGCTGCTCGACGACAAAGACACCGGGCTCGACAACGCCAAGACCCTGCTCGCCGACCTGAATGCGGCGCTCGAAGGCGCGGGCCTGGGTCGCAAGCTCTTCGCCGCCAATGTCGGCGGCAATATCGCGCTCATCGCGACCGACGCGAGCATCACCTTCTTCACGGTCGCCGGCGCCACGGCACTCGGCTTCGGCGCCTCGCAGAACGGCACCAAGTGCCTGGCGGCAAGCTCTTTGCCGAGGCCGTGGCCGGCAGTGCCTTCGGCGATGCCGACAGGCAATCTTGGCAATGGCGGCGACCTCGTCGTTCACCGTGACGATCGGCAGCAAGACCTACACGGTCGATCTCGCCAAGTCCACCACGGACAACAACGAGAAGATCGGCGACGACCGCTGGAAGCTGATCAACGGCGACAACGCACCGACCTTCGCCACCGCGCAGCAGATGGCGCTGCGCCTGATCGACGCCTTCGGCGGCAGCTACCCGGGCCTGACCTACGACGCGGGTACCGACTCGCTGAACTTCTCGCTCGACCTGTCGCAGGTGTTCGCCAACCTGAACCTGCCGTTTGCATTCGACCTCGAGAACACCTGGCACCCTGAAGGACATTCTGCAGCTGCAGACCAGCGGCGAGTTGGCGCTCAAGGTCTCCGGCGGGCTGAACCTGGAGGTCGGCATCTTCCTCGGCAATGCCGAGCCGAGCGACAAGCTTCAGCTCATCACGCCGCTGGCCGATCTCAGTGAGCCGCTGGTGCTCAACGACAACCAGCGCTACAGCGCGCAGCCGGTGATCGGCAAGCTCACGGGCGATGCGCATTTCAACGTCTACGATCGACGGCGGCGGGGCGGTGCCGGTCACGGTGCTCAAGAGCGCCACGACCACCAATACGACGGTCGCCGACCTGGTCACCGACATCAACGATGCGCTGGCGCTGATCCCCTCGCTGGTCGGGAAGCTTGTCGCAGAGCAAGTGCCCGCCGCGGCCGGCCAGCCGGCGCCGCAGCAGATCCAGTTCCGCGGCCTGGCGGTTGCGACCTCGCTGGAAGTGAACGCGGCTGCCGGCGACCCGGCGGCCACCGATATCGGCGTGGCGACGAGCGATTCAAGTTCGGATTCAGTCAGCGGCGCGAACCCGACGCTGAAGGCAGCCAAGACGGTGGCGCCGCTGAAGGGCCGGCTGACGGCCGACGTCGGCTTCACGGTCGCGTTGACGCCTGAAGGCGGTTCGACGACGAACCTCATCGTTGCGCTGACGCCCCCGCAGACCAACGGACAACGATTACCCGTTCACGATCGTCAACCAGATCCAGGCGCAGCTCGATCCGATCCGAAACCCCCGCGTCAAGGTCGGCTTCTCGAACGGTGCGCTGACCTTCAGCACGCTCGACGGATCGGCCATCGAGGTCAAGAACGTCACTGGCGCGACCGCCGCCAACGAGCTCGGCATCGTCGCCGGCTCGGGCAACAGCGACGACCTGCTGATCAAGTTGCGCGACGGCAGCAGCTTCCGCGTCGCCTTCGACAGCGGCGACACGACGATCCAGGACATCGTCGACGCGATCGAGGATGCGACGCCGGCCGCCGACGTGACGGTCGCCATCAATGCCGCCGGCAGCGGCCTGGACCTGACCGACCACACCGCTGCCGGCACGATCCCGATATTCAAGGTCGAGATCCTCAACAACTCGACCGCCGGCCTGCTGCTGGGCATCGTGCGGCCGGATTCGAGCGGCGCCGCGGACGACCCGCCCGACGGCATCATCGAAGGCGCCGACATCGCGGCGCTGACCGCGCTCGACCGCTTCTTCGTCAAGGCCACGCCGGATGGCAGCAGCGACCCGCTCGCCGGCCTCAGCATCGAGATCGGCACGCCGGTGCCGCTCACGGCGTCGGCCAAGTTCGGCTTCGTCGGCCTCGGGCTGCAAGGCGAGGGCGGCCTCCCTGATCCGGGTATCAACCCGGAGGACAGAAACGCCCTGCAGAGCCGATCTCACGCTGCGCCTGCTCGAACCTGCGGGTTCGACCGACGGCCGCGTCTCGCTCGCCGAGATGCTCGACGCGCTCGACACCGACGGCGGCTTCGCATCGTTGTTCGACCTCTCGCTCACCGGCCAGGGCCAGCTCGACCTGTCGCTGACCACGGACACGATCAGTTCGCTGTCGCTTCTCGGCATCGACGTCGGCTAGCGGGGCCGCAGCATCGAGATCGCCGTCGACATGACGGACAACGTTTTCGACGGCAACGCGCCAGATGTTCATGGTCACGACCGAGGGCTTCGGCGAGCTCGCCGGCTTCGGCAACCTCGACTTCAACTTCCAGTCGATCGTCGCCGGCCTGTCGGCGCTGGTCGACTTCCTCGACGACTTCGAGGCGCTGTCGTTCCTCAACGATCCGATCCCGGTGATCGACGTCAGCGTCAAGGACCTGGTCAGCATCGCCCAGCAGTTCGCCGACGCGGTGACCGCGGCGCAGAACGACCCCGCGGGAACGCTGCAGTTGCTCGAAGACAAGCTGAAGGCCGCCTTCGGCCTGCCGCTCAGCAGCACCGCGCTCGATCTCCTGCTGGTCGACGGGCCGACCGTGGGCAGCAAGATCCTGAAGATCGACACGCAGCTGAGCGCCGCTTTCAGCAAGTCGCTGTCGATCAACCTCGACCTCGGGCTGGATCCGCTCGAGTTCGGCGGCGATGCCGACCTGCTGGCCGAAGGCTCGCTGCGCCTGGACCTCGACTTCGGCTTCGACATCGCCAACCCGACCGACATCTACGTCTTCAACACCACCGGCGTCGTCACGACGCTCAACCTGGCGGCATCGGATCTCGACTTCAAGGCGGCCGTGGGGCCGCTGGGCGTGTTCGTCACCGACGGCTCGGCGACGATCAACGGCACGCTTACTGGTGGCCTGCCGCCGCTGCCCGCCAACACGGTGCTGACCGCCGGCTTCCAGGGCGCGTTCGGCACCAGCGGCATGGCGACGATCGGTGACATCGACCTCGGCACCGACCTGACGATCAACGTCGGCGGCGCACTCGACGTGAATCTGCCGGTGTATTTCCCGACCGAGTCGGTGAAGGCCGGCACCGTCAAGCTGAACGCGGCGCTGGGCTACACCGCTGGTACCGGGTTTACTGCGTCTCTTGCGCCGAGTGCCGTGGGCCCCGACGGCGTGACGTCGATCGCATTGGCTGATCTGTTCACCTTCGATCCGGGCAATCTGAGCCTGCTCGACCAGTTGCTGCTCGGTGTGGACGGCATCGACATGTTCCTCGAAGGCCTGCAGGATCTGCTCGACGGCCAACTCGGCGGCTTCACGCTGCCGCTGGTGGGCGACAAGCTCGCCGGCGCGGCCGACGCGATCGGCGACTTCCGCAACGGCTTCGTCGAGGGCTTCCGCAAGACGATCGAAGACCTGGCCAACCCGGCGCTGGCGTTTGCCGAAGCCGGCATCGCGCCCGGGGCGGGCGTCGGCGCGCTGGTCGCGGCCGCGGTGCCGCAGGGCGTCGACCCGGTGTCCAAGCTGCTGTACCAATTGCTCGGCCCGGCCGGGCTCGGCGTTGTCAGCAGCAAGGACGACATCGTCTTCGACACCAACATCCAGACCGAGACCGACCCGGAGTTGGTGTTCTTCGACTGGGACATCCACATGGCCGATGTGCTCGCGAATGCGGGCGCAGGCATCGGCTTCGACCTCGGCATCCCCGGCCTCGGCCTGGAGACCGAGGGCGAAATCCAGCTCAACGTCGACTGGGCGCTCGACCTGGGCTTCGGCCTCAACTTCACCGACGGCTTCTACCTCGACATCGGCAAGGAACGCGAGCTGCAGATCAACGCGACGGTCACGACGCCCGGCCTGGGCATCACCGGGCGCTTGGGTTTCCTGCAGATCGAGGCGCACGAGAATGTCGAGGCGGCTGAAGCCGATCCGGAAGCGGAGCTCGGCAATACCGGCCTGACGGTGCAGTTCGGCATCGACCTGTACAACCGGCAAGTCGCTGGCGACGACAAGCTGGGCTTCGCCGAACTCGGCCGCCTGGGCATCGACGCCAAGATCGCCGGCCAGGCCTTGGCCGACCTGCAGATGGAGCTCAAGCTCAACAGCGACCTGGTGTCGAACCCGGGCAACTTCCCGAGCATCGTCGCGGACTTCGCATTCGAGTGGGGCCTGGGCACCGTGGATGACCCGCTGATCGCAGGGGACCAATTCGACGGCATCTCCCTGTCGAACCTGAAGGGCAACTTCCTCAGCAACGGCCTGCAGTACATCGGCTTCCACGATGTCGGCCTCGATCTGGGCCAGTATTTCAGCGACGTGATCGGCCCGATCGTCGAGAAGGTGCAGGAGGTCACCGCGCCGATCAAGCCGTTCCTGGACTTCCTGACCGAGCCGATCCCGGTCATCTCCGACCTGGCGGGGCCGACCTCGCTGCTCGACATCGCCGCGATGTCCGGCAAGGTCAACCCCGGCATCATCAAGGCGATCGAGGTCGTCGACCAGGTGGTCGACATCGTCGACAGCCTGAGCAGCGCACCGGGCGACGGCGTGATCCTGTACTTCGACAGCGTGCTGCCGGGCAGCGGCCTGGTCATCTACAAGGGCCGCACCGGCGTGCTGGCGGCGGCGGGTTCCTGCAGCCCGGCCGACCTCGCCAAGCCGATCAACCTCGACAAGCTCAAGGGCTTCATCGAGCGAGCTGAACTGCCCGCCTGGGCCAGCGGCATCGTCGGCGCGTTGGGCGACGTGGCGGGAGACCTCGCCGCGGGCGTCAACAAGATGCAGCCGGGCGGTCGCGCCAGCGGCGGCTTCAAGTTCGACATCATCGAAGACCCGTCGCAGATCTTCGGCATGCTGATGGGCAAGCCGGCGAACCTGGTCAGCTTCACGATGGCGCCGCTCGAGCTTCGAGGCCGAGTTCTGCGCCTTCTTCTCGATCTTCGGCCCGCTGGGCGTGTCGATCAACGCTCGAGTTCGGCGCTCACATTCGGCCTTCGCCTTCGGCTACGACACCTAGGGCTTCAAGGACTTCGCGGCCAGCGATTTCCGCAACCCGCTGCTGCTGTTCAACGGCCTGTACGTCGGACGACCTCGACGCCCGACGGGCAACGACGATCTGCCCGAGCTCACTTTCGACGGCGGCCTGTGGGCCGCGGCCGAACTCAACCTCGGCATCGCGCGCGGCGGTGTCGGCGGCGGCCTCTTCATCGGGGTCGACTTCAACCTGTTCGACACCGACGACGACGGCAAGATGCGCCTCGAGGAGTTGTTCACCAACTTCAACAACCAGCATCAAGGACCGCACGACGCCGAGCGCTTCCTCGCGCCGCTGGCGATCTTCGACGTCACCGGCAAGCTCACCGCCGAGCTGTTCGCGTTCCTGAAGATCGACTTCGGCTTCTTCGAGCTCGACAAGAAGTTCCTGATCACCGACCCGATCGAACTGCTGTCGTTCGAGAACGTCTTGGAGCGCTGGCCGACGCTCGGCACCGAGTTGGGCGACGGCGTGCTGCAACTGAACATCGGCAAGAACGCCGAGTCGCGCGTCGAGGGCGACCTGACCGATGGCGACGAGACGTTCTACGTCAAGGCCGGCAGCGCGGGACATGTCATGGTGTGGGCACCGGACTTCGGCGTCAGTGAGGGTGAGGCCCAGGAATACCTGGCCAGCAAGATCCTCGCCTACGGTGGCGATGGCAACGACAAGATCATCTTCCAGGGTCGGACCGATCGACGCGTCTCGGAGTTCTACGGCGATGCCGGCAACGACATCGTCGACGCCGGGGCGTTGACCGGCGCGTCCTCCTGGTCGGCGGCAGCGACGACGACACGCTGACCGGCGGCGGCGGCGCCGACATGATCTTCGGCGGCACCGGTGTCGACACGCTGACAGGTGGTGCGGGTGACGACTGGCTGATCGGCGATGGCGACCACGAGGAGTACCTCGTCGGCTCGGTGATCACGGTCAAGGTCAAAGGCAGCGACGCCAACGACTTCCTGTATGGCCAGGGCGGCAACGATCTGCTGTTCGGCGCCGGTGGCACCGACACGCTCGAGGGCGGCGACAACGACGACGTGCTGATCGGTGACGGCGGCGAGATCACGCTCGTGAACGCGTCGAGCCGCATCGTCGCCACCGACGCGCGAGCTCGACACAACTCTGGCACCAACGATCCGGGCCGGCTCGAACTCGCGGTGCGCGACACCTCGAAGAACGGCAAGGGCGCGGTCGACGACCTCGACGGCGGCACCGGCAACGACCGCCTGTACGGCGGCTTCGGCAACGACATCCTGCTCGGCGGCGACAACGACGACGTGATCTACGGCGAGCTCGGCAGCGACACGGCCGACGGCGGCGGCGGCGACGACGTGGTCTTCGGCGACTTCGGCGCGCTTCAGCGACGTCACGGTCGGCGCCGTCACCACGCTCGAACCCGTCGTCACCACCGGCGGCGAGAAGGACGACATCTCAGGGCGGCGCGGGCAACGACAAGCTGCTCGGCGGCGCCGGCAACGACAAGATCCAGGGCAACGACGGCAACGACTCGCTGTGGGGCGGCGTCGGCCAGGACGAGATGTGGGGCGACACCGACGGCGGCGGCGGCACCGGCAACGACATGCTCTACGGCCAGGCCGATTCCGACGAGCTGCGCGGCGATGCCGGCAACGACTACCTCGAAGGCGGCGGCGGCAACGACCTCGTCGCTCGGCGGCGACGGCGTCGACATCTTGGTCGCGGGCTACGGCTCCGACACGCTGGACGGCGAGGCCGACGGCGATACCTACCGCATCAGCGTGCGCGGCGGCTCGACGACCGAGCTGACCACCGCCTACGACACCGGCGCCAGCCGGCATCGACTTCGCTGGTCGTGGTCGGCACGCCGGGCGACGACACGCTGCTGCTGCGCGCGATGGCCGACTCGTATTTCCCGACGCTGGCCAAGCTCGAGGGCCTGATCGACCGCTACTTCGGCTCGCCGCTCGCCGACCGTCTGGCCGGCATGGTGCAGGCGTTCAACGACGCCTACGGGCCATGGGATATCCCGCCCGGGCTGATCCAGGCGCTGACCGACGCGTACCAGCAAGGGCTGCGACGCCATGCCGCTGAACGAACGCGATCAAGACCGCGAACAGCAATGTCGACCCGGCGCCCGACCTGACGCTCGTCGACCTCTATGCCATCGTCGACGCGGTCCTGGCCTCCGACGCCGCGAGCAAGCTCGATGCGCTGCAGAAGGCGATCACGATGCCTATGCGAAGGCGGCCAACGGCGCCGGCGTGTCGGTTCCCAACACCTTGTTCAGTGCGCTGACGGCAGCGTACAAGCGCAGCCGAGGGCAGCGCGCTCAACGACATCAGGGATTCGATCAAGGCGTACTACATCGCCGAGTCGTTCTACCCGCGCGAGAGTGGTCTGGAGTCGATCGTTGACGAGGTCTTCGCAGGAATCCCGGGCAAGGCCACGCTGCAGCAGATCGTCGACGACGTCCACGCCGACTACCCGGCCAAGGCCGACCTGCAGGCGATCGTCGACCAGGTCTATGCCGACGCCGGGCGTCGACGTGGAAGCCCGCTTCGACGAAATCGGGCGCCGGGTCGGCGTCGTGTTCGGCGAGTTCGTTGCGCAACGCGACGGCATGCTGGCTGCGCTGCAGACGGCTTGGGCAGCGCTGCCGGACGGCTCGTCCGAAGGCGGCCACGACGACGGCACTGAAGGGCGCGATCGCGGACACCTTCGATGCGCAACAGGCTGCGGCCGCCGAAGCGCGGTTCACCTTGATCAAGACCCGCGTCGGCTTTGCCTTCGACGGCTTCACCGATCTTCGCGACGACGTGCTCGCGGCGATGCAGGCCGCATGGGACGGCCTGAGCGCCGGCGCCGACCGAGGCGCAAGTGAAGACCGCGCTGAAGGATGCGATCTCGGATGCCTACGACACCGCTGCGGGCGATGCCGCGATGGCTCGCTTCGACCAAGTCATGAGCCTGATCGAGGCCGCCTATGTCGACCGCACGACGATCAGTGCCGACTACACGGCCGATGACTTCGCAAGCCAGCGCGCTGCCATGCTCGATGCGCTGCAGGTGGCGTGGGCAGCGCTGCCGGCGACACCGACCGAGGCGCAGCAGATGGCCGCACTGAAGAGTGCGATCGCTGGCAACTACACCGCCGATCCGATCGACCCGGACCCGGGCGACCCCGATATTCCCGGCCTGATCTCTACACGAACACCGCCTTCGTCGCCCTGATCAACAACGGCGGCGCCAACGTCGAGCGCTTCAACTACCGCAACATGGAGGGCTGGTCGTCAACACGCTGGGCGGCGACGACTACGTCGTGCTCGACGACGTGCTCGCCGCGACCACCATCAACCTCGGCGACGGCAACGACCGCGTGCAGGTCGGCCAGGTGTTCCGCTCCGAGCGCGTGAAGGACTCGAGGGCGTGCCAGCTGATCACCGGCATCACCGCCGAAGACGTGTTCACCACGATCGAGATCACGCGCGGCTGGCTGTCCAACGGCGTCAGCGAGCCGACCACGATCAACGGCGGCGACGGCAACGACAACTTCACCGTCTTCCGCAACGTCGCGGTGCTGAACCTCAACGGCGGCGACGGCGACGACCTGTTCACCGTGCGCGCCTTCGCGCTCAAAGGCTCGAGCGACAGCGAGCGCGCGCGCACCGACATGAAGGGCGACGGCGGCGCCGACACGATCCTGTACGTGCGTCAACGCGCCGGTCGGCATCGACGGCGGCGACGGCTTCGACACCGTGCGCATCGTCGGCACCGAGTTCGGCGACGACTTCGTCGTCACCGACGCCGGCTCTTCGGCGCCGGGCTGAACGTCAGCTACGTCAACATCGAGAAGCTGGTGGCCGACGGCGCCGAGGGCGACGACCGCTTCTTCGTCCAGTCCACCGGCCTCGAGGTCGTGACCGAGATCGACGGCGGCCTGGGCAGCGACAGCTTCTTCGTCGGCGGCAACCCGTCGCGCGCGCCGGTGGCGGTGGTCAGCAACGACTTCGCGGCCACAGCGGCATCATCCTGCACAGCGTCGAAGCCGGCAGCGACCCGACGTGGGCCGGCGCGCCGATCGAGGGCCTGTCGGCCAACGTCGGCGACGACGAGGAGGCGATGATCCTGCTCGTCAGCGAGAGCGGCGGCCGCTCGCGCGTCGTCGAAGGCGCGACACCGGCGGCGATCTCGGCTGGCACGTTCGACAGCTACGGCATCCGCCTCAGCCGCGCGCCCGGCGCTCGGCCAGATGGTGACGATCGACGTCGTGCCGGCCGGCATGTCGCCCGAGGACGAGGCCAAGGACTTCACGGACCTCGAGTTCTTGCATCCGAACGCTCAACGGCGTCGCGCTTCAACCGCTGGGCAGCTGGCGTCGCCGACACCTGCACCGTCCGACCTCGACGCCGGCAACTGGAACACGGGCAGTCAAGTCCGGTTCAAGCGCCGCACGACGATACGGCCAGCGAAGGCCGCCGCTTCACCTTCATCAACCACAAGCTGCAGAACAGCACCGACCGCGCGACTACCTGAGGCGCAGATGCTCAGCGTCAAGGTGCAGATGGAAGACGACGACCGCGACGGCGTGATCGTCACGCCGAGCGGCCGCGGCAATACGGTGCTCGAAGGCGGCTTCGACCGACAGCTTCGACGATACGTTCTCGGTGCCGAGCTGACCAAGCCGCCGATGCGCGACCGTGACGGTGACGCTGACCAGGCCGGTGCGAACGGCCAGGTGTCGCTGTCCGACGCGACGCTGACGTTCAGCAAGCGACGCCGACGTTCACGACCGCGAACTGGAACACGCCGCAGACGGTGACGTCTACGCGCTGCCGACGACGCCGATCGGTCGAAGGCTTCCACACCGACTACATCCGCTTCGACGTCACCAGCGCCGACGCGGCGTCACCAAGGGACCGTTCGTGACGGCCAGACGTGGATCAGCGGCCGGAGTCACGGCGACGCCGATGGCGCGGCGTTCGGCTGCAGGTCGACGGCGACTTCGACCGATCGGCGTCGTCCAGGACATCCCGGCCGACAAGCCGACCTCGTACGTGCTGCTGCCGCACCGGCCGATCGCCGGCACCGTGCGTCGTCACGCGTTGATGGCGTCGAACTCGACGCCGAGCGATCCCGACGATCCGGACGATCGCCAACGCTCGCTCACGCCGGCGCGCTTCTCGGTCAGCGGCAACACGCTCACCTTCCTGTCGGCCGACGGGCGCCGGAGCTACGCACCGGCAAGGTCGAGGTCAAGTACAACGTACAAGGAAGCCGGCTACGACGGCAGCCGCGTCAAGGACAGCGTCGTCGACATCTACGACGACGACACGCCGACCGTGATCGTCGACGCCGTCGACGACGGCTGGTCGACGTGGTCGAGGGCGATCGCAGCGACCGACACCTACACGGTGCGCCTGTCGAAGGCGCCCGACGCAGCCGGTCAACGTCACGATCGACGCGGTGGACACGCGCACGACCTAGGGCGCACCGCGCTATTTCGAGAACCAGGTCGACGTGCTGTCGGACGACGATGACGACCGACTGAACACAGATCACGCTGACGTTCACGACCGGCAACTGGAACACGCCGCAGACCGTCACCGGTGCTACGCGCGCATCGACGACGAGCTTCCTCGACGGCAACGACACCCAGGTGTTCGCGCCCGACCTGCAGACGGTCAACAAGATCCGCGGCCCGCTGATCATCGAAGGCGCGGCCGGCGCCGGCTCGCTGAGCCTGCCCGACGCCGCTGATGATGCCGTGGGAGATGAACATCCTGACGTCGGACGGCGATCGTGGTCGGCTTCGACTGCCGGCAGTGGCGCCGGGCGCGATCGAGTACATGACGGTCGAACTGGAAGACCTCGAGCAAGGTCGTCGCTCGACTTCAAGGCAGACGACTCGACCATCACGCTCGACCAGGAGCTGGTCGGCAAGACGCTCGAGATGAGCAAGGGCCCGGGCACCGGCGTTGTGCTCGACCCGAGCGCGGCCGACGACCTGTTCGACCGCTTCTGGCTGATCACCAGGTGGTCGACGAGGTGCCGGCGACGGCAGACCCGGCCAGCGCCTGGTCAGCTGACGCTGCAGAACCCGTCAGCGGTCGATCCCGACGCAACGGCCAGACGTGATCGGCGCCCGACTGCGGACAGCGAATACGCGATCACGTCGCTTAGTCGATCAACTTCTTCGCCGACGAGCGCGAGCAGGTCGACTACCTGTTCGTCTTCGACGACGACAGCGTGGCCGACGACGTGGGCGCGCTGACATCGTCCGACGGCGTGGTGCGTCGGCTTCGACTGTCGGCGACCACGACGACGATGGACGTCGAGACCTCGGCGCTGCAGGCGGTGCCGCTGAGCCTGCTCGAGCTGACCGACCGCAACGTCAACCTGCTCGCGGCCGGCGCATCGAGATCACGGTCGGCCCGGGCGCGGGGCCGCGTCCTGGACCATCGACAGCGATCGGCGACGGCGCCGGCGGCACCAAGGTGCTGACGCTGGTCGACGGCTCGAGCCGGCGGCGACGTCGGCGCGCCGACCAACCGCAGCGAATTCCGCATCGCCGGCAGCGACACGCTACGGCCGCATCACCGGCTTCGGCATGGGCCCGAACGTCCTGTTCGCCGGCCGGCCGCAGGGCGGCGGCATCACCTACGGCGACATCGAAGTCGTGCAGGTCGAGCCTCGGCACGGGCGACGACACGGTGCGCGTCGACTACGCCACCAACGCCGAGGACCACACGACCAAGCGCGACGGCGACTACTACACGCTGACGATGCTCGACACCGGCGGCGGCGCGACGACGACGGTCACGGTGCACGCGCTGGACAACGGCGGATCGATCGACGGCCGACGGCGACGGCGCGTTCGCGCTGAACCTGCAAGCGCGGGCGACGACATCGTGCCGATGGCGCGGCGTCGACGCCGCCAGCTCGTCGTCTTCGGCGGGGACGGCGAGGACGACCATCACCACCGGCAGCGGCGACGACATCGTGTTCGGCGACCTCGGCCGCGTCGACTACGTCGAACGTAACGATCGACGATCGGCGGCGTCGAGTACGATCGACCGATCGTCACGCGGCTCGGCCACTCGGTGCCGCAGAACCCGGTGAACCCGCAGGTCACGGCGCGACGGCTACGACGATCCGGACTGATGCGACATCGACACGACAGTCGATGCCGCTTCGTGCCATCGTACCGACGACGACGGCCTGGTCGGCCTGAGCGTGCAGGTGATCTCGCCGGAGGGCCACGTGCAGTTCCGCACCATCGTCGCACAACACGGCCGACACGATCACGGTCGACCGCGCCGTGGGACGCGAATTCCCGGTCTACGACGCGGTCGACCCGCAGACAACTACTACTACCGCGTCTCGGCGTTCCCCGACGACCAGACCGACGGCCTGTTCCGCGGCCCGCGCGTCGTCTGGTCGATCGACGAACGAGAAGGGCGGCGACGACACGATTCACGCCGGCGGCGGCGCCGACATCGTGATCGGCGGCTCCGGCGACGACCCTGCTCGACGGCGGCGGCGGCACCGACTACGTGCTCGGCGACGACGCACGCTTCGACTTCGTGCCGGTGGTCGGCAGCGGATGGCGCGACGCGGCTGTTGACCATCACCGACCCGGGCACGGACGGCGACGACACGCTGCTCGGCGGCGACGACGTCGACCTGCTGATCGGCGGCCTGGGCAACGACACCATCAGCGGCGAGGCACGCCGACATCCTGATCGGCGACGAGGCGACGGTGTACGTTCGGCTGCGCGATGGCGTCACGATCATCCGCATCGACACGACCAACCGCGCGCGACGGCGGCACCGACACCATCTACGGCGGCGACGACGACGACATCGTGATCGGCGGCGCCAACGGCGACCGCTCGACGGCGGCACCAGCGACGACCTGATCTTCGGCGACAACGTCAGCTGGTCGCACGCGGGCTCCGGCAACGCGATCACCCGCGCTTCCGGCGCTGACCGGCACGACGATCTACGACGCCGACGGCAGGCCCGCAGATCGGCGCGACGTCAGGCCACGGCCAGCCGGTGCCGGCGGCATGCCGGCGTGGGCGCGACTGGACGATCACGCTCGACCAGACGCTGGATCGGCGCCAGCTTCGGCAACGACTACATCGCCGGCGGCGCGCGACGACGACACGATCTTCGGCCAGCTCGGCAACGACACGATCCAGGGCGACGGCTCGATCGACATCAGCGGTCGGCTCGACCGCGCGTCGCGCAACGGCGCTGCACGTCAGCGGCTCGGTCGATGCCGTCGACCGAGGCCGCGACCGACGGCGACGACTACATCGAAGGCAACGGCGGCAACGACGTCATCTTCGGCAACCTCGGCCAGGACGACATCATCGGCGGCAGCTCGACCTGTTCAGCCTGACGACGCCGCAGCGCTGCGCGCCGGACGGCGCCGACCTGATCTTCGGCGGCGCCGGCACCGACGTCGCGCGCAACGACGCTGGGCGACACGGCCGACACGGCCACGCGCCGCGACGCCGACATGATCCTCGGCGACAACGGCAACATCTTCCGGCTCGTCGGCCAGCGGCGCCTACCGGCAGCTCCGCTTCAACTACGACGACTACGCGTACGGCCGAGCAGCATCGTCGTGCGCGCGGCCGAGCTGCTCGACTACACGCCGGGCGGTACCGACTTCATCTGCGTCGGCGGCCAACGACATCGGCGCCGCCGACGAGATCCACGGCGAGTCGGGCGACGACTTCATCTACGGCATGACCGGCAACGACGTGCTGTTCGGCGAAGGCCAGGACGACGACCTGCTCGGCGGCTACGGCAACGACTGGATCTCCGGCGGCACCGGCGACGACGGCGTGCTCGGCGACGACGGCCGCATCTTCACCAGCCGCAACGGCACGGCCGAGCCGCTGACGGCGTCGCGTTGCTCGCGACCGACGCAGGGCACGGTCGACAGCACCGGCGGCAACGTGCAGCAGGCCGATCATCAACGTCACGGGCCAGCTGAAGAAGGCGGTCAACCTCACGCCGTTCAGCCACGGACCCGCTGTGGAACCCGGCGGCCGACGAGTTCGGCGGCACCACGCAAGGGCCACTCCGACGACATCATCTTCGGCGGCTGGGGCAACGACTTCCTGCACGGCGGCTCGGGCGACGACGCGATCTCCGGCGCCGAGGCGCTGACCGAGTCCTATGCGCCGACTTCTACGCCGTCGGCGTGCCCAACGGGCGGGTGCGCGATCGACTACGACCACCCGTCAACCCGGGCAACGTGCTGGCGCTACAACCCGGTCGATGCCAACGGCAAGAGCAGCAACAGGACGCGGGCCGGCGAGTTCGCGCTCTACGACGAGTACGACCCGCTGCGCAAGATCCTGCTCGACGCCAATCGGCTTGGCGACGACCTGGGCGGTCGGTGGCACGCCGACGGGCGGAGACTATTTCCTGAACTTCGACTCCGCTGAAGGCTGCTGGCGCCGAACGCGCCGACGTCGACGATCCGACCAGGCGCACCGACGGCGACGACATGATCTTCGGCGACCTCGGCAACGACTGGCTCGTCGGCGGCACCGGCCGCGACAACATGTACGGCGGCTTCGGCAACGACCTGCTGAACGCCGACGACGACCTGACGACGCACAACTGGCGGCCTCAACAACGCACCCGACACGCAGCGCGAGCTACGAAGACCGCGCCTTCGGCGGCGCCGGCCGCGACGTGCTGATCGCCAATACCGGCGGCGACCGGCTGATCGACTGGGTCGGCGAGTTCAACAGCTACCTGGTGCCGTTCGCGCCGTTCGGCACTCGCACGGTCAGCCGCACGCTGCAGCCGCATCTGCCCGAGTTCCTCTACGCGCTGTCGGCCAGCGACGGCGCCGACCCGACGCGGGCCGAGCGACAACCCGGTCAGCGATCCCGCCCGCAACGGCGAGCCGTACGGCGAGCTCGGCCTGGTGCTGCCAGAAGGACGCCGCGTGGAAGGACCAGACCGGCGGGCCGGCCGACCCGCAGGCCGGCAACATCCCGGCGGTACCAGCGCGACGTGCTGCGCTCGGCCAATTTCACCAACGGCGCAACGCAGGGCTTCGCGCCCGACAGTCGGCACCTGGAAGGTGACCGGCGGCACGCTACCAGGTGCACGCCTGCGGTCGCCAACGGCGACGCCGTCGCCTGTTCGACCAGGCCGATACCGCTGCCCGGTCTACTTCGAGATGCAGGCGACGATCAACGCCGTCAAGCCGACCGCGCGGCTGGAAGGCCAACAGCTACCTGATCTTCGACTACCAGAGCAACACCGACTTCAAGTTCGCCGGCATCGACGTCTCGACCAACAAGCTGGTGATCGGCCACCGCGACGCCAGCGGCTGGATCGCCGACAAGTGGGTCGTCGCACAAGTGAAGTCGGGCACCGACTACGTGATCATGCTGAAGGCCAACAACAGCACGGCCACGGCGATCATCGGCAACACCAGCGTCAGCTTCACGTTCGCGCCACGCATCGATGGGCAGCGGCATCAAGCACCTGCTCAACGAGGGCATCACCGGCATCGGAGCCACGGGCGCGTCGGCGCAGATCGACAACCTGGTGGTGCAGAAGGCGCCGGAGCCGATCACCGTCGACATCACCGCCGATTTCGGCAGCGTCAACCCGGCCAGCAAGCTGTTCAAGAACACGACCACGCCGACCGGCACCTGGGTCAGCGGCAGCGATGGTCGATTCGCCGCCACCGCGAGCGATGTCAACGCGGCGGCGATCAACCTGGCCAGTGTGGGCGCCAAGCCGATCACGCCGGGATCCCTGCTCGAGCATCGCGACCACGCTGAAGACCGCCGGCCTGGGCGGCGTCGTGTTCGACTACCACGGCCCGAACTACTACAAGTACGTCGTGCTGTCGGCCGACAGCAAGCAGATCCTCGTCGGCCACCGCAGCGGCAACACGTGGGTCACCGACGCGAGCTTTGCGTTCAACGTCAACAGCTCGGCCGACTACAAGCTCGGCGTGTCGCTGCGCGGCGGGCTGGTCAACGTCTCGATCAACGGCGCGGTGCTGCTGAGCCAGATCTATGCCGAGACGGTGACGGCTGGTGGATACGGGCTGATCGGCCGCAAGGGGGCCGCGTCGGGCCTGACGTCGTTCGACATCGTGCAGATCAAGTCGGACGAGGGCGGCTATGCACCGGCGACGCCGCTCCTTCAGGCCGCCACGGCGGACGCGGCGGCGGGGCGCGACACCGGCAGCACGCCGAGCACCGGCGAACTCGCTGCGTTGTTGGCCCAGGCCAAGCTGCGTTGGGTCGCGTCGGGGCTGGACGCTGCAGCGGCCGCGAAGCTCGATACGGTATCGGTGCAACTGGCCGACCTGCCGGGCGCCGCGCTCGGTGAGGAAGTGTCGGGCACGTTGTTCATCGATCTCGATGCCGCCGGGCAGGGCTGGTTCGTCGACCGCTCGCCAGCCGACGACAGCGAGTTCCGCGGCAGCGGCGCCGTGCTCGGTGCAACGCCAGGCGGCGGCGCCGCCGGCTACATGGACCTGTTGTCCGTGCTGACACACGAGATGGGCCATGCCCTCGGCCTCGGCCACACCGACGTCGGCGTGATGTCGGATACGTTGCTGGCGGGCACCCGCGCGATGCCGGCGACTTCGTACGCCCCGTTGCCAACGCCGGTGCCGCAGGGTGCGGTGGCCGCCGTGCCGATGGTCATCGACTGGAGTGCGCCGTCCGACGGCGACGCCGCGCGCCGCGGCGCCGAGTACGGCGGCACGGCGTCGCAGCCGGCGGCGGCTGCCAAGGATTGGCGTCAGCGCTTCGTCAACGACCTGGGCCGCTCGCACGAGGCCGCCAACCCGAACGCGGCGATGCGGGTGTTGGTGCCGGTCTCGGCGACGGCCAGCGTGGCGGCCAAAACCCGGTTGACTTCACTGTGAACGCGGCGATGATCGCGAGGCGTCTGCAACGGATAGGGAGCGATTGACTACATGGCCAAGCAACTGTTGTTCTACGAGCAGGCCGCGCCGGTATCGGCGGCGCGGCACGCCGATCTGTCGGTCGAGACGGGCGCGGGCTACGCCTTCGCGTCGCACGCGAGCGCGGTGCCGATCATGGCGCTGGAGTTCGTGCCTGCGGCGTCGGAGTACGCGATCGTGTTCGCGCCCATCGGCGAGGAGATCTTCCCGGCCGTCGTGCTCGGGCTGCGCACCGAACAGAACCTCTACCTGGGCGCAGACGGGAAGTGGAGCGCCAAGTACGTGCCGGCCTTCATACGCCGCTATCCGTTCGTGTTCTCGACCAGTGCCGACCGCAAGACGCTGACGCTGTGCATCGACGAGTCCTACACGGGGCTCAACCGCGAGGGCAAGGGCCAGCGCCTGTTCGACGCCGAACGCAAGCCGACGGCCTATACGCAGCGGGTGCTGAAGTTCCTGCAGGACTTCCAGGCGCACTTTCAGCGCACGCGGGCGTTCTGCCAGCGGCTGAAGGAACTCGGCGTGCTCGAGCCCACCGGCGTGCAGGTGGCGGGCGCGGGCGGCGAAAAGTTCGCGCTGGGCGGCTTCCTGGTGGCCAACCGCAAGAAGCTGCGCGAGCTGCCCGACGACAAGCTGCTCGCGATGGCCAAGTCCGACGAGCTCGAACTGCTGCACCTGCACCAGTACTCGCTGCGCAACTTTGCCGAGATGAAGGACCGCCTGCTGGGCAGCCAGCCTGCCGAGCCCGAGGACACGGCGGCGACGACGACGCTGCAGTGACCGCCGGTCGCGCCTGGCGCGACACGGTGGCTGCGGCGTGCCGTTGCAGCGGCGCCAAGTGGTATTGGCCCCACCCTTCGAAAAAGGGATTCACCCGATCGGCAATCCAGCGCACGATGCCAAACTGGCGTTACATGTGCTGACAACTCCGGAGAACCGCCCATGGGCAAGCAACTGCTGATCTACGAAACCGCCGTGCCGATCACCCCGGCACGGCACGGCAAACATTCGGTCGACGTTGATGGCAACTACACCTTCAGCGCCGGCGTCAACGCCGTGCCGCTGATGGCGGTGGAGATCCTGCGCGCCGCCACCGAATACGCGGTGGTCTTCACCGCGGTGGGCGACGACGTGATGCCGGCCGTGGTGCTGGGCGTCAAGGGCGACCAGAACCTCTACCTCGGGCCCGACGGGCACTGGAACGCCAAGTACATCCCGGCCTTCATCCGGCGCTATCCGTTCGTGTTCGCGGCCAGTGCCGACAACAAGACGCTGACGCTGTGCATCGACGAGGCCTATCCCGGGCTCAATACCGCAGGGTCGCGGCCAGCGGCTGTTCGGCGACGACGGCCGCCCCACGCCGTACGTCGATCAGGTGCTCAAGTTCCTGCAGGAGTACCAGGCGCACTTCGTGCGGACGCAGGCGCTCGGCCGGCGCCTGAAGGAGTTCGGCCTGCTCGAGCCGATGCACGGCCAAGGTCACCACGCCCAGCGGCGAGCAACCTGTCGCTGACCGGCTTCATGGCGTGCGAGCCGAACCAAGCTGCGCGAGCTCGACGCCGGACAAGCTGGCGATGCTGGCCAAGACCGACGAGCTGGAACTGCTCTACCTGCACCTGTACTCGATGCGCAACTTCAACGAAGTGAAGGACCGCCTGATCGGCACGCCTGCCGGCCGAGGCCGACGAGGCCACGGCCGCGGCGTGACGCATGCCGGGCGCTGAGCCGCTGCCGCCCGGCCACTGTCGAGTTCGCGACGCGATGCAAGGATCCGCCCCGGTCTATTCGATCGCCGACGAGGCCCATGCCCGGGCCGAGGCGGCGGCGTGGAGCCGCTTCACTGCGCCCGCCGACGCCGACGAGTTCTGCACCAGTTGGCTGGCCTGCTGTGCACGCGCATCGAGCGCTGCCGCGCGGCGCTGCTGCTGGTCGGCGAGGAGGAGCACGGGCCCTACCGCGTCAGCGCGGTCTGGCCCGATCCGTCGCCGCGACCTGCAGTACCTCGGCCCGGCCGGCGCAGCGTGCGCT
This sequence comes from uncultured beta proteobacterium, assembly GCA_963840805.1. Lineage (GTDB taxonomy): Bacteria > Pseudomonadota > Gammaproteobacteria > Burkholderiales > Burkholderiaceae_C > CADEEN01. Next base: position 44,670 of record CAWJAJ010000017.1, on the reverse strand, counting down.
GACCGAGCGCGCCGGTGTGGTCATTGCCGCACCTGCGGGCGCGCCGGGCGGCGAAGCGCTGTCGCAGGTGGCGTATCCGGTCGAGGTCGCCGGGCGGCTGTGGGGCGCGGTCGTGCTCGAGCTCGGGCCCAGCGCCGACGTCGAACTCCAGCGCGCGCTGCGCAGCATCCACTGGGCCATCGCCTGGCTGGTCGATCATTTCCGCCAGCGCCTGCTGGCCGAGCGCGAGGCCGCGCTGGCGCGTGTCGACCTGCTCAACGACCTGATGGCCACCGCGCTGCAGCACGGCCGGCTGCGAGCCGTCGGCGCTGGCGGTGGCCAACGAGCTCGCGCAGCGCCTGCAATGCGACCGCGTCAGCATCGGGCTTGGAGCGCCACGGCCGGATCACGCCGCTGGCGCTGTCGCACACCGCGACCTTCGATGCGCCGCTCGGACCTCGTGCGCTGGCTCGGCGATGCGATGGACGAGGTGCTCGACCTCGGCGTGCCGGTGCGCCATCCGCCGACAGCGGCCGACGACCTCGGCGCCATCGCGCATGCGCGAGGTGGCGCGCGAGCTGAAGGTCGCAGGCCATGCTGCGCGTGCCGCTGCTGCACGAGGCGCCAGACGCTCGGCGCGCTGACGCTCGAGCGCAATGCCGGCCCGCCGTTCGACGACGCGGACGCAGCGTCTGGCCCGCGCCGCCGGCGAGTTGCTCGGCCCGGTGTGGGCGCTGCTGCGCGAACGCGAGCTGCCGTGGTGGCAGCGCGCTGCGCGAATCGCTGCGTTCGTTCGCCGCTGGCGCTGGCTCGGGCCGCGCCACCCGGGCGTCAAGCTGCTCTGCCGGCACGGCGGCGCTGTTGCTGGCTCGGTGCTGACGTTCTGGCACATCGACTACCGCGTCTCGGCACGCACCGTGATCGAAGGTTCGCACGCAGATCGCCGCGGTGGCGCCGTTCGACGGCTTCGTCGCGCAGGCGCTGGCGCGCGCCGGCGACACGGTGCAGCCAGGGCCAGCCGCTGGCGCGGCTCGACGACCGCGACCTCAAGCTCGAGCGCTGCGCGCTGGCGCGCCGAGCGCGAGCAGTTGCAGCGCCGCTTCCAGGTCGCGCATGGCCGCGCAGGACCGCGGCGCGATGGGCGTCATCGCGGCGCAGATCGGCCAGGCGCAGGCCCAGCTGGCGCTGGTGCAGGAGCGCCTGGCGCGGGCCACGCTGGTGGCGCCCTTCGACGGCGTCGTCGTCTCGGGCGACCTGAGCCAGCAGATCGGCTCGCCGGTGGAGCAGGGCCGCGTGCTGTTCGAGGTGGCGCCGCTCGGCGGCTACCGCGTGATCCTGCAGGTCGACGAGCGCGACATCGCCGCCTGGCGCTCGGCCAGCGTGGCGAGCTGGTGCTGTCGGGCCTGCCCGGACAGGCGCTGCCGTTCACGGTGCAGCCAGATCACCCCGGTGGCCACGCAGCAGGACGGCCGCAACTTCTTCCGCGTCGAGGCCCAGCTCGAGGGCACGGCGCCGCGCCTGCGCCCGGGCATGGAAGGCGTGGGCAAGGTCGTCGGTCGGCGAGCGCAGCCTGCTCTGGATCTGGACCCACGGCTTCACCGACTGGCTGCGCCTGACGCTGTGGAACTGGATGCCTTGAACTCGCCCCACGCCGCCCTCCCCGCAAGCGGGCGAGCGGCGCAACCATCGCTGCCATGACGCGAGCGGTCGTGAGGTGCCTCGGTATGACGACGGCATCGATGCACAGCAGCCTGTGGTACCGCGTGGCGGCGCTGCGCCCGCAGTTGCTGGCGCGCGCCAAGCTGCACCGGCAGCGCTATCGCGGCAAGGTCTGGTACCTGCTGCAGGACCCGGCCAACGGCCGCGTGCACCGCTTCACGCCCGGCGCGCGGCTGCTGCTGGCCGGCATGGACGGCCAGCGCAGCGTGGCCGACCTGTGGGCCGCTGGCGCAGCGCCAGCTCGGCGAAGACGCGCCGACCCAGGACGAGGTGATCCACCTGCTCGGCCAGCTGCATGCCGCCGATCTGCTGCAGACCGACGTCTCGCCCGATGCGCTGGAGTTGTTCGAGCGCGGCACACGCCAGGCCGCGCAGAAGCGCCGCCGCAGCTGGGCCAACCCGATGGCGGTGCGCATCCCGCTGTGGGACCCGGGCCGCGTGCTCGACCGCTTCGCCGCGTTCTGGCCGCTGCTGTGGGGCTGGGGCGGCGGTCGCGTTGTGGCTGGCCGTCGTGCTGCCGGCGCTGGTGCTGCTGCCGCCGCACTGGCCCGAACTGACCGGCAACCTGTCCGACCGCGTGCTGCAGGTCGACAACCTGCTGCTGCTGTGGCTGGTGTTCCCGTTCATCAAGTTCACTGCACGAGCTGGGCCACGCCAGCGCCACCCGCGCCGGCGGCGGCGAGGTGCACGACATGGGCGCTGATGCTGCTGGTGCTGATGCCGGTGCCGTATGTCGACGCCAGCTCGTCGACGGTGTTCCGCTCGCAAGTGGCGGCGCGCGCTGGTCGGCGCGGCCGGCATGGTGGTCGAGCTGTTCCTGGCGGCGCTCGCGTTCTACGTCTGGCTGGCGGTCGAACCGGGCTTCGTGCGCGCGCTGGCGTTCAACGTGATGCTGGTGGCCGGCGTCTCGACGCTGATCTTCAACGGCAACCCGCTGCTGCGCTACGACGCCTACTACATCCTTGCCGACCTGATCGAGATGCCCAACCTGGCGCAGCAGGCGGCGCGCCACTGGGGCTACCTGGCGCAGCGCTACGTGCTGCGATCGGACAGCGCCACGCCGGTGGCGCACTCGACTGTCGGAGGCGGTCTGGCTCACCGTCTACGGCGCCGCCTCGACGTTCTACCGCATGTTCGTCACGATCGCGATCGCGCTGTTCATCGCCACGCGCTTCTTCTTCATCGGCGTGGTGCTGGCGCTGTGGGCGGTGGTGATGATGGCGGTGGTGCCGCTGATCAAGGTGCTGTCGGCGCATGAACAGCCGCGGCCCGCTGCGCGAATTGCGCGGCCGCGCCTGGGCCATCGGTGGCGGCGGGCTGGCTGCTGCTGGCCGTGCTGCTGGGCACCGTGCCGATGCCGCTGCGCACGCAGGCCGAGGGCGTGGTCTGGCTGCCCGAGCAGGCGACGTTGCGCGCGGGCACCAGCGGTTTCGTCGCCAGCCACCTTGTGCCGCCGGGCTCGAGCGTCGTCGCCGGCCAGCCGCTGATCGCCAACCGCGACCCCGCGCATCGAGGCCCAGGTGGCGCTGCTCGAAGCGCGCGTGGCCGAGCTCGAGGCCAACTACGCGCTCGAGTTCGTGGCCGACCGCGCCCGTGCCGAGATGGTGCGCGAGCAGCTGGTCGCTGAAGCGCTGGCACTGGCCCGCGCCCGTGAACGCGCCGCCGCGCTGGTGGTGGCGAGCCAGAGCGCGGGGCGTTTCGTCGTCGTGCGCCCGGAAGACCAGGCCGGGCGTTTCTATCGCCAGGGCGAAGTGCTCGGTTTCGTGCTTGGACGGCAACGAGCGGCCGCAGGTGAAGGTGGTCGTCACGCAGGCCGACATCGATACCGTCGGCGTGCCCGGCGGCGGCGTGCAGATGCGCCTGGCGCACGATCCCTCACGTGTGATCGACGGCCGCATCGTGCGCCAGCAACCCGCCGGCAAGAACGAGTTGCCCAGCCGCGTGCTGGCGGTCAGCGGCGGTGGCCGCATCGCCATCGACCCGCGCGACTCGCAGGGCGTGCGCGACGCTCGAGCGCTTGTTCCAGATCGATATCGAGCCGCTGGATGGCGCGGCGACGGCACCGCTGTTCGGCCAGCGCGTGCATGTGCGCTTCGAGCATCCGCCGCTGCCGCTGGCGGTGCAGTGGTACCGCAGCCTGCGCCGGCTGTTGCTCACGCATTTCGATGTCTGACGTGGCTGCGCTCGACGTGACCCCGGCCGATCTGGCGCCGGGCCGGCCCTATGTCGAGCGCGGCGAGCGCGAGCCGGCCTGGCACGACCGGCTGGCCATCGGCCTGTGGTCGCGCTTGCCGGCGCCGTTGCGCATGGCTGCGGCCGGGCGCGCCAGGCCGGGCCGATCGTTCGTGCCTGCGGTGCACCGCGCGGCCGCGCAGGCCGCATTGCTCAGCGACGACGAACTGCGCCGCGAAGCCCAGGCCCTGGGCCGCCGGTTCCATCGCGAGGGCTTCGCTGCGCAGCCCAGTGGCGCGCGTGTTCGCGCTGATCGGCGAGGCCGCGCAGCGCGTGCTCGGCAAGCGGCCCTACGACACGCAGTACCTGGCCGGCTGGTCGCTGCTGCAGGGCACGCTGGTCGAGATGGCCACCGGCGAGGGCAAGACCTTTGCGGCGGTGCTGCCCGCCTGCACCGTGGCGCTGTCGCGGCTGCCGGTGCACGTGGTCACCGTCAACGACTACCTGGCCGCGCGCGATGCCGCCGAAATGGGGCCGCTGTACGGCTTCTTCGGCCTGGAGGTCGGCGTCGTCGTGCAGGGCCTGCCGCGCCCGCAGCGGCAGGCTGCCTATGCCAGCCGATCACCTACTGCACCAACAAGGAGCTGGCGTTCGACTACCTGCGCGACCGCACTGCGCTCGGCGACCGCGCGAGCCGCCTGCACCTGGCGCTCGATCGCGTGCGCGGAGGCGGTCGCGGCGCGGCAGCGCGCGAGCAGGCCGTGGTGCTGCGCGGGCTGGCCTTCTGCATCGTCGACGAGGCCGACAGCGTGTTCATCGACGAGGCGCGCACGCCGCTGATCCTGTCGGCGCAGAACCAGGCCGCGATGGGCCGCGAGGATTTCGACCGCGCGCTGGCGCTGGCCGAGCGCATGGATCCGGCGCTGCACTACACGCTCGACGAGCGCACGCGCCGCGTGCGGCTGCTGCCGGCCGCCTACGACTGGCTCGACGACGTCATCGCGGCCGAACTCGGCGAAGACACGGACGACCCGGTGTGGTCGTCGCCGCGGCGGCGCGAGGAAATGCTGCAGCAGGCGCTTGCCGCGCGCGCCTTCTACCTGCTCGACCAGCACTACGTGGTCGCCGACGGCAAGGTGCAGATCGTCGACGAATCCACCGGCCGCGTGATGCCCGACCGCGCCTGGGAGCGCGGCCTGCACCAGATGATCGAGGCCAAGGAGGGCGTCGAACTCACCGGCCAGCGCGAGACGCTGGCGCGCATCACCTACCAGCGCCTGTTCCGGCGCTACCTGCGCCTGGCGGGCATGACCGGCACCGCGATGGAGGTGGCGCCGGAGATCCATCGCGTCTACGGGCTGGACGTGGTGCGCGTGCCGCTGCACCGGCCGCTGCGCCGCCGCATGCTCGGGGCGCGCTGCCTGGTCGATGGCGCTGCCAAGTGGCAGGCCGTGGCCGACGTGGCGCAGTCGTTGGCCATCGACGGCAACCGGCCGGTGCTGATCGGCACGCGCACCGTGCAGGCCTCCGAGCAACTCTCGGCGGCGCTCGATGCGCGCGGCATCGAGCATGTCGTGCTCAACGCCAAGCAGGACCAGAGCGAGGCCCAGATCGTCGCGCAGGCCGGGCAGGCCGGCCGCGTCACCGTGGCCACCAACATGGCCGGTCGCGGCACCGACATCGCGCTCGGGCCGGGCGTGGCCGAGCGCGGCGGCCTGCACGTGATCCTGACCGAGTACCACGAGTCGCGACGCATCGACCGCCAGCTGATCGGCCGCTGCGCGCGCCAGGGCGATCCGGGCAGCGCCGAGATCGTCGTCGCGCTCGACGACGAGTTGTTCGCGACGCAGGTCCCACGCCTGGCACAGGCTCTGGCGGCGCGGCCGTCGGTGCGCCAACACGGCGTGCCGCGCGCTCTGCTCGAAGGGCTGCGTTGGCTGGCACAACGGCGCGCCGAACAGCACAACCGCGAAGTGCGGATGCAAAACTTGAAGCAGGATCGCCAACTGGCGAAGTTGCTGGCTTTTTCCGGGAGAGGCGAATGAGATCCACCATCCATGCCGTCACCATGCTGGCCTTCGGCGCCACGACCACCGGCGCGCTGGCCGCCGGCGCGCCGTTCGACTGCCTGATCGAGCCCTCGCAGGTGGTCGAGGTGCGCACGCCGGTCGAAGGCCTGATCGAGAAGGTGCACGCGCAGCGCGGCGACACCATCCGTCGCGGCCAGCCGCTGGTCGAGCTGGCGTCCAACCTCGAGCGCTCGACGGCCGATTCGGCGCGCTACCGCGCGCAGATGGAAGGCCAGATCGCCGCGGCACGCAATCGCGTCGACTACGCCACGAAGAAGCTGGCCCGTGCCACCGACCTGGCGCAGCAGAACTACGCGTCGGCGCAGGTACGTGATGAGGCCGAAGCCGAGCGGCGTGTGGCCGAGGCCGAGCTGCAGGCCGCCACCGAGAACCGCGAACTGGCCAAGATCGAGCACCGGCGCGCGCTGGATGCGCTGGCCCTGCGCAGCGTGGCCAGCCCGTTCAATGGCGTGGTGCTCGACCGCATGCTCAATCCCGGCGACATCGCGGAGGCCGGCAGCGGGCGCAAGCCGGTGCTGAAGATCGCGCAGATCGACCCGCTGCGCGTGGACATCGTGATGCCGGCCGCGATGATCACTCGAATCAAGACGGGCATGAAGGCCACCGTGATGCCTGTGGGTTTGGCTGGCGGGCACGCGGCGACCGTCAAGATGGTCGATCGCGTGATCGACGCCGCGAGCGGCACCTTCGTGGCGCGACTGGAACTGCCCAACCCGTCGCTCAATCTGCCGGGCGGCGCGCGCTGTCTGGCAGAAATCGACGGTGTCTCCAACCCGGTGCCGAGAGCACCGCGGCCGGCACCCTGAGGCTCGCGACGTGCAATGCAAAACGGCGGCCAGCGGCCGCCGTTTTCGTCGAGCCGCCTCTCAGTGCCGCGCTTCGAGCGCCGTGCGCATCTTCTTCATCGCCGCCACCTCGATCTGGCGGATGCGCTCGGCGCTGACGCCGTATTCCGCGGCCAGTTCGTGCAGCGTCATGCCGCCCGAGCTGTCATCGTTGACCTTCAGCCAGCGCTCCTCGACGATGCGGCGGCTGCGGGCGTCGAGCGCGTCGAGCGCGTGCAGGATGCCGTCGCCGGCCATCTGGTCGCGGCGCCGCGCCTCGAGCACGCGCGTGGGCTCGCTGGCGTCGTCGGCGAGGTAGGCGATCGGCGCGAAGCTCTCTTCGCCGTCGTCGCTGGTTTGCGGCTCGAGCGGCACGTCGCCGCCCGACATCCGCGTTTCCATCTCGAGCACCTCTTCGCGCTTGACGTTCAGGGCCCGCGCCACGGTGTCGACTTCGCCGGGGCTGAGCGTGCCGCGGTGGGTGTCGCCATCCAGGGCATCCGCCTTCATGCCCTGCTTCATCGAGCGCAGGTTGAAGAACAGCTTGCGCTGGGCCTTGGTGGTGGCCACCTTCACCATGCGCCAGTTCTTCAGGATGTACTCGTGGATCTCGGCGCGGATCCAGTGCAGGGCGTAGCTCACGAGCCGCACGCCCTGCTCGGGGTCGAAGCGCTTGACGGCCTTCATCAGGCCGACATTGCCTTCCTGGATCAGGTCGCCCTGTGGCAGCCCGTAGCCCAGGTACTGGCGCGAAACCGACACCACCAGGCGCAGGTGCGACAGCACCAAGCGCCCGGCGGCCTCGAGATCACCGGCCGTGCGCAGGCGCCGCGCGAAGTCCATCTCTTCCTGCGGGGTCAGCAGCGGGATGCGGTTGACGGCAGAGATGTAGGCGTCGAGGTTGCCGATCGGCGGCACCAGCGCCCACGGATTTCGCACGGTCAGTTCGGTCGCAGCAGTTTTGTTCATGGCGTATTGGAGGGGCTCATCAAGCTCCGGTTCCAAAATATTAGCACTCTCGTCAATAGAGTGCTGATCATTGTCCGTCGACTGTTCCCGCAGCGCAAGGTACACAGCAAATGTTGGCAAATAACGGATGTATGTGCCTACCAACCAATTGTCTTTTGCGCTGATCCGATTCGATCTCGGTCCACGCGCCGCCTTCTCACCCGAACTGCGTGTCGAGTTGCTCGAGCACTTCGTCGAGGGCCGACAGGAACTGCGGCACGTTGACCGGCTTGGTCAGGTAATGCGTCGCGCCCGCGGCGATGGCCTGCGAAATGCGCGCCTGGGTGGCGTCGGCCGAGACCACGATCACCGGGATGTCGCTCGTGTCCGGATCGGCCTGCAGATGGCGCAACAACTCCAGGCCGTCGATGTCGGGCAGGTGCATGTCGAGCAGGATCAGGCTCGGGCGCCGCGCGCGGATGGCCGCCAGGCCGTCGAGGCCGAGCGACGAGATGTCGAGCTTGACCTGCGGGCGCAGTGCCAGGATGCCGCGCATGACCTCGGCATTGGTTTCGTTGTCTTCGATGTAATGCACCAGGCGCCTGCGGTAGCTGGCGTCGGGCAGATCGGCGCCATCGGGCACGTGCACGGAGGCGAGCGTGGTCGCGGCGCGCGGCAACTCCAGCGTGAATGTCGAGCCGCGGCCGGCGCTGCTGCGCGCATGCAGCGTGCCGCCCATCAGTTCCGCCAGGCGCAGGCTGATGACCAGGCCGATCCCGGTACCCTCCACCGGCCCGGCCTCGCGGCCGAGGCGGTTGAACGGCTGGAACAACTGCGCCACCTGCGCCGGGTTCATGCCCGCGCCGCTGTCGCTGACCTCGATGGCCACCATGCCCGCGTCGGACTGCCGGCTGCTCACGGTCACCTGCCCGCCCTCGTTGTTGTACTTGATGGCGTTGGACAGCAGGTTGGTGAGGATCTGCTTGACCCGCGTCGCATCGCCGATCACCGCCCGCGCGCCGGCCGACAACTGCACGTCGACGTGCACGCCGCGTTTCTCGGCGCTGTCGGCCAACAACGCCACCGAAGCCGCCACCAGATCGCCGAGGTCGAGCGCGACCGGCGTGAGCTCGATGTGGCCCGATTCGATGCGCGACAGGTCCAGCGTGTCGTTGATCATGTGCAACAGATGCCAGCCGGCCTGGCGGATCTGCGCTGTCCACTCGAGCTGGTGCGATGCCAGCGGCTGACGGCGGTCGAGTTCGAGCAGCTGCGAGAAGCCGAGCATCGCGTTGAGCGGCGTGCGCAATTCGTGGCTCATGCGCGACAGGAACTCGCTCTTGGCCAGGTTGGCCGCCTCCGCGCCCTCGCGCGCGCGCTGGGCTTCCTCCAGCGCCAGGTGTTCCGTGATGTCCTCGACCACCCAGACCATGCGTTTGGCGTCGCCCTGGGTATCGCGCAGCACGCTGACGCCGACCTGCGTCCACAGCGTGCGGCCGTCGGCGGTCAGGCAGCGCATGCGCCAGCGCGCCATCGGCACGTCGCCGGCCAGCAGGCGCTGGCTCGCCTGCGCCTCGGCTTCGCGGTCGTCCGGGTTCAGCAGGTCGGCGATGTGCGCGGCCGCCAGGCGGCCGTTGTGCATGCCGAGCATCTCGCGCAGTTTCGGGTTCGCTTCGCGGATGCGCCCGGTGGTGTCGGTGTAGGCCACGCCGATCGGGGCGTGGTCGAGGATGTTGCGCAGCCGCTGCTGGCTCTCGCGCAACGCCGCTTCGGTACGCTGGCGTTCGGCCACCTCGGCCTGCAACTCGACGCTGCGCTGCTCGAGTTCGGCCGTGCGCAACTGCACCGCGGCGGCAATCCGTCGCGTGCGACCGGTCACGGTCAGCAGCAGTGCGCCCAGCAAGGCTGCGCCCAGCAGACCGACCAGTGCGAACGGCCACGTCGTGCCGGCGCTCGGCGCGATCGGCGCCGCGGCGTACACGCGCAGGTCCCACTGGCGCCCGGCCAGCGCCAGCGGTGCCACGTGCAGCGGCGTGTAGGCGGGCAGGTCGTCGCAGCCCGGAGCGCCGGTCAACAGGCGTGCCGGTGGCGAGGCGTCGTTGTCGAGCAGGCAGAGCTTCATCGACGAGCGCAGGGTGGCGTCGACGCTGCGCAGCACCTCGCCGGGACGCAGCGTGGCAAAGACCACACCGCGCAGCGCCGCCACCCGTTGCTCGGCCGTGGCCGGTTGGCCCCGGTAGACCGCTTGGTACAGCACCACGCCGGTGCCGCCCTGGGTGAGCGTGAATCCGGCGCTGACCACGGGTCTGCCGCTGCGTGCGGCCTGCGCGATCGCCACACGGGCGCGCGCGATCGACTGGGTGTTCACACCGAGCGCCTGGGCATTGGGCGCGAGCGGCTCGATGAAGCGGATCACCTGGGCATCGACATCGCCGGCATCGGCGACGCCGGCATCGCGGCGCTCGAAGACGCGGAACCCGGGCATGCCCGCCGCCTGCTCGCGCGCCGCAAAGGCGGCCGTGTCGGCCTGCGCGACTCGCTCGTTCCAGCCCAGTGCCTGCAAGCCGCCGCCATCGAGCAGCCACGGCGCACTGGCGCGAGCGAACGCCGCGCGATCGGGGGCGGCGGTTTCGCTCATCAGGCCACGCATCGCCTCGAGCGCATGCAAGGGTTGGCGCAGCCGTTCGCGCACGGCGTTGGCAGCGCTCTCGGCCTCGCGTTCGAAGGCCTGGCGCTCGCGCGCGGTGTCCAGCCGGATCACCTCGCGGGTGCCCAGGCCCATCAACAGCATCACGAGCAGCAACGGCAGTGCCACCGGCCAGCGGCGCGGCGCCCATTCGGCCCGCGGCTGCCCGACCAGCGTCAGCATCACCGGGGCAAAGACCAGCACCCCCAGCGTGTCGCCGACCCACCAGGCCGCCCAGTGCAACGGCGCCTGCGCGAGGTCCACGCGGCCCGTGCTCCACAGCGCGGCGAGGCCGACGCTGGCGCTGGTGCAACTGGCCAGCAGTGCCCCCACCAGCACGAATCGCCCGAGCTGTTGCGGCTCGGCCAACAGCAGGGGTTGTCCGACATAGCGCTTCACCAGGCCAGCCCCCAACCAGGCCTGCAATGCCACGCCGATGCCGATCACCACGGTGACGGCCACGTCGGTCGCGGTGGCCGGGCCGCTGCCGGCGACGAAGCCCAGGTTGCCCGCCACCGATCCCAGGGCGGCCCCGAGCAGGGCCCAGCGCCCCCACACCAGCGCCGTCACCAGCGCCAGGCCGGCAGCCGGCCACAGCGGCGAAGCGATGCCCGGCGGGATCGCCAGCAGCAGGCCAAGGCGCGCACAGGCCAGGTAGCCGGCGAACGTGATGGCGAGGATCCACCACCAACGCGGCACGGCCGGTGCGCTGTCGGGGGTGTGCTGCATCTGGGCGGTCAGTGTCGGCAACGCGCGTTCAGACGTTGAACAGGAAGTTCAGCACGTCCCCGTCCTTGACCACGTACTCCTTGCCTTCGGAGCGCATCTTGCCGGCGTCCTTGGCGCCCTGTTCGCCCTTGTAGGTGACGAAGTCGTCGAAGGCGATCGTCTGCGCGCGGATGAAACCCTTCTCGAAATCGGTGTGGATCACGCCGGCCGCCTGCGGCGCCGTGTCGCCGATGTGGATCGTCCAGGCGCGCACTTCCTTGACGCCGGCGGTGAAGTAGGTCTGCAGGCCGAGCAGCTTGAAGGCGGCGCGGATCAGCCGCGCGAGGCCGGGCTCGCTCTGGCCCATCTCGGCCAGGAACATCGCGCGATCGTCGTCGCCCATGTCGGCGAGTTCGGCCTCGGTCTTGGCGCAGATCGCCACCACCGGCGCGTTCTGCCTGGCGGCGACTTCGCGCAGCCGGTCGAGGTAGGCGTTGTGCTCGAAGCCGTCTTCGGCGACGTTGGCGACGAACATCGCCGGCTTGGCCGTGATCAGCCCGAGCGGCTTCAGCACCACCCGCTCCTCCTTGCTGAAATCGATGCTGCGCACCGGCTGGGCCTGGTCGAGCGCCGCTTCGCACTTCTTCAGCACGTCCACCAGCCGCTGCGCTTCCTTGTCGCCGCCGGCCTTGGCCACCTTGGTGGTGCGCACCAGGCTCTTCTCCACCGTGGCCAGGTCGGCCAGGCAGAGCTCGGTCTGGATGACTTCGATGTCGGCCACCGGATCGACCTTGCCGGCCACGTGGACCACGTTCTCGTCGTCGAAGCAGCGCACCACGTTGACGATCGCATCCGTCTCGCGGATGTGCGACAGGAACTGGTTGCCCAGGCCCTCGCCCTTGCTCGCCCCGGCGACGAGGCCCGCGATGTCGACGAACTCGACGATCGCCGGTACCACGCGCTCGGGCTCGACGATCGCAGCCAACCGGGCCAGCCGCGGGTCGGGCAACTCGACCACGCCGACATTCGGTTCGATGGTGCAGAAGGGGTAGTTTTCGGCCGCAATGCCGGCCTTGGTGAGGGCGTTGAAGAGGGTCGACTTGCCGACGTTGGGCAGGCCGACGATGCCGCATTGCAGGCTCATGGAGATCTCTGTGGAAACGAGCGGGCGATTGTAGGCGGGGCCGCCCATGGCCATGGGCCGAGAAGGCGACGTTCGGGCGTGCTTCTCGGGCGTTGCACGCGGCGGGGCCTCATCCCGCGTCGGGTGCCGGTTTGCGGTGCAGGATCAGCACGTTGCCGGCCACCGCCAGTGCGGCGCCGAGCCAGGTCAACGCGACCGGCCGGAAGCCCTCGAACAGGGTCGAGATCACCAGCGCAAGCACGGGGGTCATCACGCCGACCGTCGATGCCGCGCCTGGGCCGACGCGCTGCTGCAGCGTCAGGTAGCACGCGAACGCAATCACCGATCCGGCGACGGCCAGGTAGCCCAACGACAGCCACCACGCCGGCGCGGTCATCGGCGAGGGCGGCAAGACGGCCTGGCCCGTGGCGCACATCACCAGCGCCGAGAGCATGGCGCTGTAAAGCATGCCCCACCCGAGCGCCGACCAGAACGGCAGCCGGTGCGCGGCGTTGCGGCTGGCCAGCAGGCTGCCGACGGCCGACAGTGCCACCGCGGCGACGGTGAGCACCGCGCCGCGCAGTGTGGATTCACCGCCGCTGACACGCGCGAACTCGGGCGCAAAGATCAGTGCCACGCCGGCCACGCACAGCACGCCGCCGACGAGAAAGCGCGGCGTCAGCGCGGTGCGCCACAACAGCCAGGCGCCGATGCCATTGACCAACGGCGACGCAGAGTAGCCGACGGCGACCAGGCCCGACGGCACGTGCCGTTCGGCGTGGTAGACGCACAGGTACGACAGCGAGTACATGAACATGCCCTGCAGCGCCAGCCGTGCATGTTCGCGTGCGTTGCAGCGCACGCGGTCGCCGCGCCAGGCGGCCACGGCCAGTGCGAGCAGGCCGGCCAATGCGAAACGCAGCGTGACGCCGACCTCGGGCGGCGTGCGCGCGAGCTGGTACAGGATCGCGTGCCAGGTGGTGCTCCAGATCGCGACGGCGATCGCGAACAACTGCCAGGTCGGCAGCCCGCGGCGCGTGGGCATGTCAGTGCCGCCGGGCCGCCCCAAGGTACTGACGCGCCCCCGTGGGGGGCAGCGAACGACGTGAGCGTGGGGGCGGTCTCATCCTAGACGGTGAGCGTGGCCTGCACCCGGGCACCGACGCGCAGGCGATGCTCGAGGCCGGCGAGGATCACTGCATTCATGCCGAAGGCCAGCGCGCCGCCGATGCGCGGCTCGGCGCGATAGCCCGCCAGCGTGTCGGCGACGGTGTGGCCTTGTGCCGCGGTGGCGGGGTCGACATCGGGAATCGTGCAACGCCCACAGGGCTTGACCAGCTTCAACACCACCGGGCCATCGGGCGATTCGATCGTCAACGTGTCGACGAAATCCTCGTCGTGCGGCTCCGCCAGCCCGTCGATGACGAGGTTGGGTCGAAAGCGCTGCATCGACACCGCGTCATGCCCGGCTGCCAGCAGACGGCGGTTCAACCCGGCCAGCGATGCCGTGGAAGCGACGAGCAGCGGAAAGCCGTCGGAGAACGCGTTCTCGGCGTCGATCGCACCGGTCCATGCGCGGTCCGACAGGCGCCGCGCGGCCGGGTCGAAACGCGCCAGTCGCACGCGCCGGCCGAGAAAGTCGCTGAACCACTGCGCGGCGAGGTCGCCCATGTCGAAGGCGGCGACGCTGTCGTCCCAGACGCGCACGCGGCACGCCGCCTCGACCGTGCCGAGTTGCAGGTGCAGCGCGAGCATGCCGGGTGCGCGCAACACCACGTCGCTGGCGCGCAGCGTGGGCTTCACCAGCGCCATGCGCGGCAACTCGCGTTGGCTGAGGAATTCCCCTTCGGTATCGACCACCATCCAGGCGCGGTCGAATTCGAGGCCGGTCTCGATGACCAGTGCTTCGTCGACAGCGATGCCGGCGCACGACTTGATCGGGTGCAAGTACAGGCCGGACAGCAGCAGGTCCTCGGCCGGCGCGATGCCTTCTGCGTTCACTTGAACAGTCCCTTCAGTTTCTCTTTGAGCTTGTCCTTCGGCGTGGCCGGGGCCGACGCCGCTGTCGCCGGCGGCTGTGCGGCACCCGGCCGCACACCGAGCGAGGCCCCCAGCTTCTCGGCCAGCTTTTCCTTCAACTTGCTCTCGACCGCCGCCGCGGCGACGCCCGACCACTCGATCTTCCAGTCGATCGCTTCGAAGGGGCCGGTCAGGCGCACCGGCACGGTCAACCCGCGCAGTGCGGCAAGGTCGCCGGCGTCCTGGCCGGCCGGCGCTGCGATCACGCTGGCCCGCGCGGTGTAGTCGATCGTGCCGTGGCCGATGTCGAACCGCCCGGCACCGCCGATGCGCAGGAACGGGCTCTTCACGTCGAGATCGTCGCTGTGCGCTACGCCGCCGGCGATGCGTGCACTGGCGGTCAGCTCGGAGAAGTCGGTCTTCTCCGTCTCGCGGGCCTTGGTCACGGCGTCCTGTTTCATCGACAGCGCCGCCTTGGCCTGGCGCATCGAGCGCGCGAGGTTGATGCCCTTGATAGCGCCGTCGCGCAACTGCAGTGCCGCCGTGCCGGCCAGGTTGGCGCGCAGCGCGCCGAGGTTCGCGCCGCTGGTGGTGACGTCGGCCGTGACCCGCCCATTGCCTTCGAGCAGATCCTTGCCGGCGACATCCTTGAGCAATGCGTTGACGTTGACGCCGCTGGCGGCGAGCTTGACCGCGATGCGCTGGGTGCGTGCGTCGGCACTGCCGCTGCCGTCGAAGCTGCCCCCCCACGCGTGGCCGGCGAGGCGGGAGATGCGCAGCGTGCCGTTGTCGAGGGATGCATCGGCGCGGGCGTCGGACACCCTGTACTGCCTGAACGCCAGCGCGCCCGCACTGACCGCGAACTGGCCATCGACGGCGCGCAGGCCATCGAGCGCCACGGTGGTATCGGCCGGTGCGGCGGCGGCTGGCGCGGGCTTGCCGGGGCCCAGCAACTTGTTCAGGTCGAGGTTGTCGAATCGCGCACTGGCCACGAGCCTGGGCACGGTGCCGCCGAAGCCCGCGCTGCCCTTGCTGTCGAAGCGGTTGGTGTTGAGCGCGCCATCGACCTGCCACTGCGCGCCCTTGGTATCGGCGGCGGCGGTTCCGCGCAGCGCGATCTGCAGTGGCTGCTGGCCCGGCTCCGCAACCGTCGCATCGAGGTCGAGCCGCTCGAGGGCCAGCGCCTTGCGGCCGATGTGCAACACCAGGTCGGCCTTGGCATTGCCGTCGATCTTGCGCGGCCCGGCATTGCCGGCCAGCGTGACGGCGAACCCGGGCAGGCGCAGCGCATCGTAATGGCCACTCGGCGCGGCCGAGCGGAAGCTGCCGGCCAACGCCGTGGGCCCGGCCACCTTGTAGTGGCCGCTGAGGGCACTGCCTTTCAATTGCTCGCCGTTGACCGCCAATTGGGGCCAGTCGAGCGCCAACTCGATCGCGCTGCCGCCCTGTTTGCCGGCCAGCGCGAGCTTCATGGCATCGAGTTCGAGTCGCCGACCGCTGGCGCTGTAAAGCAGCTTCTTCACTTCGAGCGACGAAGGCGCCAACGCCATGCCGCCGAGCGCCCCGCTCTTGACGGCCACATTCAGCGGTCCGGCCCGCAGCGCGCTGCCATCCCACGCCAGCGCGCCGTCGAGCATCGCCGCCAGGCCCTTGATGCCGGCAGCGTCGCCCTGCACGTCGAGCTTCAGCCCGCGTGCCGATGCCGCGTTGTTGTCGAGGTCGAGCACCAGCGTCATGCGGCCGTCGAGCGTGAGCTTGATCGGCTGCGGCCGCATCAATTCGATGCGGGCCTGCAACGCGATCGGCGCCTCGGCCTGGTTGGCCAGGCGGCCGGAGGTGAACGATTGCAGCGCGATGTCGCCGGCCAGGTTGGCGACATCGTCACGCAGGCGCAGTTGCACGCCATCGAGCTGCACCGCGCTGATGTCGAAGCGCAGCGCCGGGCCGCTCGCGCTCGCGCCCGCGCCCGCACCGGCGCTGCGGGGGCCGGTGGCGAGCAGGTCGTCGATGTTGCGCACGCCCTTGGCATCGCGGCTGTACACCGCGCGCACGCCGCGTGCGTTGACGCGGCCGATCACCAGCTGCTTGCGCAGCAGCGGCAGCACCTGCACCGACAGCGCGGCTTCGTCGATGGCCGCGAACTCGTCGGCGCGGGCGCGTTCCGAAAGCCGCAACTTCGACACCTTGATCGCCAGGCGCGGGAACACCGACAGCTCGATCGGCCCGTCGATGGCCAGCGTGCGCTGGCGTTCGGTCTTCATCCAGTCGATGGCCAGGCCCTTGTAACGGTTGGCGTCGAAGGTCGCCACCAGCACCACGGCGGCGGCCGCAAGCAGCAGCAGCAGGGCGCCCAGGGCGATGGCGATGCGGCGGATCCAGGTCAAGGTCATCGGTTTCGAAGGCAATGTGGGCGAGTTGGCATTCTCGGCCCTCGCGTCAAACCTAGAATGCCGGCAGATGAAACCCTTTGACATCCAGGTTCGCGGCAGCGGCATCGTCGGCAGTGCGGCGGCGCTGGCCTTGTCGCGGCTGGGCTTGTCGGTGGCGCTGTCGGTGCCGGCGGCCGATAGCGCGGCGCACCGAGAGGACGTGCGCTGCTACGCGCTCAATGCGGCCTCGGTCGCGTTGCTCGAATCGCTGAAGGTCTGGGCGGCGCTGCCCGTCGATGCGCGCACCGCCGTCTATGACATGCGCATCGAGGGCGATGCCGGTGCCGCGAGCACGCTGCATTTCTCGGCCTGGCAGCAGCACGTGCGCGAGTTGGCCTGGATCGTCGATGCGGCGGCGCTCGAGGCCGAGCTGGCGTCGGCCCTGCGTTATGCACCGCACGTGGTGCTGGGCGCCGAGCCGGCAGCAGGCGGCACTGGTGGTGGTGGCCGAGGGCAAGGCGTCGGCCACGCGCGACCAATTCGGCGTCGCCTTCGAGCGGCACGATTACGGGCAGCGCGCGATTGCAGCGCGCCTGCACGCGAGCGAGCCGCACCAAGGCCTGGCGCGGCAATGGTTCCGCGCCCCCGACGTGCTGGCCTTGCTGCCGATCGACCGGCCGCAACCCGGCCGCGGCCTGGCGTTGGTGTGGTCGCTGCCGGCCGAACGGGCGGAGGCGCTGCTGGCACTGGACGATGCGGCGTTCGAGGCCACGCTGATGGAGGCCACCGCCGGGGCGGCCGGCGAGTTGCGCCTGGCCAGTGCGCGTGCGGCCTGGCCGCTGGCACTGGCGCGAGCCGAGCGCGTCTGCGGGCCCGGCTGGGTGCTGATCGGCGATGCCGCGCACCTGGTTCATCCGCTGGCGGGGCAGGGCCTCAACCTCGGCCTGGCCGATGTCGCGGCGCTGGCGCGCGTGATCGCGGCGCGCGAACCCTGGCGCGGCCTGGGCGACGAGCGCTTGCTCGAACGCTACAAGCGCGAGCGCGATGTGCCGACGCAGGCCATGCTCGGCCTCACCGACGGTTTGCTGCGGCTTTTTTCACATCCGGCGCCGTGGGCCAAGGAACTTCGCAACCGCGGCCTGACTCTGGTCAACGCGGCCACGCCGATCAAGCGCTGGCTGACCGGCCGTGCCCTCGGCCTTTGATGGCTGTTTTCGGAATACCTCGATGCTGACTCGCTCCCTCTCATTGCTGGCCTTGGCCGCCGTGCTGGCCGTGCCCGCTGCGGCGCAGGAAGCGGTGATCCGCAAGAACCTGGCCGAGCGCCTGCCCAACTTCCCGAAGATCGACGAAGTCACCAAGACGCCGATTCCGGGGCTGTGGGAAGTGCGCATCGGCAACGAAGTGCTCTACACCGACGAGCAGGGCAACCACGTGATCCAGGGCACGGTGTTCGACACCCGCGCCAAGGTCAACCTGACCGAGCAGCGGCTGGACAAGCTGACAGCCATCGACTTCGACAAGCTGCCGTTCAAGGACGCGATGGTCATCAAGCAGGGCAGCGGTGCGCGCAAGCTGGCGGTGTTCGCCGATCCCAACTGCGGCTACTGCAAGCGCTTCGAGCGCGACCTGCTGGCCGTCAAGGACGTCACCATCTACACCTTCCTGTACCCGGTGCTCGGGCCGGACTCGAACGACAAGTCGCGCGCGATCTGGTGCTCGAAGGACGCAATGAAGACCTGGCGCGCCTGGATGATCGACGGCGTCGCGCCGCCCAAGGTGATGGGGGCCTGCGACATCGCGGCCGTCGAGCGCAACAGTGCGTTCGGCCGCAAGCACCGCATCAACGGCACGCCGGCGATCCTGTTCGAAGACGGCCGGCGCGTGCCCGGCGCGATGCCGGCGGCCGAGGTCGAGAAGCGCCTCGCCGAGGCGGCGCAACCCGGCAAGTCCTGACGCCGGTGCCGCGTCGCGGCGGCAGACGTTCGACGGTCAGGCCAGCGCGGGCTCGCTGGCGTTGCCAGCCAGCCGGTGCAGTTCGTCCCACAGCGCCGCGGCCCGGGTCGCCCAATCGCGGTATTGCGCGTCGGCGGGCGCGAAGTAGGGCACACCACGGTCGACGAAGCTGCGCACCCGTGCGTGCAGGCCGGGGCAACGCCGCTGCACACGCGAGAGTTGCAGGTCCATGTCGTGCAGCAACGCGTGGCGTGCAAAGGGTTCGGCCGGGGCGATCAGGCGTTCGTAGATCGGGTGGCGCGGTTGTTCTTGCATGGTGGCGTTCGACGCGTCGTAAATCAACGCACGCATCATCACGGCCTGCAGCGGCATTGCGTGGCAGGCGCGGTCCCGGCTGCAAGAAAGTGACGCGACTTGTTTAACGCGCGGCCGCTCAGGCTTGTAACCAACTCGCGGCGCCGCCGGCAAAACGGGCGCGGCGATGGCCGTCGGCGTGCAACTCGAGCCAGTCGATCGATGCGACGCTGGCCACGATCAGCGCGAAGTGCGCCCGCTCGCCGCGCGCGCCGATCGCGTTGTCGAGCGCACTGCCCGGCGCCAGCGCGCTGAGGTAGTCCTGCGCCGCGGGCGACAGCTTCAGTTGCGCCCAGCGCGAAGACACCGCCAGGCCGTCGGTCAGGGCTTGCAGCTTCACGCGCAGCCGCAACTGCCAGCCGAGCGCGGCCGACCAGAACACCAGCGTGCCCAGCGGGTGGGCCGTCAGTTGCGCCACCTTGGCGGCCCGCGTTGTCGCTGAAGAAGCGTCAGGCGGCCTCGGCCGGCATCGGCCTCGCGCAGCACCACCGTGCGGGCATCGCCGATCTCGCCGTCGGTGGTGGCCAGCACCGGGGTGCGCCACGGGTGGCCGGCGTCGCGCGGTGCGGCACCGAGTTCGCGCCACAGCGCGGCTTCGATCGCGGCCAGCGTGTCCAGCCGCGCCGCCATCGCTACGCCTCTTGCCGCAGCGCCGGAAACAGGATCACGTCGCGGATGCTCGGGCTGTCGGTCAGCAGCATCATCAGGCGGTCGATGCCGATGCCGCAGCCGCCGGCCGGCGGCATGCCGTATTCGAGTGCGCGGATGAAGTCGGCGTCGTAGTACATCGCCTCTTCGTCGCCGGCTTCCTTGTGGGCCACCTGAGCGGCAAAGCGCGCGGCCTGGTCTTCGGCGTCGTTCAACTCCGAGAAGCCATTCGCGAACTCGCGCCCGGTGATGAACAACTCGAAGCGCTCGGTGACGGCAGGGTTGGTGTCGGAGGCGCGCGCCAGCGGGCTGACCTCGACCGGGTAGTCGATGATGAAGGTCGGTTGCCACAGCTTGGCCTCGACCGCGGCCTCGAACAGGCCGAACTGCAGTTCGGGCAGCGTCCAGTGTGCCGGCGGCTCTTCGCCCAGCGCCTTCAGCCGGCCGTGGATCACGGCCGCGTCGTCGGCCTCGGCGCCGCTCAAGCCCGCGTGCGCGACCAGTGCGTCGCGCACCGACAGTCGCGCGAACGGCTGGTCCAGGTCGACGGCCTTGCCGGCGTAGCTGAGGCTGGCGCTGCCGGTGGCTGCGCGCGCCGCATGGCGCAGCACGTGCTCGGTGAAGTCCATCAAGTCGTGATGGTTCCAGTACGCCGCATAGAACTCCATCATCGTGAACTCGGGGTTGTGGCGCACCGAGATGCCTTCGTTGCGGTAGCTGCGGTTGATCTCGAACACGCGATCGAAACCGCCGACGAGCAAGCGCTTCAAATACAACTCTGGGCGCAATGCGCAGGAACATTTCTTGATCCAGCGCATTGTGGTGCGTGACGAACGGCTTGGCGTTCGCGCCGCCCGGGATCGGGTGCAGCATCGGCGTCTCGACCTCCAGGAAGCCGTGCTCGACCATGAAGTTGCGGATCGACGCCACCGCCTTGCTGCGCGCCACGAAGCGCGCGCGCGCCGCCTCGTCGGTCATCAGGTCGACATAGCGCTGGCGGTACTTCTGCTCCTGGTCGGTCATGCCGTGGAACTTGTCGGGCAGCGGGCGCAGGCTCTTGGTCAGCAGGCGCAGCGCCGTCACGCGCACCGACAGCTCGCCGGTCTTGGTGCGAAACAGCGTGCCTTCGGCGCCGAGGATGTCGCCCAGGTCGCCGTGCTTGAAGGCCTCGTAGCCGGCATCGCCGAGCGCATCGCGCGTGACGAACAACTGCAGGCGGCCCGAGGCATCCTGCAGCGTGCCGAAACTGGCCTTGCCCATCACCCGCTTCAGCATCAGGCGGCCGGCCACGGCGACGCGGATTGCCTGCGGCTCCAGCTCTTCGTTGGGCGTATTGCCGTGGCGCCGCTGAAGATCGGCGGCGTGGTGCGTCGGCTTGAAGTCGTTCGGAAACACCGCCCGCTTCTCGTGCCGCGCGCTGTGCCGCAGCGCGGCCAGCTTCTCGCGCCGTTCGGCGATCAGCTTGTTCTCGTCGGGGGTGATCGCGGGCTCGGGCGGGGTGGCGGTGGTCATCGGCAACTCATTGAATTTGCTGCAATTTTAGGCGCACGCCGGGGCGCGCCGTTAAAATCCCGCCTCCCTTGCACTGCCGCCCAGGCGGTTTGCCGACGTGCCCGACGTGCGCTTCCCCATCCTCGATCGCAAGCTGCGTTTCGCGCTGGTCGGTTGCGGCCGCATCAGCGCCAACCACATCGACGCGCTGGCCCGCCATGCCGATCGCGCCGAGCTGGTGGCGGTGTGCGACAACCGCCCCGAGGCCTGGCCGCGGCGGTGGCGCGCACCGGCGCGCGCGCCTTCGCCTCGCTCACCGAGCTGCTGGCCGGCGAGCGATGCCGACATCGTCACGCTGGCCACGCCGAGCGGCCTGCACCCGCAACAGGCGATCGAGGTCGCACAGTCCGGCCGCCATGTGCTGAGCGAAAAGCCCATGGCCACCAAGTGGGACGAGGGCATGGCGATGGTGCGGGCCTGCCGCGACGCCCGCGTCAAGCTGTTCGTCGTCAAGCAGAACCGGCTCAACGCCACGATGCAGCTGCTCAAGCAGGCGGTGGACGGCGGGCGCTTCGGCCGCATCGCCATGGTCAACGTCAACGTCTTCTGGACGCGTCCGCAGAGCTACTACGACGAGGCGCGCTGGCGCGGCCGCTGGGATCTCGACGGCGGTGCCTTCATGAACCAGGCCAGCCATTACGTCGACATGGTCGACTGGCTGGTCGGCCCGGTCGACAACGTGCATGCCTATACCGCCACGCTGGCGCGCGACATCGAGGCCGAGGACACCGGCGTGATGAGCCTGCGCCTGCGCTCGGGCGGGCTGGCGTCGATCAACGTCACGATGCTCACGCACGGCAGGAACTTCGAGGGCAGCATCACGATCCTCGGCGAACGCGGCACGGTGCGCATCGGTGGCGTGGCCGTGAACGAGATCCAGCATTGGCAGTTCGATGAGGCGCGGCCCGAGGACGAGGCGGTGCAGAGCGCCAGCTACGCGACGCCGTCGGTCTACGGTTACGGCCACCCGCTGTACTACGCCAACGTCATCGACACGCTGCGCGGCGAGGCCCATGCCGAGGTCGACGGTTACGAGGGCCTGCGTTCGCTCGAAGTGGTGATCGCCGCGTACCGCAGCGCCCGCGACGGCGTGCGTGTCGGCCTGCCGCTGGTGTTCTGAGCATGGCGTTCTGGCAGCACGACAGCGCCGTCGTCGACGAGGGCGCGCAACTCGGCGACGGCACCAAGGTGTGGCACTTCGCGCACGTCTGTGCGGGCGCACGCATCGGCACCGATTGTTCGCTCGGCCAGGGCGTGTTCGTCGGCAACGACGTCGTCATCGGCAACAACGTGCGCATCCAGAACAACGTCTCGGTCTACGACGCGGTGACGCTCGAAGACGATGTGTTCTGCGGCCCGAGCATGGTCTTCACCAACGTGGTCAATCCGCGCGCCGCGGTGCCGCGCAAGGGCGAATACCGGCGCACGCTGGTCCGAGCGCGGCGCCACGCTGGGCGCCAACTGCACCGTGGTCTGCGGCCACACCATCGGCGCCTAGGCCTTCGTCGGCGCCGGGGCGGTGGTCACGGCCGACGTGCCCGACTTCGCGCTGGTGGTCGGCGTGCCGGCGCGGCGCATCGGCTGGATGAGCCAGCACGGCGAGCGGCTCGCGCTGCCGGCCACTGGCAGCGGCCGAGGCGCTGTGCCCGGCCACCGGCGAGCGCTACCGACTCGAGGGCGATACGCTGACCTGTGGCGACCATGCAATTCACCGACCTGAAGGCCCAATACGCGGCGCTGAAGCCCGACATCGACGCGCGCATCCAGCGCGTGCTCGACCATGGCCAGTACATCATGGGCCCCGAAGTGGCCGAGCTCGAAGCCGCGCTCGCCGCCTTCACCGGTGCGAAGCACTGCATCACGGTGGCCAGCGGCACCGAGGCGCTGCTGATCGCGCTGATGGCGATCGGCCTGAAGCCCGGCGACGAGGTCATCACCACGCCCGTTCACCTTCGCCGCCACGGCCGAGACGATCGTGCTGGCCGGCGGCACGCCGGTGTTCGTCGACATCGAGGCCGACACCGCGAACATCGACTGCGCGCGGATCGAGGCGAAGATCACGCCGCGCACGCGGGCCATCATGCCGGTCAGCCTGTACGGCCAGTGCGCCGACATGGACGCGATCAACGCCATCGCCGCGCGCCACGGCATGGCGGTGATCGAAGACGCGGCGCAGAGCTTCGGCGCCAGCTACCGGGGCCGCCGCAGCACCGCACTGTCGACCTTCGGCGCCACCAGCTTCTTCCCGAGCAAGCCGCTCGGCTGCTACGGCGACGGTGGCGCGCTGTTCACCGACGACGACGGCGCTGGCCCAGGCCGCGCGCGAGATCCGCGTGCACGGCCAGAGCGCCCGCTACCGCCACACGCGGTCGGCGTCGGCGGCCGTCTGGACACGCTGCAGGCCGCGGTGCTGCTGGCCAAGCTGCCGCGCTTCGACTGGGAACTCGAGCGTCGCCGTGCACTCGGTGCGCGCTACACGCAGCGGCTGCAGGGCCTGGCCGGGCTGCGCACGCTGGCCGTGCGCCCCGACCGCGACTGCGTGTGGGGCCAGTACACGGTGTTCATCGAGACCGGCCGCGACGCCGTGCAGGCCGCGTTGAAGGACCGCGGCGTCCCGACCGCCGTGCACTACCCGCTGCCGCTGCATCATCAGCCGGCCTATGCGGCGTACTGTTGCCCCGAGTGCTGCCCGGCGAGCATCGCAGCGGCGCAGCAGGTGCTCAGCCTGCCGATGAGCGCCGACCTCAGCGAGGCCGACCAGGACCGCGTGGTTGCCGCGCTGCGCGCAGCGCTGCAGGCATGACCCTCGCCGACCGCGCCGCCGCCGCGCCGCACCGCGGCCTGCTGCGTGCCACGCTGACGCTGCTGGCCGGCGGCGCCCTGGCGCAAGCACTGCCGCTGCTGCTCGGCCCGTGGCTGACGCGCCTGTACACGCCGGCCGAGTTCGGCGTCTATCACCTCTTCGCGGCGGTGGCGGCGATGTTCGCCGTGGTGGCCTGTGCGCGCTACGAGTTTGCATTGCCGCTGGCCGCAGACGAGAACGAGGCCGACGCCTTGCGTGCGCTGGCACTTTGGTTGCTCGCCGCATCCACCGGCGTCGCGGCGCTGGCC
Source organism: uncultured beta proteobacterium (assembly GCA_963840805.1). GTDB lineage: Bacteria > Pseudomonadota > Gammaproteobacteria > Burkholderiales > Burkholderiaceae_C > CADEEN01. The sequence goes on along the minus strand of CAWJAJ010000017.1, from coordinate 20,413 downwards.
GGTGCGGTGTGGGCCTGGGCGATCCAGGCATGGTGGCCGCTGTGGTTGCCGCTGGCCGTGGCGGCGCTGGGCGCCGTGTCGTTGGCCACGCTGGCGGCCACGCGCGCACAGCGCTTTCGCGCGGTCGCGGCGGCGCGCGTCGTGCAGCACGGCGGCGGCGCGCTCGCGCAGGGCGTGGCCGGATTGGCGCACGCGGGCGTCACCGGCTTGATCGCCGCACCGCTGGTGGCCGCGCTGGCCGCCGTCGCGCTGCTGCGCCTTCGCCTGGCCGGCTGGTGGCGCGTGCCGCGCGAGCACCTGATGGCTGTCGCGCGCCGGTACCGCGACTTTCCACTGCTCAACACGCCGCATGCGTTTGCCGGCACGCTGCTCGACACGCTGGCGCTGGCGCTGGTGGCTTCGTCGCAGGGCGTGGCCGCGGCAGGCTTCTGGGGCCTCGTGATGCGCTACCTGAAGGCCCCGGCCACGCTGGTCGGCGGCGCAGTGTCGCAGGCGCTGTACCCGCGCTTGGCGGCGCAAGGCATCGCCGCCGGGCGGCGCGACGTGCGCCGTGTCATGGTGGCCTTGGCTGCGCTGGCCGCACCGCTGGTGCTGCTGTTGTGGGCCTTCGCGCCCTGGGCTTTCGAGTGGGCCTTCGGCGTCGCGTGGCGCGATGCCGGCGAACTGGCGCGTGCGCTGGCGCTCTACATCGGCCTGCACTTCGTTGCCTCGCCGCTGGCGGTGGTGACGATGGCCTGGCACGCGCAGGCCTGGGCCCTGAAGCTGGCGCTGCTCGGGCAGGCCCTGTTCCTCGCCGCGCTCGCCGTTGGTCTCGCCTGGGATGGCTTGCGCGGCGCGGGCTGGGCGGTGTCGCTGGCGATGGCGCTGTATTTCGGCTGGTATTTCTGGCGCCTGGCCACCTGGCCGAAGGTGGGCACCGGGGCTGCGGAGACCGCGGCGTGATGCGCGCGTGGTTCAACCGCCTGCGTCGGCGCGTCGTGCGCGCGCTGCTCTACCGCATCGTGTTCGGCGAGCGCTCGCAGGGATCGCATCGGCCGCACACGCGCATCTCGCCGGCAGCCTGCATCGAGCACGAAGAGCGCCTCACGCTCGGCGACCATGTCTTCATCGGCCCGTTCAATTTCATCGAGGCCAGCGGCGGCGTCACGCTGGAGGAGGGCGTGCAGGTCACCAGCCACGTCAGCATCGTCACCCACAGCTCGCATCGCGCGATGCGGTTGCTCGGTCGGCGCTTCGTCGAGCGGCCAGCGGACACGCGATGGTGCGGCCGGGCTGGATCGGCGGGCCGGTGCACGTCGGCGCCTGGAGCTTCATCGGCCCGCACTCGCTGATCGAGGCCAACACCCGCCTCGGCCGCGGCACCATCGTCTGCGCCGGCAGCTTCGTGCGCGGTGAGTTCCCCGACTTCGCCGTGCTCGAAGGCCGCCCGGCGCGGGTGGTCGGCGACTCGCGCCGCGGCGACGAGAAGCTGGCTCGCCCGTCACCCCGAACTGCGGGCGCATTACGATGCGTGGGCGCAGTTGCCGTGAGGTACGTGCTCTGGGGCGACGGCGAAAGCCCGCACCTGTTGAAGTGGGCGCGTGCGCTGGCCGTCGAGGGCGGTGCGGTGTTCGACGGCTTCGAGTTGTGGGCCGCATCGAGCCGCGGCTTCGCGCCCGGCTTCGATGCCCTGGTGCCGCCGTCGCGCCGTCTCGCGCTCGACACCCGGCCGGCGTTCGAGGGCGGCAATGCGGCCCTGCTGCGCCAGCTGCCGCGCTTCGCGCGCTGGCTCAAGCAGGTCCAGCCGGGCTGGATCCATGCCCACTACCTCACCTCGCACGGCACGCTGGCCTGGCTGGCGCAGCGCCTGTTCGGCGTGCGTGCGCCGCTGGTGGGCTCGGCCTGGGGCTCGGACATCCTGCAGGCGCCCGAGCGAAGTGCCTTGCTGCGGGCGCTGACGCGCCGGGTGTTGGCGGCCTGCGCACTGACCACCAGCGATTCGCGCCACATGGCCGAGCGCATGTTGGCGCTCGGCGCGCGCGAGGTGATGACGTTTCCGTTCGGCCTCGAGGCCATGCCTGCGGCCTCGACCGTGAAGGACCGGCACCTCTTCTTTGCCAACCGGGGCCTCGAGCCCCTGTATGCCCCGGAGCGCGTGATCGCGTTTTTTGCCGCCATCCATGCCGAGTGGCCCGACGCGCGAATGGTGGTGGCCAACGACGGCACGCTGCGGGCGGCGCTGGAGCGCGATGCACGTGCGCTCGGCTTGGCCGAGGCGGTGCACTTCGCGGGCCGCCTCGGCGCCGAAGCCCAGGCCCATTGGTACGACCGTGCGCAGTGGTACTTGAGCCTGCCGACGAGCGATTCGGTGTCGGTGTCGGTGCTGGAAGCGATGGCGCACGGCTGCATCCCGCTGCTGTCGGACTTGCCGGCCAACCGCGAACTGGTCGAGAGCGGCCGCAACGGCCTGGTGCTCGCCGACGGCACGCTGGCCGACATCACCGAGCTCGATCGGCTGCAGGCGCGCGCCGACGACATCGCGGCACAGAACCGCGCCTGGGTCGCCGAACACGCGCTGTTCGCGCCGTCGGTGCGCGCCTTCCTGCAACGCCTGCGCCAGCTCGCGCCGTGAACATCCTGCTGCTCAACCACTACGCCGGCACGCCCGCGCTCGGCATGGAGTACCGGCCGTACTACCTGGCGCGGGAGTGGGTGCGCGCGGGGCACCGGGTGCTCGTCGTGGCGGCCAACTTCTCGCATGTGCGCGCAAGCCAGCCAACGGGCGGCGACGAGGTGATCGACGGCATCGCCTACCGCTGGCTGCCGACGCCGCGCTACCGCGGCAACGGCCCCGGCCGCCTGCGCAACATCGCCTCGTTCCTGCGCCAGGTGTGGGCCGATGCGCCGCGCCTGGCCGCTGCGCTACCGCCCCGACGTGGTGATCGCTTCGAGCACCTACCCGATGGATTGCTGGCCGGCGCGGCGCATCGCCCGCCGGGCCGGCGCGAAGCTGGTGCACGAGGTGCACGACCTGTGGCCGCTGTCGCCGATCGAGCTGTCGGGGATGTCGAAGTGGCACCCGTTCGCACTGCTGTGCCAATGGGCCGAGAACAGCGCCTACCGTCACGCCGATCTGGTGGTGTCGATGCTGCCGAAGGTGCACGCCCACATGGCTGCGCACGGGCTCGATCTGGCCCGGCTCGCGATCGTGCCCAACGGCATCTCGCCGGACGATTGGCAGCTTGCGCCGGCGCCGCTGCGCGGTGACGTGCAGCAGGCCATCGATGCCGCACGCGCCGTCGGCGCCGCCGTGGTTGGCTATGCCGGGTCGATGGGCGAGCCCAACGCGCTCGACACGCTGCTCGACGCCGCCGCGCGGCTGCGCGATGCGCCGCTGCGCTTCGTGCTGGTCGGCGATGGCCATCTGCGCGAGCACCTCGCCGCGCGCATCGCCGCCGAGGGGTCGACGAACGTCGCGCTGCTGGCGCCCGTGCCCAAGGCGCAGGTGCCATCGTTGCTGGCGCAAGTCGACATCGCCTACATCGGCTGGCAGCGCGTGCCGATCTACCGCTTCGGCATCGCGCCGAACAAGCTGATGGATTACATGATGGCCGGCTGCGCGGTGCTGCATTCGGTCGAGGCCGGCAACGACCCCGTTGCCGAGGCCGGCTGCGGCGTGACGGTCGCGCCGGCCGATGCTGCGGCGGTGGCCGCCGGCCTGCTGCGCCTGGCCGCGTTGCCGGCCACCGAGCGCCGTGCGATGGGTGTGCGTGGCCGTGCCTTCGTGCAGGCGCACCACACCTACCCGGTCCTGGCACAACGGTTCCTGGAGGCCATTGCGGCCGCCAGGCAGCGCCAATGAGCGCACCTCGCGACGACCTCGACGCGATGGCTGCGCGCTACGCCCGACGCGGCGCGCCCGACCGCTACAGCATGCTGCGGCCCGACGTGTGGCAATTGGTGCAGGAGCGCCAGCGTGCGATGCTGGGGTTGTTCGCGCGCGCCGGCTGGGACACGCTGGGTGACAAGCGCGCGCTGGAGGTCGGCTGCGGCGCCGGCGGCAACCTGCTGGAGCTGCTGAGGCTGGGCTTCGTGCCGGAGAATCTGACCGGCATCGAACTGCTGCCCGAGCGCGCCGCCCATGCGCGGCGAGCGCTGCCGGCGGCGCTGCGGCTGATCGAGGGCGATGCGATCGACGCCCCGGTCGATGCCGGCAGCCAGGATCTGGTGCTGCAGTCCACCGTCTTCAGCTCGCTGCAGGGCAGCGCAACGCGCGGTGCGCTCGCTGCTGCGATGTGGCGCTGGCTGGCCCCGGGCGGCGCGGTGCTGTGGTACGACTTCACCGTCGACAACCCGCGCAACCCCGATGTGCGCGGCGTGCCGCTGGCCGAAGTGCGCACGCTGTTCCCGCAAGCTTGCATCACGGCCCGGCGCGTCACGCTGGCGCCGCCGCTGGCGCGCAGCGTCTGTGCGCTGCACCCGAGCCTCTACACTGTTTTCAATGCGCTGCCGTGGCTGCGCACACACTGCATCGCCTGGCTCCACAAGCGATAGGCACTTGCTGTAAAGGACGCTTCCGATGAAAGTTACTGTCGCCGGGACGGGCTACGTCGGCCTTGTGACCGGAGCCTGCCTGTCCGAAATGGGCAACCACGTGGTCTGCCTGGACGTCGACGCGCGCAAGATCGAGACGCTCAAGGGCGGCGGCTTGCCGATCCACGAGCCCGGGTTGCTCGAGCTCGTGCGGCGCAATGCAGACGGCGGGCGGCTCGAGTTCACGACCGATGTCGATCATGCGGTGGCCCACGGCACGCTGCAGTTCATTGCCGTCGGCACGCCGCCGAGCGAGGACGGATCGGCCGACTTGCAGCACGTGCTCGCTGCCGCACGCGCGATCGGCGAGCGCATGACCGACTACAAGGTGGTGATCGACAAGAGCACGGTCCCGGTGGGCACCGCCGACCGCGTGCGTGCGACGATCGCCGCTGCGCTCGAGGCGCGGGGCGTCACGGTCGGGTTCGCCGTGGCGTCGAATCCGGAGTTCCTCAAGGAGGGTGCCGCGGTCGATGATTTCATGCGCCCCGATCGCGTCATCGTGGGTGCGGACGACGAACGCGCGGTGCTGCTGCTGCGCGCCCTGTACGCCCCGTACGTGCGAAACCACGACCGCGTGTTGGTCATGGACACGCGCAGCGCGGAGTTCACGAAGTACGCCGCCAACGCGATGCTGGCCACGCGCATCAGCTTCATGAACGAACTGTCGCGGGTGGCCGAATCGGTCGGTGCGGATATCGAGCATGTGCGCCAGGGCATCGGCAGCGACCCGCGCATCGGCACCCAGTTCCTCTATGCCGGTGCCGGCTACGGCGGCTCGTGCTTCCCGAAGGACGTGAAGGCGATGCTGAAGTTCGCCGCCGAGGCCGGGCACGAATTGCGATTGCTGCGGGCGGTCGAGGCGGTCAACGATGCACAGAAGCAGGTCCTGGTGGAGAAGATCGCGCGCCGCTTTGGCGCCGATCTGACGGGCAAGCGTTTCGCGCTCTGGGGCCTGGCGTTCAAGCCGGGCACCGATGACATGCGCGAGGCACCCAGCCGCACCCTCATCGGGTTGCTGCTGGACCGCGGTGCCGAAGTCGTGGCCTACGACCCGGTGGCGATGGACGAAGCGCGGCGCACGATGCCGGATCGGGCGGGCCTGCACTATGCGCCGTCGGCCGTGGCCGCGCTGGAGGGCGCCGACGCGTTGGTGATCGTGACGGAGTGGCGGGAGTTCCGCAGCCCCGATTTCGACGCCATCGCCACGCGACTCCGACAGCCATTGATCTTCGACGGCCGCAACCTGTTCGAGCCGGCGTTGATGCGGCAGATGGGCATCGAATACCACAGCATCGGCCGGCCGAGCCCGCTGTCGCAGGCCGCATGAAGCCCTTCCTGCCCTTCGCCCTGCCCGAGATCGGCGATGAAGAAATCGCCGAAGTCGTCGACACGCTGAAGTCGGGCTGGGTCACCACCGGGCCGAAGGCCAGGCGCTTCGAGGCGGACTTCGCCGCCTTCCTCGGCGACGAGCGGCTGCACTGCATCGCCGTCAACTCGGCCACCGCCGGGCTGCACCTGGCGCTCGAGGCCATCGGCATCGGCCCTGGCGACGAGGTCATCACCACCACCCACACCTTCACCGCCACCGCCGAGGTGGTGCGCTACCTCGGTGCCGACGTGAAGCTGGTCGACATCGACCCGGCGACGCTGAACATCGCCCCGGCGGCGATCGAAGCCGCGATCGGGCCGCGCACGAAGGCGATCCTGCCGGTGCACTACGCCGGCCTGGCGGCCGACATGCCGGCGATCCTGGCAATCGCTGCGCGCCACGGCCTGAGGGTGGTGGAGGATGCGGCGCATGCGCTGCCCGCCACCTGCGGCGGCCGGCTCGTCGGCACGCTGGCCAGCGACGCCACGGTGTTCAGCTTCTACGCCAACAAGACCATCACCACCGGCGAGGGCGGCATGCTGGTGACGCGCGATGCGGCGCTGGCGACACGGGCCAAGGTGATGCGCCTGCACGGCATGAGCCGGGATGCGTTCGACCGCTTCACCGCCACGGTGCCGAGCTGGTACTACGAGATCGTCGCCCCCGGCTTCAAGTACAACCTGACCGACATCGCCGCCGCGCTCGGGCTGCACCAATTGAAGAAGGCGCATCGCTTCCAGCACCGGCGCGCCGAGATCGCGGCACAGTATGACGCCGCGCTGGCGGGGCTGCCGGTCGTCACGCCGCCGCGGCCGCTGCCCGGCGATACGCACGCCTGGCATCTGTACGTGCTGCGCCTGGCCGACGGCGCCGGCGTCGATCGCAACACCTTCATCGAACGGCTGTTCGCCGCCGGCATCGGCGCCAGCGTGCACTACATCCCGCTGCACCTGCACCCGTACTGGCGCGATCGCTACGCCCTCGACGCGGCGATGTTCCCGGCCAGCCAGCATGCCTACGAGCGCATGGCGAGCCTGCCGCTGTACACGCGCATGAGCGACGCCGACGTGCAGCGCGTGGTGGCCGCGGTGCGCGCGGCGCTGCACGCCTGAGCACGACGGCGATGGCCAAGCGCGCGTTCGACCTGCTCGGCGCCGCTGTCGCACTGGCGCTGCTGGCGCCGCTGCTGGCACTGATCGCGCTGTGGATCAAGCTCGACTCGCCCGGCCCGGCGCTGTTCCGCCAGCAGCGCGTCGGCCGCCACGGCCGGCCGTTCGCGATCCACAAGTTCCGCACGATGGTGGCCGACGCGCCGGAGCGCGGGCCGCCGACTCACGATCGGAGACGACCCGCGCATCACGCGTGCCGGCGCCTTCCTGCGCCGCAGCAAGCTCGACGAACTGCCGCAACTGATCGACGTGCTGGCCGGCCACATGAGCCTGGTCGGCCCGCGGCCCGAAGTGCCGTCGTATGTGGCGAAGTACCCCGCCGAGCTGCGCGACAAGGTGCTTGCCGTGCGCCCAGGCATCACCGACCCGGTGTCGCTCGAGTTCGCCGACGAAAGCGCGCTGCTGGCGCGCGCCGCCGATCCCGAGCGCGAATACGTCGAGGTGCTGCTGCCCAAGAAGTTGCGCGCCGCGGCGGCGTATGCCGAGCACGCCAACCTGGCGACCGACTTGCGCGTGATCGGTGGCACGCTGCGCGTGCTGTGGGCACGCCTGTTCACTGCGGGGGCCGCGTGAGCGAACGCCGCACCGAGCCGGCCCTCACGGTCTGGCACCGCCTCGATCGCTTCCTGGCGCAGTTGCGGCCGCACCGCGAGCCGCTGTCGCTGGCCATCGACGGCGTCGTGATCGCCGCCTGCTGGAACGCGACCTACCTGTTCCGTCTCGGCTTCGAGCGCTGGATCAGCGCAAGGCCGGGCTACGACGCCTGGGTGATGCTCGGCGTGATCGCGGCCTACCTCGTGGCCTTTGCCGCGCTGCGGGTGCCGCAGGGCATGTGGCGCTTTTCCGGCTTCGGCGAAGTGCAGCGCCTGACGATCGCCTGCGCCGCCGCCGGCGCCGCCAGTGCTGCCGTCGTGATGGGTCTCGGCCTGGCCAAGGTGCCGCGTGCGGTGCTGGCTTTGCACCCGATCGTCACGCTGATGGGCGTGTGCGTGGTGCGCATCGCCTATCGCATGGTGTACGAACACGCGCGCAAGCAGATCACCGGCAGCGACACCGAGATCCGCCGCGCGCTGGTGCTCGGTGCCGGCGAGGCGGCCAGGCGCCTGCTGGCCGGCATCCACCAGCAGGGCTGGACGGTGCTCGGCCTGCTCGACGACGACCCGGGCAAGCGCGGCGCCCGCATCGCCGGCGTGCCGGTGCTCGGGCCGCTGGCCGCGGTGCAGGACAAGGCCGTGCGCGGCGCCGCCACGCACCTCGTGATCGCGCTGCCGTCGTTGCGTGGCAGTGAACGCAAGCGGCTGTTCGAGTGGTGCGCGCAGACCGGCCTGCCGGTGCTGACGGTGCCGTCGGCCGAGGAACTGCAGGCCGGCACGCAGGTCAACCGCGTGCGCGACATCGAGCCCGAAGACCTGCTCGGCCGCGAGCCGGTGCAGCTCGACGAGGCCGGCATCGACGCCTGCCTGCACGGCAAGACGGTGCTGATCACCGGCGCCGGCGGCAGCATCGGCAGCGAGCTGTGCCGCCAGGTGGCGCGCTACGCGCCGGCGCGGCTGGTGCTCTACGAGTTGAGCGAGTTCAACCTCTACACCGTCGAGCAGGACCTGGCCGAGCACTTCCCGCGGCTGCCTCTGGTGAAGCTGATCGGCGACGTGAAGGACCTCGAGCACCTGCGCGCCACGTTCGCGAAGTGGCAACCGCAGGTGGTGTTCCATGCCGCGGCCTACAAGCACGTGCCGCTGATGGAGGAGGAAAACGCCTGGGCCTGCCTGCGCAACAACACGCTCGGCACCTACCACGCCGCGCTGGCCGCCGCGGAGGCCAGGTGCGAGCGCTTCGTGCTGATCAGCACCGACAAGGCCGTCAACCCGACCAACGTGATGGGCGCCACCAAGCGCGCCGCCGAGATGGTGATCTCCGCGCTCGCGGCCGAGCATGCGGCGACGAAGTTCATGGCGGTGCGCTTCGGCAACGTGCTCGGCTCCAGCGGCAGCGTGATCCCGAAGTTCAAGGAGCAGATCGAGAAGGGCGGCCCGGTGACGGTGACGCACCCCGACATCATTCGCTACTTCATGACCATCCCCGAAGCCGCGCGGCTGGTGCTGCAGGCCGCGGCGATCGGCGAGAGCGGCCAGGTGCTGGTGCTCGACATGGGCGAGCCGGTGAAGATCGTCGATCTGGCGCGGCAACTGATCCGCCTGGCCGGCCATACCGAAGAAGACATCGCGATCGAGTTCTCCGGTCTGCGGCCGGGCGAGAAGCTGTACGAGGAACTGCTCGCCGACGCCGACACCACGCTGCCGACCCCGGTGCCGGCATTGCGCGTGGCCCGCCTCGAATCGCGCGGTGTGCCGCTCGAGGCGCTGTTGGCCGTGGCCCGCGCCGCAGAGGAGATTGGCTCCGACGCCATCACGGCGCAGCGGGCCCTGGCCGGGCTGGTGCCGGAGTACCGCGCGGCGCCGCTGGCGTGAGCTGACTGCGGCGAGTCTGCTGTTTCTTCTAGGCTTCGCTCTTTGCACGTGACCCAACGGCAACCTTGCTCAGGCGCTCGGCCATGCGGGTTTGCCACCCAGGACCAGTGGCGCGCCAGCGGGCAACCACATCGGCCGGCAAGCGCAGAGAGATGAGTTGTCGCGGGTTGACGGAGCGCGGGCGGCCGCCCTTCTTCACCACCGCGCGAGCAAGCATTTCATCGGAAAGCTCCGGCAGCAACTTGTATTCAGCTGGCTTGATGCGATGCGCATCAACGCGAGCCAGATCAGACTTTGAGGTAGGGCGCGAGGCGGGTTTGCTCACGGTCATTGGCCTTTCGCATGCTGAAGATGTGGCGAACCGTGCCACGCGGGGTGTAGCCGACGACCACCATACGGCCCTCGAGCATGCCGTAGCAGATGACGCGTCGTTCTCCGTAATCCTTGCGCCTGTCTTCGATTTCAACGGTAATGCCTTCGAACACGAGCAAGCTGTCGTCAAAGTCAAGGCCGCGGTCGGCCAGCGTTCGTGTCCGCTTCGCTTGGTCGTAGGTGATGCGCACGTGGTTATTGTATATACATAAACATCGTCCCGCAACCGCGCGCGTGCGAGGTTCCCACGACGCGTCAGCGCTTCACGACGGCCGCCCTCCCTATGCTGGGGCACTCGATCCCCAACCTCGCCATCACCGCCGGCCCATGCCGGCTGCACCCGTCAAACTACTGCACGCAGGCCGCTTCACCGCGGTCCGTGAACGTGCTGCCCGCCGCGGGCAGGAACTCCCAGCTGTACCTGCCGTCGTCGAGCACGAATTTCGCCACGCCGAAAGAACCTGCGCCGCGGACTTCGCTGTTGGGCTCGGGTGCCCAACAGGTGGCAGTTCACTCAGGACAACAGACGAACGCCTCTGAGCTTTGAAAGCACCTTCTTGATCGTGTACCAGAAGCCCCCTTTCCCAAGGACCTCGTTGAAGGCGCGCCTAGATTCCCGCCAGCCGGCAACGTAGTTTGACAGGCCCCCGGTGCTGGCGCCGCCCATGCGCATGACGGCCAGCGGTCGGCGTACGTAGACACCCTTGGCGCGGAGCTTGTTGACAAAGATCAGCTGCTGTTTGAGGTCGGCGGAAATCAGATAACTAGTGTCAAAAGGCGGCGTGATGCCGATGAGCAGTGGGCGGCGAACGAACAGCGCGGGGTGCGGGATCTGCGAGCTTGTGAGGCCCTCAGGTGGCACTGTCCCAGTTCTCCAGTCGCGAACGAGCTGGCCGGTCTCGTTGACCATCTGGATATCACCATAGACGTAGTCGCAACCCATGGTCTCAAACGCTGTGGCGACGTCCGACAACACGCTGGCGTCGGCATAACGGTCGTCGGAGTTCAGGAACGCGACGACGTCGCCGGTTGCCATGGACAGGCCCTTGTTCATGGCGTCATAGATGCCGTTGTCTGGCTCGGAAACCAACTGCGCAACATGGGTGCCGTCACGCCGCACCACCTCGATCGTGGCATCCCTGGAAGCACCGTCCACCACGATGTGCTCAACGTCTGGGTGCGTCTGCATGGCTACCGATCGCAGAGTGTCGGCGATGGTTGTGGCGCTGTTGAAGCACACCGTCACGATGCTGAACTTCATTGCCGGCTTCCTTTGCGTTTTGGCTCAGCGTGTCGGGAACACAAGATCTTGCGCGATGCGAGCAACACGGCGCGTGGCGTCGGTACGCGCCGGCGCGAGCCGAGCACGAAACTCAGCGGCCGAACGTGCTGTGGACACTTCGATTGCGCTGGCCAGACCAATAGCCAAGTGGCGATCAAAGAACGGTGAACTCTCGCTGTCCTGCACCCGACCTGCCTCGGCATCGATCACTACGCATCGGGCCGCATGAATGCGGACAGTGCGGCAACCGCTTTGAGAAATGTGAAGAACGGCTGGAGCCACTGCCCACGGCGTCGCTCAACCCTGCAATGTCCAACCTTGGGCCCCCACGCCCGTAAAGTGGAAGTTCATCACCTGGCCTGGGAAACGCGCCAGTTCACGCAAAACGCTCATGCGCCGGTGCGGTGGTGCGAAGAACATCATGAAGCCGCCGCCGCCGGCCCCCGAAATCTTGCCGGCCAAGGCGCCAGCGCCGATGGCAGCCTCATAGAGCGCATCGATCTCAGGATTACTGATTCCCTGCGCCATTTGCTTCTTGATCGTCCAAGAACGGCCCAGGATCTCGGCGTAGCGGGCAAGGTCGCCGCGCAGGATGGCTTCCTTCATCGCGAGCGCATCTTGCTTGAGGGCCAACATAGCATCCACAGAGCGAACGTTGCCCGCGCGAGTGTTGTCGATCTGGCGCTGGATGATGTGTGCCGATTCACGCGACTGACCGGTGTAGTACAGCACGGTGCAAGCTTCGAGCTCGTTGACCACCCAATCCTTCACGCGGAGGGGATTGACCAACACCCGATCCTGAACGCCGAACTCTATGAAGTTGAAGCCACCGAAGGCTGCGGCGTACTGATCTTGCTTTCCACCGGCCAGGGCCAGATCCAGCCGCTCGATTTCGTAGGCCAAGTGGGCAATTTCGTACTCGCCCAAGCCAAGCTGTAGCCATTCCGAGTAAGCCTGCAGTATGCAGACCACCATCGTCGAAGAAGTGCCAAGACCCGAACCAGCGGGCGCGTCAGCATAGGTGCTGAGGCTCAGCGACAGTGGCCGGCCGCCGTTGAACTGCTGCACGATGCGGCGGTAGATGCCGCGGTGCAGGCGCAGCGGCTCGTCATCTCCACACATAAGCGCGGCAGGGAAACTGACCGTTTCCTCGCGGTCTTCGGCTGTGAACGTTACCGTGCCATCTTCGCGCGGCTCGATGATGGCCTGGGCGTACAGGTCGATCGTGGCGTTCAGCACGAAGCCGCCATGCTCGTCACTGAACGGGCTGACGTCGGTGCCGCCACCGGCCAAACCTAGCCGCAGGGGCGCTCGTGCGCGGATGATTCGGGCGCTCATGGTCGAGAACCTGAGCAGGGATCATCGTTGCGTGTGCAGACCCAAGCGGTCGCCTGCGCCAAGTCTGCACAGCGATGATCCGCCACCGTCGATGTTTCGTCGGGCAGACGGTGACCTGACTCGACCAGCACGGTCCACCTGACGCCCGCCGCGCGGCCGGCAGCAGCGTCCGACAGCTTGTCGCCTACCAGCACCGATTGGCTAAGGTCCAGGCCCAACTCTGCTGCAGCGCGAAGAAGCATGCCTGGCGCCGGCTTGCGGCAATCGCAGGCGATGGCATATGCCGGTACGCTCCCCTGCGGGTGGTGCGGGCAGTGGTACACGCCGGCGAGCGCGATGCCTTGGCATGCAAACAGATCGCACATGTGCTTCGTCAGCACGGCGTACTCGGCCTCGGTATACATTCCCTTGGCGATACCGGCTTGGTTGGTGATGACCACGAGCGCGTAGCCATGGTCCGCGAGTTGCCGCAATCCTTGCACCACACCGGGCAGGACGTGGAAGTCCTTTGCGTGGTGGACATGATCGAGGTCGGCGTTGATCACGCCATCTCGGTCGATGAAGGCCGCGGGCCGTGTCCTAGCCACCATGCTGCTCGCAGAACCGGAAGTAGTCCGCCGGAACGCCGATATCGGTGAAGCTGCCGTCTACGGCCAGCGCAGTGACGACGCCTTGCGCAACCAGGGCGGGCAGGACCTCGGTTTCCAGTGAGTAAGCGCCACCGCGCATCGCTGGCATGGATTGGCGGCACAGGCGGTACAGGCCGGCATTGATCTCTCCCGGTCCATGTTGGCCTTTGTCGATGAAGCCTTCGACCCGGCCGTCAGCGCGCACCTGAACGCCACCGAAGCGGTTGCGCTCGGGCACATGCACCACCGCCATTCGGAAGATCTCGCCCTGCGCTCTTCGCAGTGGAGTGAGCATTCCGCCGATGTCCCCGCTGAGGTAAGTATCACCGTTGGCCACCAGCGCCTCGTCCAGGCCCAGCGTGTCCATCACGTGAGCAATTGCCCCGCCAGTCCCCAACGGGCTCGGCTCCACCACGTAGCGCACCGGTCGGGCCGCCAGGGTGGACGCAAGGGCCCCCACCACTTTGTCTGCCCCGTATCCCAGCGAGAGGATCACATCGTCGATGCCGGCGGCCAGCAAGGCGTCGATCTCAATCTCGATGAAAGTGCGGCGACCGACGGGCGCCAGGCACTTCGGCCGGTCACCCACTGCGCTTCGCAGGCGCGTGCCCAATCCCCCGGCAAGCACGATGCACGACTGCGACGCCTCGGACGTCATCAAGGTGCCAGGTGACCGAAGATCGCCTGTTCAACGTGGGCGCACAACATATGGCCGATCAGGATGTGGCATTCCTGGATCCGCGGCGTGTGCGCAGACGGCACACGCAGCACGACATCAACGTTGCCTTCCAACTCGCCGGCCGTGCCGCACAGCGCGACCGACGTGACCTCGAGCCGCTTGCAGACTTCGAACGCCGCCAGGATGTTCTTCGACCTGCCGGAGGTGGTGATGCCCACGAAGACGTCGCCCGGTCGGGCCTGCGCTTCCAACTGGCGGCGGAACAAGTGCTCGTAGCCGTAGTCGTTGCCGATGGCGGTCAGCATGGACGTGTCCGTGGACAGCGATAGTGAGGGCAGGCCGGGCCGATCGAACTCGAATCGGCTGACGAACTCCGCCGCGAAGTGCTGCGCGTCTGCGGCGCTGCCGCCGTTGCCGGCAAAGATGACGCGATTGCCTCTCCTGAAGGCATCGACCATGACGGTGCCGACGTCGAGAATTTGCTGCAGCAGCTTGGTGTCGGCGAGCAGCGCCTGCTTGGTGGCAATCGAGGCTTCAATGCCCGCGCGCAGCTGAGAGGAGAAGTCGATTGAATCGGTGCTCATCGGGAGTGGATTGGCGGGCAGTAGGCCAACGGAGCGGCAGCAGGTTGCGCCGCGACAAGCGAATGTTATACGGCCCGTGCTCGAGGCCAGCCAGCCAGGCCGCCATCCTGCCGGCAGAGGCGATCGCAAGTTACCCACTCGCCGTCGCATAAAATCGTCGAGGAAAGTCTGCATAGCAAACGGCGGCCCTTTCTGCGTTCGGACGTATGCGGCGCCACCGGCGCCGCGAACGGGACCACACGTTCCACTTGCGCCAGAACCGCCTTCGAGCACTGATGGATTCCGACCACCAAACTGTGGGCCAAGCCGCAAGTGAACTTGCCCGAGCGGCATGGCAACCGATCGACGAACGACGGCTCATCTGAACCTCATGAATTCCACGCGTGCGTCCATCGCCGTTCCCGCCCCGTCTCTCGCTCGTGCGCCCGCACGTCGAATTCGTCTGCTGGCACTGGGGCCGCAGGAGGCCTGGCCTGCCACCGATGGCGGCAAAGAGGGCATCCACGGCGCCTTGCAGGCCCTCGCGTGCCGCGCGGACGTGATGTATGCCTGCCCTGGCAAGCCGGCCGATGACGAGACGGCGGCGCACTATCGGGGGATTGGCGTGGACTACCGTCCGGTGCCATTCACGCCCCGCGAGACTGCGGCCGTTGTCCTCGCGGCCACGCTGCAATTGAAGCCATTCAAGTTCTACAAGTACGGCACGCCGGAAGCTGAGCGTTGCTTCGACGGCGCCATCGGCGACTTCGTGCCGGATGCAGTGCTTTGTTTTCACGCCCACATGGAGGAGCTTGGGCAGCGACTGAAGCGCCGCCGCGGATGGCGCGGCCCTCTGCTGGTGCGTGAGCACAACATCGAATACGAAATGGTGGCCAGCTACCGGGCGTCGATGGCACCCGTCAAGCGCGCGCTCGCGGCCCCGATCGAGTGGCTCACACGGCGTGCCGAACGTCGAATCTGGAACCGCGCCGACGCCACGGCTTTTCTGTCCGATCGTGATTTCGCGATAGCACGCGCGAGCGGCGTCGGCGGGCGGATGATTCTGGCGCCCGAGGGTGTGCCCATCCCGTCACCGCGAGTGGCGCTGCGCCCTTCAGGGGCGCCGCAATTGCTCATACCGTTGAACCGCCATGCGCTGCAAAGTGCGGCCAACGTGCGGATGTTTCTTCATGACTATTGGTCGGTCATTGCGGAGGCTGAGCCGATCGCCGACGTTTCATTGGCGATCACCGGCGTGGATCCCGCTCAGCTGGCGGCAGTGACCGGGCTTTCGGTCGGCGAGCAACAACGCCTGAGGGTGAAGGCGCTTGGTTTCCTGCAGAGCCTGACACCGGCATTCGAGAACTCCATCGCGCTGATCGCGCCGACCTTCATAGGAAGTGGCATTCGCAAGAAGATCCTCGAAGGCATGGCGCATCAGATTCCCGTCATAGCCACCGATTTCGACATCAGCACCTGCAGCTACTTCTCGCATGGAGACAATATCCTGCGGCTTGGCACGCCGAGCGAGTTCGTTGCCACGGTCGGAGATCTCCTTCGAGACAACGACCTCTGGGGAAGACTCTCTGCGAACGGCCGAACCACCGTCGAACGGCACGCGAATTGGGCCCTCTTTGCCGAGGCGCTGATCGAGGAAATGTCCAGAACGATCGCACTGCGCGCCAAGGATGCCGGCAACGCAGTGGCCTCGCAATCGATTGAACCGGCAACCCTGTGACCGTGTCCCAATGACCCAGTTCAGAGCGTTGGCGACACTCACCGGCGTATAGGACGCGGCATCCGTGCGCAAGCGCCCCATCACGCTCGACACTGCGCTCCTGTACGTGCTGGCTGCCACCTTGCCGTTCCAGGTGCTAGGTGTTCCGTTGAACGAGGCATTCGTTCTTGCACTGTCTCCGGTTGTCGGCTTCGCGTACGCCGTGCTTCGTGTGGCTCGATTCGGCCTGCGACCCCTGCACATGATGGCTCTGTCGATGCTTGTGGTATTTGCCGCCACAGCAGTTTCACGCCACGCGGTGTCTTCATACGTGATCTCGCTGGGGGCACTTGGGTTGGCACTGGCGCCACTGACGTCGCCCGCATCGAGTGAACGGGAAGTCAGGACATTGGTTAACGGCCTGCTGCTCGGCCTGAGGTTGACGATCCTCTGGGTACTGGTATCGATCTTCATTCAGGTGACCGGTTTCGCGGCACTTGCGGGTGGAATCGCAGGCGTGTTCGTCAGACCGGAAGCGGGTGTCTTTCTAGGGTATGCCAGACCTACGGCCGGATTCAGCGAGCCCGCCCATCTGGCAATCTATCTCGTGGCGATGTATGTGGTTCTCGACCTGTTGCGCAGGGTGAATCGTTATTCGGGCCGACTCGGGCCCGTCGTCATTGGGTCGATCATCTTTACAGGCTCGGTCTCCGGTCTTGTCCTCCTTGTTGCCTACCTCGTTGCGCGTCTCGTCTTCGGCTTGGGCAAGTCCTTGGTCCGCGGCATCTCCGCTGGTGAGTTCGCAAAGGCGCTTGCAGGCTGTGCGGTACTGGCGGTCCTGATTGCGGTCGTAGGCTCCAACGCACTCGATTTCATGGATGACTATGTCGCCAGACTCGTGAAGACCCAGGAAGACATTGAAACGCTCAGTCTCGTCGGCAGCGAGGGCAGCCGCGCGAATGCGGTACTCGCTCTGCCGGAGTACTGGGAGTCCGCTGGAATGCCTGGCTTCCTCTTTGGGACTGGGTATGCAAACTATGAAGAATGGCTGCTGTCAGTCTATGGAGATCTGCAGTTTTCATCATTTGCTCAAGGAGCAATCGACAGCATTTTGGTCGCCGTCGTCTTGTCCACTGGGTTGCTTGGATTCATTGCGTACCTAGCTTTTCTGGCAAACGCTTTCGGACTGCGCGTCATCAAGCTCGAGCTTCCCCTTGTGATCTTCATTCTGGTGGTCAACTTCGCGTACGGGCAGCTGATTTCCGGTATGTACTGGAATCTGCTCTTTGTGCTGGCTTCTGTCGCCCGATTTGCGGTCAAGCAGCGTGCGAAAGAGATCGGACTGGCTGGCCCGAGGGGCCGGTTCGGGAGGCGGCAAGGTTCTCAGTACGCAGCCGAATAGCAAGAGTCGAGTCGCGCGCATGGAACAATGTCCACTCATCCAAGAGAGCTTTCGACAGGAGCGTCAAGTTGCGAAGCCTAATAAAAAGTCTTGCAGGCACAGTCTCTGTAGAAACCTGGGAACGGTTGTCAGCCTATTCGATCCTTCGCAGCAAGTTGCGGTCCATTTCCCGCGCGGTAATCTTTGAAACGCGTGAGCAGTTATGGGAAAAGTGCCTGAACGACTGCGTAGGCAAAGATGTGCCCATGACGTTCGTCGAATTCGGAGTCCACGAGGGTTATTCGATCAACTTTTTTGCGTCGAAGAACGCCAACAACGAATCGGCATTCATTGGGTTGGACAGCTTTGAAGGGCTGCCCGAGGCCTGGGTGAGTGCGGGCATGCCCAAAGGCAGCTTCGGCGTGGCTGGCGCCATTCCTTCGGTGCTTGACAGCCGAGTGCATTTCATCAAGGGTTGGTTCCAGAACACTTCCGAGCAACTGCTGAAAAGTGTCAAGGAAAAGGGCGCACAACAATTGGTGGTGCACTACGACGCGGACCTCTACTCTTCGACCCTGTTTGCATTGAGTCAGATCGCCTCCTTGAGGCGTCCGTACTACGCCATCTTTGACGAGTTCATCGGTCATGAGACTCGGGCGTTGTACAACTTCATGCAAGCGTTCAATGCCGATGTTGAGTTCCTGGCGAAAACCATGTGGAAGGGCTCGTTCCCTCAACAGGTTTTGTGCAAGATTTCGCCGGGTGGTTGACGACGCATCACCGGCCTCCAATGCGGAGCGGGATGCCGTCATCAACATGGCGGCCAGCGCGGTGGGAGCGACAACTACCTTGACGCACGCCGGGGCGAGCAGCTCCTGACCCCGTGGCTGCTGCCGGTCGTGGCATGAGTCTGGGTGTCCATGAGATGTGTCCCGCGCAGCCGCAAGCGATCAGCTGCCGTCCCCACGCTCGGTTACTCGAATGGCGGCCTGCAAGATTTCGGTCGCCTCTGCTGGCACGAAGAGAATGTCGTTGATCGTCGAGGCGAGTGCTGCGGTGGTCGAGAACAGCTGCCCACCACTGACGGCGAACGGCCGATAGTCCATGGCATCGAAGAATGAGAACAGCATCTGCGCCGTGTGCCCATAGCGATTGAGATGCGCCTCCACAACTTCAGAGAAGACGATCGGGCGGTGTTTGCGCAGGGTCGCGCAGCCGCTGCGCAGGGCGCCAAGTTCTGCGCCTTCAATGTCGATCTTCACAAAGCTGATGCGCCCAGGTATGGGCGCACATACGGTGTCTATGGTCACGCCTGCGATTTCAACGCCGACTGCGTTGTTTTCGCCTTGCCCTGCGATATGCGTACGCCCTGTCAGGCGAGCGCCTGAAGGGTCCTGCCAAATCATCCGGACAGACGCGCCATCCTCCGTCACCGCATTGTTCATGACCACTACATTCGGGGTACCCACAAAGGCCTTGGTCATGCGCAGAACGCGGGCGTAGTAGGGCAGTGCCTCAAAGCCGATCACCCGACCTGTTGGGCCAACCAAGCGGCCCAGCGGAAGCAGCCATGCACCGGCATGGGCGCCAATATCCAGGCATGTATCGCCCTCCTTTACAAACGGCGCGAACAGACCAAGCTCAGGTGGGGTCAATTGGCCGCGCAGGTGACGTAATGACCACACAGCAGCGTGCGCCAGTTCTTTGTACATCAGGCTTCCGTCCCTAAAGCTGTCGCGCGGCGCTCATGCCGTGCATAGCCAAAACGGAGACAGGCATGGCGCAGGAGCCGCCTCCGTCCGCGTCAAGTGATGTTCGATAGAGTGCGCACCGCGAAAGCCACCAAAGCCATTCCGTCCCCGACTGAGCCGAAACTGATGAACTGCAGTAGCAGATCGCCGGCGACTGCCATCACAAGACACGCGAACAACGCGAACGGATCCGGCACTGCCGGGACAAGTAACGCGTCGCTGATGGCTGGACACCGCTTGACCCTCGCACGGCCGCCTGTGCCCGTCTCTCGACCGACACTTCGCCAGGTGCCGGCTGCCAGCCGAACTGACGGATCGAGTGTGCATGCCGCTTGGCCATCCGCGGATTCATGCCCTCGCCTGACTGGGACGCGCCAGCCTCCTCTGAATCATGCGCGAAACGAACCGCGCATGGCTGGTCATGATCGAAGGCCGCCGGTCGAGCAGATCCTGGGCCGCGATGCAGGCGTCGAAGATGTTTGGCGGTGCTGGCTCCACCGGCTGGTACAGGCGGAAGTAGCGAAACGCGTGGCCAAGGCCGAGCACAAGCCGCTGCCTCCGTCGCGAGCCTGCTTCAGCGCGTTCTCGCGCCAAAGCGGCGTCAAGGTCCAGGCCATGGTGGCGCGCGAACCGCACTGCCCAATCGTCCATGTAGGGCCGGTACGCCGACGCCACCTTGCCCAGAATGAGGACGAGTTGGTCGGCCGGGTTCACACTGTCTGCGCCCGTCCGCAGAAAGGCCGATTGAAGATAGCTTTCGTAGTGCATGGCCGCCAACGAGAACGTCAGTGTCCCTGCGGCTGGCAGTGGCACGTCAGGGTGAAACGGGATCAAGTCGTCAGAGTGGAACGGGGCAAGTTCGCCAGTGAAGCGCAGCAACGTCTGAAGGCCGTTGCTGTGACTGGACCTGCCGCCGATGGCAAATGGCTCCTGCGAGAACAGGAACCGATCGGTCACGCTGGCGATCGCAAAGCCGGAATACACATCAGGAATCTGTGAGCGGATCAGCGGGCCTCCGTCGGGCCGCATGCGCGCCAGCAGACTTGCATGCACGAAGCCGCCGGTGTAGAGGATGGGCAGTGTCCTGTAGTCCGCTGCACCTGACATGACCGCCGCCACC
>CAWJAJ010000016.1:0-424856 GCA_963840805.1 uncultured beta proteobacterium | reverse complement strand
CGCACGCGAGCCGCTGCAGCGGGGTCTGCCCGGCGAGCCCATTTACGGCATGACACCGGAAGCCGGATTTCCGAAGGGCTGGGTGCAGCCTCGCGTCGACGCCTGAGGCGGCCCCTCAGCGGCGCCCTGCTGTCCGAGGCCACCCAGCGCGCCCTCGGGCGGTCTTGCCAAGCAGCCGCCGCGGAACTGGCTTCGCCAGGCCGCTGGCGGCGCCCCCCTGGGGGGAGCGGCGAAGCCGCTTCGGGGGGATTCATTTCACAGCCGGTGCGCCAGCGCCGCCGCTTCCTGGGTCGCCTCCAGCACGCCGCGCGGCAGGCTCACGTCGCCGATCAGGTAGATCGGCGGCGCGTCCGGGTGCGCGTAGAGCGCGTCGGACAGCTCGGTGGCCGGCAGCAGGAAGTGCGTCGGCACCACGAGGTCGATGCCCTCGACGGTCCAGCGCTCGCTGGTTGTTCCACAGCACTGCGCTGCGCTCGCCGAGCGCCTCCACCGTGGTGCCGAGGTGCACGGATACCGTCGGCAGGGCTTGCAGCGCCTCCACCTGGAAGCGGCGCGAGCGGCTGGCGATGTCGGTGGCGAGCTCGCTGCCCGGCTCGGTCAGCACGACCTCGGTGCCCTTGCGCGCAAGCAGGCGCGCCACGCCCACGCCGCGGATGCCGCCGCCGATCACCAGCGCGCGCCCGATGCCGCCGATCGGGCGGCGGATGATGTCGTAGGGGCTGACGACCGGGCTGTCGATGATGCCGGGAATCGGCGGCAGGCCCGGTGTCGAGCCGGTGGCGATGACGATCGCATCGGCCTTCTCGGCCAGCACCATCGCGGCGCTCGCCTCGGTGCCGAGGTGCAGGGTCACGCCGGCGCGCGTCGCCGCGGCGGTCAACCAGGCGAGGTGGCCCGCCATTTCCTCGCGGCCGGGCATCCAGCGATTCAGCAGCATCTGCCCGCCGGGTTCCTCTTCCTTTTCGAACAGCGTGACGGCACAGCCACGCAGCGCGAGGATGCGCGCGGCCTCCATGCCGGCGGGCCCGCCGCCGACCACCACCACCTTCTTCACCGACTGCGCCGGCCGGATCGCGTACTCGCGTTCCTTGCCGGTCGCGGTGTTGACGACGCAGACGGTGGGCAGCCCCTTGGCATGCATGTCGCTGCAGCCCTGGTTGCAGGCGATGCAGGTGCAGATCTCGTCGAGGCGACCGTCGCGCGCCTTGTTGGCGAACTCGGGGTCGGCGTGCATCGCACGGCCCAGGGTCACGAAGTCGGAGCAGCCCGACTCGATCACGTGTTCGGCCACGCTGGGGTCGGTGATGCGGCCCGAGACGCTGACCGGGATGCCGACCGACTCGCGCACCGGCTTCGCGGACGTCGACAGCACGCCCTGCGGCATCTCCATCGGCTGCGTGATCCACCAGTTGGTCTCGTACATGCCGGCCGAGACGTCGATCAGGTCGACGCCGGCCGCCTCGAGCCGGGGCGCCAGCGCGCAGACGTCGGGCAGCGTGATGCCGCCCGCGGGCTGGTGCTCGTCGCCGCTGAGGCGGTAGAGGATCGGAACGTCGCGGCCGATCGCCTTGCGCACCGCCGCGACGACCTCCAGCGGGAAGCGCATGCGGCGCTCGAGGTCGCCGCCGTACTCGTCATCGCGCTTGTTGGCGTACGGCGAGAAGAACTGGCTGATCAGGTAGCCGTGGGCGCCGTGGATGCCGACGAAGTCGCAGCCCGCCTCGACCGCGCGCCGGGCCGCGTCGCCGAAGCAATTCACGACGTGGCGGATGTCGTCGACGCTCATCGCGTGCGGCACGAACGGCGCGGCGCCCGCGTAGGGCACGACCGACGGCGCCCAGGACTCGAAACCGCTGACCTCGGGCTGCACCACGCGGCCGCCGAAGTTCAGCTCGGGCCCGATGCGCGCGCCATGCTTCTGCACGGCGCGCACCATCTTGCGCAGCTGCGGAATGAGGTCATCGTCGTAGAGCCCCATCTG
Source organism: uncultured beta proteobacterium (assembly GCA_963840805.1). Classification (GTDB taxonomy): domain Bacteria; phylum Pseudomonadota; class Gammaproteobacteria; order Burkholderiales; family Burkholderiaceae_C; genus CADEEN01. Next base: position 422,875 of record CAWJAJ010000016.1, on the reverse strand, counting down.
CAGCCCGCGGCCCTTGCCGCGCGGGTCGACGTAGGTCGCCTCGGTGTACATCAGGCCGACACCGCCGCGGGCGCGCGCCTCGAGATAGTCGATGTAGACCTGCGTGACGCGGCCTTCCAGCGTGCAGTAGTTGCGCTCCATCGGCGAGCCGATGATGCGGTTGCGGACCGTCATCGAGCCGATCTGCCCGGGACGGAAGAGATGAGGGAATCTCAAGGCAAGCCTCGCTGCTGATTTCTCAGTAGAGCATCATCGACTGAAACACGAGTAGCCGGAGATTGCGATGGAACAAGGACGAGAGATCCGCGCTCTGGTCACCGGCGCGGCCGGCGGCATGGGCCGCGCGACCTGCCTGGAACTGCTGCGCGACACGCGCCGGCGCGGCCAGACGCTGCGCGTGGCGGCAGCCGGCGCGCGGCCGGGCGGGGCACTCGACGAGCTCGTGGCCGAACTGCGGAGCGCAGGCGCGAACGCCAGCGCGCATGTTGCCGACCTCGCCGACCCGGACGCCTGCGCACGCCTGGGCGAGGAGGTCACGGCCGCCTGCGGCGGCCTGGACATGCTGTTCTCCATCGCCGGCATGACGCGATCCGGGGCCCTGGCGACGCTCGACGTCGCGGACTGGGACCGCGTCTTCAATGTCGATGCGCGAGCCACCTGGCTGCTGGCGCGCGCCGTCCGCCCGGCGCTGGCGCGCAGCCGCGGCGCCATCGTCGCGGTCGCCTCGGTCTCGGCCCATTTCCCCTTCCCTGGCCTCGGTGCCTACTCGCCCGCCAAGGCGGCGCTGGTGATGCTGTGCCGGCAGATGGCGCAGGAGTGGGCGGCCGACGGCATTCGCGTCAACACCGTGTCGCCGGGCCTGATTCGCACGCCGCTGAGCGAGGCGCTGTACGCCGACCCCGAGATTCTCGCCAACCGCGAGGCGGTGGTACCGCTGCACCGCATCGGCAACGCCGACGACGTCGCGCGCGCGCTCGTCCAACTCGCCGGCCCGGACTTCGGCTACGCCACCGGCATCGACCTTAAGCTCGACGGCGGCCTGTGCGACCGGGTGCTCGGCGCGGTACCCGGCCTGCCCGCCAACAAGTTGCGGCAGCCCCCGACCCCTGAGCAACCATCGGCATGAATGCCCCGCGCATCGTCTCGCTCGACCACCTGACCGTCTTCGAGCTCACCCCGCCGGAAGTCGTGCGCTGCGCCGCGGCGGCCGGCTACCGCCACGTCGGGCTGCGGCTGAAGCCCGCGGCCGCCAGCGGCGAAGCGCAGCACCCGATCGTCGGCGACACCCCGATGCGACGCGAGACGCTGGCGGCGCTGCGCGATACCGGCATCGAGGTGCTCGACTGGGGCGTGCTGCGGCTGAAGGCCGAGACCGTGGTGGCGGACTTCGAGCCCTGGCTCGAGACCGCCGTCGTGCTCGGCAGCCGGAACGCGCTGGTCAATGGCGACGAGCCGGACGACGCGAGACTGACCGAGCTGTTCGGGAAGTTGTGCGAACTGGGCCGGCGCTACCAGACCACCTTCCACTTCGAGCCCACGCCGTGGACCGGCCTGAAGACGCTGGCCCAGGCGGTGCGGATCGTGCGCGCGGCCGGCCAGCCCAACGGCCGGGTGATGATCGACACGCTGCACGTCGACCGCGTCGGCAACACGGCGGCCGACATCGCCGCGGTGCCGGCCGATCTGATCGACTGCGTGCAACTGTGCGATGGCACGCTGCCGCGCCCGACCGACTTCGACACGATGATTGCCCAGGCCCGCGGCGAGCGCGCCTTTCCGGGCGAAGGCGGCATCGACCTGGCAGCGATGCTGCGTGCGGCGCCGCCGGGTGTCCCGATCAGCCTGGAATGTCCGACAAAGTACCGGGCGCTCGGCATGCCGCCGCTGGAGCGCGCGAAGCGCGGCCGCGACGCGGTCGATGCGCTGCTGGCCGTGCTCTGAAGGCTGCGGGGCCTGCGTCCCGGCAGAGGTGCCGCGTCAGCCTTTGTACCCGAGCAGCCGCGGCAGGAAGAGAACGAGATCGGGGACCAGCGTGATCACCGCCAGCGCACCGATCATGGCGTAGAGGAACGGCATCACCTCGCGCACGATGTCGCGCAGCGGAACATCCGTCACTTTCGACATCATGAACAGCAGCAGGCCATAAGGCGGGGTGACCAGCCCCATCATGATGTTCATCACCGCCATCACCCCGAAGTGCACCGGATCGATCCCGAGCGCCTGCGCGGTGGGCAGCAGCACCGGCAGGATGACCAGGATGATCGTCGTCCCTTCGAGGAAGCAGCCGAGGATCAGCAGCAGGACGTTGACGGCCAGCAGGAACAGCAGCGGCGACAGCTCGTACGCCTTCAGGATCCCGCTCAGCGTCTTGGGGATGTTCTCGACCGTGATGACGTAGTTGAAGACCAGCGCGCCGGCGATCAGCATGCCGATGGACACGGTGATGCGCGCGCTGGTGCGCAGCGAGACGTAGACGTCCTTCAGGCTGACGCTGCGGTAGAGCAGGCGGAGATCAGCAGCGCATAGGCGGCGGCGACCGCGGCGGCCTCGGTGGGCGTCGTGATGCCGCTGTACAGGCAGCCGAGCAGGATCACCGGCATCATCAGCGCCGGGAACGCCTCCCAGGTGATGCGCGGGAGTTCCCGCAGCGGCACCGGCTGCTTCGACTGGGAAGTTGCGCCGCTTGGCGGTGAACGCGATCAACCCGCTCTGCACGGCGCCGATCAGCAGGCCGGGAACGACGCCGGCCGAGGAACAGGTAGCCGACCGAGGCGTCCGAGACCAGCGCGTAGAGCACCAGCGGAATCGACGGCGGCATGATCGGCCCGATGACCGACGACACCGTGGTCAGGGCGGCCGCGTAGGCCGGCGGGTACTTGCCGTCCCGGGTCATCAGCGACTGCATCAGCTTGCCCGAGCTGGCGGCGTCGGCGAGCGCCGAACCCGACATGCTGGCGAAGATGATGCTCTGCACGACGTTCACCTGCGCGAGGCCGCCGCGGAAGCGCCCGACGATCGCGTTGCAGAAGCGCAGCAGCCTGTCCATGATGCTGCCGGCGTTCATGAACTCGGCCGCCAGCACGAACAGCGGAATCGCGAGCAGCAGGAAGCTCGAGTACATGCCGTTGAGCAGCTGCTCGGCCGCGGTCCCCATGTCCAGGCCCGCGGCGTACAGGTAGAGGATCGAGCCCGGCGATCATCGCGTGCCCGACCGGCAGCCCCAGCAGGCTCAGGCCGACGATGGCGAAGATCGACAGGGAGAACGGGCTGGTCAGGTTCATAGCCCGTAGCCCTTCTGGGTGATGTCGACTTCCTCGCGGCCCGCGCCGCGCAGCGCAGTCCACAGCCGCCCAGGCGTAGCGGACGATGACGGCCACCGCGAAGACGACGTAGACCGAGTACAGGATGTCGAGGCGGATCTTCAGGTACGACGAGCTCTCGACCTTCATGAACGCGACGTACTTGACCGTCGCCGGCAGCGACATGGCGAACAGCACGACCGTCGCGCCCGCGACGAGGATCCCGATGACCCGGCGTGCGCGGGGGCCGAGCGAGCCCGAGACGAGGTCGAAGCGGATCTCCTCGCTTTCCTTCAGCCAGAACGCCGACCCCAGCAGCACCATGTAGAGCCAGGTGATGACCGACAGCTCCGAGGACCAGCCGACCGGGAAATTGAAGAAGTAGCGAAAGACGATCTGGACGATGAAGGCGACGAACATGATCCCCAGCAGGACCGGACACGATGTTCTCGGCGCGCCTTCGGATCCACTCGACGACGCTTCTCAGCGGTCGGATGCATGGTTCCTCCTCCTCCATGCTGCCCGTTGCGACGCCGCCCGCGCCGGGCGACCGTGGGCCACGGCGGTGGCCCACGGACTTGCGCTGCCGCGACTACTTGACCGCGAGGATCTTGTCGAGGATGCCCGGCGCCCAGGACTTGGCCTCGTCCGACGCCAGATAGACCTTCTGCGCGTTGGCGCGGAACGCGGCGATGTCCGGCGTGTAGACCTCGAGCCCCTGCTTCTTGAAGCCGTCGGCGAGCTCGGCCTCGCGCTTCAGGTGCTCCGCACGCTCCAGGCGAGCGCCTTGTCGACCGCGGCCTGGAAGCTCTTCTGCTTGGCCGGGCCCATCGCGTTCCAGGACTTGAGGTTCATGCGACAGCACGTCGAAGGCGACGAGGTGCGAGGTCAGCACGATCTGCGACATCACCTCGTAGAACTTCATGTTCTGCACGTTGGGCAGCGGGTTGTCCTGGCCGTCGATCGCGCCGGTCTGCAGCCCCGTGTAGGTCTCGGCGTAGGCCATCGGCGTCGGGTTGGCGCCGATCGACCGCCCCAGCAACTGCCAGGCGTCGCCGGGCGGCATGCGCAGCTTGATCCCGCCAGGTCGGCCGGCGTGTTGATCTTCTTCTTGGCCTTCAGGCCCACCTGGCGCGTGCCGTAGAACGTCGGCCCGAGGATCTTGATCTTGAGCTGGTCCTCGGCCTGCTTCTTCATCTGCGCGCCGAGAGTCGCTGGCGAAGAACGCCAGCACGTGGTTGGCGTCGCGGAAGGTGTAGGCCGAGGTCAGCACCGACCAGGCGGGCATCTGCTTGCTGATGTCCTGCGGGGCGATGTTGCCCATCTCGAGGTTGTCGCGCTGCAGCGCCACGAGCTCGGTGCCCTGCTTGAACAGCGTCCCGCCGAGGAACGGCTCGATCTTGAAGTCGCCCTCGACGTCCTTGGCGAGCATGCGCATCATGTCGGCGCGGATGTCCTTGTCCGAGAACACCGCGGCGAAGCGCAGCGTCGGCTTGTCTTGCGCCCAGGCGGGGACGGCCTGCGTCGCGACCAGCGCGGCACCGGACTTGAGCAGAGTACGGCGGTCGATCTTGGATTTCATGGCTAGCTCCTCAGCGAAGTGTGATTTCAACGGGCCGGCGCGCGCGCGGGAACGAGCCAGCTCAGGATGATGTCGGCCACGATGCCGCGGCGGCCGGTGACGTCGCCCTTGGCGCCCATGTCCCGCTGGAACAGCGCGCCGAAGGTGAATTGATTGGTGACGTTGAACATGCCCAGGGCAGCGATCGCCATGTGGACATCGACGGCGTCGACGTCGCGGCGGAACGCGCCGGCGGCCTGCCCGCCTGCGATGACCGCGCCGAGCCGCTCGACGATCGGGCGGTTGAGCGAACGAAGCGCCGGTGAGCGCTTCATGTGCCGGCCGCGGGCCTGGTTCTCCGCCACGACGATGCGAACGAAGTACTCGTGCTCGACGTAGTAGTCGTACGTGAACTCGACGATGCGGCGCATCGCCTCGACGGGCGGCAGGTGGTCGAGTTCGAGCCCGCCTCGGCCTCGCGGATCTCCGCGTAGACCCGCTCGAGCACCGCCAGGTAGAGCTGCTCCTTGCTGCCGAAGTAATAGTTGATCAGCGCGCGCGTGGTCTGCGTGCGCGCGGCGATGGCGTCCATGCTCGCGCCGCCGTAGCCGTGCGCGGCGAATGCCGCGGTTGCGGCCGCCAGGATCCGAGCCCGATTCGCCTCCGGCGACTTGGGCTTGCGCATGGCAGTGGTTCGGTTCGTTGAGACCTGCAGCACCATCGGAGCGCCAAATTGGCGAAGTCGTCAGTACAATTTAACAGACCCGCCAAATTGCCGCAATACCGACAGGCCGGCAGACAATTGAGCGATGGCATGGACGATGTGGCCCGTGAGGATTATTGTTATACTCACGAGCATGGACGATGAATCCGACAGCCCGATGGACGTGAATCGCACATTGACCGTCGCGCACAGCCCTCTCAGACCCCACGCGTTTCGAACCGCTCCAGGAGACTTCCAACATGGCCACCGCATCCGAAGAGAAGAAGGGCATCACGCCGGAACAGCAGCAGGAACTCGACGAGGCTTTCGAGCGGGCCCGCAAGGCGCTGGCCGATCATCGAGACCTACGACCAGGCGCGGGTCGACCGCTTGTGCCAGGCGGTGGCCTGGGCCGTCGCCAACAAGCAGACCTTCACGCGGCTCGTCGACATGGGCATCGAGGAATCGGGGCTGGGCGACGCCGGTCAGCCGCATGGGCAAGCGCATGAAGATCCGCGGCGTGCTGCGCGATGCGCTGCGCCAGAAGAGCGTCGGCATCATCGAGGAGATCCCCGAGAAGGGCATCGTCAAGTACGGCAAGCCCGCGGGCATCATCGCCTGCATCGTGCCGACGACCAACCCCGACCTGACGCCCGCCGGCAACGCGATCTACGCCATCAAGGCGCGCGACGTGGTCATCTTCTCGCCGCACCCGCGCTCGAAGAAGACCTCGTTCGAAACCGTGCGGCTGATGCGCGAGGCGCTCGAGCGCGAAGGCGCGCCGGCCGACATCCTGCAGTGCCTGACCAAGGTCAACATCCCGATGTCGCAGGCGCTGATGGCGCGCGCCGACCTGATCATCGCCACCGGCGGCCAGCCGATGGTGCGCGCGGCCTACAGCTCGGGCACGCCGGCCTACGGCGTGGGCGCCGGCAACTCGACGATGGTCATCGACGAGACCGCCAACATCGAGGAGGCGGCGCGCAACACGCGGCTGTCGAAGACCTCGGACTTCGGCTCGGGCTGCTCGGCCGACGGCAACCTGATCATCGAGGCCTCGATCTTCGACAAGCTGGTGGCCCAGCTGCAGAAGGAAGGCGGCCACCTCGCCTCGCCGGCCGAGAAGGAACTGCTGCGCAAGGCGATGTGGGACGACGAGCGCCATCGCACGGCCTCCACGGTCGCCATCGCGCCGCAGCAACTGGCGAAGATCGCCGGCTTCGAGATCCCGGCCGATCGCAAGTTCATCATGGTGCACGGCGACGGCATCGGCAAGGAGCACCACTTCTCCGGCGAGAAGCTCACCACGCTGCTGGCGCTGTACAAGTACAAGGGCTTCGACCAGGCGCTGGAGATGATGCGCGCCATCTACGAGGTCGGCGGCAAGGGCCACTCCTGCGGCATCTACTCCTTCGACGCGGACCACATCCACCGCCTCGGCCTGGCCGCGCCGGTGTCGCGGATCATGGTGCGCCAGCCGCAGTCCAAGGCCAACGCCGGCGCCTTCAACAACGGCATGCCGATGACCTCCAGCCTGGGCTGCGGCACCTGGGGCGGCAACGTCATCTCCGAGAACGTGCACCTCAAGCACTACCTGAACACCACCTGGGTGTCGGTGCCGATCAAGGAGGACAAGCCCTCCGACGAGGAGCTGTTCGGCCCGTTCTACGACCCGGCGCTCGAGGCCGAGGCCGAGACCATCACGACCTGAACGCGCGATAGACCCGAGGAACTCCCGATGAAGAAGGACCAGATCGCCCACCAGCTCGTCAAGTACCTGGAGGCGCGCGGCGTCCAGCACGTCTTCGGCCTGTGCGGCCACACCAACATCGCGGTGCTGGCGGCGCTGTCCAAGAGCAAGCAGATCAAGTTCATCAACACCCGGCACGAGCAGGTTGCCGCGCACGCGGCCGACGGCTACGCGCGGGCCACCAACAAGGCCTCCGTCCTGCTGACGCACCTCTCGCCCGGCCTCACCAATGCCGCGACCGGCGTGGCCAACGCCGCGCTCGACTCGATCCCGATGGTGGTGATCGCCGGCGACGTGCCGACGCACTACTACGGCAAGCACCCGCACCAGGAAGTGAACCTGCACGCCGACGCGTCGCAGTACGAGATCTACCGGCCGTTCGTGAAGCGGGCGTGGCGCGTGGATTCGCCGCACCTGCTGCCCGAGATCCTCGAAAAGGCGTTCACGCTGGCCGAGAGCGGCCGCCCGGGCCCGGTGCTGGTCGACGTGCCGATGGACATCTTCTCCGCGGAGATCGATGTCGCGCTGTGGAAGCGCACGCTCGCCAACACCAAGACGCTGCACAAGCCCTCGCTCGACGACGAGACGGCCGAGCAGATCATCCGTGCGCTGCTCGCCGCGAAGACGCCGCTGATGTACGTCGGCGGCGGCATCCTGCTGGCCGACGCCGCGACCGAGATGCGCGAGCTGGCCGAGCACCTGTCGCTGCCGGTCGCGCACACGCTGATGGGCAAGGGCGCGCTGCCCGACGACCATCCGCTGATCCTGGGCATGACCGGGTTCTGGGGCACCAAGTTCATCAACGACAAGTGCAAGGGCGCCGACTGGATCCTCGGCCTCGGCACCCGCTTCTCCGAGGCCGACTGCAGCTCGTGGGAGGAGAAGTACACCTTCCGCATGCCGCCGACGAAGCTGATCCACATCGACATCGATCCGGCCGAGATCGGCCGCAACTTCCCGGTGGCGATCGGCGCCGTGGCGGATCTCAAGGGCGCGCTGCGGGTGCTCAACCGGGTCGCCCGCAAGCTCGCGCCGAAGGGCGTGCAGCGGCCGAAGCTCGTGGCCGAGATGGCGGCCAACCGCAAGAAGTTCGTCGCCGGCAACAAGAAGGCGATGGCGAGCGACGCCTGGCCGATGCGGCCCGAGCGCATCCTCGCCGACCTGCGCGCCGTCATGCCGCGCGACGCGATCCTCTGCACCGACGTCGGCTGGAACAAGAACGGCATGGCCCAGCAGTTCCCGATCTACACCCCCGGCAGCGTCTTCACGCCCGGCGGCTTCGCGACGATGGGCTTCGGCGCGCCGGCCGCGCTGGGCGCGAAGGTGGCCCGGCCGGACAAGGTCGTCGTGGCGTTGATCGGCGACGGCGGCTTCGGCCAGAACCCGGCGGCGCTCGCCACCGCGTTCGAGGAAGACATCGCGGTGATCTGGGTCATCATGAACAACCACGCGTTCGGCACCATCGCCGGCCTCGAGCTGGCGCATTTCGGCACGACCTTCGCGACGGTGTTCGAGAAGAACGGCAAGACCTGGTCGCCCGATTACGCGGCGATCGCCCGGGCCTACGGCATCGACGGCGTGAAGGTCGCCTCCGCCGCGGAGCTGAAGCCGGCGCTGGAGAAGGCCATCAAGTCGAAGCGCCCCGTCGTCATCGACGTCTTCATGAAGAACGAGCCCGTGCCCACGGCGGGCCACTGGAACATCATGGACATCTACTCACCGGGCAAGAAGATCCACCACGCCACCACCGGCAACTGACGCTCAGGCGGCGACCATGAAGCAAGAGTTCTCGCTCGCGCACCTGACGGTGCTGGGCTGCGCGCCTCCGGAAATGACCTACATCGCGGCGCGCGCGGGCTACGACTACGTCAGCATCCGCCCGATCTACATGGGCCTGCCCGGCGAACCCAACTACGCGCTGGCCGAGAAAAGGGAACTGCTGCGGCAGACGAAGGCTGCGCTGAACTCGACCGGCGTGCGCTTGCACGACATCGAACTGGCCCGCATTTTCGATGGCGTCGACGTGAAGTCCTACCTGCCGGCGATGGAGGTTGCGGCCGAACTCGGCGGCAGGGCCGTGCTGTCGTCGATCTGGGGCGGCGAGCGCGACTACTACATCGAGAAGTTCGCCGAGCTGTGCGATCTGGCGCGGCCGCTGGGCCTGACGGTCGACCTCGAGTACGTGCCCGTCGCCACGGTGCGCGACCTGGCCGGTGCCGTCGATGTGCTGCGGACGATCGACCGCCCCAATGCCGGTCTGATGGTGGACATGCACCACGTCCACCGCGCCCGTGACAACCCGGCCGACCTCGACGCTCTGCCGCGCGAGTGGTTCCACTTCGCCCACCTCTGCGACGCCCCGGCAGAGATCCCGACGGAGCGGCAGGAGATGATCCGCATCATGCGCGAAGCACGGCTGTACGTCGGCGAGGGCGGCATCGACGTCGCAGGCATCCTGGCCCACATCCCGCCCTGCGTCTACTCGATCGAGTTGCCGAACAAGGCGCGGCACGAGGAGATGGGCTACGCGGAACACGCGACGCGCTGCCTCGAGACGCTGAAGGCGTACCTGGCGACCACCCTTGGCGAGCCACGGCCGGGCCTGACCATGGCCGCGGTCCTGGCAGGCACGGCATCGGAGTACATCGCATGAAACATCCTTTGGTGCTCGACCCCCGCGGCAGGAAGCCGGGCGGTGAAACCCCGCTCGTTTGCACGCCATTGGTCGGTCGCACGCGCGAGCGGGTGCTGGCCGAGGCCGCCGGCATCCTGCCGAAGTCACCCGACCTGCTCGAGTGGCGCGTCGATCACTTCGGCGCGATCGCTGACACTGCCGCGGTGATCGAAACCTTGCGCGAGTTGCGCACGGCGGCCGGCCGGTTGCCGATCATCTTTACCTGCCGCGCCAAGAAGGACGGCGGCCATCGCATCCCCATCGGGGAGCAGCAGGTCGTCGAGCTGTACGAGGCGGTGGCCGAGACCCGGCTGGTGGACTTCATCGACTTCGAGGTGGACAACGACCCCGGGCTCGTACGCCGCGTGCGCCAGAGCACGCAGGCCCAGGAGGTGCGGCTGATCCTCTCGTACCACAACATCAGCTACACGCCCGGGCACGACTACATGGTCGAGCGCTTCCTCGAGGCCGAGCGGCTGGGCGCCGATGTGGCCATGGTGCAGGTCAAGCCGCGCGACCGCGCCGACGTGCTGCGCCTGCTGGCGGCCACGGCCGAGGCCGACACCAAGGTACGCATCCCGCTGATCAGCATGTCGATCGGACCACTGGGGTCGGTGTCGCGCATCGTCGGCGGCTTGTTCGGCTCGAGCCTGTCGTTCGCCGTCGGTGAGCATGCCTCTGCCCCGGGCCAGATCCCGATCGGCGACCTCGTCGCTGCGTTCGACATCATTCGCCGCGCCCGCGGCGGCGAGATGCTCTGAGCCGGCACGGCGCCGAATCGACGGGCATGCGAGCGCTTGTCTGCCAAGACCACCACCATTGATCCCGCCATGCCCGCCACACTCGCTGAAGCAGCCGCAGCCATCGCCGCAGAGTGGGAGGCGTCGTGGAACGCGCATGACATGTCGCGCATGGCCCGGCTCATTACCGAGGACGCAGACTGGGTCACGGTTGCAGGCACCCATCTCGAGGGAAGGGCGCAAGTCGAAAGCGTTCACGCCGCCCTGCACATGGGGCAACTCCGCTCGAGCGTATGGAGCAATCGGGCGTTCACGGTCCAAACCGTCGCGCCTGATGTGGCATTGCTTCACCTCAGGTGGGCGGTTCAGGGAGAGTTCGAATCGGACGGCACGTTGCGCAGGCCGAGGACCGGCGTGTTCACCTGGCTGCTGACGGCGCGCGGCGGCCAGTGGCGCATCCGGGCAGCGCACGCGACGAATGATGCGAACCAGGCTTGCACTCCAGTGAATACTGAAGTGGGAAGGAACCCAGTCAAATCAAGAGCTTAGGTGCTCTATGGTGCACTGCCATGGACAACCGGGAAACAATGTGCTGGCGGAAGCGGCGAGATTCGAACTCGCGGACGGTTGCCCGTCGCTGGTTTTCAAGACCAGTGCCTTAAACCACTCGGCCACGCTTCCTGATCGGCGCGCATTCTCTCATTCGTCGCCGGCCGCAGGCCGACTTGGTGTTCCAACGCAGGCCTTGCGGCGGCGTCAACGGCTGTCGCCCGCAGCGCAAGTCATGCGGATCCTGGCCCGGGCGGGCAAGCCACCTGAACCACTTCGCGCCGGCCGCCGTCGACGCGCACCGCCGTCAACGCGCCGCCCCAGACGCAGCCGGTGTCCAGCGACAGCAGGTCGGGCCGGCTGACGAGGCCGAGGGCGGACCAGTGGCCGAAGGCGATCGGCGTGCCGGCGCTGGCGCGCTGTGGGACTTCGAACCACGGCACCAGGCCGGGCGGGGCGGCGGCGGCGCCTTCCTTGGCCTTGAAGTCGAGCGCGCCGTCGGCATGGCAGAAGCGGATGCGCGTCAGCACGTTGATGACGTGGCGCCAGCGCTCGGCGCCTTGCAGCGTGTCGCTCCAGCGCGCCGGCTCGTTGCCGTACATCTGCGGCAGGAAGGCGGCGAGGTCGGGGCCGCGCAGCATCGCCTCGATTTCGGCGGCCAGCGCCAGCGTCTGCGCCGCGCTCCAGGCCGGCGACACACCGGCGTGCACGCACAGCCAGCCTTCGCGCTGCAGCGCCAGCGGGCGCTGGCGCAGCCAGTCGAGCCAGGCCGCGCGGTCGGGCGCGTCGAGGATCTCGCGCAGCGTGTCGCTGGCGTGCTCGGGCCGCACGCCGTGGGCCACCGCGAGCAGGTGCAGGTCGTGGTTGCCGAGCAGCGCGTCGGCGGCAGCGCCCAGGCCGCGCATGCGGCGCAGCACGGCCAGCGATTGCGGGCCACGGTTGACCAGGTCGCCGAGCACGGTGAGGCGGTCGCGCGACGGCGAGAAGCCGATCTCGGCGAGCAGGCGCTCGAAGGCATCGCAGCAGCCCTGCAGGTCGCCGATCAGATAGTGCATGGGGCGATTCTGCTACGCTGCCGCCCTTGTTGATTCCCGGGGGCGCAGACCACGCGGCCTCGTTGCATGGACGTCGCGCTGCTCGCCTTCCTGATCGTGCTCAACGGCCTGTTCGCCATGTCGGAGATGGCGCTCACGGCCAGCCGCAAGGCGAGGCTTCAGGTGATGCTCGAGGCCGGCGAACCCGGCGTGCAGGCGGCGATGGAACTGCACGACAACCCGACCAAGTTCCTGTCGACGGTGCAGATCGGCATCACCTCGATCGGCATCTTGAACGGCATCGTCGGCGAGGCGGCGTTCTCGCAACCGCTGGGCACCTGGCTGCAGCATGCCTTCCAGGTGCCAGCGCGCGCCGCGGCCTTCTCGGCGACCGGCCTGGTGGTGGTGATCATCACCGTGTTGACGATCATCTTCGGCGAGCTGGTGCCCAAGCGGCTCGGGCAGATGTACCCCGAGACCGTGGCGCGCCTGGTGGCCACACCGATGCAATGGCTGTCGACAGCGACGCGGCCGCTGGTGGCGCTGTTGTCGGTGTGCACGGTCGCGGTGCTGCGCCTCTTTGGCATCCGCGGCGGGCCCAGCCGCAGCGTCACCGAGGAAGAGATCGCCGCCAGCCTCGAGGAGGGCCTCGATGCCGGCGTGATCGAGGAGCAGGAGCACCAGATGGTGCGCAACGTGTTCCGGCTCGACGATCGCCAGATCGGCTCGATGATGATGCCGCGCACCGAGATCACCTGGCTCGATGTCAATGCGCCGCTGGCCAACTCGCTGGCATTGATGGCCGAGCACCAGCACACGCGCTACCCGGTGTGCCGCGGCGGCCTGTCGGAAGTGCTGGGCGTGGTCTCGGCACAGAGCCTGCTGCCGGCGCTGGCGCGCGGCGAAGAGCCGAAGCTGGCCGATGTGCTGACCGCGCCGGTATTCGTGCCCGAAACCCTGTCGGGAATGGAACTGCTCGAGCATTTCCGCGTGTCCAGCGCCGAGCTGGTGTTCGTCGTCGACGAATACGGCGAGGTGCAGGGCGTGATCACGGTGCGCGATGTGCTGGAGGCGATCACCGGCGAGTTCAGCGCGCCGGCTGATGACGGTGCCTGGGCGGTCGAGCGCGGCGATGGCAGCTGGCTGTTGGATGGCCTGATCCCGGTGCCGGAACTGAAGGACCGACTCGACCTGAAGGAGCTGCCCGAAGAGGACCGGGGCCGCTACAACACGCTGGCTGGCATGATCATGTTGTTGCTGGGCCGCCTGCCGCGCACCGGCGACCGCGTCGATTGGCAGGGCTGGCGCTTCGAAGTCGTCGACATGGACGGCAAACGCGTCGACAAGGTGATGGTGGCACCGATCGCAGAACCCGGAGACGCTGAACCATGATCGACCCGACGCTGTTTGCCGAGCCGGTGGCGCTCGACCGCACACAACACCGCACGCTGCGGTTGAAACCCAGCGGTGTGCGCTTCGACCGCACCGCGGGCATGAATGCGCTGTTCATCACCGCGGTCGAATTCGGCGATGTCTGCCGCGAGTACCCGATCGTCTTCGTCGATGCCGGACAGAGCGCCGAAGGCCAGCGCGAGGTGGCGCCGATGGCGGTGCTGGGCCTGCAGCAGGGCGAGAACCTGATGCTCGGCTGCCGATGGCCGCTGGGCGGCGCGCTACGTGCCGGCGCTGCTGCGCGGCTACCCGCTGGGCATTGCACCGATCGACGACGCGACCTTCGCCGTTTGCTTCGACGCCAAGGCCGATGCGCTGTCGCCCGCCGAGGGCGAGCGGCTGTTCGACGACGCCGGCGAACCGACCCCCTTCATGGCCGAGCGCCGCCAGTTCCTCGAGGAGATCGAGCGCGAGGTGCAGCGCACGCGGTTGTTCGGCCGCCGCCTGCTCGAGCTCGAGCTGCTGCGCGCGATGCGCTTCGACGCCACGCTGCCCGACGGCAGCCAGTTGTCGGTCGACGGCTTCCTGGCGCTCGACGAGGCCAAGCTGGCGTCGCTGCCCGAGGCCACGGTGTTCGACCTGCACCGCACCGGCGTGCTGTCGCTGATCCATGCGCATCAGATCTCGCTCGGCCTGATGCGTGCGCTGGTCGAGCGCCGCGTGGCGCGGCGCGCGGTGGCGTAAGCGCGAGTGCTTTGCGCCTTGCTCGCAGGCTGCCGATGGGTCAGCGCTCGATGCGCACGATGCGGCCGTCGTCCGTCAGCAGGTAGAGCCAGCCGTCGGGGCCTTGGCGCACGTCGCGGATGCGCTTGCCCAGCGCCTTGACCACCGCGACCTCTTCGCGCTCGCTCACGTTGCCGGCGGCGTCGAGCACGATGCGCCACAGCGACTGGCCCGCCAGCGCACCGGCAAACACGTTGCCCCGCCACTCGGGGAACTTGTCGGCGGTGTAGAAGGCCAGGCCGGCAGGGGCGATCGAGGTCGGCACCCAGAAGGTCTTCGGCTCCTCGTAGGTCGGCGCATGCGTTCCGCCGCCGACGCGACAGGCATCACCCACCGGCGAGCCGTACGGGCAACCGTAGCTCACCAACGGCCAGCCGTAGTTGCGGCCGGGCAGCACGCGGTTGAGTTCGTCGCCGCCCTGCGGCCCATGCTCGGTCAGCCACAACTCGTCGCTGCCGGGTTTCAGCGCCGCGCCCTGCGGATTGCGGTGGCCGAGGCTCCACAGCCCCGGCAACGCGCCGGCCGTCGCGAACACCGGGTTGCCGGGCGGGATGCTGCCGTCGCGATTCAGCCGCACCACCTTGCCCAGCGTCTTGGCGACGTTCTGCGCGTTCTGTGCCGTCGGGTTGGCCGGGTCGTCCTGGCCGCGCTCGCCGGCGGTGACGTAGAGCGTCTTGTCGCTGCGAAAGACGATGCGCGAACCGAAGTGGGCACCGCTGTTGACTTTCGGCGTCTGCCGCCAGATCACCGCCACGTCCTGCAGCGCGTCGTTGACCAGGCGGCCGCGCGCCAGCGCGGTGCCGGCGCCGCCGACGCCGTCTTCGGAGAACGTCAGGTAGACCCAGGGTTGGGTGGCGAAGTCGGGGTCGAGGGCGACGTCGAGCAGGCCACCCTGGCCCGCCGCATTGACGGCCGGCACGCCGCTCACGGTGGCGTCGACGGCCGAGCCGTCGGCGCGCACGATCACCAGTGAACCGCCCTTTTGCGTCACCAGCATGCGGCCGTCGGGCAGGAAGGCCAGGCCCCAGGGGCTGCTGAGCGTGACGCCGAGCACGGTGGCTTTCGGTGGCCCGGACGGCAGCCCGTTGCCGGGCGGTGCTTCGCTGCCGCCGCCACCGCAGGCGGCAATGGCGAGCGCGATCAGCGCGGCCATCGCCGCCAACGACCCGCCGAGCGCGCGGCGCAGTGAGGGGCGGGAGGGATCGTGGGGTGGCGCCATCGGCTCGTTCATGCCGCGAAGGCTACGTTCTTTTCCGCGCGACGCTGCTACGAGTTGCAACCCGCCGCGGGTTGCCGCAGCCTCTCGCCGACGGCCTGCCGCGGCCGACCTCGCGGGGGACGAGCGCCGGCGTCCGGACGGCCCGCGCGCGGCCCGCCGGCTCACACCGCGAACGCGGCCTCGACCACCATCTGCAGCCGCCGCTGGCCCTGGTACTCATCGAGTGCGATGCGATAGGCCAGGCGCACGCGCTCGGCCACCGGCTCGGCGTGGCCGAACCAGATCGCGTCGCGCGGCTGGCCGAGGTGGCGCACGCGCAGCTTCAGGTGGCGCTCGCCGACCAGCCGCTGCGCCAGCACGTCGACCACGTCGCAGAACAGCGGCGGCTCGAAGGCCTGGCCCCACACCTGCGCGTCGAGCGCGGCCACGGTCTCGGCGTTGAAGTACTCGAGTGCCAGCGCGCCGTCGGTGCGTACGCGCCGCGTCAGCGTCGCCGCGTCGAGCCACTCGCTGGCCACGCGTTGCAGCGCCGCGTCGAAGGTGTCGAAGTGCTCCAGGAGAATAGTGCAGCCGGCAGCCATGGCGTGGCCGCCGAAGCGCAGCAGCACGCCGGGGTGGCGCTTGGCGACGAGATCGAGCGCGTCGCGCAGGTGAAAGCCCGGGATCGAGCGTCCCGAACCTTTCAGCGCGCCGTCGGCGCCGAGCGCGAACACGAAGGTCGGCCGATGCAGCCGGTCTTTCAGCCGTCCGGCGACGATGCCGACCACGCCCTCGTGGAAGGCCGGGTCGAAAAGCGCCAGCGCGGGGGGCGGCGCGGCCGCGCCCGTCTCGGGCAGCAGATGGCCGAGCGCGGCCTCGGCCTGCTCGCGCATACCGGCCTCGACCTCGCGACGCTCGCGGTTGATGGCATCGAGCTGTTGCGCCAGCTCGGCCGCGCGCGACGCGTCGTCGGTGAGCAGGCATTCGATGCCCAGCGTCATGTCGGCCAGCCGGCCTGCGGCATTGATGCGCGGGCCCAGCGCAAAGCCGAAATCGAACGCCGCGGCGCGTGCCGGCTGGCGCCCGGCGACCGCGAACAGGGCCGCGATGCCGGCCTGCATGCGGCCGCTGCGGATGCGCTTCAGGCCTTGCGCGACGAGGCGGCGGTTGTTGGCGTCGAGCCGCACCACATCGGCGACGGTGCCGAGGGCCACCAGATCGAGCAGCGCATCCAGTCGCGGCTCGGTGCGGCCCTCGAAGGCGCCACGCGCGCGCAGCTCGGCGCGCAGCGCGAGCAGCACGTAGAACATCACGCCGACGCCGGCCAGCGCCTTGCTCTCGAAGGTATCGCCGGGCTGGTTCGGGTTGACGATCACGTCGGCGTCGGGCAGCACGACCACGCCATCGACCACCGCCGGCAGGTGGTGGTCGGTCACCAGCACCGCCAGGTCGTGGGCACGCGCATGGGCCACGCCCTCGAGGCTGGCGATGCCGTTGTCGACCGTCACCAGCAGTTGCGGTTGCTTCGCCAGCGCCAGGTCGACGATCGCCGGCGTCAGGCCATAGCCGTGCACGCTGCGGTCGGGCACCACGTAGTGCAGCGTGGCCGGCGCGGCGCCGAGCATCGCCAGCCCGCGCAGCGCCACGGCGCAGGCGGTGGCGCCGTCGCAGTCGTAGTCGGCGACGATGCAGATGCGCTGCTGGCGGGCGATCGCGTCGGCGAGCAACGTGGCGGCCGCCGCCGTGCCCTGCAGCGTGGCCGGCGGCAGCAGGTGGGCCAGCGCGTCGTCGAGTTCGTCGGCGCGTGTCACGCCGCGGGCGGCGAACAGGCGCGCCAGCAGCGGGTGCACGCCGGCCTGCTCGAGTGCGAAAGCCACGCGCGGCGGCACGTCGCGCAACTCCAGGATCAACGGGGGCGTATCGCGGGTCTCGATCATCGGTGCAGTCAAAGGGACTCCAGCAGGGCGCGCGCGTCGGCTCGCGGCGGTGAGACAGTGTCGGCGACGCGTTGCCACCAGGCGCGCTGCCGCGGCGCGAGTTCGACGGCGCTGCGCTCGCCGCACAGCGTCAGCCGCGCCGGCTCGCCGCGCACCGCCGCGGCCAGCAGCGGCGCGATGGCCGCGGCATCCAGCGCCTGCCAGCCCGCTTGCCACGCGGCGCGGTCGCCGCACAACGCCGGGCCGCGCAGTCGCCCATCGAGCTGCACGTCGTCGGCACGCACCGGCTGTGCCCGGCCGCAGCCGCTGAGCCAGAACGAATTGACCGCCAGCCCGCCGGCCGCTTCGCGCGCCTCGTTGACCGGGTGGTGGTGCCACTGCATCTGCACTTCGTTTTGCAGCCGCCGCAGTTGCCGGGCGGCGGGTTGGCGCGGCAGCCAGGCGTCGATGTTGCGGCCGATGACGCGGTCGAGCGAGGCACAGGCCAGGCCTTGCAGCGACTCGTGCGCCACGTACCAGCGCAGCGCCGCGCCCCAGGCCAGCGTGAAACCCGCGGCGTCGAACAGCGGCCGCACGGCGTCGCACAGCGCACGCGAGTCGGCGTCGGACAGTGCGAGCGCATCGGGGTCGACGAGGTGAACGCCATCGCTGCCGACGCGCCAGTGCACCGGTGTCAGCAGGCCCCAGGCTCGTGTCGCGACCGCGATGCCGTCCAGCGCGGCCTGGCGCGCCGCCCACGGCAGGCAACCGTCGGCGGCGTGCCAGCCGAGCGCGGCAGCCAGTGCCCGTTCGTGGGGCGGGCTGAAGCTGTTTTCGTCGCCACTGTCGCGGCACACCTCGGCCCAGCGCGCGACCAACGCGTCGAGCGCCGGCGTGGCCGGCAACGACCGTGCCGCGCCGCTGTCGGACGGCGGCGCGGCGAAGGCGACGATCGAGTGCATCGGCCCATTATCCGAGGCACGTCGAGAGCGGCCGCCCGGCGACGCGTCGGGGCGCGCTGGCGGCGAGGGTCGCCGGCACCGCGCCGGCCGATCGGCGCGGCAACGCCGACCGCTGAGCAGAAGCTCAGCTGAGCGTGCGCGCAGGGCGCATGCGCCGCGCCGGCAACGGCGGCTGCCGGGCCGCGCGCGGCAGGCCGTCGAGCACCCGCTCGGCATCGAGCGAGCGGATCGGTATCGCCGCGTCGCGCGGGATGCGGCCGTCGGCGATCAGGTGCTCGTAGCGCAAGGCGCACACGCGCAGGAACGACGAGAAGTTGCCGACCGCGCCGCGGTCGGCCACCAACTCGTCGTAGAGCTTCTCGATCAGTTGCGCCACGGTCATACCGTCGCGGCCGGCGATCTCCTCCAGCACCGACCAGTGCAGGTTCTCCAGCCGGATGCTGGTGACCACGCCATGCAGCCGCACCGAGCGCGTGCGGCTTTCGTAGCTCGACGGATCGGCGCTGATGAAGATCTTGCACATGGCGGTACTCCTCGCGGTGGCGCGTCGG
This sequence comes from uncultured beta proteobacterium, assembly GCA_963840805.1. Lineage (GTDB taxonomy): Bacteria > Pseudomonadota > Gammaproteobacteria > Burkholderiales > Burkholderiaceae_C > CADEEN01. The sequence goes on along the minus strand of CAWJAJ010000016.1, from coordinate 403,763 downwards.
CGATGCTACAGGCTGATGCGCGTGCCGAGCACGGCCAGGAACTGGCCGATCCAGGCCGGGTGTGCGGGCCACGCCGGCGCCGTGACGAGCTTGCCGTCGGTGACGGCCGCATCGATCGCGATGCCCATGTATTCGGCGCCGGCCAGTTCCACCTCGACCTGGCAGGCCGGGTAGGCGCTGACCTTGCGGCCTTTGAGCAGTCCGGTGGCCGCCAGCAGCTGCGCGCCGTGGCAGATCGCGGCGACGGGCTTGCCGGTGGCCAGGAAATGGCGCGCGATCTCGACCACGCGCGAATTCATGCGCAGGTACTCGGGGGCGCGGCCGCCGGGCACCACCAGCGCGTCGTACTTCTGCGGGTCGACTTCGGCAAAGGTCGCGTTGAGCGTGAAGCGGTGGCCGGGCTTCTCGCTGTAGGTCTGCTGGCCCTCGAAATCGTGGATCGCGGTCATTACGTAATCGCCGCTCTTCTTGTCCGGCGCCACCGCATGCACCGTGTGGCCCACGGCCTGCAGGGCCTGGAACGGGACCATCACTTCGTAGTCTTCGCCGAAGTCGCCGCACAGCATCAGGATCTTGCTCATGGTCATGCCCTTTCGAGAATGGGTTGCAGAAAACCGCATTGTTCGCCGTCCGCCGCGGCATGGGTAGTAGCCGCGTATCGGGCAGACGGTGGTTTTCCCTAGACCTGCACCCGTGTTCCCAATTCGATCACCGCGTTGTCCGGCAGCCTGAAATATTCGGCGACGCTGCTCGCATTGCGGCTCATCGCCGCAAACAGGCGCTGCCGCCAACGGGCCATGCCGGCGCCCGACGTGGGCACGATGGTTTCGCGGCTGAGGAAGTAGCTGGTCTCGAAGGGCGGAATCGGCAGGCCCTGCGCCTCGCACAGCTTCAGTGCCTTCGGCACATCGGGCGTGTTCATGAAACCGAAGTTCAGCGTCACGCGCCAGAAGCCATGGCCCAGCGGCTCGACCTGTACGCGCTCCGCCATGCCGACCCACGGCACATCGTGGAAGCGGACCGTCAGGATCACGTTGCGCTCGTGCAGCACCTGGTTGTGCTTGAGGTTGTGCAGCAAGGCCTGCGGCACCGTGCTCGGGTCGGCCACTGCGTAGACCGCGACGCGCGCCGCGTGCGACGCGGTGGCCGGGTCCAGCTGGTCGATGAAGTCCTGCAGCCCGATGCCGCCGCTGCGGATCGCCTCCAGCGTCAATGCGCGGCCGCGTTGCCAGGTGCTCATGGCGACGAACAGCAGCCCACCCATCGCCAGCGGGAACCAGCCACCGTCGAAGAACTTCACCGCGCAACCGGCTACCAGCAGCGCATCGACCGCGAGGAAGAACGCCGTCGCGCCGATCGCCACCGGCGCGGGCAGGTGCCAGCCGTCGCGTACGACGAAGTAGGTCAGCAGCGTCGTGATCATCATCGTCAGCGTGACGGCGATGCCGTAGGCGCCGGCCAACGCCGACGAACCGCCGAATGCCAATACGGAAGCGACTACGCCGGCCAGCAACGCCCAGTTGACGGCTGGCATGTAGATCTGCCCGGCCTCGCGCGCCGAGGTGTGGCGCACCGTCATACGCGGCAGGAAACCGAGCTGAATCGCTTGGCGCGTCATCGAATAGGCGCCCGAGATCACCGCCTGTGACGCGATGATCGCGGCCAGCGTGGCCAGGCCCAGCGCCGGCCAGATCAGGCTCTGCGGGAACAGGCGATAGAACGGGTTCTCGATCGCCGACGGGTCGGCCATCAGCAGCGCCCCCTGGCCCATGTAGTTCAGCGCCAACGCCGGCAGCACGAAGCCGAGCCAGGCGAACTGGATCGGCTTGCGGCCGAAGTGGCCCATGTCGGCATACAGCGCTTCGGCACCGGTGAGCGCCAGCACGATCGCGCCCACGGCGGCGAAGACATGCCAGCCGCGTGCGTTGAGGAAATGCCAGGCCTGCAAAGGATCGAGCGCGGCCAGGATCGCCGGCTGGGCGGCGATGTGCATCACGCCGGTGACGGCCAGCGTCAAGAACCACAGTGAGATGATCGGCCCGAACATCTTGCCCACCGCCGCGGTACCCAAACGCTGGACCACGAAGAGCCCGAACAGAATGGCCAGCGACACCGGCACGACGTAGGCCTTCAGCGCCGGCGTGGCGATCTCGAGACCCTCCATCGCGCCCAGCACCGAGATCGCCGGCGTGATCACGCTGTCGCCGTAGAAGAGCGTGGCGCCGCAGCCGCCGAACAGCAGCAGCGCGTTGCGCAGCGCCGGTCGCTCGGCGACCGCATGCGTGGCCAGCGCCGTCAGCGCCAAGCACGCCGCCTTCGCCGCGGTTGTCGGCGCGCAGGATCAGGATCACGTATTTCAGCGTCACCACGATCATCAGCGCCCAGAAGATGCACGACACCGCGCCGACCAGGTTGGCGGTGTTGAGCGCCACCCCCGTGGTCGGCGCAAAGATCTCCTTCACGGTGTACAGCGGGCTGGTACCGATGTCGCCGTAGACCACGCCGATCGCTGCCAGCGTGAGTCCAGCCAAACCCTGGCGTCTCGGGTCAGCGGCGGGGGCAGGGGCGGCGGCTGCAGCGCCGCGGGCAAGCAGGATCGACATGAGAGGCCCGTGCAACGGGCGAAGAGTGGGTCGAAGCGTCAGCGTGCCCGACCACCCATCAGGAACGCATAAGCGTCGCCGGGGCGATCACGCCTCGGGCTCGACCAGCCGGTAGCCGACCCCCGGCTCGGTGAGCAGGCGCCGCGGCTCGGCCGGCTCGGCCTCCAGCTTGGCGCGCAACTGGGCCATGTACAGGCGCAGGTAATGGGTATGCGCGACGAACTCGGCGCCCCACACGTCGGCCAGCAACTGGCGGTGCGTCACGACCTGTCCGGCACTGCGCACCAGGCGCGCCAGCAGCTTGAATTCGGTGGGCGTCAGGTGCACGGCCTGGCCGTCCCGAACCACCCGTTGGGTGACCAGGTCCACCGTCAGGCCGGTGTGCCGGTAATGTGTCAGCGCCGGCTGCACGGTGGTACCGCGATGGCGCAACGCCACCCGCATGCGAGCGAGCAACTCGCCGATGCTGAACGGCTTGACCAGGTAGTCGTCCGCTCCGGCGTCGAGCAGGCGGATCTTCTGGCCTTCGGCCTGCCGCGCCGAAATCACGATCAGCGGGATCGAATGGCGCTGCCGCAATCTGGCCAGCAGCATCTCGCCGTCGCCGTCGGGCAGGCCGAGGTCGAGGATCACCAGATCGAGGCCGGCATCGTTGGCCCAGTGAACGGGCGCGGCGGCATGGGCCACCAGCGCCAGGCCCTCCGACAGGCTCGCGGCCGTGAGAACCTCGTAGCCCTCGATCGCGAGCGCATCGCGCAGGGTCGTGCGCAATTCGCGATCGTCCTCGACCAGCAGCACGCGCAGGCTCATGAGGGGGCATCCGCTTCGGCGGCGGCGGGGCTGGGCGCTGCGTGGACCGGCAATTCGCACTCGAAGGCGCAGCCGCCATGGCCGCGCGGCCGCAGGCGCAGTTCGCCGCCATGCGCGCGCGCGATCGCACGGCACACGGCGAGGCCGACGCCGGCGCCCGGCCTCGCCGCCTGCGCCGGCGACTCTGCCGCGGCGCCCGGCATCGGCGGCGCGCCGCGGTGGAAGACGTCGAAGATGCGGTCGCGCCACGCCGGCGCGACGCCGGGACCCCGGTCGCGCACCGCCAGCACGATGTGCTCGCCGCGGCGATGCACCAGGATCTCGACCGGCGCCTGCTGCCGGGCTGTACTTGAGTGCGTTGTCGACCAGGTTGTCGAGCAGCTGCGCCATCAGCATCGCGTCGCACCACAGCAGCGGCAGATCGGGTTCGAGCCGCGCCCGCACACGTCGCGTCGGATCGTGCCGGCGCGCATGGCGCAGAACCGCACCGACGATCTCCTCGGCCGACTCCCATTCGCAGCGCAGGCTGACGTCGGGCGCGTCGAGGCGCGCCAGCTGCAGGGTGTTGTCGGTCAGCCGGCTGAGTTGCGCCGCTTCGTCGACGATGCTGCGGGCCAGCCGACGACGCTGCGCCGCGTCCATGCGATCCGCCTGCTCGTCGAGCGACGATGCCGCGCTCATGATCGTGGCCAGCGGCGTGCGGTAGTCGTGCGAGATCGCCGCGAGCAAGGCATTGCGCACGCCCTGCGCCTGCGCCTGCTCGCGCGCGCGCTGCTCGTCGCGGCTGGCCAGCGCACGTTGCAGGGCCAGGCCCAGCTGGTCGCACAAGGCCTGCGCATGGGCCCGCAGCTCGGGGTCGCTGCGCGACGGGTCACCGCGCCCGCGCAAGACCGCGGCACCGAGCGTGACGCCGCGGCCGCGCAGCGGCAGGTACCCGTCGGCCAGTTCTTCGTGGCGGCCGGTGCCGGGGCCCATGGCCTGGCCTTGGCGCAGGCAGTGCCAGAGCCCGGCCCACTGGTCGGCATCGGCGTCGCCGACGCGCAGCACGAGGGCGTCGTCGTCGGCCTGGCGGGCGCCGGGCGCGTGGTCCTTCAGCACCAGCAGCGCGACCGGCCCGTTCGAGGCCTCGGCGAGCGCGGTGTGCAATGCACCGGCCTGCGCCAGCGGATCGACGGCGTCGCGCAGGGTGTCGCCCCAGGCGCGCAAGTGCTCGGCACGCATCGCGTGGCGCTCGGCGCGGCGCGCCTGGCGACGCAGGGCGGCCATCAGCGCGGCGATGATCCCATTCACGATCAGCATCGCGCCGAGCAGCAGCGCATGCTGGTGCAGGCCCACCGTGAACGCACCGCGCGGCGGTACGAAGGTCCAGTTGAATGCCATCACCGCAGCCGCACCGGCGAGCGCGGACAGCCAGGCCGGCAACCACAGCGATGCGAGCGCCGAGCTCAGCACCAGCACCATCGCCAGGTTGGCCAGGTCGACCTGGCCGTCGAGCAGCAGCATGGCTCCCCAGCCGGCAGCCCACACCAGCGCCGCAGGCCAGGCCAGCGCAATGAGCGTTGCGCGCGAAGGCAAGGGAAGCTGCCGATCCATATTGAGCACACTAGCAGGACCCGCATCAGCAACGCATAAGGGGGCGGCAATGCCGCGAACATCGCCTGCTAGCATGCCGCCGCAATGAACACCCCCTACGAGTGGCAGATCGGCTGGCGCTACACGCGCGCCGGGCGCACCGGCCGGCGCAACGGGTTCATCTCCTTCATCTCCGGCGTGTCGATGCTCGGCATCGCGCTCGGCGTGGCGGCGCTGATCATCGTGCTGTCGGTGATGAACGGTTTCCAGAAGGAGGTGCGCGACCGCATGCTGAGCGTGATCGCGCACATCGAACTGTTCGATGCGCAGGGCGCTGCGTTGCCCGACTGGCGTGCGGTGGCCGAACAGGCGCGTGCCGCCGCGCCCGGGCTGGTGGTCGGGGCGGCGCCGTTCGTTGCCGCGCAGGTGCTGGTGGCGCGCGGCGAAGACATGCGCGGCGCGCTGCTGCGCGGCATCGCGCCGGCCGAGGAGGCCAGCGTCACGCCGCTGGCCGCGCAGCTGCAGGCCACCACCTTCGCCAAGCTCAAGCCGGGCGAATGGAACATCGTGCTCGGCATCGAGCTGGCGCGTGCGCTCGGCGTGCGCGAGGGCGACAAGCTCACTGTCGTCACGCCGGGCGGGCAGATCACGCCGGCCGGCATCGTGCCGCGCCTGAAGCAGTTCACGGTGGCCGGCACCTTCGAGGCCGGCCACTACGAATACGACAGCGCGCTGGCGCTGATCCACCTCGACGACGCGGCGCGCCTGTTGCGCGTCGAGGGGCCGACCGGCGTGCAGCTGAAGCTCACGGACGCACAGGCCGCACGCGCGGTGGCCGGGCAACTGGCGCGGGTGCTGCCGGCCCACATCAGCGTGCGCGACTGGACGCGCACCAACCGCAACTGGTTCGACGCGGTGCAGCTCGAGAAGCGGCTGATGTTCATCATCCTGACGCTGATCGTCGCGGTGGCGGCGTTCAACCTGGTCAGCACGCTGGTGATGACGGTGACCGACAAGCGCGCCGACATCGCGATCCTGCGCACGCTCGGCGCCAGCCCGCGCTCGATCATGGGCATCTTCATGATCCAGGGCGCGACCTCGGGCATCGCCGGCACCGCCGCCGGCGTCGCGCTCGGGCTGCTGGTCGCATTCAACATCGGCACGCTGGTGCCGGCGCTCGAACGGCTGCTGTCGACGAGCTTCCTGCCGGCCAGCATCTACGTCATCAGCCGCATGCCGAGCGACCCGCAATGGGGCGACATCGTGCCGATCGCGGCCATTGCGCTGGCGCTGGCCTTCGTGGCCACGATCTACCCGAGCTGGCGCGCCAGCCGCGTCAACCCGGCCGAGGCGCTGCGTTATGAGTGACACGACGGCCCCTGGCTCACTTCGTTCGCGTCCCCCGAGGGGAGCTCAGCCGCCTTGGGGCGGCCCGGCGGCGGCTGAGGCGGTCCTGGCCTGCGAAGGCCTGCGCAAGCGCTTCCACGAGGGCGACCTCGACGTCGAGGTGCTGCGCGGCGTCGACTTCGCGGTGATGCGCGGCGAAACGGTGGCCATCGTCGGTGCCTCGGGTTCGGGCAAGAGCACGCTGCTGCACCTGCTCGGCGGCCTCGATACGCCGAGTGCGGGCAGCGTGACGCTCGCCGGCCGCCCGATGACGTCGATGGATGCTGCCGCGCAAGGGCGCTGGCGCAACCAGCACCTCGGTTTCGTCTACCAGTTCCACCACCTGCTGCCCGAGTTCACTGCGCTCGACAACGTCGCGATGCCGCTGCGCATCCGCCGCGAGCGGCTGGCCGATGCGCGCGCGACGGCCGCGGCGGCGTTGGCGCAGGTGGGCCTGGCCGGGCGCGTGAAGCACCGGCCGAGCGAGCTCTCCGGCGGCGAGCGCCAGCGCGTCGCGATCGCGCGCGCGCTGGTGTCGCGGCCGGCCTGCGTGCTCGCCGACGAGCCGACCGGCAACCTCGACCGCGAGACCGCCGACGCCGTGTTCGAAGCCATGCTCGCGCTCGCGCGCGAGCGCGGCACGGCGTTCGTCGTCGTCACCCACGACGAAGCGCTGGCCGCGCGCTGCGGGCGGGTGCTGCACTTGCGGCAGGGTGTGCTGACGTAGGCGCGCTGCCGTGTGCTCAGCGGCGCCGGGTCGTGGCCGGCGCGGCTCTGGCACGGCTGGCCAGCACGAGTGCAACGCCGCCGAGGATCGCCAGCGACGCCAGCACCAGGCGCAGCGACATCGACTCGGCCAGCAGCAGCACGCCACCGAAGGCGGCCAGCGGTGGCACCGACAACTGCACCGTCGCCGCCCGCAGCGCCGACAGCCCGGGCAGTGCGGCATACCAGATCACATAGCCCAGGCCCGAGGTCAGCGCGCCGGAGGCCACGGCCAGTGCCAGGCCGGCGGGCTCGGCATGAAAGCGCATCACGAACACCAGGCTCACAATCAAGGCCAGCGGCACCGCGCGCAGGAAGTTGGCTGCGGTGGCGGCGAGCGGCGTGGTGGTGCGGCGCCCGCGCAGCGAGTAGATGCCCCAGGCGATGCCGGCCGCGGCCATCAGCGCCGCGCCCAATGGGTCGGGCGCGGCGAGTCCGGGTGAAACCAGGTACAGCAGGCCCGCCACCGCCAGTGTCAGGCCGGTCCAGGCGGCCGCCGTGAAGCGTTCGCCGGCGCGCAGGCCGACGCCGAACATCGTCATCTGCACGGCACCGAACAGGATCAGTGCGCCGGTGCCGGCGGCCAGCGTCAGGTAGGCGAACGAGAAGCAGGCCACGTAGGTCCACAGCATCGCGGCGGCCAGCCAGTCGGGTTGCGCCGGGGCTGGCGAACCGGGCTGCAGCCGCCACCTGACGATCGCGGCGAGCATCAGCGCGCCCGACACCAGACGCACGCTGGCAAAGCTGGCCGGGTCGATGCTGGCCTGCTGCAACGCGAGCCGGCACAGCAGCGAGTTGGCGGCGAAAGCCAGCATCGCCACGCCGGTCAGCGCGAGGGTGCGCAGCGGCGTCAAGGCAGCCCCGGCATCGTCATGCGCGCATCGCCACCAGCAGCACGGCCCCGGCGAGCAGCGCGAAGCCGAGCGGAGCGCTGAGGCGCCGGCCCCAGGGCAGGTTCTTCTCGATCGCCATCAGCGCCGCCAGCAGCAACATCCAGCCGAGGTTGCCGGCGCCGACGACGAACATCAGCAGCATCAGCGCCCAGCAGCAGCCGACGCAGAACAGGCCGTGGTGGGCACCGAGCATGAAGGCCTGCCGGGCCTGTTGCCGCCCGCGCCAATGCTCGATGACGAAGCTGAGCGGCGTGCGGCACTTGTCGAGGCAACGGTGCTTGAGGCGGCTGAACTGGAAGGCGCCGGCGCCGGCGATGGTGGCCGCGCCGATCAGCCACGCGTGGCGCGCCAGCAGCGGCACCCGGTCGACCGAGGCCAGCAACAGCCCGTGCAGCGCATGCGCCAGCACGCCGAAGCCGGCCCAGGCCGCCACATAACCCAAGCCGAGCAGGGCGAGCAGGTGCAGCCGGTCGGTGCGCGCGGCGACGAGGCGGTCGAAGGCGTTGAACAGCGGCAGCGCGGTCGGCAGCATCATCGCGGCGATCATCAGCATCCAGGCCAAGCCGGCGAGCGCCGCCGGCACGAGCAGCGTGCCGCCCGGGATGGCGGCGCACAGCAGCGCGACCGGCCCCTCGGCGGTCCAGTCGCCGTGGTCGAGATAGCGCCCATAGGGGCTCGCCGCCCAGGCCCACAGCGCCGCCCACGCCAGCGCCACCAGCGCGGCCAGCAACGGCAGGAAGACGCGGCGGTGACGCGACGCGCTGACGGGCATGGCGCGCGGGCCGGCGACTCAAGGCGATCTCAGGCCGCGCCGGGCCGCTCCCAAGCGGCCTGAGCCCCCCTTGGGGGGGCGACGCCGCAGGCGTCTTGGGGCGGTCATTTCAGGCCGCGCCGGGCCGCTCCCAAGCGGCCTGAGCTCCCCTTGGGGGGCGACGCCGCAGGCGTCTTGGGGCTGTCATTTCAGGCGTCGAACATGAACGTGCTTTGCAGCGCGTTCTTGCCCTTGATGTCGAGGTTGATGCCCAGCGCGGCATTCTTCGAGCGGTAGATCGGCGCCTTGCCGACGAACACCGGCGCGCCCGGCACTGTCGAGAAGACCGTCTCCGACAGGGTGGTCTTGGCGCCGCTGGCGCCGACATACGGTTCGAGTTCGGCGTAGTAGTTGGTGCCGATCTGCAGCGTACCGTGGCCCCCCTGAACTTCGAAGCGGATCGGTGCGCGCTCGACCGACACCACCTTGCCGATCAGCTTGGCCAGGTCGGCGACCGGTCCGCCGGCCTGGCCGGTGTAGACCTTCAGCAGTGCCGCTTCCTGGGCCTTCGAGGCCTTCTCGTCGACGAAGATCGCCGCGGTCCAGTTGCCTTGCAGGATGTTGCCCGGCACGTGAGCCACTGCGGCGATGGTCAGGCCACCGACGTCGACGCCGTCGATCGTGCCCTTGTCGACGCGCCACGACACGATGGTGTCGCAGGTCCCGTTGTCGGGATCCTCGCCGATCCAGCAAGGACACAGCACATTGCAGTTGCAGACTTCCAGCAGACGACCCTCGAGGTGATAGCCCATGTGACCCTCCAGTGAAGAAAGTCGGGTGGTGTCGCCGTGCCGCGCCCGCGGCACGAGGCGCGGAATTGAAAATGCTACGCCCGGGCCGCGGCGCGGTCCAATGGCCATGCACGGCGAATGGTCGGGCCGCGGGCCGGCGTCGCGTCGGCATCCCTTAAGACTGCGCTAATCCGCGCGCCCGACCATCGCGGCCAAGGAGTTGCGATGCGAACCGTTCTGTCCCTTCGATCCGCGCTGGTGGTCCTATCGGTGGCCGGCCAGTGCATGGCACCCGCGGTGCAGGCGGCCACGCCGGCCGAACTGCTGGCCGGCTACACCGCGCAGGCCGCAGCGCCGGCCGTGCCGGCGCGTGGCCAACAGTTGTTCACCACGCGCCATGGCCGGGAATGGAGCTGCGCGTCGTGCCACGGCGCCGTGCCGACGCAGGCCGGCAAGCACGCGTCGACCGGCAAGCCGATCGACGCGCTGGCGCCGGCGTTCAATGCGCAGCGTTTCACGGATCCGGCGAAGACCGAGAAGTGGTTCCGCCGCAACTGCAACGACGTGCTCGGCCGCGAGTGCAGCGCGGCCGAGAAGGCCGACGTGCTGAGCTGGCTGCTGACGCTCAAGCCCTGACCGGTCGCCCCTCATGCGGAGAACCCCGATGACCCTTCGATCCTTCCTGCGCGCGTGGCGCATGGCATTCGGCTTCGTCGCTGTCGGCGTCGCCGGCGCCGCGCTGGCCGACGACGACGCGCGCGCGCCGCGCGTGCCGCTGCTGCCGAAGTACCAGCAGGAATGCGCGGCCTGCCATGTGGCCTATCCGCCCGGCCTGCTGCCGGCGGCGTCGTGGCAGCGCCTGATGGCCAACCTGCCGCGCCACTTCGGCACCGACGCCTCGCTGGACGCGGCCACCGCCAGGGAACTGTCGGCCTGGCTCGTCGCCCACGCCGGCACGGACCAGCGTGCGCGCGAGGCACCGCCGCAAGACCGCATCACCCGCTCGGCGTGGTTCGTGCGCGAGCACGACGAGGTGCCTGCCGCCACCTGGAAGCTGCCGGCCGTGAAGAGCGCGGCGAACTGCGCCGCCTGCCATCCCCGAGCCGACCAAGGAGACTTCAATGAACACGACATCCGCATCCCGCGCTGAAACGCCCGCCGGCGCGGCGGCCGCACGCGCGCGTGCTGGTCTGGGACGCGCCGGTGCGCGTCTTCCACTGGCTGATGGTGCTGAGCTTCGCCGGCGCCTACCTCACGGCCGAAAGCGAGCGCTGGCGGCTGGTCCACGTGACGCTGGGCTACACCATGGCCGGCCTGGTGGCCTTTCGCATCCTGTGGGGCCTGGTCGGCACGCGCCACGCGCGCTTCGCGAGCTTCGTGCGCGGCCCGGCGGCGGTGACGCGCTATCTCGGCTCGCTGCTGCGCGGCCGGCCCGAGCACCACGTCGGCCACAACCCGGCCGGTGCGCTGGCGATCGTGGCCCTGCTGGCTGCTGGCGCTGGCGGTCAGCCGCGTCGGGCTGGGCCACCTACAACGAGCCATCGGCGGCGACTGGCTCGAAGAGGCGCACGAAGCGGCCGCCAACCTGATGCTGGCCGTCGTCGGCGTGCACGTGGCCGGCGTCGTGCGTCAGCAGCTGGCTGCACCGCGAGAACCTGGTCGCGCGCGATGATCACCGGCCGCAAGGCCGCGCACCCGCAGGACGCGATCCGCAGCGCCTGGCGCAGCGTGGCGGCGCTGATGCTGGTGGCCGTGCTCGGCTTCTGGTGGCCTGCAGTGGCGAAGGCGCGCCGATGGCCGGCGCCGGCGTGGCAGAGCGCTCGCGGCCGCCGCCGCGCAGGCCACGACGACGACTGAGCGCAGCGCCGACAATCGACGCCGATGCGCATCCTGCTGGCCGAAGACGACCCGCTGCTCGGCGACGGCCTGCGCGCCGGCCTGCGCCAGCTCGGCTTCCAGGTCGACTGGGTGCGCGACGGCGAGGCCGCCGAGCGCGAGTTGCGCGCCGAGCCCTATGCCGCCGCGGTGCTCGACCTCGGGCTTGCCGCGAGCGCGACGGCATGGACGTGCTGGCCGGCCGTGCGCCGCGCCGGCGTGACGCTGCCGGTGCTGGTGCTGACCGCGCGCGACGCGGTGCCCGACCGCATCCGCGGGCTCGATGTCGGCGCCGACGACTACGTGGTCAAGCCGGTCGACCTGCACGAGCTGGCGGCGCGGCTGCGCGCGCTGGTGCGCCGCGCGCACGGCCAGCCGCAGCGATGCCTGCGTGGCGCACGACGTCGTGCTCGACCCCGCGGCGCGCGCGGTGCACCAGGCCGGCCTGCCGGTGCCGCTGTCGACGCGCGAGTTCGACCTGCTGCACGTGCTGATGCTCAACGCCGGCCGCGTGCTGTCGCGCGAGCAGCTCGAGCAGCAGCTCTACAGCTGGGGCCAGGAGGTCGAGAGCAACGCCGTCGAGGTGCACATCCACCACCTGCGGCGCAAGCTCGGCAGCGGGCTGATCCAGACCGTGCGCGGCGTCGGCTACATGCTGGCGCGACGAGCAGCCGGTAGCGTGATGCCAAGCGACCCGCATTCGCTGCAAGGCCGGCTGCTGGCGCTGGTGCTCGGCGTCGTGGTCGGCGTCTGGCTGGGCGCGGCGGCGATGACCTGGTTCGACGTGCGCGCACGAACTCGACGAACTGCTCGACAGCCACCTGGCGCAGGCCGCGGCGCTGCTGGTGGTGCAGCAGGCCGCGCGAGATCGAGGACGACGACCACGGCGTCGACGCGCCCACGCTGCACCGCTACGCGCCCAAGGTGGCGTTCCAGGTCTTCCACGAAGGGCCGCCTGGCGCTGCGCTCGGCCAACGCGCCGAGCACGCCGATGGCCGCCGCCGGCGAGCCGGCTCGCAGACGGGCTTCAGGACGGTGCAGATCGATGGCGTCGACGTGGCGCGTGTTCGCGACGCATGGCGCCGAGCGCGACGTGCAGGTCTATGTCGGCGAGCAGGTGGCGTCGCGCGCCTCGATCCTGCGCGCGGTCCTGCGCAGCACGCTGTGGCCGATGCTGCTGGCACTGCCGCTGCTGGCGCTGGCGGTGTGGTGGGCGGTGCTACCGCGGCGTGGCGCCGCTGCGCCGGCTCGGCCAGCTGCTGGCGGCGCGCCAGCCGCAGGCGCTGCAGCCGGTGACGCTGGACGATGCGCCGTCGGAGATGGCGCCGATGCTGGAGGCGCTGAACGCGCTGTTCGAGCGCATCGCCGCGCTTGATGGAGGCGGAGCGCCGGTTCACCGCCGATGCCGCGCACGAACTGCGCACGCCGATCGCCGCCATCCGCGCCCAGGCCCAGGTGGCGCTGGCCGAGGCCGACGACGCGCGGCGCCGCCACGCGCTCGAGGCCACGCTCGCGGGCTGCGACCGCGCCGCGCGGCTGGTCGAGCAGCTGCTGACGCTGTCGCGGCTGGAGGCCGGCGCCGCGCCGGCCGCTGGCAGCGCTGGAGCTCGGCGCGCTGGTGCGCCAGGTGGTCGCCGAGCTGGCGCCGCAGGCCCTGCACAAAGCAGCAGACGATCGAACTCGATGCGGCCGACGCCTGCACGGTGCAGGGCGACGCCACGCTGCTGGCGGTGCTGGTGCGCAACCTGGTCGACAACGCGATCCGCTACAGCCCGCCGCACGCGACCGTGCAGGATCGCCGTGGCGCGCCGCGGCGGGCAGGCGTGTGCTGACGATCGACGACAGCGGCCCGGGCATGTCCGAGGCCGACCTGCAGCGCATCGGCGAGCGCTTCTTCCGTGTGCTCGGCAGCGGCGAGGGCGGCAGCGGGCTGGGCTGGTCGATCGTCAAGCGCGTCGCCGCCGCGCACGGGCGCCACGATCCACGTGGGCCGCTCGACGGTGCTGGGGGGCCTGTCGGTCGAGGTCGCGTGGCCCTGAGTGGCGCCGCGCGGCGCCCCTTGTCATCGCCGCCAAGCGCGTAGCATCGCCGCCTTGTCGCCCCGCGATTGCGTTCGTCGCCCGCCGCGATGCGCCGCCCTCAGGCGGTGCCTCCCGCGCCTCCGGACCCCTGAATTCGTCTCCCGGCGATGAGCTCGACGGGTGCTCCGGGGGCCGCGCCGGTTCGAGGCTTTCCAATTCAGGTACGGCCCCCCGATCCACCATCGAGGAGGGTGACGATGTTCACCTACATCAGCCTGCTGAACTTCACCGACAAGGGCATCCAGAGCATCAAGGAGAGCACCAAGCGCGCGGCCGCGGCCAAGGAGGTCGGCAAGAAACTCGGCGTCAACATGCGCGAGATCTACTGGACGATGGGCGAGCACGACATCGTCTGCGTGCTCGAAGCCGACAGTGAAGCCGCGCTGACGGCGTTCAGCCTGGCCGTCGCGCAGCAGGGCAACGTGCGCGCGCACTCGCTGCGCGCGTTCACGGCCAGCGAGATGGAGACGGTGCTGGCCAAGCTGCCCTGAACCGCTGCCGCTCGCCGCACCCGGTGACGTGACCCCGCCGCGCGGCGACGCGCGAGCGGGTGCCCTTCGCGGCGTTCGGCTCGGCGGAGCTGCGGCACCGATGCCCGCCACCTGCGCGCGATCCGCGACGCGTGGCTGCGCTGAGGCCGATCGCGCGCCGGGGTAACCTTGCGCGATGAGCACCACCACCGCACCCCGCACCATCCTCGTCACCGGCGGCAGCAGCGGCATCGGCGCGGCAATCGCGCGCGCCTTTGCGGCCGAAGGCGGCCGCGTCGTCGCCACCGGTGTCAGCGATGCCGAGGTCGCGGCGGCGAAGCAGGACGCGGCGTTCGCCGCCATCGATACCCGCGTGCTCGACGTGCGCGACGCCGCGGCCGTGCAGGCGCTGATGGCCACGCTCGACACGCTCGACGTGCTCGTCAACTGCGCCGGCACGATCCGCCGTGGCGGCGCCGAGCACGACCCGGCGGTGTTCGCCGAGGTGCTCGACATCAACCTCACCGGCACGATGCGCGTCTGCGCCGCGGCGCGCACGAAGCTCGCGGCGCGGCGCGGCTGCATCGTCAACACCGCATCGATGCTGAGCTTCTTCGGCGGCGGCCTGGTGCCCGGCTACAGCGCCAGCAAGGGCGGCGTGGCGCAGTTGACCAAGAGCCTGGCGATCGCCTATGCGGCCGACGGCATCCGCGTCAATGCGGTGGCGCCGGGCTGGATCGCGACGCCGCTGACGCAGCCGCTGCAGGACGACGCGGCGCGCTCGGCACCGATCGTCGCGCGCACGCCGCTCGGCCGCTGGGGCACGCCCGACGACGTCGCCGGGCCGGTGCTGTTCCTGGCCAGCCCGGCGGCGCGCTTCGTCACCGGCGTCGTGCTGCCGGTCGACGGCGGCTACCTGATCACGTGACAACAGGGATTCGAACCATGATCGTCCAGCTCCCCGGCATCCAGCCCGAGATCGCCGTGCAGGCCGATCCCCGACGACGAGCGCGTGTGGGTGCCGCAGGCGCCCGAGGTGTGGTTCCGGCCGCTGCTGCTGAACACGGTGACCGGTAGCTGGTGCAACCTGCTGCGCGTGAGGAAGAGCGGCGTGCTGTCGCGCCACATCCACCCGTCCTGGGTGACGGGCTATGTGATCAAGGGATCGTGGCGCTACCTCGAGCACGACTGGGTCGCCCGCGAAGGCGCCTTCGTCTACGAACCGCCGGGCGAGATCCATACCCTGGTCGTCGACGAGGCAGCCGGCGGCGCGCCCGAGATGATCACCTTCTTCAACATCGCCGGCGCGATGGTCTACGTCGACGACGCGGGCAACAGCCACCGGCTACGAAGACGTGTTCACCAAGATCGCGATGTGCCGCAAGCACTACGCGGCGGTGGGGCTGGGCGAGGGCTTCGTCGATCAGTTCGTGCGCTAGCAATTCACTCCATCCGCGAAACCCACGCCCAGCGCCGCCAGGCGTTCGATCTCGTCGGGAGCGAAGCCCCAATCGGCCAGCGCTTCGCGGCCCATCGCGCCGCGCTCGGGCGGGCCGTGGCGCACCGCGCCGGGCGTGCGCGCGAACAGCGGCGCCGGCGCCGGCTGGTCGATGCCATCGATGTTGACGCTGCGCCCGCGCGCGACGTTGTGCGGGTGGCTGCGCGCCTCGGCGAAGTCGAGCACCGGCGCGAAGCAGGCGTCCGCGCCTTCGAACACCGCGCACCACTCGTCGCGCGTCCGGCTGCGCAGCGCTGCGGCGAAGCGCTCGCGCAGTTCGGGCCAGCGCGCGCGCTCGTGTTGCGCCGGCAGGCCCTGTCCGGCGAGGCCGAGGCGTTCGATCAGCACGGCATAGAACTTCGGCTCGAGCGCGCCGATGGCGACGTACTTGCCGTCCTTCGTGGCGTAGCTGTCGTACCAAGGCGCGCCCGAGTCGAGCAGGTTGACGCCGCGCTCGTCGCGCCACTGCCCGGCCGCCAACATGCCGGAAAACATCGTCGTCATCAGCGAGGCGCTGTCGATCATTGCCGCGTCGATCACCTGGCCGCGCCCCGAGTGCCGTGCCTCGACCACGCCGCAGGCAATGCCGAACGCCAGCAGCATGCCGCCGCCGAAATCGCCGACCAGGTTGAGCGGTGGCACCGGCGCCTCGCCGGCGCGGCCGATGGCGCCCAGCACGCCGGCCAGCGCGATGTAGTCGATGTCGTGGCCGGCGCGCGCGGCCAGCGGGCCCGTCTGGCCCCAGCCGGTCATGCGGCCATAGACGAGCCTGGGGTTGCGTGCCAGCAGCAGCTCGGGGCCCAGGCCCAGGCGTTCCATCACTGCGGGGCGGAAACCCTCGATCAGCACATCGGCCCGGTCGGCCAGCAGCAGCGCGGCCTGCACGCCGCCGGGGGTCTTCAGGTCCAGCGTCACCGAGCGGCGGCCGCGCAGCATCACGTCGCTCCAGCGCGGGCTCTCGACGCCGAGTTGCGGCGCGCTGGTGCGGTCGACGAGCAGCACGTCGGCGCCCAGGTCGGCCAGCAGCATGCCGGCAAACGGTGCGGCGCCGACGGCCTCGAACTCGAGCACGCGCAATCCGGCCAAGGGTCCCATGGCGGGCATCTTATCGGCGGGCGAGCGGGGGCCGTGCCGCGCTACAGCTTGCCAGCGGCGTACGCTTCCTCGAACTGGCGCCGGGCCCGGATGTAGTGGTTGGCACAATCGATCAGCGTGTCGCTGGTCGGGTTGTCGACGCAGTACGGCGGCTTCTTGTAGTAGCGCGCCCAGGCCCGCTGCTTGCGCTCCAGGTCGCTCAGCGGGCCGCCCGGGGCGGACGCGGCCGGGCGCCCGAGCGTCTCGGCTGCCGCGGCCGGGGCCGGAGCCGCCTCGCCCGGCGGCTCGGTGCTCGGTGGCAGCGCCGGCCGTTCGGCCAATGGCGGGGCGGTGTCCGCCGCGGCGGCTTGCCGCGTGCCCTGCGCCGGCATGCGCTCGGCCGTCGCGCTGCCGCCGGGGATCACGTCTTCCAGCGCCTTCACGGCCTCGGACCACACCGGCTCGCCGACATGGCGATCGGCGACGTACATCGCCATCGCGCCGATCACGATGCCGGCAGCCACCCCGGCGGCGACCTTCCAGACGGCCGACGGCGTCCCGACGTCCTGGTCGGCCGGATGCCCATATTCCCAATCTTGATCGTCGAAGTTCACATTGCCCCAGCCCATAGCATCGAAGAGTCTGTCATGCGCCCGGGCGCCTTGCAACGGCCGGCATGCGCGATCGACGCGATGCCGCGGCCGGGCCCGGGCATGATGCCGCCATGATCAGCACGCCATTGTCGATCCTCGATCTTGCGCCCATTATCGAAGGGGGCGATGCCGCGCAGGCCCTGCGCAACAGCCTCGACCTGGCGCAGCATGCCGAAGCCTGGGGCTACCGCCGCTACTGGGTGGCCGAGCACCACAACATGGACGGCGTCGCGAGCTCGGCCACCGCCGTGCTGGTCGGCCATATCGCGGGCGGCACGAAGACGATCCGCGTCGGCTCCGGCGGCGTGATGCTGCCGAATCACGCGCCCCTCGTCGTGGCCGAGCAATTCGGCACGCTGGCCACGCTGTACCCCGGCCGCATCGATCTCGGGCTCGGCCGCGCGCCGGGCACCGACCGGCTGACGATGCGCGCGTTGCGACGCCATCTGGCGGGCAGCGACGAGGAAGAAGGCTTCCCGCGCGACGTGCAGGAGCTGCAGGGCTACCTCGCGGACGACCCGAACCCGGGCGGGCCCGGCCAGCCGGTGCGCGCGATCCCCGGCATCGGCACCCGCGTGCCGATCTGGCTGCTCGGCTCGAGCCTGTACAGCGCGCAACTGGCCGCCCACCTCGGCCTGCCGTTCGCGTTCGCGTCGCATTTCGCGCCCGACCTGTTGCTGCAGGCGCTCGAGGTGTACCGCGCGACCTACCGCCCCTCGGCCGAGTGGCCCGCGCCGCACGCGATGGTCGGCGTCAACGTGATCGCCGCCGACAGCGACGACGCGGCCGCGCGGCTGTTCACGTCGCTGCAGCAGCGCTTCCTCGGCATGCAGCGCGGCCGCCGCGGCCCGCTGCCCCGGCCGATCGATCCGGCGCTGCTCGAATCGATGTGGACGGCGCAGGAGAAGCACGGCGTGCAGCGCATGCTGGCTGCGTCGGCGGTGGGTTCGCCGCACAGCGTGCGGCGGCAACTCGACGCCATCGTCGCGCAGACGGCGGCCGACGAGTTGATCGTCGCGGGTGCGATCCACGACCACGCGGCCAGGCTGCGTTCCTACGAACTGCTCGCGGCGGCCTGACCGGGCCGCCGTTCGGGCCGGCTTGCCACTAGGATTGCCGTCTCCGTTCCAACGAAAGGCAGCGTCATCCATGTTCAAGGCCATCGTCATCGAGAAGGACGATGCCGGCTACCGCGCCGGTGTCAAGGAAGTGGACGAGAGCGCGCTGCCGCCGGGCGACGTCACGGTGCGCGTCGAGTACTCCACCGTCAACTACAAGGACGGGCTGGCGATCACCGGCAAGGGGCCGGTGGTGCGCAAGTTCCCGCTGCACGCCGGCATCGACTTCGCCGGCGTGGTCGAGGCCAGCGACGATGCCCGCTACAAGCCCGGCGACCGCGTCGTGCTCAACGGCTGGGGCGTCGGCGAAACGCATTCCGGCGGCCTGGCGCAGAAGGCGCGCGTGAAGGCCGACTGGCTGGTGCCGCTGCCCGCCGGCCTCACCACCCGGCAGGCGATGGCCATCGGCACGGCCGGCTACACCGCGATGCTGTGCGTGCTGGCGCTCGAGCGCCACGGCCTCGCGCCGGCGGCGGGCGACGTGCTCGTCACCGGCGCCAACGGCGGCGTCGGCAGCGTGGCGATCGCGGTGCTGGCCAAGCTCGGCTACCGCGTCGTTGCATCGACCGGCCGGCTCGGCGAGGCCGACTACCTGAAGGGCCTCGGCGCCGCCGACGTGATCGGGCGTGACGAACTGTCGGCGCCCGGCAAGCCGCTCGCCAAGGAGCGCTGGGCCGGTGTCGTCGATTCGGTCGGCAGCCACACGCTGGCCAACGCCTGCGCCGGCACCCGCTACGGCGGCGCGGTGGCGGCTTGCGGCCTGGCGCAGGGCATGGACTTTCCGGGCTCGGTGGCCCCCTTCATCCTGCGCGGCGTCACGCTGTACGGCATCGAAAGCGTGATGGCACCGCCGGCGCTGCGCCGCAACGCCTGGGATCGGCTCGCGCGCGACCTCGACCTCGCCAAGCTCGCGGCCATCACCCACGAGATCGGGCTGGCCGACGCGCTGCAGGCCGGGCAGGACATCCTGGCCGGACGCATCCGTGGCCGCGTCGTCGTCGACGTCAACGCGTGAACCGCTGCGCTGCGCGCGGGCTGGAGGCTGCATGAAGATCGTCTGCATCGGCGGCGGGCCCGCCGGCCTGTACTTCGGCCTGCTGATGAAGAAGCTGGGGGCGCACCACGACATCACCGTCGTCGAGCGCAACCGGCCCTACGACACCTTCGGCTGGGGCGTGGTGTTCTCCGACGCGACGATGGACAACATGCGCGAATGGGATCGCGACACCGCCGACGCGATCGAGGCCTCGTTCGCGCACTGGGACGACATCGAGCTGCAATTCAAGGGCCGCACGATCCGCTCGGGCGGCCACGGCTTCGTCGGCATCGGGCGCAAGAAGCTGCTCAACATCCTGCAGGCGCGCTGCGAGGCGCTGGGCGTCGAGCTGGTGTTCGAGACCGAAGCCGACAGCGACGCCGACTACCCCGACGCCGACCTCGTGATCGCCAGCGACGGCATCAACTCGCGCATCCGCGGCAAGTACGCCAGCGTTTTCAAGCCCGACATCGTGACGCGGCCCAACCGCTTCATCTGGCTCGGCACGAACAAGGTCTACGAGCCGTTCACGTTCCTGTTCGAGAAGACCGAGCACGGCTGGTTCCAGGCCCACATCTACCAGTTCGACGCCTCGACCAGCACCTTCATCGTCGAGTGCCCGGAGCACGTCTGGCTGGCGCACGGCCTGGACCAGGCCGATCCGGCGCAGTCCGTCGCCTTCTGCGAGAAGCTCTTCGCCGCCAACCTGCAGGGCGAGAAGCTGATGACCAACGCGCGCCACCTGCGCGGCTCGGCGTGGATCAACTTCCAGCGCGTGAAGTGCGAGCAGTGGTCGCACTTCAACGGCAGCAGCCACGTGGTGCTGATGGGCGACGCGGTGCACACCGCGCATTTCGCGATCGGCTCGGGCACCAAGCTCGCGCTCGAGGACGCGATCGAGCTGACGCGCCAGTTCAAGGAGCAGGGCGATACCGCGGACCACATCCCCGCCGTGCTGTCGCGCTACCAGGAATTGCGCGCGGTCGACGTGATCCGGCTGCAGAACGCGGCCTGGAACGCGATGGAGTGGTTCGAGGTCTGCGGCGAGCGCTACTGCGACCAGCTCGAACCCGAGCAGTTCATGTACTCGATGCTCACGCGCAGCCAGCGCATCAGCCACGAGAACCTGCGCCTGCGCGACAAGGCCTGGCTCGAGGGCTTCGAACGGTGGTTCGACGCGAAGTCGGGCGTGAAGGCGCCAGCGGCCATTCCACCGATGTTCACGCCCTACACCGTGCGCGGGGTGACGCTGAAGAACCGCGTCGTCGTCTCGCCGATGGCGCAGTACTCGTGCGTCGACGGCATGCCCGCCGACTACCACCTGGTGCACCTCGGCGCGCGCGCGATGGGCGGCGCCGGCATGGTCGTCGCCGAGATGACTTGCACCAGCCCCGAAGCGCGCATCACGCCCGGCTGCCCGGGGCTGTGGAACGAAGCGCAGCGCGACGGCTGGAGGCGCATCGTCGACTTCGTGCACCGCGAAACCGACGCGAAGATCGCGATGCAGCTCGGCCACGCCGGCGCCAAGGCTTCGACCAACGCGCCGTGGGTGGGCGAAGGTGCCGACCGGCCGCTGGCCGAAGGCAACTGGCCGCTGTCGCTGCATCGGCCGTGCCCTATCTACGCCGACGGTGGCCAGGTGCCGCGCGCAATGACCCGCGCCGACATGGACCGCGTGCGCGACGACTTCGTGCGCGCGGCGCGTTACGCGGCCGAGGCCGGCTTCGACTGGCTCGAACTGCACTGCGCGCACGGCTACCTGCTGTCGTCCTTCATCTCGCCGCTGACCAACCACCGCAATGACGACTACGGCGGCACGCTGGCCAAGCGCCTGCGCTACCCGCTCGAGGTCTTCGCCGCGGTGCGCGAGGTCTGGCCGCAGGACAAGCCGATCTCGGTGCGCATCTCGGCGCACGACTGGGTCGAGGGCGGCATCACGCCGGGCGATGCGGTCGGCATCGCGAAGGCCTTCAAGGCGGCTGGCGCCGACATGATCGACTGCTCCTCGGGCCAGGTCAGCGCCGAGCAGAAACCCACCTACGGCCGCATGTACCAGACGCCGTTCGCCGACCGCATCCGCAACGAGGCCGGCATCGCCACCATCGCGGTCGGCGCGATCAGCGAGGCCGACCACGTCAACAGCATCATCGCCGCCGGCCGCGCCGACCTGTGCGCCGATCGCGCGGCCGCACCTGGCCAACCCGGCCTGGACGCTGACCGAGGCGGCGAAGATCGGCTTCACCGCGATCGGCTGGCCACGGCAGTACGCCTCGGGCAAGTCGCAGATGGAGGCCCTCTTCCAGCGCGAGCGCGCCGCGCAGGCACCGAAGGCTTGACCAGCGGCGAGACAATGCGACTTCATCCTTCCGTTGCCGTCAAGCCATGAACCCGCTGGAACACCTGCGCTGGCCGTTCTTCGAGGAGCGCCACCGCGCCTTTGCCGTGGCGCTCGACGCCTGGGCCGCCGCCGAAGTGCGCGACGTGCACGGCGCTGACGTCGACGCGCTGTGCCGCCGCCTCGTGCGCCAGCTGGGCGACGCCGGCTGGCTGCGCCACGCCGTCGGCGGCACGGCGCACGGCGGCGCCGCCGACGTCATCGACACGCGCATGCTGTGCCTGGCGCGCGAAACGCTGGCACGCCATGCCGGGCTGGCGGACTTCGCGTTCGGGATGCAGGGGCTGGGCTCCGGCGCGATCACGCTGGCCGGCACGCCGCAGCAAAAGGCGCGCTGGTTGCCGCGCGTGGCGCGCGGTGAGGCGATCGCGGCTTTCGCGCTGTCCGAGCCCGACGCCGGCAGCGACGTCGCCGCGCTGCAATGTGCCGCGCGCATCGATGGCGAGCACGCGGTGCTCGACGGCGAGAAAACCTGGATCTCCAACGGCGGCATCGCCGATTTCTACGTCGTGTTCGTGCGCAGCGGCGAAGCCCCCAAGCGCACGCGGCATCTCGGCCTTCGTCGTCGAAGCCGGCACGCCGGGCTTCGAGATCGCCGAGCGCATCGACGTCATCGCGCCGCACCCGCTGGCGCGCCTGCGCTTCACCGATTGCCGCGTGCCGCTGTCGCAGCGCATCGGCGCCGCTGGCGAAGGCTTCAAGATCGCGATGCGCACGCTCGACGTGTTCCGCACCAGCGTCGCTGCCGCGGCGCTGGGCTTCGCACGCCGCGCGCTGGAAGAAGGCCTTGCGCGCGCCACCACGCGCAAGATGTTCGGCCAGACCTTGGCCGACTTCCAGCTCACGCAGGCCAGCTGGCGCAGATGGCGACGACGATCGACAGCGCCGCGCTGCTGACCTACCGCGCCGCCTGGCAGCGCGACCAGGGCGAAAACGTGACGCGGCAGGCCGCGATGGCCAAGCTGGCCGCCACCGAAGGTGCGCAGCAGGTCATCGACGCCGCGGTGCAGCTGTTCGGCGGCCTCGGCGTGGTCAGCGGCCATCCGGTCGAACGGCTGTACCGCGAGATCCGCTCGCTGCGCATCTACGAAGGCGCCAGCGAGGTGCAGCAACTGATCATCGGCCGCGAGCTGCTGAAGGAAGCCGGAGCATGAGCCTGCAATTGCTGCAACCCGCGCACTGGGCGCGACCCAAGGGCTATGCCAACGGCGTGGCCGTGAGCGGCAAGGGCCGCCAGGTCTTCGTCGCCGGCATGATCGGCTGGGACGCGCAGGGCCACTTCCACGCCGACGACCTGGTCGGCGCAGGTGCGCCAGGCGCTGCAGAACGTCGTCGAGGTGCTGGCCGAAGCCGGCGCGCGGCCCGAGCACATCGTGCGCATGACCTGGTACCTGACCGACAAGCGCGAGTACCTGGCGCGGCAAGGAGATCGGCGCCGCGTTCCGCGAGCTGATCGGCAGCTTCAACGCCGCGATGACCGCGGTGCAGGTCAGCGCGCTGATGGAAGACCGCGCCAAGGTCGAGATCGAGGTCACCGCCGTCATTCCCGATTGAACGATCCAACATTGAGCAACGAGGGGTACACCATGGCCACCAAGGCAAGCTTCCACTGGGACGACCCGCTGCTGCTCGAGCAGCAGCTGAGCGACGACGAGCGCCAGGTGCGCGACGCCGCCCACGCCTACTGCCAGGAGAAGCTGGCGCCGCGCGTGCTCGAGGCCTTCCGCCACGAGAAGACCGACGCCGCGATCTTTCGCGAGATGGGCGAACTCGGCCTGCTCGGGCCCACGATCCCCGAGGCCTACGGCGGCGCCGGCCTGAACTACGTCTGCTACGGCCTGGTGGCGCGCGAAGTCGAGCGCGTCGACTCCGGCTACCGCTCGATGATGAGCGTGCAGAGCTCGCTGGTGATGGTGCCGATCAACGAGTTCGGCACCGAAGCGCAGAAGCAGCAAGTACCTGCCCAAGCTGGCGACGCGGCGAATGGATCGGCTGCTTCGGCCTGACCGAGCCCAACCACGGCTCCGACCCCGGCAGCATGGTCACGCGCGCGCGCAAGGCGCCCGGCGGCTACAGCCTGTCCGGCAGCAAGATGTGGATCACCAACAGCCCGATCGCCGACGTGTTCGTGGTCTGGGCCAAGGACGACGAAGGCGCGATCCGCGGCTTCATCCTCGACAAGGGCATGAAGGGCCTGCAGCGCCCCGGCGATCCACGGCAAGGTCGGCCTGCGCGCCAGCGATCACCGGCGAGATCGTGATGGACGAGGTGTTCTGCCCCGAAGAGAACGCCTTCCCCGACGTGCGCGGCCTGAAGGGCCCGTTCACCTGCCTGAACAGCGCGCGCTACGGCATCGCCTGGGGCGCGCTCGGCGCGGCCGAGGACTGCTGGCACCGCGCGCGCCAGTACGTGCTCGACCGCAAGCAGTTCGGCAAGCCGCTGGCCGCCAACCAGCTGATCCAGAAGAAGCTGGCCGACATGCAGACCGAGATCACGCTCGGCCTGCAGGGCTGCCTGCGCCTGGGCCGCATGAAGGACGAGGGCACGCGCGGCGGTCGAGATCACCTCGATCATGAAGCGCAACTCCTGCGGCAAGAGCCTGGACATCGCCCGCAGCGCGCGCGACATGCTCGGCGGCAACGGCATCAGCGACGAGTTCGGCGTCGCGCGCCACCTGGTCAACCTCGAGGTCGTCAACACCTACGAGGGCACGCACGACGTGCACGCGCTGATCCTCGGCCGCGCGAAGACGGGGATCTCGGCGTTCTAGGGCCTGCTCACAGGCCCCTGGGCTGCGGCACTGGTCGGCTCCTCGCCGAACCCGAGCTTTCCCATGCCCGCGATGGCACCGACGAGCGGACTTCGCTTCCTTTGCGTTGGACCTGCTGGGGAAGGGCAGGTCAAGCCGGCAGCGACGCCGTCCTCATGATCCAACGCAAGGCGATGTGATCGGGGTCAACTCGCCGATGACCGCTGCCGCGGATGGTGTCTTGACGCGACGAACGGAAAGGCGTTAACTGGTGCTGCAGAGTGATCGAACCGGGGCTTGTTGCTCGCACCAACGATTCGCTCTCATCGTCGTGAAAGGAGGGCAGACCTATCGGGAAGTCTTACGCCAACACTCCTCCCATGACCGGCATCGAGATGCCGGCAAACGTCACCCCCATGTGACGTGACGATGCTGCCGAGAGTGGCATCGCGGCATGCCCTGCGATACAACGCAGGGCATTGCTGCTTCTGGGGAGGGTCGGAGCCACCGGTCGGATCCCGAATCGCGGCGGGGCCGTGCGGCTCCGGCAACTGACTCAAGGAGAAGTGACGATGCGTGTCATGGTGATGGTGAAGGCCACGAGCCAGTCAGAGGCCGGCAGGATGCCCAGCACGGAGTTGCTTGCAGCGATGGGCCACTTCAATGAAGAACTCGCCAAGGCAGGTGTGCTGCTTGCCGGCGAGGGCCTGCACCCGAGCGCCAGCGGCAAACGGGTGCATTTCTCGGGCGGCCAGCGGACGGTGACCGATGGGCCGTTCACGCAGACCAACGAACTCGTCGCCGGGTTCTGGCTGTGGCAAGTCAAGTCGATGGACGAGGCCGTCGAATGGGTCAGGCGCTGCCCCAACCCGATGGAAGGCGACTCAGAGATCGAAATCCGCCCGCTGTTCGAGGCCGCCGATTTCGGCACCGAGCTCACCCCTGAGCTACTGACCCAGGAAGAGCGCGTGCGCGCTGCGGTCGAAGGCGTGGTGAACAGGCCGCGCTGACGCGAATGCCCGCTCGAACTGCATGGCGCATGTGTCCCGGCGCTGCACGGGCTTGCGGCGCGCGCGTGCGGCATCGAATACGCTGGCGGCTCCTCTGACTGCCGCAGTCCACCACCATGCTCTATCGCCGCCTCGGCCGCACCGGCCTGAAGCTCAGCGTGTTGTCCCTCGGCTCATGGGTCACGTACCACAACCAGGTCGACCAGAAGGCGGCGGTCGAGATGATGGCCGCGGCCTACGACGCCGGCGTCAACTTCTTCGACAACGCCGAGGCCTATGCCGGCGGCCAGAGCGAGGTCGTGATGGGCCAGGCGCTGAAGACGCTGGCGCTGGCCGCGCCTGAACTACGTGGTCTCGACCAAGTTCTTCTGGGGCCTCGACCGCGAGGGCGACGCCGTCAACCGCAAGGACACGCTCAACCGCAAGTACCTGATGCAGGCCATCGACGGCTCGCTGCAAGCGCTTCGGCCTCGAGCACATCGACGTCATCTACTGCCACCGGCCCGACCCGCACACGCCGGTCGAGGAAACCGCGCGCGCGATGAGCGACATCATCACGCAGGGCAAGGCGTTGTACTGGGGCACCAGCGAATGGTCCGCCGCCGACATCCGCGCCGCGTGGGACGTGGCCGAACGCTACGGCTGGCACAAGCCGGTGGTGGAGCAGCCGCAGTACCACCTGTTCCACCGCCAGCGCGTCGAGCAGGAGTACGCGCGGCTGTATGAAGACACCGGCCTGGGCCTGACCACCTGGAGCCCGCTGGCCTCGGGCCTGCTGACCGGCAAGTACGCGAACGGTGTGCCCGCGGGCAGCCGCGGTGCGATGGAGAACATGGCCTTCCTGCGCGAGGGCCTGACCCATCCGGGGAAGAACGCCGCGGTGGCGCAACTGGCGCCGATCGCGGCCGAGCTGGGCGGCAGCGTGGCGCAGTTGGCGCTGGCCTGGGTGGCGCACAACCCGCGCGTCAGCTCGGTGATCACCGGTGCGTCGAAGCTGTCGCAGCTGCAAGGCAACCTCGGCGCGCTGGCGCTGATCGACCTGCTCACGCCCGAGGTGTTGACGCGCATCGACGCCGTGACCTTGCCCGTGGCCGACACCCGTCGTGTCCGCCAGGCTCTCGTGTCGCGGTGGCACCGCTGGACGAGCCGCCCCGGCGGGTGACAACCCGGCCGGGCCGGCCAGCCGGATCGGCCTCTGTACGAACATCCAGTATCGTTGCGGCTGGATTCCCCCGCCATGCCCGCCGCCATCACCGTCTACCGCCCCGATCCGTTCGCCTCGCTGAACGACGCGCAGCGTGCGGCGGTCGAGCATGGCCTCGCAGGCGAAGTCGCCGCGGCCGGGCCGCTGCTGGTGATCGCCGGCGCCGGCACCGGCAAGACGATGACGCTGGCCGCGCGCGTGGCGCGGCTGGTGCTCGCCGGGGCCGATCCGCAGCGCATCCTGCTGCTGACCTTCTCGCGCCGCGCCGCGCAGGAAATGGAGCGGCGCTGCGGCCGCGTGCTGCATGCGGCGCTGGGCTTCGGCGCCACGCAGCGCGCGC
The DNA here is from genome assembly GCA_963840805.1 of uncultured beta proteobacterium. Classification (GTDB taxonomy): domain Bacteria; phylum Pseudomonadota; class Gammaproteobacteria; order Burkholderiales; family Burkholderiaceae_C; genus CADEEN01. The sequence continues at coordinate 376,689 of CAWJAJ010000016.1, read as the reverse complement.
CGGGCCTGCCGTGGGCCGGCACCTTCCACAGCATCGGCGCGCGCCTGCTGCGCGACGTGGCCGGCGCGATCGGCCTGGCGCCGCAATTCACGATCCACGACCGCGGCGACGCCGAAGACCTGATGGGCCTGGTGCGGCAGCGAGCTGGGCCTCGCCGCGACCGAAGAGCGCTTCCCGATGAAGGGCACCTGCCTGGCGATCTACTCGCGGGTGGTCAACAGCCAGCAGCCGCTGGAACAGGTGGTGCAAGCGCTGTACCCGTGGTGCCTGGGCTGGGAAGGCCGAGCTGAAGCGGCTGTTCCGCGCCTACGTGCACGCCAAGCAGCAGCAGCAGGTGCTCGACTACGACGACCTGCTGCTGTACTGGCAGCAGGCGATGGCCGAGCCGGCGCTGGCGGCGGCGATCGGCGCGCGCTTCGACCACGTGCTGGTCGACGAATACCAGGACACCAACCGGCTGCAGGCGGCGATCCTGAAGGCGCTGAAGCCCGACGGCCGCGGCCTCACCGTGGTCGGCGACGACGCGCAATCGATCTACGCCTTCCGCGCCGCCGAGGTGCGCAACATCCTCGACTTCCCGGCCCAGTTCGAGCCGCCGGCGCGGGTGGTCACGCTGGCGCGCAACTACCGCTCGACGCAGCCGATCCTCGATGCCTCGAACGCGGTGATCGCGCTGGCGGCCGAGCGCTTCACGAAGGATCTGTGGAGCGACCAGGCCGGCGAACGCCCGCGGCTGGTGACGGTGGCCGACGAGATGGCGCAGGCGCGCTGGGTCGCCGACGCAGTGCTGCAGCAGCGCGAAGGCGGCCTCGCGCTGAAGCAGCCAGGCGGTGCTGTTCCGCACCGGCCACCACAGCGCGGCGCTGGAACTCGAGCTCACGCGCCGCAACATCCCGTTCGTCAAGTTCGGCGGCCTGAAGTTTCTCGAGGCCGCGCATGTCAAGGACCTGCTGTCGGTGCTGCGCTGGGTGCAGAACCCGCGCAGCCGGCTGGCCGGCTTTCGCGTCGCGCAGCTGATGCCCGGCATCGGCCCGGCGGCGGCGCGGCGGCTGCTCGACGCGATGGCCGCGGCCGCCGATCCGGCGCAGGCGATGCGCGGCATTCAAGCCGCCGGCGGCTGCAGCCACCGATTGGCAGGCCTGGCTGCAGGCTGCACGCGGCGCTGGCCGAAGGCGCGCTGGCCCGACGACGTCGCACACCGCGGCACGCTGGTACCAGCCGCACCTGGAGCGCCTGCACGACGACGCCGACGGTGCGCCAGGCCGACCTGGCGCAACTGGCGCGCATCGCCGCGGGCTACCGCGAGCCGCGAGCGCTTCCTCGCCGAGCTGACGCTCGACCCGCCCGAGGCCACCAGCGACGAAGCCGGCGCGCCGCACCGCGACGAGGACTACCTGATCCTGTCGACGATGCACTCGGCCAAGGGCCAGGAATGGACCGCGGTGTTCGTGCTCAACGCCGTCGACGGCTGCATCCCGTCGGACATGGCCACCGGCAGCGCGGCCGAGATCGAGGAGGAGCGGCGGCTGCTCTACGTGGCGATGACGCGCGCCAAGCGGCACCTGTCACTGCTGGTGCCGCAGCGCTTTCACGTCACGCAGCAGGCGAAGTACGGCGACCGCCACCTGTACGGGTCGCTGACGCGCTTCGTCCCGCCGGCGGTGGCGGCGCTGTTCGACCGCGACATGCCGGCTGCCGACGCCTGCGTGCCGGCGCTGCAGGCGCCCTTGCCAGCGATCGACGTTCGCGCCCAGGTGCGCGGTCTGTTCTGACGGCGCGAGCGCTCATACGGACTTGCGTTCGATCGTCAAGGAATGCGACAGACCGCCGCGTTCCAGATCGGCCGATTGCAACTGTTTGCGTGCGTGCGGCTCTCGGGTGGGTTCAGTGCATCGCGGCAGGCGACACCCGGCAGCGGCTCATGCCGGGGCGGTCTGCGCTTCGCTCCGACTGTGCTGCGGTACTCGCGCCGAGGTCGCGCCGCATAACTCGCTACGCTCACTGCGTTCGCTGCGCTCGGACAGACGCGGCGAGTCAGATGACGAAGCGCGCTGCGCGCACCGACCTCGACGCTGCGCTCCTCGCCGCCCCAGAAATCGCCACCGCCGGGTGCCGCCTGCCACGAAGGCCGGCAGGGCGTAACGCCCCGATCGACCACCGCGCTGCATCGGCAAAGGCGCGGGCGGGCAGCTGGCAGCGCGCCTTTGCGCCGCCGAGAAGCGCAGGGCTTGCGGCCGCGCGCGCAGCGCGCTTCGTGAGCTGACTCGTCGCGTCTGTTCTGAGTGCAGTGAACGCAGTGAGCGTAGCGAGTTACGCGACGGGGCCGCGAGACCGAGCAGCGCAGGGCACCCTCGCGCAGCGAGGGCCAGCAACGAAGCGCTGGCGGCTGCCCGCCCGTGCCTTTGCCCGCGCCGATGCGCGCACGCAAAACGGACAACGAAGCTTGCAGACGGGCCGTCTCGAGACGGCCACTCTTATGCGATTGATTGCGACTTGGTATCAGGGCTTCTTCGCCGGCGCTGCCGGCGCTGCCGGTGCGGCCGATGCAGCGGCGGCGGGCGCGGCCGCCAGCTTGACCGGCGGCACGCCGCGGCGCGCTGCGGCGAGTTCGCCCTGACGCGCATAGTCGAGCGCCTCGCCCAGCACCATCGCGGCCTCCTGCGGGGCATGGAAGCCCATCGAGTTCTCGGCCGCGATGAAGTCCAGGCGCCACTGCGCCTGACGCTGAAGCTCCAGCGCCGGCTGCAGCTGCTCCGGTGTCGCGCCTTCCTTCTTGGCCGCCGTGATGGCGTCGATCAGCGCGACGATCGCGACGCCGCCGCGCTGCAGCAACTCGGCGTTGCGGGTCTGGATCTGCTCGACACGGGCCTGGATCTCGCTTTCGGACTGCTTGTGGCAGGTCTGGCAGGCGCGGCTGATGTTCAGCAGCGGGCTGCGCACCCAGTGATCGGAGACCTTGGTGGCGCCGTCGCGGCCGTAGGGCATGTGGCAGTCGGCGCACGACACGCCGCTGCGCGCGTGCACGCCCTGGCTCCACAGCTCGAACTCCGGGTGCTGCGCCTTCAGGATCGGCGCCCCGGTCTCGGCATGCTTGTAGTCGAAGAAGCGCTCGCCGCTGGCGAACTTGGTTTCGTTCCAGAACTTCTCCTGGTCGCCGGCACGCAGGCCCTTGCCCCACGGGAAGGTGAGCGGCATCTGCGACGAGCAGTAGTACTCGACGTGGCATTGGCCGCAGACGTAGGAACGCATCTCGGTGCGCGAGGCGTCGCTGTTCGGGTCGTACGGCTTCTCGCGCTTCGATGCACGCCAGCGCTCGATCGACGGCAGGTGCGGCGCGGCAGCGTCGGACGTGGCCAGCGCCTGGATGCCCTGGATGAAGCCGGGGCGGGTGACGCGCAGCTGCATCGTCTTCGGGTCATGGCAATCGACGCAACTCACCGGATGCGCGTGGCCCGACTCGTGCAGCTTGGCGCTCAGATCCTTGTACGAGTACTTGTAGCTCGCCGCCAGGCCCTTGGCCGCATCGCCGTCGCCGAGCGCGCGGTACAGCGGCATGATCGACGCATGGCAGTGCAGGCACGAGCCGGTCTGCGGCTTGGTCAGGCGCTGCGTTTGCTCCTGGTCCGACAGCATGTAGGCGTGGCCGCGCCGATCGCGATAGTCGATCGAGAACGCATAGCCGAGGAACATGCGCTTGAGCCAGGGATCGCGCGCGATCTTTTCCTCCGGCAGCGCCTCGCTGCCGCCGTGCCCGCCGAAGCGCGTGCGCGTGGTCTGCGCCGTGAGCTTGTAGGAGTCGTACTGCTTGGGCCAGTTGACGCCCCACTTCGCCGGATCGGTGGTGTCCTCGGTGACCTCGACGAGCGGCGTGAAGGGTGCCGCGGCCTCCTGCTTGCGCTCGAAGATGTTCATCAGCAGCCCCGTGACGGCCGCCGCAACGACGGCGACGACGGCGATGAGCACCAGCAGCAGGGCGGTCGAAACGCCGCGCTGGGCCATGCGGATCGAGCTGGATCTGAGCTTCACGGGAACCTCCATCGTCAGGAACGAGCGCCGCCGAGACCGGCGCGCTCGCCGTGCCCGACCGATTGATGACAGTGCACGCAGCGCACCTCGTCGCTGCGTCCGGGGGCGACGACCGCCTGGTGCACGAGTTCACCGTGACAGGCCAGGCAGTTGTTCTGCAGGATGCGGCTGTTGCCGGCCTTGATGGCGATCGGCTCGGCGAAATCCTGCAAGGTGAATGCCTTCGAGTGGTGGTAGCCGTTGATCGCCTTGGCCAGGTACTTGCCGATCAGGCCTTGCGGCAGGTGGCACTCGACGCAGCCCGCCACGTTGTGATGGCTGGACTTCTGCCAGGCCTCGTATTGCGGCCGCATGATGTGGCAGTTGACGCACACCTTGGGGTCGGAGCTCATGTACGACAGCCCTTCGGCATAGACCAAGGTGTAGCCGCCGACGCCGATCGCGGCGCCGATCAGCACCGCAAGCGCGATCCACAGCGCGGCACTGCCTGCCATTCCCCGCTGCCGTGTTGCACTGGCCATGCGCAGATGCCCCTCAAGGTGACTCACCGCGACCACGACGTCGTCGGCCTGGAACCCCGCTGACCGGCGAATTCTGACCGTGGCCCTGTGCGGCGCGATTGACTGAGCGCAATCTGCCTGCGCCGCCCCGCAACGCGGTTCATTGCCTCAGCACGGGCACGACGTCCCGCACCAGATCATCCCCCCGGCGTGAATGCCTTGCCCAATGACGCCGGCATGTTGGCCTTGATCCACGCCGCGTTGCTCGAGATCAGCACCAGCACGACGATGGTGGCGACGTAGGGCAGCATCACCAGGAACTGGCTGGGCACCTGCACGCCCATGCCCTGCAGATGGAACTGCAGCATCGTCACGCCGCCGAACAGGTAGGCGCCGAGCAGCACGCGGGCCGGCCGCCAGGTGGCGAAGGTCGTCAGCGCCAGCGCGATCCAGCCCTTGCCGGCGACCATGCCCTCGACCCACAGCGGCGTATAGACCACCGAGATGTAGGCCCCGGCGACGCCGCACAGCGCGCCGCCGGCGACCACCGCGGCGAGCCGGATGCGCCGCACCGGGTAGCCGAGCGCGTGGGCCGACTCGGGCGATTCGCCGACCGCGCGCAGCACCAGGCCGCTGCGGCTCTTCGTCAGCCACCACGCCAGCCCGGCGGCCAGCGCGATCGTGATCCAGACCATCGGGTGCTGCTTGAACAGCGCCGGGCCGAAGAACGGGATGTCCGACAACCACGGAATATCGAAGCTGGCGCGCTCGCCGAGCCGCTCGCGCGTGTAGGGCTGGCCGACGAAGGCCGAGAAGCCGGCGCCGAACAGCGACAGCGCCAGGCCGGTGGCGTACTGGTTGGTGTTGAGCCAGATCACCAGCAGGCCGAATACCGCGGCCAGCGCACCGCCGGCCAGCGCACCGGCGCCGAAGGCCAGCGTGTCGCTGCCGGTGTGCACGGCAATGGCGAAGCCGGCCACCGCCGAAACCAGCATCAGGCCCTCGGCGCCGAGGTTGACGATGCCGGCGCGCTCGTTGATCAAGAGCCCGAGCGAGGCCAGGCCGAGTACGGTGCCGGCGTTCAGCGTCGCCGCGATCAGCAATGCGATTTCGTTCATGACGCGGCCCTCGCAGCGGTGGCCGGGGCCGGGCCGCGCCGCGCGGCGACCCAGCGCAGGCGGTAGAGGATCAGCGTGTCGCTGGCCAGCAGCGAGAACAGCAGCAGGCCCTGGAACACGCCGGTGATCGACTTGGGCAGTTGCATGCGCGACTGCGCCAGTTCGCCGCCGATGTAGAACATGCTCATCAGCACCGCCGAGAACACGATGCCCAGCGGGTTGAGCCGGCCGACGAAGGCGACGATGATGGCCGCGAAGCCGTAGCCCACCGGCACGTACGGCGTCAGCTGGCCGAGCGGCCCGGTGGCTTCGAGCCCGCCGGCCAGGCCCGCGAGGCCGCCCGAGGTCAGCAGCGCCGTCCACAGCGAGGAGCGCGAGCTGAAGCCGCCGTAGCGCGCGGCCATCGGGGCCAGCCCGCCGACCTGCGCCTGCATGCCGCGGAACAGCCGGAACAGGAAGATCGTCATGCCCAGCACGGCCAGCAGCGCGATGATCACGCCGATGTTCACGCGCAGGCCCGCAGAACAGCCGCGGCACCTGCGTCGGCTTGGCGAAGGTCACGGTCTGCGGGAAGTTGAAGCCCGCCGGGTCGCGCCAGGGCCCGTAGACCAGGTACGACAGCACCATCTCGGCCACGTACACCAGCATCAGGCTGACCAGGATCTCGTTGGCATTGAAGCGATCGCGCAGCAACGCGGTGATCGCCGCCCAGCCCATGCCGCCGACGATGCCGGCGACCAGGATCACGATCACGATGGCGCGCGGCGAGTCGGGCGTGGCCTGCATCGCGATGCCGCCGGCGAAGATCGCGCCGAGGATGTACTGGCCCTCGGCACCGATGTTCCAGACGTTGGCGCGAAAGCACAGCGACAGGCCGAGCGCGATCAGCACCAGCGGCACGGCCTTGACGGCGATCTCGCTCCACGCATAGCCGCTCTTCACCGGCTCGACGAAGAACATGCGCAGGCCGAGCAGCGGATCCTTGCCGAGCAGCACGAACAGCACCACGCCGATCACCACCGTGACGGCCAGCGCGATCAGCGGCGAGGCCAGCGCCATCGCGCCCGACGGCGCGGCGCGGGATTCAAGCTTGAGCATGGGCGGTCTCCTTCGCTTGTGCGGCCGCGTTGCCGTCGGCGCCGTCGGCGCCGTCGTCGAACAGCCCGGCCATCCATTGGCCGATGCGCTCGATCGTCGCGGCCCGGGCCGGCACGCTGGGCGACAGGCGCCCACCGGCGATCACCACCATCCGGTCCGACAGCTCGAACAGCTCCTCGAGCTCCTCGCTGATCACCAGCACCGCGCAGCCGGCGTCGCGCAGCGCGAGCAGTTCGCCGCGAATCTGCGCTGCCGCGCCGACGTCGACGCCCCAGGTCGGCTGCGCGACGATCAGCACCTTGGGTGCGGCATCGATCTCGCGGCCGACGATGAACTTCTGCAGGTTGCCGCCCGACAGGCTCTTGGCCGCGGCCGACGAGCCGCCGGCCTTGACGTTGAAGCGCTCGATCAGCTTGGTGGCCAGCGCGTGGGTGGCCTTGACGTCGATCCAGCCCAGCGCCCGCAGCGGCTCGCGCCGCGTCAGCAGCGTGTTGGCGGCCAGCGATTGCATCGGCACCGCGCCGCGGCCCAGGCGTTCCTCGGGCACGAAGTTCAGGCCGAGCGCACGCCGCTTGGTCGGCCCGGCGCGGGCGATGTCGGTGCCGAACAGGCGAATGCTGCCCGGGCTGGCGCGCAGGTCCTCGCCCGACAGCGCGGCGAGCAGTTCCTGCTGGCCGTTGCCCGACACGCCGGCGATGCCGAGCACCTCGCCGCCACGCAGCTGCAGCGAGACATGCTTCAACGCCACACCGTAGGCGCTGTCCGGCGCGAGCGACAAGTCCTTCAGCTCGAGGGCCACGCCGCCCAGCTTGGCCTCGCGGTGCACCAGCTTCGGCGGCTCGGAGCCGATCATCAGCCGCGACAGCGAGGCGTTGGACTCCGCGCGCGGATCGACCTCGCCGGTGACGCGCCCGCCGCGCAGCACGGTGCAGTGGTGGCACAGCTCGCGGATCTCGTCGAGCTTGTGGCTGATGTAGAGGATCGAGCAGCCTTCCTGCGACAACTGGCGCAGCGTGTCGAACAGCCGCTGCACCGCCTGCGGCGTCAGCACCGAGGTCGGCTCGTCGAGGATCAGCACCTTCGGGTCCGACAGCAGTGCACGCACGATCTCGACGCGCTGGCGTTCGCCGACCGACAGGCTGTGCACCGGCCGCGCCGGATCGACGTCGAGGCCGTAGTCGGCAGCCTTCTTGCGGATGCGCTCGGTGACCTGCGCCAGCGACTCGCCGGTGTCCAGGCCGAGCCAGACGTTCTCGGCGGCGGTCAGCGTGTCGAACAGGCTGAAGTGCTGGAACACCATCGCGATGCCGAGCGCCCGGGCCTCGTGCGGGTTGCGGATCTGCACCGTCTGGCCGTCGACGCGTGATCTCGCCCTCGTCGGGCTGCACCGCGCCGAACACGATCTTCATCAGCGTCGACTTGCCGGCGCCGTTCTCGCCGAGCAGCGCGTGGATTTCGCCCGGCGCGACCTTGAGGCTGACGTTGTCGTTGGCTTTGACGGCGGGGTACTGTTTGCTGATGCCGATCAGCTCGAGGCGTGGTGCAGTCATTGCTTGTTGCTCCTCGGTCGGTTCTTCTCATTCGTGAGTCGGCGCCGGGAGCGCCCCGGCGGGCGGTCACTTTCTCTTTGCTGGCTCAAAGAGAAAGTAACCAAAGAGAAAGAGCCCAACACGTCTCATTTGGCTGCGTCTCGATGCGAGATGCGTCTTCTGTGTCGCACGCAAGCCCAGAGCGATGTCCGGGCTTTCGTGCGTTTGCACTGAGCGCACCGCGCTCCTGTGTCGTGGCCCAAGCGCGGTGCGCCACGGTGCAATCGCAACTTGAGCCCGTACCGGGTCAGGCCTGTCGCGCGGACATCCGACGTCATCGCGAGACCGCAGACCCAGAATGAGCACGTGTTCAAGGCGCTCTTTCTCTTTGGTTACTTTCTTTCTGAGCCACCAGAAAGAAAGTGACTGCCCGCCGGGGCACTCCCGGCGCCGAGCATCGATCACCGATGGCGCTACGCAGCTGCATACAAACACCGCCCCGCGACATAGGTCGAAACCAGATTGCGCTCATCGCCGAGCGTCATCAAAGCAAACACCCGCTCATGCAAGGAAGATGCCGCCTCGTCGCGCGCCGTCGCCACCGGCCCGACGGCGTACTGCCAGAGCGCCAGATCCGCCATGCAGCCGACATCGAGCGAACCGATCTCGCGCTCGAGTCCGAGCGCAACGGCCGCGCCGCGTGTCGCCGCATGCAAAGCCTTCCATGCCGGAAGCCGAACACCCGCGCAGCGCCTGCACCTTGTAGGCGTCGGCCATCGTGCGCAGCATCGACAGGCTGGTGCCGCCGCCGACGTCGCTGGCCAGCGAGACGGCGGCGCCGGCGTCTTCGAGCGCGCGCCAATCGGCCAGGCCGCTGCCGAGGAACAGGTTCGAGCTCGGGCAGTGCGCGATCTGCGCGCCGGCGCGGCCGAGCAGCGCGCGGTCGTCGGCGTCGAACCAGACGCCGTGCGCCAGCACCGAGCGCGGGCCGATCAGGCCGTGGCGGGCGTAGACGTCGAGGTAGCTGCGCGCATCGGGGAACAGCTCGGCCACCCAGGCCAGTTCGTCGCGGTTCTCGGCCACGTGCGTCTGCAGGTAGGTGCCCGGGTGCGCGGCGAGCAGGCGGCCGGCCAGCGCCAGTTGCGCATCGCTGCTGGTCGGCGCGAAGCGCACGGTGTGCGCATAGGCCAGCCGGCCGCGGCCGTGCCAGCGTTCGATCAGCTCGCAGCTGTCGCGCTCGGCGCTGTCGACCGTGTCGGTCAGGCCCGGGCGGCGCGTTGCGGTCCATCAGGCATTTGCCGGTGACGAGCCGCATGCCGCGTTCGTCGGCGGCCGTGAACAGGGCGTCGACCGAGGCCTTGTGCACCGTCGGGAAGACCACCGCGGCGGTGGTGCCGTGCATCAGCAGCGCATCGAGGAAGCGGTTCGACCCGGCGGCGCACACCGCCGGGTCGGCATAGCGCAGCTCGGCCGGGAAGGTGTAGGTCTCGAGCCAGTGCAGCAGCTCGGTGCCGTAGCTGGCGATGACCTCGAGCTGCGGCATGTGCACGTGGGTGTCGATGAAGCCGGGCAGCAGCAGCTGGCCACGGTGGTCGCGCTGCACCCACGACGCGTCGGGGGCCTCGCGCTGCGCGCCGGCCATGCGGCCGCCATCGACCAGCAGCCAGTGATCGGGGCGCCAGCGCAAGCCGGGTGAGGCATCGCTCGGCACGCCCCAGCCAGGGTCGGCGGTGAAGTCGAGCAGATCCGCCCGTATCGCGAGGCGGCTCACTGCACCCTCCCGCCGCGCCGCACCGGCAGCGCATGGCTGGCCAGCGTGCGCGCCACTTCGCGCACCTGCTCGCGCAGCCACTTGCCGCGCGCGCTGGCGTGGGTCACGTCGTGCCAGAGCTGGTAGTAGGTGAGGGGAGGGAAGCTGATCGGGCACTTGACGATGCGCACCGGCAGCGGGTCGACATAACGGCTGCAGAACAAGCGGCCGGTGGTCAGCACCAGCTGGGTCTGCGCCAGCATCAACGGGATCAGCCCGAAGTGCGGGCTGCGCACGACGATCTGCCGCGCCAGGCCCTGGCTGGCGAGGTGGTCGTCGATGACGCCGCGCGCGCCTTCGTGCATCGGCGTCGGCGCCACATGCTCGGCGCCGAGGTAGCGCGCCTCGGTCCAGCTGCGCGGGTTGCGCACCGCGATATGGTCCTCGTTGACCAGGCAGACGATCTCGTCGGTGAACAGGCGTGCCAGGTGCATCTCGCCGGGCGGCTCGAGCCAGTTGCCGATCACCAGATCGACCTCGCCGCGGGCCAGGCTCTTGCGGTAGTCGTAGTCTGCCGTCAGCGGCAGCAACTCGATGCGCACGCCGGGTGCCTGCTGGCGCACGCGCGCCACCAGCTCGGGCAGGAACAGCGGGTCGAGAAAGTCGCTGGCGGCGATGCGCAGCGTGGCCTCGCTGTGCGCGGCGTCGAAGACGCGGCTGCGCTGGCGCATGCCGAACAGCGTGTCGGCCTGCTGCAGCAACAGCGCCGCCGGCTCGACCAGTTGCAGCGCGGCCTCGGTCGGCATCAGCGCCGGCGCCGCTGCGCACCAGCAACGCATCGCCGGTCAGCGCGCGCAGGCGCTTCAATTGCGCGCTGACGGTGGGCTGCGTGCTGCCCAGCTTCAAGGCGGCGCGCGAGACGCTGCGTTCGGTGATCACGGTGTGCAGGACCCTGACGAGGTGAAGCTCGATCTTGTCGAAAAGCGCACGCTCGGCCATACGGAGTTCCCGCATACAGGGCATCGCGGCTATCGTATAGACAAGCGAGCGCTGCGGCGTATCGTTCGGGTATGTCCCAAGCTGCTTCTGCCTCGACCGGCCGCCGAGCGCCCGATCCGCTTCTTCCACCGCGGCCAGACCGTGTTCGGTGCAGGGCGCGGCGACCACGCACACCGTGCTCGACTGGCTGCGCGAGGACGCCCGTTGCAGCGGCACCAAGGAAGGCTGCGGCGAGGGCGATTGCGGCGCCTGCACGGTGATCGTCGCCGAGCTGGCGGGCAAGGCCGACGCGATCGGCACGCCGTCGGCGCTGGCCACGCGCGTCGGCGAGCTGAGCCTGCGCACCGTCAACGCCTGCATCCAGTTCCTGCCCACGCTCGACGGCAAGGCGCTGCTGACCGTCGAGGACCTGAAGCCCCTGGCGCAGGCCGAGGGCGCCGCGCTGCACCCGGCGCAGCAGGCGATGGTCGAGTGCCACGGCTCGCAATGCGGCTTCTGCACGCCGGGCTTCGTGATGTCGCTGGCCAGCTGCTACGAGCGCCACGGCGCGGCCGGCATCGCGGCCGACGCGCCAGCAACTGGCCGACGAGTTGTCGGGCAACCTGTGCCGCTGCACCGGCTACCGGCCGATCCTCGATGCCGGCGAGCGCATGTTCGATCTGCCGCGCGTGCGGCTGGAAACGGCGCCGATCGCTGCGGCGCTGCGCGCCCTGGCGGCCGATGCACCGCTGGCCTACACCGATGCGCACGGCGCACGCTTCGTAGCGCCGCGCAGCATCGACGCGCTGGCAGCGCTGCGCGCGGCGCGGCCCGAAGCGCGGCTGCTGGCCGGCTCGACCGACATCGGCCTGTGGGTCAACAAGCAGTTCAAGCCGCTGCCCGACCTGATCTACCTCGGCGAAGCGGCCGGCCTGGCGCGCATCGAAGAGCGCGCCGATGGCGTGCTCGCGATCGGCGCCGGCGCACCGCTCGAAGACGCCTGGAGCGCGCTGGCCGCGCGCCATCCCGAGTTGCAGGAAATGGGGCTGCGCTTCGCGTCGCTGCCGGTGCGCAATGCCGGCACGATGGGCGGCAATGTCGCCAACGGCTCGCCGATCGGCGACAGCGCGCCGGTGCTGATCGCGCTCGGATGCGACGCTGCTGTTGCGGCACGGCGCCGCGCAGCGGCGCCTGCCGCTCGAGGCCTTCTACCTCGACTACATGAAGAACGCGCTCGCGCCGGGCGAGTTCGTGCAGGCGATCGAGGTGCCGCCGCCCAGCTCACCCACCTGCGCGCCTACAAGCTCAGCAAGCGCTTCGACAGCGACATCTCGGCGCCTTGCCGCGGGCCTGGCGATCGCGCTCGACGGCGGCGTGGTGCGCGACGCGCGCTTCGCCTTCGGCGGCATGGCCGCCATCGTCAAGCGCGCCGCGCAGGCCGAGGCCGCGGTGCGCGGCCAGCCCTGGAGCGAGGCCGCCGCCGAGCGTGCCGCGGCGGCGCTGGCGCAGGACTTCACGCCGATCACCGACCTGCGCGCCAGCGCCGGCTACCGCCAGCGCGCCGCGGCCAACCTGCTGCGCCGCTTCTGGCTCGAGACGCGCACCGCGGCCCCGCTGACGCCGGCGCAGACCAGCGTCTGGGCGCGTGTGTCCGTCAGCAGCTTGATCGCGTGAGATGAATCGCAACGCCATCGCCCTCACCCCGACCCTCTCCCGCACGCGGGAGAGGGTCGGCAACGCCTCCCTCGCCCCCGTACGCGGGGGAGAGGGCCGGGGTGAGGGGGGCGTCGGCATCAGCCGCCCACACGAATCGGCGCACCTGCACGTGGCCGGCGAGGCCACCTACATCGACGACATCCGCGAACTCGCCGGCACGCTGCACGCCGCGCTCGGCCTCTCGCCGGTGGCGCACGGCAAGCTGGCTCGCGATCGACCTCGCGCGCCTGCGCGCCGAGCCCGGCGTGGTGGCGGTGTTCAGCGCCGCCGACATCCCCGGCGCCAACGACTGCGCGCCGATCGTCAAGGGCGACGACCCGATCCTGGCCGAGGGCGAGGTTCACTACCTCGGCCAGCCGATGTTCGTCGTGATCGCCGAAGACCGCCGCGTGGCGCGCCGCGTGGCCGCGCGCGCGAAGGAGTTCGCATCGATCGAGCCGCTGCCCGCGCTGCTCACCGCGCGCGAGGCGCATGCCGCGCAGCGCTACGTGGTGCCGCCGATGCACCTGGCCCGCGGCGACGCGCGCGCCGCCCTCGACGCCGCGCCGCACCGCTTCAAGGACAGCCTGTCGGTCGGCGGCCAGGAGCAGTTCTACCTGGAGGGCCAGATCAGCTACGCCGTGCCGCTGGAAGACGACGGCCTGCTGCTGCATTGCTCCACCCAGCATCCCGAGCGAGATGCAGCACCTGGTGGCGCATGCGCTCGGCCTGCACGCGAATCAGGTGCAGGTGCAGTGCCGCCGCATGGGCGGCGGATTCGGCGGCAAGGAATCGCAGTCGGCGCTGCCGGCCTGCGTGGCCGCGCTGGCGGCGAAGGCGCTGAACCGCCCGGTCAAGCTGCGCCTGGACCGCGACGACGACTTCATGGTCACCGGCCGCCGCCACGGCTTCGAGTTCGACTACGAGGTCGGCTACGACGACGCCGGCCGCGTGCTCGGTGTCGAGATCGACCTGATCGCCAACGCCGGCTTCAGCGCCGACCTGAGCCCGCCGGTGATGACGCGCGCGATCTGCCACTTCGACAACGCCTACTGGCTGCCGCACGTGGCGATGCACGGCTACTGCGCACGCACCAACACGCAGAGCAACACGGCCTTCCGCGGCTTCGGCGGGCCGCAGGGCGCGATCGCCATCGAGTTCATTCTCGACAGCATCGCGCGAAGACTGGGCAAGGACCCGCTCGACGTGCGGCGCGCCAACTACTACGGCATCACCTCCAACAACGTCACGCCCTACCTGCAGACGGTGGAAGACAACATCCTCGAGCCGCTGACCGCGCAGCTGCTGAAGACCAGCCGCTACCGCGAGCGCCGCGCCGAGATCGCGGCCTTCAACGCAACGAGCCCGGTGCTCAAACGCGGCATCGCCTTCACCCCCGTCAAGTTCGGCATCTCGTTCAACGTCAACCACTACAACCAGGCCGGCGCGCTGGTGCACGTGTACACCGACGGCTCGGTGCTGGTGAACCACGGCGGCACCGAGATGGGCCAGGGCGTGAACACCAAGGTGGCGCAGGTGGTGGCGCACGAGCTGCGCATTCCGCTGTCTGCCGTGCGCTGCACCGCCACCGACACGCAGAAGGTGGCCAACACCTCGGCCACCGCCGCCTCGACCGGCGCCGACCTGAACGGCAAGGCCGCGCAGGACGCCGCGCGCAAGATCCGCGCGCGGCTGGACGCCTTCGCCGACGAGAAGTTCGGCGGCCGCCGCGACATGCCCTTCGCCGAACTGGTGCAGGCCGCCTACGTGGCCCGCGTGCAGCTGTGGAGCGACGGCTTCTACGCCACGCCCGGCCTCTGCGTGGGACCGCGCCACGATGACCGGCAAGCCCTTCTTCTACTTCGCCTACGGCGCGGCGGTGAGCGAGGTGATCGTCGACACGCTGACCGGCGAGCACAAGCTGCTGGCGGCCGACCTGCTGCACGACGTCGGCACCAGCCTGAATCCCGGCCATCGACATCGGCCAGGTCGAAGGCGCCTACGTCCAGGGCTACGGCTGGCTGACGATGGAAGAGCTGGTCTGGCACCCGAAGACCGGCGCGCTGCTGACGCATGCACCGAGCACCTACAAGATCCCGACCGCCAACGACGCGCCGGCGCGCTTCGTCACCGCGCTGTTACGAAGCGCCGAACCCGGCCGACACCATCCACCGCAGCAAGGCCGTCGGCGAGCCGCCGCTGCTGCTGCCGTTCTCGGCACTGCTCGCGATCCGCGATGCGGTGTCGGCGGTGGGCGGGCACCGCGTCGATCCGCCGCTGCGCGCGCCGGCCACGCCGGAGGCGGTGCTCGATGCGATCGACGCGGTGCGCGCGGCGCGGCCCTGAGACGATCAGGGCCTTCGATCGTCAGGCGCGCGGCATCCCCTCTATCTGGTCTCGAGGGCTCGACGATCCAGCGTGGCACCGATCATGGTGATCTGCAAATCGATTGCCCGACTGCCACGTAGTGCAGTCCATCCCACAGCACGGCGTTGCCGCAGCCCGACGCGGTGGTGACTGTCCAGTCGATACCGTTGGCGGAGGACTCGCGATTCGTGTCGCCCACCGCGAGATACTCGTTCGCGCCGGCGGTCACAGCACGCATCGGGGGCAGCAGGATGCTGCTCGAACTGGCCTGCCAGGTCATACCGTCGGTCGACGTGAATACCGGGGTATGCGCACCTGGAGGGAATGAGCCCTGGGGGAACCAACCCGGCGCTGCACCCACCGCCACGAAGCGGCCGTTGCCCCAGGTGACGTCGCTCCACGGGAAGAGCGCCACCGCCGGCTCCGGCGGAATCGAGCCAGCCGTCCAGGTCTCGGCGTCGGTCGACACCCACATGGCCGGGTCGAGGCCCGTGCCCAGACCGATGGCGACGAAGCGGCTTCCGGACCATGCGACGGATGTCATGTCGCGCTCGTTCGTGAACCCCGATTCGCCGAGTTCGATGGCCTTGGACGCACGTTGGGTCCATGTCGTTCCATCGGGAGAGGTCAGGACCAAGCCGTAGAGCTTGCCGGTGGAAACGATGCGCTCCTGACCGACCGCGACGAATTGCGTGCCGGCCCAGATGACCTTCGAGAGTTGTGAAGGCAGCGTGCATGAACCACCCAGGCAGGCGCCGGCGCGATGCGCCACCGACCACGTCGAGCCGTCGGTGGAAGTGATCACGACGGCCTCGCCGCCGCTGTCGTCACCCACCGCGACCAGAGCGCGCGGGCGACGCGGCGACCGAACGCAGCGTGTGGCCGACACCGGAGGTTTGCACCGTCCAGCCATTGAGATCGGTCGGCGGTCATGACGGTGCCGCCCCCGCCTACGGCGACGTAGCGCCGCCCGTCCCACGTCACCCCGAACAGCGCGGCGGGGGGTGTCGCGGGGAGCTTGACCCATGTATCCGTTAGCACGCTCGCCACCACGTCGACGACGCCCGCGAGCTGGTTCGAGGCGCTGCCCAAGCCGTCCTCGAGCCAGATCACGAACGAGATCTTGCCGACCTGGTCCGCCGGCAGCGTGAACGTCGTCGCGCCCGTACCGTTCTGGATTCCGCTCAGCGAGGGCATGGGCACGGTGAGAGCGGTACCCGCGCTGCTCATGATGCGCATCGCGCTCACGTCGCCACCCGTGTCGGAGAAGGCGACCGTCGCATTGACGGCGATGGTGCCGCCTGCGCTTTGGGACGCCGTCGAGGGCGAGTAGCTGAGCCCGGAAATGAGCGGCGTGTGAACCGGCGCCGGGCCGCCCGCCACCACGTCGACGCTGCCCGAGAGCCGATTCGACGAACTGCCGCGCCCATCCACGAGCCAGACCTCGAACGAGATCTCGCCGGCTGTGTCGAGCGGAACCACGAAAGCCGCCGCGCTCGTGCCGTTCTTCAATCCGCTGAGGGCAGACATCGGCACGGTGAGGTCGGTCCCCGCGTTGCTCACGATGCGCATCGCGCTCACATCCCCACCCGTGTCGGCGAAGGCAACCGTCGCGCTGACGCTGACGGTGCCGCTCGCGGCCTGGGTTGCCACGGTGGGGGAGTAGCTCAAGCTGGATATCAGTGGTGCGTGATCGGGTGTCGGGCCCGCTGCGGCCACGATGTCGACGCTACCCGAGAGCCGGTTCGAGGCGCTGCCGCGAGCGTCGACGAGCCAAATCTCGAAAGAGATCTTGCCGGCCTGGTCGGCCGGCAGCGAGAAGGTCGTCGCGCTCGTGCCGCCCGGCACCCCGCTCAGGGATGGCGTCGGCACCGTCACGTCGGTACCGGCGCTGCTCGTGATCCGCAACGCGGTCACGTCACTGCCGGTGTCCGCGAAGACGACCGTTGCATCGACGACGACGCGGCCGCCCGCGGCCTGAAACGTCGTCGTGGGCGAGTAGCTCAGCCCGGACACCGTCGGTGCGTGAACCGTTTCCCGGCCTCCGCCACCGCCACACGACATCAAGACCGCCATCGCGGTTACCCGCAGGAGAACCTTGGACCAGTAGATGAAGGAGTTCATACGTCGCCCCTGTTCGAATATCGCCTGCCCGTACGGTGAGAAGGTTCCCCCCGTTTACTCCTGATCACGCATGCCATCGTTGAGCGTGGTCAGTGCTGCCGCACGCCATCGTTGAGCGCGGATAAGTTGCATGCACACGGCGCGCAATCGGCGCGTGCAAACGGGGAAGGCCGAGTCCCCGCCGGACAGGACCCTGCCGGTGAGTCGAGTTCAACGACTGCCGCTGGTGTGAAGGGCGCCGTCGCTGGCGACCTTGAAGCGCTACGCGGAAGCGGTGGGCTGCGACTTGCAGGTCAAGCTGGTGCCGCAGAAGGCGGCCTCAGCCTCGGTGAGGCGGCCGGTGCGGACGGCTCGTGGGCCAAGTTCTCGGGGGTGATCCACCGGCGCGCAAGCTAACGCGCTAGAGTGCTTGGCCGAACCCTTCAGGAGGCTGAAGATGCACACCCGCCGCGCCGTGAACATGCTGGTGGCCATCGCGTTGCTGCTCGTGCAGGCGGGCGTTGTTGCGCAAGGCAAGGCGACGCCGACCGAGGCGTCGCTGAGAGAGGCCATGGCCCACTACGTCGCCACCTGGAACCGCCACGACGTCCAGGCGTGGTCGGCGCTGCTGACGGACGACATCTGGTACACCGAGGCCGACGACTACTACCAGCGCATGAAGGGCCGCCCAGCGGTCATCAACTTCTTCGGCGACCTGGTCAAGACCTCGGACCTCAAGTGGGACATCACGCGCGTAAAGATGATGCCCAACGGCACGGCGACGGTGGTCCTGCGCCACTTCGCGCTCATCCTGCCCAAGAAGGGCGACAAGTACGCCAGTTCCTTCGAGAGCACGCCGTCCGTCAGCCGCTGGCGCATCGAGGGCGATCGCTGGCGGATGTTCTATTTCACGTCGCACAAGGGCACGGCGCTGGCCGAGATGAAGAAGGACGGGATCGACTGACACTCAGCGCTTGGTCGCCACCAGCGGCTGGAGCCCCGGCGACACGTCCTCTGCAGTCAGGCGGCGGCGCGTCGGGTCGGCGTGGTCGAGCGGCTCGACCTCGATCAGCGAGGCGTGGCAGCGCCGCGCCAGCGCCTGGTAGGCGAGGGTGCCTTCGTGCTTCCAGGCGATCTCCTGCGCGGTCAACTCGCGCACCACCTTGCCCGGCACGCCGGCCACCAGCATGCGCGGCGGGATCTTCAGGCCCGCGCGCACGAAGGCACTGGCGGCGACGATGGCCTGCTCGCCGACCTCGGCCTCGTCCATCACCACCGCGTTCATGCCGACCAGCGCGCCGCGCCGCACGGTGCAGCCGTGCAGCACCGAGCCGTGGCCGATGTGGCCGTCGGCCTCGACCACGGTGTCGGCGCCCGGGAAGCCGTGCAGCACGCAGGTGTCCTGCACGTTGACGCCTTCGTGCAGCACGATGCGGCCGAAGTCGCCACGCAGGCTGGCGCAGGGGCCGACGTAGCAGCCGGGCCCGACCCAGACGTCGCCGATCAGCACCGCGCTGGGGTGCACGAAGGCGGTCGGGTCCACCACCGGCACGAGGCCGTCGATCGCGTAGCAGGGCATCGGGATTCCTCGGGGGTCGGGTGGATGGGCTCGTCTTGCGTCGAACGCGACGCGCAGCATAAGATCGACCGACCGGTCGGTCAATGAATGGCCGCGCTGCGGAAAGGCCCCCTGCGATGTCGGTTGCCGCAAACGAATCACCGCTGCTGGTCGCGACCGATGGAGCAGTGCGCGTGCTGACGCTGAATCGGCCCGCGGCATTGAACAGCTTCAATGCCGCGCTGCACGAAGCGCTGCGCAGCGCGCTCGACGACGCGGCCGCCGACACGGCGGTGCGCGCGCTGGTGATCACCGGCGCCGGCCGCGGCTTCTGCGCCGGGCAGGACTTGAACGACCCGGAGCTTGCCGGTCCGAACGGTGATGTCGGCGACGTCGTCGAGCGCCGCTACAAGCCGCTGGCGTTGCGCATCCGCTCGATGCCGGTGCCGGTGGTGGCGGCGGTCAACGGCGTGGCGGCCGGCGCCGGCGCCAACTTCGCGCTCGGCTGCGACATGGTGGTGGCGGCGCGCTCGGCGAGCTTCATCCAGGCCTTCGCGAAGATCGCGCTGATCCCCGATTGCGGCGGCTCCTGGCTGCTGCCGCGGCTGGTCGGGCGCGCCCGTGCACTCGGTCTGGCGATGACCGGCGACAAGCTGCCGGCCGACGAGGCGGCGCGCATCGGCCTGATCTGGCAATGCGTCGACGACGCGGCGCTGATGGGCAGTGCGCTGGCGCTGGCTGCAAGGTTGGCGGCGCTGCCGAGCAAGG
This sequence comes from uncultured beta proteobacterium, assembly GCA_963840805.1. GTDB lineage: Bacteria > Pseudomonadota > Gammaproteobacteria > Burkholderiales > Burkholderiaceae_C > CADEEN01. The sequence goes on along the minus strand of CAWJAJ010000016.1, from coordinate 357,199 downwards.
CTCTGGCCGAAACCCGGCGCGCGATCGACGATGCGATCGGCCTCGACTACGCCGCGGCGCTGTCGATGGAAGGCCAGCGACAAGGCGCGCTCGGCCGCGCCCACGACGCGCAGGAGGGCATCGCCGCCTTCATTGCCAAGCGAGCACCGAACTTCACCGATCGATGACCATGACACCGCAACAGACAGCCGACCTCGTGCGCGAGGGCATGTTCGCCAACGATCGCGCGTCCAAATCGCTCGGCATCCAGATCCTCAGCGTCACGCCCGGCCGCGCGGTGCTCGCGATGACGGTGCGCGAGGACATGCTCAATGGCCACGACATCTGCCATGGCGGCCTGATCGCGGTGCTGGCCGACTCGGCCTTCGCCTACGCCTGCAACTCGTACAACGAATGGACCGTGGCCTCGGGCTTCTCGGTCGACCTGATGGCGCCGAGCCACCTCGGCGATGAGCTCACCGCCACCTGCCATGAAGTGTCCAAGACCGGACGTACCGGTCTGTACGACACCGAGGTCACCAACCAGCACGGCAAGCGCGTGGCGGTGTTCCGCGGCCGCTCGCACACGATCAGGGGCAAGCCTGTTCTGCCGCCATGATGCGCACACTTTCCGGGAGACGACCATGCCGGTGAAGACCCCCGCCCCCGGCGACCTCGAGCCGATCGAGCGCGCCAGCCGCGACGAACTGCAATCGCTGCAGCTGCAGCGGCTGCGCAAGACCCTGGCCGACGCCTACGAGCATGTGCCGCACTACCGCCGCGCCTTCGATGCCCAGGGCGTGCACCCGTCGGACTGCCAGTCGCTCGCCGACCTGGCGAAGTTCCCGTTCACGACCAAGAAGGACCTGCGCGACCACTATCCGTTCGGCATGTTCGCGGTGCCCCGGCAGCAGGTGGTGCGCGTGCACGCATCGAGCGGCACCACCGGCAAGCCGACGGTGGTCGGCTACACGCAGGCCGACATCGACAACTGGGCGCACCTGATGGCGCGCTCGATCCGTGCCGCGGGCGGGCGCGCCGGCGACATCGTGCACGTGGCCTACGGCTACGGCCTGTTCACCGGCGGGCTGGGCGCGCACTACGGCGCCGAACGGCTGGGCTGCACCGTGATCCCGATGTCGGGCGGGCAGACCGAGAAGCAGGTGCAACTGATCACCGACCTCGAGCCCGACATCATCATGGTCACGCCGAGCTACATGCAGGTGATCGTCGAGGAGATGCGGCGCCAGGGGCTGGACCCGCGTGCTTCGTCGCTGAAGATCGGCATCTTCGGCGCCGAGCCCTGGACCGAGGCGATGCGGGCCGACATCGAGCAGTCGGCCGCGCTCGACGCCGTCGACATCTACGGCCTGTCGGAAGTGATGGGCCCGGGCGTGGCCTGCGAATGCATCGAGGCCAAGGACGGCCCGGTGGTCTGGGAAGACCATTTCTATCCGGAGATCGTCGACCCCGAGACCGGCGAAGTCCTGCCCGAAGGCAGTGAAGGCGAACTGGTGTTCACCACGCTGACCAAGCAGGCCTTGCCGGTGATCCGCTACCGCACGCGCGACCTGACGCGGCTGCTGCCGCCGACGGCGCGTTCGATGCGCCGCATGGGCAAGATCGTCGGCCGCTCGGACGACATGCTGATCATCCGCGGCGTCAACCTGTTCCCGACGCAGATCGAGGAACTGGTGCTCAAGCAGGGCCAGCTCTCGGGCCAGTACCAGCTGGTCGTCACCCGCGACGGCCACCTCGACGAGGTGGAGGTGCGTTGCGAGGTGCTGCCGCAGCACACCGGCGCCGACCGTGCGCTGATCGGCGCGGCACTGCAGCATCAGATCAAGTCGCTGATCGGCGTCAGCACCGCGGTCAGCGTCGGCATGCCGGATTCGATCGAGCGCACGCTGGTCGGCAAGGCCCGCCGCGTGATCGACCGGCGACCGAAGTGAAGGAGCGGGCGATGTACACGCAGGCGATGGACACCGCACCGAAGGAAGAACGCTCCGCGCTCGAGGATGTCGCGCTGCAGCAGCGCTTCGACGCCCGCATCGACGCCGGCGACTTCATCGAGGCCAAGGACTGGATGCCCGACGACTACCGCAAGACGCTGCTGCGCCAGATCAGCCAGCACGCGCACTCGGAGATCGTCGGCATGCTGCCCGAGGGCAACTGGATCACCCGCGCGCCGACGCTGAAGCGCAAGGCGATCCTGCTGGCCAAGGTGCAGGACGAAGGCGGCCACGGCCTGTACCTGTACGCCGCGGCCGAGACGCTGGGCACCAGCCGCGACCAGATGATCGACGCGCTGCACGGCGGCCGCGCCAAGTACAGCTCGATCTTCAACTACCCGACGCTCACCTGGGCCGACATCGGCACCATCGGCTGGCTGGTCGACGGCGCGGCGATCATGAACCAGGTGCCGATCTGCCGCTGCTCGTATGCGCCGTATGCGCGCGCGATGGTCCGCATCTGCCGCGAGGAGAGCTTCCACCAGCGCCAGGGCTTCGACAGCCTGCTGGTGATGATGCGTGACGGCACCGATGCGCAGAGGGCGATGGTGCAGGACGCCGTGAACCGCTGGTGGTGGCCGTGCCTGATGATGTTCGGCCCGCCCGACGACCAGAGCCCGAACTCGGCGCAGGGCATGCGCTGGGGCATCAAGCGCGTCTCCAACGACACGCTGCGCCAGAAGTTCATCGACGCCGCGGTCGACCAGGCCAAGGTGCTCGGCGTGACGCTGCCCGACGCCGAGCTGCGCTGGAACGACGCGCGCGGGCACTGGGATCACGGCGCCATCGACTGGCCGGAGTTCTGGCGCGTCGTCGGCGGCGATGGGGCCTGCAACCGCGAACGCCTGGCCGCCCGCGTCAAGGCCTGGGAAGACGGCGCCTGGGTGCGCGAAGCCGCGCTGGCCCATGCCGGCAAACAGTCGATGAAGGAGGCCGCATGAGCGTGACGAGCACCGAATGGCCGCTGTGGGAAGTCTTCGTGCGCACCAGGGCCGGCCTGGACCACAAGCACTGCGGCAGCCTGCACGCGGCCGACGCGAAGCTGGCGATCCAGCTCGCGCGCGACGTCTACACGCGGCGCCAGGAGGGCTGCAGCGTGTGGGTCGTGCGCTCCGACCAGATCGTGGCCAGCGACCCGGCCGACAAGGCGATGTACTTCGACCCGATGGAAGACAAGGTCTACCGCCACCCGACCTTCTACAAGCTGCCGGCCGAAGTCGACCACATGTAGTCATGACGACCCCTGGCTCACTTCGTTCGCGTCCCCCGAGGGGAGCTCAGGCCGCTTGGGAGCGGCCCGGCGCTGGCCTGAGATCTCCGCCCCCAGCTCACTTCGTTCGCGTCCCCCGAGGGGAGCTCAGGCCGCTTGGGAGCGGCCCGGCGCTGGCCTGAGATGACCGCCTCGATCTCGCTCGACTTCACGCCGCAGGTGCAGTACCTGCTGCGCCTCGCCGACACCTGCCTGATCCTCGGCCAGCGGCTGGGCGAGTGGTGCGGCCACGGGCCGGTGCTCGAGGAGGACATCGCGCTGGCCAATGTCGCGCTCGACCTGATCGGCCAGACGCGCGCGTTGCTGACGCGGGCTGGCCAGATCGAGGGCCAGGGCAGGGATCGCACGTTCGACGAGGACCAACTCGCCTTCCTGCGCGACGAGCGCGACTACCGCAACCTGACGATCGCCGAGCTGCCGCGCGGCGATTTCGCCTTCACGGTGTTGCGCAACCTGATGCTCGCCACCTGGCTCGAGCTGCACTGGGACCGGCTGCAGCACTCGGGCGATGCCGAGCTGGCTGCAATCGCCGGCAAGGCCGTCAAGGAGGCGCGCTACCACCAGCAGCACGCGGCCGACTGGGTCGTGCGGCTGGCCGACGGCACCGACGAATCGCGCCGGCGCGTCGAGACGGCGCTGGCCGAACTGTGGCGCTTCGTGCCGGAGATGTTCGCCGCCGATGAGGTCGATGCGGCGGCCGTGGCCAGCGGCCTGGGCCCGGCGCGCAGCGCGCTGCGCGAAGCCTGGCAGGCCGAGATCGCCGCGGTGTTCGACGCGGCGGGCTTGCGCATACCGGCCGAAGGCGCCTTCCGCAGCACCGGCTCGCTGGGCGTGCACAGCGAGCACATGGGCCGCCTGCTGGCCGAGATGCAGTGCCTGCAGCGCAGTTTTCCGGGAGGCGCGTGGTGAACGTGCAAGCCGCCTGGGCCGTGCTGGACCAGGTGCCCGACCCCGAGCTGCCGGCACTGTCGCTGCGCGACCTGGGCATCGTGCGCGACGTGTGCGCCGATGGCGGCGGCCTGCGGGTCGTGCTGACGCCGACCTACAGCGGTTGCCCGGCCACCGAAGTCATCCAGCGCAGCGTCATCGACGCGCTCGACGCCGCCGGCCTGGGCCCGACGCGGGTGACGACTGCAGCGCGCGCCGGCCTGGACCACCGACTGGATCAGCGAGGCCGGCAAGCGCAAGCTGCGCGAGTACGGCATCGCGCCGCCGGGCCCGGTGCCGCCAGGGCAGGGTTCGCCGATCCGCATCCTGCGCCGTGCCGAGGCGCTGGCCTGCCCACGCTGCGGCAGCGCCCACACCGAGCGGCTGTCGGCGTTCGGCTCGACCGCGTGCAAGGCCTTGCACCGCTGCCTGGACTGCCGCGAGCCATTCGAGCACTTCAAGCCGATCTGAAGGCACGCACGATGTCGAGCCTGTTCCACGACCTGACGGTGCGCCGCATCGAACCCGACACTGCCGAGGCGGTGATCGTCAGCTTCGACGTGCCACCGGCGCTGCGCGAGGTCTTCGGCTTCACGCAGGGCCAGTACCTGACGCTGCGCAAGACCATCGACGGCCAGGACCTGCGGCGTTCGTACTCGATCTGCGCCGGCGTCGACGACGGTGAACTGCGTGTCGGCGTGCGCCAGGTCAAGGGCGGGCTGTTCTCGAACTGGATCAACGAACGGCTGCAGCCCGGCGACACGATCGGCGTGATGGCGCCGCAGGGCCGCTTCTTCGTGCCGCTGGACGCCGCCGCGCACCGGCACCACGTCGGCATCGCCGGCGGCAGCGGCATCACCCCGATCCTGTCGATCATGAAGACCGTGCTGGCGCGCGAACCGGCGAGCCGCTTCACGCTGATCTACGGCAACCGCCGGCTGCAGTCGACGATGTTCAAGGAGGAACTCGAGGACCTGAAGAACCGCACCATGACGCGGCTGGTGCTGCACCACGTGTTCTCCGACGAAGTCACCGAGGGTGTGGACCCCCAACTCGCTGCGCTCGCGCCCCCCGAGGGGGTGCTGTCCGGGCTTGGGGCGGCCCGGCGCCCGGACGCGCCGCTGAACAGGGGCCCGATGAACCGCGACAAGATCGCCGAGTTCCTGGCCAGCGTGGTGCCGGCAGCGGGCATCGACCATGTCTACGTCTGCGGGCCGTTCCAGATGAACGACGAGGCCGAGGCGGCGCTGCTGGCCGCCGGTGTGCCCGAAGACCGCATCCACATCGAACGCTTCGGCCTCGCGCCACAGGCCGGCGGTGCCGTGGTGCACCAGGCGCTGCCGGGCGACGCCGACAACGCGCGCGTCGTCATCGTGCGCGACGGCCTGCGGCGCGAGATCGCGTTCCGCAAGGACCAGGCCAGCATCCTCGACTGCGCCTCTGCGGCCGGGCTCGAGGTGCCGTTCTCCTGCACCTCGGGCGTCTGCGGCACCTGCCGCGCCAAGGTCGTCGAAGGCCAGGTGCGCATGGAGCGCAACTTCGCGCTCGACAAGGCCGAGGTCGCCAGCGGCTTCGTGCTCACCTGCCAGGCCCACCCGCTGACCGACCGCGTCGTGCTGTCGTTCGACGAACGCTGACGCGGCGGCACCCGGTCATGTCCCGCACCCGTGCCGCCAGCTACGACGACCAGCGCGCGCTGATCCTGCGGCGCGCCGCCGAGCTGTTCGCGCGGCGCGGCTACACCGCGGCGTCGATGAACGAGGTCGCCGCGGCCAGTGCGGTCAGCAAGGCCACGCTGTACCACTATGTGCGCGACAAGCATGCGCTGCTGGCGCAGATCGCCGGCGACCACGTGGCGCGGCTCGAAGCGCTGGTCGCCGCGGTGAAGGCCGAAGGGCTGCCACCGGCGGCCGAGCTCGATGCGCTGCTGCGCCGCTTCACCGCGGCGTATGCCGATGCGCAACATGCGCACCGCGTGCTCACCGAAGACGTCAAGTTCCTGCACGACGCCGAGCGCGCGCAGGTCGAAGCGGGCCAGCGCCGCGTCGTGGCGGCCTTCGCCGCAGCGATCACGCGCGTGCGGCCCGACCTGGCGCCGCTGGCCACGCCGCTGGCGATGCTGCTGTTCGGCATGATCAACTGGACCTTCACCTGGATGAAGCCCGGCGGCACGCTGAGCCACGACACGCTGGCGCCGATCGTTGCCGAGCTGTTCTTCGGCGGCTTGCCGGCCGTCAGCCCGCCGGCCGCGGCGGCGCGCAGGCGCCGCGCGCGGGCAGCCGCCGCCGTGAGTGCCTGAGCATGGAGCGCGTCGGCTGCGTCGTCGTCGGCGCCGGCGTCGTCGGGTTGGCGATCGCGCGTGCGCTGGCGCGGGCCGGCCACGAGGTGGTGATCGTCGAAGCGGAGGGTGCGATCGGCAGCGTCACCAGCGCGCGCAACAGCGAGGTCATCCACGCCGGGCTGTATTCGCAGGCCGACTGGCTGAAGACGCGGCTGTGCGTCGAGGGCCGCCGCCTGCTGGTCCCGTATTGCGAGACGCATGGCATCGCACACCGCCTCTGCGGCAAGTTGCTGGTGGCCACGCACGACGACCAGCTTCCGGCCCTCGAGCAGCTGGCGCGCAATGCCCAGGCCAACGGCGTCGAAGGCTTGCGGCTGATCGACGCTGCCGCCGCGCGCGCGCTCGAGCCGGCGCTGCACGCGACCGCGGCCTTGCATTCGAGCGTCACCGGCGTCGTCGACAGCCACGGCTTCATGCAGAGCCTGCTCGGCGAGGCCGAGGACCATGGCGCGGCGCTGGCGCTGAAGTGCCCGCTCGTGGCCGCACGGGTGGTGCAGGGCGGTTTCGTGCTCGACGTCGGCGGCGCCGAGCCGATGCGCCTGCAGTCACGCTGCCTCGTCAACGCGGCCGGGCTGGCGGCCAGCGCGGTCGCCGCGCGCATCGAGGGCCTGGCGCCGCAACACGTGCGCCGCACGCACCGCTGCAAGGGCAACTACTTCACGTTGAGCGGGGTGCGCGCGCCGTTCTCGCGCCTGATCTACCCGCTGCACGAGGCGGCGGGCCTGGGCGTGCACCTGACGCTCGACCTTGCCGGCCAGGGCCGCTTCGGCCCCGACACCGAGTGGCTGCCCGATGACGGAGCGATCGACTACGGCGTCGACGCCGCGCGCGGCGAGAGTTTCTACGCTGCGATCCGCCGCTACTGGCCGGGCCTGCCCGACGGCAGCCTGCAGCCCGACTACAGCGGCGTGCGTCCGAAGCTCAGCCGCCAGGGCGAAACGGCGCAGGACTTCGCCATCGACGGCCCCGACGTGCACGGCGTGCCGGGGCTCGCCAACCTGTTCGGCATCGAGTCGCCGGGGCTTACTGCGGCGCTGGCGATCGGCGAGCGGGTACGCACCGCACTGGACGGGGCATGACACCGGCTTGATCCATAGCTGGTGGGCAGCGCGCTGCAGGGCCGCTGATCGGCGTGGGCCGGCCGCAGCGGCCGCGCGCACGAGCCGCGACCGGTCTTGTAAGTGGATCGTTGCAGTTGGTTGCCACTCGCTGCATCTGCGGCGACAGGCCTGCCTACACTGGCGCGGCTCTCCGCTCACGTGACAACGATGCAAGAAATCGCAGAACCTACGCTATGGCGCGTCAGCGCATTCGACGCTCTTCGCCACCAGGCAGCCACCGCTGCGCACGCCGGGTTGCGGCGTCAAACCATCCTCTCGACCACCCTGCAGGGCGAACTGCGTGTGTTGGAGCGGCGGCGCGAAGGTGCCGATGCCTTGGAGACCGTGGCGGCTTGCGTGCGGCTTCGCGAGTCGGCGCTGGTCTATCTGCAGTGTGATGAAGGGGTTTGGCCCGTCACCCTGTTTCCCGAGCAGATGCTCTACCACTCACCGCGCAGCATCGTGCGCGGCACTGTGCGCGCGCTGGGCAGCTTGAAGACCCTCGAAGTCGAACCGCCTGGCGTTCGCCCGCCGGGGCACTGGATGCACGAACGCATCGCCGACGCCGATGCGTATCACCCCCTCGCGCCGGCTCTGTGGACGCTGGCGCTGCATGGCCCGCGCGTCGACTTGTTGAACGAGATTGCCGGCACGGCCGCGTATCGTGCGTTGCGCAACCCGGCAACGCAGGGCCTGGCCACACCGGGTGCACTGGGGCCTGCCATCGAGCGCTTGCGCAAGGAGTCGGCGCCGCTGCGAAAGATCGCCAGCTGGCCCGGCATGAGCATCGAGCGCGCGAGTCGCCTGCTCAACGGCCTGTACCTGGCCTCGAATCTGATCGTCAGCCGCGCACACCATTCGGCACGCCCCGGCATGCTGCAATGGTTTCTGGGTCGCCGCGGCGGTTGACGGTCCACGCTCCGGCGCGGCGCACGGGGCCGGCCGCTCCGTCAGGGGTTTCTGCGTGCCGCCTCCACCACCGGCGTGCGCTCATCGGTCGGTTCGTCGAGCGGGTCATCGCGGTGCTGCCGCCACCATGCGAGCAGCGCGTTGAAATCGCCGCCGAAGCTGCGCGCCTTCAGGGCTTCGCCGGCAATCGAGCAGCGGGCAGCCTCGTCGAAGGAGAGCAGGCGTTCGCTCGAATCACGCGCGCAGCGCAGATACAGCGCCTTGAGATGACCCTCGGTGGCGCGTTCGAAGTGCGCAAACAGCCGCTCGCGATCGCTCCACGCGCTCGCCCCGGTCAGGGTCTGGCCCAGCGCGGCCGCAGACACCAGCGCGCACGCGGCGGCAAGGCTCGCACCCGCAAGGGTCGGGAATGATTGTCGGGTCATGATCGCCTCCGTTGGCCAGCACCGGAGCCCGCAAGGATGCGGGTGTCCGATGTGCAGCCATTCGATCAGGGCGATGTGCCGGTGTCGTGAGGCGCCAGCCCCCATTTGCGCGCTGCGGCCGCGCGCAGGGCGCAGCGACCAGGGCCGCGGACCTAGTCGCGCTTGCGCGCGGCCAGCGGTTCGCGGGCGAACCCGGCGTCTCGCGCCCGGGCGATGGCCTGGGCGCGGGTCGTCACGTCGGCCTTGGCGAAGATGCGCGTGATGTGGTTGCGCACGGTCTTCGTGCTGAGGAAGAGATGCGCTGCGATTTCGTCGTTGCCGAGGCCGTGCGCGATCAGTTCCAGCACCTCCCGCTCGCGCGCAGACAGTGCGGGCAGGCCCGCCGCGCCGCTGCCGATGGCATCGGCCGCGGGCGCGGGCAAGGGCAGGAAATCGCGCAGCGCGGCGACGAACTCGGCCCAGGCCGGTTCATCCTCCATCAGGATGTGGTTGGCGCTTTCCAGGGTAACGAAGCGTGCCCCCGGGATCAGCGATGCGGTCAGCTTGCCCTCTTCGTACGATTCCCGGGCATCGTGGCGCGAATGGAGCACGAGGGTCGGGCAACGCACCTTGGGCGCCAGCTCGCGCACGTCGCATCGGAACACCTCCTGCAGGAAGCGCACCGCGTTGCGCGGCGAGGTCGCCATGCGCTGCAACTCCTCGAAGTTGCGCAAGTCGTCGAGCGACGCGCCGGGCATCAGCTGGGTGCTGAAGACGCGGCGGAATGCCGGGTTATCGGTGCCCCAGGCCAATTCCAGCAGCGTCAGCAGCGCATTGGCTTCATCCAGGTTGCGCTGCGGCAGGCCCCGGTGCAGGATTCCCCGGCAGTACGAGCCGAACAGGATCAGGTGGCTCACCTTCTCGGGATGCCGCACGGCATAGGCAATCGAGATCGCGGCGCCTTGCGATTTGCCGAAAAGCGGAAAACGCGTCAAGCCCAGCGTGTCGACCACGGCTTCGATGTCACGCACCCAGGCCTCGAAACCTAGATCGGCAACGTCCCAGTCGGACATGCCACAGCCGCGCTGGTCGAAGCGCACCAGCGTGTGATGCCGGCTGAGTTCCGCCACCGAGTGGTGCAGGATCGGGCTGCGCCACTCGTACTCCAGATGACTCAGCCAGTTGGGCGCCTTCACCAGTGGCGGTCCCTGGCCCGCGGTCGCATAGGCAATGCGCGTCGCCGTCGAAGCTGCTGGTAAAGCGGATGGTCTGCGTGAGCGGCATGTCGCGACACTCACCGCTGCTCGCAGCGCCGCTCGCCGCGATGTGCGGGCCCGACCGCGCTGATGCGCAGCGCAAAACTCATGTGGCGCTTGCCCTGTGGCAGAGAACCGGGGTCGCTGCGGCCGCCTTGCGGAGTCATCGCTTCCTCTGGGCGTTGAAGCGCCGAGCATAGCTGCCACAACACCTGCGGCACGGGTGATCCGTGGGAAAGAAGAGATCTGTCCAGTGCTGTGTGACCGGCGCAACTGCAGGTAGGTTCCTGGCGGTGCCAGGGCCGTTCATGCACGTTGCGCGCCAGGGCCCATCTCCACGCCGATGTGTGCGTCAGCGCACCGACGCGATGGCCAGCGGCGCACAGGATGTCAATTCAGCCTGCACAACAAGGTGCCGGCAAGACCATCGAGGAGACCGAGATGAGCAAGGGGAACCGCGGCAACAAGGAAGCCAAGAAGCCGAAGCAGGTGAAGCCGGCGCCGATGGCGCCAACCACGGGTGGCGGAACGCCGACGCCTCCGAGCAGCCCCAAACCTGCGTTGGCGAAGAAGTGACTGCGACGATCCGGCAGGTCGGCATGGCCCCGTCGCGCGACCGCAAGACCTCAGGCACGGCGCGGTGAGCGACGAAGTCGCCCGCGGCCCGTTGCCGCCACCGTCGTTCCATCCGGACTCGGGTGCCGTGCGGTTCTGGGTGGCGATGCCTGCGGGCCAGCCGATCGGTGCGAGTCTGTCGAAGCAGGTGCTTCATTACCGGTTCGACGCCCAACCGGATGGCAGCGACGCCGTCGCCACGTACGAGGCCAATCGCAGCGAAATCGACGCTGCCGTCATGCGCCGCGTGAACGGCGGCTCGATCGAGCCGGTGATGTTGCGCGAGAACGATCTGCCGCTGCGGCCACGGCGCTGAAGACCGGCACAGGTGCCGAGCGGGCTCGTGGCGAGGTCTAGACCCATCCAGCCCGGCGCAGGCGGCGGTGAACGAAGACGCACCCCAGCAACGTCATGGCCACGGCCATCGGATATCCCGGCGTCCATTTCAACTCCGGCATCCACGCGAAGTTCATGCCGTACAGGCTGAACGTGACGGTCGGAATGGCCAGGATCGCGCCCCAGCCGGCCAGGCGCTTGACGACCTCGTTCTGGTTGTTGGCCACCAGCGCGAGGTTCACCTGCATCGCGGTGGTCAACATCTCGCGCATGCCGTCGAGCAGGCCCACCAGCCGCGACACATGGTCCTGGACGTCGCGGAAATAGGCTCGCAGCTCCTTCGGGATCAGGTCTTCGTGGAGACGAATCAATTCGGCGCTGATGTCGGCCACGGGTAGCGCCGCGTTGCGCAACGCCAGCAGATGGCGCTTGAGGTCATAGAGCCGTTCGATGACCAGCCTGTCGAACTGATCCTTGAAGATGTCCGTTTCGATCGCCTCGAAGTCCTTCTCGAACTGCGTCACGATGGGCTGGTAGTTGTCGACCACGAAGTCCAGCACCGCATAAAGGGCAAAGCCTGGGCCCTTGGCAAGCGCCATCGTGCTCTCCGCGGGGCGATCGAGCACCTGGGCATAGCTCGACGAGGCGCCGTGCCTCACGGACACCAGGAAGTTCGAACCGGCGAAGAGATGGGTCTCGCCATAGACGACCTGCCCTTGCACCAACTGCGCCGTCTTCAGCACGATGAAGATGGAGTTGCTGTAGGCCTCGATCTTGGGCCGCTGGTGGGCGTGGTGGGCGTCTTCGATCGCGAGTTCATGCAGGCCGAACTCTTCCTGGACCTTTCGCAACAGCTTGTCGTCCGGCTCGTGCAACCCGAGCCACACGAACGTCTCGGGCTGCGCGATGACTTCGCTGACGTCGTCGATGGCGATGTCGCCCAGGCGCTGGCCATTCCGGTAGGCAACGCTGTCGATGATGCTCGTCATGGCCGTGGATGTCGCGCCGCCAGCTGCGGCGTCACCGAGACGCCGTGCGCGATGACCGAGGCATGGCTGTGGCGGGGTGGTTGATGCCCCGTTGCCATGCCCCGGCCGGGCACGGTCGCGGCAAGGCTTTGCTCAATCCGACAGGATGAATGTCACCTTCAGGATGACCTTGTATCCCGTCACCTTGCCGTTGTCGATGGTCACTTCCTGGTCCTTCACCCAGGCGCCCTTGACGTTCTTCAGCGTCTTGTTGGCACGCTCCACACCCTGGGCGATCGCGTCCTGAAAACTCACCCCGCTGACGCTGCTGATTTCGGTGATTCGTGCGACGGTCATGATCTTGTCCTTTCGCGGTTGAGACCCTGATTGCGGGTCGATGATGTCCACGGGTGCCATGCGGGCAAGCATGGGTTGCGCGTCGCGGGCACCCGACGAGTCACACACCCGGCAACCGCGCCGTGCTGCAACTTCCGGGGCCGGCGGCGACGCAACGCCACGCATGCGGCAACGGCCCGTTCGTCAACGAGTGTCTGGCCAACGTCAGCACAGGTCTGTGCGATGGCGAACAGACATGGCCTGCGGCGGGTCGATCCTCTATCGACGGCCGGCGTCACGCGCAAAGTGCCCTCCGGCGAGATCGTCGCTGTCGCGCCATCGCGCGGTGACCGTTGCACTTGGCTTCACGGCTTTACCAAGGGGCAACGCCAGGGCGAAGGCGTGGCGCGTACCATCGCTGCATGAACCCGACGGGGTTCCCAACGCCTTGCGAGGGGATTGCCATGAAGACCATTGCCGTTGCATCCACGCTGGTCCTGACCGCTTTGGCCCTGGCAAGTTCGAGCTGGGCGCAAACGCCGTCGCGCGGCCGGCCGTACGAAGCGAGTCCGTCGGTGCCGCCGGCTCCCCATGAAACCGATCGCGGCACTGTCGTTTCCGTTACGCCGATCGTCCAGCAGGTGGTGGTGCCGCGCCAGGCCTGCAGTGACGAGCTGGTGGCGGTTGGGCGGCAGCCCTCCGGCGCCGGGGCGCTGATCGGTGCCATCGCGGGTGGCGCGATGGGCAACGCCGTCGGTGCTGGCGCAGGGCGGGCCGCGGCGACTGCACTCGGTGTGTTCGGCGGCGCGGTGGTCGGCAACAACATCGAGTCCGGGGGCCAGGCGGGCCAGTCTCAGAGCGTGCGCCGCTGCACGACGCAGAACACCTACGAGGACCGCACGACGGCGTACAGCGTGGTCTACGAGTACGGCGGCAGGCAATACACGACGCAGATGCGCCAGGACCCGGGGCGCTACGTGCAAGTGCAAGTGCAGGCTGCCCCCGAGGGCGAGATCGCGTCGCCGCAGTACGCACAACCGCAATACGCCCCGCCGCCCCGCACGCGCAGCGGCCCGCCCGTGTCTTCGCGGCCGCCACCGGTGTATGTCGAACGGCCGGTGTATCAAGGCTATCGCGAGCCGGTGTACCAGGGCACTGCCGAGCCGGTGTATCAAAGCTACCCGGTGCCCGCCCCCGTGTACTACGAGCCGGCCTATCCGCAGTTCGGGACGGGCCTGGTGCTGGGCGCCCTGATCGGCTACGGGGCTCACTACGGCTACGGCCGGCACTACGGCCGCGGCTGGCGCGGCCGCTGAGCGCTGGGCTCGTACGGGTGCGGGCCCGAGCCCGCGGGCCCGGGTTTGGCCGGGCGACGGCGTCGCGTGCGACGCCGTCGAAGCCCGAGTTCAGTCGTCCTTCTTGACCTTGATGTTGTTCTGCACCGAGACGACGCCTTCGGTGTCGCGCGTGATCGCCTCCGCCTTGTCCACGGCGTCCTGTGTCCTGGCGGTGCCGCTCAGAACCACCATGCCGTTGCGGTCGGTATCGACGCTGATTTTCGCCAGGCTGCTCATCTTCTCCGCCGCCAGCTTGGTCTTGACCTTGGTGGTGATGACGGAGTCCTTGACGAACGCCACGGGGTTCTTGCGGTCGGCATCGCCATCCGCGGCACGGGCCGCAAGGGGCGCCAGCATGGTTGCAGCAACGAAGAATGCGGTCAGGATCTTGGTGTTCACGGGAATCTCCTTGGTGTGAGGGTGGATCCTTGCCGCGCGGCCCCGATCGCACCATCGGACGAGCGGTGGATCCGGCGTAGGCGATGCCTGACAGCGATCGCAAGGACGCTGCGCCGATCTGGCCTGCGAACCGGGTGACGAGCGCGGCCCGGCGACGCTTGACGGCGCATCGTCTGCTGCAGCGTCATGCGCGCAGCCGCAGCATCATGCGCCGTGCCGGGATCAGGCCGTCGTTAATAGCCCGGCACCCGTTGCGTCTCGGTGAAGCCGAGCCTGCGATAGAAGGCCAGGGCCGCTGCGTTGTCAGCGCGCAGTTCGAGCCGAATCAGTTGGATGCCGGCGACCCGGGCCGACTCGACCAGCCACTCGGTCAGGCGCCTGCCGATGCCCCGATGCCGCGCTAGCGGTTGCACGCACAGCAGCACGAGATGCGCATGCTCGTTGCCGAACTGCATCACGGCAAAGCCCTCGATGCGCGAGCGTCATGGGCGACCAACGCCACGGTGTCGGTGTGGCTGATCAGTGACGCCATTCACCGCGGCGCGCCGCGCCGGCCGAGCCCGGCCTCGATCAACGCGCGCGACATCTCGGCCGCCGCCCGCGCTTCCTGCGCATGGGCCGGGCGCAGCATCGCGGTGCGGGGGCGCTTCACGGCTCAGGCGAACGGCAGCACGATGCGTCGACTCCGTCACCCCCGGCGTATTCTTCACGCTGACCGTCTTCGCCCGACACCAGCGCCCATATGCACCCATCCCGCACCGACCGCCGCCACCTGCTGCGCCTGGCCGCTGCCACTGCCGGCACGCTGTGCTTGCCGCGCAGCGCATGGAGTCAGCCGCGTCTGCGCAACAACCCCTTCTCGCTCGGCGTCGCCAGTGGCTCGCCGCTGCACGACAGCGTGGTGCTGTGGACGCGGCTGGTGCAGACGGGCCTGTTCGGTGGTTCGAACCTGCCCGACACACCGATCACCGTGCGCTGGGAACTGGCGCACGACGAGGCCTTCGCGCGCATTGCGCAGAAGGGCCAGGCGCAGGCGCTGCCCGCGCTGGGCCACAGCGTGCATGTCGAAGTGGGCGGGCTGGACAGTGAGCGCAGCTACTTCTACCGTTTCATGGTCGGGGGCGACGGCAACGACTGGGTCAGTGCGCCGGGTCGCACCCGCACCTTGCCCGCGCCCGACGCCAAGCCCGCGGCCCTGCGCCTGGCCTACGCCTCCTGCCAGCGCTGGGAACACGGCTACTTCGGCGCTTGGCGGCATCTTGTCGCCGACCAGCCGGATGCGGTGGTGTTCCTCGGCGACTACATCTACGAATACCCCGGTGCGGTCAATGCCGTGCGCCAGGGCACGGGCACCTGGGCGCTGACGCTGGATGACTACCGCAAGCGCTACGCGCTGTACAAGGGTGACGCCGATCTGCAGGCCGCCCACGCCGCCTGCCCCTGGTTCGTGGTGTGGGACGACCATGAAGTGCAGAACGACTACGCCGGGCTCACCGCTGGCGACAGCGGCCCGCCGGTGGCCGATTTCGCGGCCCGGCGCGCCGCCGCCTACCAGGCCTTCTACGAGCACATGCCGCTGCGCGCGAGCGTACTCACGCGCGCGCTGGCCGGGCTGGCCACGGGGGCAGAGATGCGCATCTATGGTCAGGTGCGCTTCGGCCACCTCGCCACGATGCACCTGCTCGACGCACGCCAGTACCGCGGCCCCCATGCCTGCACGCGCGGCGGCCGGCCCGGCTCCAGCACCGTCGATCCCAGCCACCTGCGCCCCCTGGATGGACCCGGCGCGCACGATGCTGGGTACCGAACAGGAGCGTTGGCTCGCCGACAGCTTCGGCCGCGGCGCCGGCGAGGGCGGCTGGAACCTGCTCGGCCAGACCACCTTGTTCGGCCCACGTGACTTCAAGGCGGGTGCCGGGCAGAGCCTGTGGAACGACGGCTGGGACGGCTACGCGCCGGCGCGCCTGCGGCTGGTCGATGCGCTGCGCAAGCATCGCGTGGCCAACCCGGTGCTGCTCGGCGGCGACGTGCACGAGAACTGGGTCGGCCATGTGCTGGCCGACTACGCCGACGCTACCAGCGCAAGCGTCGGCGTCGAGTTCTGCGGCACCGGCATCACGTCACGGTCCGGCGGCAACGCCAAGACCGCTGAGCTGCTGGCCGAGAACCCGCACTTCGTCTTCGCCGACGCCGAACGCAAGGGCTACGGCATTGCCGACATCACGCCGCAGCAGCTGAGCGTGTCGTTGCGCGTGGTCGACGACGTGACCGCCAGGGACACGGCGATCGCGACACTGGCGAGGTTTGCCGTCCAGTCGGGCAGGGCGAGGATCGAACGCGTCTGAGTTGGCGGCGAGCCCGCACGCGCCGCGGCCTACGCCTTGTGAGCCGGCGAGAGGCGCCGCCGCGCCGCGTCGCGGAAGTCGGTCGGCGTACGGCCGGTCTGGCGCTTGAAGAAGCGGCCGAAGTAGGCCTCGTCGGCAAAGCCGAGCAGGCCGGCGATCTGCTTCACGGTGAGCGTCGAATACACCAGTTCGCGCTCGGCCTCGTGCACCACGCGCGCGTTGATCACCGCCAGCGCCGAGCGGCCGAGCGTGTCGCGGCACAGGCGCGACAACTGGCCCGCGCTCAGGCCCACCGCCGCGGCATAGGCCTCGACCGGCAAGCGCTCGCGAAAGCGCGCATCGACCAGCGCACGGAATCGCTCGACCTGCACCGCCTTGCGTGAACGCGCCGCGGCATCGCCGCCGCCGTCGTCGCCGTTGACCTGCAAGGCCTTGGCGATGCGCGCGATCTGCACGAACACCGCCAGCAGCAGCGCGCTGCCCGCCGCGACGTCGCCGCTGGAATGCGCGCGGCTCTCGCGTGCGATGGCCTCGAACAGCGGCATCAGTGCGTCGGCATGGCGCACCGGGTCGGGCACGGTCAGTACCAGGGGTCGGCGCAGATGCGGCAGCACGTCGGGCGCCGCCACGGCGGCCAGCGATTCGAGCGGGCGCTGCGCGGCCGTCACCACCGGGCCGTCGATGTCGGGCAGGAAGTGAAAACCGTGCACGTGGCGCGCCGGCACCACGACCAGCGTGCGCGGCGCGAGCGGCCACTTCGCGCCGTCGATGAAGACCTCGCCGCCGCCCTGCGTGATGTACAGCAACTGGATCTGGCCGTCGTGGAAGTGCGGCGCGATCTCGTAGTCGAACAGCGACGAGCGCTCGTGGATCCACTCGAAATGCACCATGTCGAGCCACGCGGGCTGCACCTTGTCGCCGTACAGCGCATAGTTGGGGATGTGGGTCGCCATCGTCGGATTGCCGGGATCGTGGATGCACGAATTGTCCTGCCCTACGCGGCCTTTTTGAATTGCCGCCGCGGCCCGCCGTTCCTACGATGCGCAACCGACGCCATAGGGGAGTTTCGACGATGAGCCCGAGCACCGCAGACAACCCACGCAGGCCCGATTCGTCTGGGGCCGGCGGCGCGCACTGGCTGGGCCTGGCCGGGCGCACGGTGGCCGTCACCGGCGCGGCGAGCGGCATCGGGCGCGCGATCGCCGACGCGCTGGCCGGCGTCGGAGCGCGCGTCGCGCTGATCGACCGCAACGGCGACGCCGTGCAGCAGGCGGCAGCGGCAGATCGCGGGCACCGGCGCCGCGGCCGTCGGCATCGAATGCGACATCGGCGACGAAGCCGCGGTGTGCGCTGCCGCCACGCGGGCGCGGTCCGAGCTCGGCCCGATCGACGGCCTGGTCAACAACGCCGGCCTGCTGCGCCCGGGCGCGCTCGACGAAGTCAGCCTGGCCGACTGGAACGCGGTGCTGGCGGTCAACCTCACCGGCTACCTGCTGTGCGCACGCGAGTTCGGCCGCGACATGCTGGCGCGGGGCCGCGGCAGCCTGGTGCACGTGGCATCGATCTCGTCGCTGCATCCGCAGACGCGCAGCGGCGCCTACAGCGCCAGCAAGGCCGGCGTGCTGCTGTTGAACAAGCAACTGGCGGCCGAGTGGGGCCCGCGCGGCGTGCGCAGCAACGCCATCTGCCCGGGCATGATCCGCACCGCGCTGTCGGCCAAGTTCTACGAGGTGCCGGGCTTCGAGGCCAAGCGCGCGGCGGTCACCGCGAGCCGGCGCGTCGGCGAGCCGATCGACATCGCCGAGCCCGCGCTGTTCCTGCTCAGCGATCGCGCGGGCTACGTCAACGGCACCGAACTGGTGGTCGACGGCGGCCTCGACTGCATGCTGATGGACATGGTGCCCCGGCCCGGCTACAACGACACGGCGCAAGTCGCAGGAGACAAGCAGTGAACACCATCGAATGCGATGTGCTGGTGGTCGGCTCGGGCGCCGGTGGCCTCGCGGCCGCGATCGCCGCACGCAAGGCCGGGCTGGACGTCATCGTCGCCGAGAAGGAGCCGGTGTTCGGCGGCACCACCGCGTTCAGCGGCGGCGTGCTGTGGATGCCGGGCAACCCGCACGCCAAGGCCAACGGCGTCGCCGACACGCGCGAGGCCGCACGCGAGTACCTGAATAACGAGACCGGTGCCTTCTTCGACGAGGCCGCTGTCGATGCCTTCCTCGACAACGCGCCGGCGATGGTCGAGTGGTTCGAGCGCGAGACCAGCGTCAAGTTCGTGCCGACGCTGTACCCCGACTACCACCCCACCGTGGCGGGCGGCGTCGACATCGGGCGCTCGATCCTGGCCGCGCCCTTCGACATCCGCGGCCTCGGCGCCGACATGGCGCGGCTGCGCCCGCCACTCGCGACCATCACCTTCATCGGCATGATGTTCAATTCGTCCAACGCCGACCTGAAGCACTTCTTCAACGCGACCAAGTCGCTGACGTCGTTCATCTACGTCGCCAAGCGCCTGGCCCACCACGTCAAGGAACTGCTGCTGTACCGGCGCGGCATCAACGTCACCAGCGGCAACGCGCTCGCGGCGCGGCTGGCGAAATCGGCGCTCGACCTCGGCATCCCGATCTGGACCTCGTCGCCGGCGCGGCGCCTGGTCAGCGAGGCCACCGCCGTGCTTGGTGCGGTCGTCGCGCGCGACGGCGTCGACGTGCAGGTCAACGCACGCCACGGCGTGGTGCTCGCCTGCGGTGGCTTTCCGCACGACATCGAGCGCATCCGCGCTGCCTACCCGCACTTGAAGCGCGGCGGCGAGCACCTGTCGCCGGTGCCCACCGGCAACACCGGCGACGGCATTCGCATGGCCGAAGACGCCGGCGGCCAGTTCGACATCCGCTTCCCCTCGGCGTCGGCGTGGATGCCGGTGTCGAAGGTCGTGTTTGCGAACGGCGAAACGGGCGTGTTCCCGCACCTGCTCGACCGCTACAAGCCGGGTGTCATCGGCGTCACGCGCAAGGGCCGGCGTTTCTGCAACGAATCGGAGTCGTACCACGACGTCGGCGCCGCGATGATCCGCTCCTGCGAAGGCGAGGCCGAGACCGCCGCGTGGCTGGTCTGCGACCAGGCGACGCTCGCCAAGTACGGCCTCGGCTACGCCAAGCCGGCACCGATGCCGACCGGCGCGCTGGAGCGCAGCGGCTACCTGATCAAGGGCGCGACGCTCGCCGAGTTGGCGTCGAAGGCCGGTGTCGACGCCGCGGCGCTCGAACAAACCGTACGCGAGTACAACGTCGGCGCGGTCAACGGCCAGGACCTGCAATTCGGCCGCGGCAGCACGTCTTTCAACCGCTACCTCGCCGACCACGAGCACAAGCCCAACCCGTGTGTCGCGCCGATCGGCAGCGGGCCGTACTACGCGGTGAAGCTGTTGATGGGCGACCTCGGCACCTTCGACGGCCTGCGCACCACCGTCGCCGGCCAGGTGCTGACGCGGCGCGGCACGGTGGTCGAGGGCCTCTATGCCGTGGGCAACGACCGCGCCAGCATGATGGGCGGCAACTACCCCGCCGCCGGCATCACGCTGGGCCCGAACATGACCTTCGGCTGGCTCACCGGCCGCCACATCGCCGCCGCAGCGCAGGCGACCACCGGAGAGCAGCGCCATGCGGCCTGAAGCGATCGTCGCGGCCAGCGGCAAGCCGATCGTCGATCACCGCACCTACACCATCCGGCTGCGCAAGATGGGTGAGTTCGTCGAAGTCTTCGACCGCCTGGCGATGCCGATCCTGCTGGCCACGCTGGGGTCGCCGCTGGGCTTCTGGACCAGCCATGTCGGGCCGCAGAACCAGTTCGTGCACCTGTGGGGCTACGACAGCCTGGCCGACTACGAGCAGCGTTGCCACGCACGCGACACGCACCCGGACTTTCCGAAATACCTCGCGGCATCGGAGCATCTGATCGTCGCGCAGGAGACGCGATTGATCCGGCGCGTCGAATTGCCCAGCGTGGTGGGGTGGCTGTGAGCGTCGCGATCGTGACCGGCGCGGCCGACGGCATCGGCTGGGCCACCGCGCAGCGGCTCGCGGCCGATGTCGACCATGTCGCGCTGCTCGACCTGCGCGAACCTGCCGCCGTGCAGCGCGCGGCCGAGCTCGGCCCGGCGCATGTCGGGCTCGGCTGCGACGTCGCCGACGCCGCCAGCGTCAGCGCCGCCGTGGCCGCGGTGATGCAGCGCTTCGGCCGCATCGACATCCTCGTCAACAACGCCGGCATCGGCGAGCAGGCCGCGCCCACCGTCGATCAGGACGTCGACGCCTTCGACCGCGTGCTCGACGTGCACCTGCGCGGCACCTTCCTGATGAGCCGCGAAGTGGCGAAAGCGATGCTCGTGCAGCGCAGCGGCGCGATCGTCAACATCGCCTCGATCGCCGGCCAGGCCGGCATCCCGATGCGCAATGCCTACGGCGCCGCGAAGGCCGGCATCGCCGCGATGACGCGTGCGATGGCCTGCGAATGGGCGCGCAGCGGCCTGCGCGTGAATGCGGTGGCACCGGGTTACGTGCGCACCGCGCTGGTCGACGAGCTCGAACGCAAGGGCGCGCTCGACACCGCGGCCATCGTGCGGCGCACGCCGATGGCACGCCTGGCGCAGCCGGCCGAGATCGCCGAGGTGATCGCCTTCCTGGCGTCGGCAAAGGCCAGTTTCGTCACCGGCGCGACGCTGAATGCCGACGGCGGCTGGCTGGCGCTGGGTGCGCCGGAGTCGGCGCTCGACTGACACGTCTGGCGGTGACGGCTGCCGAAGGCAATCCGATTTTCGCGCCCCTGCCCAATGCTCGAAGTTCTCAGCGTCACAGGCCCGATCTACCTTGTCATCCTGATCGGGTTCCTGACCACCCGCGCCGGTTGGTTCACCCAGGTGGAGATGCGGGTCTTCGGCAAGTTCGTCATCAAACTGGCGCTGCCATCGCTGGTCTTCAGCGCCGTGGCCCAACGGCAGATTCTCGAGATTCTCGATGTCGGCTACCTGCTGGCCTATCTGGCCGGGTCCCTCGCCGTGCTGGGGCTCGGCCTTCTGTGGTGCCGGCGCATTGCGGGCTTGAACGCAACGACCAGCACGATCTACGTCATGGGCATGACCTGCTCGAACAGCGGATTCGTCGGCTATCCGATCCTGCTGCTGATGATGGCGCCGGTGGCTGGCGTGGCGCTGGCGCTGAACATGATCGTCGAGAACGTGATCATGATTCCGCTGCTGCTGACCCTGGCCGAGCGAAGCCGCTCTCGCGCAGGAACGTGGCACCGTCAACTCGGCCAGGCATTGGCGCGCCTGGCCACCAATCCGCTGATCATCGGCTTGCTCGCCGGCTTGGCCGTGTCGCTGTCGGGCGGGGCATTGCCGCAGTGGATGGCCCGCACGGTCACGATGTTCGCGATGGCCAGCGGGGCACTTTCGCTGTTTGTCATCGGCGGCACGCTGGTCGGGCTTCCGATGCAGGGCATGGGGCGCCGGGTCATGCCCATCGTGCTCGGCAAACTGGTCTTTCACCCGGCGGCCGTACTGCTGGCTGTTCTCGCGCTGCCGATGATCGGTCTGCCGGCGCTGGATCCGTCGCTGCGCATGGCGGCCGTGCTGATGGCAGCGATGCCGATGATGGGCATCTATTCCATCCTGGCCCAGGCTTACGGACAGGAAGACTTCAGTTCGGCCGCGGTGTTGGTCACGACCATCGGTTCATTCTTTTCGCTCAGCGCGCTGCTCTGGTTGCTCCGGCAATCGGCGCTGTGAGGGCTGCCGCCGACGGTGGCTGGCTGGCGCTCGGCGCGCCGGAATCGGCGCCGGGCGGAGGCCTCGAGGCGTCACGATTCAATCGTTGAATTCGAGCGGCAGCCCGACGTAGTTTTCGGCCATCGTGCGCGCACCGGATTCGGAGCGCATCAGGTAGTCCAGTTCGGCGTGCTGGAACTTCGCCGCGATCGCGCTGTCCTCCGGGAAGCGGTGCATCAGGGCCGTGAACCACCACGAGAAGCGCTCGGCCTTCCAGATGCGCGCGAGGCAGCGCGCCGAGTAGTGATCGATGCCGGCCGCGCTGTGTTCGCGGTAGTGTTCGATCAACGCCTGCGACAGGTACTTCACGTCGGTGGCGGCGAGGTTCAGGCCCTTGGCGCCGGTGGGCGGCACGATGTGCGCGGCGTCGCCGGCCAGGAACATGCGGCCGAAGCGCATCGGCTCGGTCACGAAGCTGCGCAGCGGGGCAATGCTCTTCTCGATCGAGGGGCCGGTCACCAGCCGCGCGTTGCCTGGTGCGTCCAGGCGCAGGCGCAGTTCCTGCCAGAAGGCGTCGTCGGTCCACTCCTCGATGCGGTCGGTCAGCGGCACCTGCAGGTAGTAACGGCTGCGCGCCTTGCTGCGCATCGAGCACAGGCCAAAGCCGCGCGGGCTGTTGACGTAGAGCAGCTCGTCGGCCACCGGCGGTGTGTCGGACAGCAGGCCGAGCCAGCCGAAGGGGTAGACCTTCTCGTACTCGGTGATTGCGCTGCGCGGCGCGCTGGCCCGGCACACGCCATGGAAGCCGTCGCAGCCGGCGATGAAGTCGCAGTCGATCTCGTGCGTGCGGCCGTCCTTCTCGTAGCGCACCTTCGGCTGGCGGCCGTCGAAGTCGTGCACCGAGACGTTGCTTGCTTCGTAGACGGTGGGCAGGCCCTGCGCCTGGCGCGCGTCCATCAGGTCGCGCGTCAGCTCCGTCTGGCCGTAGACCATCACGCTCTTGCCGCCGGTGAGGCGCTGCATGTCGACGCGGCGGCGCTGCCCGTCGAACAGCAGCTCGAAGCCGTGGTGCACCAGGCCCTCGCGGTGCATGCGCTCGCCGACGCCCGCCTCGTCCATCAGATCGATGCACACCTGCTCGAGGATGCCGGCCCGGATGCGGCCGAGCACATAGTCACCGGTCTGGCGCTCCAGGATCACGTTGTCGATGCCGGCCTTGTGCAGCAACTGGCCCAGCAACAGGCCGGACGGGCCGGCGCCGACGATGACGACTGGGGTGCGCATGGGGGTGTCTCCGCGGGGTGATTGCAATGGCCCGCAGCGTAGGCCCTCGGGCCGCCGCGCTCAATGGACGGATCGGACCTTGAATTGCACAATTCGAACATCATGCGCCAGCCCACCCGCGCCGCGACGCCGGCGCTGCTGCCGACCTACTCACTCTACGGCGAGCCCGATGCCGATGAGGGATTCGACTGGCTGCACTGCGAATCGATCGCCGAGCGCAGCGTCCTGCACGAGTGGGAGATCCGGCCCCACCGCCATGCGGCGCTGCTGCAAATTCTGTACTTGCGGCAGGGGCGCGGCGAGGCGCTGGCCGAGGGCCTTGCGCAATCGATGCGGGGCCCCTGCGTGGTGGTGGTGCCGCCGTTGTCCGTGCACGGCTTCCGTTTCACGCCGGGCGTCGAGGGGCTGGTGGTGACGGCGGCCGAAGCGCATGTGCGCAGCGTGCTGGGGCAGGACGCGGCCCTCGTGGCCCAGGCGTTCGCTGCGCGCGTCGCGCCGCTGCGCGACGAAGGCGCCCGCGCGCTGCGGCAGGCCTGCGCGACGCTGCAGGACGAGTTCCACGGCCTGCGGCGCTGGCGCGCCCGCACGCTCGATGCCGCGCTGCTGCAGTTGCTCGTCGCGGTGGCGCGGCTGCCGCGTGCGGACGCCGCCCGCGACGGCGCCGCCGGCGGGCGCGCGCTGGCGCACGTGGAGCGTTACCGCGGCCTGGTCGAACGCCGCTACCGCGAGCAACCGTCGGTGGCCGCCTGCGCGCAGGCGCTGGCGATCACGCCGACGCAGTTGAACCGCGTCTGCCGGCGCGTGCTCGGGCGTGGCGCCCTCGAGGTGTTGCATGCGCGCCTGGTGCTCGAGGCCCAGCGCGAACTGGCCTACACCGCGATGAGCATCAAGCAGATCGGCATCGGCCTGGGGTTTGCCGACGCCGCCTACTTCACACGCTTCTTCCAGCGCAGCACCGGCCGCACGCCCAGCGCGTGGCGGCAGCGGAGGTGATCGCCTTGCTGGACGCAGCGGGGCAGCAGCGCTGTGCGCGATCATGACGACGCTTGTACAGTCAAGGCCTAGGCGTCACTTCAACCACACGAGGAGATATGAGCATGGCCACTGCGAAAGCTCACGCGAAGTGGACGGGAACGCTCAAGGAGGGGGCCGGCTCGATGTCGGGCGCCTCGGGGCACTTGAATGCACCCTACACATTCGCCACGCGATTTGAGGGCGCGGCGGGCGGCACGAATCCGGAAGAGTTGATCGGCGCGGCTCAGGCGGGCTGCTTCTCGATGTTCCTGGCCGCCCAGCTCACCAATGCGGGCCATCCTCCGACCAGCATCGAGACAACGGCCACGGTACACCTGGGCGCGGGACCCACCGTCACAAAGATCGAACTCGAGACCGTAGCCGTCGTGCCGGGCGTCAGCGCCGAGGTCTTCAACGAGAAGGTCGACTTCTCCAAGAAGAACTGCCCGATCTCCAAGGCCCTGGCGAGCATTCCCGAACTCGCGTTCCACGCGACGCTCAAGTAGGGCCTCGGCCGCCGGTGGGCCGGGGCCCACCGCTCTTCGATCGTGCACCACCAGGCGCTGAACGTGGACGCGGGGGCGCGCTCGCTTCCGCGTGCGGCGTGCCGCAATGGGTCGCGCTGATCTTCACGGTCGACCCCACAGCTGGCGAGGGGTTGGGTGTTCACTGCAATTTCGCACCTAGGGATTCTCCGGACTGCGCCCCCTTGGGCTCGCATTGGTTTTGGTCCACACTGCCGCTGCACTCAGGCAACCCTGCGGATTCGGACGCTCTGTCCCCTAGCCCGAGGGAGACACGGATGACGACTTGCATTTCCCTCGCAGCGTGGATCGTGCTCGCGCGTCACATGCGTTTCGCTTCCCGCAGCGCCGGTGCCGCGGCGAAGCCACTCAAGAGGAGTCTGGACATGAGCACCCTGTTTCGTGCCGCGTTGCGCACGCTGTTGCCCACCCTGGCCCTGCTGGCCCTCGGTTCGGAGGCGGCCGCCAACACGCTGACCCAGAACGTCTCCTGGACCATCAACCGGGCCGACACCGCGACCAAGTACCGCCTGGTCGCCTACGGCGATTCGATCTACGCCGGCTACAACGGCTCCATCAGCAACGCGGCCAAGTACGCGGCGCCCACGGTCGACGCCGAATACCTCTCCGCGCTGTGGAGCACCGACATCGAGAGCGTCCGGCGCGCCAAGTCCGGCGCGGTGGCGTCGGACATCTACAACAACAAGATCGTCGCCGAACGCTCGTACATGCAGGCCAGTTCCACCCGCGTGGTGACCTTCGAGATGTGCGGCAACGACGGGCTGCAGGCGCGCTCGAGCTTCAAGAGCCAGACCGGCACCTGCAACTACGCCGGCATGAACACGGCCGTGAACAACTGCAAGACCTACGTCGCGGCCGCGATGGACTACATCAACGCCAACGCCTACGCCGGCACCAAGGTGAAGATCATCTCGAACCTGCACTACCCGGGCTACGCCGCCGACAACGTGCAGAGCTCGTGCACGGACGCCGGCACCGGCGCCACGGTCAACCTGCAGAGCACGTTCCTGCCCAAGCTCGCCACGATGAACTACTGGATGTGCGAGTACGCGCGGCAAAAGGGCTTCAAGTGCGCGGACAACTTCGCCCAGTACATGGGCGCCGACTACGACCGCAACGGCGACGGGCAGGTCGACTCCGACGCGCTGCGCTACGTCGCCGGCGAGAGCGAGTCGAGCTACGTCACCCGCATCACCGTCGACGCTGCGGTCGACGCTACGCGACGCCAACACGCACTTCGTGTCCTCGAGCAGCAGCTACGACTACATCCAGTCCGACAACACCCACCCGACCTACACCGGCGGCACCGTCAGCGCCGGCCTGTTCGGCGGCACCACCGGCTCGGGCGCGCCACGCTACACCTCGTTCACCGGGCGGCAAGAACCCGATCTGGAACCAGTACGGGCACGAGCGCATGGGCTGGGCGGTGTCGACCTCCAACCCGGCGGCGCCCTGAGGCACGGCAGGCCATTCCATGGACGGGCCGCGTCGTTCTGGCCCGACGCCGACCGATCCGGTCGCCGGAAGTCGGCCGTGGCGCCCGTCTCTGGGCTACCTCGCCATCGCGCTGGCGATCGTCGCAGGCGGCCTCGCCTATGGATTGTTGTCGTCCCGGACGCCGGTGTCGGTCGCCGACGACACCGCAACCCAGGCAACGTTGGCGGTCGCGGCGAGCAGTGCGACGGCCGCCGCGCCGGTAAGCGCAGCGGCCGCGGCGAGCAGCGCGGCTCCCGCCGCCCCGGCACGGCCAGTGGCTGCAGCGAGCGGTCCGGCTCCTGCCGCGACGCAGCAGATATCGCGCACGCGCGACCCGGACGGCGACTTGACGCCTGACATCTCCGACTTCGTCAACAAGGGCGAGCGACCGACGATGGCCGAGGTGATCGAGCGCCTGCACCAGGCCGGCGTCCATTCCGGCCTCGGCGCCTTCTCACCGCCCGGCACCCGCCCGCCCCTGGTCGGGCTCGCGGTGCCCGAGGATTTCGTGCTCCCCGAAGGCTACGTCCGTCATTACCAGGCGACCGACGACGGCCAGCGCATCGAGCCGATCCTGATGTACTCGCCCGGACCACCAATTCTTCGACGCCGCCAACCAACCGATCGCGATCCCGAAGGACCGCGTCGTGCCGCCGGAGCTCGCCCCGCCCGGCTTGCCGATCCGACGCATCGTGATCCCTGCGCCGACCGAACCGGGGAGACCCGGGAGCTGACCACCACCGCGTCATTTCCTCTGCGCGGCGGTCGGCTGTTGGCTGGCATTCTCGCCAGCGCGTTCCTGTCGTTCCTGTACGCCCGCGGCGGCGCCGGCTGGCTGCTCGGCTTCGTAGCCCTCGTGCCGTGGTTGCGCACACTCGACGCGAACCGAACGCTCGCGGGCACGCTCCTCAGCGCCTGCGCGATGTCGGTCGCCTACACGGCGGCGGTCTTCGCCTGGTTCGGCACCGCGATCGGCAGTTACACGCAGCTCGGCACTGCCGCAGGCCTGGCGGTACTGCTCCTTGCCGCGCCGCTGTTCCAGCCGCAATTCCTCGCCTTCGCGCTGGTGCGCCACGTCACCGGCCAACGGCACGGCACCGTGCTGCGCGCGCTCGCCGGCGCCGCGGCATGGGTCGCGACGGAATGGCTCGTGCCCAGGCTCCTCGGCGACACGCTCGGCTACGGGCTCTATCCGTCTCGACTGCTGCGCCAGGCCGCCGATGTCGGCGGCGCGGCGGGCCTCACGGTCCTGCTGCTGCTGGCCAACGAAGGCATCTCGGCGGCGCTCGCGCGACGGGCTGACGGCGTCCGCGCGATGGCGACGCCGCTGGCGCTTGCCGCGCTGGTGCCCCTGCTGCTGGCGGGTTACGGCCTCGCCGTGCTCTCAGCCACGCCCGCGCCGGGCGGCAAGCCCCTGCGCATGGGACTGGTGCAGTCGAACATCGTCGACTACGAGCGCCTGCGCCGGGAGAAGGGCGCCGGCGCGGTCGTTCGCGAAGTGCTCGACACGCACTACGCGATGAGCTACGACGCCGTCGAGCGGCAGCACGCGGACGCAGTGCTGTGGTCGGAGACGGTGTACCCCACCACCTTCGGCCAGCCCAAGAGCGAGGCCGGCGCCGAACTCGACCGCGAGATCCTGGGCATCGTCAATGCCGCCGCGGTGCCGTTCGTGTTCGGCACCTACGACCGCGATGCGGCCGGCGAATACAACGCCGCCGCGTTCGTGGCGCCCGGCACGGGCCTGCTCGGCTTCTATCGCAAGACGCGCGTCTTCCCGCTCACCGAGCATGTGCCCGCGTGGCTCGACGGGCCGACGCTCCGGCGTTGGCTGCCGTGGGCCGGCACCTGGCGGCCGGGCACCGGCGCGCGCGTGTTCCCGCTGCGCCTCGCAGACGGCCGCGAGATCCCGGTGATTCCGTTGATCTGCCTCGACGACATGGATACCGGCCTCGTCATCGACGGGGCCCGGCTGGGCGGGCAGGCCATCCTGACCCTGTCGAACGACTCCTGGTTCACCGCCGACCCGCAGGGTGCTGAACTGCACCAGGCCGCGGCGGCGTTCCGCAGCATCGAAACGCGCCTGCCCCAATTCCGCGTCACCACGAACGGCTACAGCGCCGTGATCGATGCGACCGGCAGCGTGATCGCCGCGACGCGCATGGGCGAACGCACGCTGGTGGTCGGGGAGGTACCGGTGCAGGAGCCGCCGCGCACGCTGATGGTGGCCTGGGGCGATTGGGTCGGGCGCGCCGGCACGGCGTTCCTCGTGCTGCTGGCTGCGACGGCGGCGTTGCGCATGTGGCGCACTCGAAACGCGGAAGAAGCGTCGGCATCGGTCGTTGCCGCAGGCGTCCCTGCCGACGTCGCCGTGCTGCCGCCCGCCGCCCGCCTCGCTGCAGGCCTGCTGCGTGCCTTCGCGCGCGGCAGCCTGCTCTGGATGGCCGCGGCGGCACTGCGAGGCGATGGTTCCTTGCAGTCGAACACGCTCGTCCAAATACGCACTTTCGCCGCCCTCTTTCTGGCCCCCGAGGCCGCCGCGTGGTGCGTGCTGCTCGCCTTTGCCGCGCGGGCCTCCATCGAAAATGGCGCGCTCGTGCTCACACGCGGCGCGCGGCGTCTCGAACTCGCGGTGCGGGACATCGTCGCCGTCGAGCCGTGGCGCGTGCCCATCCCCGGCCCCGGCGCCTGGCTGCGGCTGGCCTCCGGCGAGCGCTGGCGGTACGGGCTCGCTCACGCCGATCCCACGGCCTTGGCCCGGGCGCTGGCCGCGGCCGGTGGCGCCGCGGCGCAGGCAAGCACGCCCTCGCGCGCGACGACGTATGCGCAAGCCCGGCAGGCCATCCGGCGCGGGCGCCTTGACCAACCGCTCGCGAAATTCGTCCTGTTCCCGTTCGCGCTCGCAATTCCGGCGTTCCGCCTGCACCAGCACATCGCGTACGGCAGCGCCTTTGGCGAGTACTACACGTTCGGCCTGTTGGCTTACCTCACGACCTTTGCGCTCTGGTGGGCCGCCTGGGCGATCGGCGTCGTGCTGTGCGCCGCGGCGTTGCGCGCGGCGATCGAAGCCGGCACGCTGGTGGCGGTGCTGCTGCGCCCCGGACAGGCCATTGGCACCCGGCGCTGGCTCGAGCGCCTCGGCCTCGCGGCGCTCTACCTCGGCCTGCCGGTGTGGCTGCTGCTCCGCGTCGTCGCCAATTGATTTCGGTCGGCGCCAACGCCGGGTGCAAACCGCCACTGCCTCGGCACGCGCAGGCGGACGACCCATTGCGATCGAACGCAAGTCCGTCTGAGTGGCACGGTCGTGGCCAAGTGCTCCTTGCCAGCATTCGCACCGGAGCAACAACCCTCGCCGGCCGCGGCCGGTGCCGCAGCCCGTTCGCCGGTCGTGAACTCGCCCATCGGGTCGGCCTTCCAGACCCGTGGGTCGTACTGCCCCGCAGTGCTCGCAAACATCGACCCGTCGGGCGAGAAGGCCACGCCATACACCGGCATCGAGTGCCCCGGCAGCGTCCGCAGCAGTTGCCGGGACGCCACTTCGAACACTGCGATGCGCCCGTCAGAGAGCCCGACCAGCGCGACCCGTCCATCGGGAGAGACCGCGACTGACATGGCCTGCGTGCCGGCTGGAAGCGTGAGCTGCCCCGTCCGCGAACCATTCTTCGCGCTCCAGACAACCGTGTCCGGTCCAGCGGTCACGATCTCCAGCCCGTTGGGCGTGACCGCCATCGCGAGCACGCCGTCGCCCACCTCGACGCGGTACTTCTCCGTGCGCGAGGTCAGGTCCCAGGCCACGAGTCGCCCCGCAATCCCGGCGGCCACGAGCGTCGTTCCATCGGGCGTGAACGCCAGCAGGGGGCTCGAGAAGTGGGGAAACGGTCTCTTCTGTGGATCTTTCGCACGCCACTCGTGCCGGTCGGTCTCCCGCGAGAGCATCGCTGCGAACCTGAGCGGCGCGCGATCGAACAGGGCCACCTCGTCATAGATCGTCGATGCGGCAATCAGCCTGCCGTCGGGAGAGGCCACGGCCTCAAAGATGGCTTCGAGCGGTTTGTCTCTGCCCGGTGTCGTGCCGCAGCCGGCCACCAGCAAACCCGCCACTGCAAGCGCCGCCGCGGCCAGTCTTCCGCGCTCGCATCCTGCATGCATCTTCATTTCCGCCCCGCTGACACCGCCGGTCGCCCGGTTCAGGGATCATTGCAGCGGCGCTCCTACGCCGATTGCGAATGCTCAATGCCCGCACTGCGGCGCGCCGGGTCAGTGTGAGCTGGCCGCGCGGCAGCCCGATCACCGTGCCCATTCACCGGCCGCTACTGTCAAGGGTTTTGGGACACCTGAGCGCCCCTGTTCGAAGACGAAACCGCGTCAGTCGGCCGCCACGTCCACCGCATGCCCGAGCCGCGCGCTGCGCGCCAGCGCCTCCAGCGTGGCGGCGATGTCCAGGCTGGCCTGCGCCGCGCGCTCGATGGCCGCGAAGTCCGCTTCGGCGACCACCCGGGCAAAGGCCTCGGCCGCGAAGCGAAAGCCGCTGCCGCTGCCGCATTGGATGTCCTCGAACGGGATCGTGTTGGCGGTGCCGCGGCGCACGCGCAACTGGCTGGGCAGGTAGCCGTAGGCGTTGTCCGGTCGGCCGCCGGCCAGCGCGCCGGTGTGGTTCAAGTATTCGGTCTCGATCGTGCCGGCGCTGCCGACGATGGTGGCGCGGCGGTGGTTGGCCGCATCCATCGCGCACGACAGCTGCGCGCGGCGGCCGTCGGCAAAGTACAGCGTCGCCATCAGGCTGATGTCCACGCCGCTGTCGGCCCAGGTGGCATCGGCCCGCACGCGCTGCGGCGCGCAGCCCATCACCAGCCGGATCACGCTCAGCGCATAACTGCCGGCGTCGAGCAGCGCACCGCCGCCGAGTTCGGGCTTCATGCGGATGTTGGCTTGCGGGTTGGACACCGTGAAGCCGAAGCACGACTGCATCGAGCGCACCGTGCCGATGGCGCCTTCGTTCAACAGCGCCACCAGCGCGCCGGTCTGCGGCTGGAAGTAGTACGGGTAGGCCTCGAGCAGCATCACGCGATGGCGCCGCGCGGCGTCGAACATCGCCTTGCGCCTCGGCGTGGCCGAGCGCCAGCGGCTTCTCGCACAGCACATGCTTGCCGCTCGCGGCGGCCTTGATCGCCCACTCGGCGTGCAGGCTGTTGGGCAGCGGCAGGTAGATGGCATCGACGTCGGCGTCGGCCAGCAGGGCCTCGTAGCTGCCGTGATGGCGGCCGATGCCTTGCGCCGCGGCGAAGGCCGCTGCCGTGTCGGCGTTGCGGCTGGCCACCGCGACGATGCGCACCGCCGGGCTCGGCGCCACGTCGCGCGAAAACTGCTTGGCGATGTTGGCGCAGCCGAGGATGCCGATGTGCAGCGGACGGCGCGGGGCGGTGGTGGTCGGCATGGCAGGTGCCCGCGTCTCGTGCCGCGGTCGGGAGTTGGCGGACCGGTCATTCTGGCGCAGCATCGCCGGCCCCGGACAGGCGACAGCGCTACTTCATGGGCGAGAACGGCACCGGCGCGCACAAGGTCGAGGTCATCTTCGTCAGGTTCGCCGGCCCGCCCTGCGGCGGCCAGACGCCCAGCTTGACGGCCTCGGCGCGAATCCGCGCGCGCTCGTCGACGCTCTGGTAGGCCCAGATGTTGAGGAAGCGCGGCTGCTCGCCGTCGAGCGCGGTGAACGCGCCGATCATCGGCGACAGCACGGTGCGCTTCGGCACGGCGTCCCGCCAGGCGTCGATGGTCTGCGCCAGCACGCCCTGGCGGATGCTGTAGGTGCGGAACTCGTACCACTTGCCGACCGCGCCGGTCTGCACCGGCGGCAGGAACGGGAACAGCGCATAGCTCTCGCTTTGCAGCTTGACCAGCCACTCGCCGACGCCGAGCGGGTTGTCTGCCATCAGCATCGCCAGGCGCGCGTCGGCCAGCTCATCGGCACTGGCGAACTCGCGCAGCACCAACACACGGCTCAACTCGCCGATGTCGGACGCGAAGGCACCGAGCAGCTTGCCGCCGGCGGCCGGCAGGCTCTTCTCGAGCGCGGCATAAACATTGGCGTTGCTGAAGACCTTGATCTCCAGCGTGGTGAGTTCGTGGACGATGGGCATGGCGATTCCTAGGCGGTCGGGCCGTTCGTTCGGCAGGCCGCCAGCGTGGCGGCGACGCCGTCGGCGAGCGGGGTGATCGGGTTGCGCTGCCGAGCACGGCGCTCGTGTCCGGCATCGCGATGTCGGCGGCGATCGGCAGCGGCGGGCCCTTCGCGTCGATGCGGGCCGCGGGCACCTGCCGGCGGATCTCGGCGATCAGCTGGTCCATCGATGCGACCACGCCGGGCAGGTCGAAGGCGAAGGCGCCACCTTGCGCCGGTGTCAGCGCCGCGGCGAAGGCGCGCACGACATCGTCGACGTAGACCAGACCGGTGCGTCCGGTGAACGGGATCGTGTAGGCCTCGCCGCGCGCGGCGGCGCGGCAGGCCAGGCTCGGGCCGCTCGAGAGGCCGACCTCGCGCCCGGCGCCGTAGACGACGAAGGGCCGCAGGCCGACGCTGCCGATGCCGTGGTCGGCCCAGTAGGCCCGCGCGATGCCTTCGGCGGCGAGCTTCCAGGTGCCGTACAGCGTGGTCGGCCGCGGTTGCGTGGCGTCGTCGGGCCCGTAGACGCCGGCGCTGCTGGCATAGACCACGTGCCCGAGGCCGGCGCCACGCGCCGCTTCGAACACGTTCAGCGTGCCGAGCAGATTGACCTGCGCGCCGCGCAGCGGCTGCGCGGCGCAGGCGGGCGTCAGCAGCGCAGCCAGGTGCACGACCTGGCTGCAGCCGCGCAAGGCGCGCGACACGTCGTCGGGCGTGGACACATCGCCCTGCTGCCACTCGATGCCGGCAGCCTCGATGGCCTCGGGTGCCGGCGCCACGTCCAGGATCCGGACCGCGATGGCCCGTGCGCGCAGCGCATGCGCGAGGCGCCGGCCGAGGAACCCGCCGCCGGTGATCAGGGCCTTCATCGCGTGGCCAGGGCGCCGAGCCGGTCGTCGTCGCGACGGAAGTGCGACGCCGGCATCACGGCGATGCGTCGGTGCCAGCCGCGGCACGAAGTCCATCTGGTCGAGCACGTCGCGCTGCAGGTCGATGCCGGGGGCGATCTCGAACAGTTCCATGCCTTGCGGCGTGAGCCGGAAGCTCGCGCGCTCGGTCAGGTACAGCGCGCGCTGGCCGCGCCGCAGCGCCTGCGGCCCGCTGAAGGTGATCTGCTCGACCCGCGGCACCAGCTTGCGCACGGCGCCTTGCTTCAGTACCCGCAGCGTGCCGTCGCCGGTTTCGAGCTTCACGCCCTTGGCGGCGAAGGTGCCGCAGAACACGACCTTGCGCGCGTTCTGCGCGATGTCGATGAAGCCGCCCGGCCCGACCGTCAGGCCGCCGAGCCGGGACACGTTGACGTTGCCCTCGGCGTCGAACTCGCCGAAGCCGAGGAAGGCCAGGTCGAGGCCGCCGCCGGCGTAGAAGTCGAATTGCGTCGGTGCGTCGAGCATCGCGCTGGCGTTGCTCGCGTAGCCGAACAGCACGCCATCGAGCAGGCTGCCGCCATAGGTGCCATGTTCGATGGTCTGGTAGATGCGGTCGAGCTCGCCGCGCCGCGCCACCAGCTTGGCCACCGCATCCGGCACGCCGACACCGTAGTTGACGACGGCGCCCTCGAACAGCTCGCAGGCCGCGCGCCGCGCCACGGCCTGACGCTCGTTGAACGGCTCGTCGTCCGGCGCGCCGTGCACGTCGGCCGCGAAGCGCTGCGGCCCCGTCAACTCGCCCGACAGCGTGGCGTCGAAGGGGATGTCGTAGCTGGTGCGCTGGCCGGGATCGACGACGATGGCGTCCACCCAGGCGGCAGGGATGCGCACTTCGCGCGCCTTCAGCGCCCCACGCGGCAGCCGCTCCTTGACCTGCACGATCACCTTGCCGCGGCTGGTGCGTGCGGCCAGCGCGATGGCGGTGGCATCGAGATTGGCCGCCTCGTGCTCGAAGCTGATGTTGCCGTCCTCGTCGGCCGCCGAAGCGCGCACCAGGGCCACGTTCACCGCGTAGGGCTTGTAGCGCAGGAATTCGCGGCCGTCGACCGTGACGACCTCGGCCAGGTCGTCCTTCGCGCGGGCGTTCATGCGCCCGCCGCCCAGGCGCGGGTCGCACACCGTGCCCAGCCCGACGTGCGTGAACAGGCCCGGCCGGCCGCCGCCGATCTCGCGCAGCAGCTGGGACGACACGCCGCCGGGCAGGATGTAGGCCTCGATCTTGTCCTCCAGCGCCAGCTGCTGCATGCGCGGCGACCAGGGCCAGTGCCCGCCGATCACGCGCTTGACCAGGCCTTCGTAGGCGAAGCAGTTCATGCCGCGCGTCTTCTTGTCGCCGATGCCCAGCGCGTGCACCAGCGTCAGATCGCGCGGCCGCTGCGTGCCGAGGAAGCGGCGCTCGATGGCCTGGAACAGGCCGGTGGCTTCCATCAGGCCGCCGCCGCCGCCCATCAGGGCCAGCGTGTCGCCGTCATTGACGAGGGCGGCGGCCTCGTCGGCAGAGACGAATTTCGATTTCATCGATGCAGGTCGAAGAGTGCAGCGCCCTTCTTCATCACGCTGCGCGCGATCACCGTGCGGTGGATCTCGGAGGTGCCGTCGAAGATGCGGTAGATGCGCGCATCGCGGTAGTAGCGCTCGATCGGCAGCTCCTTGCAGAAGCCCATGCCGCCGAACACCTGCACGCCGCGGTCGACCACGCGGCCCAGCGTTTCGGCGGCGTGCACCTTGACCATCGCGATGTGGTCGCGGGCATCCAGGCCGGCATCGAGCATCCAGGCGGCGTGCAGCACCATCAGGCGCGCGGCGTTGATCTCGATGACGCTGTCGGCCAGCATCTGCTGCACCATCTGGAAGTCGCCGATCGGCTTGCCGAACTGCTTGCGCTCGTTGGCGTAGGCCGTCATCAGTTCGAGCACGTGCGTGGCCTTGCCGACCGCGCGCGCGCCGACCTGGCCCAGGCGCACGACGTTGAGGGCGCCCATCGCCAGCTTGAAGCCCTGGCCTTCCTCGCCGAGCAGCGCCAGCGGTTCGAGCGGCACGTTGTCGAAGAACAGCTCGACGTGCGGCGTGCCGCGGATGCCCATCATCTTCTGGTCCTTGCCGACGGTGAAGCCGGGCAGGCCCTTGTCGACCATGAACATCGAGATCTGTCCGGCGCCACGGGCGCCCCCTTCGGTGGCGGTGCCGGTCTTGGCCGAGACGAGGAAGAAGTCGCTCCACTCGCCGTCGCTGATGAAATGCTTGCTGCCGTTGAGCACCCAGCCGGTTTCGGTCTTCTTCGCGTGGGTCTTGATGCCCTGCGCGTCGGAGCCGGCGCCGGGCTCGGTGATGGCGATGGCGCAGGTGCGCTCGCCGCGCACGCTCGGCTTCAGCCAGCGCTCGATCTGCGCGCCCTTGCATTCGAGCAGGGGCTCGTAGACGTTGCCGAAGGCGCGGCGGATCAGGATGTCGGTGGTGTGGCCGAACTGCTCTTCGCACAACATGCGGTCGACCACGCTGAGACCGCCGCCGCCGAGTTCGGCCGGCATGTTCAGTGCGTACAGCCCGAGCGACTTCGCGTGCGCGTGGACGGCTTGCGCCTTGGCCACGTCGAGCCGGCCGCTGTCCTCGACCTCGTCTTCGAGCGGCTCGAGCTCTTCCTTGATGAATCGACGCACCGTGTCGATGATCATCTTCTGTTCGTCGCTGAGGCTGAAGTGCATCACAGGCCTCCCGCCGGGCCGCCCCAAGGGAGGCCTGCGCCCCCACGGGGGGCAGCGAACGAAAGTGAGCGTGGGGGCATCATCTCTCCAGGAAAAAGTCGACCATGCGATCGCGCACGGCCTCGAACATGCCGGCGCCGGTCATCGTCGCGCAGCCACGCGCGCGCGCGGCGGCAATCAGCGGCGGCACGGCCGGCATCGTCACCACGTCGCCGACGAAGGTCGCGGCGGAAAGCTTCTCGACCTCGATCGGCAGCGGGTCGTCGGCTTTCATGCCCATCGGCGTGGCGTTGATGACCAGGTCGTAGCCGGTCGGGTCGGCCGAACCGCGCGCCGGCTTCACGGCACCGTAGAGCGCCAGCTTGTGCGCGAGCACCTCGCGACGATCGTCGTCGGCCTCGTGCAGCGCCAGTCCCGCAATGCCCGCATCGACCAGCGCGTGCGCGATCGCCGAGCCCGCGCCACCGGCACCCACCAGCAGCGCCCTTCGGCCCTGCAACCCGCAGCCCGCCTGGCGCAACCCGGCCACGTAGCCGGCGCCGTCGAGCATGTCGCCGTACCAGCCGCCCGAGGCATGGCGCCGCATCACGTTGACCGCGCCGATCGAGCGGGCCTGCGCGCTGGTCTCGTTGCACAGGTGCGCGGCGGCGAACTTGTGCGGCACCGTGACGATGATGCCGTCGACGTTGCGCATGCGCGTGGTGGCCGCGATCCATACCGGCAGGTCCACCGGCAGCACATGCGCCGGAACGACGATCGCGTCGGCGCCACGCGCGCGCAGCATCTCGGTCACGCCGGCCGGGGACTTCACCTGCGCGATCGGATCACCGACGATGAAGATGACGCGGGTCGCCCCGCTGAAGTCCTCGAACACGCGGCACCTGCCAGGTTACTTCTTGCCCAGCGGCGGCAGCGTCGCGACGACGACCTGCTTGCCGCCCTTGACCTCGACGATGAAGCTTTCGCGGTCGATCTCACCGGTCTTGTCGAAGCTCACGTCCATGATGATGCCGGGGTACTTGGCCTTCTTGATCTCCAGGCCATGCATCGCCGCGGCCACCGCCTTGCGGTCGAGCTTGCCGACCTTGTCGATCGCGGCCTTCATCGAGTACACGCCCATGTAGCCCTTGATGCCGTTGTGGTCGGGGATGTACTTGTAGGCCTGGTAGAACTTGCCCTTGAAGGCCAGCATCTCGGGGCTCGGCGCATCGACCGTCAGGCCGACGTGGCCGGTGACGCCGTTGGCGGCATCGCCGGCGAGCTCGATCACCTTCTGGCTGATCAGCACCGTCTCGCCGATGATCGGCTTGTCGTAGCCTTGCTTGCGGATCTCGCGCAGCGCGCGCGCCGACTCTTCTTCAGTCAGGTAGACGAACAGTGCGTCGGCGTTGGCCTGCCGGGCCTTCAGCACCGCCGCCGAGAAGTCGATCTGGCCCTGGTCGGTGGCGACCTCGGCGATGATCTTGGTCGGGCCGCCATCGAGCAGCTTGACCAGCGTGTCGCGCCCGCCCTTGCCGAAGTCGTTGTTCTGGTAGATCACCGCCAGCGTCTTGGCCTTGCCGTTGATGTAGCGCGCGAGCTTGGGGAACGACGCCGACTGGCCGAACGCGGTGCGGAAGATGTAGGGGTTGCCCTGGGCAGTGATCGCCGCGGCCTCGCCACCGGTCCAGTTGGGGATCTCGGCGCGGCGCGTCTCGGTCATGCTGACCATGATCGAGCCCGAGAACACCGGGCCGAAGACGGCGAACGCGCCTTCGTCGACGGCCTTCGCAGCCAGGCCCTTGGCCACGCCGGGCTGGGTCTGCGTGTCGGCGACCGTGGTCGCGATCTTCTTGCCGAGGATGCCGCCGGCAGCGTTGATTTCCTTCACGGCGAGTTCGACGCCGTCCTTGAAGTAGGTGCCGGCGCTGGCGCCTGCGCCCGACAGTTCATAGATGCCGGCGATCTTGATCACATCCTGGGCCTGGGTGGCGAAGGGGGCGCCGGCCAGCGCGAGCGCGGCGGCGAAAGGGAGAAATTTCAGCGAGCGCATGGGGCGGGTCTCCTCGTTGGGTGGGGTGGCGGCCGGGACAGCCGGTGCCGCTCGGCGCGCATGCTAACAGCAAACCGGGCCCTTGTTCAATAGTGGAATGATGTTCCATAATGATGGCTAACCCTCGGATGGAACCCTGCCACATGACCCGCCCTGCCACCGCCACGTTCCCGATCGGCCTGGTCGGTGTCGGCGCCATCGGCCGCATGCACGCCGAGCGCTGCCAGCGCCACGACCGCGTCCACTTGGCGGGCATCGCCGACCCGACCGACGCCGGCCGCGCCTTCGCCGAATCGATCGGCGTGCCGTGGTTTGCCGGCCACCACGCATTGCTGTCGCAACCGGGCCTGGGCGCCGTGATCGTCGCGACGCCGAATGCGACGCACCTGGCGGTCGGCCTCGACTGCATCGCCGGCGGCCTGCCGCTGCTGATGGAAAAGCCGATCACCGACAACGTGGCCGACGCCGAGCGCCTGTGCGCCGCGGCCGAGGCGGCCGGCGTGCCGCTGATGGTCGGCCACCAGCGCCGACACAACGCGATCATCCGCCGCGCCAAGGCGATGATCGACGACGGCCTGCTGGGCCGGCCGGTGGCGGTGAACGCGATGGCCACCTGGCTCAAGCCGGACAGCTACTTCGATGTCGCCTGGCGTCGCCAGGCCGGCGCCGGCACGGTGCTGATCAACCTGATCCACGACATCGATCTGCTGCGCCACCTGCTCGGCGAGATCGTCTCGGTCCAGGCGATGACGTCGAACGCCGTGCGCGGCCACGAGGTCGAAGACACGGCCGCGGTCTTGCTGCGCTTTGCCAATGGTGCGCTCGGCACGGTGACGGTCAGCGATGCCGCCGTCGCGCCCTGGCACTGGGATCTCGCGGCTGGCGAGGCGGCGCACTACCCGCAGCAGGCGGTGAACTCTCACTGCCTCTGCGGCACCGAGGCGTCCCTGACGCTGCCGCGCCTCGAAGTCTGGCGCTACAAGGGCGCACGCGGCTGGCACGAAGAGCTGACGCAGGAGCACGCCGCGCTGCACGTGGCCGATCCGTACTTCGAGCAGCTGCGGCACTTCCGCGCCGTCGCCGAAGGCGCAGAACAGCCACGCTGCTCGGGCCGCGACGGCCTGCGCACGCTGGCCGCCACGCTGGCGGTGCACGAGTCGGCGCGCACGCAGCGGCCGGTGATGCTGGCCGCGTGACAACGAAGAATCACCCACGAGGAGGCTCCCGATGTCCGGTGTGATGCAACGAACCCTGGCGATCCTCGAGCGACTGGCCGAGAGCGTCGAAGGCCTGCCGCTGGCGACGCTGGCCGACGAGTTGAACATCCCGCGCAGTGCGGCGCACCGCCTGTTGCTGGAGCTGACAGACCAGGGCTACGTGCGCCAGTCGCGCGAGCGCGGCGACTACATGCTGACGACCAAGGTGGTGTCGCTCGGGCTGAATTACCTGAAGCGCTCCGGCGTCGTCGACCTGAGCCAGCCGATCCTCGATCGCCTGGCCGAAACCGCGGGCGAGCTGGTGCGCCTGGGCGTCGTCGACGTCGATCACATCACCTGGGTCTCGCTGTCGCAAGGCGCGCGCGCCGGCCTGCGCTACGACCCCGACCAGGGCATCGATGCGCGGCTGTCGTGCACTTCGTCGGGCCACGCCTGGCTGTCGACGCTGTCGGAAAGCGATGCGCTGCAGCTCGTTGCCAAGCAGGGCTTCGCCAAGCCGAGCGAGTACGGCCCGAACGCGCCGACCACGCCGAACGCGCTGTTGAAGGCACTGCGCCAGGCCAGGAAGCAGGGCTATGCGATGACCTTCGACACCTATGGCCAGGGCGTGTCGGCGATCGCCGCACCGATCCTGCCGCGCCACAGCGGGGCTGTCGGCGTGCTTGCGATCTCCGGGCCGTCGGTGCGCCTGACCGAGGAAAAGATGCAGTCGCTGGTGCCGGATCTGCTGGCCGCCGCGGCCGACATTGCCAACGCCGCAGGCTCGTCGCCGCTGTTCAACCGCGCCTACGTCGCCTCGTGAGCGATCTGCCGGCGACTTGCGACCTGCTGGTCGTCGGCTCCGGCGCCGGCGGTCTGGGTGCGGCGGTCACCGCCGCGCACCTCGGCCTCGACGTGGTGGTGGTCGAGAAGCACAGCCAGTTCGGCGGCACGACGGCCTGGTCCGGCGGCTGGATGTGGTTGCCGCGCAACCCGTTGGCGGTGGCGGCCGGCATCGTCGAGGGCCTCGACGGCGCCGCGCACCTATTTGCGCCATCTGCTCGGCGCGCAGTACGACCCGGCCCGCGTCGACGCGTTCCTGGCCCACGCGCCGGCGATGGTGCAGTTCCATCTCGCCCACACCGCGCTGCGCTTCATCGACGGCAACGCGATCCCCGATTTCCACGGCCACGCGCCGGGGGCCCGCAGCGGCGGCCGCTCGGTCTGCGCGGCGCCGTTCGACGGCCGCCGCCTCGGCCCGCACCTGGCAACGCTGCGCGCGCCGCGCGACCTGCTGTCCTTCCTCGGCATGGGCATCGGCGGCGGCGCCGACCTGCGTCACTTCCTGCGCGCGAGCCGCGCGGCCGATTCCTTCGCCTATGTCGCGCGACGCATCGCACGGCACGCCTTCGACGTCGTGCGCCACGGCCGCGGCACGGTGCTGATGGGCGGCAATGCGCTGGCCGCGGCGCTGCTGCAATCGGCGCTCGATCGCGGCGTGAAGCTGTTCGCGTCGCACGGTGCGACGCGTTTGTTGGTCGAGGGCGGGCGGGTTGCCGGGGCCGAAATCGCCACGCCGAGCGGTGTGCGGTCGATCCGTGCGCGACGCGGCGTGGTGCTCGCCGCCGGGGGGTTTCCGCAGGACACCGAGCGCAGGCGCGCGTTGTTCGGGCACGCGCCGAGCGGGCGTGAGCACTGGTCGGCCGCGCCGGAAGAGAACAACGGTGACGGGCTGCGCCTGGGCGAGGCCGTCGGCGCGCGCATTGCCGTCGGCGCCGAGGCCGGCGCCTGGGCGCCGGTGTCGCTGGTGCCGCGCCGAGACGGCAGCGTCGGCGTGTTCCCGCACCTGGTCGAGCGCGGCAAGCCGGGCCTGATCGCGGTGGCGCGCGACGGCCGCCGATTCGTCGACGAGGCGGGCGACTATCACAGCTTCATGCGTGGCTTGCTCGCGCATTGCGCGCAACGCCTGCCGGGCGAGCCGGTGCAGGCCTGGCTGGTCGTCGACCACCGCTTCCAGCGCCGCTTCGGTCTCGGCCATGCCAAGCCCCGGCCGTTCCCGCTCGGGCCGTGGCTGCGCAGCGGCTACCTGAAACGCGGCCGCACGATCGACGAACTCGCGCGCGCCTGCGGCATCGATGCGTCGGCGCTGGCGCAGACCGTGGCCACCTTCAATGTCCATGCGGCCGAAGGCCGCGACCCGCAGTTCGATCGCGGCGGCAAGCCGTACGACCGCATGCAGGGCGACGCCGAGCACGACGGCCCGAACCCCTGCGTCGCGCCGCTGGTGCGCGCGCCGTTCTACGCCGTGCGCATCCTGCCGGGCAGCCTCGGCACCTTCGCCGGCATCGCCACCAATCAACACGCGCAGGCGCTCGACGCCGAAGGACGCACGATCGACGGCCTCTACGCTGCCGGCAACGACATGGCCAGCGTGATGGGCGGCCATTACCCCAGCGGCGGCATCACGCTCGGCCCGGCGCTGACCTTCGGCTATCTCCTCGCTCACCATGCCGCGGGCCTGCCCGCGCCGACACAGGACCCACCCCAATGACACGCACCTATTCGCTGGCCGCGCTGATGGCGTTGCCCTACACCCCGCCGCAATTGATCCAGCTGGCGGCGGACACCGGCTGTGCTGCGGCCGGCCTGCGCCTCCTGCCGGCCGCGCCCGGCGGCATCGCGCACCGCTTGATGGACAACGCGCCGATGCTCCGCGAAACGCTGGCGGTGATGGCCGGCACCGGGGTCAAGGTGCTCGATCTCGAGATCATCCGCATCGGGGCGGCATTCGACGCGCGCGAGTACCTGCCGTTTCTCGACGTCGGTGCGCAGCTCGGTGCAGCGCATGTGCTGGTGGCCGGCGACGATCCCGACGAAGCAAGGCTCACCGAACGCTTTGCCGCCCTGTGCGACGTGCTGCGGCCCTATGGGCTGACGGCCGACCTCGAATTCATGCCGTGGACGCCGTGCAGGGACCTGGCCACGGCCAAGCGCGTGGTCGCCGCGGCGGCGCGGCCGAACGCCGGCGTCCTGGTCGATGCGCTGCATTTCGCGCGCTCGGGCAGCACACTGGCCCAGCTCGACGACATGCCGCGCGAGTGGCTGCACTACGCGCAGATGTGCGACGGTGCCGTGCCCGGCCCGACGACCACCGAGGGCCTGATCCACGACGCGCGCTGCGAGCGGCTGCTGCCGGGCGAGGGCGGCATCGACCTGCACGCCTTGTTCGCGCGGCTGCCGCCCGACATCGCCATCAGCATCGAGATTCCGAGCGACAGCCGTGCGCCGGCGATGGGCTACCGCGAATGGGCGCGGCGGGCGAAGGCGGCGACGCTCGACGTTCTGCGCGAGGGTTGATGCGAACTTTCCCCGGCGCCGATCAGCAACAGTCCCACGCCCAGCCACCTGCGTCCACGCACCGGTGCGCAGTGCCGCGTCCAGCGCGGCCTGTGCCGCGGCGCGCACCGCACCTTCGTCGTTGAAGACGCGGATCACCTCGTTGAACGGGCCGCCATAGACCGGCTCCGACACGTAGAGATGACCGCCAGGGCGCAGCACCCGGGCCACTTCGCGCAAGGCCTGGGACAGCAAGGGCAATGGCGCGTGGTGCAGCGGCTTCAGCATCAATGCCTGATCGAAACGCGCATCGGGAAACGGGATCGCCTGTGTGCCAGCGGCGACGAACGCCAGGCCCGTTTGTGGAGCGGCCAGGTTCTTGGCGTGCTGGCGTATGTCGACCTCCAGCGCTGTCACGCCGCGGTCCGGATGGCGTGTGAGCAAGGCACGTGACAGGTGCGCAGCACCGCAGCCCAGCTCGACGATGTACCGCCCCGCCAGCGGCACCAGGTCGGCCAGGACATCGAGTTCGTCATCGATCCGCGGCGGCGTGCAACGGTGGCACCACCGGTCACATCATGGCTGCGGTGGCACCCCAGCCAGTCGGGCACCGGCGTGTGCCGGGGCGGTGATCGACGATCGTGCAACCTTACGCGGACGCGCCGCGCGAGAATTCGTCGAAGGCGGCAATCGCGCTGGCCGCGTACATCAACGATGGACCGCCGCCCATGTAGGTGGTCACCCCCAGCGTCTCGTCGATCTCTTGCCGCGTCACGCCCAGTTTGACGAGCGTCTGCATGTGAAAGCCGATGCACGG
Organism: uncultured beta proteobacterium; assembly: GCA_963840805.1. Taxonomy (GTDB): domain Bacteria; phylum Pseudomonadota; class Gammaproteobacteria; order Burkholderiales; family Burkholderiaceae_C; genus CADEEN01. The sequence continues at coordinate 313,407 of CAWJAJ010000016.1, read as the reverse complement.
ATCGCACCTCGCGGCCACGCTGAGTGCGAGCGCGATCAACTCCTTCGTCTTCTTGTCGAGAACGCCGTCGGCGGTAGCGGCACGCCCGAGGTCGCTGAAGCTCTTCATGACCTCGGGCGTGCTGGACCTCAACGTCGACAGGCCTGCCGATATCGAATGGGTCAGGTCACGGTAGTCGACTGATGGATTGGACAATGCTCGCTCCCGATGGGCCTACGGTTGGGCCTTGTCGGCACCTGCGGCGCAGGTGCGAAAGCCGAAAGGCAGGTAAGCGGGACAGAAGCGAAACAGGCCCGTTGCCAGGACCACGACACCGATCCAACCCCACAGGCCGATGTAGCCGAGCAGGCTGCCTGCGATCAAGGCCAGACCGGCAACGATGCGAATGACACGATCGACAGTACCGACGTTGTGCACCATGACTTGCTCCTTGAAAACGGCGTCATCATCCTTCTGTTCCGCAAAGGTGGCATGACCCAGGTCAAGGCACGCCTTGATGGGTGTCGTGCCTGCCGGTGTCAAACCTTCGCCCATGCCCCACGCGCCGAGTCGTCCTGGAGGTGCTCGAGACAGTGGCGGACGAAGAACGCAACCATGCCGAGCATGAACACGATCCCGGCCGCGCTGCTGAGCCCCGCGTCGGTCGTGAACAGCTCTTTGAGAACTTGCACAACGGACCCCATTGGTCAGGGTGATCCGATTGGTTCGTGCAGCACGTCGTCACCGTCGGCATGCCGCAATCGGTGTCTCCGTACCCGTCCGGCGAATGCCAACCCCGTTTGCCCCATCTCGGCCGTGTGCGGTCCGCGGCTCCCTTGATCGCGCGACACGTGGAGAGGGCGTATCCTGATCCCGAGGCGATCCGCATGACAGTTCAAGCACGCACGGACGACGCCGGCAGCGAGTCGTTTGCTTGCCGTTCATCCGACTGGCAGCGCGATCCTTCAGGGGGCGCTTCTCGCAGGCAGAGTCTTGGGCCAAGTCGATGCCTTCGGGTTCCCTGCCACCCTGTCTCGGTGACGTACTGACTGGCGAGCCGCATCGTGTGTGAACTGCTGGCCTTGTCGAGTTCGCAGCCCGAGCATCTGACCTTCTCTCTGCACACCCTGGCGGCGCGTGGAGGCCAGGGCATGAGCAGCCGTGACGGCTGGGGTGTCGCCTTCTATCAGGACATCGACGTCGCCCTGTTCCGGGAACCGTTTGCCGCAGGTGACAGCGACCTCGTGCGCTACCTCGAGTCCCACGGGCCGAGCACGAAGCTGGCGATCTCGCACATCCGCCATGCCACGCGCGGAGCAGTGACGCTCGCCAACACCCAACCCTTCGCGCGCGAACTCGGCGGCCGCATGCACGTGTTCGCGCACAACGGCAACCTGACCGGCATCGAAGACAGTGGCGTGCTGACGCCTGGTCGGTACCGACCGGTCGGGCAGACCGATTCCGAACTCGCCCTGTGCGCGCTGCTCGCCCGACTGAGCGTGTTGTGGGCCGGGGCTGACCCACCGTCTCTGGATGCGCGCGCATCGCTGTTGGCCACATTTGCCGCCGACCTGCGCCCGCTCGGGCCCGCCAACTTCCTTTACGCCGACGGCGATGCACTCTTCGCGCACGGCAATCGACGCATACAGGGCACGACCGGTCAGATCGCTCCCCCGGGGTTGTGGTTGCTGCAGCGGCATTGCAAGCCCGGCGACCCTGCGCCCGATTGCAACGGTAGTGTGTCGATCGGCCCAGGCGAGCGGTCTGTTGTGTTGATCGCGAGCGTTCCGCTCACTGACGACGCTTGGCGGCCGCTGTCCGAAGGCGAACTGGTCGTGGTGCGTGACGGAGAGGTGCTCGGCAGGCGTTTGCCAGCCTGAAGGTCGGTCTTCACGTCGGCAGGGCGGGCACCGCGGCCCGTCCTGCCGGTCAGATGCCGGGCACCCGCGATCGCGGAAGCCTCAGGCTTGCGCGCAAGCCGCCCGATCCGCGGCTCTCCAGGATCAACTGCCCTCCGTGGTGGGCCGCCGCATCGCGCACGATCGCCAAGCCCAGGCCCACGCCATCCGACTCCAGGCTGCGGGATGCGGGATGCGTCGAGCCGAACGAAGGGTTCCGTCACGCGAGCCCGGTACGCCTTGTGGTCGTCGCGGTGCCGTCTGCGGCCATTGCCGGTCGCTCAAGCCTCGGCAAGATCACGACGCGAATGACCGGCCGCGCAAGGGGTGGGTTGTCTCGCGCCCGGACATTCGGCGAGCCGAATCCGAGCCACGCTCGATCCTCGCTACCGCTGCCGCACGTACTCGCCGGGTGCGTCGTCGATGACGGGATAACCGTTGCGCGGAGCCCCCATCGCGGGCGGTTTGCTCTTGCCGCCGGAATGTGCCGCGAGCCACCGCTGCCATGCCGGCCACCAGGAGCCGTCGTGTTTCGTCGCGGCTTCCATCCAATCCTCGGGTGCCAGATGCGGGTCGGCAAGCCGGCGCGTGCGGATGCGGTAGTGGCGTTTCGGATGGACGGGGCCGGCCACGATCCCTGCGTTGTGGCCGCCGGCGGTCAGCAGGAAAGTGAGGTCGTCCGAGCGGACGAGGTTGTCCACCTTGTAGACCGACTTCCACGGCGCGACGTGATCGGCTTCGGTGCCCACCACGAACATCGGCACGCTGATGTCCGACAGCCGGATCAGCTTGCCGCCGACCGGCAAGCGGTTCGTGGCGAGCTCGTTGTCGAGGTAGAGGCGATAGAGATACTCCGAATGCATGCGCCATGGCATGCGCGTGCCGTCGGCATTCCAGGCCATGAGGTCGATCATGCGATCGCGCTGGCCCTTGAGGTACTGGTTGACGATCGGCTGCCACAGCAGGTCCTGGGCGCGCAGCATCGCGAACGCGCCGCCCATCTGCTTGCTCTCGAGCACGCCCTTCTTGTGCATCGTGGCTTCGAGCATCGCCAACTGGCTCGGATTGATGAAGAAGGCCAGCTCGCCCGGCTCGGAGAAATCCGTCTGCGCGGCGAACATCGTGACGGACGCCAGCCGCTCGTCCTTGTCGCGCGCCAGCGCCGCCGCACCGATGGCGAGCAAGGTCCCGCCGATGCAGTAGCCCACGGCCTGGATCTTGCGCTTGGGCACGATGGCGGCGACGGCGTCGACCGCGGCACGGAAGCCCTTCTCGACATAGTCGTCCATGGCGAGGTCGCGGTCGTTCTCGTCGGGGTTCTTCCACGACATCATGAACACCGTGTGGCCTTGTTCGACCAAGTACTTCACCATCGAATTGCGCGGGCTCAGGTCGAGGATGTAGTACTTCATGATCCAGGCCGGCACGATCAGCACCGGTTCGGCGTGGACGTCCTTGGTCGCCGGTTCGTACTGGATCAGCTCGATCAGCTCGTTGCGGAAGACGACCTTGCCGGGCGTCACGGCGACATTCCTGCCGACCTCGAATTCCTCGGTGCCTGCCGGTGCGCTGCCCTTCAGCGTGCGCCCGAGATCCTCGATCACGTTCTGGAACCCGCGCACCAGGTTCTGTCCCTGTTCCGCCTGCGTCAGCGCCAGCAGTTCGGGGTTCGACGCCAGATAGTTCGACGGCGATGTCGCATCGACGAGCATGCGCACCGCGAACTCCAGCAACTGGGCGTGATAGTCGCTCACGCCGCTGACGTCGCGCACGGCCTCCTTCATCAGCGCCAGGTTGTTCTGGTAGGCGCGTGCGAAGACGTTGAACGGAAACTGCGACCAGGCTTCCGCGGCGAAGCGTCGATCGGGGTCTCCTGCCAGGCCCTCGGCGGGCGAGACGGGCGCCCCGGCCAGGGCCCGCAGCGCAAACACCCCGGTGTCGCTCGCGCGCACCATCGCGTTGCGCTGCATTTCGCGGCGCTTGGACGGCGACAGGGCCAGGTGCGTGATCCAGTCGGCCCAGGCGGTGGTGAATGCCGTCGGGGCGAGCCCGGCGGTCATCTGCGCCACCTGGGCGCGGAAATCCCGATCGATATCCTGGGTGGTGGGGGCGGGCTTGTTCGTCTTGGCCATGGCTGCAACTCGATGCGATGGGTGAAGCTGTCTCCGGCGTGTCGGTCCCGTTCCTGCGCTAGGCCGGGGCGTGCCAGCCGGCATCGACCCAAAGCTCGCCGCTGACGGCCGAGTTCGTGAGCATGAAGCAGATCGCATCGGCGATCTCCTCCGGCGCGATCAGCCGGCCGAGCTGCGTGAACGGCAGGATGTTCTTCGCGACGTAGTCCACGCCCATCGCCCGCACCATCGGCGTGTCGGTGAAGCCGGGGTGGATGACGCTGCAACGCACGCCGTAGAACATCGCCTCCTTCATGATCGTCGCGGCGGCGCCCTCGAGACCGGCCTTGGTGCTCGCATAGGAGATCTGGCCACGGTTGCCCTGCGACGAGATCGAGCCGATGAACACCACCGAGCCTTGCACGCCCTCGTCGGGCGTCCAACGCTTCTTGCCCTTGGCGGCGCGATCCTCGGCGATGCGCCCGATCATCTCCAGCGCCCAATACACGGGGGCGATGAGGTTCACGTCGACGACGAGCTTGAACTGCTCGAGCGGGTAGATGCGGGCCTTGCCCGTCATCTTGTCGACGCGCACGGCCAGATCGTCGCGGGTGATACCCGCGGCCGGCACGCACAGCGAGACCCGGCCGTACTTGCCGCTGATCGCATCGAAGACCGATGCACGAAAGCCTTCATCGGTCGTGTTGCCGTGGAACGGGATCGCGAACGTGCGTCCCGCCTCCGCATTGAGCTTCTCGGCGACGTCTTCGATCGCCTCGCTCACGTCGACCAGCGCCACGGCTGCCACCCCGCGCGGCGCCATCGCGGCGGCAACCGCGCGGCCGATGCCGCTTCCGCCGCCGGTGATGACCGCAACTCTTTTCGATAGATCCATAGAGCCTCCGGCACTTATGTTGCACCGCAACATTCTATCGCGCTCGACAAATGCATTGCCTGGCACTGCGGCGTACTGGATGCATCATTTCGACCTCGTTTGCGCTGGCGCAAACAAGCCGATCGGCATGACCCCGTGCTTGCCGAAAGTGGCCTTTGCGGCATCAGGCCCCCGCCTCGAAGGACAGCTTACGGGCTCGGCTGCGAACTCACGCCATCTTAGTCAATCAATAGCCAGGCGCTTGGCCTTCATGTGCGCTGGACGACGGAGTGCCTCGCGCCACCGCGTCCTTCGCCGCCAGGTACGCAAACACCAGCCCCGGCCCGATCGTGATCCCCGGCGCCGGGTACACGCCGCCCATCGCCGAGTGCATGTCGTTGCCGATGGCATAGAGGCCGGGTATCGGCCGGCCCTGCGTATCGAGCGCGCGCGCGTCCGTATCGGTGGCGAAACCGGTCGAGGCACCGATGTCGCCGGGGTAGAGCTTGACCGCATAGAACGGCGCCTGCTCGATCGGACCGAGGCTCGGGTTCTTGCCGCTCCAGCTGGCATCGCCGTTGGCGCGCTGGTAGGCGGTGGTGCCGCGGCCGAAGTCGCTGTCGATGCCTGCGGCAGCAAAGCCGTTCAGCCGCGCGACCGTGGGCTCCAGATTGCCGGCCGGCAGGCCGAGCTTCGACGCCAGCGCGGCGAGCGTGTCGGCACGGATCACGTAGCCGTCGGCCAGCGCCGATGCCAGGCCCATGCCGCCGGGGCGCACCATGCCCAGGCCGTACTTCTTCATGCCCTGCGCATCGGTGATCAGGTACGCCGGGATGCACGGCGTGCGCTGGTTCGCCGCCTGCATCGCCAGGCCCATCAGGTGGTAGGAGGTCGATTCGTTGACGAATCGATGGCCGCTCGAATCGACCGTCACCATGTGCGGCTTCGCGCGGTCGAACACGAAGTGCGGGAACACCGCCGTCGAGCCGTCAGGGCGCTTGCGCGTCGACACCGGGGCCCAGAAGCAATCCGACAGGCCGGTGGCGCCATAGTGGGCGCCGAGGCGTTCGGCCAGCTCGTGCATCCTGCCGGTGTGGCCGGGCGCGCCGGGGCACCAGGCCGCATCGATGCCGGGCAGGCGCTCGGCGCGGCGTTGCGGGTGGCGGTTGAAGCCGCCGCTGGCCAGGATCACGCCGCCGCGCACGTGCACGCGCCGCCTCTGTCCGTCCTGCTCGAGCGTCAATGACGATACGGCGCCATCGGCGTCGCGTGCCAGTGCGGTCACCGTCGTGCGCAGCATCAGCGCCACGCCGCGCTCTCGCAGCGACAGCAGCAGGCGGCCGATGAGCGCGTTGCCCATCAGCAGCCGCGTGCCGCGCGGGTAGCGCAAGCGATCGGCCAGATGGCGCAGCACGATGCGCGTCGCGTGGAGGAAAGACGTGAACGACTGCCGCACCCTGAGCAGGTGAAAGATGTCGTCGCGGTCGACCATCATGCCTTTCAGCACCGTGAACTCGGGGATCGGCGGGCGAACCAGCGAGAAGAGTTCGCCGAGTTGTCGGCCGTCGAAGGGCAGGGGTTCGATCGCGCGGCCGCACAGCGTCGAGCCTTCCAGTTCCGACAGGTAGTCGGGGTGCAACGGCCGTGCACGGTACTTCAGGCGCGAGTGCTGCTCGACCTTGGCCACCGCGGCGGCGCCATGCGCCAGAAAGGCCTCGCGCAGGCTGCGCTCGGCGCGCGTGCCGACGGCGTGGTCGAGGAAGGTGGCCGCATTGGCCAGCGTGTCGTCGGGGTTGACGCCGGCCGCCAGGTGCGTACCCGGGATCCAGGTCGTGCCGGCGGAGAGGGCGGTGGTGCCGCCGACGAACTCGGTCGATTCGACCAGCAGCACGCGTGCGCCATCGATGGCCGCGAACACCGCCGCCGACATGCCGGCGCCGCCGGCACCGACGACGACGACATCGAAGGCCTCGTCGTCGCGCAATGCGGCGATCGGCAGGGGCATAGGGTTTGTCATGAGGCGCACTTCCCGCGGTGGCAATCAAAAGTGGAATAGCATTCCACTATGGGCCACTGTACCAGATTATCTGTACGCGGCAAGCCCGCGCCCGGCGTGCCTGTGCTACAGCAGCGGCTGCAGCGCCTGGGCCGCGTCGCGCAGCGGCGGCAACAGCTTGTCGATCAACTGCTGTTGCGTGTAGCTGGCCGCGGGCGTGGTGGCGCCGATGGCGCCCTTGCAAACGCCCTTGCGGTCGAGCAGGGGCACCGACATGCCGCGCAGCGCGGGATCGAGTTGCTGGCCGGTGGCCCAGTAGCCCTGCACGTGCGCGATGCGCACCTCGGCGCGAAAGTGCGCCTTGTCGGTCACCGTGTGGGCCGTGAAGGCGGCGAAGTCGTGTGCGTCGACCCATGCGTCGATCTCGTCGTCGGGTCGCGAGGCCAGGATCACGACGCCCGGCGTCACGGCATGGGCCGGCACGCGCACGCCGACCTGGTAGCCGATCGAGACCCAGCGCGGCGGGCTGCTGCGCGCCACGTAGACCACCTCGTGGCCGTCGAGCACGCTGGCGTTGATGGTCTCGCCGCTGGCCATCGACACGCGCTGGATGAACGGTTGCACCAGCCGCGGCAGGCGCGCCGCGCCGAGGTAGCTCTGGCCCAGCCGCAGCACGCGTGGCGCCAACCAGAACTGCTTGCCGTCGGTGGCGGCGTAGCCGAAGTGCACCAGGCTCAGCAGGTGTCGGCGTGCCGCGGTGCGCGTGATGCCGGCCAGCGCGCCGGCCTCGCTGGCGGTCAGGCGCGGATGGTCGTCGTCGAAGGCCTCGATCACGCGCAAGCCCTTGCCCAGGCCTTCGATCAAGTCGCGGCGGTCGATGGTTTCGGCGGTTCGCGCAGGCATCAGAACAAACCCTCGAAGCGAACGGTGAGCGCACGATGTGCGCGATTATCGCGCGCCTGCCTCGGAAAATGCTTGTCGCAGGGGTGGCGCGTTCCTATCGTTGCGCCCATTGCCGGATCCGATGCCGGCGCAGCGATCCGAACCCCGCACCCCATGCACATCACCGGCCGCACGCGCGTCTTCATGATCCTGGGCGACCCCGTCGCCCAGGTTCGTGCGCCCGAGCAGTTCAACCACCTGTTCGCGCGCCACGGCGTCGATGCAGTGCTGGTGCCCGCACAGGTGGCGGCGCACGATTTGGCGTCCTTCGCGCGCCACGTCTTGCTGGCCGGCAACATCGACGGCCTGTGGCTGACGATCCCGCACAAGGCGGCGATCGTGCCGCTGCTGGACCGCTGCGACCGCCTCGGCTCGCTCGCGCAGGCGGTCAACGCCGTGCGCCGCAACGCCGACGGGTCGATCGAGGGCGCGCTGTTCGACGGTGTCGGTTTCGTCAAGGCGCTCGACCACTTCGGTATTGCGACGCGAGGCGCCCGCGCGCTGGTCGTCGGTGCCGGGGGCAGCGGGGTGGCGATCGCCGCGTCGCTGGCCGAACGCGGCGTCGCCCGTCTGGCGCTGGTCGACCTCGACACGGCGCGCGCCGCCGAGGCTGCGGCCCGCCTTCGCGCGGCGATGCCCGCGCTCGACGTGGCAAGCGCCGCCGCGGCCGACCCGGCCGGTTTCGACCTCGTCGTCAATGCGACGCCGCTGGGCCTGAACGCCGGCGACCCGCTGCCGTTCGATCCGGCGCGCGTCGATGCCGGTGCCGCGGTGGTCGACATCCTGATGAAGAACCAGCCCACGCCGCTGTTGCGCGCCTGCCAGGCCCGCGGCGTGGCGGTGTACCCGGGCTACGAGATGCTGATCCAGCAGACCGCCGACTACCTGGCGTTCTTCGGCATGCACGAGGTCGCTCGCGTGCTGGATGAGGATCCGTCCGAATTGCGCCGGCTGGTCGAAGCCGCCTAGAGTCACTCGCTCCCCTTGACCCTGTCCCACCGAGGAAATCCCATGACCATCCTTCGCCGCACCCTCATCACCACCGCCTGCGCCTTCGCGCTGGCCGGCGCCACGCTGGCCCAGGCCCAGGCGATCAAGATCGCCGGCCTGTACGAGCTGTCGGGCGCCGGCGCCACGTCGGGCACGAACTTCAAGGACGGCGTCGCGCTGGCGGTCAAGGAGATCAACGCCGCCGGCGGCATCCTGGGCAAGAAGATCGAGCACTCGATCTCCGACACGCAATCCAACCCCGGCGTGGCCAAGGGCCTGGCCACCAAGGCGGTCGACGACGGCGTGCTGGCGATCTTCGGGCCGGTGTTCTCGGGCTCGATCATGGTCAGCATGGCCGAGACCCGGCGCGCCGAGGTACCCAACTTCACCGGCGGCGAGGCCGCGGCGATCACCAAGCAGGGCAACCCGTACATCTTCCGCACCAGCTTCACGCAGGAGACGGCGATGCCCAAGGTGGCGCGCTACCTGGCCAACAACCTGAAGGCCAAGAACGTCGCCGTGATGTATGTCAACAACGACTTCGGCAAGGGCGGCCGCGATGCGATCACCAAGGCGCTGACCGACGTCGGCGTCAAGGTCGTCGCCGACATCTCCACCGATTCGGGCCAGGTCGACTTCTCGGCGCCGGTGCTGAAGGCCAAGGGCGCCAACGCCGACGCGCTGTTCGTCTACACCAACGAGGAAGAATCGGCACGCGCGCTGCGCGAGCTGCGCAAGCAGGGCTACGACAAGCCGATCGTCGGCGAGACCACGCTGACCGGGCAGAAGGTGATCGAGCTGGCCGGCGACGCGGCCAACGGCGCCGTCGGCCACGTGGGCCTGACGGTCGATGCGCCGAACCCGCTGATGCTCAAGTTCAAGGCCAAGTTCTACCAGGAGTACAAGTACTTCTGCGACCACAACGGCATCAAGGGCTACACCGGCGTGTACATGCTCAAGGCCGCGATCGAGAAGGCCGGCAAGCTCGACCGCAAGGCGGTGGCGGCGGCGCTGCACGGCCTCAACCTGAAGGCCGCGACGCACCCCGGCGTGATCCTCGACGTGTCGCATCGACGACAAGGGCGACCTCGACCGCGAGAGCTTCCTGGTCGAGGTCAAGGACGGCAAGCAGGTCGTCAAGGAAGTCCTGCCGGCCGCTCGGCAAGAAGTAGGCCGCGCAGAGCGCCCCCTCCCGAGGCATGCCATGACCGACTTCTTCCAACTCGTCTTCTCCGGCTTCGCCACCGGCAGCATCTACGCGCTGGCGGCGCTGGGCTTCACGCTGCTGTGGCAGGCCTCGGGCACGATCAACTTCGCGCAGGGCGAGTTCGTGATGCTGCCGGCCTTCGCGATGCTGGCGTTCGCGGCATTCGGCGCGCCGCTGCTGGTCGCTTCGTGCTGACCTGCGTCGTCGCCGTGGTCGTGCTCGGCTGGGCCTTCAAGCGCGGCATCGCCGACCCGCTGATCAAGTTCGGCCTGATGCCGCTCGTGGTCGCGACCCTCGGCCTGTCGATCGCCGCGCGCAACGGCATCCGCGCCGGCTACAGCGCCGAGGCGCACCCGTTCCCGAGCCTGTTCGCCGACAAGCTGTTCAACATCGCCGGCGTCACGATCACGCTGGCCGACGTCGGCACGCTCGTCTTCGCGCTGCTGCTGGTGCTCGGCACGCAGGCCTTCCTCAACAAGACGGTCACCGGCCGCGCGATGCAGGCGGTGGCGCAGAACACCGAAAGCGCCACCGTGCTCGGCATCAACGTGCAGCGCATGATCCTCTACACCTTCGCGATCAATGCGGTGCTGGCCTGCGCCGCGGCGCTGCTGGTCACGCCGACCTACCTGGCCAAGTTCGACATGGGCGACTCGATCGGCACCAAGGCCTTCTTCGCCGCCATCATCGGCGGCTTCAACAACAGCCGCGGCGCGCTGCTCGGCGGCGTGCTCGTCGGCGTCTGCGAGAACCTGGCGGCGGCCTACATCTCGCCGGCCTACAAGGACGGGGTCGCGCTGGTGCTCTTCATGGCCGTGATCCTGTTCAAGCCGCAGGGCCTGCTGGGCAAGAAGGTCGAGCGCAAGGTCTGAACATGAAGAAGACGCACCTCATCATTGCCGCCGTCGTCCTGCTGGTGTTGCTGCGCCGTGCCGCCGTTCCTGAAGAACTACGGCATCTACCTGTTCAGTTACTGGCTGGTCTTCCTGATGGCCACGATGGGCCTGAACCTGACGGTCGGCTACGCCGGGCAGATGTCGCTCGGCCAGGCGGCGTTCTTCGGCATCGGCGCCTACACCGTCGCGATCCTGATGAAGGCCGGCTTCAGCTTCTGGTTCGGCCTGCCGGTGGCGATGCTCGGCTGCTTCGCGATCGGCCTGGCGCTGGGCTTTCCGGCGCTGCGCGTGCAGACCATCTACCTCGCGTTCGCGACGCTCGGCTTCAACACCGCCGTCTGGCTGGTGATGCGCAACGAGGAGTGGCTCACCGGCGGCACCTTCGGCATCAACAACATCGCGCGGCCCGAGCCTGTTCGGGCTGGACGCTCGACGGCGCGCTGTCTTACTTCTACTTCATCCTCGGCATGACGATCCTGCTCGGTGCGCTGCTGTGGAGGCTGCTGCGCTCGCCGTGGGGCCAGGCCTTCACCGCGCTGCGCGACAACCCGATCCGCGCCGAGAGCCTGGGCGTCAACATCAAGGCCTACACGCTGCTGGCGTTCGCGATCGGCGCGGCCTATGCCGGCATCGCCGGCGCGCTGTTCGCGTCGCTGGTCGAGTTCATCGAGCCGGCGCCGTTCACGGTCGGCGCGTCGATCATGATGTACCTGATGGTCGTCGTCGGCGGCTCGGGCTACTTCTTCGGCCCGCTGCTCGGCTCGGCGGTCGTCGTGCTGCTGCCCGAGTGGCTGCGCTTCGCGCAGGGCTGGTACCTGTTCGTCTTCGGCACCGCCGTGGTGATGCTGATGCTGTGGCTGCCCGATGGCTTGCTCAGCATTCCGGATCGCATCAAGGCGCGCCGGCACGCGAAGGAAGCCTCGGCGGCGCGTTCGGCCGCGGCGGCCCAGCTCGGCGAGGTGCAGCGATGACCAGCCCCCTGCTCGAGGTCACCGACCTGAAGAAGGCCTACGGCGCGATCCAGGCCGTCGACGGCGTGTCCTTCGAGGTCATGCCGGGCGAGATCTTCGGCGTCATCGGCCCCAACGGCTCGGGCAAGACGACGCTGTTCAACAGCGTGCTCGGCCAGATCAAGCCCGACGCCGGCAGCATCGAGCTGAACGGCGAGGACATCACCGGCATGTGCCCGCTGCAGCTCAACCAGCGCGGCGTCGGCCGCACGTTCCAGACGCTGCAGGTGTTCGGCAAGATGTCGGTGCGCGACAACCTGATCGTCGCGGCGCAGGAGTACAAGGGCACGATGTGGAGCCGCATGTTCGCGCCCGGCGACTCGGGGCTCGGCGCGAAGGCCGACGCGCTGATCGAGCAGTTCCGCATCCGCCATGTCGCCGACAAGAAGGCCGGCGAGCTGAGCTACGGCCAGCAGAAGCTGATCGACATCGCGATGGCGTTCATGAGCGAGCCCGGCCTGGTGCTGCTCGACGAGCCCTGCGCCGGCGTCAACCCGAGCCTGGTCGGCGGCATCAGCGCGCTGCTGATGGAGCTGAACAAGACGCGCAAGGCGGCAGCTTCGTCGTCATCGAGCACAACATGGACTTCGTGATGGACCTGTGCCACCGCATCCTGGTGATGGTCGAGGGCCAGGTGATGGCCATCGGCACGCCGGCCGAGATCCGCGCCAACAAGCAGGTGCTCGACGCCTACCTGGGGAACTGATGCCATGAGCCGACACCATCGCGATCGAGTTCGACGACGTGGTCGCCGGCTACGGCGAGTTCATGATCCTGAACAACCTGAGCTTCAAGGCCAAGCACGGCAAGATCACGCTGCTGCTCGGCCCCAACGGCGCGGGCAAGACCACGGTGCTGAAGACGCTGTTCGGCCTGCTCAAGGTGCGCCAGGGCCACATCCGCTCGAGGGCCAGGACATCACCGGCGCGAGCGCCAAGGAGCTGCTGACGCAGCACGGCATCGCCTTCGTGCCGCAGGGGCGCAACCTGTTCGGCCAGCTGTCCGTGATCGAGAACCTCGAGCTCGGCGGCATCACGCTGGGCATGAAGACCACGCACGAGCGCATCCCGGAGATGCTCGAGCTGTTCCCGCGCGTCAAGGAGCGCCTGCACAGCGCGGCGTCGACGCTGTCGGGCGGCGAGCAGAAGCAGCTCGAGGTCGGCCGCGCGCTGCTGCTGCGGCCCAAGGTGCTGCTGATCGACGAGCCGTCGATCGGCCTGTCGCCGCTGGTCGTGCAGGACGTGTTCCGCCTGCTGCGCAAGCTGGCCGACGCCGGCACGACGGTGCTGATGGTCGAGCAGAACGTGAAGAGCGCGCTGAAGATGGCCGACGAGGCGATCGCGCTCGAATCGGGCCGCCTGGTGCTGCACAAGCGCGCCGACGAGCTGCTCGCCGATCCGAACATCGAGCGCCTGTTCCTCGGCGGCGCGCACGCGCCGGCACCGGCCGCCGCCTGACGCAATCCCCCCGTGCCGGCCGGCACGAGGGTGCGCGGCGATAATCCGCGCAGGTAATGATCCCACTGCCGCGAAGGAAAACACATGCCCGGCCTGCTGCCCGAACCCGATCCCGACGGCCTGCTCGAGTACTCGGTGGTCTACACCGACCGCGCGCTGAACCACATGTCGCAGAAGTTCCAGCGGTCATGCGCGACATCTCGGGCGTGCTGAAGGAGGTCTATCACGCGCGCTCGGCGATCGTCGTGCCGGGCAGCGGCACCTTCGGCATGGAAGCGGTGGCGCGCCAGTTCGCCACCGGCCGCAAGGCGCTGGTGATCCGCAACGGCTGGTTCAGCTACCGCTGGACGCAGATCTTCGAGATGGGGCAGCATCCCGTCGGAGCACACCGTGCTGAAGGCGCGCCGCGTCGCGCCGGGCCGCCAGGCCGCGTTCGCGCCGGCGCCGATCGAGGAGGTCGTTGCCACGATCCGCGCGCAGCGGCCCGCGCTGGTGTTTGCGCCGCACGTCGAAACCGCGGCCGGCATGATGCTGCCCGACGCCTACCTGCGCGCGGTGGCCGACGCCGTGCACGAGGTGGGCGGCCTGTTCGTGCTCGACTGCATCGCCTCCGGCGCGATGTGGGTCGACATGCAGGCCACCGGCGTCGACGTGCTGGTGAGCGCGCCGCAGAAGGGCTGGAGCGGCTCGCCCTGCTGCGCCTTCGTGATGCTCGGCGAGCGCGCGCGCGCGCGCATCGACGGCACCACCAGCACCAGCTTCGCCGCCGACCTGAAGAAGTGGCTGCAGATCATGGAAACCTACGAAGGCGGCGGCCACGCCTACCACGCGACGCTGCCGACCGACGCGCTGACGCGCACGCGCGACGTGATGCTGGAGACGCGCGCACTACGGCTTCGACAAGCTGCGCGCCGAGCAGATCGAAGCTCGGGCGCCGCGTGCGCGCGCTGCTCGACCGCCAAGGGCTTCGCGCAGCGTGGCCGCCGAGGGCTTCCAGGCGCCCGGCGTCGTCGTCAGCTACACCGACGACGACGGCCTGCACAGCGGCAAGGCCTTCCTCGCCGAAGGCCTGCAGATCGGCCGCGGGCGTGCCGCTGCAATGCGACGAGGGGCCCGACTTCAAGACCTTCCGCCTCGGCCTGTTCGGCCTCGACAAGCTGCACCACCCCGACCGCACGCTGGCCAACCTGGATCGCGCGCTCGCGCGCATCCTCGGCACCAAGGTGTCGGCGCGCGCAGCCGCCTGAGACGGGGCGGCGTCCGATCGACCGGACAGCCGCCTCGCGCGACGTCGTTCGGCGGGAGCGCGCGGCGTCGATCCCGTCGAGCTGCGGTGCGGTGTTCGCGGCGGTCGGAGCGTTGGCCGGCCGTGCCGGCCATCGAGTCACCGTCGACGCGCGAGATGAAGGTCGGCGCACTCGCCGAGAGACGACCCGTGGCCGCGTGGGTCGGCTGGCAACTGCCGACCCACTGCTGCCGCTCCAGACCAGCGATACCGGTCGTTCGGATCAGTCGTCAACTTCCACAAGCAGACAGCGCCCGACACCGAGCACAAGCACTCGGCCGAACGCGAGTCATGGGGGCAACAGGGCACGAGCGGCGGCAGCCAGAACCTCGCGGCTCAGCCCATCGAGCAACGTTGACGCGGCGCGCGCGTGCTGCCAGTACAGTGACACGTCCAGTGGGCTATCGGGCACCAGCTCGACCAACGAGCCGTCATGCAGGTGAGAAGCGATCAGCGCCTGAGGTTGCAGGCCCCAACCCATGCCGGCCATGGCTGCGGTTACGAACGCATGGGGTGAGGGAACAGTATGCCGAGGCAGTTCCACATCTCTGTGGCACAGGCGCCGCACCCAGCGGGCCTGCAAATCGTCCTTCGTGTTGAAGACCAGGCTGGGCGCTCGCGCCAGGCTGCCCGCACCGATGCCGCTGGCGAAATGGCGCGCCACGAAGACCGGGCTGGCGGCCGCGAGATAGCGCATGGCGCCCAACGGTCGGCTGTTGCAGCCAGCGGCAGGACGGCCTGTGCCGGTCACGGCGGCAATCACTGCTCCACTGCGCAGCAGGGCTGACCACGCACCACCAGCGCGCAGCCCACCCGCTCTTCCAGCGAGCGAATACGCTGAGACACAGCCGAAGGCGTCACATGAAGCGCGATAGCCGCGCGCTCGAAACTGCCCTCTCGAATGACCGCAGCCAGAGCGGAGAGCGCAGCGTAGTCCAGCATGATTTAGTTGTACTTCATCGACCTTAGTCAGTTTAGTTTGTCTTCATGCGCCGAGGCTGGCAAGCTCGGCGCACCATGACCCTGACAGCAACCGCTGCGCTCGCCTTCCCGGTCTTCGTCCAAGGCCTGGCCTTGAGCCTCGGACTCATCGTGGCCATCGGCGCGCAGAACGCATTCGTACTGCGCCAGGGCCTGCACCGTGAGCATGTGGGCAGCGTGGTGCTGTTCTGCGCGGTGGCAGACGCCGTCCTCATCGCGGCGGGTGTCCTGGGCATGGCCCAGGCCCTGGGGCAGAGCCCTGGCCTGGCGCGGGCACTGGCATTGGCCGGTGCCCTCTTCCTGGCGGTGTATGGATGGCAGGCCCTGCGCCGCGCGCGGCAGGCGCATCAACTGAATGCGGCCGAGGGCGGTGCGGGTCTGAGACGGAGTGCGGCGGTGGCGCAGGCAGCCGCCTTCACGCTGCTCAATCCCCATGTCTACCTGGACACCGTGCTGTTGGTGGGCAGCATCGGCGCTCAGCAACCGGCGGCGCTCCGCGGCTGGTTCATTGCAGGGGCCAGCAGTGCCAGCCTGTTCTGGTTTGCGCTGCTCGGATTTGGGGCTCGTTGGCTGGCGCCCTGGTTTGGCCGGCCAAGGGCCTGGCAGGTGCTGGACGGCCTGATTGGCGTGACCATGTTCGTGCTGTCGGCGCTGCTGGTGCGTCACGCTCTCGTTGGAATCTGAGGCGCCCTTCATGTACGTGAACCCGTTGCACCAACTCACGGATCGCGAGGCCCTCAACTCGCTGATGGCGCACCACCCGCTGGGCGCTTGGGTGTGCCACGGCCGCGAGGGTCTCATCGCGAACCATGTGCCCTTTCTTCTGGATCGCAGCCGGGGACCTCTCGGCACGTTGATCGGGCACGTCTCTCGAGCCAACACCGTCTGGCGCGAACTCGGCGCGGCAACTTCGTCTGTGGTGATGTTCCAGGGGCCGCAGGCCTACATCACTCCAGGCTGGTACCCGAGCAAGGCGGAGCACGGCCAGGTCGTTCCCACCTGGAACTACATGGTGGCGCACGCACATGGTGTTGCGCGCGCGATCGAGGACCGCGATTGGATGCTCGACATGCTGAACCGACTCACCGACGTTCACGAGGCTCGTCGGTCGGTGCCGTGGTCCGTCGGCGACGCGCCTTCGTTGTTCATCGACAAGCTGATGCGCGCCATCGTCGGCATCGAGATACCGATCGATCGACTGGAAGGCAAGCTCAAGGCCAGCCAGGACGAAGCGATGCAGGACAGGCTCGGCACGGTTCGAGGGCTGCACAAGGAGACTTGCGACGAGGCCGCGGCGATGGCCGATCTCGTCATGAAGGCCATAGAGGCGGATGCAGCCGGGTGATCGTGAATCAAGCTCGCGGGGCTGAAGTCCGACGACTTCCTATTCCCGAGCCGCATTCACGATTCGCCGCACTTGGGCACGCGTCAGTACGGCGATCTGATCGAGGCACGCTGAGGGCCGCCCGTACGTCGGTCCATAGAAGGCTGAAGGGCGGCCTCTCTTGCATCGCTGCAATCCTGCCCGCGCCGACAATGCGGTTCGCGCATGCACCGCGCGGCATCAGAAAGGGCCGAACCCATGACCTTCCGTCCCGCTAATTTCGATCCGTCCATCGACCCCACGGCCGATCAGGTGCGCGCGTTGCGTGATGCCGGCCCCGACGGCCCGGTGGTGATGCTCAATCTTCTGAAATTCCGCGAGCAAGCGAACTACCCCGCAGGGTCTCCCCATCCGCCCTGCTCGGGTGCCGAGGCCTACCGCAGGTACCAGACGGCATTCGTGGAAACCGTGGGCGACGTGAGCCGTGCCGAGGTGGTGTGGGAAGGGAAGATCGACAGACCCTTCATCGGCGATGCCAGCCAGGACTGGGACAAGTGCCTGCTGGTCCGCTACCCGAGCCGCCAGCACTTCCTCGCGATGATGGCCGACGCCGCGTATCGCGAGGCACTGGTCCATCGCTACGCGGGCCTCGAGCGCACCATCCTCTTGCAGATGCAGGGCTGACGACTCGGCCTGCGGGCAAGGAGGCGTGGCAGTGCCTGAGCCTCGCCGCTGGACACGTTGACCCTGTAGGACGCGATCTGCCGTCTGAATGCGTGATGATCGGTCGACCAAGGGCGCGGCGATCGGAGGGCAGTGCCTTGGGGTTGCGGCCTGCAAGCCGGTCAGCAGACGTTGCCGTTGTGTTGTGGCAAATGGACCATCCAAGCATGGTCACAGTCGGCCAGCAGCGGATGTTGTCGAAAGGCAGGCTCGGGCGAGCCAGCGCCGCCACAGGACGCGCGCTCGCGCACCGGGCAGACAATGTCGAATCGGCTTACTTCCGTTCGTCGTCGAGGTACGAGGCGCACTCAGGCGGGTGCGTCGACCGGTCAACCCAACAGGAGTCAAGGCATGTCCTACATCGACGGTTTCGTGATCGCGGTTCCCACCGCCAACAAGCAGAAGTTCATCGAGCACGCGCGTCATTTCGACCCGCTATTCATCGAGTTGGGCGCGATCCGTGTGATCGAGGGATGGGGCGACGATGTCCCCGACGGCAAAGTCACCGATTTCCGCCGCGCGGTCCAGGCCACGGCCGAGGAAACGGTGGCCTTTGCGTGGGTCGAATGGCCGGACAAGGCCACGCGCGACGCCGCCATGAAGAAGATGGTGGAAGACCCGCGCATGGACCCGTCCACACCCGGCAATCCGCCCATGCCCTTCGACGGCAAGCGCATGATCTTTGGCGGCTTCGAACAGGTGGTCGAAGTGAAGGCCTGAACAGCGGCGCGACCCGCACCTGGACGTGGGGTGCGCCAAAACGGGCGTTTGACGCAGCGCCGTGGGCGCCCAGGCAAGTGGTCCCGGGCCAGCGCGCAAGGGTAGCCCGTTCCGGCTCCAACTGGTGCCGCACCCCTGTCCGCGACGATGCAGGTCCGACCGACCGCTGTAGGGCGCCGATTTCAGGGCAGCGGACGTCGGCTCAGGGTCGGGTACAGCCGATCACCGCGGGCGCAAGGAGTCATTCGCGAACCTCCACCCGGCCGGCCACGGTCGAGTGACCGGTGACGAAGGTGCAGCCGTCGATCGAGGCCGACGTCCTCGATCGACGGGTGATTGCGACAGCCGCTGTCCGGGCCATTGATCACGAGTGGCCGGGATCAGTCTGAAGCGGTCCGCTCGAGGTGACTTCGCCGACGTTCGCTGAGGTGGAGTCGAACTCACAAGACGGGTCGGCTGCCGTCGGCTGCTCCGGCGTCCCGCACGAGCAATGCCTCGTGACTGGTGCGGTGCGCTACCGAAGCCGAGCCGGCACGCGCCGTTGCCCCCAAGGAAAACCCCGTGTGACGGCAGCGCGTCCGACCCGCACAGTGGGCAGCCGCGCCGCGTGGCGTGCCTGCGCCGAGAAGGAAACGATGCCCGCACCGAAGCTGATCCTCGACTACATCCACGACCACGCCGCTGCGCAGCCGGACCAGGTCTTCCTGACGCAGCCGGTGGGCGGCGGGCAGGTCGTCGACTACACCTGGGCGCAGGTGCTCGACCAGGCGCAGCCGCATGGCGGCGCACCTGCAGGGCCGCGGCTTCGAGCGCGGTGCGCGCATCGCGATCCTGTCGAAGAACTGCGCCCACTTCTTCATGGCCGAGCTGGCGATCTGGATGGCCGGCTACACCACGGTGGCGATCTTCCCGACCGAGACGGCCGAGACGGTGCGCTTCGTGCTGCAGCACAGCGAGGCCAGCCTGCTGTTCGTCGGCAAGCTCGACAACTGGGCGCAGCAGGCAGCCGGGCGTGCCGGCCGGCCTGCCGCGCATCGCCTTGCCGCTCGCGCCGCGCACCGATGTTCGAGACCTGGGACGCGATCGTCGCGCGCACGCCGCCGCTCGCCGGCCGCGCCAGCCGCGGCGCCGACGAACTGGCGATGCTGATCTACACCTCCGGCTCGACCGGCCAGCCCAAGGGCGTGATGGTGAGCTTCGGCGCCTTCACGCGCGCCGGCGAGGGCATCGTCGGCTACCAGCAGCGCGCATCTGGGCAGCGTGCAGAGCTGCCGCATGCTGTCGTACCTGCCGCTGGCGCACAGCTTCGAGCGCTCGTGGGTCGAGGCGGCGTCGCTGGTCGACGGCGCGCATGCACGTGTTCTTCGCCGAATCGCTCGACACCTTCCTGCAGGACCTGCAGCGCGCGCGCCCGACGCTGTTCATCTCGGTGCCGCGGCTGTGGCTGAAGTTCCAGCAGGGCGTGTTCGCCAAGATGCCGCCGGCCAAGCTCGACCGGCTGCTGGGCATCCCGATCGCTCGGGCGCATCGTCGCGCGCAAGGTGCTCAAGGGCCTGGGGCTGGACCAGGTGCAACTGGCCGGCAGCGGCTCGGCGCCGATCCCGGCCGAGCTGATCGCCTGGTACCGCCGCCTCGGGCTGAAGCTGTTCGAGGGCTATGGCATGACCGAGGACAGCTCGTACTCGCACACCTCCAACGACCAGTTCAACGCGCCGGGCTATGTCGGCGTGCCGCTGCCCGGCGTGCAGGTGCGCCTCAGCGAGAGCGGCGAGATCCTGATCAAGTCGCCGGGGCAGTTCAGCGGCTACTACAAGCAGCCGGAACTGACGGCCGCCGTCGTTCACCGACGACGGCTTCTTCCGCACCGGCGACCTCGGCGAGCGCAGGCCCGACGGGCTGCTGAAGATCACCGGCCGCGCCAAGGAACTGTTCAAGACCGCCAAAGGCAAGTACGTCGCGCCGGCGCCGATCGAGAACGAACTCAACGCCCATCCGATGGTCGAGCTGTCGATGGTCTCCGGCGTCGGCCAGCCGTCGGCCTACGCCATCGTCGTGCTGGCCGAAAGCCTGCGCCCGCGCGTCGGCGATGCGGCCGTGCGCGCGCAGGTGCAGGGCGAACTCGAGCATCTGCTGCAGGAGGTGAACGGCCAGCGGCCCGACTACGAACGGCTGCGCATGATCGTGGTGGCGCGCGAGCCCTGGTCGATCGAGAACGGCTGCCTGACGCCGACGATGAAGATCCGGCGCAGCCGCATCGAAGGCGCCGTCGCGCCGCAGGTGCAGGATTGGTACGCCGCGCGCGGATCGGTGCTGTGGGCCTGAGCGGACGCCGGCGCCGCCGGCCGCGCCACGGCGGCGACCGCATCGCCGAGGCGCTGCAGGCGCATGGCGTGCGCTGCGTCTTCACGCTCTGCGGCGGCCACATCTCGCCGATCCTCAGTGCCGCCAAGGCGCGCGGGCATGCGCATCGTCGATGTGCGCGACGAGGCCACCGCGGTGTTCGCCGCCGATGCCACCGCGCGGCTCACCGGCGTGCCGGGCGTGGCCGCCGTCACCGCCGGCCCCGGCATCACCAACACCATCACCGCGCTGAAGAACGCGCAGCTGGCGCAGTCGCCGCTGATGCTGCTCGGCGGCGCCGCACCCACCGCGCTGCAAGGCCGCGGCGCGCTGCAGGACATCGACCAGCGCCCGCTGGTGGCGCCGCATGTCAAGCGCTTCATGAAGATCCGCCGCGTGCGCGATCTCGGCCCGGCGGTCGACGCGGCGTTCGCGCTGGCGCAGGCCGGCGTGCCGGGCCCGGTGTTCATCGAGTGCCCGGTCGATCTGCTCTACGACGAGGCGATCGATCCGGCAGTGGTACGCCGACGCCGCCGGCAAGGGCACATGCGCTGGCCGATCGGGCGCTGCGCTGGTACCTGAACCGCCACGTCGAACCGGATGTTCGCGGGCAGCCACGCGCCCGCCGCGCCGCTGGTAGCCGGCGGTCGATGCGCCGCGCGCGGCCGCGGCGCGCGCGTGCAGGCAGCCCGGGCCGCGCTGCGGCCGCGCCGAGCGGCCGCTGCTGGTGATCGGCAGCCAGGCGCTGGCCGAGGCCGCCGAAGCCGCGGCGCTGGCCGACGCCGTCGCGCGGCTCGGCATCCCGGTGTACCTGTCGGGCATGGCGCGCGGCCTGCTCGGGCGCGAGCATCCGCTGCAGATGCGGCACCAGCGGCGCCAGGCACTGCGCGAGGCCGATTGCGTGCTGCTGGCCGGCGTGCCGTGCGACTTCCGGCTCGACTACGGCAAGCATGTGCGCCGCAGCGCGACGCTGATCGCCGCCAATCGCAGCGCCAAGGACGCGCGCCTGAACCGCCGGCCCGATATCGCCGCCATCGGCGACGCGGGCCGGTTCCTGCGGGCGCTGGCCGACGCCGCACCGCCGGCGGCGGACGCCGCCTCGCGCTGGGCCGCCTGGACCACGCAATTGCGAGCGCGCGACGCCGAGCGCGAAGCCGAGATCGACCGCCAGGCCGCAGAGCACGGCGAATTCGTGAACCCGATCGCGTTGTTGCGCGCCGTCGAGCGCGAGGCCGCCGCCGACGCACTGCTGGTCGCCGATGGCGGCGATTTCGTCGCCACCGCCGCCTATGTGCTGCATCCGCGCGCGCCACTCAGCTGGCTCGATCCCGGCGCTTTCGGCACGCTGGGCGTCGGCGCGGGTTTCGCGCTCGGCGCCGCATTGGCGCACCCGGGCCGCGAGGTCTGGATCGTCTTCGGCGACGGCGCCTGCGGCTAGAGCCTGGCCGAGTTCGACACCTTCGTGCGCCATGGCATCCCGGTCATCGCGCGTGGTCGGCAACGACGCCGGCTGGACGCAGATCGCGCGCGAGCAGGTGAAGATGCTGCACGACGACGTCGCCACCGTGCTCGCGCGCACGGCATACCACGCGGTCGCGGCCGGTTTCGGCGCCGAGGGGCTGCTGGTGACGCGCATGGCCGAGATGCCCGCCGCACTGGCGCGAGCACGCACGCTGGCACGCAGCGGCAAGGCCGTGCTGGTCAACGTCTGGCTCGACAAGACGGCGTTCCGCGAAGGATCGCTGTCGATGTAGCGCTGGCCGCCGGCGCTCGCGGCTACTCGATGAACAGCGTTGCCGGGTGCTCGAGATGATCGCGCAGCGCCTGCACGAAGGCCGCCGCGTGCGCGCCATCGACGACGCGGTGGTCGAACGACGACGACAGGTTCATCATCTGCCGCGCGACGACCGCGCCATCGCGCATCACCGGCCGCAGTGCGATGCGGTTGACGCCGACGATCGCCACCTCGGGGTGGTTGATGACCGGCGTCGAGACGATGCCGCCGAGCCGGCCCAGGCTGGTGATCGTGATCGTCGAGCCCGTCAGTTCCTCGCGTACGGCCTTGCCGCTGCGCGCGGCCTCGGACAGGCGCACGACCTCGGCGGCGCTGGCCCACAGGTCCTGCGCGTGGGCGTTGCGCAGCACGGGCACCATCAGGCCGGCGTCGGTTTGCGTCGCGATGCCCATGTGCACGGCGTCGTGCAGCGTCAGCAGGCCGGCCTCGTCGTCGAAGCGCGCGTTGACCTGCGGCACCGCGCGCACCGCGAGCACGATGGCGCGGATCAGGAAGGGCAGCAACGTCAGGTGCCCGCGCTGCGCGCTCCACTGCGTGTTGAGCCGTGCGCGCAGTGCCTCGATCTCGCCGACGTCGACTTCCTCGACGTAGGTGTAGTGCGGGATGCGCCGCTTGGCGTCCTGCATCTTCTGCGCGATCTTGCGGCGCAGGCCGACGATCTTCACCGTGTGCGTCGTGTCGGCGGCGAGCGCGGCGCGCGGCGCCGGCGGCGAGGGCGGGGGCAGTGCGGACGGTGGTGTGCGCGGCGCACCGCGCGCGACATGAGCGTCCAGGTCGGCCTGCATGATGCGGCCGGCGCTGCCGCTGGCCGCGACTTGGCTCAGATCGATGCCGAGCTCCCAGGCCCGCGCGCGCACGGCCGGCGAGGCGATCGGCCGCTGCCGCGCGGCGGGCGGCGCCGGCTCGCTGCGGCGCGCGGGCGGTGTCGCCACCGGCGGTGATGCCGTCGCAGCGGATGCCGGCGCGGTCGCGGGCGCGCGCGCCGGCGCAGCCGGTGCGTCGACCGCCGCGGCGAGCGCGATGCGGATCAGCTCCGCGCCGACCGCCATCGTCTGGCCGACCTCGCCGCCCAGCGCCAGCACCTGCCCGGCCACCGGCGACGGGATCTCGACCGTGGCCTTGTCGGTCATCACGTCGGCCAGCACCTGGTCCTCGGTCACCGTGTCGCCGGGCTGGACATGCCATGCGACGAGCTCGACCTCGGCGATGCCCTCGCCGAGGTCGGGCATCTTGATCACATGCACCGTCATGCGGCCCCCTGAGCGCTGCGCGCCGTGCCCCCGCGGGGGAGCGAGCGCCTTGGGAGCGGCCCGGCGGCGCTCATGGTTCCACCACCCGCCTGAACGCCGCGGCCACGCGCGTCGGGCCCGGGAAGTAGGCCCATTCCAGCGCGTGCGGGTACGGCGTGTCCCAGCCGGTCACGCGCTCGATCGGCGCCTCGAGGTGATAGAAGCAATGCTCCTGCACCAGCGCGACGAGTTCGGCGCCGAAGCCGCTGGTGCGGGTGGCCTCGTGCACGACGACGCAGCGCCCGGTCTTCTTCACCGAGGCGACGATCGCCGGCAGGTCCAGCGGCCACAGGCTGCGCAGGTCGATGATCTCGGCGTCGAGGCCGGTTTCGCGCGCGGCCGCTTCGCAGACGAAGACCATCGTGCCGTAGGTCAGCACCGTCAGGTCGCGGCCGGGCCGGAACACCGCCGCCGAGGTCAGCGGCACCGTGTAGTGGCCCTCGGGCACCTCGCTCGACGGGTGCGCCGACCACGGCACCACCGGCTTGTCGTGGTGGCCGTCGAAGGGGCCGTTGTACAGCCGCTTGGGCTCGAGAAAGATCACCGGGTCGTCGCACTCGATGGCGGCGATCAGCAGGCCCTTGGCGTCGTACGGGTTGCTCGGCATCACGGTGCGCAGCCCGCACACGTGCGTGAACAGCACCTCCGGGCTCTGGCTGTGCGTCTGCCCGCCGTAGATGCCGCCGCCGCAGGGCATGCGGATCGTCAGCGGCGCGCGTGAAGTCGCCGGCCGAGCGGTAGCGCAGCCGCGCCGCCGCCGAGACGATCTGGTCGTAGGCCGGATAGAAGTAGTCGGCGAACTGCACCTCGACCACCGGCCGCAGGCCGTAGGCCGCCATGCCGACCGCCGAGCCGACGATGCCGCCCTCGGAGATCGGCGCGTCGAACACGCGCGAGCTGCCGTACTTGGCCTGCAGCCCTTCGGTGCAGCGGAACACGCCGCCGAAGTAGCCGACGTCCTGGCCGTAGATCACGACGTTGTCGTCGCGCTCGAGCATCACGTCCATCGCCGAGCGCAGGGCCTGGATCATGGTCATCGACGGCCATGCTCAGGGCTTCTCCGGCCTGGCGCATCTGCTCGCGCAGGTGCGCCGGCATGTCCTGGTAGACGTCTTCGAACATCGATGCCAGCGGCGGGATGTGGCCGTCGAGCAGCGAGCCGTGTTGCAGCGCCTCCTTCAGCGCCGCGGCCACCTGGGCGTCGAGCTCCTTTTGCAGCGCATCGTGCTGGGCGTCGGACCATTCGCCGAGGCCGATCAGATGCAGCTTGAGCCGCGCGATCGGATCGCCGAGCGGGAAGTGCTGCCAGTCGTCGCTCGGACGGTAGCGCGACGGATCGTCCGACGTCGAATGCGCGCCGGCGCGGTAGGTGACCCACTCGATCAGCGTCGGCCCGAGGTTGCCGCGGGCGCGCTCGGCGGCCCATTGCGAGGCGGCGTAGACGGCCAGGAAGTCGTTGCCGTCGACGCGCAGCGAGGCGATGCCGCAGCCCACGCCGCGGGCCGCGAAGGTGGCACCTTCGCCGCCGGCAATGGCCTGGAAGGTCGAGATCGCCCATTGGTTGTTGACGACGTTCAGGATCACCGGCGCGTGGTAGACATGGGCGAACGTCAGTGCGGTGTGGAAGTCGGACTCGGCCGTGGCGCCGTCGCCGATCCAGGCCGATGCGATCTTGGTGTCGCCCTTGATCGCCGAGGCCATGCCCCAGCCGACCGCCTGGATGAACTGCGTGGCCAGGTTGCCGGCGATCGAGAAGAAGCCGGCGCGCTTGTACGAATACATCACCGGCAACTGGCGGCCGCGGATCGGGTCGCGCTCGTTGCTCAGCAGCTGGCACATCAGCTCGACCATCGAGACATCGTCGCGCGCCAGCAGCAGGCCCTGCTGGCGGTAGGTCGGAAAGCACATGTCGCCGGGGGCGAGCGCCAGCGCGTGCGCATTGGCGATCGCCTCCTCGCCGAGGCACTGCATGTAGAACGAGATCTTCTTCTGCCGCTGCGCGATCAGCATGCGGGCGTCGAACGCGCGCGTCTTCATCATCGTGCGCAGGCCGTGGCGCAGGCGCGCCACGTCGATCTGCGGCACCCAGGGCCCGACGGCACGTCCGTCGTCGTCGAGCACCCGGATCAGCGCATCGGCCAGGTCGCGGGTGTCGACCGGCGCCACATCCACCGGCGGGCGCCGCACCGCGCCGGCGGGCGACAGGTGCAGGTAGGAGAAATCGGTCCCGTGACCCGGCCGCCCGCTCGGCTCGGGCACGTGCAGACGAAGGGGGCCGGTGCTCATGGGCGCAGTTTGCCCGCGGAACCGCCGCAATGCCAGTGGCCGCGGCACCGCGCCAGCCCACACGCGCTGTCTCACCAGGTGCGAACGCGCCCGGTGTCGAGGTGCACGAACTGCTCGCGCGGGTAGAAGCCGACGCCGCCGGCGCGCAGCGACAGCGCCGCATCGCGCAACTCGGCCAGCGGCACGCCGGCCAGGCGCACGTCGATCGCGCGGCCTTCCATGTGCAGGCTGTGCTTGGCCACGCCGCCGCCGCGCGTTTCGCGCAGCTGGGTATTGGTGGCCGGGCAGCGGTAGCCGGAGATGATCTCGAACGCGCGTCCGCCACCGAACTCCTGCTGCACGCGGTGCAGCAGGTCGAACACCTGCGGGTCGATCGTGCCGACGTCGCCGGTGTAGTGGTCACGCAGGAAGCGGTTCAACGACCCCAGCGCGGCGGCGTCGTAGCGCCCATCGACGGCGTAGACCAGATCGATGCGCTCGCGGGTGTGGGTGTGCACCATCGCCAGCCCCCGTGCACCCGGCACCGCAGCGCGGGCGGTGGTCGCCAGCGCGGGCAGGGCGCACGCCGCGGCAAGGCTGGCGGTGTGGCGAAAGAAGCGGCGTCGGGTGTGCGGATCGGTCATGGTCGGTCAGAGGGGGGGCCTGCGCTCCCGTGCGAGCTGCCGCAGTGCGGCGTCGAGCAGGCGATCGTGGCCGTAGAGGTCTTCGAAGAACCAGAGCTTACCCTCCCTGACCAGGGTCGTGCCGTAAGCAATCACCACCGGCACCGGCTCGGCCAGCCGCAGCGTGGAAGATGTCCCATCCTCCATGGCCTGGCGGATGCGCGCTTCGGTCCACTCGGGCATGCCCTGCAACACGAACCGGGCCAAGGCCACCGGCTGCTCGACGCGGATGCAGCCGTGGCTGAAATCGCGCCGCTCGCGCTCGAACAGCCGCACCGACGGCGTGTGGTGCAGGTAGATGTTGTCGCGGTTGGGGAACACGAACTTGATGTCGCCGAGCGCATTCTTCGGCCCCGGCCGCTGGCGGATGCGCGCCTGGCCGGCCAGCACCGCGTCGAGCCGCGCCGCCGACAGCGCCGTGTCGACCTGGCCGCCGGCGCCGACGAACTCGAAGCCCTCGCGCTGGAAGTAGCCGGGGTCGCGCCGCAGCCGCGGCACCAGCTCGCCGCGCGCGATCGACGGCGGCACGTTCCAGTACGGGCTGAACTCGATGAAGCGCATGTCTTCGTCGAACAGCGGCGTGCGCGTGTCGAGCGCCTTGCCGACGATGACCTTCATCTGCTCGCGCACATGGATGCGCGCGTCCTGCACCTCGTAGGCCCGCAGCACGAACTCGGGGATGTTGATGACGATCATGCGCGGGCCCCGCATCAGCGGCGTCCAGCGCAGGCGCTCGAGCATCAACTCGATCTGGCGCACGCGCGCGGCCGGGCTCACCTGCAGTTGCGCCAGCGTGGCCTTGCCGATGACACCGTCGGCAGCCAGCCCGTGGCGGTGCTGGAACGCGCGCACGGCGTCGACCAGCTCGCCTTCGTAGTGCGGTGGCACGGACGCTTGCGCGGCGAGGTCGTCGAGCGCCTGCAGGCGCTGTGCCAGCAGCGTCAGCCCGGCATAGGCCTGACCGGGCTCGAGCTTGGGGCCCGCGCCGCGCGGCGCGCCGGGGGGTGCGGGCAGGGGCGGCAGCGGCTGCTGCCACGCCGGGTGACCGGCCAGCCTGCGGTAGTGAATCAGCGCTTCGCGCAGGCGCTCGTACAGTGGCAGGCGCGGCGCAAGCTCGCGCGCGACCTCGGGCAGGCGGCGTGCCGCCAGCGCGTCGCGCAGCGTGGCCGCCACGTCGAAGTCGCCGCGGCGCGGCGGTGTGTAGCGGTGGTGGATCTGCTGCGGGTCGACGCGGCCGCGGTGCAGGTCGGTCAGGTAGCGCTGCATTGCCGCGGTCAATGCCTGCTCCAGGCGCTCGATTGCGGCTGGGTCCGGCGCGTCCAGCGAGGCGCGCGTGATCGCCTGGCGCAGCGTCGCGGCGTCGTAGTCCAGCGGCTCGAGGCCGTGGCTCGCGGCCGCGGCCAGCAACTCGAGGGCCTGCTGGGCCTGTGGCCCCGGTCGCCCGCCCTCGAACCAGAGCAGGCCGTCAGCGGCCGACGCCACGCCGCAGCCCAGCCACAGTACAAGGGCCGTGCGGCAGAGGGACCGTGACACCGTTCTTGCCCAGCGCATCGTGGGATTGTCTAGGATGCCTGACTCCGACCCCTCGCCGACACACCGCCTCGCATGCAAGACCTCATGGCCCTCGCCAACGGCGCCCCCGCCTCCGCGCTGCTGCTGGCCGCGATGGTGATCGCGAGCCTGTTCGCGCTGTACGCGGCGCCGGCGATCATCGAGCGCCACCTGTTCCGGCCCTACTGGTTGTGGCCGCGCCGGCAGTTCACGACCCTGGTCACCAGTGCCTTCCTGCACGCCGACCTGCCGCACCTGCTGTTCAACGCCTTCACGTTCTGGGCCTTCGCGTTCGCACTCGAGCGGCAGATCGGCACGGCGCGGTTCATCGCGCTCTGCGCCTTCGGCCTGCTGGTCAGCAGCGCGGGCACCTGGGTCATGCACCGCCGCGAGCCGAGCTACCAGACGCTCGGTGCATCGGGGGTGATCCTGGCCGTGCTGTTCGCCGCCATCGTCTACACGCCGCAGCAGTCGATCTTCATCCTGCCGATTCCGGTGCCGATCCCGGCGCCGCTGTTCGCCGTGGCCTACCTCGCCTACACCGTCTGGGCCTCACGCCAGGCGCGTGGCCGCGTCAACCACGACGCCCATCTGGGAGGCGCGCTGGCCGGCATCGCGTTCGTCGTGTTGACCGATGCACCGGCGATCGTGCGCGCCTGGCACCAGGTGTTGGGTTGACCGGGATGCGCAAGCCCTCCGTCGGCGGTCTCGTCTACTCCACCGAGGGTGGGCGCATGTGCCCGGTCTGCCGCCAGCCGGTGGCCGCTTGCACTTGTGGCATGAAGGCCGCGGCGAGCAACCCAGGCGACGGCATCGTGCGCGTCAGCCGCGAGACGCAGCGCCGCGGCGGCAAGACCGTCACGGTGGTGCGCGGGCTGGCACTCGACGCCGCGGCGCTGGCCGCGCTCGGCAAGCGCCTGCGCAGCGCCTGCGGTGCCGGCGGTACCGTGAAGGACGGCGTGGTCGAGGTGCAAGGCGACCATGCCGATCGCGTCGTCGCCTTGCTGACCCAGGACGGCTGGACGGTAAAGCGCGCAGGGGGCTGAACCGGCACGACCGCCACTGCCCGGTCGCGCGCGGCCGAGCCTCACCACGCCTGCGGATCCAGCCGATACAACTCGGCGAGCTCGCGGTACACCGCCGGCGCTTCGGCGGCCAGCGCCTGGGGCCGCTCGAAGAACACTTCCGTGGCCACGGCGAAGAACTCGGCCGCATCGCTGGCGCCGTAGGCGTCGATCACTGTCGAAGGTTCGCGCCGCAGGCGAGCGAGGGCCTCGCCCATCACCGTCGCCCAGCGACGGCGCAGCGCGGGGTTGGGGCGCCAGGGTCGACCGTCGGCCACGCCGGTGTCCTGGTCGACCTGGTGGGCAAATTCGTGCAGCACCACGTTGCGGCCGTCGGCCGGGTCGGCCGCGCCGTCCAGCACGTCGGCCCACGCCAGGATCACCTGGCCTTGCGACCAGGATTCGCCCGCCATCGGCAGCCGCTGCTCTTGCACCAGCCCGTTGCCGAGGGGTCGCTCGCGCTGCACGACGAAGGTGTCGGGGTAGACCAGGATCTGCCGCAGCCGCGGGTAGTAGTCCGGCCGTGGGTGGCCCAGCAGCAGCAGGCAGGCCTGCGCCGCGATGGTCACGCGCACCTCGTCGGTGATGGCCTGGCCCTGGCAACCGATGAAGGGCTTCTCGGCGACGAACACCTGGATGTGGCGCTTGAGTTGCTGCTGCAGGGCCACGGGCAGGCGCGCCACGGCCGGCACACGCCGCCGCAGGATGCGACGCCATGCCGCCGGAAACGGCATTGCATCGCCGCCGCGCGCGACGGCGTTCGGCCCACCAGGGCTGCCCGATCAGCCCGGCCACACCCAGCAAAGCTGCGGTGGACAAGGCCAGCATCGGCAACACGGCACTCGACGTGGCAGGATTCACCCGGTGCAGGTGGGACCGCAGCGGGTCAATTCAACCTGTCGTCGGCTGATCAAGCGCGGCAAGGTGCACGGTCAGACCGCGCCCACCGGCCATGTGATCCATGTGCGCGAAGCGCGGGCCTCGGTCGGCGTCGGCCGCGGGACTCGGGGCTCACGCGCACTGCACACGCCCGTGGCGCGTGCAGCGATTCATTGCCGCTGCTGGATGCCGGCGATGGCCCAGGCGCGGCTGTCGTCGACCGGCTTCACGAGGTGCCAGACCTCGTCGAACGGCGTCGCTTCGGCGCCGGTTTCTTCGCGCACCAGCCCCTGGAAGCGCACGCTGACGACCTGGCGGTCACCTTCCTCGGCGTAGTCGATCAGCGTGGCGTCGACTTTCTCGACGTCGGTCTGCTGCGCGACCCCGCCGCGCTCCTGCAGTTCGAGGCGCAGTGCGGCGAACAGCTCCGGCGTCGTGAACGTGCGCAGGTCGTTCAGGTCGGCGCTGTCGTTGGCGGCCTGCAGTCGGATGAAGATCATCTTGGCCAGGCGCTCGAACGCTGCGCTGTCGAAGCCGGCCGGCAGCGTCGGGCCGGTGGTTGCGGCGGCGGCTGCAGACACGCCCGGCACGGCCAGCGGCGGCTTCAGATCGGAGCCGATCACGGGCGCCAGGGCTTCGCGCTGCTGCACCGGCTGCATGCCCGGCCGCTCATCGACGAAGCGTGGCGGTGCCGCGGTATGCCCGGCGGGCCCGCCGCCGGCCATCGCCAGCGGCCGGGCCTGCATGCTGCCGCCGGCAAAGCGGCGCACCAGCAGGCGGATCACGAACACGGCGGCGAACGCCAGCAATGCCAGCATGACGAAGTTCGCGAGGCCCTCGCCCATGCCGAAGTGGCTGAACAGCGCCGCCAGGCCCAACCCGGCCGCGAGGCCGGCGATCGGCCCCATCCACGAACGCTTGGGCGCCGCGGCGGCGGCAGTCGCCGGCGTGCCCGGTACGTTGGGTGTCGCCGCCGGTGCGGCCGGTGTCGCCGGCGTCGCCGCCGGGCTCGGCGCGGCCTTGTCGGGCGTCGTGCGCTGCATGCCGTAGGACTTGCCGCCGCCGAGCCGCTTGGCCTCGGACACGGAGGGCACCAACGCGACAGCCAGGGCCGCCACCAGCACCGCCATCGACCAGGATTTCATCATCGTCGCTTCCTTCGGGTTCGGATCCAATGCGCCGGAATCAGCCCGGCGCGGACTGCGCAGTGTGCGCGTAATCGACGCCAGCGCGCTGGGACGCCGCGAAAATCCCTGCTGCACGCTGCCTCGGGCTTGAAGTCCGCCGCGCGGCCGTCATGTGCGTGGGCTGGTACGCCGAAGAAAGGCCGTGATGGTCGATGTCCTGTGGTGGATCGCAAGCGTGGCACTGATCGTCGCCGGCGTCGCCGGCACCGTGCTGCCGGCGCTGCCCGGTACGCTGTTCGTGCTGGCCGGCATCGTGCTCGGCGCATGGATCGACGGGTTCACCCGCGTCGGCTGGGGCAGCGTCGCGGCGGTCGGCGTGCTGGCGCTGCTGGCCTGGGGGCTGGACTACGTTGCTGGCCTGCTCGGCGCGCGCCGGGCCGGCGCCAGCCGGCAGGCGATCATCGGTGCCGCACTGGGCACGGTGGTCGGCCTGTTCATGGGCCTCGTCGGCGTGTTGTTCATGCCGTTGGTCGGCGCGGCCGCCGGTGAATACCTGGCGCGCAAGGATCACCGGCAGGCGGTCAAGGTCGGCGTCGCGACGTGGCTCGGCATCATGGCCGGCCTGGCGGCCAAGGTCGGCATCGCGTTCACGATGATCGGCATCTTCGTCGTCGCGCTGGTGTTCTGAACACGCGAACATCGGCCGGATCAGTGCGCGTCCGGGCTGGCCCCCGCCTCCCGGGCCTCGTACAGCGACGGCGTGACGCCGGCGCGTGCGAGGAATCCGCGCAGGTGCACCAGCGAGTTCGTATCGAGCACGTTGCTGTGGTGCGGCCGGTGCAGCACGCTTTCCATGCGGTTGAGCGTGACGCGGATGCGCGCGCCGGACAGCGGTTCCAGGTCTGCGCCGACATGCTTCAACAGCGATTCGATCTCGCGCCAATGCACGTTGCCGCTGGGCGGATCGTGGAAGATCGATCGGATCAGGTTGGCGTGGTGGCGACTCATCGCGATCTCGCAGGATTTGATCTCGCGACAGCGTACCCGAATCGAAGGCCGCCGTGGCGGTGTCCCGGCGCAGCGTTCGGTCAGCGCAACAGCGCGAGCGTTCGCCCGTCGGGCTGGCCGCCGAAGAAGCGTGCCAAGGCCTTCTCGAACAGCGGCTCGTCCGGCGCGATCGCCGCAAACAGCGTCATGCAGGAGTGGAACTTCAATTCGTCCGGGGTGCCGAAGATGTCGCGGGCGCTCTTGCCTCGCGTGGCCAGCACGAGCGCGGTGCATTGCCGCAGGCGCGGGCCGAGCGCCGGGTGTCGCCAGTACGCAGCGGCCTCCCGGCGCGACGCGATGCCGTAATACTGCGCGGTCTCGCTGTGTCCGAGCCCCTTGAGTTGGGGAAAGACGAACCACATCCAGTGGCTGCGCTTGCGGCCCGCCGCCAGCTCATCGCGGACACTGGCGTCGACGCGGTCTTGCGCCTGTACGAAACGCTGCAGTCCGTCATCCGCCATATCGCCCCCTTCGCCCGATCACGCCACCCCCCCATGCCCTCGCAGCGGCGCAGCCGCCATCACCATCACGTCTACGTGGTGCAGTTGTCCGACCTGGTATGGAACGAGCCGAGTTTCCGCAAGGCCAATCCCGACTACCAGCTCGGCAAACCCTTCGTCTACGTCGGCATGACCGGCCTGGACCCCGACTTGCGCTTCGACCGACACATGGCCGGCGTGCAGGCCAATCGCTTCGTGTCGCGCTACGGGTTGCGCCTGCTGCCGGCGCTCTACGAGGTCTACAACCCGATGCCCTACGAGGCCGCGCGGGAGATGGAAGTCGAGCTGGCGATCGGCTTGCGCGAGCGCGGCTACGGCGTCTGGCAGGCCTGACGCCGCGGCGCGATCGAGCGGGCGCCGCGAAGCATGCATTACCCTCGCGGCTCACTGCCTGGAGTCCACCGATGAAGACCCGTGCTGCCGTGGCCTGGAAGGCCGGCGCTCCGCTCACGATCGAGACCGTCGACCTGCAGGGCCCGCGCGCCGGCGAGGTGCTGGTCGAGGTGCGCGCCACCGGCATCTGCCACACCGATCACTACACGCTGTCGGGCGCCGACCCGGAAGGGCTGTTCCCCGCCATCCTCGGCCACGAGGGCGCCGGCGTGGTGCTCGAAGTCGGCCCCGGCGTCACGACGCTGGCGCGCGACGACCACGTGATCCCGCTCTACACGCCCGAATGCCGGCAGTGCAAGTTCTGCCTGTCGCGGAAGACCAACCTGTGCCAGCAGATCCGCAGCACGCAGGGCCGCGGCCTGATGCCCGATGGCACGTCGCGCTTCTCGATCGGCGGCGAGCCGATCCTGCACTACATGGGCACCTCGACCTTCGCCAACCACATCGTCGTGCCCGAGATCGCGCTGGCCAAGATCCGCAAGGACGCGCCGTTCGACAAGGTCTGCTACATCGGCTGCGGCGTCACCACCGGCATCGGCGCGGTGCTGTTCACGGCCAAGGTCGAGGCCGGCGCCAATGTCGTGGTGTTCGGCCTGGGCGGCATCGGCCTCAACGTGATCCAGGGCGCGAAGATGGTCGGCGCCGACAAGATCATCGGCATCGACCTGAATCCGGCGCGCGAAGCGATGGCGCGGCGCTTCGGCATGACGCACTTCATCAACCCGACGCACGTCGACAACGTCGTCGATGCCATCGTGCAGCTCACCGACGGCGGCGCCGACTTCAGCTTCGAGTGCATCGGCAACACCACCACGATGCGCCAGGCGCTCGAGTGCTGCCACAAGGGCTGGGGCCAGAGCGTGATCATCGGCGTCGCGGCGGCCGGCCAGGAGATCGCGACGCGCCCGTTCCAGCTCGTCACCGGCCGCGTCTGGAAAGGCTCGGCCTTCGGCGGCGCGCGCGGCCGCACCGATGTGCCGAAGATCGTCGACTGGTACATGGACGGCAAGATCGCGATCGACCCGCTGATCACGCACACGCTGAAGCTCGAAGACATCAACCACGGCTTCGAATTGATGGAGCGCGGCGAATCGATCCGCTCGGTGGTCGTGTACTGATGGCGGCGCTGAAGACCTTTGCCGAGCACGCCTCGTTCGGCGGCGTGCAAGGCTTCCACCGCCATGCGTCCGACGCGATCGGGCTGCCGATGCGCTTCGGCACCTACCTGCCGCCGCAGGCCGAGCACGGGCCGGTGCCGGTGCTGTTCTGGCTGGCCGGGCTGACCTGCACCGAGGAAACCTTCGCGATCAAGGCCGGCGCGCAGCGCGTGGCCGCCGAACTGGGCTTGATGCTGGTGATGCCCGACACCAGCCCGCGCGGCAGCGGCATCGAAGGGGCCGACGCGAGCTGGGACTTCGGCCACGGCGCCGGCTTCTACCTCGATGCGACACGCGAGCCGTGGGCGCGCCGCTGGCGCATGGAGAGCTACCTGACGCAGGAGCTGCCGGCGCTGCTGGCCGAGCACTTCCCGCTGCGCGTCGGCGCGATGTCGGTGTTCGGCCATTCGATGGGCGGCCATGGCGCGTTGACACTGGCGCTGCGCCACCCGGGCCTGTACCGCAGCGTCACGGCGTTCGCGCCGATCGCCGCGCCGTCGCTGTGCCCCTGGGGCATCAAGGCCTTCCGTGGCTACCTCGGCGACGACCGTGCGGCCTGGGCGGCGCACGACGCGACCGCATTGATCGAAGCTGGCGCGCGGCTGCCGCCGCTGCTGGTCGACCAGGGGCTGGACGACGCCTACCTCGACGAGCAACTGCACATCGACCGCTTCGAAGCCGCCTGCCGCGCGGCGGGCCAGCCACTGACGCTGCGCCGCCACGCCGGCTACGACCACGGCTACTACTTCATCGCCGTCGTTCGTCGAAGACCATTTGCGCTGGCATGCCGCGGCGTTGGCCGACTGACGATGCCGCCACGCATGGACCCGGTCGACTTCGCTCTGCGCGGCGAGCACATCACGCTCGACGCGCTGCTCAAGGCCAGCGGCCTGTCGGCCAGCGGCGGCGCCGCAAAGGTCTTGATTGCCAGTGGCGGCGTGCGCGTCAACGGCGAGGTCGAGACGCGCCGCGGGCGCAAGCTGCGCGCGGGCGATGCCGTGGCGGTCGGCGACGGCGTGGTGCGCGTGCGCAGCGCGTGAGCGCGGCAGGGCGCCGCGATTTTCGATACATCTCCGCGCGGTGCTTGGTGTAACTTCAGGCCGAGGCCGTGGCATCGACCTGCTCTTGTTCGCGGCTGCCGGCACGCCGCGCCGATCGCGTCGATCGCCCGCCGCTCCAGAAAGGCTCCACCGTGAAGACAACGACATACGCGCTCGCCGCGACGGCGGCACTGGGATTGGCCGCGGCCGGCTTCTGGCTGTGGTGGCAGGGGCAGTCCGCGGCGCCGGTGGCGACGGTCACGGCGCCGGTGCCGGTGCCGGCTGCCGCGCCCGCCTCGCAGGCGCCCGCCGCGTCGGCAGCGATCCTGCACCCGATCGACCAAGCGGTCGCGGCCGAGGCACCGGCGGCACCGCTCGTCCTGGACGCTGCGCTCGCCGAACTGTTCGGGCGCAAGGCGGTGCTGTCGCTGTTCCAGTTGCAGGATTTTCCGCGCCGTTTCGTCGCCACGGTCGACAACCTCGGTCGGACGCACGCGCCGGCCTCGTCATGGCCCGTCAACCCGGCCGGCGGGCGCTTCATGGTCGAGCGGCGCGACGGCGCCGAGATCATCAGCGCCGATAACGGACTGCGCTACACGCCGTACCTGCTGGCCATCGAAGCGGTCGATCTGCGCCGGATGGTCGCGCTGTATGCACGGCTGTACCCGCAGCTGCAGCAGGCGTACGAGGACATCGGCTACCCGAACCGCTATTTCAACGACCGGTTGGTCGAAGTGATCGATCAGTTGCTCGCGACGCCGGAGGTGAGCGGGCCGCTGAAAGTTCACCTGCCGGTGATCAACGGGCCGCTGCAGCCCGAGCGACCGTGGGTGCTCTACGAGTTCGACGATCCGCGCGCTGCAGGCACTGTCGTCCGGCCAGAAGACGCTGCTGCGCATGGGGCCCGTCAACCAGCGCCGCATCAAGGCCAGGCTGGCCGAGATCCGCCGGCTCGTCACGGCAGGGGGTGAGGAGAAGCGATGAACTTCCGTAATTTCCTGCTTGTTGCGGCGTTGGCCCTGCTGGCGGCGTTCGCGCTGCTGAACTGGGCCGCGTTCACGGCGCCGACCGCGCTGTCGCTGGGATTCACGGCGGTCCAGGCGCCACTGGGCCTGATCATGCTGGTCGTCACCGGCTTCATCAGCGGCCTGTTCCTCGTCTACATCCTGTTCCAGCAAGCGGGCGTCATCCTCGAGGCACGGCGCTATGCCAAGGAGTTGAAGGCCCATCGCGAGCTGGCCGACAAGGCCGAAGCCTCGCGCTTTACCGAGATGCGCGCGTTTCTCGACGGCGAGTTGCGCAGGCTCGAGGCACAGCGCGCGTCCGAAACGCGTGAACTGGGCGAGCGCATCGAGACCTCCGAGCAACGACTGCGGGAGATGCTGGCGGAATCGACACGCTCGCTCTCGGCCTACGTCGGCGAGATCGAGGACAAGCTCGATCGCCTGTTGGGGCCGGCAGCGGAGAGCCCTCGCGATCAGGCGTAGTACAGCCGCGGCGCCCCCGGTGCGGGTGCGATGGGTGTCTTTGCCCACTCAGGGTTTGCTCGGTTCGGCGAGCGAGGGTCGTGCGCATTGCCGAACCTAGAATGGCTCGGCTCCGACAAGAAGACCCCGTTCAAGGAGACGTCGCGATGATGGTCTTTGGCATTCCGATCGACTTCATGCTGTTCGCGCTGACGCTGCTCGGCGTCGCGACTGTTTCACCATCACACGCTGCAGGTGGCGCTGACCGGCGCATTTGGTCATCACGCTGTACCAGCTTGTCGTTCACGGGCTTCAAGACGGGCGCGGGCTTGCCGGGGCTGTCTGGCGCATGCGGGCCACGAGTGGGTGACGCTTGCCAATCTGCTCGGTCTGCTGCTGGGATTTGCGCTGCTGGCGAACCACTTCGAGCGCAGCCACTTCACTGACAAGCTGCCCCACTTGTTGCCGGACGACTGGAAGGGCGGCTTCCTGCTGTTGGTCATCGTGTTCGTGATGTCGGGCTTTCTCGACAACATCGCCGCCGCGATGATCGGCGGCACGATCGCTTCGGGGCTGTTCAAGCGGCGCGTCCACATCGGCTATCATCGCGGCCATCGTCGCGGCCTCCAATGCCGGCGGCGCCGGGCAGCGTGGTCGGCGACACGACGACCACGATGATGTGGATCGCCGGCGCCAACCCGCTGTGGGTGCTCGAAGCCTACATCGGGGGCTTCGTGGCGCTGATGATCTTCGGTTCGATCGCCGCGATGAAGCAGCACGATTACCAGCCGATCCAGCGCGACGACACGCCGCGGGGAACACGTGCATGGCGTGCGCCTGGGCATCGTCGCCTTCATCCTGCTGGCCGCCATTGGCGCCAATGTCTGGTTCAACCTGAATGCGCCGGATGTGCTCGGCCAGTTTCCGGTGATCGGTACCGCGGTGCTGGTCGCCATCCTGGTGACGGCGCCGATTCGCAGCCCGACTGGAGCCTGCTGCCGGGGGCGTTCAAGGGCAGCATCTTCCTGCTCGCGCTGGTGTGGTGCGCGTCGCTGATGCCGGTGCGAGCACCTGCCGTCGGCATCGTGGCCGACCGCGCTCGGGCTGGGTTTCATTTCGGCGGTGTTCGACAACATTCCGCTCACGGCGCTGGCCATTCGTCAGGACGGCTACGACTGGGGCTTCCTGGCGTATGCCGTGGGCTTCGGGGGCTCGATGATCTGGTTCGGCTCGTCGGCCGGCGTCGCGATATCGAGCATCTTCCCGGAGGCTCGATCGGTATGGGCCTGGCTCAAGGCGGGCTGGCACATTGCCGTCGCCTATGTCGTGGGCTTCATGGTGATGCTGGCGGTGTTGGGCTGGCACCCGCATCCGATCGATGAGCGTGCGGCCGCGCAGCCTGCAGCAACGGCGCCCGCTCGTTGAGCCTGTCTCTCCGCGACCGGCGGGCCGTGCCGCGGCGATCATGCGCATCGACCACATCCGCCAGCGCCTGACGAGCCTCGGCGCCAACCCCGGCCACGAGGCTCATGTGCTGCGCTGCTGGGCGCAGGCGCGGCCGCAGGCGAGCGGCCGCCGCCGCCTCGAGGACTTACCTGCCGCAGGCGCTGCGCGAAGCACTGCCTGCACTCGTCGAAGAACTCGCCGGGCTGGCACGGCTGCGCTCCGAACACCCGGCCGCGGACGGCTCGGTGCGCCTGCTGGTCGAGCTGGCCGACGGCCAGACGGTCGAGAGCGTGCTGCTGCCGCGCGGCGGGCTGTGCGTGTCGACGCAGGTCGGCTGCGCGGTCGGCTGCGTGTTCTGCATGACCGGCCAGGGCGGCCTGCGCGCCAGCTCGGCAGCGCCGAGATCGTGGCGCAGGTCGCGCTGGCGCGCACGCTGCGGCCGGTCAGGAAGGTGGTGTTGATGGGCATGGGCGAGCCGGCGCACAACCTCGACAACGTGATGGAAGCCATCGAGCTGCTCGGCAACGAGGGCGCCATCGGCCACAAGAACATCGTGTTGTCGACGGTGGGCGACGAGCGCGTGTTCGAGCGATTGATGAAGCTGCCGGTGGGCCGCGTCAGGCCGGCGTTGGCGCTGTCGCTGCACACCAGCAAGCCCGCCCTGCGCGCCGAGTTGCTGCCACGCGCGCCGCGCATCGATCCGGCCGACCTGGTGGCCGCCGGCGAGCGCTATGCACGCGCCAGCGGCTACCCGATCCAGTACCAGTGGACGCTGCTCGACGGCATCAACGACGGTGACGACGAGGTCGACGGCATCGTCGCGCTGCTGGCAGGCAAGTACGCGCTGATGAACCTGATCCCGTACAACCGCGTCGACGGGCTGGCCTTCGAGCGGCCGAGCGCGGCCCGTGCGGCGGCGATGGCACGCGCGCTGCACCAGCGCGGCGTGCTGACCAAGCTGCGTCAGTCGGCCGGGCAGGACGTCGATGCCGGCTGCGGCCAGTTGCGGGCGCGCCTGCCGGCAGGCAACGCGAACAACGAACCTCGACGAAACGAGCGAAAGACAACCATCTGCAGCTCAGCTCAGGCCATGCGCCCGCTGGCGTAGACCGCGGCCTGCACGCGCGAGCTGAGGTTGAGCTTGCGCAGGATGTGCTGCACGTGGATCTTCACCGTCGTCTCGGCGATGCCGAGCGTGCGTGCGATCTCCTTGTTGCTGGCGCCCTGCGCGATCAGCATGATGATTTCGTGCTCGCGCGGCGACAGCGTGCGGATCGGGTCGGCGATGGATTCCGGCTCCGCTGTCGCTGCCGCCGTGGGATTGCTGTTGGCGGCCTGGAAGGCTGCGACCAGTTTCCCGCTCATCTCGGGGCTCAAGGTCGACTCGCCGCGCATCGCGCGCACGATCGCGGTGGCCAGCACGTCGCTGTCGACGGTCTTGAGCAGGTAGCCGCGGGCGCCGCCGCGCAGTGCCGCGGCGAGGTCGGCCTCGTCCTCGCTGACCGTGAGCATCAGCACCTGCGCGTCGGGCGCAGCCTCGCGCAAGCCGGGCAGGGCGTCGACGCCGTTGACGCCGGGCAGGTGGTTGTCGAGCAGGATCACGTCGGGCCGTACCTCGGCCGCGATGCGCTGCGCCTCGCCGGCATCGGCCGCTTCGGCCACCACATGGAACCGCGCATCGGCGCCGAGCAGCGCGTTCAGGCCGCGGCGAAACAGCGTGTGGTCGTCGACCACCATCATGCGGATCGGCACGGTGTCGCTCATGCCGCCACCGCCTGCACCTGCGGCAGCGTCAGTTCGACGCAGGTGCCGGCACCGGGCGCCGAGGTCACGCACACGTCGGCGCCGATGCGCTCGGCGCGTTCGCGCATGATGCGCAGGCCGACATGGGTTTCGTCGTGCGCCGCGTTGGCGAAGCCGCGGCCGTCGTCGCGCACCTCGCACGCGCCAGTGCGGCGTCTGCTGCACCTCGACCCAGACCTGGCGCGCGCCGGCGTGCTTGCGCACGTTGGACAGCGCTTCCTGCACGATGTGCAACACCTGCACCTGCACGTCGGCCGCCAGCGGCAGGCCGTGGCCCTCGATGCGCAGATGCGTCGCCAAGCCGCTCTGGTGCTCGAACTTCTGCAGCGTGGTCTGCAGCGCCGGGGTGATGTCTTCGGCGTTGGTGCGGGTGCGGAAGTGCATCAGCAGCTCGCGCACGTCGGCCGTGCTCTCCTTGCACGCCGGCGTCGAGCTCGGCGATCACGCGCTCGATCTGCACGGCATCGTTGCGGCGCTTGGCATCGCGCAGCAGTTGCACCTGGATCTTCAGGAACGCCAGGCCCTGCGCAATCGAGTCGTGCAGTTCGCGCGCCAGCAGGCCGCGCTCGCCGGCCACGGCGGCCTCGCGTTCGAGCGCCGCGGCGCGCAGGCCCTCCATGCCCCCGGCCAGGTGGGCGGCCAGCGCGTCGAGCAGCGCGCGGTCGTCGTCGGCCAGGTTCGGCGTGCCGCGGTAGAACAGGTCGATCTCGCCGAGCACGCGCTCGTGCAGGCGCACCGGCACGCTGACCAGGTGTTCGAAGCCGGCACGCGCGCAGTGGTCGAGCGCGGCGTCGGCGCGGATCGGGATCACGCGGGTGGAAGCCACCGCCTGCGGCTGGCCGCAATGGCAGTCGCCGGTGACCACGCAATGCTCGCTGCCGAGCATCGGCTCGGGCATGCAGTCGGACGCCAGCAGCAGGTAGCGCTGGTTGCCTTCGTCGGACCAGCGCACCGCCGCAGCATCGGCGCCGGCGATGCGCCGCAGCTGCTGCGCGAATCCCTTGGCCATCTCGTCCAGCGATGCGGCCCGCGCGACCAGCGCGCTGACCTCGTACAGCGCGGTCAGCCGTTGCCCGCGGGATTCGAGCATCGCGGTCTTCTGCGCGACCTTGGCCTCGAGGTCGCGGTACAGGCCCTGCAGGGTTTCGGCCATGCGGTTGAAGCCGACCGCCAGCGCGCCGAACTCGTCGCGCGAAGCGGCCTCGACACGCGTCGAGAAGTCGCCGGCCTGCACCCGCGCCAGGCCGGCCTGCAATCGCGCCAGCGGGTTGAACACGAACAGGTAGGCCACGTACAGCAGCGCCACCGCCGACGCGATGACCAGGCCGAGCATGGCCATCTGGAAGACGTTGAGGATCGCGGTCCAGCGCGCGAGCTGGTGCTCGATCGCCGTGACGAAGCCGTCGATGCGTTCGACGAACACCTCGGCCTGGGCCGCGACCGAGGTCGGCGACGGCGTCGCGGCCGCGGCCCGCCACTGCACCTGCAGCGCCTGCCACTCGCGCTGCACTGCGGTGAAGGCGGCCTGCGAACGCGCGTCGTGCGGCACGAACAGCGGCCGCGACGGATCGCCGCTGGCCAGCAACGCCAATGTCTGGTCGAAGCGCTGCGACAGCGCCTGCTGGCGCGTCGTATCGCCGGTGGCCAGCGCCTGCGCCAGCCGCCAGGTTTGCATGCGCATGCGGCCGGCCTCGTTGACGGCCGCGGCACCGCCTTCGAGCTGCCAGGTGACCCACAAGGTCAGCCCGATCGATGCCAGCGCCAACGCCAGCAGCAGCGCGCCGACGACGCCGAGCTTGGTGCGCAGGTTCCAGGGACGGGCCATGGGCTGATTCTGATCGGCCTTCGTGAGCCGATGTGCGCCGTGGTCAGGCGCCGCGCCGGCGCGCCATTTCGGCGCCCATCGCGCTCAAGGCCTCGCCATCGAAATGCGGCAGCGCGGCGCGATAGGCCTCGTCTTCCTCGAGCGCGATGTGCACCCGGTACAGCGCCACGAAATCACGCCATTGCGCGGCCGTCGCCGGCCTGCCGACCTGCGGCCAGTGCCCCTGTTCGATCGCCACCAACACGGCCCGCACTGCCGACCACGCCGCGGTCATCGTGTGGTGATCGCCCTGCACGCGGTCGGCGAGCGCCGCATGCCCGTGCGCGCGCAACCGGGGCAGGACGTGGCGCTCCTCGTCCTCGTGGTGGTGCGGCGCGGCCGTGTCGAAGTAGCGCATCACGTCGCGTGCGGCCTGGCGCGCCTGTTCGTCGGCGCCATGCGCATCCAGATGCGCGCCCAGGCGCTCGATCAGCGACAGCATGCGCTCGACCCGCTGGTGGCAGGCCTCGAGCATCTCGAACGGCGCGTCGAAGCCGGCGGCCGGGGCATCGTGAAGGGCAATCACCGAAGTCATGCGAACTCCATCAAGCAAAGACGGCACGAAAGACACCGAGCGGATGATGCGCCAGTGCCACAAAGACCATGAACAGGTAGCAGGCCAGTGCCGCGCCGTAGGCCCAGGGGCGGCCACGCTTCAAGGCCATGGTGCCGAGCGCGACGTAGAGCACCAGCAGCGCCAGCTTCGTGCCGAGCCAGGCGTCGCGCAGCGGTTGCAGCGACAGCAGCGCCCACAGCGTGACGCCGGCGGCC
Organism: uncultured beta proteobacterium; assembly: GCA_963840805.1. Taxonomy (GTDB): domain Bacteria; phylum Pseudomonadota; class Gammaproteobacteria; order Burkholderiales; family Burkholderiaceae_C; genus CADEEN01. Next base: position 270,534 of record CAWJAJ010000016.1, on the reverse strand, counting down.
AGCAGCAGGGTGTCGATCACGATGCTCGCCAGGCGCCACGGCGGTGTCATCGGCCAGCGCTGCCGCGCCAGCACGGCCGCGCCGCGGCAGGCGAACAGCACGCCGCTGGCAGTGACCAGCGCGACATGTGCCCCCTTGATCTGCGGGTAGAACTCGATCAGCGCCATCGCCGCGTCCCTCTCACCAGCGGCCACGCAGCGCGACGCGCCAGCTGCGCGGCGCGTCGGCGCCGGTGAACAGCGGCGACTCGTCGGCCAGGCGCAGCTGCGTCAGATTGTCGACCCCGGCGCTGAGTTCGAGGCCGTGGCCGAGATCGCGCGCCACGTGGGCCGATACGCGCGTCAGGTCGGGCGCGGGTTGCAGCGGCTGGCCCGGCGTGGTCGACGCCAGCACCTGGCCACCGAGGTATTGCACCTCGAGCCCCGCGCGCCAGGGGCCACCGCGCCAATCCAGGCGCAGCCCGGCGCTGTGGCGCGGCCGCTTCTCGAGCCGCTGGCCCAGGCCGTCGTGGGCTTCGAGGTGGGTGTAGTTGGCGTTGACGGTGAAGCCGGCCGGCAGGCGCCAGGCCAGCGCGGCCTCGAGGCCCTGGAAGCGTGCGCGGTCGATGTTTTCGAATATGTACTCGCCGCGCGTGCCGACCTGGCGCAGCAGGCGCGGCACGATCAGATCGTCGACGCGGCTGTAGAACGCCATCAGCTGCGCACCGGCGGCGGCGCCGTCCCAGCCGATGCCGAGCTCGGCGGCGTCGCTCTTCTCGGGCCGCAGCGAGGCATTGCCGAAGTAGGTGTTCGGGCCCTCGTCCTCGCGGTAGTCCGGCGCGATCTGCTTGAGCGAAGGGGCCTTGAAACCATGGCCGACCCCGCCCTTGACGGTCCACCGCGGCGCGGCGTGCCAGACCAGGTAGGCGCGCGGGCTCCACTCGTGGCCGAATCGCTGGTGGCGGTCGTGGCGCAGGCCGGCCGTCAGCGCCAGCGCCGGTGCGAGCTCGAACTCGCCTTGCGCATACAGCGCATGGTGCCGGGCTTCGGCGCGGCCGCCGGCCAGGCCCGCGTTGAACAGCCGCTCGCTGCGCACCTCGAAGCCGCCGGTGAAGAAGCGGCCGGGCTGCGCAAGCGCCGACAGCTGGCCTTCGACGACACGGTCGGCAAAGTTGTTCGGCCGCAGCGCGGCGACACCGTTGTTGCGCTCGTTGCCGACATCCACGCGCGATTCGTAGGCGCGCAGCAGGCTGCGCGGCTGCCAGGGGCCGGACCATTCCGCGCGCCACGCGAGCGTGCCGTGGCTGCGGTCGATCGCGGTCAGTGATTCGTAGTAGCGCCGTGCACCGCTGCGCTCGCGCGCGTCGGCCCAGCGGTCTTCCTGGCCTGCGCGGTGCTCGAACTCGATCTCGTGGCCGGCCAGCGGCGTCCACCACGCCTGCAGCGCACCATCGTGCTTGCGGCGGCCTTCGAGTTCGGTCAAGCGCGGGTCTTCCTGCAGCGTCAGCGCCTGGCGCCGCGTGTCGGCCACCGAGGCCGCGACGCGCCAGGCGGCGCCGAGCGGCCCGCTGGCGCGGGCGGCTGCGCGGTGGCCGTCGCCGCCCAGGCCGTCGTCGCCGAAGCGGCCTTCGGCCAACGCGCCGAAGGCCCAGGCCGCGCCCGGCCGCCGCGTGATGATGTTGACGACGCCGCCGAGCGCCTCGGAGCCGTAGAGCACCGACATCGGCCCGCGCACGACCTCGATGCGCTCGATGTCTTCGGCGGCGACCCAGTCGTACTGGAAGTCGGAGTGGCCGACCACGCCGTCGGTGCCGCCGATGCGTTTGCCGTCGACCAGGAACAGCGTGTGGCGGAACTCCATGCCGCGCAGCGAGAGCGTCCGTGCGCCCGCCGATCGTGCGCCCCTGCAGCGACAGGCCCGGCTCGCCGCGCAGCGCCTCGAACACGTTGTCGGCGCCGCGCGCGGCGATCTGCTCGGCGTCGATCACCGACATCGCCGCCGGCGCGTCGACCAGCGGCATCGCGCGCCGCGTGGCGGTGACGACCACCGTCTGCGGCGCATCGTCGGCGGCCAGCGCGCTGCCGATCGCCGCGGCACACCAGGCAACAGTCACGGCATGCGCGGCAAGGCGCGCCGTCGATGGAATCTGCATGGGCGCGAGCATCGGCCACGCGGCATCGTCGATCCTTGATGCGTGTCAAGTGTCGCCGAGTGGCATCGCCCTTGACTCAGTTCAAGGACGCGCTTGTCTCGAGCGCCGACGATCGCTGCGTTCGACCGCTACCGACGCACGAGGAGTGCCATCATGAAGACGCTGACCCAGACCGCGATCGCCACGCTGTTGCTCGCCGCGCTGCCGCTGGTGACCACGGCACAGGACAAGAAGCCCGCGGACGCGACCGACAAGCACGTGACGCAGCCGGAGGCCGCCTACCAGGCTGGCGGCTCGCCGCTGGCCGCCGAGCCGATGTACCAGAGCACGAACCCGAAGGCGCCGCCGATGACGGTGGCCGAGTTCGACAACGCGCGCAAGATCTATTTCGAGCGCTGCGCCGGCTGCCACGGCGTGCTGCGCAAGGGCGCGACCGGCAAGCCGCTGACGCCCGACATCACGCTGGGCAAGGGCACCGACTACCTGAAGGTCTTCATCGCCTACGGCTCGCCGGCCGGCATGCCGAACTGGCAGACCTCGGGCGAGATGGACGAGAAGACCGTCGACCTGATGGCGCGCTACATCCAGCACGACGCCGCCGGTGCCGCCGGAGTTCGGCATGGCGCAGATGAAGGCGACCTGGAAGGTCATCGTGCCGCCGGCGCAGCGGCCGACGAAGAAGATGAACAACTACAACATCGAGAACATCTTCTCGACCACGCTGCGCGACACCGGCGAGGTGGCGCTGATCGACGGCGACACCAAGAAGATCATCAACATCGTCAAGACCGGCTACGCGGTGCACATCTCGCGCATGTCGGCCTCGGGGCGCTACCTGTTCGTGATCGGGCGCGACGCCAAGATCAACATGATCGACCTGTGGATGGCCACGCCCGACAACGTCGCCGAGGTGCGCATCGGCCTCGAGGCGCGCTCGGTGGACACCAGCAAGTACAAGGGCAAGGAAGGCAACTTCACCGACAAGCTGGCGATCGCCGGCGCCTACTGGCCGCCGCAGTACGTGATCATGAAGGGCGACACGCTCGAGCCGCTGAAGATCGTCGGCACCCGCGGCATGGTGGTCGGCACGCAGGAATACCACCCCGAGCCGCGCGTCGCGTCGATCGTGGCCAGCCACTTCAAGCCCGAGTTCGTCGTCAACGTGAAGGAGACCGGCAAGACGCTGATGGTCGACTACAGCAACCTCGACGCGCTGAAGGTCACCGAGATCGGCTCGGCCCCGTTCCTGCACGACGGCGGCTGGGACTCCAGCAAGCGCTACTTCATGGTCGCGGCCAACAACAGCAACAAGATCTCGGTGATCGATGCCAAGGACAGCAAGCTGACCGCGTTGATCGAGGTCGGCAAGATCCCGCACCCGGGCCGCGGCGCGAACTTCGTGCACCCGAAGTTCGGCCCGGTGTGGTCCACCGGCCACCTCGGCGACGAAACCATCTCGCTGATCGGCACCGACCCCGTCAAGCACAAGCAGTACGCCTTCAAGAAGGTGGCCGAGCTGAAGGGCCAGGGCGGCGGGGCGCTGTTCATCAAGAGCCACCCGAAGAGCCAGCACCTGTACTCCGACACGCCGCTGAACCCCGATCCGAAGATCTCGCAGTCGGTGGTGGTGTACGACATCAAGAACCTGGACAAGGGCTACACCGTGCTGCCGATCGCCGAGTGGGCCGGCCTGACCGACGACGGCGCCAAGCGCGTCGTGCAGCCCGAGTTCAACAAGGCCGGCGACGAGGTCTGGTTCGCGGTCTGGAGTGCGAAGAACAAGCAGAGCGCGCTGGTCGTCGTCGACGACAAGACGCTCAAGCTCAAGGCCGTGATCAAGGACCCGCGCCTGATCACGCCGACCGGCCACTTCAACGTCTACAACACGCAGCACGACGTCTACTGAGGCAGAGCCGACATGAAGACCACACTTGCCATCGTTGCCGCACTGGCCCTTGCGCCGATGGGCGCTGCGGCCGATGCCGTCGAAGACGCCATGAACAAGGCCGGCTGCATGGCCTGCCACACCAAGGACAAGAAGGTCGTCGGACCGGCGTTCAAGGAGATCGCCGCCAAGTACAAGGGCCAGGACGTCGTTGCCAAGCTGATGGACAAGGTGCGCAAGGGCGGCTCGGGCGTCTACGGCCCGGTGCCGATGGCACCGAATCCGCCGGACAAGATCAGCGACGCCGACCTGAAGGCCGCCATCGAGTTGATCCTGAAGTCGTGACGCCACGGCGCGCGCCATGACGCGCGGGTCCGGTTCGGTCCGCACCGGCCTCTGGCTGGTGTGGGCCGTGTCGTTTCTGGCGCAGGCCGCGCCGACGCTGCAGGCCACTTCGGCCGACGGACGCTGGCGCGTTGCCGCCGAGGGCACGACCTTCGTCATCGAGGACACCACCGGCGCCGAGCGTCAGCGGTCGCTGCGCGTGGCGGCGCTGGACGGCAGCGGCGTCTCGGAGGTGGCTTCGATCCACGACGTCGCAAGCCGACGCAGCTTCGTCATCGCCTTCCGCGTCCTGCCCGAGCTGTGGGAACTGTCCTACGACCCGCGCGCCGAGCCGATCTACGACGGCTTCGTGCACGACTACAAGATGGGCGAAGGCATCGCGATCGCGGGCTTCCTGAACCCGCGGCGCACGAAGCTCGATCGCCGCTGCGGGACCTGGCCTTCGACGACAGCGGCGCGTTCGTGCTCGGCCGGGCCGGTGATCGGCGGCCGACGGCCGCGCCCGACTGCACCTGGTGCAACTCGACATCCGCCGTGTCATCGCGCGTTTCGCGGTGGCGGGCGATCCCGACCTGGCGGCCGCGCAGGCGCTGCATCGCGATGGTCGCAGCGTCATCCGCGTGCCGGATCGCGCCGGGGGCGCCGCCACGGTGGTCGACGTGCGGGGCGCGCGGATCGTGTCGGCGGCCGAATGACGGCCGCACGGCGCACGGCGCGCAACGCGCGTGCCACGCCCCGCCGCTCAAACGGCGTGGTAGGTCGCCAGCCGCTGCACGTCGAGGATGCGGATGTCGCGCTTGTCGACCTCGATCAGGCCGGCCGTCTCCAACTCGTGCAGCACGCGCGAGAAGTACTCCGGCGTCAGCGACAGCCGCGACGCGATGGTGGCCTTGCTGACCGGCAGCGATACCGTCAGCACGTCGCCGCTGGCACGGTCCTGGGCGGGTTGATCGCGCAGCAGGTACCCGATCACGCGTTGCATGCCGGTGTGCAAGGCGTAGGCCTCGACGTCATGCACGAGGCCGTGCAGCCGCCGCGATATGCCGGCCAGCATGCGCAGCGCGAAGCGCGCGTCCTGCTCGATCTCGCCGACCACCGCGGCCTTGCCGATCGAGACCACGGTGGCATCGGTCAACGCCTGCGCATTGAGGATGTAGGGCCGGCCGGTGAACATCAGTGCCTCGGCGAAACTCTGGCCGGGCGAGATGATCTCGATGATCTTCTCCTGGCCGGTCGGCGACAGCACGAACAGCTTGACCTGGCCGGTGACGGTGACGTGGAAGGCCTCGCAGGCCTCGCCGCAACGGAACACCATCTCGCCGCGGGTGAGCCGGCGCACGCTGCAGCCCGTGGCCAGGCGCTCCAGCTCCGGCGCACGCAGGTCGGTGAACAGCGGCAGCACCGACAGGTACTGGGGCAGGTTGAAGACGCGGGTGTCCACGGGGGGTGTCGCTGGCAGCGGTGGGCGCATTGTCGAAAGCGGCGCCGAAGCGCCGATTGACATTCGTCAAGCGACGCCGGCGACGTTCAGGCGAACCGTACCACGATGGCCAGCATCAGCGCGGCGGCGAGGTTGTGCAGCAGCACCGGCACCAGCGGCAGCCCGGTGCTGCCGATGACCAGGCCGAGCGCCACGTCGGCCGCCAGCAGCAGCATCAGCGCCATGCCCTCGCGCCGATGCCCGCGCCGCCACGCCGCCACGCCGAGCCCCACGACGGCCGCGGCGACGACGAAGCTGCCCACGCGGTGCAGGCCCTGCGCCAGTGCGCCGTCGGCATGCGGCGTGCCGACCGCGAAGGCGGCCTCGCGCCACGGTGCGAGCGCGCGCCAATCCCAACCCGCCGCGCGCGCCTGGGCGGCACATTCGGCGAGGTCGGTGCAGGCCAGGCCGGCGTGCGACGCGCTGACCAGCGCACCGCCGGCGATCTGGCCGAGCAGCAGCGCGGCGACCCCGATCGCGCTGGCGCCCAGGCGCGGCGACGGCGAAGCCGCGGCCAGCCGCGCCGCCAGCGCGAGCATCACGAAGCCGCCGAGCAGATTGGCCATCGCCACCGCCGGCACGCGTGCGCCGGGCGTGAAGACGCCGAGCAGTGCGAGCGCCAAGGCCAGCGTCAGCAAGGCCACCGACAGCACGGCCTCGCGGCGCAGCGTCGGTCGGCCCGACAGGCTGAGCACGACCAGTGCGATCGCGCCCAGCAGCGACAGCGTGGCGGTGATGCGGTGCGCCAGCCGCGCCGCGGCGATCGTCGCGCCGACGGCCGCACTCGCGCCGCCGGCGGCGGCGCGCTCGCCCTGGCCGTAGCAGGCGGGCCAGGGACGGCAGCCGAGCCCGGCCGCGCTGTGGCGCAGCAAAGCGCTGAGGCTCGTCACCGCCGCCAGCAGCACGGCGCACAGCAGCGCCAGGCGATGCACGGCAATCAGGCGGCGTCGGGCGCGGTCCATGGTCGGCGATGGTAGGCGGCGCGACCTCGCGCTTTCTTATCCTGGTTCATGTTCGCGCTGCGCAGCGCTACCCAGAATCGCTCGGCGCGGCCCTGTCGCGGGCCGACGAAGGAGACAAGCCATGAGTGCCGATCGACACGACGACGACACCGCCCCCGTGCCCTGGATGCAGCAGTTGCTGGACAACCCGTTCCTGCTGCTGTTTCTCGGCGTGATGGTGCCGATGGTGTTGTACACGGTGTGGGGGGTGTTCGACATCCTCACGCTGCCCGTGGCCAAGTGAGGGCCGCGACATGAGCGCCATCCTCCCGCCCGCCGAACGGCTCTGGTACCGGCACCCGATCGACCGCGTCGAAGGCACCTGGATCGCCATTGCGCTGGTCTGGTGCCTGGTGATGTTCTTCATGATGGTCGGCTGGCACATCTGGGGCAAGCAGAACCTCTCCACCGAGACCTACCGCACGACGCCGGAGAAGTTCACCGCCAAGGCGCAGGCGGTGGTCGACAAGTACACCGTGCGCACCGAGACCGCCGACAAGACGCCGGTGGTGGCGCCGCCGCCCGGCAGCGACGTGTACCTGATCGCGCGGCTGTGGAGCTTCTGGCCGATCCTCGAACTCGAGAAGGGCAAGACCTACAAGCTGCACCTGACCTCGATGGACTACAACCACGGCTTCTCGCTGCAGCCGGCCAACATCAATATCCAGATCGTGCCCGGCTTCGAGCACGTGGTGACGGTGACGCCGAACCAGGCCGGGACCTATTCGGTGGTGTGCAACGAATACTGCGGCATCAACCATCACACGATGGTCGGCCGCCTGTACGTTAAATAGCGGGAGGCTGACGTGACGACAACGACCTACCGCACTTGCCCGCGCTCCGGGCTGCAGTTTGAATCGCAGGCCGAGAAGCTGATGATCGCCAATGCCGTCACGGCCGTGGTGTTCCTGCTCATCGGCGGCATCCTGGCCATCGGCGTGGTGCTGACACGCTGGCCGGCGATCCACTGGCTCGAGGCCGACACCTTCTACCAGGTGCTGACCGCGCACGGCATCGACATGCTGATCTTCTGGATCATCTTCTTCGAGATCGCGGTGCTGTACTTCTGCGCGTCGACGCTGCTGCGCTGCCGCATCGCGACGCCCAACGTCGCCTGGGCCGCCTTCGCGCTGATGCTGATCGGCGCGGTGATGAACAACGTCGCGGTGTACCAGGGCGGCTCGAGCGTGATGATGACGTCGTACGTGCCGATGATGGCCGCGCCGTCGTTCTACGCCGGCCTGATCCTGTTCGCCGTCGGCGCGCTGATCGGCTGCTTCGTGTTCTTCGGCACGCTGGTGATCGCCAAGCGCGACAAGACCTACCAGGGTTCGGTGCCGCTGGTCACGTTCGGCGCCATCACGGCGGCGATCATCGCGGTGTTCACGATCGCCTCGGGCGCGATCATCCTGATCCCGACCTTCCTGCTGTCGATCGGCTGGATCAAGGCCGTCGACCCGCTGGTCTACCGCACGATCTGGTGGGCCTTCGGCCATTCGTCGCAGCAGATCAACGTGGCGGCGCACATCTCGGTCTGGTACCTGGTGGCCGCGGTCGCCTTCGGCGCCAAGCCGATGAGCGAGCGCGTCAGCCGCACCGCGTTCCTGCTCTACATCCTGTTCCTGCAACTGGCCAGCGCGCACCACCTGCTCGCCGACCCGGGCCTGTCGACGGGCTGGAAGGTCGTCAACACCAGCTACTTCATGTACTTCGCGGTGCTGGCCTCGATGATCCACGGCCTGACGATCCCCGGCGCGATGGAAGTCGCGCAGCGCCAGAAGGGCTTCACCAAGGGCCTGTTCGAGTGGCTGCGCAAGGCGCCGTGGAGCAACCCGACGTTCTCGGGCGTGTTCATCTCGATCATCGGCTTCGGCTTCCTCGGCGGCATCTCGGGCGTGATGATGGGCACCGAGCAGCTGAACATGATCATCCACAACACGATCTACGTGCCGGGGCACTTCCACGCCACGGTGGTCGTCGGCACCACGCTGACCTTCATGGCGCTGACCTTCTACCTGATCCCGGTGCTGTTCCGCCGCGAGATGATTCTGCCCAAGCTGGCGCAGTGGCAGCCGTACCTGTTCGGCCTGTCGATGTACTTCTTCTGCCTGGTGATGATGGGCGCGGGCACGCTGGGCGTTTCGCGCCGCCACTGGGACATGGCCTTCAACGGCCACGCGTTGGCCTACGAGTGGCCCGGCGCGGCCTACCTGATGATGGGCCTGGTCGGCATCGCGGGCATCGCGGCGATCGCCGGCGGCGCGATCTACATCCTGATCACGGTCGGCTCGCTGCTGGTGGGCAAGCCGCTCGACCGCGGCGTCACGAATCCGACCTTCACGGCGATCCCGCGCACCGCGCCGAGCGGTGGCTGCGCAGACCACCGGCTCGATGGGCTTCGCGGCACCCGGCACCTTCGTGATGGCGATGGTGTTCCTGCTGGCCTTCGTGCTGTACTACTTCATCAACTGGAAGTACCTGTCGTCGCTGTGGGGCTTGTCGTGACCCACCCCGGAAGCGGCTTCGCCGCTCCCCCTCAAGGGGGCGCCGCTGGCGGACCGGCGAAGCCGGATCCGCGGCGGCTGCTTGGCCCTGATCTGCATTCCGTCCGTCCGTCGCGGGTGGCGCGAAGCGCTGTGGAGCCACTGACATGAACACGACGACGCTGCAGACAGAGCGCGCGACAGCGGGTCTCGCGCGCACGGTGCTCGGCATCTTCAAGCTGCGCATCGGCGTGCTGATCATGATCAGCGCGCTTGCCGGCCTGGCGATCACGCCCGGGCCCGCGGTGGGCGCGCTGCAGGGCTGGGTGCTGGCGCTGGCGGTGCTGGTGGCATCGGCGAGCGCCGGCGCCTTCAACCAGTACATCGAGGCCGACAGCGACCGGCTGATGGCGCGCACCCGCCGCCGCGCCTTCGCCAGCGGCGCGTTGTCGCATTCGCCGCTGTGGCTGGCGGTGTTCGGCGCGCTGCTCGCGGCGGCGGTCGGCGCCACCTGGTGGGCCGTCAACGCCGTCGCGGCGCTGTTCATCTTCCTCGGCGCGTTCTTCTACGGCGTCGTCTACACCGTCTGGCTGAAGCGCCGCACCTGGGCCAACATCGTGATCGGGGGCTTGTCGGGCAGCTTCGCGGTGCTGGCCGGCGCGGCCGCGGTGGATCCGACGCTGGGCGCACTGCCGCTGCTGCTGGCGCTGGTGCTGTTCCTCTGGACGCCGCCGCACTTCTGGAGCCTGGCCATCGCCTGCCAGGCCGACTATGCCGCCGCCGGCGTGCCGATGCTGCCGGTGGTGGTGGGCGTGCCGCGCGCCGCGCGCATCGTCCATGCCAACGCGATGGCGCTGGTGGCGGTGTCGCTGTTGCCGATGGCGTTCGGCGCCGGCCCGGCCGTGCTCGTCGGCGCGCTGGCCGGCGGCAGCTACTTCCTGTTCAGAACCCGTGCGCTGGCCCGTGCACCGAGCCGCCAGACCGCGATGGCCGCCTTCTTCGCGTCGATGGTGCAGCTCAGTGCACTGCTCGCGGCGGTGGCCATCGATGCGGCGCTGCGTTGAATCCGCACTGGCGTTCGCGGCCCTGGCCTTCGGCACCGCCGCGATCGCTGCCGACGAGCCCGCTGAACGAACAGGAGGCGCTGCGCGCCAGCCAGGCCGTGATCGGCACGGCCGTGGCCGACCATGCCCTGCTCGACAGTGACGGCCGGCCGCTGCGGCTGTCGAGCTACCGCGGCAAGCCGCTGCTGGTGAGCTTCATCTACACCGGCTGCTTCCAGGTCTGCCCGACGCAGACCCGCGCGCTGGCCGAAGCGGTGAAAGGCCTCGACGTGGTGTTCGGCGCGCACCAGTTCAACGTCGTCAGCATCGGCTTCAACCAGCCCTTCGACTCGCCGACCGCGATGCGCGCGTTCGCGGCGCAGCAGCGCATCGACCAGCCGAACTGGGCCTTCCTGAGCCCGCCGCCGGCCACCGTCGAGCGCATCACGCGGGACTTCGGCTTCACCTACCAGGCCACGCCGGCCGGCTTCGACCATCTGCTGGGCGTGACCGTCGTCGACGCGCAGGGCCGCATCCACAGCCAGGTCTACGGCGATCGCCTGACGGCGGCCCAGCTCGGTGAGCCGCTGCGCCAGCTGCTGAGTGCCGCGCCGCTGGCCCGACAGGTGAGCCTGGGCGCGCTGATCGAGCGCGTGCGCATCCTGTGCACCGTCTACGACCCCGAGATCGGCGCCTACCGCTACGATTACAAACTGATCCTCGAGATCGCCGGCGGCTTGACGTTCTTCGCGAGCGTCGGCGTGCACCTGCTGCTAGACCGCCTGCGCCGCCGGCGCGAGCCCCGCCCGCATGTCGCACTCCGATGAATCCGGCCCCCGCGCCGCCTGGCGCCGTATCGAGCATGGCCTGGACGCCGTGGTCGGGGCGCCGATCAACCCGCTGCGCCACCTCGGTGAGATCGCCTTCCTCTGTTTGTGGCTGCTGGTGGCCAGCGGCATCGTTCTCTATGTCGCGATCGACACCTCGGTCGCGGGCGCCTACCGCTCGATCGTCGATCTTTCGCAGCAGCAGCCGTGGCTCGGCGGCCTGCTGCGCAGCCTGCACCGCTACGCCGCCGATGCCTTCGTGATCGCGCTGGCTGCGCACCTGCTGCGCGAGTGGCTGCTCGGCCGCTACCGCGGCGTGCGCCGCCAGCCGTGGCTGACCGGCGTGCCGACCATCGTGCTGGTGTTCGCGAGCGCGATCGGCGGCTTCTGGCTGCACTGGGACCAGCTCGGCCAGTACTCGGCCGTCGCCACCGCCGAATGGTTCGATGCGTTGCCGCTGCTGGCTGCGCCGCTGGCGCGCAACTTCCTGTCCAACGGTGCCGTCACCGACCGGCTGTTCTCGCTGTTCGTCTTCGTCCACATCGGCGTGCCGCTGCTGCTGGTGTTCGCGCTGTGGTTCCACATCCAGCGCCTGACCCGCGCCGCGGTGTGGCCGCCGCGGCCGGTGGGCCTGGGCCTGCTCGGCGCGCTGCTGCTGCTGGCCATCGCGCTGCCGGTCACCAGCCACGCACCGGCCGATCTGGCGACGGTGCCGCAGGCGCTGCGGCTGGACTGGCTGCTGCTGTTCATCCACCCGCTGGCCGAGGCCGCATCGCCGGCCGGGGCCTGGGCCTTGGTCGGTGGTGGGTTGTCGTTGCTGCTCGTACTGCCGTTCCTGCCGCAGCCGCCGCGCGCGCCGGTGGCGGTGGTCGACGCGGCCAACTGCAATGGCTGCCGGCGCTGCTTTGCCGATTGCCCGTTCGCGGCGGTGACGATGGTGCCGCACCCGAACGGCAAGCCGGGCAAGCAAATGGCACAGGTCGATGCCGATCTGTGTGCGGCCTGCGGCGTCTGCGTCGGCGCGTGCCCGTCGTCGACGCCGTTTCGCAGCGTCGCCGAGCTGGTCACCGGCATCGATCTGCCGTCGGCGCCGATCGGCGCGCTGCGCCGGCAGATGCAGCAGGGCCTGGCCGCGTTGCACGCCGAGCGGCCGATCGTCGTTTTCGGTTGCGACCAGGGTGCTGCCGTCGCGCCGTTGGCCGGCCCCGGCGTGGCCGCGTTCAGCCTGGTCTGCACCGGCCAACTGCCGCCGTCGTTCGTCGAGTACGCGTTGCGCGACGGCGCGGCCGGCGTGCTGGTCAGCGGCTGCCGCCCGGGCGGCTGCGAGTACCGCCTCGGCCAGCGCTGGACCGCGCAGCGCCTGGCCGGTGCGCGCGAGCCGCCCCTGCGCGACGTCGTGCCGCGTGAACGGCTCGAACTGGCCTGGGCCGACCAGGGTGACGAGGCCGCGCTGCGCCACGCCCTGCAGCGCCTGCGCGAGCGCGTGCATGGGCTGCACGAGGCCGTCGGCCCCAAACCGCGGCTGCGCAATGTCTGAAGTCGCCACGCGCCGTTCAGCCCTGCCGGCCCGCGCCTGGGCCGGCCAGGTGGTGCTGTACGCGCTGTTCGCGCTGTTCATCGGCGTGTTCTCGCGCTGGCCGGTGTACCACCACCTGGGCCCCGACCAGGCGCTGATCAAGGTCAGCTTCACGCACAGCGGCAAGCCGGTCGGCGACTGCCGGCCGCAGACCGAGGCCGAACTCGCCAAGTTGCCGCCGAACATGCGCGCCCCGATGAAGTGCCCGCGCGAGCGCTCGCCGGTGTCGGTCGAGGTCGATGTCGGCGGCGTGCCGGCGTTGCGCCGCACCGCGGCGCCGTCCGGGCTGTCACGCGACGGCGCCTCGGCGGTCTACCAGCGGCTGGTCGTCGCCGCAGGCGAGCAGCGCATCGCCGTGCGGCTCAACGACGACGCACGCCACCCCGGCTTCGCCTACCGGCGCGAGGCGACGGTGAAGCTCGCACCGGCGCAGGTCCTGGTCATCGATTTCGACGCCAATCAAGGCGGCATCACATTGCAATGAACCACCCCCGAAGCGCCTTCGGCGCTCCCCCTCGAGGGGGCACCGCCAGCGGACCGGCAGAGCCGGATCCGCGGCGGTCGCTTGGCCGCAGCGGCTCATGCGTCGCGGGTGCCGCTTCGGCGCCATGGAGAACGGCAATGAACACCTCCTCGCTGCGCCCGTTGTGGGCTCCTTCTCCGGCTTTGGCCGCGGCCGACTATCACCTGCCGATCGCCGACGACGCGCAGCGTGCGCTGGCGCGCGGCTGGCTGCACCTGGGCCTCGCCGCATTGATCGGCTCGGGGCTGTACTCGCTGCTGCTGGTGCTGGCGCGCACGCCGGGCATCAACGGCTGGCTCACGACGCCCGATTTCTTCCGTGTCGCGCTGGTGGTGCATGTCGATCTGTCGGTGCTGGTCTGGTTCACCGCCATCGCCGGCATGCTGTGGAGCCTGAACAGCTCGGCGCGCGGTGCGGCCTGGAGCTGGGCGGCGCTCGGCCTGTGCGTGGCCGGCACGCTGCTGATGTGCGCGGCGGCGTTCGTCGGCCCGGGCATGCCGATCATGGCCAACTACATCCCGGTGCTCGCGAGCCCGTTGTTCCTGGCCGGCCTGGTGATCTTCGGCGCCGGCGCGGCGCTGCTGGTGGCGAGGAGCCTGTGGGCGGCACGGCGCATCGGTGCCCGTGTCGACGGTGCCGGCGCGCTGCGCTTCGGCCTCAACGCCAGCGTCGTCTCGGCCGCGGTCGCGCTGCTGGCGCTGGCGGCCTCGCTCGCGCTGGTGCCGGTGGCGCTCGACGGCAAGGCCTACTACGAGATCCTGTTCTGGGGCGTCGGCCACGCGCTGCAGTTCACCTGGACGCTGGTGATGCTGGTCGGCTGGCTGTGGCTGGCGCAGGCCTGCGGCGCGCGCATCGCGCTGAGCCCGCGCGTCGTGCTGCTGCTGTTCGCCCTGGCGCTGGCGAGCGTGTTCGTCACGCCCTACGCCTACCTGGCGCACGACGTGGCCAGCGTCGAGCACCGCGCGCTGCACACCGCGGCGATGCGCTTCGGCGGCGGTGTGGCGATCCTGCCGGTGGCGCTGGCGGTGCTGCTGGCGCTGCTGCCGCTGCGCGGCCTGGCGCCGCAGGCACGTCCGCTGCGGGCGGCGCTGTGGTCGTCGATGCTGCTGTTTGCCGCCGGTGGCGTGATCGGCCTGGCGATCAGCGGCAGCAACGTCAAGATCCCGGCGCACTACCACGGCTGCATCGTCGGTGTGACGCTGGCGCTGATGGGTCTGGTGCTGCTGTTGCTGCCGAAGCTGGGCTACCGCGCACCGCAGGGCCGCCTGGCCGTGGCGCAGCCGATCGTCTACGGCGTGGGCCAGTTGATGCACATCGTCGGGCTGGTCTGGTCCGGCGGCTACGGCGTGCAGCGCAAGGTCGCCGGCGCCGAGCAGGTCTTGCGCAGCACCGGCGAGATCGCCGGCATGGGCCTGATGGGCCTGGGCGGGCTGGTGGCCATCGTCGGCGGCTTGCTGTTCGTCGTGGTGGTGGCGGGCGCGCTGCGTTCGCGCCGGTGATGCGGGCCCTGCAGCGCGCGCTGAGGGCGGGCTTCATGCACGCCGAAGCGTTGTTCAACCGCGCCTTCGGCGACCGGGCCAATCCGCTGTACCACCTCGGCGCGACCAGCTTCTGGCTGTTCTGGATCGTCGGCGCCAGCGGCCTGTACCTGTATGCCTTCTTCGACACCAGCGTCGAAGGTGCGCACCGCTCGATGCAGGCCCTCACCGAGGGCCAGTGGTACGCCGGGGGTGTGTTGCGCAGCGTGCACCGCTACGCGTCGGACGCGATGGTGGTGACGATGGCGATCCACGCGCTGCGCCACTTCGCGTTCGACCGCCTGCGCGGCTTTCGCTGGTTCTCGTGGGTCACCGGCGTGGTGCTGGTCTGGCTGGTCTACATCGCCGGCGCCAACGGCTACATGCTGCCGTGGGACCGGCTGGCGCAGTTCGTCACGCAGGCCAGCTTCGAGTGGCTGGACTGGCTGCCCGGTTTCGGCGGCGCGCTGATCCGCAACTTCATCGTGCCGGCCAGCGTCAGCAACCGGCTGTTCTCGCTGCTGGTGTTCATCCACATCGGCGTGCCGCTGGTCACGCTGCTGCTGCTCTGGATCCACGTGCAGCGCGTGCCGAAGGCCGAGACGCAGCCGCCGCGGCCGATCGCGTTGGCGGTGCTGGCGATGCTCATCGTGCTTTCCTTGGTGCAGCCGGTGGCCAGCCAGGGCGGCGCGGCCGACCTGATGCAGGCGCCGACCGCGCTGACGCTCGACTGGTTCCTGCTGGCGCTGTTCCCGCTGGTCTACGCCTGGCCGCTGGCGGCCGTGTGGGCGCTGGTCGGCGGCGCCACGCTGTTGCTGCTGCTGTTGCCCTGGCTGCCGCCGCGTCGCGGCCCGCGCGGCGAGGTCCACCTCACCGCGCACCCGGGCGCGCTGCCGCTGACCGCGCGCTCCGGCGAGACGCTGCTCGATGCCGGCCTGCGGGCCGGCCTCGTGCTGCCGTACGACTGCCGCGCCGGCGGCTGCGGCCTGTGCGTGTGCACGGTGCTCAACGGCCGCATCGATCCCGGCCCCTACCAGCCGGCGGCACTGAGCGCTGCGATGCGCGCGCGCGGCCAGGCGCTGATGTGCTGCGCCGTGCCGCTCGAAGACGTCGAGTTCGACGTCGACGTGCCGAGCCTGGGCGCCGAGACCGCACCACGGCGCCGGCACGGCCGCATCGAGAGCGTGGAGCGCATCGCCGCCGACGTGATGCGCGTGCGCATCGCGCTGCCCGGCGGCGAGCGCATGGCGTTTGCCGCCGGGCAGTACATCAACATCGTGCTCGCCGACGGCCAGCGCCGCGCGTTCTCGTTCGCCAATGCGCCCCACGACAACGCGCTGATCGAGCTGCACGTTCGGCGCATCCCCGGCGGCCTCTTCACGACGCAGGTGTTCACGACGATGAAGCCCGGCGACGCGATCGAGTTCGAAGGTCCGCTCGGCCGCTTCACGCTGCGCGAGAGCGAACGGCCGATCCTGTTCGTGGCCGGTGCCACCGGCTTCGCGCCGATCAAGAGCATCGTCGAAGACGCGTTCCGGCGCGGCGTGAAGCGGCCGATGCAGCTGTACTGGGGCGTGCGCGAAGCCAAGGACCTGTACCTGCTCGACCTCGCCCAACGCTGGCAGCGAGAGCACCCGAACTTTCGCGTCGAGGCCGTGCTGTCGCACGCGGCGCCGGATGATCCGTGGCCGGGCCGTCGCGGCCTGGTGCACGAGGCCATGCTCGCCGACCATCCCGACCTCACCGGCTACGAGGTCTACGCCTGCGGCTCGCTGCAGATGGTCGAGGCCGCGGTGCCGGCCTTCCTCGCGCACGGCCTGGCCGAGTCGTTCTGCTTTTCCGACGCGTTCGTGCCGGCGAAGACCAAGACCGACGCTTCCTGGCCGTTGGAACGCTGAGTTGTGGTGGATCAATGCGACGCCGGACCGGCGTCGGAGAATTCCTTTCGAAGGCCGCGAGATCCGCGACTTCGACCGAAAGGACCTGCGCCATGACCATCCTCAGTCGCGGGGCCCCGACCACGGTGCTGGCCGACAAGGCTCCCGAACATCCATTCCCCTGGCGTGCATTGCTGCCCGTGGCCGTCGCGGTGCTGATTGCACTGCTGCCCGCCCCCGAAGGGCTGCCGCAGTACGCGTGGTACTACTTCGCCGTCTTCGCCGGCGTCATCGTCGGGCTGATGGTGGAGCCGCTGCCCGGCGGTGCCATCGGGCTCATCGGTGTCGTGGCGGTCGCGGTGCTCGCGCCGTACGTGCTGTTCGCGCCGGCCGAACTGGCCAAGCCCGGCTTCAAGGTCGCCAACGCTTCGCTGACCTGGGCCCTGTCGGGCTTCTCCAACGCCACGGTGTGGCTGATCTTCGGCGCCTTCATGTTCGCCCTCGGTTACGAAACCACGGGCCTGGGGCGCCGCATCGCGCTGATGCTGGTCAAGCTGATGGGGCGACGCACGCTGACGCTGGGCTACGCGGTGGTCTTCGCCGATGCATTGTTGGCGCCTTTCACGCCGTCCAACACCGCGCGCAGCGGCGGCACCATCTATCCGGTGATCCGCAACCTGCCGAGCTTGTACGACTCGCGGCCCAACGATCCGTCGGCCAGGCGCATCGGCTCGTACCTGATGTGGGTGGCCATCGCCGCCACCTGCGTCACGAGCTCGATGTTCCTGACCGCGCTGGCGCCCAACCTGCTGGCCCTGGAGCTGGTGAAGAAGACGGCGGGCGTCGACATCACGTGGATGCAGTGGTTCATGGCCTTCGCGCCGGTCGGCATCGTGTTGCTGCTGGCGGTGCCCTTGTTGACGTACCTGCTTTACCCGCCTGAAGTGCGGCAGGGTGACGAGGTGCCGAAGTGGGCGGCCGAGGAACTGCGCAAGATGGGCGCCCCGAGCGGTCGTGAGGTCACGCTTCTCGTGCTGGTGCTGGTCGCGCTGGCGCTGTGGATCTTCGGCGGCGAGTTCATCAATGCCACCACGGCGGCACTGCTGGTGATCGCCTTCATGCTGATGACGCGCGTCGTGAGCTGGGACGACATGATGGCCAACAAGGCGGCCTGGAACACGCTGGCCTGGTTCGCCACGCTGGTGGCGCTGGCCGAGGGCTTGAGCCGCGTCGGCTTCGTGAAGTGGTTCGCCGGCAACGTGGCCGCGGGCATGACGGGTTACTCGCCGATGATGGCGATGATCGTGCTGGTGCTGGTGTTCTACTTCTCGCACTACCTGTTCGCGAGTGTCACCGCGCACGTGACGGCGATGCTGCCGGTGATGCTGGCCGTGGGCGCGACGATTCCGGGTCTGGAGATGGCGCAGTTTGCGCTGCTGCTGTGCCTGACGCTGGGCATCATGGGCATGCTGACGCCCTATGCGACAGGGCCCAGCCCGGTGTACTACGGGTCGGGCTACCTGCCGGCGCGTGACTACTGGGTGCTGGGTGCCGTGTTCGGCCTCGTCTTCATCGCGGCCTTCCTGCTCATCGGCATGCCGTGGATGGCGATGATCCGCTGAAGCCGCGCATCACGCGCTCGCGAAGGGCCACCCCGGGTGGCCCTTTTCGCTTGCGGCGGCGGGCGGGCTTCAGCGACGCTGGCTCATCGATAGAACGCTTCCACCTGGCCCTTCAGCTTGATCAACAACGGGTTGCCTTTGCGATCCACCGTCTTGCCTGCGGGGACCTTGATCCAGCCCTCGCTGATACAGAACTCCGCCACGTCGGAGCGCTCGTTGCCGTTCAGCCGAATGCCGATTTCATGTTCGAACGCCGCAGCGATGTGATGCGGACTGCGCGGGTCCGTGGAGAGACGGTCGGGCAGCGGGGGTCGTTGTTTGGCTTCGTTCATGGCGATGTTCGCTCGCAGAGCAGGGGTCGGGATGGAGGGTCCGGAGGCAGCGCACCACCCCGGACAGGGACGCAGAGCGTAGCCGGGGTCACTTTCGAGCGGTGTCCGTTTTCGCGGGCTGGCCCGTTGACCGTTCGGTCGACGCATGGAGTGCGATCCCCAGCAGCGTCAGCGAGGCGAATCCCGCCCCGACGTAGAACGTGAACGCCGACCCGAAGGCATCCCACAACAGGCCCGCGATCGCGCTCGACGCGAGCAGCGCGATGCCGCTCAGGAGGTTGAAGAAGCCGTACGCCGTGCCACGAAGATCCTCCGGCGCCGTGTCGGCGACCATGGCCGCCAGCAGGCCCTGGGTCATGCCCATGTGCACGCCCCAGAGCGCAACACCCAGCCCCAGGTGGACCCAGTGGCCGGCCCGCGCCAGCACGAGGTCCGCTGCGATCAGCACGACCAGGCCCAGCGCCAGCAGCTTGCGGTGGCTCATCGAATCGGACAACTTGCCGAACGGGTAGGCCGACGCGGCGTACACCATGCTCATGGCCACCATGACCAGCGGAACCCACGCGACCGGAATGCCGACCTGCGAGGCACGCAGGACGAGGAAGGCTTCGCTGAAGCGTGCCAGCGTGAAGACCGCCCCGACCACCACCACCCACCAATAGGCGCTGCCGAGTCTGGCCAGCGCTTCGCGGCGGATCGGGTTCGTGGGCCGGCGGGGCGCATCGCGCACCGGCTCCTGGATGCCGACGAGCAGCAGCGCGACCGCCAGCAGACCCGGAATGACGGCCACCCAGAAGACCGCCCGGAAATCGTTGGCC
This sequence comes from uncultured beta proteobacterium, assembly GCA_963840805.1. Lineage (GTDB taxonomy): Bacteria > Pseudomonadota > Gammaproteobacteria > Burkholderiales > Burkholderiaceae_C > CADEEN01. The sequence goes on along the minus strand of CAWJAJ010000016.1, from coordinate 251,074 downwards.
CAGGCCAGCATCAGGCCCGTGGCCAGCAACGGGCCGATGAACGCGCCCACGGTGTCGAGCGACTGGCGCAGACCGAACGCCGCGCCGCGGATTCCCGGCGTAGTGATGTCGGCGAGCAGGGCGTCCCGCGGCGCGCCACGAATGCCTTTGCCGACGCGGTCGATGAACCGCGCCGCGACGACGGCGCCAACGCCGGTGGCCAGTGCAAACACGGGCTTGGTGAGGGCCCCCATCGCGTAGCCGAGCACGGCCAGACCCTTGCGCCGACCGAGGTAGTCGCTCAGCACGCCCGAGAACACCTTCGAGACCAGCGCGGTCGACTCGGCGATGCCCTCGATGATGCCGACCGCCAGCACACTGACTCCGAGCGTGCCGACCAGGAACAGCGGCAGCAGGCTGTGGATCATCTCGGAGGAGATGTCCATCAGCATGCTCACGAACCCGAGCACCCACACGCCGGGCGGGATGCGGCTGCGGCTCACGACCGGCGGGCTCGTCATGCCCCATTGTCAACGGCAGGCGCCACGCCGGCCCCCGGCCAATTTGCCGCACCGAAGGCGCGTCGGTATACCGACCCCCACCGGAGATGGCATTCCTCCCGTAACCGCCCGCCAGGGCTGATGATGCCTACCCAGGCCCCGGACGGGCCGGTGTGGGCATTCAGTGCGCAGGAGGCGCGCAGTAATTGCCACACCGCTCGCTCGGGTCTCCTCGAAAAAGAAGGAGCGACATGAGCGGCTTTTCGATACTCGTGGTCTTCGGTGGTGCCGGCAGTGGCGCGCTGCTGCGCTGGTGGCTGGGCGGGTGGCTCAACCCCGTGTTCCCGACCATTCCGCTGGGCACGCTGGCGGCCAACCTGATCGGCGGCCTGCTCGTGGGGGTTGCCAGCGCCGTCTTCGCGCACAACACCGCGCTGCCGCCCGAGTGGCGGCTGCTGATCATCACCGGATTCCTGGGTGGCTTGACGACCTTCTCCACCTTCTCCTTGGAGGTGATGACCCTGGTCGGCCGGCAGGAGCATTGGTGGGCCCTGGCCCTGGCGAGCGCCCACCTGGTGTTCTCGCTGATCCTCACCGGGGTCGGCATCCTGCTCGCCAACGCGCTCTTCGTCAGGGCGTGATCGCAAGGCCACCGATTCACAGCGACTGCAAGGAGATCGACATGCAAGGCGTCTACCTCAAGTTCTACGTGCAGGAAAAACACCGCCACCACGGCATCCTGGCGTACGAATGGCTGCTCGAGGAGGCGAAGAAGGCGGGCATCCACGGCGGCTCGGCCTTCCGCGCCATTGCCAGCTTCGGCCGCCACGGCAGGCTGCACGAGGAGCACTTCTTCGAGCTTGCCGGCGACGTGTCGGTGGAGGTCGGCTTCGCGCTCAGCGACGAGGAGGCGCAGCGTTTCCTCGCGCACCTGGCCGGCGAAAAACTCAGGATGTTCTACATCAAGCTGCCGCTGGAGATGGGGGTCGTCGGCGGCGAGCCGTGATGGCCCGAGCCCTTGGTCGTGCGCTTCCTGTCCTTCAGCCGCACTGCCCGACGTAGCCGCAGGCGGTGCAGAAGTCGCAGCCGTCCTTGTGGATCACGCTGGCGTTGCCGCATTCGGGGCAGGGCCGGCCGGCCTGCAGCGGGCTCGTCTGGCCGGCGCGCGGCGCATCGAGCACACCCATCTCGCGCAACGGGAAGCCCTCCTCGTCGAGCACGCCGAGCATGGCGTAGCGGTGGATCACCAGGCGTGCCAGGTAGGCCACTGTCGATGGCCAGGTCTGCTGGCGGCGCTGGCCGCCCGGCAAGCCGGGCACGAAGGCCATGAAGTGCCCGAGGGGCTCGGCGTAGTTGAGCAGCTTGCGCAGCTTCATGCCGATCCACGCCGGATCGATCACGCGCATGTCCAGCGACAGCAGACGCGCCAGACCGTCGAGCGCGCGCGGGTAGTTGCCGGCCAGCGCCAGCGCGCAGGGGCGTGTCACCGCCAGGCCATCGGGGCCGGGCAGCGTGACTTCCTTCAGCGTCACGGTGAAGGCTTCGCCGCTGGCCGGGTTGTCGATGTCGACCGCCCAGGCCAGCGTGCCCGACGGGTCGGTGTGCGGCTCGTTGCGCGCGAACAGCGCGTCGATGACGGGCGTGGCCCCGCCGGGCGCGGGCGGCAGCGCGCCGAGCTGCTCGCAGCGCCAGCGGATCACCGCCGCGGTGGCGGCCACCACGCCGGGGAACGGGCGGCGCTCGCCGTGCGGCGGGAACGGCATCTCGAACGGCCGCTCTTCGGCCACCGTGGCCAGCGCGTCGAGCTTCAACTGCAGCCAGGCGGCGTCGTTGGTGCGCAAGTCCATCGACAGCGTCTTGGCCAGCGCGCCGAGGCCGCGCGGCTGTTCGGCACCGTTGACCCAGACCTCGAACGGTTGCGAGCCGCGGCCGCTGCCGTTGTCCGTGTCGCGCGGCACGTCGCCGACGAAGAGGGCAAACGAGCCGAACGGGTGCTCGATCATGTACGTCCAGGCCGCGTTGCCGCCGGGCAGCTCGGGCCGGCCGGGCCAGCGCAGCGAGGCCAGTACCGGCACGGCGGGCGCTTCCAGCGCGAGGCGGCGGTTCGGGTCGCTGACCTGCAGCGGTGCCGGCTGCGTCGACAGCACGCTGCCGAGCACGGCGTTGGGCCGGTAGGTGGCCAGGCCCTTCAGGCCCAGCGCCCAGGCCTGCTGGTAGAGGCGCTCGAAATCGGCGTACGGGTAGTCGGCCGGCACGTTGACGGTCTTGCTGATCGCGGTGTCGATCAGCGGCGCCACCGCGGCCACCATCTCGGCGTGCGCCTGCGCACTCATCTCGAGCGCCGACACGAAGGCCGGTGTCAGCGGGGCCTCGTCGCCCTTCAAGTGCTTGAACAGCCGCCACGCGTGGTCCTGCACCTGGTGCTCGGCGAAGCTGCCGTCGGGCTGGCGCTTCTTGCGCACGTAGGTCCAGCTGAACGCCGGCTCGATGCCGTTGCTGGCGTTGTCGGCGAAGGCCAGGCTGATGGTGCCGGTGGGCGCGATCGACAGCAGGTGCGAATTGCGCAGCCCGTGCACGCGGATGCGGTCCTTCAGCGGCTGCGGCAGGCGCGACGCGAAGGTGCCGCCGGAGAGGTAGAGGTCGGCGTTGAACAGCGGGAACGCGCCGCGCTCGTCGGCCAGGTCGACCGACGCGTCGTAGGCGCTGTCGCGCATGCGCTCGGCGATGCGCCGTGCCATCGCCCGCGCCGGCTCGCCGTCGTAGCGCAGGTTGAGCATCACCAGCGCGTCGCCGAGGCCGGTGAAGCCCAGGCCGATGCGCCGCTTGTGGCGGGCTTCCTCCTGCTGTTGCGGCAGCGGCCACATCGTCACGTCCAGCACGTTGTCGAGCATGCGCACGGCGGTGCGCACGAGTTGCTCGAAGCCGGCGTCGTCGAACGCCGCGTCGGCCTCGAACGGGCGCTGCACGAAGCGCGTCAGGTCGATCGAGCCGAGGCAGCAGCAGCCGTAGGCGGGCAGCGGCTGTTCGCCACAGGGGTTGGTTGCGGCGATCGATTCGCAGTAGGCGAGGTTGTTGTCGCGGTTGATGGTGTCGAGGAACAGCACGCCGGGCTCGGCGTGGTCGTAGGTCGACCGCATGACCTGGTCCCACAGCTCGCGCGCCGGCAGCTTGCGATAGACCCAGATGCCGTCGCCGCGGCGGTAGGCGCCGGCGGCCTTCTGCGCCGCGCCCGGCTCGGCGCGGTGCACCAGCTCGACGTCGCCGCCGTCGCGCACCGCCTGCATGAAGGCATCGGTGACGCCGATCGAGATGTTGAAGTTCTTCAGGTCGCCGCGGTCCTTGGCGTGAATGAACTCCTCGATGTCGGGATGGTCGCAGCGCAGCACGCCCATCTGCGCACCGCGCCGTGCGCCGGCCGATTCGACCGTCTCGCACGAGCGGTCGAACACGCGCATGTAGCTGACCGGGCCCGCTGGCGCTGCTCTGCGTCGCGCCGACCCAGGCGCCGCGCGGGCGGATGCGCGAGAAGTCGTAGCCGACGCCGCCGCCGCGGCGCATCGTCTCGGCGGCCTCGGCCAGCGCGGTGTAGATGCCGGGGTGGCCGTCGTCGACCTGCGTGATCGAGTCGCCCACCGGCTGCACGAAGCAGTTGATCAGCGTGGCCGCCAGTCCGGTGCCGGCGGCCGACTGGATGCGCCCGGCCGGGATGAAGCCTTGCGCCAGCGCCTGCGCGAAGCGCTCGGCCCACTGGGCTCGCTGGTCGGCCGGCTCGGCCTCGGCCAGCGCCTGGGCGACGCGGCGATAGACCTCGTCGATGGTCTGCTCGTCGCCCTTGGCGTACTTCTCGAGCAGCACCTCGGCGCTGATCGGCTGGGGCGGCAGCGTGGCGGCCGTTGTCGGGGTGTCGGTGCGGGTGGTCAGTGTCAATTCGGGCTCCGGGTCAGGACCAAGTGCGCGATGATCTTCTCGATCGGGGCCTCTTCGCGTTGATCCTGTTCAAGCAGTGTGATTCTGGTGAGCGTTGGCATCGTTGCCGGCGATCTTGATGCAGGTCAAGGCAATGCGGCGGTCCTCCGGGCGGCCGATACGCCGCCTCCGATAATCCGAGCGCCGCCCGGCTACGCGCCAAAGGTACACCGTCCGGCTGACGCCGGCCCCGACACGATGAAGGAAACCATGACCGCCATCCGGCCACACCGCCAGCCTGCGCGCGCGCCACGCCGAGGGGTCCCTGGTGGCCGCTGATCGCATCGGCCGGCGCGCGGTGCTCGCCGCGCTGGCCGGCTCGCTGCCGGGCTGGCCGGCGGCCGCGGCACGATTGCCGGGCTTCCCCGAGCGGCCGGTGCGCCTGGTGGTGCCGTACTCGGTGGGCGTCGGGCCGGATGTCGTCGCGCGCAGCGTCGGCGAGCGGCTGTCGCAGCAATGGGGCCAGCCGGTGGTGGTCGACAACAGGCCCGGCGCGTCGGGCATCGTCGCCTTCAGCGAGGTGCGGCGCACCGCGGCCGACGGCCACACGCTGTTCCTGGCCGATACCGCGACGCTGGTCGTCAACCCGCTGTTGCACGACACGCTGCCGTACGACCCGGTGCGCGACCTGGTGCCGCTGACGCTGCTGTTCCATGCCACCTTCCTGATCCTGGTCGGCGGCGGCAACCGTTTCCGCAGCATGGCCGAGCTGCTCGATGCGGCGCGCCGCGCGCCGCGCAGCGTCAGCTACGGCACGCTGGGCAATGGCCATGCGGTGCATGTCGCGATCGAGACTTTTGCTCGAGCCGCCGCGGTGCAGATGATGCACGTGCCGTTCAAGGAGGCCAGCACGCTGTTCACCACGGTGGCCTCCGGCGAAGTCGACTTCACCGCGTTCTCGTTGAACACGGTGGCCGGGCTGATGGCCCGTGGCCACCTGCGGCCGCTGGCGGTGGCGGCCAGGCGGCGTCTGGCGAGCCTGCCCGCGGTGCCGACGCTGGCCGAAGCCGGCGCGCCGATGGTCGAGATGCACCCCTGGGCCGCGCTGGTGGTGCCGGCGGGCACGCCCGGCACGGTGGCCGAGCAATTGCGCAACGACATCCTGGCCACGCTGGCCACGCCCGAGGTGCGTGGCCGCGCCGAGCAGGCCGGCTTCGACATCACGCCGTCGACGCCGATGGCGGTGCGCGACCGCATCGATGCCGATACCGCGCTGTATGCACCGCTGATCGCCGAAGGCCGGATCGCCCGCGTGTAGCGGCCGCCGCGCGGCGCGTCAGTGCAACACCAGCAGCGGCAGCTTGCTGCCGGCCAGCACGGCCTTGGTGTGTGAGCCGTAGAGGAACTCGCCGAACGGGCCGCGGCCGCGCGTGACCATCACGATCAAGTCGCAGCCGCGCGATTCCGCCGCTTCGATGATCGCGCGGTCGATGCGCGGCACCTGGTCGTGGTAGCCCTCGAAGGGCACGCCGGCCTCGCGGGCACGGGCCTCGAAGCCAGCCAGGATCTGTTGCGCATGCGCCGCGGTCGCCGCGTCGTGCTCGCGCGTCTCCTCTTCGAGCCGCGCGTGCGGGCGCGGGCCCGACGGCGGCAGCTGCAGCGGCTCGGCCACGAAGCCGGTGATCGCCGCGCCCAGTTGCTTGGCGAGTTCGATACTGGCCTCGATGGCGCGGTCGGAAAGCTCGCTGCCGTCGACCGGAACGAGGAGGCGTCGGTACATGCGTGGTCTCTTTCGCTTTGAAGTGGGGCCGGGTTCGTCAATCGCCGGCAGCGCTGGACTCTAGGCAGGCTCGCCGCCGCGATGATTGCGTTGGCGCAACTTCTTCCATCATCCCGGCCGGCCATCCGCGCGCGGCCGGCCGAGCCAGCCGCCATAGCGCCAGGCCCAGCCCACGGTGGCCAGCGACCACGCCGCGATCGCCGCCAGTGTCAGCGGCGTGGACCCCGCGGGCCACAGCGCTGCGGCAACGCGCAGCACGGCGGCCGATTGCAGCGCCCAGTACAGCCCCCAGGCCAGGTCGTCGGCGACCAGCGCGCGGCCGCTGTGGCCGGCGGCGACGCGCGTGATCATTGCGATCAGCGTGCCGCCGAGGTAGCCCATCGCGAGCGCGTGCGTCGGCGCCAGCCCGAGCGATCGCGCATCGCCGCTGGTGGCCATCAGTGCGTGCGACACGGCGGCCAGCGTCAAGGCGATGCCGAGCCAGAGAAAGCCGGCGTGCAGCATCACCAGCAGGCGGATCTGCAGGCTCTGCACCAGACCCCAGCGCCACGCCAGCCACAGCGTCAGCGCGGCCGCCGGGGCCTCGATCACCACCTGCAGCCAGCGCAGCGCGGCAGGCAGCGGCCACCAGACCAGCTCGGCCAGCGCGAACGGCAGTTGCAGCCACAGCGCCGCGACCATCAGCCACAGCAGCGCGTTAGGGCGCCAGGCTTCGAGCGCGGGCAGTGCGCTGGCGGTGAAGAACGGGATCATGCGGTGCGAGACGGTGGCGAACACCGGCGCCAGGAAGCCCCACAGCGCCAGCTGCGTCGCCGCGCGCACGGCCGTGACCTCGCCGACGGCCAGCGCAGCGGCGGCAATCCACAGCGCCAGCGCACCGACGCCGCAGGCCGCGCCGACGAGCGTGGCGTGCAGCTTGTCCGGCGCCCGGCTCGCGCGCAGCAGCCGCACGAAGTGCCGCACCAGCGCGCTCCAGCCCAGCGCGACCAGCGCGACGCCGGCCGCCGCGAGCGGGCCGGCGACGTGAAAGCCCGCCAGCGCGAGAGCCCAACCGCCGACCATCGCCAGCACCGGCGTGCGCAGCGCGGTGGCGCTGACATCGGGTAGCGCCAGCCAGCGCGGCCCGGCCGTGAACAGGAAGCCGACGATGAACAGCGGCATGAAGCCCAGGCTCATCAACAGCCCGTGTGCGGCCGGCGGCGGCACCGCCCACGGCAGCGTGACAGCGGCGGCGGGGCTGGCCAGCACCAGCGCCCACCAAAGCGCGCTGATCGCCAGCAGCAGCGCGGCCGCGAAAAAGCCGAGCCGGTGCGGTGCCGTCGACAGCCGTGCCAGGCGCCAGCGCGTGTCGGGCGGCAGCCCACCGGGTGCCGGCCCGGTCGGCGCTGGCGCGGGCGGCAGCGGGTGGATCGGCAGCGTCTTCATGCCGGTCGTGTGGCCGGCGCGCCGACCGGTGTACCCAGCGGCACGCCCGGCGTCAGCAGCCGCTCGATCAACTGGCGCACCGTAACGATCTGCGCGCCGAACGGCATCGCACCGACGCCGCGGAAGAACAGCCCGGCGTTGAGGTCGCCGCGCAAGCCCGCGGCGAGCTGGTTGTCGATGCAGAACTGGCCCCACCCCGGCAAGCCGTCGCGCAGCCCGCATTGCGCCAGGCAGTCGAACGCCTGCGTGCAGCGCCGCGCGTGCGTCTTGGCCTGCAGGCGTGGCAAGGTGGCGAGGTAGCGCTCGAGCCAGGGCGTGCGCAAGGCCCGCGCCGGCAGACCGGCGACGCTGGTGAACTCGACCAGGTCTTCGTCGCGCGCCTCGGCCAGCACCTGCTTGAACGTCGGGTGCGCGTCGCACTCTTCGGTGGCGACGAAGGCCGTGCCGAGTTGCGCCGCTGCGGCGCCGAGCGACTGCACGCGCAGGATGTCTTCATGGCTGCGCATGCCCCCGGCCGCGATCACCGGCACCTCGCGCTCGAGGCCGGCGCCGCGCAGGAACGCCAGCGTCGCCGGGATCACGGTCTCGAAATCGAAGCGCGGATCGGCCAGGTCGGCGACCTTGGCGGCGCCGAGGTGGCCGCCGGCCCAACGCGGGTGCTCGATGACGATGGCGTCGGGGGCGCGCTGCTTGCGCTCCCACTTCTTCACCACCAGCGCAACGCCGCGCGCATCCGACAGGATCGGGATCAGCGCCACCCGCGGGTGCTCGCGCGCCAGGTCGGGCAGATCCAGCGGCAGGCCGGCGCCGACCACCACCGCATCGATGCCGGCCTCGAGCGCGCAGGTGACCGATGGCGCGTACTCCTCCACCGCGCGCATCACGTTGACGGCCAGCAACCCGCGCCCATGCGAGAGCTCGCGCGCCGCGCGGATCTCGCGCGCGAGGGCCTCGAGGTTGGCGGCGTTGATCGCCTGCTTGCCCGCCGCACCGCGCAGATTGCCGGTGCGGGCCATCAGGTCGGGGTGGTGCTGGCGCAGGTCGACCGACGAGATCGTGCCGACCGCGCCGAGCGCGGCGACGCTGCCGGCCAGCCGGTGCGCCGAGACGCCCACGCCCATGCCGCCTTGCACGATCGGCAGCAGCGTGCGACCGGCCAGCGGCAGCGGGCGCAGCGCGCTGCGCGCCAGCTGTGCGTGCAAGGGTTCGGTGTCGGCGCTGGCGTCGGTGGTCGTCATGGGCAGGGCGGCAGGGTCTCGGCGGCAGGATACGCCGATGGCTCGCGGTAGCCCGCGTAGGGGCCGGTGCCGGCGTGCTCGGCATTGGACGCCGGAACGAACGCGCCGGCCTTGCACATCGAACACATGCACCTCGCCGTCCTCGATCACGTAGTGCCAGCCGTGCAGCGCGAGGCTGCCGGCCTCGACGCGCTCGCGCACCATCGGGTAGTCCATCAGGCGTTCGAGCTGCAGCACCACGGCGCGCTGCTCGGTGCGGCGCAGCGCCTCGGGCGCCGGCTCGGCCACCGGCAGCACCGCCTCGCGGCCGAGTTCGAGCCAGGCGCCAGGTTCGTGGCCTGCGGCCGGCACGCCTTCGTACAGCGCGCGGATGCCGCCGCAATGGCTGTGGCCGCAGACGACGATGCGCGCTGACGTCCAGGTTGAGCACCGCGAACTCGATCGCCGCGGCGGTGCCGTGGTAGCCGGCCGAGCCGTCGTGCGGCGGCACGAAGGCGCCGACGTTGCGCACCAGGAACAGCTCGCCCGGCCCGGTGCCGGTGAGCAGGTAAGGCACCAGGCGCGAATCGGAACAGCCGATGAACAGCGTCGTCGGGTGCTGGCCGTCGTCGACCAGCGACTGGAACTGCGCGCGGTACTGCGGGAAGGCGTCGTCGTGAAAGCGCCGCAGCCGTTCGCAGCAGTTCGTCGGGCATCGTCGCGGCCGGCCCGCGGCGCCTACTGCACCAGCGGCGTGTCGGCGGCGTCCAGGTCCACGCCTTCGACGCGCGCGCTGGCCGGCCAGCAGCTGCAGGTACTGGCGCAGCGCGGTGACGAAGGCCTGCTGGCGCAGCGCCTGCGCCACGCGCCGGCGCACGGCCTCGAACGGCGGCGCCGCGCCGGGCTCGCGCGCCAGCACCTCGACCACGTGCAGCCCGAAGCGGCTGTGCACCAGGCGCGGCAGCACGCCGACCTCGGCGTGGCCGAACATCTCGCGCGCGAACTCGGGCGCGCAGTCGGCGCGCGTCGAGCCAGCCCAGCTCGCCGCCCTCGGCGCCGCTCGGGCAGTTGGACAGCTGCGCCGCCGCGCGCGGCAAAGCGGTCGGCCTCGCCGTCGCCGTCGTGGCAGCGCAGGTCGAGCAGGCAGGCCTCGGCGCGCTTGCGCAGGGCGTCGACGTCGACGCCGGGCGTCACCGCGAACAGCACGTGGCGCAGCGTGCACGCGCTCGCCGACGCGGTAGCGCGCCGGCATGGGCGGCGTGAGTGGCGCCGGCAGGCCTCGTCCGACGGCTCGGGCAGCGCCAGCTCGCGCTCGAGCAGCGCTTCGATCGCGGCGCTGGCGCGCTTCGCTGATCGCGCCGTCGCGCGGCGCCGGATCGTCGGCGGCGAGCAGGCCGGCCCGCATCGCCGCCTGGCGCAGCAGCTCGGTGCAGGCGCGCTGGCGCAGTTCGTCGGCGGCCAGCACTTCGCCGCGCGGCATGCAGCGCCACGCCGTTGATGCGCGGCACGGCGCGGGCTTCGATGTCGAGCATGCGTGGCTCCTCACGGTTCAGCGCCGCGCGGCCGCGGCTGGTTGTGGCCGGCCGGCACGTTCAGGCGCCGGCGTGCGCACCACCTGGTACGGGCGGAACAGGTAGGCCACCGTGGCGAAGCCGCTCCACACGTGCACCAGGCGGCTGAACGGGAACAGCAGGAAGATCGTCATGCCCAGCAGCATGTGCACCTTGAACGGCCAGTCGATGCCGGCCAGCACGGCTGGCGTCGGGCGCGAAGGTGGCGATGCCCTGCAGGTAGCTGGCCAGGATCAGCATCGCGTGCGCGTCCGGCGCGGTGCGCGAACGAGAACGGCAGCGTGATCAGGCCGAGCACCAGCTGCACCCACAGGATGACCAGGATCGCCAGGTCGGTGCGGTGGCTGGTCAGGCGGATGCGCGGGTCGAAGATGCGCCGGTGCAGCAGCAGCGTCAGGCCGACGAAGCAGACCAGCGCCGGCGATGCCGCCGGAGACGATGGCCAGCATCTGCTTCTGCGGCGCGCGTGATGAAGGGCTCGTACACCCAGTGCGGCGTGAGCAGGCCGACCAGGTGGCCGAAGAACAGGAACAGGATGCCGATGTGGAACAGGTTGCTGCCCCAGCGCAGCTGGCCGGCGCGCAGCATCTGCGACGAATCGCTCTTCCAGGTGTACTGGTCGCGGTCGAAGCGCGCCAGGCTGCCCATGAAGAACACCGCCAGGCAGATGTACGGGTAGACGTTGAAGAAGAAGTTGTGCAGGTAGGACATGACGGGGTTCATGCGGCTACTGCCGGTGGATGCGGTTCTTGCGGACGACGTGGATCGGCTGCGGCTGGCCCGGGCCGGGCCTGGCCCTTGGACGAGCAGCCGTCGAAGACCACCGGCTCGGCCCAGCTCTCGTCGAGCGGCTCCTCGGCGGCGAGCTTCACCGGCCTGCGCCGTCTCGCCGGCCAGCTCGAGCAGCGCGCCGAGCACGCTGGCGTAGGCGCTGTCGCGCTGCTGCAGCGCGCTGAAGATGCACGTTGAGGATGTGCGCGCATCTCGCCGAGGAAGGCGCGCGCCTCGCGCGGCGGCTGCGTCGACGGCGAACTCGAGCACCACCGGCAGGTAGTCGGGCAGCTCGCCGGCGGCCGAGCAGCAGGCCGGCCTGCTCGTAGGTCTGCGCCAGGTCGACCATCGCCGGGCCGCGGTCGCGCGAGTCGCCGTGCACGTGCTCGAACAGGTGCAGCGCGGTGCGCGCGGCCGCGGTCGAACAGCTCGCACGTAGTCGGCCTCGGCGTCGATGCGCGTCGCCGCGCTGCAGCGCGTCGATCAGCGCGTCGAGCTCGGCCAGCCGCGCGCGGCGACAGCGCCGCCTCGGCGTGCAGCAGCTCGCGCATCTCGTCGGCAGGTGGCGCGCGCAGCTCGGCGTCGGGGTAGCCGAGCAGCCGCGGCCAGCACGCGCAGCGTGCTGCGTCATCGGTCGGGGTCTGGTCGAGTGGCTCATGGTCAGACCTCCGCCTTGATCGGGAATCGTGCGCTTCTTCTCGCTGCCGAACAGGCTGGTCTCGCTCGACGCCTTCGGAGCAGCCGTTGCCGAACGAGAAGCCGCAGCCGCCGCGCACGTTGAAGGCGTTCTCGGCGTACTCGCGGTGCGTGGTCGGGATGACGAAGCGGTCCTCGTAGTTGGCGATCGCCATCACGCGGTACATGTCCTCGACCTCGGCCACGCGTCAGGCCGACCTGCTCCAGCACCGCGGGTTGCTCGCGCCGCTCGACGTGCTTGTCGCGCTGGTAGGCGCGCATCGCCAGCATGCGTTCGAGCGCGCGCACCACCGGCGCCGTGTCGCCGGCGGTCAGCAGGTTGGCGAGGTACTTGACCGGGATGCGCAGCTGCTTGCACGTCGGGGATCTCGCCGTTGGTGCCGATGTGGCCGGCGTTGGCCGCCGCGGTGATCGGCGACAGCGGCGGCACGTACCAGACCATCGGCAGCGTGCGGTACTCGGGGTGCAGCGGCAGCGCCACCTTCCAGTCGCACCGCCATCTTGTAGACCGGGCTCTTGCGCGCGCCTCCAGCCAGCTGTCGGGGATGCCGTCGGCGCGCGCCTGCGCGATCACCTTCGGGTCGTTCGGGTCGAGGAAGATGTCGAGCTGCGCCTGGTACAGGTCGCGGTCGTGCTCGACGCTGGCGGCTTCCTCGATGCGGTCGGCGTCGTAGAGCAGCACGCCGAGGTAGCGGATGCGGCCGACGCAGGTCTCGCGAGCACACCGTCGGCTGGCCGGCCTCGATGCGCGGGTAGCAGAAGATGCACTTCTCGGCCTTGCCGCTCTTCCAGTTGTAGTAGATCTTCTTGTACGGGCAGCCGCGACACGCACATGCGCCAGCCGCGGCACTTGTCCTGGTCGATCAGCACGATGCCGTCTTCCTCGCGCTTGTAGATCGAGCCCGACGGGCAGCGACGCGACGCACGCCGGGTTCAGGCAGTGCTCGCACAGCCGCGGCAGGTACATCATGAAGGTGTTCTCGAACTGGCCGTAGATGTCCTTCTGGATGTCGTCGAAGTTCGCTGTCCTTGCTGCGCTTGGCGAACTCGCCGCCGAGGATCTCCTCCCAGTTCGGGCCCCAGTCGATCTTCTCCATCCGCTGGCCGGTGATCAGGCTGCGCGGGCGCGCGGTCGGCGCGGCCTTCATCTCGGGCGCGCGTCTGCAGGTGGTCGTAGTCGAAGGTGAACGGCTCGTAGTAGTCGTCGATCTGCGGCAGGTTGGGGTTGGCGAAGATCTTCATCAGCAGCTTCCACTTGCCGCCCTGGCGCGGCTCGATCGTGCCGTCGGCCTTGCGGACCCAGCCGCCGTTCCACTTGTCCTGGTTCTCCCACTCCTTCGGGTAGCCGATGCCGGGCTTGGTCTCGACGTTGTTGAACCAGGCGTACTCCATGCCCGGGCGGCTGGTCCAGACGTTCTTGCAGGTGACCGAGCAGGTGTGGCAGCCGATGCACTTGTCGAGGTTCAGCACCATGCCGATCTGTGCGCGGATCTTCATGCGGCTTCTCCTTGGGCTTGCGTCGGCGCGACCAGTTCTTCGCCGACCGGCGTGTCGAGCCAGTCGACCTTGTTCATCTTGCGCACGACGACGAACTCGTCGCGGTTGGTGCCGATGGTGCCGTAGTAGTTGAAGCCGTAGCTGACAGCTGCGCGTAGCCGCCGATCATGTGCGTGGGCTTGAGCACGATGCGCGTCACCGAGTTGTGGATGCCGCCGCGCGCGCCGGTGATCTCCGAGCCCGGCGTGTTCACGATCTTCTCCTGCGCGTGGTACATCATCACCATGCCGGGGTTGACGCGCTGGCTGACCACCGCGCGCGCCGCGATCGCGCCGTTGACGTTGAACAGCTCGATCCAGTCGTTGTCCACGATGCCGGCGCTGCTTCGCGTCGTCCTCGGACAGCCAGACGATCGGCCCGCCGCGCGATCAGCGTCAGCATCATCAGGTTGTCGGTGTAGGTGCGAGTGGATGCCCCACTTCTGGTGCGGCGTGATGAAGTTGAGCACGATCTCCGGGTTGCCGTTGGGCTTGATGCCGTGGATCCGGCGCGTGGTCTTCAGGTCCACCGGCGGGCGGTAGCTCGCAGAAGCCCTCGCCGAAGGCGAGCATCCACGGGTGGTCCTGGTAGAACTGCTGGCGGCCGGTCAGCGTGCGCCACGGGATCAGCTCGTGCACGTTGGTGTAGCCGGCGTTGTAGCTCGACGTGTCTCGCTCTCGATGCCGCTCCAGGTCGGGCGAGCTGATGATCTTGCGCGGCTGCGCCTGGATGTCGCGGAAGCGGATCTTCTCGTCCTCGCGGTGCAGCGCCAGGTGCGTGTGCTCGCGGCCGGTCGCCTTGCGACAGCGCCTCCCAGGCCTTGACCGCGACGTGGCCGTTGGTCTCGGGCGCGAGCTGCAGCACCACTTCGCAGGCGTCGATGTCGGTCTCGATCTGCGGCATGCCCTTGGTGACGCCCGTCGGCCGGCACCAGGCCGTTCAGCTCGCCGAGCTGCTTGACCTCGGTCTCGGTGTTCCAGGCGATGCCCTTGCCGCCGTTGCCGACCTTGTTCATCAGCGGCCCGAGCGCGGTGAAGCGCTTGTAGATGTTCGGGTAGTCGCGCTCGACCACCGCGATCTGCGGCGCGGTCTTGCCGGGGATCAGCTCGCACTCGCCCTTCTTCCAGTCCTTGACGTCGAGCGGCTGCGCCAGCTCGGCCGGCGTGTCGTGCATCAGCGGCGTCAGCACCAGTTCCTTCTCGACGCCGAGGTGGCCGACGCAGACCTCGCTGAACTTCTTCGCGATGCCCTTGTAGATCTCCCAGTCGCTGCGCGACTGCCACGCCGGGTCGACCGCCGCCGACAGCGGGTGGATGAACGGGTGCATGTCGCAGGTGTTGAGGTCGTTCTTCTCGTACCAGGTCGCGGTCGGCAGCACGATGTCGCGAGTACAGGCAGGTCGTGCTCATGCGGAAGTCGAGCGTGACCAGCAGGTCGAGCTTGCCTTCGGGCGCCTCGTCGTGCCAGACGACCTCCTCGGGCTTCGGCCGCCGTCGCGCGCCGAGATCCTTGCCCTGCACGCCGTGGCTGGTGCCGAGCAGGTGCTTGAGGAAGTACTCGTGGCCCTTGCCGCGAGGAGCCCAGCAGGTTGGAGCGCCAGACGAACAGGTTGCGCGGGAAGTTCTGCGGGTGCGTCCGGATCCTCGCAGCTCATGCTGCAGCGCGCCGTCCTTCAGCGCCTTGACCGCGTAGTCCTTCGGCGTCGACGCCGGCCGCCGCGGCGTCCTTGCACGACCTGCAGCGGGTTGGTCTGCAGCTGCGGCGCGCTCGGCAGCCAGCCCATGCGCTCGGCGCGCACGTTGAAGTCGATCAGGCTGCCGCGCGTACTCGTTCGGGTCGGCCAGCGGCGAGAGGATCTCCTCCACGCCGAGCTTCTCGTAGCGCCACTGGTCGGTGTGCGCGTAGAAGAACGACGGTGCGAGTTCATGCTGCCGCGGCGGGCGGATCCAGTCGAGCGCGAAGGCGAGCGCCGTCCAGCCGGTCTGCGGCCGCAGCTTCTCCTGGCCGACGTAGTGCGCCCAGCCGCCGCCGGTCTGGCCGACGCAGCCGCACATCATCAGCATGTTGATGACGCCGCGGTAGTTCATGTCGGCGTGGTACCAGTGGTTCATCGCCGCGCCGATGATGATCATCGACTTGCCGTGCGTCTTGTCGGCGTTGTCGGCGAACTGGCGCGCCACCGTGATCGACCTGGTCGCGCGGCACGCCGGTGATCTTCTCCTGCCAGGCCGGCGTGTAGGGCACGTCGTCGTCGTAAGCTCGTCGCCGCCAGCTCGCCCGGCAGGCCGCGATCGACGCCGTAGTTGCGCGCACCTGCAGGTCGAACACGGTGGCGACCAGCGCCTCGCCGTCGCCGAGCTTGCCGAGCGCGATGCGCACCGGGCACGTTGCGCACCAGCACGTCGCCGCCCTGGTCGTTGGCCGGAAGTGCGTCGTGCGCGATGCCGCCGAAGTACGGGAACGCGACGTCGACCACCTCGTGCGCCTGCGCGCCGTCCTCGAGCAGCGACAGCTTGAGCTTCACGTCGCGCGCCGTGGCGCGCCTCCTTCGTCCTCGAGGTTCCACTTGCCGCGTCGGCGCGGCCTTCTGGCCCCAGCGGAAGCCGATCGAGCCGTTGCGGCAGCACGACGCTTGCCGGTCGCTCGTCGAAGGCCACCGTCTTCCATTCCGGGTTGTTGGCCTGGCCGAGCCTGTCGGCGAAGTCGCGACGCGCGCAGGTAGCGGTCGGGCACCAGCGCGTCTGCCGTCGGGCAGGTCTGCTCCTTGAGCTTCACCAGCATCGGCATGTCGGTGTAGCGGCGGCGTAGTCGTCGAAGTACGCGCGACGGCCTGCGTCGACGAGTAGAACTCCTTCAGGATCACGTGGCCCATCGCCATCGCCAGCGCGGCGTCGGTGCCCTGCTTCGGATGCAGCCAGAGGTCGGCGAGCTTGGCGACCTCGGAGTAGTCGGGCGTGACCGCCACCGTCTTCGCGCCCTTGTAGCGCACCTCGGTGAAGAAGTGCGCGTCGGGCGTGCGCGTCTGCGGCACGTTGCGAGCCCCAGGCGATGATGAACGTCGAGTTGTACCAGTCGGCCGACTCGGGCACGTCGGTCTGCTCGCCCCAGATCTGCGGGCTGGCCGGCGGCAGGTCGCAGTACCAGTCGTAGAAGCTCATGCACACGCCGCCGATCAGCGACAGGTAGCGGCTGCCGGCGGCGTAGCTGACCATCGACATCGCCGGGATCGGCGAGAAGCCGATCACGCGGTCGGGGCCGTGCGTCTTGATCGTGTAGACGTTGGCCGCGGCGATGATCTCGTTGACCTCGTCCCAGCGTCGAGCGCACGAAGCCGCCCAGGCCGCGCACCTGCTTGTACGATCGCGCCGCTTGCCGGCGTCCTCGACGATCGACGCCCAGGCCTCGACCGGCGCCAGCGTCTTGCCGCGCCTCGCGCCAGCAGCTTGAGCAGCCGGCCGCGCACCATCGGGTACTTGACGCGGTTGGCGCTGTAGAGGTACCAGGAGTAGCTGGCGCCGCGCGAGCAGCCGCGCGGCTCGTGGTTGGGCATGTCCGGGCGGGTGCGCGGGTAGTCGGTCTGCTGGGTCTCCCAGGTGACGATGCCGCCCTTGACGTAGATCTTCCAGCGGCACGAGCCGGTGCAGTTGACGCCGTGCGTCGAGCGCACGATCTTGTCGTGCGCCCAGCGGTTGCGGTAGGCGTCCTCCCAGGTGCGGTCTTCGCCGGTCGACCACGCCGTGGCCGTCGAGAAGGTCTGGCGCGGTTGCGCGAAGTAGGTCAGTCGATCGAGGAAGTGGCTCATGTGAGCCTCTGGTCGTCGTGGCGTCGTCGGGGTCGCCGACGTCCCGGAGGAGCGCCGGCCTGGGTTGTCGGGTCAGGTCGTCAGCACGGCATCTCCGCGTCTTGCGGCTGTAGTACCACCACGTCATCGCGATGCAGGTCAGGTAGAAGACGAGGAAGGCGTACAGCGCAGCTGTCCGGGCCGCCGGTCGACGGCGATCGACGTGCCGTAGCTCTTCGGGAATGAAGAAGCCGCCGTAGGCGCCGATGGCGCTGACGCGAAGCCGAGCACCGCGGCGGCTTCCTTGTTGGCGTCCTTGGCGGCCTGCGCCTGCGTCGCCGTCGGCAGCGCGCCGGCGAGCGCGCTGGCGGTCGGCGAGGAAGATCACCGGGATCATGCGGAAGGTCGCTGCCGTTGCCGATGCCGGCTGGCGACGAACAGCAGCCACGAAGCATCGCCAGGAAGCCGCCGAAGTGGCCGCGCCGTCGCCGGGCCGCGGCAGGCAGTGCAGCACGCGCGACCACGCCGACGGCCATCGACGACGAAGCACCAGAAGGTGACGCGCGCGCCGCCGAGCCGGTCGGCGAGCCAGCCGCCCGGCGGGCGCATCAGCGCGCCGACCAGCGGCCCGAGCCACGCGTACTGCAGCGGCGTCGATGCCGGGGAACTGGGTCTGGATCAGCAGCGGAAGCCCGGCCGAGTAGCCGATGAAGCTAGCCGAAGGTGCCGAGGTAGAGCCAGCACAGCAGCCAGTTGTGCTTGCGCGTGAAGATCACCGCCTGCTCGGCGAAGCCGGCCTTCGCGTCGGCCGAGGTCGTCCATGCCGAGCCAGGCGGCCAGCGCGCTGACGCGCGATGAACGGCACCCAGACGAAGCCGGCGTTCTGCAGCCACATCGGCGTTGCCCGTCGTCGGTGAGCCTGCGGCGCGCCGCCGAGCGCGCCGAAGATGCCGCGCCGTGATCGACCAGCGGCACCGCCAACTGCACGAGCGACACGCCCAGGTTGCCCAGGCCGGCGTTCAGGCCCAGCGCGTAGCCCTTGCGCGCGGTCGGGAAGAAGAAGCTGATGTTGCGCCATGCGAGACTGGCGAAGTTGCCGCCGCCGAGGCCGCACAGCAGCGCCAGCGCGACCATCGCCTCGTACGGCGTGTCCGGGTCGCTGCACCGCGAAGCCGATGCCGAGCGCCGGCAGCAGCAGGCTGGCGGTGGCCAGCGCGGTCGAAGCGCCGGCCGCCGAAGATCGGCACCACGAAGGCGTAGAAGATGCGCAGCGTGGCGCCCGCACAGCGCCGGCAGCGCGGCGAGCCAGAACAGCTGGTTGGTCGAGTAGCGGAAGCCCGCTGCCGGCAGGTGCACGACCACCACGCGACCACACCATCCACACCGCGAAGGCCAGCATCAGCGCCGGGATCGACAGCCACAGGTTGCGCGCGCGCGACGCCGCGGCCACTGGCGCGCCCAGAACCCCGGATCCTCGGGGTTCCAGTGGTCGATGACCTGCGCGGCGGCCATGGTGGGTGCAGGCAGGGGCGTGGCGCGATGCGTTGCGGCTCAGGGGTTCTTCACGTAGGCGTTGCGCGCGCAGGTAGAACCACCAGTTCAGCACCAGGCACAGCGCGTAGAAGATCGCGAAGCCGTACATCGCGTCCTGCGGCGTGCCGGCCTTGATCTGGTCGCCGATCACGATCGGCGCGACGAAGGCGCCGTAGGCGGCGATCGCCGAGGTCCAGCCCAGCACCGGGCCGGCCTGCGTGCGGTCGAAGATCACGCCGATGGTGCGGAAGGTCGAGCCGTTGCCGATGCCGCTGGCGACGAACAGCACGATGAACAGGCCCAGGAACATCGGGAAGTACTGCTCCGGCGTCGCCGAGCCGTAGGCCTGCATCATCACGTAGCCGACCGCCACCGAGGCCACCACCATCACCGCCGAGATGACCTGCGTGACGATCGAGCCGCCGACCTTGTCGGAGATCCAGCCGCCGATCGGCCGCACCGCGGCGCCGACGAAGGGGCCGATCCAGGCGTAGGTGAACGCCGACGGCGCGTTCGGGTTCTTCAGCGTGTGCTGCATCACGCCGTCTGGCGTCGGGCACGTGGCTGATGCCGAAGATCACCGTGATCGACAGCGGCAGCGCCATCGAGAAGCCGATGAACGAGCCGAAGGTCACGATGTACAGCGCCGTCAGCGACCAGGTGTGCTTGTCGCTTGAAGATCGCGAACTGCTTGGCGACGTTCTCCTTCATCGGGCCGAAGGCGGCGAGCTTCATCACCAGCAGCGCGGCTGACGATGTCCAGCGGGATCGCCACCCACATGCTGATCAGGCCCAGGCCGGTGGGCTTGGGCAGGTACAGGTACAGGCCGAGGATCGACGGGATGAAGGCCAGCGTGTACAGCCAGGTGATCTTGGCGAACGCGACGATCGGGTTGCCGGTGTCGGGCGACACCGTCTTCAGGTTGTTCATGCCGAACCAGCACAGGATCGACAGCGGCACCAGCGACAGCACCCAGGCGAAGCCGGCGTTCTGGATCCAGGTCGGCGTGCCGGCGGCGATCTTGCCGAAGATCCAGCCGCTGTCCTTCAGCAGCGTCATCGGCTCGCCGCCGAAGGCGCCGAACAGGCCCACCGTCATCACCAGCGGGATCACGATCTGCATCGTCGTCACGCCGAAGTTGCCGATGCCGGCGTTGAGGCCCAGCGCCGTGCCCTGCAGCCGCTTCGGGAAGAAGGTGCTGATGTTGGACATCGAGCTGGCGAAGTTGCCGCCGCCCACGCCCGACCACAGCGCCATCAGCTGGAAGGCCCACAGCGGCCAGTCCTTGTGCTGCAGCACGATGCCGGTGCCGATGGCCGGCGCCAGCAGCATCGCGGTGGTCAGGAAGATGGTGTTGCGCCCGCCGGCCAGGCGGATCAGGAACGAGGCCGGGATGCGCATCGTGGCGCCGGAGATGCCGGCGATCGCGGTCAGCGTGAACAGCTCGGCCTGGGTGAACGGGAAGCCCAGGTTGAGCATCTGCACGGTGATGATTCCCCACATGCCCCAGACCGCGAAGCCGCACAGCAGCGCGGGCACCGAGATCCAGAGGTTGCGGTAGGCGATCTTCTTGCCGGTGCGATTCCCAGAACGCGTCGTCCTCGGGGCGCCAGTCGGCGATGTCGGCGCCGCTGTTGACGGAGGGTGCCACGGCGCCGGTCTTGATGGTGGTGTTCATGGCGGTTCCTGCAGTGTCTGGTCGGCTCAGCCCTGCGAGGCTGAAGGCCTTGGCATTTCGGCCCATCATTTCGGCGCTGCGCACCTCGGTCCAGTACATCCAGATCAGCGAGACCCAGACCACGCCGTACATCAGCATGAAGGCGCTGGAGCGGATGCCGGTCAGGTCCATCAGCGCGCCGAACATGATCGGCAGCACGAAGCCGCCCAGGCCGCCGGCCAGGCCGACGATGCCGCTGATGGTGCCGATGTTGTGCGGGTAGTCGTCGCTGATGTACTTGAAGACGCTGGCCTTGCCGAAGGCCCAGGCGATGCCCAGGATGAACATCAGCGCGGTGAAGGCGTAGACGTTCAGGCCGATGTGGAAGGTCTTCGGGCCGTCGACGGTGAGGATCGTGAAGTCGGTCTGCGGATAGCGACAGCAGGAACAGGCAGATCCAGCTCACCCACAGCACCCACCAGGTGACGCTGTGCGCGCCGTACTTGTCGGACAGCCAGCCGCCGACCGCGCGCAGCACGCCGCCGGGCAGCGAGAAGCAGGCGGCCAGCAGCGCGGCGGCGCGGATGTCCAGGCCGAACTCGCCGACGTAGTACTGCACCATCCACAGCGACAGCGCCACGTAGCCGCCGAACACGATGCTGTAGTACTGGCAGTACTTCAGCACCTTCGGGTCCTTCAGCGCCTTCAGCTGGTCGCGTGAACTTGGTGTTGCTGGGCACCAGGTGCGCCGGGTCGCTGTAGCTGAAGAACCAGAACAGGATCACGGTGCCCAGCATGATCGCCGCGTAGACCTGCGGCACCATGGTCCAGCCGAAGGCCACCACCAGCGCCGGCGCGACGAACTTGTTGACCGCCGCGCCCGAGTTGCCGGCGCCGTAGACGCCCATCGCGAAGCCCTGGCGGTTCTTGCGGGAACCAGCGCGCGACGTACGGCGTGCCGACCGAGAACGAGCCGCCGGCCAGGCCGACGAACAGGCCGATGACCAGGAAGTGCCAGTACGCGGTGGCGTAGCTCATCAGCCAGATCGCCGGCACGCGTGACGGCCATCAGCAGCGTCATCACGATGCGGCCGCCGTACTTGTCGGTCCAGATGCCCAGCGGCACGCGGATCAGCGAGCCGGTCAGCACCGGCGTGGCGGTCAGCAGGCCGAACTCGGTGGCGTTGAGGTCCAGCGTCTTCTTGATCGGGATGCCGATCACGCCGAACATCATCCAGACCATGAAGCACACGGTGAATGCCAGCGTGCTGACGATCAGCACCGACAGGCCTGGCGGTCGTTTTGGGCAGAGGGGGTGGGCATGGCGCGGGTTCCGGTGATCCGTGCCGGGCACTGTCGGCCAATGCAGCGGCCGCGCGCATCCTGCCGACGAACGCCGGCGTGGCGCCGGAAGAACGATGGCGGGGCGCCGCACCATCGTTCGAAAGAACGATGGCTACGAGCGGGCGGGCCGCGGCCGCGGCTCTCCGGCCTGGCGGGGAGCGACCGCCTGCCTCCGACGGCAGGCCCCATTGACACCGCGCAACGACTGCAACGCGCGTGTGTTGCAGAGTGTGCAAGAGCAGAATTTCTGCGAGGAGCGTGTCATGAGCGACTATGTAGCCGACGTCAGAAAGTACACCGCGAGCGTCAACGAGAGCGCGGTGGCTGCCATCGTGAGGTACTGCGGCATTGCGCTGCAACAACCCGATTCGTCGTTGGTGGCGTCATCGGATCCGAAGGAACTGGCGCGCATTCGCGAGGGTTTCGCGGCCAAGAAGCTGGAGCTGACGGCCGACGCGGCGGACACCGGCATCAAGGCCGCCGCGGAAAAAATGAAGGCAACGGGGCACAAGAGCCGCGTGACCTTCTACTACCTGCTGGCCGAGGCCACCGGAACGCTCGGCAAGCTGGCCTGAGCAGACGTCGGCCGATCGCGGCGGGCGCTCCGGCGCAAGCCGCAAGGCGTGTGGCTGCAGAGCCGTTTTGCGCGTGCCCTGTCGGGCGCGCTGACGGATATGCTTTGCTTCATTCGATAGGAGATCCCCGATGGACATGCAAGCCGTGCAGACCTTTCTGACCACGACCGCCATCGACGTCGGCATCAAGATCCTGGCCGCCATTGCCTTCTGGGTCGTGGGCCGGTGGATCATCGGCAGGGTCATCGCGATG
This sequence comes from uncultured beta proteobacterium, assembly GCA_963840805.1. Lineage (GTDB taxonomy): Bacteria > Pseudomonadota > Gammaproteobacteria > Burkholderiales > Burkholderiaceae_C > CADEEN01. Next base: position 228,549 of record CAWJAJ010000016.1, on the reverse strand, counting down.
ATGCAGTCGGTGATGCACAGCAACAAGCTCGACCCGACGTTGACCAAATACCTCGGGTCCATCGTCAACGTGGCGCTGAACATCGCGCTGGTGCTCGGCATCCTGGGCTACTTCGGGATCCAGACGACGTCGTTCGCTGCCATGCTGGCCGGCGCCGGTCTCGCCATCGGCGCGGCCTGGAGCGGCATGCTCGGCAACTTCGCGGCCGGCGCCTTCATGCTCGTGCTGAAGCCCTTCAAGGTGGGGGACTTCGTCGGCGTCGCCGGCATCACCGGCACGGTGCAGGAACTCGGCCTCTTCGGCACGACCATCGTCACGCCCGACAACGTGATGACGCTGGTGGGCAACGGCAAGATCTTTGCCGACACGGTGCACAACTACACCACCCTGCCGGTGCGCCGCGTCGATCGCCTGGCCCAACTCGCCGGCAGCGTGGATCCGGCCGACGCCATCGCACGCCTGAAGGCGGCGGTCGCGCAGATCCCCAACGTCAGCGCCACGCAGCCGCCCGAGGTCAACGTCATCGACCTGAACCTCGTCGGCCCGGTGATCGCGGTGCGTCCGTACACGCACAATGATCACTACTGGCAGGTCTACTTCGACACCAACGCGACGATCGCTCGCGTGTGCAAGGAAGCCGGTTGGCCCGCACCGACGCCGACGCAGATCAACCGCATGGTGCAGGGCTGAACTGAAGTTGATGCTGCTCAAGCCGGTGCGCCACGAGAGGTGAATCATCAGCACGGGAGTTTCCCTTCGAACCTGAACTGACAGGAGCTCAAGATGAATGACACCACTGCCGCCAAGGAAAAGCTGGCTGCTGATTTCCGTTCGGTCATGGAAGATATCGACTCGCTGATGAGTGCAACGACGAACAAGGCCGAAGGCGAAGCCACGGCGCTGCGAGCGCGCATCCGCGACCGGCTCGACAACGCGAAGGAACGCGTCATCGACGCGCAGCACGAAGCCGTCGAACGCGCCAAGAGGGCGGCCGGGGCCACCGACGACTACGTGCACAGCCATCCGTGGCACGCGGTCGGCGCTGCGGCGGCGGTCGGTCTGGCTCTCGGCGTGCTGATCGGGCGGCGTTGAGCGCGCATCGATCGGCGTAGCCGCGCAGGCAGGCTGCCGTGGCGCAGACAGACGGCGTTGTCTCCGGGCCGGTGCGGCGGCTCGGGGCGTCGCTGCTCGCGCTCGGCCGCATCCGGCTCGAGTTGCTGGCGATCGAGGTCCAGGAAGAGAAGGGCCGCGTCGCGTCGCTGCTGCTCTGGGCCGTGCTGACGGCGTTGCTGGCGGGTTTCGGCGCGGTCTTCGTGGTCCTCTTCGTCACCGTCGCGTTGTGGGACACGCACCGCCTGGCCGCGCTGGGTGTCGCGGCGGCGCTGTTCATCGGGCTTGCGGTGTTCGGTGCGCTGCGGGTGCGGCGTCTGGCCGCGAACGGGTCGACGCTGTTCCAGACCAGCATCGCCGAACTGCGAAAAGACAGCGACGCGCTGCGCCAGGCTCCCCCGCCATGACGCGGCACGCCTCGGACGCGACGCTGCAGCGCAGCCGGCGCAAGCAGGATCTGCTGCTGGCCTCGCAACTGGCGCGCGGGCAGGTGGTCGGGGCGTTCGATGAGCTCGCCGATCGGGCCGACCTGATCGCGTATCGGGTCGTGAGGATCCGCGTGTGGCTGTCGAGCCCGCTGGTCTTGACGGTCGGCAGCGCTGTCGGCGCCCTCGTGCTGGGTGTCGCGCTGCGCCGCGTGCGGGCCGTGCGCATGCTGCGCTGGAGCTGGCGGGCCTGGCGCCTGTGGCGCAGCGCGGCGCCGGCCCTGGTGCTGCTCCGCGCCACCGGCTGGGCGCCACCGGCGAGCGCAACCCATCGCTGAGCCGCTGACGGATTCGCGAGCCGATGCTGACCGGCGTCGATGCGCCGAGACGCGGTAGCCGCCTTGCGCTACCGCGTTGAGGGCACCCGGCCGCGCACGCTCCGGCCCTGGCACGAACAACCCACCGCCGCCGCTCGACGCGGCCGGCTCGTCACCTTCAGCGCATCGCCTTGCCGACCATCTGCAGGATGTCGTCCAGCGGGTTGCCGTCGCCGTTCATGTCGAGCATCGACGCGAGTCCCGGCGCGGCGGCGCTCGGCATGGCGCCGCCGCTGCGCTGGCCGCCCAGCAGGCCTCCCAGCAAGTCACCGAGCCCGCCGCCCGCCGGGGCGGCTTGCGTCGCGGCGCCGGCACCCCGCTGCTTGGCCATGTAGCCTGCGACCAGCATCGCCAGCAACGGCAGCATCTTCTTGAGCAGGGTGGGCTCGAGCCCGGTCTGCGTCGCCGCGTTCTGCGCGACTGCGCGGCTCACGTCCTTGGAGCCGAAAATCTGTCCGAGGACTTCGTTGCCGGAGCTCACGTCCGTCGGCTGCGGCGCCAGGACCTGCTCGAGCAGGCCGCCGCCGCCCAGCTGCCCGAGCAGGCCGCCGAGCCCTTCGAGGCCTGTCGGCTGCGACTGCGCCTGCTTCTTGAAGCCGCCGAGGATGGCCGGGACGAGCGCCTCGGCGCCGCTCGCTGCGTCGTCCTCGCTGACGCCCAATTCCCGCGCCATCGCCTGGAGGCCGCCCATCTGGGCCAGGATGTCGGTGACTTGCATTTTCTTGCTCCGTTGGTCGGGTGGCTGTGCCGCGCACAGTTCGGGAAGATCAGATTCGCCCGGCAGCCCGACCCGGCAGCCCGTTCGAGCCCCGGGACGGCCGGCGCATGTACTCAATCCTGCAGGATGAACGTCACCTTGAGGATCACCTTGTATCCCGTCACCTTGCCTTTGTCGATCGTCACTTCCTGATCCTTGATCCAGGCGCCCTTGACGTTCTTCAGCGTCTTGTTGGCGCGCGCTACACCTTGAACGATGGCGTCTTGAAAACTCACGCTGCTGACACTGCTGATTTCGGTGATGCGTGCGACGGTCATGCTGTGCTCCTTCATGGGTGCCGCCCGGTCGGGCTCGGACGAACGAGTGTGCGCCGGCAGTGCCTCGCTTGCAAGGAACGCAAGTGCCTGCAAATTGCCTGCAGGCAGCGCACAAAAAACAAAGCCCAACCGGATTGGCTGGGCTAAGTCATTGATCTACATGGTGCCGGTGAGAAGAGTCGAACTCCCGACCTTCGCATTACGAATGCGCTGCTCTACCAACTGAGCTACACCGGCGCCGAGAGCGCAGGATTATAGAGGCAGGCCGCGCGCCTCAGGCCGCGCTCGCCGTGGCGATCGCGCCGGCGGTGGCGAGCCAGCAGCGATCGCGTCGCTCGGCGATGTGGGCCAGCGCGCGGCGCAGCGCACGCAGCCGGAACGGTTGGCCGGCGATCATCGCGTGCAGGGCGATGCCCATCACCAGCGGCTGCCTGTCCTGCGCCTGTTCGAGCATCTCGTCGAACTGGTCGATCACCATGTCGGCGAAGTCCTGCGCGCCGACCTGGCGGCCGATGATGGCCGCGCTGTCGTTGAGTTCCTGCGGGTAGGGCAGGGCGAGGATGCGGCCGCTGCGCGTGGCCATCCACACCGGCTGGTCGTCCATGCACCAGTCGAGCAGGTAGCGGTAGCCGGCCTCGTGCAACAGGTCGGGCGTGCGCTCGGTCTCGGCGATCCAGGGGCTCAACCAGCCTGCGGGCGCGTGGCCTTCATGCTCGGCGATGGTGCGCGTGACGTGCTCGATCAGCGCGCGCTCGTCGGGCTCGGCCAGGCCAGCCTGGTGCTCCGAGTTCGTGCGGCCGTGCGAGGCGATCTCGGCGCCTTCGTTGCGGAACGCGGCGACCAGTTCGGGGCAGGCGGTGTACAGCTCGGAGTTGATCAGCAGCGTGACCGGCAGTGACAGCGAGCGCAGCAGTTCGAGCAGGCGCCACGCGCCGACCCGGTTGCCGTACTCGCGCCACGAGTTGTTTAGCACGTCGGGCTTGGGGATGCCCGGCACCAGGTCCTCGACCAGGCCTTCGCCCCAGGCGTAGTGCTCGAGGTTGAGCGCGACATACACCGCCAGGCCGCGTCCGTTGGGCCAGGTGCCCGCAGGCCGGGCGACGATCGGCGAGTAGGCGTAGCGGCCGTGGGTGCGCAGCATCGGGCGGTCCTTGCGGGCTTCAGGGTTTGCCGGCGCTGGCGAAGGCTGCGGCGATGGCCTCGTCGACGGCGATCAGTTCGCGGCCGGCCGGCGGTGCGTAGCTGCCGACGCTCGGCTTGGGGCAGCCGAGCGCGTGCAGCAGTTCGGCCTGGCGCACCGCGCAGGCCATGCAATCGATCAGCGGCACCGGCACGTCCTTCTGGATGCGCGCCGGCACGCCGGCCATCACGGCGCCGGTGAGCACGACGGTCTCGGCGCCGTCGCGCTCGACGAGATCCTTCGCGGCGGCGACCAACTCGCGGTCGAGCGCGTCGTGCGCGCCGCGCTGGTAGGCGGCCGTGCTCTCGAGCGTGCGCCAGCCGGCGATGCGCCCACTCAGGCCGTAGGAGGCGACGAGTTCGTGGTACAGCGGCAGCACGCGGCGTCCGAAGGTGATGACGCCGATGCGCCCGCCCAGCATGCAGGCGGTGAGCAGGCCGGCCTCGGTCATGCCGACCACCGGGATCGGCAGCAGTTCGCGCGCCGCGCGCAGCCCGGTGTCGTACGAGACGGCGATCACCACCGCGTCGCAGCCCGGTGCGTGTTTCGCGGCCAGCGCGAGCGCCGAGTGCTCGCCGATCGCATGTTCGGCGCGCGAGCCGATCACGCGCGCGCCGAAGGTTCCAGTGACGGCCACGATCTCGGTGCCAGCCGCGGCGCTCGCGCGCGCCTGCGCGGCCACCTTCTCGGTGACGATGTCGGAGGTGTTGGCGTTGACGACGAGGATGCGCATGGGGAACCTCAATCCAGCGAAGGGCCGCCCCGAGCGGATTGAGCGCCCCTCGGGGGTAGCGAGCAAAGCGAGCCAGGGGCTGTCATGTCTTCAGGCGAAGACGGCGTCGAAATCGATCTCGTCGCTGGCCTGCCTGAATTCCAGCGTCCCCTCGACATGGTTCAGGTGCTCGACCATCAGGGCCGCGGCGCGCTTGCCGTCGCCGGCCTCGATGGCGTCGATCAGGTCGCTGTGTTCGTGGTAAGGGCACGACGGCACGTTGGGCGCGTCGTACAGGCTGATCACCAGGCAGGTCAGCGCCTCGAGTTCACGCATCGTGCGCGCCAGGAAGCGATTGCCCGCGATGTCGGCAACGATCTGATGGAATTCGCCGGACAGCCGGATGATGGCGCGTTTGTCGTTGGCCTCGCGCGCTGCCGATTCGAGCGCCACATGGGCACGCAGTCGCTTCACGTCGGCGGCAGTGGCCACCGCCGCCACCTTGCGGATCAGGTCGGGCTCGATCAGGCGCCGCGCCACGAACACCTCGCGCGCCTCTTCGACCGTCGGGCTGCTGACGAAGGCACCGCGGTTGGGCTGCACGGTGACGATGCTGTCGTGCGCCAGGCGCTCGATCACCTGGCGGATCTGCGTGCGGCTGACGCCGAAGGCCTTGGCCAGGCGCTCCTCGCCGAGCTTGGTGCCGGGCGGCAGCCGGTGCTCGACGATGGCCAGCCAGACGCGCTGGTGGATCGCGTCGACGCTCAACGGCCGCGCCGGCTCGGCGCTCGGCGCGCGCGCCGGTGCACGGCGGCCCGCAACTTGCTCCTTGCTCCTGGCTGCCGGTCTGGCGTTCATGATCTCGTCCCCAATGTATGCATACAAAACACAACTATGATTGCATCCAAAACATGGCGCCAGTATAGCCGCTCGAGAGCCCTGCACAAGGGGGTTCTGCTCGCAAGAGATCGAGCGAACGGGAGGCACTTCATGGAAATCAGGGTTAGTACCGAGAAAATTGTGTGCATGCAGCTTGATGTTTTGTATCCAAAAAACTAACATGATCGGACGCAATCCGAATCCACCGTGCCGGCCGTCGAGCGACGACCGGCCTTACCCAGGAGCTCCAGTGATGAACAAGCCATGGTCCCGTCGTCTGGCCCTCGCGGCCGCCCTGTCGCTGTGCGCGATCGGCACCGTTTCGGCGCAGGAGAAGCTGCGCATCGCCGGCAACTTCACCGACAAGCACTCGTCGTCGGTCGCGATCGAGCAGTTCAAGAAGGACGTCGAGGCCGCGACCGGCGGCAAGGTGGTGATCGAGACCTTCCCCAACATGCAGCTGGGCGGCGCGCAGGAGAACGTGACGCAGACCCGTGCCGGCACCATCTTCGGCACCTGGGTCGGCATGGCCTTCCTGTCGCGCACCGTGCCTGAGCTGGAGGCGGTGAGCCTGCCCTTCCTGTTCCCGAACCGCGAAGTCGCCTACAAGGTGATGGACGGCCCGATCGGCGACTTGATCGACAAGAAGCTCGAAGACAAGGGCTTCATCGCGCTGGGCTTCATGGAGCTGGGCGCGCGCCAGGTCACCAACAGCGTGCGGCCGATCAAGACCGCCGCCGACCTGAAGGGCCTGAAGATCCGCCTGCAGCCCAACGAGACGCACCTGGCCACGTTCCGCGCGCTGGGCGCCAACCCGCAGGCGATGGACATCCGCGAGGTCTACTCGGCGATGGAACAGAAGGTGCTCGACGGCCACGAGAACCCGTACAACCTGATCTTCGACAGCCGCTTCTTCGAGGTCCAGAAGTACGTCTCCAACACGGCGCACTTCTTCGACTTCATCGCCGTCGTCGCCAACCGCAAGAAGTTCCAGGCCCTGTCGCCCGAGCACCAGAAGGCGATCAAGACGGCGATGGACAAGGCCGTCGCCACCCAGCGCGTCGAGGCGGCCAAGGCCGATGCGGCGGCGCTGGCGGAGCTGCAGAAGAAGGGCATGCAGTACGACGCGATGCCGCCGGCCGAGCGCGAAGCGATGCGCAAGGCCACCGCGGGCGTGGTCGACGAGGTCAAGAAGCGCGTCGGTGCCGACCTGGTCGACCGCGTGCTGGCCGAGGTGAAGAAGGCCTCGGGTTCCTGAGCCATGTTCAGCGCGCTTTCGCGGGCCGAGCGCCGGGCCGCTCCCAAGCCGGCCCGCATCCCAAGGGCCACGAAGGGGCCCCTGTCGGACCCTGGGGATCGGCCGACGTACCCGTCGGACGAGGGGTCCCAATGAGCCGTTTGTTGCCCTCGAAGCTGATCCATCACCGCGGCCCGCTGCGTCCGATGGCGCTCACGCTGCACGCGCTCGACACGGCAGCCGGCTGGGCCATCGTCACCATGCTCGGCCTGATGGTGGCCGTGGTGTCGCTGCAGGTGCTGCTGCGCTATGCGGCCAACAGCTCGATCGGTTTTGCCGACGAGCTGTCGCGCCTGACTTTCGTGTGGTCGATCTTCCTCGGCATCCCGCTGGGCATCCGGCTGGGCGCGCACATCGGCATGGAACTGCTGAGTGCGCGACTGCCGGCCCAGGTGCAGGACATCCTGGCGCGGCTGATGGCCGCCGTGGCCGCCGCGCTGATGGTGCTGGTGGCATGGCAGTCGGCGGTGGTGGCCTTCGACCAGTGGGACGAGATGATGGCCTCGATGAACGGCAGCGCGGCCTGGTTCATCGTTGCGGTCGGTGTCGGTTGCGGCCACGCTGCGCTGCACCTGATCTGGATCGTGCTGACGGGCAAGCCGTCGATGACCGAATCGGTGGCCACGGAATAAACGCGAGGCACCCGTCATGAGCCTGCTCATCATCCTTGTCTTCCTCGCCATCGCCTTGCTCGGCATGCCGCTGGCGTTCTCGCTGGGCATCGGTGCGGTGGCCGGGCTGATCTACAGCGATGTCGACTTCAACCTGCTGCCCTCGCGGATGATGAACGCGGTCAATGCGTTTCCGCTGATGACCATTCCGTTCTTCATCCTCGCCGGCGAGCTGATGATGAAGGCCGGCATCATGGAGCGCCTGATCGACCTGGCCAACTCGGTGGTCGGCCGCGTCCGCGGCGGCCTGGCGCATGTGACCGTGCTGGCCGGCATGGGCCTGTCGACGGTTTCCGGCGCGGCGGTGGCCGATGCCAGCGCGCTCGGCAGCACGATGATCCCGTCGCTGCGCAAGGTCTACGGCCTGGGCTTCTCGTCGGCGGTGGTGGCTGCGGCAGCCAACCTCGGGCCGATCATCCCGCCCTCCGGGCGCGATGATCGTCTACGCCTTCATGGCGGGGCCCACGGTGTCGGTTGGCGGCATGTTCATGGCCGGCGTGATCCCGGGCCTGATCCTGGTCGTCGTCGATGCTGTTCCTGGTCTGGTACACCGCCGTGAAGCACAACTTCCCGCTCACCGGCGAGCCTTTCTCGTGGGCGCGCGTCGGCCACGAACTCAAGCGCTCGTGGGTCATCTTCCTGATGCCGATCGTGGTCATCGGCGGCATCGTCGGCGGCGCGTTCACCGCCACCGAAGGCTCGGCGATCGCGGTCGTCTACGCGATGGCGATCGGCTTCTTCATCACCAAGCGACTGAAGCTCGCCGACCTGCCCGAGGCGATGATCCGTACCGCGATCACCTCGGCCGTCGTGGGCGCGATGATCGCCTTCGCCTCGGTCGTGACCTACATGCTCACAGTCGACCAGTTGCCCGCGCAGTTGACCGCGCTCTTGCGCGGCATGACGCAGGACCCGCTGGTCTTCATGCTGCTGGTGTCGGTCGCGCTGTTCGTCGTCGGCTGTTTCCTCGAATCGAACGCGGCCTACATCATGCTGGTGCCGCTGCTGCACCCGATCGCGCTGCTCTACGGCATCGACCCGCTGCACTTCGGCTTCCTGTTCGTCTTCAACCTGGTGATCGGCATGCTCACGCCGCCGGTGGGCGTGGTGCTGTTCGTCTTGTGCGGCATCACCGGCATCAAGCTCGGCGAGCTGGTCAAGCATGTCTGGCCGTTCATCGCGGTGATGTACGGGCTGCTGTTCACCTGCATGTTCTTCCCGAAGATCGTGCTGTGGTTGCCGCGGCTGATGGGGTATTGAGCGATGGGCCTCACGCCGCGTGCGCAGTTCGAGGCACCGCGCCATTTCGTCGGCTGGATCACGCCGTCGGCCAACACGGTGGTCGAGCGCGTCACGCTGGGCATCCTGCGCGAGTTCCCGCTGGTCTCGGCACATTTCTCGCGCACCTCGGTGGTGGGTGCGGTCGACCCGTTTCCGCTCACCTACGACTTCGACGACATGCTGGCCTGTGCGCGCGTGCTCGGCGACGCCAAGCTCGATGTCGTGGCCTGGAACGGCAGCAAGGGCGGCAGCCTGGACTTCGCGCTCGACCACCAACTGGTCGAGCGCATCGCAGACGCTCACCGGCGCCCGCTCGACGACCTCGACCCTGGCGATCGATCGGGTGTTCCGCGAAGACCGCATCAGGCGCTATGCACTGGCCTGCCCCTATGTCGACAGCTATCGCGATCGCATCGTCGGCAGCTTCGCGCGCGAGGGCTACGAGTGCACCGCGGCGCGCAACTTCGGCCTCGCCGACAACTATTCCTTCTCGCAGATCCCGCTCGACGACATCGCCGCGATGCTGCGCGAGGTGGCCAGGTCCCGGCCGCAGGCCATCGTCACCTTCTGCACCAACTTCCCGGCCGCGCCGATCGTCGGCGAGATGGAGCGCGAGCTCGGCATCCCGATCTACGACACGGTCGCGATGGGCGTGTGGGGCGTGCTGTCGATGCTGGGCCTGGACACCCAGCCGGGCCGCGCCTGGGGCCGGGTGTTCGAGCGATGAGTGTGGCGAACGCTTCGCTCGTGATCCGCGGCGCGCGCGTGCTGGCGCTCGACGACGCCGACCACGACTGGGCGCTTGCCGACATCGTGGTCGAGGGCGGACGCATCGCCGCGATCGGCCCCGACGCGGCGCGCGACTGGCCGCGTCCGCTGGCCCGCACGATCGACGGCCGCGGCCTGCTGGCGATGCCGGGCCTTGTCAACGCCCACTTCCACTCGCCGGGCAACCTGATGAAGGGCAGCCTCCCGGGCTACCCGCTCGAGATCTTCATGCTGCACGAGGTGCCGCCGCTGGCCTCAGGCGGCGACGCGTCGCGCCTGGCCTATGTGCGCACGATGATCGGCGCACTCGAGATGCTGCGCCGGGGCATCACCGCGGTGCACGACGACGCTTACCACGTGCCCGTCGCCAGCACCGAGTCGGTCGACGCCATCATGCAGGCCTATGCCGACGCCGGCATCCGCGCCACGGTGGCGATCGACCAGCCCAACGTCGTCGAGTACGAGAAGTTCCCGTACCTCGCCGAACTGCTGCCGGCCGAGGAACTGCGCGCGATGGACGCGGCGCCGCGCCAGACGACCGACGAACTGCTCGCGATCTACGCGCACCTGATCGCGCGCTGGCATGGTGCCGAAGGGGGGCGCCTGGCGGCCGCCGTGTCGTGCTCGGCGCCGCAGCGGGTCACGAACGACTATTTCGCGGGCCTGTCGGCATTGTCGAAGCTGCACGACCTGCCGTTCAACATCCACATCCTCGAGACCAAGCTGCAGCGCGTGCTCGGGCGCGAGAAGTTCGGCAAGTCGCTGGTGCGTCACGTGCACGACCTCGGTTTCCTCGACGAACGCATGATGGTGATCCACGCGATCTGGATCGACGACGCCGACATCCGCCTGCTCGCCGACTCGCGCTGCACCGTGGCCCACAACCCGGTGTGCAATCTGCGCCTGGGCAGCGGCGTGATGCCCTACCGCAATTTGCGCGACGCGGGCGTGCCGATCTGCCTGGGCACCGACGAGATGAACACCGACGACTCGGTGAACCTGTGGTTCGTCGCCAAGACCGCGGCGCTGATCCACACGCTGGCCTCGCCCGACTACGCGACCTGGCCGCAGCCCCCGGAGATCCTGCACGCCGCCACGCGCGGCGGGGCGCGCGCGTTGCGGCGCGACGGCAGGCTCGGGCAGCTCGCAGTCGGCTGCGACGCCGACATCACGCTGCTCGACCTCGACACCGTCGCGTTCACGCCGCTCAACGACCTGAAGCGCCAGCTCGTGCATTGCGAGGACGGCGCCTCGGTGCGCATGACCATCGTCGCCGGCCGGGTCGTCTACGAAGGCGGCCGCATCACGACCGTCGACGAGACCGCACTGCGTGCCGAGATGCGCGAGCTGATGGCCGCCGGCCGGGCGCAGCAGCAGAGCGCCGCGCATGAAGCCGCGCGGCTGGAGCCCTACTACCGCGCGATGGTGCAACGCACCGCGGCCGAGGATGTCGGCATGAACCGCTGCCTGAACTGAAACCCACGCAACCCACCAAGGAGTGACCCGATGAAGACCCTTCTGTCCCTGATTGCTGCCGCCGCCGTGCTGGCGCTGCCGATTGCCTCGCGTGCCGCCGACCCGACCGCGATGCGCATCGCCGGCAACTTCTCGTCCAACTCCAAGCATGTGGACGAGATCGAGAAGCCCTTCTTCACCGCGCTGCCCAAGCTGATGGGCGCGCCGATCAACGTCAACTACAACCCGATGGACGTGGTCAACGTGCAGGCGGCCGACGCGCTGCGCCTGTTGCGCTCGGGCACCTTCGACGTGATGAGCGTGCAGATCGGCATGGCTTCGCGCGACGACCCGTTCTTCGAGGGCATCGACCTGATCGGCGTGTCGACCAACATGAAGGACCTGCGCAAGGCGGTCGACGCCTACCGCGAAGTCTTCGACAAACGCCTGCAGGCGCGCTTCAAGGCCAAGGTGCTGACGCTCTGGCCCTTCGGCCCGCAGGTCTTCTACTGCAACAAGCCGATCAAGTCGGTCGACGACATCAAGGGCCTGAAGGTGCGCAGCTTCACGCCGTCGATGGCCGCGCTGATCCAGAATCTGGGCGGCACGCCGGTCACGCTGCAGTTCTCCGAGGTCTACCCGGCGCTGCAACGCGGCGTGGCCGACTGCGGCGTCACCTCACCGACCTCGGGCAACGCCGGCAAGTGGGGCGAGGTCACGACACACTTCATGCCGCTGTCGGTATCGGGCTCGGTGCAGGGCCACTTCATGAACCTCGACTACTGGAACAAGTTCTCGCCGGAGTCGCAGCAGAAGATCCTGGCCGGGTTCAAGCAGATGGAAGACCACATGTGGGAACTGGCCGAGACGGCCAACGCCGACGCGATGAACTGCAACATCGGCAAGGACCCCTGCGCAAGGGCACCAAGTTCAAGATGACGCTGGTGCCGGTGTCGCCGGCCGACGAGGCCAAGATCAAGGCCGCGGTGTCGAGCTCGGTGCTGCCGCTGTGGAAGGAGACCTGCAACAAGGTCGACCCGAAGTGCTCCGAGACCTGGAACGCGACGGTCGGCAAGGCGCGCGGCCTGGCCATCAAGTAGGAGCGCGGCCATGGACGATCCCATCAGCCGCGTGGTCGAACCGGTCGCCCGCGTCGCGGCGATCGTCTGCGGCTACGCGGTGCTGCTGCTGTCGCTCGCGGTCTCGGTCGAGATCGTCGGCCGCAAGCTGTTCTCGCACTCGTTCCCGGGCACCGACGACATCGGCGGCTATGTGCTGGCGATCGTCGCCATCGTCGGCGCGTCGTACACGATGGCCAAGCGAGGCCACACGCGGGTGGACATCTTCCTGGTGCGCATGCCCACCGCCTGGCAACGGATGCTCAACCTGCTGGCGATGGTGACGATGGCCGCGTTCGCGATCTTCGCCGCCTGGCGCGGCACCACCGTGCTGCTGGAGTCGATCGAGTTCCAGAGCGTGGCCAGCAACCCGTTGCAGACGCCGCTGTGGCAGCCGCAGTCGCTGTGGCTGATCGGCCTGGTGCTGTTCGCCTCATCTCGCTGGCCTACGCCGTGCACGCGCTGCTGCTGTTCGTCAAGGGCGATCCGAAGCTCAACCGCTTCTACGGCCCGGCCAGCGTGCAGGACGAGCTCGAGGCCGAACTCACGGCGCAGGCCGAGCGTGCTGCACAGGCGGAAGAGAGCGCGCAAGCCATGATCGACCTCACCGCCGCCGTCGTCGGCTTCGCGCTGCTGATCGGGCTGATGTCGCTCGGCCTGCACGTCGCGTTCGTCATGTTCGCGATCAGCATGGCCGGCGCCATGCTCTACCTCGGGACGCCTGCGGTGATGGAGTACGGCACCCAGTACTGGGGCGCGACCAACAACTTCGTGCTGGTGGCCATGCCCCTGTTCGTGCTGCTGGGCGAATTGCTGGTGCGCGGCGGCTTCACCGACCGCATGTACCGCTCGCTGTCGGACTGGCTGAACCCGCTGCCCGGCGGCCTGCTGCACACCAACATCGGCGCATCGGCGATGTTCGCCGCGGTGTCGGGCTCGTCGGTGGCCACGGCGGCGACGATCGGCACCGTCGCCATCCCCGCCTTCAAGGGCCGCGGCTACGACCCGCGGCTCGTGCTGGGCAGCATCGCTGCCGGCGCCACGCTCGGCATCCTGATCCCGCCGTCGATCAACATGATCATCTACGGCGCGATGACCAACACCTCGGTCGGGCGCCTGTATGCCGCCGGCGTGATCCCGGGCCTTTTGCTGACCGGCCTGTTCATGGCCGTGGTGGTGGTGGCCTGCTGGATGAATCCGGCGCTGGCCGGCGCCAAGTCGGCGCCGGCGCCGATCGGCGAGCGCCTGCGCCGGCTGGTCGACCTGATGCCGCCGACGCTGCTCTTCGTCGTCGTCATGGGCAGCATCTACCTCGGCTGGGCCACGCCGACCGAATCGGCCGCGCTCGGCGTCGTGATGGCGCTCGTGCTGTGCATCGCCTACGGCAAGTTCTCCATGAACGATGCTGCACGAGTGCTTCATCACCACGGTGTCGGTCACCGCGATGATCATGCTGATCGCGGCGGCCGCGTTCTACCTGAACTTCGTGCTTGGCCTGATGGGCGTGCCGCAGGCGCTGGCCAACTTCGCCAGCCAGCTCGGCACCTCGCCGCTGGTGATGCTGCTGGTGCTGACGGTGTTCTACCTGATCCTCGGCTGCTTCCTCGACGCGCTGGCGATGATCATCGGCACCATCCCGATCGTCTTTCCGCTCGTCACCGCGCTGGGCATCGATCCGGTCTGGTTCGGCATCTACCTGGTGGTGATGGCCGAGCTGGCGCTGATCACGCCGCCGGTGGGCATGAACCTCTACGTCGTGCAGGGCATCCGCAAGGAGGGCCTGATCACCGACGTGATCATGGGCACGCTGCCCTTCCTTTTCATGATGCTGCTGCTGGTGGTGCTGCTCGTGGTCTGGCCCGACCTCGCGCTGTGGCTGCCGCGGGTGTCGTTCGGCTGATGCGCAAGCGCCTACCTCCTGGGCATGCTGACGCCGTCGTCGAACACGGTGCTCGAGCCGGTGACGACGGCGATGATCGCCGGCCTGCCCGAGGCGAGCGCGCATTTCGGCCGCTTCAAGGTGACCGAGATCGCACTCACGCGCGAGGCGCTGGGCCAGTTCGACGACCGAGAGATCCTCGGCGCGGCCGAGCTGCTCTCGCATGCCAGGGTCGGCGTGATCGGCTGGAGCGGCACGTCGGCGAGCTGGCGCGGCTTCGACACCGACGAGGCGCTGTGCCGCCGCATCACCGAAGCCACCGGCATCCCGGCCTGCACGTCGGTGTTGGCGCTCAACGAGCTGTTCGGGCGCCTGGGCGTGCGCCGCTTCGGCCTCGTCACGCCCTACCTCGACGACGTGCAGGCCAAGATCATCGCGAACTACGCAGCGGCGGGCTACGAGTGCGTGGCCGAGCGCCACCTCGGCCTGCGCGACAACTTCAGCTTCAGCGAGGTCGATGCCGGTACGCTACGCACGATGGTGCGCGACGTCGCCGCCGCGCGGCCCGACGCGATCGTGATCCTGTGCACCAACCTGCGCGGCGGCCCCCTGGTCGCCGAACTCGAGGCCGAACTCGGCATCCCGATCCTCGACAGCGTGGCCACCGTGGTCTGGAAGTCGCTGCAGTTGGCGGGTGCCGATGCGCGGCGCGTGCGCGGCTGGGGGCGCTTTTTCGAGGCGGCCGGCACATGAGTCCGATCGACCAGCGTCTGCTGCGCGCGGCGATCGCGCTGTCAGCGCGCCGCGCGCGACGCCGGCAACCAGCCCTACGGCGCGCTGCTCGCCGACGCCGATGGCCGGTGCTGCTCGAAGCCTGCAACACGCAGCTCACCGAGCGCGACGTCACCGCGCACGCCGAGCTGAACCTGGTGCGCGTCGGCTTCGCAGCGCTTCGACCGCGACAGCTGGCCGCCTGCACCGTCTACGCCAGCGGCGAGCCCTGCCCGATGTGCGCCGGCGCGCTGTACTGGAGCGGCGTCGGCCGCGTCGTGTTCGGCCTTTCGATCGAGAGCGATGACGTGCTCGGCGGGCCCGATGCCGACGAGCTGCTGCTGCACTGCCGCCGACGTGCTGGCCAGCGGCATGCGGCCGGTGGAGGTGATCGGGCCCGCGCTCGAGGACGAGGCGCGGCGCGTGTTCGAGGAGGCGCCATCGCGATGACCCCATTCGACCTCGTCGTGCGCCGCGCGCGCATCGCCACCGCTGCCGATGTGTTCGACGGCGACATCGGCATCGCCGGCGGGCGCATCGTCGCAGCTCGGCGCAGGGCTTGCCGGCTGCGCCGCGCGAGATCGATGCGGCGGGCCGCGTGGTCACGCCCGGCGGCGTCGATGCGCATTGCCACCTCGACCAGCCGATGCCGCCACCGGCGCGCATGGCCGACGACTTCGACACCGGCACGCGCGTCGGCGGCCTGCGGCGGCACCACCACCGTGATCCCGTTCGCGGCGCAGGCGAAGGGCCACTCGCTGCGCGCCGCGGTCGACGACTACCACCGCCGCGCCGAAGGCAAGGCGCATGTGGACTACGCCTTCCACCTGATCGTCAGCGACCCGACGCCTGCGGTCCTGACCGAGGAGCTGCCGGCGCTGATCGCCGAGGGCTACACGTCGTTCAAGATCTACATGACCTACGACGACCTGAAGCTCGACGACGGCCAGATCCTCGATGTGCTGGCGGTGGCGCGCGAGCATGGCGCGATGGCGATGATCCACGCCGAGAACGCCGACTGCATCGAGTGGCTCACCAAGCGGCTGGAGGCCGCCGGCCGCACCGCGCCGCGCTTTCACGCCCACGCGCGCCCGATGCTGGTGGAGCGCGAGGCCACGCACCGCGCGATCGCGCTGGCCGAGCTGGTGGACGTGCCGATCCTGATCGTGCACGTGTCGGGCCGCGAGGCGGTCGAGCAGATCCGCTGGGCGCGCGCGCACGGCCTGTCGGTGTTCGGCGAGACCTGCCCGCAGTACCTGTTCCTCACCGCGGCCGACCTCGGCATCGACGACAGCTACCTCGGCGCCAAGTGCGTCTGCAGCCCGCCGCCGCGCGACAAGGGCAACCAGCAGGTGATCTGGCAGGGCCTCGCGCGACGGCCTGTTCACCGTGTTCTCGCTCCGACCATGCGCCGTTCCGGTACGACGCGCCCGAGGGCAAGAAGCCCGGCGGCCAGCGAAGTCGCGTTCCGCCACATCCCCAACGGCATCCCCGGCCTCGAGACGCGCCTGCCGCTGCTGTACTCCGAGGGCGTGCTGGCGGGTCGCATCACGCTGCACAAGTTCGTCGAACTCACCGCCACCAACCCGGCCAAGGCCTATGGCCTGCATCCGCGCAAGGGCACGATCGCGATCGGCAGCGATGCCGACCTGGTGATCTGGGGCGAGGGCGAGCGCGTCGTTCGCAACGGCGATCTGCACCATGCGGTCGACTACACGCCCTACGAGGGCATGACGCTCGCCGCATGGCCAGCGCTCACGCTGGTCGGCGGCGAGGTGGTGTGGGACGGCAAGAGCTTCCATCCGCGCGCCGGCCGGGGCCGCTTCCTGCGCTGCGGGCCGCCGACCTTGCAACCCACACGAGGGGAGCCGCGCTCATGACGCGCCTGCTGCTGATCAACCCCAACATCTCCGACAGCGTCTCGGAGCTGATCCGCGCCGAAGCCGAGCGCAGCGCCTCGCCCGGCACCACGCTCGAGGTGCTGACGGCACCGTTCGGCGTGGCCTACATCGAGACGCGATTCGAGGCGCTGATCGGCGCCTACGCCGCGGCGCAGCTCGCCGCCGAACACCACGAGCGCTTCGACGCGGTGATCGTCGCCGCCTTCGGCGACCCGGGCCTGGGCGGCCTGCGCGAGGCGCTGCCGTGCCCGGTGACGGGCCTGACCGAAGCGGCGCTGGCCAGCGCCTGCCTGCTCGGCGGGCGCTTCTCGATCGTCGCCATCTCGCAGCGCATCAAGGCCTGGTACCGCGAGACGGTGCAGCACTACGGGCTCGAGTCGCGCCTGGCGAGCATCCGTGCGCTCGACGAGCCGCTGGCCGACATCGGCAACGTGCAGGGCAACCAGGGCGAGGCGCTGGTTGCGCTCGCCGCAGCGCTGCGTGGCCGAGGATGGCGCCGACGTGATCGTGCTGGCAGGTGCGCCGCTGGCTGGGCTGGCGCGCACCCTCGCCGGCCGCCTGCCGGTGCCGACGGTGGATGGCGTGTCCAGCGCGGTGCGCCACGCCGAGTCGATGGTGCGCCTGCGTCCGCAGCGCGCCACGCAGGGCAGCTACGCCCCCGTGCCGCGCAAGCCGCACCAGGGCCTGCCGGCGCCGATCGCGCGTCTGCTCGAAAGGCCATGAGGGCGCTCGCCGCACTCATCCTCGCGGTCGCCACGTCGATGACAGCCACCGACACCATCGCCGACAGCTCGGGCCGCGAGCTGGCCTCGTACTACGAGCGCCACATGGCGCTGCGCGATGGCGTGGCCCACGGCTGGACCGGCCGCGGCGCGCCGCGCGCGATGCTGCGCGACGTGGTGCAGGTCGGTGTCGGCAAGGACGCCTGGTTCGCGCTGCGCCGCGACGGCACGCTGCTCACCTGGGACAGCGACCCCGCGGCCGCGCGCACGCTGATGACCGGCGTCACGCGCTTCGCCGCCGGCGACTCGGGCTGGTTCGCGATCGATCGTGACGGCGTGCTCTGGTCACGGCCGCACCAGTGCTGCGGCGCCGACACGCGTGGCCGAAGGCGTGGTCGACGCCTGCATCGGCGACAGCGCCGACTACTACGTGACGCGCGACGGCGCGCTGTTCGTCAAGGGCCTGGCGCACCGCGGCCAGTACGGCGACGGGCTGCTCAAGGCGACCGACACCTTCGTCGCCACCGCGCGCGACGCGGTCGCGGTGCGCGCGCACACCGGCCATGCGATCCACCTCGCGCGCGACGGCAGCGTGATGGGCACCGGCGGCAACCGCTTCGGTCCGCTCTCGCACCACGGCCTGGGCGACAAGGCCGACCGCTGGGGCCAAATCTTCCGCGGCGCGGTGGCGATCGCCACCGGCTCGCGCCATTCGCTGGCGATCCGCGGCGACGGCAGCCTGTGGGCCTGGGGCGAGGGCTTCGCGATGGAGCCGGCGAAGATCATGGACCGCGTGCGCGCAGTGGCCGCCGGCGACACGGCGACGATCGCGATCGCAGAAGACGGTGCGCTGTGGCAGTGGGACGGCGGCGGCAAGCCGCGGCGCCTGGCCTGGCCTTGAGCGATTGGCACGGCATCGCTTTCAGTCCAGTCGGAATGAATAGCGGCTGACAGCCCGTCGCCGACCCTCGCGTCGAAACCCGCAAGGGTGTTCTCACCCGACAAAGGGAGCGATGAGCGGAAGTTCGCGAAGGAGCGCTGCACTCGCGTCGGGATCATTCAGGTGAGCGTGCTGCAGGCGTGCAAGCGACCCACCAGCGACATTCGCTGTGCCTGTCGCGATGCCCAACGCCGCGCTCAGCGGAAATTTGCGAGCGTCAGCGAACAAATTGCCCGATGCAGCGCCTTGTGATGTGGAAACTTCAAGACTCTCCTGGTCGAGTCAGCAATGAATTCATAACCGCTGCCACACCAACAGCACTAGCGACCCACGGCATCAGCCCGGCATCTGCAAAGAAATACCATGGCACCACAATGAATATTTCGCATTACGAATGCGCTGCTCTACCAACTGAGCTACACCGGCGCTTTGAAAGCGCGGGTTTATAGCGGTCAGGCGTAGGTCACCCAGCCCGGTGTCGGCCGCGGCGTCGAGGTGGGGCAGGGTGTTGAAGGTGATCAGCGTGTGGCGCTTCGGGCCGACCTTGAACTCGCTGACCGCGCTGTTGCGGATGTGCAGGTTGAGCTCGATCGTGGCCTCGGCGCCGAGGCCGAGCACATGGCCGATCGCGGTGGCGATCGGGCCGCCGCTGGAAACGACCAGCACGGTGCCGTCGCCATGGTGCGCGCGCACGTGGTCGAGCGCCTGCACCACGCCGGCGACGAACTCGGCATGCGCCGGCATGCCTTGCGGCTGCGTCGCGCCGGCCATCCATTGCGCCAGGCCCTGGCGCAGCAGGCGAAAGTGCTGGCGCACCTGCTCGGGCGTCGCCGGCCCGGCCACTGGCCCGGGTTGGATCGCGCGGATGACGGCCTCGCTGTCGTACTCGTTCAGGCCCGGCAGCGCCAGCGCGTCGTGGCGCGCCTGCAGGCCTTCCTCGATGCCGGCCAGCGATTGGGCGTGGCGGCGCAGCGTGCCGGTGAGCACCGCATCGAAGCGCGTGCCGCGCTCGCGAAACCACGCCCCCAGCCGCACGCACTGGCGCTGGCCGAGGGGGCTCAGCTGGTCGTAATCGGCGGCGCCGAACGAGGCCTGGCCGTGGCGCACGAGATACAGGGTTCCCATCGTGGGCGCGATTGTGCGGGCGTCGGGGCGGTGGCGCTGTCGCGCCCGCGACCGGGCTGCGGCTGTGGGCACAATCACGGCTGTTGCCATTGCCAGGAGCGTCCCGATGCCCGCAGTCCGAATCCTCGTCGCCCAAGGCGGCGGCCCGACCGCCGTGATCAACCAATCGCTGGCCGGCGTGGTGCAGGAAGCGCGGCGCTTCGGCAGCGTCGAGCGCATCTACGGCGCGCGCCACGGCGTGCGCGGCGTGATCAACGAGGATTTCGTCGACCTGGCGCAGGAGACCAGCCTGCACCTCGAGCGCGTGGCGGCCACGCCGGCCTCGGCGCTGGGCTCGACGCGCGACAAGCCCGATCTCGCCTACTGCCAGAAGATGCTCGCGGTGCTGCGCGCGCATGCCATCACGCACTTCTTCTACATCGGCGGCAACGACTCGTCGGACACCGTGCGCATCGTCGCCGAAGAGGCCGCCAAGGCCGGCTACCCGCTGCGCGCGATCCATGTGCCCAAGACCATCGACAACGACCTGATGGGCAACGACCACACGCCCGGCTTCGCCTCGGCCGCGCGCTTCGTGATGCAGGCCTTCGCCGGCGCCAACCTCGACAACGCCGCGTTGCCGGGCGTGTACGTGGCGGTGGTGATGGGCCGCCACGCCGGCTTTCTGACTGCCGCGTCTGCGGCGGCGCGCATCCAGCCCGACGACGGCCCGCACCTGATCTACCTGCCCGAGCGCACCTTCGAGATCGAGCAGCTTCCTCGCCGACGTGAAGGCCGTGCACGGCCGCCTCGGCCGCTGCGTGGTGGCGGTGTCCGAAGGCATCCACGATGCCAGTCGGCGAGGCCGATCGCCAGCAAGCTGGCCACCAGCGTCGAGCGCGACGCCCACGGCAACGTGCAGCTCTCGGGCACCGGCGCGCTGGCCGACCTGCTGTGCGACGAGATCAAGGCCAAGACGGGCATCAAGCGCGTGCGCGGCGACACCTTCGGCTACCTGCAGCGCAGCTTCCTCGGCTGCGTCAGCGATGTCGACGCGCGCGAGGCGCGCGAAGTCGGCGAGCGGGCGGTGCAGTACGCGCTGCTCGGCGACCGCAACGGCTCGGTGGCGATCCGCCGCGTCGGCGACTACGCGATCGACATCGTGCTGCAGCCGCTCGAGGTGGTGGCGGCGAAGACCAAGGTGATGGACGACGCCTTCATCGCGCCCGCCGGCAACGACGTGACCGCGGCGTTCCTCGGCTACCTGCGGCCGCTGCTCGGCAGCGCGCTGCCGGAGGCGGCACGGCTGCGCGGGCTGCCCGTCGCCAAGGTGCTCGACCGCGGCTGACGGTCAGGCCTGCGCCAGCGCCCGCTCGACGATCTCGCGCACGCCGCTGGACAAGTCGGCCTTGGCCGCGACCCGCGAGATCGCTTCGCGGGCTGCCGAGCGGTAGGGCTCGGCGAGGTGGCTCCAGCGGTCCATCGCGCGCGCGACGCGCGCGGCCAGTTGCGGGTTGATCGCGTCGATCTGCGTCACCTGCTCGGCCCAGAACACGTAGCCGGCCGCGTCGGCGCGGTGGAAGGCCGCCGGGTTGAAGCTGCAGAACGCCTGGATCAGGCTGCGCGCGCGGTTGGGGTTCTTCAGCGTGAAGTCGGGGTGCTGCATCAGCTGGCGCACACGCGCGAAGACGCGGCCGTCGCTGCGCTCGGGCATGCGCGCCTGCCCGGCGAACCACTTGTCGATCACCAGCGCTTCGTCCCGGAACTGGGCGTGGAAGTGGGCCAGTGCGCGGTCGGCCAGCGCTGCGTGCGCGTCGGTCAGCGCGGCCAGCGCGCCGAGGCGCTCGGTCATGTTGGTGGCATCCTTGACCTGCTGGTAGGCCCGGCCGGGCCACACCGTATCCCCGGTCGCCGCGGCGTCGAGGCACAGCATCGCCAGCGCGAGGTTGGCCAGCGCGCGCCGGCCGGCGCTCACCGGGTCGGGCGTGTAGGCGCCCACGACCCGGTGCGCCTCGAAGGCCCACACCCAATCGCCGTGCAGCTCGCGCGCCAGTTGCGCCAGCACAGCATCGCGCACGGCGTGGATGCGCTGCGGATCGACAGCGGCGTCGATCTGCTCGGTGATCAGGTTCTCGTCGGGCAGCGCGAGCAGCAGCGCCTTGAACGCGGCATCGAGTTGCGGGTGGTGCAGCACGGCGCGCATGGCCTCGAGGTACGCGGCGTCGAGTCTCACGTCGCGCGGGTCGGCCGCGTCCCGGATGGCGGCCAGCAGCCGGTTCGTCGCCAGCCGCTGGCCGGCCTCCCAGCGATTGAAGGGGTCGCTGTCGTGCTGCAGCAGCACCAGCAGGTCGGCGTCCGACAGCGGCTCGGCCAGGATCACCGGGGCCGAGAAGCCGCGCAGCAGCGACGGCACCGGCTCGCCGTCGATGTTGACGAAGGTGTAGAAGCTCTTGGCTTCGTCGAGCACCAGCACGCGCTCGGTGGCTGCGGTGCGGCGCTTCGTCCTCGAGCTGCAGCGGCAGCGCGCGGCCGTCGCGGCCGACCAGCCCGACGGCCATCGGGATCACGAACGGCAGCTTGCGTCGGCTGGCCCGGCGTCGGCAGCGCCGTGCTGCTCGAAGCCGAGCGTGTAGGTGCGGCGTCGTGCGCGTCGTAGCGGCCGCGCGCGGTGACGTGCGGTGTGCCGGCCTGCGAGTACCAGCGCTTGAAGGCGTCGAGCCGGGTCGACAATGCGCTGCCGGGGTTGGCGTCGGCGATGGCCTGCGCGAAGTCGTCGCAGGTCACGGCCTGGCCGTCGTGGCGCTGGAAGTACAAGGCCATGCCGCGCGCGAAGCCATCGCGGCCGACCAGCGTGTGCATCATCCGCACCACCTCGGCGCCCTTTTCGTAGATCGTCGGGGTGTAGAAGTTGTTGATCTCGACGTACTGGTCGGGCCGCACCGGGTGGGCCATCGCGCCCGGCATCCTCGGGGAACTGCATCGCGCGCAGGCTCTTCACGTCGGCTGATGCGCTTGACGGCGCGGGCCGAGGCCGAGCCGGCCATGTCCATCGAGAACTCCTGGTCGCGGAAGACCGTCAGGCCCTCCTTCAGCGACAACTGGAACCAGTCGCGGCAGGTGACGCGGTTGCCGGTCCAGTTGTGGAAGTACTCGTGGCCGACGACGCTCTCGATGCCGAGGTAGTCGTCGTCGGTGGCGGTGGCCGGGCTGGCCAGCACGAAGCGGGTGTTGAAGATGTTCAACCCCTTGTTCTCCATCGCGCCCATGTTGAAGTCGCCGACGGCCACGATCATGAAGCGTTCGAGGTCCAGCGGCAGCGCGAAGCGCGCCTCGTCCCAGACGATAGCGGCCACCAGCGAATTCATCGCGTGTTCGGTCTTGCCGAGGTCTTCGCGCCGGACGTACACCTCGAGCAGGTGCTCCCTGCCGCCGCGGGTGCGGATCTGTTGGCGCCGCACCGACAGCTTGGCCGCCACCAGCGCGAACAGGTAGCTCGGCTTGGGGAACGGGTCGTGCCACTTGGCGAAGTGGCGGCCGCCGTCGAGGTCCCCTTGCTCGACGAGGTTGCCGTTGGCCAGCAGCACCGGGAAGCGCGCCTTGTCCGCGCGCAGCGTCACGGTGTAGACGGCCATCACGTCGGGCCGGTCGAGGAAGTAGGTGATGCGGCGGAAGCCCTCCGCCTCGCATTGCGTGAACAGGCCCGACTCGGAGGTGTACAGGCCCGACAGCTGGGTGTTGCTTGTCGGGCGCGCAGGTGTTGCGGATCTCGAGCGTGAAGGCGTCGGCGGCGGGCGGGTTGTCGATCACCAGCGAACCGTCGGTTGTCGTGGCGGAACGCCACGCTCTCGCCATCGGCCATCACGCGCAGCAGTGTCAGTGCGTCGCCGTGCAGGCGCAGCGGCTGCGCGGCATGGGCATGGTTGCGCTCGATGCGCAGCTTGCTGGCCACCAGGGTCTTCGCGCCGTCGAGGTCGAAGGTCAACTCGACGCTGCGGATCCAGAATGCCGGCGCGGCGTAATCCTCGCGGCGGATGAGCGGGGCAGTGCCTTCACGCAGCATGGAAAGTCTCCGTTATCGTTGTCAGCTTCGCCAGCACGCCGGCCGCAGCCGCGCCACTGTAATGGTCGATCGCGGCCAGCACATGCGGGCCGGCCAGTTCATCGGCGCCGTGGCTGCTGCACACCGCCACCGCGGCCATGCCGGCGCGGCGCGCGGCCTCGATGCCGAACGGCGCATCCTCGAACACCACGCAGCGGGCCGGCGCGACGCCCAGGCGCCGCGCCACTTCGAGAAAGATCGCCGGCTCGGGCTTGCCGGGCAGGCCCTCGTCGCCGCCGACGATGGCCTGAGGCGCCGGGTCCATCGCCAGGTGCTGCATCGCGAACGCGATGTTGTGGCGATCGCCGGCGGTGCCGACGCCGAGCCTGAAGCCATGGGCGTGCGCCCGCGAGGCGAAGCTACGAAAGCCCGCGACCTCGCGGAACTCGGGCGCGAACAGCTCGCGGTAGATCTGTTCCTTCTCGGCGATCAGGGCCCACGATTCGTCGCGGTCGAACTCGCGCTGGAACAAGTCGTTCATGCACTCGGCACCGGTGCGGCCGGTGGTGCGGCGCATCAACTCGTCGACCTCGATCGATCAGGGCATGGCGGCGCGCGAACTCGATCCACGACTGCCGATGGTGACCCATCGAGTCGATCATCGTGCCGTCCATGTCGAAGATCAGCGCCTCGATCACGTCAGTGGCTCCACGGCGCTTCGCGTGACCCGCGCGGCCAATGGCCGTGGGCACTTTCTTGCGATGTCTCTCTGACTGCGTTGCTTGCCGGGTCCCGCCCCGGCGGGCGGGTAACTTTCATTTGGGGGGCCAAATGAAAGTCACCAAAGCAAAGGCCCTCAATGCAAAACCTCTCATGCGTTCTGCACGCTGCGGAGCCCCGACCCGGCGGGCCACTTGGACGCACCGCTGCGGATCGGAGCAGCCGCGCACTCGTCGGCGCGGGCCTCGCCAAGCCTCGCCCGCGCAGGTTCGCTGGATACAAGGCCAACGCGAAGCGAGGCCTCGTCGAGTGCGCTGTTGCTTCGAGCTGCGGCGGCGTCTCCAGGTGGCCCGCCGGGCCGGGCGGGCAAGGCGCGAAGAACGAACCGAAGGGTGTTGCATTCAGCCTCTTTGCTTTGGTGACTTTCATTTGAGGCCGCAAATGAAAGTTACCCGCCCGCCGGGGCGGGACCCGGCAAGTGACGCAGTCAGAAAGACATCGCCCGACCGTGCCTGTGGCCGTCGACCGCAGCGGGCGCCACGCGAAAGAGTCGATGCCACCGGGTCTCATCGGATCACACGCCCTGCTTCAGGCTCGCCTGGATGAAAGCATCGAGATCGCCGTCGAGCACCTTCTGCGTGTTGCTGATCTCGACGTTGGTGCGCAGGTCCTTGATGCGGCTCTGGTCGAGCACGTAGCTGCGGATCTGGTGGCCCCAGCCGACGTCGGTCTTGCTGTCCTCGAGCTTCTGCTGCGCGGCCTGCTGCTTGCGCATCTCGTGCTCGTACAGCCGCGAGCGCAGCATCTGCCAGGCTTCGTCGCGGTTGCGGTGCTGGCTGCGGTCGTTCTGGCACTGCACGACGATGCCGGTCGGCAGGTGCGTCAGGCGCACCGCCGAGTCGGTCTTGTTGATGTGCTGGCCGCCGGCGCCGCTGGCGCGGAAGGTGTCGGTGCGCACGTCGGCCGGGTTGATGTCGATCTCGATCGTGTCGTCGACCTCGGGCGAGACGAACACGCTGGCGAAGCTGGTGTGCCGGCCGCCGGCCGAATCGAACGGGCTCTTGCGCACCAGGCGGTGCACGCCGGTCTCGGTGCGCAGGTGGCCGAAGGCGTAGTCGCCCTCGATCTTGATCGTCGCGCTGCGGATGCCGGCGACGTCGCCTTCGGTCTCCTCCATCACCTCGGACTTGAAGCCCTTGCGTTCGCAGTAGCGCAGGTACTGGCGCAGCAGCATCGCGGCCCAGTCGCAGGCCTCGGTGCCGCCGGCGCCGGCCTGGATGTCGAGGAAGCAGTTGCTCGGGTCGGCCGGGTTGTTGAACATGCGGCGGAACTCGAGGCCTTCGACGATCGCGGCCAGTTGCGCCGCCTCGGCTTCGATCGCGGCCAGGCCGTCGAAGTCGTCGTCGGCCTTCGACATCTCGTACAGCTCGGTGTTGTCGGCGCAGGTTGCCGGCCAGGTGGTCGATCGTCTGCACCACGTTCTCCAGCAGCTTCTTCTCGCGGCCGAGTTCCTGCGCCCGCTTGGGCTCGTTCCAGACGCTCGGGTTCTCGAGCGCGGCGTTGACTTCGTTGAGCCTCAGTGCCTTGTGGTCGTAGTCAAAGATACCCCCGGAGCGCTTCGGTGCGCTGGGTCAGGTCGGCCAACTGGTTGCCGATCTGGTTGATGCGTTCGATGTCCATGCGCCGAGCCCGTTTTTCAGAGGGGCGGATTTTCGCATGCGTGTGCCGATCAGGGTTTGTCCGCAGGGGGTTTGCCTTCGGAGCGCCGGCTTTGTCAGAAAGCCGTAAGCGCACCGGAACGACATTAGCGCCATCGCCGCGCGGGCCCTCCGTTCGCGCGTCGATTCGCCACCATTGCCGTGCTGACATTTCTCAACCTGCTGCAACTGATCCTGTACATCCCGCTGCTGGCGCTGGCCGGGCAGGGTGCGCTGTACGTGCTCGCCGGGCCCAAGCGCGACAGCAATTTCTTCTACCGCCTGCTGCAGTTGCTGTCCAAGCCATTCACGCTGCTGGTGCGGCGGGTGACGCCGGCCAAGGTGGCTGACCACCAGGTGCCGATCGTCACTTTCTTCCTGCTGCTGATCGTGTATTTCGTCGTCACGTTCGAGCGTATCGACCTGTGCCTGAAATTGGGTGTGGAGCAATGCAAGTGAACGGCAGCGGCTTGACGTACCTGTGGCTCAAGCTCAGCGCGATGGGCTGGCTGGTCTTCGGCCGCAGTGAAGGCGGCCGAGGCCATTTTCGAACTCGATGCTGCGACGCTGGCCGCAAGACGGCTACGCGCTGGCCAGCCGCTCGCATGTGCGCGCGCAGCATGGGCCGGCGCGACGAGGCCATCGCCGACCTGCAGGCGCTGGTCGCCGCGCAACCCGATCGCAGTGCGGCGTACTGGTTCAACCTGGCCTACCTGCTCGAAGACGCCGGCCGCTACGCCGAGGCCGAGCCGGCCTTTCGCCGTGCGCTCGCGCTCGACCCCAAGGCTCGACCGCGCCTGGTACGGCCTGGGCCTGGTGCTGATCCGCCTGCAGCGCTACGACGAGGCCATCGCGGCGCTGAAGAAGAACACCGAACTGCAACCGATGAGCCCGTACGGCTGGTACCAGCTGGCCCGCGTGCAATTCGATCGCCAGGAGCCGGAGGAGACAAGAAAGATCATTCGCCACCTGAAGGGCTTCGAGCCCAAGGTGGCCGCGCAACTGGAACGGGAGACCGGGCTGGTCGCGTGACGATTGAAGAGTGAGAGAACCGGGCTCATCCCGGGTTTGACAACGTAGGAGGCAACGCGATGCAAGTATCCGAAAGGCACCGCCAGTACTGGCAGAAGAACCTGCGCATCACCGCAATTCTGCTGGCCATCTGGTTCGTCGTGACGTTCGTCGTCAGCTATTACGCCCGCGACCTGAGCTTCACCTTCTTCGGCTGGCCGTTCAGTGTCTGGATGGGTGGGCAGGGCGCGTTGATCGTGTACTGCGTGATCATCTGGTACTACGCCCGCTACATGAACAAGCTCGACATCGAGCACAACGTGCACGAGGAGGACTGACATGGCTGGCATGTTCGAACACGGCGCCAAGACGGACTCTGCGTCCACCGCGTCGTTCAAATCCCAACTCAACAAGGTCTACGGCTGGTACGCCGGCGGCTTCATCGGCTTCGTGCTGGTGCTGGCGGTGCTGGAGCAGATGGGCCTGCCGAAGAACTGGATCGGCTTCATCTTCCTGCTCGCCACCATCGGCCTGTATGCCGGCATCGGCATCATGAGCCGCACCACCGACGCGGCCGAGTACTACGTGGCCGGACGGCGCGTGCCCGCGCTGTACAACGGCATGGCCACCGGCGCCGACTGGATGAGCGCGGCGTCGTTCATCGGCATGGCCGGCACGGTGTACCTCACCGGCTACGGCGGCCTGGCCTTCATCATGGGCTGGACCGGCGGCTACTGCCTGGTGGCGCTGTTCCTGGCGCCGTACATGCGCAAGTTCGGCCAGTTCACGATTCCCGACTTCCTCGGCGCGCGCTTCGAGGGCAACCTGCCGCGCTTCATCGGCATCATCGGCGCGATCCTGTGCTCGTTCACCTACGTGGTGGCGCAGATCTACGGCGTCGGCCTGATCACCACGCGCCTGTCGGGCCTGGCGTTCGAGATCGGGATCTTCGTCGGCCTCGGCGGCATCCTGGTGTGCTCGTTCCTCGGCGGCATGCGCGCGGTCACGTGGACGCAGGTGGCGCAGTACATCATCCTGATCGTGGCCTACATGATCCCGGTGGTCTGGCTGGCGGTCAAGCAGACCGGCGTGCCGATCCCGCAGGCGGTCTACGGCTACCAGCTGCAGAAGGTCACCGAGCGCGAGAAGCAGCTGAAGGCCGACCCGAAGGAAATCGAGGTCATCAACATCTTCAAGGCCAACGCCGCAGCGGCCGACGCCAAGCTGAAGGACGTGCCCGCTGCGATGGCGGCCGACCAGGCCGCCGCGCAGAAGAAGCTCGACGACCTGAAGGCCGCCAACGGCCCGGCCGCCGACATCCAGGCCGCAGAGAAGGCACTGGCGGCATTGCCGAAGACGGCCGACGACGCGAAGAAGGCCTACACGGCCGCGAAGAGCGGCCAACGCGGCACGCGCGGTGCCGCTGGCGGGCATGCCGCCGCATGCGCAGATCTTTGCCGGCGACCCGAACGGCGACGAGAAGGCCAAGGACGGCCTTCGACACCTCGCGGCGCAACTTCCTGGCGCTGATCTTCTGCCTGATGGTGGGCACGGCGGCGTTGCCGCACATCCTGATGCGCTACTACACCACGCCGTCGGTGAAGGAAGCGCGCGACTCGGTGACCTGGAGCCTGTTCTTCATCTTCCTGCTGTACTTCACGGCGCCGGCGCTGGCGGTGCTGGTCAAGTACGAGATGTTCAACGTGGTGGTCGGCTCGTCGTTCAGCAACCTGCCCGACTGGATCTCGGCCTGGAGCCGCGTCGACCCGGCCTTGCTGTCGGTGACCGACGTCAACAAGGACGGCATCCTGCAGCTCGGCGAGATCAGGATCGGCGGCGACATCATCGTGCTGGCGACGCCGGCCATCGGTGGCCTGCCGTACGTGGTCTCGGGCATGGTGGCGGCGGGTGGCCTCGCGGCGGCGCTGTCGACCGCCGACGGCCTGCTGCTGACGATCGCCAACGCGCTGTCGCACGACCTGTACTACAAGATGATCGACCCGAACGCGCCGACCGCGCGCCGTGTCTCGATCTCGAAGGCCTTGCTGGTGGTGGTGGCGTTGGCGGCAGCCGGCGTGGCGGCGCAGAAACCG
The DNA here is from genome assembly GCA_963840805.1 of uncultured beta proteobacterium. Lineage (GTDB taxonomy): Bacteria > Pseudomonadota > Gammaproteobacteria > Burkholderiales > Burkholderiaceae_C > CADEEN01. The sequence goes on along the minus strand of CAWJAJ010000016.1, from coordinate 199,364 downwards.
GCGGACATCCTGTTCCTGGTCTCGGCGGCGTTCTCGTTCGCGGCGGCCACCTTCTTCCCGCCGCTGGTGCTCGGCATCTTCTGGAAGCGTGCCAACAAGTGGGGCGCGTCGCTGGGCATGATCGCCGGCCTGGGCACGACCTTCTACTACATGGCCACCACGCAACCGTGGCTGCGCAGCGTGTTCGGCGTGACCAGCCCGATCGCCGACAACATCTGGTGGGGCATCTCGCCGATCTCGGCCGGCGTGTTCGGCGTGCCGATCGGCATCGCGATGATCATCATCGTCAGCCTGCTGACACCGCCGCCGAGCCCGGCCACGCAGGAACTGGTCGAGCATGTGCGCTACCCCGACCTGAAGCTGGGCACCGCCTGATCCGCAATCAAGCCAAGCGCTGACAAGGGCCCCGCGAGGGGCCCTTCTTCTTTTATGCTCGACACATGAACGCGACCCCATCGCCGAGCCTCGTCACCAACCTGCACAAGGAGCTGGTGCATTGGCCGCCGTTCGCGCAGATGGCGCCCGAACATGTCGATCGTTTCGTGCAGGCGGCCACGCAGGTCTACTACGAGCCGGGCGAAACGCTGTTGTCGCCGGCCGACGGCCCCGTCACGCATCTGTTGCTGATCCGGCGCGGCAACGTCAGTGGCCGCCACGGCATGGCCGAGGCCAGCGGCGGCTTCCAGTACGAAGCGGGTGACCTGTTCCCGGTCGGCGCGTCGATGGGCGCACGCGCGGTGACCTCGACCTACACCGCCATCAGCGACACCTTCTGCCTGCAGTTGCCGCTCGACGCGATGCATGCGCTGGCGCGCGACAGCGCGCCGTTCGCCGACTTCCTGAACCACCGCGTGCAGCATTTTCTGGCGCTGTCGCGCAAGGCGCTGCAGGTGGCCTATGCCTCGCAGACGCTGGCCGAGCAGTCGCTCGAGACGCCGCTGCGCGACCTGGTGCACCGCGCGGCGGTGGGCGTGGCGCCGTCGACGCCGCTCGCGGTGGCGCTGAAGTCGATGCACGAGAAGCGCATCGGCTCGGTGCTGGTGTTGGCCGAGGGCAGCGGTGCCGCGCTCGGCATCCTGACGCGCCACGACATCCTCGGCCGCGTGACGCTGGCGGAGAAGCCGCTGTCGACGCCGATCGGCGAAGTGATGAGCACGCCGGTGGTCACGGTCGGCATCGACCAGACCGCGCAGGACGCGGCGCTGGCGATGTCGCGCCACGGCATCCGCCACGTGCCGGTGGCCGACGCCAGCGGCCGTGTCGTCGGCATCTTGTCCGAGCGCGATCTGTTCGCGCTGCAGCGCCTGTCGCTGAAGCAGGTCAGCACGGCGATCCGCGCCGCGCCCGACGTGGCCACGCTGCGCGCGGTGTCGCAGGACATCCGCCGCTTCGCCCGCAACCTGCTCGGCCAAGGCGTCGGCGCGCGCCAGCTCACCCAGCTGATCAGCCACTTGAACGACGTGCTCACCGAGCGGCTGGTGGTGATCGTCGCGGCCGGTCACCGCATCGACCTGGCGCAGGGCTGCTGGCTGGCCTTCGGCTCCGAGGGTCGCAGCGAGCAGACCATCGCGACCGACCAGGACAACGGCATCGTCTTCGCGAGTGACGATGCCGAACGCGATCGCCCGGCGTGGCTCGCATTCGCACGCGAGGTCAACGAGGCGCTCGATGCCTGTGGCTACCCGCTGTGCAAGGGCAACGTGATGGCCAGCAACCCGGCCTGCTGCCTGACGCAAGCCGAGTGGATGGCGCGCTTTGCCGACTGGATCGACCACGGCGCGCCCGAAGACCTGCTCAACGCCAGCATCTACTTCGACTTCCGCCCGCTGGCGGGCGACGCCTCGCTGACGCAACCGATGCGCGAACTGGTGAGCCAGCACGCCGGTCGCAATGCCCGCTTCATGAAGCAGATGGCCGAGAACGCGCTGCGCAACGGCCCGGCGCTGAACTGGCGCGGCGGCATCGATGCCGAGTCGCGCGACGGCCTGGAGGTGGTCGACCTGAAGCTGCACGGCACCGCGATCTATGTCGATGCGGCGCGCCTGTATGCGCTGGCGCATGGCGTGGCCGCCGGCAACACGCGCGAGCGTTTCGAAGCCGTGGCGCGCTTGCTGGGCGTGCCGGCGCAGGAGGCCGAGGCCTGGATCGGCGGCTTCGAGTACCTGCAGTTGCTGCGCCTGCAGGTGCAACTCGCGCCCGATCGGCCGCCGGCCGTCGTGGCCAGCGATGGCAACCCGAACCTGGTCGACGTCGCCGCGCTCAACGACATCGACCGCCGCGTGCTGCGCGAGAGCCTGCGCATCGCACGCCGGCTGCAGCAGCGCATCCAGCTGGACTACATCCGTTGAGTCTCTTGCAGCGTTTGTTCGGTGGCGAGCGGGCGGCGGCCAGCGCCCAGCGCTGGGTGGTGGTCGACGTCGAGACCAGTGGGCTCGACGTGCACCGCGATCGCCTGCTGGCGATCGCCGCGATCGCGCTGCGCGTGGACGGCGCGGCCACGCCGCGCATCGTGCTGGCCGACAGCTTCGAAGCCGTGCTGCGCCAGGCTGCGGTGCCGGCCGACAAGGGCAACATCCTGCTGCACGGCATCGGCGTCGGCGCGCAGCGCGCGGGCGCGCCGCCGGCCGAAGTGCTCGGCGCCTTCCTGCAATGGCTGGCCGATGCGCCGTTGATCGCCTTCCACGCCGAGTTCGACAAGGCCATGATCTACCGCGCGACGAGGGACACGCTGGGCCGCACGCCGCGCAACCGCTGGGTCGATCTCGAGCCGCTGGCCGATGCCCTGCATCCCGAGGTCGGCGGCACGGCGCTCGACGATTGGCTCGGCGCATTTCGGCATCGAGTGCGCGGTGCGCCACCAGGCGGCCGCCGACACGCTGGCCACGGCCGAGTTGTTGCTGCAGTTGTGGCCGGCGCTGCGCGCGCAGCATTGCACCTCGTTCCCCGCACTGCGCAAGCTGGCCGACCAGCGGCGCTGGCTGGTGCGGCGATAGGCTGCGTCGGCACGAGCCGTGACACGGTCCCGGGGGCACTGCGATAGCGTGCCGGACCGCTTTCGGGCCATTGCGGCCCTTTGCTGTTGTTGCGCCTTGTCGATGTCTTGCAGACGGCGTTGCTTGCCGGGTCCCGGCCCGGCGGCCGGGTAACTTTCATTTGCGGCCCCAAATGAAAGTCACCAAAGCAAAGGCGCCTCAATGCAACACCTCTCGATTCGTTCTTCGCCCGCTTGCCGAGCCCGGCCCGGCGGGCCACTTGGACACACCATGCCGCCGCATCGGACGCGACGGCCCACTCGACGAGGCACGCGCTTCGCTTTGGCCTGGCGCCCAGCGCAGGTTCGCTGGGCCCAGGCCAACGCGCAGCGAGGCCTCGTCGAGTGCGCCGCTGCTTCGATGTGGCGGCGGTATTTCCAGGTGGCCCGCCGGGCCGGGCATGCCAAGCGGGCGAAGAACGAGCCTGAGAGGTGTTGCGTTGAGGCCCTTTGCTTTGGTGACTTTCATTTGGGGCCGCAAATGAAAGTTACCCGGCCGCCGGGGCGGGACCCGGCAAGGCAACGCCGTCTGCAAGACATCGACAAAACGCAAGAACAGCCAAGGTCCGCAATGGGCCGCGACGAGCACCGCCACCGTACGTCGTCAGCGGCTGCCAGCCTCCGTGGTCAGGCCGGGCACTGCGAGCGGGCGGGCATCATGGCCTCAGTGCAGAAAGCGCAGCAGGCGCGCGGCCAGCGCCTCGGGTTGGTCGTGGTGGAGCATGTGGCCGCAATCGGCCAGCGTTTCACGCTCGACTTGCGGTACGCGGTCCAGGCGCGCCTCGAACTCGCGGCGCGGGTAGCGGTCGCCCCACCACTTCGCGACATCGGTGTCGGCGCCCTCGACCCACAGCAGCGGCGCGACGATGCGGGCCCAGGTTTCGATCACCTCGTCGGCCTGGTACAGCACCGGGTTGACGCGCTTGTGCGCAGCGTCGGCCAGCAGGTGCCAGCGGCCGCCGGCGTCGGGCGCCGCCCATTGCGTGGCCAGCCAGGCCGCCTTGTCGGCGGGCAGGCGCGGGTTGGTCTTCACCAGCCGCTCGGCCACCGCAGCGGCATCGGGGTAGTCGCGCAGCGCGGCCGGCTTCTTCAGCTCGTCGAGCCATTGCAGCAGCCGCTTGGGCGCCTGCTGCGGCGGGGCCGCCGGCAGGCCGAAGCCTTCGAGGTTGACGAGCCGGCGCACGCGTTCGGGCCGCACGCCGGCATAGCTCATCACCACGTTGCCGCCCATGCTGTGGCCGAGCAGGTCGACCGGCTGCGTGGGTGAAAGCGCGTCGATCAGTGCATCCAGGTCACCGAGGTAATCGGGGAACCAGTAGCTGTCGCCGCCGCCGGGGCTGCTGCAGCCGAAACCGCGCCAGTCGGGCGCGGCGATGCAGCGCTGCTCGCCCTCGGCCCTGGCGAGCGCATCGACCATGAACTGGAACGACGCGCCGACGTCCATCCAGCCGTGCAGCGCCAGCAGCAATGGGCGCTCGGGGGTGGCGCGGCCCGGGTCGCCCCACGCCAGCACGTGGTAGGTGAGGCCGCGCACGGGCAGCCGGTGGCGGGTGGCGGTGCGCGCGGGCGCGTAGGGCGTCGTCATGCCCTGCACTGTAGGCCAGCAAACGCCATGGCGCGGCGGCTGCACGATGACAGAATCGCTGCATGCAACCTGCTCACACCCTGCGGGCGGCCGAGCCGCGCGACCTCGGCGCGATCGTCGCGCTGATCGCCGAGCTGGCCGAGTTCGAGCGCCTGACGCACCTGCTCGAGGTCACGCCCGAGAAGCTGGCGCCGCACCTGTTCGGCGAGCGCCCGCTGGCCGAGTGCGTCGTCGGCGAGGTCGATGGCGACGTCGTCGCGTTCGCATTGTTCTTCACCAACTTCTCGACCTTCCTGTCGCGGCCGGGGCTCTACCTGGAGGATCTGTACGTGCGCCCGGCGCACCGCGGCAGCGGCCTGGGCAAGGCCCTGCTCGCGCACCTGGGGCGGCTGGCGGCCGAGCGCGGCTGCGGCCGCTTCGAATGGAGCGTGCTCGACTGGAACGCCGACGCGATCGCGTTCTACGAAGGCCTGGGCGCCACCGTGATGCCCGATTGGCGCATCTGCCGCATCAGTGGCGAGGCGCTCGACCGCTTCGCCGCGCCGGCATGAAGAGCGGCCCCGAGTCGACGCCCGGCGCGGCGCTGTCAGCGACGCCGGTGGTGATGCCTGCGCGCCCGCAGCCAGACCCTTACGACGCGATCTACCGCAGCTTTCGCTGGCAGGTGCCGCGCGAATTCAACTGGTTCGAGGCCTGCTGCGCACGCTGGGCACGGCAGACGCCGCAGGCCACGGCGCTGATCTGCGAACACGAGCGCGGCGACGTTGCGGTGTTCAACTTTGCCGATCTGCACACCAGTGCGCTGCGCCTGGCGGGCGCGCTGGCGGCGCTGGGTGTGGGGCGCGGCGACCGCGTCGCGATCGTGATGCCGCAGCGCTTCGAGACGGCGGTGGCGCAGATGGCGGTGAGCGCGCTCGGCGCGGTGGCGATGCCGTTGTCGATGCTGTTCGGCGCCGAAGCCTTGTTGTACCGGCTGCGCGACAGCGAGGCCGTGCTGGCGATCGCCGACGAGTCGAGCATCGACAACCTGCTCGCGGTGCGCACCGAGGCGCCGGCGCTGCGCCACATCGTCGCCGTTGGCGGCGCCGCCGGCCGCGGCAGCATCGATTGGCAGGCCTGCCTGCTCGGCCGCGACGCACTGATCACGCCCGTGGCCACGCTCGCCGACGATCCGGCCGTGCTGATCTACACCAGCGGCACCACCGGCGCGCCGAAGGGCGCGCTGATCCCGCAGCGGGCGCTGATCGGCAACCTCTCCGGTTTCGTGGCCAGCCAGAACTGGTTTCCCCACGGCGCCGGTGTGTTCTGGAGCCCGGCGGACTGGGCCTGGACCGGCGGCCTGATGGATGCCTTGCTGCCGACGCTGTACTTCGGCAAACCGATCCTCGGCGTCCAGGGCCGCTTCATGCCCGAGCGTGCGTTCGAGTTGATGCAGCGCCACGGCGTCACGCACACCTTCCTGTTCCCGACCGCGCTGAAGGCGATGATGAAGGCCGTGCCCGCGCCGCGCGAGCGCTACCCCGGCCTTCGGCTCAAGGCGATCATGAGCGCCGGCGAGGCGGTCGGCGATGCGGTGTTCGCGTATTGCCGCGACGCGCTCGGTGTCACCGTCAACGAGATGTTCGGCCAGACCGAGATCAACTACATCGTCGGCAATTGCGGTGCCTATGTCGGCGTCGACGGCCGCGTGCATCCCGGCTGGCCGGCGCGCGCCGGCAGCATGGGCCGGCCGTACCCCGGCCACCGCATCGCGGTACTCGACGAGGCCGGCCACGAAGTGCCGCGCGGCACGCCCGGCGACGTGGCGGTGCACCGGCGCGACATCCACGGCGACCGCGACCCGGTGTTCTTCCTCGGCTACTGGCGCAACGAGGCTGCCACGCACGCCAAATTCACGGCCCACACCGGCGAGCCCGACGATGCCTGGTGCCGCACCGGCGACACCGCGGTGATGGATGCCGACGGCTACCTCTGGTACCAGGGCCGCAGCGACGACATGTTCAAGGCCGCGGGTTACCGCATCGGCCCGAGCGAGGTCGAGAACTGCCTCGTCAAGCACCCGGCGGTGGCCAACGCGGCGGTGGTGCCCAAGCCCGACGCCGAACGCGGCGCGGTGGTCAAGGCCTATGTCGTGCTGGCACCGGGTTGCGTCGGCGATGCGGCGCTGGTCGAGCAATTGCAGCAGCACGTGCGCGGGCGGCTCGCGCCGTACGAGTACCCGAAGGAGATCGAGTTCATCGACGCGCTGCCGATGACGACCACCGGCAAGGTGCAGCGGCGCGTGCTGCGCCTGCAAGAGGAGCAACGCGCACGGGCCGCGGCGCAGGGTTCAGCGTGACTTGCGGCGCTGCTGGCGCCGCCACTCGGCCACCCGCTCGTCGATGAAGGTATCGACCGCGGTCAGCGTGCGCGGGAATTCCGCCAGCAACCTGCCGGGCTGCCAGGTCTCGGGCATCTCGTCGTCGGGCACCGTCGACATGTCGAGCACCCGCGCGATACCTTCGTGCACCGGCCGCACCAGCGAGGCCAGCACCTTCGCTGCACCGACCGGCACGTGGACGATGCGGCCCTGCCGCGCGCGCACCTGGTACATCACCGCGACCTCGCGGTTGCTGACGTTGTCGGGGCCGCCGATCTCGAGCGTGCGACCGTTCAAGCCGTCCTCGCTGAGTGCCTGCACCGCGAACGGCGCCACGTCGCGCACGGCGACGAAGTTGCGCGGCTTGGTGCCCGGGCCGATGATCACCGTGAAGCCGCGTTCGAGCAGCATCTGGCCGTTGAGGCGGTGCACGTGGCTTTCCATGAACGCCGACGGCCGCAGGATGGTGTAGCCCATGCCGCTGGCCTTCACGGTGGCTTCGATCTCGTGCTTGGTGCGGAAGAAGTCGATCGGATGGTCTTCGCGCGCGCCCATCACCGACGTGTAGACGAAGTGCTCGACCTTGGCGTCGCGCGCCGCCACCACCAGCGCGCTGTGCCCGACATGGTCGACCTGCGCGCTGCTGGTGTGGCCGCGGCCGAACAGCGAGTGCGCGCAGGCGAAGACGCGCTCGGCGCCCTTGCAGGCCAGTTCGAGCGAACGCACGTCGGTGAGGTCGCCGATGAACACCTCGGCGCCGGCACGCTGCAAGCCGGCCGCGCGGTCGCGGTCGCGCACCAGCACGCGCACGGCGTGCCCCTGTGTCAGCAACGGCAGCGCGGTGGCGCGGCCGAGAAGGCCGGTGGCACCGACGATCAGGATCATGAGAGGCTCCTCGGGTCTTGTTGGCGTTCGCGCGCGCAAAGATGCTTCAGCGGCGGCGATCCGTCAATCATCCCATCGGCGGCTGCGGCACACTCGCTGTTTGCCATCGACTCCCCCGTTTCGCACCACCATGCAAACCATCCGCCTCGGCCACAGCCCCCTCGACGTGACCCGCATCTGCCTGGGCACGATGACCTTCGGCGAGCAGGTCGACGAAGCTGACGCGCACGCGATCCTCGACCGCGCCGTCGAGCGCGGTGTCAACTTCATCGACACCGCCGAGATGTACCCGGTGCCGCCCCGTGCCGAGACCTTCACCGCGACCGAATCCATCATCGGGCGCTGGTTCGCCCGGCGACCCGGCCTGCGCAGCAAGCTGGTGCTGGCAACCAAGGTGGCCGGGCCATCGCGCGCCATGCCCTGGATCCGCGGCGGCGCGGCCGACCTCAAGCCCGCCGACATCGCACAGGCCTGCGACGACAGCCTGCGCCGGCTGCAAACCGACGTCATCGACCTCTACCAGATCCATTGGCCCAACCGCAATGCGCCGGTCTTCGGCGCGCTGTACTTCGACCCGGCCAAGGAGGCGCCGCAGACCTCGATCCACGACCAGCTCGAAGCGCTGGCCCGCCTGGTGAAGGCCGGCAAGGTGCGCGCGATCGGCCTGTCCAACGAAACGCCGTGGGGCGTGTGCGAGTTCGTGCGGCTGGCCGAGCAGCACGGCCTGCCGCGCGTGGCCACGGTGCAGAACCCGTACTGCCTGATCAACCGCGGCGCCGACAATGGGCTGGACGAAGTCCTGTACCGCAGCGGCGTTGCCCTGCTGGCGTATTCACCGCTCGGCTTCGGCCTGCTGACCGGCAAGTACGACGAACGCGGCCTCGACGACCCGGCCAACCGTGGCCGCATGGCACTTTTCGAGCGCTTCAGGCAGCAGCGCTGGGGCCGGCCCGAAACGTTGGCCGCTGTCAAACGCTACAACGCGCTGGCGCGCGAGCACGGCCTGACGCCCACGCGCATGGCGCTGGCCTGGTGCTATCACCAACTGGCGCGTGGCCAGCACGATCATCGGCGTCACCAGCGTGGCGCAGCTCGATGAATGCCTCGATGCCTGGGGCACGACGCTGTCGCCCGAGTTGCTGGCGGCGATCGACAAGATCCGCTGGGAGATCCGCGACCCGGCGCAGTAGTGCAGCAGGACGAGGCAACGGCGGCATGGCCAGGAAAGACCACAAGCACGTCAGCGAAACGCCCGCCACGCAATGGCTGCGCCGACACGGCATCGCCTTCACCGAGCATGTTTACGACTACGTCGAGCACGGCGGAACGGCCGAATCGGCACGCCAGCTCGGTGTCGACGAACATGCCGTCGTCAAGACGCTGGTGATGCAGGACGAGCGCGCACGGCCGCTCGTCGTGCTGATGCATGGCGACCGCCAGGTCAGCACGAAGAACCTCGCGCGGCAGATCGGCTGCAAGAGTGTCGAGCCGTGCAGCGCCGAGGTGGCGCAGCGCCACAGCGGCTACCAGGTCGGCGGCACGTCGCCGTTCGGCTTCAAGCGCGAGGGCGTGCCGGTGTTCGTGCAGGCCAGCGTGCTGGCGCTGCCGCGCATCTGCATCAACGGCGGGCGGCGCGGCTTTCTGGTCGGCATCGAACCGCAGGTGCTGATCGAGCAGTTCGGGGCCAAGGCGGTCGATTGCGCGTCGCCGCTTTGAGTCGCGCGTAAAGTTCGGCTTTCCGATTCGACGAGGGCAGTGCATGGCCTGGGCATGGAGCGTGGCGGCGGTGGTGGCGGGTTATCTCGTCGGCTCGCTGTCGTTCGCCGTGATCGTGAGTCGCGCGATGGGGCTGGCCGATCCTCGCAGCTACGGCTCGGGCAACCCGGGCGCGACCAACGTGCTGCGTTCGGGCAAGCGCAGTGCCGCGGTGCTGACGCTGGCGCTCGACGCGCTGAAGGGTTACGTGCCGGTGCTGGCCGCATTGCTGCTGGCGCCTCAGTCGGGTTGGGGGGCCGGCACGGTGGCGGCAGTCGGCCTGGCGGCGTTCGTCGGTCACCTGTGGCCGGTGTTCTTCCGTTTCAAGGGCGGCAAGGGCGTGGCCACCGCGGCGGGGGTGCTGCTGGCGTTCAATCCGTGGCTCGGCGCGGCCACGCTGGCCACCTGGCTGATCGTTGCGCTGTTTTTCCGCTTCGCGTCGCTGGCATCGCTGGCCGCTGCAGCGTTTGCGCCGTTCTACCAACTGCTGATCTGGGACGCCGATGCCTACGCGCTGGCGATCGTGGTGATGAGCCTGTTGCTGGTGTGGCGGCATGCCGGCAACATTGCCAAGCTGATAGCCGGAACCGAATCGAAACTCGGGCAGAAGGCGGAGCCACCCAGGCACACCGCCGTTGCCAAACACCACAAAGGACACCATTGAAATGAGCAACTCGACGATCAAACGCTTCGATGTCGGCCCGCGCATGTCGGAGATGGCCGTGCACAACGGCGTCGCCTACCTCGCCGGCCAGGTGGCGGCCGATGCCGGCCTCGACATCCGCGGCCAGACACGCCAGGTGCTGGCCGCGATCGATGCCTTGCTCGAGCGCGCAGGCACCGACAAATCGAAGATCCTGCGGGCGCAGGTCTTCCTCGCCGACCTGGCTGACTTCGCGGCGATGAATGCGGTGTGGGAGTCCTGGGTCGTCACCGGCCACACGCCGCCACGCGCCACGGTGCAGGCCGCGCTGGCCAAGCCGCAGTGGAAGATCGAAATCGTCGTCACCGCAGCGGTGTAGACCGGCCCTGGCGCTGAACCCCGGCCCGCGCGCGATTGCGCTGCTGGTGGTGCTGGTGCTCGTGCTCGCGGCGAGTGCCGACATGCAGTGGTGCGGTCACGCCGGCGAACGGCACCAGGGGGAGCGCCTCGCGGCGATGGCGCAGGTGGGTGACGTCCGCATGCTGTCGTCGCAGACCTGCGTCTATTGCACGGCGGCGCTGCGCTGGATGATCGAGCGCCGGGTGCGCTTCACCGAGTGCTTCATCGAACGCGATGCGCAGTGCAAGGCGGTCTACGACACGACGCTGGCGCGTGGCACGCCGACGTTGATGGTGCGCGGCCAGGTTCAGCTCGGCTTCAACGCCGGCAGCGTGCTGGCGGCGCTCGAGGCGCGCGGGTAATACAACGCTGCGTTGATTCGCGCCGCGCTGACCGCCGGCTTGCGAACCGATCCCTTGCTGCCAAGGCCGTCGGCCGCCCGGCTCCGTTCATGTCCTCCGGTGTCGGCCTGGCGGCCGACACCTCCCCCTTGACTTCACTGCGCCGCTCACCCGACGGCCTCGCCAACACGGACCGCCTCCGCCTGCGAAGGAACTCAATTGCAGAGCGGCTGCGGTGGTGGCCAGACCGCTGCATCTTCAGATTCACTTCAGAGCGGCAGCCTACGTTGCGTTCATTACCGGGAGATCTGGGTCTGACAGATCCAGGCACATCAACTTGCATGAACGGAGTAATCCATGAAGACGAAGACACTCGGCGCGATCGCATCAGCGGTTGCCATGGCATTGGCGCTCGGCGGCTCGGCATACGCAGCAGGTGGTGGCGGTGGCGGTGGCGGCGGTGGGGGTGCAGGCGGTGGTGGCGGCGGTGGCGGCGGTGGAGCCGGAACCGGAGCCGGTGGCACTTCTGCGCAGGGCAAAGCCGCGGCGGCACAGCAGGCAACGGTGCAGAGCCGAGACCAGGTCAAGGCGCAGGAACAGTCCATGACCCAGACCCGCACCCAGCTGAAGACCCAGGAGCAGGCGCTGACCCAGACCCGCACCCAGTTGAAGACCCAGGAGCAGGCGCTGACGCAGACGCGCGAGCAGTTGAGGACTCAGGAACAGTTGCTGACCCAAACGCGCGAGCAGATCAAGACTCAGGAGCAGGCAAAGCAGCAAGTGCGTGACCAGCTCAGGCTGCAGGAACAGGAGCAGGTTCGGACCCATGAGCAACTGAAGGCCCAGGAGCAGATCCAGACGCAAACGCGCGATCAGTTGAAGAACCAAGACCAGGTCCAGAACAAGACCCGCGACCAGTTGAAGGCGCAGGAGCAGGTCCAAACACAGACCCGGGATCAGTTGAAGGCGCAGTAGCAGCCTCGAGGCAATTCGAGCACGGCTTGGTCGTCCTGACGTGCCGCCCGACCCAAGGTCCATCTCAGAGGAGCAATCATGGAAATGAGCAGCCGCCGTTGGAGGCAGACTTGCATCCACGTAGCGATGATTTCGCTGTTGGCCCCGATCGCCGCCAACGCACAAACCACGATCAGCGGCGTCGATGCCCAGGTGCTGCCGGTGGGGTTCACCTGGGCCACCGTCGCCAATAGCGGCACGGTCATTCCGGGCGGTGACGGGCTTATTCAATTCAACAGCTTCAATCAGCCCTCGGTAAACGGCTCTGGCCTCGTTGCACTCCGTGCGCGCAGCAAGGGCGGCGATGGCAAGCCGCTGCGCGGTATCTATTCCCGGCAGATGGGCGGCAACGCAAGCCCGCTGACCGTCGTGCTCGACACGTTGACCACGGTTCCTGGGCCAAACAACATCGAGTACGACGACCAACTCGGGACGCTCACCGAATTCCCGGCATTCCCCCGCATTGGCCGCGCCAACAACACGATCGCGACCCGTGGGCAGTCCAAGCCGGTGTGGGAGTACCAGATCGGAACCGACCCGACGACGGGCGAGCCCATCACGACGCGGACTGGAACCTCGGGCATCTATGCCATGAGGTTGGGCGAGCGGGTAGGCGCCATGGCGCAGCTCGGCGCGGTGCCGGGATTCGACCACTACGCCGTTCCGGGTGCGCCAGCCGGCACGAAGTTCGATCAATTCCCGGGTTCGCCCGCGGTCGCGAATACGAATGCGGTGGTCTTCAAAGGCAACTACACCGATGGCGTGTCGAAGACCGGCATCTTTTTCCGTTCGTTCAATCCTTCCGGGATGTCCGCGAAGACCCAGGTGATCGCCAGCTCGAATACCGTGATCCCCGGGCAACCGGCCAACGGCCCGCGCTTCGGCTCCACGGCGCCCCCCAGCGCGGCGGACACGGATGCCGTATTCCTCGGACTGGACAACGAGGAGGCTCCCACGCTGGGGGGCATCTATCGTGCGCCGCTCGCCACCAATCCGCCGCTGCAGACTTTGGTCAGCATCGGCGGTCAGGTTCCGGGCGAGCAGTCTGGCGTCACGTTCAACCGGCTGGGTGAAGGGTTGTCCTACGACGGTCGATTCGTCGCGTTCTGGGGTGCGTGGGGTTCAGAAACTCGATCGGTCATTCTGAAGTGCCCGGAGGATGGGCAGAAGGACGTGATCGAGTTCTGCAACCTCAATTACCCGAACGGTCATGCAGTGGCGATCCCTGTCAACCAGGGCTTCTTCGTCCATGACGCGCAAACGCGCAAGACCTACCCGGCGGTCAAGACGGGTGGTGAGTATCTCGACTTCCAGTATTGGGTTTTCTCCGGTCGGCCACCCGGTGTCGGACATTCCGATTCCGATTCTGAAGATTTTGAGGAACCGCGTTGGCGCTCTGCAGCCTTCGCTGCAACACACGGCCAGGGCGGCAAGGCACAGGTGGCGTTCAAGGGGCGCAAGCAGACGACACCCATCGTCGATGGCATTTACTTGACGCAAGTGCCGTCATCGCCCTCGATCATTCGCACAGTGGTCGAGACCGGGATGGATGGCGCGATGCTTGACCCGATGGCCGCTGGCGTGCCGTTGATTGCGGTGGGCATCGAGCGCGACGGTCTGCGCAACGGCTGGCTGGCAATCGCGGCCAGCATGGCCAACGACGAGACTGGGTGGGCCGGCGTGTACGTGACGCGCACGATCAAGTAGGACGGTCGGATCGGCGTCGGTGATCGTCGTTGACGGCTGTGCCTGCGAGGCAGGCCAAGGAGTAGGCGCGGCGCCTGTGTCATCCGGCTGCGAGTGCGACTCGATCAGCGGACATTGGATCAGCCTTTCATGCCGGCAGGTATCTCAAATCCGCGACCGGCCTCACCCACCCTGGCTGCATCAGGCGCCGTCGCCGGCCACGACAGCTGCACGCAGAAGCCCGGCGTGTCCAAACCCATGAAGTCGACGTCGACGCGACCCCCATGCGCGCGTGCCACTGTTGCCGCCAGGGTCAGGCCGAGTCCCAGCGAGTCGGTCACCTCCCCATGCCGTTCGAACCGGACGAGCGCGTCCCGCAGTGCCCGCAGCCGCTCCGGCGGAATCCGCGGCCCGTTGTCCACGAGCCGAAGCTGCTGCACTTGCCCGTCCATCGCTGCCGTGACGCTGACGCGCGACGCGCCGTGCCGCGCCGCGTTGTCGACGAGGTTGGCGACGGCCGCCGAGATCAGGTCGAGATGGCCGTGCAACACCGGGGCTTGATCGAGCCCAGACACGTCGGCCTCGAGGCGACCGCCCAGCGCGATCTTCCCGAGTTCGCGCGCGTCGAAAGGGTGCCACACCAGCGGACCTGCCGCACGCCCGAGCGCGAGCAGCCCTCCCACCACGCCGTTGAGCCGGCGCGCAGCGTTCAGCGCCTGGTCGAGCCGGCCCTGCAGGTCCGCCGGGGCGCCGATCTTCGCCACCTCGAGCTGGGCCGTAAGCCCCGCGAGCGGCGTGCGCAGCGAGTGTGCGGCCTGCGCGGCGAAGGCCTGCTCAGTCCTGAGCTTCTCGGCCAGGCGGCGCAGCAGGCGTTCGAGCGCGTTGTAAACCGGCTCGAGTTCGAGCCGTGTCGACCGAGGCAATTCAGCGGCTACCGGTCCGGGGTTGATCGACTCGACGTCCTCGGCCAGCCGACCCACCGGACGCAGTTCGACTCGAATGCGCCAGGCGACGATGGCGGCCGCGGCGAGCCCGAGCACGAACGCCGCGCCGCCAGCCTGCAGCGCGGCGATCCTCTGTGCGCGACGCAGGTGGTTCAGCGGCTGCGCCACCTGCAGCCAGAGGCCGCGCCCGGCCACCGTGAACAGCGCCAGACCCGTCGCCTGTAGATGCCCCTCGACCAGCGGCGCGGCCCAGGGCTCTTTCGGGGCATCGTGCGAGCGCGCCAACAGCGTGCCATCGGATGAGCGCAACTGCCAGACCAGCGTCTCGCGATGCGGCCCCGCGGGCAGCACCAGGTCACGCGTTAACTCATGGAAGTCCTGGTCGTGTTCGGCGAGTACCACCAGCACCTGCGCCGCCTCCTCGAGCGCCGACTCCATCAGGTGGCGCACCATCTGGCTTACGACGAAAGCAGTGGCTGCCGCCCCGAACAATGCACCCAAGACAATCGTGAGGACCGCACTGCGCAGCACGCGCCGCTCGATCGACGGGGCGCGGGGCGATGGAGCGGCAGCCATGTCGACTCAGTGCTTCAGGCGATAGCCCATGCGGCGCACGGTCTCGATGCACTCGTGGCCAAGCTTGCGGCGCAGGCTCGACAGGTGCACCTCGACTGCGTTGCTAGAGACTTCGGCGTCGTAGCCGTACAGCAGGTGCTCCAGGTCGCTGCGTGAGACGATGTGCCCCGCGCGCCGCATCAGCGCTTCCAGCAAGGTGTACTCGCGTGCGGTGCATTCGACCACCTGCCCGCCGAGCGAGACAACGCGTGCCACCGGGTCGAGCGCAATCGGCCCGGCCTGCAGCAGGGAGTGCGGCTGGCCGACGGCACGCCGCGTTACCGCCCGCAGGCGCGCAGCGAGTTCGCTCAGCTCGAAGGGCTTGATCAGGTAGTCGTCAGCTCCGGCGTCAAGGCCTTCGATGCGGTCGTTCAGCGTGTCGCGTGCGGTCAGCAGCAGCACCGGCGTGCGCTCGTTGACCGACGCTCGTGCCCTCAACTCGCGTAGCCAGTGCACACCCGAACCGTCGGGCAGGTTCCAGTCGAGCAGGACAGCGTCGAACGCCTCTAACGCTGCCACCCGCGCCTCGGCGAGCCGCAGCACCCAGTCCACCACTTCGCCCTGCGCCTGCAGAAAGGCGCGCACGGCGTCGCCCAGCGCAGGGTCGTCTTCCACAAGCAAAAGTCGCATGGTTCTCGAATGTCTCGCTTTTCCGGGTCCGTGCAGCCTCGCCGGATGCACGACAACCCGGGCTGCGATGCTCGGCTGCGAAGGACACCGTCTCGACCAATGATGCCACGCCGTCCGCGTACCAGCGCTGCACCGCGCCCCGCGATCGGGCCCGACCCACGTCGAGAGCGTCCGATCGAGCAACACAGGCTTCAGGTCGGCTTCAGACGCCAGCGGTAACTTGATTTCCCGTGCGATGGCGACTACCCGTCACCGCGCACTTTGCCGGCAACGCAGCAATGAACTTGGCAAGGCGGTGTGTCTTTTGCGCGCTGGCAAGTTTGGCCAGTGCTGGTGTGGTCGCGCAGGAGTGCAAGGTCGAGATACGCCCACCAGCCCTCAGCGCTGCTGCGCGCGACGGCCACCGCGATCGTGAGATTTACGGCTGGCAGTTGATGACGCGACAGGAGCGCAACGACTTCCTGGCCCAGCTGGATGCGGCGCGCACCGTCGAGGAGCGGCAGACATTGCGACTGCGCAATCACAAGGCCATGGACGCCCGGGCCCGCGAGCGGGGCATCGTGCTGCCGACACCCTCGAAGGCCGACGAAGACTCGCGGCTGCACCCCGGGGCGGCGCGCGGGAATGCAACGGCCTGCGTCGAGGCTACCAAGTGAGCAGAGGCCTCACGCACGTCTGTCGTCCAGGCTCGTCCGCGTCGATGCGTCGGACGCCGCTGCGGTCAGGCCGGCGCTTGCATGGCGTGCGACTCGGCTCACCCGGGAGACCGTTGCATCTTCAGATCCACTTCAGAGCGGCAGCCTACGTTGCGCTCATTGCCGGGAATCGTCCCGGCACGCAGATGAGGCGATGAAGACCACCACGGCAACCCCAAACCACACCGCACCACGGCGAGTGGGGGTGTTGTTCGCACCAAGGGCCACGGTGCATGTCTTCGCCACGAAGTAATCAATTGACGAATCGCAGCCTTTACGCCAAGAAACGGTACATGCGTATTTACGGGTTTCTAGGAGATGAATCATGAAGATGAGCACATTGATGAAGGGCTTCGCGGCGACCTGTTCATGCATTGCCTTGCTGGGGTGTGGCGGATCGTCTGATGACGATGTACCTGCTTCGCAGAGCGTCGTGTCGGTTGGCACCATCAACGGCCTTGGCAGCGTGATCGTCAACGGCGTCCGGTTCGACGACAGCAACGCGGCGATCACGATCAACGATCAGGCCGGGACAGTCCGCGCACCTGAAGATCGGCATGGTGGTGGCGGTCGAGGGCAGCGTGGATGCATGCCCGAATGCCGATGTGGCCATGTGCAGCGGCGTCGCGTCGCGCATTCGTTTTCGCAACAACCTCGAAGGGCCGATCACCGACGATCAACCGCTTGAACAACAGCCTGCAGGTGATGGGCCGCGACATCGTGGTCGACGATTCGACCATGTTCGACGGCACCACGGTGGCTGACCTCGGCGGGCTGGCTGTCGGTGACGTGGTGATGGTCAGCGGTCTGACCGAGCAGGCGCGCATACGTGCTCGCCTGCTGCAGCGTACCGGCACGTTCGTCAACGGCACCACAGCCATCATGTTGCACGGCCTGGTGGCCAACGTGAACGCCGCACCGGGCACGTGCACGGTGGACGGCGTTCCAGTGCGATACCAGGGCCTCGCATCGTCCAACCTGCCTGCCGGCGGTCTGGCCAATGGCCAGTATGTCACGTGCAGGGCAAGGGCTATGGCTACGGCAGCGGCCTCGATGACGGCCGACCGTATCCAGTTGCGCGATCGCATCAGCTATCCCGATGCCAGCCTCGTGGAACTGGAGGGGTTCGTCTCGGGCTTTGTCTCGGTCGCCGACTTTCTTGTCGACGGCCAGCAGATCGATGCCAGCAATGCCATCTTCCGCAATGGCGCCGCGGCCGATCTCAAGGACGGCGTGAAGGTCGAGGTCGAGGGCACGGTCGCCGGTGCGGTTCTGGTGGCCAACAAGGTCATCTTCCGTCAGCGAAGCCAATGCCCAGATCGTGGCGCCGATCCAGAGCAAGGATGCCGCCACGGCTTCGGTCGTGGTGCTCGGGCAGAAGATCGTGACGACACCGCTGACGCAGTTCGTCGACCAGTCGGGCGCCTCCGGCAAGCCATTGCGCACGATCGCCTATGCCGATCTGACCGTGGCCGACCGGATCGATGCGCGCGCCTACATGGACGCCGCGGGCAAACTGGTCGCGACGCGCATCGTCCGAACCGAGCCTGACCCGCTGTTGATCGCCAAGGCGGCGGTCGATGCCAAGTTCCCCGTGACGCGAATGACCGTGCTCGGCATCACAGCCACGACCAGTCCGAGTACGCGCTATCGCGACGTGCTGGGCAACCTGATCGCCGCGGTGGATTTCTACAACCTGGTGCAGGTGCCGCCGGCACTGCCCACGATCGTTCGGGCGCAGGGTGTGGCGGACCCTAGCTAGCGACTCGACCCTTGATGCGACACGCACGACGAGCACGCACGGCGAGGTCGAGATCGCCCAGTAGGCCATATCGATAGTTTCTTATGTCGCTGAGTGACTTTCACAGCAAAGGAGAGAGATCATGACAAGGCAATCGATGACGAATGTGCCAGTCCGAGCAACGGCGGTGCTGAGCGTTCTGGCGCTGGCCGCGACGATGGCGTTGGCGCAAGGCAAGCCCCCAGGTGGCGGTGGGCGGTGGTGGTGGTGGCAGTGGAAACAAGCCGCCGACGGAGGCAGGTTTCAGCCTGTCGGTGCCGGCGATCATGGCCGGCAGCAGGGTGGGCGATTTCCCCCTGACCTGCCCGGCTGACTGGTCGACCCTCACGGCGCCCAGCAAGGCCCCCGTGTTATTACAACGCGGCCTGCGCCGCGACCCAGGATGGCACGGTCTGCGTCGACGCGGGTTACTACTTCGTCCAGCGCGACGCCGCCTGGCAGGCGCCGTGCAAGGTGGTTTCCTCGGTCAACGCCATCGGCGCCTGGGGCGACAACCTCGCGGGCGACGCGATGCTGAAGGTCGGCAGCCCGATCCGGGTCGAACTCGTGCTGTGGGACAACTCGGGGCAGTCATCCGGCCAGCAGGGTTACAAGGTGATCAAGCTCGAACCGGCCGAACTCGACCGTGTGTCGGCCTATGGCCACCTCGCGGTGGACAACGGCGACGGCACGTTCGGGCGACGCCCACGGATCTCGGCGCCATCGTGCATGACCCGGCGGCGACGCTCAAGATCCATCGGGTCAGCGACGGCGCCGTGGTGTTCCAGGGAGCCGCCGGCGGTGAGATCAACGCGACCGGCAAGATCGTCTTCGGATACAACCTGCGTGTGGCGGAGCCGGGCACCTACGGCATCACCTACACGCTGCCCAACGTCTCGCTCGATGGGTGTGATGCAGGCGTCTGCGCCGGCGACACGGCCTATCTCGAGATCGCGGTGGTCGGAGGCGGTGGCGGTGGCGGCGGCAAGGGTGGCGGCCAAGGCGGCGGCAAGCCGGTCAAGCCCTGACCGAGTTCCCAGCCGTCGGCCGAGCGCCGGTGGATCGCCCCCGGCTGGCCGGTCGCTCCGGCCGGCCGGGTGGCGCTTTGGGACAAGGTCGTTGAATGCGTCCGATCAACAAGACCAGGTTCGTGCGTGGCAGCACGCAAATGGTGAACGTCGGCGAAAACAACCCAGGGGCCATCGTCTATGCAGGCGAATCCGGGCTCGGCGATGAAGGCGGTCTGGCCTATGTCGACCTGACGCTGACCACCAAGGGTGGCGGCGGTCGCAAGTAAGGTGGGACTTCTGCCGGCGTCGCGGTTTTCTGTCGCGCGCCGGTCGCGGGTCGGGGAGGGGCAAACATGCCTTTCACCCGGCCCGTCGTCGGAACGTGGTTCGCGGTCTGGGTCGGCGAGCAATGCCTCGGGACTGCTGGACCAAGCCGACCCGGTGCAGCGCTCGCTCAGTGACCGCGGACGGTCTGTTCCTGCCCTTCGATGAAGAGGCACGAACGGCAGAACCTGCTTGAAGCCGATGCATCGCGTGTGATGCTGCATGGGTGACTGTCGAACACGAGTCCGTGGGCCTCAGTCCAACGCCTGCAACCCGAGCTGGCTCGCGTCGCCACGGCCCTGTCGCACCAGCACCGGCGCATCGCCGCTCATGTCGATCACGGTGGTCGGCTGCATCGGGCAGGCGCCCGCGTCGACGACGGCCTGCACGGTCTTCTCGAATCGGACGCGGATCGCCTGCGGGTCGTTCATCGGTTCGCTGTCGCCCGGCGCGATCAGCGTCGTGGCCAGCAGTGGCTGGCCGAGCAGCGCCAGCAGCGCCTGCGTCACGCGGTGATCCGGCACGCGCAGGCCGATCGTGCGGCGCGACGGATGCGACAGGCGACGCGGCACTTCCTTGGTGGCCTCGAGGATGAACGTGAACGGGCCCGGCGTGCCGAGCTTGAGCAGACGGTACTGGCGGTTGTCGACGCGGGCGTAGCTGGCCAGCTCGCTCAAGTCGCGGCACAACAGCGTCAGGTGGTGCTTGTCGTCGACGCCACGGATGCGCCGCAGGTTCTCGGCGGCGGCCTTGTCGTCGAGGTGGCACACCAGCGCGTAGCTCGAGTCGGTCGGGATTGCTGCGATGCCGCCGGCGTGCAGGATCTGCGCGGCCTGCTTCAGCAGGCGCGCCTGCGGGTTATCGGGGTGGACTTCGAAGTATTGCGACATGGTCGTGCCAGCGGATTCAGTCCGCGACGGTGTCGGCCGCCACCGCCGACACCGGCCGCTGATGCGCGGCCGCGTCGCGCACGTTGAGCCAGGCGCTGGCCGCGCCGCAGATCGCGATCACCGCCATGCCGGCCCAGCCCCAGGCGTCGGGCACGGCGCCGAGCGCGAGCCAGCCGGCCAGCGCGGCAACGGCGATCTGCGTGTACAGGAAGGGCATCAGCGTGGCCGTCGGCGCCTTGCCCAGCGCCATGATCAGCAGCAGGTGGCCGGCGGTGCCGAGCACGCCGATCATCAGCAGCAAGCCCAGGTGCAGCGGCGGTGCACTGGAGAGGGTGTCGCTGATGTCGGCCGAGCTGGCAATGAGCAGCGGCGTGGCGAGCGTCACGCCGGTCAGGCCGGTATAGAAGTTGGTGGTGTACGGGTTTTCGTGCGGCGCCAGCTTGCTGGTCAGGATCTGGAAGAACGCATTCGACAGCGCGGCCGCGAGCGGCAACAGCACGGCCCAGCCGAACAGGCCGCTGCCGGGCCGGATGACGATCAGCGCACCGGCAAAGCCGCCGGCCACCAGCGCCCAGCGCGGCGCCGACACGCGCTCTTTCAGCCAAACGCGCGCCAGCAGCGTCACCAGCAACGGCGTGGTCATCACGATGGCGGTGAATTCGGCCACCGGCATGTGGCGCAAGGCATTGAAGGCCATCGCCGACGCGAACAGCAACAACAGGCCGCGCACGACCTGGAAGCGCGGGTTGGCGGTGCGGAAGGTCTTGTCGCGCGACAGCGCGATCCACGCCGTCATCGCCAGCGCGTGCATCGCATAGCGCAGCCACAGCATCAGCGCGATGCCGATGAAGGCGCCGAGGTAGCGCAGCGTCGTGTCCATGCCGGCGAAGCACGCCGCCGCCGCGACGATCAGCGCGATGCCAGCAGCAGGATGATGGCCGGTGCTGCTCACGCCGGCCACTGCACGCGCTCGGCCAGCGCCTGCCATACGGGGGTCAGCTGGCCCGGCAGGTCGGGCAGCCTGCCGAGGTCGGTGCGGCTCTCGCCCGGCGAATGGAAATCGCTGCCACGCGAGGCCAGCAGGTCGAACTCGAGCGCCATCGCGGCGTACTTCTGGGCCTCGGCGGCGCTGTGGCTGCCGGTGACGACTTCGACGCCGCGGCCGCCATGGGCCTTGAACTCGCTGAACAGGGCGTACTCCTCGGTCGGCGTGAACTTGTAGCGCGCCGGGTGGGCGATCACGGCCGCGCCGCCGGCCGCGCTGATCCAGCGCACCGCGTCGCCCAAGCCGGCCCAGCGGTGCGGCACGAAGCCGGGCTTGCCTTCGGTGAGGTAGCGCCGGAAGACCTCGTTGGTGTCGGCGCAGATGCCGCGCTCGACCAGGAAGCGTGCGAAGTGGGTGCGCGAAATCAACTCGGGGTTGCCGACGTAGGGCAGGGCACCCTCGTAGGCGCCGTGGATGCCCACCTGGGCCAGCCCGGCGGCCATTTCGCGCGCGCGTGCCTCGCGGCCGCCGCGGGTGCGGGCCAGGCCGTCGCGCAACGCGGTGTCGTCGGCATCGAAGCCGAGGCCGAGGATGTGGACAGTGACATCGGCGAACGTGACCGAGATCTCGGTGCCGGTGAGGTAGGCCAGCCCCTCGCGCAACGCGGCGTCGCGTGCGCGCTGCTGGCCGCCGATTTCGTCGTGATCGGTCAGCGACCACAGCTCGACACCAGCGGCCTTCGCGCGCGCGGCCAGCGCCTCGGGCTGCAAGGTGCCGTCGGAGACGCACGAATGGCAGTGCAGATCGGCGTTGAGCAGATGCGGCAGACGGTCGAGGGCGGTGGGCAGATTCACGCCGTGATTGTCTCAGGCCATCGGCCAGGCCGCTGTGGCGGGGCCGTCGTGGTCCCGGCGCGGCGCTGCGGGTTATTGCCGCCTTGGCGAAAGACCGCGGCTGGGTGCTAATGCGGCCGCTAGCATCTCTGTGCTCAACCGCGAACCCCATTCCGATGCCCGACCTCCATCGCGCTGCGCTGACTGCCGCCAGCTGCCTGCTCGCCGCGACCGTGGCGCTGGCCCAGCCGGTGGCGCAGACCACCGAACAGGTGGTGATCACCGGGTCGATCGCCGAGCGCAATGCCGCCGAGGCGCCGTATGCGATCACGGTGATCGATGCCGCGACGCTGCGCAACAGCGGGCCGCTCGTCAACCTGTCGGAGGCGATGGCGCGCGTGCCCGGCCTGGTGGTCGCCAATCGCAACAACTACGCGCAGGACTTGCAGATCAGTTCGCGCGGCTTCGGCGCCCGCGCGGGTTTCGGCGTGCGCGGCCTGCGCCTGTACAACGACGGCATCCCCGCCACGACGCCCGATGGCCAGGGCCAGGTGGCCCATTTCGACCTCGCCAGCGCAGAGCGCATCGAGGTGTTGCGCGGGCCGTTCTCGGTGCTGTACGGCAACAGCTCGGGCGGCGTGATCGCGTTGTTCAGCGCCCCGGTGCGCGCGGGCCGTGCCGAAGCGGGCGCCGACGTCGGCAGTTTCGGCCTGCGCCAGTTGCGCGCCGGCGCGCAGGCACCGTTGGGCCACGGGTTGGACCTGCGCGTGAACCTGTCCAAGCTGCAGATCGACGGCTTTCGCCCGCAGAGCGAAGCCGAGCGCGAGCTGGCCAATGTGCGGCTGGGCTGGCAGGGTGAGCGCGACACGGTGGTGTTTCTGGGCAGCGACCACCGTCAGGAAGCGCAGGACCCGCTCGGCTTGACACCCGCCGATTTCACCGCCGACCCGCGCCAGACCTTTGCCGACGCGCTGAGCGCCAACTACAACACCCGCAAGACCATCCGCCAGTCGCAAGGGGGCGTAACTGGCGCCATCGCTTCGGCGACGCCGGCGCGTTGCGCGAGACCTCGCTGACGGCCTACCTGGGCTCGCGCGGCGTGACGCAATTCCTGGCCATTGCGCCCACCACGCAGCGCAACCCGGCGGTGCCGTCGTCGCGGCGGCATGGCGGCGGGGTGGTGGACTTCGACCGCGCGTACGACGGCGTCGAGGCGCGGGCGCGGTTCGGCTGGGACGGTGTGGACGCGGTCGTCGGCGTGGCGCACGAGCGCCAGCGCGATGAACGGCGCGGTTACGAGAATTTCCTGGGCGAGCCGACGGCGCCGACGGCGCGTGGCGTCGTCGGTGAGCCGCGCCGCAACGAGACCAACCGCGCCGAATCGCTGGATGGCTTTGCCCAGGCCGAGATCGCGTTGGCGTCGTCGCTGGCACTCACCGCCGGCGTGCGCAGCGGGCAGGTCAAGGTGAGCGTGGAAGATCGCTACATCGCGCCCGGCAACGGCAACGACTCCGGCAGCCTGCGCTTTTCCTACACCAACCCGGTGCTGGGCCTGCGCTGGAAGCTGCAGCCGCATTGGACGCTGCACGCCAGCATGGCGCGCGGCTTCGAGTCGCCGACGCTGGGCGAGTTGGCCTACACCTCGGACAACTCCGGCTTCAACTTCGGGCTGAAAGGCCAAACCAGCCGCCAGTTCGAGCTGGGCAGCAAATGGCGCAGCGATAGCGTCGACGTGGACGCGACGCTGTTCCTGGTCAATACCGCCGACGAGATCGCCGTCGTCGCCAACTCGGGCGGGCGCTCGTCGTTCAAGAACGTCGACAGCACGCGCCGCTACGGCGGCGAGCTGTCGGCCGCCTGGCGCATCGCGCCGGGCTTGCGGGCCCAGGCCGCGCTGTCGCTGCTGCATGCGCAGTACCGCAATGGCTACTTCACCTGTGCCGCGGTGCCTTGCCTGACACCGACCGTCGCGGTGGCCGCCGGCAACCGCATCGCTGGCACGCAGGCGCAACTCGGGTGGGCCGAACTGGCGTGGCGGCCCGGCATCGTGGCGGGCGAGTTCGGGTTGGAACTGCGCGGGCAGTCGCGCACGGCGGCCAACGACACCAACAAGATCTTCGCGCCCGGCCACGGCGTGATCAATCTGCGCTGGAGCCACGACTGGCCGCTGGGCGATGCCGGCACGCTGCAGACGCTGCTGCGCGTGGACAACCTCGCCGATCGTGCCTACGTCGGCAGCGTCATCGTCAATGCCGCCAACGACCGCGTCTTCGAACCCGGCTCGCCGCGCAGCGCGCTGCTGTCGCTGCGCCTGGTACGCGCGTTCTAGGGCCTCTGCGC
This sequence comes from uncultured beta proteobacterium, assembly GCA_963840805.1. Taxonomy (GTDB): domain Bacteria; phylum Pseudomonadota; class Gammaproteobacteria; order Burkholderiales; family Burkholderiaceae_C; genus CADEEN01. The sequence goes on along the minus strand of CAWJAJ010000016.1, from coordinate 174,620 downwards.
GGCGGCGCTACAACCCGGCCAGGTAGTGGGCCAGGTTCTCGATGTCGGCATCGTTGAGCGTATTGGCCACGCTGGTCATGTTGCCGGCGTCGTTGGTGCGGCGCTTGGCCTTGAAGTCGCGCAATTGCTTGACCGTGTAGTCGTAATGCTGCCCGGCCGCGCGCGGGATCTCGTTCTGGCCGGCGAAGCCACCGAGGTGACACATCGTGCACAGCGTTTCGTCGGCCTTGGCCTTGCCGAGCTTGGCCTTGGCGGGATCGGCCTTGAAGGTCTGCGGCTTGGGCTTCTGCGCGGCGAAGTAGTCCGCCAGTTCGCGCAATTCGTCGCGCGACAGGCCGGCCACCATCGGCGACATCTGCGGGTCGCTGCGCCGGCCCTCCTGGAAGTCGCGCAATTGCAGGTACAGGTAGCGCGCGGTCTGGCCGGCCAGGATCGGGTTGGTGGTGATGATCGAGTTGCCGCCTTCGCCGTGGCAGGCCACACAGACGGCCGCGCGCGCCGGTGCTTGCGCGACGGCCCAGGGGACCGCCGTGGTGGCAGCCAGCGCGAACGCCAACGGTGCGATTCTCATGGGGATCAGTCCTCCGATACGATCATGAAAAAGCCCCGGCAGCGGCACGCTGCCGGGGCTTTGCGCAACAGTCTACCGGTTACGGCAGTGCGAACACGAACACCGAGTTGCCGCGCTTGAAGTCGAGCTGGGTGTTGCCGCCCGCCGCGACCGCGATGTACTGCTTGCCGTTCACGGTGTACGAGACACGGCCGGCGCATTGACGCCGGCGCCGCACTGGAACTCCCACAGCTTCTTGCCGGTGGCGGCGTCGAAGGCGCGGAACATGCCGTTGCCTTCGCCGTTGAACACCAGGCCGCCGGCGGTGGCCAGCACGCCGCCGATCAGCGGCTGCTCGGTGTCGAACTTCCACGCCATCTTGCCGGTGTCGATGTTCACCGCGGCCAGCCGGCCCCACTGCTTCTCGCTCGGTATGGTCTTGAACGCGCCGCCCAGCCACAGCTTGCCGCCGGGGTACTTCGCGGCCTCGACGTGGTAGGTCATCGGCTGGTGCAGGTTGGCGGCATAGGCCAGACGCGTCTTCGGGTTGACGGCCATCGGGCTCCACTCGACGCCACCGTTGGCGCCCGGCAGCATGCGTGCGCCGGACGCTGTCGGCAGGACCCACATGTTCTCCTGAGGCACCATCGCTTCGGAGTGGCGGATCAGCTCGCCGGTGGCGCGGTCATGCACATAGACATGGCCGGTCTTGCCGCCGTGGATGGCGACCTTGCGCATCTTGCCGTCCTTGCCTTTGGCTTCGGTCAGGATCACCGGCGACACCGCATCCAGATCCCACACGTCGTGCGCGATGTACTGGTAATGCCACTTGTAGTTGCCGGTGTTGAGGTCGATCGCGACCATCGAGTTGGTGTAGAGGTTGTCGCCCGGGCGCTCGGCGCCGTACAGGTCGGGGCTGGGGTTGCCGGCGACGTAGAACACCGTGTTGGTCTCGAGGTCGACCGCGGGCGCCATCCACACGCCGCCGCCCAGGGTCTTGTAGAAGTCGCCGCCCTTTTCGGCCAGCTGCTTCTTCTCCGCGGCGATGTCGCGCAGCATGTTGCGGCCGGTGGCGTCGTTGACCGCCCACACGCCCTCGTGGCCCTTCTCGGGGATCGAGTAGTGCGTCCACAGCAGCTTGCCATCGTTGGCGTCATACGCCTTGACGAAGCCGCGCACACCGTACTCGCCGCCGTTGGTGCCGATCAGGATCTTGCCGTTGACGGCCACCGGCGCCATCGTCTCGGAGTAGCCGAGCTCGGGGTCGGCGATCTGCGTGCTCCACAGCACCTTGCCGGTCTTGGCGTCGAGGGCCACCATCTTTGCGTCGAGCGTGCCCATGAACACGCGGTCGCCCATGATTGCCACACCGCGGTTGTTCGGGCCGCAGCAGTAGGTCGTCACCGGGCCCTGCTTGTGCTTGTAGTGCCAGAACTCCTTGCCGGTCACCGCGTCGATGGCATACACATGGTTGTACGAGGTCGTCAGGTACATGATGCCGTCGACGACGATCGGCGCCGTCTCCATCGACTCGACGACCTCGGTCTGGAACACGAATGCGGGCTTCAGCTTGCCGACGTTCTTGGTGTTGATCTGCGACGCCGGGTAGTAGCGCGTCTGCGCATAGCTCATGTTCGAGTGCAGGAAATTCGCGCTGTCCTTGTCGGCCGCGCTGAGCTTGGCCTGCGCCACCGAGATGGCTTTGGGTACCGGCGAACCGGTGGCGGCCGCGCCGCCCTGGATCTCCTGTGCGTGCGTGACGCCGGCGGTGCATGCGGCCAACGCCGCCGCGGTGGTGAGCAGGGTGCGCCACTGCGGGCGCTGCAGGTTCGAGACGGTCATTGAGGCTCCTCTTTGCTTTTTGAACGCAGCACCTCGGCAGGCCGGGGCGCACTGGAGCGTGGAGGTTCGCGGCGGGGCCATCGCTGCCGACCCTGCGGGAACACGCGCGACAGCGAGCTTATCCAGCGCTAGACTGAATGCAAGTCCTTTGTGCCCCAGACCTCTAAGAGGAGACCCTTACCTTGCGTTCCGTTCTGTCGATCGGCGGGCTCGTGTTGTTGATGTCCGTGGCCCTTTCTTCCGCAGCGCAGCAAACCTCCAACCTCAGCCTCAACGCGCAATTGTTGGTGGCCGCGCGCCAGGGCGATCTGCCCACGCTGGGTCGCTTGCTGGACAAGGGCGCCGCGCCCAATTCGCGCAACCGCCTGGGCAAGACCAGCCTGTTGATCGCTGCCGAGAAGGGCCAGCTGGCGATGGTCGAGCGGCTGCTCGCCGCCGGCGCCGACGTGCAGCAGGCCTCGCTCGAAGGCGTCACGCCGCTGATCGGCGCGGCCTACTTCGGCCAGGCTGCAGTGGCGCAGCGTCTGCTCGCCGCAGGTGCGCGCACCGAGCCGGTCGATCGCATGGAACGCTCGGCGATGGTCTATGCCGCCGCGCTCGGCCATGGCGAGGTGGTGCAGGCGCTGCTGGCGCATGGCATCGGCGTCGACACGCCCTATGCCAACCGCCTGACCGCGCTGATGTGGGCCGCCGGCCAGGGCCAGGCCGACGTGGTCAAGCTGCTGCTGGCGCGCGGCGCGCGCACCGACCTGCGCGACGACCGCGGCCTCACTGCCGCGCAGATCGCCCGCGATGCGGGCCACGCGCAGATCGTCGCGTTGCTCGACATCAAGCCCTGACGCGCTGCGGGCGCGCGCGGCGCCGGCGACGTCGTCCTGGCCGGCCGGCTCAGCGCCGGCGCCCGACCGTGCGCTGCATGCGCCGTTGAAAGCGCTGCAGGCCGACGAACAGCAAGGTCGAGATCGCGATCATGATCGTCGCCACCGCCAGCATCGCCGGCGTGATGCTGTCGCGCAGGCCCGAGAACATCTCCTGCGGCAGCGTGCGCTGCTCGGCACCGGCCAGCAGCAGCGCGATCACGACGTCGTCGAACGAGGTCGCGAACGCGAACAGCGCGCCCGACGCCACCGCCGGCCGGATGCTCGGCAGCGTGATGCGCCAGAAGGTGGTGGCCGGCGCCGCACCGCAGGCGGCCGACGCGCGCGCCAGATTCGGATCGAGCAGCTCGAGCGCGGTCAGCACCGGGATCACGACGAACGGCACCGCGATCACCGCGTGCGCCAGCACCATGCCGGCATAGGTGTGCGACAGCTTCAGCGGCGCGAGGAAGAAGTAGCTGGCCACCGCGATCAGGATCACCGGCACGATCATCGGCGACAGCGCCAGCAGCTTGACCAGCGTGGCCAGCGGCCCGCGCTGGCGCGCCAGGCCCAATGCGCCGAGCGTGCCCAGCACCACCGACAGCGCGGTGGCGGCCAGGCCGATGGCCAGCGAATTGCCCAGTGCGCGCATCCACTGCGCGCTGCCGAGCACCTCGTGGTACCAGCGCAGCGACAGCCCCGGCAGCGGATAGACCATCAGGCTGCCGCTCGAGAACGACATCGGGATGATGGCGACGATCGGCAGCAGCAGGAACACCAGCACCAGCCCGCACAGGCCGAGATACGCGGCCTTCCAGAAGGTGGCGCCGGTCATCGACATGTCAGTGATCCATTGCTCTGCACGCCAGCCGCGACGCGGGAAACGCTGCTGGCGTGCCGGCGCTGCCTTGTGGTCCGTTGCGACTGTCTTGCAAGCGTCCGCTTTGTCGTGCTTGCATCGGCGCGAGCAAGGCGGCGGGCGGGGCCTGGGCGGGGCTCAGACGGCTGGCCCTTCGCTGCGCTACGGGGGCCCTGCGGTGCTCGGTCTTCTGGCCCGTCGCTCAACTCGCTGCGCTCACTGCGTTCGCTGCGCTCGGACAGTCGCGACGAGTCAGTTGACGAAGCGCGCCAAGGCGCGCGGCCAGAAGCCCTGCGCTCCTCGGCGGCGCCGATTCGCCCCGCCCAGGCCCCGCCCGCCGCCTTGCCGGCAACAGCGTCGGTGTTCGATAGCCCGCACGCCACCACGGGTTCTGCAACGGGGCAGCCGGGCCGGGCACGGCGCGCATGTGAGGCGCCGAGCAGCACAGGGGCCGGGGCCCGCGCGCGCAGCGCGCTTCGTGCTCTGACTCGTCGCGACTGTTCGACCACAGTGAGCGAAGCGAACGGAGGGAGTTGAGCGACGGGGCCACGGCCCCGCGCAGCGCAGGGCAGTCTGAGCGCAGCGAAGACCGCCGAACCTAAGCGCCGTGCCCGGCCCGGCTGCCCCGTTGCCGCGCCACGGCCAGCAAAGCGGAATTTCAATGACAGCAATGGGCCGCAAGCAGACCGCCAACGCAATCTGGTGAGCGCGGTCGACCTCGTTGATCGGCTGACGTTGCGCGAGCGAAAGTTCAATGCGCTGCGGCCCGTCAAGGTGGGGGCGTGACGATGTTTCACTTCATCCGATCGCGGCGGTGCGGCCGCCGGACAGGCGGTGCGCCAGCGCATACAAGGCCAGCGTCGTCGCCAGCAGCACCAGACCGAGGGCAGCGGCCAGGCCCCAGTTGCCGGTCTCCATCGTGTACTTGGCGACGAAGTACGACAGCATCTGGTCGCCGCCGCCGCCGACCAGCGCCGGCGTGATGTAGTAGCCCAGCGCCAGGATGAAGACCATCAGCGCGCCGGCGGCGATGCCGGGTGCCGCGAGCGGCAGGTAGACGCGAAAGAAGCGCACGTGCGGCGGTGCGCCCAGGCTGGCCGCGGCGCGCAGCGTGTTGGCCGGGATCTCCTTCAGCACGCCGTACAGCGGCAGGATCATGAACGGCAGCAGCACGTGGCTCATCGCGATCAGCACGCCGGTGCGGTTGTAGATCAGCTCGAGCGGCTCGGCCAGCAAGCCCAGCCGCATCAGCGCCGAGTTGATCAGCCCTTCGCGCTGCAGCAGCACCACCCAGGCCGCGGTGCGCACCAGCAACGAGGTCCAGAACGGCAGCATCACCAGCGCCATCAGCCAGTCGGCGCGGCGGCCCTGCACCTGCGTCAGCAGCGCAGCGACCGGAAAGCCGGCGAGCAGGCAGATCAGCGTGACCGCGGCGCTGATGCCCACCGTACGGCCGAGCACGTCGAGGTAGATGCGCTGGTCGGGCGGCGTGCGCTCGATCGCGCCGCTGGCGCTTTGCTGGAGGTCGAGCGCACCGAGCAGGTAGAAGCCCGACACCGGCCCGCGTGCCGCGCGCACCGCGGCCATGAAGGCCGGCGTCGTGAGTTGCGGGTCGACTGCGGCGAAGAAGTCGGCATCGAATGCAGTGCCCGGCGGCGCGCTCTCGACCTCGCGCGCGGCGCGCATCAGCGTGCTGCGCACGCCGTTGACGGCGTAGTTCAGGCGCCGCGCGGCGTCGGCCAGTGACTGCGCGGCGCGCGCCTCGCCGATGTCCTGCGCCAGCGCCGGGTAGACCGCCGCCGGCACCGGCTGCGGCGGCGCCCAGGGGGCCAGCACGGCCAGCGTGCGTGGCAGCGCACGCGGCACCTCGGCCTCGAGCACCGCCAGCGAGAACAGCCACGCCAGCGGCAGCGCGAAGAACACCAGCAGGAACGCCGCCAGCGGCGCCAGCAGGGCGAGGCGCTGCCGCGCGACCATGGCCTAGGCCGTCGTGATGGCGGACGCGTGCATCAGTTCGTCGCCGCCCATTTGTTCCAGCGCTCGGTCATCTTGTCGATGTTGTCGATCCAGAACTTGACGTTCTCGGGGAAGGCCTGGCCCAGGTTGGCCGGGTTGGTCGGCAGGTCGGGCATCAGGCCGGGGTCGATCTGCTTGGTGGCGTCGCGGTTGGTCACGCCGTAACGGATGTACTTCGGCAGCTTGGCCTGGTTCTCGGCGCGGCCCAGGAACTCGACCAGCTTCTCGGCATCGGCCTTGTTCGGCGTGCCCTTCATGATGACCCAGCTGTCCATCGTGTACGGCGTGTCCTTCCACACCATCCTGAAGTTCTTCTTGTCCTTGTCGTTGGCGGCGGTGATGCGGCCGTTGTAGGCGGTGGTCATGACGACGTCGCCGGCGGCCAGCATCTGCGGCGGTTGCGCGCCGCTCTTCCAGTAGACGAGATCCTTCTTGATCGTGTCGAGCTTCTTGAACGCGCGCTCGACACCGGCCGGCGTGGCCAGCACCTTGTAGACGTCGGCGGCCTTGACGCCGTCGGCGATCAGCGCGATCTCGAGGTTCCACTTCGCGCCGTTGCGCACCGCGCGCTTGCCCGGAATCTTGGCGGTGTCGAAGAAGTCGCCCCAGCCGCTCGGCGCGGCTTTCAACTTGTCGCCGTCGTAGGCCAGCACCAGGTTGTAGATGATCGCGCCGACGCCGCACGCATGCACCGCGCCTGCCAGATAGCGGTTGGCGCCGCCGATCTTGGCCGCGTCGAGCTTCTCGTAGAGGCCTTCGTCGCAGCCGACTTCGAGTTCGTCGGCCTCGACCTGCACCACGTCCCAGGTGTTGTTGCCGCCCTTGATCTTGGTGCGCAGCACGCCGAGGCCGCCGTCCCAGGCCTCGTCGAGCAGCTTGGTGCCGGTGGCGTTGAACGGCTTGAAGAAGACTTCCTTTTGCCCATCCTGGTAGGCCCCGCCCCAGGACACCACGGTCAGGTCGCGGGCCTGCACCGACAAGGCCGCGGCACCCAGGGTGATCGCGGCGACGACGAACGGGATCGATTGCTTGGCTTGCATTGCTTGCTCCAGTGTGAAACGCGTCATCAAAACGCCCATGCTTCGTCCGGGCGAAAGCCCAGGCGGATCTGCTGCCCCCGCGCCAGGCCCTGCGGCAGCGCGGACGGCGACAACTTGACGAGCCACTGGGCCGCATCGGCCCGCGCGGCGCTGGCCGGCATCTGGGGCCGCGCGAGCAGGCGCCAGTGGTCGCCCTGGTGGATCAGGTCGGTGACGATCGCCGGCACGCCGTCGGCGGCGTCGGCGGCGAGCAACTGCACGCGCTCGGGGCGCACGCACAGCGTCACGTCGCCGGCCGCCGCGGTGTCCGCGCCGAGCGCGCTGCAGCAGCGCGCGCGCAGCACGATGCCGCTGCCCGGGGGCTCGACCAGCGCCCAGCCGGTCGCGGCATCGCGGCCGGCGAAGCGGCCGACGATGCGGTTGTTGTCGCCGAGAAAGCCGGCCACGAACGGGTTGGCCGGCGCGTCGTACAGCACCTGCGGCGTGTCGAGCTGCTCGATGCGGCCCTGGTTGAACACCGCGACGCGGTCGGACAGCGTCATCGCCTCGCCCTGGTCGTGCGTGACGAAGACCATCGTCACGCCGAGGTCGCGGTGCAGGCGGCGGATCTCGAGCTGCATCTCCTCGCGCAGGCGCTTGTCCAGCGCGGCCAGCGGCTCGTCCATCAACACCAGGCTGGGCTCGAACACCAGCGCCCGCGCCAGTGCCACGCGCTGCTGCTGGCCGCCGGAGAGCTGGTTGGGCCGACGCTGCGAGAGATCGGCCAGGTGCACGCGATCGAGGGCCTTCTGCACACGCGCCTTGGTCTCGGCCGCGCCGGTCTTGCGCACCTGCAGCGGAAAGGCGACGTTGCCGGCCACCGACATGTGCGGGAACAGCGAGTAGCTCTGGAACACGATGCCCATGTTGCGCTGGTGCGCGGGCCGCTGCTCGATCGGCTGGCCGCCCTGCCGGATCGTGCCCGAGCTGACGCCCTCGAAGCCCGCCAGCATCATCAGGCAGGTGGTCTTGCCCGAGCCCGACGGCCCGAGCAGGGTCAGGAACTCGCCTTGCTCGATCTGCAGGTTGAGCCGGTCGACGGCCGGCTTGGCATTGCCGGGGTAGTGCTTGCAGACGTCGACGAACTCGATGAAGGCCATGGGGAGGGCCGGCGTCAGCTGCTGCGAACCCAGGCTTCGGTGTCGCGCAGCGCGCGGTCGAACTTGTCGAGCATCTCGTCGATCTGGGCCTCGGTGATCACCAGCGGCGGCGAGAAGGCGATGATGTCGCCGGCCATCACGCGCACGATCAGGCCATGGGCTTGTGCGCGCTGCACCAGGTAGGCACCGACGCCGCGCGCCGCGTCGAACGGTTTGCGCCGGGCCGGATCGGCGGCCAGCTCGATGGCGCCGATCAGCCCGAGCCCGCGCACGTCGCCGACCAGCGGGTGCCCGACATAGCGCCGCAGCCCGGCCTGCAGGCGCGGCGCGACGTGCTGCACGTGTTCGACGATGCGGTCGGACTCGTAGATCTTCAGCGCTTCGAGCGCCACCGCGCAGGCCACCGGGTGGCCGCCGTAGGTGTAGCCATGGCCGAACACGCCGACGGCCGCGCTGGCATCGGCAATGGCCTGGTAGATCTTGTCGCTGACGTACAGCGCCGACATCGGCACATAGGCCGAGGTCAGCATCTTGGCCACCGTGATCAGATCGGGCTGCAGGCCGTAGACCTGGGTGCCGAAGGGCTGGCCGAGGCGACCGAAACCGGTGATGACTTCGTCGGCGATCAGCAGGATGTCGTGCTGCTTCAGCAGCGGCTGGATGCGCTCGAAGTAGCCCGGCGGCGGCACGATCACGCCGCCCGCGCCCTGCACCGGCTCGGCGATGAAGGCGGCCACCGTGTGCGGGCCCTCGCGCAAGATCGTCTGCTCGAGCTCGTCGGCCAGCCGGGCCGCGAACTGCTCGGGCGACTCGCCGTCGTGCGCGAACTGGTAGGCGTGCGGGCAACCGACGCGCACCACGCCGTCGATCGGCAGGTCGAAGTGCTGATGCATCATCGGCAGCCCCGACAGCGACGCAGCCGCGACCGTGACGCCGTGGTAGCCCTTGACGCGAGCGATGATCTTCTTCTTCGCGGGCCGGCCGATCGCGTTGTTGTAGTAGCGCACGAGCTTGAACGCGGTGTCGTTCGACTCCGAGCCCGAGTTGGCGAACAGCACGCGGGCCATCGGCACCGGCGCCCAGCGGATCAGCGCCTCGGCCAGTTCGGTCACCGGCCCCGGCACCTTGCCGGAGAACGTGTGGTAGTACGGCAGCGTCTGCAACTGGCGCGTCGCGGCCTGCACCAGCCGCGGCTCGGAGAAGCCGAGCGCGGCGCACCACAGCCCGGCCATGCCTTCGAGGTAGCGCTGGCCGTGCTCGTCGATCACGTACACGCCGTCGCCGCGCGTGATGACCAGCGGGCCCTCGCGTTCGAGCTGGCGCGGCTGGGTGTACGCGTGCAGGTGGTAACGCGTGTCGGCGGTCGCGGCGGGCGTGAGCGGCATCGTGGCAAGTCGCAGGCAAGGGCACTGAATCTAGCCCACCGCCCTGGCTCCAAACCGTCCCATCGGTTAAGGGCTTGCCCTAGGGGCGTGGTGGCCTGCGCGAGGCGCCACGGCCGATCAGCGCGCCAGCCCGAGGCGCTCGACGGTGCGCTTCTCGGCGGCGTAGGCCTCGCGCATCGCGCGGCCGTAGTCCTCCGGGCCGAGGTGGGCCAGTTCCTGGTCGTACCTGGCCAGCTCGGCGACGTGCAATGGGTCGAACATCGCGGCCCTGAAGGCGTCGTGCAGGGTCTGCACGATCGGCGCAGGCAGCCCGCGCGGCCCGGCCAGGCCATAGGGCGAGGCGGCGACGATGCCGTGGCCGAGTTCCTTCAGCGTCGGCACCTGCGGCCAGCGCCGCGTACGGTGCTCGCCGAAGGTCACCAGCAGCCGCAGCTTGCCGCTGTCGACGAACGGCGCGAATCCGTTCGAGTTGACGCCGACCATCACCTGGCCCGACGAGACCGCGATCATCTGCTCGGCCGTGCCCTTGTACGGCACATGCACGTAGGCCAGGCCACGGCGGGCGAACAGCTCGTCCATCACCACGTGCGGGGTCGTGCCGACGCCATTGGTGGCCACCGTCAACTCGCCTGGGCGCGTCTGCGCCCAGGCGAACAGGTCGTCGAGCGAGCGCAGTGGGCTCGCCGCCGGCACCACGATGCCGAACGTGACCCCGCTGACCTGGATGATCGGCGTGGTGTCGCGGATCGGGTCCCACGTCACTCTCTGGATCCACGGTGCGCGGAAGACCGGTTGCGGCACCTGCGCGATGGTGTAGCCGTCGGGCGCGGCCTGCTGCAGGATCGGCATCACCAGCGTGCCGCCGGCGCCGCTGCGGTTGTCGATCAGCACCTTCTGCCCGAGGTGGCGGCCGGCCAACTCGGCCAGCAGACGCATCGTCAGGTCGGTGGCACCGCCGGCGGGCCAGGGCACCCACAGCGTGATCGGACGGGTCGGGAAACCCTCGCCGGGCTGTGCCCGCACGGCAGCGGGCAGCGCCACGGCGCCCAGTGGCGCGACCGCCGCCGCGGCCAGCCGCTGCAATGCGCCACGGCGCGTTGCCTGGACAGGTGCAGTCACGGCCGCCGGATCTCGATCGCTGTCATGGTTGCGGGCTGCCGCGTTTGGCCAGCGCACCGAAGCCGCGCTGCGGGTCGTAGCCCCAGCTGGCCACCGCGAAGCACAGCACCAGCGTGCCGACGACGATCCACGGCGATGCGCCGGGATCCTTGCCGTACAGCGCAAAACGCAGCCATTCGACGGCGTGGGTGAAGGGGTTGACCTGCGCCAGCCGGTAGACCCATTCGGCGCCCGACTCCTCGAGCTTCCACAGCGGGTACAGCGCGGTCGAGATGAAGTACATCGGAAAGATCACGAAGTTCATCGTGCCGGCGAAGTTCTCGAGTTGCTGAATATGCACCGACAGCAGCAGGCCGAGCGCGCCCAGCATCAACGCGCCGCACACCGCGGCCAGCAGCACGTGTGGCGTCTGCGGGCCCCACACCGGCAGCACCGTGCCCAGCAGTGCCGCGACGGCGACGAACGCCGCCGCCTGCGCCAGCGACAACACGGCGGTGGCGACGAGCTTGCTGAACAGGATCCACGGCCGCGGCAGCGGCGCCGTCAGCAGCAGCCGCATCAGGCCCATCTCGCGGTCGTAGACCATCGCCAGGCTCGATTGCATGCCGTTGAACAGCAGCACCATGCCGATCAGCCCCGGCGCGATGTAGACGTCGTACGGGATGTAGGTGTCGTACGGTTCGACGATGGCCACGCCGAAGACGTTGCGGAACCCGGCCGCGAACACCGCCAGCCACAGCAGCGGCCGCACCAGCGCCGACACCAGCCGGCCGTATTGGCGGCCGAACTTCAGCAACTCGCGCCAGACGATCGCCCGCAGCGCCTGCAGCGCATGCGGCAACCCGTGGCGCGCGGTGAGATGGGTCATGTGCCGGCCTGCGCCGGGCAGAGCTTTTCGGGCGCATCGGCGCCCAGCGTGTCGAGCGCGTTCTTCGGGTGCAGCGCACCCTCGACGGGCGCCACGCCGACGACACCCTGGCCATCCGACAGCAGCAGCGGCTGGCGCAGCTGGCCGTCCCAGGGCCGGAAACTCAGGCCGACACCTTTGGAGCCGTCGAGCTCGGCCGCGGCGAGCGCCTTGTGCAACGCCGGCAGCGGCCCGTTCGGCGCCGCCACCGCGGCGGCCACCAGCGCGCGTCCGGCCAGCCAGGAGGCCCAGTCGTGCGCGGTCATCGGCCGCTGGTGGGCCTTGGCAAAGCGGCGCGCGACCTGAGGCGCGCCGAAGCGCTCGAACTGCGCGTGCCAGGCCAGCGCCGCGAGCCCGCCATCGCCGACGACCGGACGCGGCAAGGCCGTGCGGTAGGGCAGGGCACGTGCGAACTCGCCGACGCTGTCGACGACCCAGACGACGTCGTAGCTGGCGCGCCCGGTCAGCAGCAACGGATTGGCGAGGTCACGCTCGCGCGGGTCGGCGCTGAGTTTGAACGGCCGCGTGTCGACCAGCTTGAGGCCGTAGCGCTTGATCGCCGCCGCGGCCGCGGCCACCCGCGGTGCATCGTCGGCCGTCGGACCGGCAAGCAGCAGCACCTGCGTCCAACGCTGCGCGGCCAGCGTCTGCGCCAGTGCATCGGCACGCATGCGTTCGCTGGGCAGCAGGTGCCGCAGGTTGCGGCGGCAGTCGGCCTGGCGCAGCGCATCGGCCGCGTCGCCGACGTTGAGCACCGGCAGTTTCACGGCATCGGCCACCGCCAGCGTGGCCGCCGCCGGCAGGTCGGTCAGGACGACCGCGGCACCGGCCTTCTCGGCCTGTTGGGCGGCCGAGCGCGCCGCTTCGGCATTTGCCGCCGGCACCGTCGACAGCACCCATTGCGTGCCGGCCGCCTCGAGTTGCAGGCGCGACTCGGCGAGTGCCACCGCCAGCCCGTCGGCCGCTGGCCCCCCGGGATGGCCGAGGTAGGCACGTTCCAGCTGTGAGCGCTCGAGCCGGGTGTCGCCGTCGCGCGCGATCAGCACCGCCTTGAAGCTGGCGGCCGACACGGCGCCCGCGCCGGCGAGCGCGAGCCACAGCACGGCGCAAGTCGCGGCTCGTCTCATTCGACCAGCACCACCATGTAGGGCACGCGGCCGACCGGCACCGACTTGATGGCCTTGGCGGCGGCCACGTCGACCACCGTGACATCGTCGCTGAGGCCGTTGACGACCCACAGTTGCGTGCCGGCCTGGTTCAGCGCGACATGCCAGGCGCGCTTGCCGACCAGCACGGTATCGGTCACCTTGCGGCTGGCGACGTCGACGAACGCGACATGGTTGGCACGGCCCAGGCCGACGAAGGCGCGCTGGCCATCGCGGCTGAACGCGATGCCGACCGGTGTGATGTCGGCGGCACGCATGCCCTTGAGTTCGAACTTGACGGTGCCGATGACGGCGAGATCCTGTGTCGAGATGATGCTGACGCTGGCGCCGAGCTCGTTGGTGACCCAGAGCTGCGAGCCATCGGGCGTGATCGCGAAGCGCCGCGGCCGCTTGCCGACTGCGATGTTCTTGATCACCTTGGCGCTGGCGGTGTCGATCGCGTGCACCAGGCTCGCCACTTCGGAGGTCACGTAGACCCGCTTGCCGTCGGGTGACGTCTTCACGCCCTCGGGCTCCTGGCCGACGGGCACCGTCTTCAGCAGCTTGCCGCTGGCGGCGTCGACGATGCCCAGCGCCGCGTCGTCCTCCAGCGAAACGTACAGCTGCTTGCCGTCGGCGGAGAAGTCGAACGCTTCGGGATCGTCGCCGAGCGGCATCCGGCGCAGCGACTGGCGCGTCGCCGGGTCGATCACGTCGGCGGCATTCGACTCCGAGCACGCCACGACCAGTTGCTTCGTGCCCGGCGCGATCTGCATGTGGCGCGGTCGCTTGCAGGTCGGCACCGTGCCGGCGACGGCCAGCGTGCGCATGTCGATCAGCGTGATCGCATCGTCCTTCTCGCTCGACACCCAGGCCATGCCCTGGGCGCTGGCGGCCAGTGGCGCCAGCGCGGCGGCGACCGTGGCGATGAGTAGGTGGGCGCTGTGCATCGTCGAGGCTCCTTGCATGCGGGATGGATCGATCGGCATGGGTCGCGTCAAGCGGTGGCGCGGATGAAGGCCTCTTCGAGGCTCGCACCGCCGAGCGCGGCGGTCACCGCGGCCGGCGTGCCGTCGGCCAGCAAGCTGCCCTTGTGCAGCACCAGCACGCGGTCGGCGGCCTCGGCTTCCTCGACCAGGTGCGTGGCCCACAGCACGGTGGTGCCGCGCGCGGCGACGTCGGCCCGGATCGCGGCCAGCAGGTCGCGCCGCGACTTCGGATCGAGCCCGACCGTCGGCTCGTCCATCAGCAGCAGCGCCGGTCGGTGCAGCAGCGCACGCGCCAGTTCGACCTTGCGCCGGTTGCCGCCCGACAACTCGCGCGCCAGCCGCGACAGGTCGGCTGCCAGGCCGAAGGTTGCCGCCGCCTGCGCGATGCGCTCGCGCGCCAGCGGCGCCGGTAGGCCGTGCAGGTCGGCGTGAAAGCGCAGGTTGCGCTCGACGGTGAGGTCGAGGTCGAGCGACATCTGCTGGAACACCACGCCCACATGCCGCAGCGCCGCGCCAGGCTGAGCGCGCAGCGAGTGCCCGGCCACCGCGACATCGCCTTCGTCGGCGGCAAACAGGCCGGTCAGCACCTGGAACAGCGTGGTCTTGCCGGCACCGTTGGGGCCGAGCAGCGCAACGAAACTGCGCTCGGCCAGCGCCAGATCGAGCGCGTGCAAGGCAGGGCGAGAACCATAACGCTTGGTCAGCCCGCGCGCGACGAGCCGTGGCGCCGACTGCGTCGGCGCGACGGGAGCAGGGATGGCGGCGATCAGGTTCACGGTGCGGTGGCCAGTGCGAGGTTCCGGCGCGGATGCGGAGCGTAGCCGACGCGGGCCGTGGCGCCGCGATGGCAGCGCTCAGCGCTGCCGGCTTCGCGCCAGCCGGCGGTAGATCGTGGCGCGGCTGATGCCGAGCTGGCGTGCCGCCTCGGCCACGTTGCCGCGCGCGGCATCGACCGCCTGCCGGATCAGATCGGCCTCGGTGTCGCGCAGGCGGGCCGGCGTCGCGCGCAGCGCGTCCACGGCGCCATCGGGGCCGGCGTGGGCCGACGCGACCAGCACCTGCAGCCCCGACCACAGCGGCACGTGCCGCGGTGCCTGGCCCGGGCGCAGGCTCATCAATCGGCCGCTGGCCGTGGCAAAGGTGTCTTCGAGCGAACCGAATGCGCGCGCTGCTGCATCGAGGCGCAATCCGAGCATCGCGCAGGCCGCGCGGTCGGCGCCGACGATGATGCCGTCGCCGTCGACCGCCAGCAGACCGGCGTTCGCGGCGGCCGTCGGGCCCGGCCACTGCACTTGCAGCAGGCGGTGGTGCGGCACCGCGAGCAACAGCGCCTGCTCGACGCGCTGCGCCATCTGCGCGGCCAGATGGCGAAGTTCGGGCCGCTCCTCGGCGCGCACGCCGGTGAGGTCGAGCATGCCGGCGCAGCGGCCGTCGGGGCCGAAGATCGGCGCGCCGGCGCAGCTGTAGACCGAGGTCGCCTCGAAGAAATGCTCGCCGCGGTGCAGCCACACGGGGTGCAGTTCGGTCAGTGCGGCGCTGATCGCGGTGGTGCCGACACTGGCTTCGCAGAGGTCGACGCCGATGCGGGCGATCGCTTGCACGGCGCGATCGCGCATGTCGGGCGCGCCGCCGACATCCACGACCACGCCCTGCGCGTCGGTGAGGATCGAGAAATAGCGCGTCGGTGCGATCGTGCGTGACAAGTCGGCCAGTACCGGGGCGGCTGCATCGCGCAGCGCGCGGCTGCGCTCGCTGATGCGTCGCAGCGACGCGGCGCTGACCAGGTCGAAGCCGACGCTGTCCAGCGGCTGTTGGCCGCGCTGCAGGCAGCGCTGCCAGGAGGCCGCGATCCACGGCTCTATCGCGGGTGCGGCGGCGTGGTCGCCGCGCAGTATCAAGGCGCGGCGCGCCTGCTCGATGCGCGTCAGACGTTGGGTGGAGGTCGGCAGCACGGGGCGTTGTGGGATGGGCGCCGGCATCGTGCCAGCAACCGATCGTCCTTGTGTCTCAATCTGAGAATTTTCGGGGACTCTAGGGTTGACCCTAGACCCTGTCGGCGGCGCCGATCGAACAATCACCTATGCCACGGATTTCATAGGCTGCGCCGTGCGGCCTTCGCCGCGGGAGACAGGCATGCAAAAAGCGCTTCACATCAACCCCGAGAAATGCACCGGCTGCCTCCAGTGCGAGATGGCCTGTTCGTTCGAGAACTACGCCACCTACGCGCCGGCCAAATCGCGCATCAAGGTGTTCGACTTCCATCACACCGGCCGCAAGGTGCCCTACACCTGCACCCAGTGCGACGAGGCCTGGTGCCTGCACGCCTGCCCGGTCGAGGCGATCACGCTGGACAAGCTGACCGGGGCCAAGGTGGTCAACGAAACCACGTGCGTCGGCTGCAAGGTCTGCACCATCGCGTGTCCGTTCGGCACCATCAACTACGTGCAGGAAACCGGCAAGGTGCAGAAGTGCGACCTGTGCGGCGGCGACCCGGCCTGTGCCACCGCCTGCCCGACCGGCGCGATCACCTATGTCGATGCCAACTGGACCGGCCTGAACAAGATGCAGGCCTGGGCCGACAAGCTCGGCAACCAACCTTCAGCCTGAGGAGCACCAACATGTCTTGGGCAGGAAAAATCCTTCGTGTGAACCTGACGGCCGGCACGGTCAAGTCCGAGCCGCTGAACATGGACTGGGCCCGCGCCTATCTCGGCTCGCGTGGCCTGGCCACCAAGTACATCGTCGAAGAGGTCGACCCCAAGGTCGATCCGCTGTCGCCGGCCAACAAGGTCATCTGGGCCACCGGCCCGCTGACCGGCACGATGGCCTCGACCGGCGGCCGCTACACGGTGGTCACCAAGGGCCCCTTGACCGGCGCGATCGCCTGCTCCAACTCGGGCGGCTACTGGGGCGCCGAGTTGAAGATGGCCGGCTGGGACATGGTCGTCTTCGAGGGCAAGTCGGCCAAGCCGGTGTACCTTTTCATCGAGGACGACAAGGCCGAGTTGCGCGACGCCGCCCACCTGTGGGGCCAGAGCGTGTGGAAGACCGAAGAGACGATCAAGAAGCAGCATCAGGATCCGCTGATCCGCGTCTCGTCGATCGGCAAGGCCGGTGAGAACCAGGTGCTGTTCGCCGCGGTCGTCAACGACCTGCACCGCGCCGCCGGCCGCTCGGGCGTCGGCGCCGTGATGGGCAGCAAGAACCTGAAGGCGATCGCAGTACGTGGCACCAAGGGCGTCGGCAACATCGCCGACCCCAAGGAATTCATGAAGGTCACCTACGAGAAGAAGAAGATCCTGGCCGACAACGCGGTCACCGGCCAGGGCCTGCCGACCTACGGCACCCAGGTGCTGATGAACGTGATCAACGAGATCGGCGCGCTGCCCACCCGCAACCACCGCGACAGCCAGTTCGAGGGCGCCAAGGACATCTCCGCCGAGGCGATGGCTACGCCACGCAAGAGCGACGGCAAGGCCCAGCTCGTCACCAACCAGGCCTGTTTCGGCTGCACCATCGCCTGCGGGCGCATCAGCAAGATCGACCAGACCCATTTCTCGGTCGAGAACAAGCCGCAGTACTGGGGCGCGACCGGCGGCCTCGAGTACGAGGCGGCGTGGGCGCTCGGTGCCGCCAATGGCGTCAACGATATCGAGGCGCTGCAGTACGCCAACACCATCTGCAACGAGCAGGGCATGGATCCGATCTCGTTCGGCGCCACCATCGGCGCGGTGATGGAGCTCTACGAGATGGGCGTGCTGAAGAAGGAGCAGATCGGCATCGAGTCGCCGTTCGGCTCGGCCAGGGCGCTTTGCGAACTGGCCGACATGACGGCCAACGGCGTCGGCTTCGGCCAGGAGATCGGCCAGGGCAGCAAGCGCCTGTGCGCCAAGTACGGCCACCCCGGCTTGAGCATGAGCGTGAAGGGCCAGGAGTTCCCGGCCTACGACGCGCGCGGCATCCAGGGCATGGGCCTGACCTACGCCACCAGCAACCGCGGCGCCTGCCACCTGCGCAGCTACACCGTGGCCTCCGAAGTGCTCGGGATCCCGGTCAAGACCGATCCGCTGGTGGCCGAAGGCAAGCCCGAACTGGTGATGGCCTTCCAGGACGCGACCGCGGCCTTCGATTCGGCCGGCATCTGCATCTTCACCAGTTTCGCCTGGGGCCTGGCCGACGTGGCGCCGCAGGTGGCCGCGGCTTGTGGACCCGAATTCACGCTCGAGAACCTGAGCCTGATCGGCGAGCGGATCTGGAACCTGGAGCGCGACTTCAACAACCGCGCCGGTTTCACCGCCAAGGACGACAACCTGCCGCCGCGCTTGCTCAACGAAGCCGCGAAGACCGGGCCGGCCAAGGGCCTGACCAGCAAGCTGCCCGAGATGCTGCCCAAGTACTACCAGGTGCGTGGCTGGAACGCCGACGGCACGCTGACGGCTGCGACGCGGGCCAAGCTCGGACTTTGACGCCTCACCCCCTCTCCCTCCGGGAGAGGGTCAGGGTGAGGGGTCGGCGGCGGCGGTCTGCACTCCCCTCACCCCAGCCCTCTCCCCACAGGGGCGAGGGCGCAATACGAGACATCCCCCATGAAGCACGTCATCCTCGGTGCCGGTCCCGCCGGCGTGATCGCCGCCGAAACGATTCGCAAGCACGCGCCGAACGACGACATCCTGATCGTCGGCGACGAGCCCGAAGCGCCTTACTCGCGCATGGCGATTCCGTACCTGTTGATGGGCAACATCGGCGAAGACGGCACGCACCTGCGGCACACCAGAGACCATTTCGCGAAGTTGAACATCGTCGTCAAGCGCGGCATCCGCGCCGAGGCCGTCGACGTCGCCGCGCGCACGATCGCGCTCGACGACGGCAGCTCGGTGCGCTTCGACCGCCTGCTGATCGCCACCGGATCGAGCCCGGCCAGCCCGCCGATCCCCGGCATCCACGCCGCCGGCGTGCACCCGTGCTGGACGCTGCAGGACGCGCGCGCGATCGCGCAGCTCGCCACCCAGGGTGCGCGCGTGCTGCAGATGGGCGCCGGCTTCATCGGCTGCATCATCATGGAGGCGCTGGCCGCGCGCGGCGTGCAATTGACGGTGGTCGAGATGGGCGACCGCATGGTGCCGCGCATGATGGGCCCGACGGCGGGCGGCATGATCAAGGACTGGTGCGAGAAGAAGGGTGTGCGCGTGTTCACCGGCACGCGGGTCGAGGCGATCGAGCCGCAGGCGCCCCAGGGCGCGCAAGTCGCCCGTTCCGGGCTCAGGGTCAGGCTGTCCAACGGCCAGCACCTCGAGTGCGACCTGGTGATCAGCGCCACCGGCGTCAAGCCCAACATCGGCTTCCTGGAGAACTCGGGCATCACCTGCCTGCTCGGTGTGCTGACCGACGAACACCTGCAGACCAGCGTGCCCGGTATCTATGCCGCCGGCGATTGCGCCGAGGCCTTCGACAAGATCTCCGGCAAGACCATCGTCAGCGCGATCCAGCCCAATGCGGCCGAGCAGGCCCGCGTGGCGGCGCTGAACATGGTCGGCCGCAAGGCCGAACTGCGCGGGGTGACGCAGATCAACGTGCTCGACACGCTGGGCATGATCTCCACCAGCTTCGGCGACTGGCACGGCGTGCCGGGTGGCGCGCATGTCGAGCTGACCGACCGCGACGCCGGCCGGCACCTGAGCCTGCAATTCGACGGTGACCGGCTGGTCGGCTGCAACAGCATCGGCTGGACCGACCATGTCGGCGCGATGCGCGGCCTGGTCGAAGGCCAGGTGCGGCTCGGCGGCTGGAAGCAGCGCCTGCTCGACGACCCGACGCAGCTGATGGCCGCCTACCTGGCCACCGCGCAGGGGCAGGAGCACAAGGCGCTGGTCAAGGCATGATGCCGACATTGACCCCTTGCTCGCATCGCTCGCGTCCCTCGAGGGGAGCTCAGGCCGCTTGGGGCGGCCCTGCGCTGGCCTGACTTCATGCGCATCACCTTCAAGCTCTACGCCAGCCTGACCCAGCACCTGCCCGCCGACGCACGCCGCAGCAACCAGATCCCGCTCGAAGTGCCCGACGGCACGCCGATCGCGAAGATCATCGAGCCATTCGGCCTGCCGGAGAAGCTGGTGCACCTGGTGCTCGTCAACGGCGTCTATGTGCCGCCGGCCGAACGCCTGGGATTCGTGCCCAAGGACGGCGACGTGCTGGCGATCTGGCCGCCCATTGCGGGTGGGTAATGACAGCCCCAAGCTCGCTGCGCTCGCGCCCCCCAAGGGGAGCTCAGGCCGCTTGGGAGCGGCCCGGCGCGGCCTGAGGTGCGGCCGAGTGCAAGGCCATTATCCGTTCGTGTTCGAGCGCGAGATGGGCTGCACCGAGGCGGACCTGCGCGCGTGGCTGCCCGGCGCGAGCGGCGATCGGCACATCGCCTGGCGCGAACGTGGCGCCGACATCGCGCTCGACGGCGGCACGGTGTCGCTCGCCTGGCAAACGCGCGAGCCGCGCCGCATCGCGCTGATCGTGCTGCCGCGCTTGCAGGTGCGCTTCGAGGCGCGCGGCGTCGACGAAGCCGCGTGGCAGCGCTTCATGCGCTACTTCGATCTCTACACGCAACGCGGCGGCGGCTGAAAGCGTCGGTCAGTTGGTGCTCAATGCCAACTGCACCCGCGGCGACCAGGCCGCATCGTCTTCCCCCGACGCGCGCAGTTTCGGCGCCGCCACGAACAAGCGCTCGCTGGGCAGGCCCTTGGCGATCAGCGCATCGCGCACGGCCAGGCCGCGTTGCAGTGCGAGTTCGCGTGCCGTGTCGGTGGTGACCGGCGTGGCCTGGCGCAGCAGCGCTTCCATCTCGGCCAGCGGGATGTCCTTGGCCAGGCCGATCACGTTGCGGGGCTTGTTCGGCAGCCGCGTATCGCCGTAGATGTGCTTGACGAGTTGTTCGCGCTGCGCCGCCGTCAGCGCCGGCAGCGGCGCGTCGGACGCGGCGCCGGCGCGCAACGCGTCGCGGCGCTGCTCGGCACGGATGCGCGCTTCCAGCGCGGCCCTCTGCGCCGCCTCGCGCTCGCTCACCGGGTCGCTGGCGCCGGTGACCGTCATCTTCAACGCCGGGCGATCGGCGAGCGCCTTGGCCACCTTGTCGATGACGTCGCGGCCCCCGGCGGTGACGGTGGCGGTGCCCGGTTCGAAGCCGACGAAGCTGAGGTCGTCGCTGCCACCGCCGGCCAGCAGCGCGAACGGCGCGGTCAGCGCCTTCACGAGCAGATTGCCGATGATCTTGAGCACGATGCCGAAGACGCTGAACTGCGGGTCGTTGATCGAGCCGCTGATCGGCAGGTTGATGTCGATCACGCCGTTGCGATCCTTCAGCAACGCCACCGCCAGCAGCACCGGCAGCTTGGTGGCGTCGGGCGATTCGATCTTGTCGCCGAACGTGAGCTGGTTGAGGATGACCTGGTTCTTCGCGTCGAGCTTGCCGTCGGGATCGATCTTGTAGGCCACGTCCATCGACAGCTTGCCGCGCTCGATGGCGTAGCCGGCGTAGCGGCCGGCGTAGGGCGACAGCGGCGCGAGTTCGAGGTCGGTGGCCTTGGCGCGGATGTCGAGCGCCAGCGGCTGCGCGGTCGGGTTCAGCGAGCCGACGATCTCCAGCAGCGCGGTGCCGGCGGCACGGCCGCGCAACTCGAGCGTCGCCATCGCGCGGCTGGTGGAGTCGAAGGCACCCAGGCGCCCGTTGAGTTCGGTCAGCGCTGCGCTGTAGTTGGGGCGGATGAAGCGATCGGTGAAGTCGATCTTGCCGTTGACCAACTGCGTGCCGCCGATCGAGACGTCGATCGGCAGGCCACCCGCACCGGCCGGCCCCGAAGCGGCCGGGGCGGCGGGCGCCGCCGCGACCGCCACCGTGGCCGGTGCCGAAGCTGCCCGCGCTGCGGCCGAAGCGCCCGCGGCCGGTGGTGCCGCCACGTCGCGCAGATTGAAGCGCCCCTGCTCGGAGATCACCAGCCGCGAGTAGAAGTCGGTCAGCACGGCGTCTGCCACCGCCAGCCGCGGTTTGTCGCCGGGCTTCATCGCGAACTGCATGCCGCGCAGCGCCAGCGACTGGAAGCCCAGCAGCTCGTCGCCCGGCGTGCTGACGCTTGGCGTGTCGGTGGCCAGTTGTTCGTGCACGTGCACGTCGGCCAGCAAGGTGTCGCCGCGGGCACTGGCTTCGATGCCGCCGGCACGCTGGGTGAAGGCCACGTCACCGCGCCAGCTGGCCTCGGCGCGCAACAAGGACAGGTGCAGCCCATCGCTGAAATAGGGCTCGAACACGTGTACCGGTGCACGTTCGATGCGCAAGGCGCCGCGGGCCTGCAGCGGCGCGGTCGCGAACTGGCCGCTCCACTCGACGCGCCCGGCCGCACTCGCCGGCGCCGTGGCCTTGTCCTGCGCCAGCCGCAACTGCAGCGTGCCGCGCGCGGTCGTCGCCGCGGGCCAGGCCAGCCCGCGCACCGTGGCCTGGATGCCGCTCGCGATCAGGCGCACGGGTTCGCCGGCGGTCGCAGAGGGTCGCTCGTCGTGCAGCCGCACCTCGCCCCCGCTGAGTTGGGCCTCGCCGAGTTGCAGATGCCATGCCGGCGCCGCGGCGGACTCGCGCGCCGCCGCCGTCTCGCGCGCGGCGGCGGCCGACGGCCGCGCCCAGGCCAGCGCATTCCACGTGCCGGCGCGGTCGCGGGCCAGGCGCAGGGTGGGCCGTTCGATCTTCAGGCTGCCGAGCGCGATGCGCTGAGCCAGCAGATCGACGCTGCCATCGGCAATCGCGATCGCCTGCACCGAGGCCACGGCCGGCTCGCTGCGCGCGGCCGGCCGGGTGGTGCGTGCGACGACCGGTGCGGTGTCGCCCAGGCGCACGCTGTCGGCTCGTGCCGTCAACTGGCCCACCGCGAGGCGAGGTGCATCGCCGCTGGCCCAGTCCAGCGTGGTTGCCAGCGATACGCGGCCGTCGAGCGCCGGCACCAACACCTTCGAGATGTAGGGCGCCAGCCAGCGCAGGTCCAGCGACTGCAGCTCGAGCGCCAGTTTGGCGAAACGGTCGCTGACTTCGCCCTGTACGGTGAACGGTGCGGCCTCCGGGGCGCGGGTGCTGTCGCCGTCGCCGGTGACCGCGATCAGGCGCCCGGCCACTTTCAGAGGCGCAGGCGCCTCGACCGGCCAGCGCACCTGCTGCAGCGACAAGTCCACGGCGTCGATCCGCAGCGCTGCGGTGGGCTGGGTGGTGGCGTCGTGCCAATCGATGCGGGCCTGGCCGAGTTCGATCTGGTCGATGCTGACGCGCCAGCCGGGTTCGCGCGGCGTTGCAGCCGGCAGCGATGCCGCAGCGCTGGGCGGTGCCACCGCCACCGGTGCCGCTGCCGCGGCGGCCGTCGGCCACAGGTTCCATCGGCCCTCGCCGTCGCGTCGCAGGTCGACATGCGCGCCGTCGAGTTGCACCCGGCTCAAGCCGATGCGCCTGGCCAGCGGCTGCACGTCGGCCAGCCCGATCTGCAATTGCTTCCAGCCCACGAGCGGCTCGCCCGCTGCCGTGCCGGCAACGATCGCCACGTCGCGCAGCGTCGCCTGCCCGCTCAGCGACACGCGCGGTGGACCACCCGCCGGCAGGGCGAACTTCAACTGCAGTTGGCTGGCAAACAAGCCGCGCGCCGGCCGCAGTGGCAGCCCGGCCGGCAGGTAGGGCAGCCAATGCGCGAGGTCGAGTTCGGCGACGCGCAGGTCGAGTTGCGTCGCGTGGTCCTGCTGCGAACGGCTTGCTGTGCGCGCCGCTGTCGAATGTCGCACCATCGAGCGTGAACGCCAGGCGCGGCTCGACCATCACGGTCACGTCGGCCGGCAGATTCGAGAGGAAGGGCAACGTCACCAGCAGGCCCTGCAGGCGATGCTGGCGCCGCACCGGCCGGTCGTCGAATTCCACCGCGCCATCGACCAGGCGCAGGTTGTACAGCGCAAAGCGTGGCGGCGCGTCCGCTTCCGGGGTCGGTGCCGCCGGCTGGAGTCGCGCGAGCAGGTCGTCGATGTCGTAGCGGCCGTCCGCCAGCCGGGTCAGCCGCAGCCGCGGCCCCTCGACATCGATGGCCTCGATCACTGGCGCCAGCCGTGCCAGCGAGCGCAGATCGGCGTTGACGTGCACGCGCTCGACGCTGAACTGCGGCTCGCGGCGGTCGGCGCCAGCGGCCGCACCGATCTGCAGGCGCTCGACCGTCAGCGCCAGTGCCCAGGGCGAGAAGGCGACGCGACCGATGCTGACCGGGCGCCCGAGCAGTGCCGTGAGCCGCTGTTCGGCCTGCCATTTCACCAGCGGCGGTACGGCGAGCCAGGCCACGGCCCAGAGCGACAGCAGTGCCGCGACCGCGATGGCCAGCCGGCGCACATAGCGCGATCGGCGGGCGGGTGCTGTCGGAGGGCCGGAAGAAGCATCGGTCATGCGCCGATCGTGCCGCAGCCTTGGCGCTGCGGCAATCGGCGCTCATCGCTGCGGCACAATCGCGCGCGCCCTGAATGGCTGGGTCCCCTCGTGAATGATGTGTTCCTGATGCTCGGCATCGAATCGTGGAAGCCGGTGCTCAGCAGCCTGCTGTTGCCGCCAGTGCCGCTGCTGCTGCTGATCCTGATCGGCGCCCGCATGATGGTTTGGCGACGGGGCTGGGGTTGGCTCGCCGTGCTGGCGGCCACGGCGGGGCTGTGGTTCGGTGCGTGCAGCGCGGTCGGCGAATGGCTGCAGCAGGCGTTGCTTGCGCCGCCGCCGGCGCTCGATGCTGTGCATGTCGCCGATTTGAAACGCGACGTGACCCACCGCGCTGTTGTCGCGATCGTCGTGCTCGGCGGTGGCCGTGAGGCTCATGCGCCCGAGTACGGTGTCGCCAGCCTGAGCCCGCTGGCGCTCGAGCGCTTGCGCTATGGGATCTGGCTCGGCCGCCAGACCGGCGCGCCGCTGATGTTCAGCGGCGGCCTCGGCCACGCGGCGCAGCCCGGCATCTCGGAGGCCGAGGTTGCCGCCGACATCGCCGCACGCGAGTTCGGGCGTCCGATTGCGCTGGACCGAGAGCCGCTCGCGCGACACGCGCGAGAACGCGCAATTGGCGGTGGCGCAGTTGCGTGACGCAGAACGTGAACAAGGTGGTGATCGTCACGCATGGCTGGCACATGCCGCGCGCGATGCGCGCCTTTCAGGACGCCGCCGCGCGCATCGGCGCAACCTGGGACATCGTGCCGGCGCCGATGGGCCTGGCCCACCGTATCGAGCGTCCGGCGCTGCGCTGGGTGCCGTCGACCGAGGGCTTCCTGCTGGTGCGCGCGGTGCTGCGCGAGAAGGTCGGCTGGTGGCTCGGTGCATAGATGGCTGCCCCAGTGCGCCTGCGTCGTCGGCTCCCGCGGCCCGGTGCGGCCCCCCTGCGTGGCCGTTGGGATCTCGGGCCGCTTGAGGCATCCCAGTGCTGGACCGCGTGTTGGCCCATAAAACGAAACCCCTCCACACCAGGGTGGGAGGGGCGGGTGGCTGACGCCACCGTTCGGGGCTCGGGAGGAAGTGGGTCCCGGGCTCCTTGGGCGCAGAGACTGCGCCGCAGTGGTTGCCTGTCTGGACAGGCACGCTCACAGTAGCCGAGCCGTGACGCCGCCGCAATGCAAGCGTGGCAATCGCGGCTGCGGCCTTCATTGCCTTTGCCGCTGTGCGGTGGCGACTCAATGGCAGGCGTCCGCCGTCATCGCATCGCCGTTACCGCTTCGCCATCACCGCTTCGCCATCACCGCTTCGAAGAGCGCCGACACCGCCTGCGTGACCTCGGCGGGCATGGCTGATCGTGCGGCCCCATTCGCGCGCCGTCTCGCCCGGCCACTTGTTCGTCGCGTCGAGCCCCATCTTGCCGCCCAGGCCGCTCGCCGGCGAGGCGAAATCGAGGTAGTCGATCGGCGTGCTCGCGACCAGGGTCGTGTCGCGCACCGGGTCGACCCGTGTGGTGATGGCCCAGACGACTTCCTTCCAGTCGCGGATGTTCACGTCGTCGTCGGTGACGACGATGAACTTGGTGTACATGAACTGGCGCAGGAAGCTCCACAGGCCGAACATCACGCGCTTGGCGTGGCCGGGGTAGGCCTTCCTGATCGAGATCACCGCCATGCGGTAGCTGCAGCCCTCGGGCGGCAGGTAGAAGTCGGCGATCTCGGGAAACTGCTTTTGCAGGATCGGCACGAACACCTCGTTCAACGCCACGCCCAGGATCGCCGGCTCGTCGGGCGGCTTGCCGGTATAGGTCGAGTGGTAGATCGGTTCGCGGCGGTGCGTGATGCGCTCGATGCGAAAGACCGGGAACCAGTCCTGCTCGTTGTAATACCCGGTGTGGTCGCCGAACGGGCCTTCGAGGGCATGCAGGTAGCCGCCGCGCTCGGCGCAGCTTGACGCCCAGTTCGCTTTCGCCGTGCAAACCCGGCCGGCGCGGTCGGGATATGGCCTTCGAGCACGAACTCGGCGCTGGCCGGCGCCTGCAGCATCAGGCCGCCTTCGCCGACGGCGGTGTCGACCACCTCGGTGCGGCTGCCGCGCAGCAGGCCCGGCGAACTGGTATTCGGACAGCGTATCGGGCACCGGCGTCACGGCGCCGAGGATCGTGGCCGGGTCGGCGCCCGAGCGCGACCGCGATCGGGAAGGGCTGGCCAGGGTTGGCGCGGGCGAAGTCGCGGAAATCGAGCGCGCCGCCGCGATGCGCCAGCCAGCGCATGATCACTTCGCGCCGGCCGATCACCTGCTGGCGGTAGATGCCCAGGTTCTGGCGCCGCCGCGGCGCGGGCACCGATTGCGGGCCGCGGGTGATCGTCAGGCCCCAGGTGATCAGCGGCGCCGGCGTCGTCGGGCCAGCAGGTCTGCACCGGCAGGCGGGCCAGGTCGACAGTCGTCGGCCTTCGATCACCACCTCCTGGCAAGGCGCGTTGCGCACCGTGGCGGGCTTCATGTCCCACAGCGCCTTGACCATCTGCAGCAGCCGGCCGGCGTCCTTCAGCCCACGCGGCGGCTCGGGCTCCTTCAGGCTGGCCAGCACGCGGCCGACGTCGCGCAGGCCGTCCAGGCTGTCGGCGCCCATGCCCAGCGCCACCCGTTTTGGGGTGCCGAAAAGGTTGATCAGCGCCGGAATTTTGTAACCCACTGGATGTTCAACCAGCATCGCCGGGCCGCCGGCGCGCAAAACGCGGTCAGCGAGCGCTGTCATTTCGAGCCGCGCCGATACGGGCTCCGCGACCCGCCGCAACTCGCCCTGGGCCTCCAGCTGGCCGATGAAATCGCGCAGGTCACGGTATTTCATATATGTATCTCGTCTTATTTGAATTTCTAAATGCTTGACCTGGTTATTACGCGCATTCCTAGAATCCGCGCGCTCTGACAAAGTTCAGGGTTAACCCGCTCCTGTGGATGTTGGAACGAAGCAGGAGCAACGCTGCCCACTGCAAGCGCCGCTCGGTGAATTGGCACAAAGCCCAGTCCCCGCGTCCTTGCAGACGATTATCACTGCCGCCCACGGCGTCTCCGGCCCCTCGCGGGGTTGAACCTGTACACCGAGGGCCACGAAGGGGAACGACGTGACAGCGCTTCGAATACTTCGAATCGATCCGCACGGCTTGCGCGCGTGTTTGTGCGTGACGTCGGCGATGGCCTGCTCGAGGTCAGCCATAACGGCCTGGCGTTCGTCGGCTTGGTGGTGCTGACGGCGGGATGTTCGTCGCCGGCCAGCCCGATATGCGCCACGGCGCCGAGAAGCTGGCCCTCGGCTGGCTGCAGGAGCGCCACGAGGCCCCGCGCCGAGCGCGACGGCAACCTGCTGCTGGCCATGGCCGAGCCCGACGCGGTCAGCCGCGCGACCGCCGCCGACCCGCGCGCTGCTGAATCGCCAGCAAGCGGCCGTCGCGCAGTGGATCTCGCGCCGCTACAAGGTGGCGCCCGAGCCGATCAGCCGCCTGGTGCAGGAGGCCTGGGCGGTGGGTCAGCGGGCCCAGCTCGACCCGACGCTGATCCTGGCCATCATGGCGGTCGAGTCCAGCTTCAACCCGTTTGCGCAAAGCTCGGTCGGCGCGCAGGGCCTGATGCAGGTGATGACCCGCATCCACGACGACAAGTACCTGGCCTTCGGCGGCAACCATGCGGCATTCGACCCGCTGACCAACCTGCGCGTCGGCGTGCAGGTGCTCAAGGAATGCATCGCCCGCGCCGGCAGCCTGGAGGACGGCTTGCGCTTCTACGTCGGCGCGGCCAATCTGGCCGACGACGGCGGCTACGCCAGCAAGGTGCTGAGCGAGCAGGCGCACCTGCGCCAGGTGGCGGCCGGCAAGAGCGTGGCGATCACGGTGCCGCAGTCCGGCGTGACGGTGCCGGTGCGTGCCACGACAGCGGCGCCGCCCACGGCAGACGCCTCCGTCGACGCGCCGGCACAGCCAGAGCGGCCTGCCCCGGCGGCGGCCAGCGAACAGTTGGCCCTGCTGCGGCTGAGCCGCGTCTGCGCAGCCGCTACACTGCGCGCCTGCGCAACTGGCGATAGGGCGGCGCGCGCCGCCCGAGGTGGCCCACCACCGGGAAGCGCAGGCGGCCCGTGGGCTCGGTGCACACCACGCATGCGGGCCGCGTCAGCCGTTCGCCTGGGCAGCCCTCCGTTCGACCTGCGCCGGCAGGTCGCCGCGATGGCCCTTCAAGCCTGAAGAGGACTGCCACACCATGTTCGACCGCACCCAGCACACCCTTGCCCACGTCGACCCCGAAATCTGGGCCGCGATCCAGGCCGAGAACCGACGCCAGGAAGAGCACATCGAGCTGATCGCCAGCGAGAACTACACCTCGCCCGCGGTGATGGCCGCGCAGGGCTCGCAGCTGACCAACAAGTACGCCGAGGGCTACCCCGGCAAGCGCTACTACGGCGGCTGCGAGTACGTCGACGTGGTCGAGCAACTGGCGATCGACCGGCTGCAAGCAGCTGTTCGGCGCCGGCTTCGCCAACGTGCAGCCCAACTCCGGCTCGCAGGCCAACCAGGCGGTGTTCTTCGGCCTGCTGCAGCCGGGCGACACCATCATGGGCATGAGCCTGGCCGAAGGCGGCCACCTCACGCACGGCATGGCGCTGAACATGAGCGGCAAGTGGTTCAAGGTGGTGAGCTACGGCCTGGACGCCAACGAGGCCATCGACTACGACGCGATGGAGCGCCTGGCGCACGAAACCAAGCCCAAGCTGATCATCGCCGGCGCCTCGGCCTACAGCCTGCGCATCGACTTCGAGCGCTTCGCCAAGGTGGCCAAGGCCGTCGGCGCGATCTTCATGGTCGACATGGCGCACTACGCCGGCCTGATCGCCGCCGGCGTCTACCCGAACCCGGTGCCGCATGCCGACGTGGTGACCTCGACCACCCACAAGAGCCTGCGCGGCCCGCGCGGCGGCATCATCCTGATGAACGACGAGGCGATCGCCAAGAAGATCAACAGCGCGATCTTCCCCGGCATCCAGGGCGGCCCGCTGATGCACGTGATCGCCGGCAAGGCGGTGGCCTTCAAGGAGGCGCTCGAGCCGGCGTTCAAGGCCTACCAGCAGCAGGTGGTGGCCAACGCGCGCGTGCTGGCCGAAACGCTCACCGAGCGCGGCCTGCGCATCGTCAGCGGCCGCACCGAAAGCCACGTGATGCTGGTCGACCTGCGGCCCAAGGGCCTGACCGGCAAGGAGGCCGAAGCCGTGCTCGGCCAGGCCCACATGACGTGCAACAAGAACGGCATCCCGAACGACCCGCAAAAGCCGATGGTCACCAGCGGCATCCGCCTGGGCTCGCCGGCCTTCACCACGCGCGGCTTCAAGGAGGACGCAGGCGCGCCAGACCGCGCACCTGATCGCCGACGTGCTCGACAAGCCGCACGACGAGGCCAACCTGGCGGCAGTGCGCGCCAAGGTGGCGGCGCTGACGCGCGACTTCCCCGTCTACAGCAAGTAAGCCGCATGCGCTGCCCGTTCTGCAGCCACGAGGAAACGCAGGTCGTCGAGACGCGGGAATCCGACGAAGGCGACGTCATCCGCCGCCGCCGCCGCTGCCTGAAGTGCGAGAAGCGCTTCACCACCTACGAGCGGCCCGAGATCGCGCTGCCCACGGTGGTGAAGAAGGACGGCGGCCGCGCCGAGTTCGACCGCGGCAAGCTGCGCGCCTCGATGATGCTGGCGCTGCGCAAGCGCCCGGTGAGCGTCGAGCAGGTCGATGCGGCGATCGAGCGCATCGAAGACAAGCTGCTGACCAGCGGCGCGCGCGAGGTGCCGTCGACGCGCCTGGGCGAACTGGTGATGCGCGAGTTGAAGCGCATCGACAAGGTGGCCTACGTGCGCTTCGCCTCGGTGTACCGCAGCTTCGAGGACGTCGACGAGTTCCGCCAGCTGATCCGCGACATCTGATCATCCCCGCCGCATCGAGGTGCGATCGCCATCGGATGGCGTGACTGCCAGTACAGAAATCTGTATCATCTTCAGAATGAAGACGACACTCGACATCAACGATCAACTGCTCGCCAACGCAAAAGCACTTGCCGCTCAGCAGCGAACCAGCCTGACCCGCCTGATCGAGGAAGGGCTGCAACTGCGCTTGCGCACGCAGGCGGCGGCCGCCGCGCGGCAAGCAGCGCCTGCCTGTGATCAAGGGCCGCGGGGGCTTGTTGGCTGGCGTCGATCCGCTCAGCAACAAGGCGATGCTCGAGGCATTGGGTGATGACGCCTGATGTCAACGTGCTGGTCGCGGCGGCGCGCAGTGACCATCCCCACCACGCCGTGGCGCACACCTGGCTCGAGCATGCGGCCGCGGCCGCCGCGGCAGGCCGTGCCTTGGTCTTGATGCCGATGGTCCTGGCCAGCTTCCTGCGGCTGGTGACCAGCCCCAAGATCTTCAAGGCGCCGACGCCAGTCGATGATGCGGTTGCCTTTGTCGATGCGCTGCTCGCGGTTTCAGGCGTGCACTTAGCTGCGCTGGGCCCCGAGTGGCCGCGCCTGCGTCAGCTTTGCCTCGACAAGCAACTCTCAGGGAACAGGCTGCCCGACGCCTGGCTCGCTGCAGCAACGATGCAGCTGGGCGAGCACCTCGTCAGCTTTGATCGAGACTTCAGAAAGCTGGTCGGTCGATCCCAGTTCACGCTGTTGGAGCCGGCGGCTGGATAGCTCGGGCTGCCGCGATCGAGCGCATCGTAGACAAACTGCTGACCAGCGGCGCGCGCGAGGTGCCGTCGACGCGCCTGGGTGAAGTGGTGATGCGCGAGCTGAAGTGCATCGGCAAGGTGGCCTACGTGCGCTTTGCGTCGGTCTATCGCAGCTTCGAGGACGTCGACGAGTTCCGCCTGCTCATACGCGACATCTGAGCGTCGTGCACGCACACCCCCTGAGGGGGGAATGCGGCCCGATTCCCCCCAAAGGGGGAAGGCCTTCCCAAGGGCCGTTGCCTAGAGTGACTCCATCAACCCGAGGAGATCACGATGCAGCGCAGCCGCACACACATCCGACAGCGTGGCCTGACCCTGATCGAGGCCTGCGCCACGCTGGCGATTGCCAGCATCCTGGTGGGCACGGCGGCGCCGTCGTTCATCGATACCAAGACCAAGCTCACACTCGATGGCAGCGCCGGCGAACTGGTGACCGACCTGTACCTCGCGCGTAGCGCGGCCACGGCCCATCAACAGGGTGCGCGAGTCAGCTTCCACACGGTCCCGTCGGGAAGCTGCGTGGTCGTGCACACAGGCGACACGGCCGATTGCCATTGCGACGTCGGTGGAGTGGCGCAGTGCAGCGGCGGGGCGGCGCTGATCAAGGGCAGCTACTACCCCAGCTCGCGCGGCGTCAACGTGTCGGCGAACGTGGCCTCGATTCGTTTCGACCCGACACATGGCATGGCAACGCCCGCGGGCACCGTGCGCCTGACCACCGCGGGCGGCCCAACGGTGCATCACGTCGTCAACATCATGGGCCGCGTGCGCAGCTGCTCGCCCGGGGCTTCGGCGAAAGGCTACAAAGCCTGCTGACCGGTGCGCGCCAGCAGCTTGCCGGCGGTCAAGCGGGCTCGCGTGCACACACCGACCCGGGGGAGGGGCCAGCCACACACCGCGAAGCGGGGGAAGACCGGGCGAGGCGCCTTCCGTAGAGTCGAGTGCATCGAGGTGAGGAGACCAAGGTGCATCGCCAGACCCGCCGCGTTGAATATCGCGGCCTGACGCTGATTGGCATCTGTATGTCGCTGGCGATCGTCAGCCTGCTGGCCGGCGCTGCGTTGCGCTGGATCCAGCAGTCGCGGGCGGAGGCCATCGCCGAAGCATTGTCCTGGGAGCTCGTCGGCAGCCTGCGCTATGCCAGCAATCAGGCCGTGGCCCGCAACGAGCGCGTGCAATTCAGCTTCTACGAAAGCCGCGCTGGGGGCTGCTACCTGGTTCACACTGGCGACCGCGGCGATTGCTGGTGCGACAACGGCAGTGGCCTGGCGCAGTGCGACAACGGCGCCGAAGCCCTGGAGGCTGTCTTCCAGCCCGCCGGCGAACCGGTACGCCTGACGGCCAGTTTCAGCAGCATCCACTTCAACGCCGGCAGCGGCACCACCGTATCGGGCGGCACGGTGTGCGTCGTTCCTGCCGCCGGGAATGCCATCCGCCATGCCGTCGACGCCACCGGCCGCGTGCACACCTGCCCACCAGCCGCCTCCACCGGCGTGTGCGAGCGATGCTGAACGACTCCCTCACTTGCGGGGCCGGAACGACGAGCGGCTCTGGTTGGCCGATGACTGGCAGGCCCAGTGGCTGTCGGTTGGGTGTGACAGACTTCACAATTGGCCGCATGGATCACCGGCGCCAATTCCCGATGCGACTGCAGGCAGGTCGCCGCGCGCGAGGGTTTACGCTGATCGAGTTGATGATCGTGGTGGCGATCCTGGGGGTCATTGCGGCCGTTGCGCTGCCGTCCTACTTCGGGTCGATCCGCAAGAGCCGCCGGGCCGATGCGGTCGCCGCGATGTCGCAGATCCAGCAGGCACAGGAGCGCTTCAGAGCGAACTGCCCGTGTTACGCACACAGCATCACGAACGCGACCAGCGCCACTTGTCCAGCCGCGTGTCCGGGCACCGGGGCGGCTGCGGGCCTGGGAATCGCGGCCGTGGCGGGGGCGAACTACACGTATGCCTTGTCGGGCGTGTCAGCCACGGCTTACACGCTCACGGCAACCGCTGCTGCCGGTAGCAGTCAGCTGAAGGACACGGGGTGCACGTCGCTGGTGATGACGGTGGCTGCTGGCTTGGCGACCCAAACGCCCCCCGCGTGCTGGAGCCGATGAACATGCAGCGCGATTTCGGCTTCACGATGGTCGAATTGCTGGTGGTGCTGGCGCTGGTGGCGTTGCTGACCACGTTGGTGGCGCCGTCGTTCAATGAGCAGCTTGCGCGCCGCCGCCTGGAGGGGGTCGCGACCGATCTCAGCACCGACCTGCAGTTCGCGCGCACGCAGGCGGTGTCGGATCGAAGCACGGTGCAGGTGGTCACGGAGAATGGCGGCAGTCGTTATCGCCTGGTCAATGCGGCCGGCACCACCCTGAAGACCATCGATCTTCCGGCCGGCATCACGGCCACCGATGCAATCACCGTGACTTACGACCAGTTGCGCGGCACGGCCAATGCCGTGCAGATCACGCTGTCGAACACGCGCACGGCAGCCCAGCTTCGGCTCGATACCAATGTCATGGGTCGCGTCAGCATCTGCACGATTGGCGGCACCCTGAAGGGATACACGACATGTACCTGACTCGCGCCACTCCTGTTCGCGCCGCTCCGGCGCAGCGCGGACTTTCTCTGGTGGAGTTGATGGTCGGCGTCGCGCTGGGCCTGTTCCTCGTCGCCGGCGCATCCACGTTGTTCGTCAGCCACCTCAACAACGGCCGCCGCCTGTTGCTGGAAGCGCGACTGAACCAGGACCTGCGTGCGACCGCCGACCTGATCACGCGCGACTTGCGTCGGGCGGGTTACTGGGGCAATGCATTGCAGGGCACCGTGGCCACCGGCGCAGGCAGCACCACGGTGGTCAATCCGTACCGCACGGTGATGCCGAACGTGGGGGCGTCGACGATCGCCTACAACTTCTCTCGCGACGTGGCCGAGAACAACGCGCTCGACACCAACGAACAGTTCGGGTTCGACCTGACCAATGGTGCGATTCGGATGACGATCAATGGGGTCCCGCAGGCCATTTCCGATCCGGACACGTTGACCATTACAGCGTTCACGATCGCTCCGACCGAGACAGCGGTCGATATCCGCGACTCCTGCGCGAAAACCTGCACGGGCGGCGGATGCCCGACGATCACGGTGCGCCAGTACCTGTTGACTTTGAACGGGCGCGCGACACGTGACCCGACCGTGACGCGCACTCTGCAGACGCGCGTGCGTGTTCGCAATGACCTGTTTTCTGGTACGTGCCCAGCCTGATGCAGCGAGGCCTTCACACCATGCGTCTGAGCCCAATCCACGATTCGCGTCGTTTGCAACGCGGCGCGGGCGCGCTGATCGTCACGATGTTGCTGCTGTTCACATCGTCGATCATCGTCTTCTACCTCAACCGCGGCCTGATCTTCGAACAGAAGACCTCCGCCAACCAGTTGCGTTCGACC
Organism: uncultured beta proteobacterium; assembly: GCA_963840805.1. Classification (GTDB taxonomy): domain Bacteria; phylum Pseudomonadota; class Gammaproteobacteria; order Burkholderiales; family Burkholderiaceae_C; genus CADEEN01. The sequence continues at coordinate 140,133 of CAWJAJ010000016.1, read as the reverse complement.
ACCGCGTTCGAGATTGCCGAGGCCGGGTTGGAATGGGCGACCGGCATGCTGAACGCGCCGTACGACATCGACACCAGTTGCGCGCTCTTGTCGACGACCAACTTGTCCTTTCGCACCAAGTACATCCAGACGGGCGCCAATACGAACGTCTTGTCGACCACCACGACGTTTCCGGGCTGCAAGCTCAATGGCACTGCTCTGACCTGCAGTTGCCCGAACGTCGTGGTTGCGGGGAACGAGGCGGTGGCGAGCCTTGGAACGAACGTGCAGCCCGGCTTCACGATCTCCTTCTCCGACGTCGGCGACCCGCAGGCCGTGCGAGTCACCAGCACGGGCTGCACAGCGCAGGGCGGTGCATGCAAGCCGCTCACTGCCTTGTCCGCCGCGACGACCGGCAACTCGGACGCCTGGGCGCAGGTCTCGGTGATTCTCAAGCTGAGGCCGCTGCTGAGAGCCGCGCCGTCTGCGGCGTTGACCTGCGGCACATCGTGCCAACCGGGCGGCTCGTACAACATCATCAACCACGACGTGGCCTCGAACGGCTACTTGGTCAACGCCGGCACGACGATCACGACGGGCAATGGCGTGACCTACGAAACTATCCCCGGGCAGCCGATTCAGAATGCGCTGATCGCCCAGGACACCTCGCTGAGCGCGATTGCGAGCACCGACCCCACTTGCACCAACTCGGCGATGTTCAAGACCTACTTCGGCGTGACGCTGGACGAGTACAAGGCCTCGCCCGCCGTGAAGACGGTGCCGGGCTGCGGCAATGCCAACGCCTGCGGCAGCTTGATGAACACCTACCTGATCGCAGGGCTGGAAGAGCTTCTACTTCCCGCCGGGTGCCGGCAATGGTTTTGCGCTGAACAACAGCGCGCCTTTCTCGGTGATGGGTGCGTCCGGCGCTGGCAACGGCGTCAACTCGTCGTCACCGACGGCGACTTCGACATCAACGGCAATATCACCATCCACGGCTTGATCTTCTCCAACAGCGCCAGCGTCAACGACTTGGGCACGGGGACGGCCGACATCTACGGCGCGATGATCACCTGCAGTGCACAACGCAGCAACGGCAACGGCACGATTTCCTACGACCCAAACGCCTTTGGCGGCACGGGGCTCAGGCCGGGCGTGATGGCCCGGGTACCCGGCAGCTGGCGCGATTTCACTCCTTGACGACTGGCAGGACAGAACCATGAACCACCTTCAAGTTCGCCGCACGGGCCGTCAGCGCGGCTTCACCCTGGTCGAGGCGCTGATCGCGCTGCTGGTCATGTCCTTTGGCATGCTGGCCCTGTCGGGTATGCAGCTGAGCCTGTCGCGCAACGCCGACGTCGCCAAGCAACGCACCGAGGCGATGCGTCTGGCGGAGGCGCGCATCGAGGAGATGCGCTCTTTCACCGGCATCAGCGCCGGCGCGGTCAACTGGAATGGGTTGGATGCGATGGCCAATACGTCGGTGACGACCAACGCGACTTACACCGTCGCATCGACGATGAGTGGCGTGGATACCGATCCTTTGCGTGCGGTCAACGTCCAGGTGACGTGGACGGACCGGACCGGCGCAGCGCAGAGTGTCAATGTGGCGTCGGTCATCTCGCAGACGGACCCGCGCGATCCTGGCTTCATCGGCAATCCATTGCCGTTGAACGCGCCGTTGAAGCGCCCGAAGAACCGCGACATCAACATCCCGATCCCGGCGCTCAGCCTGGGCGACGGCAGGAGCGCCTACCAGTTCAGCCCCACCTACGTGGTCGATCTTCAGCGACGTCAACGGCAGCGTTGTGCAGATCTGCAATCCGAACCAGGCCAACGCGACGGCGGCACAGATCCTGGCCAGCACTTGCGAGTCGTTCACGGGCTACATCGTCGCTGGCTACATCGGTACGCCGTTGGCTGCCGCAGCGACGTACCCGACAGGCATCAATCATGAGAGCGTCACGCGCAATGCGGCGCCCACCAGCGGCGCATACCAGAACATCACGTGCCAGTTCGGGCAACGCCACCGACCACGAACAACGGCGCAACGATCAACTACTACAAGTACTACCTTTGTGTGGTGCCACTCGAGGGCAGCCTTCTGTGGAGCGGCACGGTCCGGCTCGGCGGCGTACCGACGACCGGCAATTACATCGTGTGCCGCTATCAATACACGCAGACCAACCTCACGGCCAACGAGCGCAATGTGCAGCCCTACCTCGATGTGAATACGTCGATGGACGAGCAGAACTACCTCGTCACGACATCCGCGACGGCCACCTGCCCGAGTTCGATGACGTTGACCGGCGTTTCGGTCGGCGTCTTGCATCAGGATTGCCGATCGTCCAACACCGCAGGCTACCTCGCGACGAATTGCCCAGCGGCGTCGCCGTGACGTCGAGTCAGCCGTCAATCCCGAATGCGGCCGCGACAGCGGCCGCTTCTGCGCTGGCGGTGCGATCGATCGGGCTGAGCGACCCCAACCCGCGTGTCGGTTGCGTCATTGCCCAAAGCAATGGCGAGTTGATCGCCACCGGCCAGACACAGCAAGTGGGTGGCCCCCATGCCGAAGTCATGGCCCTGCGTGCCGCGCGCGAAGCCGGCCACGACGTTCGCGGCGCCACCGCCTACGTCACCCTCGAACCCTGCTCGCACCACGGCCGCACGCCGCCGTGCTGCGATGCGTTGATCGAGGCCGGCATCGCCAAGGTGGTGGTCGCGATCGAGGATCCGAATCCGCGCGTGGCGGGCCAGGGCATTGCGCGACTGCGCGCCGCCGGCATCGAGGTCGAAGTCGTCGGCGGCGAATGGGGCGCAGCCTCGCGCGAGCTGAACATCGGATTCTTCTCGCGCATGCTCCGCGGTCGGCCGTGGGTGCGCATGAAGATTGCGGCCTCGCTCGACGGCCGCACGGCGCTCGACGACGGGCAAGCCAGTGGATCACCGGCGAGGCAGCGCGTACTGACGGCCATGCCTGGCGCAAGCGCGCCGGCGCAGTGTTGACGGGCATCGGCACGGTGCGCGACGACGACCCGCGGCTCGATGTGCGCTTGGTGCCCACCGAGGTGCAGCCGCTGCGCGTGGTCGTCGATTCGCGGCTCGAGATCGCACCGTCGGCCCGCGTGCTGCAGGCACCGGGCCGCGCACTGGTCTACACCGCGAGCGTCGACGACGCGCGCATCGCTGCGCTCGCGGCGCCGCACATCGAGGTCGCGCGCCTGCCATCCGACGGGCAGGGCAAGACCGACCTTGCCGCCATGCTGGCCGATCTGGCGCGGCGCGAGGTCAACGAGCTGCACGTCGAGGCCGGCGAAAAGCTCAACGGCTCGCTGTTGCGTGAGGGGCTGGTCGACGAGTTGCTGCTCTACATCGCGCCGCGCCTGCTCGGCCCGGGGCGGGGCATCGCCGCCCTCGGCCCTTTGGCCTCGCTGGCCGACAGCCTGGACTTCGAGTTCGTCGACGTGCAGCGCGTCGGTGCCGGACTTGCGGCTGCGCCTGCGGCCGCCGGGGCGCGCGGCGTTCTGAGCACACCCCAGTGACGGGTGGCGCAGGGGCTGCCACCTACAATCGTGCCATGCCGATTTCCCCCGTTCCCGAGCTGGTGGCCGAGCTGGCCGCCGGCCGCATGGTGATCCTCGTCGACGAGGAAGACCGCGAAAACGAAGGCGACCTGGTGCTGGCGGCCGACCATGTCTCGCCCGAGGCGATCAATTTCATGGCCAAGCATGGCCGCGGCCTGATCTGCCTGACGCTGACGCGCGAGCGCTGCGAACGATTGCGGCTTTCGCCGATGGCCAGGAGCAACGGCACCAAGCACGGCACCGCGTTCACGGTGTCGATCGAGGCCGCCACCGGCGTCACCACCGGCATCTCGGCGGCCGATCGCGCATGCACCGTGCAGGCTGCGGTGGCGCGTGACGCGCAACCGAGCGACCTGGTGCAGCCCGGCCACGTCTTTCCGCTGCTGGCGCAGGACGGCGGCGTGCTGATGCGCGCCGGCCATACCGAAGCCGGGTGCGACCTGTCGGCGATGGCCGGGCTGACGCCGGCGGCGGTGATCTGCGAGATCATGAACGACGACGGCACGATGGCGCGGCTACCCGATCTCGAGCGCTTCGCCCGCGAGCACGGCCTGAAGATCGGCACCATCGCCGACTTGATCCACCACCGCAGCCACAACGAGTCGCTGATCGAGCCGCTCGGCACGCGTGACATCGAGACCGCTCAGGGGCGCTTCCAGTGCACGGCGTTCCGCGACCTCAGCTCGGGCGGCCTGCACCTGGCACTGACGGTGGGCCAGTGGTCGGCCGACGACGAAGTGCCGGTGCGCGTGCACGAGCCGTTGTCGGTGATGGACCTGCTCGACACCGGCGCCAGCGTCCACTCGTGGCCGCTGCCCACGGCGCTGGCAACGCTGCAGCAGGGGGGACGTGGCGCGGCGGTGCTGCTCAACGCCGGCAACGACGCTGCCGCGCTGCTGGGCCGCGTGTTGCCGGCTGCAGCAACCGCCGAAACCTGCCGCCGCGCAGTTGGATCTGCGCACCTATGGCGTTGGCGCACAGATCCTGCGCCACCTCGGCGTGCGCCGCATGAAGCTGCTCGGCAACCCGCGCCGCATGCCCAGCATGACCGGCTATGGTCTCGAAGTCACCGGCTTCCTGGCTGCTCCACAGAACCACCGATAAGGCCCCCATGCAAGGTTCCGACACCGGTGCTGACTTGCCACTCGACGGCGAAGGCTTGCGTATCGCCATCGTGCGCGCGCGCTTCAACGACGCCATCACGCGCCAACTCGAAGCCGCCTGTCTCGCCGAGTTGGCGGCGCTCGGCGTCGCCGCCAAGCACATCCGGCAGGTCAGCGTGCCCGGCGCGCTCGAGATCCCGCTGGTGCTCAAGGCGCTGGCCGAGAGCGAAGACCACGACGCGCTGATCGCGATCGGCTGCGTGATCCGTGGCGAGACCTACCACTTCGAACTGGTGGCCAACGAAAGCGGTGCCGGCGTCACGCGCGTCGCGCTCGATCACCACGTGCCGGTGGCCAACGCGATCCTCACCGTCGACAACGAGGCGCAGGCGCTGGCGCGTGCCGAAGACAAGGGTCGCGACGCCGCGCGCGTGGCCGTCGAGATGGCCAACCTGATGGAAGAGTTGTTGTGAGCGAGGCGCCTGCGAAGAAGGCCCTGCGACGCACGCCGGCCAAGTCGCAGCGCCGCCGCTCGCGCGAGCTGGCGCTGCAAGGCCTGTACGAGTGGCTGCTGGCCGGCGGCGATGCCGGCAGCATCGATGCCCACATGCGCGAGCACGACGGCTTCGACAAGTGCGACAGCGTGCACTTCGACGCCCTGCTGCACGGTTGCATCTCCGAGGCGGCCGATCTCGACGCTGCGCTGGCACGGCATGTCGACCGCAAGACCACCGAGTTGTCGCCGGTCGAGCATGGCGTGCTGATGATCGGTGTCTATGAGTTGAAGCACTGCGTCGACATCCCGTACAAGGTCGCGATCAACGAGGCCGTCGAGCTGGCCAAGAGCTTCGGCGGTACCGACGGCCACAAGTACGTCAACGGCGTGCTCGACAAGGCCGCCTACGACCTGCGGCCCGCCGAAGTGCAGGCCGCGCGCGCGGCGCGCGCCTGAGGCGGCATCCGATGCCGGCTGCGGCGGCCGTGATTTTTTCGCGGGCAGGCCGCATTGCTGCACTGGCAATCCTGTGGGCCCGCGACCGTTGACACGAATTGCCGCGTCTGGCCCTGCAACAAGGGCGCCGGGCACCGATAAGCTCGGGTTGCCATGACTGCCGCCCATCCCGAACGCACCCTGCGCGAAGCCGACGACACCGACGCGGGCTTTGCCGCGACGGTCGCCGAGGAGTTGCTCGACGCCGACGACCCCGAAGCCTTGCCGGGTGGAGTGCCCGCTGACGAACGCCCGCTGCAGTCGCTGCCGACGATCGGCCACGTCGGACGCTACGCGCTGAAGTACCAGATCGGCACCGGCGGCCTCGGCACGGTGTATGCAGCGCTGGACCCGCTGCTGTCGCGCCCGATCGCCGTGAAGACGCTGAATGTCGGCGCGGTGGTCGAGCAGCGGGAGGCGCTGGAGGCACAACTGCTGGCCGAGGCCCGCGCTGCCGCCGGCCTGAACCATCCGCACATCGTCACCGTCTATGACGCCGGGCTGTCGGAGCAGGGCGTGTACATCGCGATGGAGCGCCTGCAGGGGCGCGACCTGCGCCAGTTGCTCGCCGACGGTTGGCGGCCGGAGCCCGAACAGGCGGCGCGCATCGCCAGGCGCGTGGCCGATGCACTGGCCTATGCCCACAGCCGCGGCGTGATCCATTGCGACATCAAGCCCGCCAACATCTTCATGATCGGCCGCACCCAACCCAAGGTGCTCGACTTCGGCATCGCCCGCGTGGCGCAGCAGCAGGGCCAACCCGAGCCGCCGGTCGACATTCCGGCCGGCGCCAGCGTGCCGCCGCCCGAACTCGGCTCGCCGTACTACGTGGCCCCCGAGCAAGTGCGCGGCGAACCGGTCGATCTGCGCTGCGATGTCTACGGTGTGGGGGTCGTGCTGTACGAAATGCTGACCGGCCAGCGCGCCTTCGACGGGCGCTCGCTCGAGGTCATCCGCCACGCCGTGCTGGAGGGCGACGTCGCGCCGGTCCACACCGTCAATCGCGACGTCGACGAGGCGCTTTCGGCCATCGTCGCGCGCGCGATGGCACGCGACCCGGCGCAGCGCTACCGCTCGGCGCGCCACCTGATGCGTGCATTGCGCGGCTGGCTCGAGCCAGATGGCAGCCATCAAGCCGCGCCGCCGGCCCGGTCGAGCTGGCCGTGGGTGGCGTTGGCCAGCGTCGGGCTGGCTGCAGCGGGCGTGTTCTGGGCGCTCGGCACGGGCGTCCTGTCATGGGGCAACGAGGCGTCACCGGCCGTCGCGGCGACGGCGGCGCCCGCAGCGCCGGCCGTGGCGACCACGCCAGCCGACGCGAAACCAGCCGAGCCGCCCAGCACGGCGATCGACACCACGCCGCTGCCTGCCGCGGCCGCCACCGCTGCAGCGCCTGCCAAACCGGTGGCCGTGGCCGCCGCCGATGCGGCGCGCACCCGCGAGCGTCGCACCGCGCGTGAAACGGCGGCTGCGGCGCCGGTGGCCGTCGCGGCGGCGCCAGCGGCGCCGGGTGTCGTCAACCTCGCGGTCAGCCCGTGGGGCCAGGTCGAGGTCGACGGCGTCGCCACCGGCACGACGCCCCCGCTGTCGCGCCTGAGCCTGTCCGCCGGCAAGCACCGATCGTCATCCGCAACGAGGATTTCCCGCCGTTCAGCGCGACGGTCACGGTCGACGAGGACAAGCCGGTGACGCTGCGGCACCGCTTCGGATCGTGAACGCCATGCACCCGTGCAGCCCGAGGTCGTTCGTCGTCGTCGTCATGCTTGCGGCATTGCTCGCCGGCTGCGCCGTGGCGCCGCAGGGGGGGCTGTCCGAAGTGATGCAGCGCCCGGCCGAGCGCGCGCTGCTGGCCGGCCTGCGCGCCTACGACGACGGCCAGTACGCCGACGCCGAACGCGAGCTCGGCAAGGCACTGGCCACCGGCCTGGTCAGCGCGAAGGACCGTGCCGCCGCGCACAAGCACCTGGCGTTCGTCTATTGCACCAGCCAGCGCGTGGCGGCGTGCGACCGATGCGTTTCGCGCGGCACGTGCCGCCGATCCCGAGTTCGCGCTGTCGCGCGCCGAGGCGGGGCACCCGCTGTGGGGCCCGGTGTACAAGCGAGTGGCCGCATCGCCGTGACCCTGGCGGTGCGTGGTGCGGCGCGGCGACATAATCCCGCGCAGCATGACTGCAACGCCCTTCTCGCACCCCGTGCGCATCTACTGGGAAGACACCGATGCCGGTGGCGTGGTGTTCTATGCCAACTACCTGAAGTTGTTCGAGCGTGCGCGCACCGAATGGCTGCGCGCCCTCGGTTTCGGCCAGCAGCGGTTGCGCGATGACGAAGGGCTGATGTTCGTCGTCACCGACACGCGGGTGCGCTTCCTGCAGCCGGCGCGCCTGGACGACGAACTGACGATCACCGTGGCCGCGGCCGCGCCGCCGCGCGCGACACTCTCGCTCGTGCAGCAGGCCTTGCGTGGCGACACCCTGCTGGCCGACAGCGAAATCACGCTGGCCTGCGTCGCGGCGGGAACATTTCGGCCCCGCCGCATCCCCAACGCCATCGTCGGCCCCATCATCGGCGCACTGGCGCCCCAACCCCCCGGCCCATGACCCAAGACCTTTCGATCTTTTCGCTCGTGCTGCACGCCAGCTTCGTGGTGCAGTTGGTGATGGCCGCGCTGCTGATCGTGTCGCTGATCAGCTGGACCGTGATCTTCGGCAAGCTTTTCGGCCTGAAGCAGGTGCGCGTGCGCAACGACGAGTTCGAGCGCGACTTCTGGTCCGGCCGCAACCTGACCGAGCTGTACCAGAGCGCCAGCGGCAAGCCTGCGCAAAAGCGCTCGGCGCCGATCGAGCGCATCTTCGCCAGCGGCATGCGCGAGTTCCTGAAGCTGCGCGAGAAGCGGCTCGATGCCGGCGCGCAGCTCGATGGCGCACGCCGCGCGATGCGCGCGAGCTTCCAGCGCGAGCTCGACGTCATCGAGAGCCACCTGAGCTTCCTCGGCTCGGTCGGCTCGGTGAGCCCCTACGTCGGTCTGTTCGGCACGGTGTGGGGCATCATGCATGCCTTCGTCGGCCTGGCCAACCTGCAGCAGGTGACGCTGGCCACCGTGGCGCCCGGCATCGCCGAGGCCCTGGTGGCCACCGCGATCGGGCTGTTCGCGGCGATCCCGGCGGTGATCGCCTACAACCGCTTCGCCCGCGACATCGACCGCATCGCGATCCAGCTGGAGACCTTCATCGAGGAGTTCTCCAACATCCTGCAGCGTAATACCGGAGTGGCGTGAATGCTGCGTCCTCCAATTCATGCGGTTCACCGCCCGCGACCGGGGGCGCTCTGTGCGGTTCAGGCGGCCAGGCGGGGTCCGGGCCTGAAGTCCCTCTCGATCCGGGCGACGCCTTCCGGCCCAATGGGGCCGTTTGCGAGCGACCGCTTCCGTCGTGCTTGACAGTCGGCGCGAGCAACGGCGGCAGGCGGGGCCTGGGCGCGGCGCTCAGATTCGGCTTGCCCTTCGCTTCGCTGCGGGCTGCCCTGCGATGCTCGGGTTCCGTGGCCCCGTTGCAGAACTCGCTCCGTTCGCTTCGCTCTCTATGCTCGAACAGCTGCAACGAGTCAGTGCACGAAGCGCGCTGCGCGCGCGGGCCCCAGCCCCTGTGCTTCTCGGCGGCTCACATGCGCCCCGTGCCCGGCCCCGCTGCCCCGTTGCAGAACAGGTGGTGGCGTGCAGGCTATCGAACACCGACCTGGCGCCTTGCGAGCGCCGATGCAAGCATCAGGAAGCGGACGTGTGCGAAAACCCGCAATGGGCCGCAAGCCGCTCACCCGTACCTCGACGCGATTCTTGCGCCGCGGTTCGCGCGGCGCGGGTCGGAGCCAATGAGATGGCCCAGGTGATGGCCCGCGGCGGCACGCGCCGCCGGCGCACGATGAACGAGATCAACATGGTCCCGTTCATCGACGTGATGCTGGTGCTGCTGATCATCTTCATGGTCACCGCGCCGCTGATCACCACCGGCGTGGTCGATCTGCCCAGCGTCGGCGCGTCGAAGGCGCGGCCGCAGAGCGTGGTCGAGGTCATCGTCGGCACCGACGAACGCCTGCGCCTGAAGACCGACGGCAAGGCCGATCCGCAACCGCTGGTGCTGACGCAACTGGCCGCGCGTGTGCGGCAGGCGCAGGGCGGCAACGCCGCGACGCCGGTGGTGATCTCGGCCGACCGCAGCGTCAAGTACGAAGCCGTCGTGCGCGTGATGGACACCCTGCAGAAGGCCGGCGTGCAGCGCGTCGGGCTGTCGGTCAAGCAGGGCTCGTGATGCGCCTGGCCCACGCTGCCGACGCTGCCGACAACCTGCGCCCGCAGCGGCCGGCCGGGCTGGGCCGCGGCGCGGTGCTGGCGCTGCTGGTGCACGGTGGCCTGCTGCTGGCGCTGGCGCTCGGCGTGAGCTGGCGTGCCAGCGAGCCGACCGGTGCGACGGCCGAGCTGTGGGCCGCGGTGCCGGAGTTCGCGGCACCCGCCGCAGTGGTGCCGCCTGCGCCACCGCCACCGCTGCCCGGTGGCCAAAGCCGAGCCGAAACCGGAACCGAAAGCCGAACCGGCACCGTCGCGTGATGCCGAGATCGCGATCGAGAAGGCGCGGCGTGAGCGCGAACGCGAACAGGAGCGCGAGCGCCAGGCCAAGGCCGAGGCCGAGAAGAAGCGCCAGCAGGCGCTGCAGGAAGAGCAGCGCAAGAAGGCGGCTGAGAAGGCTGCGAAAGAGGAGAAGGCGGAACAGGCGCGCCTGGCCAAGCTGCGCGAAGACAACCTGAAGCGCATGCAGGGCCAGGCGGGCGCGACCGGCGGCCCCACGGCCACCGGCACCGCCGCGCGCGACGCGGGGCCTTCGGCCAGCTATGCCGGTCGCATCATCGCGCGGGTCAAGCCGAACATCGTGATGACCGAAGCCATTACCGGCAGCCCGCGCGCCGAGGTCGAAGTGCGCGCCGCACCCGACGGCACGATCATCGGCCGACGCCTGGTCAAGTCCAGCGGCAACAAGGACTGGGACGACGCCGTGCTGCGCGCGATCGACCGCACCGAGATCCTGCCGCGCGACACCGACGGCCGCGTGCCGTCGCCGATCACGATCGGCTTCACGCCCTGACTATTTCTTCTCGCGCGGCAGCCGCCCGAGCAGGTAGAACTCGTCGTTCGGCCGCAGCGACATCAGGTTGGCCATGCGGTTGGACAGGCCGAACAGCGCCGTGATCGCGCCGATGTCCCAGATGTCCTCGTCGGAGAAGCCGTGCGCGCGCAGCGCGGCGAAGTCGGCCTCGACGATGTTGCGCCGAATCGTGGCTGACCTTCAGCGCAAAGGCCAGCATCGCGCGCTGGCGCTCGCTGATGTCGGCCTTCAGGTAGTTGGTGGCGACCTGGTCGGCGATCTGCGGCTGCCTGGCGTACACGCGCAGGATCGCGCCATGCGCGACCACGCAGTACAGGCAGCCGTTGGCGCCCGAGGTGGCGACGATGATCATCTCGCGCTCGGCCTTGGTCAGGCCGCTGTCCTCCTTCAGCAGCAGCGCGTCGTGCCAGGCGAAGAAGGCGCGCGCCTCGTCGGGCCGGTGCGAGAAGGCGAGGAACACGTTGGGCACGAAGCCGGCCTTGGCCTGCACGTCGAGGATGCGCGTGCGCAGGTCCTCGGGCAGGTCTTTCAGTTCGGGAACGGGCCAGCGAGAGATCGGTGGGTTCATGTCAACGATCCAAAGTAAGACGCGGGACTTTCAAGTGGCCGCCGCGGATCCGGCTTCGCCGGTCCGCTGGCGTGCCTTGCAGGCCGCATGGCCGCGAGACGCGGCCATTCCTTGGCCCGTCCAAGCCGACGCAGGTCGGCTTGGAGCCGCGGGCCGCGGCCCCCTCGAGGGGGAGTGGCGAAGCCGCTTCGGGGGTGGGCCACATCAACTCCTGAATTGCATCGCGTGCAGCCGAGCGTACAGCCCGCCGCGCGCCAGCAGCTCGGCATGGCTGCCCTGTTCGACGATGCGGCCCTGGTCCATCGCCACCACGCGGTCGGCGTGCTCGATGGTCGACAGGCGGTGCGCGATGACCAGCGTGGTGCGGCCCTGCATCAGCAGCTCGAGCGCGTCCTGCACCGCGCGCTCGCTTTCGCTGTCCAGCGCCGAGGTGGCCTCGTCGAGGATCAGCACCGGCGCGTCCTTGTAGATCGCGCGTGCGATCGCCAGCCGCTGGCGCTGGCCGCCCGACAGCTGGCTGCCGTTGTGGCCGATCAGCGTGTCCATGCCCTGCGGCAGCCCGAGTGCGAAGTCGAGCAGGTGGGCGCTCTGCCAGCGCCGCACGCACGCGTTCGCCATCGAAGGCGTCGCCGAGCGCGACGTTGGCCGCCACGGTGTCGTTGAACAGCACGACGTCCTGGCTGACCAGCGCAAACTGGCGCCGCAGCGCGTCGATGCGCCATTCGCGCAGGGGCACGCCGTCGAGCCGCAACTCGCCCTGGGTCGGCTCCAGGAATCGCGGCAGCAGGTTGACCAGCGAGGTCTTGCCCGCGCCCGAGGGGCCGACCAGCGCCACCGTTTCGCCGGCGGCGACCGTGAGATCGACATCGGTCGAGCGCCGGGCTCGTGCGTCGTCGCGGTAGTGCAGGCCCACGCCGCGCAACTCGATCTCGCCGCGCACGCGGCCGGCCGGCACGTAGCGTGCCGCCCTGTTCCTCGCGGGCTGCGTTCGACCAGGTCGATGCCGCGCTCGAGCGCGGCCAGGCCGCGCGTCAGCGGCCCGGTGCTGTCCGACAGGTGCTTGAGCGGCGCCACCAGCATCAGCATCGCGGTGATGAAGGCGGCGAAGCTGCCGACCGTGGCACTGTTGCTGGCCGCCGCCGCGCCCGCGCTCTGCCACAGCGCCAGCACCACCACGGCCGACAAGCGCCACCGCGGCGATCAACTGCGTGATCGGCGAACTGATCGCCGCGGCCGCGGCCGACTTGACCATCAGCCGGCGCAGCCATTGGCTTTGCGTGCCGAAGCGCTGGCTCTGCGCCGGCGCCGCACCGTGCAGGCGCACGATGCGCCAGGCCAGCACGTTCTCCTCGACCACGTAGGCCAGCTCGTCGGTGGCGGCCTGGTGCGCGCGCGTCAGGCGGTCGAGCCGCCGCGACACCACGCGCATCACCAGCGCCACCGCCGGCGCCAGCAGCGCCACCAGCAGCGTCAGTTTCCAGTTCAGCCACAGCAGGTAGCCGAACAGCGCCACGATCGTCAACGAGTCGCGCACGATCACCAGCAGCGCCTGCACCAGCCAGCTGGCACCGGCCTGCACCTCGTAGACCATGGTGTTGGTCAGGCTGCTGGCGCTGTGCTGCGTGAACAGCGCCGGTGCGGCGTTGAGCAGGCGCGCGAACATCGCGTCGCGCAGCGCCAGCACGCCGCGGTTGGCGGACCAGGCCAGCGCGTACTGGGCCATGAACGCTGCCGCGCCGCGCAGCAGGTACAGGCCGATGATGGCCACCGGCACCATCCACAGCGGGAAACGGCGTGCCGCGCCGAAGCCCTCGTCGAGCAAGGCCTTCAACAGCGCCGGCAGCATCGGCTCGGTGGCTGCGGCGATGGCCGCCGCCGCGATGGCCGCGCCGAAGCCGGCACGGCTGGCGCGAAAGTACGGCGCGATGCGCGCCAGGCGTTGCAGCAGGGGTGGTCGGCATGGGCGGGTGGGGTGGCTGCGCGGCGGGCGCGTCACAGCCGGGCACATTATCGGGGCCAGTCATCGGCCCGCCCCGACACCGCGCCGTGCCTACAATGCCCGCGCCCCTGTGCTACCCGCGGCCCGCCGCTTGCGCCCTGATGCCCCTGTCCCCGACCTTTGCCACCCGCCGCCGTGTCTGCGCCGGCCTCGCCGCTTGCGGCACGCTGCCGGCCTGGGCCCAGTTCCGAGTCGAGATCACCGGCGTCGGCGCAACGCAGTTGCCGGTGGCGATCGCGCGCTTTCGCGACGAGGACAAGGCGGGCCGAGCCGATCGCCGCCATCGTGCGCGCCGACCTCGAGCGCAGCGGCCAGTTCCGCAACCTCGATGTGGCCACGGCGTATCGACGAGACCTCGCGCGCCGTCGATGAGCGAATGGCGCGGCCGCGGCGCCGATGCGCTGGTGGCCGGCTCGGTGAGCCGGCTGGCCGACGGCCGCTGGGACGTGCGCTACAAGCTGTGGGACGTGGTCAAGGGCCAGGACCTCGGCGGCCAGAGCCTGGCGGTGGTGACCGCCGACCTGCGCCTGGCGGCGCACCGCATCGCCGATGCGGTGTACGAGCGCCTGACCGGCGACAAGGGCGTGTTCGCGACGCGCATCGCCTACGTCACGCGCGCGGCCAACCGCTACACGCTGCGCATCACCGATGCCGACGGCGAAGGCGGCCAGGTGGCGCTGGCCAGCGCCGAGCCGATCATCTCGCCGGCCTGGTCGCCCGATGGCCGCGAGCTGGCCTATGTGTCGTTCGAGTCAGCAGAAGGCCGTGGTCTGGGTGCAGGACGTGGCCAGCGGCCAGCGCCGCGCGGTGGCCAACTTCCGCGGCAGCAACAGCGCACCGGCCTGGTCGCCCGACGGCCGCCAGCTGGTGGCGCTCGCTGTCGCGCGACGGCGTCACGCAGCTGTACTCGATGGGCCGCGACGGCAGCGGCCTGAAGCGCCTGACGCAGAGCAACGCGATCGACACCGAGGCCGCCTTCACGCCCGATGGCCGCACGCTCTACTTCGTCAGCGACCGCGGCGGCGGCCCGCAGGTCTACCGCATGCCGGCGGCCGGCGGCAATGCCGAGCGCGTGACGTTCACCGGCGCCTACAACATCAGCCCGGCGCTTTCGCCCGACGGCCGCACGCTGGCCTACGTCTCGCGCCTGGGCGGCAACAGCTTCCGCCTGCACACGATGGACCTGGCCAGCGGGAACGTTCAGGCCCTGACCGACACCAACGACGACGAAAGCCCCAGCTTCGCGCCCAACGGCAAGCTGATCATCTACGCCTCGCGCGCGCAGGGCCGCGACGTGCTGATGACCACCACGCTCGACGGCCGCATCAAGACCCGCCTGCTGTCGTCGGGGCTCGATGTGCGCGAGCCTGTGTGGGGCCCGTTCAACCGCTGATCCACGACCGAACACCGCTCAAAGAAGGAGACTCGATGAAACGCCTTTCTCTCGTCCTCGGCGCTTCGCCATCGCCGTACTGGCCGCTGGATGCAGCTCGCCGGTCAAGCTCGACGACAAATCCGATGTGCCGGTCGAATCGCGCACGCCCACGCCGGTCGGCGGTGGCGCCGGCACCGCGGGCGCCGGGCAGGGTGGCGGCGCGTCGCAGGTGACGACCGTCAATGTCGACAAGAGCGCGGCCACCGGCGCCGACGCGCATCGTCTACTTCGATTTCGACAGCTTCGTCGTCAAGGACGAGTTCCGCCCGCTGATCGAGGCGCATGCCAAGCGCATGGCGGCCAACCGCAACCAGCGCACCACGATCGAGGGCCACACCGACGAGCGCGGCGGCCGCGAATACAACCTGGCGCTCGGCCAGAAGCGCGCCGAAGCGGTGCTGCGTTCGCTGGCGCTGCTGGGCGTCGCCGACAACCAGCTCGAGGCGGTGAGCTTCGGCAAGGAGCGGCCGGCGGTGCAGGGCAGCGACGAAGCCGCCTGGGCCAAGAACCGCCGCGCCGAGCTGAAGGACCGTGATGAAGCAGCCTGCGCGCCTCCCCGCAGCAGTCAGCGACTGCGTCGCTGGACCTTGGCCGCCTCGCGGGGGCGCACGCCGGCGGCCCGGCGGAGCCGGATCCGCGGCGTCTGTTGGTCTGCCATGGTCCTGGCCGCATCGGCTGGCTCGGTGCAGGCCCAGCTCTTCCCCGACAACGAGGCGCGCAAGGCGATCCTCGAGTTGCGCGCCAGCGACGAGCAGACCAGCAAGCGCCTGGCCGAACTGGCCACGGCGAACAAGGAGCTGCTCGAGCAGGTGCAGCAGCTGCGCCGCAGCCTGCTCGACCTGAACAACCAGCTCGAGGCGCTGCGCGCCGACCTGGCGCGCCAGCG
The DNA here is from genome assembly GCA_963840805.1 of uncultured beta proteobacterium. GTDB lineage: Bacteria > Pseudomonadota > Gammaproteobacteria > Burkholderiales > Burkholderiaceae_C > CADEEN01. The sequence continues at coordinate 124,441 of CAWJAJ010000016.1, read as the reverse complement.
CGGCAGCAACGAGCAGCTCGCGCGCGACGTGGCCGAGTTGCAGCGGCGGCAGAAGGACATCGCGCAGGGCGTCGACGACCGCATCCGCAAGCTCGAGCCGCAGAAGGTGGCCGTCGACGGCAAGGAGTTCCTCGCCGACGCCGACGAGAAGCGCCAGTACGACGAGGCCTTCGCGTTGATCCGCAGCGGCGATTTCGCCGGCGCGGCGACTGCGCTTCAACGCGTTCAGCCCGCCGCTATCCGGCCAGCGGCTACCTCGACTCGGTGCGCTTCTGGCTCGGCAACGCGCTGTACGGCAAGCGCGAGTACAAGGAAGCGATCGCCAGCTTCCGCGCCTTCATCGCCGGCGCGCCCGAGCACCCGCGCGTGCCCGAGGCGCTGCTGGCGATCGCCAACTGCCAGGCCGAGATGAAGGACAGCAAGGGCGCGCGCGTGACGCTGGCCGACCTGCTGAAGAAGTACCCGCAGTCCGAGGCCGCGCAGGCCGGCAAGGAACGGCTGGCGGCGCTGAAGTAGCGCCGGCGCGGGCGGCGCGGCTCCAGAGCCGGCGGCCTCCTCCTAGAATTGCCGCATGCAGCAGATCGACATGGGGGCGGTGGCCTCGCAGGTGCTGTGGGCCGCGTTCGGGCTCGGCGCGGCTGTTCGGCGCGATCGCGCAGCGCACGCACTTCTGCACCATGGGCGCGGTGGCCGACATCGTCAACATCGGCGACTGGTCGCGCATGCGCATGTGGGCGCTGGCCATCGGCGTGGCGATGCTCGGCTTCAACGCGATGGTCGCGCGCGGGCTGGCTCGACGCCGGCAAGAGCATCTATGCCGCGCCGCGCCTGACCTGGCTGTCGGCCATCGTCGGCGGCCTGATGTTCGGCTTCGGCATGGTGCTGGCGTCGGGCTGCGGCAGCAAGACGCTGGTGCGCATCGGCGGCGGCAACCTCAAGTCGCTGGTGGTCTTCGTCGTGCTCGGCGTGGCGGCCTTCGCCACGTTGCGGGGCATCACCGGCGGTGGTCCGCGTGGCCACGGTCGACCGTGTGGCGATCGAGCTCGCCGCCGGGCAGGACCTGCCGGCGCTGGCCGCCGCGGCGCTCGGCCTGGCCAAGGCGCAGGCGGCGCTCGCGCTCGGCGCCCTGCTCGGTGGCGGCCTGGTGGCCTGGGCGCTGGCGCGCGCCGAAGGCCGCAGCGGCCGACGTGCTGCTCGGCGGCGCCGGCATCGGCGCGGTGGTCGCCGCGATGTGGTGGGTGTCGGGCCGGCTGGGCTACGTGGCCGAAGATCCCGAACACGCTGCAGGAAGCCTTCGTCGCCACCAACTCGCAGCGCATGGAGTCGCTGAGTTTCGTGGCGCCGGTCGCCTACACGCATCGACTGGCTGCTCTTCTTCAGCGACAAGAGCAAGCTGCTGACGCTCGGCATCGTCAGCACGGCCGGCGTCGTCGTCGGCTCGGCGCTGTGGGCGCTGGCGAGCCGCAGCTTTCGCTGGGAAGGGTTTGCCAATGCCGAAGACACCGCCAACCACCTCGTCGGTGCGGTGCTGATGGGCGTCGGCGGCGTCACCGCGCTCGGCTGCACGGTCGGGCAGGGCCTGTCGGGCGTGTCGACGCTGGCGCTCGGCAGCTTCATCGCGCTGGCCGCGATCATCGCCGGCGCCGTGCTCGCCGTGCGCTACCAGGTCTGGCGCGTCGAGCGCTCGGCATGAAGGCCATGAGCGCCGTGAAACCGCTACCGGCAGACGATCTGGCGCCCGATCTCGAACGCCGCTTCGGCGGCCTGCGCCGCCTCTACGGCGACGCCGGCTACGCCCGCCTGCGCGCGGCGCGCGTCGCGGTGGTCGGCCTCGGCGGTGTCGGCTCGTGGGCCGCCGAAGCGCTGGCGCGCAGCGGCGTGGCCGCGTTGACGCTGATCGACCTGGACCACGTCGCCGAATCGAACATCAACCGCCAGGTGCAGGCGCTGGGCGCCACGCTCGGGCAGGCCAAGGCGCAGGCGCTGGCCGCGCGCGTGGCCGACATCCATCCGGGCTGCGTGGTGCACGCGGTCGAGGAGTTTGCCGGTGCCGACAACTGGCCCGCGCTGCTGCCGCAGCCCGTCGATGCGCTGGTCGACGCCTGCGACCAGGTGCGCGCCAAGCAGGCGCTGGCCGCGTGGGCGCTGCGCGAGCGCGTGGCCTTCGTCTGCGTCGGTGCCGCCGGCGGCAAGCAACTCGCCCACCGCGTCGAGGTCGACGACCTCGCCGGCGCGACGCACGACCCGCTGCTCGCCGCGCTGCGCCAGCGCCTGCGCCAGCAGGACGGCGCGGCGCGCAAGGGCCCGATCGGCGTGCGCTGCGTGTTCTCGCGCGAGAGCGTGCACGTGCCCGAAGGCGAGTGCGACGTCGAGGGCAACCTCAACTGCCACGGCTACGGATCGAGCGTCACCGTCACCGCCACCTTCGGCTTCGCGCGCGGCCGGCGAGGTGATCCAGCAGCTGCTGCATCAGCGGCAGCCGCAGGCCTGAAGCGCGGCCGGAAACTGCCTCTATAATGCCGCCCTCTGCGGACGGGTTGTTAGCTCAGTCGGTAGAGCAGCGGACTTTTAATCCGTTGGTCGCAGGTTCGAATCCTGCACAACCCACCACTCGATTCATCGAGCGGGTCCTTAGCTCAGTTGGTAGAGCAGCGGACTCTTAATCCGTTGGTCGAAGGTTCGAATCCTTCAGGGCCCACCATTCAAATCAACGGCTTGGCAGTGATGCCAGGCCGTTGGCCTTTGTGGACCGTGACGCATACGTGCCTCGTCGCCATCAAGAACCCAACTAGCGCTTTGCTCCTCGCGCCGGCCGCAGGGATGACTCGACTGCAGGAGTCGTATTCGACCTTGAGCGCCGACGGCGTCCGGGACGGAATCATCATCTTCGACTCGGCATGTAGGGTTCGAATCGACGCGGAGGTGGCAGGGATGGGGTGGTGAATCACCGGCCGCTAACGAGGCGACCCGTTCGACTGGGTGAACTGGGTAGGCTTGCAAATTGGAAGGGACGCTTCCAAAATGCAACGATGTTTCCTCGCTCGATCATCACGACGCTGCACGCCGCGGCGGCGCGTTTCCCGATCGTCGTCGTGCTCGGCGCGCGACAGGTCGGCAAGACGACTCTGGCACGGGCAGCGTTCAAGACACACCGCTATCTCGATCTGGAGGACCCGAGAACTGCCGAGCGGTTCCGCCAGGATGCACGGTTCGAGCTTGACGCCGGCGCCGATGCCGACACAGGATTGATTCTCGACGAAGCCCAGGCCGTGCCCTCGGTCTTCAGTGCACTGCGCGGAGCCGTCGACGCACAGCGCGCCCGACTCGGCAGGTTCATCGTGCTCGGCTCAGCGCAGCCCGCGTTGGTACGCGGGGTGTCCGAGTCGCTGGCAGGGCGCGCGGCCGTGATCGAGTTGGATCCGCTCACAGCCCACGAGGCGGAACAAGGACCGGATGCCGTGGCCTGGTCTCAGCTGTGGCTCAAGGGCGGATTTCCGGATGCGCTACGTGGCGACTCGCGTGCCTGGTGGGAGTCGTACCTGCGCCTGGTACTCGAGCGCGACTTGCCGCAATACGGGGTGCGCGCCGACCCGCTGTTCATGCGCCGGCTGCTCACGATGCTGGCGCATCAGCATGGCGGCTTGTTGAATGCCTCGGCGCTGGGCGGGTCTCTCGGCGTATCCCACCACACGCTGCTGCGGCACCTCGATGTGCTGGAATCGATCTACCTGCTGCGCCGGCTGCCGCCGTACTTCCGCAACGTCGGCAAGCGGCTGACGAAGGCACCCAAGGCTTATCTGCGCGATTCGGGCCTGCTGCACCACCTGCTCAACATCTCGACAGCGGACGAGTTGGCCTCCCACCCCTCGCGGGGTGCGAGTTGGGAGGGGTTCGTCATCGAGGATGTGCTGCGCCGCGAGCGGCTGCTGCACCCGACCACGCAAGCCTTCTTCTGGCGCACCGCCGTGGGCGCGGAGATCGACCTCGTGCTCGATCGCGGCAGCGAGCGGATTGCAGTGGAAGTCAAGACCGGTCGCGGTGACGACGCGCGCGCTTTGCGCGTACTGCGCGAGGCGATGCCGGATGTGGACGCAGCGCGCGGCTGGATTGTCGACCAGGCAGCGGGTGTGGAACTGGCCGGAGCAGGTATCGCCCGGGCCGGGTTTGCTGCGGTCGTCCAGGGTGTGCCGTAGGCTTCGACCTCGGCGTCCCCATCATTCTCAAATCTGCGTCACCGGCGGCAGGCGTCCACGCCCAAACCCGCGCCTGTGACGCGTTTGCGCCAGATGCATGTTGGCTGTGACGAAATTGATCCGGGCCGGGCCTGGGAAGCGATGCGGCAGGCATCCCAAGTGGTTGATTCATAACAGTGTTCCCAGGCCGTTGGCCGACTCTTGATCCGTCGGTCCTTGTGGCGTAGCCACCGCGCCGCGGCAGACCCGTCAGCGACTGCTGCGCCAGCGCGCGTGCGCCGCTTTCACCGCGTCTTCGGCGATCCTCTGGCAGGCGTAGTCGAGCTCCGCGATGATGGCCTCGGCAGGCAACTCGGCCCACTGCGCGAGGGTGCGCGGCTCGCTGCGCCACGCCAGCGGCGTGGTGTGCACGTTGCCGCTGGCCAGGTCGATGAATCGCATGCTGCCGTCGATGTTCAGCGTCGCGGATGCATCGACCGTTGGCACTTCAGCCGCGCCCCGGCTCCTGGCCACGAGCGTGAGTCCGGCCACGTGGGTCTCGACGACGTGCCGGACGTTCGCACCGGCCAGGTCCGCGTAGGCGGCAGCGCTGCCGTCGGGCGCCGAGGGCCGGCCGGCCACCGGCTGGAACCGCGCAGTCAACCCTTGCTCGCGCCACGCCGGACCGTCGCGCTGCGCCGCGGCATTCAGCACGCACTGCTGCAGAGCGATGTGATCGAAGCGCCGGCTCGTTGTGGCTACCGGCGTCACGGCGGCCTGGCGCACGTCGGCCGCCGATGCGCCGGACGTCGGCTCGTTGCTGGCCTTGAAGCCGCCGCTGACCAACTCATGCCCGGCACTCCAGACGCCGCCGATCACGGCGCCTACCGAGAATGCGGCTGCGCAGGCCACGAGCATGTCGGGCGTGCAACCGCCGATCTGGCACAGGCCGCAGGGCAACGCGGTGACGATGCCGCCCACGACGGCGTCGTGGCCGATGCGGGACGCAGCGTTGTCGCGGTCGCCGCTGCCGGGAATCACGCGGAACCCCAGCTCCGGCGACCACGGCGCTGCCGCAAAGCCGATGGTCTCGACCAGCCTGTCCGGGAGGATGCGCTGCCGCAGCGCCTGCTCGAAGTCGGGCGGCCGCGCATCCGGCGCACGGGTCTTGGTCGGGAACACGAACGTGTGCCAGGTGAGTGCTCGGCGCGGCTCGCCGGCGAAGGCTACGGCGAGCGTCTTCGGCGCGGCCTGATTCGCATTGGCCATCACGACGCGGTCGAGCGGCATGTCGAACTGCCGCTGCAACGTGCCGCCCTGGTAGCGGTAGTAGGCGAGCTGCTGCTCGCCGAGCACGAGCCGGCCCTGGATCGGGTCCTTGAACCCGGTCACGACTTCGTTCCACACGCCGAGTTCGCGCCGGCCGGGGTACCAGCCGGCAGCGGTGTCCAGCACGATCCGGCCGTCGCCGAAGGCCGGCGCGTGGAGCGCCAGCTCGATGCGGCCGAGGTCGCCGTAGACCAGCGGCACGTCCTTGCACAAGCTGTCGTACGTTCGGGCGCGCTGCGCGTCGGTGGTGGCAAGTACGAGGTACGCGGCGTCGGCGGCGGGCTCGCTGATCGGCACGTGCATTTCGACGATCGGGCCACCGCCCGCCACGTCGGTCAGGTTGCAGTAGACGGTAATGCCTTCCGCCGAAACGCTGCGCCGCACCCGGAACTGCGCATCGACGATCAACACCGTCGGGTTGAACGCGGTGGCCTTGCGGTTCAGGAACGAGAAGTAGATCTGCTCGACGAGGCCCGGCCCGGCGACCTGGTGGCTGACGACGTCGACCATCAATGGCCGCGGCGTCGCCGGCAGCCGGAACGCGGCGACGGGGCTCGCGCCGCTGTCGAACGAAAACCTCGGCGCGTCGGGGCCGAAATCCACCCGCAAGTTCGCACCGGCGTCGAGCGGCCGGTACGCCAAATCGGCCAGCGACGCACAGCAGGCCGGTGCCGCCGGCGGCTCCAGCCGTGGCCCGCCGCTGGCGCAGGCCGACAACAGGCCCGCCGCAAGCACCGGCCAGATCCATCGCAACGACATCTTGCTCACCGGCTTCGACGATGACGTGAGCGTAGGGGACGGTGCACTCAGCGACGTTGACCGTGCGCAACCGGCCGCCCGGTCCCGACGGGCAACGCGCGACAACGCGAGAGGCGACAACCATGCCGAGCAAGGGCAAGCCGTGACGACCCAAGGCGAGCTCGAGTGGTTGACAAACGAGCGCTGACCAGCGATGTCAATCCGGCGGTCGAAGGTTCGAATCCTTCAGGGGCCCACCCCTCGGATCAACGGCGTGGCAGCGATGTCGGGCCGTTGTCGTGTGATGACGGCACTTCAACGGACAGCGTCCGCCGTCACGATGGGGCCGGACTTCAGTGCCACTGCAGAACGCGCCTTCACGGCCGCGGCCGGCGCGCCCGAAACCATCTGAGACGCGAACGGGCACCACACCGGTGTCAGGCTCGGATCGCTCAGCGGCAACCTGACGTTCTTTGCGACCACCGCGTGGAATGCGGCTCTCGGGTCCGCGGCAGTCATCACGGTGTAGAGCTCGGCAAGCACATGGCTGGCGCTCAGGCTGGCGGACGTGGCGGCACCCCAGTTCAATCGCCAATGGCCGCTGGAGCTCGGGCAGTACCACCAAGCGACCGTGCCTGCCGCATTGGAGCGAAACGTCGGTAGCGTACCGTTGCCGAGCGGGGACGGGGCGCACTGGAATCCGGTCTGGCTCGAAGCCAGATCGGCGTACGGGATCTTGGTCGCCGACGCGGGTGCGCCACACGGGTTGCCTGGGTCGGCGGCAGCCATGCCGGCCGCGCACGCCAGGAGCCCTGCGACCAGTCGCTTCACCGCGCGCCCCTGCCGAGAGCGGCCCCGTAAGCCGCCGACCGCGATTGCGTACCGCGCGTCACGCGCCCGCGGGCGATGGCACGCGCACCCAGGGCTTGGCGATAGAACATGTCGGCCGCCTCGTCAGGTCCCCATCGGGAGGCACGGTCATAGTGGTCCACCGCACGGCGAATGGCGCTCGCCGCGCTCGCATGGGGATTCAACTGGAGCAATCGCGCAGCAAACCGGCCGAGCCACCAATGCGACGAACTTGCGGTGTTCATGGTTTACATGTTCACCGGCGACGAGCCTGCCGTTTGTAGGACGGGGCCACTTTCCGGTGTCGGCGTCAGCGATGCCATCGCTTCACTCGACCAGGTCGGTGGCCCTGAACCGCACGCACTGCGGATGGTTCGTCCATGCGGTGCGTGCGCACTGTTGTTGCATGCAGAGATAGAGCGAGAACTGCGTGCGCTCGCCGCAGGCCTCGCGCGGGCCACGCACGGGCGCGGGCCGGGCCACGGCGGGTTCGACCCGCGCGGACGTTGGCTCGACCGGGGTCGCTTCAGCCAGCGGTGAGGCCGCGGTGGCCGTCGAAGGTGCTGCCGCTTCGATGACGGTGGGCACGGGCACGGGCACGGGCACGGGCTCGGGTGGCTGCGCGGCGATCACCGGCGCGGGTGAAGGCACCACGGACGACGGCGCGGTGGCCACTTCGGATACCGACGGGGCGACGTCCGTCGACACCGGTTGGTAAAGCCACTGCCAGGCGCCAAACCCGACAACAGCCACCAATACGGCGACCACGCGAGCGCCGAACCGTGCATGCCGGCGCGCCGGTGCGGGCCTGCGCGTCGGCGGCAGGTCCGTCGCGTCGATGAAGGGCTCGCTCGCCGCCGATCGCTGCGGCTGTTCGCCCGGCTCGAACTTGGGATCCTGGCGCAGCGGCCGCGGCTTGGCCGGCGTACGCGGCGGAATCGCCCCGATGACGCGCTGGATCATGAGCTCGACCGCGGCATCGCTGGCAGCTTGCCCGCTGTCAGGCGGGCGGAGGATTTCGGCCGGCACCGGCCTGTCGGCCGCCTCGGGCCCGGCATCGAGCCGTGCCGCCTCGCGCAAGCGCTCGCGAAACTCAGCCACCGACTGCGGGCGCTGCGCAACATCGGGCGATGCGGCGGCGTCGAGAACGCGCATGAATTCCTGGCCGTAGTGCACCGTTCGATCGTCGAATATCAAGCGCTCGACGATCTGCGCCGTCGGCTCGACCGGCTGGCCCTCGGCCGTCGGCGGCGTGCCGCCGATGCAAAAACGCGCCACGTCGGCCAGTGCGCGCAGATCGGTCCAGGGGCCGGCAGTGACGCCGCCGACATCCGCGGCGACGGCGTGGGGGCCGAGAAGCACCGGCTGCTTGCTGCGCAGCAGGAGAATTTGCGACGGGTGCACGCCACCGTGCACGATACCGGCGCGGTGCACCGCCTCCAGTGCACCGAGCAGCGCGTCGAGCATTGCACGCAGCGCCGGCTCGTCGGGGGGCTGCGACATGCCGTAGCGCAGTTCGCGCAACGGCTCGCCGGCGACCCAGGGCATGACACGATAGGCCGTGCCGTGAGCGGTATGAAGATGCAGCATGCGCACCAGCGCCGGGTGATCGCACCGCGCGAGCGCACGCGTGCCTTCGATGAAGGCGTGGAGGCTGCCGTCGTAGGCCGTGCCCGCGTTCGGCGTCGCCGGGGCCACGTCGCCGTTGGCCAGGCGTCGTGCCATTGGCGTCGGCAGGTGTTCCTTGATCGCCACGGCGATGGCCAGGCCATGATCCCACGCCCGATAGACGATGCCCGAGGTGCTGCGGGACACGACGCCGCGCAGTTCGAAGGTGCCGATCAGATGACCGCTGTGCCAGGCGTCGGCCATCGAAGGCGACGGATCGCCTGGGGCCATGGCGCGGTGCGATGGTGACCGTGTCACCGAGGGGAACACGCTAGACACTGCAACTCCCCGAACCGTACGAGCGCCGTACGCGTCGCGCTGATTGCTTGATCATCGAAGACTGCTTCTCGCCAGACCCACTTCGGTTCAGCTTTGTGCCGGAAGTTTCCACTTGTCGCCCTGTCGTGTCTTGCGGGGTCACTTCTCTCAGGCGCTTTGCAGCAGCGGTAGCAATCGCGCCGAATGTGTGCCGAAGACAAGCGCCTGCTCAACCCCCAGCACCCGCACGGTCGTCACCACCGCGAACAATCTGTCCCCGAGTTTGGCGGCGACGCGCATCGCAGGCGCATTGCCGAGCCGCCGCCAATTGATGCGCCGCCTTGCGCCGTGTTGCATGGCGCAGTGGAGTGCGAATTGGCTGAGGTGGGGATTGACCCCGCGGCCTCGCCATGCAGGGATGGTGAGCGCGTTATACGTCAGCGCCTCGCCGGGGCGCAGCACCATGGTCCTGCCGATCTCGCTGACTTTCTGCGCGTTGAACGCGAGCCAGAGCATGGCGATCACGACACCCTCGTGCAGGCTCAGCAGGGCCACGTGCGAGCGGGCCAAGCGCCCCTGCACTTCCTGCGGCGCCAGGTCGAAGTCCGCTTCGAGCGTTGCGCGGTGGCGGTGCAGGAGGTGGTGGGGCGTCGCCACGATGAACTCGACCGCGGCAGGGGGCGGGGGGAGGCAAACCAGCGCTTGGGTGAGGTCCGTGTCATAGAAGGCCACACGCTCGACGTGCAGGAGCGCCCGTTCCGCCTTTTGCGCCGCGTGAAGGATCAGTCCACTGACCCCTTCATCGTGCAGCACCTCCCGGAACCGCGTCCCGATGCTCACGGGCGGCTTGTGCGCATGGATCAACATACTGGGCCCAACCTGTCGATGACATGCGGCGCGGCGCTCCCGGCACGCGCGGAGATGGCGCCAAGGACTCCCGCGATCTGTACGAGACGGGCAACAACCTTGAACTCGGGGGCCTTCATCGTCGGCGTCCACTTCCAAGGGATGCACCGCGTCGATGCGAACAGACCATGCTATGGCGGGAATCGAGACGGCCGTGTGAGCTTGTGTTGCATTTGAAATAGATGGCGTCGCGGCCGATCGGCGGCGGCTGGGTCATGCTTGCTCGACGTCTCATGCGGGCTCCCATCGGCTGAAATCTGTGCTGCTCGCCTCGGGCGTACGGGTCGTGCACGTGGTGCATACAAGGGACGGGCCGACACGCAAGGTAGCCCCGTGACCCGGTTGGGTCCGTGCGCTAGCGCACGCACAGGCGTCGTGGCGTCGGAGCTGGGAAACTCACGCCACCCTTGTCATGCCTTTCCCCGACTACGGTGCTCGGCTGGCGGCAAGCGAAGGCGGCCCCAAGCCGATGACAAGTCTGGACCGAGTGCGCCTCGTCGTCCGTCGCTCGAAGGTTCGGGTCCTTCCGGGCCCACCCATCGACTCAACGCTCTGGCAGCGCCACCCGGCACACGGCGTCCGGTGCCGTCAGCAGGCGATCGATCGCCTGCTCGGCATCGCAGCCCAGGTGTTCATGCAGCACCAGCACCCGGCCGGCAAGCTCACGGAAGTGCCGCGCGCCGGCATCTGCAGCGTGCCGCAGGGCCTGACCGGCATCGCCTTCGCGCCACGCGGCGTAGGCCGCCGGCAGCGACGGAAACAGCTGCTCGCGCATACCGTCGAAGTTGGCGAACCAGAAGTGCAGGGCCGTCTCGGCGCCGCGGTCGAGCAGCGTTGGCAGCGTCACCGCCAGGTCGGCGATGTGGTCGCGCACCGCGCGCACATGCAGTTCGGTGCGGCGCTGCCGCAGCGCCAGCCGCATCGCGGCCCAGCCGGGCCCGAGCACTTGGCCGGCGCGGTGTTCGCCCAGCTCGTGCAGCACCAGCGTTTCGCTCAGCTCATCGACCAGGCGCGGCAGTGCCGCGACGAAGGCGTCGTCGTCACACAGCCCGTAGGCATCGGCGAGGGCCTTGAACGGGCCGTCGGCGCGGCGCAGGCTGAAGGCTTCGAACTTCTCCCACAGCCAGCGCGCCAGCGATTCGCGCCGCAACACGACGGTGCGGCCGCCCGCCAGCGCGGCCGGCGGCGCGAACAGGCCGCGCGCGTGCTCCTGGCCGCACACCTGCAGCCACACCCCGTTGTCCCGCTTGCGCTGCTGCTCGAGCCGGGCCAGAAAGAAGGCCTGCCGATTGGCGGCCTCGAGACCCGCGCCATAGACCAGGCCGAGCGGCGCCAACTCGGTATTCAACCGTTCGGCATCGAGCGGATCGAACAGTCGATCACCGATCGGCAGCGCCACGTAGGGCCGCTGCTCGAGCGTGGCCCACAGGGCCTCACGTTGAGTCAGCCACGCGCCCACCGCGTCGCGGTCGAGCCTGGCGCCGAACGGCAGGCCCCGCTCCCAGCGGTACAGCTCGCGCATCTGCAGCAGGTAGATGCACAGCGGCAGGTCGGCGGCTTGGCGCGCGTCGGCGATGTGGCAGTTGGTCTGGACGGCATCGACGAGGCGCGGGTCGGGGGCCTCGGCAATCATGACCCGGGGGGCCGGCGCGGGCGGCGCGATTGCCAGGCCTTGATGGCGTCGACGATGGCGTCCCACGGCACCTCGGTGAGGCTGCCATAGCGCTCGTGCGCGGTGCCGACCATCCGGTGCACGTTGGCCTGCGCGGCCCCCAACGCCTGCTGCAGGCCGGCCAGGCCGCCGCACTGCAGCCGCAAGGCCTGGGCGTGAACCACCGGATGCCCCGGCGCCGGCAGGCGCAGCGCAAAGCGGGCGCGTTCGTGCAGCAGCGCGCCCAGCGTGCCGCAGTTGGTGCGTGCCACCGGCGAGGCGCACTCGATGATCTCGCGTTCGCCCACCGTGCGTCGCGTGGCCAGCTCGCACACCGCAGCCCGCGCCAGCAGCGCCTTCGCGAACACGCAGGCTGCCGTGCTCTCGCAGCAGGCGCTGCTCAGCGGCGGATCCTGATCGCTCATCGCTTCGCTACAGGCTCAATCGTCACCGGTCGGGCCCGGTTCGCGCGTCTGGCACAGCAGGTCTTCGGCCAGTTGTTGATTGTCGGCAAACATCACCTTGATCTTGGCCTTGTCGCCGGCAGCCTGCGTCGCGCGCAGGGATTTGGCGTGCGCCGAGGCCTCCTTGAAGGCCGCGAAGTCGGCCAGCTTCTCGATCTGCGCAAAGGGGCGGACGCTGAAGACGAAGTAGGGCATGAGGAGTCGCTCAGACGTAGTGTTTGGTCAGCCGCCGCCGGCCCGGCACGGCCTTCTGGATGATCACGCCGTGGATCGAGGCCAGATCGGCCAGCGGCTGCTCGGGATAGGCCGGATTCAGCGCGCGCAGGCACCAGCCGTCACCGTGGCGCGCCAGTTGCCGGAAGATCCACTCGCCGCCCGGTTGCGCCAGCACGTAGCTGCCGTCGCGCAGTGCGCCGTCGGGCTCGACGATGATGATCTCGCCCTCGACGAACTCGGGCGCCATGCTGTCGCCGAGCACGCGCAGCGCGAACGCTTCGCCGCCGCTGCAGCCGGCATCGTCGCTGGCCGTGGGTTGATCGTTCACAAGGCCTCCGCCACGACCTGGCCGGCCGGAACGCCGGCCTCGCGCAGCGCGGTGCACAGCGTCGTCACGAAATCCTGCGGCCCGGCGACGTAGAAGTCGCAGTCGATGTCGAACAGGTCGGCCCGTATCGCCGCGGCCACCTGCCGCGCGCCGGCGCTGGCGCTGGCATGGGTGAGCTGGGTGTACTCGAAGGCGTCGAGCGCGGCCGACCAGGCGCGGCACTGGTTGGCCTGGAAGTGCCCGTCGCCGCGCGTGGCCAGCCAGAACAGCGACAGCGACGGCGCGGTGTCGAGCGACATCGCGTGTTCGATCAGGCTCCTGATCGGCCCGAACCCGGTGTCGCAGGCCGCGAACACCAGCGGCCGCGGGCTGTCGGCGAGCACGAATTCGCCGACCGGGCCCCACAGATTGATCGACTGCCCGGCCTGCACCGCGCCGTCGAACAGCAGGCGCGCCAGCGCGCTGTCGTGATCGCGCGGCACGTAGAACTGCAGGTTGCGGTCGTCGCACGGGCAACTGGCGATCGGCAGCGTGGCCTGCACGTCGTCGCCGGCGGTGCTGGCCGAGCCCGGCAGGCCCAGCGTCACCGATTGGCCGGCCAGGAAGCGCAGGCGGTGGCTGCGCGGCGTCTGCAGGTGCAGCAGGCGCGTGTCGGGCGCCAGCTCGCGCACCGCGCGCACGCTGGTGACGATCTGCTGCTGCGGGATGTCGGACGGCCCGACGGCCTCGAGCGTCTCGAGCGTGATCTCGCTGCTGGCGGCGGTGTGGGCACACATCAGCGTGTAGCCCTGCTGCTTCTCGGCCTCCGACAGCGCGTAGTCGAAGGCCATCACCTTGGTCACGTCGCCGGAGATCACGCGCACCTTGCACATGCCGCAAGTGCCATTGCCGCAACCGTAGTTGAGCTTCAGGCCGGCACGCAGGCCCGCCTGCAACAGCGTCTCGTGGCCTTCCACGGCGAACTGATGCCCGCTCGGCCGCAGCGTGACCTGCGCCGAAACCACCTTCAGGATGTCGTCCATGACGTTGAGCCAATCGACCGATTCGGTGGCCAGTGCCCGTGCCAGGCCGTCGTTGAGTTGTTGCTGCAGGGCCAGCAGCCGCGGATCGTCGCCGCCCGATCGTTCCAGCATCTCGCGCAGGCGCTCGCGCAGTTCGATCACCAGTGCGTGGTAGCGCTGCAGGTGGCGCTGCACGTCGGCCAGCTCCTGGCCCTGGCGGAACAGCCGTTGCGCCAGCACCTCCTGGCTCGGCAACAGGCGCTCGCGCACACGCCGGCCGAAGGCATCCTCCTTGATGCGCACGACGCGCTCGAGCATGCCGGACTGCTCGAGGTCGACCTGGGGATAGAGCTTCACCAGTGTCTCGGTCGACACCAGGCCGTCGTTGAGTTCGATCTCGCCCTCGCGCACACGCTGCTGCAGCACGCCGCGCGGTACGCCGACCAGTTGCGCGGCCCGCCAGACGGTGACCCACTGCGCCATTTCAGCGGCTCCAGCGCGATTGCTGCATCGCGGGAGGCGTGGCCACGGGCGCACTTTGGTGATGTCTTGCTGACTGCTTGCTTGCCGGGTCCCGCCCCGGCGGCCGGGCCGGGACGCGGCTGGCAACGCGAACAGAAAACCGTCGAAGAGGCATACCAAAGACGACCGACAGGTGATACCGGGTGCGATTCATCGGATTACAGCGTCGTCACCGTGCCGGTGGGTCGCGCCACGCGGTCGAGGTAGCGGGCGCGGTAGATCAGGCGCGGGTGGGCCGGATCGTCGACGAAGGCCGAGCGATCGTGCAGCACGTTGTTGGCCACCAGGCCCATGCCGGCCTCGAGGCGCAGGCGCAGCACGTCGGGGTTGTCGTCGGCCAGCAGGCGCTCGAGGAAGGCCACCGCCTTCAGTGTCGCGGTGTCGTCCTTCCACGCGATGCTGCGGGTGCGCGAGGTGTAGCGCATGTGCAGCGAGCCGTCGGCCGGATCGACCGCGAACACCGGGCCGGCCTGGGCCGGCCGTGCCACGCCTTCGGCGTCTTCGCGCGCCGGGATCGTCATCGCGTCGGGCGCCATCAACGCCTGCACCCAGCGAGGCGAGGCGTCGCGCAGCGCGATGTAGGCCAGTTCGTGATCGAGCAGGGCGTTGACGCCACCGCTGCGCGCCGGACGCACGCAGTGCAGCAACATGGCGCGGATGCGTTGCTCCTGCGGGTGGTAGTAGCCGTCGGTGTGCCACTTGAGCGGCCGGTCGGTGTACGGAATGAAGCCGCCGCGGCCGTCGGAAGCCTCGCTCACCGTGATGCTGGAGACGCCGTCCTCGTCGGCCAACCAGTGGCAGTCCAGGCGCTGCAGGCCGAGCTGGCGCCCGACGCTGCGGGCCAGGCTCTTGCCTGCACTGTCTTCGGGCCGGTACGCGCTGCGGTAGACGGCCATGTTCCAGTCGGCGCAGCGCTGCAGCAGGGCATCGCGCTCGGCCGCGGTCAGCGCCCTCGGGTCGGCGACGTCGACGGTCAGGGCCTCGGCGCGGCGGGCCCTGCGCGCGAGTTTCTCGGCCCGCCAGCGTTGGTAGACGGCTTCGTCGCCGAGGAGAAACGGCGACGCGACGGCACTGCGAGAGCGTTCGCTGACGGCCTGCATCGCCTCAGTCCCCCGCCAGGCGTGCGCGCCGGGCCTTGCGCGGCTCGGCCGACAGCAGATCGAGCATCGCGCCGCGCACGATGTCGACGGCCTCGGGCGCCTCGGTGGCCATCACCTGGTCGAGCACCCAGCGCTGGTCCTTCGGCGGCAAGGTCGGCGCCAGGCGGCTGCCGAGGTAACGCATGAAGCCGAAATCGGGCGTGAAGCCCGCGGCGGGGTCGGCGCTCGCATCGGCGCCGAACTCGGCGTAGTGCGGCGTGACCTCGTTGACCAGGTCGATGAAGCTGTCGCGGTACGGCACGCCGTCGGCGCGCGAGCCCAGCAGGTCGTTCTCGTTGCCGGCCAGCGTGTCGGCACAGTGCAGCACCATGGCGGTGGTGAAGGCGCTGCGTGTGGCGTCGTCCATGCGGGCATAGGCGGTGCGGTCGACGACGGCGATCAGGAATACCAGCACCTCGCGCATGAAGGCGAAGTAAGGCACGCCGGCATCGATGTCGAACTGCGCCCCGCGCATGCGCTTCAACATGTTCTGCGCCACGCGCCAGACGATGAAGGCCATCGCGCTGGCCTGCTGCTCGGCGCTCTTGGGCGCACCGGACTTGAACCAGTGGCTCTTGATGCGCAGGCGCGGGGAGGGTGGACATCTCAGTGGCTCCGCCCAGCTTGGCGTCTTGCTGCGCGCATGGCCGTGGGAGCAAGGCTGTGAGGTCTGGCTGACTGCCAGCCTGCCGGGTCCCGCCCCGGCGGGCGGGTAACTTTCATTTGGGGCCGCAAATGTTCGCGCAGCGGGGGTCCGCTCACTTCGCGCAGCGAAGTGATGCGGACACCAAAGTTACCCGCCCGCCGGGGCGGGACCCGGCAATGCAACGCCGTCTGCAAGACATCGGCAAGGCAAGCCGAAAGTCGATCGCCGGCAAGGGACCCGAACCGGCCCCGGGCCAAGGGTCGCAGCCCGATGACGGCCATCAATACCCGCCCTTGCCGAGGGGCTGCGGCAGCCCCGCCACCTTGCAGCCCTGCTTGGCCGGGCCGGTCGGGAACAGGTCGTAAAGCGCCTTGCTGTCGCAGCCGGGCAGCACGTCGGCCACACCCTTGAGCATGTTGCGGAAGTTGGGCGTGTGGCCGTGCTCGCGGTACTCGTCGCGCAGGTAGGCCACGACCTTCCAGTGCGCGTCGGTCAGCGCGATGTTCTCGGCCGCCGCGATCACGCGCACCACCTCGTCGCTGTAGTCGGGCTCGATCAGGTAGCCCTGCTCATCGGTTTCGAGTTCGCTGCCATTGACCAGGTACGACACGGTTTTCCTCTCCAGTTGCTGTGAAATTGGGGTGCCGCTCAGACGCGCAACGCCGCGGCCGACTTGTGGGGCACGAACATGCCGCAGCCCAGCCGCCGGTGCCGGCCCAGGCCGGTCTCGAGCAGTCGCAGCGAGTCGGCCGGCGTCAAGCCGTCGAGCATCAGGCTGAAGCCGGTCAGCGTTTCGCCGTCGTTGTCGATCACCTGGCGCCGGCCGCAGATGCGGCGGCACGGCACGTGCATCGCGTCGAGTTCGCCTTCGATGGTCTCGAGGAACGCCAGTTCGTCGTCATCGGCGGTGGCCACGACGTGCGCATACAGCGTGCCGTACGGCAGCAGTTCGCGCACCGCGACCATGCGGCCCAGCCGCAACGCGAAACCGCCGACATCGAGCAAGGCATCCTGCAGCGGCGCCAGCGCGGCCACACGCTCGCGCCTCACGCGCAGCATCAGCCGCGCCCGCTGCGACAGCAGGGCGGTCGCCCCGCCGCCGGCGACGACGTTGATGCGGTGCACGCCGGCCTGCGCGGGGTCGGCGAGCCAGGGCACCCGGCGTTCGAGCGCCTCGGCCAGCACGCGCCGGTGGTCGCGTGGCAGCTCGCTGCCATGCAGCGGGTAAATGACGTCGACCATCGATGCGGTCGTCTCTTGCATGGCGTCAACTCTTGGGTTGGGTCTCGGCCCAGCGCAACAGGGCCTGGCCCCACTCGCTGGCCGTCTGCGGATCGATGTCGAAGATCGTGAAGCGGCTCTTTTCCCGGATGCGGGTGCGCAGCAGGCTCATGCCGCCGCCGTCATAGTCGACCTGCTGCAACTCGATCTCCTGGCCGCCCAAGGGGACGCGCAACTGGGCCAGGGTCGTCGTGCGCGTCATCGGTTCCTCCGCAGGCGGCATTGAGCGCGGGCGCCGCCGCAGCGTCCATACCCGGTACGGGTGAGCGCTGCATAACCCTTCCGGGTAGTGGCGAGGCCCCCTATCCGGTCTATCGTCGCTACCAACGCGGGTGATGGTGTCGGCTGCCTTGTGCGGCCACCATTCGCGGCGACGTTGCCCGGACCCGCCGTGCCGCCCAGGCACACCGATGGAGACCCCTGCACCATGGCAAAGAAACCCCATCCGACACCGATGCTCGACGAGCTCGAGAGCGGGCCTTGGCCGAGCTTCGTGACCGGGCTCAAGCGCCTGGCCAACGACAAGGACTACATGGTTGACCTGATGGGTCAGCTCGAGACCTCGTACCGCACCAAGAAGGGCTACTGGAAGGGCGGCACGGTCGGCGTGTTCGGCTACGGCGGCGGCGTGATTCCGCGCTTCACCGAGTTGAAGGACGAGGCCGGTGCGCCGGTGTTCCCCGACGCGGCCGAGTTCCATACCCTGCGCATCCAGCCGCCGGCCGGCATGCACTACAACACCGACGTGCTGCGCAAGATGGCCGACATCTGGGAGCGCCACGGCTCGGGCCTGATCGCCTTCCATGGCCAGTCGGGCGACATCATGTTCCAGGGCGCCAAGACCAACAAGGTGCAGGACGCCTTCGACGAGCTGAACGAGCTCGGCTTCGACCTCGGCGGCGCCGGCCCGGCGGTGCGCACCTCGATGAGCTGCGTCGGCGCCGCGCGCTGCGAGCAGAGCTGCTACGACGAGTCGCGCGCACACCGCCAGGTGATCAACACCTTCATCGACGACATCCACCGCCCGGCGCTGCCGTACAAGTTCAAGTTCAAGTTCTCGGGTTGCCCGAACGACTGCATGAACTCGATCCAGCGCTCCGACATGGCGGTCATCGGCACCTGGCGCGACAACATGCGCACCGACGAGGCGCTGGCGAAGAAGTGGTTCGCCAAGCACGGCATGAACGAACTGGTCAACGACGTGATCTCGCGTTGCCCGACCAAGACCATCATGCTGAAGGAGATCAAGGACGTCGCGAAGGGCGACAAGATCTCCAGCGTCGCGATCAACGACACGCATGCGCTCGAGATCGACAACAGCAACTGCGTGCGCTGCATGCACTGCGTCAACGTGATGACCGGCGCGCTGGCGCACGGCACCGACACCGGTGCGACGATCCTGATCGGCGGCAAGCGCACGCTGAAGATCGGCGACCTGATGGGCACCGTGGTCGTGCCCTTCATGCCGCTGAAGACCGACGAAGACTACGAGGCGCTGGTCGAGCTGGGCCAGAAGGTGATCGACTTCTTCGCCGAGAACGCGCTCGAACACGAGCGCACCGGCGAGATGATCGAGCGCATCGGCCTGGTGAACTTCCTCGAGGGCATCGGCGTCGAGATCGACGCCAACATGGTCGTCGACGCCGCGCACCAACCCCTACGTGCGCGCCGACGGCTGGGACGACGAGGTCGCCCGCATCAACGCCAAGAAGGCCGCAGCCTGATGTCGACCCCCAAGCTTGCGGCTGCGCCGCTTCGCTACCCCCCGAGGGGGCTCAGCCGCCTTGGGGCGGCCCGGCGTCGGCTGGGTCACTTTGCACAAACCTAGGAGTACACGATGGCTCAACGCTCCCCCATCGAAAGCGGCTGCCCGGATCCGAAGCCGTACATGCATCCGACGATGCTGAAGAACTACGGCAACTGGAAGTACCACGACCGGCCGCGGCCGGGGGTGCTGCACCATGTGTCGCACAGCGGCGACGAGATCTGGACGGTTCGTGCCGGCACCCAGCGCCAGATGGACGTCTACACGATCCGCAAGCTGTGCGACATCGCCGACACCTATGCCGAAGGGCATGTGCGCTTCACGATCCGCTCGAACATCGAGTTCATGGTGGCTGACGCGAACAAGGTCGCACCGCTGATCGAGTCGCTCACCAGCAACGGCTTCCCGGTCGGCGGCACCGGCAACTCGGTGTCGATGATCGCCCACACCCAGGGCTGGTTGCACTGCGATATCCCCGGCACCGACGCCTCGGGGGCGGTCAAGGCGCTGATGGACGACCTGTACAGCGAGTTCATCAAGGAGGACATGCCCAACCGCGTGCACCTGTCGACCTCGTGCTGCGAGATCAACTGCGGTGGCCAGGCCGACATCGCGATCATCGTGCAGCACACCAAGCCGCCGAAGATCAACCACGATCTGGTGGCCAACGTCTGCGAGCGTCCGGCCGTGGTGGCGCGCTGCCCGGTGGCGGCGATCCGGCCGGCGCTGGTCAACGGCAAGCCGTCGCTCGAGGTCGACGAGAAGAAATGCATCTGCTGCGGCGCCTGCTATCCGCCGTGCCCGCCGATGCAGATCAACGATCCGGAGCATTCGAAGCTGGCGATCTGGGTCGGCGGCAAGAACTCCAATGCCCGCGGCAAGCCGACCTTCATGAAGATGGTGATGTCGGGCCTGCCGAACAACCCGCCGCGCTGGCCCGAGGTGTCGGCGGTCGTGAAGAAGATCCTCTACACCTACAAGGAAGACGCGCGCTCATGGGAGCGGGTGTCCGACTGGGTCGAGCGCATCGGCTGGCCGCGTTTCTTCGAGAAGTGCGACCTGCCGTTCACCAAATACCTGATCGACGACTGGCGTGGTTCGCGCGCCAGCCTGAACGCATCGACTCACATCCGCTTCTGACATGAAGTTCGGCATGATGGTCAGCGAGGGGCCGTATACGCACCAGGCCAGCGACACGGCGTACCAGTTCGCCGTGGCCGCGATTGCCAAGGGGCACGAAGTCCAGCGCGTGTTTTTCTATCACGACGGCGTCTACAACGCGACCCGGCTGACCGAGCCACCGCAGGACGACCGGCACATCGTCAACCGCTGGTCGGCGCTGAAGGCCGAGCACAACGTCGACCTCGTCGTCTGCGTGGCCGCCGCGCTGCGCCGCGGCATCAAGGACGAGGTGCTGGCGCCGGGATTCCGCATCTCGGGCCTGGGCCAGTTGGTCGACAGCGGCATCAAGGCCGACCGCATGGTCACCTTCGGAGACTGAACGATGAAGAAGTTCATGTTCGTCAACCGCAAGGCGCCCTACGGCACGATCTACGCGCTCGAGAGCCTGGAGGTCGTGCTGATCGCCGCCACCTTCGACCAGGACGTGAGCCTGGTGTTCCTCGACGACGGCGTCTACGAGCTCGTGAAGGGCCAGAACACCAAGGGCATCGGCATCAAGAACCACTCGCCGACCTACCGTGCCCTCGACGGCTACGACGTCGAGAAGCTGTATGTCGAGCGTGAATCGATGGCCGCGCGCGGCTTGACCGAAGCCGACCTGCTGGTGCCGGTGGAGGTGCTGTCGAGCGCCGAGATGGCCGGCCTGATGGCCGAGCAGGACGTGGTCCTGTCGTTCTAGAGGCAAACCGATGCTGCATATCGTCAACAAGTCCCACGCGCAGACCACGTCGCTGCAGAGCTGCCTGCGCCTGGCCCAGGCCGGCGCGGCGTTGCTGCTGATCGAGGACGGCATCTATGCCGCCACGACCGGCGGTGCGGCGACCTCCGGCATCGCCGCGGCGATGAAACAACTCAAGGTCTATGCGCTGCAGCCCGATGTCGACGCACGCGGCATGGCCGGCAAGCTGGTCGATGGCGTCACCGCGGTCGATTACGCCGGGTTCGTCGACCTCGTCGCCGAGCACCCCAACAACCAGACCTGGCTCTGAGAGCCGGGTCGTCCACCATCCCGCACTAGGAGACTCCCCATGGGCATCGAAGTCAACGGCACCACCTACGAAACCGACGAAGAAGGCTATCTGGTCAACCTCGCCGAATGGAACGAGGACATCGGCAAGGCGCTCGCCGTCGGCGAGAACGTCGACATGACGCCCGCCCACTGGGAAGTCGTCAACTTCCTGCGCGACTACTACAACGAGTACCAGATCGCCCCGGCCGTGCGCGTGCTGACCAAGGCCATCGGCAAGCAGCTCGGCCCCGACAAGGGCAACAGCAAGTACCTCTACGAGCTGTTCCCCTACGGCCCGGCCAAGCAGGCCTGCAAGATCGCCGGCCTGCCCAAGCCGACCGGCTGCGTTTGAAGTGGACCACCCCCGAAGCGGCTTCGCCGCTCCCCCTCAAGGGGGCGCCGCTGGCGGACCGGCAAAGCCGGATCCGCGGCGGCCGCTTGGCGGCCCGGTGCTGGTCTGAGCCGCAGGTGGCCCGTCGCGGTCCTGCGTGAGCGTCGCCATGAATCTTCTGTCGATCGCCTATGCGCGCGCTGTTCTACATCGCCACCGCGGTGCTGGTGGTCGGCGTGGCGCTGAAGATCCGCAGCTACGTTCGCACGCCGGCGCCGCTGAAGATCCCGACCACGCCGGCGCCGACGACGACATCGGGCGTGGCGCTGCGCATGACGCGCGAGGTGGTGTTCTTCGAGAGCCTGTTCAAGTCCAGCAAGTGGACCTGGCTGTTCGGCTGGATGTTCCACGCCGCGCTGCTGCTGGTGCTGCTGCGCCACGTGCGCTACTTCCAGCAGCCGGTCTGGACGCCGATCGTCTTCGTGCAGTTCTTCGGCACCTACGCCGGTTTCGCGATGGTGGCCGGGCTGGCCGGGCTGTGGGCGCGGCGCTTCCTGGTCGATCGCGTGCGCTACATCTCGACGCCGTCCGATCACCTGCACCTGGCGCTGCTGCTGGCGATCGGGCTGACCGGGCTGGGCATGCGCTTCGTCGCCCACACCGACATCGTCGCGGTCAAGGCCTTCATGCTCGGGCTGATGCGCTTGGACATCCAGCCGCTGCCGGCCGACCCGGTGCTGCTGGTGCACCTGGCGCTGGTGGCGCTGCTGATGCTGATCTTCCCGATCAGCAAGCTGCTGCACGCGCCGGGCCTGTTCTTCAGCCCGACGCGCAACCAGGCCGACACCTCGCGCGAAGTGCGGCACGTGGCGGCCTGGGCGGCGGCACTGGACAAGAAGTAGACCAGCAACGCACGCCATGGCCACCGCCGCCTTCGAGACCCCCAAGCTCAAGCCGTACCCGGTGATCCCGCTGGTGCAGGTGGGCGCGATGGCGCACAGCAAGCCCTTCGTCGCCTCGCCGAAGATCCAGGAGGCCGTCGGCTTTCCCGGCGAACTGACCGAGGGCTGGGAGCAGCGGGCCGTCGGCCAAGATGGGCGAGCTGCTCGGCAAGTACCGCTCGCTGCAGGTCTACATGGACGCCTGCGTGCACTGCGGCGCCTGCTCCGACAAGTGCCACTACTTCCTCGGCACCGGCGACCCGAAGAACATGCCGGTGGCGCGGCAGGACCTGATGCGCGGCGTCTACCGCCGCTACTTCACCTTCGCCGGCAAGCATTTCCCGAAGCTGGTCGGCGCCACCGACCTGACCAAGGAAGTGCTCGACGACTGGTGGAGCTACTACAACCAGTGCTCCGAGTGCCGCCGCTGCTCGGTGTTCTGCCCCTACGGCATCGACACCGCCGAAGTCACGATGGCCGCGCGCGAGATCATGGACTCGGTGGGGCTGGGCCAGAAGTACGCCAACGAGATCATCGGCAAGGTGCACCGCATCGGCAACAACCTCGGCATCCCCGAGCCGGCGCTCGAAGACACGCTGCTCGGCCTGGAGGAAGACACCAAGGAAGAGACCGGGCTGGACGTGCGCTTCCCGCTCGACGAAGCCGGCGCCGAGGTGCTGCTGGTCACGCCGTCGGCCGACTTCTTCTCCGAGCCGCATGTCGAGAGCCTGATCGGCTACGCCAAGGTCTTCCATGCCGCCGGCATCAAGTGGACGCTGAGTTCCAAGGCCAGCGAGGCCGGCAACTTCGGCCTCTTCATCGGCAACTACGAGCAGATGCGCAACATCTCGCTGCGCGTCAAGGAAGCCGCGCAGGAACTCGGCGTCAAGCGCATCGTCGTCGGCGAGTGCGGCCATGCCTGGCGCGTGGCCTACAGCTTCTGGAACACGCTGATCGGCCCGTTCGACTGGCTCGATCCGCGCTACCCGGTGCCGCAGCACATCTGCGAGTTCACCTACGACCTGATCCAGCGTGGCGCGCTGAAGTTCGACAAGGAAAAGAACGACGACCGCATCATCACCTTCCACGACTCGTGCAACGTGGCGCGCGCGTCGCGCATGGGCCGCATGCCCGGCGGCCAGTTCGTGATCCCGCGCGAGATCATC
Organism: uncultured beta proteobacterium; assembly: GCA_963840805.1. Lineage (GTDB taxonomy): Bacteria > Pseudomonadota > Gammaproteobacteria > Burkholderiales > Burkholderiaceae_C > CADEEN01. The sequence goes on along the minus strand of CAWJAJ010000016.1, from coordinate 100,879 downwards.
AAGGCGGTGGCCAACCGCTTCCACGACATGGCGCCGGGCACGACCCACGAAGCCACCTTCTGCTGCGGCGGCGGCGGCGGCCTGCTGACCGACGACCTGCTCGAGCTGCGCGTCAAGGGCGCGCTGCCGCGCATGGAAGCGCTGAAGAACGTGGTGCAGCAGCACGGCGTGAACTTCATGGCCACGATCTGCGCCATCTGCAAGGCGCAGTTCAGCAAGGTGCTGCCGTACTACGGCTTCGACATGAGCATGGTCGGCGGCGTGCACCAGCTCGTCAGCAAGGCGATCCGGCTCGGCGAGCCGCACTGAACGACAAAGGAAACCTCAGCATGGCCCACATCGTCATCATGGGCGCCGGCCTCGGCGGCATGCCCGCGGCCTACGAGATGCGCGCGGCCCTGGGCAAGGAGCACAAGGTCACGGTGGTCAACGCGGTCGACTACTTCCAGTTCGTGCCGTCCAACCCCTGGGTCGCGGTCGGCTGGCGCAAGCGCGAAGAGGTGATCCTGCAGACTCGCGCCCGCTGCTCGAGCGCAAGGGCATCGGCTTCATCGGCAAGGCGGTGACGAAGATCGACGCCGAGGGCAGCAAGCTCGAGCTCGACGGCGGCGACACGCTGGCCTACGACTACCTGGTCATCGCCACCGGCCCCAAGCTCAGCTTCGACGAAGTGCCGGGTGCCGGCCCGCATGGTGGGCCACACCCATTCGGTGTGCACCGTCGGCCATGCCGAGGGCTTCTAGGCGCAGTACCAGGAATTCCTGAAGAACCCCGGCCCGGTGGTCATCGGCGCGATGCCGATGGCCAGCTGCTTCGGCCCGGCCTACGAGTTCGCCTTCATCCTCGACGCCGATCTGCGCAAGCGCAAGCTGCGCAACAAGGTGCCGATCACCTTCGTCACCAGCGAGCCCTACATCGGCCACCTCGGGCTGGGCGGCGTGGGCGACAGCAAGTCGATGCTCGAGTCCGAGCTGCGCGGCCACGACATCAAGTGGATCACCAACGCCAAGACCACCAAGGTCGAGGCCGGCAAGCTGTTCACGACCCAGCTCGACGACCAGGGCCAGGTGCTCAAGGAGCACGAGGTGCCGTTCAAGCTGTCGATGATGCTGCCGGCCTTCAAGGGCGTCGACGCCGTGGCCGCCGTGCCCAATCTGTGCAACCCGCGCGGCTTCGTGCTGATCGACGAATACCAGCGCAGCAAGGGCTACAAGAACATCTTCTCGGCCGGCGTGTGCGTGGCGATCCCGCCGGTGGAAGTGACCCCGGTACCCACCGGCGCGCCCAAGACCGGCTACATGATCGAGACCATGGTCACGGCGATCGTGCACAACATCGCCGCCGAACTGGCTGGCCGCGCGGTGACGGCCAAGGCCACCTGGAACGCGATCTGCCTGGCCGACATGGGCGACACCGGCGCGGCCTTCGTCGCGCTGCCGCAGATTCCGCCGCGCAACGTGAACTGGTTCAAGAAGGGCAAGTGGGTGCACCTGGCCAAGATCGCCTTCGAGAAGTACTTCATGCGCAAGATGAAGACCGGCAACTCCGAGCCGATCTACGAGAAATACGTGCTGAAGGCGCTCGGCATCGAGCGCCTGACGCCGCACTGAACGCCCGCTGCCGCCGCATTCCCAGGAGACCCGCCATGTCCGCCACCGTCGACAACGTTGCGGCCCAGCCGCTGACTTTCCGCCGCTACAAGGACGGCGACGAGAAGCCGCTGCCGTGGCAGCAGGAGATCTTCGACGCCGACCACTCGCACAAGTGCCCGACCTACATCCAGAGCACGCCGCCGTGCCAGGGCAGTTGCCCATCGGGTGAGGACATCCGCGGCTACCTCAACATCGTGCGCGGCGTCGAGAAGCCGCCGGCGGGCGTGCCGTGGCAGGAATACGCCTGGCGGCGCCTGACCGAAGCCAACCCGTTGCCGTCGGTGATGGGCCGCGTCTGCCCGGCGCCGTGCGAGTCGGGCTGCAACCGCAACCAGGTCGAGGATTTCGTCGGCATCAACTCGGTCGAGCACTTCCTCGGCGAATGGGCCATCGAGCACAAGCTGGCCTTTCCGAAGCCCACCCAGAGCACCGGCAAGACGGTGGCGGTGATCGGCGCCGGCCCGGCCGGCCTGTCGGCCGCCTACCAGCTGGCGAAGAAGGGCCACGCGGTGACGATCTTCGACGAGCGCGCCGAACTGGGCGGCATGATGCGCTACGGCATCCCGGGCTTTCGCACGCCGCGCGAAGTGCTCGATGCCGAGATCCAGCGCATCCTCGATCTCGGCGTGACCACGCGCATGGCCTGCCGCATCGGCACCGACATCACGCTGGAGCAGATCAAGAGCGACTTCGACGCGGTGTTCCTGGGCCTGGGCGCGCAGAGCGGCCGGCCGCTGCCGGTCGAGGGCTGGGACGCGCCCAACGTCGTCACCGCCACCGCGTTCCTGAAGGCCTTCAACGACGGCCGCATGCGGCATGTCGGCAAGCGCGTGGTGGTGGTCGGCGGCGGCGACACCTCGATCGACGTCGCCACGGTGGCGCGCCGGCTCGGCCACATCGACCAGGTGCACGAATCCGACCGCCCAGAACACGCCATCGCCGGCTATGCCGCGCACGACGTGGCCTCGCTGTCGGCGCGGCAGGGTGCCGAAGTGACGCTGACCTCGGTCTTCGCGATCGACAAGATGCAGGCCAGCAAGGGCGAGGTCGAGCACGCCCTGGCCGAAGGCATCGCGATCCGTGGCGGCCTCGCGCCGGTGGCGGTGATCCGCAGCGCCGACGGGCGCGCGACCGCATTGCGCGTCGTGCAGTGCGAAGCCCGGTTCGTCGGCGGCCGGCTCGAGATCAAGCAGATCGCGGGTACCGAGGAGGACATCGAGGCCGACCTGATCGTCTCGGCGATCGGCCAGGCGGTGGACTTCACCGGCCTGGAGACGCTGAACAACGGCAAGGGCGGCATCGCTTCCGACAAGAACTACCAGGTGCAGGGCCAGCCCGGCATGTTCGTCGGCGGCGACGTCGTGCGCCCGCACCTGCTGACGACCGCGATCGGCCACGGCGCGATCGCCGCCGACGGCATCGACCGCCACCTGCGCAGCGAGGCGCTGGACAAGCGGCCGAAGATCGACGTGCACAGCTTCGACCTGACCCGCAAGATGGTCGAGAAGGGCCTGAAGGTCACGACGATCGAGCAGCCGCTGTGGGGTACCGATGCGAGTACCGGCGCGATCCACAACTACGACAACCGCTCCGACCGCTACGTCATCCCGCACAACGAGCTGTTCCTCGGCCACTTCAACTACACGCCACGCAACCGCCGCAAGATCGTCTCGCTGACGGCCGAGGAGGCGCTGAACAACTTCGAGGAGCGCATGCTGCCGCTGCTCGAAGCGCAGGCCCAGGCCGAGGCCAAGCGCTGCATGAGCTGCGGCCAGTGCTTCGAGTGCGACAACTGCGTCGTGTATTGCCCGCAGACGGCGGTGTTCAAGGTGCCGAAGAGCAAGTCGACCACCGGCCGCTACGTCGACACCGACTACAGCAAGTGCATCGGTTGCCACATCTGCAAGGATGTCTGCCCCACCGGGTACATCCAGATGGGGCTCGGCGAGTAGATGGCCCCCCCCCGAAGCGCCTGCGGCGCCTCCCCCCCGGGGGGGCGACGCCAGCGGACCGGCAAAGCCGGATCCGCGGCGTCCGCTTGGACGCGGCGGACGTTGGCTCGGGTGGAGTTGGTGGTGGCGGGCGGCCTGCTGGTGGCCGCCAGCGGCGCGTTGGCGGCCGACATGGCCGCACACCGCGGCCGGTGATCGAGGCTGCGGCGCGGGGTCGCAGTGCGTGGAGCCGCCGGCCGTGATGCGGCGCATGCACATGGCATTCCTCAAGCACCAGCGCGATGACACCGTGCGCGGCGGTATTCGCGGCGCGAAGTACAGCCTGAAGGGCTGCATCGACTGTCATGCCAGCGTCAAGACGGCCAGCGTGGCCAAGGTCGAGACCAATTTCTGCGTCAGCTGCCATACCTATGCGGCGGTGACGATCGACTGCTTCGAGTGCCATACAAGCAAGTCGCCCAAGCTGGCGCAGGGGCCGACGAAGTGAGCCGCCGCGGTTTTCTCGGTGTCGCCGCCGCCGCGATCGGCGGCGTGATGCTCGCGCCGGGCATCCAACTGATCGAGATCGCGCAGGCGGCCACGCCCGCGTCGGGCGCGGGCACGACGCCGGCCGCGACGGCGGGTGCCAGCCCGAAGGTGCGCTGGGGCATGCTGATCGACACCACCAAGTGCGCCAGCGGCTGCAGCGACTGCGTCACCGCCTGCAACACCGAGAACGGCCTGGCCGCCGCGCAGCGCCCGACCGACGCGCAGTGGATCCGCAAGGTCGAGATCAAGGAAATCAAGACCGGGCGCAGCGCCTCGCTGCCGGTGATGTGCCAGCACTGCGCCGAGCCGCCCTGCGTCGACGTCTGTCCGACCGGTGCCTCGTTCAAACGCGCCGACGGCATCGTGCTGGTCGACCGCCACACCTGCATCGGTTGCCGCTACTGCGTGATGGCCTGTCCCTACCAGGCGCGCTCGTTCGTGCACGAGCCGTTGGTCGATCAGAAACCCGACGTGCCGCGCGGCAAGGGCTGCGTCGAGAGCTGCACGCTGTGCGTGCACCGCATCGACAAGGGCGCGCAAACCACCGCCTGCGCCGAAGCCTGCAGCCAGGCCGGGCACGGCGCGATCGTCTTCGGCGACCTGAACGATCCCGCCAGCGAGATCGCGCGCCGCGTGCGCGAGATCCAGACCACGCAGTTGCGCGCCGATCTGAAGCTGGACCCCGGTGTCCGCTACCACGGGGTCTGAGCCATGGCCACGCAGGACGCTGACCGCAACTTCTGGCTTCTGGCTTCGCTCGGCGGCGCGGTGACGCTGATCGGGCTGGTCGCAGCGCACTTCATGGAATTGCACGGCCACATCGTCACCGGCATGAACAACCAGATCGTCTGGGGCCTGCCGCATGTGTTCGCGATCTTCATGATCGTCGCCGCGTCGGGCGTGCTCAACGTCGCATCGGTCGGCTCGGTGTTCGGCCAGACGGCCTACAAGCCGCACGCGCCGCTGTCGGCCCTGTTGTGCGTCGCGCTGCTGGCTGGCGGCCTGATGGTGCTGATGCTCGATCTCGGCCGGCCCGAGCGCATCGTCGTCGCCGCGACGCACTACAACTTCAAGTCGGTCTTCGCCTGGAACATCTTCCTGTACTCGGGCATGGTCGGCTTCGTCGCCGTGTACCTGTGGACGATGTTCGAGCGCCGTTTCAACGGCTACGCCAAGCCGGCCGGTGTGGCGGTGCTGGTCTGGCGCTTCGTGCTGACGACAGGCACCGGCTCGATCTTCGGCTTCCTGGTTGCCCGCCAGGCCTACCAGTCGGCCCTGCTGGCGCCGCTGTTCATCGTGCTGTCGCTGACCTGGGGGCTGGCGGTGTTCCTGCTCGTGCAGTCGGCGCTGGCCGGCGGCGGCGGTCGCTCGCTCGCGCCCGACACGCAACGCCGCATGGCGCGGCTGCTCGGCATCTTCGTCGCCGCGTCGCTGTACCTGGTGATCGTGTACCACATGACCAATCTTTACTTCGCGCGCCAGGGCGCCTTCGAGGCCTTCATCCTGGTCGGCCGCGGTGGCCCGGCGGTGTACCCGTTGCTGTTCTGGGGCGGCTTCGTGGCGCTCGGGTCGGTGCTGCCGATGCTGCTGCTGTTCCACCCGAAGCTGGCCAGCGCGCGCACGGCGCTCGCGGCATCGGCGCTGGTCGTGCTCGGTGCCTTCGCCTGGCTGTTCGTCTTCATCATCGGCGGCCAGGCGTTCCCGCTCGAGATCTTCCCCGGCTACCAGGTCAGCAGCCCCTTCGGCGACGGCGCGGTGGCGCGCTACGTGCCGTCGCTGCCCGAGCTGCTGCTCGGCGTCGGCGGGCTCGGCGCCGCGTTCCTGCTGACGCTCGTCGGCGTGCGCGTGCTCGATTTCCTGCCGGCCGACGAGCCCGCGCCTGCTGGAAAGCATTGACGATGGACCGCCTGCTCGTCTCCGCCGCGCACAAGTCTTCGGGCAAGACCACCGTCACGCTCGGCCTGTGCGCCGCGCTGGCCGCGCGCGGCACGGTGGTGCAGCCGTTCAAGAAGGGGCCCGACTACATCGATCCGATGTGGCTGGCACGTGCCGCAGGGCGGCCGTGCTTCAACCTCGATGCGTACCTGATGGATGACGCTGCGCTCGTGCGCTGCTTCGTCGACGGGCTGCGCGGCGCGGAGCTGGCGCTGGTCGAGGGCAACAAGGGCCTGTACGACGGCCTCGCGCTCGACGGCAGCAACAGCAATGCCGCGCTGGCGCGCCGGCTCGGCCTGCCGGTGCTGCTGGTGATCGACGCGCGCGGCATGACGCGCGGCATCGCGCCGCTGATCCTCGGCTACCAGGCCTTCGACCGCGACATCCGCATCGGCGGCGTGATCCTGAATCGCCTCGGCGGCGCGCGCCACGAGGCCAAGCTGCGCGCGGTGATCGAGCACTACACCGACGTGCCGGTGCTCGGCGCGGTGGCCGAGGACGCGCGGCTGGCCGTGATGGAGCGGCACCTGGGCCTGATGCCTTGCGCCGAACTCGACGATGCGCAGGCGCGCGTGCAGGCCATCGGCCGCATCGTCGGCGCGCAGGTCGACCTCGATCGCGTGCGCGCGCTCGCGGCCTCGGCCGGGCCCGGCGTCGAGGTGCCGCCGGCTGCGCCCGCGCCGCTGCGCCAGGCCAGCGTGCGCATCGGCATCGCGCGCGACCGCGCCTTCGGCTTCTACTACCCGGACGACCTCGCGGCATTGCAGGCGGCGGGCGCCGAGCTGGTGCCGATCGACACGCTGCACGACACGCGCTTGCCGGCGATCGACGGCCTGTTCATCGGCGGCGGGTTTCCCGAAGCCTGCATGCGCGAACTCGAAGCCAACGTGCCGCTGCGCAGCGCGCTGCGCGCGGCCATCGAGGCCGGCCTGCCGGCCTACGCCGAGTGCGGCGGCCTGATGTACCTGGCGCGCAGCATCACCTGGCAGGGCCGCACGGCGCGCATGGTCGGCGCGATCCCCGGCGATGCGGTGATGCACGAGCGGCCCGTGGGCCGCGGCTACGTGCAGTTGCAGGAGACCGCGGCGATGCCCTGGGCCCAAGCGGCAGCGGGCCCGATCCGCGGCCACGAGTTTCACCATTCGAGCCTCGAGAACCTCGATCCGTCCGTCGACCTTTGCCTACCGCGTGCAGCGCGGCCACGGCGTCGACGGCGTGCACGACGGCGTGCGGGTGCACAACCTGCTCGCGTCGTACGCCCACCTGCGCAGCGCGGCGGGCACGTCGTGGGCGCCGCGCTTCGTCGACTTCGTGCGCCGGCAGCGCGTGCGGCGCTCCGCCGCCGTGGCGCCGCTGGCCGCCGCCGCCTGAGGAGGGCCGCCGATGATGACCCTCGCGCAAAGAACCGTCGACGTGCAGGGCCGCGCCATCGCCACCGACGACGAGGGCTACCTGATCGACCGCACCGATGGTCGGAGGCGTTCGTGCAGGCCCTGGCCCGCGAGGAAGGCCTGGCGCTGACCGACGAGCATTGGCAGGTGATTCGCTACCTGCGCGAGTACTTCCACGAGCACGGCGTGCAGGCGCAGGTGCGCGTGATGATCAAGCACTTTGCGCAGCGGTGGGGGCCGGCACGCGGCAACAACCACTACCTGCACGACCTGTTCCCGATCGGCGGCCCGCAGAAGCAGGGCAACCGCCTGGCCGGGCTGCTGCGCACCAAGGGCGAACATTGACTCGTGATGAAAGGAACACCGACGTGTTTTCAGTGACTCCGAACGCCTCGCAGGAAATCCTCGCCGCCGCCGCGCGCAGCGACGCGGCCGGCATGGCGCTGCGCGTTGCCGCGCGGCAGGGCGCCGACGGCTCGGTCGAATACGGCATGGGCTTCGACGAACCGCGCGAGGGCGACATGCCGCTGCAGTTGCACGGCGTCGACGTGCTGATCGCGCCGCCGAGCCAGCCGATGCTGGAGCGCGTGGTGCTCGACTTCGTCGAGATCGAGCCCGGCAGCTTCAACTTCATCTTCATGCCCGAGGACGCCGCCGCCGAACGGCCCGCCAAGGCCTGCGGCAGCGGTGGCTGCAGCGGTTGTTCGTGAAACGCGAGAGGACACCCATGAACTCGTTTGTCGACATGAACGCGCTGCTGGCGCGCTACCGCGCCCCGGTGGGCCGCGTCTTCCTCGTCGGTGCCGGGCCGGGCGATCCCGATCTGCTGACGCTGCGCGCGGCGCGGCTGCTGGCACAGGCCGATGTGGTGGTCTACGACCATCTGGTCGGCGAAGGCGTGCTGGAGTTGATCGACGACCGGGCCGAACGGATCTACGTCGGCAAGGAGCGCAGCAACCACAGCATGGCGCAGGACGACATCAACGCGCTGCTGGTGCGGCAGGCGCGCCTGGGCCGGCAGGTGGTGCGCCTGAAGGGCGGCGACCCGTTCGTGTTCGGCCGCGGCGGCGAGGAACTGCAGGTGCTGGCGGCGCACGGCATCGCGTTCGAGGTGGTGCCCGGCATCACCGCGGCCTGCGGCGTCGCCAGTTACGCCGGCATTCCGCTGACGCATCGCGACTATGCCCAGTCGTGCCTGTTCGTCACCGGGCACCTGAAGGACGGCAGCTGCAACCTCGATTGGCCGGCGCTCGCGCGGCCGCGCCAGACCGTCGTGATCTACATGGGGTTGAACGGGCTGGCCGACATCTGCGCGCAGTTGATCGCGCACGGCGTCGCCCCGAGCATGCCGGCGGCCGTGGTGCAACAGGGCACCACGCTCGACCAGCGCGTCGTCGCCGCGACCTTGGCCGACCTGCACCTGCGCGTGACCGAGGCCGGGCTGCAGTCACCGTGCCTGATCATCGTCGGCGAGGTCGTGCGCCTGCACGACCAACTGGCCTGGTTCGGCGAACGCACCGTGACTGCCGCTGCCGCCGAACTGGACGACGTGCCGCTCGATCGGGTGCTCACGCCGGCGCCGGGCCGCTCCCAAGCGGTCTGAGCGCTCAGTTGCTCGAAGGGGTGTCGCTCGACGAGCGGCCGTCGGCTGCACTGCGCGATTCGACGGCGAACACGGCCGCTTCGACGCGCGAGCTCAGGTTGAGCTTGGACAGGATGTGGCGCACGTGCAGCTTGACGGTGTCGTGGCTGATGTCCAGAGTGCGCGCGATGGCCTTGTTGCTCTCGCCGCGCGCGAGGTGGTCGAGAATCTGGCGCTCGCGCTCGGTCAGGCTGTTGAGCGGATCCTTGCGGCCGGCGTCCTTGAAGCCGGTCTGCAGCATCTTGGCCAGCTTGGGCGTCATCGCCGGAGCCACGGTGAGCTCGCCGCGCGCCGCACGCTCGATCGCGGCGATCACGTCCTCGGGCTCCATGTCCTTGAGCAGGTAACCGCGCACGCCGGCGCGCAACGCGGCCGCCAGATCGGCCTCGGAGTCGCTCATCGTGAGGATCAGCACCGGGGTGTCGAAGCCCTCGGCGCGCAGCCGCCGCATCAAGGTCAGCCCGTCGGTCGTCGGCATGCGCAGATCCAGCACCAGCAAGTCGGGCTGGTGTTCACGCAACGCGGGCGCCACCTGGTCCGGGTTTCCCAGCGCGGCCACCACGGTGATATTGCCGCGGTGATGAAGCAGGTCGGTCAAGCCGGTGCGGCACAGCGCATGGTCGTCGACCAGGATGATGCGCGGCGCGACCATCAGGCAGCCCTCGCGGCTGCCGTGGCCGCGTCGATCGCATGCACCGGGAACGTCAACCGCACGCGCGTGCCGCCGCCCTGGCGGGCAGCGACCTCCAGGGTGCCGGCGAGACGGCGCGCGCGCTCGACCATGATTTCCATGCCGTAATGCGTGCCGCTGCCGCCCGTCGGTGGCAGGCCGGCGCCGTCGTCCTCGACGACGATCTCCAGCTCGCCCGGCCGGGCCGCGGCAATGTGCAAGCGCGCATGCTGCGCGCTCGCATGACGCGCCACGTTGGTCAAGGCCTCCTGGACGATGTGGAACACCTGGGTTTCCTGTTCGGCCGAGAGTTTCAAACCCGGCAACTCGTTGACGAAGTCCAGCTCGGTGCCGGTGCTGCGCCGGAAGTCCTCGGCGCTGGCGCCGAGCGCGTGCACGAGGCCTTGCGGGTCCATCGGTACGCGGAAGTGCGTGAGTATGCCGCGCAGGCTGGCGTGGGCCTCGGTCATCGCCCGCCGCACCTCGTCGTAGTACCGTTGTGCGCGCGCGTCGTCGTGCGCGAGCATCGCGTCGTGCAGCAGCGGCATGCGCATCTTCGCGAAGGCCAGCGACTGCGCCAGCGAATCGTGCACCTCGGCAGCCATCATCTGGCGCTCTGCCATCAACGTGCTGCGCATGTTCTCCTGTTCCAGACGCGCATTGTTCAGCGCCAGGCCCAGCAACTCGCCGATCGACCGCAGGATGGACTGGATCTCGGGCGAGGGCTCCTCCGCGTCGGCGAAGAACAGGTTGTAGACGCCCAGCGTGCGCCCGCGGTGCTGCAGCGACACGGCCAAGCAGGCGCCGGCAGTCATGGCCGAAGTAGTCGTTTCCGGTACGGTCTGCACAGCTCTTGAGGTCCGTCGCCCAGACGATCTGCTGGCCGTCGGCGGCGGCGCCGCAGTGGCCACAATGCCGGTCCACTGCCGCGCTTTGGCTGCACAGGCCCTCAGGCAGGCCCAGCGCGCTGACCAGTTGCAACTGATCCCCCGCCTCGGACAGCACCCGCACCGCACCGGCCTGCGCGCCGGCCAGGCGGACGATCGGGTCGAGGAAACGCGCGAGCAACTGGCTCAGGTCGCTGGCCGTGGCCAGGCCGGCTGCAATCTCGGCGAGCAGGCCTGTTTCCGCCGGCAGCGGCGGCGAACGGTCGACAGGCCGATCAGATTGCATGCCTGCATTTTGAACCGGTCTGCGGCCCGGGCACCATCGGCCCTGACCCGGCCCGGCCTTGCCCGGCGCGCCCAGGGCGCTCAGGGCACCGCTGGCGCGGTCGTCGCGAATGCCGCGCAGTGGCGTACGAAGTTGTCCGTGCTGCGGCCGAGGTGCTTGTCGCGATGCAGCACCATCGCGAGCCGGCGCGTGGCGCGCGGCAGTCGCGTCGCGAGCTCGACCAGGGTGCCCTGGGCCAACTCGCGTGCCACGACCTCGCGCGACAGGCATGCCAGCGCACTACCGGTGGCCACCAGCCGCTTGATCGCCTCCGGGCTGCCGAGCTCGAACTCGACCCGCAGCGACCCGACGCGCTCCAGCAACCAGCGATCGGCCGCCTCGCGGGTCCCAGAGCCCGGCTCGCGCAGAGCCCAGGTCGCCTCGCGCAGGTGGCGCACACTGGCGGTGCGGCCGGCCAGGGCATGGCTCGGTGCCGCGACGATGACCATCTCGTCGTTCAGCCAGGGCCGCACGATCAACTGCGGATGGGTTTGAGGCCCTTCGATGAAGCCGACATCTGCCTCGAACGCCGCCACGGCGGCAATGACTTCGCTGGTGTTGCCGATCAACAGCCGCACCGGGCTCAGCGGATGGTCCAGCTTCCAGCGAGCCAGCAGATCGGGCAGCAGGTACTCGCCGATCGTCAGGCTGGCGGCCAGGCGCAACGGGGCGGCGTGTTCGCCGGAAAACAGGTGCTCCAGCTCCGCCGCCTGGTCGAGCAGCGAGGCCGCCAGCGGCAGCAGCGCGCGGCCGTTCTCGTTCAACGCCAGGCGCCGGCGCACGCGGTCGAACAGCTCGCACGCCGAGGACTGCTCCAGCTCGGCGAGCGCGGCGCTGGCCGCCGACTGCGAGCGGGCCACGTGGTCGGCCGCGGCGCGCGTCGAGCCGGCGCGCGCGGTGGCCACGAAGACCTCGAGCTGGCGCAGGTTCAGGCGCAGCCGGTTGGCCGCGTGGGGTGGGATGTAGTGATCTGATTTTTCCGGTCATTGTGAACGCAATTGTCCGCTTTTTCTTTTGAAATGACCTGACTAGGATCGTGGTGATGCAGCCGCCCGATGTTGGTGCGCGCCGTGCACTCCTTTGCGACAACGATGCGCCGATGACTCACGCGACTTCTCACGATGACCCATCGCAGCGCGCCGATCGATCGCGCGCAAGGTTTCACGGGCAGCAAGGCTCGAGTTTGATCTGCCATGTCGGCGGGTGCCAATGAGCAACCTGGTCCGTCCGCACGGCGCCGCCGAGTTGAGACCTCTGTTGCTCGAGGGCGTCGAGCTCGAGCGCGAACGCGCGCGTGCCGCCGCCTTGCCCCGGCTGCGGGTCAGTTCACGTGAGCGCGGCGACATCCTGATGCTGGGGATCGGCGGATTCACGCCGCTGGATGGCTTCATGTCGCAGGCCGATTGGCGCGGCGTGTGCGACGGCATGCGCACGGCCAGCGGCCTGTTCTGGCCGATCCCGATCACGCTGTCGGCCGACGCCGCGACGGCGCACTCACGATCGACGTCGGCCAGGAGATCGCGCTGGTCGACCCGGACAGCGACGAGTGCCTGGCGACGATGCGGGTGACCGAGAAGTACACCATCGACAAGGCAGCACGAGTGCGCTTGCGTCTTCAGGACCACGGACCCGGCGCATCCCGGCGTCAAGATGGTCATGGAGCAGCCCGAGGTCAACCTGGCGGGTCCGATCAAGGTGCTGTCGCAGGGCGGCTTCCCCGAGAAGTATGGCGACCTGTACATGACGCCGGCGCAGACGCGCAAGTTGTTCTCGTCGTACGGCTGGTCGCGCATCGCGGCGTTCCAGACGCGCAACCCGATGCACCGCTCGCACGAGTACCTGGCGAAGGTCGCGATCGAGGTCTGCGACGGCGTGCTGGTGCATTCGCTGCTGGGCGCGCTCAAGCCCGGCGACATCCCGGCCGAGGTGCGCACGCAGGCCATCGCCGCGCTGGCCAGGAACTACTTCGTGCCCTCGACGATCGTGCAGTCCGGCTACCCGCTGGACATGCGCTATGCCGGCCCGCGCGAGGCGCTGCTGCATGCGTTGTTCCGGCAGAACTACGGCTGCTCGCACCTGATCGTCGGCCGCGACCACGCGGGCGTCGGCAGCTACTACGGCCCGTTCGAGGCGCACCACATCTTCGATCAGATTCCGCCCGACGCGCTCGAGACCCGGCCGCTGAAGATCGATGTCGCCTTCTGGTGCTACCGGTGCGGCGGCATGGCCTCCGGCCGCACCTGCCCGCATGGCGACGCAGACCGGCTTCAGGTCAGCGGCACGCAATTGCGCAAGTGGCTGTCCGAAGGCCATCCGGTGCCAGCCGAGTTCAGCCGTCCGGAAGTGCTTGAAATTCTCCGCGCCTATTACGCCGAGTTGGACGCTGGGCCTGTCGGCGTGGCCGCGTCGTCGAGATGAACACATGAAAGTCTGCATCGTTTCGGACAGCCACGACCGCGCCGACGCGCTGGCCCAGGCGGTGCGCGACGCGAAAGCCGAGGGCGCCGAAGCGGTGATCCACTGCGGCGACCTGATCGGCGCGCAGACCGTGCAGCCCGCGCTCGCGCACGGACTGCCGATGCACCTTATCCACGGCAACAACGTCGGCGACCCGCAGGCGCTGCACTTCCAGATGCACAAGAGCGGCGGTCTGCTGCGCTACCACGGCCCCGACGCGCGCCTGGAGCTCGGCGGCCGGCGCATCTTCGTCGTGCATTACCCCGAGTACGGCCACGCGATGGCCTGCACCGGCGACTGGGACCTGGTGTGCTGCGGCCATTCGCATGCCGCGGGCGTGGAACAGGTGACGAACGTCAAGGGCGGCAGGACCTGGCTGGTGAACCCGGGGACCGTGGCTGGACTCGCGGCGCCCGCGACCTGGGCGCTCGGTGACCTGGCCGCGATGCGCTTTCAGGTTTTTCCTATGGCCGCATAGTCCTTTCTATTGCGTCCGCCGCGTCATTGCCTCCTGAAATTATCGGGTCGAGGAGAGGGTTCAAATGTTCACCAGCAATCCGTTTCTTGCGCTTTCGGCGTCCATTGCGCCTGCGGTCATGCAGACCTACATCGTCGTCATGGTCATCCTGGTCGCGGCAGGCACGCTGTTCGACGTCGTGCACAAGGGCAGCGCGAAGTACTTCTTCCAGAACATGCGCAAGGCGAAGGGTGCGCAGCCGGTTGGAGGCGGCGAACTCGTCTCGATCGCCGTGCAGACTGCTGTCGTCGACGTACTCGCCTCCGGGGAGTTCTGCAATCCGCGCCGGCGCATAGCGCACCTGCTCGGCATGTACGGATTCGTCCTTTACGTCGTCGCCACGGCCGTGATGGTGTTCAACGCCTCGGCGAGCGCCCTCTGGACGCAGCTCTGGTGGATCGGCGGCTTGATGGTCTGCGTCGGCGGCTACTGGTTCTGGTTCTTCATTCGCGTCGATGTCGCCGCCGAGGGCAACTCGCCCTTGCGCGTCATGCGCGCCGACCTGTTCATCCTGTCCCTGCTCGCGAGCGCGACGCTGGGCCTGGTCTGGGCGGCGACCGGGGGCGGTGCGGGCGTCCTGTTCGGCCTCTACATCCTCGCCACCACGGTGCTGTTCGCCGGGGTGCCGTGGTCGAAGTTCGCGCACATGTTCTTCAAGCCCGCGGCGGCCTTCGAGAAACGAGTTTCCAAGGCCAATGGCACATGCGCGAACCTGCCCACGCTGACCCGGGACGATCCTGCACAACGGGAAAGACACTCGATGGAACTGTTGCGAGACGCCCCGATGGACATGGGGCTTGGCATCAAGCGCGAAGCACCGCGCCACTATTAGAAGACAGCCCGCAGGTTTAGCGGAACACATCAAGGAGCCAGCTCATGCCTACCTTCGTCTATATGACAAGGTGCGACGGATGCGGACATTGCGTCGACATCTGTCCCTCGGACATCATGCACATCGACAAGACCTATCGGCGCGCCTACAACATCGAGCCGAACATGTGCTGGGAGTGCTACTCCTGCGTGAAGGCTTGCCCGCAGAATGCGATCGATGTGCGCGGCTATGCCGACTTCGCCCCGCTAGGACACAGCGTCCGCGTCCAGCGCGACGAACACAAAGGCACGATCGCCTGGAAGATCAAGTTCCGCAACGGCACGGAAAAGAACTTCCTGTCGCCCATCACCACCAAGCCCTGGGGACAGGCGATCCCCAAGCTCGCTGATGTTCCGGCACCCAGCAAGCAGATGCGCGACGGCGAGCTGCTCTACAACGAACCCAAGTACATCCGCATGGATGAGGGTGGTCTGCGTACGCTCGCGGCCGCCGGTCTCAAGCTCAAGATGGGGGTCACCTACTAATGGCCTACGAAACGATCATCGAAGACGGCATCGACATCCTTGTCGTCGGGGCAGGTCTGGGCGGCACCGGTGCCGCCTGGGAGGCGAGATTCTGGGGGCAGAACAAGAAGATCGTCATTGCCGAGAAGGCGAATATCGATCGTTCGGGCGCAGTGGCCCAGGGTCTGTACGCGATCAACTGCTACATGGGCACGCGCTGGGGCGAGAACCAGCCCGAGGACCATGTGCGCTACGCGCGCATCGACCTGATGGGCATGGTGCGCGAAGACCTGCTGTTCGACATGGCCCGTCACGTCGACTCCACGGTGCACCAGTTCGAGGAGTGGGGCCTGCCCATCATGAAAGACCCGAAGACCGGGCGCTATATGCGCGAAGGTCGCTGGCAGATCATGATCCACGGCGAGTCCTACAAGCCGATCGTGGCCGAGGCCGCGAAGAAATCGGCGGACAAGGTTTTCAACCGCATCTGCGTCACCCATCTGCTGATGGACGACAGCCGGGAGAACCGGGTTGCCGGTGCCGTCGGGTTCAACGTACGCACGGGCAACTACCACGTCTTCAAGTCCAAGGCCGTGATCTGCTCGGCAGGCGGCGCCTCCAACATCTTCAAGCCGCGTTCGGTGGGCGAGGGTTCCGGCCGCACCTGGTACGCGCCCTGGTCGTCGGCGTCCGCCTACGGCCTGTTGATCAACGCCGGCGCCAAGATGACGCAGATGGAGAACCGCATCGTGCTGGCGCGGTTCAAGGACGGCTATGGCCCGGTCGGCGCCTACTTCCTGCACCTGAAGACGTATACGCAGAATTGCCTGGGCGAGGAGTACGAATCCAAGTGGTTCCCTGCCCTGCAGCAAATGGTCGGCAAGGAATATCTGGATCCGGAAGCGTCGCACTTGACCCACAGGCCGATCCCGACCTGCCTGCGCAACCATTGCATCATCAGTGAGGTGAATGCCGGCCGCGGCCCCATCCACATGGTGACCATGCGCGCCTTCCAGGATCCGCATCTGGAAGAGGTCGGTTGGGAAAACTTCCTCGGCATGACCGTCGGCCAGGCGGTTCTGTGGGCCGCGACCGATGTGGATCCCAAGAACGAGAATCCCGAACTGACCACATCCGAGCCCTACGTCATGGGCTCCCACGCGACCGGTTCGGGTGCCTGGTGCTCCGGCCCCGAGGACATTTCCCCTCCGGAGTATTTCTGGGGCTACAACCGCATGACGACGATCGAAGGTCTGTTCGGCGCCGGTGACGCCGTTGGCGGCACGCCGCACGCCTTCTCGTCGGGGTCGTTCACCGAAGGCCGTCTCGCCGCGAAGGCCGCCTGCAAGTACATCGACGACGGAAAGGGCGAAGGCATCGTCGTATCCGATGAGCAGATCAAGCGCCGCAAGGAGGAGATCTACAAGCCCCTGGAGCATTACAGGGTCTTTCGCAACGAGATCGTGGCGGGCGATGTCAACCCGCACTACATCAATCCCAAGCAGGGCCTGGATCGTCTGCAGAAGCTGATGGACGAGTATTGCGGCGGAGTGACCGTCAACTACATGACCAACGAGAAGCTTCTGAACATCGGTCTCAAGAAGCTCAAGATCATGGAGGAGGACCTCGAGAGCCTGGCCGCAAAGGACATTCACGAGTTGCTGCGCGCGTGGGAATTGAAGCACCGTCATCGCGCCGCCGAGTGCGTCACGCAGCACACGCTGTTCCGCAAGGAGACCCGTTGGCCGGGTTACTACTACCGAGGCGACGCCATGAAGGTGGACGACGCGAACTGGCACGTGCTGACGGTTTCGCGTCGCGATCCGAAGACCGGCGAATACACCATGGAGAAGGCGCCTTGTTATCACCTGGTTGGGGATGAGAAGTAGCTTGGATCCCCGGGTATACGCGGGAACATTGGCGTGAACATCACTGAAAAGACCGATGAAGAGATCCTGGCCCTGGCCAAACCCCTGTGGCGCGACCTCGTCAAGTATTCGAACGAAGGCAAGTACGGAGAATTCGCCAGGAACTTTTCCAGTTCCCTGGCGCGTGCCATCGATCAGGTGGTTGCGGGCCACCAGTTCGCGAACAGCGAGCTGGCGAGGAATTTGTCCGAAGAGATCGACCCGCTCGGCATCATCCGCCGCGGCGAGCATGTGACGGTTCTTTACCGGCAGCGCAGCACCAAGAAGCCAGGCGAATGGCTTGGCAGACTCGTCCTCGGCTATGAGGATGGAAAGGTCAGGATCTTCGGTGCATCCATCTTCTGAACATTTCGTCGGGAGTTGACGTGAGCGAAGTCATCCGGGACGGCAAGTTTGTCGAGCTGACCTACAAGGTGACCGACAGGAAGTCGGGGCATGTCCTCACCAAGGTCGAGTTCCCGCTGGGCTATGTTCACGGACACAATGAAATCCTGGCCCCTTCGGTCCACAGGGAACTCGAGGGCAAGGCCGCTGGCGACGTCATCGAAGTGGCGATCGATGGCAACCAGATCTTCGGCCCCAGAGACGAGTCGCTGGTTTTTTCCGATGCCCTCGAGAACGTCCCCGAGGACTATCGGCAAGTCGGCACCTCCATCCTCATGGAGAACGACAGGGGTCAGACCCGCAGCTTTCTCGTGACGCATATGGACGACGAGCGACTGACGGTCGATGGCAACAACCCGCTGTGCGGCAGAGAGGTCGTCTTCATGCTCGAGATACTGACCGTGCGCGACGCAGCTGATGTAGAGACAAGAGCGGGCGGGGCGATCAATGCGGGCGCCGATATCAACCCGTCGCTCCTGAGACCTGTTTGACCGGCGGTGGTGAATGGCATCGGACGATCTTCGGGTTTAGTTGATTGCACTTGCAGTCCTCACTTCACAGCAAGAAAGGTGACTTATGAGCGAGCAGAAGCAGCCCCCCACCAAGGTTCCTGACGGCCATACACGTTATCTGACAACGCGTCAGATGGCGCCGAACGAAAAGGGGTTCGTCGGTTACGAAACCGTCTGGGAACCGTTCCAGAAGGAAGCCGAATACAAGACGCCGAAGAAGCCGTAGGCGTCATGCCGGGGTACGGATGAGCCGAGCCCGACCTGCGCCAACCCGCACTCGCTGGCATATGCATATGAGGAGATGTTCCAACCCGGGCACCGGGCGCGGATGACAATACGCCGACACGGAGCGCGCCATGGACCACCTGCACCCCACGAAAGCGTACGAGATCATCACGAAGAACGCGAATGCGCTGCTGATCGACTGTCGTACCGAGGTCGAGTTCTTCTATGTCGGCCACCCGGTCGACGCCATCAATGTCGAGTGGAATACGGCGCCCGAGTTCGAGGTGAACCCGCATTTCGCCGACGAGGTGCTGCGCATGGCCGGCCGCAAGGACCGGCCGGTCATCCTGATCTGCCGCAGCGGCAAGCGCTCGATCGACGCCGGGCTGGAGTTGGAAAGGCACGGCTTCACCCACGTGAGCAACGTGCTCGAGGGCTTCGAGGGTGAGCTCGACACCGAGCACCACCGCGGCAACCTCGGGGGCTGGCGCAAGCACGGGTTGCCGTGGCGGCAGGTGTGAGCTGCAGCTTGCCTTTGGCGGCTGGCTAGCAGACCCCAAGGCGCCGGGCGCGGCGCCGGCGCCTAGAGCTCCGAATACTTCTTCGCATTCCCGCGAGCCCGATCGGCGGGGTACTTGACTGCGTTGGTGGCGAGCTTGGTGCGCACGGCCTCGTCCAGATCCACGCCCAGCACCGCGGCCAGCCGCACCAGGTACACCAGCACGTCGGCGATCTCGTCGCGCACGCGGCGTGCGGTGGCCGGGTCGTGCGCCACGCGGCGCGAGGCGCCCTCGCTCAGCCACTGGAACAACTCCACCAACTCGCCCACCTCTGCGGTGAGCGCCATGGTCAGGTTCTTCGGCGTGTGGAACTGGTCCCAGTCGCGCTCGCGCGCAAACAGCGCAATCGCCTGCTGCAGCCTGACGACATCGACCAAGGGGCCGTCGGGCGAGTCTGCGCTGGCCAGGGGCGAGCTCGCGGCGTTCGCGGCCGCCAGCGCCGGCAATGCGGCGTCATTCGGCGGCAGCAGATTCTGGCTCATCAGTCGCATCCTATCCGGGCCGGCCAAAGCGACGAGTTCATACCCCTGACGGGTAGGTAGCCATACACCTTGTTGGGAATAGACTCGCGCCCCGGTCTTGTGCCCAATCTCGCTGTTGCCGGACGCGTCGGGGGTGTTCGCCTTTGCGTGCCGCCCCCACACAAGAACACTCCAACCGACCGACCAGACCTTTCAAACTCCATGGCGCAAGCTCCGCTGCACGACCCGCTCGCCGACCCTCACGTGCAGGCTGCCCACGAGACACGCAACACGACGTGCTACATGTGCGCCTGCCGCTGCGGCATCCGCGTGCACCTGCGCGACGGCAAGGTGCGCTACATCGACGGCAACCCCGACCACCCGCTGAACCAGGGCGTGATCTGCGCCAAGGGTTCGTCGGGGATCATGAAGCAGTATTCGCCGGCCCGGCTGACGAAGCCGCTCAAGCGCAAGGCCGGCGCCGAGCGCGGGGCCGGCGATTTCGAGGAGATCGAGTGGGAGGAGGCGTTCGCCACCCTCACCGAGCGCCTGGGCCGCATCCGCGCCACCGATCCGAAGAAGTTCGCCCTCTTCACCGGGCGCGACCAGATGCAGGCGCTGACCGGCCTGTTCGCGCGCCAGTTCGGCACGCCCAACTATGCGGCGCACGGCGGCTTCTGTTCGGTCAACATGGCCGCCGGCATGATCTACACGATCGGCGGCTCGTTCTGGGAGTTCGGCGGGCCCGACCTCGACCGCGCCAAGCTGTTCGTGATGATCGGCACCGCGGAGGACCACCACTCCAACCCGATGAAGATCGCGATCTCGAAGTTCAAGCGCGACGGCGGGCGTTTCATCTCGATCAACCCGGTGCGCACCGGCTACTCGGCGATCGCCGACGAGTGGGTGCCGATCCGCCCCGGCACCGACGGCGCGCTGCTGCTGGCGGTGATCCACGAGATCCTGGCCAAGGGGCTGTACGACCGCGACTTCGTGGTGCAGTACACCAACGGCGGCGAGCTCGTGAACCTCGACGCCGCGCACGACGAGTACGGCATGTTCGTGCGCACCGAGGTGCCGCAGGAGGAAGCCTGCTACGACCCGCAGAACAAGCTGTGGTGGGACCGGCACCAGAACAAGGTCGTGACCTCGCACACCCAGGGCGCCGACCCGTTCCTGCTCGGTGAATTCACGCTCGCCGACGGCACGGCCGTGAAGCCTGCGTTCCAGTTGCTGCAGGATCGCGTCAAGGACTACACCCCCGAGTGGGCGGCGCAGATCACCGGCATCCCGGCCGACACCATCCGCCGCCTGGCGCACGAGATGGGCGTGACCGCGCGCGACCAGCGCATCGAACTGCCGATCGCCTGGACCGATGCCTGGGGCAACGAACACGACACCGTCAGCGGCAATCCGGTGGCCTTCCATGCCATGCGCGGGCTGGCCGCGCACTCCAACGGCTTCCAGACGATCCGCGCGCTCGCCATCCTGATGTCGCTACTCGGCACCATCGACCGCCCGGGCGGCTTTCGCCACAAGGCGCCGTTCCCGCGGCCGATCCCGCCGTGCGCGCGCACACCCAACGACCCGCGCGCGGTGCAGCCGAACCGCCCGCTCGACGGCATGGCGCTCGGCTGGCCGGCCGACCCCGACGACCTGTTCGTCAACGACGACGGCTCGCCGGTGCGCATCGACAAGGCCTTCTCGTGGGAGTACCCGCTGTCGGTGCACGGGTTGATGCACAACGTCATCACCAACGCCTGGCGCGGCGACCCGTACCCGATCGACACGCTCTTGATCTTCATGGCCAACATGTCGTGGAACTCCACGATGAACACGGCCGAAGTGCGCAAGATGCTCAACGACCGGAACGAGGACGGCGAGTACAAGATCCCGTTCCTGGTGGTGGCCGACGCCTTCCATTCGGAGATGACGGCCTTCGCCGACCTGATCCTGCCCGACACCACCTACCTCGAGCGCCACGACGTGATGTCGATGCTCGACCGGCCGATCTCCGAGTTCGACGGCCCGGTCGATGCGGTACGCATCCCGGTGCTGCCGCCCACTGGCGACTGCAAGCCGTTCCAGGAGGTGCTGATCGAACTCGGCACGCGGCTGAAGTTGCCGACCTTCGTCACGCCCGCGGGCCAGCGCAAGTACCGTGACTACCGCGACTTCATCGTCAACTGGGAAACCGAGCCCGGCTCGGGCATCGGCTTCCTGGCCGGCTGGCGCGGCAAGGGCGGTGAGAAGTTCCTCATCGGCGAGCCCAACCCGCGCCAGTGGGAGATGTACGAGCAGCACAACTGCGTCTACCACCACGAGTTGCCGCGCAGCTACCAGTACATGCGCAACTGGAACCAGGGCTACCTGGAATGGTCGCGCTCCAACCGCATCACGCGCTACGCCGAGCCGATCCTGATCCACCTGTACTCCGAAGTGCTGCAGCGCTTTCGCACCGCGGCGCAGGGCAAGGGGCTGACGCGCAAGCCACCCGAGCACCTGAAGAAGCGCATCGAGACCTACTTCGACCCGCTGCCGTTCTTCTACGAGCCGCTCGAGTCGCACGTCACCGACAAGCACAAATACCCGCTGGCGGCGGTGACGCAGCGGCCGATGGCGATGTACCACTCCTGGGATTCGCAAAACGCCTGGCTGCGCCAGATCCACACCTACAACGTGCTGCACATCAATACGCAGACGGCGCGCGCGGCCGGCATCGCCGACGGCGACTGGGTCTGGGTCGAATCGCAGTGGGGCCGCGTGCGCTGCAAGGCGGCGCACTCGCAGGCGGTGGAGCCGGGCACGGTCTGGACCTGGAATGCCATCGGCAAGGCGGCCGGCGCCTGGAACCTGGCCAGCGACGCCAACGAATCGCGCGAGGGCTTCCTGCTCAACCACGTCATCTCGGAGGAACTGCCGGTGCGCGGCAGCGACGCGCGCGTGTCCAACTCCGATCCGATCACCGGCCAGGCCGCCTGGTACGACGTGCGCGTGCGCGTCGTCAAGGCCGACGCCGACGAACCGCAGGTGAGCCAGCCGCAATTCCAGCCGATGCGCCTGTACCCCGGCATGGCCGAGCGGCCGCACGAGCTGGCCGCGCTCGGTGCCACCGTCCCCATCGTCAAGAAGTGCCCATGAGCCAGCGCCAGCTCGCCCTCGTCATCGACCTCAACGTCTGCGTGGGCTGCCACGCCTGCGTCACCAGCTGCAAGGAATGGAACACCAGCGGCGCGGCCGGGCCGATGAGCGACCAGAACCCCTACGGCGCCGACCCCAGCGGCACCTTCTTCAACCGCGTGCAGACCTTCGAGGTGGGCGAATTCCCACTGACCGAGACGGTGCACTTCCCGAAGAGCTGCCTGCACTGCGAAGACCCGCCCTGCGTGCCGGTGTGCCCGACCGGCGCCTCGTACAAGCGTGCCGAAGACGGCATCGTGCTGGTCGACTACGACAAGTGCATCGGCTGCAAGTACTGCAGCTGGGCCTGCCCGTACGGCGCGCGCGAACTCGACGAGAGCCAGAAGGTGATGAAGAAGTGCACGCTGTGCGTCGACCGCATCTACGACCCGCTGCTGCCCGCGGCCGACCGCAGGCCCGCCTGCGTGATGGCCTGCCCGACCTCGGCGCGCATCTTCGGCGACATCCACGACCCGCAGTCCGACGCCTCGCGCGCGATCCGCGAGAACGGCGGCTACGCGCTGATGCCCGAGTGGGGCACGCAGCCGGCCAACCATTACCTGCCGCGGCGCACGACGCGGCTGCGCATCCACGAGGACGAACTGGTGCGCTCCGACAACCCGTTGCGCGTGGAAGGCCATCTGCCCAAGCCGGCCGATGACGCGGCCACGCTCGACGACGCCAGCTGGTAGCCGCGACCACACCATGCATCCCGCCATATCCGTCATCCTGCTGACCACGCTGATCGGCGCCGGGCAGGGCTTGTTCCTGGCCCTGTTCACGGTGCAGAGCTATGCGCTGGTGGGGCTGCTGCCGGCCGTCGAAGGGCGCGCGTTTTATGCCCTGGGCGGCGCGATCGCGCTGGCACTGCTGGCCGCCGGGCTGGTGGCGTCGTTCTTCCACCTCGGCCGGCCGGAGCGCGCCTGGCGCTCGGCGGCACAGTGGCGCACCTCGTGGTTGTCGCGCGAGGTCATCGTGCTGCCGGCGTTCATGGCGGCCGTCGCGCTGTATGCCGCGGTGCATGCGCTCGGATGGACGCCGGCGCTCGTCACGCTGCCCCAGGGCCCGGCAATCGACCTCGGCATCGTCATCGGCATCGTCGGCACGTTGCTGGCCTTCGCGCTGTTCGTCTGCACCGGCATGGTCTACGCGTGCATGCGTTTTCTCGCCGAGTGGCATTCGCCGCTGACGCTGCTGAACTACACGCTGCTCGGCGGCGCCTCGGGCTTCATGCTCGCCGCGGGCCTGGCCACGCTGGCGGCGCCGCCGCTGGTCGGCTTTCTGTCGGGCTGGGCCATCCTCCTCACGCTGCTCGCAGCGATCGGCCGCATCGCTTCGCTGTGGCGCAACGCCAGGCTCAAGCCGCGCTCGACGATCCAGTCGGCGATCGGCATCAAGCACCCGGTCGTCGTGCAGCGCTCGCAGGGCTTCATGGGTGGCTCGTTCAACACACGAGAGTTCTTCCACGGTGTCGCCGCGCCGCGCGTGCGCCTGGTCAAGCATGCCTTCCTGATCCTGGCCTTCGCCGTGCCCGTGGTGCTGGCCGCCGCGGGGCGCACCGACGCCTCTGCGGGGCTGCTGCTGGGGGCCTTCGCGGTGCAGTACGTCGGCCTGCTGGCCGAACGCTGGTTCTTCTTCGCGCAGGCCAATCACCCGCAGAACCTTTACTACCAGGCGGTATCGTGATGCATGTGCGCGCGGTCTGGCTGACATTGCCGCTGCTGCTGCTGGCGCAATCGGCACAGGCCGCGGGCACGGCGGCGGCGTCGGGCACGCCGTGGTGGGTGTGGCCGGCGGCGCTGTTCGCCGCCTGCTTCCTGATGGGTATCGTCGCGGTGCCGGCAGGTATCGGCGGTGGCACGCTGTTCGTGCCGATCATCGGCGGCTTCTTTCCGTTCCACCTCGACTTCGTGCGCGGCGCCGGCCTGCTGGTGGCGCTGGCCAGCGCTCTGGCCGCTGCGCCGATGCTGATGCGCGGCGGGCTGGCGAGCCTGCGGCTGGCCTTGCCGCTGGCGGTGCTGGCATCGGCCAGTTCGATCGGCGGTGCACTGCTCGGCCTGGCCTTGCCGGTGGCCGCGGTGCAGATCGCACTCGGCGTCATCGTGCTGGGTATCGTCGGGCTGATGCTGGTGGCCCGGAAGTCCGAGTTTCCGCAGGTGAGTGCACCCGACGCACTGGGCACCGCGCTGGCAATGCACGGCGTGTTCGTCGACGGTGCCACCGGGCGGCGCATCGACTGGCAGGTACACCGCACCGCTACCGGGCTGGTGGTGTTCCTGGCCATCGGCGTGCTGGCAGGGATGTTCGGCATCGGCGCCGGCTGGGCCAACGTGCCGGCGCTCAACCTGCTGATGGGCGTGCCGCTGAAGGTCGCGGCCGGCACGTCGGGCCTGGTGCTGTCGCTGGTCGATTCGGCGGCCGCGTGGGTCTACGTCAACAAGGGCGCGGTGCTGCCGATGATCGCAGTGCCTTCGGTGGTCGGCATGATGCTCGGCGCCAAGGTCGGCGCGCGGCTGCTGCACGTGCTTTCCGGCGCGGTGATCCGGCGCCTGGTCATCGCGGTGCTGCTGTTTGCCGGCGTGCGTGCACTGCTCAAGGGGCTCGGCCTGTGGCTCTGAATCCGAGCCCCCCGGCAAGCCCTGCGCCGGCCGCGGTCGTCGTCGACGAAGTGCAGTTGCGTTATGCGCGGCTGCTCGACTGGGGCACCCGCATCGGCCTGGCCGCGTTGCTGGTCAGCTTCGTCGTCTACAACGCCGGCGTGTTTCCCTCGCAGGTGCCGCGGCACCGACTGCCCGAATTGTGGGGCGAGCCGGTGGCGCGCTATCTGGAGCTGACCGGCGCGCCGACGGGCTGGCAGTGGGTGACGATGCTGCAGCACGGTGACGTGCTGGGGTTCGTCGGCATTGCCGTGCTGGCGGGCTGCTCGGGCCTGTGCCTGTTGTCGCTGCTGCCGCTGTACCGGCGACGTGGCGACCGCGCCTACCTCGGCTTGTGCGTGGCGCAGATCGCCGTGCTGCTGGTCGCCGCGGCGGGCGTGTTCGGCGGGGGGCACTGAACGATGGCCGCTGCGACCGCTGTCTTCGCTCGGCCGCTGCTGGCCACTGAGCACTCGGAGTTCGATGTCGGTGCCGAGCGCGTGGCCCTGGCGCTGGCGGCTCGCCGCGGCGAGCCGCTGGCCACGGTGCTGCCGATGGTCGGCAACCCGGAGTACGACGTGGTGGCACCCGAACTGGCGGCACGCGCCGATGCGGTCGTCGCCGACAAGTTGCAGCGCCTGCAATCGTTGGCCGCCGCGCAGGGCGTGCGCCTGGCCGTGCAGGTGCGCCGCGGCCCCGAACCCTATCGCGAGATCGTCGACGAGGCGCTGAAGACCGATCGCGATCTGATCATCATCCGGCGCCGCGGCCGTCCCGGCCTGTTGGCCAACCTGCTGCTGGGCGAGATGGTCAGCAAGGTGGTCGCGCATGCACCCTGCAGCGTGCTGGTGAATGCCCGCGACGCGCAGCCATGGCGCCGGCGCGTGCTGGTCGCCGTCGATCCTGCCGCGCCGCAGATGGACACCGTCACCCAGGGTGCCCGTGTTGCCGTCGATGCCGGGCTGCCGCTCGCGCTGGTCTGCGTTGCAGACGCCGGCGGCGCTGCCGATGCGCAGCGCGCGCTGGCCACGGCATTGGCCCATGCGCGAGCCCTCGGTGCCACGGCCGATGGCGAAGTCCTCGCCGGCAAGCCGCACGCCCAGATTCTCGATGCAGCCCGCCGCAGCGGCGCGGACTTGATCGTGCTCGGGCGCCACGGTGCCACGCGGCTGTCGCGGGCCTGGATCGGCAGCGTGGCGCAGAAGGTCATCGGCCTCGCGGAGTGCCCGGTGCTGGTTTGCATTTCTCCACTGCCTGCAGGGGATCCATCGCCATGAGCGACGCTCTGAACTTCCTCGTCAAGGCCCGTCCCGAGGCGATGGGTCACTACTTCGGCTTCCTGAAGGACTGTGGCAAGCACCTCGATCCGAAGACGCGCGACCTGATCTCGGTGATCACCAAGGTGCATGCACAGACCGAGCGCGGTTTTCGCCAATACCTCGGCCGCGCGCTGCGCGACGGCTGCACGCCGGCCGAGGTGCTCGATGCGCTGCTGATGGCGTTTCCGGCGCTGGGCCTGGCCAAGATCGTGTGGGCGGTCGACATCATCCTGGCGATGGACATCCCGGAGTTCAGGCCCGAGGCGATGGCCGCACCGGCCGGCCAGTGGCACGACGTGATGCCCGAAGCCGACCTGAAGGCGGGCGACGTCCAGCGCGTCGATTGCGACGGCCGCGGCCTGTTCGTCTATCGCGACGCCGAGGGCATCCGCGTCTACGACAGCCGCTGCCCGCACCAGAGCACCGACATCCCGCATCTGGCGCTGGATGGCACGACCTTGATCTGTCCCAAGCACGAATGGCAGTTCGACATCAAGAATGGCAACTGCATCAAGAAGGGGAACAGCCCCTTGCGACAGTGGGACAGCAAGGTCGTCGAAGGGCGCCTGATGGCGTTCTGGTAGGCCGCGATCCGGCCATACCCGATTCGTCGATCGCTGTCCGATTCGTTCACTCGCACTCGCTCTCGCTGGCTGACCCCCGCGCACCACAACCGAAGGAGAACCCGATGACAAGTACCCGCAGACTCTTGACCCTGACACCCTTGTGCGCGCTGTTCGCGGCAGGATCCGTCTACGCCACCAACGGCTACTTCCCGCACGGCTACGGCTTGAAGGCCAAGGGCATGGGCGGAGCGAGCACGGCGATGGCGCAGGACAGCCTCGGCGGCGCCACCAACCCCGCCAGCATGGTCTGGGTCGGCAACCGCATCGACGCCGGTGTCGATATCTTCATGCCCAAGCGCGACGCCGAGCGCAGCGGCGCGGGGTTTCCGACGCTCAACGGCAAGGTCGACAGCAACCGGACGGCATTTCCGGTGCCCGAGTTCGGCTACAACCAAATGATGGGCAGTGACCTGTCGGTCGGCGTGTCGGTCTACGGCAACGGCGGCATGAACACCTCCTATCCGCAGGGCAACTTCAACTGCGGTGGCGGCCCGGCCAACATCCTGTGCGGCGGCGGCAAGCTCGGTGTGGACCTGATGCAATTGGTCGTTGCGCCGACGGTGGCCTACAAGCTCAATGCGCAGCACGCGGTGGGGGTGTCGCTGCTGCTGGGCTACCAGCGCTTCGAAGCCTATGGCCTGCAGGCGTTCGACAATGCACCGGGGTTCCCGCCGTTCACCGGCGCGCCGGGCAGCGTCACCAACAGAGAGTACGCCAGTTCCACCGGTGTCGGCTTGCGCCTGGGCTACCAGGGCCGCCTCAGCGACACGCTGACGATCGGCGCAGCCTACGCGCCGAAGATGAGCATGGGCGAGTTCGACAAGTACAAGGGCCTGTTCGCCGAGAGCGGCGGCTTCGACATTCCGTCGCACTACAGCATCGGCGTGGCCTTCATGCCGACGCCGGCGCTGACGATCGCCGTCGACATCGGCCGCATCAACTACAGCGATGCCCGCTCGGTCAACAACCCCAGCGTGCCGCCGGTGGCCCCGCTGGGCGCCGCCAACGGCCCCGGTTTCGGCTGGCAGGACATCGATGTGTTCAAGCTCGGCGTGGCCTGGCGCATGTCCGATGCGCTGACGCTGCGTGCCGGCTACAACAAGGGCCAGAACCCGATCACCGCGCGCGACGTGACCTTCAACATCCTCGCGCCGGGCGTGATGAAGGATCACTACACCGCGGGCTTCACCTACGCGCTGGACAAGGACAGCGAAGTGACCGGTGCGCTGATGGTGGCGCCGCGCGTGTCCGTGAGCGGCAGCTCGCTGTTCAACGCGGTACTCGGGCCGGGCGCAGGCGGCAACGAAACCATCGGCATGAAGCAATCCAGCATCGGTTTCGCCTGGGGCCGCAAGTTCTGAGCGGGCCGGGCGGCGCGCCGACTACCCGGATGGGCTACGGGCCATCACCCATAGCGGTAATAGACGGGGGCGGCGCGCTCCAACGTAATAAGCGGGTTTCGCCAACGCGAAGGAGACAGGTATGAACTACGACAAGGAATTCGACGCTTCGGGCCTCGCCTGCCCGATGCCGATCGTCAAGACCAAGAAGGCCCTGGCCGGCATGAACTCGGGCCAGGTGCTGCGCGTGATCGCCACCGACCCCGGATCGGTGTGCGACATGGAGGCCTTCGCCGAGCAGACCGGCAATGCGCTGTTGTCCTCGAGCACCGAGAGCAACAAGTACGTCTTCTTCCTGAAGAAGGCCTGAGTGTCGCCAAGCGGCGCAATTTCACCTGGAGCTTCGATGGCTGCAAAGAAGATGGCGATCATCGCCACCAAGGGCGCGCTCGACATGGCCTACCCGCCGCTGATCCTGGCCTCGACGGCCGCGGCGCTGGGTTGGGAGGTGCAGGTCTTCTTCACCTTCTACGGCCTGCAACTGCTGCGCAAGGACTTGAGCGGCATTGCGATCAGCCCGCTGGCCAACCCGGCGATGCCGATGCCGGTGCCGATGCCCGTCATCGTGCAGATACTGCCGGGCATGGAGTGGATGGCCACGACGATGATGAAGGCCAAGATGAAGAAGAAGGGCGTGGCCTCGCTCGAGGAGCTGCGCTCGGTCTGCATCGAATCCGACGTCAAGTTCATCGCCTGCCAGATGACGGTCGACCTGTTCGAGTTCGACAAGAGCGATTTCATCGATGGCATCGAGTACGGCGGCGCGGCGATGTTCATGAAGTTCGCCGGCGAGACCGACGTCTGCCTGTTCATCTGAGCGGTCGGTCCGGCGCTGCGGCACAACGCCCGCCGCAGTGCCCGCGTGTGCCTGTGGCGTGATCCGAAACCTTGGGGCCGCTCATGAAACAGCTCATCGCTGGCGTGCTGCTGACGGTGGTGACCACCGTCTGCTCAGCGCTTGCGCCGTATGTCAACGGTGAAAAGCAGGCCGCCGCGGACGTCAGGACGCAGCTCGCGCAGGTCGAGCGCAAGCTGCAGGCCGAGGGCTTCACCGTCGTCGGGCGCCACCAACCCAAGGGACTGCCGCAGCACGGCAGCCTGATCGTCACCGACCGCGCCCTGCTCGATGCGATCCGCGCCAGTGGCGGTGTCGCCATCGTCGGCGCCGGCTTGCGCGTCGGCGTCAAGAGCGACGGCACGGTGTCGTACATGAATCCGGAGTACTGGTACCGCGCCTACCTGCGTACGGGCTTCGATGCCGCGCAGCCGGCGGTGCGCTCGGCGCAGGAACGGCTGGCCAAGGCCCTCGGCGCCGGTGCGGGGTTCGGCGGCGACGTGCCGGCGGCCGAACTCGCGGCCTATCGCTACATGTTCGGCATGGAGCGCATCGATTCACTGCGCAACGAACTGCGCAGCTTTGCGAGCTTCGATGAAGCCTTGCGCACGGTGCAGGACAACGTTGCGAAAAACGTTGCCGGCACGGCCAAGGTCTACGAGGTCGTGATGCCCGAGAGCCGCCTGGCGGTGATCGGTGTCGCGCTCAACGATCCCGAGCAGGGCGAGGCGTGGTGGGCCGGCAAGATCGGCCCCGACCACGTCGCCGCGCTGCCGTACGAGATCTACATCGTCGGCAACACCGTCTACGCGCTCTACGCCCGCTACCGCATCGCGCTGTCTTGGCCGGCGCTGGGCATGGGCCAGTTCATGGGCATCGTGCGCGCGCCGGACGCGATCCACACCACGATGGGTCGGCTGGCCGGTGTCGCGGGGCCGTAGCCCGACCGAGGAGTGCGCGTGATGGATGCAGCGACGGGCAACTTCGCGACGATCGTCATCTGGGGCGGATTCGCCCTGGCCTTCGTGTTCGGCGCGGTCGCCAACAAGACCAACTTCTGCACCATGGGGGCGTTGTCGGACATCGTCAACATGGGCCATTGGGGCCGCATGCGGATGTGGCTGCTGGCCATCGCGGTGGCCATGGTCGGCACCGGCCTGCTGGCCTGGGGTGGCCAGGTCGACCTATCCAAGGCCATCGTCCAGCGCCCGACGCTGTCCTGGCTGTCGCTGCTGGTCGGCGGCCTGACGTTCGGCGTCGGCATGACGCTCAGCGGCGGCTGCGCCAACAAGAACCTGGTGCGCGTCGGCGGTGGCAGCGTGCGCTCCCTGGTCGTGCTGGTGTTCGTCGCGATCGCCTCGTACATGACGTTGAAGGGCCTGTTCGGGCAGTGGCGGGCCGGCCTGCTCGACCCGGTTGCGCTGAACCTGGCCGATCTCGGCTGGAAGGACCAGAGCCTGGCTACCGCGGTGGCCAGGCTGACGGGCCTGACACCGGCTTCGGCCCAGGCCGTCACGCTGGCGGTGCTGGTGTTGGCGTTGCTGGCCTTCGTGTTTGCCGACAAGCGTTTTCGCACCAATCCGATGCAGCTCGGCGGTGCGTTGGTGATCGGCCTGCTGATCACGGCCGGCTGGTACGTGACTGGCCATCTGGGCTTCGGCGAGAACACCGAGACGCTGGAGTTCGGCTACTTCGGCACCAATTCACGCACGCTCGAGTCGATGAGTTTCGTCGGGCCGCTGGCCTACGGGCTGGAGTTGCTGATGCTGTGGACCGACAAGTCGTTGCATGCCACCTTCGGCATCGCCAGCGTGATCGGCGTGGTGCTCGGATCGGCCGCCTATGCGCTCGGTGCGCGCACCTTCCGCTGGGAAGGCTTCGCCTCGTTGGCCGATCTGCGCAACCAGCTGGGCGGCGCCGTGCTGATGGGCTTCGGAGGCGTCACGGCGCTGGGCTGCACGATCGGGCAGGGCATCTCCGGCATCTCGACATTGGCCATCGGCTCGTTCATCGCGCTGTCGGGCATCGTCGCCGGCGCGGTGGCGACGTTGCGCTACATGCTCTGGCGCGAGGAACGAAGCGCCTGAGTGCCGGCGGCGGCAACTTCGATGGCCATGCTGTCTTGAGCGCCGACGCCTCGGATCGGGTCTTCGAACAGGCAGCCGAATTGTTCGCGCTGCTGTCGACGCCAGCCCGCCTGCGCGCTGACTTCATCCGCGAGCGCGATCGCGGCGGCTGCCGCCCGAAAACCGAGGCGCACCTTAGGGATGATCCCCATCATCCCGTCTCATTTGTTTATTAGGCTATGCGGATAAAGGAGATATGCCATGCACACGCGTCGAGACATGCTTTCCCATTCGGCCAAGGTCGCGGCGATGCTCGCGTCGATCGGCATGCTGCCGGGCCTGGCCCAGGCCCAGGCGGCGGGCTACAACACCAATGCCTTTGCGGCCAAGACGATGGCCGAGCTGATGAAGGCGCTCGGCGCCGGCACGCCGACCGAGAGCAAGGACGTCACCGTGACCGGCCCGGACATCGCCGAGAACGGCGCGGTGGTGCCGATCGCCGCCGCGACGGCGCTGCCGGGCGCCAAGCGACTGCTGATGCTGGTGGAGAAGAACCCGAACATCCTGGCCGCGATGTTCGACGTCACCGACGCCGTCGACGCGAACATCTCGACGCGCGTGAAGATGGGCCAGTCGTCCAACGTCTATGCGGTGGCGATGATGGGCGACGGCAAGGTGCTGTTCGCGCAGAAGGAAGTCAAGGTCACGCTCGGCGGCTGTGGCGGGTGAGTTGGACCACCCCCGAAGCGGCTTCGCCGCTCCCCCTCGAGGGGGCACCGCTGGCGGACCGGCGGAGCCGGATCCGCGGCGGTCGCTTGGATGGATTCGCGTGACGTTCTCGGCAAACGCTAACCAAGGAGATTGAAATGGCAGATCCGATGCGCATTCGCGCTCAAGTAGCAGGCGACAAGGCCACCGTGCGCGTGCTGATGGCCCACGAGATGGAAACCGGACAGCGCAAGGACGCCGCCGGCAAGACCATTCCCGCCTGGCACATCCAGGAGGTGACCGCGCAGCACAACGGCAAGACCGTGATGACCGCGCAGTGGGGGCCCGCGGTGGCGAAGAACCCGTTCATGCAGTTCAACGTCAAGGGTGCGAAGGCCGGCGACAAGATCACCATCGCGTGGGTCGACACCAAGGGCGACAAGCGCAGCGACGAGGCCACCGTCAGCTGAATTCCCGTCCCGCCACCCGAACACCGGAGACACGCGTGAACACAAGAACGATCGGGTTGATGGCCGCGCTGGCCTGCACGCTGCCGCTGGCCGCGCAGGCGCAGAAGAGCGCGGCCGACGGTATTGCCGAGTACCGCAAGATGCTCGAGGACGGCAACCCTGCCGAGCTCTTCGAGGCCAAGGGCGAGGCCTTGTGGAAGGAGGCCCGCGGCCCGAAGAAGGTGTCGCTCGAGCGCTGCGACCTCGGCCTGGGGCCCGGCGTGGTGAAGGGCGCCTGGGTGCAGTTGCCGCGCTACTTCGCCGACACCGGCAAGGTGCAGGACGTCGAGTCGCGTCTGGTGACCTGCATGGCCACGCTGCAGGGCTTCGATGCGGCGGCGATCGAGAAGACGGCCTTCGGCCGCGGCGAGATGGCCAACGTCACCGCGCTGGCCACCTGGATCGCCGCCGAGTCGCGCGGGCAGCGCTTCAGCCTGCCGCAGAGCCATGCCGAGGAGAAGCGCTTCTACGAGCTGGGCAAGCGCGCCTTCTTCTTCCGCGGCGGCCCGATGGACTTCTCGTGTGCGTCCTGCCACGGCGAGGACGGCAAGCGCATCCGCCTGCAGGACCTGCCCAACCTGACCAAGAACCCGGGTGACGGCATCGGCTTCGCGGCCTGGCCGGCCTACCGCGTGAGCAACGGCCAGATGTGGAGCATGCAGTTGCGACTGAACGACTGCTACCGCCAGCAGCGTTTTCCGTACCCCGGCTTTGCGTCCGACGTGACGATCGCGCTCGGGGTGTACATGGGTGTCAATGCCAAGGGCGCGGAATCCATCGCCCCGGCGATCAAGCGCTGAGCCGGAGGCCGCATGGTGAAGTTCCGAACGACCCTGACCCTGGCCGCCGCGGCGGCAGTCACTCTCGGTTGCGCCACGCCGCCGCCGCCCGACGTGCTCGATGCACAGGCGCAGGCGATGATGAAGGCCAGCTTCCGCGACGAAGGCATCGCCAAGGTCGACCGCATCCAGCAGGACCTGGGCCAGAAGGCCTGCTCTTCGGACGTGCCGCCGTCCGCTGCCGTGGCCAAGCAGATCGAGGCCGAGTCGCTGGCCACGGTGCAGTGGCCCAGCGGGGGCCAGTACCTCGGTGACTGGCAAGCCGGTGAGAAACTGGCGCAGAGCGGCGTCGGCATGGCCTGGAACAACCCGAGCGCGGACCCTGCTACGAATGGTGCCCAGTGCTACAACTGCCACCAGATCGGCAAGGCCGAGATCTCCTACGGCACCATCGGTCCGAGCCTGTACAACTACGGCAAGATTCGCGGTGTCAAGAACGTCGCCGATCCGGCATCGGCCGCCGTCGTGCAGTACACCTGGGGCAAGTTGTGGAACAGCAAGGCCTATGCGGCCTGCTCGAACATGCCGCGCTTCGGCCACATGAAGCTGCTCAACGAAAAGCAGATCCGCGACGTGATGGCGCTGCTGCTCGACCCGAAGTCGCCGGTCAACCAGTAGCCACCTTGAAGGGCGCGCGCGTGCGCGTGCCCGCTGTCCTGTCCATGAACAAGCGCGAATTCCTCCAGGTGCTGGGCGCGGCCTCGGCGGCCGGCATGGGGCTGGCGCGCTTTGCCGATGCCGATGCCGCCACCGCGCAACGCGGCCTGTACGACATCGCGCCGTTCGGCAACGTATCGTTCCTGCACATGACCGATTGCCACGCGCAGTTGAAGCCGATCCACTTCCGCGAACCGAGCGTCAACCTCGGCATCGGCTCGATGCAGGGGCAATGGCCGCACCACGTCGGCGAAGCGCTGCTGAAGGCGGCCGGCCTGCGGCCCGGCAGCGCGCAGGCGCACGCCTTCACCTACCTCGACTTCGACAAGGCCGCGCGGCGCTTCGGCCGTGTCGGCGGCTTCGCGCACCTGGCCACGCTGGTCAGGCAACTGCGCGCCAGCCGGCCCGGCGCACTGCTGCTCGACGGCGGCGACACCTGGCAGGGCTCGGCCACGTCGCTATGGACCAACGCGCAGGACATGGTCGATGCCTGCAAGCTGCTCGGCGTCGACGTGATGACCGGCCACTGGGAGTTCACCTATGGCATGCAGCGGGTGAAGGAAATCGTCGACAAGGACTTCGAGGGCAAGATCGACTTCCTGGCGCAGAACGTCAAGACCACCGATTTCGGCGACCCGGTGTTCAAGCCCTACGTGCTGCGCGAGATCAACGGCGTGCCGTGCGCGATCATCGGCCAGGCCTTCCCGTACACGCCGATCGCCAACCCACGCTACATGGTCGCCGACTGGAGCTTCGGCATCCAGGACGACAACCTGCAGAAGATGGTCGACGAGGTGCGCGGCAAGGGCGCCCAGGTGGTCGTGCTGCTGTCGCACAACGGCATGGATGTCGACCTGAAGATGGCCTCGCGCGTGCGCGGCATCGATGCCATCTTCGGCGGCCACACCCATGACGGCGTGCCGGTGGCCGTGCCGGTGGCCAACCCCGGTGGCAAGACACTGGTCACCAACGCCGGCAGCAACGGCAAGTTCCTCGGCCTGATGGATTTCGACGTCAAGGGCGGCAAGGTGGTCGACTTCCGCTACCGCCTGTTGCCGATCTTCGCCAACCAGTTGCCGGCCGATGCGGCGATGGACGCGCTGATCACCCGGGTGCGCGCGCCGTATGAAGCCAGGCTGGCCGAGAAGCTGGCCGTCACCGATGGCCTGCTCTACCGCCGCGGCAACTTCAACGGTTCGTGGGATCAATTGATCTGCGACGCGCTGATGGACGTGCAGGGCGCCCAGATCGCCTTTTCGCCGGGCTTTCGCTGGGGCACGACGCTGCTGCCGGGCGACGTGATCACGCGCGAGTCGATGATGGACCAGCTGGCGATCACCTATCCCTACGCGACGCTCACCGAGATGAGCGGCGAAATGATCAAGACGATTCTCGAGGACGTCGCCGACAACCTGTTCAACCCCGACCCGTACTACCAGCAGGGCGGCGACATGGTGCGCGTCGGCGGCCTGGCCTACACCTGCAACCCGCTCGAGAAGATGGGCAGCCGCATCAGCGAAATGCGCCTGGCGGGCCGGCCGATCGAGGCCGGCAAGACCTACAAGGTCGCCGGCTGGGCGCCGGTGGCCGAAGAGGCGCGCAGCGCGCCGGGCAACAAGCCGGTGTGGGACGTGATCGAGGCCTGGCTCAAGGCCCAGGGCGGTCGCGTCAAGCCGCGCCGGATCAACACGCCGCGGCTGGTGGGTGTCGCGGGCAACCCGGGCATGGCGGCGTGAACCCGCCGCGCGAGGAGTGAGCGATGCGAATGACGAAGTTTGCAGCGGTCGTCGTGTTGTCCCTGGCCACGGCGTCGGCGTGGGCGCAGGACAAGGCCGTGTACCACATCAACGATGCGAAGAACCATGCCCTGGCCGCGCTCAGGAATGTCCGCAACCACCTCGAGACCGACCCCACCGCGAAGCTCACCGTGGTCACGGAGGGCTTCGGCGTCGATTTCCTGATGGACGACGCAAAGGATCGCAACGGCGTGCCGTTCGCAGCCACGGTGTCGGCGCTGGTCAACCTCGGCGTCAAGTTCGAGGTTTGCGAGCTCACGCTGAAGCTGCGCGACCTCAAGCGCGAGCAGTTCATCCTGGAAGCTGCGTTCACGCCTTCGGGCGTGGTCCGGCTGACGAAGCTGCAGGCGCAGGGCCACGCCTACATCAAGCCCTGATGCGGCCAACGATCAGGCGCGCTCCAGAGTCGACCAGGCTGCCAATGCAGGGAACCAGCATGTGTGCACTGCGAATCACGACCGCCGCCCTCCTGGCGCTCGGTCTGGCCGCGACCCAGGCGCAGGCGGGTTCCGGACAGCTGACCCTGATCCACACCGGCGACTTCCACGGGCACTTGATCCCTCGGCCCAACCTGCGCAGCGATGCCCAGGGCCATAGCGTCGAAGGCGGCCTGGCGCGCATCTACACGGTCATCAAGGACATCCGCAAGCAAGACCCCGACGCCCTGCTGATCCACACCGGCGACACCATCCAGGGCTCGGCCGAGGTGCTCTACACGCGGGGCCAGGCCATCGTCGACATTCTCAACACGTTCAGGATCGATGCCTTCGCGCCCGGCAACTGGGAGTTCGTCTACGGCACCGAACGCTTCCTGGAATTGTTCGCCGTCGACCGACCCAAGGCGCCGTGGCACGCGATCGCTGCCAATGTGCACTACGCCACCCCGGCCCAGGAACCCGCCAGCCCCTACGCCGACAAGGCCGGCCAGCGCGTGTTGCCGCCCTATGTGATCAGGTATGTCGGCGGCGTGAAGGTCGGCATTCTGGGTCTGACCACCGACCGTGGCCCGCAGGTGGTGGGCCGCACGGTGACCAAGGGCTTCTACTTCATGAAGAACGGCAGCGAGGTCGATGCTGTCGCCGCCGCGATGGTCAAGGAACTGCGAGAAGTGCACAAGGTCGACGTGGTGGTGATGGCCTCGGAGATGGGCTTGGCCAACAACGTGCGGCTGGCCGAAAAGATCGCCGGCATCGACGTCGTGCTGTCCTCCGACATGCACGAGGAGACGCAGGAGCCGGTGGTCACCGCCGGCGGCACGCTGATCGTCGAGGAAGGCCAGGACGGCACCCGTCTCGGGCAGATCACGTTGACGGTGAAGGACGGCAAGGTCGCCAAGTGGGCCTGGAAGGGCTACGACATCACCGACCGGATCAAGGCCGACGGCAAGGTCGCCGCGCTGGTGAAGAAGGCCCGCGCGAGCTTCGTCGCCGGCAAACAGTTCTCGGCCCACACCAACCCCTTCAACGGCGCCAGGCTCAAGCGCCCGATCGACACGGTGGTCGGCCACACCAAGATCGGGCTGCACCGCTCGAACTTTGCCCGCGAGGCCATGCCGGCAGCCATCGAGGGCTCGGCCCACGACTTCCTGACCGATGCGTTTCGGGCCCAGGCCGGTGCCGATATCGGCGCGATCCGCGGTTTCCGCTATGGCACCCACGTGCGGCCCGGTCCGATCCTGATGGAAGACCTTTACCACTTCATGCCGATCGGCGCGCAGATCGCCAAGGGCAGGATCAAGGGCATGGCCCTCAAGCAGCAGATCGAAGGCGCCGCCAACGGCTCGCTCGCAGCCGACGTGGCCAGCTGGACGGGCGGCTGGTTGTTCAACTTCAGCGGCGTCACGATGGACCTCGATCCCTACCAGGCCCAGGGCCAGCGCGCCTCGAACATCAAGGTCGGCGGCCAGGCCCTCGATCCCGCCAAGGACTACAGCTACGCCTCCTACTGGTACAGCGCCGATCCGGGCCTGATCAACGTGCTGCCCGCCGCCGACATCGTGGTCCTGAAAGACGGCGATGGCAGCGCATTGGATGGCGCCGAGGTGGTCGTGAACTACCTGGCATCGCTGCCCGGCAAGACAGCCGACACGCAATTGAATCGCATCAGCTTGAAGAGCAGGGCCACCGGCGAGCCGGTTCAAATGCCGGCCTACCGTTTCGGATTCCCCGAAGTGCAGCCCCTGCGAGGGGCCAGGCCATGATCGACGGGGCCTTCTTACCGCCAGGACCGTCGACCCCGGGTCCGCACCCAAGACTGTCTTCGCGCCGGCAAGCGCGCAACGGGCGTTACCACCACCAGGAGACCTTCAGATGAAACGACGACTCGCCCTGCTATCGGCCGCCGGCGCGGCCGTGGCCGCCACCGAGGCGGCACGCGCGCAAACGACTGCGGGCGCAGCCACGGAGCGCGTGGTGATCCAGGTCAGTACGCCCGACCCGAAGCTGTGGAACCAGGCGCTCAACTACATCGAGAACCTGCGCGAACTGTACGGGCCCGACAAGGTCGAGCTCGAACTGGTGGCGCTCGGCCACGGCCTTGGCGTGCTCAAGCTCGATTCCACCCAGGGCCCGCGCGTCGCGGATGCGCTCAAGCTCGGCGTGCACATCAGCGCTTGCGAAGTGACGATGCGGCGGCAGAAGCTGACGCGCGAGGACATGCTGCCCAAGATCGGCTACGTCGCGGCCGGCCTGGGCCAGATCATCAAGCGCCAGCGCGAAGGTTGGGCCTACATCTCCAGTTGACCGGGATTGCGCGTGGCGTCAGTGCGACTTGTCGATTCGCTGACGCGCCGAGCGGCGCTGCTCGGACTCGGGCTGTCATGCAGCAGCGCGTGGAGCGCGACGCGGGCTGCGCAGACCCCGGCGAGGGCGGTCAAGGTGGCCGACGACGTCTGGTTCGTGCAGGGCGAATCGGCGCAGGGGTCGGCGGCGAACCGCAACTTCATTTCCAACGCGGGCTTCGTCGTCACCGGTGACGGCGTGGTCGTCATCGACGCGCTGGGCTCGCCGACGCTGGCCGAGGAAATGATCGCCGGGATCCGCCGCATCACGTCGCAGCCGATCCGCTGGCCGACCTGGAACTGACGCGCGACGACCTGGCCTACCTGCGCCAGACCATGGGCGATGCCGCGCGCGACCTCGAGCCCTTCGACGAGGCCTACGCCAGGATCGACTGGTCGCGTTTCGAGCACATGCCGCTGTTTCGTGCGGTCAACCGCATGAACGCCTACAACACCTACCTGCTGATGGAGCAGCAAGGCGGGCGATGAACAGCGCACCACGCCGCCCGCAGCCTGGCGCGTCCGCGCCTTGATCCAGATTCAGGCGCGGAGCACCCCAGCGCTGTTAGTGTCGCGCAGGCGATCTCGTTCA
The DNA here is from genome assembly GCA_963840805.1 of uncultured beta proteobacterium. Lineage (GTDB taxonomy): Bacteria > Pseudomonadota > Gammaproteobacteria > Burkholderiales > Burkholderiaceae_C > CADEEN01. The sequence goes on along the minus strand of CAWJAJ010000016.1, from coordinate 61,576 downwards.
CTCCGAATGGCTCATCATCATCATGAAGACACCAGCCTTGCTCGTCGCAGCGGTACTGTCACCGTTGTTCAGTGCCTGCAGCCCGCTCACGCCAGCCAACAGTGCGAAGACAAGCACGCCGGAACCCGCATGGGTCGGCGCGGCGCGCGACATCTCAACGTCCGTGCCGCCCAAGCTGCTGGCGGTGCTGATGGGGGCGATCCAGAAATCCGGCCCGGCAGATGCCATCAGCGTGTGCAAAGACGAAGCTCCGAAGATGGCGCGCGCAGCCTCGGAGCAAACCGGTTGGCAAGTCAGGCGCGTCAGCCTGGGCAACCGCAATCCCGTGGCCGTTCCTGACGCTTGGGAGCGCAAGACGCTGGAGGCGTTCGACCGCAGCCAGGCGGCAGGCACGGATGCATCCACGCTCGAACGGTGGGAAGTCGTGACGGAAAACGGCCAAACCGTACGGCGCTACATGCGCGCTTTGCCGACCCAACCGCTGTGTGTGCAATGCCACGGCCCGGCCGACAAGCTGGGGCCAGGGGTCGCAGAACGCCTCGCGCAGCTCTACCCCAATGACCGGGGCACGGGCTATGCCGTGGGGCAGATTCGCGGCGCCATGACGCTGCGGCAGCTCGTGCCGCAGTGACCGGCGGACCACCCGGCGACGCACGACCGAGGTCGACGGGGGCGTCTGTCAAGGTGCCCGGCGACCGGCCGCAGGTGAAACGTCGCGCTAGGAGGCCGACTTCCGCGACGTCGCCGGCCGGACCGGCACCGCCTGGCGGAGCGCGCCGTCCGCGCCGGCCCGCTGTCGCGCCGACGTGGCGGCCACCGCGTGGCGCCCCGCCGCGCGTGGCGCCGCCGGCGCCTTCCGGCGCGACTTCGCGGGGACCTTCGCGACACGCGCCTTTGCCGTGCGCAGCATGGTCTCGAATTCGCGGTTGAAGCGGTCGGTGATCGCCTCCGGGTCGGGCAACAGGCGTGCATCGGCAATCACCGCCAGCGAAGCCATGCCGCGATAACTCATGATGCTGATGCCCATGCCCAGTTGCCGGCCCGGATGCGGCACCCAGAACATGATGCGCTCGATCGGCACGCCGGCCAGGTAGATCGTGTCGCGCGGGCCGGCGACGTTGGTCATCACGACGCTGGCCTTGCTGCCGAAGATGTCGTTGGCGAGGTCCTCGAGCGCCTTGGGGCCGCGTCCGAAGAGATCGAACAGCACGCGCATCGCCACCGGTTCCGGCGAGCGCTTGAGTGCGTCCATGCGCTCCTTCGTCGTCGCCAGGCGCTGCGCCGATCGGGCCTTCGCCACCGCCAGGTCGAGCACCACCAGCCCGAAATCGTTGCCCAGTTCGCCGAAACGCTCGGGGGGCCTCAGGTCGACGGGAACCATGGCGCGCACCGTGGTGTGGTTGACGTCGACGCCGCGCCGCTTCAGGTAGTCGCGCAGCGCGCCGGTCATGCCGGCCACGAGGACGTCGTTCACCTTCGCGCCGCACTGGGCACCGATGGCCTTGACATCCTCGATGGCCACCGGCTCCGACCAGGCGATGTGCTTTCTCATGCCGAAGTCACCCTTGAGAGGCGACGGCGGATCGGACGTCTTCAGCAGCTCGGCCAGCAGCATGCCGGCGCCGCCGAGCACCATGGCGGCCTTGTCGATCGCCTGCTGCGGGTGCACCGCGATATCGACGGCCGCACCGGCCATCTGCAGCGCGCGGCGTGCGGCGCGCTCGATGGCGTCCAGCGCGGGCGCCAGCAGGCCCTCGTTCGCCGGCGGCCCCGGGCGGGTGGTCCTGGACGGCGCGCGCTGGCGGCGCGGCACCCCCGGTGCCAGATCGAAGAGCTGCTGCGTCATCGCCATCATCGCGGTGCCGTCGCCGATGCAATGGTGGCAGCGCATGATCAAGGCACTGCCTTCGTCGACATGGTCGACGACGTGCACTTGCCACAGCGGCTGCTCGCGATCCAGCGGTGAACTCGCGATGTCGGTGATCAGCGCTCTCAGTGCCGCGAGGTCGTGCGGCGCCGGCAGGGCGACGTGGTGCAGGTGCTGGTCGATGTCGAAGTGCGGCATGTCTTCCCAGTGCGGCGTCGCCAGCGGGAAACCGCGCTCGACCACGCGCTGCCGGAAGCGATCGAATCCGGCCAACCGCTGCCGGTAGACCGCGCGCACCGTGTCGAAGTCCAGGGGTGTCTTGGTCAGCAGAACGCTCGTCACCATCGCGAGATTGGCCGGCCCATCCATGTGGTACCAAGCCGCATCGACGGGGCTCATCGGGTGGGTCGTCATCGCTCGTCCCTCGTTCGGCGCATCGAAACCGCGACGCGAGCGGTCGGCCCCGCATGCGGGACACGTGCCGCATCCATGCTAGGAGCGACGCCGGCAGCCGCATTGATCGACGTCAGGCGCGGGGCATCGGCGGCTGCTTTCGGGCGGCGAATCGAGTGCCGCGCAACCTCTCACTGCGGCGCGCGGCGCAGAGCTGCTCCCCTCGTCACGCCGGCGGCGCCGCGCGCTGCAACAGCGGCGCGTCGTGCGCCAGCAGGTGCGCCTCGCCGCGCTCGATGATGAAGTAGCGAAACGCCTCGGCTGCCGGCGACAGCAGCTTGGACTGCAGATGCACCACGTTCCACATCCGCATCAGCGGCGTGCCTTCGATGTCGAGCACATGCAGCAGGCCGCTGCGCACCTCCAGCCCGATGGTGTGCAGCGACAGGAACGACAGGCCCATGCCGGCCATCACCGCCTGCTTGATGGTCTCGTTGCTCGACATCTCCATCGTGATGCGCGGCTCGAAGCGGTGTTCGGCGAAGAACGCCTCCATCGCGGTGCGGGTGCCCGAGCCGTGCTCGCGCACGATGAACGGGTAGCCGGCGAGCGCAGACACGGGCGGGTGGCCGATCTTGAGCAGCGGGTGCCCCGGCGGGCAGACGAACACCAGCGGATGGGCGGCGAAGGCCTCGGCGCGGGTGGCGATCTCCTTGCGGCGGCCGCCCCATCACCGACAGGTCGACCTCGCCGGCCTGCATCAGCGCCACCAGCTGCTCGCGGTTGCCGACCACGCGCAGGCGCACGTCGATGCCCGGGTGCTCCTCGTGGAAGCGCGCCAGCAACTGCGGCACGAAGTACTTCGCGGTGCTGACGATGCCGATCGTCAGCAGCCCGTGCTCGAGCCGCTTGAAGCGCGCCATCGCGTCGTCGGCGTCCTTCAGGTTGGCCAGCAGGCGCTTGGCATGGACCAGGAAGTACTCGCCCGCGGTCGACAGCGACACCTGCCGGCCGTGCCGCTCGAACAGCGCCAGGCCGACCTGGCGCCTCGACCTCCTTGATCTGCATCGAGACCGCCGGCGGCGTCAGGTGCAGGCTGCTCGCGGCGCGCGCCATGCTGCCCTGCTGGGCGACCTCCATGAAAACCCGCAACTGGCGGAAGGTGACGTTCATTGATCAGCTAAACCTTAATCGATTAGCAAACAAAGTCTGACTATTCCTTAACTCATTGCAAACTTATATTGCCATCGTCCCGTCGTCAAGCCCGATCCGCAGCCAAGGAGCCCTCGTGAACCAACCCGTCGAAGCAGGCGTCATCACCGACGCCAAGAAGCGCTACAGCGCCGGCGTCCTCAAGTACCGCCAGATGGGCTACTGGGACGCCGACTACGTGCCCAAGGACACCGACACCCTGTGCCTGTTCCGCATCACGCCGCAGGAAGGCGTCGACCCGGTCGAGGCCGCGGCCGCGGTGGCCGGCGAGTCGAGCACCGCGACCTGGACGGTGGTCTGGACCGACCGCCTGACGGCCTGCGACAGCTACCGCGCCAAGGCCTACAAGGTCGAGCCGGTGCCGAACACCCCGGGCCAGTACTTCGCCTGGGTGGCCTACGACATCATCCTGTTCGAGGAAGGCTCGATCGCCAACATCACCGCCAGCCTGATCGGCAACGTCTTCACCTTCAAGCCGCTGAAGGCGGCGCGGCTGGAAGACATCCGCATGCCGGTGGCGCTGGTCAAGACCTTCAAGGGCCCGCCCTGCGGCCTGGTCGTCGAGCGCGAGCGGCTGGACAAGTTCGGCCGCCCGCTGCTCGGCGCCACCACCAAGCCCAAGCTCGGCCTGTCGGGCCGCAACTACGGCCGCGTGATCTACGAGGGCCTGAAGGGCGGCCTGGACTTCATGAAGGACGACGAGAACATCAACTCGCAGCCCTTCATGCACTGGCGCGACCGCTTCCTCTACGTGATGGACGGCGTCAACAAGGCCAGCGCGGCCACCGGCGAGGTCAAGGGCAGCTACCTGAACGTGACCGGCGCGACGATGGAAGACATCTACGAGCGCGCCGAGTTCGCCAAGGAGCTGGGCTCGGTGGTGATCATGCTCGACCTGATCATCGGCTGGAGCGCGATCCAGAGCATGGCCAACTGGGCGCGCAAGAACGACATGATCGTGCACATGCACCGCGCCGGCCACGGCACCTACACGCGGCAGAAGAACCACGGCGTGAGCTTCCGCGTGATGGCCAAGTGGCTGCGCCTGGCCGGCGTCGACCACCTGCACACCGGCACCGCGGTCGGCAAGCTCGAAGGCGACCCGATGACGGTGCAGGGCTACTACAACGTCTGCCGCGACAGCTACACCAAGCAGGACCTGCCGCGCGGCCTGTTCTTCGACCAGGACTGGTGCGACACGAAGAAGGTGATGCCGGTGGCCTCGGGCGGCATCCACGCCGGCCAGATGCACCAGTTGATCGACCTGTTCGGCGACGACGTGATCCTGCAGTTCGGCGGCGGCACCATCGGCCACCCGGCCGGCATCCAGGCCGGTGCAGTGGCCAACCGCGTGGCGCTCGAGTGCATGGTCAAGGCGCGCAACGAAGGCAAGGACATCAAGGAACGAGGGCCCGGACATCCTGCGCAAGGCCGCGCAGACCTGCACGCCGCTGAAGCAGGCGCTCGATACCTGGGGCGACATCAGCTTCAACTACACGTCCACCGACACCAGCGACTACGCCGTCACGCCCGGCCGTGTCCGCCTGAAGCCCGAGGAGCCGACCACCATGATGACCAACCCCACCGGCCGCGTGACCCAAGGCCAGTTCAGCTTCCTGCCCGACCTGACCGACGCCGAGATCGCGCTGCAGATCGACTACGGCCTGGCCAAGGGCTACGCCTGGAGCGTCGAGTACACCGACGACCCGCACCCGCGCAACACCTACTGGGAGATGTTCGGCATGCCGATGTTCGACCTGAAGGACGCCGCCGGCGTGATGCTCGAACTGCAGCAACTGCCGCAAGACCTTCCCGAACCACTACATCCGCCTGATGGCCTTCGATTCGACGCGCGGCATCGAGTCGATCGCGATGAGCTTCATCGTCAACCGGCCCGAGCAACGAGCCCGGCTTCGGCCTGGTGCGGCAGGAGGGCACGGGCCGCACGATGCGCTACACGGTGCACAGCTACGCCACCGACAAGCCCGAAACCGAGCGCTACGGCCCGGCTCCCTCTCCCTCTGGGAGAGGGCTGGGGTGAGGGCCGGCGGCCAGAACCTGTATCGCTGAACGCCCGCCCTCACCCTGACCCTCTCCCAACGGGAGAGGGAGGAAGACAACGCCATGTACCGCATCGCCCCTTCGATCCTCTCCGCCGACTTCGCGCGCCTGGGCGAGGAGGTGCGCAACGTCATCGCCGCCGGCGCCGACTGGATCCACTTCGACGTGATGGACAACCATTACGTGCCGAACCTGACCATCGGCCCGGCCGTTGCGCAGGCGATCAAGCCGCATTGCGTGCGCGCCGATGGCACCAAGGTGCCGCTCGACGTGCACCTGATGGTCCAGCCGGTCGATGCGCTGGCGCTGGCGTTCGCCAAGGCCGGCGCCGACCTGATCAGCTTCCACCCCGACGCCAGCACGCATGTCGATCGCACGCTGCAGCTCATCCGTGCGGCAGGCTGCCAGGCCGGCCTGGTCTTCAACCCGGCCACGCCGCTCGACGTGCTCGAGTGGGTCATCGACAAGGTCGACCTGGTGCTGATCATGAGCGTCAACCCGGGCTTCGGCGGGCAGAGCTTCATTGACTCGGCCCTGCGCAAGTGCGAAGCCGCGCGGCGCATCATCGACGCCGAATTTGCAAGGTCGGGCCGCGACATCCGCCTCGAAGTCGATGGCGGCATCAAGATCGACAACATCCGCCGCGTCGCCGATGCGGGTGCCGACACCTTCGTCGCCGGCAGCGCGGTCTTCGGCCAGCCCGACTACAAAGCGGTGATCGACGCGATGCGCCGGGAGTTGGCCGGCGCTGAGTCGTTCAAGCGAGCGGCATGATGAACGGCGCGCCGCTGTACACGATCCCCGGCAGCACGCCAGCGGCCCAGGCCGCCGCGCCGGTGAGTTCGCCGGCGGCGGGCGGCGCGAGCACGGTCGCCGAGGTACTGGCCGAGAGCCAGGTCGAGGCTGTGCTGGACGAACTCGACCGCGACCTGGTCGGCCTGGCACCCGTCAAGCAGCGCATCCGCGACATCGCGGCGCTGCTGGTGATCGACAAGCTGCGCGGCAACCTCGGCCTGCAAGCCCAGACGCCGAGCCTGCACATGAGCTTCACCGGCAATCCCGGCACCGGCAAGACCACGGTGGCGATGCGCATGGCGCAGATCCTGCACCGGCTGGGCTACGTGCGCAAAGGCCACCTGGTGGCGGTGACGCGCGACGACCTGGTCGGCCAGTACATCGGCCACACGGCGCCGAAGACGCGCGAGGTGCTGAAGAAGGCGATGGGCGGCGTGCTCTTCATCGACGAGGCGTACTACCTGTACCGCCCCGAGAACGAGCGCGACTACGGCCAGGAGGCGATCGAGATCCTGCTGCAGGTGATGGAGAACCAGCGCGACGACCTGGTGGTGATCCTGGCCGGCTACAAGGACCGCATGGACACGTTCTTCCAGTCCAACCCCGGTCTCAGCTCGCGCATCGCGCACCACCTCGACTTCCCCGACTACAGCCAGGATGAATTGCTGCAGATCGGTGACCGCATGCTGGCGGGCATGAACTACCGCTTCGACGCCGGCGCGCGCGAGACTTTCTCCGAGTACCTGACGCGCCGCCTGGCGCAGCCGCACTTCGCCAATGCGCGCAGCGTGCGCAATGCGCTCGACCGCATGCGCCTGCGCCAGGCCAGCCGCCTGTTCGCCGATCGCGATCGCGAACTGACACGCGAGGACCTGACGACGCTGACGGCCGCCGACATCCGCGCCAGCCGGGTGTTTGCCGCCAGCGATGCCTGACCGATCCTGCCTCTTCGAAAGACGACCATGCCCCTGTCGCACCGCTGGACCCTGACCCGCTACCTGATCGAGGAACGCCGCCGCTTCCCGCAGGCCAGCGGCGACCTCAATGCGCTGATCCTCGACATCTCGCTGGCCTGCAAGGCGATTGCCCGCATCGTGTCGTTCGGCGAACTGGGCGATGCGTTCGCCACCGCCCCGAAGCCCGAGGCCGGCACCGTCAATGTGCAGGGGGAAGTGCAAAAGCCGCTCGACGTGATGAGCAACGAGATCTTCATCCGCATGAACGAGTGGAGCGGCCACCTCGCCGGCATGGCGTCCGAGGAGATGGAGGCGCCGCGGCAGATCCCCCAGGCGTATTCGCGCGGCAAGTACCTGCTGGTGTTCGACCCGCTCGACGGCTCATCCAACATCGACGTCAACGTCTCGGTCGGCAGCATCTTCTCGATCCTGCGCGCGCCGCAGGACGCCATCGCCAGTGGCCGCGACGTCACCGAAGCCGATTTCCTGCAGCCCGGCGCGACGCAGGTGGCCGCCGGCTATGCGCTGTACGGGCCGACGACGATGCTGGTGCTGAGCGTCGGCAACGGCGTGGCCGGCTTCACGCTGAACCCGAACCTCGGCGAGTTCGTGCTGACGCATCCGAACATCCAGGTGCCCGTCGACACGCACGAGTTCGCCATCAACAGCTCCAACAGCCGCTTCTGGGAGCCGCCGGTCAAGCGCTATGTCGACGAATGCCTGGCGGGCAAGCCGGGGCCGCGCGGCAAGGACTTCAACACGCGCTGGATCGCCAGCATGGTGGCCGAAGCGCACCGCATCCTGATGCGCGGCGGCGTGTTTCTGTACCCGCGCGACAACAAGGATCCGAGCAAGGGCGGGCGCCTGCGCCTGCTCTATGAAGCCAATCCGATCGGCTTCGTCATCGAGCAGGCCGGCGGCCGCGCCAGCACGGGCCGCCAGCCGATGCTGGGCGTGGTGCCCAGCGCACTGCACCAGCGCATCGGCCTGATCTTCGGCTCGAAGAACGAAGTCGAGCGCATCGAGCGCTACCACCACGAACCCGCCACGCGCGACCCCGGCACGCCGCTGTTCGCCGAGCGCAGCCTATTCAGGGACTGAGATGACGCGCCCCCACGCCCCGCCTCTTGCGCGTCACCGCGCGTTGAAGCACCGCTCGCGGTCTGGCTTCGGCCCGTTGCTGTCTTTGAAATCCCGCTTGGCAGGCAGTGGCGCGGCAACGGGGCAGCCGGGCCGGGCACGGCGCTTAGGTTCGGCGGTCTTCGCTGCGCTCAGACTGCCCTGCGCTGCGCGGGTCCGTGGCCCCGTCGCTCAACTCCCTCCGCTCGCTTCGCTCACTGTGGTCGAACAGTCGCGACGAGTCAGAGCACGAAGCGCGCTGCGCGCGCGGGCCCCGGCCCCTGTGCTGCTCGGCGCCTCACATGCGCGCCGTGCCCGGCCCGGCTGCCCCGTTGCAGAACCAGTGGTGGCGTGCGGGCTATCGAACACCGACGCTGTTGCCGGCAAGGCGGCGGGCGGGGCCTGGGCGGGGCGAATCGGCGCCGCCGAGGAGCACAGGGCTTCTGGCCGCGCGCCTTGGCGCGCTTCGTCATCTGACTCGTCGCATGTGTTCGAGCGCAGTGAGCGCAGCGAACGAAGCGAGTTATGCGACGGGCCAGAAGACCGAGCACCACAGGGCCCCCGCAGCGCAGCGAAGGGCCAGCCGTCTGAGCCCCGCCCAGGCCCCGCCCGCCGCCTTGCTCGCGCCAATGCCGCCGGCACGACAACAAAGCGCGGACCTTGGCTAACAGCCGCATTGAGCTGCAAGGCGTCTGCTCAAAGGCCTGACAAGTGGACTCACAAGAGGACTGACCATGTCTGAAAAACACCCCATCATCGCCATCACCGGTTCGTCGGGTGCCGGCACCACCTCGGTGACGCGCACCTTCGACAACATCTTCCGCCGCGAGGGCGTCACGGCCGCGATGATCGAAGGCGACAGCTTTCACCGCTACGACCGCAAGGAGATGAAGCTGCGACAGGCCGAGGCCGAGCAGGCCGGCAACAAGAACTTCAGCCACTTCGGCCCCGAGAACAACCTGTTCGCCGAACTCGAGCGCTTGTTCCACAGCTACGCCGAATCCGGCACCGGCAAGCAACGCAAGTACCTGCACAACGCCGAGGAGGCCGCACCGTACAAGCAGGATCCCGGCACCTTCACCCCGTGGGAGGACCTGCCCGAGCGAACCGACCTGCTGTTCTACGAGGGCCTGCACGGCGCCGTGGTCACGCCCGAAGTCAACATCGCGCGCCACCCGGACCTGCTGATCGGCGTGGTGCCGGTGATCAACCTCGAGTGGATCCAGAAGCTGTGGCGCGACAAGAAGCAGCGTGGCTACTCGACCGAGGCGGTCACCGACACCATCCTGCGCCGCATGCCCGACTACGTGAACTACATCTGCCCGCAGTTCACGCACACGCACGTGAACTTCCAGCGCGTGCCTTGTGTGGACACCAGCAACCCGTTCATCGCCCGCGACATCCCGTCGCCCGATGAAAGCATGGTCGTGATCCGCTTCGCCAATCCGAAGGGCATCGACTTCCAGTACCTGATGAACATGATCCACAACTCGTTCATGTCGCGCGCCAACACCATCGTCGTGCCGGGCGGGAAGATGGAGCTGGCGATGCAGTTGATCTTCACACCCTACATCTGGCGAATGATCGAGCGGCGCCAGCGCGCGCTCGGCGCCATCTGATTGCAAAGGCCGACGATGAGCTCGAACTCGAACGAACGCGTGATCCGCGCCGGCAATGGCGCCAGTGACCCGATGGCCAACGCGCTGCGCGCGCTGGCGATGGATGCCGTGCAACAGGCCAACTCCGGCCACCCCGGCGCGCCGATGGGCATGGCCGAGATGGCGGTGGCGCTGTGGGGCGGCCACCTGCGCCACAACCCGGCCCACCCGCAGTGGCCCGATCGCGACCGCTTCGTGCTGTCCAACGGGCACGCGTCGATGCTGCTGTACGCGCTATTGCACCTGACCGGCTACGACCTGCCGATCGACGAATTGAAGCGCTTCCGCCAGTTGCACAGCAAGACGCCGGGACACCCCGAGGTCGGCGCGACGCCGGGCGTGGAAACCACCACCGGGCCGCTCGGGCAGGGCCTGGCCAACGCGGTGGGTTTCGCGCTGGCCGAGAAGCTGCTGGCCGATGAGTTCAACCGGCCCGGGCATGCCGTGGTCGACCACCGCAGCTACGTGTTCCTCGGCGACGGCTGCCTGATGGAAGGCATCAGCCACGAAGCCTGTGCGCTGGCCGGCGCTTGGCAGCTCAACAAACTGATCGCGCTGTACGACGACAACGGCATCTCGATCGATGGCGCGGTGCGGGGCTGGTTCATCGACGACACCGCGGCGCGTTTTCGCGCCTACGGCTGGCACGTCATCGGCCCGGTCGACGGTCACGATGTGGTGGCCGTCGGGCAGGCGATCGCACAGGCCAAGGCGTCGACCGACAAGCCGACGCTGATCGTCTGTCGCACCACCATCGGCAAGGGTTCGCCGGCGCGCGAGGGCAGCGCCAAGGCGCACGGCGAACCGCTGGGCGCCGACGAGATCCGCGCCACGCGCGAGGCCATCGACTGGCCGCATGGCCCGTTCGAGATTCCGCCGTCGATCGCGGCACGTTGGGATGCGCGCCCGTTGGGCACGGCGCGCGAGGCCGAATGGCAGGCGCGCTTCGTCGCCTACCGCGCCGCGCACCCGGAGTTGGCGCGCGAGTTCGAGCGGCGCATGGCCGGCGAGCTGCCACGCGATTTCGAGGCCATGGCCGTGGCCGCGGTGGGCGAGTTCGCGTCATCGCGCGATGCGGTGGCCACACGCAAGGCCTCGCAACAGGTGCTCGCGCTGCTGGCGCCGAAAGTGCCCGAGCTGATCGGTGGCAGCGCCGACCTGACCGGCTCGAACCTGACCGACTTCCCGGGTTGCGGCGCGGTGCGCGGTGGCGCGCCGGGCGGCCGCCACGTCAATTACGGCGTGCGCGAGTTCGGCATGGCCGCGGTGATGAACGGTCTCGCGCTGCACGGCGGCTTCATCCCGTACGGCGGCACCTTCCTGACCTTCTCCGACTACAGCCGCAACGCCATCCGCATGGCTGCGCTGATGAAGCAGCGCGTGGTGCACGTCTTCACCCACGACAGCATCGGCCTGGGCGAAGACGGCCCGACGCACCAGCCGGTCGAGCACGCCGCCAGCCTGCGGTTGATCCCGAATCTCGATGTCTGGCGGCCTTGCGACGCCACCGAGACCGCGGTGGCCTGGACACACGCGCTGGCGCAGCGCGAACGGCCTTCGGCGCTGCTGCTGTCGCGCCAGAACCTGCCGGCGCAACCGCGCGAATCCGTCCAGGTGCTGGGCATCCGCCGCGGCGGCTACGTGCTGAGCGAACGCGACGCGGCGGTGGCCGTGATCCTCGCCACCGGCTCCGAGGTGGCGCTGGCGCTGGCGGCGCAGCAACTGCTGGACCAGCGCGGGCTCGCCGTGCGCGTGGTGTCGCTGCCGTCGACGAGTGTCTTCGATCGCCAGGAGGCGGCCTATCGCAACGCCGTGCTCGGCCGCGGGCTGGTGCGCGTCGGCGTCGAGGCCGGCGTGACGCGCTGGTGGGGCCAGTACGGCTGCGTTGCCGCGCTCGGTGTCGATCGGTTCGGCGAGTCGGCGCCGGCGTCGCGGCTGGCCGAGCACTTCGGCCTGACCGCAGCGTCGCTGGCCGAACTGGTGCAGGCGCAGTGTGGGGTGCAGGCTGCCGTGGCCGATCGCGCCGTGGGCTGAGCATGCACTACGACCTGATCAGTTTCGATCTCGACGGTACCCTCGTCGACACCGCTGCGGAGATCGCCGAAGCCGCCAACGCCGCGCTCCGGGCCCATGGCATCGCGCCGCGGCCGGTGGCAGAAATCACCGATCTCATCGGTGCCGGCACGCGCGCGCTGATGCTCGGGCTGCTGGCGCGCTGCTTCCTCGAGCGGCCGGCGCTGGTGGAGCGTGTGCAACCCGAGGCGGTGCTCGCCAGCTTCGACGAGCACTACGCGATCACCACCGGCAGCTCGGCCGTGCCCTACGCCGGTTGCAGGGAGACCCTGTCGCAGCTGCAGCGCGCGGGCGTGCGCCTGGCCTGCGTCACCAACAAGGAAGCGCGCCATGCCCGCCGTGTATTGCAGCTGACACGCCTCGACGGCTATTTCGATCTGGTGATCGGCGGCGATTCGCTGCCCGAGAAGAAACCGCATGGCAGCGTGCTGCGCCACGCGGCGAGCGCGCTGGGCGTGTCCATCGGCCGTGTCGCCCATGTCGGTGATTCGGCGATCGACGTGGCGGCCGCCCGCAATGCGGGCGTCTCGGCCTGGGCGGTGCCCTATGGCTACAACGGCGGCGCGCCGATCAGCGAGGCCAAGCCCGACCGCGTGTTCGAGACCCTGCCGCAGGTGGCCGAGCATGTGCTCCGCGTCGCCGCGTCGGCGTGACGTGCCGGCGCACGCCAGGCCATTGCACACACCGCGGAGGCGACGATGAACCCATTGCAGGCGCTGTTGTGGGATGTCGACGGCACGCTGGCCGAAAGCGAGCGTGACGGCCACCGCGTGGCCTTCAACCTCGCGTTCGAGGCCTGCGGCGTGCCGTGGCGCTGGGACGAAGCCCGCTACGGCGAGTTGCTGCGCATCACCGGTGGCCGCGAGCGCCTGCTGCACGACATGCAGACGCAGTCGGACGCACCCACGATGGCCGCGGAGCGTGCGGCGCTGGCGGCAGCGATCCATCAGCGCAAGAACCAGTTCTACGCCGAGCTGGTGCGCGGCGGCGGCATCCCGTTGCGCGAAGGCGTGGTCGAGCTGATGCAGCAGTGCCGCGCACGCGGCGTGCGCATGGGCATCGTGACGACGACCAGCCGAGCCAACGTCGACGCCCTGATGTGCCACCACCTCGGTGAACGCTGGGCCGCGGGCTTTGCGGTGCAGGTGTGCGGCGAGGACGTGCAGCACAAGAAGCCCGATCCCGAGGTCTACGTGCGGGCGTTGCAGGCCTTGGGCCTCGGGCCGCTGCAGGCCGTCGCGATCGAAGACTCGCCCGGCGGCGTGGCCGCGGCGCGTGGCGCCGGCATTCCGGTGGTCGTGACGCGCAGTGCCTACTTCGGCGGTGCGACGATCGACGGTGCGGTTGCCATCGGCCCCGGTCTGCACACGCGGCATGGGTGGCAGCCCGACCTCGGCGCCGCGGCCGACGACGACCGCGTCGTCGGGCTCGAAGACATCACCGGCTGGTGTGCGCTGGGCAGCAGCGTATCGCAATACGCGTAGGGGGCGGGCGCTTCCGTCGCCGGCCGGCTCGGCGGTACTCCACCGCGACCAGTACCGCCTCAAGTAGCGCGGATTGAAATATCGGTCATTCCGAATAGAATCAAGCCTACGCGCATTGCCAGAGGCTGACGTATGGACCGCAAGAACAGTGAAGACCAGGTGTTCGAGTCCGTCGCCGAACTTTTCTCCGTGCTGTCGACGCCGATCCGCCTGAAGATCATCAGCGCCGTATGCCAGGGCGAGAAGAACGTCTCCGAGCTGCTGGCCGAGATCGACACCACGCAGCCGAACATGTCGCAGCACCTGTCGATGCTCTATCGCAGCGGCGTGCTCGCCAAGCGCCGCGACGGCACCCAGATGTACTACCGGCTGCAGAGCGAGCGCGTCGCGACGCTGTGCCGCGCGGTCTGCACCCAGGTCGCGATCGAACTCGACGGCGAAACCGGCGTGGCCCCGGCGGACCGCCTGCTGCCGGCGATGCACCGCTGAGCGCGGCGGGCCGCGAGGTCTCGCTGCACTCGATGGAGCGCAGTGCCCTCAGGCCTGCTGCCCGATCTCGAAGTTGGCCAGCTTTTCCAGCGCGCGCACCATCGCCGAGTGGTCCCAGGCCTTGCCGCCATGCGCCGCGCAGGAGTTGAACAGTTCCTGCGCGGTGGCGGTGTTCGGCAGCGAGACGCCGAGCGCGCGCGCGCTCGACAGGGCCAGGTTCAGGTCCTTCTGGTGCAGCTCGATGCGAAAGCCCGGATCGAAGGTGCGCTTGACCATGCGCTCGCCGTGCACCTCGAGGATCTTCGACGACGCGAAGCCGCCCATCAGCGCCTGGCGCACGCGCGCCGGGTCGGCGCCGGCCTTGGCGGCGAACAGCAGCGCCTCGGCCACCGCCTCGATGTTCAGCGCGACGATGATCTGGTTGGCCACCTTGGCGGTCTGGCCGTCGCCGTTGCCGCCGACCAGCGTGATGTTCTTGCCCATCAGCTCGAACAGCGGCTTGATCCGCGTCGAACACTGCCTGCGTCGCCGCCGACCATGATCGACAGCGTGGCGTTCTTGGCGCCGACCTCGCCGCCGGACACCGGCGCGTCGAGGTAGTCGCAGCCCAGCGCGTTGATCTTCTTGGCGAAGTCCTTGGTCTCGATCGGCGAGATGCTGCTCATGTCGACCACGGTCTTGCCCTTGCTCGAGCCCGGCGGCGACGCCGTCCTCGCCGAACAGCACCTCTTCGACGTGCGGCGTGTCGGGCACCATGATGAAGACGATGTCGGCGTGCTGCGGCCACGCTCGCGCGCGCTGGTGCAGGCGTGGCGCCTGCCTGCGGCGATGGCTTCGGGCATCCTGCCGGCAGCGTGAAGCACGAACAGCTGGTGGCCGGCCTTGATCAGGTGGCCCGCCATCGGCGTGCCCATGATGCCCAGGCCGATGAAGCCGAGCTTGAGGGAGAGGAATTCATGTCTCGTCCTTGTCGAAACGGGTTGCGCTCACTGGGCCAGCCGCTGGCGCCAGCCCAGGCCGGCTTCGGTGGTGGTCGGCCGGCTTGTATTCGCAGCCGATCCAGCCGCGTAGCCGATGCGGTCGAGGTGCGCGAACAGGAAGGCGTAGTTGATCTCGCCGGTGCCCGGCTCGTTGCGGCCCGGGTTGTCGGCCAGCTGGATGTGGCCGATGCGCGGCAGGTGCTTCTGCATCGTCGCCGCGAGTTCGCCTTCCATGCGCTGCGCGTGATAGATGTCGTACTGCACGAAGGCGTTGTCGGCGCCGACCTCGTCGAGGATGGCGAGCGCCTGCGCGGTGCGGTTGAGGTAGAAGCCGGGGATGTCGTAGGTGTTGATCGGCTCGATCAGCAGCTTCAGCCCGGCCTTCTTCAGCTCGGCGGCGGCGTATTTCAGGTTGGCGACGAAGGTCTTGCGCAGCACCGCATCGTCGGCACCGGTCGGCGCCTTGCCGGCCAGGCAATTGAGTTGCGGCACGCCGAGCGCGGTGGCGTAGTCGATGCGCGCGGGCCACGCCGCTGCGGAACTCGTCGATGCGGTCGGGCAGGCAGGCGATGCCGCGCTCGCCCGCGTCCCAGTCGCCGGCCGGCAGGTTGTGCAGCACCAGCTTCAGGCCGTTGGCGTCGAGGCGCTGCTTGATCTCCTGCGCGCTGAAGGCGTAGGGGAACAGGAACTCGACGGCCTCGAAGCCGGCCTTGGCGGCGAGCTCGAAGCGATCGAGGAAGGGCACCTCGGTGAACAGCATCGTCAGGTTGGCGGCAAACTTGGGCATCGGGTCTCCTGCGTGGCCAGCGCCGGGCCGCTCCCAAGCGGCTCCGCACCCCCGCGGGGTGGCAGCGGTACGCCGCTGCCGGGGTCGTCAGTCACTCCAGCAGGCCGGCCATCTCCAGGCCCTGGCGGCCTTCGGGGTGGCGGCAGTCGATGTCCTCGAACTCGTTGATCTTGTCGATCTCGGTGCCCATCGCGATGTTGGTCACCCTCTCGAGGATCACCTCCACCACCACCGGCACGCGGTACTTGCGGGCCATCGCCTGGGCCTCGACCATGGCGGCCTCGATCTTCTCGGGGTCGGTCACGCGCAGGCTCTTGCAGCCCAGCCCCTGCACCACGGCCTGGTGGTCGACGCCGTAGCTCTTGCAGGGCCGCGGTCTTCGACGTTCTGGTTCTCGAACGCCAGCTGCACGCAGAAGTCCATCTCGAAGCCGCGCTGGCTCTGGCGGATCAGGCCGAGGTAGCTGTTGTTGACCAGCACCTGCACGTAGGGCAGGCGGAACTGCGCGCCGACCGCCAGCTCCTCGATCAGGAACTGGAAGTCGTAGTCGCCCGACAGCCCGACCACGGTGCGCGTCGGGTCGGCCGCGACGACGCCGAGCGCGGCCGGAATGGTCCAGCCCAGCGGGCCGGCCTGGCCGCAGTTGATCCACTGGCGCGGGCCGTAGACGTTGCAGGAACTGCGCGCCGGCGATCTGCGACAGGCCGATCGTCGTGACGTAGATCGTGTCGCGCGGGAAGACCTTGTTCATCTCCTCGTACACGCGCATGCGGCTTGATCGGCGTCTCGGTGTAGTGCGTCTTGCGGTGCATCAGCTTCTTGCGCTCGGCGCAGCGGCTGGCCCATGTCGCCGAAGTCCTTCAGCTCGCTTTGCCGCCTTGCGTTCGCGGGCCACCTGCGACGAACAGTTCGAGCGCGGCCTTGGCGTCGCTGACGATGCCCAGTTCGGGGTTGAAGACGCGGCCGATCTGCGTCGGCTCGATGTCGACGTGCACGAACTTGCGGCCCTTGCAGTACACCTCGGGCGCTGCCGGTGTGGCGATTGGCCCAGCGGTTGCCGATGCCGAGCACGAAGTCGCTGGCCAGCATCGTCGCGTTGCCGTAGCGGTGGCTGGTCTGCAGGCCGCACCATGCCGGCCATCAGCGGGTGGTCGTCGGGGATCGTGCCCCAGCCCATCAGCGTCGGGATCACCGGCACGCCGGTCAGCTCGGCGAACTCGACCAGCAGGTCGGAGGCGTCGGCGTTGATGATGCCGCCGCCGGCGACGATCAGCGGCTTCTCGGCCGCCATCAGCATGTCGAGCGCCTTCTCGACCTGCTTGCGCGCTGGCGGCGGGCTTGTACACCGGCAGCGGCTCGTAGGTCTCGATGTCGAACTCGATCTCGGCCATCTGCACGTCGAACGGCAGGTCGATCAGCACCGGGCCCGGGCGGCCCGAGCGCATCAGGTGGAAGGCCTGCTGGAAGGCGCGCGGCACCTGCGCCGGCTCGCGCACCGTGACGCTCCACTTGGTCACCGGCTTGGAGATCGACTCGATGTCGACCGCCTGGAAGTCTTCCTTGTACAGCCGCGCGCGCGGCGCCTGGCCGGTGATGCACAGGATCGGGATGCTGTCGGCGATGGCCGAATACAGGCCGGTGATCATGTCGGTGCCGGCCGGCCCCGAGGTGCCGATGCACACGCCGATGTTGCCGGCCTTGGCCCGCGTGTAGCCCTCGGCCATGTGCGAGGCGCCCTCGACGTGGCGCGCCAGGATGTGGGCGATCGACTCGCGCTCGCGCAGCGCCGCGTACAGCGGGTTGATCGCCGCGCCGGGCACGCCGAAGGCCTGCGTCACGCCTTCCTTTTCCATCACCAGCACCGCGGCCATCGCGGCCTTCATCTTTGCCATCTCGGTCTCCTGTCGATCGTTGGCGTGATGGTCTGACCGCGCGCGCCGCGGCGTGAAGCCCAGTCAGCGGCATCTTTGCTATTCCACGGTGGAATACGGGGCCGTGCGCGGCTACCATCCGGCCCATGGACCGCGTCGCCGCCGTCGCCCTCTTCATCCGCGTCGTCGAGACCGGCAGCTTCTCGAAGGCCGCGGCCGAGTTCGGCATCACGCAGCCCACCGCCACCAAGGCCGTGGCCGCCATCGAGCAGCGCCTGGGCGCGCGCCTGCTGCACCGCACCACGCGCGGCGTCAGCCCGACCGAGGTCGGCACGCTGTACTACGACAAGTGCAAGGTCATCGCGCACGAGATCGAGAGCCGCCGACAACCTGGCCTCGCTGATGCAAAGCGGCGTGGGCGGCACGCTGCGCATCAGCACCTCGGTGGCCTTCGGCCGCCGCGTGCTGGTGCCGCTGTCGATCGCCTACATGCGCGAGCACCCGAGCCTGACGGTGGACCTGAGCTTCGACGACCGCTACGTCAACCTGGTCGAGCAGGGCGTGGACCTGGCCATCCGCATGGGGCGGCTGGCCGACTCCACGCTCGGCGCGCGCTACCTCGGCCGCAACCCCTGGGTGATGGTGGCCGCGCCGCGCGTACCTGAAGGCGCGCGGCACGCCCAGACGGCCCGCGGAGCTGTCGCAGCACGCCTGCCTGATCTACAGCACCGTGCAGGGCGACGACCGCTGGATGCTCACCGGCGCCGACGGCGCGCGAGCAGGTGGTGCCGGTGCGCGGCCCGCTGCGCTCGAACAACCTGTCGGCCGTGCTGGCCGCCGCGCGCGAGGGCCTGGGCATCGCGATCCTGCCCTGGTACGTGGCGCGCGAGTCGGTGGCCGACGGCAGCGTGACGCCGATCCTCGAACGGCACACGCCTGCCGGCGCAGGAGATCCACGCCGTGTTCCCGTCGCCGAAGCTGGTGCCGGGCAAGGTGTCGTCGTTCATCGAACATCTGCGCGGCGCGATGGAGGGGGCCTGGTGGGAGCGGGCGTTGTGATGCGGCGCGTGCAAGCGCGTGTTCTGCATGTCGCGCAACGCGTCGAGGCCCGGCGCGGCGCGGTGGGCCTCAACCCCTTCGGGCCTGTCGAGCTCCTGGTCGCGGCTTGAGTCCATTCAGCGCTGGGCGGACGACAGCGCCTGGTCGCTACACGCTCGCCTTGGCGAGCGCCTGGTCGATGTCCCACAGGATGTCGTCGATGTGCTCGAGCCCGACCGAGATGCGCACCATGTCGGGCAGCACGCCGGCCGCGCGCTGCTGCGCCTCGTCGAGCTGGCGGTGCGTGGTGCTCGCCGGGTGGCTGATCAGCGTGCGCGTGTCGCCGATGTTGACGAGGTGGCTCATGAACTGCGCGGCCTCGATGAAGCGCACGCCGGCCTCGGCCCCGCCCCCGACACCTCCATTCACGCCGAAGGCGAGCAGCCCCGAAGCGCCGCGCATCTGGCGCTGCATCAGCGCATGCTGCGGGTGGTCCTCGAGCCCGGGGTAGTTGACCCAGGCCACGCGCGGGTCGGCCTTGCAGGTAGCGCGGCCACCGCCAGCGCGTTGCTGCAGTGGCGCTCCATGCGCAGCGGCAGCGTCTCGATGCCCTGCAGGATCTGCCACGCGCGCGATCGGCGCCAGCGCGGCGCCGTAGACGCGCTGCGTCTCCATGCGGCAGCGCATCGTGAAGGCGAAGTCGCCGAAGGTCTCGAAGAAGATCACGCCGTGGTAGCCGGGCGAGGGCTCGGTCATGCCGGGGAACTTGCCGTTGCCCCAGGGGAAGTCGCCGCGCTCGACGACCACGCCGGCGAGCGTGGTGCCGTGGCCGCCGAGGTACTTGGTGGCCGAGTGCACGACGATGTCGGCGCCCAGCGCGAGCGGGTTGCACAGGAAGGGGCTCGGCACCGTGTTGTCGATCACCAGCGGCACGCCGTGCGCGTGCGCCACTGCGGCCACCGCGGCGATGTCGAGCACCACCAGGCTCGGGTTGCCGAGCGATCTCGGCGAACACGGCGCGCGTGTTCGGGCGCATCGCGGCGGCGAAGGCAGCGGGGTCGGTCGGCGTCGACGAAGGTCGTCTCGACGCCGAACTTCTTCAGGTTCACCGCCAGCATCGTCACCGTGCCGCCGTACAGCGCGCCAGCGGCCACCACGTGATCGCCGGCCTGCAGGATGGTCATCAGCGCGGTGGCCTCGGCGGCCATGCCGCTGGCGCAGGCCACCGCGGCGCGCCCGCCTTCGAGCGCCGCGACGCGCTCCTCCAGCGCGGCCACCGTCGGGTTGGACAGGCGCGAGTAGACGTTGCCGAAGGTCTGCAGGTTGAACAGGCTGGCCGCGTGGTCGGCCGAGTCGAAGACGAAGCTCGTCGTCTGGTAGATCGGCAAGGCGCGCGCGCCGGTCGCCGCGTCGGGGATCTGGCCGGCGTGGATCGCGAGCGTCTCGGGGTGGAAGGTGCGGTCGGCCATGGTGGTGTAGTTCGCCTCACACGCGGCCGCTTTGGCCGAGATCACGCGCGTGTTGACGCCCGCCCAGTTCAGGCCGCCGAAGAGGCGCCCGTGCTCGATCTTCACGCAGCGGTCCATCACCGAGTCCAGCCCGGCGGCGCGCGCCAGCGCATCGGCCTCGCGGTTGACCACGCCGATCTGCTGCCACAGCACGCGCGCGCCGATCGTCACCGCCGCTTCGGCGATCGGCAGCACGTCCTCGGTGCGTGCGGAACACGTCGACCATGTCCACCGGTTCGTCGAGTCTCCAGCACGCTGGCCACCACCGTCTCGCCCAGCAGCGTGGTGCCCGCCAGCCGCGGGTTGACCGGGAAGACGCGGTAGCCGTGCTGCTGCAGGTACTTGGCGACGAAGTGGCTCGGCCGGTACCACTGGTCCGACAGGCCGACCATCGCGATCCTGCGCGAGGTCTTGAGGATGCGGCGCAGGGTGGCGATGTCGTCCATCGGTGTGTCGGTGCGGTGTCCCGACAATGTAGCGGCTCGGGGCTGGGCGCCGTTCGCCTCCCAATCACGGGCCGTTGCGCAACGCCCGACGCGAGAATCGTGTAGCGTCGCGCGCTGCGCACCCGGCGCTGCACGAAGGAAGACCCGCATGAGCCCCCGATCGCACTCCCTGCCGCTCGCCGCCTGCGCGGCACTGCTCGCACTGGCCATCGGCGCCTGTTCGGTGATGCCGCAGCAGCAGGCGCTGTCGTCGGCACGCATTGCCGAGATCGTCGCCGGCGCCGACCGCACCGCGGCCGACCGCACGAACGACCTGCGCCGCAGGCCCGAGCAGATGCTGGCCTTCATCGGGCTGCGCCCGGGCATCGTGGCGCTCGACGTCAGCGCGGGCGGCGGCTACACCACCGAACTGCTGGCCCGCGCGATCGGGCCGGCGGGCATGGTCTACGGCCAGAGCCCGCCGCGCGACCCGAACCGCGCTCCGGCGCCGCCGGCCGCGCCCGAAGGCAACAGCGCGCCATCGGCCGCCGCCGCGCCGCCGCCTCCACCGCCCAGCGCCGGGCCGCCACGCACCTCGGCGATGGCATTGGCCGCGCGCGAGGCCCGGCTGCGCAGCGCCAACGTCGCCGCCGCGCCGATCGTCGCGGTGCCGCAGCCCTTCGAGAACCCGGCGCCGGCCGCGCTGGCCAGCAACGGCCTGGACCTCGTGACGCTGATGTTCAACTATCACGACCTCGGCCACCTCGGCGTCGACCGCGCACAGATGAACCGCGCGCTGTTCCTGGCCTTGAAGCCGGGCGGCCTGTACGTCATCGCCGACCACTCCGGCCGCGCCGGCACCGGCATCTCCGAGTCGGGCACGCTGCACCGCATCGAGGAGGCCTTCCTGCGCCGCGAAGTCGAGGCCGCGGGCTTTCGCCTGCTTGCCGAAGGCCAGTTCCTGCGCAACCCCAACGACCCGCGCGACAAGAACACGCCCGAGCCGCCGATGCCCAAGGACGAGTTCGTGCTCAAGTTCGTCAAGCCCTGAGCGCGCGTGCAGCGTGCGAAGCGATGGCCTCGCCGTGGTCAGTGCCCAATTCGGATCGCCAATGATCGGGAACTACCGTGTCTCACCGCTGAGGATCTCGAGCACGGCGTTGTCGTGCACCCTTGGTTGAGTTGAATGTTTCGCGCCCGCTATCGCCACAGGTCGACCGGCTTGCCCTGCTCGCGCAGCTTCTCGGCGCGTGCCTGCACGAAGCGCTGGAACTGCGGCTCACGACCGTAGGCGCCGCTGGCGACGTAATCGAATGCGCTTTCGATGTGGAAGGGCCGCATGTAGCCATCGAAGCGGAAGGCCTCCTTGCCGCGTGCATCGAAGAAGACCACCGTCGGGTACAGATCGATCTTCAGGTCGCGCGCCCATCCGCGTGCATCGGTGTGGCGGCCGTCGGGCGTGACCAGCTTCGCGGGCGCGCCGGGAACGAGCCGTGCCACGTCGAAGCCGGCCAGCGTGCGGCGCAGCGACTTGCGCGTGAAGGCGTCCGCATGCATCTCGGCGCAGGCCTTGCAGGAGGGCGACTCGAACAGCACCGCCAGCGGCCGGCCGCGGCCGGCGCGCGCGAGGTTGCCGGGATCGCGCATCAGGTAAGGGCGTGGTCCGTGCACGGGAATCTCGGGCTCCCTGATCTGCGCGCTCATGTACTCGGCCAGCGACATTTCGCGGTCGCGCCGCTGGATCACGTAGTCCAGCACGTGCGTGAACCGCTCGGGCGGCAGGTAGCCGTTCAGGCGCTGCACGAGCTTGCCGTCGGTCTCGAAGAACAGCAGCGTCGGCGTGAACTGCACCTTCAGCATGCGCGCCAGTTCCTTCTCCGTGGTCTTCGTGCCGTCGATCCAGGTCACGTCGGAGTCACCCCAGATGTTGATGGCGATGGCGACGAAGTGCTTGCGCGTCTTGTCCGAGATCGGGCCAGGACCGAAATTGGCCTTCATCAGCGCCTTGCAGTACGGGCAGCCGTCCTGACCGAAATAGACCATCACGCGTTTGCCTGCGCGTGCCGCCTCGGGGATCTCGTCCTTGAAGTCCAGCAGGCTGTTGGAGAACCAGCGCGGGATGTCGATCGCATGCGGCGAGGCGACGACCTGCGCCCCCGCCGGGCCGGCGATCAGCAGCATCGAGGCCAGGCCCAGCGCAGCCTGCCAACCGTCGATCCAGCCCCGGCATCGCGAGCGCTCATTGACGCGCGGCCGATCATGAGTCGTGTCCATAGCCCTCTCAACCGAGTTTGCTGACGAGGCGCCATCGTAGCCGCGGCGCATGCGCCGGGTCCACGGGGTGGTGCCTGGTTTGCAGTCGCGGCGGCGATCGCCATGCACATCATCCAACGCAAGCGACTGTGATCGGGGTCATTCGCCGGCCAGGATCAACCAGGCCAAGACCGAACGAGACACGCGAGACGCCACGTGCACGAGGGCCAAATCATCGACACGATCCTGACGGTCAGGACCAACCGTGTCACCCGATCACGAGCCCTCGGCCGCACACGCGTCACCGCGGCTGCATTCAGAACCCGAAGTCTTCCTTCGCGACGTGCTGCACCCTCGCGCACTCGGCCTTGAAGTCGTAGGGCACTTCGGCGGCGCAGTCGGGCCACTTGCCCGTGGCCATCCAGAACTCGACGAGCCCCAGCCGGGCACACAGGCGCGGGAAGCGCAGATCGTTGCGCAACTCGGGCATGCTGGCCTGGAACAGCAGCGCCGTGCGGTAGCCGTCCGGGCCCATGATGTCGTCGCTCGTGCCCGCAGGCCCGAGGCGGGCGGCATCGGCGGCGCGGTAGGCCTCGTCCACCATTCCCAGGTGCGCGGCGTACACCAGGCGCGCGACATCGACACCGCCGGTCTTGGCCACATGCGCTTCGAAGGCGTTGCGCCAGGCGCCGATGTGCTCCGGCGTCGGGTCGCGCTTGGCGCGCACGAAGGGGAGGGTGTCCTGGAACTCGCGCAGCGGGCGCTTCGCGGCCAGCGCGAGCAGGCGGTCCACGGCCGCCCAGTCTTGCAGGAAGGCCTGGGCGCGCAGCAGGCTCGAGATCGGAAAGCTCATCTCGGGAATGCGTGCCACCAGGTCTTCGTACACCGGCACCGCCTCCGCCACGCGCCCCGATGCCATGCGCGCCAATGCCAACAGGTTGGCGGACATCGGATCGAGCGCATCCAGGCGGTAGGTGCGTTCGGTGTCTTCGAGGCTCTCGCGCAGCCGGCCGGTGTGGCGCAGGAACCAGCCGATGTAGCGCCGGCCATCGCCCGCACCGGGTGCCCGCTGCAGGCGCTCGAGGAAGACGTCGCCCTCGACGAAGCGACCGAACGGCGGCATCACGAAGCAGCGCGACGACAGCGCGTCGATGTTCTGCGCATCAAGCGCCAGCGCGTGCGAGGCCTCGCGTGCGACGCGTGCCGCGCTCTCGGCCCGCTCGCCGAACGGCAGGTACATGTGCAGGAAGCCGCGCAGGTAGGCGAGCCGCCCCCAGGCCTCGACGAAATGCGGCGCCCGCTGGGTCACCACCTCGAGCACGCCGACGCAGGTGCGCAGATCGTCCGGCGCGTAGGACTTGGGGCTGGCGCGCAGGTACAGGTCGTAGACGGCAGGGTCGACCGCGCGCGTCGAGTAGCTGGAAAACGTCTGGTCGAGCGCCCGCGCGATGCTCTCGGCGATCTCGTCCTGCACCGCGAAGATGTCTTCCAGGCCGCGGTCGTAGCGGTCCGACCACAGCGTCGTGCGCGACGCGGCCTCCATCAGGTGCGCGCTGATGCGCACGCGCCCCGCCACGCGCCGGATCGAGCCGTCGAGCACGTGGGAGCAGGCCAGGCGCGCGGCCGCCTCGGCCTTGCGCTCGCCGCGGAACTGGAAGCTCGAGGTGCGGCCGATCACCTTGAGCCGGGTGCCGCGCGACAGGCGCTGGATGATCTCCTCGCTCACGCCGTCGGAGAAGAACTGCATCTCGGCGTCGCTCGACTGGTTGTCGAAGGCCAGCACCGCGAGCAGTGGCAGGTCGTGCGATGGCGAGGCGGCCGCCGGCAGCGCCGCGACGCGGGCGGACGCGGCATCCGACAGCGGCAGGGTGAAGCGGTAACCGCGACCCGCCACGGTGGTGATCGCCGCGTTGCCGAGCACCTTGCGCAGCGACGAGATCTGCACCGTGAGGTTGTTCTCCTCCACCACCACGCCGGGCCACACGCGGGCGATCAATTCGTCCTTGCCGACCACGCGCTCGTGCTGCTCGATCAGCGCCAGCAGCAGGTCGAAGGCGCGCGCACCGAGGGCCACCGGCTGGCCGTGCAAGAGCACGCGGCGCTCGGCCGGCCGCACTTCGAATCCGCCCGCCATCAAGACTGCGACCAATTCACTCCTCTGGTGTCTCCCGCAACGGCCCGCAGTCTGACACGGCGCCTCCGCCTTAGGAACGCTTCACATCGTTTGGGCGCCGCTTGAGGACGCCAGCGGCCCCGTCGCCGCACAGTGCGGTTGCCGACAACGACAAAGCGGCGCCCCACCGATCCGCCCCACCCAAGGAGAACCCGACATGAGCACGATCACCGAAAACAGCCCCAAGACAGCGCACGCCAGCGAACACGCCGACGTGGTGCGCCGGGCCTACCACGCCTTCAACACCGCCGACATCAAGGTGCTGAACGAACTCTTCGACGAAAAGGCCTCGTGGCACACACCCGGCCACAGCCCGATCGCCGGCGAACACCGCGGCCGCAACGCCGTCTTCGCGCAGTTCGGCCGCTACGGTGGCGAGACCCAAGGCACGTTCACGGCCGCGCTGCAACAGGTGCTGGCCAGCGACGACGGCTGCGTGGTGGGCCTGCACCACAACAGCGGCGTGCGCAACGGCAGGCGCCTGGAAGTGGACTGCTGCATCGAGTTCGAGGTGCGCGACGGAAAGATCGTCAGCGGCCGCGAACATTTCTTCGACCTTCACGCCTGGGACGCCTTCTGGGCGTAGCGACCCGGGTTGCCCGACCACCCCACGCCCTTTCATCGACAACGTGTTTTCACAGGAGTAGTGCCATGACTCAATCTGCCATCAAGGTCGGCGTCATCACCGACCAGACCGGCCCCCTGTCTTTCCTGGGCATCGCCAACGCCAACGTGGCCCGGATGGTGATCGACGAGATCAACGCCGGCGGCGGCCTGCTCGGGCGCCGCATCGAGCTCGTGCTCGAGGACAGCGCCACCGATGACGCCGTGGCCGCCGTCAAGGCGGCCAAGCTGGTGCAGCAGGACAAGGTCGACGTCGTCCTGGGCGGCATCTACAGCTCGACGCGGCAGGCCATCAAGGGCCCGGTCGTCGTGCAGGCCAGGAAGCTCTACATCTACCCGGAGCAGTACGAGGGGCAGGAAAGCGACCCGCTGATCTTCTGCACCGGCCCGGTGCCGGCGCAGCAGGTCGAGCCGCTGATCCCCTGGCTGATGCAGCAGACCGACGCGCGCAAGTTCTACCTGCCGTCGGCCGACTACATCTGGCCGCACGTGATGAACCAGAAGGTGCGCGAGGTGGTCACGGCCCACGGCGGCACGATCACGGGCGAGGAGTACTTCCCGCTCGACCACGCCGACTACCGCAAGACGATCGAGAAGATCATGGCGAGCGGCACCCAGGTGGTGTTCAACACCACCGTGCCGCCCGGCTTCGCGCCGTTCCTCGAGCAGCTCCACGACGCCGGCTTCACCAAGCGCGGCGGCAAGGTCGTCTGCACCTACTTCGAGGAGAACTTCCTCGGCATGCTGCCGGCTGCGCACGTGGACGGCATCTACAGCTGCCTGGACTACTACCAGACCGTCGGCGACCCGTTCAGCCAGCGACTGCTCGATCGCTACAACCAGCTCTATCCGGGGGGTGCCAAGTTCACCGCCGGCAGCGCGAGCACGGGCATGTACCGCGGCCTGAAGCTGTGGGAGGCCGCGGTGCGCGAGGCCGGCTCGCTCGACCAGGACAAGGTCATCGCAGCCCTCGACCATGCTCGCATCGCCCAGGGTCCGGGCGGCCCGGCCGCAATGGTGCCCGGACAGCACCACGTGCGGATGAACATGTACCTCGCCCAGGCGCGCAACGGCCGCTTCCAGGTCATCGAGGAACTTGGGGCGATCGATCCCAAGGAACGAGTGCTGGGGATCGAGTAGGCCCCCCGGGCGTCAGCCCGCCGGCTTGGGCGGCGCCTTCTCGCTCCACAGCACGCCGCCGGTGGCCCAGTCGTGGCGGGCAACGTCCTGGAACACCACGTCGACGCCATCGGCGCTGCCGCCGAGCACGCGCACGCAGGCCTCGGTCAACTCCTTGGCGAGGGCGGCCTTCTGTTGCGGGCTGCGGCCCTCGAACAACTCCACGTGAATCGTCGGCATCGGATGCTTCCTTTCAGTCTCTGAATCCGGGCGACAGGCGCTCGGCACGGCGCAACAGCGCCGGCCACTCGGCGTCGCCGTCCCACTCGCTGCCGTCGCCGAGCCATTGTCGGTGGGTGCGCGCCGCGAGTTCGTCGCTCGCGACCACCAGGCCGGCGGCGCCGCCGGCCATCGCGCGCAACTGCGCCTGCGCGGCGCGTTCGAGCAGGTGCATCAGCATGAAGGCCTCGGCCACCGTGCGGCCGACCGTCAACGTGCCGTGGTTGGTGAGCAGCAGGCCGTCGAGCGCCCCGAGGTTGGCCACCAGCCGTCGTTGCTCGTCGGTGCCCAGCGCCAGGCCCTCGTAGGCATGGCGGCCGAGGCGGCCGTGCAGGCGCATCGCCCATTGCGAAGTCGGCAACAGGCCCTCGGCGCGCATCGCCAACGCCACGCCCCATGGCGCGTGCAGGTGGATCACGCACTCGACGTCCGGCCGTGCCGCGTGCACCGCGCCGTGGATCGTGAAGCCGGTCGGGTTGACCGCTCGGCCGGAGCCGTCGACCACGTTGCCGTGCACGTCGACCTTGACCAGGTTCGACGCCGTGACCTCGTCGAAGCCGAGGCCGAACGCATTGATCAGATAGACGCCGGGCGCGCCGGGCACGCTGGCCGAGAGGTGGGTGTAGACGGTGTCGTCCCAGCCGGCCAGCGCCGTCAACCGGTAGGCCGCGGCGAGATCGGTGCGCACGTCGCGTTCGGTGCGTGGCGGGCGGGCGGCGGTCACGAGCGGTGTGGCGATGGCGGGTCGGTGCCGGCCATATTGCCACGCGCAGCGTGTTCGCTGCCGGGCCGTCGCGGTGCACTCAATGGGCTTCGGCGGTCTTGGCGGCCGCAACGGCATCGGCGGTGTCGCCCTTCGAGCCGTTGAAGAACAGGTTCAGCACCACGGCAGCCACCGCAGTCAGCAGGATGCCGGACTCCAGCAGCGGATGCAGGCTGTGGGCCATGTGTTGCGTCCAGCGCGGCGCCACCAGCGGGATCAGGCCGAAGCCGATCGACAGCGCAACGATGTAGAGGTTGTTGCGGTTGTTCTTGTAATCGACGGTCGACAGGATGCGGATGCCGGTGGCCGCCACCATGCCGAACATCACCAGCCCGGCGCCACCGAGCACGAATTGCGGGATCGCCTCGACGAAGGCGGCCATCTTCGGCAGCAGGCCGAGGACGATCATGATCACGCCGCCGGCCACGCAGACCCACCGGCTCTTCACGCCGGTAACGCCGACCAGGCCGACGTTCTGTGAAAAGCTGGTGTACGGGAAGGTGTTGAAGATGCCGCCGATCAGCGTGCCCAGGCCGTCGGTGCGCAGGCCCGCGGCCAACTCGGGCTGGCCGATCTTCTTGCCGGTGATGTCCGACAGCGCGAGGAACATGCCGGTCGACTCGATCATCACGACGATCATCACCAGCACCATCGTCAGGATCATCACGATGTCGAAGGTCGGCATGCCGAAGGCGAACGGCGTGACGACATCGAACCAGCCGGCCTTGGCGACCTTGTCGAAGTTCATCTTGCCCAGCGCCATCGCCACTGCGCAGCCGGCCGACGATGCCCAGCAGCACCGAGATGTTGGCGATGAAGCCCTTGGTGTATTTCACCAGCAGCAGGATGAACACCAGCACCGCACCGGCGATGGCCATGTTCTCGAGTGAGCCGTAGTGGGGGTTGTCGAGCATCGGGATCGGGCCGGTGAGCTTGACAGGTGCGCTGGCGGCTGCGGCCGCGGCCTTGGCGCTGTCGACCATCGCCACCAGCTTGGGCACGTCGGTCGACTGAGCCAGGAACGCCGGCCCCCCCATGGCCCAGCCCACGCCGACGCGCATCAGGCTGATGCCGATGATCGCGATGATGGTGCCGGTGACCACCGGCGGAAAGAAGCGCAGCAGCTTGCTGACGATCGGCGCGATGAGCATCGAGACCAGGCCCGCACCGATGATCGCGCCGAAGATCGCGCGCGCACCATCGACGCCGGGCATCGCGTTGGCGAACGCCACCATCGGGCCGACCGCGGCGAAGGTCACGCCCATCATCACCGGCAGCCTGATGCCGAACCAGCGGGTGACGCCCAGCGACTGGATCAGCGTGACGATGCCGCAGGCGAAGAGGTCGGCCGAGATCAGCAGCGCCACCTGTTCGGGCGTCAGCTTCAGCGCGCGGCCGACGATCAGCGGCACCGCGATCGCGCCGGCGTACATCACCAGCACGTGCTGCAGGCCGAGTGCGGCGAGCCGCCCGGTGGGCAGTCTTTCGTCCACCGGGTGGACGGTCGATGCATTCATGGATGTCTCCTGTCAGTGGACCGGTGCGCCGGCCTCGAACCAGCGCTTGATCAGCGCGCGTTCGTCGTCGGTGATCTGCGTCGCGTTGTTCAGCGGCATCAGCTTCAGCACCACCGCCTGCTGGTAGACCGCTTGCGCGTGCTGCTTCAACAGATCGGGCGTGTGCAGCGCCACGTTCTTGCTCTGCAACTGGGCGTTGTGGCACAGCACGCAGCGCTGGTCGATCACGCCCTTGACCTCGGCGAAGCCCACCGGCCTGGCGGCGGCCGCCTGGGCAGCGGCGCTCTGCGGCGACGGCGCCAGCCAGATCGCCAGGCCGACCAGCACCAGCGTGCCGATCACCGCATGCTCCCAGGGCACGCGCCTGCCCTGCACCAGCGCCTTGTGGCGGGCGACGAAGCTGTGGCGGATCAGCGCGCCGGCCAGCATCAGCAGCACCAGCACCAGCCAGTTGTGTTGGCCCTGGGTGAGCCAGCCGTAATGGTTGGACAGCATCGCGATCAACACCGGCAGCGTGAAGTACGTGTTGTGCACGCTGCGCTGCTTGGCGCGCCAGCCGTGGATCGGGTCCACCGGCTGGCCGGCCTTGAGTTGCGCCACGACCTTGCGCTGGCCGGGGATGATCCAGACGAACACGTTGGCGCTCATCGCGGTGGCCAGCATCGCGCCGACCAGCAGGAAAGCGGCGCGCCCGGCGAACAGCTGGCAAGCCAGCCACGCGGTGAAGACGACGAAGGCGAAGACGCCGGCGCCGACGATCAGGTCGCCGTTCTTGCGCTGCCCGAAGGCGCGGCAGATCACGTCGTAGACGAACCAGCACGCGACCAGGAAGCCGAGCGAAGCGGCGATCGCGGCGCCGGCCGACCAGTCGTACACGTTCTTGTCGACCAGGAAGGTGCCGGCGTTGAACAGGTACAGCAGCGTGAACAGCGCGAAACCGGTGAGCCAGGTGCTGTAGCTCTCCCAGTAGAACCAGTGCAGGTGCTCGGGCATCTGCCGCGGTGCGACGAGGTACTTCTGCGGGTGGTAGAAGCCGCCGCCGTGCACCGCCCACAACTCGCCGTCGACGCCCTTGGCCTTCAGCGCGGGGTCGTCCGGCTTGGTGAGGCTGTTGTCGAGGAAGACGAAGTAGAACGACGAGCCGATCCAGGCGATCGCCACGATGACATGTGCCCAGCGCAGCAGCAGGTTGGCCCAGTCGAGCAGATAGGTTTCCATCGCATTCCCCCACAGGTTCGGCAGGCGCAGCATGAACGATGCGCCTGCCTCTCACCACAGCGGGCTCTGTGAGGGCGTACGTCGCGACCGTGCGAGGCTTCGACAACAAGGGGCCTGGCGCGCGGGCTCCGCGGCGACGTGCGCAAAAGTGTATACACATGACGTACCGGACGGATGGGTGGATACCCGCATCCGGGGTGAGCCCGGAGGTCGCCCCTGCGCGGAAACCGCAGGGCAGTCGGAACCTGGCCGCAGCAATGTGTATGCACTTTGGCGTACACTTTTCCACGTCGTCGCCCCTTCGCCCGCCCATGCCCCGCAGTCGCGCCAGCCTCCAGGTCATCGAGCCGTCGCCACCCGCGACGCGCCGCGCGCGCCGCACGGCGGCGGCCGAACGACTGCCGGCCGGCGCCACGCAGCGCATCGTCGAGTCGATCACCGCGGCCATCGTCGAGCGCCGCCTGATGCCCGGCACCAAGCTGGCCGAGCAGAAGATCGCCGACATCTTCAAGGTCTCGCGCACGCTGGTGCGGCAGGCGCTGAACCAGTTGAGCCGCGACCGCCTGGTCTCGCTCGAGCCGGCCCGCGGCGCCTTCGTCGCGATGCCCGGCGTCGAAGAGGCGCGCCAGGTGTTCGAGGTGCGCGCGATGGTCGAGTCCGCGATGGTGCGGCAACTCGTGGCGCGCATCAGCGATGCGCAGATCGCGCAATTGCGCCTGCACCTGGCGGCCGAGCGCGAGGCCATCGCGCGCACCGATGTCTCGGGCCGCACGCGGCTGCTGGCCGACTTCCACGTCGTGCTGGCGCGGCAGCTCGGCAACGAGGTGCTGGCGCAACTGCTGGCCGACCTGCTCAGCCGCTCCTCGCTGATCTCGCTGATGTACCAGTCGGCGCATTCGGCCGAGCATTCGCAGCAGGAACACGCGCTGATCGTCGATGCGCTCGAGCGGCGCGACGGGCGCGCCGCGGTGCGGCTGATGGAGCAGCACATCACCAGCGTCGAGCGCAACCTGCGCCTGGACCCGCGCACCCCCGACCTGGCTGCCGCACTGCGCGGCGGCACTTGAGGCCCGCATGACCGGCACCACCACACTCCGCTATCCACGCGATCTGAAAGGCCACGGCCGCACGCCGCCACCGGCGCGCTGGCCCGGCCAGGCGCGCGTCGCGCTGCAGTTCGTCCTCAACTACGAGGAGGGCGGCGAGAACTCCACATTGCACGGCGATGCCGGCAGCGAGCAGTTCCTGTCCGAGCTGTTCAACCCGCCTGCCTTCGCGGCACGGCACCTCTCGATGGAGGGCATCTACGAGTACGGTGCGCGGGTCGGGGTGTGGCGGCTGCTGCGCGAGTTCGAGCGGCGCGGCCTGCCGCTGACGGTGTTCGGCGTGTCGATGGCGCTCGAACGATGCCCGGACGTCACCGCGGCCTTTGCCGAACTCGGCCACGAGATCGCGTGCCACGGTTGGCGCTGGATCTCGTATCAGAACGTCGACGAGGCCACCGAGCGCGAACACGTGGATCGCGGCGTCGCGATCATCGAACGCCTCACCGGCAGCCGGCCCGCGGGCTGGTATACCGGCCGCGACAGCCCCCACACGCGCCGGCTGGTGGCCGACCACGGCGGCTTCGAGTACGACAGCGACTACTACGGCGATGACCTGCCGTTCTGGCTGCAGGTGAGAAAGACCGACCGCTCGCTGGCGCCGCACCTGGTGGTGCCGTACACGCTCGACTGCAACGACATGCGCTTTGCGCTGCCACAGGGCTTTGCGCAGGGCGACGACTTCTTCACCTACTTGCGCGACGCCTTCGACGTGCATTACGCCGAGGGCGACGAGCGGCCGAGCATGATGAGCATCGGCATGCATTGCCGCCTGCTCGGCCGGCCAGGCCGCCTGCGCGCACTGCAGCGCTTCCTCGATCATGTCGAGCGCCACGACCGGGTCTGGATCGCCCGGCGCATCGACATCGCCAGGCACTGGAATGCCGTGCATCCGTTCGATGCCGGCACCGCCTTCTTGTGGGAGTGAACCGCGTGACCCTGACCCTGGCCCAACTCAATGCCGCGGCGCCCGCCGAGTTCGTCGCGCTGCTGGCCGGCACCTACGAGCATTCGCCGTGGATTGTCGAACGCGCGCTGCCGCTGCGCCCGTTCCAGAGCCTGGCGCATCTCAAGCTCGCGCTGGTCGACGTGGTGCGGGCGGCCGGCCGCGACGCGCAGCTGGCGCTGATCCGCGCCCACCCCGAGCTCGCCGGCAAGGCGATGGTCACCAGGACGCTGACCCCCGAGTCGACGCACGAGCAGGGCAAGGCCGGCCTCGCCGATTGCACGCCGGCGGAGTTCGCGCGCATCCAGCAGCTCAACGCCGACTACAACGCGAAATTCGGCTTCCCGTTCATCCTCGCGGTGCGCGGGCCACGCGGCACCGGCCTGGCCAAGGCCGAGATCATCGCCACCTTCGCGCGCCGGCTGGGCCACCATCCCGACTACGAGCGTGCCGAGTGCCTGCGCAACATCCACCGCATCGCAGAGATGCGGCTGGACGACAAGTTCGGCCACGTGCCCGAACTCGGCAACCAGGTGTGGGACTGGGCCGAGCGCCTGGCGCAGCACAGCGACCCCGGCTACGCCGAGCGCGGCGAATTGACGGTGACCTACCTGACCGACGCCCACCGCGCGGTCGCGCAGCGGCTGGCGCACTGGATGCGCGCCGACTGCGGCTTCGACGAGGTCGCCATCGATGCCGTCGGCAACGTCGTCGGTGTCTACCACGGCACCGACCGCGACGCGAAGCGCCTGCTGACCGGATCGCACTACGACACGGTGCGCAACGGCGGCAAGTACGACGGCCGGCTCGGCATCCTGGTGCCGATGGCCTGCGTGCGCGAGTTGAGCCGGCAGGGGCGCCGGCTGCCCCATGGCCTCGAGGTCGTCGGCTTCGCGGAAGAGGAGGGCCAACGCTACAAGGCGGTGTTCCTCGGTTCGGGCGCGTTGACGGGGCACTTCGACAATGCCTGGCTCGAACAGCGGGATGCCGACGGCGTGGCGATGCGCGACGCGATGCAGCAGGCCGGGCTGTGCATCGAAGACATTGCGAAGCTGCGCCGTGATCCGGCGAAGTACCTCGGCTTCGTCGAGGTGCACATCGAACAGGGCCCGGTGCTGAACGAGCTCGACCTGCCGCTGGGCATCGTGACGTCGATCAACGGCAGCGTGCGCTACCTGGGCGAGGTGATCGGCATGGCCAGCCATGCCGGCACCACGCCGATGGACCGCCGCCGCGATGCCGCCGCCGCGGTGGCCGAGCTGGTGCTGCACGTTGAGAAGCGCGCCGCCAGCGTGCCGCACCTGGTCGGCACCGTCGGCATGCTCGAAGTGCCGGGTGGGTCGATCAACGTGGTGCCCGGCCGCTGCCAATTCAGCCTCGATATCCGCGCCACCACCAACGGGGTGCGTGACGCCTGCGCCGCCGATGTGCGGGCCGAACTGGCGCGCATCTGCGAGTCTCGCGGGCTGCACTTCACGCTCGAGGAAACGCTGCGCGCGGCGGCTGCGCCGAGCGACGCGGCCTGGCAGCAGCGCTGGGAGCGCGCGGTGCAGGCGCTCGGGCTACCGCTGCACCGCATGCCCAGCGGTGCCGGCCACGACGCGATGAAGCTGCACGAGGTGATGCCGCAGGCGATGCTGTTCATGCGCGGCGGCAACGCCGGCATCAGCCACAACCCGCTCGAGTCGATCAGCAACGACGACGCCGATCTCGCGGTGCGCGCCTTCCAAAGCCTGCTCGATCAACTGACCCTGGAACGCTGATGGCCGACTACGAACGACTCGACGCCTGGATCGACGCCCATTTCGACGACGAGGTGCGCTTCCTGCAAGCCCTGGTGCGCGTACCGACCGACACGCCGCCGGGCAACAACGCGCCGCATGCCGAGCGCACGGCCGAGTTGTTGCAGGCCTTCGGCTTCGAGGCCGAGAAGCATGCCGTCCCGCCAGCGACTGTGCGGGCCAGCGGGCTCGAGTCGATCACCAACCTGATCGTGCGCCGCCGCTACGGCGCGGGCAAGACGATCGCGCTCAACGCCCACGGCGACGTGGTGCCGCCCGGCGAAGGCTGGAGCCACGATCCCTACGGCGGCGAGATCGACGGCGGCAAGCTCTACGGCCGCGCTGCCGCGGTGAGCAAGTGCGACTTCGCGACCTTCACGTTTGCTACCCGCGCGATCGAGGCGCTGAAAGTTCCGCTCAACGGCAGTGTCGAGCTGCACTTCACTTACGACGAGGAGTTCGGCGGCGAACTCGGCCCCGGCTGGCTGCTGCAACACGGCCTGACGAACCCGGACCTGCTGATCGCCGCGGGCTTCAGCTACCAGGTCGTGACCGGCCACAACGGCTGCCTGCAACTGGAGGTCACGGTGCACGGCAAGATGGGTCACGCGGCCGTGCCCGAGACGGCGGTCGATGCGCTGCAGGCGGCGACGCTGATCCTCAACGCGCTGTACCACCAGAACACGCTGTACAAGCAGGTGACCAGCCGGGTCAAGGGCATCACGCACCCGTACCTCAACGTCGGCCTGATCCATGGCGGCACCAACACCAATGTCGTTCCCGGCAAGGTGGTGCTGAAGCTCGACCGTCGGATGATTCCCGAGGAGGATCCCGACGAGGTCGAAGCCACGCTGCGTCGCGTGATCGGCGAAGCGGCGGCCGGCTCGCGCGGCATCACGGTGGACGTCAAGCGCATCCTGCTGGCCCGCGCGCTCAAGCCGCTGGCGGGCAACCGGCCGTTGGTCGAGGCACTGTGCCGCCACGCCAGCAGCGTCTTCGGCGAACCGATCCCGGCCTCGGGAACGCCGCTGTACACCGACGCGCGGCTGTACTGCGAGCGCGGCATTCCGGCCGTGCTCTACGGCGCCGGGCCGCGCACGGTGCTCGAATCGAACGCCAAGCGCGCCGACGAACACATCGTGCTCGAAGACCTGCGCCGCGCCACCAAGGTGGTGGCGCGCACGCTGCTCGACCTGCTGTCGTAGGAGCGACGCCGCGCAGTGCGGCGACAATCGGGTCATGGCGTCATGGATCTCGATCGCCCAGCTCGTGCTGCTGGGCTTGGTGGCAGTATTGCTGCTCTGGCTCGTGCTGCGCCGCGGCGACACCGATGCCGCCGAGCGGCTCGAGCGCAACCTGCGTGCCGACGTGCAGGACAGCGCCCGAGGCACGCGCGGCGAGTTGTCGCAGTCGCTGGCCACGTTCCAGCAGACGCTGCTGGCGCAGGCGGGCGACGTCGCGCGCACGCAGAACGAACAGATCGATTCGTTTCGCACGCAGTTGGCGGCGATGCAACAGATGGTCGGCGACACGCTGGCCACAACCACGCAGGCGCTGGCCGCGCAGACCCAGGCGGCGCGCGAGGCGCAGGACGCGGCGTTGCACCGCTTCGGCCAGGCCCAGGCCGAGCAATTGCGCACGCTGGCCGACAGCAACGACAAGCGCGTCGCCGAGATGCGCCAGGCGGTGGAAGACAAGCTGGCCGCGATCCAGGCCGACAACGGCCAGCGCCTCGAACAGATGCGCGCCACCGTCGACGAGAAGCTGCACGCGACGCTCGAGCAGCGCCTGGGCGAGAGCTTCAAGCAGGTGGCCGACCGGCTCGACCAGGTGCACCGGGGGCTCGGCGAGATGCAGGTGCTGGCGCGTGACGTCGGGTCGCTCAGCCGCGTGTTGAACAACGTCAAGACGCGCGGCACCTTCGGCGAGGTGCAACTCGCCGGATTGCTCGAGCAGGTGTTCACGCCGGAACAGTACGCACGCAATATCGAGACGGTGCCCGGGAGCAATGCGCGGGTGGAGTTCGCGATTCGCCTGCCGGGCCAGCGCAGCGACGGCGTGCCGCTGTGGCTGCCGATCGACGCGAAGTTTCCGCGCGAGGACTACGAGCGCTTGCTGGACGCCCAGGAGCGCGCCGACCCGCTCGCTGCCGAAACCGCGGCCAAGGCGATCGAGAACCGGCTGCGGCTGGAGGCCCGCACGATCAGCGAAAAGTACGTGGCGCCGCCTCACACCACCGACTTCGCGATCCTGTTCGTGCCGACCGAGGGCTTGTACGCGGAAGCGCTGCGCCGCCCGGGCCTGATGGAATCGTTGCAGCGCGAGCACAAGGTCATGTTGGCCGGACCGACGACCTTGCTGGCCACGCTGACCAGCCTGCAGATGGGCTTTCGCACGCTGGCGCTCGAGAAGCGCTCGGCCGAGGTCTGGGAGGTGTTGGGCGCCGTCAAGACCGAGTTCGAGAAGTTCGGCGGTGTCTTGGCCAAGACCAAGAAGAAGCTCGAGGAAGCCGCCAGCACGATCGATCAGGCCCAGACCCGCACCAACATGATGACGAGGCGGCTCAAGGCAGTGGAAGCGCTGCCCGCCGACCGCGTCATGGCGCTGCTCGGCACGCCCGAGCGTGACAGCACCGACGCCGACACCGATGCGTCCGGCAACGACGAGCCCGAGCGCGGCGCCGCATGAGCCGCGGCAACGCGGCAGCCGCACCGCGCAGCGCCCTTGTCCTCGTCGTGGCGACGCTCGTCGGCCTGCACGCCTGCATGGCCGCCACCCGCGTTGCCGCCAGCCTGTCGGTGCTGGCGCAGGGCCACCCGGAGTGGGTCGTCGGCGTGCTGCTGAGCCTGTATGCCGTGGCGCCGATCGTGCTGTCGCTGTGGGCGGGCCGGCTGGCCGATCGCTTCGGCTTCCATCGCCCGGTGACCTGGGCGGTGGGCATGGCGCTGGTGGGTGCGGCGCTGCCCGTGGTGTCGCAGCAGTTTGCTGCACTGGCCGTCTCGGGGCTGCTCACCGGCGGCGCCGTCAGCGTCGCCGCGGTCGCGATCCAGCGCGAGGCCGGCCTGATGGCGCGCGGCGCCGGTGATCTCAAGCGCGTGTTCAGCTGGGTCTCGCTCGGGCCGGCGCTGTCGAACATGCTGGCGCCGGTGATCACCGGCTTGTTGATCGATCACTTCGGCTATCGCGCGGCGTTTGCCTTCGGCGCCGTGCTGCCCTTGCTGGCGGTCGCCGCCGCCTGGCGCGTGCCGCGCACGCCGCTGCCCGCCGACCCGACGGACGCCGTGCTGCCGCAGCGGGGTGCATTCGAGCTGTTGCGTCTGCCGCTGCTGCGCAACCTGCTGCTGGTCAACGTGGCGATGGCGGCGTCGTGGGATGCGCACAGCTTCACCGTGCCGGTGGTCGGCCACGCGCGCGAACTGAGTGCCTCGGCGATCGGCCTCGTGCTGGGTTCGTTCGCGTTGGCCGCAACGCTGGTGCGGCTCGTCATCTCGACCTGGGCCGACCGCCTCGACGAGGCCCGAGCGCTGCGCGCGGCGATGACACTGGCGACTGCCGTGCTGCTGTTCTATGCCTGGCTGCCGGGGGCCGCGGGGATGATGATCGGCTCGGCCCTGCTCGGCCTGGCGCTCGGCTCGGTGCAACCGATGGTGCTGTCGATGTTGCACCAGGCCGCGCCACCTGAACGCCAGGGCCAGGCGCTGGCGTTGCGGATGGTGTTCACCAACGTCGCGACGATCGCGATGCCGGCTGGCTTCGGCCTGCTCGCGGTGGTCACCACCAGCGCAGCGCCGATGTGGCTGATGGCCGCATTGCTGGTGGCCGCACGCTGGCCGGTCCAGCGGCTAACGCTTCATGCGGGCGCGTCAGAAGCGGATGCCGGCCGGATTTGACGCCGCTTCCGCTGCCGGCGCCGCAGGCGGCTGCGAGGTGGCCGCCCGCGGTGCCGCCGGGCGGCGTTCGCCGAGCGGCTGCGGCGGCGGCTGCTGGTAATTGGCCGGCAGCATCGACTGGCGCGGGTAGCCGGCGGTATCGAGGGTTTCCTCCCAGGCTGCCGGCGTGAAGCCACGCAGCACTTGTGCGCCGACCTTCAACGCCGGCGCCTGGAGCCCGCCGACCATGCGTTGCCAGGACTCGCGCTCTTCATCGGTTTCGGCGATGCGCTCGGTGTACGGTACACCGCGCTTGGCGAGCCAGCTGCGCCCCATCGTGCAGGCGTCGCCACAGTTGCTCGCGGTGTACAGCGTGACCGGGAAGCGCGTCGCCACCTCGCGCAACGCAAAGGGCAGCGCCGACTCGCCGGCACGACCGGTGTCGGGGTTGACCGGCACCACGCGGCCTTCGCTGGCCGAGGGTGTCCGATCGGTATAGGTCACCTTGCCGTCGGGGCCGATGACCTTGAACAGCGCGTGCGCGGTCGGTGTGGCGAGCGCAAACGCAGCGGCAAGGAGGACAAGCGGGAAGGGCAGTGGTTTCATGACCCCGAATCTAACCGCCTGCGCGCTTGCCCTCAACCCATACCTTGGTGCCGCAGCAGCGCGTCGATACGGGGTTCACGGCCGCGGAAGGCGGTAAAGCTCTCGAGCGCGGTGCGGCTGCCGCCGGCTTCGAGAATTTCTTCACGCAAACGCCGACCGGTGGCGACGGACAGCGCGCCGGCCTCCTCGAAGGCACTCCAGGCATCGGCCGAAAGCACTTCGGCCCACTTGTAGCTGTAGTAGCCGGCCGAGTA
The DNA here is from genome assembly GCA_963840805.1 of uncultured beta proteobacterium. Lineage (GTDB taxonomy): Bacteria > Pseudomonadota > Gammaproteobacteria > Burkholderiales > Burkholderiaceae_C > CADEEN01. The sequence continues at coordinate 22,355 of CAWJAJ010000016.1, read as the reverse complement.
GCCGCCGGCAAAGATGTGCGAGAAGCTGTGCTGGAAGCGATTGAATGGCGGCGCCCGCAACACCGCGACCTCCTGGCGCACTTCGTCGAGCACCTGCTGCACGCGCTCGGCGGCGTCCAACTCGGCGTGGATGCGCAGGTCGAACAGGCCGAACTCGATCTGGCGCAGCGTGGCCAGCCCGCTCTGGAAGTTCTTCGCCGCGACCATCTTGTCGAACAGCGCGCGCGGCAGCGGCTGGCCGGTCTCGACGTGCGCCGTCAGGCGGTGCAGCACGGCCCACTCCCAGCAGAAGTTCTCCATGAACTGGCTCGGCAACTCGACCGCATCCCACTCGACCCCCGACAGCCCCGAAACACCGAGATCATCGATGCGCGTAAGCATCAGGTGCAGGCCGTGGCCGAACTCGTGAAACAGCGTGATCACGTCATCGTGCGTCAGCAGCGCCGGTTCGTTGCCGACGGGGGGGGTGTAGTTGCAGACCAGCGTGGCCACCGGCGTCTGCAGCGTGCCATCGGGCCGCACCCAGCGCAGCCGCACGTCGTCCATCCACGCGCCGGGCTGCTTGCCGGCGCGGGCATAGGGGTCGAGGTAGAACTGCGCCAGCAACTGCCCGTCGCGCTCGATGCGGTAGAAGCGCACGCTGTCGTGCCAGACCGGGGCGCTGTCGGGGCGAATCGTCACCTCGAACACCGTCTGCACGATGTCGAACAGGCCGGCCAGCACCGTGCCCTCGGTGAAGTAGCGCTTGACCTCCTGGTCGCTGAAGGCGTAACGCTGCTCCTTCAGGCACTCGCTGGCGTACGCCACATCCCAGGCCTGCAGGTCGGGCAGGTTCAACTCCGCCGCCGCGAAGCGGCGCAGCTCGGCCAGGTCGCGCTCGGCATAAGGGCGCGCGCGCGACGCGAGGTCGCGCAGAAAGCTGCGCACCTCGGCCGTCGAGCGTGCCATCTTCGGTACCAGCGACACCTCGGCGTAGTTGGCATGGCCCAGCAGTTGCGCGGCCTCCTGGCGCAGCGCCAGCAGCTCGCGCATCAGCGGGCCGTTGTCGCGTTCGCTCGGGCCGAGTTCGCTGGCCCGGGTGACGTACGCGGTGTAGAGCGTCTCGCGCAGGCGCCGATTCGTCGCGTATTGCATCACCGGGCCGTAGACGGGGTAATGCAGCGTCAGCTTGTGGCCGGGCCGGCCCTCGGCCTCGGCCGCCTCGCGCGTGGCCTGTTGCACGTCGGCCGGCACGCCGGCCAGGTCTTCGCTGCCGGCGTAATGCGCGAAGCCGTCGGTGGCGTCGAGCACGTGCTCGCGGTACTGCTGTTCCAGTGCAGCGGTGTGCTCCTGGATCGCGGCAAAGCGCGCCTTCGCATCGCCGCGCAGTTCGGCCCCGGACAGCACGAAGTCGCGCAGCGCGTTGGCCAACGCCTTGCGTCGCGGCGCGGCCAGCGCCGCTGCCGCCGAGCTGGCGGCAACGGCCTTGTACTTGGCGTACAGGCGCTCGTCGGCGCCGAGCCGGGTGTGGAACTCGGTCACCCGGGGCAGGTTCTCGTTGTAGGCCGCGCGCAGCGCCGGCGTATCGGCCACGGCGTTGAGATGCGACACCGCGCCCCACGCGCGGCCGAGCCGCTCGGTGGCCACGTCGAGCACCGCCGACATCGCGTCGTACTCGGCCGGCACGTCGGGGGCGACGACCTTCTCCAGCGCTGCCTCGGCCTCGCGCAGCAGGATGTCGACCGCCGGCGTGACGTGCTCGGGGCGGATGGCATCGAAGGCCGGCAGGCTGTCGGTAAGCAGCAGGGGGTTGCTCATGGGGCAATACGGTTCGCGCGGGGCGACAGTGTGCCTCGGGTTCAACTTGCGCGCGATTGTTCTGCCGCCTGAAGGGTATTCACCAACAGCATCGCGATCGTCATCGGGCCGACGCCGCCGGGTACCGGCGTGATCCAGCCGGCCACCTGCGAGACAGCGGCGAAATCGACGTCGCCGCACAGCTTGCCGGCTTCATTGCGGTTGATGCCGACGTCGATGACGATCGCGCCGGGCTTGACCATCGCGGCGGTCACGGTATGGCGCCGGCCGACGGCCGCGACCAAGATGTCGGCCTGTCGCGCATGCACCGACAGATCCGGCGTCGCGCTGTGGCACACCGTCACGGTGGCATGGGCCTGCAGCAGCAGCAGGGCCATCGGCTTGCCGACGGTGTTGCTGCGGCCGATGACCACCGCGTGCCTGCCGCGCGGGTCGACGCCGGTGCTCTCGATCAGCTTCATGCAGCCCAGCGGCGTGGCCGGCCGTAGGCCGGGCAGACCGGTCATCAACTCACCGGCGCTGCGCACCGAGAAACCGTCGACATCCTTGGCCGGTGCGATGGCTTCGATGACGCGGTGCGCGTCGAGGTGCTTGGGCAGCGGCATCTGCACCAGGATGCCGTGGACGCCGGGATCGGCGTTCAGCGCCGCGATGCGAGCCAGCAGTTCGGCCTGCGACATCGTGGCGGCGTAGCGCTCGAGCACCGAGTGCAGGCCGCTGTCGTGGCAGGCCTTGACCTTGTTGCGCACGTAGACGGCACTGGCCGGGTCGTCGCCAACCAGGATCACCGCCAGGCCGGGCTTGATGCCGCGCGCAGCGAGCGCCGCCGCGCGTTCGGCGACCTGCGCAGCGAATCTGCTGCGACAACGCGGTGCCGTCGATGATCTTGGCAGTCATGGGCGTGAACTCAGAAAGGAAACAAGGCCGCTGGCCGCGGCCTTACCAAGCGAACGCCGCGGAACCGGCTTTGCCGGGCCGCCGGCGTTGCCCCCTCGAGGGGGAGCGGCGAAGCCGCTTCGGGGGTGGTCCCACTATGCCTTCGCGGTCTGGGCCCCGAGCGCGATCTTCAGCAGGTCGGCCACGGTGTTGGCGTTCAACTTTTCCATGATGTTGGCGCGGTGCGCCTCGACCGTCTTGATGCTGATGCCCAGGTCGTCGGCGATCTGCTTGTTCAGGCGCCCGGCGACGATGCGTTCGAGCACCTGCGCCTCGCGTGTGGTCAACCGCGACAGCAGTGCATCGCGGCTGGCCTGTTCCTGGTGCTGGCTGAACGAGTTGCGTGCCGTGTCGAGCATGCGCTCCACCAGGCCCAGCAACTCTTCTTCCTTGAACGGCTTCTCGATGAAGTCCATCGCGCCCTTCTTCATCGTCGTCACTGCCATCGGCACGTCGCCGTGGCCGGTGATGAAGACGATCGGCAGCGGGCTCTTGCGCTCGACCAGGCGGTCCTGCAACTCCAGCCCGCTCATGCCGTCCATGCGGATGTCGGCGATCAGGCAGGCGACTTCGCGGGGATCGAATCGCGACAGGAACGACTCCGACGAATCGAAGCACTTGACGCGGTAGTCCTTGCCCTCGAGCAGCCACTGCAGCGAGTCGCGCACGGCCTCGTCGTCGTCGACGACATACACGGTGCCCTTCTTCGGAATCAAGCTCATGGTGTGACGTTTGCGTTGGCGTGCTGATGCGCGGATTGCGCAGTCGGGGCGGCGGGGCCGGCTTGGGTGGCTGGGCGGCTGGCTGCCTCGCCGCGGCCGGTGGTATCGACCGGCAGCGTGAAGGCGAAACGGCAGCCCACCACAGCCTCGCCATTGTAGAGGTTTACCGCCTTCATTCGGCCACGGTGCGACTCGACGATCGAGCGGCACAGCGCCAGCCCGATGCCCAGCCCCTCGACCTTGGTCGAGAAGAATGCTTCGTACAGCCGCGCCAGCACGTCTTCGCGCACGCCGGGCCCGCGGTCGGTGACGCTGAACTCGATCACGCCGCCTTCCTCGGGCGTGTGCCGCGGCACGACGCGCAATTCGATGTGGCGGCGCACCGCCGGCAACTGCGCCGAGTCGATCGCCTCGGCGGCGTTCTTCAGCAGGTTCAGCACCACCTGCTCGATCAGGATCGGGTCGCACAGCAGCGGGGGCAGGCGCTGCGCGACGTAGGTCGTGAGCGCGACGTTGCGCCGGCGCAGCTCGATGCCCGCCAGCTCGACCGCGTCGTCGACGATCGCGCGGGCATCGGCGCGCTGGCGCTGCGGTTCGCTGCGTTTCACGAAGGCGCGAATGCGGTGGATGATCTGGCCGGCGCGCTCGGCCTGGCGTGCGGTCTTCTGGAGAGCCGCGACGAGGTCGTCCTTGCCGATCGAGTCGGCGCGCACACGCGAGACCATGCCGTTGCAGTAGTTGGTGATCGCGGTCAGCGGCTGGTTCAGCTCGTGCGCCACCGAACTCGCCATCTCACCCATCGTCACCAGCCGGCTCGTCACCTGGGCTTTCTCGGCCTGCTGCGCCGCCTGCTCCTCGATGCGGCGCCGCGCGGTGATGTCGGTGGCGATCAGCATCTGCGCCAGCCGGCCGTCGGTCCACTGCAGGTAGCGCGAGCGCACGTCGAACCACTTCTTCAGCGACTCGACGTAGACCTCGCGCGGATCGGCGCCGGCGGCGATCAGCGATTCCGCGGGCAGGCCCGACAGGCTGTCGACGTCGTCGAAGGAGTCCTCGTCCGGCGTCACGAACGGCAGCAGCACGTTGTTGCTGGCCAACTGGGCATGGCCCTTCGGGTCGGCGCCGAACCACAGGCGGTACGAGCGGTTGGCGAACAGCAGTTCGTTTTGCTGCACCGACAGCACCGACACCGCGGCGTCCAGGCCCTCGAGCACGGTGGTGAAACGTTCGTGCGAGGCCGACAGCTGATCGCGGATGCGCTTGGCCTCGGTGATGTTGGTCATCGAGGTCATCCAGCCGGCGTGCTGTCCTCGTGCGTCGATCAGCGGCGAGACGTACATCCGCGAGTCGAACAACGAGCCGTCCTTGCGCATGACCTTGACCTCGATGCCGCCGGACGGGCTGCGGCCCTGCAGTTCCTGCTGCAGCAGCCGCATGTTCTCGTCGATGCGGTCGGTCGGCCAATAGGGGAACGGCGGCAGGCGGCCGACCAGGTCGGCCTCGGTGAAGCCGGTCATCGCGCAGAACGCCGGGTTGACGTAGGTGATGCGGCCGTCGGCGTCCATCGCGCGCATGCCGGTCAGCATCGAGTTTTCCATCGCCCGCCGGAAGTTGGTCTCTTGCACCAGCGCGGTTTGCATCTGGCTTCGCCGCCGCATGTGGCGCCAGGTGCCGAGCAGCATCCACACCGTCAGGATCGACAGCGCCACGACCATCCAGAACAGCGTGTTGCCGACCAGGCCCACCGAGGTGCGCCAGCCCTGGCCGCGCAGCACCAGCCCGTTGGCGGCCGGCGCCAACGGCAGGTCGTGGACGATGGTCGGTCGGCTCGCGTGCTGGCCGGGCATCTGCAACACGCTGCCGGCGAGTTCGACGCCATCGGCGTCGAGTACGGCCACGGTGTGGCGTTGCGTGACTTCCGGCGGCACCGTCGTGCGCAGCAACGAGTCGATCGAATACTCGGCAATCAGCGCACCGGCAAACACGCTGCGCTCGAGCACGGGCACCTGCAGTTGGAAGACGGGCGATCCACTGGCGTTACGGAAGGCGCCCGAGAACAGCGCTGTGCGTCGCTCACGCACCGCAGCGAAGGCCTTCTCGGGCTGGCTGGCTTCGCCCGCCACGGGCAGCGCCGGTTGCATGGCGTCACCGCTCGGATTCGCCTCGGGGTGGAATACCGCCACGGCGTGGCTGGCGCGCACGGTACGGTTGGCGGCGATCCACGTCAGGTGCGTCAGCGCGGGCCGCTCGCGCGCAAAGGCCACGGCGCGTGCCTCGAAGGCCGGTTCGTCGATCTCGCCGCCGACGATGCCGCGAGCCAGGCGCACCACCTGTTCCTGATCGTCTTGCAGGCGCAGCCGGATCTGCTGCTGCGCGATCTCGGTGTCGCGCTGGACCGTATCGGCTTCGCGCGCGATTTCCTCATTGCGCAGGTACCAGAACGCCGCAATGATCGCGGCCAGGAACAGCAGCACCGACATCAGTGGCGCGAAGGTGGCGAAGCGATCCTGCCGGCTCGGAGACTGGCGGCGCCACCAGCGTCCGAACAGGCGTTGCGTTCGCGAGAATGGCGAATCGCCGGCGCGGGACGGTACGGGGCGCTGCTGCATATGGGGCGAATTATCGAGGCCGCGTCACCTGCTCGGCTAACCATAAAATTCCATAATATGAAACTAAAAGCCACGATTTGAAAAGTTGGCACTTTGTGCGACACTGCGCGCCGGCCGCCCCGGCGCACGACCGCAGGGCGCAGAACAAGGCCCTCACGACGTACTCAGGAGACAACCATGTCAGCGCTTCCCCAGACTCCGTTCGATGACGCAGGCAGCAGCCACAGCGGCGACACCGATGCCCAGGAAACCCGCGAGTGGCTCGACGCGCTGTCGGCGGTCATCGGCGCCGAAGGTGAAGACCGCGCCCACTTCCTGCTCGAACAGCTGATCGATCACGCCCGACAGGCCGGCATCGACATGCCGTTCTCGGCCAACACGGCCTACGTCAACACCATTCCGACCGACCAGGAGGAACGCACTCCCGGCAACATCGAGATCGAGGAGCGGCTGCGCACCTACATGCGCTGGAATGCGATGGCGATGGTGGTCAAGGCCAACCGCCTGCATCCTGCCGACGGCGGCGACCTCGGCGGCCACATCTCGAGCTTCGCCTCGGTGGCCACGATGTTCGGCACCGGCTTCAACCACTTCTGGCACGCCGAGAGCGAAGGCCACGGCGGTGACCTGCTCTATATCCAGGGTCACTCCTCGCCCGGCATCTACGCGCGCGCTTTCATGGAAGGGCGCCTCAGCGAGGAGCAGTTGCTGAACTTCCGCCAGGAGGTCGACGGCAAGGGCATCTCGAGCTACCCGCACCCGAAGCTGATGCCCGAGTTCTGGCAGTTCCCGACCGTCTCGATGGGCCTGGGCCCGTTGATGGCGATCTACCAGGCCCGCTTCCTGAAGTACCTGCACGCCCGCGGCATCGCCGACACGTCCAAGCGCAAGGTGTGGGTGTTCTGCGGTGACGGTGAAATGGACGAACCGGAGTCGCGCGGGGCCATCGGCCTGGCGGCGCGCGAGAAGCTCGACAACCTGATCTTCGTCATCAACTGCAATCTGCAGCGCCTGGACGGGCCGGTGCGCGGCAACGGCAAGATCATCCAGGAGCTCGAAGGCGAGTTCCGCGGCGCGGGCTGGAACGTCATCAAGCTGCTGTGGGGCAGCTACTGGGATCCGCTACTCGCGCGCGACAAGGACGGTCTCCTGCGCAAGCTGATGATGGACGTCGTCGACGGCGACTACCAGGCGATGAAGGCCAACGACGGCGCCTTCGTGCGCAAGAACTTCTTCGGTCGTCACCCCAAGCTGCTGGAGATGGTGGCCAAGATGAGCGACGAGGACATCTGGCGCCTGCAGCGCGGCGGCCACGACCCGCAGAAGGTCTACGCCGCGTTCCACCGCGCGAACAGCCACAAGGGCGAGCCGACCGTGCTGCTGATCAAGACGGTCAAGGGCTTCGGCATGGGCAAGAGCGGCGAGGGCAAGAACACCGCCCACCAGACCAAGAAGCTGATCGACGAGGACGTGCGCGCCTTCCGCGACCGTTTCAACGTGCCGATTCCCGACGACCAGCTGGCCGACATCCCGTTCTACAAGCCGGCCGACGACACGCCCGAGATGCGCTACCTGCACGAGCACCGCAAGGCGCTCGGCGGCTACCTGCCGCACCGCCGCACCAAGGCCGACGAGAAGCTCGCCGTGCCGCCGCTCGACAACTTCAAGGCGGTGCTCGAGGCCACGGCCGAAGGCCGCGAGATCAGCACGACGCAGGCCTACGTTCGCTTCCTGACCCAGTTGCTGCGCGACAAGGATCTCGGCCCGCGCGCGGTGCCGATCCTGGTCGACGAGGCGCGCACCTTCGGCATGGAAGGCCTGTTCCGCCAGATCGGCATCTACAACCCCGCGGGCCAGAACTACACACCGGTCGACAAGGACCAGGTGATGTACTACCGCGAGGCGACCGACGGGCAGATCCTGCAGGAAGGCATCAACGAAGCCGGCGGCATGGGTTCGTGGATTGCCGCCGCGACGAGCTACAGCACCAACAACCGCATCATGGTGCCGTTCTACGTCTACTACTCGATGTTCGGCTTCCAGCGCATCGGCGACATGGCCTGGGCGGCCGGCGACATGCAGGCGCGCGGCTTCCTGCTCGGCGGCACCTCCGGCCGCACGACGCTCAACGGCGAGGGCCTGCAGCACGAGGACGGCCACAGCCACATCCTGGCCGGCACGATCCCCAACTGCATCAGCTACGACCCGACCTTCGCGCACGAGGTCGGCGTGATCCTGCACCATGGCTTGAAGCGCATGGTCGAGAAGCAGGACAACGTCTTCTACTACCTGACGCTGCTCAACGAGAACTACCCGCAGCCGGGCCTGAAGGCAGGCACCGAAGAGCAGATCATCAAGGGCATGTACCTGCTCGAAGAAGGTGCGAAGAAGACGCCGCGCGTCAACCTGCTGGGCAGCGGCACGATCCTGCGCGAAAGCATCGCCGCGAAGGCATTGCTCGAAGGCGAGTGGGGGGTGGCCGCCAATGTCTGGAGCTGCCCGAGCTTCAACGAACTGGCGCGCGACGGCCAGGATTGCGAACGCTGGAACCTGCTGCACCCGACCGAGAAGGCGCGCGTGCCGTTCGTCGCGCAGCAGCTCGACAAGCACACCGGTCCGGTGGTCGCGTCGACCGACTACATGAAGAACTTCGCCGATCAGATCCGCGCCTTCCTGCCCAAGGGCCGCACCTACAAGGTGCTCGGCACCGACGGCTTCGGGCGCAGCGACTTCCGCTCGAAGCTGCGCGCGCACTTCGAGGTCAATCGCCATTACATCGTCGTCGCTGCCCTGAAGGCCTTGGCCGACGAAGGCACGGTGCCGGCGGCCAAGGTGGCGGAAGCCATCAAGAAGTACGGCCTCGACGCCAACAAGATCAATCCGCTCTACGCCTGACAAGAACACCGGAGACACGACATGGCATTGGTGGAAGTCAAGGTCCCGGACATCGGCGACTTCAAGGAGGTCGAGGTCATCGAGTTGCTGGTCAAGCCGGGCGACACGGTGGCCGCCGATCAATCGCTGCTGACGGTGGAGTCGGACAAGGCGTCGATGGAGATCCCGTCGTCGCATGCCGGCGTCGTCCGGGAGCTGAAGGTCAAGCTCGGCGACAAGGTCAGCGAGGGCACCTTGGTGCTGCTGCTGGAGGCCGCCGGCGCGGCGGCAGCGCCCGCAGCAGCGCCCGCACCGGCTGCGGCGGCTGCGCCGGTTCCGGCACCGGCGGCTGCGCCCGTCGCGGCGCCAGCGGCGGCGGCAACCGGTCCGATCGAGGTCCGCGTGCCCGACATCGGTGACTTCGACGAAGTGGCCGTGATCGAGGTCTTCGTCAAGCCGGGCGACAGCGTCAAGGTTGAACAGAGCCTGATCACGGTCGAGAGCGACAAGGCGTCGATGGAGATCCCGTCGTCGCACGCCGGCGTGGTCGGCGAGGTCAAGGTCAAGCTGGGCGACAAGGTCGCCAAGGGCAGCCTGATCGCCGTGCTGCAGGGATCGGCGGCGCCCGCCACGGCGGCAGCGCCGGGTGCGACGGCCCCGGCCGCCGCTGGTGCGCCGGCGCAGCAGGCCGCGCCGGCGCTGGCTTCCGCCCACATTCCGCCCACCGCGGCGCTGCCGCCTCACGAGCCGGCCGCGCCCAAGGGCGTGCTGCCGCACGCGTCGCCGACGATCCGTCGCCTCGCGCGCGAACTGGGCGTGCCGCTCGACGAAGTGAAGGGCACGGGCCCGAAGGGCCGCATCACGCAGGTCGACGTCGAATCGTTCGTCAAGGGCGTGATGGCCGGTGCGGTGCAGACCGCGGCGCAGAAGGCCAAGGCGCCGCCCGCGACGGCCGCGGCTGGCGGCGGTGCGTTCCCCGGCCTGCTGGCCTGGCCGCAGGTGGATTTCGCGAAGTTCGGCCCGGTCGAGCGCAAGGATCTTTCGCGCATCAAGAAGATCAGTGGCGCCAATCTGCACCGCAACTGGGTCGTGATCCCGCACGTCACCAACCACGACGATGCCGACATCACCGAGCTCGAAGCCTTCCGCGTCCAGCTGAACAAGGAGAACGAGAAGAGCGGCGTCAAGGTCACGATGCTGGCCTTCCTGATCAAGGCCTCGGTCGCTGCGCTGAAGAAGTTTCCCGAGTTCAATGCCTCGCTGGACGGCGAGCAGCTCGTGCTGAAGAACTACTTCCACATCGGCTTTGCGGCCGACACGCCGAATGGTCTGATGGTTCCGGTGATCAAGGATGCCGACAAGAAGGGCATCTTCCAGATCAGCCAGGAGATGAGCGAGCTGGCCAAGAAGGCGCGCGACGGCAAGCTGAGCCCGGCCGAAATGAGCGGCGGCTGCTTCAGCATCTCATCGCTGGGCGGCATCGGCGGGCGCTACTTCACGCCGATCATCAACGCACCCGAGGTCTCGATCCTCGGCGTGTGCAAGAGCAGCACCGAACCGCGCTGGGACGGCAAGGCCTTCCAGCCGCGCCTGATCCTGCCGCTGTCGCTGAGCTGGGATCACCGCGTCATCGACGGCGCCGCCGCGGCACGTTTCAACGCCTACCTCGGCCAGATCCTCGCCGACTTCCGGCGCGTGCTGTTGTAAGGCCGCGCCGCAATGACGACCGTGGCCGTGGTGCGCAAGGGCGCCCAGGTGGCGATTGCTGCCGACAGCCTGGTGACGTTCGGCGACACCAAGCTGCCGCATGGCTACGAAACCAACGCCAAGCTGTTCAAGGTCGGCGATTCGTACTTCGGCATGGCCGGCACGACCGCGCACTTCCCGGTGCTGCGCAAGGCGCTGGCGGCGCTGCCGCCCGAGGACCTGAAGCTGCACTCGCGCGACGAGGTCTTCGACACCTTCCTCAAGCTGCACCCGAAGTTGAAGGAACAGTACTTCCTCAACCCGAAGGAGGAGGACGCCGACCCGTACGAGAGCAGCCAGTTCACGGTGCTGATCGCCAACGCGCATGGCCTGTTCGGCGTCTACTCGTACCGCGAAGTGTTCGAGTTCGAGCGCTTCTGGGCCATCGGCTCGGGCCGCAGCTTCGCCCTCGGCGCGATGTACGCCGGCTACGACAGGCTCAAGACCGCGCGCGAGATCGCCACGCTCGGCGTCGCTGCCGGCAATGAATTCGACAAGAACTCGGCCGCGCCGGTGCGGCTGCACACGATCAAACTGAAGGGGTGATGCAGATGGCCACGATCGAGATCCAGGTACCCGACATCGGCGACTTCAAGGACGTGGCGGTGATCGAGGTGCTGGTCAAGCCCGGCGACAGCATCAAGGCCGAGCAGTCGCTGATCACCGTCGAGAGCGACAAGGCTTCGATGGAGATCCCGTCGTCGCATGCCGGTACGGTGAAGGAGTTGAAGGTCAAGGTCGGCGACACCGTCAACCAGGGCACGGTGGTGCTGTTGCTGGAGACGGCCGCCGCGGCGGCAGCCGCTGCAGCGCCGCCGCCGGCCAAGGCGGCACCCGCGCCGGCGGCCGCAGTGCCTGCGCCCGCACCGATGGCCGCGAGTTACGCCGGCGGCGCCGACATCGACTGCGACATGCTCGTGCTCGGCGCCGGACCCGGCGGCTACTCGGCGGCCTTCCGCGCCGCCGACCTCGGCCTGAAGACGGTGCTCGTCGAACGCTACGCCACGCTCGGCGGCGTGTGCCTGAACGTCGGCTGCATCCCGAGCAAGGCGCTGCTGCACGTGGCCGCGGTGATGGACGAGGTCAAGCACTTCGCACGAGCTCGGCGTCGACTTCGCCGCCCCGACCGTGAACGCCGCCAAGCTGCTGGGCCACAAGAACAAGGTGGTCGGCAAGCTCACCGGCGGCCTGTCGGCGATGGCCAAGATGCGCAAGGTGACGGTGGTGCGCGGCTATGGCAGCTTTCGTCGACCCGCACCACGTGCAGGTGGAGGAGACCACCGGCACCGGACAGGAAAAGACAGGCAAGACGCAGACGATCCGCTTCAAGCAGTGCATCATCGCCGCCGGCAGCCAGTCGGTGAAGCTGCCCTTCGTGCCCGACGACCCGCGCATCGTCGACTCGACCGGCGCGCTCGAATTGCGCAAGCTGCCGGAGAGGATGCTCGTGATCGGCGGCGGCATCATCGGCCTCGAGATGGCCACCGTCTACTCGACGCTCGGGCACGCGCATCGATGTGGTCGAGATGCTCGATGGGCTGATGCAGGGCGCCGACCGCGATCTGGTCAAGGTCTGGCAGAAGAAGAATGCGCGGCCGCTTCGAGCGCGTCATGCTCAAGACGCGGACGACCGCGCGTCGAGGTCAAGCCCGAAGGCCTGCTGGTCAGTTTCGAGGGCGACGAGGCGCCGGCTGAGCCCGAGTTCTACGACATGATCCTGCATGTCGGTGGGCCGCAGCCCCAACGGCAAGAAGATCGGCGCCGACAAGGCCGGCGTGATCGTCGGCGAGCGCGGCTTCATTCCCGGTCGATGTGCAGATGCGCACCAACGTGCCGCACATCTTCGCCATCGGCGACATCGTCGGCCAGCCGATGCTGGCGCACAAGGCGGTGCACGAGGCCCATGTGGCGGCCGAGGTGGCTGCCGGCGACAGCAAGGCGCAGTTCGATGCGCGCGTGATCCCGAGCGTGGCCTATACCGACCCCGAGGTCGCCTGGGTCGGCCTGACCGAAGACGAGGCCAAGGCCAACGGCGTGAAGGTGAAGAAGGGCCTGTTCCCGTGGACTGCCTCGGGCCGTGCCATCGCCAACGGTCGCGACGAGGGCTTCACCAAGCTGCTGTTCGATGCCGAGAGCCACCGCATCCTCGGTGGCGGCATCGTCGGCACCCATGCCGGCGACATGATCGGCGAAGTCGCGCTGGCCATCGAGATGGGCGCCGACGAGGTCGACATCGGCAAGACCATCCACCCGCACCCGACGCTGGGTGAATCGATCGGCATGGCCGCCGAGGTCGCGCACGGCTCTTGCACCGACCTGCCGCCGCAGCGCAAGTGAGCGCACGGGCGCGCGACGCGTGGAATTACTGCTTCGGCGCGGGCACCGCATTCAACGGCGGCGCAGACTGCACCAGCCGCTGCGCCCGCGCGTCGAGCTCGCTGCGCGGCAAGGTACCGAAGGCGTCCGCTACCAGCACCGGGCAGCGGGTCGGCACGTCGTCGGCCGCTGACCAGGCCGACGGCGGCGCCATGCCAGCGTCGGCGCGGGCCAGGCCGAGTTGCGTCGTCAGGCGCTGCGTCGCTGCCAGCGTTCGCGCCTGCGCCACCAGCAGGTCGGCTTCGGCATTGGCATAGGCGCGCTTCGCGGTGTAGAGCTCGTTCTCGGCGTTGAGCAGGTCGAGCAGGCTGCGCTGGCCGATGTCGAACTGCTGGCGATAGGCGTCGCGCGCCTTCTCGATCGCCAGCACGTTGCGGTCGAGGGCCTGCAACTGCTCGACGAGTTTCTTGCGTGTCGTTGAACGCGATCGCAGCCACCTGGCGCGTGTCGCGGCAGGTCTTGTCGCGCTGGTCGGCGGCCTGGTTCACCAGATCGGCGGCCTGACGAATGCGCGCCTGGTCGCTGCCGCCGTTGTAGAGATTCCAGTTCAGCACCACCTCGGCGCTGGTGTCGCGCTTCTGGTCGGGCACGCCGTCGAAATTGCGCCCGCTGCCGCTGCGCAGACGCGCCTCGACGCGCGGCTGCCAGGCTGCGCCGTCACGGCCCTGCGCCGCCGCGCGCGCGGCGCGCAGGTTCTCGATGCTGGCGCTGACGGCCGGGCTGGCCTGCACCGCCAGCGCGGTCGCCTCGCCGGCACTGGCCGGCAGGCCGGCGCTGGACGCCGTGGCGCGGCCCACGCGCTGCGGCGGCAACTCGCCGACGATGCGCAGGTAGCGCGCCGTCACGTCGTGCAGGTTGGCCGTTTCGGTGGTCAGGTTGCTCTCGGCCAGCGCCAGGCGCGCATTGGCCTGTTCGAGGTCGACGCCGCGGCCGACGCCGGCACGCACGCGGCTGCCGATCTGCGTGGCGGCATAGCGGTGCTGCACGTAGTTGTCTTCGGCCAGTGCCACCAGCACGCGCTGGCGCATCACGTCGTGGTGCGCGCGCACCGCTTCGAGGGCGGTGGTTTCGGTCGCGTCGAGCAGTTCGAACCAGCGCACCAGCTTGTCGTGGCCGAGGCGCTCGATCGTCGCTGCGCACGACGTTGGCGTCCCACAGCAGTTGGGTCAGGCGACAACGCCACGCCGTTGCGCGTCAGGCTCTGGCCTTCGGGATTGCGCGTCGTGATGCGGTCGCTGGTGCGCCCGGTCGACGGCCTCGAGATCGACGCGGGGGTAGAGCCCGCCGCGAGCCGCATCGACCGCGGCGGCCGATGCGCGCAGCGCGTTCAGACGCGCCGCCAGCTCGGGGTTGCCGGCAATCGCCTTCTGTGCGGCGGCGCGCATCGCGTCGGCCGCCGGCAGCGGCGCCGCGGGCCCGGCCGCTGGCTGGGCGAGTGCGCCTGCGCAGCCCAGCAGCGCGGCGGCTGCGATCAGAGACATCTTCGGCAATCGGTTCATCTTGTTGGCGTCCTCGCGAGGTATTGGCGCGTCGGCGACGGCCCACCCAGTCGGGTTAGGGTTTGTTACCGACGAGTTTAGGTGCAGCGAGCGGTGGTCGGCCGAGCCCCGTTCCGCGCGGGCGGCAGTATTCCACGCCGGGCCCGCGCGCTGGCGCCGAATCCGCACGCACCGGCTGCAGTGCCGCATGCCGCGGCCGATGACATGCCGGATGGCCTGCGCTCGCAGGCCGCCGTCGTCGCTCGCCATGCCCCTCCAAAGCCCTTTGCCCCTGCCCGCCGCGCGGCAGCGCTTGCGCAGCGCTGCGGTGGCTGCGCTGGCGCTGGCACTGTGGTTCGGTGGGCTCGCTGCCGTGGGCCGGGGATGCCCTGCGCATGGTGCAGGCGGCGCAGCGCCTGGGGCCACGCGCACGCGGCGGCGCTGCCGCCGCTGCAGTCGATGCTGCAGCAGAGCGCCGCGCTCGACGAAGAAGGGCAGCTCGGCAGCCGTCAACAGCTTCTTCAATCGCCGCATCGTGTTCGCCGACGATCAGCGAGGTCTGGGGCCAGGCCGACCACTGGGCCAGCCCGTTCGAGACGCTGGCCCAGGGCCGCGGCGATTGCGAGGACTACGCGATCGCCAAGTACTTCAGCCTGTTGGCGCTGGGCATGCCGGTGGTGCGGCTGCGGCTGGTGTACGTGCGCGCGCAGATCGGCGTCGACAGCCAGGCGCACATGGTGCTGGCCTACTACGCGCAGCCCGACGCCGAACCGCTGATCCTGGACAACCTGATCACCGACGTGCGCCCGGCCTCGCGCCGGCCCGACCTGGCCCCGGTGTTCAGCTTCAACAGCGACGGGCTGTGGCAGGGCGTCGGCACGCAGAGCGCGGGTGATCCGCAGGCGCGGCTGTCGCGCTGGCGCGAGGTGCTGGCCAAGGCCCGCGCGGAGGGATTCCTGTGATGCAAGGTAAGGTGACGGACATGAGTCTCATGAAACAAGTCGGGCTGCTGCTGGCGGCCGTGGTCCTGCTGGCGCTGGCCGGTGCAGTCGGCGTGAACCTGCTCTCTGCACGCGACACCCTCGAAGCGCAGTTGCGCGTGAAGAACAGCGACAACGCGCAAAGCCTGGCGCTCGCGCTGTCGCAGCAGCGCGGCGACGCGCAGTTGATGGAACTGCTGATGGCGGCGCAGTTCGACACTGGTTTCTATCGGCGCGTGCGCCTGCTGCGTGGCGACGGCAGCGTGGCCTTCGAGCGCGAGGCCGAGGTGGCCGCGCAGCGGGCGCCGGCCTGGTTTGCCGCGGCATGGCCGATCGCGTCGGTGCCGGGCGTGGCGCAGGTCAGCGATGGCTGGCGGGCGCTGGGTCGCGTCGAGGTGGTCAGCCATGTCGGCCTACGCGCACGACGAGTTGTGGCGCGGCAGCGTGCGCGCGGTGTGGTTGCTGGCCGCGATCGGCGCAATGGCCCTGTTGCTGGCCGCAGCCGGCGTGCGGCGCATCCGGCGCCCCCTCGATGCCACAGTGGCGCAGGCGCACGCGCTGGTCGACGGCCGCTATGTCCTGGTCGACGAGCCGCATGTGCCCGAGTTGCAGCGCGTGGCGCGGGCGATGAACGGCATGGTGCAGCGCGTGAAGGTGCTGATCGAGGCGCAGACCGCGCAGGTCGAATCGCTGCGCCGCCAGGCTCACGAAGATGCGTTGACCGGGCTGGCCCACCGCGGCCACTTCATGCAGCGCCTGGGCGCCCTGCTGCAAGGCGAGGACGGCGCAGCAAGCGGCGCGCTGGTGCTGGTGCGCCTGGCGGATCTGGCCGACACTCAACCGCCGGCTCGGCCGCGACGTCACCGACCGCGCCTTGCGTGCGCTCGCCGACGTGTTGCGCGGCTGGCCCGCCGCCGGGGCACTGGCCGGGCGCTTGAACGGCGCAGACTTCGCGCTCGCGGTGCCGGCGCCGGCACACGCGGCGCAGACAGCCGCGGCACTGTCGGACCGGCTGCGTACGGCCAGTTGGCCACGCTCGACGCGTCACTTGCGCTGCACCTGGGGGCCATCGATTGGCAGCATGGCGCGACGGCCGGTGCACTGCTGGCGCAGGCCGACCTGGCGCTGGCGCGTGCCGAGAGCGGGCCGCCGTTCACGGTGCAGGTGGCCGCCGACGCGATCGCCGCCTCGGCCGGCGAACAGGGCTGGCACCAGCAACTCGCCGCGGCGATGGCCGAGCGCCGCACGCGCCTGGTGGCCTATCCGGTGCTCGATGCGCGACGGTGCACTGTGGCAGCTCGAGTGCCCGCTGCGCGTGCAGCGCGTGCCGGGCGGCGAGTTCGAGATCGGCCGCGCAGTGGCTGCCGCTGGCCGCGCGCAGCCGCCTGTTGCCGCAGCTCGACCTGCACGCGGTGCAACTGGCGCTGGCCGCCATGCGGCGACGATGGCGCGCCGCGTGGCATCAACCTGGCGCTGGCGTCGCTCGCCGACGGCGCGTTCACCACGCAACTGCGCCGCCTGCTCGAGTCCGCACCGCGCGCCGCACGGCTGCTCAGCCTCGAGGTGGGCGAAGGCGCCGCGATCGAGCAGTTCGCGCTGTTGCAGGCCTTTGCCGCGATGGTGCGGCCGCTCGGCGTGCGCTTCGGGCTCGAGCATGCCGGGCACCAGTTGCAGCGCATCGAGCGCCTGTACGAGCTCGGCCTCGACTACGTCAAGCTCGATGCGGCGCTGGTGCGCGGCGTGGCGGAAGACCTGGCCGCCCAGCCGCTTCGTCGGCAGCTGTGCGACGCTGCTGCACGCCCAGGCGCTGGCGGTCTGCGCCGAAGGTGTCGACGACGCGCGCGACGCACAGGCGCTGTGGGCCTGCGGCATCGATGCCGATCACCGGGCCGTGGGCCAGCGCGCAGCGGCCATCGGCCTGATGGGGGCTCAGCCGCCCGGCGGCACGTCGGTCAGCAGCTTGCCGCGGTTGATCAGCTCGCTGATGATCGCGTTGTCGTCGGCGCCGGCGCCCAAGCCGAGGCTGGCGCGGATGTCCACGCCCTGCGAGCACGATGCGCTGGTCCTCGGCGCCCGCGGCGTAGGAGCCACCCGCGAAGGCGCCGCTGCTGCTGATGCGGATCTCGGTGTTGCCGCCGACGACGTTGAAGTCGAGGTAGCGGTCGAGCGTCGCGCTGGTGGTCTCGCCCTGCAGCAGATCGCGCAGATCGAGGATGTCGCCGCCGGCTGCAGCGCTGTTGGAGTCGAAGCCGTTGATCTGGTCGTTTCCTGTCGTGGCAGCGGAGCCGGCAGTTCCGCGATCTGCGAAGTGCCAGGCGAATGTGTCCGCGCCCGCGCCGCCGTCGAGCGTGTCGTTGCCCGCGCCGCCTTTGAGCGTGTCGTTGCCTGCGCCGCCGTTGAGCGTGTCGTTGCCCGCGCCGCCGTTGAGGATGTCGTTGCCATTGCCACCGTTCAGCGTCTCGGCGCCGGTCCCGCCGCTGATGACGTCGTTGCCTGTGCTGCCGTTGAGCGTGGCCGTTTCCGTGATGGTCGCCGTGCCGTTGGCGCTGTTGTTGGCGGTCGCTCCGGCGGTGCGGCTGGCCGTTAGCGTGAAGGTCTGGTCGGGCTCGGCCGTGGCATCGCCGACGATCGGCACGCGCACAAGCACGCTGGTGGCCGCGGGTGCGAATGTGGCGGTCGAGCCGGCGACCCAAGTCGTGCCACCGTCGGTGGATACCTGTAGCGCTGTCGTGTAGTCGGAGCTCGAGGTGGCAGTGCCGTTGGCCGTGGCCAGGCTGATGCCGATCGGGATGCCACTCGGCGCCGACAGCGTGACGTTGAACAGTGCAAAGCCTGCCGATTCGGCGACGACCACCGGCGACACGGCCAAGGTCGGTGCCAGGTCGTTGTTGTCCCTGATCGTGGCCACACCCGTGGCGCTCGAATTGATCGTGGCCCCGCTCGGCACGCTCGCGACAAGGCTGAAGGTCTCGTCGTTCTCGTCGAGCAGGTCGTTGATCACAGGTACGCGCACGCGCACGTTGTTGGTCTGTCCGGCGGCAAAAGTCGCACTGGTGGCACTGATCCAGGTTGCGCCGCTATCGGTCGAGACCTGCATGCCTGCTGCATTGAAATCGGCCGCGCCCGCACTGCCCGTCAACGTGGTGAAGTTGACTGTGGTCGCCACACCGCTGGCCTTCGAAAGGCTCACGGTGAACGCCGCATAGCCGCCGGCCACGTCCTCATTGACATTGAAGCTGGTGACCGCGAGCGTCGGGCGATCGTCGTTGGTGCCCCCGCTGCCCGTGCCGTCGTCGCGTATCGCAGCGATGCCGAGGTTGTCGGCGATTACCGCATTGGTGGCGCCCGTCAGGTTCACGTTGAACGTTTCCGGCCCCTCGTACGGCGTGTCGTTGGCGATGGTCACCGTCACGGTTCGCGTCGTCGTTCCTGGAGCGAAGGTGGCGGTGCCGCTGGCGATCGCTGTGTAGTCGCTGCCCGCCGTGGCGGTGCCGTTGCTGGTGTTGTAGTTGACCGTTACCGTTTGTCCCGAGGCCGAAGACAGCGTCAGCGTGAAGGTGGCGGTGCCGGTGGCCTCGTTGACGACGATGTCGTTGATGGCGACCGTCGGCGGCGCGTCGTTGTCGGTGATCGTGCCGACGCCGGTGGCATCGGCGATGGTGGCGTTGGTCGGCGTGACCAGGTTGACGTTGAAGGTCTCGTTGGCCTCGTCGACCGCGTCTTCGGCAATGTTCACCGTAACGGTCTGGGTCGTCACGCCCGGCGCGAAGGTCAATGTGCCGGTGGCCGCGGTGAAGTCACTGCCCGCCGAGGCCAAGCCATTGCTGGTGTTGTAGCCGACGGTGACGGTTTGTCCGGACGGTGCCGAAAGTGTCACCGTGAAGGTGGCTGTGCCGGCCGCTTCGTCGACGGTGACGTCGTTGACGGCCAGCGTCGGCGGTGCATCGTCGTCGGTGATCGTGACAGTGCCGGTTGCACTGACGTTTGCAGTCACGCCGGCGCTCGTCGTACCAACGAGTGAGAAGGTCTCGCCGGTCTCGTCGAGTGCATCGTTGATGATCGGCACGCGCACACGCACGTTATCGGTCTGCCCGGCGGCAAACGTCGCACTGGTGGCGGAGACCCAGCTCGCCCCGCTGTCGGTGGAGACCTGCATGCCAGCCAGGTTGTAGTCGCTGGTGCCCGCGGTGCCGGGGGCCACCGCGAAATCGACCGTGGTCGCGAGCTGGCTTGCCTTGGACAGGCTCACCGTGAACACGGCATAGCCGCCGGCCACGTTCTCAATCACCGTCGCGTTTCCGATGCTCAGTGCCGGCGCGTCGTTGTTGGTGCCGCCGGTACCGGTTCCGTCGTCGCGGATGGTGCCGATGCCGAGGGTGTCGGCGATCGTTGCGTTGGCGACACTTGTGAGGTTGACGTTGAAGGTTTCCGATCCCTCGAACGGCGTGTCGTTCGTGATCGGCACGGTGACAGTCTGGCTGGTCACCCCCGGGGCGAAGGTCAGCGTGCCGCTGGTGGCGGTGTAGTCGCTGCCTGCGCTGGCGGTGCCGTTGCTGGTGCTGTAGCCGACGGTGACCGACAGGTCGGTCGGGTTGGTCAATGACACGGTGAAAGTGGCGGTACCGGCGCCTTCGTTGACCGTCACGTCGCCGATCAGCACGCGCGTAGCACGCCCATCCGTGACGAGCCTTCCGAGATCGACCAACTGCCGAATGACGTCGTTGTCGCTCGAGCCGGCATTCAGGCCGGGCAATGTGCCGCGCAGGTCGATCCCGCTGAGGACGATTGTCTGGTCCTGTACCGCCGCGTCATAGGCGCCGCCGGTGAAGCCGCCGGTGGAGCTGACGCGAATGACCGTCGAGCCGGGCATCGATGTGGTGTCGAAGTCCAGGTAGTTCTGCAGGTTGCCGGTGCTGCCGATCGCGTTCTCGCCCACCAGCAACTCGCGCAGGTCGAGCACGTCGCCGCCAAGCAGCGCATTGAAGTCGGTGATCGTGTCGGCGGCGGGCGCGCCTGGCGTGCCGCGGTCGTTGAGAGCCCAGGTGAACGTGTTGCTGCCGCCGCCGCCGCTCAGCGTGTCCGACCCCGTGCCGCCCTCGAGCAGGTCACTGCCCGCGCCGCCGACGAGCGCATCATCGCCCGCACCGCCATAGAGTGCGTCGTTGCCGTCGTCACCGTTGAGCGTGTCGTTGCCGTCCTGGCCGTAGAGCGCGTCGTTGCCGGCCGCTCCGTTGACGATGTCGTTGCCGGCGCCGGCGACGATGATGTCGGGTGTACCCGTGCCGTTCAACATGTCACCGACACCAGTGCCGTACGAGACGACGGCAGGCTGGAAGTTGACTGTCAGCGAAGATGACGCGGCATCGCCGTCCAGATCGAGCAGCGTGAAGTTCATCGTCTCGACGAGCGCGTCGGATACGCCGGTCAATGGCCGGTTGTACTCGTAGGTGCCGTCGTCCATGTCGATCACGAAGCTGCCGCCCGCCGCGGTATTGACGGTCAGCGTGTTCGTCGCGGAGTCGAAGCTACCTCGGTTGGTGCCGCCGGTGGCTGTGACCGAGCCGGAGTTGGCAGGGTCGTAGGTGTAGGTCGTGCCGTCGATCGTGAGGGTGCGGACGTAGCCGCCGTCGCCACCGAACGCGCTGCCGCCGAACAGCGAGCCGCTGGAGATGAAGTCTCCGCTCGCCGAGATGGCGGGCAGGGTCTCGGCAAGCGTACGGTCCAGATCACTGAAGTTGGCGACGAGAATGCCTTCGGTGTTGGAGCCGGTCTGGCCGTCATACGCGATCGGGTTCAGGTAGGTGACGTCGCCGATGCCGGCACCGAAGCCGACTGCGAACGAATTGATGCTGTTGGCGCTGAGGAAGCTCGTCCAGGTGGCCTCCTCGGCCAACTGGATACCGGTATCCGAGCCGGTCTGGCTGGTCCCGGTTCCATTCTGTGCCGGCGTTCCTGGGCTCTGCCCCGCGGGTGCCAGTTCCGAAGTTGTTCCGGAGCCGTAAGTGGGCAAGCCGTCGGAGAAGAAGTAGTTGACGTTCTGCGCGTTGGCGAGGCTGCCCGGATCGTCGAACGCGGTGATCGCGTCGGCAAGGGCCTCGTCGTAGTTGGTGCCTCCGTTGGCAGTCAGTGCAGCCAACTGCGCCTTGGCCGTGGCGATGTCGGTCCACGTGCTTCCTTGCGCAGCCGCGTGCGTGGAGAAGGTCACCAGGCGCACGCGGACGTCACCGAACTGGGCGTAGCTGTCGAGCAGGTTGTTGATTGATTGCACGGCACTGGCGAGCCGCGAGGTGCCGTTGACGCCGTCGAGCGTGCCCATCGAGCCCGATACGTCGAGCACGAGCATCAGGTTGGTGTTGGTGATCGCCAGCGTTTCCGTGATCGGCGCGATCGGTGGCGGCGCGTCGTCCTCGACGTTGATCGTCAGTATTCCGGTCGCCGAAAGGGTACCGTCGCTGGCTACGACGCCAAAGTCGAGAGTGCGATCGTCTTCGACGTTGGCGGTCGCGTGGTCGATCGGCTTGAGCAGCGTGAAGTCGTAGTTGCCGCCAAGGTCGATGGTCAGCGTGGCCACAGTTTCGCCGTTGGCACTCGCTGTCAACGTGCTGGTACCCGCGCCCGACCAGGTAACGGTCTGACCACCCGAGGTCAGGGCGCCGGTCGGAGCGGTGAGCGTGACCGACGCGATCGGACCGTCGAGGTTGTCGATGGCCACGGTGCCCGTTGCCGACGCGCTGTTTGTAGTGTCGGATGTGCCGGCATTGTCTTGGCTGCCGCCCGGAAGGCCCTCCTCTGAGACCGATGCGGAGGCCGCTGAGACTGTCGGGCCTTCGGAGGTGC
>CAWJAJ010000015.1:0-498496 GCA_963840805.1 uncultured beta proteobacterium | reverse complement strand
GAGCTCCCTTACCAGGTCGGCCACGGCGGCGTCGGCATCGACCAGTGCCTTCTTCTTCAGGTCGCCGTCGCGGTAGCGCTCGGCGCCCGGGGGTGCGCGGTCGAGGTGTGCCGTGGCATCGACGGCGATCACCGTGCGGGCGCCCAGCGCGCGCGCCAGGCGCACCGGCAGCGGGCTGTGCCAGTCGGCATCGATATAGGTTTCGCCGCGGATGCGCACCGGCGCGAACTGGCCTTCGATCGCGGCCGAGGCCTGCACCGCCAAGCCGGCGTCGCCCGCAGTGAACGCCAGCGGGTGGCCGTCGCGTTTTCTCGCTGCCACGCAGGCCATCGCGATCGGCATGCGCTCCAACTGCTGCACGGCGGCGTGGTAGCGCACGAGTTCGGCCACCGGCGCACCGCTGAGACGCTCGTTGGCGCCAACGGCCAGACGCGCCAGCGACCACGGCTGCAGCTCGAGTGCGATGGCCTCGATGGCCGGTGCATCGAGGCCCGAGGCGCGCAGTGCACCGACGAGCGCGCCGACCGAGGCGCCGACGATCAGGTCCGGCGCCAGGCCCATCTCGTGCAGCGCGCGCAGCACGCCGACATGCGTGAAGCCGCGCGGCCCGCCCGAGCTGAGCACCCAGGCCACGCGCGGCGCGTGCGCCAGCGGCACGGCGCGCGGCGCATCGTCGCCGTCGTGGTCGGCGTCGGCAGAGAAGGTGCAGCCGGCCAGCGCGGCAGCGCCGATGCGCAGCGCCGACAAAGCGCCGCCGCTCCGCTTCCTGCGCCTCAGCGCAAGGGCTGGATGCGCGCGGCCAAGGCATCGCTCGGATCAAAACCGTTCAGCACGGCCGCGTGCTGCGCCTCGCCGGCATAAGGCGCGGGCCAGCCGAGCAAGGCCGACGCGGCTTCGCAGCGGCGGCGCAGGTCGTGCGCATCGCGCCCGCCGAGGTGCAGGATGCCGTAGCGGTGGCTGCCGAGCCATTTGAAGTCGCGCGCCAGCGAATGGCCGGACTTGGGGTAGGTGAACAGCATCGCGTCCGGGAACTCGCGGGCCAGGCGGGCGCGCTGCCACGGCCCGGGCATGGCCGGCACTTCGCTGGGGTCGAACGTGCGGTAGACAAAACTCGCCGCGGCGCCCGCCGTGGCCGGCGCGCGCGGCAACGTGGCCGGGTCCTGGCCCATGCGCCAGCGCCAGGCCGAGGGCATGCGCATCGACACCTGCACGCGCCGGTACAGGTCGCCGAACTGCGAGGCCAGGCGCGGGTTGAACTCGATCACGGCCAGGCGGTCGCTCGCCGGATCGTGGAAGAACTCCATGTTGAACAGGCCATGCGTGAAGCCGACCGCCTGCAGAAACTTGCGCGCCACGCCGGCGCGCGCGCTCGGCCACCGCAGCAGGCAGGCGTGACGCTGAGCCGACAGATCGAAGCGCATGAAGGCCTGCGTGCCCGGGTACATGACGGCATCGACGACGCCCAGCACGTGCAGCTGGCCGTTGAACACATAGCCGTCGAGGTTGTACTGCGAGGCACGCAGCGGCTCTTCGAGCATCATGCGGTGCGCGCTGCCGCAGCCGGGCAGGCGCTGGCGGGCCACGCGCTCGAAGGGCTCGACGAGACGGCGGATCACCCACAGCTCGCGCTTGCCGAAACGCGTGTGCTCGTGCAGCTCGCGCTCATGCCGCACCGGACGCGCCAGCACCGAGAACGCGGCCTTCACCGGTTTGACGTAGCTCGGGTAGGCCAGGCCCTCGGGAATCGGGCCGCCGTACTGCGCGTCGAGTTCGGAGAAGCGCACGTTGGCCTCGGGGCAGACCTGCTCCAGCACACGGCGCGCGTGCAGCTTGTGCTGGCAGGCAGATCACCGCTTCGGGCGAGGTGCCGGGCAGCCCCGCAGCCTCGGCCACCAGCGCGGCGGCCAGAGCGCCGAACTGCTCGTGGTGCGAGACGCACGCCGGCCCAGCCGCGCTGCCGCGCGCGCTTGGCTTGCCGCGCCGCGAAGGCGCCGAGGTCGAAGCTGATCAGGCGCGCGTTGCTCGGGAAGGAGAAGAGGTCGAAGCCGGCGCGGTCGTACTGGAAGCGTGCGCCGAGCGCTTCATGGGCGCATGCATCCCAGTCGTAGTCGAACAGCAAGCCCACGCGTGGACGGCGTTCGTGGCGGGAGGATGCAAGTCGGCTCGGTTCGGTCATGGTGCGGGCGCATGAATTGTGCTTGCGTCAGTGCGTTCGTGCGTGAGGGCATGTACGAAGCAAGCGATGGCCATGGCATGGCGTAGCTTTTTGGTCGCACAGACCCGCCAATCCTTACGCATCAGCAGCGCCAACGGATGCGTCTGCCAAAGAACAGGGCCACCAGCGGGGCCCTTGCTTGCTTGGCTGTGTCGATGGCCAGCACCGCGCAATGGGCTTCACATCGCGTCGCGGAAACCGGCGAGTCCGAACACGCGCCGTCGAACCTGGCCAACGCGGGCAGCGCGTGGTGCGCGCCCGCGCTAGCGATTCAGATCAACGGATGGCCGGCAGGGAGCCTTGGCCACCGGTGTTGAGACAGGTCGGATGGCCGAAGCCGCCGCCGCTGATGCCCGTGCCGCCATTGGGGTTGGGAGCAATGTCGTAGATGATGTTGTCGAGACGCGCAGCGTCACCGCTGACGCCGCCATTGACATAGTCGAGCGCCAGATTGTTGCGCACGCGCCAGCCGATCATGTGGTCCGCACAAGACGTGTCACCGCTGACGCCGACCCCGCCGATGACCTTGCGCTGCGCGTTGTACAGCGCGAGGCCGCCGCCGAAGACATTGACGCCGCCGATCTTCTTGCCGACCATGAAGTCATTCGGCTGCCCGTTGTTGGCCGAGTTGCCGCCGTAGGCCACGCTGGTGTCGACCGGGTTGCTGTGTTGCAGGCCGTACAGACTGCCCCCGGGTTGAACAGCGGAATAGAGGTTGGCCGTGGACAAGGCCAAGCCATCGAGGCTGAAGGCGTTGGCGGCGTTGGCCTTTTGCGCCGAGATGACACGGCTGCCCGGCCATTGCGCGCCGCGGTCGGGCCCGGAGAAGGCGACGGCACAGACCACACCATCACGATCGACCAGCGTGCCCCACATCTGAAAGTTCAGGCCGCTGGTTTCGGTGGCAACCGCGGCAATGAGGGCTGCCTTCAACTGGCCCCAGGTCGGCAGATCGCCGCACCCGGCCTGAGCGAATGATGCGCCCAGCATCATCGAGGCCGCGATGGCGGCCTTTCGGTACTTGAATTGCATGGAATGCTCCAGGAATTGCGCTTGTAGCCGAACCTCGAACGGCAAAGCAGCCCCTCGCCGCGCCGTTCGGCAACGCGTCGGCGAGTTCAGCAGCTGCGATCTGGTATCCGCATCGCGCGCCTGTCCAGTTTCGGGATCAGGGCCTGTCCTCATGTTATGCATGACGATGGTGGTGCGGATGCCGCAGCATTGGCCAAACTAGGGGTCTACAGCGCCCGCTCGGCACACGCCACTGCGCAGGCTGCGGTTGGCGGCCGTCGCCACGGGATTAACGTCGGCCGAGGCGCCGGCGTCCTGTTGCACAGGGCTCTGTTGAAACGACAAGGGCCACCAACGGTGGCCCTTGTTCATCGGCAGCGAGTCGAACTCAGCGACTGGCGATCGGCTTCACGTCGCGCCGCGTCGAGCCGACGAAGAGCTGGCGCGGGCGGCCGATCTTGTACTCGGGGTCGCCGATCATCTCGTTCAACTGCGCGATCCAGCCGACCGTGCGCGCCAGCGCGAAGATGGCGGTGAACAGGCTGACCGGGATGCCGATCGCGCGCTGCACGATGCCCGAGTAGAAGTCGACGTTCGGGTAGAGCTTGCGGGCGACGAAGTACTCGTCTTCGAGCGCGATCTTCTCCAGCGCCATCGCCAGCTTGAACAGCGGGTCGTTGCCCAGGCCGAGCTCGGCCAGCACCTCGTGGCAGGTCTCGCGCATCAGCTTGGCGCGCGGGTCGTAGTTCTTGTAGACGCGGTGGCCGAAGCCCATCAGCTTGACGCCGGAGTTCTTGTCCTTGACCTTCTTGATGAACTCGCCGATCTTGTCGACGCCGCCGTTCTTCTGGATGTCGCCCAGCATGTTCAGCGCCGCCTCGTTGGCGCCGCCGTGCGCCGGGCCCCACAGGCAGGCCACGCCGGCGGCGATGGCCGCGAACGGGTTGGTGCCCGAGCTGCCGCACAGGCGCACGGTGGAGGTCGAGGCGTTCTGCTCGTGGTCGGCGTGCAGGATGAAGATGCGGTCGATGGCGCGCACCAGCACGTCGTTGACCTCGTACTCCTCGCACGGCGTGGCGAACATCATGTGCATGAAGTTGGCGCTGTAGCGACAGCGTCGTTCTTCGGGTACATGTAGGGCTGGCCGACGCCGTACTTGTAGGCCATGGCCACCAGCGTCGGCATCTTGGCGATCAGGCGGATCGCGGAGATCTCGCGATGGCTGCGGGTTGTTGATGTCGAGTGCTGTCGTGATAGAAGGCCGACAGCGCGCCGACCAGGCCGACCATCACCGCCATCGGGTGCGCGTCGCGGCGGAAGCCGCGCAGGAAGAACTGCATCTGCTCGTTGACCATCGTGTGGTTGGTGACGAGCTTGTGGAAGTCCTTCTGCTGCGCGCGTTCGGCAGCTCGCCGTACAGCAGCAGGTAGCAGGTGTCGAGGAAGTCGCACTGCGTGGCCAGCTGCTCGATCGGGTAGCCGCGGTACAGCAGCTCGCCCTTGTCGCCGTCGATGTAGGTGATGGTCGAGTTGCAGGCCGCGGTGGACAGGAAGCCCGGGTCGTAGGTGAACTTGCCGGTCTGCGCGTAGAGCTTGCGGATGTCGATCACGTCCGGGCCGATGCTGCCCTTGTAGATCGGCAGCTCCATGGCGGGCGAGCCGTCGGAGAACGACAGGGTGGCTTTCACGTCGGACGGAGTCATCATGGTCAATGCCTTTCTACGGGAAACGGGAGCGTTGCGCATCATGTCAGCACGCCGCGCACATCGCGGTGGTCGAGCTCGCCTTCGGGCTCGCGGCGCGCCAGCAGGAGATCGAGCAGATCAGGTGTCGGCCAGGTCCATCAGACGCTCCAGCCCTTGCGCCTGCTGACGGTCAGCGCCGCCTCGTGGCGCGCGAAGAAGCGCTCGATGAACAGTCGTTCTCGAGCAAGCCGCGGCGGCAGCGCCAGCGTTGAGCTCGTCGTGCTGCACGTTCGCGCGCTGTCCCGAGCAGCAGGTCACACCGCTCGCGCGCACCATCAGCTCCTTGATCTTGCCGATCGCCTTGGTCGGGTTCAGCCCCTTCGGGCAGACATCGACGCAGTTCATGATCGTGTGGCAGCGGAACAGGCGGTACGGGTCTTCGAGGTTGTCCAGGCGCTCGGCGGTGGCTTCGTCGCGGCTGTCGGCGATGAAGCGGTAGGCCTGCAGCAGGCCGGCCGGGCCGACGAACTTGTCCGGGTTCCACCAGAAGCTCGGGCAGCTGGTGGAGCAGCAGGCGCACAGGATGCACTCGTACAGGCCGTTCAGCTCGTCGCGCTCCTCGGGCGACTGCAGGCGCTCCTTCTCCGGCGGCGTGTTGTCGTTGACCAGGTAGGGCTTGATCGAGTGGTACTGCTTGAAGAACTGCGTCATGTCGACGATCAGGTCGCGGATCACCGGCAGGCCGGGCAGCGGCTTCAACGTCACGATCGCTCGGGCAGCGTGCGCATGTTGGTCAGGCACGCCAGGCCGTTCTTGCCGTTGATGTTCATCGCGTCCGAGCCGCAGACGCCTTCGCGGCAGGAGCGGCGGAAGCGACAGCGACGGGTCGATCGCCTTGCACTTCATCAACGCGTCGAGCAGCATGCGCTCGGAGCCGTCCAGCTCGACGTCGATGCTCTGCATGCGCGGCTTGGCGTCGGTGTCGGGGTCGTAGCGGTAGATGTTGAAACGTGCGCTTGGTCATGTTGGACTTCCTTAGAACGTAGCGAACCTTGGGCGGGATCGACTCGGCCGTCAGCGGTTTGAGGTTCACCGGCTTGTAGTCGAGGCGGTTGCCTTCGCTGTACCACAGCGTGTGCTTCATCCACGCCTTGTCGTTGCGGCCGTTCGGGAACTCGGGCGTGTCGGCGTAGTCGTCGACGCTGTGCGCGCCGCGGCTTTCCTTGCGCGCGGCGGCCGAGACGATGGTCGCGCGCGCGGCCTCGATCAGGTTCTCGACTTCGAGCGCCTCGATGCGCGCGGTGTTGAAGACCTTGCTCTTGTCCTTCAGCTGGATGCCCTTCACGCGCTCGGCGAGCGCGGCGATCTTGCGTCACGCCTTCGTCCATGCTGGCCTGCGTGCGGAACACGCCGGCATGCTGCTGCATCGTGGTGCGGATGTCGTTGGCGACGTCCTGCGCGTATTCGCCGGACACGGTGTTGTCGAGCTTCGACAAGCGCGCCAGCGACTTGTCGGCCGCATCGGCCGGCAGCGGCTTGTGCGCCTTGGGCTCCTTCTTGACCGCGTCGACGATGTGCAGCCCGGCCGCGCGGCCGAACACCAGCAGGTCGAGCAGCGAGTTGGTGCCCAGGCGGTTGGCGCCATGCACGCTGACGCAGGCGCATTCGCCGACCGCATACAAGCCGTTGACGATCGCGTTGCTGTTGCCGTTCTTCGGCGCGACGACCTGGCCGTGGATGTTGGTCGGGATGCCGCCCATCTGGTAGTGGATCGTCGGCACCACGGGGATCGGCTCCTTGCGTGATGTCGACGTTGGCGAAGTTGTGGCCGATCTCGAACACGCTGGGCAGGCGCTTCATGATCGTCTCGGTGCCCAGGTGCGTCATGTCGAGGTTGATGTAGTCCTTGTTCGGACCGCAGCCGCGCCCTTCCTTGATCTCCTGGTCCATGCAGCGCGAGACGAAGTCGCGCGGCGCCAGGTCCTTGAGCGTCGGCGCGTAGCGCTCCATGAAGCGCTCGCCGGCGTCGTTGCGCAGGATCGCGCCTTCGCCGCGGCAGCCTTCGGTCAGCAGCACGCCGGCGTTGTGCACGCCCGTCGGGTGGAACTGCCAGAACTCCATGTCCTCGAGCGGCAGGCCGGCGCGCGCGGCCATGCCCAGGCCGTCGCCGGTGTTGATGAAGGCGTTGGTGCGAAGCGGCGTAGATGCGCCCGGCGCCGCCGGTGGCGAACAGCGTGATCTTGGCTTCGAGGATGTGGACCTCGCCGGTCTCCATCTCGAGCGCGGTGACGCCGAGCACGTCGCCGTCGGCGTCGCGGATCAGGTCGAGCGCCATCCACTCGACGAAGAAGGTCGTGCGCGCCTTCACGTTCTGCTGGTACAGCGTGTGCAGCATCGCGTGGCCGGTGCGGTCGGCCGCGGCGCAGGCGCGCTGCACCGGCTTCTCGCCGTAGTTGGCGGTGTGGCCGCCGAACGGGCGCTGGTAGATCGTGCCGTCGGGGTTGCGGTCGAACGGCATGCCCATGTGCTCGAGCTCGTACACCACCTTCGGCGCTTCGCGGCACATGTACTCGATCGCGTCCTGGTCGCCGAGCCAGTCGCTGCCCTTGACGGTGTCGAAGAAATGGTAGTGCCAGTTGTCCTCGCTCATGTTGCCGAGCGAGGCGCCGATGCCGCCCTGCGCGGCCACGGTGTGCGAGCGCGTCGGGAAGACCTTGGACAGGCAGGCGACGTTCAGGCCCGGCCTGCGCCAGGCGCAGCGAGGCCTGCATGCCGGAGCCGCCGGCGCCGACGATGACGACATCGAATTTTCGTCTTGGCGAGTGACGCCATCACAGTCTCCAGAGCACTTGCACGGCCCAGCCACAACAACCGACGAGCCAGGCCAGCGTGAACACCTGCAGCGCCAAGCGCACGCCGACCGGCTTGACGTAGTCCATCCAGACGTCGCGCATGCCGACCCAGGCGTGGCAGGCCAGCGAGACGATGACGATGAAGGTCAGCACCTTCATCCACTGCGACGAAAAGATCTGCGACCAGCGCAGGTAGCCGAGCTTGGCGCCGAACAGCACCTGCACGATCAGCACCAGCGTGAACAGCGCCATCAGCGACGCCGTGACGCGCTGGCTCAGCCAGTCGCGAAAGCCGTAGTGCGCGCCGACGACGAGGCGCTTCGAGCCGAAGTTTTGTTGTGCTGCCATGGCTAAAAGAAGAGCTTGAAGCCGAGCACCAGCGTCAGCAGCCCGCTGACGCCGAGCGTGACCAGTGCCGACTTGTGGCCGAACTCCTTGGTGACGGCGTGCGTGGCGTCCATCCAGAGGTGGCGCACGCCGGCGATGAAGTGGTGCAGGTAGGCCCAGATCAGCGCCAGCGTCACCGAGCTTGACGATCCACGCCGGAAAAATCCACAAGCCCGCATGTAGGCGCTCGTGAACTGGCCGTAGCTCACTTCGGAGGTCAGCGTCACGTCGAACAGCCAGACGACGAACGGCAGCAGCAGAAACATCATCACGCCGCTGATGCGGTGGCCGATCGAGACCATGCCTGCCGGCGGCAGCCGGTACTTCAGGATGTCCGTGACGTGGATGTTGCGATAGACGGGGCGCGGCTTGGTTGCCGCGGTGGTGTCTGACATGGTTGTTGTTCCGTAGCCGTGATCGCCGTGAAGCAAAATGATTCTATTGCAGTGCAGCAGACGCGAGCCTTACGTGCTTTGACGCACCGCCGTCTCGTTGCGCCGGGCTTTCCAGGCGCCGAACATCGCGATCAGCCCGGGCACGATGATCAGCGCCCAGATGATCTTGTTCAGGTTTTGTTGAACCCACGGTAGGTTGCCGAACAAGTAGCCTGCGCCGACCAGGCCCACGCACCCACAGCCCGCCGCCGGTGACGTCGTAGAAGGTGAACTTGCTGCGCGTCATCTGCGCCACGCCGGCCACGAAAGGCGCAAACGTGCGCACGAACGGCATGAAGCGCGCAATGACGATCGTGATGCCGCCGTAGCGCTCGTAGAACGCATGCGCCTGTTCGAACGCGCGCTTGTTGAAGAAGCGGCTGTTCTCCCACTGGAAGACGCGCGGCCCGATGTGGCGGCCGATGGCGTAGTTGGTCTGGTTGCCCAGCACCGCCGCCGCCCACAGCAGCGCCATCGACAGCGGCAGGCTCATCAGCCCGACGCCGCACAGCGCGCCGACGATGAACAGCAGCGAGTCGCCGGGCAGAAACGGGAAGACGACGACGCCGGTCTCGGTGAAGATGATCAGGAACAGCAGCGCATAAACCCAGGCGCCGTAGGCGAGCACGAAGTCCTTCAGGTGCACGTCGACGTGCAGGATGAAGTCGATCAGGAAGGAGATGATGTCCATGTTGGGCGCGATTATCCGCGGCCTGCGTTCGAGCGTCGAAGCCTGCGAAGCCCTTATACCGGCGACTGCTTCGACCAGCAGTGCGACGATGAGCGCTGCCACTGCCCTGACCCGCGCCGCCGCCCCGCCCCGCCGCCCGATCCGCGAGCTGCCCGACGAGCTGGTCAGCCAGATCGCCGCGGGCGAAGTCGTCGAACGGCCGGCCTCGGTGGTGCGCGAGCTGGTCGACAACGCGCTCGACGCCGGCGCCGCGCAGGTCACCGTCAAGCTGTCGGCCGGCGGCGTGCGCCAGATCGTCGTCGAGGACGATGGCGCAGGCATCCCGCGCGAAGAGCTGGCGCTGGCGCTGCGCCGCCATGCGACGAGCAAGATCGGCTCGCTGGCCGATCTGGAGCGCGTCGGCACGATGGGCTTTCGCGGCGAGGCGCTGGCCGCGGTCGCGTCGATCGCCGAGCTGACGCTGGCCAGCCGCACGCCCGGCGCAGCGCAGGCGGTGCGCCTGGATGCGCGCAGCGGCGAAACCGGGCCGGTGGCGCGCGCGGTCGGCACGACGGTCGAGGTGCGCGAACTGTTCTTCGCCACGCCGGCGCGGCGCAAGTTCCTGAAGAGCGACGCCACCGAACTCGCCCATTGCGTCGAAGCGGTGCGCCGCCACGCGCTGGCGCGGCCGGATGTGGCGTTCGCGATCTGGCACGAAGGCCGCCTGGTCGCGCAGTGGCGCGCCGCCGCCGACCCGCGACGCGCGCCTGGCCGACGTGCATGGGCGCCGAGTTCATGGCGGCCAGCCTGGCGCTGCAAGGCGGCGCCGGGCCGCTCGTGCTCGAGCGGCCGCGTCGGCACGCCCGACGCAGCGCGCGCGCGTGCCGACCACCAGTACGTCTATGTCAACGGCCGCTACGTGCGCGACCGCGGCGTCGCCCATGGCGTGCGCAGCGCCTTCGACGACGTGCTGCACGGCGCGCGCCAGCCGGTGTACGCGCTGTTCATCGACATCGACCCGGAGCGCGTCGATGTCAACGTGCACCCGACGAAGATCGAAGTGCGCTTTCGCGATGGGCGCGAGGTGCACGAAGCCGTGCGACGCGCGGTCGAAGCGGCGCTGGCGACGCCGCGCGCGGTGGCGGTGAGCAGCGGCGCCGTCAGCGCGCCGACGCGTCGTGCCGCAGGCAGCGCCGCGTTCACACGCTACGACGCCCCCACGCAGCCCGGCCTGGCGCTTGCAAACCGCGGCCACGCTGTTCGCGCGTGAACCGTCGCCGCCGCCTTACGTGACGTCGCGCCGCCGGCACCGAACGCCGACTGGCCGCTCGGGCGCGCGCTGGCGCAACTCGGCGGCGTCTACATCCTCGCCGAAAACGCGCACGGCCTGGTCATCGTCGACATGCACGCCGCCCACGAGCGCATCGTCTACGAGCGCATGAAGCGCCAGCTCGGCAGCACGAGCCTCGAAGCGCAGGCGCTGCTGATCCCCGCCACCTTCGCCGCCACGCTGGCCGAGCTCGCCACCGCCGAAGAACATGCCGCCACGCTGGCCGCGCTCGGCCTCGACGTGGCGCCGCTGTCGGCGCAAACCCTCGCCGTGCGCTCGCGCCCCGCCGCGCTGGCCGACGCCGACCCCGTCGCCCTCACCCGCTCGGTGCTCGCCGACCTGGCGCAGCACGACGCCAGCCGCGTGGTCGAACGCACGCGCGACGAGCTGCTGTCGACGATGGCCTGCCACGCCGCGGTGCGCGCCAACCGCCGCCTCGCGGTCGAAGAGATGAACGCCCTGCTGCGCGACATGGAAGCCACCGAGCGCAGCGACCAGTGCAACCATGGCCGGCCGACGTGGCGGCAGATCACGCTGGCCGAGCTCGACACGTTGTTCATGCGAGGACGATGATGAAACGGCCGCCGCTTCGATTCGCTGGTTCGCTCGTCGCGGCTGCTGGCCTGTCGGCACGGCCTCGGCCGGCTGCGCCACGCTCGACGCGCAGCAGCGCAAATGGATCTTCCAGCCCAGCGACCGCACCTGGTGGGGCGGCGCGCAGGCGGCCGAGGGCATGAGCGACGTCTGGATCGAGTTCACCTCGGCCGAAGAGCAGCAGCCGGTCAAGCTGCACGGCCTGTGGCTGCCGCAGCAAGCGCGCCGACGCACCGCGTGCTGCTCTACCTGCACGGCGCGCGCTGGGACGTGCGCTCGTCCGCGCACCGCATGCAGCGCATGCACGAACTCGGCTTTGCGGTGCTCGGCATCGACTACCGCGGCTTCGGCAAGAGCACCAACACGCTGCCGAGCGAAGACCTGGCGCATGAAGACGCCCTGGCCGCCTGGCACTGGCTGGCGCAAGCAGCAGCCGCAAGCCAAGCGCTTCGTCTTCGGCCACTCGCTCGGCAGCGCGATCGCGGTGCGGCTGGCCAGCGAGGTCGACGACATCACCGGCGTCATCGTCGAAGGCGGCTTCACGTCGATCCCCGACGTCTTCTCGACGATGAAGTGGGGCTGGCTGCCGCTGGGCCCGCTGATCACGCAGCGCTTCGACGCCGCCTCGCGCCTGGACAAGCTCAAGGCGCCGCTGCTGGTCGTGCATGGCGCCAACGACAACCTGATCAAGCCCGACCTCGGCCGCGCGCTGTACGAGCGCGCCCGGCAGCCCAAGCGCTTCGTGCTCGTCGAAGGCGGCACGCACCACAACACCAATGCCGTGGGCCAGGTGCAGCTACTGTTCGGCAGGCCGTGGCCCGAATTCGTTCGGCATGCAGGTCGCCACGCGTGGCTTGACGGTCAGTGGCCGCGTCTCGCGCATCGGCTGGCCTTCGCCGCCGCGGCGTGTTGTGCGCTCGCTGCTCATGGCGAGCGCTTGTCGGGCTGCGCCATCGTCGATTCGCAACAGCGCCATTGGATCTTCCAGCCCGGCCAGCGCACCTGGGCCGCCGGCGCGCAGGCCGCCGAGGGCATGAGCGAGGTTTGGATCGAGTTCGCGTCGGCCGAAGAAAAGCAGCCGGTCAAACTGCACGGCCTGTGGTTGCCGCAGGCCGACGCCGGCGCGCCGGTGATGCTCTACCTGCACGGCGCACGCTGGGACGTGGGCTCGTCGGCGCCGCGCATGCGCGCGCATGCACGCGCTGGGTTTTTCGGTGCTCGGCATCGACTACCGCGGCTTCGGCAGGAGCACCGAGGCCCTGCCCTCGGAAGACCTGATGCACGAAGACGCGCTCGCCGCCTGGCAATGGCTGGCGCAGCAGCGGCCGCAGGCCCCGCGCTACCTGTTCGGCCACTCGCTCGGTGCGTCGATCGCGGTGCGCGCTGGCCAGCGAGACCGGCGCTGCCGCCGGCGTCATCGTCGAAGGCGGCTTCACCTCGGCGCTCGACGTGGTCAACACGCACCTGGTGGCGCTGGCTGCCGCTGGAGCGTCTGATCACGCAGCGGCTCGATGCCGGCGTCGCGCATCGACAAGATCAACGCGCCGCTGCTGGTCGTGCATGCCGGCCAGGACACGATGGTCCAGCCCGACCTCGGCCGCGCGCTGTACGAGCGCGCCAAACGCACCCAAGCGCTTCGTGCTCATCGACGGCGTCATGCATCATGACATCATCGCCACGCAGCACGCGCAGTACCGGCAAGCCGTTGCCGACCTGTTCGGTGTGAAGATGGCTGGCGCAATGAACGACACCGCTCACCCGAAGGCGAACGCCTGTCCAAACGCATGGCCGCGCTCGGCATCGCCTCGCGCCGCGAGGCCGACGAGTGGATCGAGGCCGGCTGGGTCCGCGTCAACGGCAAGCTCGCCGTGCTCGGCCTGCGCGTCGGCCCCGACGTGCGCATCGAGATCGACCCGCGCGCGCGGCGCGAGCAGTTGCAGCGCATGACGGTGCTGCTGCACAAACCGATCGGCTATGTCAGCGGCCAGGCCGAAGACGGCTACGAGCCGGCCGTCGTGCTGGTGACGCGCGAGAACCGCTGGAGCGAGGACCACTCGCACGGCCCCACCGGCGCGCTGCGCGGCCTGGCGCCTGCGGGCCGGCTCGACATCGACTCCACCGGCCTGCTGGTGCTGACGCAAGACGGCCGCGTTGCGCGCAGCGCTGATCGGCGAAGACTCGCCGATCGAAAAGGAATACCTGGTGCGCGTGCGCCGCATGCCAACCCGGGCCGCTGCCGCCCGAAGGCATGGCGATGCTGCAGCACGGCCTGATGCTCGACGGCAAGCCGCTCAAGCCGGCCAAGGTGAGCTGGGCCAACGAAGACCAGTTGCGCTTCGTGCTGCGCGAAGGCAAGAAGCGCCAGATCCGCCGCATGTGCGAGCAGGTCGGCCTCGAAGTCACCGGCCTGAAGCGCGTGCGCATCGGCAGCGTCGTGCTCGGCAAGTTGCCGCTCGGGCAGTGGCGCTACCTGCGCGCCGACGAGTCCTTTTGAGCGCGCCCGCTGCCACGCGGCGCCGCCGTCGCACGCCGCCGCTGCTCACGTGCCCTGCACGCCGCCACCGCTGCTGGCGCTGCTGCTCGGCCTGCAGCCGGTGCATCACCGACCTGTACCTGCCGGCGCTGCCGCTGATCGTGCGCGAGTTCGCGCGCGCCGATGTCGGCGGTGCAGATGACGATGTCGGCGCTGATCCTGGCCTTCGGCCTGATGCAGCTCGTCTGGGGCCCGATCGCCGATCGCTTCGGCCGCCGCCCTGTGCTCTGCTCGCGCTGGCGCTGATGGTCGCGGCCAGCCTCGGCGGCGGCGCTGGCGACGAGCATGGCCTGGCTGATCGTCTGGCGCACCGCGCAGGGTGCGACGCTGGCCGCGGCGGTGGTCTGCGCGCGCGCGATGGTGCGCGACCTGTACGAGCCGCTGCAAGGCGCGCATGTGATGTCGCTGGCCCTGTCGGGCCTGGGCCTGATCGCCATCGCCTCGCCGCTGGTCGGCGGCCTGCTCGCCGGCGTGTTCGGCTGGCGCTCCTGCCTGGTCGCGTGTGGCGTGTGTGCGCGGCGCTGGCCTGGCTGGTCATCGCGCTGGCGCATGCCCGAGACGCTGGCCGTGCGCAACCCGCAGGCGCTGCACGGCCGCGCGCTGCTGCGCAACGCGCGCACCGTGCTCGCGCACCCGACGTTTCGCGCCTGGGCGCTGCTCGTCGCCAGCACCTACGCCGGCCTGTTCATCCTGCTGTCGGCGTCGTCGTATGCCTACATCGGCGTGCTCGGCCTGTCGAGCTGCGCAGTACGGCATGGCGATGGCCTGGGGCTCGCTGCGTCTACGTCTGCGGCACCTTCGTCTGCCGGCGCTGGCTGCGCCTGCACGGCCTCGCCGGCGCGGTGCAGCGCGGCGCGTTCTTCACGCTCGCCGGCGGCCTGGGCATGGCCGCCTGCAGCCTCTGGCCGCGCCGCACGTGCCGGCGGTGCTGCTCGCGCAGTCGCTCTTCCTCTTCGGCCACGGCATGCACCAGCCTTGCGGCCAGGCCGGCGCGGTCGGGCCGTTTCCGCAGATGGCCGGCGTGGCCTCGGCGCTCGCCGGCTGCGTGCTCGCGCTGGTCGCGTTCGCCGTCGGCCTGTGGCTCGGCGCGGCGATGGACGGCACGCTGCGCCCGCTCGGCATCGGCATGGCGGTGGCGGCCTGCGTCACCGCCGCTGGTGGCCTGGACGCTGGTGCGCCGGCACGGCGAGATGCCGCGGCGATGACGCGCTGGCCTTGCCGGCCCACGGCCAGCGGCAAGAGCGCGCTGGCGATGGCGTTGCCGAGCGCTGGCCGCGTGGAGATCGTCAGCGTCGATTCGGCGCTGGTCTATCGCGGCATGGACATCGGCACGGCCAAGCCGAGCCTCGCCGATCGCGCCGCGGTGCCGCACCACCTGATCGACATTCGCGAGCCCGACGCGCCCTACTCGGCCGCGCTGTTCGTTGCCGATGCGCGCCGCGTCTGCGCCGAGATCGCGCGCGCGCGGCAATCACCCGCTGCTGGTCGGCGGCACGATGCTGTACTTCAAGGCGCTGCAGCGACGGCCTCGACGACATGCCGGCGGCCGACGCAGCGATCCGCGCCGAGATCGAAGCGCAAGCCGCAGCGCGCGGCTGGCCGGCGCTGCATGCCGAGCTC
Organism: uncultured beta proteobacterium; assembly: GCA_963840805.1. Taxonomy (GTDB): domain Bacteria; phylum Pseudomonadota; class Gammaproteobacteria; order Burkholderiales; family Burkholderiaceae_C; genus CADEEN01. The sequence goes on along the minus strand of CAWJAJ010000015.1, from coordinate 483,166 downwards.
GCGCGCGTCGACGCCGCCACCGCGGCGCGCCTGCCGCCGAACGACGCGCAGCGCATCGGCCGCGCGCTCGAAGTCTGGCGCGCCAGCGGCCGTGCGCTGTCGAGCTTTCACACGCAGCGCAAGCCGGACGCCACGATGCCGCTGATCGTCGCTCGAACCCGATGACCGGGCGTGGCTGCACGCGCGCATCGCCGAGCGCTTCGATGCCATGCTCGACGCCGGTTTCATCGACGAGGTGCAGCGCCTGCGCGAACGGCCCGGCCTGCATGCCGACCTGCCGGCGATGCGCGCCGTCGGCTATCGCCAGGCGTGGCAGGCGCTCGATGCCGGGCTCGATCGGCGACGCGCTGCGCAACGACGTGCGCGAGCGCGGCATCGCGGCGACGCGCCAGCTCGCCAAACGCCAGCTGACGTGGCTGCGCTCGATGCCGCATCGGCAGCGCGTGGCCTGCGACGCGCCGGACGTGATCGAGCAGAGCGCTGCGCATCGTCAGCGAGCATTGGAAACGCGGCATGACGTTGTTGTCGGTGCAGGGCCTTGCCAAGCGCTTCGGCGGCAGCACGGTGTTCGCCAACGTCAGCTTCACGCTCGCACCGGGCGAGCTGGTGGCGGTGCTCGGCGAATCGGGCGTCGGCAAATCGACGCTGCTCAACTGCATCGCCGGGCTCGAGCCGGCCGACGCCGGCGAGGTGCATCTGCATGGCCAGCCGCTGCCCTGGCACGACGAGACCGCGCTCGCCCATTGGCGGCGCAAGCAACTCGGCTTCGTGTTCCAGGCCTTTCACGTGCTGCCGCACCTGAGCGTGGCGCAGAACGTCGCGCTGCCGTTGCTGCTGTTGCGCCAGCCCGATGCGGCGCGCGTGCAATCGCTGCTGCAGAGCGTCGGCCTCGAAGACCTGGCCGACCGCGCGCCGCGCACGCTCTCCGGCGGCCAGTTGCAGCGCGTGGCCATCGCACGCGCGCTGGTGCACGCGCCGCCGCTGGTGCTCGCCGACGAGCCCACCGGCAACCTCGACCCGGCGACGGCCGAGCGCGTGATCGAGCTGCTGGCGCAGCAGGTGCGCGCGGCCGGCGCGGCGTGTCTGGTGGCGACGCATTCCGCTGCAGCCGCGGCGCGCGCGGATCGTGTGCTGCGGCTGACGGCAACAGGCATCGACGCTGACGTCGCACTGCCTGCGCCGAACCTCGTCTGGCCCGAGTGGCGCGCGCACCCGTGGCGGCAGGCGATGGCGGTGCTGGCGGTGGCGCTCGGTGTGGCGCTGGCCTGGTCGGTGCACCTGATCAACGCGTCAGCACTCGCCGAATTCGCCGGCGCAGTGCGCGCGGTGCAGGGCGAGCCCGATGCCTCGTTCGTCTGCACGAAGCGCGAAGGCTGCGACGACGCCGTGTTCGAGGCGCTGGCCGCGCGCGCCGACGTGGTCGGTGGCGGTGCCGGTGGTCGAGATCGACAGCTACGCGCTCGATGCGCAGGGCCAGCGCGTGCCGTTGCGCCTGCTCGGCGTCGATGCGCTGCAAGTCGCCGCGGTGGCGCCGGCGCTGCTGCCGCGCGCAGCGGCCGGCGAAACGCGCACCGCGCTCGTCGATCCGGATGCCCTCTTCCTCAACCCGGCCGCGATGCGGCGGCTCGGCGCCGCCGAAGGCCAGACGCTGCGCGTGCAGCACGGCGCGGCGACGATCGCGCTGCGTGTGGCCGGCCGCGTCGCCGCCGATGGCGCGCCGCTGGCGGTGCTGGACATCGCCGGCGCACAGCATCATTTCGGTTTTGCGCAACGCGCTGTCGCGCATCGACCTGCGCCTGGCTGCGGGCGCCGATGCGACCACGCTGCAGCCGCCACCCGGCTGGCGCGTCGCGCGCGCCGACGACTGCCGAGCAGCGCGTCTCCAACGTCTCGCGCGCCTACCGCGTCAACCTCACCGTGCTGGCCCTGGTCGCGCTGTTCGTCGGCGCCTTCCTCGTCTTCGCGGTGATGGCCTTGTCGGTGGCGCAGCGCGTGCCGTCGCTGGCGCTGCTCGGTGTGCTCGGTTTGTCGGCCGCCGAGCGGGCGCGTCTGGTCCGCGCCGAATGCGCGCTGCTCGGCGTGGCCGGCAGCGCGCTCGGCATCGCGCTGGGCACGCTGCTCGCATTCTTTCGCGCTGCGCTGGTTGGCGGGCGATCTCGGCGGCGGCTACTTCCCCGGCATCGCGCCGCGCCTGCAGTTCTCGTGGCCCGGCGCGCTGGTGTTTGCGCTGCTCGGCGTCGTGGCGACGATGGTCGGCGGCTGGCTGCCGGCGCGGCAGGCGGCGACGCTGGCGCCGGCGCAAGCGCTCGAAGGGTTGGGCGGCGCTTCGTTCAAGAGCGGGCCGGCGTGGCGCGGGCCGCTGCTGCTGGCCGCCGGCGCAGCGCTCGCCTTCGCGCCGCCGATCGCCGGCTTGCCGATCGCCGCGTATGCCGTCGGTGGCCCTGCTGCTGCTCGGCGGCGTGGCCTGCGTGCCGCTGCTGATCGACGCGCTGCTCAGCCACTCACCGCAGCCCGCCAGCGCATTGCCGCTGCTGGCGCTGTCGCGCGCACACCACGAACGCGAAGCCGCGTCGGTGGCCGTGGCCGGCGTCGTCGCCAGCCTCGCGCTCGCGGTGGCGCTGACGGTGATGGTGGCGAGCTTTCGCGACGGCGTCGCGCGCTGGCTCGACCAGGTGCTGCCGGCCGATCTGTACTTGCGCAGCGCCACGCAAAGCGGCGCCGCCGATCAGGCCTACCTGTCGCCGGCGTTCGTCAACGCAGCGCAGCGCCTGCCCGGCGTGGCGCGTCTCGAAGCAGCGCGCACGCGGCCGTTGAACCTCGTGGCCGACCAGCCCGCGGTGGTGCTGATCTCGCGCCCACTCGCCGACCCCGCGGCCTCGCTGTCATTAGTCAGCACTATTCGCTGTACTCGTCGGCGAACAATCACCTCGTGGGCGAGGCGGCTGGAGTCTTCGTGGCTGCGCACACTTGGGACAGGTGGCTGCCCGTGCGCAAGCTCCGCGACGAGGCGAAGGCGATTCTCGAACGCGAGGCACTTCGACAATTCAGCGACGACGGTGTCAATCTCGAGCAGGCGATGGGGTACCACAAGTTCTGCCTGCAGTTTCTGCTTGCCTCGTCGCTGAGCGGGCGGGCGAACGGCGACGACTTCAGTGGCGACTATTGGGCCCGAATCGAGGCGGCATTCACGTTCTTGGCCGCGATGATGGATAGCGCCGGTCAAATGCCAGGCTACGGGGACTCTGACGATGGCGAAGTCTGGCGCTTCGGCGAAGGCACGGTGTCTGATAGCTTCAAGTCGATGCTCGCCATCGGCGCTGCGTTGTTCGGCCGCAGTGACCTGCAGGCGAAGTTGATCAGCGTCGGTGGAGCGGACGACCCGCAGGTGCCTTGGCTAGTGCCAACACGCCGCCCGCTGCCGACACGGCGGCGATGCGCCAGCTTCCTACGCACTTCCAGCGCGGCGGCTACGTCATCTTGGGTGAGCACCTGCACGAGCCAGATGAATTTCGAGTCACTTTCGACTGTGGGCCGCTGGGCTTGAATCGCATCGCCGGCCATGGCCACGCTGATGCGCTGTCGGTGCTGGTGAGTTGGGGCGGCGAAGCGCTGCTCGTCGATTCTGGAACCTACTGCTACAACACGGCGCCGCAATACCGCCATTACTTCCGTGCAACGAGGGCACACAACACCTTGGTCGTCGATGGGCTCGATCAATCGGACTATGGCGGCAGCTTTCTTTGGTTGCGCGACGTGCATTGCACGGTGGTGCAGCGACATCGCCGCTCCGGGCAGAGTGTGCACGCGATCCACGATGGCTACGCCCGGCTGCCGGACCCGGTCATCCATCACCGCCGCGTCACGCTGACAGGTGACGGCAATGTTCTCGTAGAAGACTGGCTTGAATGCTCACGCAGCCACGACGTGGAACTGCTGTGGCACGCCGCGCCCGGGGCGCAATTCGTGCAGCAAGCCGCCGGAGCACTCAAGTTGGATCCTGAAGGGCAAGCAGCACTCGTTGCGCCTCGAGGTTGATCCAGCGTCGCGTGTCGCTGTCGTCGAGGGGCAGGAATCGCCGCCCCAGGGTTGGGTGTCTTCCCGCTTCTACGAGCGCGTACCAGCGCAGGTGTTGTCGATTGGCGCCGCGCTGGCTCCCGGTCTAGTACTTAGAACCACGATCAGCAGATGCGCGCCTCGTGACGACTTGAGGACTTCAGCGCCCCTCATTGACCCCGCGTTCAGGGGGATCGAAGTGTGCGCCAGATCAAAATTCACGAGCGGCATGTGGCATCTCGCGCACTGGAACCCACGCACTTTGTCGGCCGGGCAGCGGCGACAATCTCTGAGTCGAATCCGTATGGAGAGATGAGTTGAAAGTTCTGGTGACCGGCGCCGCCGGATTCATTGGCATGCATGTGTCGGAGGTGCTTCTGGCGCGCGGCGATACCGTGGTCGGACTGGATAACCTCAATGACTATTACGACCCTCAACTCAAGCGCGACCGTCTGGCACGCCTGAGCCCGAATCCCGTCATTCAGCTTCGTTCACATGGACATCGCCGATCGGGATGGGATGCCGAACCTGTTCTCTAGCAATGCGCTTCGACAAGGTCATTCACTTGGCGGCGCAGGCGGGCGTGCGTTACTCGCTGACAAATCCGCATGCTTATGTCGACAGCAACTTGGTCGGCTTCACGAATGTGCTGGAAGGGTGCCGCCACGGTCAGGTGAAGCACCTGGTCTATGCATCGAGCTCGAGCGTCTATGGCGGAAATACCCGCTTGCCGTTTTCTGAGCATCACAACGTCGACCACCCCGTAAGCCTCTATGCGGCGACGAAGAAGGCGAACGAACTGATGGCGCACACATACAGCCATCTGTACGGTCTGCGCACGACCGGCCTGCGCTTCTTTACCGTCTATGGCCCGTGGGGCCGGCCGGACATGGCACTGTTTCTCTTCACCAAGGCGATTCTCGAAGGTCGTCCGATCGATGTCTTCAATCACGGCCAAATGGTGCGGGACTTCACGTATGTCGACGACATCGTTGAAGGTGTCGTGCGTGTCTTGGATCACGATGCGACCGCCGACGAGGTTTCGACTCTGACACACCGGATCCAGCGTGCTCCAACGTGCCGTACCGTATCTTCAACATTGGCAACAATAGCCCGGTCACGCTGAAGGAGTTCATTGACGCGATCGAACAGGCGATTGGGCGCCCTGCGGAGAAGCGATTCCTGCCGCTTCAGGATGGCGACGTTCCAGCCACGTTCGCCGACGTCTCCGAACTGACCGAGTGGACTGATTTCGACCGCGCATGCCCGTCGTAGAGGGCGTTGGTCGTTTCGTCCGCTGGTACCTCGAGTATCACGAGTGCAAAGCGACTTCGCATGTCAGCGTTGACCGGACCGCTCTAGGTTCAGCACTTGATCTCAGCGTACTTAACGACACGGTCATGACTGCCCCGTTGGTTTATCTGATTGCTGGCGCTCGGCCGAATTTCATGAAGATTGCACCGATCGTTCGGGCGCTGCAGGCCGATGGGCGATTGCGCTGGAAGATTGTTCACACCGGTCAGCATTACGACCGAGAGATGAGTGACGTCTTCTTTGAGGAACTCGGCATTCCCGAGCCCGATGTGCAATTGGGCGCCGGCGGCGGTTCGCATGCTCAGCAGAGCGCCCGGATCATGATTGCATTCGAGGAGCTTTGTGAGCGCGAGAGGCCCGATTGTGTGTTGGTTGTCGGCGATGTGAACTCGACCTTGGCGTGTTCCATCGTCGCCAAGAAGCTGGGCATTCTGGTCGCGCATGTCGAAGCAGGCCTGCGCAGCGGTGACATGAGCATGCCGGAGGAAGTGAACCGGCTTGTCACGGATGCCATTGCAGACTGGTTCTTCGTTACCGAACCCAGTGGCCTTGAACACTTGAGGCGCGAAGGCAAGCCGGACGAGCGAGTGCACGAGGTTGGTCACGTCATGGTCGATAACCTCTTGTACCAGGCCGCAAAGCTGGAGGTGATGGATGCGACTGGATTGGACACCTTCGAACTGAAGCGGCGCCATCGCCGGTACGGTGTCGTGACGCTCCATCGACCGTCGAATGTGGATGATGCGGTGGCCCTTGGCCGGACGATGTCGGCACTGAATCGGATCTCGTTGGAGATTCCGCTGTTCTTCCCGATCCACCCGCGAACCCAGAAGAACCTCGCTCGCTTTGAGATCGATGTCAGCGATCGAATCGAGCTCTTGGGGCCGCTGGCCTATATGTCATTCCTGCACCTGTGGAAGGACGCGGCGGTGGTACTTACTGACAGTGGCGGTCTACAGGAAGAGACGACAGCCCTGGGCGTGCCGTGTGTGACGATCCGAGAAAATACGGAGCGGCCAATTACTGTGGATGAGGGCACGAACGTGCTCGCTGGGGCTGATCCGGAACGGTTGGTGCTCCTCGCACTCGAGGCGATAGCCGGACGCGGGAAACGGGGCAGTCGTCCGCACCTGTGGGACGGCAAGGCTGCTGTGCGCATTGTCGAGATTCTTGCAAGAAGGCTTGGCGCGCAGTGAATCGGTACGACCATATGCCTCAAGGGCAACGCATCGAGATGATGGGGTGCTCGATCGACAACCTGTCCATGGACGAGACGCTGAACCACAATCGAGCGGTTCATTGAGTCGCAGGAGCCTCACCAGCACGTGGCTGTGAATGTCGACAAACTCGTCAAAGCGCGCACAGATGCCGAGCTTCGCGACATCATCAACAATTGTTCGCTGATAAACGCGGACGGCATGCCCGTGGTGTGGGCCTCACGATTGCTTGGCAAGCCCCTGAAGGAGCGCGTCTCAGGTGTCGACTTGTTCGAAGCACTCATGAAGCGATCGGCTCGAACGGGCTGGCGCATCTACTTGCTAGGGGCTCGAGAAGAGATCGTATCGAGAGTCAAGTCGCTGTATGAAGCAAAGTACCCAGGCCTGACGATCGCTGGATATCGCAACGGATACTGGTCAGCGGACGAAGAGTCTTCAGTCGCTGCGGCAGATCCAGGCTGCGCGGGCAGACATCCTCTTCGTGGCAATCAGTTCACCAAAGAAGGAACAATTCTTGGGCCGTTATCAGGGTCAGATGAAGGTGCCTTTCGCGATGGGCGTCGGCGGAACCTTTGATGTCGCCGCAGGCAAGGTAAAGCGCGCGCCGAAATGGATGCAATCCATTGGTCTCGAATGGTTCTTTCGCTTCCTTCAGGAGCCACGCCGGATGTTCCGGCGTTACTTCATCGAGGACATGGCGTTTATCGGCATGCTGGCGAAGGAATTTATGCGTCGCTGGTTTGTGCGGGCGTGAGGCAAGAATCTGTTCCGATCGCACCGTATTCGGATGCTTCATTGATGTCGTGCATTCCGATGTAGCTTTGGCGCGACTGGACGGTATCGAGTCATCACTCTGAGAACTTCATTGTTCGCTTCGTGGAGGGATAGTTATGGTTAACACGATTGCAGTCGTTGGCTTGGGTTACGTAGGGCTGCCGCTTGCAGTCGAGTTCGGCAAGAAGTACCGCACGCTCGGCTTCGACCTCTCGGAGGAAAAGGTCGAGAGCTACAAGCGATTCGTCGATCCGACGGGTGAGATCTCTTCTGCGGATCTCAAGGCGTCGACGCAAGCTTCACTGTTCGACAGACCCGGCAGTGCTGTCCGAGGCGGACTTCATCGTGGTCGCTGTGCCGACGCCAGTCGACGATGCGCACCAGCCAGACTTCACGCCGCTGGTCAAGAGCTCAGAGAGTCGTCGGCCGGCACCTGAAGCGTGGAGCGATCGTCGTCTATGAGTCGACGGTCTATCCCGGCGCCACTGAAGAAGTCTGCATCCCGATCCTTGAGAAGGCACTCGGGCATGAAGTGGAAGCAGGACTTCTTTGTCGGCTACTCGCCCGGAGCGCATCAATCCCGGCGACAAGGAGCGACACGCTCACGCAAGATCACGAAGGTGGTTTCCGGCGACACGCCGCAGACGCTGGAGACCGTCGGCAGAGCTCTACGGCTCGCATCATCACCGCCGGCGTGCATCCGGGCCAGCAGCATCAAGGTTGCCGAAGCCGCCAAGGTGATCGAGAACACCCAGCGCGACCTCAACATCGCGCTGATGAACGAGCTCGTCGCTCATCTTCCACCGCATCGGCATCGACACGCTGGAGGTGCTGCAGGCGGCCGGAACCAAGTGGAACTTCCTGCCGTTCCGCCCCGGCCTGGTCGGCGGGCACTGCATCGGCGTCGACCCGTACTACCTGACCCACAAGGCGGAGATGCTCGGCTACCACCCGCAAGTGATCCTCGCCGGCCGCCGCATCAACGACGGCATGGGCAAGTACGTGGCCGAGCAGACCATCAAGCAGATGATCGCAGCCGGCTTGCCCGTCAAGGGCGCAGACGTCATCGTGCTCGGCATGACCTTCAAGGAAAACTGCCCCGACCTGCGCAATAGCAAGGTGATCGACGTGGTTCGTGAGTTGCTGTCCTACGGGGTCAATGTTCATGTGCATGACCCTATCGCGAGCGCGCGCGAGTGCGAGCACGAGTACGGTATCGAGCTCGAAGGCTTGGGACGACCTTCCGCGGGCGCATGCCATTGTTGCTGACGGTTTCACACCGCGAGTACATCGAGATGGGTCTGAAGCAATTGACAAGCAAACTCGCACCCAAAGGTGTGTTCGCTCGACGTGAAGTCCTCATTTGAGCCAGCGGACCTCGCTGAATTGGGGTTTTCGGTCTGGCGCCTGTGACTCGTCCATCAATACATGCGATACGCACGATGTCGCTTGACCCAACGGCGGTGCCCGGTACGGCCGTTGGCCGCATTAGATACCTCTCGGACTTGATTGAGTACCGAAACTTATGCACGAAGCGACTACATTGATACTGTGGTTTGATGCGACCGGAAGCCGCCAGGGGCGCCATTATGACGTTGTGGTTGAGGCGACCGCACATCGGAGCGCAATCCAGCGGGGCGCAATGAGGAATTCCATTCATTGCAGATCGACCTGTCGCAGAGCCTCGATGACATCTTTCGTGGTTTCGCGCGAAACACGCGCGCACAGATCAAGAAGTCGATCGAGGGCGACGCACTTCAATTCGAGTTCATCGACAACCCGAGTGTCGATCAGCTTGCAAGGAGTTTGTCGACTTCTATGATGAGTTTGCTCGGGGGAAAGGGTGTGGAAGTCCTGCATCGGCAGCAGGTCGAAGCCTATGGGCGGTCAGGGTGCTTTTCGCTAAGCTCGCGTCGCTCAATTCCGATAGGACATTGACGTGGCACTCGAACTCTCACGCTACGGAGAGTATGTCGGGTTGGTACACTCAGCGTCCCACTTTCGCGCAGGCGATGATGAGTTTCGGAAGTTGATTGGTCGCGCCAACCGGCGCCTGCACTGGGAAGAATTTCAGCACTTTCGAACGAGAGGTTTTCGTGTCTACGATTTTGGTGGCTGGTACGCTGGATCAACTGATGTTCAAAAGTTGATGATCAACAGGTTCAAGGAGGAGTTCGGCGGCAAGAAGGTGCTGGAGTTCACCGTGACTGAGAACCGCAGCCTCCTCGCCAAGTCGCTCGCTGCATTTCACGACCTATGGACTGACATTCGGTTGCAAATGGATTGGGAAGCGCCATGACGCCGGCAGGGCTCGCATCACCACCCGTGTCGGTAGAGATGTGCGGCATTTCGGGAATCTTCAGCCTCGGCTCGGCCGCGCCGCCGAGCGATGATGAATTGGCGGCCATGATCCGACAGCTTCATCACCGCGGGCCCGATGGCGTGGGGTTCTATCGAGCCGGCCCGATCGGCCTCGCGCATGCTCGCCTGAGCATCATCGACATCGCCGGCGGTGCGCAGCCGATCCACAACGAGGACAAGACCGTCTGGGTCACGTTCAATGGTGAAATATTCAACTATGTGGAGTTGCGACGCGACCTCGAACTGCGCGGCCACACCTTCTACACGCACTCCGACACCGAGGTGATCGTTCACCTCTATGAGCAATATGGGGAACAGTTTGTCGCGCACCTGAACGGGCAGTTCGCCATCGCGCTGTGGGATGTCAAGCGTCATCGGCTGGTGTTGGCGCGCGACCGGACGGGCATCCGCCCTCTCTTCTACACACGCGCTGGCGGCAGGCTGCTGTTTGCATCCGAGGCGAAGGCGTTGTTCGCCGTCTCCGGACGTTCCGCGCCGGCTTGATCCGCATGCGCTCGGCGAGATCTTCACGTACTGGTCGCCGTTGGCGCCGCGCACTGTATTCGAGGGTGTCGTGTCGCTGCCACCGGGGCACATCATGGTGGCCGACGATCACGGCTCGCGTGTGGAGCGCTACTGGGATTGGAGCTTCCCCGACTTCGACGTCGACGGATACGCGCTCGGAGCAGGACTGCGCCGATGAACTGCGCGAACTGCTCATCGACTCCGTGCGCCTGCAGCTGCGCTCCGATGTGCCGGTGGGCGCGTATCTGAGCGGCGGCCTCGATTCGTCGATCGTCACGTCGGTGATCAAGAACTTCACCGACACGCCATTGCGCACGTTTTCGCTCACGTTCGCGGATGCGGAATTTGACGAGAGCGCGTACCAGAACGAACTCGTCTCGTATCTCGGCACTGAACACTCCTCGGTACGATGCACCCGCGCCGACATCGCGGCGGCTTTCCCGCGCACGATCTGGCATACCGAGTCGCCGATCGTGCGCACCGCTCCGGCGCCATTGATGCTGCTGTCGCAAAGCGTTCGCGAGGCGGGCTACAAGGTGGTCTTGACGGGCGAGGGCGCAGATGAGGTGTTCGGCGGCTACGACCTGTTCAAGGAGGCGAAGATCCGGCGCTTTCTTGCGCGCGAGCCGCAGTCCAAGACGTCGCCCGCGCATTCTCGAGCGGCTTTACCCTTACCTGCAGCACTCTCCTGCGGCAGGCCGGGCCTTCACGCACCGGTTCTTTTCCGAGGGCCTGGATCACCTGCATCAACCTTACTTTGCGCACATTCCACGCTGGACGACGACGCGCCGCATCTGGCAGTTCTTTTCCGCCGACGTGCGCGAGCGGCTGGAACACTGGGATCCCTACCGTGCCATCGGCCAGTCCTTGCCTGAAGAGATCGGGCGATGGGCGCCGATGAGCCAAGACCAGTACGTCGAGGCGCATACGCTCATGTCGGGCTATCTGCTGTGCTCGCAGGGTGACCGTGTCGCGATGGCCAGCTCCATCGAAGGGCGCTTTCCCTTTCTGGACCACCGCTTGATCGAGTTCGCCAACCGGCTGCCACCGAAGTTCAAGATGAAGGGCCTGACGGAGAAGTACCTCTTGAAGAAGGCGATGACCGGCTTGTTGCCCGAGTCGATCCGCATCCGCACCAAGCAGCCCTACCGGGCGCCGGACAGTCAGAGCTTCTTCGAGGACGGCAAGCCGGTCGATTACGTGGACGACTTGCTCGGCAAGTCGCGTATCGAGCAGGCAGGTTACTTCGACGCGGCAGCCGTGAGAAAGCTGTTCGAGAAGTGCCGGACGGGGCGCGCCATCGGATTCGGGGACAACATGGCCTTTGTCGGCATTCTGTCCACCATGCTTCTGCATGACGCATATGTACAGCCGGCCACGGCGCGCTTGTCTATCGCATCGCGAGATGCCGTGACGGCAGTCGCCTGAGTAGTGCACGGATTGCTCTAAGGGACGGCAGATGCTTCTTCACGAATTCCTGGCGGCTTCGGTCTCTCAGCAGCCTGACAAGGTCGCACTGGTGTGCGACAAGCAGACATATACCTACGCGCAGCTTGCGCAGAGGGTGGCGCAGCTTGCGGCTGAGCTTCAGCGCGGTGGCGTCACCCGCGGTGACCGCGTGGCGCTGTTCCTGGACAACGGTGTCGAACTGGTGGCGGGGGTGTTCGCCGCATTGGCGGCGGGGGCCGTCTTCATGCCGATCAACCCGTTGACCAAGGCCGACAAACTGGCCTACATGTTGAACGATTCACGGGCTTGCGCACTCATCACCAGCACGAGCCTGGCGTCGGTCTACGAGGACGCCCTGGCGCTCAACCGCACCGTGCTCAGTTGCATCGTCGCAGGGCATGGCGAAGGGCGTGACCCCAGGGTCGTTCGATACCCCGAGGCGATGACAGGCAATTCGCCAGCGCCAAGAGACCCGGGTCTCATTGACCAGGACTTGGCCGCATCATCTACACGTCGGGCTCCACCGGGGATCCCAAGGGCGTGATGCTGACCCATCTGAACATGGTGTCTGCCGCGCGCTCGGTCAGCACGTATCTGGGGTTGAGACACGATGATGTGATCATCTGCGTCCTGCCACTTGCCTTTGACTATGGCCTTTACCAGTTGCTGATGAGCGTCAAGGTCGGAGCGACGCTGGTGCTCGAGAAATCGTTCACTTTTCCGGTCAAGGTGCTCGAGAGGATGGCGCAGCACAACGTGACCGTCTTCCCCGGCGTGCCGACGATCTTCTCGATGCTGATGAACCTCGGGACGCTGGGGAACTATGACCTTCATGCATTGCGAATGATCACCAATACGGCGGCTGCGCTGTCGGAAGAGCACATCCGCCAATTGCGCGCCCTCTTCCCGCAAGCTCAACTGTTTTCCATGTACGGCCTCACCGAGTGCAAGCGCGTCACCTATCTGCCGCCCGAGCAACTCGACATCCGGCCGACCAGCGTCGGGCGCGGCATGCCGAACGAGGAGGTCTGGCTGGTCGACGAATCCGGCCGGCGCCTGCCCAACGGCAGCACCGGTGAACTGGTGATTCGTGGCAGCAACGTCATGCGCGGGTATTGGGAGAAGCCGGAAGAAACGGCCAAACGCCTCAGGCCAGGGCCGATTCCCGGCGAAATGGTCCTGTACTCGGGTGATGTCTTCCGAACGGACGAAGACGGCTACCTGTACTTCGTCGCTCGCAAGGACGACATCATCAAGAGCCGGGGCGAAAAGGTCAGCCCCCGTGAAGTGGAGAACGCGCTCTACGGGCTCGAGGGCGTGTACGAGGCGGCTGTCGTCGGGGTGCCCGATCCCCTGCTCGGCCAGGCGGTCAAGGCTTTCGTGGTGCTGAAGGATGGGTATCGGTATTCCGAACGCGACGTGATCAAGCATTGCATGGGTTGCCTCGAGAACTTCATGGCACCCAAACACGTCGAGTTCGTCGATGTGCTTCCGAAGACCGACACTGGCAAAATCAAGAAGACTGGCTTGGCGTGACCATACCGATGCACTGCCCAGCACCACTTTCGAACAAGGCGAGATGAATGACCAACGTTAAGAGTCAGGTTCGGGCGTTCATCGCCGAGAACTTCCTGATGGGTGCCAATGCTGCGAAGTTCGGCGATGGCGATTCGTTCCTGGATCGTCACATCATCGACTCCACCGGCTTTCTGGAACTCGTCACCTTCCTCGAGGAGAGGTTCGGCATCCGCATCGAAGATGAAGAGATGATTCCGGAGAACCTGGACAGCCTCGACAGCATCGAGGCATATGTCGAAAAGAAACGCGTCAAGGGATGATCCGAGTACCAAGCCTGTCCTTTGCAGTCCACCAGCGCCATTGACGCCATGAATTTGAGCTCGTCTGTTCTAGACCTCGACTGCGCAGCGGAAGTCGCACGAATCTCGGGCCGCATCGTCGCTATCGTGGCGCAAGAGCAGCGGCGCCGGGGGGTGGTCATCGCCTTGTCGGGCGGCGTCGACAGTTCCGTGTGCGGCGCACTGGCGGTGCGCGCCCTCGGGCCCGGGAAGGTGTACGGTCTGATGCTGCCGGAGAGGGACTCCAAGTCGAGCAGCAAGGATCTCGGACAGCGCGTCGCCGAGCAGTTGGGTATCCCGTTCTCGGTAGAGGACATCGCTCCGACGCTCGAGGCAATCGGATGCTATCGCTGGCGCGACGAAGCCATGCGGCGCGTCTTTCCTGACTACGCCGACGGCTGGAAGAGCAAGCTCGCGATTTCGGGCGGCGCTGAAGGCCGCATCAATTTCTTCAAGCTGATCGTGCAGTCGCCCGATGGCCACGTGCATGAGGCGCGCCTACCGATTCGTGAGTACCTGCAGATCGTCGCGGCGACCAATTACAAGCAACGCATCCGCAAGACGGTGGAGTACTTCCACGCGGACCGGCTGAACTACGCGGTGATCGGCACGCCGAACCGCCTGGAGTACGACCAAGGGTTTTTCGTAAAGAACGGCGACGGCGCGGCCGACATCAAACCCATTGCCCACCTCTACAAGACGCAGGTTTACGCCCTTGCCAGGTATCTCGGCTTGCCCGAGGAGGTGTGCTCGGCAAAGCCGACGACCGACACCTACAGTCTCCAGCAAGGGCAGGACGAGTTCTATTTCTCGCTGCCATACGATCAGATGGACATTGCCCTGTGGGCCCACAACCACGGTGTCCCGGCGGCAGAACTGGCCGCGTATCTCAGAGTCGATCAGGTGCGTGGCGAATTCATCTACGCCGACATCGAGTCGAAACGGCGCGCGACGCGTTACTTGCACGCGCGCCCGGCACTGTTGGGGTCGGTCGACGAGATCGACGCTTGACCAGGTCGCCCAGTGTGCTCTGCCGCCGGCAAATGACATGATCAACGACTCAGAGTCGCAGCGTCTGGGGAGCGTTGGGGTCGACTTGTTTCGCGTGCTGCGTGGCCGGCTTGAACATCTTTTGCGGACCCTGCCTGACAAGCCGGAGGAGACCGCCGACTCGACGCTTCGATGTCTGTGGCACTTGGCAGCCGGCTATCCGTTGTCCCCCGACGCGGCGGCCGCACAGCCGCTCCAGCCGTTGACTGCGGACATGCAGGCAGCGTTGCTGCGCTTCGTAGAGCAGCGGATTTCGGGGGTGCCGCTGGGACATCTCTGCGGTCGCCAGCGCTTCATGGGATTGGAGTTGTTCGCCGGACCTCAGGCACTGATTCCTCGGAGGGAGACCGAATTACTCGCGCAAGCTGTGATCGACACCTTACGCAATCGCGTGCTTTCCGATCGCGGCCAGGCCACTGTGGTTGACACCTGCACGGGTTGCGGGAACTTGGCTGTTGCCATCGCAAGCGCTGACCCGCGTGTACGCGTGTTTGCTGCCGACCTTTCGCCAGATGCGGTTGAACTCGCCAAGCGCAACGTCGCGCACCTCCACCTGGGCACGCAGGTCGAACTGCGCGTGGGCGATCTGCTGCAACCTTTTGATGAACCTCGCTTTCACCGGGCCGTGGATGTCATCGTCTGCAACCCGCCCTATATTTCCAGCAAGAAGTTGGAAACGATGCCGGGCGAGATCATCGGTTTCGAGCCACGGCTTGCATTCGATGGCGGCCCGTTGGGAGTTCGGATTCTGCAGAGACTGATTCGCGAGGCCCCCGGCCTGTTGCGTGACGGCGGCTGGCTGTTGTTTGAAGTCGGCCTCGGGCAAGGCCCGGCGGTGATGCAGCGTATGTCGGGCGCAGGCGGCTACTCGGAGATCAGCGGTGTGACTGATGCTGACGGGCAGGTCCGGGCCGTGATTGCACGATCGGCCCCTGTGAAGACGCCGCTCGTGTGATCTCGACGGCCCGCATGCAGGCGTGCGACGTGAGCTACTTGCAGCGTTGGGGCTTGCTCGCCGCGATGCAGCACGCCCTGATTGAGCGCCTGAGCCACGCGGCAGGGCTCCACCTCTACGGCATCTATGCCCGGCCGATCGACATGCAAGGGCCAGATCCCGTTGCTCCGGACTACGTCGTTCGATTGTTCGTCCAAGGCGATGAGTGCGCCTTGCTTGCGGCTGCCAAACGCCCGGAACTTGAACTGACAGAGCACTTCGTGCGCGCGGCGCTCGGCAAGGGCGATGTCTGTGCGGCGGTCCTCAAAGACGGGCAGATCGTTTCATTCAGCTGGGCGGCGTTTACGCCAACTCACGTACACGATGGTGTCTATGTCAGCTTTGACGAGGGGTATCGCTACGGATACTTCTCGTTCACGCTGCCGGAGTACCGTGGTTGCCACCTACCACGGTTGGCATCACCGCAGAGGGATCGCTACTGCACCGCGCGCGGTTGCACGCACGGCATTTCATACATATCGCTCGACAACCGGTCTTCGATGCAGATGGCCATGGCTGCTGGCAATCGCCGGATCGGCTTCGCGGGCTACCTGAAACTGGGTCCGGTCTTCGTTCCATTCCGGACCCCTGGGGTGCGCAATCACGGATTCCGCTTCTTCAGGCCGGATGCAACAAGCGGCTGAGGCCAGCCGAATTCTCTCAGCTGCGGCGACACTCAGCCGGCAAATCCGGTCGGGTTCAAGCGCTGCCAACGCCAACTGTCGGCACACATCGCAGCCAGGTCGCGCCTGGCCGCCCATCCGAGCGTCTCGCGCGCGAGCGTGGCATCGGCATAGCAGGCCGCCACGTCTCCCGGGCGCCGGGCAACGGTCTCGTAGGGGACCTTGCGACCACTGGCGGCTTCATAAGCGCGTATCAGCTCGAGCACGCTGTGCCCCCGCCCGGTACCCAGGTTGACCGTGAGCGAACGGCTGCGCTCGAAGAGATGTCGCAGCGCGGCCGTGTGCCCTTCGGCGAGGTCGACAACGTGGATGTAGTCGCGCACCCCCGTCCCGTCGGGGGTGTCGTAGTCGTTGCCGAAGACATGCAACCGTTCGAGTTGGCCGCCGGCAACCCGCGCCACGTAGGGCATCAGGTTGTTGGGCAGGCCCTTCGGGTCTTCGCCGATCAGGCCGCTCTCGTGGGCCCCGACCGGGTTGAAGTAACGCAGGTAGGCAATCGACCACGAAGGATCTGCCCGCTCGACGTCGCGCAAGATGTTCTCGCCCATCAGTTTGGTGGCGCCATACGGGTTGGTGGCCGACAGTGCCGCATCCTCGCGAATCGGCAGGCGTTCCGGCGTGCCGTACACCGTGGCGCTCGAACTGAACACCAAGGCCCTGCAACCGTGCGTCTGCATCGTCTGGCACAGCGTCACCAGCCCACCGATGTTGTTGGCGTAGTAGGCGAGAGGGTTCTTCGTCGATTCGCCGACGGCCTTGAAGGCTGCGAAGTGCACGACCGCGTCGAACCGGTGCGCATCGAACAGGCGCGCGAGGGCCTGACCATCACACACATTCAACCGTTCGAACGCCGGTGCCGTGCCGCTCAGGCGTTGCAGGCGATTCAGCACCTCGGGCGAGCTGTTCGAGAAGTCGTCGACGCCGACGACCGAGAACCCCGCCGCCTGCAGCGCGAGCCAGGTGTGCGAGCCGATGTACCCGGTCGCGCCGGTCAGCAGGACGGTGGCTGTCAAGTCAGATCCAGGCAGCCAGGTCTGCGGATTTCACTGCAGCTTGAACTGGCCCGAGCAGCTTGCGACATTCGCGGTGTATCGGTATGACAAACTCGACGACGTGCCGCGCTTCTCGTAGCCGAGTGCACAACCGACCAGCACGCTGCGCAGGGGGGCGTAGTTCACGCCCAGCCTCAGCTCCGCGAACTTGTCCGACCCGGATTGCGTGGAAGCCGCGCCCGACGGCAGCGCAAAGGTGTTCACGAGGTCGCGTTCGACATAGCGCGCGTTGGCTTCGACCTGGATCTTGGCCGTCGCTTCGTACAGCCCGCGAAACAAGATGCTCGACGACAGGCGACTGTTGTTGCCGATCGAGCCGACGCCGCCTTGGCTCTGCCGGTAGAAGCTCGATTCCGCGCCGCTGTCGCGGATCAGCGATGTGCTGAAGGCCAGCTTGCCGGTGGGTTTGTAGTCCCAGGTGATGGCGCCGGTGCCGCCGGAGATGTCGCGCGAAGCGACAGCATCGTGGGTCACCTTCGTGTAGCTCAGTCGTGCGCTGACCGTGCTCAGGCCCGTCGGCACCCAGACGGCGGTGAGGTCGAGGTCGTTGCGGGTGAAGTCGTCCGGCTGGAAAACACCGGGGCTCGTCTGCACCGCGAACGGGTACTTGCCCTTGGTGTGCCGCGCTGCGGCACCGAGGGTCAGCAGGCCGCTGGGCCGGTAGAGCACGCCGAGGCTGAGCGCGTCTTGCTTGTACTCCTCGAAGGCAAACTGCGATGCCGAGTAGTCGAGTTCCCGGTGCGAGAACGCGCCCTCGAGCGACAGCAGCGCGGCGCGACCGTACTGGACGCGCGCCAAGAATTCCTGGCTCTTTTCCATGTTCTTCGTCGTCAGGGCGGGGCCCTCGTCGGCGCCATAGCGCGCGAGGCTCTGGTTCAGGTTGTAGCTGAGCCGTCCGGACAAGCTCTCGATCGTTTCCCAGTCCAACCCGATGGCCACGCCGTAGCCGGTATTGTCGAGCTGGGAGTTGTCACTGTAGCGGTTGTAGCGTGCTGCCGCGTCGGCGAAGAAGCGCTGGCGGCCGAAGGGCTGATTGATGCCTGCCAACAACGACGTTGTCGAGAACGTATCGCTGGTCTCCGGCTGTCCCGTGGCGACCCGGAACAGGTTGGACTCGTGGGTGAATGCCTGCGCGATGCCCACGTAATAGGGGTTCGCCTCCTGGGCCAGTACGCCGCTTGCCGAGCTGAGCCCGAACGAGGCGATGGCCAAGCACACGACATGTCGGTTCGCATTCATAGCTGGTTCTCCTGGAATGTGTTCAACCTATACGGCAATGCTTCAGTAGGCGTGGCGGTCGAAGATTAACAATCTGATAGTACGCACAATGATCTGCAGATCCAATCCGAGCGACCAGTTGCGCAGATACTCCAGATCGTATTCGACCCGCGCCTTCATCTTCTCTATCGTGTCGGTTTCGCCACGGTGGCCATTGATCTGCGCCCAGCCGGTGATGCCCGGCTTGACCTTGTGGCGGACCATGTAGGCCTTGATGATCTGCCGGTATTGCTCGTTGTGAGCCACGGCGTGCGGGCGCGGGCCGACGATGCTCATGCTGCCCTGCAGCACGTTGATGAACTGTGGCAGCTCGTCGAGCGAGGTTCTGCGGATGAAGGCGCCAAAGGGCGTGATGCGAGGGTCATCCTTGGTGGCCTGCTTGACGACCGGGCCGTCGTCCATCGCGCGCATCGAGCGGAACTTGTAGACCATGATTTCTCCGCCGTCCAGGCCGTTGCGGCGCTGCCGGAAGATCACCGGGCCTGGCGAACTGAGCTTGACGCCGATGGCGATCGCCAGCAGCAGCGGCGAGATCAACACCAGGATGATCGTCGCCAGCACGATGTCCGAGATGCGCTTGACGAGCTCGTTGGTGCCGGTGAATGGCGTCTCGCAAATGCCCACGACCGGCACACCGTTCATGTCCTGCAGCCGTCCCTGGATGATGCTGATGCCGAACACGTCAGGCACGAAGAAGATCGATGCCGTGGTGCCTTGCACGCTTTCGAGCAGCTCCAGGATGCGCGGCTGCGATCCCAGTGGCAGGGTGATGTAGACCTCCTTGATGCCGTGCGCGCGGACATACGGGGCCACTTCCTGCAGCGTTCCGAGCAACTTGCCGGCCGAGTCGGCGTCCAGGCGCTGATCGGTGCGGTCGTCGAACCAGCCGATGAAATCGCGACCCTCCTCTTGATTCTCCTGCAGGGCGCGGGCCACCTTGACGCCCAATGGCCCGGCGCCGACGACGATCGCGGAGTTGCGGAAATCCGGGCGCGCGGCTCGACTGCGCAGGATCGCGCGGCCCACTGCCATGGCCAGCCATTGCAGCAGCGGCGTGGCGATGGCCCAGACCAGCAGCACATTCTTCTCGAAGAATTGCAGGCTGTTCGTGGCATGGCCGCAAAGAGCCAGAATGCCCAGCAGCGTCAGCCATGAGCTGAAGATGTCAGTGCCGGCGTTGAGCAGCTTGTCCTTGAAACGGTTGCGGCCCGGGAACGTCAGCGCAAAGACCAGCAGGCACAGCATCAGGTCGGAGCGCAGCACCGGCCTGCCGAAGCCGACCGTGGCGATCAGGAATACCAGCACCGTCAGCGATGGTTCCAGCAAGGCCGCGACCAAGGACTGAACCGACTGCGGAGCGCTGTAGAAGGTGCGTTTGTAGCTGCGGTCTTCGAACATTGGGGCTGGCCAGCGGGAAACGGTCGCGCGCGAGACATTGCGTCGCACGCCACGGCGAGAGTTTCAGTGATTCTCGCTGATGCTCTCGCACCGGTCGGTCCCGTGCTTGCGGGATGCGCTCGGGCGCTGCCTACAATCCGAGCAAATGTTGCAATCCGTTCGTGCCCTGGTGGAACCCGCCGCGCTGGAGTGGCTGACGCTGCTGGTCAACCATGTGCTGGCAGGCGAGCCGGTTGCGATGAAGCGGCTGTGCCCCCATGCGGGCAAGCGGCTGCACATCGAGCTGGCCGATTGGCCCTCGCTGCTGCCGGCGCCGGCGCCGGTCGTCTTCCAGGTTACGCCCGCCGGCCTGGTCGAGCGGCCGGCAGATACCGAGCGGGCGAGCGGGGTGCCCGCCGAACTGCAACTGCGTGTCGGCGCTGCCAACCCGGCCTTGCTGCTGGTCACGCTGGCCAGCGGTGAACGGCCGGATGTCGTCGTGCAAGGCGAGGCGCAGTTCGCGGCCGACGTGCAGTGGCTGGCCGACAACCTGCGCTGGGACCTCGAGGCCGACCTCGCCCGGCTGCTCGGGCCGCTGCCCGCGCGCCAGCTGGCGCGGCTTGGCGCAGCACTGGCGGCGAGCCTGCGCCGGCAGGTGTCGCCGTCCGCGGGCGCCCCCGGGGGGCCGACGGCGCAATGAGCCAACTCGCGCGGCTGGTCTTCATCGCCTTCACACTGCTGCGCTTCGGAGTCGACGACATCGCGCTGTCGGGCGTGCGCCAACGGTCGGTGCGCCTGTTGGCACGCATCGCCATGATTGGCCGCCGCTTCGACGAGCCGCGCGGCGTGCGCCTGCGTCGTGCGCTGGAGCGGCTGGGACCGATCTTCGTCAAGTTCGGCCAGGTGCTGTCGACACGGCGCGACCTGTTGCCGCTGGACGTGGCCGACGAACTGGCCAAGCTGCAGGACCGCGTGCCGCCTTTTCCGGGCGTCCAGTCGGTGGCGATGGTCGAGCGGGCCTTCGGGCGGCGCATCGACGAGGTCTTCGCCGGTTTCGACGCCGAGCCGGTGGCCAGCGCCTCGATCGCCCAGGTGCACTTCGCGACACTGCACGGCGGCCGCGAGGTGGCGGTCAAGGTGCTGCGCCCGGGCATGCTGGCCGCCATCGAGCGCGACCTGGCCCTGCTGCACCGACTGGCCGGTTGGGTCGAGCGCGTAAGCGTCGATGGCAAGCGCTTGAAGCCGCGCGAAGTGGTGGCCGAGTTCGACATGCACCTGCACGACGAGCTCGACCTGGTGCGCGAAGCCGCCAATGCCGCACAGCTGCGCCGCAACATGGCCGGGCTGGCGCTGGTCGAGGTGCCCGAGATGGTGTGGGACCTTTGCACCCCCAGCGTGATGGTGATGCAGCGCATGCACGGTGTGCCGATCAGCCAGACCGAACGGCTGCGCGAGGCCGGCGTCGACCTGAAGAAGCTGGCCCGCGACGGCGTCACGATCTTTTTTACCCAGGTCTTTCGTGACGGCTTCTTCCATGCCGACATGCACCCGGGCAACATCCAGGTCAGTACCGCGCCGGCCACCTTCGGGCGCTATATCGCCCTCGATTTCGGCATCGTCGGCACCCTTACGGACAGCGACCGAGACTACCTGGCGCAGAACTTCATCGCCTTCTTCCGTCGCGACTACAAGCGCGTGGCCGAGCTGCATGTCGAGAGCGGCTGGGTGCCGCCGGCCACCCGCATCGATGCGCTGGAGAACGCGATCCGTGCCGTCTGCGAACCCCACTTCGATCGTCCGCTGAAAGACATCTCGCTCGGCCAGGTGCTGATGCGGTTGTTCCAGACCTCGCGACGTTTCAATGTCGAGATCCAGCCGCAACTCGTGCTGCTGCAGAAGACCCTGCTCAACATCGAGGGCCTGGGCCGCGAGCTCGACCCGGAGCTGGACCTGTGGAGTACCGCCAAGCCGTTCCTCGAACGCTGGATGAACGAGCAGGTCGGCTGGCAGGGATTGGTCGAACGCCTGAAGAACGAGGCGCCGCGTTACGCGCAGTTGCTGCCGGAGCTGCCGCGGCTGCTGCATGCAGCGCTGCAGCCGCGCAGTGACTCGACGGCCATGCAGGCGCTGCTGGATGAGCAGCGCCGCACGCATCGCCTGCTGCGGGCCACGCTGTGGGTGGGCATCGGCTTCGTCGGCGGGCTGTTGGTCGCTCAGCTCTTGCTGCGCTTTGGCGCCTGGTGGCGCTGAAGTCGATGCCCGCCTGTGCCAGAGCGGGCTCTTCAGCGACCGGCCTTGAAACCCGTGAAGGTGCGCGTCATCAGGCGGCGCGTGGCCTGATCGGGGACGCCGGGCACGATCATCGACTCGAGCGCGCTGGCATCGGGAAAGACGGCCTTGTCGTTGACCAGGTCGGGCCTAACGGACTTGCGGGCTTCCTTGTTCGGGTTGGCATAGAAGACGGCGTTCGTCAGTGACGCATGCACTTCCGGCCGCAGGATGTAGTTAATCCACTTGTGGGCGTTTTCGGGATGCTTGGCATCCTTGGGAATCGCCATCACGTCGAAGAAAAGCAGGCCGCCCGACTTCGGCAACAACACTTCGAGTGCCTGGGGACGCTTGGCCTTGGCCGCACGGTCTTTCGCGATGTAGATGTCGCCCGACCAGCCGACCACTGCGCACAACTGGCCGCGCGCCATTTGATCGATGTAGTCCGACCCCGAGCCCGAGAAGCGCGTCACGTACGGCCGCACGGCGTTGAGCATTTCGCCGGCGGCCTTGTAGTCCGCAGCGTCCTTGCTGTGCGGATCCTTGCCGATGTACTTGAGCGCGATCGGGATCACTTCGGACGCCGTATCGAGGAACGAGATGCCGCAGCCCTTCAGCTTGGAGGCGTACTCCGGCTTGAAGACCAGGTCCCAGGCGTTGTCTGGCATCGGCAGCGCGCCGAGCGCCTTCTTCACCTTCTCGGCATTGATGCCGACGGTCGTGTAGCCCCAAAGCCAGTCAACCAGGTAGTCGTTGCCCGGATCGAGCTTGGCCAGTTGGGCTTGTATCGAAGGGTCCAGGTTCTTCAGGTTGGGCAGCTTGCTCTTGTCGAGCTTCATCAGGAGGCCGCCGTCGATCTGCATCTTGGCGAAATGCGAACCCGGCACGACGACGTCGTAGCCGGTGCGGCCGGCGACCAGCTTGGCATGCAGCACTTCGTTGCTGTCGAAGTTGTCGTAGCGAACCTTGATGCCGGTTTCCTTCTCGAAGTTCTTGATCGTGTCCGGCGCGATGTAGTCGGCCCAGTTGTAGATGTTGACGACCTTTTCTTCCTCGGCCAGCGCGTTCGAGCTGAATGCCAGCGCAGCCACGGTGGCAACGCAGAAGGACAGGGACGAGAAACGGACAGGGAACGGCCCCATGAGAAAACACCTCCAGGTTGAGGACGGATTATGGACAGCGAGACGGGCGCGGACGCATGCCGATCGGCTGCGCCCCGCCAGTGCGCGGGATTATCGGATCAGTGACCGCGCATCCTTATAATTACAGGCTTTGCCGCGGCCTAGCGCGGCTCGACTGTTTCCATGCCGATTTACGCTTATCGCTGCGCCGCATGCGGCCACACGAAAGACGTGCTGCAGAGGCTGTCTGATCCGCCGCTTGCCGACTGCCCGGCCTGCGGTGCGCCGCGCTTCGAGAAGCAGGTCACCGCAGCGGGGTTCCAACTCAAGGGCTCGGGGTGGTATGCCACCGACTTTCGCAATCCGGCTCCAGCGGCACCGGCCGACAAGCCGGCCGCCGACGGCACCGGTAACGGCGAGGCCGCCAAGCCGGCGGTTGCGGCCGACAGCCCTGCCAGCGCCGCCGCGGCGCCCGCGGCTGCCGCGCCGAGTGCCGCTGGCACCTCCCCCCCAGCTCCCGATGCCAGCTGAACCAGGGCACGCATCGTGAAGAAATACATCGTCGCCGGGCTGCTCGTCTGGCTGCCGCTGGCGGTCACGGTGTGGTTGCTGACCACCGTGCTCGGCATGATGGATGGGTTGTTCGGCTGGGTGCTCACTGCGACGCAAGCGGTGCTGCCGGCAGGTGCGCACGGCTTCCTCGAGATGCTGCGCCATGTGCCCGGTCTCGGGCTGGTGGTGGTGATGTTCGCGCTGTTGCTGACAGGCATGTTCGCCGCCAACTTCGTCGGCCAGTGGTGGTTGCGCCAAGGCGGCCGCATGCTGCACCGCATCCCGATCGTCAAATCGATCTACAGCTCGGTCAAGCAGGTCTCGGACACGCTGTTCTCCTCCAGCGGCAACGCCTTTCGCGAAGCCGTGCTGGTGCAGTACCCGCGCGCCGGCGCCTGGACCATTGCCTTCGTCACCGGCCGGCCCGGCGGCGAAGCGGCTGAGCACCTGCATGGCGATTACCTGAGCCTGTACGTGCCGACCACGCCGAACCCGACCTCGGGCTTCTTCCTGATGGTCCTGCGCACCGAGGTGATCGAATTGCGCATGAGCGTCGACGAGGCGCTCAAATACATCATCTCGATGGGCGTGGTGGCGCCGCCGGCCGGGGTGTTGCCCGCAGGCGTGGCGCGAAATTGATGCGGCCGAACGCACGGCGAGCGTTCGGCCCCGATGACGATCGTTGCGCGCCAACCTGAACCCCTTCGTGCCGCCCTGCGGCGGCACTGCAGACCGAATCTGGAGCCCTCCATGCGAACGACTTATTGCGGCCTGGTCAGCGAGGCCCTGCTGGGCCAAACCGTGACCCTGATGGGCTGGGCCCACCGCCGGCGCGACCACGGCGGCGTGATCTTCATCGACCTGCGCGACCGGGAAGGCCTGGTGCAGATTGTTTGTGACCCCGACCGCGCCGAGACCTTTGCCACCGCCGAGGGTGTGCGCAACGAGTTCTGCCTCAAGGTGACCGGGGTGGTGCGGGCCCGGCCCGCCGGCACCGACAACGCCAACCTGGTCAGCGGCAAGGTCGAAGTGCTGGCGTACCAGCTCGAGGTGCTCAACCCCAGCGTCACACCGCCGTTCCAGCTCGACGACGAGAACCTGTCGGAGACCGTGCGCCTGACGCACCGCGTGCTCGACCTGCGCCGCCCGGCAATGCAGCGCAACATGCGGCTGCGCTATCGCGTGGCGATGGAGGTGCGCAAGTTCCTCGATGCCAACGGCTTCATCGACGTCGAGACGCCGATGCTCACCAAGAGCACCCCCGAGGGTGCGCGCGACTACCTGGTGCCCAGCCGCGTGCACGACGGCCAGTTCTACGCGCTGCCGCAGAGCCCGCAGCTGTTCAAGCAGCTGCTGATGGTGGCCGGGTTCGACCGCTACTACCAGATCGTCAAGTGCTTCCGCGACGAAGACCTGCGCGCCGACCGCCAGCCCGAGTTCACGCAGATCGACATCGAGACCTCGTTCCTCGCCGAGGAAGAGATCCGCACGATGTTCGAGAGCATGATCCGCAGCACGTTCGAGCACGCCATCGGCGTCAAATTGCCGGCGTTTCCGGTGATGACCTATGCCGACGCGATGCGCCTGTATGGCAGCGACAAGCCCGACCTGCGCGTGAAACTCGCGTTCACTGAAGTCACCGACGTGATGGCCGATGTCGAGTTCAAGGTCTTCTCGACGCCGGCGACGCAGAAGGACGGCCGCGTGGTGGCGCTGCGCGTGCCCGGTGGCGCCGAGATGAGCCGCGGCGAGATCGATGGCTACGGCGAGTTCGTCAAGATCTACGGCGCCAAGGGGCTGGCCTGGATCAAGGTCAACGACATCGCCGCGGGGCGCGACGGGCTGCAGTCGCCGATCGTGAAGAACCTGCACGACAAGGCGATTGCCGAGATCCTCGCGCGCACCGGCGCCGCGAGCGGCGACCTGATCTTCTTCGGCGCCGACAAGGCCAAGGTCGTCAACGACGCGATCGGCGCGTTGCGTGTCAAGGTCGGCCACAGCGAGTTCGGGCGCGCCCGTGGCCTGGTGCAGGGCGAGTGGGAACCGCTGTGGGTGATCGACTTTCCGATGTTCGAGCGCGACGACGAGGCTGGCCGCTGGGTCGCCGTGCACCACCCCTTCACCAGCCCGAAGGAAGGCCACGAGGACTGGCTCGAGACCGACCCCGGCGCCTGCACCGCCAAGGCCTACGACGTCGTCCTGAACGGCATCGAACTCGGCGGCGGTTCGGTGCGTATCCACCGGGAAGAGGTGCAGAGCAAGGTGTTTCGCGCGCTCAAGATCGATGCGGAGGAGGCGCGCGCGAAGTTCGGCTTCCTGCTCGATGCGCTGCAATATGGGGCGCCGCCGCACGGCGGCATCGCCATCGGCCTGGATCGCTTCGTGATGCTGATGACCGGCGCCGAATCGCTGCGCGACGTGATCGCCTTCCCGAAGACGCAGCGCGCGCAATGCCTGCTGACCAACGCGCCCGGGCCGGTCGACGAGAAGCAATTGCGCGAACTGCACATCCGGCTGCGCAATCCGCAGCCGGGTTGACCGACGCCGGTGGCCTTTGGGCAGAATCAGGGCGCGGGGTCTCTCCGCGCCCTTTCTTCTCGGCGATGCCATTGCACAAGATTCCCGAGTCGGTGCTGGTGGTGATCCACACCCGTGCGCTCGACGTGCTGCTGATCGAGCGTGCCGACAAGCCCGGCTATTGGCAGAGCGTGACTGGGTCGAAGGATGCGCCCGACGAGCCGCTGGTCGAGACCTGCGTGCGCGAGGTGGCCGAGGAAACCGGTATCGAGATCGGCAGCGACGCGGTGCCGCGCGCGGCGCTGCGCGACTGGCAGCTGGCCAATGTCTACGAGATCTACCCGGTCTGGCGCCACCGCTACGCGCCGGGCGTGACCCGCAACACCGAGCATGTCTTCGGCCTCGTCGTGCCGGCCGGCACGCCGGTGGTACTGAACCCGCGTGAACACCTGCAATTCGCCTGGCTGCCGTGGCGCGAGGCGGCCGACCGCTGCTTCTCGCCGAGCAATGCCGAGGCGGTGCTGCAACTGCCACGCTTCATCGGCGCGCCATGAAGACCCTTCAATCGAGCGCGCTGCCGCCGCACACCGGCTCGCATGACCGGTTGCGCGTGGCCACCTACAACATCCACAAGGGCGTGCGCGGCGTCGGGCCGAGAAAGCGCCTGGAGATCCACAACCTCGGTCTGGGCGTCGAGGCGCTCGACGCCGATCTGGTGTTTCTGCAGGAGGTGCGGCTGCACCATGCGCGCGATGCACGCCAGTTCGCGCGCACCTCGTTCGGCTGGCCGGCGCAGGGCCAGGCCGAGTTCCTCGCCCCCGAGGGTTACGAGGTGGCCTACCGCACCAACGCGGTCACGCGCCACGGCGAACACGGCAATGCGCTGCTGTCGCGCTGGCCGATTGGCGACATCGGCCACCATGACGTCAGTGACCACCGCTTCGAGCAGCGGGGCCTGTTGCACGTGCCGGTGCAGTGGCAGGGCCGAGTGCTGCACGCGGTCGTCGCGCACCTGGGACTGATCCACGCCAGCCGCGTGCGCCAGGTGCAACGGCTGGCGGCGTTCATTGCCGCCGAGGTGCCGGCCGACGCGCCGCTGATCGTCGCCGGTGACTTCAACGACTGGGGCGAACGACTCGACGCGCCGATGCGCGAGATCGGCCTTGCCCGCGCCCTCGGCGACGGGCCGCGCTCGCAGCGCCGCTCCACCTTCCCTTCGCGCGTGCCGGTGTTCGCGCTCGACCGCATCTACACGCGCACGCTCGTCTGCCGTTCGACCTTCGTGCCGCGCGGCGAAACCTGGGCACGCATGAGCGACCACCTGCCGCTGGTGGCGGAGTTCGAATGGCCATGATCGCGCCGCGCGCGCACGAAGCGGCCTGGTATGCGCAGCAGGATGCGCTGTTCAGTGGCGGCAACGACGTCACGCTGCTGACCGGCGGCGACGAGTTGTTCCCCGCCATGCGCGCGGCCATCGCGCAAGCCCGGCATGAGGTCTGGCTGGCCACCTACATCTTCCACGACGACCCGGCCAGCCGCGGCATGGCCGACGCGCTGATCCGCGCCGCGCGGCGCGGCGTGCGCGTGCGGTTGGTGGTCGACGGCTTCGGTTCGAAGGCGACGCTGGCCACGCTGCACCGCTGGTTCGACGGCAGTGGCGTCGCCCTGGCGGTGTTCCGCCCGATCGATCGTTGGTATGCCTGGTTGCAGCCGGGTCAACTGCGCCGCCTGCACCAGAAGCTGCTCGCCACCGATGCCGAGATGGCGTTCGTCGGCGGCATCAACATCATCGACGACCGCAACGACCTCAACCACGGCGTCACTCCCGAGCCGCGTCTCGATTTCGCGGTGGCGCTGCGCGGCCCGGTGGTGACGCCGGTGGCACAAACCGCACGCGCGATGTGGACGCGCGCGGCCTTCGGTCGCGACTGGCGCGACGAGGTCGTGGCACTGGCCAAGAGCGCCGAGCCGGTGGCCCGCGCCCGCTCGCTGTTGCGGCGCCTGCGTGTCAACCCCGAGCCCGAGGATGGCACGGCGGACCTGACGCCGGTGCGTGCCGCGTTCCTGGTGCGCGACAACCTGCGCCAGCGCCGGGCCATCGAGCGCAGCTACATCGAAGCGCTGAGCCGCGCCCGCGAGCGCATCGACCTGGTGTCGCCGTACTTCTATCCGGGGCGCTTGTTCCGCCGCGTCCTGCTCGCTGCGGCGCGGCGCGGCGTGCATGTACGGCTGCTGCTGCAGGGTAAGCTCGATTACCGTTTTGCCGGTCTGGCGGCCAGCGTGCTGTACGACGAACTGCTGTCGCGCGGCGTAGGTATCTACGAATACACGCCGGCGTTCCTGCACGCCAAGGTGGCGCTGGTCGACAACGACTGGGCCACGGTCGGCAGCTCCAATATCGATCCGCTGTCGCTGCTGCTCAACCTCGAGGCCAACGTCGTCGTGCGCGACGTCACGTTCAACAAGGCCCTGGCGGCGGCGTTCGAGCAGGCGATCGCGGTGTCGCGCGAAGTCACCGCACCGCCGGTGGCGAGTGGTTGGGTGGCGGCATTGCGGCGAGGCTTCGTCGCCTGGGCCGCGAACTGGTACTTGCGGCTGGCCGGCATCACTGGCCGGTATTGACGACCGCCAGCGCGCTGCGCCGGCGTCCCCGGCCGGCAAGGGACCTGAGCGACCGCTCGGATCGGGATGGAACACAGGC
Organism: uncultured beta proteobacterium; assembly: GCA_963840805.1. Taxonomy (GTDB): domain Bacteria; phylum Pseudomonadota; class Gammaproteobacteria; order Burkholderiales; family Burkholderiaceae_C; genus CADEEN01. The sequence continues at coordinate 454,024 of CAWJAJ010000015.1, read as the reverse complement.
CGGGCCACCTGGGGGCGCCCCGTCGCGGCCATAGGGCCTGTTCACACTACGGACGGCAGTGCGAACGAGTCGATTGGGGGGCGCAGAGCAAGGCGCGGCGCGCAGCCCGGACTCGCGTCCGGGCAAGGGACGCAACGCCGCGCTGCGCCCCAAGCGACCCGTTCCCTTCGGGTTGCTGTCAGAAAGGCCGTGCGCGGCGTTGCAAATCCTCGCCGGGGCCCAATCCCGGCTACGGTTTGCGCCTTGCTCACGGCTTTTCTGGCAGCAACGCATCTGTCGTCCGTAGTGTGAACAGGCCCTAGTCACGCGGTTCGCCGTAACGGTTCGGCCCGGCATCACCGCGCAGCAGCCCGTTTTCGACCAGCAGCCAGAGCCAGCCGACCAGCGGGATCAGGGCCACCAGTACCCACCAGCCGCTCTTGTCGCGGTCGTGCCAGCGCTTGATGCTGACGGCCAAGGCCGGCCACAGCAGGCCGAGATTGATGGCGACATCGGTGGCGCGCGGCGACACGCCGACGACCCGCAGCAACACCGTGAAGTACAGCGCCAACCCCAGCGGTGCGGCCACGCCCCACAGCCACCACGTGCGGCGGCCGATGCGGCCGTCCAGGCGCAGCACCAGGTGGGGCAGGCTCATCGGCTGTTCGTCGCGCATGGCCACCATCGTAGCGGCCACCGCGCGAGCGTGCGCACGCGCACCGTCGCGTCAGCGTTGCGGCACCAGCGTCTTGCCGAAGCACACGCTCATCGGATCGCCGACGTAGGGGCCGAACGGCGCGATGCGCCGCCAGCCGCAGCCACCGTACAGCGCGATCGCCGGCGCCTGCCTCACGCCGGTTTCGAGCACCAAGCGGCGGTAGCCGAGCGCCCAGGCCGCCTGCTCGAGTTGCTCGAGCAGCGACCGGGCGACGCCGTCGCGGCGCGCGCTGCGGGTCACGAACATGCGGCGTACTTCGCCGGTCAAGGCGTCGCGCTGGAGCAGCGCGCCGCAGCCGATCGCGCGGCCGTCGCGCCAGGCCAGCAGGTAGGTCTCGCGCGCACGGAGTGGCAGGTTGGTCGGTGCCGGGCTGTCGGCGCCGAACAGCTCGGGGTACAGCGCGCGCGCTTCGACGGCAGCTTCCGCCAGCAGCGCCAACGCCTGCGGGTGCAGCGGATCGACGGCGTCGACCGACAGCGTCGCGGCTCCTTGCATCACGGCCGCCAATCGATCAGCGCCTGCACCAGCGCGTGCAGCAAGGGCGCGACCGCCGCTGCCCGCCCGCCGTGCCATTGCGCAGGGTCGGCCTCGTCGAGGTAACAGCGCCAGGACATTTCGAGTTGCACGGCATGCAGGCCGTCGGCCGGCCGGCCGTAGCGGCGGGTGATGTAGCCCCCCTTGAAGCGGCCGTCGATGACGTGGCTGAAGCCTTGCTGCGCACCGAGCACGCGGGCCAGCGCCGCCGCGAGCGTCGGCGCGCAACTGGTGCCGCCCGCCGTGCCGAGGTTCAGGTGCGGCAGGCGGCCCTCGAACAGCCAAGGCAGCTCGGACTTGATGCTGTGGCCGTCGAACAGCACGGCATGGCCGTGGCTGGCCTTCAGCCGCGCCAGCTCCGCGGCGAGCGCATCGTGGTAGGGCTGCCAGTACCGCTCGATGCGTGCGGCGATTTCATCGGCGTCGGGTTCGCAGCCGTCACGGTACAGCGCTTCGCCGCTGAAGAAGCGCGTCGGGCACAGGCCGGTGTTGTTGACGCCGGCATACATCGGCGTGTCTTCGCGCGGCCGGTTGAGGTCGATGACATAGCGGCTGTGGACCGGCACGATCAAGCTCGCGCCCAGTTCGCGAACGAAGCCGTAAAGCTGCTCGAGATGCCAGTCGGTGTCTTCGACGGCTGCCGCGCGTGGCACCAACCGTTCGCAGAGGGCAGGGGGCAGCGCGGTGCCGGCATGCGGCACGCTGACCAGCAATGGCCGGCTGCCCCGGTGCAGCGTGAAGACGTCGGCAGGTTGCGTCAAGGCAGGCTGGTCGCGAACAGGCACAAGGCGGAGATCTCGCGCTCGACATCGATCGGGAAGCCGCGCCGGCCGACGCGCCGGTCATTGAGCAGGTGGTCGAACATGTCGGCGCGCGCGGCAGGGTCCGACCAGGACGCGGCGATGACGTTGACGATACGCGGATAGCGCGCGGTGGTGACCACCGGCCGCAGGTTCTCGGGCAACTGCGACGTCCACTCCATCGCGCGACCGGTCAGCGCGCGGTCGGTGGCCAGCGCGGGGCGGCGGTTCTTTTCCCAGTAACCCGGCACGTAGTCGAGCGCGCGAGCGACATCGGGGGGAATCTCTTCGTGCACCGCGCGCGCCGCCTCGATCGAAACCGGCTCGAATTCCATCAAGCCCGATGGGCTCGGTTTGTACTTCGGAGGGGGCTTCTTCGTGCTCATGGCTCAGCGAATTTCCCGTGATTCTGGCGTCGTCGCCGGTCGGATCGGTGGCAATGTGTCACACCATCGCGCGCTTTGCACGCTGTCGCGGCGCCGCCAGCCCGCGCAACGACGCATGCGCTGCCAGCCGCCCGACCGGCAGGCCGCGCCAATTGAACAAGGCCATGTCGGAAAGGCCGGCCAGCAGCCGGCGCTCGGCGTCGGCGGGCAGCAGCACAAAGGCCTCGATCAGCGCGGCCATCGCGACCTCGCAGGCGCGTGAATTGTTGCCGTCGTCGACCTTGATCGCCACGCCCAGGCCGGCCTCCGGCATGGCGGCGCAGTACATGCCTTCGGCGCCGACCTTGCAGAACACCCGCTCACCCAGCGCCTGCATCACACGGCTGTCGAAGCGGCCGGTGCCGCCGACCATGAACGGGGCACGTGCCACGGCACGGCGCAGCCGTGCTGCCGCCGCCGCGCGGCCGGCCGGCAGGCCGTTGCCGCTGGCCACGCGCGCGAAGCCCAGCGCGAGTTGGCGCAGCGGGATGCCGTAGGTCGGGATCGAGCAGCCGTCGGTGCCGTGCGGCGCGTGGCCGAGATCGCAGCCAGTGGCCGCCTCGATGGCCGCGCCGACCTCGCGCATCACCGGGTGCCCGGGCTCGACATAGCCGGCCAGGAAGGCACGATGGTCCTGCGCCCCGGCGATCAAGCAGCCCAGGCAGACGAAGCCGGCGTGCTTGCCCGAACAGTTGTTGTGCAGCGCGCCCGGCACGGCACCGGCCGCGGCCAACGCGCGGCTCGACACCTCGTGGTAAGGCCAGTGTGCGCCGCACTCGAGCACGCTGTCGTCGAGCCCGGCCTTGGCCAGCATCGCGGCGGCGGTGCGCACGTGCGCCGGCTCGCCGTTGTGCGAGGCGCAGGCCAGCGCCAGTTCCTCGTCGGTGAGTGCATAGCGATCGGCCGCACCGCTTTCCACCAGCGGCAAGGCCTGCAGCACCTTGATCGCCGAGCGCGGAAATACCGGGCGATCGACGTCGCCGAGAGCGGCGACCACGCCACCGTCGGCATCGACCACCGCCACGGCACCGCGGTGGAACGATTCGACCGTATCACCTCGCCAGGCTTCCACAAGGACAGGGTTGGTCATCGAAGTGCGCTGCGCTGTTTGCCCAGCGCCACTGTAGCGCGCACGGTGCAGCGGACAATCGCCGCATGCCTGCCAATGCGCTCGCGCTCGTGCTTGCGGCCGCGATGTTGCACGCGCTGTGGAACATCGCCGCGAAGAAGGCCGGCGGCAACCACCACTTCGCGCTCATCAGCGTGCTCATCACCTGCGCCCTGTGGGCGCCGGCAGCGCTGTGGTTCGGGCTGCACGAATGGGTGCGCTGGGGCGCGCGCGAGTGGGCGGTGCTGCTGGCCAGCGCCGTCGTTCACGTGCTGTACTTCACCGTGTTGCTGACGGGCTACCGCAAGGCCGATCTCACCGTGGTCTACCCGGTCGCCCGCGGCAGCGGCCCGTTGCTGGCTGCGATCGGGGCCGTACTGCTGCTCGGCGAGCGGCTCTCGGCGCTGGGCGTCGTCGGCGTCATCGCGGTCTGCGGCGGCGTGTTCCTGATCGCCGGCGGCCCGGCGCTGTGGCGGCGCGCCCACGATGCCGACGCGCGCCAGCGCGTGCTGGCGGGCTTGCGCTGGGGAGCACTGACCGGTGCGTTGATCGCCGGCTACACCGTGATCGACGGCTACGCCGTCAAGGTGCTGCTGATCGGCCCGGTGCTGGTCGACTATGTCGGCAACCTGCTGCGCGTGCCGATCCTGCTGCCGGCTGCACTGAACGACCTGCCAGGCCTGCGCAGAGCCTGGCGCAGCCAATGGCGCCACGCGCTGGTGGTGGCCGCGCTCGGGCCGTTGGCCTACGTGCTGGTGCTGTATGCGGTGCAGATGGCACCGCTGTCGCACGTGGCGCCGGCGCGCGAGGTGTCGATGCTGTTCGCCGCACTGATCGGTGGCCGCCTGCTCGGCGAGGCCGATCGCGGCTTGCGCATGGCGGGCGCCGCGTGCATGGCGGCTGGCGTCGTCGCGCTTGCCTCGGCCTGAAGCACCGCACCATCGCCGGCCATGGATTCGCTCTCGCAGATCGGGCTCGGTGGGGCCGTCGGTATCGCCGCGATGGGCCGGCGCACGGCGGTGCGGAAGGCCGCCCGGTAGGGCGGGCTGCTGCCACCGCCGCGGTAGGCGCTCAGCGCCGGACCAGCACGATCGCCAACTCGGTCCAGCCCGCCGGGTGCGGCACGGCAGGGTAGGGCGGGGCGGGCCATTGCCAATGCGCGGCCGGCAGCAGCGCGCGCACCATCTGGATATCCATGTGGTACGGCGGCCCTTCGATGCGGCCCTCGGCGGCACCGTCGCGCAGGCACTGCATGGCCATCAGCAGCAGGCGGCCGCCCGGGCGCAGCCAGCGCTGCAATTGCTGCGCATAGGCCGTCCAGTGGTCGGGGTGCAGCGCGCACCAGCAAGTCTGCTCGTAGACCGCGTCGAGCGGCGCCGTCGGCTGCCACGCGAGTACGTCGGCCTGCACCACCACCGCGGTTGCGCTTGCCGCGGCGAGCCGTTCACGCGTCAACGCCACGGCAGCCTCGGCGTAGTCGACCGCCACCACCCGGCAGCCGGCCTGTGACAGCGCCAGCGCGTCGTGCCCGCTGCCGCAGCCGGGCACCGCGACGTGCTGCCCGGCCGCGAGCGTGCCGTCGGCCAGCCAGCGCGCGACTTGCGGGCCGGACGCGCCGCGGTCCCATGGCGTTTGCCGCTGGGCAAAACGCTGCTGCCAGAAAGCGCGGTCGGGGCCGTGGGTGGGTTGCATGTCGCCATTCTCGTGCGGACCGGGCCTCTGGCGGTCGACCCCTCAACGCCCGAACAAGCCCTTGATCACGCTGCCCACGCCTTCGACCACGCCGCCCAGGCGCACGCCGAGCTGCTCGGCCAGGCCGACCGCGAAGCGCGCGGCGAACAGTTCGTTGAGCGAGAAGGTCGGTGCATCGAGCCGGCCTTCGAGCGTGAACGCGAGCTCGATGCGGCCGTCGCGGCTCATCGCGGCCAGCACCGCCTGGCGCGGCACGCCGGCGAAGCTGCCCAGCACGCCGCCGCCGCTGGCCAGGTCCAGCTCGGTGAGCGTCAGGCGGCCGGGCGCGTTCAGGCGTTGGCCATCCACGCGGGCATCGACCGACAGGTCGAGCGTGCCCCGGCGCACCGCCGCTTCGTTGCTGCGCAGCAGGTAGGGCTGCAAGGCCACCAGGTCCAGGCCCTTGGCCTTCAGCGTCAGGTCGGCGTCGCGCGTGGCCGGCGTCAGCTGGCCTTGCAGCGACAGCGTGCCGTTGCGCTGTGGCCCCTTGAGCGTGGCCCGGATCGAGACTGCGGCGCGTTCGTCGAGCGCCGGCAGCGCCAGCGGCCCGACGTCGGCGTGCAGCGGGTCGAGGCGGATGCGGTGCGGCGCGCCGCGTGCACCCGCAATGCTGGCGTCGTGGAAGTCGATCGCCGCGTCGCGCAGCCGCAGCTCGCCGATGCGCACCTGTACGGCACGGCGGTCGTTGGCCGCGGTGGCGCCCGCCGTGCCCGCAGGTTCGCGCTCGAGCAGGGCGGGCAGCACGCGCAAGCGGCCGTCCCGGGTGCGCAGCAGCGACACGCGCGCGCCCTCGACGCTGACGCTGTGCAGGTGCCAGCCGCCGCGCCACAGGCTGGCCAGTGACGGCACGACACGCACGCGTTCGGCGCTCAGTTCGTCGGCCGCCGGCCAGCGCCCCGGCAGCGCGCGGATGCGCAGGCCGCGCAACTCGACGCCGGTCCAGCCGAGCGACACCTCGGCCAGCGTGGCGCGCGGCCCCAGCGCGGTTTCGATGCCGGCGTGCAGGCGGCGCAGCGCGAGCTGGAACGCCAGCGCCGCCGTGGTGGCCAGCAGCGCCAGCGCGGCGAGCGCAACGATCCAGTGGCGCGTCGACGCCGTCATGACGCGATTGTGCCGAGGGCTCGCCATGACAATCCGTGCATGTCATCACACCCCGCGCCGCATCTGCTCGGCATCGACTTCACCAGTGCGCCGACCCGGCGCAAGCCGATCACGGTGGCCCGCGGCAAGGTGCTCGGCGGGCGGGTGTCCTTGCAGCGCGTCGACCTGCTGCAGCACTTCGATGCCTTCGAGGCGTTGCTGCGCGAGCCCGGACCCTGGATCGGCGCCTTCGACTTTCCGTTCGGATTGCCGCGCGAGCTGGTCCGGGCGCTCGGCTGGCCGGCTGACTGGCGGGCCATGGTGTGTCACTTCGCGGCGCTGTCGCGGCCGCAGGTCCGCGCCACCTTCGCGGCCTTCTGCGCTGCACGGCCGGTGGGCGGCAAGTTCGCCCATCGCGCTTGCGACGGCCCGGCCGGCTCGAGCCCGGCGATGAAGTGGGTCAACCCGCCGGTGGCCTTCATGCTGCATGCCGGCGCGCCGAGGTTGATCGATGCCGGCGTGCACCTGCCGGCCTTGCATGCCGGCGATGTGCAACGCGTCGCGCTCGAAGGCTACCCCGGGCTGCTCGCGCGCGAGCTGATCGGCACGCGCTCGTACAAGAGCGACGAGCGCGCCCGCCAGACCGCCGACAGGCTGATCGCGCGCAAGGACATCGTCGATGCGCTCGAACAGGGCCGCACGCGGCTGGGCCTGCGCCTGCACCTGAGCCACGCCCAGCGCGATGCCCTGGTCGCCGACGCGGCCGGCGACCGGCTCGATGCGGTGTTGTGCCTGATGCAGGCGGCCTGGGCGGCGCAGCGGCCCGGCTACGGGTTGCCGGCCGCGGTCGATCCGCTCGAAGGCTGGATCGTCACGGCCGGCGCGTCGGCTACTCCTTGATGTCGACGCCGTAGAAGGCGTGGCGCCCGAACGGGCTCAGCTTGAAGTCGATGACTTCCCTGCGCACCGGCTTCAACTGAACCGCATGGGCGATCGTGAACCACGGCGCCTGCTCCTTGAACACCACCTGCGCCTGCATGTACAGCTTGGTGCGCTCGGCCGTGTCGCTGGTGACCTTGGCCTTCTGCACCAGGTCCTCGAAGGACTTGAAGCACCACTTGGCCACGTTCGAGCCGTTGGTCTTGGCCGCGTCGCAGCCGAGCAGCGTGTGCAGGAAGTTGTCGGGGTCGCCGTTGTCACCGGTCCAGCCCAGCATGCCCATCTGGTGCTCGCCGTTCTGCATGCGCTTCCTGTACTCGCCCCACTCGAAGCTCTTGATCTCGGCCTTGACCCCGACCTTGGCCAGGTCGCCCTGCATCAGTTCGGCAATGCGCTTGGCATTCGGGTTGTACGGACGCTGCACCGGCATGGCCCACAGGTCGGTCTCGAAACCGTTCGGGAAGCCCGCGTCGGCCAGCAGCTTCTTGGCCGCTGCCGGATCGTACGGATCGTCCTTGATCGTGTCGTTGTACGACCATTGCGTCGGCGGGATCGGGTTCTTTGCCGGCACGCCGGTGCTCAGGTACACCGCGTCGACGATCGCCTTCTTGTTGATCGCCATATTGACGGCCTTGCGCACGCGCACGTCGTCGAAGGGTTTCTTGGTCGTGTTGTAGGCCAGGTAGCCGACGTTCAACCCGGCCTGTTCGAGCACCTGCACCTTCGGATCCTTGCGCATCGCGTCGAGGTCGGCCGGGTTGGGGTAGGGCATCACGTGGCACTCGCCCTTCTGCAGTTTGGCCCAGCGCACCGAAGCGTCCGGTGTGATCGAGAACACCAGGTCATCGATCTTGGCCTTGCCGCGGTAGAACTGCGGGTGCGCCTTGTAGCGGATGATGGCGTCCTTCTGGTACTGCACCAGGTAGAACGGGCCGGTGCCGATCGGCTCCTGGTCGATCTTCTCGGGTGTGCCGGCCTTCAGCATGGCGTCGGCGTACTCCTTCGACTGCACGCCGGCGAACTCCATCGCGAAGGCCGACAGGAACGGCGCCTCGGGCTGGTTCAGCGTGATCTTGACGGTGTAGTCGTCGACCTTCTGCACCGCCTTCAGCAACTTGGGCATGCCCATATCGCCGAAGTACGAGTGGTTGGGGCTGGTGACCTTGAAGAACGGGTTGCTCTCCTTCCACTGCCGCTCGATCATGAAGATGATGTCGTCGGCGTTCATGTCGCGCGTCGGCGTGAAGTTCTTGTTGCTGTGCCACTTCACACCCTTGCGCAGGTTGAAGGTGTATTCCTTGCCGTCGGCCGACACGGTCCAGCGTTCGGCCAGGCCGGGCACGACGGCGGTGCCGCCGCCTTCGAAGTCGACCAGCCGGCTGTAGATCTGGCTGTTGGCGTCGAACGAGGTGCCGGTGGTGTTGACGCCGGGGTAGAAATTCTCGGGGCTGCCCTCGGAGCAGAAGACCAGCGTCTTGGCCGAGGCCGGCGCCAGCGCCACCAGCGCTGCCGCGCCAATCAATGCCAGTGCCATCGTGCGGCCGCGCCGTTGTGGGGTGCGTGTCATGGGAGCATCTCCTCGTGGGTGAATGGGATCAGGGTTTGCCGTCAAACAGGCAGTGTAAGTCGCTCCGCCTCGTGGCACGCGACCTGGCGGGTGTCGACCAGGCGCAGCGCCGGGCGCTCGGCGCGGCAGCGCTCGGTGACGTGCGGGCAGCGGGTGGAGAATACGCAGCCGGCGGGCGGCGCGAGCGGGGAGGGCAGTTCGCCCTTCAGCACCGTGCGCGGCACCGCGGCCGCGTCGGCGGCCAGGCCCACCAGCCCCGGTGTCGACGCCAGCAGCGCGCGCGTGTAGGGGTGCAGCGGGCGCGTGAAGATGGTCTTCTTCGCGCCCTGCTCGACCGCCAGGCCGAGGTACATCACCATCACGTCGTGGGCGATGTAGCGCACCACGCCGAGGTCGTGCGAAATGAACAGGTAGGCCAGGCCGAGTTCCTGCTGCAGATCGGCCAGCAGGTTGAGCACCTGGGCCTGGATCGAGACGTCCAGTGCCGATACCGGTTCGTCGGCGACCACCAGCGCCGGTTCCAGCATCAGCGCGCGCGCGATCGCGATGCGCTGGCGCTGGCCGCCCGAGAACATGTGCGGGTAGCGGTCGTAGTGCTCGGGCCGCAGGCCGACCTTGGCCAGCATCGCGCGGGCCTTCGCGGCCCGTTCACCCGGACTCAGCGCGGTGTTGATCTCCAGCGGCGCCTCGAGGATGGCGCCGATCTTCTTGCGCGGGTTGAGCGATGCCATAGGGGTTCTGGAACACCATCTGCACCGAGCGGCGCAGCGCCCGGCGCTGCTCGGGCGTGGCCTGCACGGCATCGCCGCCGCCGAGTTGCAGCGCACCGCTGGTCGGCGCTTCGATCAGCGACACCATGCGCGCCAGTGTCGACTTGCCGCAGCCCGATTCGCCGACCACCGCCAGCGTCCGGCCCGGTTGCAGCGTGAAGCTGACGCCACCCACCGCCTGCAACTGCGCCGGCGCGCGCAACAGGCCGCGCCCGATGCGATAGACCTGCCGCAGATCGCGGGCCTCGACCACGGGCGTCATCGCTGCGGGCACCGGTGCCGCCGTCGTCGTCGTCATGACGCCACCTCGGCCTGCGCCGCCACGGCAGCAGCGTCGCCCAGCGGGTAATGGCAGCGCACGCGGCCGCCGGGCAGCTCGCGCAGCCGGGCGGCTCGGCATGGCAGCGGGCATCGGCGTAGGCGCAGCGCGGCGCGAACAGGCAGCCGCCGGGCCGGTCGTGCAGCCCCGGCACCATGCCGGCGATGGTGGCCAGGCGGCCTTCGCCGTCGCTGCGCTCGGGCAGCGCGGCCAGCAGCGCCTGCGCGTAGGGGTGGCGCGGCGCGCTGAACAGTTGCTGCGCGGCCTGCTCCTCGGCCACCTGGCCGGCGTACATCACGATCACGCGCTGCGCCATCTCCGCCACCACGCCCATGTTGTGGCGTGATCAGCACCAGCGCCATGCCGCGCTCGCGCTGCAGGCTGCGCAGCAGGTCGAGGATCTGGGCCTGGATCGTCACGTCCAGCGCGGTGGTCGGCTCGTCGGCGATCAGCAGCTTGGGGTTGCAGGCGATCGCCATCGCGATCATCACGCGCTGGCTCATGCCGCCCGACAGCTGGTGCGGGAAGGCCGCGAGCCGCGTCGCCGGCGCCGGGATGCCCACCTGCTCGAGCAGCTCGATGCTGCGCTGGCGGGCGGCGCGGCCATCGAGCTTCAGGTGCAGCTTCAGCGTTTCGGCGAGCTGGAAGCCGACCGTGAAGCATGGGTTCAGGCTGGTGGTCGGATCCTGGAAGATCATCGCCACGTCCTTGCCGACGAGGCGGTTGCGCTGGCGCGGCGGCAGGTCGAGCAGGTCGTGGCCGTCGAAGCGCAGGCGCTCGGCATGCACGCGGCCGGGAAACGGCACCAGCCCCATCAGCGCCATCATCGCCACGCTCTTGCCCGAGCCCGATTCGCCGACGATGCCCAGCACCTCGCCGGCCTCGAGCGACAGGCTGACGCCGTCGACGGCGTGCAGCACGCCGCTGGCGGGTCGGGAAGTCGACCGAGAGGTCGGCGATGTCGAGCAAGGCCATGGCAGCGCCGTTCGCCGTCAGCGTTTCAATTTGGGGTCGAAGGCATCGCGCAGCCCGTCGCCCAGCAGGTTGAAGGCCAGCACGGTGACCAGGATCATCAGGCCGGGGAAGGTCACGACCCACCACGCACGCAGCACGAACTCGCGCGCATCGGCCAGCATCGTGCCCCACTCGGGCGAGGGCGGCTGCGCGCCCAGGCCGAGGAAGCCGAGCGCCGCGGCGTCGAGGATCGCGGTCGAGATGCCCAGCGAGGCCTGCACGATCAGCGGCGCGGTGCAGTTGGGCAGCACTTCGTTGAACATCAGCCGCAGGTGGCCGGCGCCGTTCATGCGTGCGGCGGTGACGTAATCCTTGCCGGTCTCGGCGATCACCGCGGCGCGGGCGATGCGCACGTAGTGCGGCAACACCACCACCGCCACCGCCAGCATCGCGTTCATCAGCCCCGGCCCGAGGATCGCGACGATCACGATCGCCAGCAGCAGGCTCGGCAGCGTGAGGATGATGTCCATCAGGCGCATCACCGCGATCTCGTAGAGGCCGCGGAAGTAGCCCGCGGTCAGCCCGAGCACGGTGCCCACCAGCACCGACAGCGCCACCACCGCCAGCCCGATCACCAGCGACAGCCGCGCGCCGTGGATCAGCCGCGACAGGATGTCGCGGCCGATCGCGTCGGTGCCGAGCAGGTAGGTCGCCGAGCCGCCGTCCTGCCACACCGGCGGGCGCAGGAACGCGGTGTTGTCGATGGCGTCGGGCGCGTGCGGGGCGACCAGCGGCGCGAACAGCGCCAGCAGCAGCACCGCGACGACGATCGCCAGCCCGGCCACCGCGCCGCGGTTGGCGCTGAAGTAGCCCCAGAACTCGCGCAGCGGCTGCGGCGGCGGCAGCTCGGCGGCCTCGACGGCGGCGGCAGCGGTATTCATTTCTGGTAGCGGATGCGCGGGTTGATGACGCCGTAGACGATGTCGACCAGCAGGTTCACGGCCATCACCATCGCGCCGAGCAGCAGCATGCCGCCCTGCAGCACCGCGTAGTCGCGCCGGCTGATGGCCTCGATCAGCCACTTGCCGACGCCCGGCCAGGAGAAGATCGTCTCGGTCAGGATCGCGCCGGTGAACAGCACGCCCGACCTGCAGCCCGATCACCGTGACCACCGGGATCAGCGCGTTGCGCAGCGCGTGCAGGCCGACCACGCGCAGCGGCGACAGCCCCTTGGCGCGGGCGGTGCGGATGTAGTCCTCGCCGAGCACCTCGAGCATCGCCGAGCGCGTCATGCGCGCGATCACCGCCAGCGGGTTGGTGCCGAGCACGATCGCCGGCAGCACCAGGTGGCCGAGCGCCGACCAGAATGCGCCCTTGTCGCCGGCGCGCAGGCTGTCGATCAGCAGGAAGCCGGTGACCGGCTCGACGAAGTACTTGACGTCGATCCGGCCCGACACCGGCGTCAGGTCGAGCTTGACCGAGAACAGCAGGATCAGCAGCAGCCCCCACCAGAAGATCGGCATCGAGTAGCCGGTCAGCGACAGGCCCATCACGCCGTGGTCGAACACCGAGTTGCGGCGCACCGCGGCCAGGATGCCGGCCGGGATGCCGATCACCAGCGCGAACACGATCGCGCACACGCCGAGTTCGATCGTCGCCGGAAACAGCGCCTTGAACTCCTGCAGCACCGGCGTCTGCGTGACGATCGACTTGCCCAGGTCGCCGTGCAGCACGCGGCCGATGTAGATGCCGTACTGCACCAGCACCGGCCGGTCCAGGCCGTATTCCTTGAGCAGCGCGGCGTGGCGCGCCGGATCGATGCCGCGCTCGCCGGCCAGGGTTTCGATCGGGTCGCCCGGCACCAGCCGGATCAGCAGGAATGCCACCAGCGTCATGCCCAGGAAGATGGGAATGATCAGGCTCAGGCGGGTCAGGAGGAAGCGCAGCAAGGCAGGGTCGGAGGCAACGCGGATGCGTGCCGACTCTAGCGCCAGCGTGGCGGCGCCACTATCGGGGCAAGTGCGCACGGGCTGTCGCGGCGCAATGCGCTCCGAGCACAATGGGCCCTCCCAGCAGCAGCGACCCCGACCCCGTGGCGGCCCGACCCGAACCCGCAGCGCCGCAGGATGCGCCGGCGCCGGACGTGCCCGCGTGGTTCGCCTCGCGCGGCTGGGCGCCGTTCGCCTTCCAGCGCGAGGTCTGGGCCGCGATGGCCGCCGGCGAGAGCGGCCTGCTGCACGCCAGCACCGGCAGCGGCAAGACCTATGCGGTGTGGTTCGGTGCGCTGATGCGTGCGGCCGCGCTGGCGGTGCCGCTGGCCGGCCGTGCCGCGCCGCCCTTGGGCGTGCTGTGGCTGACGCCGATGCGGGCGCTCGCCGCCGACACCACGCGCGCGATCGAGCTGCCGCTGGCCGAGCTCGCGCCGGCCTGGACTGTCGGCCAGCGCACCGGCGACACGCCGAGCGCCGAGCGCGCGCGGCAGGACAAGCGCCTGCCGACGGCGCTGGTGACGACGCCCGAATCGCTGAGCCTGATGCTGACGCGCGAACATGCCGCGCGCGAGCTGGCACGGCGTGCACACCGTGATCGTCGACGAGTGGCACGAGCTGATCGGCAACAAGCGCGGCGTGCAGGTGCAACTGGCGCTGGCGCGGCTCAGGCGCTGGAACCCGCGGCTCGTGGTCTGGGGCCTGTCGGCCACGCTGGGCAATCTCGACGAGGCGATGGCCACGCTGTGCGGCCCGGCAGCGCGGCTGGTGCAGGGCCGCATCGACAAGGCGCTGGTCATCGACACGCTGCTGCCGCACGAGCCCGGCCGCTTCTCGTGGGGCGGCCACCTGGGCGCGCAGATGCAGCAGCCGGTGGTCGAGGAGATCGAACGCAGGTCTCCGGGTACGACGCTGGTCTTCACCAACGTGCGCTCGCAGGCCGAGATCTGGTACCAGCTGCTGCTCGCGGCGCGGCCCGAGTGGGCCGGGCAAATCGCGCTGCACCACGGTTCGCTCGACAAGGGCGTGCGCGAATGGGTCGAGGCCGGGCTGAAGGACGGCTCGCTGCGCGCGGTGGTCGCCACCTCGAGCCTGGACCTCGGCGTCGATTTCCTGCCGGTCGAGCGCGTACTGCAGATCGGCAGCCCGAAGGGCGTGGCGCGGCTGCTGCAACGCGCCGGCCGCAGCGGCCACGCACCGGGGCGCGCGAGCCGCGTCACGCTGGTGCCGACCAACACGCTCGAGCTGGTCGAGGCCGCCGCCGCGCGCCGCGCGGCGATGGCGGGGCAGGTGGAGTCGCGTGTGTCGCCCGGCAAGCCGCTCGACGTGCTCGTGCAGCACCTCGTGACCCTCGCGCTCGGCGGGGGGTTCGACGCCGATGCGCTGTTCGACGAGGTGCGCAGCGCATTCGCCTACCGCGATCTCACACGCGAGGAATTCGACTGGGCGCTGGCCTTCGTCGAGCGCGGCGGTGCGAGCCTGGGCGCCTATCCGCAGTACCACCGCGTGGTGCGCGGGGATGACGGCCGCTACCGCGTCACCGACCGTGGCATCGCGCAGCGCCATCGCCTGCAGATCGGCACCATCGTCAGCGACGCATCGATGCAGGTGGCGTGGATGTCGGGCGGGCGCCTGGGCAGATCGAGGAGAGTTTCATTGCGCGCCTGAAGCCGGGCGACTGCTTCGTCTTCTCCGGCCGCGTGCTGGAGTACATCCGCACGCAGGACATGACGGCCTACGTCAAGAAGGCGACGAAGGCCAAGGGCATCGTGCCGGCGTGGGCCGGCACGAAGATGGCGCTGTCGGAGGCGATGACGGATGCAGTACTCGACCTGCTGCACGGCGGCGCGCAGGGCGACTTCCTCGAGCCCGAGATGCAGGCCGCGCAACCGATGCTCGCCGCGCAGGCGCGCCTGTCGCAACTGCCGCGGCCCGGCGTGTTGCTGATCGAGCGCTACCGCTCGGCCGAGGGCCACCACCTCTTCCTGTATCCGTTCGGCGGCCGCAACGTGCACATCGGCCTGGCGCAATTGCTGGCCTGGCGGCTGGCGCGCAGCGAGCCCAACACCTTCTCGCTGTCGATCAACGACTTCGGGCTCGAACTGCTGTCGGCGCAGCCGGTCGATGCCACCGGGCTGCTCGACGGCAGCGTGTTCAGCGCGAAACAACTGTTGCCGGATGTGCTGGCCAGCCTGAACTCGGGTGCGCTGGCGCAGCGGCGATTTCGCGAGATCGCGCGCGTCGCCGGGCTCGTGTTCAGCGGCTACCCCGGTGCACCGAAGAGCACGAAGCAGTTGCAGGCGTCGTCGGGCCTGTTCTGGGAGGTCTTTCGCAAGTACGACGCCGGCAACCGCCTGCTCACGCAGGCCGACAACGAAGTGCTGGTGCAAGAGCTCGAACTCGGGCGACTGGCGGCGACGTTGCAGCGCATGGCGGCACAGCGCATCGAATGGGTCGAGCTGAGGGTGCCGAGCCCGTTCGCGTTGCCACTGATGGTCGAGCGTTTCCGCGAGCGGCTGTCGACCGAGAAGCTGGCCGACAGGCTGGCAAGAATCCTCGCCGAGGCCGAAGATGAACTGGCCGGTGCCGCCGTGGTGCCGCGACGCAGGCGAGAATCGGCCTGAACCATCGGCCCCTCTCAAAGCTGCCGACATGCGCCGACGGCGCGCACCTGGAGACTTTGCTGTCGGTGGCTTCGGCGGGTGGTTGTGGGCGGTGATGGCGTCAGCAGGGAGCGTGGCATGAACAAGGTGTTGATCGGCGTGGTGTTGAGCCTGGTGGTCGGCGCGGCCGTGGCCGCACCGAAGAAGGCGGCACCGCCGCCGCAACCGGTGGTGCTCGCGGGCACCGTCACGCGCGTCGTCGACGGCGACACGCTGTGGCTCAAGACCGAGAGCGACAGCGCTCCGGTGGTGGTGCGCATCGAAGGCATCGACGCGCCCGAGAGCTGCCAGGTCGGTGGCAAAGAGGCCACCGAAGCGCTGAACGCGCTTGCACTCGGGCGCAGCGTGACCGTGCGTGTCGCGGCCCGGGACGAGCATGGCCGCGCCGTCGGCAAGGTGTTCGACGGCGAGAAGGACCTCGGCGACCGCATGGTCCGCGACGGTCAGGCCTGGTCGTCACGCTACCAGTACGACCGCGGGCCGTACGTGGCCGAGGAGCGCATGGCGCTGGCGCTCAAGCGCGGTCTGCATGCGCCGGGCGGTGCGATCCAGCCGCGCGACTTTCGCAAGCAGCACGGGCCGTGCGAAGGCGCGGTGCCCAAACCGCCAGGCAGCTCGGCACTGCCGGCGCCGTCCGCGCTGGCCACTGCGACCGGCTACCGCTGCGACGGCCGCACCTATTGTTCGCAGATGACTTCGTGCGCCGAGGCGACCTGGTTCCTGAAGAACTGCCCCGGCGTCAAGATGGACGGCAATCGCGATGGTGTGCCGTGCGAGCAGCAGTGGTGCGCCCGGTGACGGCGGTCGCGCTCAGGGCCGCGCCCGCATCAGCGTGCTCTTGCCGAACAGGCTCTCGATCAGGTCCACCGCCAGCTCGGCGGTCTTGTTGCGCACGTCGAGTGCGGGGTTGAGCTCCATCACGTCGAGGCTGGCCAGCTTGCCGGTGTCGGCGATCATCTCCATGCACAGCTGGGCTTCTCGGTAGGTCGGGCCGCCGGGCACCGTGGTGCCGACGCCGGGGGCGATCTCGGGGTCGAGGAAGTCGACGTCGAAGCTGACGTGCAGGTGCGTGTTGGCGTCGAGCGTGGCCAGTGCCAGTTCCATCGCATGCCGCATGCCCATCTCGTCGATGTAGCGCATGTCGAAGACCTCGAGGCCCTGTTCGTGCACGAGGCGCTTCTCGCCCTGGTCGACGCTGCGGATGCCGATCTGGCGCACCCACTTCGGGCTGATCGCCGGCACCGTACCGCCGATCTCGATCAGCGGCTGCGGCCCGAAGCCGCAAAGGCAGGCCACCGGCATGCCGTGCACATTGCCGCTGGGCGTGAGGATGCTGGTGTTGAAGTCGGCGTGCGCGTCGAGCCACAGCACACGCAGCTTCTTGCCGGCCTCGCGGCAATGCCGCGCCACGGCGCTGATGCTGCCGATGCCCAGGCAATGGTCACCGCCGAGCACGATCGGCAGCCGGCCCTGCCTGAGTTCTTCATAGACAGCCGCGTGCACTGCGCGATTCCACGCCACGACTTCGGGCAGGTGGCGATAGCCACCCTGCGGCGGCTGCCACGGATTGGCCGGGCCGACCAGGTTGCCGAGGTCGATCACGGCCAGCCCGTGGCTCTCGAGGATCGGCACGATGCCGGCTACCCGCAGCGCCTCGGGGCCCATGCTCGCGCCGCGCGCGCCGGCGCCGATGTCGGTGGGCGCGCCGATGAGTGAGATGTCTTTCTTCATGAGGCACGATCAGATGTCATCGGCGAACTCGCCCGTTTCGGTCTGCGGGGCGTCGAGCGCGAAGGCCTGCGCCAGGATCTGCCAGGCCTCTTCTCCGCTGTCGACGAGGTGGAACAGCTGCAGGTCCTCCCGGCTGATCATGCCGGTCTCGACCAGCCACTCGAAGTCGACCAGCCGGGTCCAGAACTCGCGGCCGACCAGCACGATCGGCCGTTTGCGCACCTTGCCGGTCTGCGTCAGCGTCATCACCTCGAACAGCTCGTCGAGCGTGCCGAAGCCGCCCGGGAAGCACACCAGCGCCACCGAGCGCATCAGGAAGTGCATCTTGCGCAGTGCGAAGTAGTGGAACTGGAAGCACAGCTTCGGCGTGATGTAGGGGTTCGGTTGCTGCTCGTGCGGCAGCACGATGTTCAGGCCGATGCTGGGGCCGCCAGCCTCGTGGGCACCGCGGTTGCCGGCCTCCATGATGCCGGGGCCGCCACCGGTGACGACGACGATCTTCTCGTCGAGGTGCTTGCTGGCCTCGGTCACCAGCGCCGCGAAGGCGCGCGCCTCTTCGTAGTAGCGCGACATCAGCAGGTCCATGCGGGCACGCGCCAGCGCCGCCGTGTCGCCGCCGCGCTCGGCCAGCACCAGCCGCTGCTCGGCATCGAAACGCGGCATCAGGCGCGCGCTGCCGAAGAGCACCACGGTGGCGACGACGCGCTCCTCGCTCAGCACCATCTCGGGCTTGAGCAGTTCGAGCTGCATGCGTACCGGGCGCAACTCCTCGCGCAGCAGGAAGTCGTTGTCGGTGAAGGCCAGTCGGTAGCTGCTGTCGGGCCCTTCGTAGCGCGGGGTCGGCTTCAATGCCGCCGCTTCCTCCTCGGCGGTGGGGAAGTTGCGCGCGGCCAGGTCGGGGTGCTTGGGCGTCATGGCGCACAGCTTAGCGCGCGGCGGTCAGTCGGGCCGCGACACCCGGTTGACGTACTCGTGCTGCGCGCTGTGGATCGTCGAGACGCGGTACTCGACCGGCTTGTCGTTGAAGGTCAGCGCCGTACGCCGCACCTGCAGCACCGGCGTGCCCGGCGCGATGCCGAGCACGCGGGCCGTGGTGCGATCGGCGGCCACCGCGCGCACGCGTTCGACGGCGCGCACGACGGTGATGCCGAACTCGGTTTGGAACAGGTGGTAGATCGTGCTCGGCCGCTCGTGCAGGCGCCTTTCGGTCAGGCCCTTGAACAGGGCCGCCGGCAGCGTCAGGCAGTCGTGCACCACCGGGCGGCCCTGCAGTGCGAGCCGGTTGCGGATCTCGATCGCGGCCTCGCCGCTGCGCAGGCCCAGCGCCGCCGCGGCCTCGTCGTCGAGCCGCGTGCGTTCGAACGACAGCAGTTCGACCTGCGGCACATCGCGCCGGCCATCGCTGCGCTCGACGTGGAAGAACTGGAACAGGAAGCGGTCGGCGCTGTGCGTGGCAACGAAGGTGCCGCGGCCCTGGCGTCGCGCCAGGATGTGCTCGGCCACCAGTTCGTCGACCGCGTGGCGCAATGTCCCGATCGAGATACCGAAGGCCGCGGCCAGCGCCGCCTCGCTCGGCAGCGCGCTGCCGGGCGAGCAATGGCCGTTCTCGATGGCCTGCAGCAACGCGCGCTTGGCCACGCGGTACAGCGGCGCGCCGCCGGCGTCGGGGGCAATCGGCGAGAAGACGGCGGCGACGTCCATGCCGCGATTGTAGGCGGCCGCATCATAAGTCATCCATGTCATTCAAATGACCTGTTTGACACGGGGAACGGGGTCACTAAACTGCGCATCATCGAAAGCCGTTCGATGAAGGAGAGCCGAATGATTCATTTCGTGTTGCACGACGCGAAGGACACCGTGGCGGTCGTGGTGGTGGAAGGCGTGAAGGCCGGCATGGAGTTGTCCGGCTGGATCATGGACGAGGACAAGATGACCAACGTGGTGGCCAAGCAGGACATCCCGATCGGCCACAAGGTGGCGCTGGAGGACATGGCCCCCGGCGATACGGTGTGGAAGTACGGCATCGACATGGGCAAGGTCGTCGCGCCGATCAAGGCCGGCGAACACGCCCACGTCCACAACATCAAGACCAAGCGCTGGTGATTGGGCGGGCGATCAGGCTACTGCGCGACGCCCATGCGTCGTTGCGAATCCTCGCAAGGCACGTGCCTTGCTCCGGTTCGCGCCTAGCCTGAGCGCCGCTCGCTACGCCTGCTCACCCACCCAATTCGTCTCGAGTTCAAGGAAAGCAACATGAGCATCGTCAACAAGGACACTATCTTCCTCGGCTACCGGCGCGAGAACGGCCGCGTCGGCATCCGCAACCACGTCGTCATCCTGCCGCTGGACGACCTGTCCAACGCCGCGGCCGAGGCCGTGGCGCACAACATCAAGGGTGCGCTGGCCATACCGCACCCGTACGGCCGGCTGCAGTTCGGCGCCGACCTGGAACTGCACTTCCGCACGCTGATCGGTGCCGGCTGCAACCCGAATGTCGCGGCGGTGGTCGTGATCGGCATCGAGGATGGGTGGACGCAGAAGGTGGTCGACGGCATCAAGGCCACCGGCAAGCCGGTCGCCGGCTTCGGCATCGAGCTGCACGGCGACCACGACACCATCCTGCGCGCGAGCAAGGTGGCGCGCGAGTACGTGCAGTGGGCCAGCGAGAAGCAGCGCGAGGTCTGCCCGATCCACGAACTGTGGGTCAGCACCAAGTGCGGCGAGAGCGACACCACCAGCGGCTGCGGCGCCAACCCGGCGGTCGGCAATGCCTTCGACAAGCTGCATCCGCTGGGCAACTACCTGTGCTTCGGCGAGACCACCGAGCTGACCGGCGGCGAGCAGATCGTTGCCGCGCGCTGCGCCAACGATGCCGTGCGCGAACAGTTCATGTTCATGTTCAACCGCTACCAGGACGTGATCAACCGCCACAAGACCAGCGACTTGGCCGACAGCCAGCCGACCAAGGGCAACATCGCCGGCGGCCTGACCACGATCGAGGAGAAGGCGCTCGGCAACATCCAGAAGATCGGTAAGAAGTGCAGCGTCGACGGCGTCATCGACAAGGCCGAGATCCCGACCCACCCGGGCCTGTGGTTCATGGATTCGTCGTCCGCCGCCGCCGAGATGGTGACGCTGTGCGCCGCGTCGGGCTATGCCGTGCACTTCTTCCCCACCGGCCAGGGCAATGTGATCGGCAATCCGATCCTGCCGGTCATCAAGCTGTGCGCCAACCCGCGCACGGTGCGCACGATGAGCGAGCACATCGACGTCGACGTGACCGGGCTGCTGCAGCGCGAGATCACGCTCGATCAGGCCGGCGACAAGCTGCTCGAATGCATGCTGCGCACCGCCAACGGGCGGCTCACCGCGGCCGAGGCCCTGGGTCATCGCGAGTTCGTGATGACGCGCCTGTACGAATCGGCCTGAGCCCGAGATGGCGCGCATCGTCATTTGCGAGTTCATCGACGAGCGCGTGCTGCCGGCGCTGCGTGCCAAGCACGAGGTCGTCTACGACCCGAGGCTGATTGACGACATGCCGCGACTGACCGCCGAAGCAGCCAGCGCCGACGCGCTGATCGTGCGCAACCGCACCCAGGTGCGCGGCGAGTTGCTGGCTGCCCTGGCGCGCTGCAAGGTGATCGGCCGTCTCGGCGTCGGCCTCGACAACATCGACGTGCCGGGCTGCGAGGCGCGCGGCATGGTCGTGATCCCGGCCACGGGCGCCAACGCGCTGTCGGTGGCCGAGTACGTGATCGCCGCGGCCATGCTGTTGCTGCGTGGCGCGTACCAGAGCACCGCCACGGTCGCCGCCGGCCAGTGGCCGCGCACGGCGCTGTCCGGCGGCCGCGAGGCCGCGGGCAAGACGCTCGGCCTGATCGGCTTCGGCTCGATCGGCCAATTGACCGCGAAGCTGGCGCGCGGGCTCGGCATGGAGGTCATCGCCTTCGACGCGATGATGGATGCCGACCACCCGGCGTACGGCACCAGCGGTGTGCGTGCGGTGGGCCTGGACGAGTTGATCGTCGGGGCCGATGTCGTCAGCCTGCACGTGCCCTTGGTCGATTCGACGCGCAACCTGTTCGACGCCGGCCGCATCGCCGCGATGAAGCGCGGTGCGGTGCTGATCAATACCGCGCGCGGCGGCATCGTCGATGAAACCGCGCTCGCCGCGGCGCTGAAGAGCGGCCACCTCGGTGGCGCCGCGATCGATGTCTTCGCCGGCGAACCGTTGCCGGCCAGTGCGCACTTCGTCGATTGCCCGAACCTGCTGCTGACGCCGCACATCGCCGGTGTCTCGGCCGAGAGCAACGAGCGCGTCAGCTTCCTGATTGCCGACAAGGTGCTGGAGGCGCTGGCATGACCACCCCCGAAGCGGCCTGTGGCCGCCTCCCCCTCAAGGGGGCAATGCCAGTGGCCCGGCGAAGCCGGTTCCACGGCGTTTGCTTGGTGCCATGAAGGTCGCCGCCGCTGAGTTGCGCCTGATGGTGCAAGCCGCATTGGAAAGCGCTGGTGCGAACAAGTCGATGGCCGCCGCCACGGCAAGGGCGCTCGTATTGGCCGAAGCGCAAGGCTTGGGTTCTCACGGCCTGTCGCGCGTGGCGCAGTACGCCACCCACCTGCGCAATGGCCGCGTGAACAAGGATGCCGTACCACGCGTGTCCGCCGGGCGCGGCGGCGCCTGCCAGGTCGATGCCGGCGAGGGACTTGCCTTCCCGGCCTGCGAACTGGCGGTGCGCGAGGCCATCGCACGCGCCCGCGAATACGGCGTTGCCTTCGCCGGCGTCATCAACAGCCACCACTGCGGCGTCGTCGTCGATCACCTGCGGCCGGTGGCCGCGGCCGGCATGGTCGGCCTCGGTTTCGCCAACTCGCCGGCGGCGATGCCGGCGGCCGGCGGCAAGCACCCGATTTTCGGCACCAACCCGGTGGCGGCGGTGTTCCCGCGGCGCCATGGCGATGCCTTGATGATCGACCTCAGCCTCAGCGAAGTCGCGCGCGGCAAGGTCATGGTCGCGGCCAAGGCCGGCCAGCCGATCCCGCTCGGCTGGGCGCTCGCTGCCGACGGCCAGCCGACCACCGATGCCAATGCCGCGCTGGCCGGCTCGATGCTGCCGATCGGCGCGGTGTCGTCGCCGAAAGGCGCGATGCTGGCGCTGGTGGTCGAACTGCTGGTCACGGCCTTGATCGGAGCCCAGTTCGGCTTCGAGGCCTCGAGCTTCTTCGTCGACGAGGGCAACCGGCCGCGCATCGGCCAGGCCTTCGTCGTCGTCGATCCCGGCGCGCTGGCCGGGTCGGCGCACTACCTCGACCGCGTCGAGGTGCTGGTGGCCGAGATGGCCAAGGACGACGGCGTGCGGCTGCCCGGCGCGCGGCGCGAGGCACTGCGTCGCCGGGCCGAGGCCGAGGGCATCGAGGTGCCCGATGCGCTGCTGGCGACGTTGCGCGCGTGAGTCAGCGTTGGCCGCACACGGGGCAGCCCGCGCTGCGATGCATGCGGATCTCGGTCCATTCCATCGCGCGTGCATCGAGCATCTGCAGGCGCCCGGCCAGTGAGCTGCCGACGCCGGCCAGCAGCTTCAGCGCCTCGGCCGCCTGCACCGTGCCGATGATGCCGACCAGCGGCGCGAATACGCCCATCGTCGCGCACTGCACTTCCTCGAACGTCGCCTCGGCCGGGAACAGGCACGCGTAGCAGGGCGCATCGGGCTGGCGCGTATCGTAGACCGAGACCTGGCCGTCGAAGCCGATCGCCGCGCCCGCGACGAGCGGCTTGCGGTGGGTGACGCAGGCCGCGTTGACGGCCTGGCGCGTCGCGAAGTTGTCGCTGCAGTCGATCACCACGTCGGCGTCGCGAACCAGTGCATCCAAGCGCGCGGCATCGGCGCGCTCGACGAGCGGGCGCACCTGCACATCGGGATTGATCGCCGCAATCGTGTCACGGGCCGATTCGGCCTTCGGCCGGCCGACGCGCGCCAGGTTGTGCGCAATCTGGCGCTGCAGGTTGGTGACGTCGACGACGTCGTGGTCGACGATCGTCAGGCGTCCGACCCCGGCGGTGCCGAGGTACAGCGCCACCGGCGAGCCCAGACCGCCGGCGCCGATGACCAGGGCGTGCGAAGCGAGCAGGCGCCGCTGGCCCTCGATGCCGAGCTCATCGAGCAGGATGTGGCGCGAGTAGCGCAACAGTTGGTCGTCATCCATGGCCATGCCCGCAGGAAGAAAGGCCCCGTGATTGCTTCCCAAGCAGGAAAAAAGGCCCGCTGATCGCGGGCCTTTCAGGCGGGTTGATGAACGCAGTCAATCGGTCTTGGCTTCGGCCTTGCGCTCGACGGCGGTCTTGGAAGCCATCACGGTCTTGCCTTGCAACTGATTCAGCGCCTGGCGCAGCGGGAAGTCCTCGAGGCTGCCGAACTCGGGCAGCGGCTTGGGCGGCTCCTTGCTCTTGGCCAGTTGATCCTCGAGCTTCTTGCGCGCTTCGTCGCGCGCCTTGCTGCGGGCGTCGTCCTTCTTCTCGTCGGGTGTCGTCAGGTGCTTGTCGAGATCGGCCTCGCGCAGGCGCAACGCGGCGAACACGTTGCCGTCGGCCGTTTCGTCGAGCCAGACATCGGGCACGATGCCAGTGGCCTGGATCGAACGGCCCTGCGGCGTGTAGTAGCGCGCAGTCGTGATCTTCAGCGCCGTGTCGGCGGTCAGCGGGCGCCAGGTCTGCACCGAACCCTTGCCGAAAGTCTGCGCACCCATGATCGTCGCCCGCTTGTGGTCTTGCAGTGCGCCGGCGACGATCTCGCTGGCCGACGCAGAGCCTTCGTTGACCAGCACCACCAGCGGCACCTTCTTGATCGCTTCGGGCAGGCGGCGCAGCGGGTCGGCGCCACGGCGGGCATAGAACTCGGGCGCAGCCTTGAAGGTGGCTTTCGAATCGGCCACCTGGCCGTTGGTGGTGACGACCACCGCATCGGCGGGCAGGAAGGCCGCCGAGATGCCGATCGCGCCGTCGAGCAGGCCGCCCGGATCGTTGCGCAGATCGAGCACCAAGCCCTTCAGGTTCGGCTCGGCCTTGTAGATCTCGTCGATCTTCTTCGCGAAGTCGTCGACCGAGCGCTCCTGGAATACGCTGATGCGCAGCCAGGCATAGCCCGGTTCGACGATCTTGCTGCGCACGCTTTGCTGGCGGATCTCTTCGCGAATCAGCGTCACCGGGAAGGTGCGCGATTCGTCCTTGCGGAACACGGAGAGCGTGACCTTGGTGTTGGGCTCGCCGCGCATGCGCTTGACGGCCTGGTCCACGGTCAAGCCTTTGACCGGCGTGTCGTCGATGCGGGTAATCAGGTCGCCACTCTTCAGCCCGGCGCGGAACGCCGGCGAGCCCTCGATCGGCGACACCACCTTGACGAGGCCGTCTTCCATCGCCATCTCGATGCCGATGCCGACGAACTTGCCCGTCGTGCCTTCGCGGAATTCCTTGAACGACTTCTTGTCGAAATACTGGCTGTGCGGGTCCAGCCCCGAAACCATGCCGCCGATCGCATCGGTGATCAGCTTCTTCTCATCGACGGCCTCGACGTAGTCGCTCTTGATCATGCCGAACACTGCGGCCAGTTGCTGCAGTTCCTCGAGCGGCAACGGCGCGAAGCTGCCGCGGGCAAAGGCCTGCAGTTGCATCGTCGTCAACGCGCCGGCCAGCGCACCCACGGCAACGAAGCCGGCAACTTTCAATTTGGCGCCCATCAAGGTGCTCCTGTAACCCCTGCGGCGACTATACGCCGAGGCCTGCTTTCGAGCGCGTGAACAAGGGCAAAGTTCAGCCCCCGTCAAGGGGGATTCCACCCGAATCCAGGGCCTCGACCGATGGCGTGCGGGCCGCCGTGCGCTCGAAGGTCACGACGTGGTCCACGACGGCACGGATGCCGATCCATTCGCCGATCTGGTGGTCGTGATGGCTGGGTACATGCGCCAGCACCCGCTCGCCGCTGGCCAGCCGCAGCGTGTAGAGGAACTCCGAGCCACGAAAGGCCTTGCGCTCGATGCGCGCTTTCACCGCGGCCGCGTCGTCGTGCACGATGTCGTCGGCCCGCAGCAGCACATCGCATTCGCCCCCCGGGTAGGCACTCGGCAACGGGCATTCGCTGGCGTCGGACAGGGCACCCAGCGGTGTCTGTACGCGCGGGCCCTCGTCGGTCGCGACGATGCGCGCCGGCGCGAACACGCCGTGACCGATGAAGTCGGCGACAAAACGCGTCGCCGGGCGGTGATACAGGGTGTACGCGTCGTCCCACTGCTCGAGCCGGCCCAGGTGCATCACGCCGATCAGATCGCCGATCGCAAAGGCCTCGATCTGGTCGTGGGTCACGAACAGCGCGGTGGTGCCGGTCTGCTGCAGGATGGCCCGGATGTCGTGCGCCAGGCGCTCGCGCAGGTCGACGTCCAGGTTCGAGAACGGCTCGTCGAGCAGCAGCAACTGCGGCTGCGGCGCCAGCGCCCGGGCCAGCGCCACGCGCTGCTGCTGGCCGCCCGACAACTGGTGCGGGGCGCGCCGTGCGGCGTGGGCCAGCCCGACCAGCTCGAGCACCTGCTCGATGCGCTGCTGGCGCTCGGCGCGCGGCAAGTCGCGCACGCCGAAGGCCACGTTGTCGCGCACGTTGAGGTGCGGGAACAGCGCGTAGTCCTGGAACACCATGCCGATGCGCCGATCCTCGGCCGCGACATGGGTGGCCGTGTCGGCGAGCAGCCGACCGGCCATCGACAGGCGGCCGCCGGCCAGGCGCTCGAGCCCGGCCACTGCGCGCAGCAGCGAGGTCTTGCCGCAGCCCGACGGGCCGATCAGCACGCCGATCTGGCCCTTGGCCAACGCCAGTGAGACGCCCTGCACGGCATCGTGCGAGGCACGGCTGCCCGGATAGCGCACTCCCACTTGGTCGAGGACGAGGAACATGCCCGTATGATAGCTGTTACATAAGAATGAGGATTGTTCGCATTTGCGCCGGCGGCCTGTGCCGGTGGCCCCTGCGAGTCACCGCCCATGCGATTGCTGCTGACGTCGATCTGCCTGCTGCTTGCCCTGCCGGTGCTCGGCGTGCTCGGGGCGTGGCTGGCGTTCGATGCCGATGCCTGGGCCGTGCTGACGCACCAGGCCCAGACCGTGCTGGCTGGCTATGCGCTGCAGTCGCTGCTGCTGGCCGTCTTCGTCGCGGCCGGCGTGGCCTTGCTCGGCGGTGGCGCCGCCGCTGCCGTGGCGTTGTTCGAGTTTCCCGGCCGGCGCGTCTTCGAATGGGCGCTGTTGCTGCCGATGGCGATGCCGGCCTACGTGCTGGCCTACGCCTATACCGATTTCCTCCAGTACGGCGGCCCGTTGCAGACGGCGCTGCGCGCCGTCACCGGTCTCGAGGGCGCACTGTGGCCCGACGTGCGCAGCCTGCCGGGCGCGGTGGTGCTGTTCGTGCTGTGCCTGTATCCGTATGTCTACCTGCTGGTGCGCACCGCGCTGGCCGAGCGCGGCGTGCAGATGATGGAAGCCGCGCGGCTGCTCGGTGCCGGCCTGTGGCGCCGTATCGGGGCGGTGGCGTTGCCGTTGTCGCGCCCGGCGCTGGTGGCTGGCATGGCATTGGCGCTGATGGAGACGCTGGCCGATTATGGTGTTGGCGCCTACTTCGGCCTGACGACTTTCTCCACCGGCATCTACAAGGCCTGGCTGGTGATGAACGACCGCATCGCGGCGGCCCAGCTGGCCTCGCTGCTGCTGGCGCTGGTGGCGCTGCTGTTGTGGGCCGAGCGCCGCGCGCGCCGCCACCTGCGCTTTGCCGCCAGCCGCGTGGCCAGCCAGGGCAGCGGCAACGAAGCGCGGCCGGTGGTGCTGCATGGCCGGCTGGCCGGGCTGGCCTGGAGCCTGTGCGCATTGCCGGTCGCCTTCGGCTTCGTGCTGCCGCTCGCGCTGCTGGCGCGGCTGGTGTGGCAGGAGTCGCGCTGGAGCGAGGTCGGGCTGCCGCTGGCCCGCTTTGCACGTTGGTGCCTGACCAGCTTCGAGCTGGCCGCCAGCGCGGCCCTGTTGGCCGCGGCGCTGGCGCTGGTGCTGGCCTTCGCGCTGCGCCTGGCCGCATCGCGCACCGACCGCAGCGTGACCACCCGCGTGCTGACGGCTGCGGTGCGCACGGTGTCGCTGGGCTATGCGGTGCCGGGCGCGGTGATCGCCGTCGGCATCCTGCTGCCGCTGGGCGCGCTGCAGGCACTTTGGCCCGAGGCACCCTTGCCGGCGCTGATCACCGGCACGGTGGCCGGCCTGATCTACGCCTACCTGGTGCGCTTCTCGGCGGTTGCGCTGCAATCGCTCGAGGCCGGCTACGCGCGCCTGCCGGCCAGCCTCGACGACAGCGCCCGCATGCTCGGCGCCTCGCGGGCGCGGCTGCTCGGTGCCGTGCACCTGCCGCTGCTGCGGCGCTCGGTGCTGGCCGCCGCGCTGCTGGTATTCGTCGACGTGATGAAGGAATTGCCGGCGACGTTGGTGCTGCGCCCGTTCAACAGCGACACGCTGGCCGTGATGGCCTACAACCTGGCGCGCGACGAGCGCCTGGCCGAAGCCGCGCTGCCGTCGCTGGCCATCGTCGCGGTCGGCCTGTTACCGGTGCTGTTGCTGTCGCGGGCGATGCGCCGCTGAACGGGGCATATGGCGTGGCCGGTGCGTTGGCGTGGCGCCCCCGGCAGGAATCGAACCTGCATCTAGCGCTTAGGAGGCGCTCGTTCTATCCATTGAACTACGGCGGCGTCGGCGCGCATTGTAGGAGCCGCCCCTGGGCTGCACCTTGCGCCGATGGCGGGCCATGGCGATGATCGCGTGATGCTGATTTTTCGCCAGTTGTTCGACGCCGCCTCGTCGACCTACACCTACCTGCTCGGCGATCGCGCCAGCGGCCAGGCGCTGCTGATCGACCCGGTGTTCGAACAGGCGCGGCGCGATGCGGCGCTGGTGGCCGAACTCGGCCTCACGCTGGCGTGGACGCTCGAAACCCATGTCCATGCCGATCACGTCACCGGGGCCTGGCTGCTGCGCGAGCGCCTGGGCAGTCGCATTGCAGTGGCGCGCGCGAGCGGCGCGCAAGGCGCCGACCGGCTGCTCGAGCACGGCGAGCGCGTGGCGTTCGGTGCCCGTTGGCTCGGTGTGCGCGCGACGCCGGGTCACACCGGTGGCTGCCTGACCTATGTGCTGGACGACGAGAGCTGCGCCTTCAGCGGCGATTGCCTGCTGATCCGCGGCTGCGGCCGCACGGATTTCCAGCAGGGCGACTCGCATGCGCTGTACGCCTCGGTGCGCCGGCAGATCTTCACGCTGCCGGCGCACTGCCTGGTCTATCCGGGCCACGACTACAACGGCCTCACGGTGACCAGCGTCGACGAAGAGCGCCGCTACAACCCGCGCCTGGGCGGGGAGGTCAGCGAAGACGATTTCGCCGGCCACATGAGCAACCTGCACCTGCCGCACCCGAAGAAGATCGACATCGCGGTGCCCGCCAACCTGCGCTGCGGCCGCCCCGACAGTGATGCGTGGGCCAGTGCCGAGCCGGCCTGGGCACGCGTGCGCTGCAACTTCGGCGGCCTGTGGGAGATCGAGCCGCACGCGCTGGCCGAGGCGCTGCACGGCGGCGCGGTGCAGATCGTCGACGTGCGCGAGCCCGCCGAGTTCCATGGCCCGCTCGGCCACATCGCGCAGGCGCAATTGATCCCGCTCGCCAGCCTCGAAGGCCATCTGGCCACGCTCGACCGCGCGCGCCCGGTGGTGGCGGTGTGCCGCTCGGGCTCGCGCTCGGCGCGCGCGGTGGCGATGCTGCAGCAGGCCGGCTTTGCGCAGGTGGCCAATCTCGCCGGCGGCATGCTGCGCTGGCGCGTCGATGGCGGCGCGGTCGAGGGTGGGCTGGATTGAGGGCGCGCGCCGCCCGGTCCGTTCGTGCAATGCCGTCAGCGCGGTGGCGCGGTCGCCGTGTCCTGGCCCGCTGCCGGGGCGTCGGCTGTTCGGCCTGGGTGGCGCCGGGCGCCGCCCGTCGATGAGGTGTGCCACCGCAAGCAGCGGATGCCGCCACAGCATGCGTGGGCCGGCATAGCGCATCACCCCGCGCATCGCCTCGCGCTGGCGACGTCCGTAGCAATGGATCGGGCAGTTGACGCAGGTGGGCTTGTCGGCGCCGTAGGTGCAGGCGGCCAGGCGCTTGCAAGCGTAGTCCTGGAGATCGGCGCATGCCGCGCACAGCCGGCGCTCATCGTGCGGGACGCCGGCGTGATGGTCGCGGCAGTACAGGCGCACCATGGCCGCGACGGTTGCCAACTCGCGCGCCAGGCGGGGCGCCGCCAACCGCGCCGCGCGCCTTGCTGCGGCGGATTCGGCGGGCGGCGGCGACGGATCCATGGAGTGATGCTGCACGCCATGCGCGGGCGTCGTTCTGCGTTGCGTCAACGGCGCAGCCTCTTTGCACGCTAGCCTGTCGCCATTGCATCGATCGAGAGCCATGCACCTGGTCTTGCTGATCGCCCCGGCGCTGGCCTTCGCCGCGTTGGCTGCCCACTTCTACCGCGCGGGTTCGTGGCCGCTGCTGCTGATTTGCCTGGTACTGATGGCGCTGCTCGCGTGGCCGCGGGCCTGGGTGGCGCGCCTGGTGCAGTTGTGCCTGCTCGGCGGTGCGATCGAATGGCTCCGGACCGCGGTCGGCCACATCCAGCAGCGCATGGCCAGCGGCCAGCCCTGGGGCCGTCTGGCGTTGATCCTGGTCGTCGTGGCGTTGCTCACTGCGGCCGCCGCGCTGGTGTTTCGCCATCCACGCCTGCGCGCGCGGTTTGCCATCGACTGACGCACGGTGAAACGTGCGGCGGCAAATGTGCGCGCCGCGCCGTCGCGATCAGGGTTGATGCTCGTCCTGCGGCGCCGCGGCGCGTGCCGCTTCCAGCGCGGCATAGCAGGCACGCACCGTGTCGTCGGCGTCGCGCAGCAAGGGCTCCGCCATCGCCGTGGCGTGCGCCCGGTCGGGGATGCACAGCAGCCACGCCAGGCGGTCAGCACCGTAGAGCAACCGCATCGGTGCCGAGGTCTCGCCGGGCAGGCCAAGCGCCGCCCTTTCGGCGGCGGCTTCGGCCATGCCGTCGGCCAGTTGCCATTGGCGTGCCACCACGGCGAACAGGCGATCGCGGCGGGTGCCCAGCGCCGTCACGAAGGCGGGGCTGAGGCGCCAGGGCGCCTTGCCGTCGATTTCGTCCATCGTGCGCAGCACCACCGACCAGACGGCGTTGTGCGCCAGGCCCGAAAGATAGCCATCGAACGGTTCGAAGCCCATGCCACGGGCCAGTGCCGCGCACAGTTGCGCCTTCCTGTCGGTGTGCTCCCACAGTCGCGTCGCGCTGCAGGCGGACAGTCTGCCGCCCCGCGCCTCGATCAACGGCTTGAGCACGGCGCGTGCGATCGCCTTGCGCAGGCCATCGACGCCGAGCAACTGGATCGCATGGTCGAGTTCGACGACCGCGGCATCGCGCCGGTAGTGCAGGCTGTTGGCCATGCGGATGACTTCGGCCACCAGCGTCACGTCGCGCGAGATCTGTTGCTGCAGGTCTGGCAACGAGAGCGCAGGGCTGCGCAGCCGGGCCAGCAGCGGCGGGATCACGGCCGCCGCGCGCGGCAGCAAGCGGTGGTGCGCCGCCGTATCGGCGATCAGGCGGTCCAGGTGCTGCAGCGCGGCGCGTTCGCGCAGCCCGGCCGGCGCGACGACGCAGGCGGTGCCGCCGGCCATCCAGGCCAGGAAGGCGAGGTCCAGGCTCGCCGCGTCGACCGGCGCTGCCGGCATGTCCGGGCGCGCCGGCGCGCCCGCCGCCGCCGTGCCCATGGCCCTGGGCTGCGCCGCGGGCATGGCGACCGCAGGCGGTGCGGCCGCGGCGGCCGGTTGCCACGGCGAGATCAGGCGGGCGAGCCAGGACTTCATGGCGGACGGTGTCGGGTTGGGTGGGGCCTTGGCAGCACCCCGTCATCGGCCCGCGGCGGCTGGATCTTGAGGCCTGCCGCCGCCCGGCCCGGCGCGCCGCGTGCGTTTGTCGCAGCTGCCGCTGGCCTGCACGGGCGCGCAGGCGCAGGCTTCAGTTCCAGCGCCAGGTCCAGATCGCGTCGAGCGCGTTGTCCTCGCCCGATTGCGCGCGCAGCGTGAAGCTTTGCGCAGCGCGGTAGATCAGCTGCCAGGTGCCGGTGGTGCTGTTGACGCCGCGTTCGTAGCCGACGAACCAGCGGCGCGACAACTGCTTGCCGACGGTGACGACGGTGTCGCGCACCTCGCCGGTCTCGGTCTGGCGCACCGAGAACTCGTCCAGGCCGATATTGGCCAGCAGCGTGGCGTCGAGGCCCTGGCCTTCGCCGGCCAGCAGCGCCAGCGCGGCGCGTTGCAGCAATGCCGTGTCGGTGCGCGCGAGGCCATCCGGGGCGCGGCCGAGCACCAGCCAGGACAGCTTGTCGGTGTCGCTCATCTCGGGTTCGCTGAACAGGCGCACGCGCGGCTTCTGCGCGCTGCCACTGACCAGCACGCCGACGCGCAGATCGAGGTTGGGCCGCAGCGCCAGGATGTCCAGGCGCGGGTCGTCAGCCGGGCCGCTGAAGGCCAGCACGCCGCGCTCGATCGTCAGCTTCTGGCCGTAGGCGGCGTAGCTGCCGGCCTCCGTGCGCACGCTGCCGGTGATGGCCAGGCGCCCGCCGGGCGCGGCCAGCGCCAGGTTGCCGCGCAATCGCGTGTCGAGGCCGTGGCCCCGCACCTTCAGGTCGTCACCGAGGTCGATCTGCAGCGCGATGCGCGTGGCGCGCGGCGGGCTGTTCGTGCCGGGGGTGGCGGCGCTGGCGGCAGCGTCGGCGGCAGCAGCAGCTGCGGCAGCCCGGCCGCCACGCACCTGCACGTCGCTGTCCAGGCTCGGCGCGTCGCTGCGGCTGAAGTCGACCAGCCCCTCGTCGACACGAAAGCGGCCGTCGAGTGCGAGCGATTGCGGCGCCAGCGCCAATGTGGCGTTGCCGCTGGCGACGATGCGGCGATCGAAGCGCCCGAGCAACTGGAAGCGCTCGGCAGCGAGTTGCAGCTGCGCGCTCGGCTCGGCACCGAGGTTGGCGCCACCCGTCAAGCGCAACTCGCCGTCGCCGCCCTTGAAGACGAAACGGTCGATGCGCGCCTGGCTGCCGCGCAGCGACATGGCCAGCTCACCGTTGCGCACGTCCACGCCCTGCAGCAGGCTGCGCGCCGCGAGGCGGCTGCCGCTCATCTCGCCGGTGACTTCCGGCGCGCCGAACGTGCCGCCGAGCGCGGCACCGGTGCGCAGCGTGCCCGACAGTCGCCAACCCGGCGGCGTCAGCGGGGCCCAGGCGCCGAGGTCGGCGATGCGCCACTCGAGCACGCCCTGCATCGGCGTGTCGGGGCGCGGCCAGCGGGCACCGGCCGGCAGCCGCAGGCTCTGCGCGCCGGCGAGCACACCGAGGTTGCTGCCCGCCAGCGCCTGCGTGAAGTGCCAAGTGCCTTCCTGCGCAGCGACGGCGAATCGCAGATCACTGAGCCCGAACGGCGTGGTACCGGTGTCGTCGGTCAGCGTCAGGTCGCCAGTGCTGCGTTCGAGCACGACGTCGGCGCTGAACTGCT
Organism: uncultured beta proteobacterium; assembly: GCA_963840805.1. Lineage (GTDB taxonomy): Bacteria > Pseudomonadota > Gammaproteobacteria > Burkholderiales > Burkholderiaceae_C > CADEEN01. The sequence continues at coordinate 421,089 of CAWJAJ010000015.1, read as the reverse complement.
GGCCGACGGTCACGCGCGCACGACCGGCCAGCATCAGGTTGCCGCCGAGCCCGGCGGCGGGCTGCAGCCGCGCCAGCCACGGTGCCACGGCCAGCGGTTCGAGTTCGACGTCGACCGCCGCCTCGCCCGCCGTGGCACTGGCGCGCCACTGTGCCTGGCGCCAGCGCAGTGCGGCACCGAGCAGTTCGGCGCGGCCCGGCTCGGCGCTCGCGGCAAGCAGTCGGCCGTCGGCATCGAACTGCAGCGTGGCGCGCAGTTCGCGCGCACGCAGCCAGGTGGGGCCGTCGCCACCGGCGGCCGCGACAACCGCGCCGCTGGCGGTGCCGGCCGCGGTGCCCGCCATGCGGGCGCGCGTCTCGATCTCGATGGCCTGGCCCGACCAGCGACCTGCCAGCGGGCCGTCACGCGCATCGCCGGGTTGCCACTGCCCCTGCGCACGCCACAGCAGGCGCGAGCCGTTGGCTCGCGCGCCGAGCAACGCATCGGCCCAGGCCGGTGGCCGCAACGGTGACGCCAGGTCGAGCGCGACGCGGTGTGCGCCGAGGCTGCCGTCGATGCGCGCCTGCAGCGTGTCGGCGCGCAGTGCGCCGAGCGTCAGCTGATCGGCATCGAGCTGCAGGTCGAGCGGCGCCGCGGCGTCGGGCCCGGCCTGCCCTTGCCCTTGCACGCGCAAGGCGCGCAAACTGGCCGGCCTGCAGCGCGCTGGCGCGCAGCGTGCCGCTTGCGCGCAGCGCCGGCCAGCGGCCCTGGGCTTGCAGCTGGCCGGCGAGCTGGCCCGCCAGCGCGAGTGCACCGTCGGGGCCGCGCAACGCCGCCGCGGCGGCTGGAAAGAGCGCCGCGAGCGGCTGCAGTGCCACCAGCGCGGGTGCGTCGAGCTCGCCACGCCAGCGGTCGTCATCGGCGCGCGTTGCGAGTCGCCCTTGCAGCGTGGCGCGGTTGCTGCCGGCCATCAGTTCGGCATCGACCCCCCAGCCAGGCGCGCGTCCGTCCAGCCGCAGCTGGCCCTGCAACGGTACGCCGGCGAGCAGGCTGTCGCGCAGCGTGAGCTCGGCTTCGCCGCGCAGCGCCAGCATGCGCGCCGCGATCGGGCGTGCCGGTACCGCCGTCGCGCCGTCCTGCAGATCGGCTTTCCAACGACCGGCCAGCCGGTGCGGGCCCTGGCGCCACGCATTGCCGCCTGCGCCGGGGAACCACAGCGCCGGGTCCATGCCGGCCAGTTCGCCGGCGCTGCGCAGGCGCCATCCCCCCGCGACGCTGCGCTCGGCGGCCAGCGTGGCCTGCGCACGCGCCGCGCCGCTGCGGGCGTCGAATTCGCGCATCTCGATGCGCCACGCCCCATCGCTGCGTTCGGCCTGCACTTGCGCGCCGATCTGCACCGGCAGCGCGCTGCGGGCGTCGAGGCGGCCGTCGAGCGCGAGCCGGGCCTGCAGGTCCTGCGTCGTCGCGGGCTGCCGCGAGCCGTCGGGTGCCGGCAGACCGCCGAGCTGCATCGTTACCGTGCCGCCGAGCGTCATCGCCGGCGCGCGCGCGTCGAGCAGTGCCGGCCGCACGCCATGCAGGCGCAGCGCCAGTTCGGCCGCATCGCCGTGCCAGTCGCCGCTGCCGTCGATGCGGCCGGCGCCCGCGGCCAGTTGAATCGCCAGGCGCTGCACGGCCATGTGCGTACGTTGCCGTGGATGGCCACTGAGATCCAGATCGAGCGCGGTGAACGGCAGGCGCTGCTGGTCCCAGCGGCCCGGCAACGCATTGGTCAGCGCCAGCTGCGCGCGCACCGGCGCGTCCAGCCCGCGGGTGTCGATGTCGGCACGGCCGGACAGGCGCGTGGCCGGCAGGCCGCTGCCGATGCTGGCGAGGTCGAGGTCCTGCGTCGTCGCAGCCAACGCCGCCAGCGGCCAGGTGGCAAACGGCTGCAGCGTGGCCTCGCCGCGCAACGTCGCACCCGGCGCCGTGTCGCTGCCGAGCTGCGCCTGCAACGCCAGGGTCTGCAGCGGACCGCGGGCGTTCAGGCGGGCCCGCCAGGGCCGCGCTGCCCCTTCACGCGAATGCGCCTCGGCCTCGAGGTCGAGCGCGAACGGCGCGTCGCTGGCGATCGTGGCGCGGCCCTGCACCTGGGCACGGTCCCACGCGAACGCGAGTTGGCTGATGCGGTGTTCGGCGCCGGCGCGTGTACCGAACTCGGCGCTGAATGCAATCTGCGTCAGCGGCGCCTGGCCTTCGATGGCCAGCGTGCCGATGCGCGCATCGGGCAGCGCCAGCGCGACGGGCAGGCGCAGGCTGGCCGGCACGGCCAGCGGCTCGTTCGACGCCGCGCCGCTCAACTCGACGCGCTCGGCTTGCAGCGCCACCAGGGCCAAGCCGATGCGGGCACCTTCATGCGGCCGCCACTGCCAGCGTGCATCGCGCCAGGCCAGGCCGTGCACGACCAGGGTGCGCGAGCCCAGCTTCAGCTCGACGCGCTCGGCGCGGAACGGCCCGCCGGCGAGCGAGCCCTGCGTGCCGCTGGCCGTGACGCCGGGGGCGCGCGCGAGCAGCCATGCACTGCTGCCATCACCGCGAGCCAGCCAGGCCACGCCGCCGACCAGCAGCAACGCGCCGAGCAACAGCGTGGCCAGCAGCGCGCGCAGCCAGTGGCGCGGTCGGGCGCGCGCGGGGCGCGCGGGGGCAGCGTCCGGTGGGGCCATGTTCAGAACGCGATGCCCACCGAGAAGTGCAGGCGCCACTGCCTGACCTCGTCGCCGTACGCGATGTCGGCGCGCAGCGGGCCGACCGGGCTGCGCCAGCGCACGCCGACGCCGGCACCCCAGGCGGCGCTCCAGTCCTGCCAGCGCTCGGCGGCGCGGCCGCTGTCGACGAAGGCCGCCCACCAGACGTTGGGCAGGCGCGCGCTGATCGGGTGCGCGACCTCGACGCTGGCCGTGGCGACGACGCGGCCACCGGTGTCGACGCCGTCGACCTGCGGCGTCAACGAGCGGAAGGCATAGCCGCGCACCGAATCGTCGCCGCCGGCACGGAATCGCTGCGACTCGGGCACGTTGACCCCGAGTCGCGCGAACACCTGGCCGAGCTCGAGGCGGGCCTGGCCGTACCAATCGGCGCCGAGCGGCCGCCACAGCTGCAGCCGTGCGTGCAGCCGCGCGAAGCCGCCGCTGGCCAGGGCACCGCCGTTGCTGTGCACGCCGCCGAGCCCGCCCTGCAACGCGAAGCTGCGGCCGAGCGTCGGCAGGATCACGCTGTCGACGTCGCGCCACACCCCGTGCTGGTTGAGCGAGGCGGCGATGGTGTCGGAGTCGACCGGCGTGGGCTGCAGCGCGGTGGCGAACGGCCGCACCAGGGCGCGCTCGAGTTCGACGAACGTCAGCCGCTCGGCGCGCTGCGTTTCGTACGCGCGCCCGACACGCATGCGCAGCGAGATCACGCGGTCGGTGTCGGACTCGAGCCGTTCGGCCGTGCCGCCGATCAAGTTGCGGTAGAGGCCGGGCTGGGTGTGCGACGACAGCTCGCCCTCCCACGCCTGGCGCACGCGGCCGACCTCGAACCGGTTGCGCATCGTCGCCCGGGTGCCGAACACGCGTCGGTGCAGGTGTTCGGCCGAGATGCGCGGGCCATTGTTGGCGCTGATGCCGATGCCGGCGGTGGCCTGTTGCAACGGCAGCTCGCTGACGGCCACGGTGACCGTCGCGGCGTCGGCGTTGGCCGGGTCGGTGGCCAGCGTGACGGTGGCGCGCTCGAACAGGCCGGCGCGCTGCAACCGTTCCTGGTAATCGAGCAGCCGGGCTTCGGTGGCCGTGGCGCCGGGCGCGAACCCGGCCAGGTTGCGCACGCTGCGTTCGGACTGGCGCTGCAGGCCCTGCACCTCGAGCGCGCCGGTGCGAAACAGCGGCCCCGAGTCGGCCACCACGGCGATGCTCACGCGCGCGGCCTCGGCATCGACCTGCGCCGCGGTGCGCTGCCACGTTGCTGCGGCATAGCCGGCGCTGCGCAACTGCGCCAGTGCGGCGAGCTTGGCGTCGCGCCAGGCGCTGTCGGTGAAGGCACTGCCGGCCGGCAGGCGCCAGGCCGCGCGCCACGCCGCGAGCGTCTCGCGCGCGCCGGCATCGCCGCGTGCCGCGGCGTCGGCCAGCGCGCCCTGCAACTCGAGTTCGACCCGCTCGATGCGGCTGCGCGCGCCCGGCGTGACGACGATGCGCACGAGCGCCGGCGCGCCGGCTTCGCTGGGCTCGCGCTGCACGCGCACTGCGGGGTCCATGTAGCCCAGGGTCGCCAGCAGCGCGCGGGCCTGCGCCGGCGTGGCCGCTTCGAGGCGGCGCAATTCGGTTTCCGACAGCGCTTCACCCGGCGCGACGATGCCCACCCGGGCCAGGTCGAGATGCGTTTCCAGCAGCCGCCTGAGTTCGCCGGGCGCGTCGATCGTCAGTTGCACCTGCGGCGGCGGTGGCGGCGGGCCGTCGGTCTGCGGGGCGGGCAACGTCGCGCAGCCACCGAGCATCGCGACCGCAGCCGCCCACAGAGCGCTCGCCGCAGCGCTGCGCCAGCGGCTCATTTGCTGAGCAGCCGCATCGCTCCTTCGAGGCCGGCCAGCGTCAGCGGGAACATGCGCTGGTTCAGCAGCTGGCCGATGATCGAGATGCTTTGGCGGTACTGCCATACGCCCTGCGGTTCCGGGTTGATCCAGGCGTGTTTGGGGAAGGCCTGGGTCAGGCGTTGCAGCCATTCGGCGCCGGGCTCTTCGTTGTTGTACTCGACGCTGCCGCCGGGTTGCAGGATTTCGTAGGGGCTCATCGTCGCGTCGCCGACGAAGACCAGCTTGTAGTCGCGGTTGTACTTGCGGATCAGGTCCCAGGTGGCGAACTTCTCGGCGAAGCGGCGCCGGTTGTTCTTCCACATGAAGTCGTAGACGCAGTTGTGGAAGTAATAGAACTCGAGGTGCTTGAACTCGCTCTTGGCCGCGGAGAACAGTTCTTCGACGCGGTGGATGTGCTCGTCCATCGTGCCGCCCACGTCCATCAGCAACAGCACTTTCACCTTGTTGTGGCGCTCGGGCACCATCTTGATGTCGAGCAGGCCGGCGTTGGCGGCGGTGGCTGTGGATCGTGTCGTCGAGGTCGAGTTCGAGATCGCCGCCCTCGCGGGCGAAGCGGCGCAGCCGGCGCAGCGCGACCTTGATGTTGCGCGTGCCGAGTTCCTTGGTGTCGTCGTAGTCCCTGTAGGCGCGCTGGTCCCAGACCTTGACCGCGCTCTTGTTGCGCCCGCCGGCCTGGCCGATGCGGATGCCCTGCGGGTTGAAGCCGTAGGCGCCGAACGGGCTGGTGCCGCCGGTGCCGATCATCTTGCTGCCGCCTTCGTGGCGCTCCTTCTGCTCCTCGAAGCGCTTCTTCAGCGTGGCCATCAGCTCGTCCCAGCCCATCTTCTCGATCGCGGCCTTCTCTTCGGGCGAGAGCTCGAGCTCGAAGGTCTTGCGCAGCCACTCGAGCGGCACGTCCTGCGTGAAGTCGGCGCGCAGCGTCGACGCCCTTGAAGTAGGCCGAGAAGGCGCGGTCGAACTTGTCGAACAGCGCTTCGTCCTTGACCAGCGTGGTGCGGGCGAGGAAGTAGAAGTCGTCGACCGAAGGGCCGATCACGCCGGCCTTCAGGGCCTCGAGCAGCGTCAGGTACTCGCGCACCGACACCGGCAGCTTGGCCGCGCGCAGGGTGGTAGAAGAAGTCGATCAGCATCGGCGTCACCGTGGCCGTTCGAGCTGCCAGACGAGGTGAGAGTTCACCGTCGGCCATTCGGCGGCCGTGATGCTGTAGACGGCGGTGTCGCGCAGCGATGCCGTCGGCGGCGCGCTGGTGGGCGCGCAGGATGCCGTCGAGCTGCGCGCCCAGGCGCTCGATGGCGCGCCGGCTCTGCGTGTTCAGGCGGTGGGTGCGGAATTCGACGGCGATGCAGTCGAGTGCCTCGAAGGCATGGCGCAGCAGCAGCCACTTGCATTCGGTATTCAGCGGCGTGCGCTGCACGCGGCGGGCAGTACCAGGTGCTGCCGATCTCGACGCGCTTGTTGGCCGCGTCGATGTTCATGTAGGTGGTCATGCCGGCGATGCGGCCAGCGGCGTCGAACACCGTGAACGGCAGCATCGAGCCCTGCGCCTGCAGGCCGAGCCGGCGCTCGATCTCGGCGGCCATGCGTTCGGGCGACGGGATGCTGGTGTACCAGAGCTTCCACAGCTCGCCGTCGCGCACCGCGTCGACCAGGCCGTCGACATGTTCTGCGGCCAGTGGCTTCAACGTCGCGTGGCGACCTTGCAACGTGAGGGGCTCGGGCCACATGGTTCGTCTCGGCCGCTAGCGTGGGCGTCGCGCCATTTCAAGCGAACGCCGTGGATCGGGCTCTGCCCGGCCACTGGCGTTGCCCCCTTGAGGGGGGGCGGCGAAGCCGCTTCGGGGGTGGTCCAAATTCATCGGTTGTGTCGCTGCATGAACACCAGCTTCTCGAACAGCGTCACGTCCTGCTCGTTCTTCAGCAGCGCGCCGACCAGCGGCGGCACGGCCACCTTGTCGTCCTTGCTCTGCAGCGCCTCGGCCGGGATGTCCTCGGCCACCAGCAGCTTCAGCCAGTCGAGCAATTCGGAGGTCGACGGCTTCTTCTTCAGGCCCGGCAGGTTGCGCACGTCGTAGAAGTTCTTCAGCGCGGCGGCCAGCAGTTCCTTCTTCAGGCCGGGGAAGTGCACGTCGACGATGGCCTGCATCGTGTCGGCGTCGGGGAACTTGATGTAGTGGAAGAAGCAGCGGCGCAGGAACGCGTCGGGCAGTTCCTTCTCGTTGTTGCTGGTGATGAAGACCACCGGCCGGTGCCGGGCCTTGCACCAGTTCGCGCGTCTCGTAGACGTAGAACTCCATGCGGTCGAGTTCGCGCAGCAGGTCGTTCGGGAACTCGATGTCGGCCTTGTCGATCTCGTCGATCAGCAGCGCCACCGGCTGCTCGGCGGTGAAGGCCTGCCACAGCACGCCCTTGACGATGTAGTTGCGGATGTCGCGCACCTTCGCCGCGCCGTCGGCATCGGCCAGTTGGCTGTCGCGCAGGCGGCTCACGGCGTCGTATTCGTACAGGCCCTGCTGGGCCTTGGTGGTGCTCTTGATGTGCCACTGCAGCAGCGGCATGTCGAGCGCGCGCGGCCACTTCCTCGGCCAGCATCGTCTTGCCGGTGCCCGGCTCGCCCTTGACCAGCAGCGGGCGCTGCAGCGTGATCGCGGCGTTGACGGCCAGCATCAGGTCGGGGGTGGCGACGTACTGCGTCGGAGCCTTGGAATTTCGTCATGACGTGCAGCGGTGAGCAGGGGCTCGGGTCAGTATAAGTGCCCCCCTATAATCCGCCGCTGGTCTGAACGTCACCCCCCTCGCCCATGAAAAAAGCGCTGCTCTGCTCGATGCTGCTGGCCCTGGCTGGCGTGGTCCCCGTCGCCCAGGCCCAGGATGCCAAGTCCACCAACGCCGTCGTTGAAAGCAAGGTGGCGATGTGCATCGGCTGCCACGGCATCAAGGGCTACCAGGCCAGTTTTCCGGAGATCCACAAGGTGCCGATGATCTCAGGCCAGGGCGCCAAGTACATCGTGGCCGCGCTCAACGCCTACAAGAAGGGCGAGCGCAAGCACCCGACGATGCGCGGCATCGCGGCCTCGTTGAGCGACCAGGACATCGCCGACATCTCGGCCTACTACGAGCAGCACGGCAAGGGCGGTGCCGCCGTGCCCGAGCAGGCCGCGCCGGCCCCGTCGGACGTCGCGGCGCTGCTGACCAAGGGCGCCTGCGTCTCGTGTCACGGCGCCAACTTCAGCAAGCCGATCGACGGCAGCTACCCGAAGATCGCCGGTCAGCATGCCGACTTCCTTTACGTGGCACTGAAGTCCTACAAGACCGAAGGCAACCCGCATGTCGGCCGTGGCAACGCGATCATGGGCGGCCAGGTCAAGCAATTCAGCAATGCCGAGCTGAAGTCGATGGCCAACTACATCGCCTCGCTGCCCGGTGAGTTGCACACCGTGCCGCAAAGCAAGTTCCGCTGAGAGGCGCCTCGCGCCGCGTGAAGAGGCCGCCTGCGGGCGGCTTTCTTGCGGGCGCCGCGCCTGCTTCAGCTCAAGGCGCCACGGCCGCCGTCGCGGCCACCGGGTCTGCGGCGAGCGCGGGCAGCGGGGTGCCGGCGCGCGGCGGCCGCCAGCGGCGCAGCAGCAGCGCGTTGCTGACCACGCTGACGCTGGACAGCGCCATCGCCGCGCCGGCCACCACCGGGCTCAGCGCACCCAGGGCCGCGAGCGGGATGCCGACCACGTTGTAGAAGAACGCCCAGAACAGGTTCTGGCGGATCTTGGCCGTGACGGCCCTCGACAACGCCAGTGCCTCGGCGACGAGCGCGGGGTCGCCGCGCATCAGCGTCAGGCCCGCGGTCTCCATCGCCACGTCGGTGCCGGTGGCCATCGCCAGGCCGACATCGGCGGCGGCCAGCGCCGGTGCGTCATTGATGCCGTCGCCGACCATCGCGACCTTCTCGCCGGCCGGCAGCCCCTCGCGCAGCGCGGCCACCACCCGGGCCTTGTCGCCAGGCAGCACCTCGGCGCGCACGTCGGTGATGCCGAGCCGCCGCGCCACGGCCTCGGCGGCCCCGCGGTTGTCGCCGCTGACCAGCACGGTGCGCACGCCCATCGCATGCAGCGCGGCGATCGCGGCCGCCGCATTGGCCTTCGGTGCGTCGCCGAACGCCAGCAGTCCGCGCAGATGCGGCGCGGCGCCGGCGCCTGCGCTGGCCAGCCACGACACGCTGTGGCCTTCGGCCTGCAGCGACGCGGCGCGCGCGGCCATCGCCGGCGGGATCGCGACACCGAGCTCGGCCATCCAGCGTTCGCTGCCGAGTTGCAGCCGCTGCCCGTCGACACGGCCTTCGACGCCACGCCCGGCGACGGCGCGCACATCGTCGGCCGCTGCCGCCGCCAGCCCGGCCGATGCCGCAGCCTGCAGCACCGCGCGCGCCAACGGATGCTCGCTGCCGGCCTGCACCGCCGCAGCGTCGTGCAGCAGCGTGTTGCGGTCGATGCCGGGCACGGGATCGAAGCCCACCAGCCGCGGCCGCCCTTCGGTCAGCGTGCCGGTCTTGTCGAAGGCCACCACGCGCACCTGGCGCAGCAGTTCGAGCGCCTGCGCGTCGCGCACCAGGATGCCGCGCTGCGCGGCCAGCCCGGTGCCGACCATCAGGGTCGCGGGGGTCGCCAGCCCGAGCGCGCACGGGCAGGCGATGACCAGTACCGACACGGCATGCACCAGCGCCGTGGACCAATCGCCCGTCGCCCCGCCCCAGCCGAGCAGCGTCAGCGTGGCCACCGCCACCACCACCGGCACGAACACCGCGCTGACACGGTCGACGGTCTGCTGGATCGGCGCCTTCTTGGCCTGCGCCGACTCGACCATGCGCACGATGCGCGCCAACGTGGTCTCGGCGCCGACGGCGGTGGTGCGCAGCACCACGCGGCCCTCGCCGTTGATCGCGCCCCCGGTGACGCGCTCGCCGCGCTCGCGCGCGACCGGCAGGCTCTCGCCGGTGAGCAGCGATTCGTCGAAGTGGCTTGCGCCTTCGATCAGCTCGCCGTCGACCGGCACGCGCTCGCCGGGGCGAACGACGACCTCGTCGCCGACCTGTACCTCGGCCAGCGGCACGCTGGTCTCGATGCCGTCGCGGCGCAGCGTCGCGGTGTCGGGCCGCAGCGCGCGCAGGGCCTCGAGCGCGGCCAGCGTGCGCCGCTTGGCGCGCGCCTCGAGCCACTTGCCCAGCAGCACCAGCGTGATGACCACCGCGGCGCTCTCGAAGTACAGGTGCGGCATGCCCTGCGCGTCGCGCCACCAGAGCACCAGGCTGAGGCCATAGGCCGCGCTGGTGCCGAGCGCCACCAGCAGGTCCATGTTGCCGCTGCCGGCCAGGAGCGCCTTCCACCCGGCACGGTAGAAGCGCGCACCGAGCCAGAACTGCACCGGCGTGGCGAGCGCGAACTGCAGCCAGGCCGGCAACATCCAGTGCGCGCCGAACAGGTCACCGGCCATCGGCAGCGCCAATGGCGCGCTGAGCAGCGCGGCCAGCGCCACGCGCCAGCCGGCGTCGTGGCGCGGCCGGGGCGCCGCCGCGCCGCCCGGTGCCGCATCGATGGGTTGCGCCTCGTAGCCGGCGCGCTGCACCGCGGCGCGAAGCTGCGCGGTGATGTCGGCCGCGCCGCCCGCCGCCAGCACCACGCGGGCCTGCGACGTCGCGAGATTCACGCTGACTTCGAGCACGCCCGGGACGGCGGCCAGCGCGCGTTCGACGCGGCCGACGCACGACGCGCAGGTCATGCCGTCGATCGCGAGATCGATCGTGGCTTGCGGCACCGCATAGCCTGCACGTTCGACGGCCGCGATCACGGTGCTGGCCGCGGTGCCGGGCAGCAGCGTGACCGCCGCGCTCTCGGTGGCGAGGTTGACGCTCGCCGATGCGATGCCGGGCACCGCGGCCAGCGCGCGTTCGACGCGGCCGACGCAGGAGGCGCAGGTCATGCCCTCGATCGGCAGGTTGAGTTGGCGCAACGGATCCATGACCCCACTCTAAAGCTTGCCATGATGGCAACGTTTAGAGTGTGCTCGTTGTGCGATCTCAACCCGGAGTTCCCCATGTCGCTCGAATTGACCCTGCCCGCGATGACCTGCGGCCATTGCGTGAAGACCGTCACCGCCACCGTGCAGCGCCTGGATCCGCAGGCGCAAGTCAGTGCCGACCTGGCCACGCACCGGGTGCGCGTCGAGACCTCGGCCGCACGCGATGCGGTGGTGAAGGCCCTGGAGGCCGAGGGGTACCCGGCATCGCCGTGACGGCGGCGGGCACGACCCCTACTTCCCCGCGTTAACCCGCAACAGGGCACGCAGGCCGGCTGCCTAAACTGCCGGCTCCTGTTGTTCGCCACGGAGTGATTCGCATGATGAAGATCAAACGCCTGCTCGTTTGCGGCTGGATTGCTGCAGCCTTCGGCCTCGGCGGCGCTGCGCAGGCACAGACGCTGCGTTTCGCCAGCCAGGGCGACCCGCAGACGATGGACCCGCATTCGCAGAACGAGTCGTTCACCAATTCGGTCAACCAGCAGGTCTACGAATACCTCGTTCACCGCGACCGACAGCTCAACTTCGTGCCCGGCCTGGCGACGTCGTGGGAGCAGGTATCGCCGCTGAAGTGGCGCTTCAAGCTGCGGCAGGGGGTGAAGTTCCACGACGGCAGCCCGTTCAACGCCGACGACGTCGTGTTCTCCATCATCCGCGCGCAGCAACCGACGTCGCAGATCGCGGTCTATGCCAATGCCGTAGGGACGCCCCGGAAGGTCGACGACTACACCGTCGAGTTCGATCTGCCCAAGGTCAACCCGATCTTCATGGAGCATATCCAGCCGCTGTTCATCCTGGACAAGGAGTGGTGCGAGGCGCACAAGGCCACCAAGCCGCAGGACTTCAAGAACAAGGAAGAGGCCTATACCGCGCTGAATGCCAACGGTACCGGCCCGTACATCCTGGTCAAGCGCGAGCCGGGCATCAAGACCACCTGGAAGCGCAATCCGAATTACTGGGCCAAGGCCGAGGGCAACGTGCAGGAGGTGGTGTTCACGCCGATCGGCAATGACGCCACGCGCACTGCAGCGCTGGTCTCGGGTGAGCTCGACTTCATCCTCGATCCGCCGCCGCGCGACGTGGCGCGCCTGCGCAATACCGCCGGCGTGAAGATCATCGACGGGCCGGAGAACCGCATCGTCTTCATCGGCATGGACCAGTTCCGCGACGAACTGCTCTACAGCAACGTAAAGGGCAAGAATCCGTTCAAGGACGTTCGCGTGCGCAAGGCGCTGTACCACGCGGTCGATATCGAAACCATGCGCACCAAGTTGATGAACGGGCAGAGCTTTCCCACCGGCGGCAACACGCCGTCGCCGAAGGCGGCGTTCAACGACCCGAAGATCGAGTCCCGCTTCCCGTTCGATCTGGCGCAGGCGAGGCAGCTGATGGCCGAGGCCGGCTATCCGAGCGGCTTCGAGGTTCAGCTCGACTGCCCGAACAACCGCTACATCAACGACGAGGAGATCTGCATCGCGCTGGCCGGCATGTGGGAGAAGATCGGCGTCAAGGTCAGGGTGGTGGCGATCCCGCGCGTGACCTACTTTCCCAAGCTCGAGAAGTTCGACACCAGCATGTACATGCTCGGCTGGGGCGGCGCGGTCACCGACGCCGAAACGACGCTGACGCCGGTGATGCGCAACCTCGGCCAGGGCGGCATCGGTTCGTACAACTACGGCCGTTCGACGAACGCCAAGTTCGACGACCTGGCGGCGCGCTCGAGCGTCGAGGCCGACCCGGCCAAGCGCAAGGAGCTGATCCTGGCCGCACTCACCGAGTGGAAGGAGCAGGTGCACACGATTCCTTTGCACCGGCAGGTGATTCCTTGGGCGGCGCGCTCCAATGTCTCTGCGGTGCACCGGGCGGACAACTACTTGATCTGGGATTGGGTGACGATTTCCAAGTAGGTGATTTCTCTTGCTTGCCGAGTCGGCGCCGGGGGCGCCCCGGCGGGCGGTCACTTTCTCTTTGCTGGCTCAAAGAGAAAGTAACCAAAGAGAAAGAGCCCAATACGAATTTGTGGGCCTGGACGCGCGATGGTGTCTTTGTTCGCCCGCACACCCAGGGGATGTCCGGGCTTTCGTGCGTTTGCATTGAGCCACCCGGACTCTCGCATGCCTTTGTCGTGGCCCAAGCGCGGTACGCCGCACTGCAATCGCAACTTGAGCCCGTACCGGGTCAGGCCTTTGTGCGTGACACTGCCGTCAAGCGAGACCGCAGGCATGAATGAGCACGTGTTCAGGCGCTCTTTCTTTGGTTACTTTCTTTCTGAGCCAGCAAAAAGAAAGTGACTGCCAGCCGGGGCACACCCGGCGCCGACTCGGCAAGAGAAGAAATCTCACTGGAAGTGAGTCAACATCCGCTCCAGCGCCATCGTGAACGGCGCCTGCATCATCGGCAGCGTCAGCAGCATGCCGAGCAAGCCCACGCCCAGCGTGACCGGAAAGCCGATCGCGAACACGTTCATCTGCGCGGCCACGCGCGAGATCACGCCGAGCACCAGGTTGACGAACAGCAGCATGCCGATCAGCGGCAGCGCGATCCACAGCCCGATCGAAAAGACCTCGGCACCCCACACCTGCGGCTGCAACGCGCGCAGCAGGCCGAACGGCTCGGGGCCGACCGGAAAGGCGTGGAAGCTCTGCACCAGCGCGGCGACCACCAGCAGGTGGCCGTTGATGACGATGAACAGCAGCGCGACGACGGTGCCGAAGAAGCGGCTCGGCGCGGTGGCCTGGCCGCCGCTGGCAGGGTCGAAGAAGCCGGCGAAGTTCAGGCCCATCTGCAGGCCGATCAGTTCGCCGGCGAACTCGACCGCGGCGAAGACGATGCGCACCGCGAAGCCCAGCGTCAGGCCGATGACGACGTTCTGAGCGACGAGCATGAAGGCGAGCGCCGAATCGAGCGCGACCTGCGGCATCGGTGGCAGCGAGGCCTGCGCGGCGACCACGATCAGCACGGCCAGGCCGACGCGCACGCGCGCCGGCACGCTGCGCTGGCCCAGCACCGGCAGCGCCGAGAACAGCGCCAGCACGCGGATGAAGGGCCAGAACAGCGGGCTGAGCCAGGCGATCAGCTCGGCTTCGGTGAAGGTCACCATGATCGCAGGCCGGCGGCCGTGGTCTAGCCGACCGCGCCGGGGATCGATTGCAGCGTGCGTTGCAGGTACTCGACCAGCGTGGTCATCATCCACGGCCCGGCGAAGGCCAGCACCGCCACCGCGGCGACGATCTTCGGCACGAACGACAGCGTGGCCTCGTTGATCTGCGTCGCGGCCTGGAACACGCTGACCAGCAGCCCGACCACCAGCACCGCGAGCAGCACCGGCGCGGCGACCATCAGCAGCAGGTACAGGCCCTGCTGGCCGGCGGTGAAGACTTGTTGTGCATCCATTTCAGTTTTCCATGCCGCTTAAGCGGAACCCAGAGTGCATGAACCGGTCCTGCCAAGCAGCCGCCGTGGATCGGCTCTGCCGGTCCACCAGCGGCGCCCCCTTGAGGGGGAGCGGCGCAGCCGCCTCGGGGGTGGTCTCATGTTGCGAACGACGCTGCCAGCGAACCGAGCAGCAGGTTCCAGCCATCGGCCAGCACGAACAGCATCAGCTTGAACGGCAGTGCCACCAGCACCGGGCTCAGCATCATCATGCCCAGCGACATCAGCACGCTGGCCACCACCATGTCGATGACCAGGAACGGGATGAAGATCATGAAGCCGATCTGGAACGCGCTCTTCAACTCGCTGGTCACGAAGGCCGGCACCAGCACCTTGAACGGCACCGCCTCGCCCTTGATGTCGGCCGGCAGCTTGGCCAGCTTGGCGAACAGCTGCACGTCGGCCTGGCGCGTCTGCTTCAGCATGAACTCGCGCATCGGCCCTTCGCCGCGCTTCAACGCCTCGTCGAAGGCGATGCGGTTCTCGGCGAAGGGCTGGTAGGCCTCGGCGTAGACCTTGTCGAAGGTCGGCCCCATCACGAAGAAGGTCAGGAACAGCGACAGGCCGATGATCACCTGGTTCGGCGGCGCGGCCTGCGTGCCCAGCGCCTGGCGCAGCAGGCCGAGCACGATCACGATGCGCGTGAAGCCGGTCATCATCAGCAGCAGCGCCGGCAGGAACGACAGCGCGGTGAAGAACAGCAGCGTCTGGATCGGCACCGAGTAGCTGGTGCCCGCCGCGCCCTGGGCCACCACCAGCGGCAGGCCGGGACCGCCGCCCTGCTGCGCTAAAGCCAGTGCAGGAAGCGCCGACAATCAACGACAACGGCGAGGCCCTGCGCGATGCGGCCGCGGCGCGGCAAGCAAGCCGCCTGGCGTTCAGCGTGCATCGGTCGTCCTTCGCCCGTGGCTGCAGGCGGCCGAGCAGTTGCGAAAACGGCGTCTGCGCCAGCGCGGCCGTGCCGGGCGGCTCGTCCTGCGGCGCCATCTCGTGCAGCGTGCTGATGCTCTGGTCGGTGACGCCGAGCACCAGCCAGCGGCGCGCATCGCCGCGGCCGACCTCGACCGTGACCAGACGCTGGTTGGGCGCCAGCGGCAGCACGGCGACGCTGCGCATCAGTCCCTGCGCGGCGGCGCCGCCGGCCGGCGTGCGCTTCAGCAGCCACAGCGCCAGCGGGATCAGCGCCAGGATCGCGATGAACCACACCAGCGACGACAGGGCCGAACCGAGGCTCATCGGATCAGCTCTTGCTCAGGCGGCGCATGCGCTCGCTCGGCGTGACGATGTCGGTCAGGCGGATGCCGAACTTGTCGTTGACCACCACCACCTCGCCCTGGGCGATCAGGTAGCCGTTGACGAGCACGTCCATCGGCTCGCCGGCCAGCGTTTCGAGCTCGACCACCGAGCCCTGCGCGAGCTGCAGGATGTGCTTGATCGGGATGCGCGTGCGGCCCAGTTCCACGGTCAGCTGCACCGGGATGTCCAGGATCATGTTGATGTCGTTGCCGGCGCCGGTGAGCGCCGGCGCCGCGGCGGCGAAGTTGGCGAACGGCGCCGGCGCGGCCTGCTCGACCGCCGTCGCCACCTCGCTGGCGGTTTCCGGCCTCCGCCGTCCTTGCTCTCGGCCAGCTGCGGCGGCCCATTCGGCGGCCATCGCGTCTTCGGTGCGGCAGGGCGGTGTTGTCAGGCTGACATTCGGTGCTCCCAGCCAGCCCACGTTGGAGCTGGAAATCAGTCGATCGATCTTGATCGCGTAGCGGCCGTTGGCCGTGCCGTAGTGGCAGTCGAGCACCGGCACGCCGTCGACCTTGGCCTGGATCGCGGGGTCCAGGTCGAGTTCGATGAAGTCGCCGGGCTTGAAGGCCAGCAGTTGCTCGACCGTGGCCGGCGCGGTGGCCAGCTCGGCCACCAGTTCCACCTCGGCGGACTGGATCTGCGTCTTCAGCAGGTTGACCCAGCGCCGGTCGGGCTCGTTCGCATCGCCCTGCATGCGTGCTGTACAGCACGTCGCGGATCGGCTCGAGCGTCGAGTACGGGATGCAGAAGTGGATCGTGCCCGCGGTGTCGCCGATCTCCAGCGTGAAGCGTGGTGGCCACGACGATCTCGCTGGGCGTGGCGATGTTGGCGAACTGCGGCTGCATCTCCGAGCGCTGGTACTCCAGCTCGAGCGGGTAGATGCCGTGCCAGGCCTTCTTGTACTCGGCGCAGATCGACTTCGACCAGGCGCGGGATCACGCGCTGCTCGGTCGGGCTGAAGTCGCGCCCTTCGATGCGGGTGTGGTACTTGCCGGCGCCGCCGAACAGCGCGTCGATGACCGCGAACACCAGGTTCGGGTCGCAGACGATCAGCCCCGAGCCGCGCAGCGGCTTGACGCTGACGATGTTGAAGTTGGTCGGCACCACGATCTCGCGCAGGAAGGCGCTGTACTTCTGCACCTTGATGCCGCCGATCGAGACCTCGGGGCTCTTGCGGATGAAGTTGAACAGGCCGATGCGGATGTTGCGCGCGAAGCGCTCGTTGATGACCTCCATCGTGGGCATGCGCCCGCGCACGATGCGCTCCTGGCTGGCCAGGTCGTAGTTGCGGATCGCGCCCTGTGGCGCTTCTCGGCGTCTCGAGCTTCTGGCTCTCGCCGGTGATGCCTTGCAGCAGCGCGTCGACTTCGTCTTGCGAAAGGATCTGCTGATTCATGGATTCGCCGCACCGTGGTTGGAGCGCCGCCCGCGCCGCCGGGCCGCCCCGAGGAAAGGGTGGACCCCTCCGGGGGGTATGAGCCGACGGCGAGCGGGGGTGGTCATTGAATGATGAAGTTGGAGAAGTGCACGGCGCGGATCGGTGCCGTCTCTTCGTCGTCGTCGGCCGCGGCCGTGGCACGGGCCGTTGCGGGGGCCGCCGCCGAAGCGCCCGGCTCGGGCGCCGCGAGGCGGATCTCGTAGCCGAGCGGGCGCAGCGCCTCGCGCCGGATCTCGGCGGCCAGGCGCACCTTGCCATCGCGCTCGATCAGTTGAGCGGCGGTCTTGCTGCCCAGCGCCAGCAGGATGTTGTTGCGGATCGCCGGCATGTAGGCCTTGAGCAGGTCGCCGGCCTTGGCGTCGGCGAGTTCGAGCGTGATGCCGACCTGCGCATAACGCTCGGCTTCGCGGTCGGCGAGGTTGACGGTGAAGGGATCGAGCGGCACGAAGGTCGGGTGCGTTCTTGGCATCGGCCTTGGCCGGCCTCGCGGCATGCGCAGCGGCGGTCTCGCCTTCTTCACCGGCGGCGGCTGCCGCGGCCGCGGCCCGCTTCTTCATCACGAAGACGGCCGCGCCGCCCCCCGCGGCCAGCAGCACCGCGAGTGCGGCGCCGATCAGGATCAGCTTCTTCTTGCCGCGCCTGACCGGCGCCGCATCGGTGGCTTCGGCGGCATCGGCAACGGCGGCATTGGCGGCAGACATGCAAGGCTCCTGTCGTGGCGAGCGGCGGCGCACGCAGCGCCTCCGGGGGATTCACAACGCCGATTATTGGAAGCCGGGCTGCAGCGAAAGGGCCGATAAGCGGCGGCTTTAGCCGCTTCCTTCGGCAGCCGCGCCGGCAGTCCGCCCCTCACGCGACCAGATCGACCAGGCCCCGTGGCCTGCGTGGCGCGACACGCTCGGTGGCATCGGCTCCTGCTGCGTTTGCCGCGGCGTTGCCGCGGCCGCGCGGGGTGGCCGCGTCGCGCCCGGCCGCTGCGCCATGGCGGGCCTGGCCGTCGAACACACCGCCGCCGGCCAGCGTCAGGCCGCTGGCGTTCAACGCGGCGGCCAGCGTCGGCAGGCTGGTTTCGATGGTGCTGCGGGTGGCGGCGATGTCGGCACTGAAGTCGACCCGCGCCTGGGTGCCATCGAGTGCGATGTGCACCGTCAACGGCCCCATCTCGGCCGGATTCAGCGACAGCTGCGCGTGCTGCACGCCCTCGCGCAGCAGCCACTTGACCTGGTTGGCCAGTGCCGGGGCGAAGGCGGGCGAATCGAGTGCGGCGGCGAGGTGGCCTTCGAACGGCGAGGCCACTGCGGCCGCGGCGCCGTCGGGACGGCCGGCTTCACGCGGCGCCAGGCCGGTCAGGGCAGCCCAGGGCCCTGCGCCGCTCGCGGCGTCGGTGGGGCGTGCGGGAGCCGTCTGCGTCGCGGCGCCGACATCAGCGGTCACGGCCGCGCGCTGAGTCGTCTCGCTGGCCTGCGCAAAAGCGCGGATGCCGGTGGCGTCGAGCGCCGTGGCGTGGGCGGGCCCGCGCGTGCCGGCTGGCAGCTGCCGATCGGCGCGCAACGGTGCCGCCGGCGTGGGGGCGGTGCCGCGCGCGCCTGGCGGCCGGCCGTCGCGGCCTCCGGCGCGGCCGGCCCGTCGCTGGCCGTGAGCGCTGCGGCGGGGGGTCCCGCGGGCAAAGCGGAAGGCAGCAGGGTGGCGGCACCCGCATCGGCTGCGCCGGCGGCGGCTGCAATGTCGCTGTCCACCGGTGTCGCTGCCACGGGCATCGCCGGCGGCCAGCCGGGCAGCCATTGCGCCAGTTCGGGCGCGGGCGCGGCGTCGGCGGGGACCGGCACCGCCGTGCTGTCGGGAGCGCCGGTCTCGTCACCGTCCGTGGGCGCGCTTTGCGCCGCGGTGCGGCTGGCCTCGCTGTCGTCGACCCGGGCACGTGCACCGTCGAGTGCGGCGGCAAAGCCGCCGACGTCGTCGTCATCGCCCGCTCGCGCGGTGCCGGCGGGCGCCGCCGCACTCGCTTTCTTCGCGACCTCGGGGCCATGGCCGGGCTGCACCGGCGAGGCGGGCAGGGCGGCCAGGGGGGGCAGTGCGGGCAGCGTGCTCATCAGTCAACCTCCGCGCTGCGCGCTGCGGTATGGCGCTTGGGGCGGCCCGGCGCGCTCATGGTTGCACCGTCGCCGGGCCGAATGCGCTGCGCTGGCGCGCAGCCATGCGCATCGCGGTTTCGTCGTCGTCTTTGCGTTCGCGGCGCTCGGCCAGCTGGCGCTCGGCCTCCTGGCGGCGCTCGATCAGCTTGCGCACCGAGGCCACGCGCAGTTCGTGCGCGGTCAGCGTGTCGCTGGCGCGGTCCTGCGCGATCTGGGCCTGTGCGACCGCCTGGCCCTGCTGCGCGATCGCGGCGTCGAGCCGGTCGGCGAAGCCCCGGTAGCAGCGCACGATCTCGAGCGCAGCGCCGCGTGCGAACTGCGCACGCCAGCGCTGCTGGTAGTCGCTGCGGTAGGTCTCGAGCTGTGCGGCCTGCGTGCGCGCGGCGTCGTGACGCGCGCGTTGCTGACTGAACGCGGCCAGCGCCTGGTTGCGTTCGGCTTCGGCTTGCTCGAGCAGGGTGGTGAGGGCGTCGTCCATGGCGGGGAGGTGATCAGGCGGCCGCCAGGCTGGCGGCGAGTTGTTGCACGCTGTCGGCCAGCGTGGCGGATTCGTGCATGTCCTGCTGCAGCAGCGCGGCCAGCGCGTCGCTGCGCGCGCACCGCGGCGTCGAGTTCGCCGTCGTGGCCGGGCGCGTAGGCGCCGAGCTGGATCAGGTCGCGCGCCTTGTTGAGCTTGGCCAGCAGCGCGCGCGCACGGCGCGCCGCTTGCAGATGCTCGCGGCTGGCCACGTTGGTCATCACGCGCGACACCGATTTCTCGACGTCGATGGCCGGGTAGTGGCCGGCCTCGGCCAGCTCGCGCGACAGCACGATGTGGCCGTCGAGGATGCCGCGCGCCGCGTCGGCGATCGGGTCCTGCTGGTCGTCGCCTTCGGACAGCACGGTGTAGAACGCGGTGATCGAGCCGCCGCCGTCGCGGCCGTTGCCGCTGCGCTCGACCAGCTGCGGCAGCTTGGCGAAGCACGATCGGCGGGTAGCCCTTGGTGGCCGGCGGCTCGCCGATGGCCAGCGCGATCTCGCGCTGCGCCATCGCGTAGCGCGTCAGGCTGTCCATCAGCAGCAGCACGTGCTGGCCGCGGTCGCGGAAGTGCTCGGCGATCGCGGTGGCGTAGGTCGCGCCCTGCATGCGCACCAGCGGCGGCGCATCGGCCGGCGCGGCCACGACGACGCTGCGCGCCAGGCCTTCGTCGCCGAGGATGTCCTCGATGAATTCCTTGACCTCGCGGCCGCGCTCGCCGATCAGCCCGACGACGATCACGTCGGCCTCGGTGTAGCGCGCCATCATGCCCAGCAGCACCGATTTGCCCACGCCGGTGCCGGCGAACAGGCCGATGCGCTGGCCGCGGCCGACGGTGAGCATGGCGTTGATCGCGCGCACGCCGGTGTCCAGCGGCGTGCGCACCGGGTCGCGGTCCATCGCGTTGATCGGGCGCCGGATCATCGGCGCGGCGCGCACGTCGTCGATCGGGCCGTTGCGGTCCATCGGCTCGCCGTGCGGATCGACCACGCGGCCGAGCAGGCCGTCGCCGACCGGCAGGTGCAGGCCGCGGTCTTCGCTGCGCCGCCAGGGGTGGTTCTCGCGCGCCCAGCCGCGGGGCGCGGCCGGTGCCGGGCCGCGGCAGCACGCGGGCGCCGCTGGCCAGGCCGTGCACTTCGCCGGTGGGCATCAGGAAGGCGCGGTCGCCGTCGAAGCCGACCACCTCGGCCTGCACCGGCGCGGCCGTTGTCGCCACGCACCTCGCACACCGAGCCGACCGGCGCACGCGGATGCCGGCGGCTTCGAGCACCAGCCCGGTCACGCGCACCAGCGAGCCCTGGCTCTCGCAGCGGCACCGGCGATGCGGCGTAGGCCTCGAGATCGGCCGAGGTAGCGCTGCCAGCGCTGCGTGCGCGAGACGGCTGTCACGGCGACGTTCATGCGTCGCCGCCCTGGTCGTTCAGCGGCAGCGGCTGGCCCAGAATGCCGGCGGCCTGCGCCCAGCGCGCCTCGATGCGCGCGTCGATGGCTGCCGAGGTCGGATTCGACGCGGCAGCCGCCGCGCGCGAGCGTGGCGTCGGCCAGCAGCCGCGCACCGCGCGCGGCCAGCGCCTCGCCGGCACCGGCCTGCACCAGCGCCATGGTCGTCGGGGTGCACGAAGACGCGGATGTGGCGCGCCGACAGCAGCACGGCATTGACCGCTTCGTGGCCACCTGCGCCACCAGCTCGGGGTGCGTCGCCAGTTCGCTGCGCACGACCTGGCGCGCCAGCGCCGTGGCGGTGCGCGCCACGCTGTCGGCGATCTGCGTTTCGAGGCTCGGCGAAGGCCGGCGTCGAAGGCCGCCACCAGCGGCGCCAGCTGCGCCGTGATCTGCGTGCGCGAAGGTCTGCTTGAAGCCTTCGAGCGCGACCAGGCCGTCGCGGTAGCCGTCCTGGTAGCCCGCCTGGCGCGCCGCCAGCAGGGCGGCATGTTGCTCGGCGCTGCGCTGGGCCTCGCTGCCGGCCGAGCGCGTCGCGGCGCTCGTCGCCGAAGGCATCCGGGCGCCAGGCGGCGAAACCGTCGAGCTCCTCGCGCGGAATGAAGCGCGCGTAAGGCTCGGCAGTGCCGCGGTTAGACGAATTCGTCATCGCCGCCGCCGCCGAGCACGATCTGGCCTTCGTCGGCCAGGCGGCGGACGATCTTCAGCATTTCCTTCTGCTCGGCCTCGACCTCCGACAGCCGCACCGGGCCGCGCGATTCGAGGTCTTCGCGCAGCGTCTCGGCGGCGCGCGTGGTCATGTTCTTGAAGATCTTCTCGCGCAGCTCCGGCGTCGCGCCCTTCAGCGCGACGACCAGCGATTCGCTCTGCACTTCCTTCAGCAGCGCCTGGATGCCCTTGTCGTCGAGCTTGTCCAGGTCGTCGAAGGTGAACATGTTGTCCATGATCTTCTGCGCCAGGTCGTTGTCGGCCTCGCGGATGTAGTCGAGCACCGCGGTCTCGACCGAGCCGCCGAGCAGGTTGATGATCTCGGCCGCCGTCTTGACGCCGCCCAGCGAGGCCTTGCGCAGCTTGTCGCCGCCGGCCAGCACCTTGCTCATCACCTCGTTCAGGTCCTTCAGCGCGCAGGGCTGGATGCCGTCGAGCGTGGCGATGCGCACCAGCACCTCGTTGCGCTGGCGTTCGGCGAAGCGCTTGAGCACCGCGCTGGCCTGGTCGTGATCGAGGTGCACCAGGATCGCGGCGACGATCTGCGGGTGTTCGTTGCGCAGCAGCTCGGCCACCGCGCTGGCGTCCATCCACTTCAGGCTCTCGATGCCCGCGACGTCGCTGCCCTGCAGGATGCGGTCGATCAGCAGGTTGGCCTTGTCGTCGCCGAGCGCCTTGCGCAGCACGTCCTTGACGTACTCGTCGGTGTCGGCCACCAGCATGCTCTGCTCGACGGCCACGGCGGTGAAGCGATCGAGCACGCCCTCGACCTTCTCGCGCGGCACCGCCTTCATCCTGGCGATGGTCTCGCCCAGGCGCTGCACTTCCTTGGGCTCGAGGTGGCGAAAGACCTCGGCGGCCTCCTCCTCGCCGAGCGACATCAGCAGGATCGCCGCGTCTTCGAGGCCTTGTTCGTCGAGTGCGGTGCTCAGCTTGCCCCACGGCCTCGCGGCTCCGATGGCGCTTCGCGCCCCGGGATCGAGCGCCTTCGGAACGGCCCGGCGGCGCTCATGCCCTTCTCCCTTGACCCAGTCGCGCACGATGCTGGCCACCGCGGCCGGGTTCTGCTTGGCCAGCGCGCGGGCGCCGTCCAGGCGCACGCTGGTGTTGGGCGCTTCCAGCGCCGGGCCGCGGTTGGCGCTGGGCAGGGTCTCGTCGGCGACCATGTGCACGCGGGTGCCGGGCGCCGGCGCGTTCGGCGCGGCGGATTTCAGCGCCGGGCGCACCAGGCCGAACACGATCAGCAACGCCACCAGGGCCAACGCCGCGGGCGTGGCGCCGGTGCGCAGCAGGTCGGCGAACCAGTCCTGCTGCCACACCGGCACTTCGCCGGCCTTGGGCAGTGCTTCGACCTTGAACGGCGCATTGATCAGCTTGACCGAATCGCCGCGCTCCTTCGAGAAGCCGATGCTCTCCTGCACCAGCGCGGTCAGCTTCTCGATCTCGTCGCTGGACAGCGGCGTGCTGGTGGTCTTGCCGTTGGCCGCGGTGGTGACGCGGTGGTTGACCACCACCGCGGCGGCCAGGCGCTTGACGCTGCCGGTGGCGTTGCGCGTCACGCGCACGGTCTTGTCGACCTCGTAGTTGGTGACGCTGTCGCGGCGCTGGTTGGCGCTGCCGGTGCCCGCGGTGGCGCTGTGCAGCGGTGCCGAGGCGCCGGTGAGCGGCGCGGTGGCCGCCAGCGGCGGCTGGTTGGATGCCGCACCGGGCACGCCGCTCGGCATCGCCGGGCTCGTGCCTGCCGGCTTCCGACGTCTGCTGGCTGCGCACGGCGGCCGGTTCGCTGCCCTGGTTGGGCTTGAACGATTCGGAGGTGGCCTCGGTCTGCGAGAAGTCGATGTCGGCGGCGACCGTGGCGCGCAGGTTGTCGCGGCCGACCACCGGCTCGAGGATCTCGATCACGCGCTTGACGTAGCTGGCCTCGACCTGCGCCACGTACTGCAGCTGCTGCGCGTCGAGGCCCTGGCCGGTCGCCGCCTCGGCCGGGCCGGACAGCAGTGCGCCGGTCTGGTCGAGCACGCTGACCGCCTTCGGGCTCAGCTCGGGCACCGAGGCCGACACCAGGTGCACGATGCCGGCGATCTGCGCGCGGTCGAGCGTGCGCCCCGGGTGCAGGGTCAGCAGCACCGAGGCCGAGGGCTTCTGCTGCTCGCGGAAGAAGCCGTTCTGGTTCGGCAGCGCCAGGTGCACGCGCGCGGCCTGCACCGAGCCGAGCGCGCCGATCGAGCGCGTGAGTTCGCCTTCGAGGCCGCGCTGGAAGGTCAGCCGTTCCTGGAACTGGGTCTGGCCGAAGCGCGCGCTGTCCATCAGCTCGAAGCCGACCACGCTGCCCTTGGGCAGGCCGGCCGAGGCCAGCTTCAGGCGCGCGTCGTGCACCTGCGCGGCCGGCACCAGGATCGCGTTGCCGCCATCGGCGTGGCGGTACGGGATGTTCATCTGCGACAGCTGGGCAATGATCGCGCCGCCGTCCTTTTCGCTCAGGTTGGCGTACAGCACCTTGTAGTCGCCCTTCTGGCCCCACAGCGCCAGTGCGACGACCACGGCGGCGAGGCCGGCAAGGCCGGCGCCGAGCATCAGCTTTGCCTTGGCCGGCATCGCCGCGAGGGCCGCGAGGCCGCCGTTCGGTGCCGGCGGGACGACCGGTGTTCCTGTGTGTGCGATGGCGTTGTCCATGGGCGGTAGGCGTTCTTCGTAGCGCAGGGCCGCAGGGCGCACCCTGCCGCGATGGGGGCCATTGTTCGGCACGGCCCCGCCAACCTATAGCGCGAACAGTCGGTGAAACCGGCGTCAGTTCGACCCGCCAGCGCGGCGCGTTCCTCCCTACAGTGCCGCCATGCCCCGCCATGCGGCTGCCGTGCCGCACGGCGTCGGGCGTGACAGGAGTCACAGCCGATGGACAGCGTTCGCTTGAAGCCCTTCGATTTCGCGCAGGCCGTCGCGCGCGCCGGCCTGCAGCCCAATGGCCAACCGCTGGCCGCCGGCCGCGGCAGCGGCGCCGTCGAAGGGGGCGGCTTCGCGGCGGCGATGAGCCAGGCCCTGAAGGCGGTGAGTGCACAGCAGCTGGACGCCCAGCGCCTGCAGCGCGAAGTGCAGCTCGACAACCCCAACGTCAGCCTCGAGCAGACGATGGTCGCGATGCAGAAGGGCCAGCTCGGCTTCCAGGCCGCGCTGCAGGTGCGCAACCAGTTCGTGCGTGCCTACACCGACATCATGAACATGCAGGTGTGACGCGGCTCAGCCGAGCGTGAACAGGCGCTGACGCTTTTGCGTCTGGTCGATGTAGAGCTGCAGCGCGCGCTGCGCCGCGCCGTCGAGCGCCGTGAATGCGCAGCCCAGGCGCGTCGCGCTGGCGGCCGGATTGATGCCGCCGCTCACGTGCTGCAGTGTCAGCGTGGCCTCGAAGCGGGTGTCGGCATCGAGTTCGATGCGCACGCCGGCGATCTTCGTGCCGGCGGCCAGCGCCGGCAGGTCGGCCGGTAGCGCCAGCGCGCAGCCCCCGGTGCTGACGTCGAGCACGCGCAGCGCCAGCCGCACGTCGGGGACCGACGGGTGGCGCAAGTGTGCGGTCGGGGCACTCCGTGCCGGCGTGCGCACGCGGAAGCTGCCGCGCCGCTGGAACCGGTACAGGACGGCTGGCAGCGCAGCCTGCAACGCGCTGGCGTTGTGGCTGTGCACCAGCAACAGTTGCTGCAGGTCGAATTGCAGCTTGATGTTGTCGAGGTAGGCCACCGCGGTGGCCTCTCCCGCGTCGACCAGCGCGTGCAACTGCGGGCTGCCCGCGTCGGCCGACAGGCTGACGCGGCGCTGTTGCGCGTCGACCGTCCACAGCGTCGTGGCGAAGCCGCTGCCGTCGGGGGCGCTCAGGTGCACGGTGGTGTTGCCGTCGACCAGTTGGCGCAGCAGCGCCCGCACTTCGGTCGGGTGGCTGACGCTGAACTCGTCCTGCGCGTTGCCGGTCAGCGTATGCAGTGGCGCCGGCTGAGTGTCCTGGAACGTCGGTTGCATGGTCGGCGAGGATCCGGTAATCAGTGCAGCGTGCGCGCCTTGCCCGCCAGCATGCAGTCGAGGTCTTCCAGCCACGGTTCGGTCAGCGTGCGGATCTCGGCATCGTTGACCAGGATGCGCTGCATGATGCGCGTCTTCAGCCTGGCTTCCTCGCCCGCCAGCTTGGTTTCGTTGGCGGCGTGCTTGAGCTGGGCGATCAGCAGCACGCAGGCCCCTTCGAGCTTGACCACCTGTTCCCAGTCCGCCGTGCGCGCGGCGCTGAGCATGTCGGTGCTGGCCTTTTCCAGGGCTTCGTAGTAGCTGAGGAGGTTGGCGTTCATCGCATTGGGCTCACGGTGGTGAATCGGGGTCATGTGCGGGGGTGGTCGCCTTGCGGCGCGATCGAGGCCCAGGCCTCGCGCAGCGGTTGCATCAGGCTCGTGCATTCATCGAGCGCCGCTGCGTCGTTCTTCAGGTTGGCCTGCGTCAGGCGCAGCGAGACGTAGCTGTAGAGATCCGACAGGTCGGCCGCCAGCGCACCGCCGCCGGTCAGGTCGAGGCTGGCCTTCAGGCCCTCGTCGACGATGCGCGCAGCGCGGCTGATCTCGCGGCACTTGACCTCGATCTGCCGTGCGGCCAGCGCCGCCTTGGCGCGTGCAATCGACTCGAAATAGCCGTCGAACAGCATGGCCACGAGTTTGTGTGGCGAGGCATCGGACACGCTGGTCTCGACCGCCACGCGGCTGTACAGGCGGGCGTGGGGCGCATCGGTCGTGCGGCCGGTGCGGGATGGGGCGAAGGGCGAGGCGTACATGGGGCGGGCGCGTTGCAGGAGTTTGGGGACCTGCCAGGGTTATCGTCCGCCGTGGCGACCGCTTGAGTCCGAAATTGGCCGTCGTTCCAGACCGCTGTGAGCGTGTTCACGTGCGTGCCGGCATGTCCGCCGGCGCGGTTGCGCGGGCACGGTTGCGCGTGGACGGTCGTGGGATCGGTTGCGCGCCGGGTGGCGCGGCACGCTAGCCTTGGTTGCTGCGCGCGGTGTAGAAGTTGTTCAACGCCTGCAACTGCTGGCTCATGTAGTTCGACAGGCCCGAGAGCTGGCCCATGTTGCGGTCCAGCGCCTCGTACTGCGCACGCAAGCGCTTCTCCGTGGCTGCCAGGCGCGCTTCCATCTGATCCTGCCGGTCGCCGTTGCGTTCGAGCCGATCCTGCAGACTTTCGTTGCGCGTCTCGAAGCTGCCATCCACGCCGAGCAACGCGTCGCCCAGCTCCTTGAAGCGCCGCATGAACCCGCTGTCGGCCGCAGTGGTGCCGTCGGTGGCGAGCAGGCTGCGCAGCTGCTCGAGGTTGGCCAGCCCATTGTCGAGCGCGCCGGGCTTGATCTCGAGCGTGCCGTCGGTCTGCATCGTGATGCCGATGTCGGCCAGGCGGTCGAAGACGGTCGAGGCCGTCGAGGCCTGGTTGATCACCCCGCGCAGCTGGCGCTGCAAGCCCACCACCAGGCTGTCGCCCTGCATCGGGCCGCCCTTCTTGGTGGCTGCGTCGTACTTGGTCTGCTCGCGGATGAAGCTGGCCAGCTCGTTGAAGGCCTTGACGAAATCCTCGATCGCGGTCTTCACCGCAGCCGTGTCGGTGGTCACGTCGATCTCCACCGGCGTTTCGCTTTGCTTGAGCAACTTGAGCGTGACGCCATCGGACACGTTGGCCAGCGTGTTGCTGGCCGACACCACGTCGATGCCGTTGATCGCGGCCAGCGCGTCGCGCGCATCCTGGTTCGGTGTGAGCTGCGAGGCGCCACCGAGGCGATCGAACGTCAAAGCCGACAGGCCGTCGGTGGCGACACCGTCGTCCGTGGTTTCGTTGGCGCCGATGCGAAAGCCGTTCTCGGCACCGGTCTCGCGCGAGCGGATCGCCAGGCGCGCGCCGGTGGCGTCGTTGATGATGGTGGCGGTGACGCCGGCCCCCGAGGCATTGATCTTGTCGCGCACTTCGGCCAGCGTGTCGTCGGCCGCGTCGATGGCCACCGTGACTGCGCTCGCGCCGGCCTTGGGCGTGAAGCCGCTGACCGGATCACCGGTCCATGCGCCGAGTTCGATCGTCAGCGAGCCGGGTCCGAACACCGCCGGCGTGTCGGAGGCCGCGAAGACGCGGCTGGACACCGTCTGCGCGCTCGCCAGCCGGTTCACGACGACGGAGTAGTTGCCGGTGGCAGCGCCGGGTGCGGTAGTCACCGCGACCGCGCTGGCGTCGACGCTGGTGGCGGCACGCTGGTTCCACATCGCCAGCGAGCTCATCGCGCCGGCTTTGTCGCGCATCGTGGCGACCATGCCCTGCAGCTTGCCGAAGTTCGACAGCTTGGCATTGAGCGTGGTCTGTTCGCGTTCGAGCGAGGCCAGCGGCTGGCGCTCGATGGCCAGCAACTGCGTGATGATGCCGTTGACGTCGAGGCCGCTGCCGATGCCGGCGGAGGAGATGGTGGCCATATCGCGGTTTGGGGTGTGTCGCCCGTGCTATCGGCAGCGAAGCGCGCCGCTTGAGGGGCGAATTGCGAAAGGCGCCCCGGGCGGCGCCGGTGCGGCCGACGCCGTGCAGCTTTTCACGCTGCGCGGCACGGTCGGCGAGACGAGGTCGGTGGGGAGGGTCTGGGGCATCTTCTGCACTCCGGGAGAATCGATGACACCCGGCGACGGCGCCGGTTCCGCGCGCCCTGAGCCCTGGCGGCGGCGGACGTTTCCTGCCATTGTCGGCAGCGCGGGAGGCGCTCGATCGAGCGAACAGAGGGTGCATGGCGGCCCATAAACGAAGCAGCGCCCACCCCGCTCGCACGGGGTGGGCGCTTGCACCGAGCCTGGCCCGCCCTGCACCGCCGGTGCAGGGCGGGGCAGTCGCCGCTTAGCGCAGCAGGGCCAGCACTTGCTGCGGCAGCTGGTTGGCCTGGGCCACCATCGCGGCGCCGGCCTGTTGCAGGATCTGCGCACGCGACAGGTTCGCGGTTTCAGTCGCGAAGTCGGCGTCCATGATGCGGCCGCGGGCCGCCGAGACGTTCTCGGCGTAGACCTGCAACTGCCCGACCACGGCCTCGAAGCGGCCTTGCAGTGCGCCGGCGTTGGCGCGGGCGACGTTGACGAGGTCCATGTCGGTGTCGGTGGCGGTGATCACCGCGGTGGCGCCGGCCTGGGTGCTGATGTCGGCCGCGGCATAGGCGTCGAGCGCCGTCATGTCGAAGGCGATCGTGGTCGTGATCACGTCGGTGGCGTCGGCGCCGATCTGGAAGTCGGCCGTCGTCAGGCTGCCGTCGAGCAACTGCACGCCGTTGAACTTGGCGTTGTCGGCGACGCGGGCGATTTCCTCCACCAGCTGGGTCGCTTCGGCGTTCAGGTTGTCGCGGTCGGCATCCGAGATCGAGCCGCTGGCCGATTGCACCGCGAGTTCGCGGATGCGCTGCAGGCTGTCGCCGATCTTGCTCATCGCGCCTTCGGCGGTCTGGAACAGCGAGATCGCGTCGTTGGCGTTGCGCATCGCGACGTTGGAGCCGCGCACCTGGGCGCTCATGCGCTCGGCGATCGCCAGGCCGGCGGCGTCGTCCTTGGCGCTGTTGACACGCAGGCCCGAGGACAGGCGCTGCATCGACGTCGCCAGCGACGACTGCGACATGGACAGGTTGCGCTGCGCATTCAGCGAAACGACGTTGGTGTTGATAGTCATGGACATTTGAAGACTCCTTGGGGTTGATGGA
The DNA here is from genome assembly GCA_963840805.1 of uncultured beta proteobacterium. Taxonomy (GTDB): domain Bacteria; phylum Pseudomonadota; class Gammaproteobacteria; order Burkholderiales; family Burkholderiaceae_C; genus CADEEN01. The sequence goes on along the minus strand of CAWJAJ010000015.1, from coordinate 391,762 downwards.
CCGCCGGCAACAGCGCCGGACGTTGATGTCGTTCGGGGCGGTCTTTCCCCGAACCTCGCCCGACGCCTGTCGATGGGTGCTTTCGTTCACCCGCTCGGCCGGCTGTCCGGACCACGGTCTGGAAATTTCCTCGCCGTTGGGAGGCTTATCGGTGGCTGGTTTCGGCGACTTGAGCCGCTCGGGCGGCAAATCGGTCGCTTTTCACGCGCTGCCTGATCCGGCCGTCACGGCGGCCATGGCACGCCTGGGGCCGTATCGGCAGCGCCGCGGCCGTCTTGACGGGGCTCAGGCCGCCGCTGGCGCTGCCGCGGTGGTGACGTGGCGCGCCAGCAGTTGCGCCAGTTCGGGCAACCCGACCGGCTTGGTCAGGAAGTCGTTCATGCCCGCATCCAGGCAGCGCGCTCGCGTCTCGGGAAAGACGTCGGCCGTCAGCGCCACGATCGGTACCTTGGCGATCGGCCCGGCCATCGCGCGGATCGCCCGCGTGGCACCGATGCCGTCGAGTTCGGGCATGTGCAGATCCATCAGCACCAGGTCGAACGGCTGCGTCTGCACCGCACGCACCGCGGCAACGCCGTCTTCGGCAAACGTGACGCGGTGGCCGGCCAGGCCGATCATCGCCGCCAGCACCTCGCGGTTGACGGCGTTGTCTTCGGCCGCCAGCAGGTGCAGCGCTCGCGTGGCCGGGGGCGCCGGCGCGAGCACGCCGGCCGCGGCGTCGGTCACGCCGGCCGGCAGCGGCTCGGTGGTCTGCAGCGGCAGCCGCAGTTCGAAGCGGCTGCCCTGGCCGGGCGTGCTCTGTACCTGGATATCGCCGCCCATCAGCCGCGCCAGGTTGCGCGAGATGTCCAGTCCGAGGCCCGTGCCGCCATGGCGGCGTGACGGCGAGTCGTCGCCCTGGCCGAAGCGCTGGAACAGCCGCGGCAGCATCTGTGGTTCGATGCCGACCCCGGTGTCGGTGACGGCAAACGCCAGCCACTCGGCGCCGACGTGCGTCACATCGAGCGTCACCCGGCCGCGGTCGGTGAACTTGATCGCGTTGCTGATCAGGTTGTAGAGCACCTGGCGCACGCGCGTGCCGTCCAGCTGCACGCGCTCGGGCAGCGCGGTATCGACGTGGATCTCCAGCGCCAGCGGCTTCGCCGCAGCCAGCGGCTGCATCAGTTGCTGCACGTCGCCGACGAGATCGCGCAGGCCCACCGCCTCGGGGCTGACACTGAGCGTGCCGGCCTCGAGCTTGGCCATGTCGAGGATGTCGTTGAGGATCGCCAGCAGGTGCCGCGCAGAGTCGCGTGCGGTGTGCAGGTGCGCACGCTGCTGCGGCGCGAGCGTATCGGCATCGAGCACCTGCAGCATGCCGAGCAGGCCCTGGAACGGCGTGCGGATCTCGTGGCTCATGTTGGCCAGGAATGCACTCTTGGCGCGGCTCGCGGCCTCGGCGTCGCGTTGGGCCTGGCGCAACTCGGTCGTCAACCGTTCGAGGGCGCGGCGACGTTCGTCGAGGCGGCGCAATTGGCCGATCGCGAGCAATGCGAAGCCGAACGTGGTCAGCGTCAGCAACACGGTCAATGCAATGGCCACCCGGTTGTAGTTGTTGACGGCGGCCTCGCGCTCCGCCGCCTGGGCTGCCACGATGTGCGAGGCCTCGAGTGCCAGCGCCTGGATCGCGGCATCGAGCACGGCCAGCTCGGCGTCGATAGTGCGCAGTGCATCGGCGGTGAGGGCCTTGCTCGGCGCCGGGCCGAGCAGGCGGTCGGCGCGCGCCACGAACGCCTGCGTGCGGGCCACGGTATCCTGCAGTGCCGTACGGCCTGCCATCAGCCGCTGTGCGCTTGTGCCGCCGAGCAGATCGACGCGGCTGACGAACACGTCGTAGCGCAGCTGCAACCGCGCGCGGTCGCGCAGGCCGTCCTCGGTGGCCTCGTGAACCTCCGCACGCAGGCGCAGGTACTCGGCCTGCAATTGGTGCAGGCTGACCTGGAGGTAATCGTCCTGGTATTTCGTCGTGGCGTTGAGCAGCCGGTACTGGCGCACCTGGACCCAGGCGACGGCCAGCAGCGCCAGCGCCAGCACGCCGATCGTGGCCGCCAGCAGCGCGCGCCGGCGCGGCAGGCGGGCGAGCGTGTCGGTGCCGGCCCCGGTCACGCGAGCTCGATCGACCTGAGCTGCCAGACACAGCGGCTGAAGTAGACCGCGTTGCGCAGTTGCGGTTGCGTGTCGAACGGGTACATCACGAACAGCGGTCCCTTGTCGCGCACGCTCATCGGCTTGCCGTCGAATTGCCTCGCCACGATCACGTCGTAGCGCTGGGCGTCGTCGAGCGGCATCTCGACGCGGTAATCGTTGAGCGCCACCAACCGGGCCGTGCTGCCCTTGGCGCCGGCTGCGGCCAGCACATTGCGCAGCAGCGGGCCCTGGAACGCGTGTGTGCCGCTGTGCCACGGCGTCTCGGTGGTGATGCTGTGCTGTGCCAGCCGCTCGAGCATGGCCATGTCGAAGTCGGCCTGGCCGTCGCGGTTGACGTGCGCCAGCGCGCCGCGCACCGTCAGCACCACCGTGGCCGACGGCACCTCGAGCGCCGCGGCGCGCGCGGTCAGTCCGGCCAGCGTTGAAGCCAGCACGATTCGGCGGCGCATGACGTTCATCCGGTGCCCTCCTGTGGCTGCTGTGGGCGCGATTCTAGGAGGTGCTCGGGCCGAGGGGCCGCCCAACGCCGGGCGCGGGACCGTGAAACTGTGCCGAGAGCGACGACATAGCACGGCCTTGCGCCTCGGCGCCGTGCGGGTGCGTATCGAGCCGCTGCTAAGCTGCGGCCATGTCCGAGGCCACGCCGCCGCCGCTGTCATCGCTCGACGCCCCGGAGGCGCTGCCGCCGGGCACGCGCGTGGCCGAGTTCGAGATCCGCCGCATGCTCGGCAGCGGCGGCTTCGGCATCGTCTACCTGGCCTGGGACCACGCCCTCGAACGCGAAGTGGCGCTGAAGGAGTACATGCCCGGCACGCTGGCCGGGCGCGGCACGGGCCTGCAGGTCTCGGTGCGCTCGAAGTCGACGGCCGATACCTTTGCGCTCGGCCTGCGCTCGTTCATCAACGAGGGGCGCCTGCTGGCGCGCTTCGACCACCCGTCGCTGGTCAAGGTGTACCGCTTCTGGGAGGACAACGGCACCGCCTACATGGTGATGCCGTACTACGTCGGCCGCACGTTGCGCCAGGTGCGTCAGGGCATGGTCGTGCCGCCGGGCGAGGCCGCTTGCCGGCGCGTGCTCGACGCGCTGCTGTCGGCGCTGGAGACGCTGCACCGCGAGGGCGTCTACCACCGCGACATCGCACCCGACAACATCCTGATCGGCGACGACGGCCTGCCGGTGCTGCTCGACTTCGGCGCCGCTCGGCGTGTGCTCGGCGACCGCACGCAGGCCCTGACATCGATCATGAAGCCGCACTTCGCGCCGCTCGAGCAGTACGCCGACGGCAACGCGATGCGCCAGGGGCCGTGGACCGACCTGTACGCCCTCGGCGGCACGATCTACTACCTGATCACCGGGCAGGAGCCGGTGCCGGCGGCGTCGCGTGCGCTGCACGACGACCAACCCCGCCTGGTCGAGGTGCGCCCGCGCGACTGTTCACAGGGTTTTCTTGCCGCGATCGACTGGATGCTGGCGTTGAAACCGCCCGAGCGGCCGCAAAGCGTGCACATGCTGCGCGACGTGCTCGAAGGCCGCATCACGCTGCCCGGCCGCGTGGCCGCCGACAAGACGGTGCCGGGCGTGGCTGCGTACCCGAACAGCGGCGCGGCGCGGCCCGCCCGCACCGACATCGACCCGACCAATCCCGACACGCAGCCGGCCGATGCCGACGCCGCCGACACGCCGGCGGTGACGGTGGTTCAGGCGCCGCGCACGGCCGCGGCGGTCGAGCCGCGTGCTGCCGCGGTGCCGGCCGAGGCCGCGGCCGGCGGCCCGCCGCCCGCGCGCGCGGCCGTGCCGTGGCTGCGTTCGCCGTATGGCGTGCTCGCCGGATTGATGCTGCTGAACGTGCTCGCGTGGTGGTGGTTCACGCGGCCTGCGGCACCCCCGGCCGAGGGCCCGCCGGTGGCCGTGGCCCCCGCGGCTGCGCCGGTTGCCGCTCCAGCGACCGCGACGATGGCTGCGCCGGCGGCGCTCGGCCAGCCCGTCCCGCCGGCCGAGCCGCAGGCCTCCGAGACGATCCTGTCGATCCTGCCGGCGCGCGTGCTGCCGGCACGCACCGGCGCCGCCAGCGACAGCGCAGCCCGCGCCTCGGACGCCCCGCTGCGTGCACGTGCGGCCAGCGAGCCGCGTGCCATCGTCGGCGACGTCAGCGGCCAGGGGCCCCGAGCACGCTGTGGCGACCGCAACTTTCTGTCGCAGTTGATCTGCATGAAGCGCGAGTGCGAAAACGTCGCGCTGCGCGAACACCCCGAGTGCGTGAAGATGCGCGAGCAGGAAGACGCGCACCGCGTGCGGCAATAGGCCGCTGCAGCTCTCGAGAGAACGCCGGGCCGCCCCAAGTTTTCCTGACCCCCGCGGGGGGCGGGCACGGCGCAGCGCGGCCCTGGGGGTGCTCAGAACCCCGAGCCGGGCGTCAGCAGAAAGGCGGCTTCCTCGTCGGTGCTGGCGCGGCCGAGCACGGCATTGCGGTGCGGGAAGCGGCCGAAGCGCGCGACGATGTCGTGGTGGCGTCGCGCCCACTCGAGCAGGCCGGCCAGCGCCGGCTCGTCGCGGCCGAGTTGCTCGAACAACTGCAGCGAGGTGCGTTGGTGCGCGAGGTCCTCGGCGTGCTCGAAGGGCAGGTAGACGAACTGGCGTTGCACGCCGGTGAGGCCGCGGTCGAGCCCGGCGGCGACCAATGCGCGCGCGGTCTGCAAGGCCATCGCGTCGCCGGCGAACGCACGCGCGCTGCCGCGAAACGCATTGCGCGTGAACTGGTCGAGCACGATCACCCGCGCCAGCGCCTGCAAGGGCTGCAGCGGGGGCGCGACCCAGCCGTCGGTGCCGCCGCGCAGCGCCTGTTCGAGCAAGGTGCCGAAGCGCGCCGCGACCTGCTGGTCGAAGGCCTCGTCCTTGCGAAACCACTGCTCGCGCGGCTGCGCGTAGCCGGGGTCGGCAGGTGTGCCGAACCAGAAGTCGAGCACGTCGGCCGGCGTGATCTGCATCGCGTCAATCGAGCTTGGCGCCGGAGTCCTTCACGACCTTGGCCCAGCGCGGCAATTCGGCGGCGAGGAACTTCGCGAAGTCGTCGGCGCCCAGGAACGCCGGGTCGGCGCCCTGCGTGACCATGCGGCTGCGCACATCGGCGGTCTCGAGCGTGGCCTTGAACGCCGCCGAGAGCCGCTCGACCGCGGCCCGGGGCGTGCCGGCCGGCGCCAGCACGCCGTAGAAGCCGACCACGTCGAAGCCGGCGAGGCCGGCCTCGATCATCGTCGGCACCTCGGGCAGTGCCGGGTTGCGCTCGCGGCTGGTGACGGCCAGCGCACGCAGCTTGCCGGCCTTGACGTACTGCGCCGCCTGCGGGATCGACTCGGCCATCAGCTGCACCTGCCCTGCCATCAGGTCGGTGAAGGCGGGCGCACTGCCTCGGTACGGGATGTGCACGATGAAGGTGCCGGTGGCCTGCTTGAACATCTCCGGCACCAGGTGGCTGATGCCGCCGTTGCCGGCCGAGCCGTAGTTGAGCTTGCCCGGGCCGGCCTTGGCCAGCGCCACCAGTTCGCCGACGTGCGCGCCTTGACCTCCGGGTGCACCACCAGCGCCAGCGGCTGCTGCGCGGTGCGCGCGATCGGCACGAAGTCGCGCAGGGTCTGGTACGGCAGCTTGGTGTAGATCGCCGGATTGATGACCATCGTGCCGGTGTTGGCCATCAGCAGCGTGTGGCCGTCGGCCTCGCCCCTGGCCACGAACTCGGCGCCGACGGTGCCACCGGCGCCGGCCTTGTAGTCGATGATCACCGGCTGGCCGAGCTCCTTGCCCAGGCGGTCGGCCAGCAAGCGCGCGTGCGCGTCGAGCGGCCCGCCGGCGGGAAAGCCGACGATGATCTTCACCGGCTTGGTCGGGAACGCCTGGGCCTGGCCCGACAGCGGTAGCGCCAGCGCGACGAGCGCAAGGATTCGAAGCACCAGGGTATGCATCTGCGGTCTTCCTTTCACGAGTTCGGGCGTCAGGCCGCGAGCAGGTCCAGCGTGTCGCGGTGGCGCTGCATGTAGCGCGCAACGTAACTGCATGCCGGGCGTACGCGCAGGCCGGTCGTGCGGGCATGGGCGAGGGCGGCCGCCACCAGCGCGGCCGCGATGCCGCGGCGTTCGATCGCCGGCGGCACCAGGGTGTACGTGATCGTCATCACATGGTCGTGCAGGCGATAGTCGGCCACGCAGAGGTGGCCATCGACGATGGTTTCGAACCGCGAGGCGGCGACGTTGTGGGTGATCGAGGGCTTCACGGGGGTGTTGCAGTGCTTGCGGCGAGCGCGACTTTAACCGGGCAGGGCACTCGGCGCGCGGCATCCCTTGTATGTTGGAACTCGACTATCTTTGTCATGGGTGGTCGAGGGCAGTGGGCAAGTGGGCGGAGGCCGGCGCGGTGGGCAACGCGAAGCGTTGTCCACGGCCAGCCGGCCGCTTCGGCCGCAGGCCGAACTGTCCACTTGTCCACTGCCCGTGTGGCCGCCATAGCTTCGTGGTCGGTGCGCCAAACCTGTTGTTCCCTTGGGCCTCGAGCCCGTAGCGCAGCGTGGGGTCAACGCACTGGCCCGTTTCCTCCAACTCGTGTAGCCCGAACGGTTGCCAACCATGAACTTGCATCCACAAGGTAGGGTAGCGAAGCGCGACGCGCGCCCGAACGCCGGCATCGACGTCTCCAAGCAGCATCTGGACGTGTGCTGCGATGGCGATGAATGGCGTGCGGGCAACGATGCGCCCGGATGGAACGAGTTGATCGCGAAGCTCGAGGCCGCCGAGGTGGACCTGGTGGTGCTGGAGGCCACCGGCGGATACGAACGGGGCGTGGTGTGTGCCTTGCAGGCCGCCGGGATGGCGGTGGCACGCGTCAACCCGCGCCAGGCGCGTGACTTCGCCAAGTCCATGGGCGCACTGGCCAAGACCGACCGCATCGACGCGCGTTGTCTGCGCGACTTCGCCGACGTGCTGGCGCGCCACCAGGAGCGCGAGAAGTACCTCCTGGTGCCTGCCGATCCGCAGCGCGAGGCCTTGGCCGCGCTCATGCTGCGGCGCAGCCAACTCATCGACATGCGCGTGGCCGAGACGCAGCGCCTGGCGCAAGCCAACGCGCGTGCCGCGCGCAGCATCCGCGCCGTCGTCAAGACCCTGGAGCGCCAGATCCAGGACATCGAGCGCGACGTGGACGAGCACATGGATCGGCACTTCAAGCCACAGCGCAAGCTGCTCGAGGGTGTGAGCGGCGTGGGCGCGGCCACCACCTTGGCGTTGCTGTCGGGGCTGCCGGAGCTGGGCCGGCTCGGGCGGCGCGCCATCAGCAAGCTCGTGGGCATTGCGCCGCTGGCCGACGATTCGGGCCAGCGCAAAGGCCAGCGCCACATCTGGGGCGGGCGTGCACAGGTGCGCACAGCGCTGTACATGGCCACGCTGTCGGCGATGCAATACAACCCGGCCATCGCGCCGCTGTACCGGCGCCTGGTGGCTGCCGGCAAGCCCAAGAAGGTGGCGATGGTGGCGTGCATGCGCAAGCTGCTGGTCATCTTGAACGCGATGCTTCGCGACGGCGCTGCCTGGGACGCCGTGCGGTACCAAGCGGCTGCCCCAAATGCTTGAGAACAAAACACGGTTGCTGCGCTGCTTCAGTCCAGCAGTGACTGCGGTGAGAGTTCGAGCGAATGCTGCCCGGCGTTGACCCACACCAGACCGTCCTGCACCGTCACCTGCAGTTGCATCGAGCGCTGTGCCAGCGCCGCCAGTGCCGCGCTCTGCTCCGACGGCAACTGCCAGACCGCGAGGCGCTCGGTGCGCGTCAGCTTGTTCTTCACCCCGGCCCACCAGATCGGCGTGCTGGCGCTGTAGGAGATGAACGTGGCCTGCTCGGCGCGCGCGGCGGCGCGCAGCATGCGGCGCTCGTCGGGCTGGCCGACCTCGATCCAGTGCACGAGTTGGCCCGACAGATCGTGCTGCCAGAGGTCGGGCTCGTCGGTGTCCGACAAGCCGCGCGCAAAGACGAGGTCGCCGCGGTGGTTGTCGGCCGGCACATGGAGTGCGAACGCCAGCAGCCGCACCATCATGCGTTCCTCGGTTTCGGACGGGTGCAGCGCCAGCGTCAGCGCATGGTCGCCGTAGATGCCGCGGTCCATGTCGGCGATCTGCAGTTGCGCCTTGTAGATGGTGGCTTTGAGGGCCATCGTCAGGCCTTCGCATGCTGGCCGGCCGACCGACGCGAACCGTCGGCCGCAGCCGGCGGCTCGAGCGTGGGGTCGTGGTCGGTGGCCAGGGGGGTGGCGAGGGGCATCGGGCGCCGACTGTGCCACAGCTGCCGCTGTGGCTCGCTCGCCCTATGCACGGCGCGGCATATCGCCAGCCAGCCGCGCCTCGCGAAGAATCGCCTCCCAATGCGAGCATGAGGTGGCCATGGGTGGTGGATTCGGCGAGGGCCTGCGCGCGGCGATCGCCTTGGTGATCGGTTTCGACGCGCGTCTGGCCGAAGTGGTCGGCCTGTCGCTGGCAGTCAGTGCCTCCTCCTGTGCGTTGGCGGCGGGTTTCGGCATGGCCGCGGGCGCCTGGCTGGCCGTGGCCCGCTTTCCGGGCCACCGGGCGTGCGTGGCGGCACTGAACACCTTGCTCGGGCTGCCGTCGGTGGTGGTCGGCCTGGCGGTCTACCTGCTGCTGTCGCGCTCGGGGCCGCTCGGCTCGCTGGGCATCCTGTTCACGCCCAAGGCGATGGTCGTGGCCCAGACGATGCTGGTGCTGCCGGTGGTGGCGGCGCTGACGCGGCAGCTGATCGCCGACGCCTGGCGCGGCAATGGCGAGCAGTTGCGCTCGATGGGTGCCGGTGTGCTGGCCAGCGCGGCGCTGCTGCTGCTGCACGAACGGCTGGCGCTGGTCACGGTGGGCCTCACCGCCTTCGGCCGCGCCATCAGCGAGGTCGGCGCGGTGATGATCGTCGGCGGCAACATCGACGGCGTGACCCGCGTCATGACGACCACCATCGCGCTCGAAACCAGCAAGGGCGACCTGCCGCTCGCGCTGGGCCTGGGCTTCGTGCTGCTGGCGCTGGTCGGCTTGATCAACGCGGCGATCGCGTTGGTTCAGCGGCAGCAGGGGACGCACAGCGAGGCGATGGGTCGATGACGGCTTCGCTGATCGAATTGCACGACGCCGCGGTGCGTTTCGGCGCATTGACCGCGCTGAGTGGCGTCGACTGCGTGTTGCGGACGGGCGAGCGGGTCGCGCTGGTCGGCGCCAACGGCTCGGGCAAGACCACGCTGCTGCGCCTGCTGCACGGCCAGCTCGCGCACGACGGCCGGCGTCATGTGGTGCGTGATGCGCTGGGCCGCGAGCCGGCGCAGGCGATGGTCTTCCAGCGCCCGTTCCTGTTGCGCCTGTCGGTCTGGCACAACCTGATGGTGGCGCTGTGGCTGGCCCGCGTGCCGCGGGCGCAGCGCGCCGCGCAAGCCGAGCAGGCGCTGCAGCGCGTGGGCCTGGCCGATCAGCGCGATCGCCCGGCGCGCGTGCTCTCCGGCGGTCAGCAACAGCGCCTCGCGCTGGCGCGGGCCTGGGCGGTGCGGCCGCGTGTGCTGTTTCTCGACGAGCCGACGGCGAGCCTCGACCCCGGCGCGAAGCGCGAGGTCGAGCAGCTGATCGCCGAGTTTGCGCAGGAGGGCATGGCCGTGGTGATGAGCACGCACAACCTCGGCCAGGCCAAGCGCCTGGCCACGCGTGTCGTCTATCTGGAAGGCGGGCGCGTGATCGTCGACCTGCCGACCGCCGATTTCTTCAACCAATCGCTGCCCGAGCCGGCGGCGTCTTTCGTCAAAGGGGAACTGGGATGGCCAATCTGAAACGTCGAATCTGGATCGCGGGCCTGCTGCTCGCGTGGAGTGCGGTTGCGCTGGCGCAGGAGCGCTTCATCGTGATGGCCTCGACCACCAGCACCGAGCAGTCGGGGCTGTTCGCGCACCTGCTGCCGGCGTTCAAGGCGGCCAGCGGCATCGACATCCGCGTGGTGGCGCTCGGCACCGGCCAGGCGCTCGATGCCGCGCGCCGCGGCGATGCCGATGTGGTCTTCGTGCACGACCAGGTGGCCGAAGAGAAGTTCGTCGCCGAGGGCTTCGGCCTCAAGCGCCTGCCCGTCATGTACAACGATTTCGTGCTGATCGGCCCGAAGGCCGATCCGGCCGGCGTGAAGGGCAAGGACATCGTCGCGGCGCTCGCCAAGCTCGGTGCGCAGGGCACGCCCTTCGTTTCGCGCGGCGACAAGAGCGGCACCCATGCCGCCGAGCTGCGCTACTGGAAGATGGCCAACATCGACGTCGCCGCAAGCCCGCCGAAGGGCTATCAGGCCTGCGGCTGCGGCATGGGCCCGGCGCTGAACATCGCCGCATCGACCAACGCCTATGCGCTGGCCGACCGCGGCACCTGGCTCAATTTCAAGAATCGCGCCGATCTGGGCATCGTCGTCGAAGGCGACTCGCGCCTGTTCAACCAGTACGGTGTGATGGTCGTGAACCCGGCCAAGCACCCGCACGTGAAGCTGGCCCTGGCGCAAGCCTTCGCCGACTGGGTGGTGTCGCCGGCCGGGCAGGCGTCGATCGCCGGCTACAAGATCGGCGGCGAGCAGTTGTTCTTTCCCAATGCCGCGAAATGAAGCGGCGTGAGCTGGTGATGGCGGCGCTTTCGATGGCCGGTGCCGCCCAGGCCCAAACGGCGGGCGGCGAGGTCGTCGTGCTGGCCGCCGGCAGCCTGCGCCGCGCGATGATCGAGCTGGCCGCGGCCTTCGAGCGGGTCCATCCGGGCCAGCGCGTGAAGCTGGTCTTCGGCGCGTCGGGCCTGCTGCTCGAACGCATCCGCAACGGCGAGCGCGCCGACGTGTTCGCCTCGGCCAATCTCGAGCACCCGCAGGCGCTGGTCACGGCCGGCAAGGCGCGCGGCATGCGGCCGTTCGCGCGCAACGCACTGTGCGCGCTGGTGGCACCGGGCGTCGCGGTCGACAGCGACACGCTCGTCGAGAAGATGCTCGACGCGCGCATCAAGCTCGGCACCTCGACACCCAAGGCCGACCCTTCCGGCGACTACGCCTGGACGATGTTCGAGCGCATCGAGCAGCAGGGGCGGGCAGGGGCCTTCCGCGCACTCGCCGGCAAGGCGCTGCAACTCACCGGTGGCCCGAACTCGCCGCCGCCGCCGGCCGACCGCAATGTCTACGGCGTGCTCGTCGCCGAGGGTCAGGCCGACATCTTCATCACCTATTGCACCAACGCCAGCCTGGCGGTCAGTGAACAGCCGCAGCTGAAGGTGGTCGCTGTGCCGGCCGCCATCAACGTCAGCGCGAGTTACGGCGTGGCGGTGACCAATAGTGCGCCGCCGGCGGCCGACGCCTTTGCCGACTTCATGCTCGGCACGGCGGGGCAGGCCCTGCTTGCCAGACAGGGTTTCTCGGCGCCATGAAGGCGAGCCGTCGACAGTGGTCGGTGTGGGCGCTGCTGTGGCTGTGCGGCGCGGCATTGGCGCAAGGCGGAGCGGCCGACGCGCCCGTGGCCCGCATCGACGGCGACGTGCGCCAGCCGCTGGCACTGAGCGTGACCCAGTTGCGCAGCTTCGACGCTGCCGCACAGCGCAGCTACCGCGTCACGCGCGAGGTCAACGGCCAGCAGCGCGACACCACGCTGCGCGGCGTGGCCTTGCGCGCCTTGCTCGAACGTGCCGTGCTCGCCGAACGCGACCGGCTCGACTGGCGCAAGGCGGTGGTCGTGGTGAGCGCGCGCGACGGCTACCGGGTGGTGTTCTCCTGGCCCGAGCTGTTCAACCTCGAGGACGGCGCCGCGGTGATGGTGGCCTACGAGCGCGACGGCCGCGTGCTGGACGAAGGCGAGGGACCGCTCGCGCTGATTGCACCAGCGGATCTGCGCGCCGGGCCTCGGCGCGTGAAGTGGCTGAAGCACATCGAGGTGCGCATCCTGCGCGATTAGAACGCCGCGGGCAGCGCCCGCAAGCGGAACGCGCGAAGCGGGCTGCGACGGTCCGCGCCATGAGGCATCCAGGGTCCTGCGCGGCGCATCGACCCGAGTCCGCGCGACACCAATCGTCAAGTGCAGCGCAGGCCGTGGCACACACAACACTGGCCGCACCGCGCGCCACTTGATGCGACTCGTGTCGCCGAAGGAACCTGGGGCGCCTGCCTGGGCGGCACAAATGCGCCGCTCATCGCCTGTCCGGTGCCGCTCATCGCAGGTGCGTCTTCCTTCGTGAACTCCTGCCGAGACCGTCATCGGGAGCGGTGAAATACTTTTCCGCAACTGCATCTGGACAGGCACCACCATGGTCTTCACACCGCCTCTGCACCGAGCCCCGCGCCGCCGCAAGCACGTCGGCTTCACCTTGATCGAGTTGATGATCGTCGTGGCCATCGTCGCCATTCTCTCTGCCGTGGCAATGCCGGCGTACAGCGACTACCTGCGTCGTGGCGAGCTGCCCGAGGCCTTCACCAACCTGTCCGATCTGCGCGTGAAGATGGAGCAGTACTACCAGGACAACCGCAACTACGGCAATACCGGCGGCACCGTCTGTGCCAACAACAACCCGCCGACGTGGAGCAACTTCGCTCCCGCCAGTGCGCGCCACTTTACCTACACCTGCGCCCTGACAGGCTCGACGGGCACCGGCAACCAGAGCTACACGCTCACTGCCGCCGGCAGCAGTGGCCGCGCCGTCGGTCACACCTACACCATCACGCAGGACAACGTGCAACGCACCACGGCGTTCAAGGGCGGCTCGGTGTCCAAGGCGTGCTGGCTGGTACGGGGCTCCGAATGCTGATGCGCACGCCACACGGCCGACGCGGGCGCGAGCGCGGCGTGTCGATGATCGAGATCGCGATCACGATGGCCCTGGCCGCCATCCTGCTGTTCGCGGTGACGCCAGAGATCACGACGATGATCGCCAACAGCCGCATTCGCAGCGCATCCGAGTCCTACTTGCAGGGCCTCCAGCGGGCACGCAACGAAGCCTTGCGCCGCAACGAAACGGTGACGTTCTGGCTTGCCACGCCCAATGCGTCGGGCAACATGGACAACACCTGCGCCCTGTCGGCCAGTTCGCGCGCCTGGGTGGTCAGCCTCAACGATCCGACCAGCCTGTGCGCCGCGGCCAGCTCCGAGACGGCCAACCCGCGCTTGATCGAGAAGGCCGTCGGCGGTGCGACCGCAGGCAGTGTCACGGCCGCGGCACTGCAGTCCGACAACGCCACCGCCGCGACGAGCGTGGCGTTCGACGGCTTCGGGCGTGTCACGACCGCCACGGCGATCGCCCGCATCGACCTCGACAACGCCAGCGCTGGCAACAACTTCCGACCGCTGCGCATCCAGATCACTCGCGGCGGCAGCATGCGGCTGTGCGAGCCGCGTGTGACTTCGACCAGCGATCCGCGACGCTGCTGAGGGTGACACCATGACTCCATCGAAACGATTCAAGAAGGCTGCATGCGCGCGGCGGGCCGTTCGCGGCGTGCAGGGCTTCGTGATGCTCGAGGCCCTCGTCGGCGGGCTGATCTTCGCCGTCGGCGTGCTCGGTGTCGTTGCCTTGCAGGCGTCGATGACGCAGGCGCAGACAGTCGGCAAGTCGCGCGGCGACGCCACCTATCTGGCCAGCGAACTGGTCGGTCTGCTGTGGTCCGATCTGCCCAACCTTGCCAGCTACAACACCGCACAGTGCAGCAGCTACGCCCGCTGCAGCGACTGGTCCGACAAGGTCGGGCGAACGCTGCCGGGTGGCACCCCCACCGTGGCCGTGAATGCCACCACCGGCGTTGCGACGATCTCGATCGCGTGGGCGACGCGTTCCGGAACCCAGACCTACGCCACCACCACCGCCGTCACGCCATGAACACGCTGTCGCACGTCACCATCCCTCTCCGCAAGGCATGCCAGCGCGAGCAGGGTGGCTTCACGCTGATCGAGTTGATGGTCGGGATGGTCATCGGCCTGCTCGCGACCGTCGTCATCGCGCAGGTGCTGGTGGTGTCCGAGGGGCGGCGCCGCACGACGGTCTCCGGCTCGGATGCACAGGTCAGCGGTGCGTTGGCGCTGTATTCGGTACAGCGTGAGGCGCAGATCGCCGGCTATGGCATGACGGCGGCCGTCGGCGGCATCGGCTGCCCGATCAAAGCCCAGCGCAATGGCGTCGACTACAACTTCACGCTCGCGCCGCTGGTGATCACGGATGGGGCGTCGGGTGCTCCCGACCGCCTCCTGATCATGAGCAGCGGCAAGCTGAATTACTCGGTGCCGGCAACCGTGCGAACCAATCATCCGCGCACGGCGGCCAACTTCTTCGTCAACACGACGATCGGCATGGAGGTCGACGACCTGATGATTGCCGTTCCGCAAACGTTCGACGCCAACAACTGGTGCAGCATCTTCAACGTCACCAACCTGCCCGGCAACACGCAGATCATCCACAACTCGGGCACGGGCGGATCATGGAACCAGCCCGGGGGACAGACGATCTTCCCGAATGCGGGCTACCCGGCCGGTTCGATGATCGTCAATCTCGGGCAGTTCGTGACGCGCGACATCGGCGTTAGCGCGACGCAGACACTCGAGGCACGGACCTTCAGCACGACCACGGCGCTGACGACGACGGAAGACCTGTATCCCGACATCGTCAACCTGCAAGCCCTTTACGGCAAGGACACCGACGGCAACGGTGTGGTCGATACCTACGACAACACGACGCCCACGACGGGGGCCGGCTGGCGCCAGGTGCTCGCCGTGCGCATCGCCATCGTCGCGCGCAGCGCGCAGATGGAAAAGGAAGGCGTGATCACCGCCGAGCCGCTGTGGGACGTGGGCACCGCGGCCAGCGTGACGGGGTCGGCTGCGTGCGGCACGAGCAACTGCGTGACGCTCAAGATCGACACGCTGCCCGACTGGCAGCGCTACCGGTACAAGGTCTACGACTCTGTCGTGCCCTTGCGCAACATGTTGTGGCATTCGTGAGGCGAGCATGCGTCTTCGTTCAATCCGTTGCTCGTCGATGAGGCCCATCGGCACCTTTGTGCGTGCGCAGCGTGGCCTGTCGCTGCTGTTTGCACTGCTGGCGCTGGTGGCGCTCTCGCTGGCCGCCGTCGGCCTGGTGCGCTCGGTGGGCACCGGCTCGCTCGTGATCGGCAATCTGGGCTTCAAGATGGACGCCGCCGCCACGGCCGACCGTGGTGCCGAGCTGGCCATCAGCTGGCTGCAGAGCAACCTCGCGGGCACCACGCTGGACCAGGACACCACCGCGTCCGGCTACTACGCCACGAGCAAGGATGCCCTCGATCCGACCGGGCGCAATACCGCTTCTGCAACACGCGCCGTGGTCGACTGGAACGGTGACAACTGCGCCACGGTGGGCGGCAGTTTCTCGGCGTGCCTGGACGCCTCGGCGGCCAGCACGGTGGGCACCAACGCGGTGAGCTGGGTCATCACGCGGCTGTGCGCGTCGACCGGCAGCAAGGACGACGTGTCCAACTCGTGCGCCACCTCGCTGACCAGCGGCACCGTCGACGACCCCAACAGCGGCAGCCGCGAGTACGGCAACGAAGACCTCGGCAGCACCACGTCGAGCCCTTACTACCGAGTCATCGTGCGCACCGTGGGCGGCCGAAACACGGTGAGCTACACCGAGACGATCGTCCACTTCTGATCCTGCACGGCAACCACCTGCCGAACCCGAGGCCTGCCATGAATCACCGAGCACCGAAGTCCAAATTCCGCACCCGCGTCGTCTACGGCGTGCTGATGGGCCTGTCGTTCCAGCTGCAGGCGCATGCGGCAGATATCGCCAACCTCCCGCTGGCGACGCAGGCTTCGGGGTCGGCGCGCGCGAACCTGATGTTCATCATGGATGACTCCATCAGCATGGGCCTCAAAGTCCTGCCCGACAACGCCGATTACGGCAACCTGTGCGAGGGGTACTTCGGCACGAACATGATCTTCTACAACCCGAACGTCGTCTACACACCGCCACCACGCGCGGACGGCACCTTGCTGCCCGACGCGACCTGGCCCAGCGCGAAGAACGACGGCTACTCGAGTTCGACCTCCAGCACCAACCTGAGCAACCTGAGCAACCTGTCGACGCCGACCACCCGCACGAGTTCGGCCAGCAGCAACAACACACTCGAAGTTCTACTACGCGACGTACAAGGCCAACATGAATCCGGCCACGCCGGTGTGCACGACCGGCAATTCTGGCGGGGCCAACGCGAACTACGACTGGACCAAATGGAACATCGTATTGAGCCTGCCGGTGGCGCAGCAGACCAACTACGCGAACTGGTGGTCGTATTACCGCACCCGCATGCTGGCCATGCGCGGGGCGGTGGGCAAGGTCATGAAGGAGCTGGATCCGACGCGCTACCGCGTCGGCTACTCGGCGATCAGCGATTACCAGTACAGCAACGGGAGCGGTTTCCTGCGCTTGAGCGAGTTCGACCAGGGCACACAGAAGGCCGACTTCTACAGCCGGCTCTATGCCGCGCCGACCACCGGCGCCACGCCGCTGCGCCCGGCACTCGAGAAGATCGGCAAGTACTACGCCGGGCGTCAGTTGAACGGCACGGCCCTGCCCAACGGCGCGGATCCGCTGCAGTACTCCTGCCAGCGCAACTACGCGATCCTGACCACCGATGGTTTCTGGAACCGGATGGACGAGCCGAACAACTACACGCCGACGCGGCTCAATGGCACCACGGCCATCGGTAATCCGGACGGCGGCCCGCTGACGGCCAACGGCGTGCAGCGGCCGCGACTCGACGACGGGCGCACGCAGGGCAACAACTGGACCACCGGCGGCAGCGGGGTCGGCAACACGCTGGCCGACATCGCCATGTACTTCTTCGACACCGACCTGCGCGACCCGGCGGTGGCCGGCACGTCCTGCACCGGATCGATCGCCAACCAGAACGTGTGCACGAACGACGTCGGATTCGAGTCGCCACCGCCGAATCTGCCGATCGAGCGCGTGCAACACCAGCGCATGACGACGTATTCGCTGGGCCTCGGCGTTGCCGGCGCGTTGACCTATCGCGCGGACTACGACACCGCGACCAGCGGCGACTTCTTCAGCATCAAGAACGGCAGCCGTCCATGGCCGAACCCGGATGTCGCCAACACAGGCATCACCATTCCGGCGCGCGCCGACGACCTGTGGCACGCCGCCGTCAACGGCCGTGGCCGCTACTACAGTGCATCGAGTCAGGCCGACCTCGTCACGCAGTTGGGCGACGCGCTGGCGAACATTTCGGCCACCACCGGCACCGCGGCCGCCGCCGCGACAAGCACGCAGCGGCCCGTCAACGGCGACAACTTCGTCTATCGCGCGCTGTACACGACGGTGCTGTGGGAAGGCAATCTGAAGGCCTTCACGATCGACCCGCAGACCGGTGCGGTGTCGCCCACGGCGCTGTGGGAAGCCAAGAACACTCTTGCCTCCCAGACCGGCACGTCCACGGACTCGCGCAACATCTACTTCCGCAACAGCGCCGTGAGCGGTACGCAGCGGGCCAGCTTCACCTACACCAACCTGAATGCGGCGGGCCTGGGCAGCAACTTCACGAACGTGTGCCAGACCGGCAACTACAAGCTGTCGCAATGCGCGTCGCTCGTGGCGCAGGGTGCGGCGGTGCAGACCGCGGCCAACGATGGCACCAACCTGGTCAACTTCCTGCGCGGGCAGCGCGGCAAGGAAGACAACGCCGGCAACGCGGTCGTGACCGACCGCCTGTTTCGCGGCCGACCGAACACGCCGCTGGGCGACATCGTCAATGCGGCGCCGGTGTACGTGAAGAAGCCACCGTTCCGCTACGCCGACACCGGCTACAACACGTTCGCCAGCGACAACGCGACGCGCCAGGCGGTCGTGTACGTGGCTGCCAACGACGGCATGCTGCACGCCTTCAATGCCGACAACGGCAACGAATTGTGGGCCTACGTGCCGACGCCCGTGATGTCCGAACTCTGGCGGCTGGCCGACAACAACTACGACGTCGGCCATCGCTACTTCGTCGACGCAACCCCGGTGGTGGGTGACGTCTTCGACGGCACCAACTGGCGCACGATCCTGGTCGGCGGGCTCGGTGCCGGCGGACGCGCCTACTACGCGTTGGACGTGACCGATCCAGCCAACCCGAAATCGCTGTGGGAGATCAGCAGCGCCAACGACAGCGACCTGGGCTTCACGTTCGGCAATCCGGTGATCACGAAGAACAAGGCGGGGACGTGGGTGGTGGCCTTCAGCTCCGGCTACAACAACGTCTCGCCTGGCGACGGCAACGGTCATCTCTACATTCGCAACGCCATCAGCGGCGCGGCGGTCGACAAGATCGGCACGTTCACCGCCGGGACCACGCCGGCAGGGACGACCGGTGCGCCCAGCGAGCTCGGCAAGATCAACGGCTGGGTCAACGACGACACCAACAACACGGCCGCGCGGTTCTATGCCGGCGACATGCTCGGCTACATGTGGCGCTTCGATTTCGACGACAACATCGCGCCGACGGGCAATGAGGCCATGCTGATGGGCCGGGCGTTGACGTCCGGCGGCGTGCCACAGCCGATCACGACCAAACCGATGTTGGCCAAGGTCGGCAACGTCTCGGTGCTGCCGACCGTGAGCTTCGCGACGGGCCGCTATCTCGGCATGAGCGACATCGGCGACACGACGATCCAGTCGGTCTACGTGTTGAAGGACACGCTCGGGTCGACCGGGCTGGGCACCGTGCGCAACGACGTCGGCATGGTGCAGCAGACCATGGCGGCAACCAACGTGAGCGGCGTGTCCACGCGCGGCATCACCAATCCGCAGCCGGTGGACTGGAGCGCGAACAACGGCTGGTTCGTCGACTTCTCGCTGACTCCGGCGGGGGAGCGTGTCAACGTCGACATGATCCAGACCGGTTCGCTGCTCGCCGTGGCCACGAACCTGCCCTCGCCCACGGCCTGCAACCCCGGTGGCACGTCGTGGCTCTACTTCTTCGACCTGACCGGCGGCACGCTGGGGGGTCCCGGCGGCAACACTTACGTTGCTGCAGCCCTGTACTCGACGATGACCGCCGGCATCAACGTCATCAAGACGGGCGACACGACCCGGGTCATCCGATCGGGCACGGACGGTTCGATGGATACCGTGACCCCACCGGGTGGATCTGGCGCAGGCGCAACGCTGCGCCGCACCTCCTGGCGCGAACTGATCAACTGACCGTCACGATCACCGCGATGCTGGGCCAGCCACGCGTCGCTACGCCCGCGCTGCCTGGCGGCCCGGGCGTGCCGCCACGGCGGGCTTCCTGGCACTAGCGGGTCGATCGAGTCTGGCCCCGCCGGGTGCGCGTGGGCGCCGGGCCGATGGGGCAGAATTGCCTTTTGAAGGGCAATTCCCCATGACCAAAGCCTTCGCCTCCCAGGCCGATCTCGAAGCCAAGAAGGTCAGCTTCACCAAGCTGTCGGGCAACGCGTATGCCTACACGGCCGAGGGTGACCCGAATACCGGCGTGATCGTCGGTGACGATGCGGTGATGGTCGTCGATACGCAGGCCACGCCAGTGATGGCGCAGGACGTGATCCGCCGCATCCGCGAGGTCACCGACAAGCCCATCAGGTACGTCGTGCTCTCTCACTATCACGCGGTGCGCGTGCTCGGCGCCGCAGGCTATGCACCCGAGCACATCATCGCCAGCCGCGACACGTATGACCTGATCGTCGAGCGCGGCGAGCAGGACAAGGCCAGCGAGATCGGTCGCTTCCCGCGCCTGTTCCAGGCCGTCGAGTCGGTGCCGCCGGGCATGACCTGGCCGACGATCACGTTCAGCGGCCGCATGTCGATCTGGCTCGGCAAGCTGGAAGTGCAGTTGATCCAGCTCGGCCGCGGGCACACCAAGGGCGACACCGTGGCCTGGCTGCCCGATCAGAAGATCCTGCTTCAGCGGCGACCTGGTCGAGTTCGATGCCACGCCCTATGCCGGCGACGCCTACTTCAGCGATTGGCCGCAGACGCTGGACAACATCGCTGCGTTGCAGCCGCGCGCGCTGGTGCCTGGCCGCGGCGCAGCATTGACGACGCCCGAGCGGGTGGCCGCCGGCCTGGCCGGCACGCGAGCCTTCATCGCGGATGTCTATCGCAGCGTGCAGGCCGGCGTCGCCGCAGGCATGGACCTGAACGCGGTCTACAAGGCCACCGTTGCCGCATTGCGGCCCCGCTACGGCCATTGGGTCATCTTCGACCACTGCATGCCATTCGACGTCACGCGCGCCTACGACGAGGCCACACAATACCGCGACCCGCGTATCTGGACTGCGGAGCGCGACATCGAGATGTGGAAGGCCCTCGAAGGCTAGATATCACCCACCCCCGTTGCACCTTCGGCGCTCCCCCTCAAGGGGGCACCGCTGGCGGACCGGCAACGCCGGGTCCGCGGCGGTCACTTGAAAGGAGTTACTGACATGCCGTTACTTCAACGCATCCACCACGTCGCCTATCGCTGCCGCGACGCGAAGGAAACGGTCGAGTGGTACGGCAAGCACCTGGGCATGGCCTTCGTGCTGGCGATCGCCGAAGACCGCGTGCCATCGACCCATGCGCCCGATCCGTACATGCATGTCTTCCTGGACGCCGGCCAGGGCAACGTGCTGGCGTTCTTCGAGTTGCCGAACGCGGCGTCGATGGGCAAGGACCCGAACACCCCCGAGTGGGTCCAGCACATCGCGTTCAAGGTCGCGAGCGTCGAGGAACTCGAGGCCACCAAGGCCCGCCTGGAGGCCGCGGGGATCGAGGTGGTCGGGCTCACCGACCACACGATCTTCAAGTCGATCTACTTCTTCGATCCCAACGGCCACCGCCTCGAACTCGCTGCCGACACCGCCACGCCGGAGATGCACCGCAAGCTCGACGACGTGAAGTGGGCGATGCTCGAGGAGTGGTCGCAGACGCGCCGCGCGCCGAAGCACGCGGCGTGGATGCACGAGAAGGCCTTCGCCGAGTAGCCCGCTCGCAGCCATGCTGCAAACCTACACCTGGCCGCGCTACGAAGCCCGGCGTGCTCCTGAGATCGGTGCCGCCGCCGCGCGCCGCGTGCCGCTGGTGATCGTCGGCGCCGGGCCGGTGGGGCTCGCGGCCGCGATCGACGCCGCGCTGCGGGGCTTGCCGGTGCTGCTGCTCGACGACGACAACACGGTGTCGATCGGCTCGCGTGGCGTCTGCTACGCCAAGCGTACGCTGGAAATCTTCGACCGGCTGGGCCTCGGTGACCGCGTCGTCGCCAAGGGCGTGACCTGGAACGTCGGCCGCACGTTTCACCGCGACCGCGAGGTCTTCAGCTTCAACCTGCTGCCGGAGGCCGGCCACCACCGCCCGGGCATGGTCAACCTGCAGCAGTACCACCTCGAGCAGTACCTGGTCGAGCGTGCGATGGCGCTGCCGGCGATCGATCTGCGCTGGCAGCACAAGCTGGTGGCGGTGACACCGGGCGACGACGGCGTGACGCTCGAGATCGAGACCACCGAGGGTCGCTACGTGCTGCACGCCGACTGGCTGATCGCCGCCGACGGTACACGCAGCACGGTGCGGCGGCAGATGGGCCTGGACATCGAGGGCAAGGTGTTCCAGGACCGTTTCCTGATCGCCGACGTGGTGCTCGATGGCGAACCGTTCCCGCTCGATCGCACCGAGCGCCGCTTCTGGTTCGACCCCCCGTTCCATGCTGGCGAGAGCGCACTGATGCACCGCCAGGCCGACAACGTCTGGCGCATCGACTTCCAGCTCGGTTGGGATGCCGACCCTGAGGCCGAGAAGGATCCCGAACGGGTTCGCGCTCGCGTGCGTGCCGTGCTCGACCAACAAGGTTTCGCGGCGATCGGCTTCGAGCTCGAATGGGTCAGCGTCTACACCTTCCAGTGCCGGCGCATGGGGCGCTTTCGCCACGGCCACGTGCTGTTTGCCGGCGACTCGGCGCACCAGGTTTCGCCCTTCGGTGCGCGCGGCGCGAACTCGGGCATCCAGGACACCGACAACCTGGTGTGGAAGTTGAAGCTGGTGATCGACGGCCTCGCGCCGGCCGCGCTGCTCGACAGCTACGACAGCGAACGCGGCGCCGCGGCCGACGAGAACCTGCTCAACTCGACGCGCTCGACCGACTTCATGACGCCCAAGTGCCGCGCTGCGCATGTGCTGCGCGACGCCGTGCTGTCACTGGCGGCCGAGATCCCGGCGGGGCGTGCACTGGTCAACAGCGGTCGTCTGTCGGTGCCTGCGGTGCTGGCGGGTTCGCCACTCAATACGCCAGACAGCGAGACGTTCGACGGTTGGATGGTGCCGGGTGCGCCGCTCGACGATGCGCCGGTGCACGATGCCACCGGGGAAGCGGGTTGGCTGCTGCCGCAAACCGGCCACGGCTTCGTGCTGCTGCGCTTCGGCCTGCCCGATGCGATCGAGACCACGGCCATCGATGCTCTCTCCCGCGGCCGCATTGCGGTGCACCCCCTGCTGGTGCTTCCCGCCGGCGCACGCGCCCCGGCCGGCCACGCCTGGGTGCAGGATGTCGAGGGCCTGGCCGCAAGGCGCTGCGATGCGCGGCCCGGCACCACCTACCTGATCCGCCCCGATCAGCATGTGGCCGCGCGCTGGCGCCACTTCGACGCCGCAGCGGTGCGCGCCGCGCTGGGCCGCGCAACAGCACAATCGCCGCCATGAACCGCCTCAACACCGAGCCGAACTTCGGCACGCCCGGCCAGCGTCATCGCCAGCCCTACACACCGGGCGATGACTTTTACGACGCGCTGATCCGGGCCCACCATGGGCTGACCGACGCGCAGAGCGAACTGCTCAACGCCCGGCTGGTGCTGCTGCTGGCCAACCACATCGGCGACCTCGGCGTGCTGCACGAGGCGCTCGAGCTGGCGCGCCGCGGCGTTGCGGGCGACGCCGCGCGGGCTTGAAGGCGCTGCGCGACCGTGTGCCGGATTTGCCTTCGAACCTGAGGCCGATGCCGGCCGATCCCCCTCGTCGCCAGGTGCTGGCGCAAACGATCGCCGGCGCACTGGCGCTGATCGGTGCGCGCGTGGCCGCAGCGGCCACCGACGACGCGCCGCGCCGCTGGTACGAGGCCGCCGTCGCAATGAAACGTCTGGCCGAGTCCTGGGGCGACCAGCCGTACGGTGCGGTCCTGGTGTTCGAGAACGCCATCGTCGGCGAGGGCCCGAGCCGTGTCGTGCTGCGTGGCGACGCGGACGCGCATGCCGAGCGCGAGGCGATTCGCGATGCACAGCGCCGGCTCGGCCGCACCGACCTGGCCGGCAGCGTGCTGTACTCGACATCGCACCCCTGCCGGCTGTGCGAGGCCGCTGCCGCCGCGGCCCAAGTGGCGCGCATGGTTTACGGCGAGTCGCTGACCGACGCCGGGCCGCCGCGGCGTTAGCCCGGCGCCGCGGCGTCAGACGCCGAGCCAGCCGGGCAAGGCGCGCAGGCGGTCGCCGGAGCTCGTGTCGAAGCCCTTGACGCCGATGGTCTGCAGCACGTCGCGCCCTGCATCGCTGTCCGGCAGGGCGGCCAGTGCCTTTTGCATCGCCTGCACCTGCTCGCCGCTGAACTGCCGGGATGCGACGAGCGGGAAGTAGGGTTGCGAGACGCTGGTGTGGATGACGCGGTGGCCGGTCTTCTCGAGTGCCTTGGCCACGCCCGAGTACGACGCCACGACACCGACGTCGGCGAAGTTGTTGTCGAGGTAGAAGGGCACCGCGCCCTGCTCGCGCACGCGCCGCAGCTTGTCGGCAGCGATCTGCACGCTGCGGTCACGCAACTCGGCGGCGCAGAACCTGGCCATGTATGACGCCAGCTCCGGCGCCACCCAGCGCTTGTCGCGGGTGTCCGCCAGGGTCTTGATCGGCGAGTCCTTGGTGACGATCACCAGGCACTGGCCATCGGGCTTGGCACTGGCGACGAACTGGTAGCCGTTGTCGCGCATGGCGCGAGCCGGGTAGTCGCTGGGGCGCGCGAGCACCAGGTCGAGCGTGCCGCGCTTGATGCCGTCGTCGAGCATCGAGAACTCGCGCACGAAGACCACCACGACCCGTCGACTCAGGGCCTTGCCCAGCGCGCTGGCGACGCCGCCGTACTTGGCGATCACGCCGGCGTGATCCAACCCGCCGGAGGTGCCTTCGCTGACGCCCAGGATCAGATCGGCCTGGGCCCGGGCGGGCATGGCGGCCAGCCACAGGCTGGCGATAACGAGGAGGAGTCGGGTGATGGTGGACATGGTGCGGCGCGATCCGGCGACTCGATCACCGGAATTCTCACGCGGCGTGCGCCGGCGTTGTCGTGCTGCGCGCTCACGTGAGGTGCCGAACGCCGCAACTTCTCACGCTCGCCCCGCGGCCCCACAAGCGGCGCGCGCGCCGCGCGTGGCAGTCGCGCGAGCCCGGCGCCGGGCTGCGCGAGGTTGCCGTGCGATCGGTCTGCCGCCATTCGATTCAATAGCTGCCCGGCAGCAGGATGCGCCGGTCGACGTCGGTGAGCCGCGTGTGGCCGCAGAAGGCCATCGTCACGTCGAGTTCCTTGTGGATGATCGTCGAGCGCCTTGGCCACGCCGGCTTCGCCCATCGCGCCCAGGCCGTAGGCGAAGGCGCGGCCGATCATCGTGCCGCGCGCGCCGAGCGCCCAGGCCTTGAGCACGTCCTGGCCGCTGCGGATGCCGCCGTCCATCCAGACCTCGATGCGCGAGCCCACCGCGTCGGCGATCGCCGGCAGCGCGGCGATCGAACTCGGCGCGCCGTCGAGCTGGCGGCCGCCGTGGTTGCTGACCACCAGCGCGTCGGCGCCGCTGTCGGCGGCCAGGCGCGCGTCCTCGAGGTCCATGATGCCCTTCAGGATGAACTTGCCGCCCCAGCGTTTCTTGATCCATTCGACGTCGCCCCAGTTGAGTTGCGGGTCGAACTGCTCGCGCGTCCAGGCGCCGAGCGACGACATGTCGCTGACGCCCTTGGCGTGGCCGACCAGGTTGCGGAAGGTGTGGCGCCGCGTGCCGGCCATGCCCAGGCACCAGCGCGGCTTGGTCATCAGGTTGACGATGTTGGCCAGCGTCGGCTTGGGCGGCGCGGTCAGGCCGTTCTTCAGGTCCTTGTGGCGCTGGCCGATCACCTGCAGGTCGAGCGTGAGCACCAGCGCCGAGCAGCCGGCGGCCTTGGCGCGGTCCATCAGCCGCTCCATGAAATCGCGGTCGCGCATCCAGTAGAGCTGGAACCAGAACGGCGCGCGGGTGTGCTCGCGCACGTCTTCGATCGAGCAGATGCTCATCGTCGACAGCGTGAAAGGCACGCCGAACTTCTCGGCCGCCTTGGCCGCCAGGATCTCGCCGTCGGCATGCTGCATGCCGGTGAGGCCGACCGGGGCCAGCGCGACGGGCATCTTGACGTCGACGCCGACCATCTTGGTGGCCGTGCTGCGGTTGGCCATGTCCACCGCCACGCGCTGGCGCAGCAGGATCTTGGCGAAGTCGCTTTCGTTGGCGCGGTAGGTGCTTTCCGTCCACGAGCCGGAGTCGGCGTAGTCGTAGAACATTCGCGGCACGCGCTTCTCGGCGAGCGCGCGCAGGTCTTCGATGTTGGTGATCACGGGCATGGGCTGGGTTCTCCTCGGCCCGCATGGTAGCTGCGGCAGCTGCCGCAGCGCGGCGTGTCCGATGGCGGCGCGCGAGCGCGCGCTCAGCTCAGTGCTCGAGCCAGCAGCGCAGCGGCCGTGAAGGCGCCGGCCACGGCCACCAGCAGCCAGTTCGGCGCGCGGCCCTGCGGTGCAGGAGAGCGGCGTTGGCGCTTGCGCTCGATGTCGTTCATGGTCGCCCAGTGTCATCGACCCGCGTGCCGCAGTGAAGCCATTCGCACCCCCAAGAGGCGCAGGCGGCGTGAAAAATCGACGCGTTTGAGGCACTGGCCTGCGGCGCGCGCGGATCGCGTCGGCCTCGGCGGTGGCCTCGGGCAGTGTCAGGTCGCGCGTGACGGTCTTGAAGTCGTCGAAACGCAGCTTGATGCCCACCGTGCGGCCAGCGTACCCCTTGCGTTGCAGGTCGCTCGCGAGTTGCTGCACCAACGCGTCGAGCGTGGCGCCGAGCGTGCTGCGATCGTGCACGGCGTGCAGGTCGCGGTCGAAGGTGGTTTCGCGGCTGATCGATACCGGCTCGCTGCTGGTCGAGAGCGCGCGGTCGTCGCGGCCATGGGCCGCATCGTCGAGCCAGCGGCCGTAGCTGGCACCGAAGTGCCCGACCAGCCAGGGCCGCTCGCAAGCCGCCAATTCGCCGATCGTGCGGATACCCAGGGCCTCGAGCTTGGCGCCGGCCTTCGGCCCGATGCCGTTGATGCGCCGCACCGGCAGCGGCCAGATGCGCATGGCCAGGTCATCGTGCGTCAGCACGGTCAGCCCGTCGGGCTTGTCGAGCTCGCTGGCGATCTTGGACAGCAGCTTGTTCGGTGTCACGCCGATCGAGCAGGTCAGGCCGGTGCAGCGGCGCACGTTGTTGCGGATCTCCTGCGCGATCGCGCGCACGCCGCCGAAGGGGTCGTGGCCGACGCTGTCCTGCGCGCCGGGCAGGTCGGTCAGGTCGATGTAGATCTCGTCGATGCCGCGGTCCTCGATCAGCGGCGCGACCTCGGCCACCGCGGCCTTGAAACGGTGCGAGTAGAGCCGGTACTGCTCGAAGTCGACCGGCAGCAGCACGGCGTCGGGGGCGCGCAGTGCGGCCTTCATCAGGCCCATGCCGGAGTGCACGCCGACGTCGCGCGCGGCGTAGGTGGCGGTGGTGGCCACGCCGCGGCCGGTATAGCCGGCCAGCCGTGCGAAGCGGCGCGTGCCGTCGGGCAAGGTCACCGGCTGATGCCGGCGTCCGCCACCGATCACCACCGCCTGCCCGGCGAGTTCCGGGTAGCGCAGCAACTCCACCGAGGCATAGAACGCGTCCATGTCGAGGTGGGCGATCCAGCGGCGCGGCGTCATGGCGCGATTCTCGGCGCGTCGCTCCGTGACAAGCGGTTGCGATTGCGGCCGGTTGCGTGATCGAATCTGCTTGCAAATGGCAGATTTGCCCATTTATACTGGCGCTCACAGCCTGTCCCGGGCTGCAGCAACCGCGCCCGCAAGCCGTGGCGCAAGGAGAGATTGCATGAACCCCGGAACCCGTCCTTCCCTCGTGGGCCGCTGTCGCCAGGCCTGCACCGTCGCCCTGGCCGGTGCATCGCTGGCTGCCTTGTTGGTCGCGTGCGGTGGTGGCGGCGATGCGCCCGCCGCGGGCGGTGGCAGCGCCGTCGCGCAGAGCTTCACCAGCGGCCCGATCAGCGGCCTCGGCTCGATCATCGTCAACGGCGTGCGCTTCGACGACAGTACCGCACGCGTCGAGGACGACGACGACGGCAGTAGCCACACCCCGCGCGAGCTGAAGCTGGGCATGATGGTCGAGGTGCACTCGTCGGCCATCGACGATCGCCTCGCGCGCGCCGCTGCCACGCTGGTGCGCTTCGGCAGCGAGATCGTCGGCCCGGTGGCCTCGAAGGACGACGCCGCGCAAACGCTGAAGGTGCTCGACCAGACCGTCGAGGTGCGCACCAACACCGTGTTCGACGACTCGCTGGCGGGCGGATTTGCCGCACTGAATGTGGGCCAGGTGCTCGAGATCCACGCGCTGTTCGACGCCAGCAGCGGCCACTACGTGGCAACGCGCATCGAGGACAAGGCCAATGCGCTGCTGTTCCGGCTGCGTGGCCGCATCAGCGCGCTGGACACGGTGGCCAAGACGTTCCAGATCGGCGACGCAGTCGTCAATTACGGCAATGTGCCGGCGGGCGACTTGCCGACGCTGGCCGACGGGCTGCGCGTTCGCGTTCGCCTGCAGACCAGCCAGGTCGCCGGGCAATGGGTTGCCGTGACGGTGCGCACCGGCGTGCGCCGCTTTGACGACTTTGCCGACGCGCGCCTGCGTGGCCTGGTCACCGCGTTCACGTCGGCGCAGCAGTTCGAGGTGCAGGGCATCCCGGTCGACGCCAGCGACGCCACGTTCGAGCCGAACGCCGCGGCGGTCAGCGTCGGTGCGGTGGTCGAGGTGCGCGGCCGTGCTGCCGCCGGCACGATCGTCGCGTCGCGCGTCAGGGTGATCGATCGCAACGGTGACGACTGGCAGCGCGTCGAGTTGCATGGTGCTGTCGGCGCACTCGACCCCAACGCGCAGACGTTCATGCTGCGCGACGTCAAGGTCAACTACAGCCGTGTCATCGAGTGGAGGAACGGCCTGCCGGCCGATCTGGCCAACGGCAAGCCGCTCGAAGTCAAGGGCGTGTGGTCGGAGGATCGCCGCGTGCTGTTCGCGGTGATCGTCCAGTTCGAATGAGCGGCTCGGCGTAGCCGGCGATGCCGGGCCGGCCGCCGATGGTGCGACCGGCCCGGCTACCATCTTCCGATGACCGATCCTGCTGCCACACCGGCCGAGGACGAAGCGCTGCAACAGGCGCTCGAGCGGCTGCTCGTGCCATTGGCACGGTTGGCGGTGGCACGCGGCGTGCCCTTCGCGATGATCGATGAAACCCTGCGCCAGGCCTTCGTGTCGGTGGCCCATGCCGCCCACCCCGGCCTGCCCGAGCACCGGCGCGCCAGCCGCATCAGCGCGGCGACCGGCCTGCACCGGCGCGAGGTCAACCGCCTGCTCGAGGCCGCCACCCAACCGAAGGGGGAGGCGCCACCGCGGTCGCCGGCGGCGATGGTGTTCGCCCATTGGCGTGCGGACAAACGCTACCGCATGCGCGGTGGCGCGCCACGCGCGCTGCCGCGCGTCGGCCCGCGTCCGAGCTTCGAATCGCTGGCCCAGGACGTCACGCGCGACGTGCATCCGCGCGCACTGCTCGAGGAGTTGCTGCGGCTGAAGCTGGCCGTGCTCGATGCCGACAGCGACACGGTGACGCTGACCGAGGAGGCGTTCGTGCCGCACGGCGACACGGCACGCATGGTCGGCTACCTCGGCGCCAACGTCGGCGACCATCTGCAGGCCGCGGTGGCCAACGTGCTCGGCCGCCAGCCGACGCACTTCGAACAGGCGATTGCCGCCGACGGCCTGAGCGCCGCCTCGCTGGCGCAGGTGCGGCCGTTGTTGCACGAGCACTGGCGCCGCATGACCGAAGCGCTCGTGCCCCTGCTCGAGAAGTTGATCGCCGCCGACGCAGCGCAGCCCGGCGGCGACAACACCCACCGCGTGCGGCTGGGCCTCTACGGCTTCGATACCGGCGGTGATGCAGTGACCGAAGAACCCGCACCGCCATCCCGATCACGACGCAGAAAGGCCCCTCCATGAAGACCCCGACGATGTCTGCCTCGATGCTGCACCTGGCGAGGGTCGCGCTATTGCTGGTGCTGGCCGCCTGCGGCGGCGGCGTCGAAACCGGCGGCACGGGCGCCGGCGCCTACGTGCAGGGGCCGATCACCGGCTTCGGCTCGGTGATCGTGGCCGGCGTGCGCTTCGACGACAGCACCGCAATCATCGAAGACCCCGACCGAACCGTGCGCGATCGCGCTGGGCTGCGCCTGGGCATGCTGGTCGAAGTCGAGAGCGGCCCGATCGGCGACGACGGCAGCGGCGGCCGCGTCGCCACGGCCAAGCGGGTGCGGCTGGCCAGCGAACTGCTCGGGCCGGTCGGCGTCATCGATCTGGACAACGCACGCATCGGCGTGCTGGGCCAACTGGTGCGGCTGACACCGGCCACCGTCGTCGACGGTGTGGCCGGTGGTGCCGCGGCGCTCGCCTCCGGCGATATCGTCGAGGTCTACGGCTTCTTCGATCCGATCGGCCGCTACGTCGCCACGCGCATCGAGCGCCGCGCCGTGGCGCCGCAGACCTACCGGGTGCGTGGCCTGGTGCGCGACCTGGACCGGGTCGCCGCCACGCTTCGCATCGGCCTGCAAACCTTCGACCTCAGTGCGATCGGCGTGCCAGCGGGCCTGGATGTCGACCAGTTCGTGCGGGTGGCCGTGAGCACGAGCCAAGTCGCTGGTCGCTGGCCGGTGGTCGATGTCGCGATCGAAAACCGCAGCGCCGGCGAGGGGGACGAAGCCGAGGTCGAAGGCCTGATCAGCGCGTTCACCAGCCCGGCGGCGTTCAGCGTCAATGGCGTACGCGTCACCACCAGCAGTGCAACGACCTTCCTCGATGGCAGCGCCGGCTTGGCAGCGGGCGTTCGCGTGAAGGTACGGGGCCGTGGCCAGGCCGGGGTGCTGGTGGCGGCGTCGGTGGACATCCGCAGCGACGACGAGGCCTTCGTCGAAGGCGTCGACATCCGCGATGTCATCGGCAGCGTGGACACGGCGACGCAGACTTTCACGATGCGCGGCATCGCGGTGTACTACGGCAGCGTACCGCCGGATCGCTTCGACAACGGCACGGCCACCGACTTGACGGACGGGCGCCGCGTGCGCGTGCGCGGTCTGCTCGGCCCGGACCGCACGCGTGTCATCGCCACCCGCATCGAATTCATCAACAATTGAGCCTTCGGGTCTGACGGGTGCAGGCGATGGTGGTGGCGTGGCAGGGCAGGGTGGCAGCGATGGCGGCAGCGGCATCGATCGGCGGAGGGGCCGCCGCGCAAGGGGCGCCCCCCGGGTCCTGGCGCGCCGAGGTGATTGCCGCCGAACGCGCTTTCGCCAAGACCATGGCCGACCGCGACCACGCCGCCTTCGGCCGCCATATCGCCGAGGACACCGTGTTCTTCGCCGACCAGGCCGTTGCACGCGGCCGAGCCGCCGTGATGGCGGCGTGGAAGGTGTACTTCGACGGGCCGCAGGCGCCGTTTTCGTGGGAACCGGACCGGGTCGAGGTGCTGGCTTCGGGCCAGCTTGCGTTGTCGACAGGGCCGGTTCGGAATGCAAACGGGCTGGTCGTCGCGCGTTTCAATTCGATCTGGCAGCGTGAGCCCGATGGCCGCTGGCGCGTGGTGTTCGACAAGGGCAGCCCGCCCGATCCGGCACCGAAGTGACGCAGCCTATTCGGGCTCGATCTTCGCCGCCCGGATCACGTCACCCCAGCGCTTGATCTCGCTGCCCAGCAGGGCCTGCAATTCGGCCGGTGTGCTGGCCTGCAGGCGCATGCCGAGTCGGCCGAGCCGGTCTTGCGCCGCTGCGGAAGCCACGGCCTCGCGGGCGGCCTTGTTCAGCGCCTCGACCACCGCCAGGGGTGTGCCGGCCGGGGCCGCGAGGCCGTTCCACGACGCCACGTTGTAGCCGGCGACTCCCGCCTGCTGCACCGTCGGCACGTCGGGCAACGCCGGGTTGCGCTTGTCGGACGACACCGCGAGCGCCTTCACGACACCCGCCGTGACCTGCGGGACCATCGGGCCGACGATCTCGAACGCGATGTCGATCTCGCCGCGCGCGCAGCGCCGTCAGCACCGCCGGCGAGCCCTTGTACGGCACCACCAGCACGTCGATGCCGGCGACCGTCTCGAACAGCTTGGCGGCCAGTTGCTGCGTGCTGCCCACCGCAATGGTGCCGACGTTGAGCTTGCCCGGGTTGGCCTTGGCGAATGCCAGTGCATCGCTCAGCGTCGCGAAGCGCGAGTTCGCCGCTGCGAACACGCCGATGTCGAAGAAGCCGAGCGTGGTGACCGGCGCAAAATCCTTCAGCGTGTCGTACGGCAGCTTCTTGAACAGCCCGACGCTGACTGCGTTGCCGTTGCTGATCAGCAGCAGCGTGTGTCCGTCGGGCCGCGCCGCCGCCACGGCCTGCGAGGCCACGATGCTGCCGGCGCTCGGCTTGTTCTCGACGACGACCGGCTGGCCGAGCGTCTTGCCCATCGACTCGGCCACCGCGCGCGCGGTCAGGTCGGCGATGCCGCCCGGAGCAAAAGGCACCAGCAACGTGATCGGCCGGTCGGGGAAGCGAGCCTGTGCCGACAGCGGACGCACGGCGCCGACTGCCGCAAGGGCCACCAGTACGGCGCGGCGCGACGAAGGCCGTTGAGTCTCGATCATGTCGTCCTCCATGGGCAACGGGCGCAGGGCGCTCTGCAGCGGCCGCGGCTCAATCGGGCCTGACGTTACCTGCCTTCACCACCGCGGCCCAGCGCGGGATCTCGCGCTGGATCAGATCGGCGAAGGCCGCCGGCGTTGTGGGCGACGGCACGGCACCCTCGATCGCGAGTTGCTGTGCCAGTTCGGGCAGCGCGAGTGCCTTGTTGATCTCGGCGTTGAGCCGCGCCACCGTGGCCGCCGGCGTGCCGGTGGGCGCGACGATGCCGTACCACTGATCGGCCTCGAACCCGGGGTAGCCGCTCTCGGCCACGGTCGGCACGTCGGGCAGTGCCGCCAGGCGCTGGGCACTCGATACCGCCAGTGCGCGCAACCGACCGCTCTTGATGTGTGGCAGTACCGCGGGCGTGCCCGTGAAGGTGGCGTCGACCTGGCCGGCGATCAGATCGGTCACCGACGGCGCCGTGCCGCGGTACGGGATGTGAAGCAGGAAGGTCTTCGTCGTCAGTTTCAGGTACTCGAAGGTGATGTGCGCTGCGCTGCCATTGCCACCGGACGAATACGACAACTGGCCCGGCATTGCCTTGGCGCGCTCGACGAATTGCTTCAAGTTCCGCAGCGGTGACTGCGCGTTGACGACCAGCACATTGGGCACCCGCGCCACCCAGGCCACGGCAACGAAGCTTCTCAGCGGGTCGTAGCCGAGCTTCGGATAGATCGACGGGTTGACGGCCAGCGTTCCGATGTGGCCCATCAGCAGCGTCTGGCCATCGGCTTCCGCCCGGGCCACCTCGGTGGCGCCCAACGAGCCCCCGGCGCCGGGTTTGTTGTCCACGATCACGTTCTGGCCCAACGCTGCTGCCAGCTTGGGCGCGAGAGCGCGGGCGAGGATGTCGGTGCTGCCGCCCGGCGTGAAGGGCACGACGAGTCGAACGGGCTTGCCGGTCTGCGCCTCGACCCACGGCCAGGCGCAGGCCAGAGAACCGGCGACGAGCCATGTGCGGCGCCGCGTGCCCGCCTGGATGATGGTCATGGCCTTTCCTGGAGGTGAATCGATTGCCGGATTCACGCGTCGAAGCCGAACAACCGGCGCGGCGTGTCCCACAGCAGCCGTCGGCGATCGTTCGGCTCGGGCAGCAACCGCTCGACGGCCCGCAGCAGGGGCCCGACATCGAGACGTTCGGTCGCCTTCAGGAACGGCCAGTCGGACGCCCACACGCAGGCATCGAGCGTGAAAGCGTCGATCAGCGCGCGCACGAACGGCTGCGCATCGACGTAGGGCGTCGGCTCGGCCGAGAACTTCTGGTAGCCCGACAGCTTGACGGCCGCGCGGCCGGTGCGGGCCAACGCCAGCAGGGCCTGGAACCCAGGCTGCGCGAGGCCGGCGGCGGGCGTCGGGCGACCGCAATGGTCGATCAGGATGCGCGCCCCGCTGGCCACGAGCAGTGGCGCGAGCGGTACCAACTGGTCGTGTTCGACCTGGACCTGGATGAACAGGTCCAGGTCGGCCAACAGGCGCAACAGGCCCGCGGTGGCCGTGTAGTGATCGACGCCATGCACCGTGGCGTTGAACGCCACGCCGATCACGCCGGCCGCCTTGAGGCGCTCGAGCTCGGCGCGGCCGACGTCGTTCGGCACCACTGCGATGCCCTTGAAGCGCCCGCGCCCCCGTGCAATCGCGTCGAGCAGGCAGCGGTTGTCGGTGCCGTAGCCCGAATTCGGGCCGACCAGCAGGGCGTGCCGCATGCCGTAGGCGTCCATCACCGACTGGTATTGCGCCAGCGTGCCGATCTCCTGGCCGGCGGGGCGATACGTTACGTCGGCGGCGTAAGGGAAGCGCGCCGGATCGAGCACATGGCAATGCGCGTCGATCTTCGGCTCGTCGAAGAGGCTCATCGCAGCGGGGTCATGGCGCGCGGCTGAATCGGATCATCGCGGGTACAACAGCGCGCGCACTTCCGACAGATCGTCCTGCAAGGTCTGCGCGATCTGTGGCATGCCGAAGAAGCGCAGGTACTCGGGCACCTGCTGCACCAGCATTTCGAAGCCGGCATGTGCCGCAATGCCGCGCGCGGCGCAGGCTCGAAGCAGCGGCGTGGGCTGCCGCGTCATGATGATGTCGACCACCGACGCGCCGGCGTCGACGCGTGCAGGGTCGAAGGGCAGCGGGTCGTCGGGCTTCAAGCCTTGCGACGTGCAGTTGACGATGAGGTCATAACCGGCGGGATCGGCGCTGGGCGCCACCTCGACCGCCGCACCGAAGGCGGGCTTCAGCCGGTCGACCAGATCGGTGGCGCGCGCCTCGGTGCGGTTGAAGACGGCCAGCCGGCCGGCGCCGCGCTGCGCCAGTGCCGCCACGACCGCCTGGCCGCCACCGCCGGCGCCGACGACCAGCACGCGGCGGCCGGCCACGTCGATGCCGAAGTGGTCGAGGCCTTTGACGAAACCGAGTCCATCGAAGAGTGCACCTTCGAGTTGGCCGTCCGCATTGCGGCGCACGGCGTTGACCGCGCCCGCGATCTGTGCCCCTCGATCGGACCGATCCATCAGCGGCAACAACGCGGCCTTGTGCGGGATCGTCGCCCACAGGCCGCCGATGTTGTCGGCCCACAGGCTGTTCTTGACGAAGCCGGCCAGATGCGCCGCGGGCACTTTCGCGGGGACCAGCACCGCATCCACGCCGTGCCGCAGGAACAGGTGGTTGTAGACCTCCGGCGCACGCACCTGGGCCACGGGGTCGCCGACGATGAGGAAGACGCGCGTCGTGCCGGTGATGTTCATGCGGGACTGGCTTTCATCGAGTGTCAGTTCACCGCGGGCTCGAGCAGCATCAGGCCCGATGCCGTGTTCGAGATCGGGATGTGGTAGTTCGAGTGCAGCTTGCGCACCTGCGTGCCCAGGGCACCGCGCGTGGCCAGCCACATCAGCAGCTCGACACCCTGCGTGCCGGCCTGTTCCACCAGCTGGTGGGTCGAGAAGCGGGTCGCCCAGGCCGGATCGCCGGTCAGGCTGTCCATGAAGGCGAGGTCGAAGGCCTTGTTGATGAAGCCGGCGCGCTCGCCATCGAGTTGGTGCGACAGGCCGCCCGTGCCCAGCACCAGCACCCTCTCGTTGCCCGGCCACGAGGCCACCGCGCGCCCCAGCGCCTGGCCCAGCTTGTAGCAACGTGCGGCACTGGGCAACGGCGCTTGCACGGTATTGATGCAGACCGGAATGGTGCGCACCGGCCAGCGCTGGTCCGGCCAGAGCAGCGCCATCGGCAGCGTGAAGGCGTGGTCGACCTTCATCTCCTGGCAGGTCGTGAGGTCGAATTCCTCGTCGACCAGGGCTTCGATCAGGTGCCACGACAGCGCCGGATCGCCCTGGAAAGCCGGCACCGTCGGGATGCCCCAGCCCTCGTCGGCGTTGCGGTACTCGGGTGCGGCGCCGATCGAGAAGGTCGGCATCTTGTCGAGGAAGAAGTTCAGCCCGTGGTCGTTGTAGAGCACCACCACCACGTCCGGTTTCGCCTCGGCGAGCCACTGGCGCACCGGGATGAAGGCGTCGAAGAACGGCTTCCAGTACGGTTCCTGCTGCAGGTTCTTGGCGATCGCGCGGCCGATGGCCGGGACGTGCGAGGTGGTGATGCCACCGATGATCTTTGCCATGCGTTGCGTCTCCGGTGTTGGCGCTCAGTGGCCCGCGGCCAGGAGCTTGGCCTGGAACTGTTCCTTGGTCATGCCGGTCTGCTGCGCGCCGATGTCCTGCATGTCCAGCCCGAAGATGCCGGCGAACTTGGCCAGGTAGTAGGCGTTGCCGCCGGCGGCGATGAGTTGCAGCACGTTGCGCGCGCGGATCGCCTCGCGCTGCTGCGGGTTCAGGCCGTAGCGGGCGCAGTACCCGTCCTCGTCGGCGAGGAAGGCCTGGCGGTTCGCCGCGTCGTTGAAAGAGAAGCACATCTTGTTCAGCGCGTAGCCTTTCATGGCCTGCTCGCCGTCGAAGATCACGGTGCCGGGGATGGGATGCTTGTCACTCATGGATGGATCCTCGGGAAGTCGTCGCGCGAGTGTCAGTGCGCGTTCAGTTGCTGCTCGAGCCGGTGCAGCGTGCGGTAGCAGGGCAGCACCTTGGCCACGCTCGAATTCGGTTCGCGGCCGTCCTTGATCGCGGCGAAGAACTCGCGGTCCTGCAATTCGATGCCGTTCATCGACACCGCGACCTTGGACACGTCGATCTTCTCGTCCTTGCCGTTGAAGAGGTCGTCATAGCGCGCGATGTAGGTGCCGCTGTCGCCGATGTAGCGGAAGAACGTGCCCAGCGGGCCGTCGTTGTTGAAGCTGAGCGACAGCGTGCAGATCGCGCCGGTGCTGCTCTTCAGCTGGATCGACATGTCCATCGCGATACCCAGCGTCGGGTGGATCGGGCCCTGGATCGCGTTGGCCTGGACGATCTCGCCGCCGGCCTGGTAGGCGAACAGATCGACCGTGTGCGCCGCGTGGTGCCACAGCAGGTGATCGGTCCAGCTGCGCGCCTGGCCCAGCGCGTTCATGTTGGTGCGGCGGAAGAAATAGGTCTGCACGTCCATCTGCTGGATGTTGAACTCGCGCGCCGTGATCTTGTTGTGCACCCACTGGTGGCTGGGATTGAAGCGGCGCGTATGCCCGACCATCGCGACCCGCCCGCTGGCTTTCTGCGCCGCGGCCACCGCTTCGGCGCCCAGCAGGCTGTCGGCCAACGGAATCTCGACCTGCACGTGCTTGCCGGCTTTCAGGCAGGCGATGCTCTGCTCGGCGTGCATCTGCGTCGGCGTGCACAGGATGACGGCGTCGACTTCCTTCAGCGCCAGGCTGTCGGCCAAGTTGGTGCTGACATGGCCGATGCCGTACTTGGTGGCCACTTCCTTGGTCTTGTCGAGTTCGCGGCTGATCAGCGAGACGACCTCGACACCGTCGATCAGCTTGATGGCGTCGAGGTGCTTGATGCCGAAGGCGCCGGCACCGGCGAGAGCGACTTTGATGGTCATGTGTTCTCCAGGATCAGATGGCCCACCGCCGTGTTCGAGGCGGGCACGTGATAGAAGCGGTGCGCGACCTTGGGCTTGGCGCCGCCGGCCACATCGGCCATCGCGCCGCGCGCGATCAGCCACATCACCAGCTCGATGCCTTCGCTGCCGGCCTCGCGCACGTACTCGATGTGCGGCACCTTCGACAGGCCTTCGGGGTCGGCGATCAGGCGGTCGAGGAAGGCGTTGTCCCACTCGCGGTTGATCAGGCCGGCGCGCGGCCCCTGCAACTGGTGGCTCATGCCGCCGGTGCCCCAGATCTGCACCTTCAACGGTTCGTCGTACGACTCGATCGCCTTGCGGATCGCCTGGCCGAGCATGAAGCAGCGCCGGCCCGAGGGCACCGGGTACTGCACCACGTTGACCGCGAACGGGATCACCGGGCAGGGCCACGCCTGCGGCGAACCGCACATCAGGTTCAATGGCACCGTGAGGCCGTGGTCGACGTCCATCCTGTTGACGATGGTGAGGTCGAAGTCGTCCTGGATCACGCGACTGCGCGATGTGCGAAGCGAGTTCGGGGTGGCCGATGACCTTGGGCACCGGCCGCGGGCCGTAGCCTTCGTCGGCCGGCGTGAACTCGGCCGCGGTGCCGATCGCGAAGGTCGGGATCATTTCCAGGCTGAACGCGGTGGCGTGGTCGTTGTAGACGAGGAAGATGACGTCGGGCCGGTTGTCCGTCATCCATTGCTTCGAAGGCTCGTAGCCCTTGAACAGCGGCACCCAGTAGGGCTCGGCGGTCTTGCCGAGATCGATCGCGGCGCCGATGGCGGGCACGTGCGACGAGTAGACGGAGGCGGTGATGCGGGCCATGCTCACTTCCTCCCCGCCGCGCCCTGTGGCTGCCGGTGCGCCTGCGCGTCGCCGTCTTCGCCGACGAAGCGATTGCCTTCGGCCGATCGGCCGCCCTTGATCATCATGTCGCGATACTCCTCCTCGGTCATGCCGGTCATGCTGCCGGCCATCTGCTGGAAGCTCTTGCCGTCTGTGGCGCCGATCTTGGCCAGGAAGTAGATGTTGCCGCCGAGGCGGATGCACCAGTTGAGGTCGCGGGCCAGCACGGCCTGCTTCTGCTCCTCGCTCATCGCCCACTCGTCGAGGTAGGCGCGCTCGTCGGCCTTGAAGCGGGCGCGGTTCTCGGCCTTCATCAGCGACATGCAGAACTGGTTCAGCCAGTAGCCCTTGCGCGATTGCTCGGCGTCGAAGATCGTCGTGCCGGGCACGTCGAGATAGGGTTTCTGCAGGGACATCAGCGTTCCTCCGGCCAGTACAGGCGCATCGGGTTGTCGACCAGCAGCTTGCGTTGCAGCTCCGGCCGTCGTCGCGATGTGCGGGATGAAGTCGACCAGCAGGCCATCGTCGGGCATGTGGTCCTTCAGGTTCGGGTGCGGCCAGTCGGTGCCCCACAGCACGCGGTCGGGGAAGGTCTCGACGATGCGCCTGGCGAACGGCACCACGTCGCGGTAGGCGCGCCTGCTCGCCGTTCAGCGCCTTCGGGCCGGTGACCGACAGGCGCTCGGGGCAGCTGACCTTGCTCCACACGTTCGGGTACTCGCGCATGAACTTCACGAACAGCTCGAACTGCGGGCCGTCGACCGGCAGGCTCACGTCGGGCCGGCCCATGTGGTCGACCACCACCGTCGTCGGCAGCGCGGTGAAGAAGTCCCACAGCTCGGGCAGGTCGACGGCCTCGAAATAGATCACCACGTGCCAGCCGAGCGGGGCGATGCGCGCGGCGATCTCCATCAGCTCGTCCTTGGGCGTGAAGTCGACCAGGCGCTTGACGAAGTTGAAGCGCACGCCGCGCACGCCGGCAGCGTGCATCGACTGCAGTTCGGCATCGCTGACCGGCGCTTGACGGTCGCGACGCCGCGCGCCTTGCCGCCGCTGCCGACCAGTGCATCGACCATCGCGCGGTTGTCCGCGCCGTGGCAGGTGGCCTGCACGACCACGTTGCGCGCGAAGCCGAGGTGGTCGCGCAGCGCATAGAGCTGCCGCTTCGAGGCATCGCAGGGCGTGTACTTGCGCTCGGGCGCATACGGGAACTCGGCGCCCGGGCCGAACACATGGCAGTGCGCGTCGACACTGCCGGCGGGCACCTGGAAGCGCGGTCTGCTCGGGCCGGCGTACCAGTCGAGCCAGCCGGGGGTCTTGGTGAATTCCATCTCAGTTGCTCCACCGCGCTTCGCGCGACCCGCGCCGTATGAAACGGCCCGGCGCGTCGACTCCCTCTCCCGCGTGCGGGAGAGGGTAGGGGTGAGGGTCTTGCGCACGTGCCGCCCTCACCCCTACCCTCTCCCGGGGGGAGAGGGAGCAAGACCGGATCCACGGCGTCATGGCAGCGGGTTTCATTTCAGTCCTTTGTCTTCACGTGGGCCAGCAGGCGGTCGGCCTCGGTGCGCCAGTCGCTGCTGCGGGCAAATCCCGGTGTGCCCCTCTTGCCGAACACGCCTTCGTCGGCCAGGTCGGCGACCCAGGCCTGGCGCTCGGCCGTGCCTTGCGCCGACCACGGCGTGAGCCCGGCCTCGCGCACCGTCTCGGCGACCTCGCGCACTTCCTCGCTGCGCCGGCGGCCATGCTCGATGACGCGCTGGAAGAAGTAGGCGCCCTGCTTCTCCCAGTCGATGCCGGGAAAGGTCTCCTTCAGCGAGGCCAGCACGGCATCTTCGACGCCGTAGGCGCGCGCGGCGGTGAAGCTCTCGATGACCATCGCCTCGAGGCCCTTGATCATCACGCTGCGGCACATCTTGGTGGCCGACGCGACGCCGAGCTTCTCGCTCGCGACCTTGGCGTCGAAGCCGAGGAGGCGTCAGCAGCGGCGCCAGTTCGGCCGCGCGCGCGCCGCCGAGCAGCAGCGGCACCTTGATGCGGTAAGGCGGGATCGAGGTCATCACCGCGCCTTCGACATAGCTGCCGCCGGCGCCGTCGATCAGCGCCGCCGCGCGCTGCTTGGCGCCGGGCGACGCGGAATTGAAATCGAGGAACCAGGCGCCGCGCTTGACGGCCGGCGCGCACGCCTGCGCCACGGCCACGGTCTGGCTCGCGGTGACGGCCGAGACGATGAAGTCGGCCTGCGCGGCCAGCGCCGCGTGCGATGCCGGCGAGCGTCACGCCATGCGTCGCCGCGTGGTCGCGCAGCGCGCCCTGCTGCGGGCCGCCGAGCTTGAGGTCGTAGGCGCTGACACCGATGCCCTGCGCGCGCAGGTCTTCGGCCAGGATGCGCCCGACCTCGCCGTAGCCGACGAGGCCGACATGCCACTGCTTCGGGTCAGGACTCATGCTCAGTCGATGTACTTCAGGCCGGCCTTCTCGAGCGGCTCGCGCATCTTGTACATGTCCAG
The DNA here is from genome assembly GCA_963840805.1 of uncultured beta proteobacterium. Classification (GTDB taxonomy): domain Bacteria; phylum Pseudomonadota; class Gammaproteobacteria; order Burkholderiales; family Burkholderiaceae_C; genus CADEEN01. The sequence continues at coordinate 351,172 of CAWJAJ010000015.1, read as the reverse complement.
GCCGAGCACGCCCGAGGCCAGCTTGGCGCGCTTGTCGCCTTCGTTGGCTTCGCGTGCCACGGCCGCGTCGAGCGTCTTCTGCGCCATCGCGCGCGGCACGCAGACCACGCCGTCGTCGTCGGCCACGATCACGTCGCCCGGGTGCACCAGCGCGCCCGCACACACCACCGGGATGTTGACCGAGCCGAGCGTGGCCTTGACCGTGCCCTTGGAGCTGATCGCGCGGCTCCAGACCGGGAAGCCCATCTCGGTCAGCGTCTTCACGTCGCGCACGCCGCCGTCGATCACCAGGGCCTTGGCGCCGCGGGCCATGAAGGACTGGTCGCCAGCAGGTCGCCGAAGAAGCCGTCGGTGTTGTCGGTGGTGAGCGCCGCGACGACGATGTCGCCCGGCTTGATCTGCTCGGCCACCACGTGCAGCATCCAGTTGTCGCCCGGCTGCAGCAGCACGGTGACGGCCGTGCCGGAGACCTGCGCGCCGGCGTAGATCGGGCGCATGTAGGTCTTCATCAGGCCGACGCGGCCCATCGCCTCGTGGACGGTGGAGGCGCCCAGTGGCGCCAGCTTGGCGGCGACGTGCGCGTCGGCGCGGTTGATGTTGCGATAGACGACGCCGAGTTCGTACATGTGATTCCTTCGATGGAGTAGCGGGCCTAACGGCCCTTCAGTTGTAGTGCCTGGTCCAGGCGCGGGAACACGCGGCGCGCGTTGCCTTCGTAGATCTGGTGCCGGTCGCTGCCGACGACGATGGTCGAGGCTTCGATGTAGCGCTTGGTGTCGTCGTAGTAGTGGCCGGTCTCGGGGTCGATGCCGCGCACCGCGCCGATCATCTCGCTGGCGAACAGGATGTTCTTGACCGGGATCACCTTGGTCAGCAGGTCGATGCCCGGCTGGTGGTAGACGCAGGTGTCGAAGAAGATGTTGTTCAGCAGGTGGTCCTTCAGCAGCGGCTTCTTCAGCTCCTGCGCCAGGCCGCGGAAACGGCCCCAGTGGTAGGGCACCGCGCCGCCGCCGTGCGGGATGATGAAGCGCAGGGTCGGAAAGTCCTTGAACAGGTCCGACGGTCAGGCACTGCATGAAGGCCGTCGTGTCGGCGTTCAGGTAGTGCGCGCCGGTGGTGTGGAAGCACGCGTTGCAGCTCGTGCTGACGTGGATCATCGCCGGGATGTCGTACTCGACCATCTTTTCGTAGATCGGGTACCAGTGCCGGTCGGACAGCGGCGGCGCTGGTCCAGTGCCCGCCCGACGGGTCGGGGTTCAGGTTGATGCCGACGTTGCCGTACTGCTCGACGCACTTCACCAGCTCGGGAATGCAGGTCTTCGGGTCGACGCCCGGGCTCTGCGGCAGCATCGCGGCCGGGATGAAGTGGTCGGGGAAGAGCTGGCTGACGCGGTAGCAGAGCTCGTTGCAGATCGCCGACCAGGTCGACGAGACCTCGAAGTCGCCGATGTGGTGGGCCATGAAGCTGGCGCGCGGGCTGAAGATCGTCAGGTCGCTGCCGCGCTCCTTCATCAGGCGCAGCTGGTTGCTCTCGATCGATTCGCGCAACTCGTCGTCGCTGATCTTCAGGTCGGCCGCCTTGGGCTTGACCGACGGGTCCTTGATGCCGGCGATCTGCTGGTTGCGCCAGGTTTCCAGCGCCTTGGGTGCGGTGGTGTAGTGGCCGTGGCAATCGATGATCATGGCTTGTCTTCTCCGCAAAACGCTGCCCGGGGCCCTAGCCTGGCGACACATGCAGCGGCAGGGGCCGGGTGCTGCATCGCGCCGTCGCCGGCTGACCGAGGAGGCGATTGTTGGGCAGCCGAGACCATTCATCAATGAGATATCGCATCTAGCAGATATATCATTCCGGCATGGATCTGAAGCAGCTCGAATACTTTGCGCATGTCGCGGAGCTCGGCAGCTTTACGCGGGCCTCGAGTTACCTGCGCGTGGCGCAGCCGGCACTCAGCCGGCAGGTGCGCGCGCTCGAAGTCGAACTGCGACAGCGGCTGCTGGAGCGCAACGGCCGCGGCGTCACGCTGACCGAAGCCGGCAAGCGGCTGCTAGCCCATGCGCGCGGCATCCTGCAGCAGGTCGACCGCGCGCGCCAGGATCTCGAGGACCGGCGCGGCGCGGTGTCGGGCCGGCTGGCCATCGCGCTGCCGCCGAGCGTTGCGCGCACCCTGACCGGGCCGCTGGTAGAGGCATTCAGCGCCCGCCTGCCCAATGCCACGCTGAGCGTCGTCGAAGGGCTGTCGACCTACGCTCTGGAGTGGTTGGTGCTCGGCCGCGTCGACTGTGCCGTGGTCTACAACGTCACGCCGTCGCCGGCCATCGACCTGGTGCCGGTGCTGCACGAACCGCTGTTCCTGGTGTCGGCCCGCGCCGAGCCGGCGCCGCTGATCGGGCTGCCGGCAACGCTGGCAGAAATCGCCGACCGCGCGCTGGTGATCCCGAGCCGGCCGAATTCGGTGCGCATGCTGCTGGAGTCGGCGCTGGCCGGCGAAGGGCGACGCGCCTCGGTCGCACTGGAGATCGACAGCGTTCCCGCGATGCTCGACCTGGTGCAGCAGGGCGGCGTCAGCGCAGTGCTGTCGCACAACGCGATACGCACCAGCGGCAAGGAGGGCGCGTTTCAGCTGCGGCCGATCGGCTCGCCGCCGTTGACGGCCACGCTCTGGCTGGCGACGTCGGCGCAGCGCCCGCGCGGCCCGCTGATCGAGCAGGGCATGGCGCTGGCGCGCGAACTGCTGCTGTCGCTCTGGTCTTGAGCCTGCCCGCGCCCGTCGGCAGGCGGCGCCACGGGGCGCTCAGCCCTTCACGCGGGCGACGCGCAGCACAGACGGTGCGCGCTTCAACGTGCGCAGCACGTCGGCCAGGTGCTGGCGGTCGCGCACGGCCAGCAGCATGCGGAATTCGGCACTGTCGCTGGCCGGCTCGTTGCCCATGTCGAGGTGGTTGATGTCGGCCTCGGTGGCACTCACCGCGGCGGCCACGCGCGCCAGCACCCCCTTGCCGTTCTGCACCAGCACGGTGACGGCGGTCTCGAACGGCCGCACCGGCTGCTCAGCCCATTCGACGGGCAGCCAGCGTTCGCTGTCGCGCTCGTACAGGCGCTTGCCGACCGAGCACTCGGCGGTGTGAACGGTCAGGCCTTCGCCGCGGCCAAGGTAGCCGACGATGGCGTCCCCGGGGATCGGGCGGCAGCAGGTCGCGAGCTGGATCGACGCGCCCTCGCCGCCGTCGATGGAGACCAGGCCGTTCGTCAGGGCCTGGTCGCCGCCGGCGTCGGTGCCGAAGTGCTGCCGGCTCAATGTGACGGCATCGGGGCGGGCGCCGCGCTCGGCCATCAGGTGCGCCAGCCGCTTGGCCACGATCGACGCGATCTTGCGGCCCAGGCCGATGTCGACCATCAGGTCGCTGCGCGCGCGGTTCCCGCTCCAGCGGGTGAGTTGCTGCCACAGCGCTGCCGAGGCCTCATCGCCGGGGTCGGACGAGGGCATCAGCAACCCCTCGCCCCGCAAGGCCTGCGCCAGCAGCCGCTCGCCCAGCGAGCGCGATTCCTCGTGCTCCATGTTCTTCAGGTGGTGGCGGATCTTCGAGCGCGCGCGGCCGGTGCGCACGAAGTTGAGCCACGACGGGTTGGGCTTGGCGCCCGGTGCCGTGGTGATCTCGACCACGTCGCCGCTCTTCAGCTCGGTGCGCAGTGCGACGGCCTCGCCGTTGACGGCGGCCGCGACGCAGTGGTCGCCGACATCGGAGTGGATGGCGTAGGCGAAGTCCACCGGCGTGGCGCCGCGCGGCAGCGCCAGGATGCGTGACTTGGGCGTGAAGACGTAGACGGCTTCCGGGAACAGGTCGATCTTGACGTGTTCGAGGAACTCGGCGGCATCGCGCGTGTCGTCCTGGATGTCGATCAGCGACTGCAGCCAGCCCGCGCCGAGGTGCTGTGCGTCGTCGCTGCCGCTGCGCTTGGTCTTGTACATCCAGTGCGCCGCGATGCCGCTCTCGGCCACCGCGTTCATCGGCTCGGTACGGATCTGGAACTCGACCGCCGTGCCCAGCGGGCTGACCAGCGTCGTGTGCAGCGACTGGTAGCCGTTGGCCTTGGGGATCGCGATGTAGTCCTTGAAGCGGCCCGGCACCGGCTTGTAGAGCTGGTGCAGCACGCCCAGCGCGAGGTAGCAATCGGACAACCTGCGCGACGACGATGCGAAAGCCGAAGAGGTCGCTGACGTTGGCAAAGCTGCTGTGCTTCTCGCGCATCTTGCGGAAGATCGAATAGACCGTCTTCTCGCGGCCCGACACCTGCACCTTGAGCTTGGCCGCGGCGAAGGCCTTCTCGACGTCCTTCTGCACGCGCTCGACGATGTCGCGCCGGGTGCCGCGCGCCCGCGCCAGCGCCTTGGCCGAGCGCGGCGTGGCGCCACGGGTAGAGCTGCGCGAACGACAGCTCCTGCAATTCGCGGTAGATCTGGTTCAGGCCCAGCCGGTGGGCGATGGGTGCGTAGATGTCCAGTGTTTCGCGGGCGATGCGGCTGCGCTTGTCGGCGGCGATCGCGCTGACCGTGCGCATGTTGTGCAGGCGGTCGGCCAGCTTGACCAGGATCACGCGCACGTCGCGCGCCATCGCCAGCAGCATCTTGCGGAACGATTCCGCCTGCGACTCCTCGCGGGTGGAGAAGCGCAGCTTGTCGAGCTTGGTCAGGCCGTCGACCAACTCGGCGGTCGGCGCGCCGAAGCGCTCGATCAGCTCGGGCTTGGTGACGCCGCAATCCTCCATCGCGTCGTGCATCAGCGCGGCCATGATCGCCTGCACGTCGAGCTTCCAGTCGGCGCACAGGCCCGCCACTGCGATCGGGTGCGTGATGTACGGTTCGCCGCTGGCACGCAACTGGCCCAGATGCGCCTCATCGGCGAACTTGAAGGCGTCGCGCACCTGCCGGATCTCGGCCTTGCTCAGGTAGCCGAGCTTGTCCGTCAGAGCCGCGAACGACGCAGCTTCGGGGCGGTCGGTCTGCTTGGGCGTCGACGCGCGCGACGAGATCTGCTGCAGCGCGGTCGGCAGCAGGTCAACGGCGAAGGATCGAATGCCCACGACCGCAATGTAGCGCGCCCGAGACGTCCTTCGTTGACGCAGGGGGGCGGTCCAATGAAAACGGGCGCCTGGCCGTTGCCGGCAGGCGCCCGGGAAAGGGTGGTCGCGCGGGTTAGATCGGCACCTTGCGCAGCATCTCGATGCCGATCTCGCCGGCGGCGATTTCTCGCAGCGCGACGACGCCGGGCTTGTTGTGCCGCGCGTCGACCTTGGGCGCATGGCCCTGGCTCAGCATGCGCGCACGGTAGGTGGCGGCCAGCACCAGCTGGAAGCGGTTGGGGATCTTGGTCAGGCAGTCTTCGACGGTGATGCGAGCCATGGGGCCTTCTCGGTGTAGAGCGTGGGGCAGAGGGAATCAGATCAGGTTCAGCGCGGCGAACACCTGCGACTTGTTGCGCTGCTGCGCGGCGTACTTCAGGCGCTGCGAATGGACGACGGTCTTCAGGTCGAACAACGCCGTCTCGAACAGGGCGTTGATTATAACGAAGTCGAAGTCGCGGGCATGGGGCACCTCCTGGCGTGCATTGGCCATGCGCTGCTCGATGACTTCCGGGCCGGTCTTCGCCGCGGCGCTGCAGGCGCTGGCGCAATTCGTCCCAGCTCGGCGGCAGGATGAAGATCAGCACCGCGTGTTCGAACAGTTGCTTGATCTGCAGAGCTCCCTGCCAATCGATTTCGAGCACCACGTCCTCGCCATGCTCGAGCCGCTGCTGGATGGCCTTGCGCGAGGTGCCGTACAGGTGGCCGTGCACCTGCGCCCATTCGAAGAACTCGTCACGCGCGACCATCGCGCGGAATTCGCGTCTCGTCGACGAACCAGTACTCGCGGCCGTGCTGCTCCTGGCCGCGCGGCGCGCGGGTGGTGTGCGACACCGACAGCGCCAGGTGCGAATCGAGTTCGAGCAGCGCGTTGACCAGGCTCGATTTGCCGGCCCCACTGGGCGCGGCGACGACGAACAGGTTGCCGGGGGTTTCCATGGCGGGGCGGTGTGGTTACTCGATGTTCTGCACCTGTTCGCGCATCTGCTCGATGGCGACCTTCATCTCCACCGACACGCCGGTCAATTCCAGCGCGGCGGATTTCGATCCCAGCGTGTTGGCTTCGCGATGCAACTCCTGGATCAGGAAGTCCAGCCGCTTGCCGATCTCGCCGCCTTGTTTCAGCAGGCGCTCGATCTCGTCGAGATGGGCCGCGAGCCGTGCCAGTTCTTCGGCCACGTCGATGCGGATGGCGAAGGCCGCGGCTTCGTTGAGCGCGCGTTCCTGCAATGCCTGCGCGCTGACGGACTGTGCGGCGCCGCTGGCCTGCAGGGCCTCGTTCCAACGCTCGAGGAAACGTTGCTGCTGTCGCTGCAACACCGCCGGCAGCAGTGGCTTGGCCTGCGCGGCGAGCGCGCGGAGGTGGCCGATGCGTTCGTGCAGCACGACCGCCAGCTTGGCGCCCTCGCGGCCGCGCGCCTCGCACAACGCGGCCACCGCGATGCGTGCGGCGCGCAGCGCGCTGTCGTCGAGCGGCTCGGCCGCCGCGCCGCCGCGGCACCATTGCATCGCCTCGTGCACCGACAGCGGCGCTGCCTTCGGCAACCAACTGTGGACGGTGGCCTCGATGCGCGAGAGACGGTTCAACTGATCGGCGCCCGGCGCCACCGGGCCGGCCTCCAGGTCGCGCGCACTGGCGATGCGCAACTCGACCTTGCCGCGCTTGACGCTGCCGGCCACGAGCTCGCGCAGCGCGGGTTCGAGCGCCCGCAGTTCATCGGGCAGACGCAACGAAAGGTCGAGGAAGCGGCCATTCACCGAACGCAACTCGGCGCTCACCAACGGCCGCGCGCCGGGCGTTCCGGCAGCGTTGCCTTCGCCCTGCGGAGCCGCGCCAGCGCTGGCGCTGGCGTATCCGGTCATGCTGTAAACTGACATCGACCCTTCCAGCCCACGAGCAAATTTCGATTATGTCAAAGCCCAAACCCGCCCCGCTGCCGGCGGGCACCGTGGTCGGGGGCTACCAGATCGTCAAGAAGCTGGCGGCCGGCGGGTTCGGCGTCGTCTACCTGGCCGAAGACGAGCAGCGCCATCTGGTGGCGCTGAAGGAATACCTGCCGGCCTCGCTGGCCGAACGCTCGCCGGGCGAGCTCACGCCGCGCGTCAAGCCCGACAAGCTGCCGCTGTACCGCCTGGGCCTGAAGAGCTTCTTCGAGGAGGGCCGCTCGCTGGCGCAGATCAGCCATCCGAGCGTGGTCTCGGTGCTGAACTTCTTCCGCGAGAACGAAACCGTCTACATGGTGATGAATTACCTGCAGGGCGACACCCTGCAGGACTTCATCGTCACCGCGCGCGACCTGAAGCGCGACAAGGTGTTCCGCGAGAGCACCATCCGCAGCCTGTTCGACGAGATCCTGCGCGGCCTGCGCATCGTGCACCAGCACAAGATGCTGCACCTGGACATCAAGCCGGCCAACATCTTCATCACCAACGACAACAAGGCGGTGCTGCTCGACTTCGGCGCGGCGCGCGAGGTGCTGTCCAAGGAAGGCAACTTCATCCGCCCGATGTACACGCCGGGCTTCGCGGCGCCCGAGATGTACCGCCGCGACGGCATCGCTCGGCCCCTGGACCGACATCTACGCCATCGGCGCCTGCATCTACGCCTGCATGCAGGGCTACCCGCCGAACGACGCGCCGCAGCGCATCGAGAAGGACCGCCTGGCGCTGTCCCTCTCGCGCCTGCGCAACGTGTACTCCGACAACCTGATCGAAGTCACCGAATGGTGCATGTCGCTGGACCCGCTGTCGCGGCCGCAAAGCGTGTTCGCACTGCAAAAGGAGTTGGCGCGCGAGACCGAGCGCCGCTATACCAAGCTGAGCTTCAGCGAGCGCCTGAAGCTTCAGCTCGAGAACCTCAAGACCGGCGCGAAGGCGTGAGCCCCCACGTCGCTTCGCTCCTGCCTCCCGAGTGGGCGCAATCCGCCCTTGGGGCGGCCCGGCGAGCGGGTTGAGACCTCTGCGGCCACCAGTCATTCATGCGATTCAGCGTCTACCAGATCAGCCGCAAGGGCGGCCGCGAGAAGAACGAAGACCGCATGGGCTATTGCTACACGCGGGATGCGGGGCTGTTCGCGCTGGCCGACGGCATGGGTGGTCACCCGGAGGGCGAGGTGGCCTCGCAACTGGCCCTGCAAACCATGGCGGCGCTGTTCCAGCGCGATGCCAAGCCGACGCTGGCCGACCCGCTGCGCTTCCTGCACGATGCCATCATGGCGGCGCACCACCGGTTGCTGCGCTACGCGACCGAGAAGGCGCTGATGGATACGCCGCGCACGACGGTCGTGGCCTGCGTGATGCAGGGCAACGCGGCCTTCTGGGCGCATTGCGGCGACTCCCGGCTGTACCTGGTGCGAGGCGACAAGCTGATCGCCCGCACCCGCGACCACTCCTACACCGAGCTGCAGGAAACGCTGTCGCACGTGGTGCCGATGGGCGAGAAGTTCAACCGCAACGTGCTGTTCACGTGCCTGGGCAGCCCTGGCAAGCCGGTGGTCGACACCGCCGGGCCGTTGCTGCTGCATGCCGGCGACCGCCTGTTGCTGTGCTCCGACGGCCTGTGGGGCAGCGTCACCGATGCCGTGATTGCGTCGCAGCTGGCGCAGCGCCCGATCTCCGACGCGGTGCCCGAACTGGTCGAGCAGGCGCTGCGCAATGCCGGCCCGAAAAGTGACAACGTCACGGTGATCTCTGTGGAATGGGAGTCGGCGGAGAACAGCGACAGCGTCGGCGGCATCTCCACGCAGGACCTGGGCGAGGAGGTGTTCGCCTCCACCATCCAGGCCGGTGTCGTCGGCGATGTTCCGCCCGACGAACTCGACGAAGCGGAAATCGAGCGATCGATCAAAGAGATCAACGACGCGATCCGCCGTTCCAACGAAAAGAAGGCCTGATGACCAGTCCGGTACGCAGCGGCCGCGCCGCGGACGCCTTGCGCCCGTTGCGCATCGAGCGCCACTACACCAAACATGCCGAGGGTTCGGTGCTGATCGCGTTCGGCCAGACGCAGGTGCTGTGCACCGCGTCGGTCGAGGAGCGCGTGCCGCCGCACAAGCGGGGCAGCGGCGAGGGCTGGGTCACCGCCGAGTACGGCATGCTGCCGCGCGCCACCCACACCCGCAGCGACCGCGAGGCGGCGCGCGGCAAGCAGAGCGGCCGCACGCAGGAAATCCAGCGCCTGATCGGCCGCTCGCTGCGCGCGGTATTCGATCTGGCGGCATTGGGCGAGCGAATGATCACGCTCGATTGCGACGTGCTGCAGGCCGACGGCGGCACCCGTACCGCAGCGATCACCGGCGCGTTCGTCGCCGCGCACGATGCCGTCGGCTGGCTGTTGGCGCAGGAGCGCATCGCCGCCAGCCCGATTCGCGACCATGTCGCCGCGGTCTCGGTGGGTCTGTTGCAGGGCGTGCCGCTGCTCGACCTCGATTACGGCGAAGACTCGGTCTGCGATACCGACATGAACGTGGTCATGACCGGTGCGGGTGCCTATGTCGAAGTGCAGGGCACCGCCGAGGGCGTGGCCTTCACGCGCGCGCAGATGGACGAGCTGCTGATGCTGGCCGAGCGCGGCATCGCCGAGCTGGTCGAGGCGCAGAGGTCTGCCCTCGCGTGATGAAGCTGGTGCTGGCGTCCAACAACGCCAAGAAGCTCATCGAGCTGCGAACCTTGTTCGCCGGACTGCCGATCGAGCTGGTCAACCAGGGCGCTCTGGGCATCGCCGAGGCCGAGGAACCGCACCACACCTTCGTCGAGAACGCGCTGGCCAAGGCGCGCCATGCCGCACGCCTTGGCGGCATGGCGGCCATCGCCGACGACTCGGGCCTGTGCGTGGCCGCGCTCGGCGGCGCCCCGGGTGTGCAGTCGGCGCACTTCGCAAGTGCGGTGGGCAAGTGCGCCGACCGCGAGGCGCGAGCGCCGTGCGCAGGACGCCGCCAACAACACGCTGCTGCTGTCGCGCATGGCGGGGGTCAGCGACCGCCGGGCGCGCTTCGTCAGCACGCTGGTTGCGTTGCGCCACGCCGAGGATCCCGAGCCGCTGATCGCTTTCGGGCGCTGGGAGGCCACGCTGCTGCGTGCCCCGCGCGGCGGTGGTGGCTTCGGCTATGACCCGCTGGTCTGGATCGATGCGCTGGGCGCCAGCGTCGCCGAACTCGATTCCGTGCAGAAGAACGCCGTGAGCCACCGCGCGCTGGCCGCCGCGCAGATGCGAGCACTGATGCGCGACGCGTGGTCGCTGGAGTGACGTGAGCGAGCAGCCGATCCGCATGCATCGCAACGCCGATGCGCAAGACGGCGGCGTGGCGCTCGCCGCGCTGCCGCCGCTGGCGCTCTACGTGCACCTGCCGTGGTGCCTGAGGAAGTGCCCCTACTGCGACTTCAATTCCCACGAGGTCGATTCCCGCCGCGTTGCCCGAGGCCCGCTACCTCGACGCGTTGGTGGCCGACCTCGACGCGGCGCTTGCCGCAGGTCTGGGGCCGGCGCGTCGTGAGCGTGTTCATCGGCGGCGGCACGCCCAGCCTGTTCTCGCCCGCCGGCATCGACCGGCTGCTGGCCGACGTCCGCGCGCGGCTGCCGCTCGAGCCCGGCTGCGAGATCACGCTCGAGGCCAATCCCGGCACCTTCGAGCGCGAGCGCTTTCGCGCCTATCGCGCGGCCGGTGTCACGCGCCTGTCGATCGGCGTGCAGAGCTTCGACGACGCGATGCTCGGCCGCATCGGCCGCGTCCACGATGCGCGCGCAGGCGCATGCCGCGGTGGCCGAGGCGCGTGACGCGTTCGAGACCTTCAACCTCGACCTGATGTATGCATTGCCGGGCCAGAGCCTGGCCATGCTGGCCGCCGATCTGGAGACGGCGCTGGCGTTCGCGCCGCCGCACCTGTCGATCTATCACCTGACGATCGAGCCGAACACCGCCTTCGCAAATGCCCCGCCGCCCGCGCTGCCCGACGATGACAGCGCCAGCGAGATGCTCGATCTGATCGTCGACCGCACGCAGTCCGCCGGGCTGGCGCGCTATGAGGTCTCGGCGTTCGCACGGCCAGGCCACCGCTGCGCGCACAACCTCAACTACTGGCAGTTCGGCGACTACCTGGGCATCGGTGCCGGCGCGCACGGCAAGCTGAGCTTTGCTGATCGCATCGTGCGCCAGGTGCGCTGGCGCGAACCGGCGATGTACATGGCGAACGCGCTGGCCGGTCGCGCCGTGTCCAACGAGCAGTGCGTGACGGCGCAGCAACTGCCGTTCGAGTACATGCTCAACGCGCTGCGCCTGGCCGATGGCTTCGAGCTGGCGCGGTTTGCCGAGCGCACCGGGCAGTCGGTCACAGCGGTCGACGACGCGCTGCAGCAGGCGCAGACGCGCGGGCTGATCGAGCGCGACGGCCCGCGCGTGCGGCCGACGACGCGCGGCTTCGACTTCCTCAGCGACCTGCAGACGCTGTTCCTGTAGGGGTGGTCCGGCGGGTGCGAGCGCACGAACAGACGGCGAAAGCGCGTTCACTTCCGCGCCGGCGCCGCGCGCACGCCCACTGCTAGACTGCCTGCCACCTTGAATGCACCGCCAGTTCCTGCCGCGCCGCAAGCATCCGCTGAGGACGCACTGCGGCTGGAGGCAGCGCTGTCGCTGCTGCACCAATGCGGCCACGAGCCGCCCGCTGGCGAGCCCGGCAGCGCGCCCTGGATGCAGGGGCTGATCGACGCATTGTGCGAACTGTCCAGCCGCGACGCCCTGACCGGCCTGGCCAACCGCCGCCATTTCGAGATGGTGCTGGCACGCGAGATCGATCGCGTCGCGCGCGCCGGCGAGCCGGCCCTGCTGCTGCTGCTGGACATCGACCACTTCAAGCGCGTCAACGACAACCATGGCCATGCCGGCGGGTGACCTGGCGCTGAAGGCGTTGGCCGAAGCGCTGCTCGAGTGCGTGCGGCCGATGGACACGGTGGCGCGGATCGGTGGCGAGGAGTTCGCGATCGTGCTGCCGAACTGCCCGCCGGCGTTCGGCCCGACCGTCGCCGAACGCATACGCCAACGCGTCGAGCGGCGCGCGGTCGGCATCGGGCCATCGCAGCAGATTTCGGTGACGGTCAGCCTGGGAGGGGCGTTCGCGCCGCAATGGGTGCGCTCGACCGTGCCCCTGTGGCTCGAGCGTGCCGACCTGCAGCTCTACAACGCCAAGGCGGCCGGGCGCAATCGGGCGGTGTTCGAGCCCGCCGTCGTGTCGCTGGTGACCGCCGAGGAAAAGGGCCTGCTGTTCGGGCACCTTGTGTTTGAAGACGAGGACGACGTGAAGGCTTCCGACGCATGAGCGACAACGCCAAGTCCAGTGGCGCGCAGGCGCGCATCACCGCCATCACCAGCGGCAAGGGTGGTGTCGGCAAGACCTTTGTTTCGGTCAACCTGGCCGCGGCATTGGCGCAGCGCGGCCAAAGCGTGCTGGTGCTCGATGCCGACCTCGGCCTCGCCAATCTCGATGTGGTGCTCAACCTGTTCCCCAAGATCACGCTGCACGATGTGTTCACCGGCAAACATTCGCTCGAGGAAGCGATCGTCCCGTGTCTCGGGCGGCTTCTCGGTCCTGCTCGCCGGATCGGGCATGGTCGAGTATTCGCGCCTCACCCCCGAGGTGCGCGACCGCCTGCTCGAGACGGTCGAGGCCGTCAAGCCGCGCTTCGACCGCGTGCTGCTCGATACCGGTGCCGGCATTTCCGATGTCGTGCTCTACACCGTTTCGTTGGCCGACGAGGTGCTGGTCGTGACCACGCCCGAGCCGACGGCGCTGACCGACGCCTACGCCACCATCAAGGTGCTGGCCAGTACCCAGGGCCGGCGCACGCTGCAACTGGTGGTCAACCAGGTGCTCAAGCTTGGCGAAGGTCGCACCATCCGTGGCCAGTTGCAGCAGGTGGTCGATCGCTACGTCAGCCCCGGGCTCGACGCACCGGTCAAGATCGAGTTCCTCGGTGATGTGCCGGTCGATGCGGCCGTGCGCGAGGCCGTGCAGAAGCGCCAGTTGTTGCTTCGAGCTCTATCCCGGCGCAGCCGCCGCCCAGGCCATTGCCGCCGTGGCGGCACGGATGGCACTGTGAGTGAGGCGGCCGCGGCGACGGGCAGCGCCTTCGCGTTGCTCGGCGGTGAGCCGGCGGTGCGTGCGGTGGTCGACCGCTTCTACGACCTGATGGACCTCGAAGCGGGCTATGCCGGCATCCGCCGCCTGCATCCCGTCTCGCTCGATGGCTCGCGCGACAAGCTGCACTGGTTCCTGTGCGGCTGGCTCGGTGGTCCCGAGCTGTACGTGCAGCGCTTCGGCCACCCGCGGCTGCGCGCGCGCCACCTGCCCTACGACATCGGCATCGCCGAACGCGACCAGTGGCTGGCCTGCATGGCACAGGCGATGCACGAATGCGGCATCGATCCATCGCTGGCCACACGGCTGGCTGCGGCGTTCTTCAACACCGCCGACTGGATGCGCAACAAGGGCGGCTGAATCGCAGGATGCCTGTGGTTGCGGCCTCGCCGGGCGGCGTCATGCGGTGCCCCGTGGGCTGCCGCGCAGCAACACCAACAGCGCGCCGTGCCCACCGTCGGCGGCGCTGGCCTGGGTGAACGCGATGACGGCAGTCTTCTGCACCAGCCAGCGCTTGACCTTTTCCTTCAGCACCGGCTCGCGACCGGGCGAACCGTTGCCCTTGCCGTGCACGACGCGCACGCAGCGCAGGCCGTCGCGTTCGGCTTGGCGGATGAATGCCGCCAGCGCGTCGCGCGCGGCATCGCGGCGCAGGCCGTGCAGATCGAGGTGGCGCTGGATCGCCCACTGGCCGCGGCGCAGCCGCGCCGGCACGTCGGGGCCGATGCCGTCGCGGCGAAAGCTCAGGCCGGCATCGGTCTCGAGCAGCGTGCTCACGTCGAGTTCGTCGGACAGCGTGGCGGCCAACGCGCGCGCCTCGTCGAGCTCGCGCTGGCGCGGCAGCGGTGCGACGGCCGGGCGCGGCAGGCTGGCGCGCTCGTCGCCGGCCAGCGGCGTGACGGCGCCGACGCTCAGGCGGAAGCGGTTGCGCTCCGCAAGCTCGCTCGCCGCGGTTGCGGCTGCGGCCGCCCGTCGCGCGGCCGCGTCGCGCTGGACGGCGGCCATGCGATCCTTCATCGCGGCCAGGCGCTCGAGGTCGCGCGGTTTCATGGCCCCGGCTTCACAACAGGCCACGTTCCGCGAACGACACCACCGCACCGTTGCCGACGACCAGGTGGTCGAGCACGCGCACATCGACCAGCTGCAGCGCCGCGCGCACGGTCTGCGTCAGCAGCTCGTCGGCACGCGAGGGCTCGGCCACGCCCGCTGGGGTGGTTGTGCGCCAGCACCACGGCCGCCGCATTGAGGGCGAGCGCGCGCTTGACGATCTCGCGCGGGTGCACGCTGGTGTGGGCGAGCGTGCCGCGAAACATCACCTCCAGTTGCAGCAGGCGGTGGCGCGTGTCGAGGAACAGCACCGCGAAGGCCTCGTGGGCCAGCGGCCGCAGGTGCAGTGCCAGGTAGTCCTTCACCGTCTGCGGTGAATCGAACAGCGGCTGGTCGGCCAGCTGCTGGGCCAGCACGCGCCGCGCGATCTCCAGCACGGCGGCCACCTCGGCGCGCTTGGCCGGGCCCAGGCCCTTGATGCCCTTGAGCGCGTCGGCATCGGCGTGCAGCAAGCCCGGCCAGGCCGCCGAAGCGGTCGAGCAGCGACTGCGCCAGCTGCAGCACGCCCATGGCCCGGCAGGCCGGTGCGCAGCAGCAGCGCCAGCAGCTCGGCATCGGCCAGTGCGGCGGCGCCGCGGGCGAGCAACTTCTCGCGCGGGCGGGCGTCGGCGGGCAGGTGCAGCAGGGAGTTCATGCGCGGCGCGAAGGCCCGTGGATCGTTGGCGCGGGGGTGGCCCGTAAAATCGCGGCCAGTCTATCGCCCAAGCTGTACCGACATTGACCACCGTGACTGCGATCCAACCGGGTTCGTTCCTGACCCTGCACTACCGTCTCGCCGGCCCCGACGGCACCGCCGTGGTCGACACCTTCGGCGGCCAGCCGGCGACGCTGTCGCTGGGCACGGGTGAACTGGCGCCGGCGATGGAGGCGCGCCTGATCGGGCTGCGCGAAGGGGCGCGTGAGCGGTTCGATCTGGCGCGCCGGCGAGGCCTTCGGCGCGCGCAACCCGGATCTGCTGCAGCGCGTGAAGCTGTCGCTGCTGCACGAGCTCGGCGATGCCGACGCGAGCTACGCCGTCGGCGACGTGGTGCAGTTCCCGACGCCCGACGGGCAGGGCGCCTACGCCGGCGTGGTGCGCGAAGTCGGCGCTGACTGGCTGCTGTTCGACTTCAACCATCCGCTGGCGGGCCGGCCGGTGCGCTTCGAGGTTCACGTGATCGGGGTGCTCTGAGATGCTCGGATGAAATCGTCCTGGCCGAGCCGCGCGGCTTCTGCGCCGGCGTCGACCGTGCGATCGAGATCGTCGAGCGCGCGCTGGTGAAGTTCGGCGCGCCGATCTACGTGCGCCACGAGATCGTGCACAACACCTATGTCGTCAACGACCTCAAGGCCAAAGGGCGCGATCTTCATCGAGGAGCTGTCCGAGGTGCCGCCCGGCGCGACGCTGGTGTTTTCAGCGCCCACGGCGTCAGCCAGGCGGTGCGCCGCGAAGCCGCCGAGCGCGGCTTCTCGGTCTTCGATGCCACCTGCCCGCTGGTGACGAAGGTGCATGTCGAGGTGGCCAAGCTGCACAAGCGAGGGCTACGAGTTCCTGATGATCGGCCACAAGGGCCACCCCGAAGTCGAAGGCACGATGGGCCAGCTCTACGACGGCATCTACCTGGTCGAGGACGTTGCCGACGTGGCCATCGCCCCGGTGAAGAACCCCGCGCGCGCTGGCGGTGGTGACGCAGACCACGCTGAGCGTCGACGACACCGCCGAGATCCTGGCCGCAGTCAAGCGGCGCTTCCCGCATCGTGCGCGAGCCCAAGCAGCAGGACATCTGCTACGCCACGCAGAACCGGCAGGACGCGGTGAAGGTGCTGACGCCCGCAGGTGGATGTGGTCATCGTCGTCGGCAGCCCGACCAGCAGCAACAGCAACCGCCTGCGCGAACTGGCCCAGCGCCTGGGCCGCCCGGCCTACATGGTCGACAGCGCCGAGGCGTTGCAGCCGGCGTGGTTCGACGGCCGCGCACGCGTCGGCCTGACGGCCGGCGCGTCGGCGCCCGACATCCTGGTGCAGCAGGTGATCGCACGGCTGCGCGAGCTCGGTGCGGTGTCGCTGCGCAAGCTCGACGGCGTGGTCGAGACGGTGCACTTCCCGCTGCCCAAGGGGCTGGGCGACAAATCGATGGCCGAGGTGGCTGCGTCGCGAACTTCGCCGTGACACGAGACAAGACATCAACATGCTCGACATCAACCTGCTGCGCCGCGACCTCGACGGCGTGATCGCCCGGCTCGAAACGCGCAAGACGCCGCAGCCGTTCCTCGACCGCGAGCACTTCATCGCGCTCGAAGCCGAGCGCAAGCGCATCCAGACCCGCACCGAAGAGCTGCAGGCGCAGCGCAACAGCCTGTCCAAGCAGATCGGCCAGCTCAAGGCCAAGGGCGAGGACAGCGCCGCGGCGATGGCGCAGGTGGCCGGCCTGGGCGACGAACTGGCCGCTTCGGCCGCGCGCAACGACGCTCTGCAGGCCGAGATCGCGGCGCTGCTGATGGGCCTGCCCAACCTGCCGCACGACAGCGTGCCGGTGGGCGCCGACGAGACGCGCCAACGTCGAAGTGCGCCGCTGGGGCACGCCCGCGCGCGTTCGGCTTCGCGGTCAAGGACCATGTCGACCTCGGCGCGCCGCTGGGCCTGGACTTCGACACCGGCGCCAAGCTGTCGGGCTCGCGCTTCACCTTCCTGCGCGGCCCGGCGGCGCGGCTGCACCGCGCGCTGGCGCAGTTCATGCTCGACGTGCAGACCGAGCAGCACGGCTACACCGAGTGCTACACGCCCTACATCGTCAACCGCGAGATCCTCGAAGGCACCGGGCAGCTGCCCAAGTTCAAGGACGACATGTTCTGGGTGCTCCGCGGCGGCGACGAGATCGGGCGAGCCGCAGTACCTGATCTCGACCACCGAGATCTCGCTGACCAACAGCGTGCGCGAGCAGATCCTCGACGCCGCCGCGCTGCCGATCAAGCTCACCGCGCACAGCCCGTGCTTCCGCTCCGAGGCCGGCAGCGCCGGCCGCGACACGCGCGGCATGATCCGCCAGCACCAGTTCGACAAGGTCGAGATGGTGCAGATCACCCACCCCGAGCAGAGCTACGACGCGCTCGAGCAGATGGTCGGCCACGCCGAGGCCATCCTGCAGAAGCTCGAGCTGCCGTACCGCGTGGTGCTGCTGTGCACCGGCGACATGGGCTTCGGCGCCACCAAGACCTACGACCTCGAAGTCTGGCTGCCGGCGCAGAACACCTACCGCGAGATCAGCTCCTGCTCGAACTGCGAAGCCTTCCAGGCGCGGCGCATGCAGGCGCGCTTTCGCAATGCCCAGGGCAAGAACGAACTGGTGCACACGCTCAACGGCTCGGGCCTGGCGGTCGGCCGCACGCTGGTGGCGGTGCTCGAGAACCACCAGCAGGCCGACGGCAGCATCGCGATCCCGGCCGCGCTGCGCCCCTACCTGGGCGGGCTGGAGGTGCTGCGACGCATGACCGACACCGTCGCAGCGCTGGCCGAGCGACCTGCTCGCCGCGCTACGACAGCGCCGGCCTGCATCGCTCTGCCGTCGGCGCAGCCGCGGCGGGCTGCCGCTCGACAGAGCCTACGCCGTGGCGCAGCGCCTGGCGCGAGACTGCGCATCGCGCGCGGCGAGCGCCCGGTCGGCTGGAAGATCGGCTTCACCAACCGCAGCATCTGGGACCGCTACGGCGTGCACGCGCCGATCTGGGGCCCGGTGTGGGACAGCACGGCCGTGCTGCTCGACGGCACCGAGCGCCAGCGTGTCGCTCGCCGGCCTCGCCCAGCCGCGGCTCGAGCCCGAGGTCGTGTTCGGCTTCGCGCGCGCGCCGGCGCGCCGGCATGTCGCTGGCCGAACTGCGCGGCTGCCTGGCCTGGGTGGCGCACGGCTTCGAGATCGTGCACACGCACTTTGCCGACTGGCGCTTCACGCTCGCCGACACGGTGGCCGACTTCGCGCTTGCACGGCCGCCTGCTGCGTCGGCCCGCGCGTGCCGGTGCAGGGCTGGCCGACGCTGGCCGACGACCTGGCGGCGCTGCAGGTCGAGCTGCTGTGCGACGGCGTCGTCGAAGGACCGCGGCATCGGCAGCGTCGTGCTCGACGGCCCGTTGCACGCGCTCGAGCCACTGGATCGATGCGATGGCCGCGCACGACGCCGGCCTGGCGCGTCGCCGCGGGCGAGTTCGTCACCACCGGCACCATCACCGACGCGTGGCCGCTGCAGCCCGGCCAGCACTGGCAAACGCGGCTGTCCGACGCGCGCCTGGCCGGCGCTGTCGCTGCACACCGATGGCCTGAGGCGCCTGCACTACAATCCAGCCCTTCCCGCAGACCCCGGGAACACCAGGAAAGGTGGCAGAGTGGTCGATCGCGCCGGACTCGAAATCCGGTTCACGGGTCTCCCGTGACGAGGGTTCGAATCCCTCCCTTTCCGCCAGCTGGTCCGAGCCCGTTCACGCGGTGGGCGTCTTCATTTGGGGCGCCCCGTACTGACCACGCCTCCCCGACGAGGTGCTGCCGCGGCGCGGCGGCTCGAGGCGGCGTCGAATCGACGTGGCGTGTTTGCACGGGCCCTATGATCGAAGCATGACGCCGACGACCTCGCTGCCCGGCGCGCTCGCTGAACTCGCCCGAACGGGTGGCGTGTGGCTGCTCGGCTGGTGGCGCACGGTGCACCTGACGGCGCTGCTGATGGTGCTGTCGCTGTCGCCGTCGAGCTACCGCGTCGAACATCGGCGCGCGCTGGCCCGCCACATCTACGCGGGTACGGCGCAATCGCTGCTGTGGTTCACGGTGCTGTCGATGCTGATCAGCCTGGTCGTGATCCGCATCGTGCTGGTCACGGCCCTGAGCTACGGGCTGTCGCAGTACGCGCTCGAGATGGTGGTGCGCGTGCTGGTGCTGGAACTGATCCCGCTGGCGTCTGCGCTGTTCGCCGCGCTGCGCTGCACGATGCCGCTGGCCGCCGAGATCGCCGCACTGCGCTCCCGCGGCGCATGGGACGAAGCCGCCGCGCACGGCGCGGACCCGCTGCGCAGCGAGGTGCTGCCCCGCGTGGTGGCCGGCGTGTTCTGCTCGTTGATGCTGGCCGCCGTGAGTTGTGTCGTCACGCTCGTCGTCGCCTACCTGTCCACCTATGGCTTCACGACCGCGGGTTTCGACGCCTACACGCGTACCGTGGGCCATGTGTTCAACCCCGCCGTGTCGCTGATCTTCGGCCTGAAGATCCTGTTCCTCGGCGTCACGGTCGCGCTGATGCCGATTGCCGCCGTGCTCGACGCCGCGCCGCGCCGGCGTGTGAGCACGAGCGTCGAGTTGCAGGGGCTGGTGCGCATGTTCCTCGCCATCGTGATCATCGAGGTGGCCTCGCTGGTCGGAAACTACTACTGAGTTGCCGCCGCGCACGCCATGAAAGAAGACGCCGCTGCCGCGCCCCCCGCGCCGGTGCCGAACCTCGAGGTCAAGGCCGCCTTGCTGCTGGCCCTGTTCGTCGCGCTCGTGCTCGGCACGGTGCTCTATCTGATGTACGCACGCGGCAGCTTCGAGGCGACGCAGCGGCTCGTGCTGGTGGCCGACGATTCCGAGGGCGTTCGCGTCGGCATGGACCTGGGCTTCGCGGGGTTTCCGATCGGCCGCGTGCGCCGCATCGAGCTGGCCCCCGATGGCGCGGCGCGCATCGTCATCGATGTGCCGCTGCGCGACGCGCATTGGCTGCGCGAGAGCAGCGTCTTCATCCTGCTTCGCAACGTCGTGGGCAGCGCCAGCCTGAAGGCCTACAGCGGCGTCCTCACCGACCCGCCGCTGCCTGACGGCGCGCAGCGCAAGGTGCTGGTCGGCGATACCAGCGCGGAGTTGCCGCTGCTCGTGTCCAACGCGCGCGAGCTGCTGCAGAACCTGACCCGGCTGTCCGCGGCCGATTCGGCGCTGGCCGGAAGCCTGAACAACCTGCAAGCGCTCACCGAGCGGCTCAACGGGCCGCGCGGCGCCGCGGGTGTGTTGATGGGCAGCGGCGCCGAGGCGCAGAAGCTGGCCACGGCGCTGGATCGCATCAACGGGTTGCTGGCGCGCCTGGACGGCATCGCTGCCAAGGCCGATGCGCAGGTACTGGGGCCCTCCGGTCTCGTGCACGAGAGCCGGGCGACGGTGCTGCAGCTCAACGCCATGCTGGGCGATGCTCGCGCCACGCTGAAAGGTGTCGACGCGGTGCTCGCCGAAGCGCAGGCCGTGGCGGCGAACACCCGGGTGGCCACCACCGACCTTGGTGCGCTGCGTGCCGAGGTCGAGGCGACGGTGCGCAAGGTCGAACAACTGGTGGACGAGGTGAACCGCAAGTGGCCATTCGCGCGCGATACCGAACTGAAGCTGCGATGACGGCGCTGGCGCGCAGGCTGCGGCGCTGGGGGGTCGGCACGGCCGGCGCCGCCTTGCTGGCCGGTTGTGCCAGTGGACCGGTCCCTGCCGACTGGCAGAGCAACGCCAAGGCGGCGATCGACGACGCGGTACGCGCATCGCTGTCGGGCGACCGCGGCCTCGAGGCGCGGGCGTTCGAGCGCGCGCGCAGCGAACTGGCGCGCACCGGCCGCCCGGACTGGTTGGCGCGCGCCGAATTGATGCGTTGTGCGGCTCACGCCGCGAGCCTGGCGTTCGAGCCCTGCGAGGGCTTCGAGCGGCTGCGGCGCGATGCGGCTGCCGCGGAGCTTGTCTATGCGGACTATCTGGCCGGGCGCCCGCTGCCGCGCGACGACATCGCGCGCCTGCCGCCCGCGCAGCGCGACGCGGCCGCAGCCATCGCCGGCGGTGCGGTGTCGCCCGGCAGCCTGCAAGGCATCGACGATCCGCTGTCGCGGCTGATTGCCGCGGCGCTGCTGTTCCGCGCCGGCAAGGCCGACCCGGCGATGATCGAGCTGGCCGCAGACACCGCCTCGGCGCAGGGCTGGCGCCGGCCCCTGCTCGCCTGGCTGCAGGTGCAGGCGCTGCGTGCCGAGCGGGCCGGGGCGGCCGACGAGGCGCAGCGGCTGCGGCGGCGCATCGAGCTCGTGCAGGGCGGCCGGTAGCCCTGCTTCGGACACCGTTGGTTCAGCGTCGATGTCGGCAGGCGCCGTCAGCGCTCGATGCGGATCAGCTTGCCGCTGCCCGTCAGCAGGTAGATCCAGCCATCGGGGCCCTGGCGCACGCAGCGGATGCGCTCGCCGAGGTTGGCGAACAGCCGTTCGCGCGAGACTTCGCGGTTGCCAGCGAGCGCGATGCGCCACAGCGCCGTGCCGGCGAGCGCACCGATGAATGCGTGGCCCCGCCATTCGGGGAAGCGGTCGCCGGTGTAGAACATCAAGCCCGACGGCGCGATCGAGATCGGCACCCAGGAGCTCACCGGCTCGACGTAGGCCGGGGCATGCGTGCCGCCGCCGATGCGGCAGGCTTCGCCGACGGGTGAACCGTACGGGCAGCCATAGCTGCGGAGCGGCCAGCCATGGTTGCCACCGGCGAGCACGCGGTTCAGTTCGTCGCCGCCTTGCGGGCCGTGCTCGACGATCCACAACTCACCGGTGTCGGGATGGATCGCCGCGCCTTGCGGGTTGCGGTGGCCGTAGCTCCAGATTTCCGGCCGCGCGTCCGCGTCGCCGAACTTGGGGTTGTCCGCAGGCACCGTGCCGTCACGGTTGATGCGTACCACCTTGCCCAGATCGTTGGCCAGGTTCTGCGGGCTGAGCGCCGGCACGCCGAACGTCAACGCCTGCTTCAGGCCCTTGGCGAACTGGCTGAAAGGGCTCTCGCCGCCTGGCGTGGGGCCTGGCGGGTCGAGTTGCTTGCGGTCGCCCAATGCGATGAACAGCGTGCCATCGCGGCGAAAGGCCAGCCGGGTGCCGAAGTGCGACGCGCCGCCGACCTTGGGCACTTGCCGGAACAGCACGCCGACGTCGCGCAACGTGCTGCCCACCAGTCGGCCGCGCGCGACCGAGGTTGCCGCCTTGCCGGCCTCGGCGCCGCGGCCCGGCTCGGCATAAGCCCAGTAGACCCATGGATCCCGTGCGAAGCCGGGATCGATGGCGACGTCGAGCAACCCCCCCATGCCCTCGGCCATCACGGCAGGCAGGCCATCGACGGATGCGAGAACGGATCGGCCATCGGCGCTCAGGATCACCATCGTGCCGGCCTTCTGTGTCACCAGCATGCGGCCGTCGGGCAGGAAGTCCATGCCCCAGGGCAGGGTGAGCGTGCTGTTCAGCGTGACGGCCCGCGGTGCGGAAAGGGACGCTGTCGCCGGGGTGGCGGCGCTCGCGCTGCCGGCGGCAAGTCCCAACGACCACGGTGCGATCGCGCACGGGCCGACGAACGACATCAGTCGAAGGCAAGCCCGGCGCCGCGACAAGGCTTCGCGGGTGTTTGCGGCTCGGGCCGCGTACATGCTCGTTGTCGTCATGTGATCGATGCCTCGCACAAGAGATTGCTGACTGGCTCATCCATCCAGCATCGTTTTCGTCAACCCGGCTGTCTGGATGCATCATCCTGCACCATGCGTTCCCCGGTCCCGCATCGGGATGTCGCTGCACGAAGCGCGCGCTCGATCGCCGCTTTCCGCCGCGTCGTTGAATCGCTCATCGTCGATTGGTCCCGGCGGCTGGGCAGCGAGGCACAAGCGTCGGCAGCGTTGCTGATCGGCGTCAACACGGCGCCGCCGCCACGAACTAACTTAGTCAATGCCACCGTCCTGGAGATGGCTGGCTCAAGAGGTTGGCCGGACAGTGGTGGCCGCGCGGCGCCTGGCTGCGTGTATTGCTGATAGAGGATGAACCATGAACACCACCCGTTTGCCAAGCCTGTTTACCGCCGAGCCGTTCGTATTGGACGATGCGTTCCGCAGCTTCATGCGGCCGTTCCGCTGGGAATCGGCACCCGAAACGCCCGAGATCAAGATGGACGTCGTCGAGGCCGATAACGCCTACGTCGTGAAGGCCGAGGTTCCCGGCGTGCGCAAGGAGGACATTCATGTCGAGATCGACGGCCCGAAGGTGATGATCACCGCCGAGGTCAAGAAGGATCTGGAAGAGAAGAAGGAAAGCCGCTTGGCTGCGCAGCGAGCGCAGCTATGGCTTCATGAGCCGCGTCTTCACGGTCGGCTTCGAGATCGACCGGGCGAAGGCCACCGCGAAGTACCTGGACGGCGTGCTGACGCTGACGCTGCCGAAGATGGTGTCGGCGCACATCGAACCGTTGCGCGTGGAGTGACACTTCCCAGCCCCGGCGCTCGAGCCGGGCGGAAGGTGCCAATTGGCGGGGCGTGAGGCGAGAGGCTCACGCCCCGCAGTCATTTGCCTGCGGCAGCCAGCAGCACGGGGACATCCCTAATGAGACGGGCGGGCACGATCCTCTCGTCCCGCCCATGCGTTTCGGTTTCGCTGAACCGATGCGTGCCGCCAGGCACGTGTCACGACCTCACTTGGTCTGGATGCTGGCCAAGTAGTCGATTAATGCCGAGATCCGTCTCGCGACATGCCACTCTGGGCCGGGCCCGCCGGGCCCCAGCCGGTCGGCTGGCCGCAGGGTCTCTCTGCGGAATTCCTGGCCCCAAACCGGCATGTCGCGCGTGCCGTGTGCGCCGATCTCGACCGGGCGGCCATCGATCACCTGCCACGCCAACTGCGTCGGAAAGACACCGCCGTTGCGCTTGGCATAGGTCGTCAAATCGGCCGGCGCCTTCGTCATGTACTTGGCCACCGTTCCGTCGCCCTTGCCGGAGACACCATGGCAAGACGCGCACTTGGCGTAATACTCGTACTTGCCGAAATCGGCACCCTCTTGTGCAAGCGCCACCGCGGGCAGGCCGAGGGCGCAAGCAAGCAGGACTCTCGCCAACTTGCCGTTCATAACCGCCTCCTTGTTGTTGCCGAACAAACCACTCCAATGCTGGGCCAACAACGATGCGGCGAACTCACCACAGGCGCTGAGCAACCCAGCCACCTGAGTCAATTCTGGCGTCCACGCTGCCGGGCGCATTGACGTTGCGCAACGGTTGGCGCCGCGCCAATTGACGCAGGCCGTGGTGCGTGCGCATCGCGCGCAGCGGCGCCGCCGCGCCGCCGCGCCGCCGCGTTCAGGCGTTGGTGGCCGCGATGACCTCGGGCAGGTCGGTCAGCCCGGCCAGCACCTTCTCGATGCCGTCCTGGCGCAGCGTCACCATGCCGCCGGCCAGCGCCGCGGCGAGCAACTCGCTGGCCGGGGCGCGGCGGTGGATCAGCAGTCGCAGCCGCTCGTCGCTGATCAGCAATTCGTGCAGGCCGAGACGGCCGCGGTAGCCCTGGCCGTCGCACTGTGAGCAGCCCTGCCGGCGCCACGCGCGCAGGCGGCCTTGCCCGTCGCCATGCGCGTGGCGCCAGCGCGCGACGAGCGTGGCACTGCCCTCGTCGGCGCTGACGCCGCCACCGAGGTAGTCGCGCGCCAGGCCCTGCAGGGCCTCGTCGCTCATCGGCTCGGCGCGCCGGCAGTGGGTGCACAGGCGGCGCACCAGGCGTTGCGCCATCACGCCGAGCAGCGAGTCGGCGAAGGTGAAGGGGTCGATGCCGATCTCGAGCAGGCGCGTCACGCTTTCCGCGGCCGAGTTGGTGTGCAGCGTCGACATCACCAGGTGGCCGGTCAGCGAGGCCTCGACCGCGATGCGCGCGGTTTCCTCGTCGCGCATCTCGCCGATCATGATCACGTCGGGGTCGGCGCGCAGAAAGGTGCGCATCGCGGCGGCGAAGGTCCAGCCGATGCGTGCGTTGACCTGCACCTGGCGCAACCCTTCCTGCGTGATCTCGACCGGGTCCTCGGCGGTCCAGATGTTGCGCTCCTCGGTGTTGAGTTCGCGCATCACCGAATGCAGCGTGGTGGTCTTGCCGCAGCCCGTCGGGCCGCAGATCAGGATCAGGCCGTAGGGCCGGTTCATCACCGTGCGCAGCCCGGCCAGGTTGCGCGGTGCCAGGCCGATGGTGTCCAGCGGCATCGGCTTCAGGCCGCTGAGCAGCCGCAGCACGATGTCCTCGTGGCCATGGCGCGTGGGTACCGTGACGATGCGCAACTCGACGTGCGGCCCGCCGAAGCGCGCGAAATCGATCTTGCCGTCCTGCGGCTTGCGGTGCTCGGAGATGTCGAGGTCGGCCATGATCTTCAGCCGGGCGACGAGCGCGAAGCGGTAGCTGGCCGGCAGTTCGAGGTGATGCACCAGGCCGCCGTCGATGCGCAGGCGCACGCGCACCGGGTGCGGCGGCTCGATGGTCTGGATGTGGATGTCCGACGCGCGGCGCTCGATCGCCTCGCCGATCAGCCGGTTGACCAAACGCACCAGCGTGTTGTCAGACTCCGACACGATCGCCGTGTCGGCCTCGGCGGGCGCCGTGCCGCTGGCCGCCAGCTCGGCGGCGAGATCATGGCTGTCGCGCGGCGCGCTGGTGTTGCCCGGTCGCAGCCGCCGCTTCGCTGTAGGCGCGGGCGAGCGCCGGTGCCAGCGTGCCGGCCACTGCGATCACCGGCACGATGCGCAACTCGCTCACGAAGCGCAGTTGGTCGAACAGGGTGTGATCCCACGGGTCGGGCACCGCGGCCACCAGCGTGTCGCCACGCACCAGCAGCGGCAGCACGCCTTCACGTTCGGCGATGGAGCGCGGCAGGCGGTCCAGCGCCTCGGGCGACGGCGTCAGCAGGCGCGGATCGACGACGTGCACGCCCAACCATTCGGCCAGCGCGAGGTTGAGCTGGGCCTGCGAGAACACGCCCGTCTCGACCAGCAATTGCCCGAGCAGGCGGTGCGGGTGCGCACGCTGCTGCGCGGCCAGCGCACGTTGCAGGGCCGGGGCCTCGATCAACCCGCGCTCGATCAACGCCTCGCCGAGATGGCGCGCGCGCCGCGGCGGCGGCGAATCCAGCAAGGCACCGAGTTCATCGAGCGAGCGCGGCATCGCGGCGGGGCCGGGCTCGGCCAGCGCGCCGGGCGCGGTCTTGGCGAAATCGATCGGCTCTTCGACGGGGGGTGACAGGGGCGGGATCATCGGTTGCGGCAAGGGCTGGGGCGGCGTTGCGCCACGGTCAAAGCCTACGGCGCGGGGCGGCACCGCTGGTGGAACGACTCCACGAAAACGCCGAATCCGGGTGCCGCCGGCCGCACGACTTGCGATGCGTCAAGTCGTCGCACGGAGCGCGCCGTGGTGGTGCCGTTGACCACCGTCAACGCACCGCCACGCCAAGCTCCTATCCTGCAGTCGTCCCCAGGCTCACCGAGAGTTCGCGATGCCCGATCCCGGCTTCAGCGCGAGTGGCCGACCGCCCGTGATCCACAAGGTCGCGGCGCCGATGGCCGCGGCACCTGCCGTGTTCACGTGGGACGACGCGCGGCGCGCGCTCGCCGGCTTGCCCGGCGGGGGCTTGAACATCGGCCACGAAGCGGTCGATCGCCACGCACGAGGCCCGCGCGCCGACCACGTCGCGATCCACTGGCTCGGCGCGGAGGGTGGCGAGGTGCGCATCACCTACCGCGAATTGCTGGGCGCGTGCAATCGCTTTGCCAACGCGATCACGCAGCTGGGTCTGCAGCGCGGCGATCGCCTGTTCGTGCTCGCGCCGCGGCTGCCGCAGTTGTACGTGGCGGTGCTCGGTGGCCTGAAGGCCGGCCTGGTGGTGTCGCCGCTGTTCTCGGCCTTCGGGCCCGAACCGATCGCCACGCGCATGAACCTCGGTGCGGGCCGTGCGCTGGTGACCACCGCCACGCTGTACCGGCGCAAGGTCGAGCCGGTGCGCGCACGCATCCCGTCGCTCGCGCAGGTGCTGCTGATTGCCGACGGCGACGACGCGCTGCCGCCGGGCACGCACGACTTCGACGTGCTGCTGCGCGGCGCCTCCGATGACTTTGCCACGGTGGCGACGCGGCCCGACGAGGCCGCGCTGTTGCACTTCACCAGCGGCACCACCGGCCGGCCCAAGGGCGCGCTGCATGTGCACGACGCGGTGGTCATGCACTACGCGACCGCGCTGCATGCGCTCGACCTGCGCGACGACGACATCTTCTGGTGCACCGCCGATCCGGGTTGGGTCACCGGCATGTCGTACGGCATCATCGCGCCGCTCGTGCACGGCGTGACGCTGATCGTCGACGAGGCCGAGTTCGATCCCGAGCGCTGGTACCGCACCCTGCAGGAGCAGCGCGTGACCGTCTGGTACACCGCGCCGACGGCGATCCGCATGCTGATGAAGGCCGGCGCCGAGTTGGCGCGGCGCTACGCCTTCCCGGCGCTGCGCTTCATCGCCAGCGTCGGCGAGCCGCTCAACCCCGAGGCCGTATGGTGGGGCCAGGACGTGTTCGGCCAGCCGATCCACGACAACTGGTGGCAGACCGAGACCGGCGGCATCATGATCGCCAACACGCTGTCGCGCGACGTCAAACCCGGCTCGATGGGCCGGCCGCTGCCCGGCGTCGAGGCCTGCGTCGTCGAACGCCTCGCCGACGGTGGCGTGCGCGTCATCGACGCGCCCGGCACCGAGGGCGAGCTTGCGTTGCGTCGCGGCTGGCCGTCGATGTTTCGCGGCTACCTCGACGACGACGAGCGCTACCGCAAGTGCTTCGCGGGCGAGTGGTACCTGAGCGGCGACCTGGTCAAGCGCGACGCCGACGGCGACTACTGGTTCGTCGGCCGCGCCGACGACGTCATCAAGTCCGCCGGCCACCTGATCGGCCCGTTCGAGGTCGAGAGCGTGCTGATGGAGCACCCGGCCGTGGTCGAGGCCGGCGTGATCGGCAAGCCCGATGCGCTGCTCGGTGAAACCGTCAAGGCCTTCGTCACGCTCAGGCCGGGCTTCAGCGAAAGCGAGGCCCTGAAGCGCGAGTTGCTGGCCCACGCGCGCAAGCGCCTCGGCCCGGCCGTGGCGCCCAAGGAGATTGCGTTCACCGCGGTGCTGCCACGCACGCGCAGCGGCAAGATCATGCGGCGGCTGCTGAAGGCACGCGAGCTGGGCCTGCCCGAGGGCGATACATCGACGCTGGAGGCAGGAGCCTGACGATGCCGAACACCCACCCCAAGACACTGGTCGTGTGCTTCTCGCGCAGCGGCCGCACACGGCGCATCGCGCAGGCGCTGGCCGAGCGCCTGCACGCCGACTTCGAAGACATCGGCGCGGTGCAGCCGCGCGACGGGCCCCTCGGTTATGCGCAATCGGCGCTCGAGGCGCTGCTGATGCTGGCACCGGCGATCGACGCGCCGCGCCACGACAGCGCGCGCTACGCGCTGGTCGTGATCGGCTCGCCGGTCTGGTTCTGGAGCCTCGCCAGTCCGGTGCGCACCTGGCTGTTGCGGGCCGCACTGCGGCACGCCCGCGTCGCCTTCTTCTGCACGATGGGCGGCTCGGGCGCGTGGCATGTGTTCGACACGATGGCCGCGCTGACGGGCAAGCAGCCGGAGGCCACGCTCGCGCTGACCGAACGCGAGGTCGACGCGGGCGCCAACGGCGCGCTCGACGCCTTCGTGCAGGTGCTGCAGGGTCCATCGCCCAAGCCGCGCCGGGCCGGCGGCCAGAAAGCGCGGCCGCGCGGGGGCGCGGTGCGCGCGCCGGCGAGGGCGCGGACATGACCCTCGGGCTTCGGCACGTGTTGCCGCGCGCACTGATTGCGGCGCTGGCGGCCGCCGTCGTTGCCGGGGCAACGGCGCAGACGGCGATCGCGCTGCCGCCGCCGCAAGCGAGCGGCGGCAAGCCGTTGATGCAGGCGCTGGCCGAGCGCCACAGCACGCGCAGCTTCGCGCCGCAGCCGCTGCCGCCGCAGGTGCTGGCCGACCTGCTGTGGTCGGCCTTCGGCGTCAACCGGCCGGCGAGTGCCGGCTTGGGCGGGCGCACCGCGCCGTCGGCGCACGACCAGCAGGAGATCGATGTCTACCTGATCGCCGCCGACGGCAGTTTTCGCTACATCGCCAGGCGGCCGCACCGGCTCGAGCGCGTCGGCACGGCCGATGTGCGCGCCGACGCGGACAGCCAGGGCCTGGCACGCACGGCGCCGCTGACGCTGCTGTACGTGGCCGACGATCGGCGCATGAGCGCGCGGGACGACGAGCCGACGCGGCGCTTCTACGCCGGCGTCGATGCCGGTGCGATCGCGCAGAACGTGTACCTGTTCTGCGCGTCCGAGCAGTTGGCCACGGTGGCCTTCATCTCGTTCCATCGCGAACGGCTGACGCAGGCGCTCGGCCTGGCCGCGACGCAGCGCATCGTGCTGGCGCAGGCGGTGGGTTACCCCAAGGAGCGGCCGTGAGTGACATGGGCATCGATCCGGCGCGTTACGGGCGCGATTTCTGCCTCGCCAGGCTGCGCGACATGCTGCGCATCCGCCGCCTCGAGGAGCGCTGCGCCCAGCTCTACGGCGACGGCAAGATCCGCGGTTTCCTGCACCTCTACATCGGCGAGGAAGCGGTGGCCGCCGGTGTGATGCCGGCGCTGCGGCCCGACGACAACGTCGTCGCCACCTACCGCGAGCATGGCCAGGCGCTGCTGCGCGGCGTGTCGATGAACGCGATCATGGCCGAGATGTTCGGCAAGCAGGAAGGCTGCTCGCGCGGCCACGGCGGCTCGATGCACCTGTTCGATCGCGCGACGCGCTTCTTCGGCGGCAACGCCATCGTCGGCGGCGGCCTGCCGCTGGCCGTCGGGCTGGCGCTGGCCGACAAGCTCGCGCCGCGACCCGCTTGCGTCACCGCGTGCTTCTTCGGCGAAGGCGCCGTGGCCGAAGGCGCCTTCCACGAGGCGCTGAACCTGGCCGCGCTGTGGCGGCTGCCGGTGCTGTTCATCTGCGAGAACAACCTGTATGCGATGGGCACGGCGCTGGCGCGCAGCGAGTCGCAGATCGACCTGACGAAGAAGGCCGCCAGCTACGGCCTGCCGACCGGCCACATCAACGGCATGAACGTGCTCGCGGTGCACGACGCGGCCGAGCAGGCGGTGGCCTTCGTGCGCGAGCAGCAGGCGCCGTTCTTCCTCGAGCTGCACACCTACCGCTTCCGCGCCC
Organism: uncultured beta proteobacterium; assembly: GCA_963840805.1. Classification (GTDB taxonomy): domain Bacteria; phylum Pseudomonadota; class Gammaproteobacteria; order Burkholderiales; family Burkholderiaceae_C; genus CADEEN01. Next base: position 320,814 of record CAWJAJ010000015.1, on the reverse strand, counting down.
ACTCGATGTTCGACGCCGAGCTCTACCGCGACAAGGCCGAGGTCGAGCGCTGGAAGCAGCACGACCCGATCCACAACTTCGTCGGCAAGCTCCGGGCCGCGGCGCTGATGAACGAGGACGATTTCGCGCGCCTCGACGGCGAGGCCGAGCGCGAGGTCGACGCGGCGGTGGCGTTTGCCGAAGCGGGCGCCTGGGAGCCGGTGGACCGGCTGGCCGCCGACGTGCTGACGCCGTCACCAGCGCTACCCTGAACCCGGGAGACCACACCATGCAACCGATCCTCGTCGCCTACGGCACCGTCGAAGGCCAGACCCACAAGATCGCCGAGTTCATCGCCGAACGCTTGCGCATCCGCGGCCACCGCGTCGACCTGATCGACACCGCGACGGCGGCGGCCGAGCAGGTCACGCCGATCTACCAGGGCGCGATCCTCGGCGGCCCGGTGCACCAACAGAAGCACCCGGCGTCGCTCGCCGAGTTCGTCAAGCGCAATCACGATTGGCTGGTGGCGATGCCCACGGCGGTGTTCTCGGTGAGCCTGAGCGCGGCGCTCGACGACCTCGAGAGCCGCATCGAGGTGCAACGCCTGCTGAACGAGTTCGTCGACGACTGTGCGTTGCGGCCGGTGGCCACGCGCTGCATCGCCGGTGCCCTGAAGTACACGCGCTACGACTACTTCAAGCGCCTGATGATGCGCATGATCGCACGCCAGCGCGGGCAGACCACCGACACCTCGAACGACTACGAGTACACCGAATGGGCCGACGTCGAGGCCTTCGTCGACGAGTTCCTGGCTGCGGCCGGCCTCGCCGGCACGGCCTCCGTGAGCCGCATCCGGCCCGCTGCGACATGAAACCCACCTACTTCGACCTCAGTGTTCGAGATCTCGGCGCCGCGCGGCGCTTCTTCGAGTCGGCGCTGGGCTGGCACTTCGAGCGTTTCCCAATGCCCTACGAGTACTACCGCATCCAGGCTGGGACAGCCGGTGAGGCCGGGATCGACGGCGGCATCGGCGCGGTTGCCGATGCGCCGCTCACCGGTGGCCGCCCGCTGACGCAGTTGACCTTGCCGGTGCCCGCGCTCGATGCTGCGCTGGCGCGCGTTGTCGATGCCGGCGGCCGCGTCGTCGAGCCGCGCCTGCCGATCCCGGGCATCGGCTGGTACGCCACCTGCGCCGAGCCCGGTGGCCTGATGTTCGGCCTGATCGAGGCCGACCCGAGCGCCGCATGACGACCACCACCTACCGCGAAGCCCTGCGTGCCGCGCACCGCGAGGCGCTGCAGCGCGATCGGCGCGTGTTCGTGATGGGCGAGGACGTCGGCCGCTACGGCGGCAGTTATGCGGTCACCAAAGGCTTGCTCGACGAGTTCGGCGAGGCACGCATCCGCGACACGCCGCTGTCGGAGCTGGGCTTCGTCGGTGCCGGCATCGGCGCCGCGCTCGGCGGGCTGCGGCCGATCGTCGAGGTGATGACGGTCAACTTCAGCCTGCTCGCGCTCGATGCGATCGTCAACACCGCGGCCACGCTGCGCCACATGTCGGGCGGCCAGTTCTCGGTGCCGGTCGTCATCCGCATGGCCACCGGCGCGGGCCGGCAGCTCGCGGCGCAGCATTCGCACAGCCTGGAGGTCTGGTACGCGCATGTGCCGGGCATCAAGGTGCTGGCGCCGGCGACGCTCGAGGACGCGCGCGGCATGCTGTGGCCGGCGCTGCAGGATCCCGACCCGGTGGTGATGTTCGAACACGCCCAGCTCTACAACCTGGAAGGCGAACTCGCCGAGCCGCCGCCGGCGGTCGACATCGAGCATGCCGCGGTGCGGCGCGCGGGCACCGCGCTGACGCTGGTCACCTACGGCGGCAGCCTGCCGCGCACGCTTGGAGGCGGCGCAGACGCTGGCACAGGACGGCATCGACGCCGAGGTCATCGACCTGCGCGTGCTGCGCCCGCTCGACATGGCCACCGTGCTGGCCTCGGTGCGCAAGACGCACCGCGTGCTGGTCGTCGACGAGGGCTGGCGCACTTGCAGCCTGGCTGCCGAGATCCTCGCGCGCGTCGGCGAAGACGCGTTCTACGAGCTCGACGCGCCGTTGGCGCGCGTGTGCAGCGAGGAAGTGCCGATGCCGTATGCCAAGCACCTCGAAGACGCGGCGCTGCCGATGCCGCCGAAGATCGTCGCCGCGGCCCGGGCGCTGGTGGCGGGGCGATGATCGAGTTTCGCCTGCCGTCGCTCGGCTCCGACATGGACCAGGGCAAGCTCGTCGAGTGGCGCGTGCGCCCCGGCGACGAGGTCACGAAGGGCCAGGTCGTCGCGGTGGTCGATACCGCCAAGGCGGCGATCGACGTCGAGTGCTGGCACGACGGCATCGTGCATGCGCTGCTCACCGAACCGGGCACCACGATCGCGGTCGGCACGCCGATGGCCGTGCTGCGTTCGCCCGGCGAGAGCATCGAGGCGGTGGCACGGGCACTGGCGGCGCTGCAGGCCGCGCCGGCAACGCCCGCGGCCGTGGTGGCGACGGTGCCCCTGCCGGCGCCCGATGCGGCGGCGCCGGCAGCGGCCGGCTCACCGCGCCCGCGCATCTCGCCGGCCGCGCGCCGCCTGGCGCAGCAACTCGGCGTCGATGTCGCGGCAGTGCCGGGCCGCGGTGCCGGTGCTGCGCTGACGCTCGACGACGTGCGGGCTGCTGCGCAACGCGCACCGGCGCGCAAGCCGATGGAACCGGCGGCGGGCCGGGCGCAGGCCATGCGCCAGGTCATCGCCGCGGCGATGGCACGTTCCAAGCGCGAGATCCCGCACTACTACCTGGCCGAAGACATCGTGCTCGAGCGCGCGTTGGCGTGGCTGGCCGCGCGCAACCAGGCGCTGCCGGTGGCGCAGCGGCTGCTGCCGGCGGCGCTGCTGTTGAAGGCCGTCGGCCGTGCGTTGCAACGCTACCCCGAGTTCAACGGCTTCTGGCGCGACGGCGGCTTCATCGCCGGCAGCGGCATCCACCTCGGCATCGCGATCTCGCTGCGCGAAGGCGGCCTGGTGGCGCCGGCGCTGCACGACGCCGCATCGATGGACATCGCCGCGCTGACGCGCGCGCTGCTCGATCTCGTGAAGCGCACGCGCGCCGGCGCGCTGCGCAGCTCCGAGCTGTCGGACGCGACCATCACCGTCACCAACCTCGGCGACCAGGGCGTGGCCAGCGTCTTCGGCGTGATCTATCCGCCGCAGGTGGCGCTGGTCGGCTTCGGCCGCATCGCGCTGCGGCCGTGGGCCGACGACAGCGGCGTGCGCGCGCTGCCGGTGGTCACGGCCAGCCTGGCCGCAGACCATCGCGCGAGCGACGGCCACCGCGGCGCGCTGCTGCTGGCCGAAATGCGTGAGGCGTTGCAGGCACCCGAGACGCTCGATGCGCCTCGATAGACGAGGACCCCGACGATGGACCGCGAAACAATCCGCGCCCTGCTGCTGCAGGCCCTGACCGAGATCGCCCCCGAGATCGACGTGCCGGCACTCGAGCCGGCGCGGCCGTTGCGCCAGCAGGTCGACCTCGATTCGGCCGACTGGCTGAACTTCCTCGTCGCGGTGCACGAGAAGATCGGCGTCGACATCCCCGATGCCGACGCCGCGAAGCTGACGACCCTCGACAAGCTCGTCGCCTACTGCGTCGAGCGGTCGGCGCCGTGACCGGCGCCGATCGCCGCGCTGCGACTACAGCAACCAGTCCCAAGGCACCGTGTTGGTCGAATCGAACGTGCCGTTGCCGTCGGCGTCGAGATCCAGTTGCACCTGATCGGCCGAAAGCACCGTCATCTGCAACGTGCTGTTCTTGCCCTTGATCTGCAGCGCGCCGGTGTACGGATAGTCATACGTGTCGAACTGCCGGACCGGCGTATTCGACGCGGTGGTCAACCGGACGATACCCCCTGCCGCCGCCGAGTCGAGCAGACCGTCGAACGTGCTGATGGTCTCGCCGTTGCCGAAGGTCTCCCGCGCAACGAAGCCACTTTGCAGTGTCACGCTATCGGTGAACGCCGGCACGAGGTGCTTCAATGTCACGGCGACCGTGACCGCGCCCTCGGTCGTCGTCCGCACGGTGTCGGCCGACACATCCTCGAGACGCACCGAGCCATTCAACGTCATCGCGTGTCGCGTGGTGTCGAACGACAGCTGCGTCATGGCCACGCGCCCGACCGTGTCGCTCAGCGCCGTGATGACCATCGTGCCGTTCGTCGTTTCACCCGCGACGTCCTGGCAGTTGGTGGCCACGGTAGTCAGCACATCGCCGACGCTGAGCGCGCCGCTGTTGTCGGCGTCATCCCAGGTCACCGTCACCTTTCCGCTGACCAGGCACAACTCCTCGATCGGGCCGATCACCGCCATCGGGTGCTCGCGCTGAGTAGCTGCGCCAGCCAGCCGCGCGCTCTGCGTCTGCAGCCAAGCGGCCATCGACCGGCCGGATCCCGATGAACCCGTTGCCAGCGGCGCCGTCGCGCCGAGCGTCAAGCCCCAGACGCCCGCGACGGTGGCATGCACCACGCTGTCGCGGTTGAGCGCCGAAATGTCGATCGTCGGGCCGGCCGGCGTATCGTCGCCACCACCCCCACCGCACGCTCCCAGCGTGACAAGGATTGCGGCCGTCACCGTGTTCAATAACCATCGACGGGTTCTCATCGCTTGCTCCTTGTGGTTGTGAACTTCATGATCAAGCTACGCCGTTGCTATCCATGCGTATTGCGCATGGGCAAGCAGGCAGGCGGCGTGGGCCTCTAAATCCGATTGAGATGCCTCAATGCGGCCGCGGCCGGGGTTGATCAAGATGGCTCGGCGAGGTCGCCATGGTGCTTTCGGTGCAACGCGAATCGGTACGAATCGGCGGGCTGGCCTTGCCCGGCGAGTTCGACACCGTGGCCGAGGCGCTCGGCGTCGTGGTCTTCGTGCACGGCAGCGGCAGCAGCCGCTCGAGCCCGCGCAACCGCTTCGTCGCCGACGTGCTGCACCGACACCGGCTGTCGACGTTGCTGTTCGATCTGCTGACCGACGCCGAAGCGGCCGACCGCCGCAACGTGTTCGATATCGCGCTGCTGACGCGCCGCGTCGACGAGGCGCTGGCGTGGCTGCAGGCGCGGCCCGACTTGCGCGCGCTGCCGGTCGGCCTGTTCGGCGCCAGCACCGGCGCCGCCGCCGCGTTGTGCGCGGCGGCCGAGGCGCCCGAGCGCGTTGCCGCGGTCGTCTCGCGCGGCGGCCGCCCCGATCTGGCCGCTGCGCACCTCGCGCGCGTGCAGGCGCCCACGCTGCTGATCGTCGGCGGCGACGACACGGAGGTGCTGGCGCTCAACCGCCAGGCGATGCGGCAGATGGCCTGCCCGCAGCGGCTCGAGGTCGTGCCCGGGGCGACCCATCTGTTCGAGGAGCCGGGCGCGCTCGAGGTCGTTGCCGACCTCGCCGCGCGCTGGTTCGCCGAGCACCTTTCCAGCGCAGGGATGCCATGACGCGCGCCTTCACCAACCGCACCGAAGCCGGCCGTGCGCTGGCACAGCGGCTGTCGCGCATGGCCTGGTCGCCGCCGATCGTCGTGCTGGCGCTGCCGCGCGGCGGCGTGCCGATCGGTGCCGAGATCGCGCGCGCGCTCGCGGCGCCGCTGGACCTGCTGCTGGTGCGCAAGATCGGCGCGCCGTGGCAGCGCGAGCTGGCGGTGGCGGCGGTGGTCGATGGCCAGCCGCCCGATATCGTGGTCGACGCGGAGACGATGGCGATGACCGGCGTCGACCAGGCCTATGTCGAGGCCGAAGCAAAGAAGGAACTGCCGGAGATCGAGCGCCGCCGCCGCATCTACCTGCGCGGCCGCGCGCCGGTCGGCGTCGAAGGGGCGACGGTGATCGTCGTCGACGACGGCATCGCCACCGGCACCACCGTGCGCGCGGCGCTGAAGGCGCTGCGCCGCCGCCATCCGGCGCGCCTGGTGCTGGCCGTGCCGGTGGCGCCGAGCGACACGCTGGCGCAGTTGCGCGGCGAGGTCGACGACATCGTCTGCCTGGCCGAGCCGTATCCGTTCCACGCGATCGGCCTGCACTACGTCGATTTTCACCAGGTCGGCGACGACGAGGTGCTGGCGGCGCTGGACGCGGTCAATACGCCGCCGCGTGCCGCCGGCCAGGCGGGCCCCGGGCCGGCCGCCGCGGGCTGAGATCGCTGGCAGATCGCGCCGCGACGGTTGCGCGGACGGCCGCGCGCCTCGCGACGGCCGGACTACTTCTGCTGTGCCGCCAGCTTGGTGAAGAACTTGTAGATGCCCTTGTCACCCATGCTGCGGGCGCCGGAAAGCTCGTTGTCGCGACTGGCGTACACGACTTTCCCTTGCTCGGAGAGCACCGCCACGGTGGGGATACCCTTCTGCAGCGGCACGCCGTACGCGGCAGCGATGTCGACGTTGCGATCGAGGCGCCCGACGTTGACCTTGACCACCTTGAAGTGCTTGGCGATCAGCGGCGCGCTGGTGCCCTCCTTGAAGGCCTTGTCCAGGACCTGGCAGTCACCGCACCAGTTGGCGCCGAACACGACCAGCACCGGCAGCCTGGTTCTCTGCGCGTCGGCCAGGGCCGCGCGGATCTCGGCTCGGGCATCCGCCGATTCGTCGTAGGGCGGCGTGGCGGCAGTGGCCAGCGAAGCGGTGGCGATCAGCAGGGCGGCGAGGAAGATGCGCATGGGGATTCCGGGTTGCGGGGCGGGCGGCGACGATGATACGGGCGCGCTCGCCGCCGTGGCCCCCCGGACTCCGGTGGCCGTTCGGCGCGCTGCGATGCTCAGACCTTGCGTGCCTTCACGCGCACGCCATCGCGCACGCTGGCCGGCGGGTAGACGATCACGGGCTGGCCGACCGCGAGGCCGCTCGTGATCCACGCGGCGCTGCCGTTGCGCGCACCGAGCGTGACGGGCACCAGGCGGGCACGTCCACCGTCGACGCGGAACACCGCGTGGCGTGCGGGGGTGGCGCCGCCGCCATCCGGATCGCTGCCGCCCGCGCCGGCCGGCAGCGGGAACACCGCACTCACCGGCACCTGCACGGCCTGGGCTTCGGCCAGCGTGACGATGCGCACGCTGACGCGGTAGCCGTCGCCGAGCGCCTGCCACTGCGCCGGCGGCGTCGTGATGTCGATCAGCACGCGCACGCGCTGCTCCTCGACGCCGAGCGCCGAGACCTTGGTGAACGCGGCCGGCTCGACACTGCGCACGCGCCCCTCGAGCGTGGCCGGCCCGCCCCAGCGCTCGATCGTCACGCGGCGGCCCGGCGTCGCGGCGAGGGCGTCGGTGGTCAGCAACTCGGCGACGATCTCGAGGCGGCGCGTGTCGCCGATCTCCAGCAGCGGCGTGCCCACCGCCACCGTGGCCTCGCTGGTCTGCAGCAGCCGCAGCACGCGACCGGCCGCCGGCGCATTCACCGCGAAGGCGGCCCGCGATCCGCCGCCGGCCGGTTGGCGTACCGCACCGAGCGCGGCACGCGCCTGTTGGAGGTCGTGCGTGGCGACATGGCGTTCGGCGCTGGCCGCGTCGACCTCCTTTTGCGCGGCGGCCACGGCGAGCCGATCGTCTTCGAGCTTGGTCGCTGCGATGAAACCCTGCTGCGACAGTTGTTCGCTGCGGCGGGCCTCGTTCTGCGCCTGCTCGAGTGCCACCTTGGCGCCCTCGATGCGCGTCGACGCACGCCCGATGTTGGCCTGCGCGCCCTCGACGCGCGCCTGCAGTTCGCGCAGCGTGCGCTCGTCGAGCATGCCCGGCAGCACCGGCGTCAGCGTGGCGACCACCGCGCCGGCGGCCACCGCATCGCCCTCGCGCAGCGTGATGCGCGTCAGCCGCCCGGCCAGCGGCGCCGACACCACGTAGCGATCGGCCAGCCGCGTCTTGCCGTCCTCGTCGATGCTGGTCTCGAAGCGGCCCTGCGTCACCGCGGCGAGCTCGACTTCCACCGGCCGCGGCGCAAAGGCCCAAGCCAACACGATGGCCAGCGCGACGGCGAGCGCCGCGGCAGTGATCCAGGTCTTGCGCTTCATCCTAGTTGCTCCACCACGCATTGCACGAAAGGCGGCGCATGAAACGCCGCTGGCGTTCAGCGTTGCATGGCGGCCGATTGGAATCTTTCAAGCCTGCATCGGCGCGAGCAAGGCGGCGGGCGGGGCCTGGGCGGGGCTCAGACGGCTGGCCCTTCGCTTCGCTGCGGGGGCCCTGCGGTGCTCGGTCTTCTGGCCCGTCGCATAACTCGCTACGTTCGCTGCGTTCACTGCGCTCGAACAATGCGACGAGTCAGATGACGAAGCGCGCCAAGGCGCGCGGCCAGAAGCCCTGTGCTCCTCGGCGGCGCCGATTCGCCCCGCCCAGGCCCCGCCCGCCGCCTTGCCGGCAACCGCATCGGTGTTCGATGTCCCGCACGCCACCTTCGGTTCTGCAACGGGGCAGCCGGGCCGGGCACGGCGCGCATGTGAGGCGCCGAGCAGCACAGGGGCCGGGGCCCGCGCGCGCAGCGCGCTTCGTGCTCTGACTCGTCGCGACTGTTCGACCACAGTGAGCGAAGCGAACGGAGGGAGTTGAGCGACGGGGCCACGGACCCGCGCAGCGCAGGGCCGTCTGAGCGCAGCGAAGACCGCCGAACCTAAGCGCCGTGCCCGGCCCGGCTGCCCCGTTGCCGCGCCACGGTCAGCACAACGCGAAGGCAATGGCAGCAAAGGCCCGCAACGACGCCACCACGGCATGCCGTTGACCACTGCGGGAACGCCTGGTCGAGCGCGGTCACGCGCCCACGGCGGGTGTCGACAGGCAGGGACGTAGGCGGGCGGCCGTCTCATGGTTTCATTCTCGTGTCTTCAACGCCGCCACCATGTCGAGCCGGTCGATGCGCCGGCGCACCACCAGTGCGCTGGCCGCGGCGGACGCCAGCACCGCGATGCCGGCCCAGGCGTAGGTCGGGGGCCGGATCACCACCGGAAAGTAGAACTGGTCGGACTTCAGCAACACGCTGATCAACTCCACCAACCCGTAGCCGAGCGCCATGCCGATGGGCAAGGCGATGGCGATGCCGATGGCCATCTCGCCGAGCAGCAGGGCGGACACCTCGGCGCGCGTGAAGCCGAGCACGCGCAGGCTGGCCAGCTCCCAGGTGCGCTCGGCCAGCGCGATGCGCGCGTTGTTGTAGACCACGCCGACCGCGATGACGGTGGCAAAGGCGGTCAGGATCGTGCTCATGATGCGGACGTTGCGCGCGCTCACCTCCTGCATGTTGCGCAGCAGCGTGCCCTTGCTGAAGGCGCCGACGATGCGCGGCACCTGCTTGGTGGCCTCCAGCAGCTCCGGCTCGCGGCCGCGCTCGAGCACCAGCGCGAACCAGGTCGACTGGTCGCCTTCTTCGAGCAGGCGGTTCAGCGCGCGGCGTTCCATGTAGGCGTTGAGACCCATCATCTCGCGCGCGGTCGCGCTGAGCGGCACCTCGACCGTGCGTTGGCGGCCTTCGAGCACCTCGACGCGCACGCGGTCGCCGATGCGCAGGCCGAGCTTGTCGGCCAGCCGGTCGGTCATCACCAGGCCGTCGTCGTCGAGCCGGCTGACCTCGCGGTTGTCGACATCGACGATGCGGGCCAGCGCGGGATGGCGCGTCATGCCGCGGATCTGGCCGCGCTCGGCGAGGTGGCCGTTGACGAAGCGCACCGGCACGTCGCGGCCGGATTCGACCGCGGTCACGCCGGGCAGGCGGGCCACCTCGTGGCGTGCGGTGTCGTCGGCGGCGTCGGTCAGCCACACGATCACGTCGCTGCGCATCGCCACGTTGAACTGCGAATCGACGATGTGGTCGATCGCGTCGCGGAAGAAGTTGCCCATCACGACGATCGCCACGGCAGCCGCCACGCCGCCGATCGACAGCGACGTGCGCCACGGCCGGCGCTCCATGTTGCGCAGGATCATCTGCAACGACGGGCCGATGCGCGTGATGCCCAGGCGTTCGACCAGCGTGCGCCGGTAGCGGCCCGGCGCCGGCGGCCGCATCGCCTCGGCCGGCGCCAGCCGTACGGTGGCCAGGATCGCATTGACGGTGCCGAGCACTGCGGTGGCCACCGTGATGCCGATGCTGACGACCAGCAACCAGGGTTCGATGCGGTGCTCGAATTCGGGGAAGTGGAAGAATTCGGCGTACAGGCCGGTCATCAGCGTGCCCAGCCAGTCGCCCAGCGCCACGCCGAGCCCCAGGCCGGCCAGCACGATCACCAGCACCAGCTTCAGGTAATGCGCGCCGATGCGGCGGTTGGGGTAGCCCAGCGCCTTCAGCGCGGCGATCTGCTCGCGCTGCGTGGCCACCAGCCGCGACACCACGACGTTGAGCAGGAACGCCGCGACGCCGAGGAAGATCGACGGCAGCACGGTGCCGAGCACGCGCTGCTCCTTGATCTCGTTGTCGAGCATCGCGTGCGACGGTTGGTCCTCGCGGCCGTGGGCCTCGCGCCCGCCGTAGCGGCCGAGCTGCCGCGAAAGGGCGTCCAGCGTCGCGCGTTCGCTGGCGCCCGGCGCCAGCTTGACCGCGACGCGGTTGAAGGCGCCGTCCATGTCGTAGGCCGCGGCGAGCGCCTCGCGGTCGACCCAGAACACGCCGAAGCCGCGCATGTCGGGCATGCCCATCATGCCGGCGAAGATGAATTCGGGCGACAGCGCGATGCCGGCGATCACCAGCGTGCGGCGCTTGCCGTTGATCAGCGCGCCGACGCGCGAGCCCGGCACCAGGCCGCGCGCGTCGGCGAACGCCGCCGACACCAGCGCCGGCAGCGCAGGGCCCGGCTGGCGCGCCTGATCGAGCGGCCGGCCGTTGCGCAGCGTGACGCGGTTCATGCGCGCCGGCTGGCGCGCATCGACGCCGATCAACTGGCCGATCACCGGGTCGGCCACGCCGTCGAGTTCGATGCGCACGATCTGCTCGATGCCGGTCTGCACGTCGGCCACGCCGGGCGTTGCGCGCAGCGTCTCGGCCAGCGCGTTCGGAGCGCGCTTGACGCTGGCGAAGACGTCGGCGAAGCGGCCCGACGCATAGAAGCGGTCGCGCGCCAGCGCCAGCGAATCCACCGCCGACAGCGTGGTGATGAAGCCGCCGATGCCGCTGGCCACCACCAGCGCGATCGTCAGCGCCTGGCTCCACATCAGGCGCAGGTCGCGCAGCAGCTTGCGGTCCAGCGCTTTCATGGCAGCGACGCCAATACCCCCTCACCCCAACCCTCTCCCCGGTGTCCCGGGGCGAGGGGGTGGCAGCGGCTCCCTCGCCCGCTTGCGGGAGAGGGCCGGGGTGAGGGTGCGCGATTCACCACGACAACTCCGACGGGCTGATCTTGTGGGCGTTGGTCTCGATCTTCTGGATGCGCCCGTCGCCGAGGTGGATCACGCGATCGGCCATGCCGGCGATCGCGGCGTTGTGCGTGATCACCACCGCGGTGGTGCCGAGCTCCTGGTTGATGCGGGCGATGACCTCGAGCACCAGCTTGCCGGTCTGGTAGTCGAGCGCACCGGTCGGCTCGTCGCACAACAGCACCTCGGGCCGCTTGACGATGGCGCGCGCGATCGCCACGCGCTGCTGCTCGCCGCCGGACAATTGCGCCGGGAAGTGGTCGCGCCGCGGCGTCAGTCCGACCCGATCGATGGCTTCGTCGATCGACATCGGGTTCTCGGCGATGTCGGTCACCAGCGCCAGGTTCTCGCGCACCGTCAGGCTCGGGATCAGGTTGTAGAACTGGAACACGAAGCCGACATGCTCGCGGCGGTAGGCCGTCAACTCGGCCTCGCTGGCGCCGGTCAGCGCATGGTCGGCAAAGCGCACCTCGCCGCGCGTCGGCACATCGAGCCCACCGAGGATGTTGAGCAGCGTCGACTTGCCGCTGCCCGAGGCGCCGAGCAGCACGATGAACTCGCCGCGGCGGATTTCCAGGTCGATGTCGCGCAGCGCGTGCACATCGACCTCGCCGGTGTGGTACGTCTTGGCCAGGCCGCGCGCGAAAAACACAACGGCCCCGTGCGATGACGGGGCCGCGCTCCCTTGCCCGGTGGCGGCGGGCAACCGGGCCGCGCCGCGATCCATGCCGGGCTGCCTGCCGCTGTTATTGGATCTGCACCGTGCGGCTCGAGGCTTCCTGCTTCTTCGGCAGCGAGAGCTTCAGCACGCCATCTTCGTACTTCGCGATGGCCTGCTTCTCGTCGACCTCGAAGGGCAGGCTGAAGCCGCGCGAGCTGCTGCCGTAGTACATCTCCCTGACCAGCGTGCGTTCACCCTTGCCGGCCTTCTCCTCCTTCTCGCGCTTGACTTCGGCGCTGATCGACACGAAGTTGCCGTCGACCGAGACGCGAATATCTTCCTTCTTCGCCCCCGGCACCTCGGCACGGATCTCATAACCCTTGTCGTTCTCCGATACGTCGATCCGGATTTCGCCAGGAGCCTCGAAGCCACTGGTCGCCATCGGCTTCATCCAACGCCTGAACATCTCCGGAAACATCTCATCGAACCGTTCAAAACGAGTAAGCGCGTTCATCATCGACTCCTTCCATACGAGCGAAACAAACTGGCCGGGACCTTCTTTTCCCGACCCTGCCATGCAAGCATAGGCAGGCCGCGTCAGAGTGCATTGAGCACTGTCAACGACGACGCAGGCGTCGATGGCCCGGTCGGCTTGACACATCGCAATGCACGCGGGGCGGGTCTGTCTATCGTCGGCGCGTTCACCTTGCCATCGCCCTCCGTGGCGGTCGCCTACAGGAGTCCCATCATGGTCAAACCGCTCTCGATCTGGATCGCTGCGCTGGCGCTGGTGCTGGTTTCGCCGTGCCTGCACGCCGATGAAACCAAACCTGCGACCGAGCGCGATTTCGGCACCGATCACTTCGTCTTCGGCGGCTCGGTGCGCATTGAAAAACCTGTGCCTGGCGACCTGATCGCCGCGGGCGGCAACGTCGATGTCGATGCGCCGGTCAGCGGCGATGCAATGCTCGCCGGCGGCAACCTGCGCGTTTCTGCGGCGATCGGCCAGGACGTCTATGCCGCCGGCGGCCGCCTCGCGATCGACGCGCCGGTCGGCCGCAACCTGCGCGTGGCCGGCGGCCAGGTCGACTTCGGGCCGAAGGCCACGGTGGCGGGCAACATCACCGTCGGTGGCGGCCAGGTCTCGCTGCGTTCGGCAGTGAAAGGCTCGGTGCGCGTCGGTGGCGGCCGCGTGCTGATCGACGCGCCGGTGGACGGCGACGTGGAATCCGCCGCGGGGCACCTCACGCTCGGGCCCAACGCGCGCATTGCGGGCGCGCTGCGCTATCGCAGCGGCGACGAACTCGAGCGCGACCCGGCCGCGCAGGTGGCCGGTGCCATCGAGCGGCTGCCGTTGCCCGGCCGCAGCGCCTCGGCCGCGGCGGTGCGCGATCGGGCGTTCGGCGAGCAGGTCAGCGCCCGATGGAGCGGTCCGGGCTGGCTGTGGACGCTGGGCCTGATGGCGATCGCCGCCGTGCTGGTCGGCGCGCTGCCCGTCACGTCGCAGCGCGTGGCCGATGCCCTGCGCACGCGGCCGGGCTGGAGCTTGTTGCTCGGCTTCATCGCACTGGTCTGCATCCCCGTCGCGGCGCTGATCCTGCTGATCAGCATCATCGGCATTCCGCTGGCGTTGCTGGCGGTGCTGTTGTACCTGGCGCTGCTGCTGGTCGGCTATGTCGCCAGCGCGGTCGCGCTCGGCCACTGGGCACTGGCGCGCTGGAAGGCCGACGCGGCGGGCCGCACCGGCTGGCGCATCGCCGGTGCGATGGCGGCGGTGCTGCTGCTGGCGCTGCTCGGCAGCGTGCCGTTCATCGGCGGCTTCGTCGCGCTGTTGGCGATGCTGGCGGGCATCGGTGCCATCGCGCTGTTGTTCGCGCCGCGCAAGGCCGCCGCGCCGGCTGCTGCCAGGCCGGCGGCCTGAATCGTCGACGCCAAGGAGCGCCTGATCGGCAGCGTGGTCATTGGTCTTCGAGGTGGTCATTCGATGGCTTGTTGACTGCGTTGCCTTGCCGGGTCCCGCCCCGCCGGGCCGGGACCCGGCAAGCGACGCAGTCGACAAGACACTGAAAAAGCGCACCGAAGACCGGTGACCGCAACGGGCCGCAGGCAGACCGTCAGTGCAATGCGAATGAACGCCAGTGCGTGTCAACGGCAGTCGAGCACCGCCGCGCCGGTGATGCGGCCGTCGCGCAAGCGCACCAGCGCCTCGTTCGCGTCGCGCAGCGCGAACGTCTCGGTGCTGCTCGTGAGCGGGTGTTCGGCGGCCCAGGCGAAGAACTCCTCGCCGTCGCGGCGCGTCAGGTTGGCCACGGAGCGCAGGCTGCGTTCGCGCCACAACAGGCGATAGGCAAAGCGCGGGATGTCGCTCATGTGGATGCCGGCGCAGACGATCGTGCTGCCGGGTGCGCTGTGCTGCAGCGCCAGTGGCACCAGCGCGCCGACCGGCGCGAACAGCAGCGCGCCGTCGATCGGTGAGGGCGGTGTCTCGTCGCTGCCACCGGCCCAGTGCACGCCGAGCGAGCGCGCCAGCGCCTGCGCCGCGGCGTCGCCCGGCCGCGTGAAGGCGTAGACGCGGCGGCCCTGCTGCAGGGCCACCTGCGCAATCAGGTGGCCGGCGGCGCCGAAACCGTACAGCCCGAGCGTGCGTGCGTCGCCGGCCAGCCGCAGCGCGCGCCAGCCGATCAGCCCGGCGCACAGCAGCGGCGCCGCCTGCGCGTCGCTGTAGCGGGCCGGCAGCGCGAAGCAGAAGGCTTCGTCGGCGAGCATGAATTCGGCGTAGCCGCCGTCGACCGTCAGCCCCGTGAAGCGGGCGCTCATGCACAGGTTCTCGCGCTGGCTGGCGCACCAGGCGCAGTGGCCGCAGGTGGCGTGCAGCCACGGCACGCCGACGCGCTCGCCGGGTGCGAAGCGCCGGCAGCCGGTGCCGACGGCCACCACCGTGCCGACCACTTCGTGGCCGGGCACGCGCGGCAGCTCGGGCGGCGGGTCGAGTTCGCCATCGACGAGGTGCAGATCGGTGCGACAGACGCCGCACACCTGCACGCGCAGCAGCAATTGGCCCGGGCCGGGCGCCGGCACGTCGCGTTCGATCGCGCGCAACGTCGGATCACCGCGCTGCGTCAGCGCCATCGCGGTGTAGCGCGGTGGCAGGCGGGTCATGGCGCGCGCTTCAGGGCTCGACCACCAGGCGCCACTGCGATGGCGCCTCGATCAGATCGGCATGGGCGTCGGGCCGCACCTGCGTGCCGGCCGTGCCGGCGAGCAGCGCCGCTGCATCGTCGAGGCGGCCGATCGCCGCGCGCCGGCCCGTCGCCTCGACGAACTCGACGGCTGCTTGCACCTTCGGCCCCATCGATCCGTCGGGCAGGCTGAGCGCGGCCAGCGATGCCGGGGTGGCGTCGTGCAACCACTGCGCGATCGGCTCGCCCCAGTCACGCGCGACGCCGGGCACGTCGGTCAGCAGCAGCAGCAGGTCGGCGTCGAGTTCGCGCGCCAGCAGGCCGCTGGCGTGGTCCTTGTCGATCACCGCCTCGACGCCGTAATAGCGCCCGTGGCGCTGCTGCACCGGGATGCCGCCGCCGCCGCCGCAGACCACCGTGATGTCCGCGTCGAGCAGCAGGCGGATGACACCGAGCTCGAGCACCCGCAGCGGCCGCGGCGACGCCACCACGCGGCGCCAGTGCTTGCCGTCGCGTGCGAATTGCCAGCCGTGGCTGTGCGCGATGCGCTCGGCCTGCGCGGCGCCGTACGGCGGGCCGATCGGCTTGCTCGGCGCGGCAAAGGCCGCATCACCAGGGTCGACCTCGATCTGCGTCAACAGCGTGGCGACGCGCTTGTCGGGCAGCGCGTTCGCCAGCGCCTGCTCGATCAGGTAGCCGATCATGCCTTCGCTCTCGGCATCGAGCACGTCCAGCGGCGGCGCCGTGCCCGGCTGCCGCGTCGCGTAGGCGGCGGCCTGCAGCGCCAGCAGGCCGACCTGCGGGCCGCTGCCGTGGGTGATCACCAGCGCATGCTCGCGTGCCAGCGGCGCCAGCGCCTGTGCCGCGGCGGCCAGGTGGTCGCGCTGCGTGGCCACCGTCAAGGGCTCGCCGCGCCGGATCAGTGCGTTGCCGCCGAGGGCCGCGACGATGCGCACGTCAATTGCTCCCGCGCCATTCATGCGCCACGTTCGCGAGGCCGCGCCGTCTCGCGAATGCGGTATGCGACCGCTTGGTGGCTGTGTGTCTTGTCTGGCGGACTGCTTGTATTGCCGGGTCCCGCCCCGGCGGGCGGGTAACTTTCATTTGTTGGGCCAAATCAGTAGTGTCCCAACGTCTTCATGGCAGTCGTTGGTAAGTCGATGATCTGCAAAGACAAATCGTCATTCGGGTCTGGTCTCGATTTGAACTTCGAGCCGCAGACTTCGAGCCCTTTGCGGGGCGACCCCGCTCGGGGTGGCGATGCATCAAGGCAAGCTTGTTTTCGCTCAGGTCATGGCGCACCTGCCGCTGTCCACGTTTCGTCGTTGCGTGGCGCGCTACGACGGCGAGCACAAGGTCAAGAGCTTCTCGTGCCTGGACCAGTTCTATGCAATGGCCTTCGCGCAGTTGACGTTTCGCGAGTCGCTGCGCGACATCGAAGCCTGTCTTGCGACGCAAGCGCATCGGCTCTACCACCTCGGATTTCGCTCGCCGGTAGCGCGCAACACGCTGGCCAATGCCAACGCAGTGCGACCCTGGCAAATCTATGCCGATTTGGCCCAGCACCTGATCGGCATTGCCCGGCCGCTGTACGCCAGCGAGCCCATCGGGCTGGAGCTGAAGGAGACGGTCTACGCCTTCGACGCCACGACGATCGATCTGTGCCTGTCGGTCTATCCGTGGGCGCCGTTTCGCTCGGCCAAGGCCGCCATCAAGCTGCACACGCTGCTGGACGTGCGCGGCTCGATCCCGAGCTTCATCCACATCAGCGACGGCAAGACCCACGAGGTCAATGTGCTGGACCTGCTCACACCCGAGCCGGGGGCGTTCTATTTGCTCGACCGGGGCTACACCGACTTCGATCGACTTCACGCGCTGCACGAAGCAGGCAGCTTCTTTGTGATCCGCGCCAAACGCAATCTGCGCTTCAAGCGCCGCTACTCGCAGCCGGTGGACAGGATCGGCACGAAGATCCTGTGCGATCAGATCGGCACCTTGGAGATCTACTACTCCAGGCAGGGTTACCCGACTGCAGTGCGCCGCGTAGTGCTGCGCGACGAGGATGGCAAACGCATCGCGTTTCTGAGCAACAACACCAGCCTGGCGCCGGAGACCATAGGCGAGTTGTACCGGCTGCGCTGGCAGGTCGAGCTGTTCTTCAAATGGATCAAGCAGCACCTGCGCATCAAGGCGTTCTTCGGCACCAGCGAGAACGCAGTGAAGACGCAGATCTGGATCGCCGTGGCCACCTATGTGCTGATCGCCATCGTCAAAAAGCGCACGCTGCTGCCGCATAGCCTCTACGAACTCCTACAGATCCTGAGCCTGACCATGTTCGAGACAACCCCAATAAATCAACTACTTACGCCACCGCCACCGTCGCCGCAGGACGATCAACAACTCGTTCTCCTATGACGGACGTTGGGACACTACTGTTGCGGGCCAAATGAAAGTCACCAAAGCAAAGGGGCTCAATGCAACACCTCTCGGTGCGTTCTTCTCGTTTTGCACGCCCGGCCCAGCGGGCCACTTGGCGGCACCGAGGCCGATCGGTCTACCGGCGCACTCGACGGGGGCTCGCGTTGCTTCGCCCCTGAATCCTGTAGCTCCAAATGCTCGTATTGCTCGTTTCTCTCGCATTGCGCGGGCAAGGCTTTGCGAGCCCGCGCTCGCCGAGTGCGCTGTTGGTCCGATGCGCCGCACGGCTTCCAAGTGGCCCGCCGGGCCGGGCCGCCGCAGCGCGCAGAAACCATGAGAGGTTTTGCATTCAGGCCCTTTGCTTTGGTGACTTTCATTTGGGCCTCCAAATGAAAGTTACCCGCCCGCCGGGGCGGGACCCGGCAGGCAACGCGAACCGTCAGTTCTCGCAAGAGCAAACCGAGGACAAGCAGCCGCAATCGGCCGAGAGCAAACCATTGTTCGGCCCCGACTGCGCCGTGCGTCACGCAGCGAGCGCAGCCCGATGGAGCCACTGACATGCCGGCGCAAGCTGCGTGGCCCGCGCAGGGATTGAGCGACGAGGAAGCCCGCGCCCGCTTGGCGCGCGACGGACCGAACCGGTTGCCGCAGGCGGCCCGCCGCAGCCTGTGGCGCATCGCGCTCGACGTCGCCGCGCAGCCGATGATCCTGCTGCTGCTGGCGACCACGCTGGCCTACGCGGCGCTCGGCAGTGCCACCGACGCCATCGGCCTGCTGGTGTCGGTGCTGCTGGTCGGCGTGATCGCGGGCTACCAGATGCAACGCACCGAGCGCGTGCTCGAATCGCTGCGCGATCTGTCGAGCCCGCGTGCGCGCGTCGTGCGCAGCGGGCGCGTGCAGCGCATCGCCAGCCTCGAACTCGTGTGCGGCGACTTGCTGTTGTTGGCCGAAGGCGATCGCCTGGCCTGCGATGCGGTGCTGGTGCGCGCCGATTCGCTGCTGCTCGACGAATCGCTGCTTACCGGCGAGTCGGCGCCCGTGCTGAAGAGTGCGCAGGCCGTGCCCGCGCTGCCACCGGCCGATGCACACCGGGTCTTCGCCGGCACGCTGGTGGTGCAGGGCGACGGTGCGGCGCTGGTCAGTGCCACCGCGGCCGCCACCGCGCTCGGGCGCATCGGCGCGTCGTTGGCGCAGATCGTGACGCGGCCCAGCCGCGTGCAGGCCGAGTTGAAACGCGTGGTGCGCTGGGTCGCGCTGGGCGCCGTGGTCACCTGCCTGGCCGCGGCCGCGCTCTACGCCGCCGAGCGCGGCTCGTGGATCGATGGCCTGATGGTCGGGCTGACGCTGGCGATGGCGCTGATCCCGGAGGAGTTCGCGGTGGTCTGGACGGTGCTGATGGCGCTCGGCGCCTGGCGCCTCGCGCAACGCCAGGTGCTGACGCGGCAGCCGCAGGCGATCGAGGCATTGGGCACGGCCAGCGTGCTGTGCGTCGACAAGACCGGCACGCTGACGGTCAATCGCATGGAACTGTTGGCGCTGTCCACGCCCGCGGCCAGCGTCGGGCTGGCCGCCGGCGAGCCGGCATCGGCTGCCTTTGCGCCGCTGCTCGACGCCGCGGCGCGCGCCAGCATCGACGACGGCATCGAGCCGATGGACCGCGCGATCGCCCGCCTGCGCGAGCGCTCGCGCCTCGCCGGCCTTCCCGCCGCGGCGCTGGTGCGGCGCGACGGCGTGACGCCCGAGCGCATGTACGTGGCGCATTGGTGGCGCAGTGCCACCGGCACCGGCCAAGGCCTGGTGGCCGTCAAGGGCGCGCCGGAGGCGGTGCAGCGTTTGTGCGATCTCGACGACGCCGCGGCGACTGCGGCGATGCAGGCCGCCGCGGCGATGGCACGGCAGGGCCTGCGCGTGCTGGCAGTGGCACGAGGGGTGTGGGATGCCGCGCAGCCGCCGCCGGCCGCGCTGCCGCGCCTGGGCTGGATCGGATTGCTCGGCTTTCTCGACCCGCTGCGCGACGACGTACCGGCGGCGATGGCGCAGTGTCGTGCCGCCGGTATCCGCGTCGTCATGATCACCGGCGACGCACCGCTGACGGCGCTGGCGATCGCACGCCAGGCGCAGTTGCACGATGCACACGATGCACAGCCCCGGCGCGCGGGCCCCGGCGGCGAGCCGGCCGGCACCGCTGCCACGGTGCTCAGCGGCACCGAGGTCGCCGCGCTCGACGACGCCGCGCTCGAGGCGCGCATGGCTGCCGCGTCGATCTGTGCTCGCATCGCGCCCGATCAGAAGCTGCGCATCGTGCGCGCACTGCAGCGCCGCGGCGAGGTGGTGGCGATGACCGGCGACGGCGTCAACGACGCGCCGGCGCTGCGCGCGGCCGACATCGGCGTGGCCATGGGTGAGCGCGGCACCGACGTCGCACGCGAAGCGGCCGTGCTGGTGCTGCAGGACGACAGCTTCGCTTCGCTCGTCGCCGCGGTGCGGCTGGGCCGCCGCATCTTCGTCAACCTGAAGAAGTCGGTCGGCTACCTGTTGGCCGTGCATGTGCCGATCGTCGGCGTGGCACTGATGCCGCTGCTGGCCGGCGGGCCGCAATTGCTGCTGCCGATGCACGTGGTGTTCCTCGAGTTGCTGATCGATCCGGCCTGCTCGCTGGTGTTCGAGGCCGAGCCCGAGCCGCCGGACACCATGACGCAGCCGCCGCGGCCGGCGCATGTCGGTCTGCTGTCGTGGGCCGCGCTGTGGCAGGCGCTGGCCATCGGGGGCGCCGGCCTGCTCGCCGTTGCGGCGGTGCAGATCGGCGTGCGCTGGGCCGGCTGGGACGACGCCTGGTGCCGCGCCGCGGCACTGGGCTCGGTGATCGCCACCAACGTCGCGATGCTGGTCTGGTTCCGTGTCGGCGCGCGATCGCTGCGGCACCACGCTCCCAACCGCGCGTTTGCCTGGTTGTTGGCCGGGCTGGCGGCGGCCTGCGGCCTGGTGCTGGGCATGACACCGCTGTCGCGCCAGTTCGGCCTGCCCGTCGACGCAACGCTGCAAGGCGCCGGGTTGGCGCTGCTCGCCGTTGCCGGCATCGCCGCGCTGGCGCTGCCGCGGGCAGGCAGAGCCCTGCGAACCCGCCGGGACGCGCCCAGTGCGCATGCCGGAGCGCGCAGCGCGGAGGTCGACCGATGACACACCCCGCGCCGCCATTCGATGCCTGGTTGTGGCTGCAGGCCTGGCACGAAACCTGGACCGCCGGGCTGTCCCCGGCCGCCGCGATGTGGCTGCGCGATCAGCGGCTCACGGCGTTGATCACGTGCGCACGAAGCGCGTCGCCGCTGTACCGGCGGCGGTCTCCCGAGGCGCGGCGGCTGGCGGACTTCGAGCCGGTCGACAAGGCCGAGTTGATGCAGCACTTCGACGACTGGGCCACCGACCGCCGCATCACGCGTGCCGCCGCGGCACCGTTCATCGCCGATACCCACTGCATCGCCGATGCCTGGCTCGGCGACTACCTGGTGTGGACCAGTTCGGGCACCAGCGGCGTGCCGGGCTGGTTCGTGCAGGACGCGCGCAGCCTCGCGGCCTTCGATGCCATCGACGCGCTGCGCGTGCGCAGCGCCGCCGCGGCGCAGGCCAGTCTCGGTCGCTGGGGCAGCGGCCAGCGCTTTGCCTACGTCGGCGCCAGTGGCGGCCATTTCGCCGGGCTGGTGACGATGACGCGGCTGCGGCGCATCGTGCCGCTCGGCCTCGCGCCGGCACTCAGCCTGCTCTCGGTACAACAGCCCTTGCGCGGCATCGCTGCGTCACTGCAGGCGTTGCAGCCGACGGTGCTGATCACCTACCCGAGCTGTGCCGCCGCGCTGGCGCAACTGCAGCACGAAGGCACGCTGCAGTTGCCGCTGCGCGAAGTCTGGGTCGGCGGCGAGCAGCTGTCGGCGGAGCAGCGCCACCAGGTCGAGCGACGCGTTCGGCTGCCTCGTGCGCAACAGCTACGGCGCCTCGGAGTGCTTCTCGATCGCCTGCGAGTGCGCGCACGGCAGCCTGCACGTCAACGACGACTGGGTGATCCTGGAGCCGGTCGACGCGCAGTTGCGGCCGGTGCCGCCGGGCGAGGTCTCGCACACCACGCTGCTGACCAACCTGGCCAATCGCACGCAGCCGCTGCTGCGCTACCGCCTGGACGACCGGGTGCGCGTGTTGCCGGGGCGCTGTGCGTGCGGCAGCGCGTTCACCACGATCGAGGTGCAGGGCCGCAGTGGCGACACGCTGGTGCTGCACGATGCGCACCGGCGCGCGGTGCCGATCCTGCCGCTCGCGCTGGAGACGGCGATCGAGGAGGAAGCCCACGTCACGCAGTTCCAGGTCATCGGCCACGCCGGTGGTTCGCTCGAATTGCGATTCGAGCCGGCCGTGGCCGATGCCCACGCCGCGTTCGAGCGCTGCCGGCACGCCATCCGCGCCATGCTGGCGCAGCACGGCGTCAGCGGCACGCGCATCACGTTCAGCACGGCCGAGCCGGTGCGCGAGCGCGCCAGCGGCAAGCTGCGGCGGGTCGTCAGCGCGCCGACGCACGACTGACCGCCGGGCGTTCGGAGCGGCCGGCGCTTGCAGGCCGTTGCACACCGGTTGCGGGACATCAATGCGCGCCGCCTCACGGCGCCTAGAGTGTGCCGATCATCCGCCCGTTGCACAGGAGAGCGCCATGGCACGCACGCCCCCACGTCATCCACGGCCGACACGCGCGGCATCGCCCAAGCGCGTCGCTGCCCCGCCAGCGGCGGCCTCGAGCGCCGGCGCGGGCGAGCAAGCCTGGCTCGACACACTCGGCATGACGCGGGCGATGTTCGGCGCGTCGCTCGGCGGTTCGCAGGAAGTACTGAAGGGACTGTGCGAGTTGCAGCAGGCGCAGGTGGCTGCATTGCAGGACGCCTCCGAACGCATCGGCGATGCCGCCGGGCGCGCGGCGGACGCGCCCGACTGGGCCTCGCTGTTCGTGCTGCAGGCCAATCTGGCGAGCACGCAGTGGGCCCAGGCGCTGCAGGACATGGTCAGCCACTGGCGCCATTGCATGCAGATGGAGTCGCGTTTGCTCGAACGCAGCCGTGCCGATGTCGCACGCCTGTCGCAGCGCTGGATCGACAACGGCAGCGTGGCCTGGCCGCCGCTGGCCGAGATCGATAGCCTGACTGCCGCCGACAGCGACACGCCGTTGGCGATGCTCGGGCAGGCCCAGGCCGCGATGAGCGAGTTGGCGCGGGTCTGGACGCAGGGCGCCAACTTCGCCGCGCTGCGCGAATGAAGGAGTCCGCGCCGCTGCATGCGGCCGGGGGGTGACGCCCCTCGAAACTCAGCGCACAAAAAAGGACAACCCGCCATCCCTTGCGAGATGGCGGGTCCGGCGAGGACCCCTGACCCGCCCCGAGGGCAAGCACAGTCTGAGGATGTCCTCATCCCTCATGGTGTCAGAGACACCACGATCTTCCCCACCGTGTGGGGAACCTCACTTTTGCCTGTCGATCTTCCGGTTGGACCCATCCAACCGACGGCAACTCAAGTCTAGGCGGCGTGGCCCGAATTGCATTGATCTGGCGCAATGGCTCGGCGAGCGCCGCGCCATTGCAGTTGCTGCGCATCAACGCAGTCCGGGGCGCGACGGTGTCTGCTTGTCGGTGTGGGGCGTGAGGGCCCTTTTCGAAGGTCGAGAAGCCGACCCTTGAACATGCCCCCGACGCTGAGAGGTGATCATGAAAAACTGGATGGTGATTGCCAACGCGGCGCGTGCCCGCGTGCTGGAAGAGACCGACAAGCCCCACACGTACACGCACATTGCCGATCTGGTGCACCCGCAAAGCCGCCAGAAGGGCGAGGAATTGGCGTATGACCGGCCCGGCTATGCCGAAGGCAGCGCGCCCGGCTTGGCCGGCGCGGTCTACCCGCCACGCACCGATCCGCGCGAGCGCGAGCGCGATCGTTTCGCGCAGCAGGTGGCGAAGCTGCTCGACGAAGGCATCGCCGGTGGCCGCTGCGCCGGCCTGGTGCTGGTCGCGTCGAGCCCGTTCCTCGGCCATCTGAAGGCCCATCTGGGCGTGCAGGCGAAGAAGGCGCTCGTGCGCACGGTGGATGCCGATTACACCGCCCTGCGCGACCGTGAGCTGGCCGAGCGGTTGGCCGAGCCCGAGGGCAGCGTATGAAGATCGCATTGCCACGCCGCGCCGATGCGCATTGGCCGCGTTGGCTGCACCGTGTCCTGCCCTGGCTGGCGCTGGCATTGCTGGCGTTCGCGATCACCAGCCTGGCTGCCGACGCGCGCGGTGCGAGCGCGCAGGGGCTGGCCGGTACCTCATGCCAGCTGTCCGACACCAGCGGGCGGGTGATGAACTGAGAACCGAAGAAGGGAAGGGAACGTCATGAAACTGCCCGTGCAGATCACTTTCCGCGATGTCGTGCCACTGCCTTCGCTGGAGCCCGAAATCCGGCGTCTGGCGGCCAAGCTCGACCAGTGGACGCCCGACGTGATGAGTTGCCATGTGGCCGTCGAATCGGCCGCCAACCGCCGCCACCAGGGGCACGAGTACAGCGTCAAGGTCAGCGTGCGCGTGCCCGACGCCGAGATCGTCGCCAGCACCCACCACGACGACCAGGACATCCAGCGCGCGGTGCACGGTGCCTTCGACGCCGTCGGCCGCCAGTTGGAGGATTACGTGCGCCAGCGTCGCGGCCAGACCAAGCAGCATGAGTTGCCCGCCAAGCGCGCGCCGCTGCCGTCCGTGCCTGAAGGCCAGGCCAGCGAGGAAATTCCGTGAGCGCCAAGGCCTTCCTGTTCGGCGAGGAAGCGCGCCACAAGATCATCGACGGCGTCAACACGCTGGCCGATGCGGTGAAGTTGACGCTCGGCCCGCGCGGCCGCACGGTGCTGCTGCAGCGTGACTTCGGCGCGCCGGCGATCGTCAATTCGGGCGTCATCGTCGCCAAGTCGGTCGAGCTGGCCGACCCGTTCGAGAACATGGGCGCACAGATGGTGCGCGAAGTCGCGCTGCGCACCAGCGAGATGGCCGGCGACGGCACCACCACCGCGATGGTGATGGCGCAGGCGATGGTGCGCGAGGGCATGAAGGTCGTCGCGGCGGGCATGAACCCGATGGACGTGCGCCGCGGCATCGAACGCGCCACCCAGCGCGTGGTGGCGCACCTGAAGACGCTGGCCAAGCCCTGCCAGACCTCGGCCGAGATCGCGCACGTGGCAGCGATCTCCGGCAACAACGACATGTCGATCGGCGAGCTGATCGCCAAGGCGATGGACAAGGTCGGGCGCGAAGGGGCGATCACGATCGAAGACGGCACCGGCATCGAGAGCGAGCTCGAGGTGGTCGAGGGCCTGCAGTTCGACCGCGGCTTCCTGTCGGCGTATTTCATCACCCAGCCCGACAAGCAGGTGGCGGTGCTCGAGGATCCGCTGGTGCTGCTCGCCGACCGCAAGATTTCGTCGATCAAGGACCTGTTGCCGACGCTCGAACTGGTGGCCAAGCAGAGCCAGCCGCTGCTGGTGATCTGCGAGGAGATGGAGGGCGACGCGCTGGCCACGCTGGTCGTCAACCACTTGCGCGGCATCATCAAGTGCTGTGCGGTACGTGCACCGGGCTTCGGCGACCGGCGCCGCGAGATGCTCGAAGACATCGCGCTGCTGACGCATGGCCAGGTCGTCTCCGAGCAGCTCGGGCGCACGCTCGAGAACGTGACGCCCGAGCAGCTCGGCCGTGCCAAGCGCATCGAGGTCGACAAGGACCGCACCACCATCGTCGGCGGCATGGGCGATGCGCAGGCGATCGCCGGTCGCGTCGCGCAGCTGAAGCAGGCGATCGAGGCCAGCACCAGCAAGTACGACCGCGAGCAGCTCGAGCAGCGGCTCGCGAAGCTCGCGGGCGGCGTCGGCGTGGTCAAGGTCGGCGCGGCCACCGAGGCCGAGATGAAGGAACGCAAGATCCGCGTCGAGGATGCCCTGCACGCCACGCGGGCGGCGGTCGAAGAAGGGATCGTGCCCGGCGGCGGCGTTGCGCTGCTGCGTTGCCGCCGCGCGCTCGCCGACGTCGACGAAGCGAACCCCGACATCCAGGCCGGCGTGCACATCGTCGAGCGTGCGCTGGCCGAACCGCTGCGCCAGATCGTGCTGAACGCGGCCGAGGAAGCGTCGGTGGTGCTCGAGCAGGTCAGCGCGGGCGAAGGCAGCTACGGCTTCAACGCCAACACGCGCGAGTACGGCGATCTGATCGAGATGGGCGTGATCGACCCGGCCAAGGTGACGCGGTTGGCGCTGCAGAACGCGGCCTCGATCGCCAGCCTGCTGCTGACCACCGATTGCCTGATTGCGACGCTGCCCGCGCCGCCACCGCCGCGGCCCGGCGGTATGCCGGAATACTGACCCACGAGGGACTGCCATGTACCAACCCCTGACCGCCGGCGACCTGTGCACCCGAGACACGGTGTTCGCCTATGCGCACCTGGCACTGAACGAGGCCGCGCGGCTGATGCGCGAGCAGCATGTCGGCAGCCTGGTGATCGTCGACGAGACCGCGCGCGGCCGCGTCGTCACCGGCATGCTGACCGACCGTGACCTCGTCACCGCGGTGATCGCCAAGGACATGGATCCGCGGCAATTTCGCGTCGGCGACGTGATGAGCAACGACCTCGTCACCGTGCGCGAGACCGACTCGGTGATGGACGCCCTGGCCGCGATGCGCCGCAAGGGCGTGCGCCGCGTGCCGGTGACCGACGCGCAGGGCATGCTCGTCGGTGTGCTGGCGGTCGACGACCTGCTGGGCATGCTGGCCGAGCAGATGCGCGCGCTGGTCGAGGCGATCGAGACCGAGCGGGTGCACGAGAAGAGCGCGCGGCCCTGAGGCGGGCCTGGGCCTCTTCGCCGCACGGCCATGAACGCTGCGTTCGCCACGGCCCGGCCGCGCCGCCCGGCATTGAGCGTGGTCGTGCCGGCCTACAACGAGGCCGACAACCTGCCGACGCTGCTGTCGGACCTGACCGCGACGCTGCGCACGCTCGCCGATCGCTGGGAGGTGATCGTCGTCGACGACGGCAGCCGCGACGGCACGCCGGCGGCGATGCAGCCCTGGCTGTCGGCGCCGGGCGTGCGTTACGTGCGCCTGTCGCGCAACTTCGGCAAGGAGGCCGCGCTGAGTGCCGGGCTCGACCGCGCCGCGGGCGACGCGGTGGTGCTGATGGATGCCGACGGCCAGCATCCGGTCGACATGCTGGCCACGATGGTCGAGGCTTGGCGCGGCGGGGCCGACATGGTCTGCACCGTGCGGCGTTCGCGCGCCGAGGAGCCGCTCGTCAAGCGGCTGGGCACCCGGCTGTTCTATCGCATGGCCAACGCCGGTTCGCCGGTGCACATCCCCGAGGATGCCGGCGACTTCCGCCTGCTGGATCGTCGCGTCGTCGATGCGCTCGCGGCACTGCCCGAACGCAACCGCTTCATGAAGGGCCTGTTCGCCTGGGTCGGCTTCGAGACCCGCTTCCTGCCGTACACCCCGGGCCCGCGCCGCTGCGGCCACAGTTCGTTTTCGCCGCGGCGGCTGGTGCGGCTGGCCCTGACCGGCGTGACGGCCTTCTCCAACTTTCCGCTGCGCGTCTGGAGCGGCGCCGGCGCGTTGATCGCGCTGGGTGCGCTGGCCTACGGCGCGTGGGTCCTGGTCGAGCACTTCATCGAGGGCCACCCGGTGCCGGGCTACGCCACGCTGGCGGTGAGCCTGATGTTCCTCGGCGGCATCCAGTTGTTGTCGATCGGCATCCTCGGCGAGTACATCGGCCGCATCTTCGACGAGGTCAAGCAGCGACCCCTCTACCTCGTCGGCAGCGAGGCCGGGCAAGGGGCCATCGCCGCGACCGCGCCGCAGGCCGTGCCGGCGGCCGCGCCCATGCCGCGCGTGCGGGCTGCATGAGGCCGCCCACTTGAGCGCGACGCCGCGGGTGCTTTCGCTCTGCGCCGACGACTTCGGCCTGACGCCGGCGCTCTCGCGCAGGATTGCCGATCTGGCCGAGCGCGGGCGCCTGACCGCCGTCTCGTGCCTGACCGGCGGCGTGCACTGGCCGGCGAGCGCGGCGTGGCTGGCTGGGCTGCCGCCGGCGGTCGATCGCGGCCTGCACTTCAACCTGACCGAAGGCGAGCCGGCGAGCGCCGAGCTGCGGCGCCACTGGCCCCGCTGGCCCGCGTTGCCCGCGCTGATCGTCGCCGCGCATCGCGGCCGCTTGCCGCTGGCGGCGATCGCCTGCGAGTGGCGCGTGCAATGGCAACGCTTCATCGACGCCACCGGCACGCCGCCGCGCTTTGTCGACGGCCACCAGCACGTGCACCATCTGCCCGGCGTGCGCGAGGTCATGCTGCAGGCGCTGGCCGGCGTGGCCACGGCGGTCGCGGTGCGCAACACCGGTGCGGTGATCGGACCCGGCAACGCGTTCAAGCGCTGGCTGATCGCGCACAGCGGCGGTACCGCGTTGCAGCGTGCGCTGCGGCAGTGCGGCCGCGAGCACAACCGCGCATTGCTCGGCGTGTATGGCTTCGACGATGCGGATTACGGCCAGCGCATGCAGCGCTGGCTGGCGGCCGCGCCGGCCGAAGGCGGCCTGCTGTTCTGCCACCCCGGCGCCGTCGACGACAGCGCGGCCGCGGCCTCGTCGACCGATGCCATCGCCGCGGCGCGGCTGCGCGAGGCGGCCTACCTCGGCAGCGCGGCCTTCGTGGACGACCTGGCCGCGGCCGGCGTCACGCTCGGCGCCGCGTGGCGGCAAAGGCCCAGCGCCGATTGACGGCATAGGTCAGCAGCGCGACGGTGCCGGAGGCCAGCACCTGGCCGGCCAGATAGTGCAGCCGCCAGTGCACCGCCAGCGCGACGATCAGCATGCCGAGCCCGGCGCCGGCCAGTGCGGTGAGCTGGAAGCGCGGCCACGAACGCGTGAGCGCGCCGCGGTGCGCGAAGGTGTACCAGCGATTCCCGGCGAAGGCCACCTGGGCCCCGACCACCGCGCCCACGCCCGACCCCAGCCAGGCCGGCCAGTGCGCCGATTCGACGGCCACCACCAGCAGCGCGTAGTGCACCGCGGTGGCCAGGGCACCGACCGCCAGGTAGGCGGCGAAGCGGCGCGCCTCGGCCGCAGCCACGGCAAGGCGCGCGGGATCGTGGTGATCGCCGTGCGGGCTCACTGGTGCACCCTTCGGCCTGCGGCCGGTCCCGCCGAGCGGGAATGAGGCCCTTCGGGCGGCCGGGCGGGCCTCATGGGCATCCCGGGCGCGGCCCGCCCTCGGCGCGCAACAGATCGGCCAGGCGCCCCTCGTGCACGCGCGCCAGCGGCGCCAGATCGCCGGGCGCTTGCCAGCCCTTGGCGGCGACGAACCACAGCGTGCCGCGCGCGCACAGCAGCGCCGCGGCGCGGTCGGTGCGCCACAGCTGCCGCGCCGCGGCCTGCGCATCGAATCGAGCGGCGTCGTGCAGCTCCTTGCGCCAGTTGTCGCGGCGCGGGATGTCCGGATCGTCCCATCGGGACAGCACGATCGGCGGCTGTGCCAGGCGCGCATAGAACGGCACGTCGAAGAAGGCCGCATCGACCAACACCACACGGTCGCCCGGCTGCACCCGTGCGCCGAGCGCGAGCCCGAGGTCGCGCTGCGAATGCGGCGCCTGCCAGGCCAGCGTGGCGACGCCGGCGACGCAGGCCAATGCCGCCAGCGGCAGGGCCCAGCGCCAGGCCCGGCCCCGGCATGCCGCCAGGCCGAGCAGCGCCGCCAGCGGCGGCAACGCCGGCAGCACGTAGCCGACCAACTTCGAGACCGGCAGCGAAAAGAACACCACCACCGCCACCACCCACCACGCATACAGCGCCGACGGCAGCGCCGGCGTGGTCGACCGCCAACGGCGCAGCGCGGCGGGCAGCCAAAGGCTCCAGGGCAGGGCCGACAGCAACAGCACCGGCACGAAGAACCAGAACGGCTGCGGGTTGTTGAACGCGGTTTGCGTGTAGCGCCGGAAATGCTGCTCGACGAAGAAGTAATCGGCAAAGCCCGGGTAGCGCGCTTGCATCGCGATGAACCACGGCGCGGCGATCGCCACGAAGGCCGCAGGGCCAACGGGTGCATCAAGCGCAGCAGCGTGCGCCAGCGCCCTTGCGCCAGCAGCCACGGGCCGACCACGAGCACCGGCAGCACCACGCCGATCAGTCCCTTGGCCAGCACCGCCAACGCCATCGCGCACCACGCCGCCACCACCCAGCGCAACGCGGCCTGCAGCGCGCCGTCGGCCGCGCGCACGGCGCAAAGCACGGCCACCGTGACAAGGCCGGCGACCAGCATGTCGAGGTTGGCGAACTGGGCACTGACGAAGTACAGCGGGGTCGTGGCGAGTACACCCAGCGCCACCGCCGCCTCGCGCGGCCCGACGCGCCGGCGCAGGTCGAGGTACAGCGCCGCGCCCATCAACCAGGCGCCGAGCGCCGATGCGATGCGCGCCGCGAAGGCGTTGACGCCGAACACGCTCATCGCCACCATGTCCACCCAGTACATCAGCGGCGGCTTGTGGAAGTAAGGCAGGCCGTGCAGCGTCGGCACGAGTCCGTCGCCGAGCAGCATCTCGCGCGCGACCTCGGCATAGCGGCCCTCGTCGGGCAGCATCAGCGGCCGCAGGCCGAGCGTGGCCAGCAACCACAGCGCCAGCGTCAGCAGCACCCAGTGCGGGCGCACTGTCGTGAAGGTGCCGGCCGTGTCCTGACGTGGCGAGTGGGGCGGGGATGTCATAGCTTGCCGCGCGGGCGGTCGGCCGTCGGCCCGGCCTGGGCCCAGTGTAGGTGCCAGCGACCGCCATCGCGCTGATCGACGCGGGTGCCCAGTGGCGGTTGCTGGTCGTTGAAAAGTGACAACAGGTCGGCCCGGGCCGCGCAAGGACGTCCCGCCCGAACCCGAAATCCAGCAGGGCGGCGGACGCAGCAAGATCGCTGACGAGCGATTGAAGCGCGTCGTCAAGCAGCATCCGCAGCGTGACGAACCCAAGGTCGACAGCGTCGAACCCGGAGAAACGCCGCCGCGCCGAGCCGGCGCCGCCTGGCCCGTGCATCTGCGCCGTGCGGCAGGCGGCCGAACAGCGCCGGCGCGCCTGGACCGCGCCGCGGACTGGGCGACTCGAACGTCGGCAGATTGATTCCCTGCTGACTGTCGACCGGGGCGGGTCCAGCGGCGGCACGCGGCCAGGACCAGACCGTGAGCGGAGCCAGACCGAAAGCCGACAGTCGCCCGTGGCTCCAGCCGTTTTCCGACACTCCGTTGCGCTTCTCAGCGAGGACTGTCCAGAGCCGCCGCCGTCGCTGAAAACGGGATCACGCACGATCCGCCACATGCGTGACGTGTCGGGCCGCACCGCTACTGGCACCTCAGCAGTCCTGTGCAAGCGCTTGCAAAGAAGGATCGCCAACCTAAACTTGGCGCTTCCGTGCTGGCAGTAGGAAGGAGGACGATCCAGCGTGCACAGGTCAATCCGAAATCGTGGCGCCCCATCCACGAAGGTCACCCTCGAGATGGTGGCGGAACGCGCCGGCGTGTCGCCGAGCACGGTGTCACGCATCCTCAACGGCACGGCGGTGGTCAGCGATGAGAAGCGCGCCGCCGTGGACGAGGCTGTCGCCAAGCTGGGTTTCGTACCCAACCCGGTGGCGCGCGGACTGGCGGGCGGCCGCACGTTGAGTATCGGCGTCGTCAGCCAGGCGATCGACAGCCCCTTCTATGGTGCCGCACTGCGTGGTATCGAGATGGAGCTCGACGCCGCGGGCTACAGCCCGCTGTTCATGAGCGGGCACTGGCGGGCCGACGAGGAGGCCCGCTGCATCGACGTTCTGAAATCCAGGCGCGTCGATGGCCTGATCGTTCTGACCGGGCGCCTTGCAGACAGCGCGCTGCGCTCGGTGGCGCGCTCGCTGCCGGTGGTGGTCACCGGCCGCAACCTCAAGGCCGGCAATCTCCTGTCGATGGACTTCGACAATCACGAGGGCGCACGCCAGGCCGCGCAGCACCTGATCGAGCTGGGCCACCGGCGCATCGCGTTCATCAGCGGCGATCCCGAGCATCCCGACGCGATCGACCGACTGCAGGGCTATCGATCGGCGATCGAAGCCGCCGGCCTGCGCTTCGATCCTGCCCTGGTGCTGGCGGGCAACTTCACCGAACACAGCGGGGTGCTGGCCGTCGAGCGGCTGCTCGACAGTCGCACGCGCTTCAGTGCGATCCTCGCAGCCAACGACCAGATGGCCTTCGGCGCGGCCCTGGGGTTGTACCGGCACGGACGGCGTGTGCCCGACGATGTCTCGCTGGTTGGATTCGACGACGTGTCCGGTTCACTCTACATGGTGCCGCCGCTGACCACTGTGCATAACCCGATCCAGGAGATCGGGCAGCTGGCCGCACGCGCGATGCTGGGCCTGCTGGCTGGGCGAGCGCCCCGCGATCGAGGTGCCTGCACCGCGTCTGATCGTCCGCGAGTCGACCCGCGCCGTCACGGCGTAGGCGCCTCCGCACTTACCCTCGATTGACAGTTTCTGCCTGCGGCGCCTACAGTTTGAAAGCGCTTTCATAATGGGCGCCCTCCAAGTGAACGCGCCCATCCTGCCCATCGATCCGCACCGCCGCTTTCCCGACGACTTCGTCTGGGGTGTGGCCACCAGCTCGTTCCAGATCGAAGGCGCGGCCGAGTCCGACGGCAAGGGGCCGTCGATCTGGGACCGCTTCTGCCGCCAGCCGGGCGCCATCGCCGACGGCAGCAACGGCGCTGTCGCCTGCGACCACTACCACCGCCTGCAAGACGACCTCGACTTGATCGCCTCGCTCGGCGTCGATGCCTACCGCTTCTCGGTGTCGTGGCCGCGTGTGCAGCCCGAGGGGCACGGCGCCTGGAACCCGCGCGGCCTCGGCTTCTACGAGCGCCTGGTGGATGGCCTGCTGGCGCGCGGCATCAAGCCCTACCTGACGCTGAACCACTGGGACCTGCCCGAGGCCCTGCAGCAACGCGGCGGCTGGGCCGAGCGCGACACCGTGCGCCGCTTCGTCGACTACGCGCTCGGCATGCACGCGCGGCTGGGCGATCGGCTCGCCGCGATCACCACCCACAACGAGCCCTGGGTCATCTCGACGATGGGCCACGAGTGGGGCGTCTTCGCGCCGGGCCAGAAGCGCCGCGCCACCGCAGCCCAGGTGTCGCACCACCTGCTGCTCAGTCACGGCCTGGCGTTGCAGGCGCTGCGCGCGGCGGGCTGCCGCGCGCAGCTGGGCATCGTCCTCAACCTGGCGCCGATCCACGCGGCCAGCGCGAGCCAAGCGGACTTCGATCATGCCCGCCTCGAAGACGGACGACTCGTGCGCTGGTACATGGACTCGCTGTTCCATGGCCGCTACCCGGCCGACGTGCTCGAGTTCCTCGGCGCCGACGCGCCGCGCATCGAAGCCGGCGACATGGCGAGCCATCGCCACGCCGATGGACTTTCTCGGCATCAACTACTACTCGCGCAACGTGGCCAGCGCCGACGGCTCCTGGCGCGCCGGTGGCAGCGGCCTGGCGCTCACCGACATGGGCTGGGAGATCTACCCGTCGGGCCTGACCGAGCTGCTGCTGCGCCTGCACCGCGACTGGCCGGTGCCGCCGCTGTACGTGAAGGAGAACGGCGCGGCGTTCCGCGACGAGCTGGTGGACGGCGCCGTGCACGACCCCGAGCGCGTGGCCTATCTCGCCGCGCACATCGCCGCCGTCGGCGACGCGCTGGCGCAGGGCGTGCCGATGGCCGGCTACATGGTGTGGAGCCTGCTCGACAACTTCGAGTGGGCCTCGGGCTACGAAAAGCGCTTCGGCATCGTGCACGTGGACTACGCGACGCAGCAGCGCACGCCCAAAGACAGCGCGCGCTGGTACCGCGATTTCCTGCAACGACAAAGGCAGCAGCGTCCCATGCCGCTGCCGGCGGGAGCCTAATATGGCCACGAAGAAACGCAAAGGCTGGAAGCTGGTCTGGGCCGACGAGTTCGACGGCAAGCGTGTCGACCGCACGAAGTGGGATTTCGACATCGGCAACGGCTTCTACGACTACAAGAACCACGCCTGGGTGCCCGGCTGGGGCAACGAGGAGCTGCAGTACTACACCCACGAGCCCGAGAACGTGGTGTTGCGCGACAGCTGCCTCGTGATCCGCGCGGTGAAGGCGCCGCTGCACGGCTGCGGCTACACCTCGGCGCGGCTCAAGACCAAGGCGCGCGACGGCACGGTGCTGTTTGCCAAGCTCTACGGCCGCGTCGAGTTCCGCGCCAAGGTGCCCTGGGGCAAGGGCCTGTGGCCGGCGCTGTGGATGCTGCCGGTGGACGACAAGTACGGCGGCTGGGCGGCGAGCGGCGAGATCGACCTGATGGAGATCGTGGGCGAGCAGCCCAAGGAGGTGCTCAACAGCATCCACTTCGGCTCCACGTACCCGAAGCGAACGCTGATCACCACCACGCACGCGCTGCGGAACGGCACAAGGCAGCCTGGTCTCGGACTGGCACACCTACGCCGTGGAGTGGGAGCCGGGCGAGATCCGCTTCTTCGTCGATGACGTGCAGACCTGCACCTACCACCACTGGTGGAGCTGCAGCAAGCTTGTGAAGGGCGTGGGCGCCGAGGCCAAGAAGGAGGCCGACCTCAACCCCTGGCCCGCGCCCTTCGACCAGCCCTTCTACCTCGTGATGAACGTGGCCGTCGGCGGCAACTTCCCCGGCGCGCCGAACGACAAGACCCAGTTCCCCGCCGAGCTGGTGGTGGACTACGTGCGCGTGTACGACAAGGTCGGCGGCTACGGCCCGCCCAAAGCCCGCGGCCCCGGTGTGATGCCCTGGCAGAAGGGCCACAAGAGCGAGCGGCGCAACTGAGGAGACTCCCATGACCCAAGACGCCAAAGACCCCACGCCGGCCCGCTCGCCGTCGGCGCCGCAACAACCCGCGTTCGCGCCCGGTGGCGCGCATGGCAGCGCGCACAGTGGCGC
This sequence comes from uncultured beta proteobacterium, assembly GCA_963840805.1. GTDB lineage: Bacteria > Pseudomonadota > Gammaproteobacteria > Burkholderiales > Burkholderiaceae_C > CADEEN01. The sequence goes on along the minus strand of CAWJAJ010000015.1, from coordinate 286,167 downwards.
CGCCACGTCGGGCAGCACGCCCGGCGTGCCCAAGCCGCCGCCGCTGTCGCGCGAGGCGCGCGCCACGCTGCGCGAAGAGTTCCGCGCCGTGCTGGGCGGCGGCGTGCACGGCTTGTGCTTCAGCCCCTACCTCGAAGGGCAATCGCCCGGCGCGCAGGTGAGCGCGGCGCAGATCCGCGCGCGGCTCGAGGTGATCCGCCCGCACACGGGCTGGATCCGCACCTTCTCGTGCACCGACGGTCACGAGCAGACGCCGGCGATCGCCAAGTCGATGGGCATGAAGACGCTGGTGGGCGCGTGGCTCGGCACCGACGCCGCGATCAACGAGCGCGAGATCGCCGGCGCCATCGCGGTGGCCCAGGCCGGCCACGCCGACATCGTGGCCGTGGGCAACGAGGTGCTGCTGCGCGAGGACATGAGCGAGGACGAACTGATCGCGCAGATCGAGCGCGTCAAGCGCGCGCTGCGGGACTTGCCAACAGCGGTGCCCGTCGGCTACGTCGACGCCTACTACCTGTTCGAGAAGCACCCGCGCGTCACCGCCGCATGCGACGTGGTGATGACCAACTGCTACCCGTTTTGGGAAGGCTGCCCGCGCGAGCAGGCCCTCGCCTACATGCAGACCATGATGCAGCGCACGCGCGCCGCGGCGCCGGGCAAGCGCGTGCTGATCAGCGAGACCGGCTGGCCCGACCAGGGCAGCAACTTCCACGGCTCGGTGCCCTCGGAGGAGGGCGCGATGCGCTACTTCATCGACACCGATGCGCTGGGCGCGCGAAGACAACATCGAGGTTTTCTACTTCGCCGCCTTCGACGAGGCTTGGAAGGTCGGCGCCGAGGGCGATGTCGGCGCCTACTGGGGCTTGTGGGACAAGGACGCCAAGCCGAAGTTCGGCTGAAGCAGATGCTCAAGCTCCTGACCCTTCCAAAGGGCAACGCCATCTGCTACTCGGGCTACCGCGAGGGGCAGGACCCGAACAAGAAGCTCTACCCCTCGGTGGACGAGATCCGCGAGGACCTGCACATCCTCGCGAAGCACTGGCAACTGCTGCGCTTGTACGACTGCAGCCTGCACGCCGAGCGCGTGCTGCAGGTGATCCGCGCAGACCGCCTGCCGTTCCAGGTGATGCTCGGCGCCTACCTCGGCGCCGAGATGAACAACTTCGGCTGCCCCTGGGGCGCGACCTACCCGGAAGAGCACCTCGAAGCGAACCAGCGAGAGAACGAGGCCGAGGTCGAGCGCCTGATCGCGCTCGCGCGTCAGTACGAGGACATCGTCTTCTCGGTCGCGGTCGGCAACGAGGCCACCGTCGACTGGACCGACCACTACGTGCCGGTGCCGCGCATGCTCGAGTACGTGCGGCGCGTCAAGCGCGCCGTCGCGCAGCCGGTCACCTTCTGCGAGAACTACGTGCCCTGGCAGCACAAGCTGCGCGAGCTGGTGACGCGAGCTCGACTTCATCTCGCTGCACACCTACCCGGTGTGGGAGTACAAGCACATCCACGAGGCGCTGGACTACACCAAGGCCAACGTCGCCAGCGTGGCGAGCCTGTACCCCGACAAGCCGATCGTCATCACCGAGGCCGGCTGGTGCACCGCCAGCAACGGCCGCGGCATGCATGCCGAGCACGCGGTGCAGGAGCTGCAGGCGATCTACTACCAGGACCTGATGGACTGGACGCGCGAGGCGGGTCTGCTGTGCTTCGTCTTCGAGGCCTTCGACGAACCGTGGAAGGGCTCGCCCGATCCGCTGGAGCCCGAGAAGCATTGGGGCCTGTTCACGGTGGACCGGCGGCCCAAGCTGGTGATGGAGGCGGTGTACCCGGAGCGCGTGGCGGCGCCGGCGCGACGACCATGCACACGCACCGCACGCCGGACGTTGCGCTGTGGGACCAGTACCGCGCGCTGCGCGAGCAGTGGACGCACGAGGACATGCTGATCAGCCACCGCATCACCTGGCTGATCCTCTCCGAGGGCCTGCTGTTCAACGCCTACGTGACGCTGTCGGCCAGGGTCTCGGGTTGGCTCGCGTTCGGCTTCCCACTCTTCGGCATCGCGGTCGCCGCCCTGATCGGCGTGGGCGTGTTCACCGCGCTGCGCGCTTCGGAGCAGGTGCGGCTCGAGTACGAGCGTGCCGGCCTCGCGGACCTGTGCCCGCTCGCGCCCGAGGTGCATCTCGCGCGGCGCGGGCGATGGGCGCCCAAGGCGCTGCCGTTCGTCTTCAGCGCGATGTGGTTGCTGGCGCTGGCGGCGGCTGTCGGCGGCGCGCGCTGACGCTGCGCGTGCGGCAATCACGTCTCTTGGTGTCGACCGCCATCACGGTCGATCTCGTCGCGAATCCCTTCCCATCCGGCCGCCGCGAACTCCGGCGTCAGGCCGTCGCCCTGGAAAGGCTGCACGGCAAACGGCGCGGTACGCTTGCGCGTCCTTGCTCGAAGTGTCAGGCGCAGACCCTCTTCGATGAGCGCCGAGAGCGTCGAGTTCTCTCGCCGCGCAACCGCCTTGCTGCGATCGAGAAGGTCGTCCGGCAGTTCGATGGTGATCTTCATCTGGGAGGCCCGTATCAGCGACACGAGTATTACGGTAGCTGTAGCGCGTCGGGCGATCAAGCGGCCGCCGCCAGGCCTCGCGTTGGCATCTCGCCAAGTCGGTGACGACTCGCGGCGGCTTCGGCTACCAAGCGGACATCGGGCTCTTGGCATCGAGCGGCCGAGAATGGCCGATCGCAGAAATCGTTCCAGAGTTCGCAAGGTCAGCAATGCCGTAGAAGCCGACGTAAGAGCCGACTTACCCCCCGTACTTCACCCGCTCGTCTTTGTCCCACAGCCCCCACTGCGTGCCCACTTCCCCTTCCTGCCCGAGCTTCCACGGTTCGTCGAAGGACGAGAAGTAGAACAGCTTCACCCCCTCTCCCCGGGCCCATTGCTGCACGTCGATGAAGTACTTCATCGCGTTGTCGGGCGAGGGCACGGCCGCGGCCACGGGCTGGCCTTTGCCGGGCCAGCCGGTCTCGGCGACGATGACCAGCTTGTCTTCGCCCGCGGCGGCTTTCACCAGCCCGTGCATGCGACGCAGGTATTGCGAGGCCACGGCGATGTCGGCGCCTTCCCAGAACGGGTAGCAGTTGGGCAGCAGCACGTCGCAGGCGGCGGTGAGCGCCGGCCGCTCCAGAAACTGGTAGTACGCATCGACGCAACCCACTGGCACGTCGTCCGGCAGCGCGGCCTTGACGCGGCCGATGTAGGCCAGCAGTTCCGGCTCGGGCAGTTCCTCGCGCAGCAGCACCTCGTTGCCCACCACCGCGATGTTGACCTGTCCATCTTTCGCCAGCTGGATCAGCGCCTCGATCTCGCGTTCGTTGCGTTCCCGGTCGTGGCTGATCCAGGCCCCCACCATGGTCTTGAGGCCTTTGGCGCGGGCCAGCTTGGGAATCACTTCGTGCCCCTCGGTACAGGCGAAGGAGCGCACCCAGCGCGTGTGCGGCGCGATGACGTCGATGCGCCGGCCGACCTGCGATGCCTGCAACTGGTCGCCCGCGCGCTGCCCCTCGCCATACGCGCTGAAGCACAGGCCGTACAGGCCGCCGCGGAACTGCTCGGCATAGAGCGCCTTGATCTCCTGCGCCGTCTTGCCCGCCAGCGGCGAGGGCTCCACGCCCGGCAGGAGCAGGCCGCGCTCCGCCAGCCAGGCGCGGGCGCCCGATGACCCTTGCGACGACCCGGCGGCGCCCTGGCGCTTGCGGCGCTCCAGCTCGGCGTGCACTTCGAGCGCGCGCTTCTCGTCGAGGTCGTAGTCACGCATGAACCACATGGCCAGCAGCGTGCCGACGATGGGCACGCCGGAGTAGAACAGGCGCAGGCCGTCCACCGCGCCGTCGGGCTGCACCGCGGCACCCGGCGTGAACGCCACCAGCGCCATGATGGCGCCGCTGAGCAGGCCGGCAACCGCGAAGCCGAGCTTCACCATCCACCAGTAGATCGCGCCGAAGATGCCTTCGCGCCGTTTGCCGGTGGCCAGCTCGTCGAGGTCGCAGACGTCCGCCGTCATCGACATCATCAGCGTGAACAGGCCGCCGATGCCGAAGGAGAAGAACGGCAGCGCGAACATGAACATCCAGGGCTTGCCGGGGATCATCAGCAACCACAGCAGGACGTAGCCGAGGATCGAGATGCCCTGCGAGAGCATGAAGGCTTTCTTCTTGCCGACCTTGCGCGACATCCAGGCCACGGTGGGGATCACGGCAAAGGTGGTAACCAGCGCGCCGATGCTGCCGAACAGCGTGGGCCAGATGCCGGCCGCGGCGGTGTTGCCATTGAACAGGTGGTAGACGACGATGAAGAACGAGAACGCCGCCACCGTGTTGAAGGCGTTGAAGATCAGGAACGTGGCGAAGCACAGCTTGCGGAAGGGCACGCAGCCGAAGGCCTCCTTGAAGCCGTCCAGCATCTCCTTGAAGCCCAGGCCCACGCTGGCCAAGGTCAGCGGGATGAGGTGGGTGTCGTCCTGGGTCGAGCGGCTGGGCAGGAACACGGCCGGCACCATGGCCAGCAGCATGCACGCCACGCCGACCCAGACCGACAGCGTGCGCGTGGCCGTGTCGGCGTTGGGGAACCACTGGGGGTCGTACATCACGACCCAGAACCACGGCGCGATGACCCAGGCCCACTGGCCGATCCACTGCGCCACGGCCATGATGCTGGTGCGCTCGTGGAAGTCGTCGCTCATCTCGTAGCCCATGGCCACGTACGGGATGCTGAAGACGGTCAGCCCGGTGAAGAACACGAGCGACCAGAACAGGAAGTAGGCGAAGTTGTAGGGGATGCCGTCGGCGCGGTGGAGCTGCCACATCGCGATGAAGCCGACGCCCAGCATGATGGCGCCGATGAACACGTACTGCCGGCGCCGGCCCCACTTCGACCGCGTGTTGTCGGAGATGAAGCCCATGATCGGGTCGAGGATCGCGTCATAGGCCCGCGGCAGGAAGAACAGGATGCCCCACATCCAGGTCGGGAAGCCCATGTCCTGCACCAGCACCACCATGAAGATGCCCAGGGCGGCCGGGAACATCTGGTTGGCCAGCATGCCCAAGCCGAAGGCGACCTTCTGACCGAACGGAACCTTGCGGGTGGCAGTGGTGGCGGACATGGTGTCTCTCTCGGTTCGGGTTATTGGAGGTCTTGCGGCAACTCGATCTCGACGGCCTCGACGCCCAGCGGGTCGAAGCGCGCCTGCGGATGCTCGACCCAGCGTTGCGCGACGAGGGTGCGCACGCGCGTGGCGACACCGCGGCGAATGCGGTAGGGCACGCGGGCGAGCGTGAAGCTCAACGCGCCATCGAGCGGCACCTCGGCAAGGTCGAGCAGCACCGGATCGAAGCGGATCTGCCCGGCCTCGGAGCGCAGGCCCAGTTCGCCCCAGCGCGTGAGGATCTCCTCCTTCACCTGGCCGGTCATGCCGGGCTGCTGCGCGCCGCCTTCGCCGGCCGTGTGGCTGTAGGGGTCGGCGGGGAACGCGCCGTACTCGGCCGGGCTCTTGCGATAGCCCAGGCCGTCGCGCACGCGGCGGTAGTGCGCCACCAGCGCGGGCAACTGGGGCGCTGCTGCGTCGGAAGCTTCGAACACGCGCTCCTGCACCGCGAGCAGCAGCTTGGCTACCATGTGCCAGTAGATGCAGCCCAGGCCTTCGTAGGCGAACATCGTGCCCGAGCGTCCGGTGAACTCGCGGTGCTGCAGCAGGCGCTCGTAGGCCGCGGCCAGCGGCGCGAGCGCGGGCCCGAGGTCGGCGCCGGCTGCTTCGAGGTCGGCGCGGTTGGACAGCGACGGCGCGAAGCGCACGGTGCCGTCGCTTTGCTGCTGCAGCAGGTCGACGCGGCCGGCCGCGAGGATGCCTTGCACCACCGGCAGCGCCAACGCAGCGCCATCGAGCCGATTGCGCTCGAGGAAGCCGGGCAGCGCACGGTCGGGATAGAGCAGCAAGCTGCGCCGCCTCGCGTCGAACAGCGCGCTCGCGAACAGTGCATCGACAAGCCGCACCGCTTCGGCGAGCGACAGGAAACCGCAGGACAGCAACGCCACCTGCCCTTCGAGCATCGGGTACAGGTGGCTGACCTCGGCGCGTCCCGGGGACGAGAAGTCGACAAGGTTGTAGCTGTGGAACAGGCCATCGTCGCGTCGGCAGCGCGCGAGCGTGGCGTCGACGAGCGGCAGCAGGTGGCGCGCGAGATCGCGCAGCAGTCCGGCCGGCGCGCGTGCCGGTGTGCGGCCGGCCGCTCCACGGTAGGCCTGTGCTCGCCACGTGTCGAGCGCTGCTCCGGCACGGTCAAGGAAGACGCGCCGCGCCACGGGATCGTCGAGCGCCGAGAGCGCCGTGCCCTGGACCAGCTCATCGAAGTGCTCCAGCGCCTCGAGCGTCGCAGCCGGCAGTTCGAAGGGGCGCTCGGCACCCGGCAACGATTCGATGAACAACAGGAATCGCCGCAGGTGCGCCAGCGTCACCACCGACAGCCCGTTGCCCACGAGCGCGTTGTTGGCGTCGTTCCACTCGGGCCGCTGCGTGTGCAGCCACAGGCCTCCTCCGGGCACGAGGCTGCCGGCCTTGGCCAGCACGATGATGGACAGCTTCTCGGCCAGCGTGGCCAGAACAGGGCACTCGTCGTCGTCGCATACCAACAGCCCGTCGGCGCCGACGCGTGCCGCGCGCGCGTGTGCGCGCGCATGCGCCGCGTCGTCGAACACGATCGTTGCCTTCGGGTTCGCGGTCTGCTCGGCGTGCGGCTTGAGCCGGTAGGGCACGTCGGCGAAGCTGAACAGCGCGCGGTCCCACAGCCCCGGCAGCAGTTTCGGGTCGCGCGCCTGTGCGGCTTCGAGCAGGCGCAGCAGGTAGACCACCTGATGGTCGCCCCAGTAGCCGATGTTGCTCCACGGGTTCTCGTGCTCGATCACTTCCCAGTCGAGGCCGTTGCGGCCGATGCGGTAGGGGTTGTAGCCGTCGGGCGTCATCGCGCCGAGGAAAGCTTCGATCATCGAGCCGGCGTACGCGGGCTCGCTCGGCAACAGGCCCTCCCAGTTCTGGAAGACGTCGCGCCAGTTGCCTTCGTAGTTGACGATGCGCTGGCCCGCCGCGTCGCGCACGCGGATGCTGAACTTGTTCCAGGGCCGGCTCGGGTCACCGTGGCGGCGGCTGAAGGTGAGCGGCAGGTAGCCGAGCACGAGGCGCTCGCCGAGCGCGCCGGCGGCGCCGCGCGCGGATTCGAGCGCCTGCGCGCGAACGATGTGCTGCGGCCAGGCGTCGATCGTCGGGGCGAGCTTTGCGGCGCTGGGCCGGTGGCGCTGTGCGACGAAGGCACGAAAGTCGTCGCGATCGAACATCGTGCCGCCCGCGAACACGCCGCCGCGCATGATGTTGAATAGCACGTTGGCGCGGTGGTGGGCGGCGGCCATCGGGTCGCCCGAGTGCTGCAGGCCGTCGGCCTGCGCGAGCAACTCGTCGATACCCGCGGTGTTGGCGGCGACGGCGGCGCGGATCTCGGCCGGCGTGCCGCCGCCGGCGTCGAGTGTGCGCACGAGTTCGGCCACCTGCACCTGCGAGCGCGGCGAGTCGATCACCTGGTGCCATTCGAGGCCCTGTGCATCGACGGTGCTCGCGAAGTGCACGAGAAAGGCGCCTTTGCGCCCGCGCGTCAGCGTTTCTGCTTGCACCGGCTCGCCGCGACAGAACGCGCGCACCTGGTGGTCCGACAGCAGCGTGCGACTCGACGCCGGCACGCCCGCATGCCACGCCACCAGTGCCTCGAACGACTCCTTGGGCTCGGCGCGGTCCCATATCTGGGCGTAGATCGCGTACAGGCCGAGTCGTCCGCCGGCCGCCGCTTCGTTCCACTTGTAGGCGTCGGCGAGGCAACTCATCGTCGTGGCATGCGCCACGCTCACGCCGGGCGGCACGAGGTCGAGCACGCCGTCGAGCACCTCGACCGACGCGCTGCCCGACGCGGCGCGCAGCCGGGCCGTGCGTACCAGGCCCAGCCCTGCAGCGCTCGACCATTCGTGCTCGAAGCTCAGCCGGCCCGAGGCGTGTTCCTCGCGAAAACGCAAGCGCGTGCCGGACAGGTTCTTCCACACCGAGCGTGCGGCGGCGTGGCCGTCGAGATGCGGCGCGAAGGGTTGCCACAGTTCGCTGCGCTCGTCATCGTGGATGCGGATCCACGTGCGCGGCCCCGTGTGCTCCCAGCGCCGGTGAATGCGGTCCACCGTCTCGTAGGGAAAGAAGGCCCCCTCGGCATCGCGGCGGCCGGCGGCCAGCGAACCGGCGGTGGAGACGAAGGCCCAGACGTCGCTGTCGCTGGCGAGTGCGACGAAGAACGGCGCCGCATCGTCGTAGCCGTCGATGCGGTACCAGGTCTGGCCGTCGTCGTCGACGAAGCGGCCTTGCATCATCGTGCGTCCGACGAGAGGAAGGTGGCGATCGAGCGCGGCGGCAACTCGACGGCGCTGCAGCGCTCGTCGATGCACAGCGCAAAGCGCAGCGCATGGTCGTGCCGGTTGCTCGCCACGACCGCGGTCGTGCCATCGGGGTTGACGAAGGCCGTGGTGTCGATCTCCTGCGCCGCGACGGTCAACACGCGCCGCGCGCCGGGCCGGATGAAGCGCGCAAAGTGGCCGAGCACCCAATACGCGCTCTGGTGCATCAGCTCGCCGCGCGCGGTGTCGGCCAGGATCGGCGCACTGCAGTAGTTGCCCACGTGGTTGGGCCCGCCGCGCTCGTCGAGCAGCAGGTTCCAGTCGATCCAGCCGACGGTCCAGCGGTTGAGGTCGGCGATGACGTTGCGCGCATACCGCTCGCCCACCTCCCACTCACCGATGTGCGGCCCGCCTTCCTGGCAGGCCTCGGTGAAGAGCAGGTGCTTGTCGGGCCACGCGTCATGCACCTGCTGCACGGGGTCGAAGTCCTCAGGCCCGTACCAATGAAAGCCGGTGCCCCAGACGAAGCGGGCGGCCGCGGCGTCGGCATAGACCACGCTCGCACGCTCGACCATCAGGTCGCGGTTGTGGTCCCAGATCACGATCTTGACGTCGCCGAGGCCGGCGTCGCGCAGCGCCGGACCGAGGTGGTCGCGCACGAAGTCGCGCTCCTCTTCGGCGGTGTACAGGCACGAGTCCCAGCGCTGATGCGCTGCCGGCTCGTTCTGCACCGAGACGCCCCAGATCGGCACGCCCTCGGCCTCGTAGGCGCGGATGAAGCGCACGAAGCACTGCGCCCACGCCGCGCGGCACTCGGGCTTGAGGCGGCCGCCCTCGTCCATGCGGCCGTTGGTCTTCATCCACGCCGGCGGGCTCCAGGGCGAGGCCAGCAACTGGAGCGGGCGCCCGGCGGCGCGCTGCGCCGCGCGGATGAAGGGCAGCAGCGCCAGGCGGTCGCGCTCGATGCTGAAGCTCTCGAGCGCGAAGTCGCCGGGCTGCTCCGCATGCGCGTAGTGGCCGAGCGAGAAGTCGCACGAGTTGATGTGCACGCGGCCGAGCGTGTAGCCGTGGCCCTGCGCCGGGTCGAAGTAGTCGCGCAGGAGCTGTTCGCGCGCGGCCTCGGGCAGGCCTTGCCAGACCGTGGCCGCCGCTTCGGTGAAGGCGCCGCCGAAGCCGAGATGGCTCTGGTAGCGGCGCTCGGTGTGGACCACCAGGCGCGGCAGGTGCCGGTGACCGTTGCCTTCGGTCGGCGGCAAGGGCCGATCCGCCAGGCGCAGGCCGCCGTCGCGTGCGCTCAGGACGTAGCGGGTCAGTGCCAATGAAGTCATCGCCAAAGCGGCGGACACCTCGCAGTGCCCGCGCGCCTTACTTCGACCAGTGGATGCCGTCGAGGTAGAGCTTGGCGGTGCTCCCCGGCGCGTTGCCCGTGCGCGAGTACACGTCCGAGATGAGGAAACGCGACAGCACCAGCGACAGGTCGAGCTTGGGGTTCTTGGCGATGAAGTCCTTGATCGGGATCGACACCTGGCACCACGCGCCGGTGTTGCAGTAGCCGTAGTTGCCGGGCTGGAGCTGCAGGATGGCCTCCTGCGGCTCGCGGTCCTGGGTGTCGGTCGAGATGCCGATCTCGATCTTGCCCGGGTAGGTGGTGCTGATCCAGAAGTTAAGCGTGCCGGTGGCCGCGTAGTTCGACAGGTTGTCCGTGGCCGCCGTGGGTGACTGCCGCACCAGGCCCCAGCCGAAGCCGGCCGGCTGGGGCGTGATCTCGAGGCCATTGCTGGCGTCGCCGGGCCCGTAGTTGGGCGAGGCCTCGTTGCGGGCCGCGGTGGTGCCGTCGAAGGCGTCCCAGCGCAGGCCCGTGGGCCGCACTTCGGAGGCGCCGGGCGCCACGTCGGTGTACAGGGTGTACTTGTTCTCCGTGATCGCCGCGGTGACCACCGGTGGCTGGAAGTACAGCGCATCGGCATCGGTGAAGGCGCCCGGCGCCCAGACCCAGGTGGCGCCGCCTGCGGGCGAGTTGTTCGGATTGATCGCCTGGATCGCATAGCGCGCCTGGCGCTCCTTGTTGAACAAGCCCCACCCGTCGTCGCCTTGCTTCCACTGCTCGTCGAAGGCCACGAAATAGAACACGGCATCGGGTCCCGGGCCGGTCCTGCCTTCGTTCGCCCAGGCGGTGATGCGGTCGAAGTACATCTTCTGGTTCACCGGGTGGGCGCGGAAGGACAGGCGCGGATCGATCACGTTCCAGCCCGACTCGCCGACGGTGATCGGGATGTAGGACAGCCCCTTGCTGTCGAAAGCCGCGCGCGCCTCGCCGTACTGGCGCTTGGTTTCGACCATGACGGCGTCCATCATCGCGGCCGCGCGGCTGGCTTCGGGCACGTCCTTCTGGCGCCAGTCGAACAGCCTCGGGTCGAAGAAGGTGTCGAGTTGGGCGTAGATGTGGATCGAGGCGAAGTCGACCTCGTTGGTGATCACCGCCGGCATCCTGGCCCAGGCGAGCCAGTTGTCGTCGGTGGTCACCGGCTGCGTGATCTGGTTGCGCACCGTGCGGATGTACCCGGCGAGGGTTTCAGGCTTGGTGCGGACGCCGGAGAAGTCCACCTGGGTCTCGTTGCCGATGCTGACGGCCAGGATGATGTCCTTGAACGCCGGGTTGTTGGCCAGCGCCACGGCCTGCGCGATCGAGGCCTCGTTGGCTGCATAGATGGCCGGCTTGTCGGCCTCCGCGGCATACGCGTCGCCGCGGATGAAGGCGCCGAGCTGCACCTTCATGTTCAGGTTGTTGTCGACGATGACCTGCAGGGTCTGCCGGGCTACCTTGTCGTCGCTGGAGAACAGGCGAATCATGCGGAAGCCCGCGGCCAGCATCAGGTCGAGATCCTGCTTGAGGTTGGCCGGCGGGATCACTTCCGCGTCCAGCTCCGCGGGGTTCCTCGCGGTGCGATAGGCCCCGTAGGCCACCGCCTTGCGCGAGCTGAATTCCGGGCTCAGCGGGCGAATCTGCACGCCGGTGTAGGGCACGCCGCCACCCCCGCCGCAGGCGACCAGGATGACGACCAGCAGCGCCGCGAGTGCCGCGCGAATCGAGAAGACGCCGAAGGGCGATGGCTTCATGGGAGTGACCTCGAGCGAATGCATGTCAGAAGGTGAAGGTCGCGCCGACGCCGAACCAGTTGCCGCGCTTCTTCACGCGCGAGTCGATGCCGGTGAATGCCTGGTGGCTCGGCATGCTGGTCGGCGAGAGGCCGCGTTTGCCGTAGTTCACCAGGCCGACCACGCCGTTCAGGCGCAGGCCATGGCCATAGTCGTAGCTCAGGCCGAGGGTGTTGAAAGCGGCCCAGTTCGACTGGCCCCGTTCCGACGGGTTGTCGGTTTCGGCGGTGCCGAGATAGACCATGCCGGTGTAGGCGGCCAGCTTCTGCGAGATCTGGTAGCGCGCACCGAGCACCGCATCGAGCGAGGTCGCGGAGTAGCCCTTGTACACGCCGCCGCCGAGGTCGTTGCTCCAATCGACGTTGAACGGGTTGTTCCAGATGTCGAAGCCGGCCGGGTTGTCGGCCGCGGATTGCAGGAACTTGGCGTAGGCGCCACTCCAACGGTTGCCGCGCAGGCCGCCATAGAGCTCCAGCTTCGCGTCCAGCTTGTAGCGCGCCATGATCATCGCGATGCCCTGGCTGGAGCCGCCCAGATCGTTGTCGAACTGCGAGTCGTAGAACAGGCTGCTGAAAGGCGCGTGACCGAAAGAGACGGGGGGGCCGTTCTTGCCTTCCTGGAGCATGACGTCGATGCCCAAGTCACCGCGGCGGTATTGCAGCCACAGCTCCCAGAAGCGAGGTTTGTTCCTGTTCCAGCCGCTCTTGCCGAAGTCGTAGGTGGCTTCCACCACCAGATCACCCTCGGCCACGTCGAACTGGCGCGAGGTGTAGCGTGCGGCGCGCGTGAGCAGGCCATAGCCGGCACCGGACGAAGCCCACTCGTCACCCACGCCGATGTCGCTACCGAAGGGGTAGTCCGCCATGCTCCAGGCGCGCGTGGTCATCGCGCCGATGCGCAAGCTGCCATAGTCCTCGTGGCTGATGCCGACGTTCTTGTCGTACCAGAAGCCCTTGAAGTCTTCCTTGCCATCCCGCCAGCGCTGGCTCAGCAGGCCGGACAGCTTGAACCCGCGCGGCAGGTCGAATTTGGCGCCCAGGTAGGGCTGGAACAGCGTGACATGGGTCGTGCCGGCACCGTAGCCCACGCCCTGCACGAGTTCATCGGACCAGACGAACTCCCTGCCGGCGAACTTCTCCACCTGGCAGTCCTTCAGCGGGCATTCGCTGCTGATCCGCGTGACATCGACCTTGGCAAAGCCGGTCAGGCTGAAGGGGCCGAAGTCGATCGCCGATGCGTTTCCCGCCAGGCCCAGCGTCGCTGCGGCCACGCTGCACGCACGCGCCAGGGCGCTCGCGCGCACCATCTTCGCGATCCGGTTCTTGCTCGTGTGCAGAGGGTGCATGGGGTCTCGCTCGGCAAAGGGGTAGAGGTACGTTCTTGTGAAAGCGCTTTCAAAGCATAGCGACCGGATGCAAGGGTCGTCAACGTCGGACGCGTCCGTGTTTTCCCGCGCCACTCTCCGGTATCGGGAAAACCACGATCCGCGTGAAAGCGCTTTCAAACAGAATGGATCTGTCTATCCTCGTTGCTCGCAGGTGCTCGCATGGCATGCATGAAGTTGGTTCTTCGGTTTGCGATCTGGTCGGCCTTGGGGCTATTGCTGGCGGTTCGTGGCGTCGCGGCGCAACCCGTGAAGGCCGGGGAGGGCGCGTACCACCTCGGCCCCAAAGCCGGCGACAAGGGATTGCCGGCGGCGCCGCTGCGCACCGAGGCCATGCTCAAGCAGGCGGCGCCCACCAGCCAGTGGTACTCGACGCTGATCTTCAATCCCAAGCCCTTCCCGATCTTCGTGCAACCGATGACGGTGCGCACCACCGAGCAGGGCTTCGAGATGGCCTTGCCGAGCAAGGAGGTGACGGCCACTGATCGCCGCGACACCGAGGTGGCCTACCCGCACCGCGATCCGCTACTCCTCTCGCCTGTTGGATTCGAGCCCGGTCCGGCCAAGCTCGCCGGCGTCGGCGACTGGTCGATCGACATCTCGATGGCGCGCGGTGCCGACGACATGCGCGTCACGGTCGCTCACGGCAACCCGTACGCCTACCTCCAGCTCACGCGCGGCGATCTGCGTGTACGTCTGCCGGCCGCGGGCGAGCGTTTCGACGGGGGCGCCGACGCGCGCGTGCTGGCGCTGCGCGTCAAGGGCAAGGCCTATGCGCTGTTCGCACCCACCGGTGCGCGTTGGGAGTCGGTCTCCGCCAGCGAGTGGATCGCCCGACTGCCGGCCGGCAAGCACTTCGTCTCGGCGGCCGTCCTGCCGGACGACAAACCCGAGACGCTGACGCTCCTGCAGCGCCACGCCTACGCCTTCGTGCAAGGCACGCGGGTGCAGTGGCGCTACGACGTGCCCGGCAGCCAAGTCGAGACCACCTTCACCGCGACCACGCGCGTGATGGAAGGCGCGGATGCCGGCCCGCTGTACGGCCTGTACCCGCATCACTGGTTCAACAACGCGGCGGTCGACGGCAAGCTCGGTCCGGCCTACGACACCGTGCGCGGCAAGGTCCGCCTGCTGGCCGCACCCCAGTTCAAGACCACGCATCCCTACGTGGGCTTCGTCCCCTTCTGGCCGGGCGTGGGCGAGTCGCCGCGTCGGGCCGAGCTGGCCGACGTGATGAAGTCCGACCTGCGCAATGCGCGACGCTTGATGCTGCCCGAGGGCCAGAGCGCCTACTGGCAGGGCAAGGGGCTGCAGCGCGTCATGAAGCTGCTCGACGTGCACGAGCAGCAAGGCGACGCCGAGGGCCGCAATCAACTGCTCGCGATGCTCAAGAAGCGCATGGAGGAGTGGCTCGGCGGCGGCGACTCGAAGCGCTACTTCTTCGTCGATCGCACGCTGGGCGCGTTGGCGAGCTACCCCGACGAGTTCTTCTCGATCGCCGAGGTCAACGACCACCACTTCTGGTACGGCTACTGGATCCGCGTCGCCGCCGAGATCGCGCTGCGCGACCCCGCCTGGGCGGCCAAGGAGCGCTGGGGCGCGATGGTCGACCTGCTGGTGGCCGACATCGCGACCGCCGAGCGCGGACGCGCCGACTTTCCTTTCCTGCGCAACTTCGATCCCTACGAAGGTCACTCCTGGGCCAACGGCCTGGGCGGCGTCGGAGAGTACGGCGTTCACGGCAACAACCAGGAGTCCTCGTCGGAAGCCATCAACGCCTGGGCGGGCTTGATCCTTTGGGGCGAGGTGACCGGCAATCGCGAGCTTCGCGACCTAGGCGCCTATCTCTACGCCACCGAGGCGCAGGCGATCGACCACTACTGGTTCGATGCGCACGGCCTGGTGCTCGCACCCGAGTACAAGAACGTCGACGTGGCGCAGCTTTTCGGCGGCAAGTACATCCACAACACCTGGTGGACCGACGACCCGCGCCAGATCACCGGCATCAACCTGCTGCCGATCACCACCGCCTCCACCTACATCGCGCAGCACCCGGCCTACGTGCGGCGCAACCTCGCGGCTCTCAAGGACGAACAGGCGATCTGGGCGGCGCGCGGCAAAAAGGTCGATCCGCCGGACATCTGGCAGGACGTCTTCGCCAAGTACCAGTCGCTCGCCGACCCCGCGCCGGCGCTGGCGCAGTGGAACCGCTGGGGCGCGGTCGAGCTGGGCGAGACGCGCTCGCACACGCTGCACTGGCTGCTGAGCCTGAACGAACTCGGCACGCCCGATCTCGGCGTGCGTGCCGACACGCCGCTCCACGCCGTGTTCAAGCGCGCCGATGGCAAGAAGACCTACCTGGCCTTCAATGCCGGCAAGGCGCCGATCAGCGTGCGCTTCAGCGACGGCCAGACCCTCTACGGTGGCGCCGGGGGCGCTGGCGCGCAGCCCATGACCGCTGCCTAGGGAAAGCATCGAGTGACCGCGCCTTGCCATCCGATTTGCAACCGGCTACTCTAGCTTGAAAGCGCTTTCATCAGTTCATGAATCAGGCCCGCGCAGGGCCGCTTGGAGACTCAACGACATGTCGCACGCGAACACCCTCAAGCCCCTGGCAGCCCTGTTGCTGGCCGGCGCCGCGCTCGTTGGCTGCGGCGGCGGCGATGCCGAACCGCCGCCGCCTCCGGTGGGCGGCTCCGCCGGCCAGGCCCCGACACCACGGCGCCGACGGTGACCATCGCCAACAACGTCTCCGCGCCCGCGGCGACCGGGCCGGTGACGTTCACCTTCGTCTTCAGCGAGGATGTCGGCGATCAGCTTCGACGGCACGGACATCACGGTCGACGGCGGGACGCCGGGCGCTTTCACGCGCGTCGACGGCCGTCAGGCGACCCTGGTGGTCACGCCGACGCCCAGCGTGGCGGGAACGATGACCGTGAGCGTGGCGGCCGGACGGTTCACTGACATCGCCGGCAACACCAACGCGGCGGCGGCGAGCGCGATCGAAGGACTACGTCGTCGCGCCGCCGCCGCCGCCCGCCGGTACGGTGCTCGCCAACTTCGACACCATGTCGCCGCCGATCGCCGGCTTCGAAGGTGGCGAGGGCAGCGCCGTCGAGGCGGGCCCGGCCGGTGGCAGCGGCAACGCGCTGAAGGTCTTGCGCTCCGGCGGCCAGGTCTTCGCGCTAGCGATCGTCTCGCTGCCGAGCACCATTCCGCTCGAGGCCGGGCGTCTGACGATCTCGGCGCGGGTGAACTCGCCCACCGCCGGCATTCCGATGGTGCTCAAGCTCGAAGGCCCGGGCGGCAACCCGTCCAGTGGCGACCTGCAGGCCAACGAGGCGGTCGTCGTGGGCTGGCAGACGCTCACCTGGACCGTGCCGGCGGTCAACACGAACTACAACACGCTGGTGCTGCTGCCCAACCTGGGCACCGTCGATGCGCCGCCCGGAAAGGCCTACTACTTCGACGACATCCAACTGCTCGGCACGGCTTCGGGCGGCGGCGGCGGCAGTGGTACCGTGCTCGCGAACTTCGACAGCGTGTCGCCGCCGATCGCCGGCTTCGAAGGTGGCGAGGGCAGCGCCGTCGAGGCGGGCCCGGCCGGTGGCAGCGGCAACGCGCTGAAGGTCTTGCGCTCCGGCGGCCAGGTCTTCGCGCTAGCGATCGTCTCGCTGCCGAGCACCATTCCGCTCGAGGCCGGGCGTCTGACGATCTCGGCGCGCGTGAACTCGCCCACCGCCGGCATCCCGATGGTGCTCAAGCTCGAAGGCCCGGGCGGCAACCCGTCCAGTGGCGACCTGCAGGCCAACGAGACGGTCGTCGTGGGCTGGCAGACGCTCACCTGGACCGTGCCGGCGGTCAACACGAACTACAACACGCTGGTGCTGCTGCCCAACCTGGGCACCGTCGATGCGCCGCCCGGAAAGGCCTACTACTTCGACGACATCCAACTGCTCGGCACGGCTTCGGGCGGCGGTGGTGGTGGCAGCGGCCCGCAGACGTTCTCGTCGGGCCTCGCGACGGGCAACCGCACCATCGAGGGCGGCGAGTTCGGCGGCTTCAGCGGCAGCAACCTGGACGGCTTCAACTGCAGCGGCGATCCCGCCTGGTGCGGTTCAGGCGGCAGTTTCAGTCCCGCGGTCGCCGCAGCCGATTCGTCCTTCTTCTATTACTACCAGACGCCCACGCCGGCTGCAGACCTGTACATGGGCATCTTCGTGCTCGCCCCCGGACTCACCGGTGGCCTGAGCGGCACCGCCGACAGCACGGGCGTGCAGATCAACGGCCAGACCGCGATCAAGTTCAAGCTCGGCCAGAACCCGGAATGGTTCGGCACCGCGACGAACAAGTTCGCCGTCGACCTGACGCTCGGCAAGCGCTATCCGCCGAATGGCAACACCTGCCGCCTGCAACTGCGCACGATCGTGACGCCCACCGCGGCCGCCCCCACCGCGTACACGGTGCCGCTGTCCGCTTTCAGCGTGGTGCAGGACTGCGGTGTCGGCGGCCTCACCCTGGCCTCGGCGCTGGCGGCCTCGCCGATCTCGCAGGTGTCGTTCCAGGGCGTCGGCGGCGGCATCGCCCTGACGGCCGGCGGCCAGACCAGCGGCGCCAACCTTAGCGTTGCCGCCAATGGGGTGTATCCCACGACGCTGGTGGTCGTCGGCGGCATCATCTTCGAGTGACGCGATGCGCCTCCCGTCCGACTGACACAGGTGTGGCTGCCGCCACTTGCCTGCTCGTCGCGTGGCGGCAGCGGCGGCAGCGCCCGGGTTCGTTGGCTCGGCGCCGCAGGAGCGCACAGTCTTCTGCGGTGCGAGCGGCTTGCGCGGACTCACGATGATGCCGAGGGGGTTGATTGCGGCTCGCTGCCATTCGTTCCGGTCGAAAAGATGGAGTGCTCACGCAGCAACTGGCGGCCGCACTCTTACCATTCCGCGGGCTGGAGCGGTCTTCGGTCGGGCTCTCGGGACTGATGCGTCCCTGCACACAAGCCTTGGATTGCTCGAGGGTGGGTGACAAGGAGACTTCGTGAAGGTCCGCTTGCTTGCGATCAGAGCGCTTTCTGAACAGCCGCTTTGGGTCGATCCCGGCCTGCCAACGCAAGAAGGCGAACGCCTGCTCCAGACAGGATTGCCGACGCTCCGTCGGCGACGATCCGGCGCAGCTCTGCCTGGCTGAGATCGTGTGCGCCTGCGCTCGTGGCCTCGCAACCCCCACGGCGCCGCGAACCGCTGTCCATACCCCAGCGGTCGAGCGCGACGACGTCATCGATGCGTCGCGTACCAGGCTCTGCACTGCGCCTCGCGGCCGCGCACGACGCGTCGCCCGGCCAGGGTGCCGCGCGTGGCGGTGACGACGGTGTACTGGCGCTCGGCGTGGTCTTTGTCCACGCCGTAGAGCACCACCCAGTCGTGCACGCGGCCGAGCTCGTGCGCGCGGGCGGTGTTCGAGTGCAGCGCGGTGAACTGCCAATCGCCGCGGCGCGCGCGGCGGTCTCTAGCGCTTCGAGCGATTGCACGCCCAGCGACTCGTGCAGGCGCCGTGCCGGTTCCGGCCCGATGCCGGGGATGGTGCGCAGCCGCGCCAGCGTGTCGGCCGCGGCGCGGTAGGCGATCGCGCGGTACGGATTGGCGCCCTCGGCGTCGAGCAGCTCGGCCATCTCGCGCAGGCGCTGCGCGATCAGGCGGTTGTCGTCGCCGGCTTGCCCTCGCGTGCTCAGCGCGGTGCGCTCCAGTGCAGGTGCCAGCCGCCTTCGGTGCGGCGGCGCAGCGGCGCCGCGAAGTCGCGTGCATGGGCCGCGAACTGGCCCTCGATCCAGTCGCGTGCCGCCGCGTCGGCGCTGTGCAGCGCAAAGCGCTGCAGGCGCAGCGGCACGACGTCCAGCGATTCGAGCCGCCCGCTGCCGGCGGCCAGCGTGGCGAAGTACAGGCAGCCGACGTCACTGCGCATGCCGCCGTGCGGGCCGATGCCTTCGTAGTCGTTGATCAGGTCGCCGCAGCCGTGCAGGATCAGCTTGCCGCGATGCACCTCGACGGGCAGCGGGTGATGCGACGAATGGCCGTGCACCAGGTCGATCAAGCCACTGTCGATCAGGCGCTGCGCGAACGCGCGCTGCGCCGCCGGCACCGCACGCACCCAGTTGCCGCCCCAGTGCAGCGATGCGATCACCAGATCGCCGGGGCGGCGCTGCGCCGCGATCTGCGCCAGCCACTCGTCGGCCAGCGCCGGCGGTCGGTTCGTCGCCGACAGCGATGCCGCTGTCGCCCGCCGTCGCGGCCCACGCGGCGGGCACGCCGCTGCTCTCCAGGCCCAGCGCGAACAGCAGCACCCGCTGGCCGCCGGCGGCCAGCCGCGCGGGTGCCCAGGCTG
This sequence comes from uncultured beta proteobacterium, assembly GCA_963840805.1. Taxonomy (GTDB): domain Bacteria; phylum Pseudomonadota; class Gammaproteobacteria; order Burkholderiales; family Burkholderiaceae_C; genus CADEEN01. The sequence continues at coordinate 266,795 of CAWJAJ010000015.1, read as the reverse complement.
CGGGGCGGTCGGCGCCGGCGCCGGCACAGGCGATGCCGGCGCCGCGCAGCGTGTGCAGGGTCTCGTGCAGGCCGTCGCGGCCCCAGTCGAGCACGTGGTTGTTGGCCAGCACGCAGGCGTCGATCCTGGCGGCCGTGAGCACGCCGACGTTGCCCGGGTGCATGCGGTAGTGGATGCCCTTGTGCGGCCACGGCGTGGCGGCGGTGGTGATGGCGGTTTCGAGGTTGACGATGCGCAGGTCGGGTTGTGCGCGGTCGAGCTCGGCCAGCGCATCGCCCCAGACGGCCTCGGGCGCGAGCGGTGCGGCGATCGGGCCGCTCGCACGCTCGGCCAGGCGCAGATACTCGCGCGCGTCGTGGACCCACTCCTCGTACAGCACCGGATCGCAGTGCTGCGCCAGGGCCTGGTCGATGCCCCGGCCGGTCATCACATCGCCGGCCAGGAACAGGCGCACGGTGTGGCTCATCATCCCTTCACGCACACCAGCGGCACCATGCGCGCGACCTTGCGGGCCAGGCCGGCGTCGTGGGCGGCGTCGACGACGGCGCTGACATCCTTGTAGGCGCCCGGGGCTTCCTCGGCGACACCGCGCGACGACGGGCTGCGGATCAGGATGCCGCGGCCGGCGAGTTCGTCGATGACCTGGCGGCCGAACCAGGTGCGCAGCGCCTGGTGGCGGCTCATCGCGCGGCCCGCGCCGTGGCAGGCCGACGAGAACGCCAGCCCTTCGCTGGCGCGTGGTGCCGGCGAGCACGTACGAGCCGGTGCCCATCGAGCCGCCGATCAGCACCGGCTGGCCGAATTCGCGCAGCGCGGCCGGCAGGTCGGTATGGCCGGGGCCGAGCGCGCGTGTCGCGCCCTTGCGGTGCACGTACAACTCGCGAACCTGACCGTCGATCTCGTGGCGCTCGAGCTTGCAGGTGTTGTGCGACACGTCGTAGAGCAGCGGCATCACCGCGCGCGGCAGCAACTCGGCGAACACCGCACGCACCAGTGCGGTCAGGATCTGGCGGTTGGCCAGCGCGCAGTTGATGGCCGCGCGCATCGCGCCGAGGTAGTCCTGGCCGAGCTCGGAGCGGATCGGTGCGCAGGCCAGTTCGCGGTCGGGCAGCACGATGCCGTAGCGCGGCGCGGCGATCGCCATTTCGCGCAGGAACTCGCTGCCGATCTGGTGGCCCAGCCCGCGCGAGCCGCAATGAATCATCACGACGATGTCGCCCGCGGCCAGGCCGAAGCCGGCGGCGATGCGCGCGTCGAAGACCTCGGCCACTTCCTGCACCTCGAGGTAGTGGTTGCCACTGCCCAGCGTGCCCATCTCGTCGCGCTGGCGGCGCTTGGCCTGCTCCGAGACCTTGCCCGGCTTGGCGTGCAGCATCTGGCCTTGCTCCTCGACGCGGTCGAGGTCGGCGTCGGTACCCCAGCCGCGCTGCACGGCCCACTTCGCGCCACCGGCCAGCATTGCGTCCATCTCGGCCGCGCCGAGGCGGATCGAACCGGTGCTGCCGACGCCGGCCGGGATGCGCTCGTACAACGCGTCGGCCAGGCGCCGTTGCACGGCCATGATGTCGCTGCGCTGCAGCCCGGTGTGCAGGCAGCGCACGCCGCACGAGACGTCGAAACCGACGCCGCCGGCCGACACGACGCCACCGGCCTCGGCGTCGAACGCAGCCACGCCGCCGATCGGGAAGCCGTAGCCCCAATGCGCGTCGGGCATCACGTACGACGCGCGCACGATGCCGGGCAGCGCGGCGACGTTGGCCGCCTGCTCGCGCACCTTGTCGTCCATCGCACGCACCAGCGCCTCGTCGGCATAGATCAGCGCCGGCACGCGCATCGCGCCTTGCGCGGGCAGTTCCCACTCACAGGGACCGCGGCGGCGGAGCAGCGCCAGGTCCATGTCAGGGGTCCATCGCGCTGCGCGTCACCCGCGACGCATGCAGCGCTGCTGGCGTGCCGGTGCCGGCTTGCGGCCCGATGCGGCTGCTTGCATGCGTCTGCTAGCTTATGCTCGCATCGGCGCGAGCAAGGCGGCGGGCGGGGCCTGGGCGGGGCTCAGACGGCTGGCCCTTCGCTGCGCTGCGGGGGCCCTGCGGTGCTCGGTCTTCTGGCCCGTCGCTCAACTCGCTACGCTCACTGCGTTCGCTGCGCTCGGACAGTCGCGACGAGTCAGATGACGAAGCGCGCCAAGGCGCGCGGCCAGAAGCCCTGTGCTCCTCGGCGGCGCCGATTCGCCCCGCCCAGGCCCCGCCCGCCGCCTTGCCGGCAACAGGGTCGGTGTTCGATAGCCTCGCACGCCACCTTCGGTTCTGCAACGGGGCAGCCGGGCCGGGCACGGCGCGCATGTGAGGCGCCGAGCAGCACAGGGGCCGGGGCCCGCGCGCGCAGCGCGCTTCGTGAGCTGACTCGTCGCGACTGTTCGACCACAGTGAGCGAAGCGAACGGAGGGAGTTGAGCGACGGGGCCACGGACCCGCGCAGCGCAGGGCCGTCTGAGCGCAGCGAAGACCGCCGCACCTAAGCGCCGTGCCCGGCCCGGCTGCCCCGTTGCCGCGCCACTGTCAGCACAACGGAAAGGCAATGACAGCAACGGGCCGCAACGAGACTGCCACGGCATGTCATTCACTGTTGCGGGCACTGCCTGTCGAGGGCGGTGGTGCGAGCGCGCCCCCAATGGGCGTCGACAAGCGGGGTCGCGAGTGGGAGGCGTTTTCACTTCACACGTCCACCACGGTCTGCGCCACCCAGCCTTCGCCGCCGGCGTCGTCGCTGCGCGCGACGCGCAACGCGGTCAACGTGGCGCCCTTGACTTCCACCGCGGGGCGGTGGCGCCGCACGTCGGTCGGTTCGCCATGCGCCTGGGCCGTCAGGTGCGTGCCGTCGAGCACGACTTCGAAGCGACCAAAGAGCATGCGGCGCACCGCCATTTCGTAGACCACCGCGTTGAGCCAGGCCGCCAGCAGCAATTCATCGTCGGGCGCATCGCACGCGATCGGCACCGCCTGCAGCGCCTGCACATCCGCCGGGTCGGTGACCACGGCGATCAGCGCCAGCGCGGCCTGCTCGAAGGCCGCGGCCTTGGTCGCGCCGTAGCCGCGCACACCGATGTCGGCGCCGTGCTCGAAATGCTCCCAGTGCGCTCGCATCGTGCGTCCCAGCGTATGCGGACTTATCGCGCCGCCGGGCAGGCTGCGCACTGAGCCAGGTCAAGCGCGGCCGCGCGATCGCAGGTGTGTCGGTGTCGCCGATGACGGCGTTGATCGCGATCAACACCGCACAGGGCCCGGCTGGCACAGTGGCCGCGACACAGGGAAGGCATCGCCACGAGCGCGCGAGGCGTCACGCGGGTGACATCCACGCGACGCCAAATCAGGTCCGCCCCATGCTGCCGCGCGTCGTCACCGCGTTCTATCTGGTCTACCTGGTCACGCCGATCGCGCTGCTGTTCGTCGGCTCGTTCGGCGAACTCTGGCTGAACACGATCCTGCCCACCGGCTTCACCGGGCGCTGGTACCTGGAGGTCGCGAACGACCCGAGTTTTCGCCGTGCCTTTTCGTCGAGCCTGATCGTCGGCGGCGTGACCTGCACCGCCTGCGTGGCGATCGGGTTGCCGCTGGCCTATGCGGTGTTCCGCGCCCGCGATCCGCGCGTGCGCGCCGTGGCCAGCGGGCTGTACCAGTTGCCGGTGGCGCTGCCGCCGCTGGTGCTGGCCTTCGGCTTCATCCTGGTGTTCTCGTCGGACACGCTGCCCTGGCTCGGCAGCCTGTGGCTGCTGGTGGCCGGCCACATCGTGCTCGGTCTGCCGTACTTCCTGCAGGCGGTGGTCGCCGACATGCAGCGGCTGGGGCTGCACGTGCTCGAGGAGGCAGCCGAGTCGCTGGGCGCCAGCGGCATGCAGCGCTTCATGCACATCGTGCTGCCGGCGCTTGCGCCACTCGATCCTGTCGGGGCTGATCGTCGTGGCGGCGTTGTCGATCGGCGAATTCCAGTTCTCCAACCTGGTCGCCGGTTTCCTCAATCGCACCTACCCGGTCGTGCTGTTGCAGGCCTTCTACGGCGCCACCGGCTTTGCCTGCGCCGCCACGGTGATCCTGCTGGTGCTGGCGCTGGCAGCGTCGGTGGGCGGTGCGCTGTCGACGCAGCGTGCGACGGCCATGGCGGGGAGGCCGCGATGACGGCGCTTGCGGTCGAACTCGACCAGCGTCACCTTCCGCTACCCCGGCGGCAAGGCCGGCATCTTCGATCTGTCGCTGCAGATGCAGCAGGGCGAGCTGGTCGTGTGCATCGGCCCGTCGGGCTGCGGCAAGACCACGCTGCTCAAGCTGATCGCCGGCTTCTTCCGCCCCGACGTCGGGCTGCGTGCGGCTGGCGGGACAGGACGTCACCGCAGCCAGCGTCGCTTCGCGCGGCTGCGGCATCGTGTTCCAGTCGTACGCGCTGTTCCCGCACATGAAGGTGTGGGAGAACATCGCCTACCCGTTGCGCGTGCGCGGCATCGCCCCCGAGGCGCGGCGCAGGAAGGCCGACGAGATGCTCGAGATGGTCGGCCTGGCCGGCCTGGCCGAGCGCCTGCCGGCGCAGCTGTCGGGCGGCCAGCAGCAGCGCGTGGCGCTGGCGCGGGCGCTTGAGCTTCGAGCCGCGCGCGCTGCTGCTCGACGAGCCGCTGTCGGCGCTCGACGCCGCCACGCGGGTGGCGATGCGCGACGAGGTGCGGCGCATCCAGAAGCTGCACAACATCGCCGCGCTGCTGATCACGCACGACCAGGACGAGGCGCTGTCGCTGGCCGACCGCATCGCGGTGCTGAGAGACGGCCGGCTGGTGCAATACGACCCGCCGCAGGCGATCTACGACCGCCCGGTCGACGCCTTCGTCGCCGGCTTCGTCGGCCGCGCCAACGTGCTCGCCGGCACCGCGAGCGGGCCCGACAGCGGCGACTTCGCGCTCGGTCGCCTGCAACTGCCGCCGCACGGCCGGCCCGCCGGTGCGGCGTTGAAGGTGCTGATCCGGCCCGAGCGGCTGGCGCCCGCGCACGGCGAGAGCGGCGCCAACGTGTTCGATGTGCGCGTGCTGAAGGACCGCTTCTTCGGCGCCACCCGCCAGCTCGACCTGGCCATCGGCGAGGTGCTGCTCAAGCTCGAGACCACCTCGCGCGAGGCGCTGACGCGGGTGCGCGTGCCCGTCGACGCGATCCAGTTTCTGTCGTCCAACCCCTGATGAGGAGAATTGTGATGAGCCGACTGATCAAGTTGCTGTTTTCGTCCGCTGTCGCGATGCTGTCGGGCATCGCCGTGGCGCAATCCGTGGCCGCCTCGCCCGAGTTGTACGCGGGCGAGAAGCTGCTCTACGAAGCGGCGCGCAAGGAAGGCATGGTGGTGAGCTTCGACACCGGGCCGACCTGGGCCAACTGGGCGGCGCAGTTCCGCGCCTTCAAGCAGCGCTACCCCGAGGTCGAGATCGTCTACAACGACCTCGGCTCGGCGGCCACCGTGGTGGCGCTCGACAAGGCGCGCAACCGCCCGCAGGCCGATACCGCGTACTACTTCGCGGCCTCGGCGGTCGACGCCGTCGACAAGGGCGTGGTGGCGCCGTTCAAGCCGGTCAACTTCGACAAGCTGCCGGCGGTGTTCAAGGACCCCGACGGCCGCTGGTTCACGATCCACTCGCTGACCATCGCCTTCGTCGTCAACACCAAGCTGGTGAAGAACGTGCCGCAGTCGTGGGCCGATCTGCTGAAGCCCGAGTACAAGAACACCGTGGTCTACCTCGACCCGCGTTCCACCGGCGTCGGCCAGGTGATGAGCTTCGCCGCCAACTTCGCCGCCGGCGGCGACATGACCAACGTCAAGCCCGGCCTCGAGTACCTCGGCAAGCTGCACAAGGCCGGCAGCGTGCTGCGCGTGCTCGGCACCACGCCGTATGCGCAGTTCGTCAAGGGCGAGATCCCGATCTGGATCTCCTACGAGAACGACGGCCTGAAGGCCAAGTATCACCGACGGCCTCGGCGACGCGGTGGCGGTGGTGATCCCGAAGGAGGCCTCGGCCGCGGCGCCGTACGGCATCAGCCTGGTCGAGAAGGGCCCGAACCCGAACGCCGGCAAGCTGTGGCTGAACTTCATCATGAGCGACTTCGGCCAGGGCATCTTCGCCGAAGGCTTCGTGCGGCCCAGCGTGCCGGGCATCGTGCTGCCGGCCAGCGTGGCCGACAAGCTGCCGACGGCACCGCAGGTGCGCCCGCTCGACGTGCGTGCCGCGGCCGCGAAGAAGGCCGAGATCGACCAGGGCTACGTCAGCGCCACCGGGGCGAGGTGATGTGGCCCACCCCCGAAGCGGCTGCGCCGCTCCCCCTCAAGGGGGCGCAGCTAGCGGACCGGCGGAGCCGGATCCGCGGCTGCCGCTTGGCTGGTCCTCGCGTTGCATGCGTTGCGGCGGATTGACTGAGATCGACCGATGAAGCGCAGCACCTTCGCGCTGCTCGCCGCGCCGGCCATCGTGCTGCTGGCGCTGTTCTTCGCGCTGCCGCTGGCGGCGGTGATGGTCGACGCGCTGCGCGACGGGCTCGGCGCCTTCGCACGCGTGTTCGCGATGCCGGCCTTCTGGCCGTCGCTGGCCGGCAGCGCGGTGCTGACGCTGGCGGCATCGACGCTGTCGCTGGTGGTCGGCGTCGCGGTCGCGCTGCACCTGGCGCGCATGGAGGAACGCCGGCGCACGCTGCTGGCCTTCGTGATCGCGCTGCCGCTGACGTTTTCCGGCCTGATCGTCGCCTACGGCTTCATCCTGACCTACGGCCGCGCCGGGCTGGTGACGCAGTTGCTGGCGCTGCTGGGCACCGACAGCGCGGTGGTCGGCAAGGCCTTGTTCACGCCGGTCGGGCTGGCGTTCGCATCGTCGTACTACCTGATTCCGCGCGTGGTGATGGGGGTACTGCCGGTGTTCGTGAACTTCGATCGCGCGCAGCTCGATGTCGCGCAGTCGCTCGGTGCCACGCCGGCGCAGGCCTTCGCCCAGGTGATGCTGCCGCAGCTGGCGGCGCCGATCGCCAGCAGCCTGTGCCTGATCGCGGCAGTGGTGTTCGGGGCCTACGGCACCGCGCTGGCGCTGGTCGGCACGCGGCTCGAGATCCTGCCGTTGCAGCTCTACAGCCTGATCTCCGAGACGGGCTCCGATTTCCCTGCTGCGGCGGCACTGGCGCTGCTGATCACCGCAGCCTGCTCGGCGATCATGACGACCGGCGCCTGGTTCGGCAGCCGGCATGAGAAACACCTGTGAGCGGGCCACCATGAAAAGTACCGACATTCGCGAAAGTCTGCTGGCCGAGGCCGCGCAGCGACAGCGCAACGCGCCGATCCGCGCACCGGTGGCCGTGATCGGGCCGCGCCAGGCGACGCCGGCCCAGTACGCCGCCGCCCAGGCCGTGGGCCGCGGCATTGCCGAGATGGGGCTGGCACTGATCTGTGGTGGCCGTGCCGGCGTGATGGAAGCCGCCTGCCGCGGCGCGGCCGAGGCCGGCGGGGTGGCGATCGGGGTGCTGCCCGACACCGATCCGCAGGCCGCCAACGCCTACGCGTCGGTGGTCATCGCCAGCGGTATCGGCGAGGCGCGCAACGCCGTGATCGCGCGGGCGGCGCTGTGCCTGGTGGCCGTCGGCGACAACTTCGGCACCCTGAGCGAGGTCGCGCTCGGCCGCCAGTTCGGCAAGCTCGTCATCGGCCTGGAAGGCGCAGCACGGATCGATGGCGTCGTGCAGGTCGACACCCCTGCCGCGGCGCTGGAACTGGTCGCGCGCTGCGTGTTGGCGGCGCCGGGCGCGTGACGCGCTTCAGCGTGGCGAAGGCCCGCCGCGCCGTCGGTGCACCATCTCGTCGAGCACGCCGAGCAACTCGCTCAGGTCGACCGGCTTGGTGATGTAGCGATCGAAGCCCGCGGCCAGGCCACGCTGGACGTCATGCGGCATCGCGTCGGCCGAGACGGCGACCACGGCGACGTCGCGCCAACGCGGATCGGCGCGCAGGTGCGCGAGGATCTCGTAGCCGTCCATGCCCGGCAGGTGGATGTCGAGCAGGATCACGTCGGGCCGCCGCGCCGCCACCTGCACCAGTGCCGCGGCCCCCGTCAGCGCCGTGCGCAGGTGAACGCCGGGAAACGGCGCCAGGAACGCCGCCATGACCTCGAGATTGGAGGCGTTGTCTTCGACATAGAGCACGTCGCAGGCCTGCGCGTCGACCGGCGACAACGCCGTGGCGGGTGCGCGGACTTCGGCGGCGTCGCCGTCCTCGCCCGGCAGATCGATCCAGAAGATGGATCCGACGCCGATCTGGCTTTCGACCCCGATCGTGGCGCCCATCAGGTCGGCCAGTTGCTTGCTCAGTGCCAGGCCGATGCCCGTGCCCTCGACGCTGCCCTTCTCGGCGCCGAGGCGGTCGAACGGCAGGAACAGCTGGGCCAACTTCTCGGCGGCGATGCCGATCCCGGTGTCGGCCACCGACAGCCGCACGCCATCGCCGTGCCGCGCGCAGCGCACGGTGATCGAGCCGTGCTCGCGGTTGTACTTGGCCGCGTTGGACAGCAGGTTGACGAGCACCTGGCGCAGGCGCAGCCGGTCGGCGCGGACGACCAACGCCGGGCCCGGGCAGGTCTCGACCTCCAGCTGCAGCCCGCGCGCGGCGATCAAAGACTGCACGATCGCGGCCGCCTCGCCGATGATCGGCGCGGCATCCTGCGACTCGATGCGGATGGCCAACTTGCCGACCTCGATGCGCGCCAGGTCGAGCAAGTCCTCGATCATCTGCAACAGGTGGTCGCCGGCGCGCCGGATTTCGCGTGCCCAAGTCAATTGCTTGGACGTCGGATTCGACATCTCGATGATCTGCGCGAAACCGAGGATCGCGTTCATCGGCGTGCGCAACTCGTGGCTCATGCGCGACAGGAACTCGCTCTTGGCCCGGTTGGCGTTCTCCGCGCGCTCCACGGCTTGCTGCAGCTGGGCCGTGCGTTCTTGCACGCGCGCCTCCAACTGCTGGTTCATCTGGCGGATCGCCTCTTCGTCGAGCTTGCGTTGCGTGATGTCGCGGCCGACGGACTGGAACTCGACGGCCCGGCCCATGGCATCGAACAGCGGTACGTCGGTCCACGCGATCCAGCGCTGGGCGCCGTCGGCGGTGGCGACGGTGTGCTCGTAGGCCACCCGGCGCGGCTGTTGCGCGAGTTCGCGGTAGAACGCCGTCACCGCCGGCCGTTCGGCATCGGGAATGAAGCCGAGCCATTGCCGGCCCTGTGCCGTGGCCTCGCTCAGACCGAACAGTTCGCGGTAGCGGGCATTGGTGAATGTCAGCGTGGTGTCCGGCAGCCAGCGGCACACCGCATCGTCCTGTGCCTCGACGATGGCCCGGTAGCGTGCCTCGCCCTCGTGGACACTCGCGAACGCCTCGTGCAGCGAGCGCGAGAGCCCGTTGATCGACGCGGTCACGGCGTCGAGGATGTCGGGCCGCCAGCGTCCGGCCGCGGGGCGTTCGAGCCGGATCTGTTCACCGCCGGGCGCGGCCGGATCGATGCGGCGCACGAAGGCGGCAATGCGCGTCAGGTGGCGCGTCACCAGGTACTGGAACACCAGCAGCATGAACCCGGCCACCAGCAAGGTCTTGATGGCATTGCCGAGCAGCACCATCAGCAACTCGTCCCAGACACGGGCCAGCACGCGGTCGACGCTGGCGACCACCTTCACGTTGCCGATGGTCAGCGCCTGGCCGCGGTGTTCGCGCCGCAGCGGCACGTCGACGGTGACGGCGCGGCGCGACACCGCCTCGCCCGCGGACCATCGCGTCTGACCGTCGACGCTGATGCCGATGTACTCGAGGTCCGGCAGGCGCAGCAGTCCGTCGAGCTGCGTCTGCACCTGCTCGCGGTCGGCGATCCAAACGGCGTCGGTCAGCGAAGGCAGGTAGCTCTTGCCGATGAACTCGATCGAGCGGTCGATCTGCCCCAGATCGCGGCGGTAATGCGCATACAGCTCGATCGCCGTGATCACGCCGGTGATCACCGAGCTGAACAGCACCAGTGCGACGATCAGCTTCTTGGCGACGCCGTTGCCGTTGAACAGCGCTTCGCGCAGGAAGCCCGCGCGCTCATCGCTCACCGTGGTGCCTCCAGCGGCTTGAGGATCTGGTCGTACAGGCGCTGCCAGGTGCCGTCGCGGCGCACGTCGGTGAGCGCCGTCGCCAGTTGCGGCACCAGCGCCACGTGCTTGCGATGCAGGTACATGTACATCGGCACCCGCAGCAACGCGGGCTCCTGCACGCGAACGGCGATCCCGGCCTGCCGCGCGGCGAGCAGGCCGACCCAGCGATTGATCAATGCCACGTCGACGCGGTCATTGGCCAGCAGCCCGAACAACAACGCGTTGTCGCGCACCGATGTCACGTTGGCGAAGCCCTGCAACTGGCGCTCGAGGATCTTGTTGCCGGTGACGTAGGCCACGCTGTAGCGGGCCAGGTCGGGCCAGCCACGCACCTGCACGTCGGGGCGCCGCGCGACGGCAACGAAGTCCTGGTCGAGCAGCGGCTGCGGCACCTGCACCAGATCCGGATAGTCCTTCTCGAACCCGGCAGCACGGTAGAGGTCGCCGTCCTCGATGCCGGCGTTGGCATTCACCAGCGCCCGCTCGACCGGCAGCGGCACCACGCGAAGCTCATGGCCGATGCGCCGCAAGGCTTCGCGTGCAATCTCCTCGGCAAAGCCGGGTCGTCCGGGGGACGACACCAGCGGCTCGCGCGATCCGGTGGCCAGCGCGAGCGTCGGCCCCGCGGCCCATGCCAGGCCAGGCGCGATGGCGCCGAGCGCAAGGCCCACCAGCGCTGCTCGCCGGTCGTGCACGCGATACGGCATCGTTCGGCCTCCCTGGTCCAACCCAATGGCGCCGAATGCTAACAGCGGCAATGCGCGTGGGCCATGGCGTTTGCCGGCACTCCTGCACGGCGCGAACGGCCGCGCGACGGGTCGCCTGCGGCCGGGCGTCGTGTCTGGGGTGCGACAGAAGTCACGCAGTACATTGCGCACGACGGCACGCCGCGTCGCGCGGTTCCATTTCCGGCCGGTGCGGCCGATGACGTCACGAACCGGACCCCCACCGTTGACCACCGCCGACCTTCCCCCGCAACGAGCCGCCGTCACCAGCGACGAGCGCGACCGCGCGGTCGCCGCGCGCCTGGAGGATGCGGCCTGCCCGGATCCGATCGTCGGCTTCGACACCGCTCTGCGCGCGACCTTCGCCAACCAGGCCGCTGCCGATCTCGCCGGCGTGCCGGCGACGGCCCTGCTCGGGCTCGGTGTCGAGCGCCTCGCCGAGCTGGGCGTGATCGGCGGCGCCCTGGCGGGCAGGCTCGAGGCCGTGCGCACGAGCCGCGTCGCGCAGCGCGACCAGGCCGCGCTGACGGTGCGCGGTGCCGTGCATTGGTTCGACGTCTGGATCGTGCCGCGCGGCGCCGACGAGATCGCCTGCTTCGCGCGCGACATCACCGACATGAAGCGCGCCGAGGTCCGATTGCGCGAGTCGGTAGGCCGCGACTCGCTGACCGGCCTGCTGAACCACGCGGCGTTCCACGACGAGGTCAGCCGCGCACTCGCCGCGGGCGGCGCCGACGCGCCGCCGGTGGCGTTGGTGCTGTTCGATCTCGATTACCTGAAGCTGATCAACGACGTGCACGGGCACCAGACCGGCGACCAGGCGCTGCGCGCTGTGGCCGATGCACTGCGCGCGACGACCCGCGAGTTCGATCGCATCGCGCGGCTCGGCGGCGACGAATTCGGCGCGTTGTTCGTCGGCGTCGAGCGCGACGTCGTGCTGCGCATTGCACGGCGGGCGGTGGCCAAGGTCTGTGCGACGGTGTTGCCGGGCGTCGGGCGCCTCTCGACGTCTGCCGGGATCGCCTTCGTGGCCTCGACGCGCGAGCCGGGTGACCTGTTCGATCGCGCCGACGCCGCCGTCTACGACGCGAAGGCGCGCGGCCGGGGTGTCGTGTCCGTCGCCGACATGACCGAGATCGCCTATGCCAGCCGGCGACGCGACGTCACCGAAGCGCAGCCGAGCCTGCCGCCGCCCGAGTTGCCCGACGCGCGTGACGTCGTCACCGCCGCGCGCGGTGCGCTGCGCGAGTGGGTGCACGTGCTGGCCTGCTCCGGCGGCTGCGTCGACCTGCTCGACGCCGAGGGCGTCAGCGTCAAGGCCGTCGCCTATTACCGCTTCGGCCACGACGACTGGAAGCTCGCCGAGCAGACCTACGAATTGACCGACTACCCCAACACGGCGCGGGCGCTGGCGCAAGGGCTGACCTACACCTGCCGCGTCGACGACCCGGAGGTCGACGGCGCCGAGGCGGCCTTGCTGCGCGAGCGCGGCTTCGCGTCGCTGCTGCTGACGCCGCTGGTTTCGGCCGGCCGCTCGATCGGCATCATCGAGTTGTTCGACACGCGGCCGCGCGAGTTCACCACCGCCGATCAGCGGGTCGCGCTCGCGCTGGCCCATCACCTGGCGCCGCTGCTGGCGCTGCTGCAGGAACGCGCCGACGCGGCAGCGCGCGGCTGAGTGGCCGTTGACGACCATCAAGTTGTGCCGGCCCCGGCCATGCACCAATCGACGGTGCTATGGAAAAGAAGACCGGCTTCAACCTCGGCTACCTGATCTTCGCGCTGCTCGCAGTGATGTGGCTGCGCGAGGGATGGATCCAGGCGCAGACCGTCGAGACGGTGCCGTACAGCCGCTTCGAGCAGTACCTCGCCGAAGGCCGCATCGAGAGCATCGATGTCGGTGACCGGCTGATCAGCGGCCGCCTGAAGACCGCCGAGGCGGGCGGCAAGCAGGTGGTGGTGTCGGCGCTCGTGGAGCCGGCAGTGGCCGAGCGGCTGTCGCGCTTCAACGTGCCCTATACGCGCGTGCACGAATCGACCTGGCTGCACGACATCCTGTCGTGGTTCGCGCCGGCGCTGGTGTTCTTCGGCATCTGGTACCTCTTCTATCGCAAGTTCGCCGACAAGATGGGCGCCGGCGGGCTCATCGGCATCGGCAAGAGCAAGGTCAAGGTCTATGTCGAGAAGAGCACCGGCGTGACCTTCGACGACGTCGCCGGCGTCGACGAGGCCAAGGCCGAGCTGCAGGAGATCGTCGACTTCCTGAAGAACCCGAAGGAGCATGGCCGGCTCGGCGCGCGCATCCCCAAGGGCGTGCTGCTGATGGGCCCCACCGGCACCGGCAAGACACTGCTCGCACGCGCGGTCGCCGGCGAAGCAGGGGTGGCGTTCTTCTCGATCAGCGGCTCGGAGTTCATCGAGATGTTCGTCGGCGTCGGCGCGGCGCGCGTGCGCGATCTGTTCGAGCAGGCACGGGCCAGTGCGCCGGCGATCATCTTCATCGACGAGCTGGATGCGTTGGGCAAGGCCCGCGGCGCCTTCCCCGGCTTCGGCGGCCACGACGAGCGCGAGCAGACGCTGAACCAGCTGCTGGTCGAGCTCGACGGTTTCGACCCGAGCGTCGGCGTGGTGCTGCTGGCGGCCACCAACCGCCCCGAGATCCTCGATCCGGCGCTGCTGCGTGCCGGCCGCTTCGACCGCCAGGTGCTGGTCGATCGACCGGACCGCAAGGGGCGCGTCGCGATCCTGCGCGTGCACGTGAAGAAGATCGCGCTCGCGCCCGGCGTCGATCTCGACCAGGTCGCCGGCCTCACGGTCGGGCTGGCCGGCGCCGACCTGGCCAACGTCGTCAACGAAGCCGCGCTGGTGGCGACGCGGCGCAAGGCCGATGCGGTGACGCTCGACGACTTCACGCAGGCCATCGAGCGCGTCGTCGCGGGCATCGAGAAGAAGACCCGCGTGCTGAGCCCGCGCGAGCGCGAGGTCGTGGCTCACCACGAGATGGGCCATGCGCTGGTGGCGCTGGCGCTGCCGGGCAGCGACGCGGTGCACAAGGTATCGATCATTCCGCATGGCATCGGCGCGCTCGGCTACACGCTGCAGCGGCCGAGCGAGGACCGCTACCTGGTGCGGCGCAGCGAGCTCGACGCCCGGATCGCCGTGCTGCTGGGCGGCCGCGCCGCCGAGCAGCTGGTGTTCGGCGAGCTCTCCACCGGCGCGGCCGACGACATCGCGCGCGCCACCGCGATCGCGCGCGACATGGTCACGCGCTACGGCATGGACGAGGGCCTCGGCCACGTCAGCTACGCCGAGGGCCCGCCGCGCCTGCTCGACGTGCCGGGCGCACCGGCGTGGAACGCGCCGGGCACCAGCCCCGACACCGCCGAGCGCATCGACGCCGCAGTGCAGCGCATCGTGCAGGCCGGCTTCGACCTGGCGACCACGATGCTGGCCGCCAACCGCGCCGTGCTCGACCGCGCGGCGCAGGCCCTGCTGGCCAAGGAGACGCTCGACGAGGCCGAGATCACCGCGCTGGCGGCGGGGCTGGTGCGGCAGCCGCTGACTAGGGATTGTGCGGGCTGTGCCGTACTGCCTCCCTGCCGGGTCCCGGCCCGGCGGCCGGGTAACTTTCATTTGCGGCCCCAAATGAAAGTCACCAAAGCAAAGGGGCTGAATGCAACACCTCTCGGTTCGTTCTTCGCCCCTTGCCCACCCGGCCCGGCGGGCCACCTGGAGACACCGCCGCCCATCTATGCGACAGCCCACTCGACGAGGCCTCGCTTCGCATCGGCCTGGGGTCCAGCGAATTCGCGCGGGCGAGGCTTTGCGAGGCCCGTGCCGCCGAGTGCGCTGCAAGTCCGATGTGCCGCACCATTTCCAAGTGGCCCGCTGGGCCGGGGCGCCACAGCGGGCAGAACGCATGAGAGGTGTTGCATTGAGGGCCTTTGCTTTGGTGACTTTCATTTGGCCCCCCAAATGAAAGTTACCCGCCCGCCGGGGCGGGACCCGGCAATGCGACGTCGTCAGCAAGGGATCGACAAAACAGGGCATTAGTGAATGACCGCACCCGGCCAGCCATGCCGTCCGCCGGGCCGCATCAACGCCGCTGCACGCACTTCTCGTACAACCCGAGCAGCCGCCGCTCGGGGTCGTAGCGGGTCTTCAGCGCGCTGTAGCGGGCGATGCGGTAGGCGCGCGCGAACTCGCGGGGCGTGAAGTAGCTGTCCGAGTACAGCGACTTGATGCCGCCGAGCTCGATCACCCGGCGCTCGACCAGGCGGTTGAAGTGGCCGGGCTCGTGCGCAGTCGCGGCTCTCGACCACGTCCCAGAAGCCGAAGTTCACGTAGCGCGTGCCGGGCTTCGAGCGGGTAGAGCGCGAACGGCAGTGCCGGATCGGCAGGGCGGATCGGGCAGACCCAGACCGGCAGGATGCCGATCTCGGCGAGCAGGAAGTCGAGGAACGCCTCGGCGCGGTCGACCGGCAGGTCGACGTCCTGGATCACCGATTCGCGTGTGCAGGCCGCGCCAGCGGGCGAGCCGGCGCGTCAGGCCCCAGCGCGCGTTCCAGCGCATCAGCCGGGTGTAGGTGCGCGAGTTCAGCCGCCGCCGCCCGAGCAGGCGGCGCACCAGCGGGTGCTGCGCGCCGACGTTCTTCGAGCACCAGAACCAGTCGGTGTCCCAGCGCCAGAGGTAGTCGGCCGTGGTCAGGTAGTCGATCGGCTTGTCGCGCAGCGAGCGGTAGTAGATGTGCTCGAAGCTGTAGTCGCTGAGCGCCGGCGCGGCGTCGACGAAGCGCGCCACGTTGAGCACCAGGTCGTCGCGGGCGAACACCACGCCGTCGACGAAATCGGCGCTCGCCGTCGCAGGCCTGCTGCAGCGCGGCGAAGAACGCGCGCGGCGTCGAGAAGCGCAGGTGCTCGACCTGCACGAACGGCCGCACCGGTTGCGTGCGCAGGCGCAGCCGCAGCGCGTAGCCGAGCGTGCCGTACGAATTGGGCAGGCCGAGGAACAGCTCGCGGTGCTCGTTGTCGGGCGTGCAGGTCACGACCTCGCCGCTGGCCAGCAGCACGTCGGCTTCGAGCAGCGTGTCGTGCACCAGGCCGTGGCGGAACGACGTGGCCTCGATGCCGACGCCGGCCACCGCGCCGCCGGCGGTGATGGTCTTCAACTGCGGCACCACCTGCGGCATCACGCCGTGCGCGCAGCGTGGCGTCGACCAGCGCGTCGTAGGTCACCAGGCCTTCGACATCGACCCAGCCTTCGCGCGGATCGACTTCGAGGACATGCGTGAACTCGCCGAGGTCCAGGCGCTGCTTGGCTGCCTTCGCGCCGGTCGCGGAACAGGTTCGAGGTGCGCTTGGCCAGCCCCAGCGGCTGGCCGGCGCCGCCGGCGCGGACCGCGGCGCCGATGCGTTCGCAGCGTTCGCGGTAGGCCGCCCGGTTCAGGCGTCATAGAGGTGGCGCGCGGCTCATCGGGTAACTGCTGCGCGTGACGTTGCCCTTGCTGAAGACGATCTGGAACAGGTGCGTGTAGCCGGCCGGCGAGCGGAACATCTCGGCGCAGCCGACCAGGTAGCTGCGCCAGATGCGGCGAAAGCGCTCGTCGAAGCGCTGCGGATCGAGCGCCTGGATCTCGGGCCAGCGGCGCTCGAAGCGCTCGGCCCAGGCGTCGAGCGTCGGCGCGTAGTGGCGGCGCAGGTTCTCGATGTCGATCACCTCGAGGCCGCAGCGCTCCATCTCCACGATCGCATCGGCCAGGCTCGGGATCCAGCCGCCGGGAAACACATGCTTGCGGATGAAGAGCTCGGTGTCGTGGCGCCCGACGTGGCCGATGAAATGCAGCATGCCCAGGCCGCCGGGCTTCAGGAAATCGGCATGCGCCTTGATCACCTCGGCCAGCTGGTCGCGGCCGGCGTGTTCGAGCACGCCGATCGACACCACCTTGTCGTACTCGCCGTCGACCTCGCGGAAATCGGCCTCGCGCACCGCCAGTCGATCGGCCAGGCCGCGGCGGGCGATCTCGCCGCTGCAGCCACTCGACCTGCTCGGTGGTGGTGTTCACGCCGGTGCCGAACGCGCCCACGCGTCTCGAGCGCGCGGAACATGAAGCCGCCGAAGCCGCAGCCGATGTCGACGAAGCGCTCGCCCGGGGCGAGCCGGATCTTGCGGCAGACATGGTCGATCTTGTTGCGCTGCGCCTGCTCGAGCGTCGTCGTGCCCTCGGGCCAGTAGCCGCAGGTGTACATCTTCAGCGGCTCGTCGAGCCACGAGCCGGTAGAACGCCTCGCCCAGGCCGTAGTGCGCGCGGGCGTTGGCCTTGGCCTGCTCGATGCTGCGGTTCGAGAAGCGCCACTCGTGCAGGTTGTTCTCGACCGCGCCGATCGGGTTGAAGCGGCTGTCGAAGCCCGAGGCCATGCCGGCCGCAAACGCCGCGCCGATGTCGCCTTCGACGTCGATGGCCTGCGTCGAAGTACGACTCGAGCAGCCCCATGTGGCCGCGTGTCATCAACGCCAGCAGCGCCGCCTCGTTGCGCAGCACCACCGTGAACGCAGGCGCCTGCGCGCCGCTGGTCACACGCGAGCCGTCGGGCAGCACGACCGCGAACGACACGCCGGCGCGCCCGGCGAGCGAATCGACGAGGCCTTGCGCAATGCCGTTCAGGTTGGGTTTCATGTGACGCGGAAGTTCTTGAACTGCCAGGGGTCGTCGCGGTCGACGTCTTCGCCGAACAGCCAGCCGCGATCGGCCAGCGGCGTCCAGTCGCTGTAGACGCCGGCCATCGGGCCGAGGTACGGCGCGGTGGTGCCGAGCACTTCGTCGAACGGCATCTCGTCGGGCTCGACGATGCCGCGGGCCGGGTGCTTCAGCGCCCATACGGCACCGGCGAGCACCGCGGCCGCGACCTGCAGGCTGGTGGCGTTGTTGTGCGGCGCGAGCGCCCGTGCCTGGCCGATCGACAGCTGCGAGCCGTACCAGTAGGCGCCGCGCGCGTGGCCCATCAGCAGCACGCCGAGTTCGTCGATGCCGCGGTCGATGTCGTCGCGCAGCACGCGCTGGCGCGGCTGCATGCGCCAGTTGCGCCCGGCCAGTTCGTGCAGCGACAGCACCGCGTCGTCGCAAGGGTGGTAGGCGTAGTGCACGGTGGGCCGGTAGGCGGGCGTGCGGCCCTCGCCGAGCGTCAGGTACTCGGTGATCGAGATCGATTCGGCGTGCGTGACCAGGAAGCCATGCATCGGCCCGCCGCGCGGCGTCCAGCTGCGCACGCGCGTGCCGGCACCGGGGCGGTTCAGGTAGATCGCCGCCGGCGTGCCGCTCGCGTGATAGGCGCCGTCGGGCGGGAAGTGGCGTTCGTGGCTGCCCCAGCCGAGCTCGGCCGGCTGCGTGCCCTCGTCGACGAAGGCCTCGGCCGACCAGGTGTTGACGAATTCGCCGGGCGCCTTGCGCTGGGCGCCGACCTGCGTGTCGCGCTCGGCGATGTGGATCACGCGCACGCCCAGGCGCTGCGCCAGGCGGGCCCAGCCCTCGCGCGTCGTCGGCGCCGCTTCGGCCTGGCCGGTGTCGGCGGCGATGTTCAGCAACGCCTGCTTGACGAAGTGCGACACCAGGCCCGGATTGGCGCCGTGCGTCAACACCGCTGTCGGCGCCGGGCCCGTGCAGCGCAACGCGAGTGCGGCTTCGCGCAGCGCGTGGTTGCTGCGTTGCGAGGCACTCAGCGTCGGATCGAGGTAGCCGTCGGCCCACGGTTCGATGCAGGTGTCGAGGTACAACACACCGGCGTCGCGGCACCACTGCAGCAGCGCCACGCTCGAGACATCGACCGACAGGTTGATCAGCAGGTCGCCCGCCGACAGGCGCGGCGCGAGCAGGGTGTGCAGGTTGTCGCGTGTCACCCCCTGCACGACGCAGTGCACGCCCGCGGCACGCGCCGCGTCGAGGTCGTGCGGGTGCGGCTTGACGATGGTGATCTGATCGGGCCGCAGCGCGAGGTGGCGCAGCAGCAGCGGCAACAAGGCCTGGCCGATGCAGCCGAAACCGAGCACCAGCGCGCGGCCAGTGAAGGCATGCAGGGTCCGCGAGGCATTCATGGCGCGGGCACCGGTTCGAGGAAGAGTGCCAGCCGCCGCGCGTCGGCGGTCTTCATCGTTCCCTTGGCCAGCGCGGCCAGGCGCTGCGCGGCGTCGGCAGTGGCCACGTCGATGCCCAGCCCGGCATCGGCCGGCCACTCGGCATCCAGGCGCAGGTAGCGTTCGCCGAGGCGATCTTCCATCATCGCCTGCACATGCTGCTGCTGCACCGAGATCAGCGTCAGGATCAAGCGGCCTTCGCTGAGCCAGCCGACGGCGCCGGCCTCCTCCTGCACGCCTTCACGCGGCTGATAGCGCGCGGTCGCGGTGCCGATCGACAGCATCGACAGCCGCGACGGATCGACACCGATGAAATGCTCGACCTCGTGCAGCGCGACCTGGTCGGGCGCCACCGCGAACAGCCCGCCGTCGGCATACAGCCGCTCGCCGATGCGTACCGACGGGAAGTACGCCGGCGCGGCGCACGCGGCCATTGCGACATCGGCAGCGCGCAGGTCGGCGTCGCCGAGCGAGGGCTCGGCGTGCGGTGTCTTGAAGACCTTGGTGCGGCACTCGCCCACATCGACCACCGGCACCACCACCGGGTGCAGCGCATCGCCGAGTCGCCAGTCGCCGAGTTCGACCGCCAGCGCCTCGTGCAAGGCCTCGCCGCTGTACTTCGGGCCCAGCACCGAACGCGTCAGGTCGAGCAATCGGCCCACCGTGCCGGCCGGCAGCGCGCGGCTGGAGAACACGCGCGGCCCGTGATCGGTGAACAGACGCACCAGCCGCACCATCGGCACTTCGTAGGCCAGCGCGAGCGCCAGCACGGCACCGATCGAGGTGCCGGCGATGAGGTCGAAACAGCGGCCGAGCGGCACGCCGGCGCGCGTCTCGAGCGCCTGCAGTACATGCGCGGTGTACAGGCCCGAGGAAGCCGCCGCCGGACAGCGCCAGCACCTTCATCTCGCGGATTTCGCCGGAGGCCGGACGGGTCGCCATGGAGATCCTCAGGCCACCAGCAGCGCCGGGCACGGCACGCGGGCCAGGCTGCGTTGCGAAGCCAGCGCGCGCGGCAGCACCAGCACATCGGCATGCTGCAGGCCGGCGCGCAGCAACGGTTCGGTCGCGTCTTCGCCGGGGGCGAGCTGCAGCACCTGCAGTGGAGCCGCCAGCGCCTGCGCCAGCTGCGTGGCCGCACGCACGCCGCGCGCGCCGGCGTCGCTGCCGTCGGTCACCGCGGCCACCCGCACGGCGCGCGCCGGACCGCCCCGCATGTGCAGCACCCGCAGCGGCAGCGGCGACGCGATGAACAGCAGGTCAGCCTCGGTGAACAGCTCGAATGCGGTGCGCGGCAGTGCGCCGCGCAGCGTGCGCAGCGACCAGTTCACGGCATGGCGCAGCGAAATCGGGCCGGCCAGCGCGCGCAACCGCTCGGCCTGCAAGCGGAAGCCGCGCTCGACGTCCGGTGGCGTGAACGGTGCCCACTGCGCCCCCGCATGGGCCAGCACCCGGGTGCCCGGCAGCGCCGCGGCTCCCAGCGCCGGCGTGCTCTCGACATAGACCACCGCCAGCTCGCGCTGCAGCGTGTGCGCCAGCGCTGCCGACCACTCGATCACCAGCGCGCCTTCGACGGTGTCGTCGAGCACGGCCAGCACATGGCGGACGGGCGGGGCCAATGGCGCATTCATGGGGCTCGCCTGTCGATGGCTCAGGGCTCGCTCGTCTCCGGCCCATTGCCATCGGGCAGATGGAGGTGGGTCGTGGTCACGACACGGCGGCGCGCGATGCGGCGTTGCCCGCTGCGGCCGAGCGTGGCGTACTCGCGCAGCCGCGCCGCGATGCGCCCGTTGACGCTGTCGGGCTGCGGCGCGAGCGGATCGCCGGCGGCCAGGCCGGTCAGCACCTCGACCGCGTCGTCGACATGGCGCACCGCGTGGATCGCGAAGCGCCCGGCCGCCACTGCGTCGATGACGTCGTCGCGCAGCATCAGCTGCGCCACGTTGGCCTGCGGCACGATCACGCCGTGCGTGCCGTCCAGCCCGCGCGCGGCGCAGATGTCGAAGAAGCCTTCGATCTTCTCGTTGACGCCGCCGATCGGCTGCACGTCGCCGAACTGGTTGACCGAGCCGGTGACGGCGAAGCACTGCTTCACCGGCACGTCGGCGATCGACGACAGCAGCGCCACCAGCTCGGCCAGCGAGGCGCTGTCGCCCTCGACCATGCCGTAGGTCTGCTCGAACACCAGGCTGGCGACGATGGCGTGGGCATGGAAGCGCGAGTAGCGCGAGGCCAGGTACGAGGCCAGGATCAGCACGCCCTTGGCATGCAGCGGGCCGGCCAGCTGCGTCTCGCGCTGGATGTCGATGACCTCGCCTTCGCCGAGCCGCGTGGTGGCGCTGATGCGCACCGGTTCGCCGAATGCCTCGTCGCCGACCTCGAACACCATCAGCCCGTTGACCTGGCCGACATGCTGCCCGGCGGTGGAGATCATCAGCATGTCGCGCGCGACTTCGCGCTGCAGCCGCTCGTGCAGCCGGCTCGCGCGCTGGCGCCGCGCCGCGATCGCCGCGCCGATGTCGGGCGCCTCGATGCAGGGGCGCCCGGCGTTGCGCGCCAGGTGGTCGGCTTCCATCGTCACGTCGAGCAGGTGCTGCACCTCGGCGGTCAGGCGCGTGGCGTCGCCGGCCAGGCGCGAGGCGTGGTCGATCAGCCGTGCCAGCGCCGGCGTGCTGGGCGGCAGCAGCGCGTGCTCGACCGCGCGCGCCTGCGAGCGCGCGCGCCAGTTCGCGCTGCGTGGCCGGCTCGCGCGGCAACTCGTCCGACAGATCGGCGACGACGCGAAACAGCTTGCCGAAATCCGGGTCGTAGGCCTGCAGCAACGCACCGAGGTAGCGCTCGCCGAGCAGCACCACCTTGACGCTGAGCGGGATCGGCGTCGGCTCGAGCTGCATCGTCGAGACCAGGCTGTACAGATCGGCCACCGATTCGATGCGGATCTCGCCGCGCAGCAGCGCGCGCTTCAACGCGTCCCAGGCGAACGGCTGCACCAGCAGCTTGGCCGCGTCGATCAGCAGGTAGCCGCCATTGGCCCGGTGCAGCACGCCGGCCTTGATCAGGCGGTAATCGGTCAGCAGCGTGCCCAGCCGCGCGATGTGGTCGACACGGCCGATCAGGTTGTTGTAGGTCGGATGGTCGATGGTCACGATCGGCGTGCCGTCGCTGCCGGCGGTGTCGACGATCAGGTTGACCTCGTAGGCCGACAGGTCGGGGTGCTCCGGCTCCGCTGCCGTCGTCGTCCTTGGCCGCGCGGAAACTGTCGGCGCTGTCGATCACGTCGGCGCGCACGGCGTCGAGGTAGGCACCGACGTCCGGCAGGTCGGTGTAGAGCGCCTTGACTTCGTCGACCACGTGCTCCACGGCCACCAGGGTCATCGAGCGGTTCAGCGTGCGCAGGCGATCGGCCAGTTCCTTGCGCAGTTGCACCGAGCTGCGCAGCGTGCGCGCCAATTGCTCCTGGGCTGCGCTCATCGCCGCTTGCAGCCGCTCGCGCTCGGCCTGCGGCAGGGCCTCGAACTCCTGCGGCGAGAGCACGCCGACCTCGCCGGCGGCTTCGCCGGTGCCCGGTGGTTTGCGCGGCGCGAAGCTCAGACCCACCGGCGTGCGCACCATCACCAGGCCCTGCCGCTGCGCGTCTTCGCCGACGGCCAGCAC
The DNA here is from genome assembly GCA_963840805.1 of uncultured beta proteobacterium. Lineage (GTDB taxonomy): Bacteria > Pseudomonadota > Gammaproteobacteria > Burkholderiales > Burkholderiaceae_C > CADEEN01. The sequence continues at coordinate 244,123 of CAWJAJ010000015.1, read as the reverse complement.
GGCCTGTTCGGCGCGCTCCTTGTATTCGTTGTTCAGCCGCTCGACGGCGTTGGCGTACTCCTCCGATTCGAAGGTCGCCGGGATCATCGTGCGCAAGTCCTGCACCAGCGTGCGCATGTGCTGGCGCAACTGCGTGCCGCGCCCCTGCGGCAGGCGCAGCGCCAGCGGCTTGTGCGGTTGCTCGAAGTTGTTGACGTAGACCCAGTCGAAGCGTTCACCGCCGCCGCGGGCGAGTTGCGCCGCGATCGCGTCGCGCACCAGCGTCTGCTTGCCTGAGCCGCGCGGGCCCATCACGAACAGGTGATGGCCGCCGCGCGCCATCGCGATGCCGAAGTCGATCGCAGCGCGGGCGCGTTGCTGGCCGACGATCGCGCGGCCGTCGCCGCTGGTCGTGTCTTCGATGCCGAGGGAGGCCGGGTCGCAGCGCGTGACCAGTTCGCGCGGGGTCAGCAGGCGGGCGGGCATGGGGCAATCGACAGTGCGGCACCGCAGGCGCCGGGTGCATCCAGACTAGCGGTTGCGCCGCCACCGCGATTGAGCGGGGTCAAGGCAGCAAATGCACGGCAAAATCAGCGTCATGCCCGATGGTTCCCGATGGCTCGCCGCGCTGCTGCCGCTGGCCTTGCTTGCGGCCTGCGCCACCCGCTCGGCCGACGTGCGCCCGGCGGCCATCGACCCGTCGCTATACGCCGCGCTGGATTGCGACGCGCTGTACGACGAGGCCGACCGCGTGCGCCAGCGCGCCACGGACCTGGCCTACGCCGTCGACGAGCGCTCGGGCAACAACATCATCGCCTTCGGCCTCGGCGTGACGACGCTGTTCTGGCCGGCGCTGCTGGCGATGCGTCCCACCGGGCCCGATGCCAAGGCCTTGGCCACGCTGCGCGGCCGCGACGAAGCGCTGCGCCAGGCACTGGCGCAGCGGGCCTGCCCGCCGCCGCCCGAGCAACTGGATGCGGCGCGTGCCGCGGCGTTGCCGATCGTGCCCGGCGAGCGCTTGGTCTACGAAGAGCGCGCGGCAGCCGGCGGGCCGGTGCGCGAGTTGGGCTTGCGCGTGGCCGCGCTGCGCCGCGACGAGATCGAGTTCACGGCCGACCTCGGCGGCCGCGTGCAGCCGCTGCCTTGGCGGCAGGACCGCTGGGGCAACCAGCCGCAGATGCCCGAGCAGAGCGGTTGGCTGCACTGGAAGCGGCTGCTGCGCCCGGAGATGGCACTGGGCGACGTCCTCAGCGGCGACGTCATCGGCGGCGAAGAGGGCGGCACCGGCCGCCTGCGCGGCCAGGTCATCGCGCTGGGCGTGCAGACCTCGCTCGGTCGCCCGTTCGATGCCGCGGTGATCGAGCTGTTCGGCGACGCGCCGATGGGCAGCCACGGCACCCGGCTCGACGGCGTCATGGTGGTCGACCGCAAGAGCGGCGTGCTGCTGCGGCTGGAGCTGCGCAGCGGCAACCCCGAGTTCGCGCTGCGCCGCACGCTCACGCGCATCGAACCCCGGCCCTGACGAGCCGCCATTGATCGGCCGCAACGCCGGTTTACGCAGCTTTACGAGCCAGCCGTCAGCGCCTCACGGTGGGCGCGCATTGTCTGGGCATCGTCACTGCCACAGGAGTCCTTCGATGACCCGCACCGCACGCTTCCCGATTTCCGCCGCCCGCCTGTTCAGCGGCGCGGTCCTCGTTGCCGTTCTCGGCACCGCCGCACTGTCGGTCTGGGCCCAGGGTGGCCCCGGTTCCTTTGGCGGCCATGGCGGTCATGGCGGTCCAGGCGCCTACGGCGGCCCGGGCATCGGCATGATGCAGGGCCGGATGGGCGAGCGCATGCTCGACACGGTCAAAGCCACCGCCGAGCAGCGCGCGCAGATCAAGCAGATCTTCGAGCGCAATGCCACCGAGCGACAGGCCCAGCGTGAAGCGCACCGCGCGCTGCGCGAGCAGGGCATGAAGCTGTTCAGCCAGCCGACGGTCGACGCCAATGCCGCCGAGGCGCTGCGCCAGCAGATGATGCAGCAGCATGACCAGGCCTCGCGCCGCATGATGCAGTCGATGCTGGACGTCAGCCGCGTGCTGACGCCCGAGCAGCGCAAGCTGATGGCCGATCACATGGCCCAGCGCGGCGACATGATGCGCCGCCACATGCAGGAGCGTCAGCAACTGCAAGGTGCCCCGGCCAAGAAGTGACAGCCCCAAGACGCCTGCGGCGTCGCCCCAGGACCCGCAGGGGCCCCTTCGTGGGCCCGAGGGGAGCGCAGGCCGCTTGGGAGCGGCCCGGCGCGGCCTGCGGCGACGGCGCGGCTGCGGGTTAACTGCCGTATGCTTTCCAGGCCCGAGCCCCGGCGCGAGGTGCGACCGGGGCCTTTCATTTCTGACACGAGCGCGACGATGGCCCACGCGCAGCGCCTGCTGCTGATCGACGACGACGCCCGCCTGACCGGCATGGTCGGCGATTACCTGCGCCACGCCGGCTACGAGGTCGACGCCGCCGGGTCGCTGGCCGCCGGCCGCGAGCGCCTGCGCGAGGGCCAATACGATGCACTGCTGCTCGACCTGATGCTGCCCGACGGCGACGGCCTGGACCTGACGCGCGAGTTGCGTGCCGATGCGCGCACGCGGCGGCTGCCGCTGCTGATGCTGACGGCGCGCGGCGAGCCGCTCGACCGCATCGTCGGCCTCGAGATCGGCGCCGACGATTACCTCGGCAAGCCGTTCGAGCCGCGTGAATTGCTGGCCCGCGTGAAGGCGCTGCTGCGCCGCGCCCAACCCGAAACCGCGGCCGACGAGGTGCTGCGTTTCGGCCGCCTCGAGATCGACCTCGGTGCGCGCCAGGCGCGGCTCGATGCGAAATCGTGCGAGCTCACCACGCACCAGTTCGATCTGCTCGCGGTGCTGGCGCAGGCTGCCGGCCGCGTGCTGTCGCGCGACCAGATCATGGACGCGCTGCGCGGCCATCCGCTGGAAGCCTTCGACCGCTCGATCGACGTGCACATCTCGCGCATCCGCGCGGCCATCGAAGACGACCCCAAGGATCCGAAGCGCGTGCTCACCGTGCGCGGCGTCGGCTACCTGTTCGCGAAGCGCCAGGACGCAGGCAGCGACGGATGAAGTCGCTCTACCTGCGCATCTACCTCACGGTGGTGGTGGCGCTGGCGCTGTTTGCCACCGGCTCGGCGTGGTTGTTCCAGCGCGAAGTGCAGGCCGAGCGCGGCCGCTTCGACGCGCAGGTCAGCGAGCGCATCGGCGCCTGGGCCGACCTGATCCAGCGCTCGCTGCCGCCGGCCGATGCCGCGCGCGAGCAGCAGGCCGATGCGCTCGGCGAGTGGTCGCAGCGGCTGCGCCTGCCGCTGGCGCTGGACGACGAGCAGGGCCAGCGCATCGGTGCCAGCGAGTCGTACCTGCGCCGCACCGCCGAGATGCCCGGCGATCGGCATGGCCTGCCGGTGCGCCTGGACGACGGCCGCACGCTGTGGCTGTTGCGCGGGCCGATGCAAGGCATGCGCGCGGACGGCGCGCTGCGGCCCGGCGGCGGCACGGCCGGGCCGCAGCGGCAAGCACCGCTGCCGCCGTGGCCGCGCGGTGCCGCGCTGGTGGCCTTGCTGCTGTTGTTGTTCGCGGCCGTGGCCGCGGGCGCCTACCCGGTGGTGCGGCGCCTGACGCGCCGGCTCGAGAGCCTGAAGGCGGGCGTCGAGCGCTTCGGCGCCGGCGCGCTCGGCCAGCGCGTCGATGCCAGCGGGCGCGACGAAGTGGCCGCGCTGGGCGCCAGCTTCAACCAGGCCGCCGGGCGCATCGAGGCGCTGGTGCGCTCGCATCAATCGCTGCTGGCCAATGCCAGCCACGAACTGCGCTCGCCGCTGGCGCGGCTGAAGATGGCCGTCTCGCTGCTCGAGGAGACGCCCGACGGGCGCCCAGCGCGAGCACCTGAAGGACGAGATCCGCACCAACATCGGCGAGCTCGATGCGCTGGTCGAAGAGGTGCTGCTGGCGAGCCGCCTCGATGCCCAGGCCGTGACCGACAACCACGCCGCGGTGGAGCTGATCGCGATCGCCGCCGTCGAGGCCGCACAGGTCGGCGCCGAGTTGCAGGCCACGCGGCCTGCACTCGCCGTGCACGGCGACGAACGCCTGTTGCGCCGCGCGCTGCGCAACCTGCTCGAGAACGCCAAACGCTACGGCGGCGGCGAGATCACGCTGAGCGCCGAGCGCGTGGCCGGCCCGCCGCCGCGTGCCGAGCTGCGCGTGTGCGACCGCGGCCCCGGCGTTCCCGAGGCGCTGCGCGAGCGCATCTTCGAGCCGTTCTTCCGCCTGCCCGGCCATGCCGAGCGCGAGGGCGGCGTCGGCCTCGGCCTGGCGCTGGTGAAGCAGATCGCCGAGCGCCACGGCGGCAGCGTGCGCTGCGAAGCGCGCGCCGGTGGCGGCAGCTGCTTCGTGCTCAGCCTGCCGCTGGCAGCGTAGCGCGCTGCTGCTGCCGCAGCACCCAGAACAGGTACAGCGTCAGGCCGATCGCCGCCGCACCGATGCCGCTGGTGGATGCGACCCAATAGCCGCGGGCGCCCTGCAGGGCGGCCGGCACTTCGCCGCCGACGTTGAACGCCAGCACGTAGCCGCCGCCCATGCCGAGGCCCCAGATCGAGGTGGCGTAGATCACCAGCGGCACGGTGGCGATGCGCCAGGCGCGCAGCACGAAGGCGGCCACGATCTGCATCGCATCGACGAAGTGGAACAGCGCGACCCAGGCCAGCAGCGGCAGGGCGGCGGCGACGATGACCTCGTTGCCGGTGTACAGGCGCACGATGGCTTCGCGGGCAAAGAACACCATGCCGCCGAGCACCAGTGCGCAGCACGCCGCCAGTTGCATGCCGTGCCAGCCGACGCGCCGTGCGTCGTGCGCCACCCCGGCGCCGATGCTCTGCGCCACCAGCGTGCTCGACGCGTTGCCGATCGAGAGCGGCAGCATGAACAGCAGCGTCACCAGGTTGGCCGCGATCTGGTGCCCGGCCACCGCGGCGGCGCCGATGCGCGAGATGAAGAAAGCCATGCACGCGAAGCCCGCGACTTCGACCAGGATCGACGCCCCCATCGGCACGCCGAGCTTCAACTGGGCGACCAGCGCAGCGCGGTGCGGCGGGCGCAGGCCGCGGCCGAACAGCGCGAACGGCGCGTAGAAGGGGTCGCGCCGCAGCACCGGCCCAGGCCACGAGCACCTGGAACCACATCGCCAGCGCGGTGGCGATGCCGCAGCCGGTGACGCCGAGCGACGGCACCGGACCGGCGCCGTACACCAGCAGCGCCGACAGCGGCACCTTCAGCGCCAGCCCGGCGAGCTGCAGCGTCATCACCGCCTTGGGCCGCGACACCGCGGTGTTGAAGCCGCGGTAGGCGGCGAACAGCAGCCCCGCCGGCAGCGAGAACGCCAGCGCCAGCAGGTAGCCGCGCACCTTGGCGGCGACCTCGGGCGTGGCCTGCGCCAGCGCCAGGAAGGGGTACGGGAAGACCAGCAACATGCTGCCCAGCAGCGTCAGCGCGAGCGCCAGCCACACCGCCTGGTGCACCTGGTCTCCCGCGGCCTCGAAGCGCTTGGCGCCGAACAGTTGGCCGACGATCGGGCTCACCGCCATCACCACGCCCATCAGGCCGATGAAGATCGTGATGTAGGCCGCACCGCCGACGGCCAGCGCCGCCAGATCGGCCGCCGAGTAGCGCGCCACCAGCACGGTATCGACGGTGGCAAACATCAGCACTGCGATCTGGCCCACGAACACCGGCCAGGCCAGCGGCACGATGCGCGCGACGTCGGCGCGCCATGCGGCGACGCGGGGCCAAGCACGCTGCGCGCCGGCGTCGCCCGGGCCGCGCTGCGCGCTACCGCTGCTCAAGCGGCGCTCCGCGGGGCGGGGCCGGATCGGCGAACGCGGCGGCGTCGGGGTGATCGGCGCCGGTGGCCTGACGCGCGCGTTCGGCGTAACGGTTGAAGCGCCACGCGGTGGCGTCCATCGTGATGCGGCGCCACACCGCGCGCTTCTCGCCCGGCGTCATCACCGGCCAGTGCTGCACTTCGTCTTCGCTGCGGCCGCAGCCCTTGCACACCGCATCGCCCTGCGCGGTGGAGCAGATCGCGATGCACGGCGCATCGGGCATGGCGGCATACCAATCGAGCCAGGCGGCCTTGGCGCGCACGGGCATCGTCTCCTCGTCGCACGCATGCTGGCGGTAATAGACCATCAGCGCATACACCTCGCCCAGCGCGCGCACCTCGGCGCAGGCGATGATGCCGTCGGCCGACGGCGAACGCCCGCGCCACCAGTTGATGGCGCGCTCGATGTCGGTGATGTGGATGCCTGCCATGGGGAGGGGCGCGAAGCATAGCGCCCTGGCCGTACCCTGCAGCCTCGGCGAGCGCTGCAGGAACTTCAGGCAGCCTCGCCGAGGCTGCCAGTGCCGCTACTTCGCCGCCGGGTTGTTGGCCGTGTAGTTCGTCGGCAGCCAGCGGTAGCCCTTGCCGTCGGGCCGCAGTTGGCCGATGCCGGGGAACGGCACGTGCGCCACCGCCACGAAGTAGCCCTTCTTCGCCGCATCGGCATAGGCCTTCCGGCGCTGCGGGCGCGCGGCCTTGGGGTCGGTGTCGAACTGGATCGTCACCATCGGGTCGGGGAACTGCACCGCGGCCACGTGCATCAGGTCGCCCCACATCACCATCTTGGCGCCGTTGCTCTCGACCACGTACACGCTGTGGCCCGGCGTGTGGCCGGTGGCGGCCATGGCGCGGATGCCGGGCACGAGTTCGCCGTCGGCATCGAAGGGCTTGACCTTGCCGGCGTCGAGGTACGGCTTCATCGACGCCATCGCGCCCTTGAAGAAGTCCTTCATGCCGGTGGGCGCCTTGTCCATCTGAGCCGGGTCGAGCCAGAAGGCGGCCTCCTTGGCGTGCAGCCGCACCACCGCGTTGGGGAACACCCCCTTGCCGTCGCCACCGGTGATGCCGCCCACGTGGTCGGCATGCAGATGGGTGACGTAGATCTCGTCGACCTGCTCGGGCGTGTAGCCCGAGGCCTTGAGGTTGGCCACCAGCTTGCCCAGCGTCGGCCCGAACAGGCCCGCGGCGCCGGCATCGATCAGCACCAGCTTGCTGCCGGTGTTGACCAGGTAGCCATTGACCGAGGTCTCCAGCGGTGGCTTGAGGTACGCGCGCGCCAGCGCCGACTTCACTTTGGCCGGCGTGATGCCGGTGAGCAGCGTGTCCACCGGCAGATCGACGGTGCCGTCGGACAGCGCAGTGATCTCGAAATTGCCCAGCGGCATGCGGTACCAGCCGGGTGCCTGGCCCTTGGCCATGGGCCCGGCAGCGTGGGTGAGCGCTGGCAGCATGGCCAGCGCCAGTGCAGCGAAGGCGATGCGAAGCGAGATCGAAGTGGCTGGGCGCATGCGTGACTCCTCGGAACCAAGCGCGCAGGATAGCGGGGGTTCGCGTGCAGATCGACGGCAAGCGGCAAGACCCCAAAGGAACAAACGTTGTTCGGGGGGATAGTGACCCGGACTCGTCGAATGGTTGGCCACCGCACCGCAGGCGAATGCACAGCGGACTTCGGGGGTCACGGACGGACCGAGGCGGAATGCGGCGGTCCGGCGCCGTGCTTACTGGAAGCCGAATTGATCTAACGCTAGTTTTGTCCACGGCCGCGGCGCAGAATCGCTGCGCCGGGGAGTGGCCCCATGTGCCCTGTCGGCGCGGCGTTGTCCGCGCCCTGCGATTTCGGGCAACGCAACGGGTCTCGAGCCGCAAGTTCTACCGGTTGCGGAAACGGAACAATGCTGATGGAGATTCATATGAAATCGATGCGCGCGCTGCGTGTGCTGGGCGGTCTTGCAATCCTCGGCGCCTTCGTGATGGGGTCTGCGGGCGTGGGCGCGCAAACGGCGGCGCCAGTGGATCCGTCGAAAACCCCGAAGATAGGCTCTTCGTTGATCGGCAAACTCCAGGGTCCGGAAATTCTTCGCGACGCGAATGCGTTTCCGAAGGCGTTCAAGGAAGCGCCGACGCTCGCCGCGCTGGTGAAGGAGGGAAAGCTCCCCGCCGTCGAAAAACGCTTGCCCGATGCTTCGCAGCTCTTCGTCGTGAAGCCGCTGGCCCAGGTGGGGAAATACGGCGGCAACTGGCGCCGCGCGTTCACCGGCCCTGCCGACCACGAGAACGGCAACCGCATCAACTCGGCCGACAAGATCCTCACGTTCGACTACACGGGCAGCAAGATCATGCCCAGCCTCGCTCGCGACTGGAAGGTCAGCGACGACGGCAAGACGACGACGATCTACCTGCGCAAGGGCGCCAAGTGGTCCGACGGCAAGCCGCTCACCGCCGACGACTTCGTGTTCTGGTACGAGGACATCTACCTCAACAAGAACATCGTCCCGACGCCGTTCTTCGAGTTCCAGATCGACGGCAAGGACGGGAAGATGAGGAAGATCGACGACTACACCGTCGCCTTCGAGTTCCCCGAGCCCTACGCCTTCTTCGTCTACCAGCTTGCGGGCAGCACGGCGATCGGCGCCGGGCTCGCGACGCGGGGTGCGTTCCAGAACTGGGGCGGCGCCTACGCGCCGGCGCACTACCTGAAGCAGTTCATGCCGAAGTACTCCTCCGAGGAGGCGGCGAACAAGAAGGCCAAGGACCTCGGCTTCGACAACTGGGTGTCGCTGCTGCGCAATCGCTACAGCTGGGCGCTCAACCCCGAGCTGCCGGTCATGACGCCGTGGAGGACCGTCTCGCCGATCAACACGCCGACGTGGGCGATGGAGCGCAACCCCTACTTCTGGGCCGTGGACACGGCGGGCAACCAGCTGCCGTACATCGACCGCATCACGATGACCCTCGCCGAGAACGCCGAGGTGGCGAACCTGCGCGCGATCGCGGGCGAGTACGACATCCAGGAACGCCACATGCACCTGTCGAAGCTGCCGGTGTTCCTCGAGAACCAGAAGAAGGGCAACTACACGGTCCGGCTCGATCCGGGCCTCAACGGCTCGGACGTCGCGCTGCACCTGGGCATGGCCTACGACGCCGATCCGGAGATCGGCAAGCTGCTGCGCACCAAGGACTTCCGTCACGCGCTCGCGCTGGGCATCGACCGCGAACAGCTCAACGAAGCGTTCTGGCTCGGTGTCGGCACGGCGGGCTCGGTGGCGCCGGCGCCCGACACGGTCTACAGCCCGGGCCCCGAGTGGAACAAGAAGTGGGGCGTGCTGGACCTCAAGCAGGCCAACGAGTTGCTCGACAAGGTCGGCCTCGCGAAGAAGGACGGCGAAGGCTACCGGCTGCGGCAGGACGGCAAGGGGCGCTTGCGCCTCGAGATGGTGACCGTCGGCGGCCAGTTCGTGCCGTACACGCAGGTCGGCGAGATGATCAAGCAGCAATGGAAGAAGATCGGCATCGACGTCGACATCAAGGAGCTCGAGCGCAACCTCGCGTTCACGCGCGACAACAACAACGAGAACCAGATCATCACCTGGGCCAACGACGGCTCCGAAGTGCTGTTCCTGTTCCCGCGCCATGCGCTGCCCGTCGACGCCGCCGAGGCGCACATGGGCATGGCCTATGCGAAGTGGTATGCGTCGAAGGGGCAGTCGGGCAAGAAGCCGGACGATCCGGAGATGCAGAAGGCATTCGACCTCTTCCGCAGTGCCTTCGGCATGAAGGAGGAGGACCGCGTCAAGGCCGGCAAGGAGGTCTGGAAGATCATCACCGAGCAGACCTGGAGCATCGGGACCGTCGGGCAGTCGCCGGCGTTCATGGGGGTGCGCATCGTGAAGAACAACGTCGGCAATGTGCCCGACCGGCAAACCAATGCGCAGCACGTGCGCACGCCGTACTCGTCGATGCCGATCACGTTCTACTTCAAGTGACGGGGCCGCCGCCGCCTGCAAGGGCGGCGGCGTTTTCCTCGGGCGCCGACGCACGCCCGAGGCGTTCTCCACGGAGTTGCCATGGTGGCCTACATCGTTCGTCGCTTGCTGCTGGCGGTGCTCACGGTCTGGGCCATCTCGGTGCTGTCGTTCATGATCATCCACCTGCCTCCTGGCGACTACGTGACTTCGTACATCGCCTCGATGTCGGCGTCGGGTAGTGCGGTTTCAGAGGGCGAGGCGGCGGCGCTGCGCGAACAGCTCGGCCTGGACAAGTCGATCACGGTTCAATACGGCAAGTGGATGGGCCTGATGCTGGAGGGGAACTTCGGCATGGCCATGGAATGGGGGCGGCCCGTTTCCGACGTGATCGGCGATCGACTGACCTTGACGATGGTCATCTCCGTGGCGGCGATCGTCTTCACCTGGGCCCTGGCCTTGCCGATCGGGATCTACTCCGCCGTGTACCCGTATTCGATCGCGGACTACGTGTTCACGTTCGTCGGCTTCATCGGCCTCGCCATTCCCGGATTCCTGCTGGCGCTCGTCGTCATGTACGTCGGCTTTGCCCACTTCGGCGCGAACGTGGGGGGCCTCTTCTCGCCCGACTTCGCCGAAGCGCCGTGGAGCCTCGCGAGGGTGTGGGACCTCACCAAGCACCTGCCGATCCCGGCCGTCGTTCTCGGCGTTGCGGGAACCGCCCAGCTGATCCGCATCATGCGGTCGAACCTGCTCGACGAGTTGCGCAAGCCCTATGTCATGACGGCCCGGGCCCGGGGTCTGTCGGAGTACCGGGTCATCATGAGATATCCGGTCCGCGTCGCCCTCAATCCGTTCGTCAGCACGATCGGCTACCTGCTGCCCTACGTGGTGTCCGGAAGCATCATCGTCTCGCTCGTCCTGAGCCTGCCCACGGTCGGTCCGCTGCTCCTCAAGGCGTTGATCGCGCAGGACATGTTCCTCGCCGGAACCATCGTCCTGTTGCTGGGGGTGATGACCGTGATCGGGACGTTCATCTCCGACCTGCTGCTGATGTGGGTCGACCCGAGAATTCGCCTGGGGCAGCAGTGACGGCGGAGCACGCTCCCGCGCTGGCTGCCGGGGTTCTGGCCGAGGACAGGATCGCCGTCGCCACGCAGTGGCAATTGATGTGGTGGCGCTTCCGCAAGCACAGGCTCGCGATGGGGGGAACCCTCGTGCTGGTTGCCTTCTATCTGGTGGCGATCTTTGCCGACTTCTTCGCCTACGCCGATCCGCAGGAATCGGAAGCCCAGCGATCGCTGATGGCGCCGCAGCAGATCCACTGGTTCGACGAGGGGCGCTTCAACCCCTTCGTGTACGCACTGACGGGAACCCGTGACCCGCGTACGTTCAAGCGGGTCTATGTGCCCGACACGAGCAGGAAGATTCCCGTCAGGTTCTTCGGCCGGGGCGAACCCTACGAACTGCTGGGCTTCATCCCGAGCGACCGTCATCTCCTGGCCGTGGAAGGCGCCAAGGCGGGAGAGACGCTCTTCCTGCTGGGAACCGACATGCAGGGCCGCGACATGTGGTCGCGGCTCATCTACGCGACGCGGACGTCGATGACGATCGGCCTCGTCAGCGTGGCCCTGAGTCTCGTGCTGGGTGTCGTGCTGGGTGGCATCTCCGGCTATTTCGGCGGCCTGGCCGATACGGTGATCCAGCGGATCATCGAGATTCTTCGATCGATTCCGACGATTCCGCTGTGGATGGGCTTGGCCGCCGCGCTTCCCGCCGACTGGGACGTCGTGCAGGTCTACTTCGCCATCACGATCATCATTTCCCTCATCGGCTGGACCGAACTCGCCCGCGTCGTGCGAGGCAGGTTCATCTCGCTGAAGCAGGAGGATTTCGTGATGGCGGCCGAACTCCTGGGTTGCAGCAAGGCGAGGATCATCTTCCGCCACATGGTGCCCTCGTTCACGAGCCACATCATCGCGGCGACGACGCTGGCGATCCCCGCGATCATCATCAGCGAGACGTCGCTGAGCTTTCTCGGCCTCGGCCTGAGGCCGCCGGCGATCAGCTGGGGCGTCCTGCTTCAGGATGCCCAGAACATCCAGGCCTTGGTCATTTCTCCGTGGCTGCTCTACCCGTCGTTTGCCGTCATCGTTGCGGTCCTCGCGTTCAACTTCATGGGCGACGGGATACGGGATGCGGCGGACCCGTATCTGTAGACGGGGCGTTTGCAGTGAGCGTCCTGCCCAAGCCGATCCAACCCGCGGCCCGTCGACGGGCACCATCACGGCCGGATTGACGATGCACAACGATACGACGCCGCTGCTTTCGGTGCGAAACCTCAAGACGAGCTTCTTCCAGGACGAGGGAACGACCAAGGCCGTCGACGGCGCGAGCTTCGACGTCTTGCCGGGAAAGACGCTCGGCATCGTCGGAGAGAGCGGCTGCGGAAAGAGCGTCACCGCGCAGTCGATCCTGCGCATCGTCGATCGTCCCGGCCGCATCGTCGACGGCGAGATCATCCTGACCCGCGCCGACGGATCGCAAGTCGATGTCGTCAAGCTCAAGGCCAACAGCCGGGAGATGCGCGCGATTCGAGGCGGAGACATCGCTCTCATCTTCCAGGAGCCCATGACCTCGTTCAGCCCCGTTCACACGATCGGGGCGCAACTCGTCGAAGCCGTCCTGCTGCACAAGGCGGTGAGCAAGCAAGCCGCAAGACAGCGGGGGATCGAGGCGCTGCGCAGCGTCGGCATCCCGAAACCGGAACGGCGCATCGACGAGTACTCGTTCGAATTGAGCGGCGGGCTGCGCCAGCGGGCGATGATCGCGGTCGCGCTCTCCTGCGATCCGCGCCTGCTCATCGCCGACGAGCCCACCACGGCCCTGGACGTCACCACCCAGGCGCAGATCCTCGAACTGCTGCGAAGGATTCAGCAGGAACGCGGAATGGCCATCATGCTCATCACGCACAACCTCGGCGTGGTCGCGGAGATGGCCGACGACGTGGTCGTGATGTACCTCGGCAAGGTGGTCGAGCAGGGCAATGTCGATGACATCTTCCACGATCCGAAGCATCCGTACACGAAGGCGCTGCTGCAGTCCATACCGAGCATCGACTCCACGCCACGATTGAAGCTGCCGACCATCAGCGGATCGATTCCGCACCCGTTCAACCGGCCGAAAGGCTGCCCCTTCCATCCCCGTTGCGTGTCGGCCATGGCCGGCCGCTGCGACGTCGACGAACCGCCTCTGCACGCGGTCGGCGAGGGAAGAAAAGCCAGTTGTTTTCTCTACCCCTGATGAGCACCAGACGAGAATGACGAACGGCAACGTCGGTTCAGGCCAGTCCGTGCTCCTCGACGTGAGAGGGCTGAAGAAGTACTTCCCCATACGACGGGGGCTGCTGCAAAAGACCATCGGCCACGTGAAGGCGGTCGACGACGTGACCTTCTTTCTCAATCACGGCGAGACGCTGTCGCTGGTCGGCGAGAGCGGCTGCGGCAAGACCACGACGGCGCGCTGCATCTTGCGGGCCATCACGCCGACGGCCGGCCAGGTGCTGCTGTCGGACAACGGCGAGGTGCTGGACGTGGCGACCGCTCCGAAGAGCAGGCTGCGGTCGCTTCGGCGCCAGATGCAGATGATCTTTCAGGATCCGTTCTCGTCGCTGAACCCGCGCATGACCCTGCTGGACATCGTCGGCGAGCCCCTGCTCGTGCACGGCGTGGGCAACGCCCAGCAGCGAACCGACCGGGTCGTCGAACTGCTCGACCTCGTGGGCCTGCGGCCGGAATACATGCGCCGCTACCCGCACGCCTTCTCGGGCGGCCAGCGGCAGCGCATCGGCATCGCCCGTGCGCTGGCCCTGAATCCCCGCCTGGTCGTTGCGGACGAACCCGTTTCCGCGCTGGACGTGTCGGTCCAGGCGCAGATCCTGAACCTCCTCCTCGATCTTCAGGAAAAGCTGAAGCTGACCTACCTCTTCGTCGCGCACGACCTCAGTGTCGTCAAGCACATCAGCGAGCGGGTCGCGGTGATGTATGTCGGCCGCATCGTCGAGACAGCGCCCACCGAGGAGTTGTTCGCCTCGCCGAGGCATCCGTATACCGAGGCCCTGATGTCCGCGGTCCCGAAGCCGGATCCGCGCCTGCGCTCCGAGCGGATCGTCCTCCAGGGCGAAGTGGCCGACCCGGCCAATACGCCGCCGGGGTGCCACTTCCATCCACGGTGCAAGTACGCGCAGGCCGTCTGCCGCGAGAAGGCGCCGGCACATGAGGAGATCGCCCCCAACCACTTCGTGAGCTGTCATCGCGCGAGGGAGCTTTCCCTTCGCGGCGTCGACCGCTCCAACGCGGAGAACCGTCCCGCTTGAGTCGCCCAGCCGTCGCGGTCGACCGGCGGGCAGGGTCAGTCCGGGCAACCCACACCGGACGTCGCGTGCGTCAGGCCGGCGCCATGCCCACCATCCAGCCCACGCCGAAGCGGTCGGCCACCATGCCGAACTTCGGCGACCAGAAGGTCTTGCCCAGCGGCATCTGCACCGTGCCGCCATCGGCCAGCGCAGCGAACAGCCGCTCGGCCTCGGCCTCGTTGGCCGCGTCGAGCGAGAGCGAGAAGCCGCTGAACACCGGCTGGCCGTCGCAGCGCCCATCGCTGAGCATCAGGTTGCTGCTGCCGATGCGCAGCGTGGCGTGCATCACCTTGTCGTCCGAGCCCGGCGGCAGCATGCCCGGCGGCGGCTTCTCGGGCGCTTCCTTGTTGCGCATCAGCATCAGCAGTTCGGCGCCGAGCGCGCGCTGGTAGAAGGCGATCGCTTCCTCGCAGCGGCCGTTGAAGAACAGGTAGGGCTCGATGTGCATGGCCGCTCCGGCTGGCTGAGGGGAGGGCGGCCACTCTACGCCTGCGGCGGCCTGGCCGTGGCCTTCGGATTAGGGACGCGCAGCGCTACTTGACTGTCGCCAACTCTTCGGCCACGGCCTGGAACGCCTCCAGCGCCGCCTGCAGGTCTTCCACGGCGAAGCGCTTGAAGCGCTCGGTCCACCACCGTCACCATGGCCTGGATCAGCGGGCACGGCGTGAAGTACTGGCCGGCGCCGCTCTTCACCTCGGCTGCGTTGCGCTCCAGCAGGCCTTCGTAGATGGCGCCCTTGGGATTGCCAACCCGGCGACGTCAGGCGTCGGCGTCGCGCTTGACCTCGGTGACACTGATGGACTCGGTGCGCACGGCGCCACCCTTGATGCTCATCGATAGACCTCGCGCCGGTGGCCGATGCGCACCACCAGCACGGTGACGGTGCGGTCCTGGATGTCGGCGACGACGCGGTAGTCGCCCACGCGCCAGCGCCAGAAGTTGCCCAGCTTCGAGCCCGTCAGGGCCTTGCCGCTCGCGCGCGGGTTGCTTGCACGGGCCACCTTCTCGTCGAGGAACTTCAGGATGGCGCGAGCAGCGGCTGTGTCGAGCTTGGACAGTGCCTTGCGGGCGCCGGCCGAAATCTCAACCGCCCAGGCCATGCGCCTTCATCACCTCGGCCAGCGGCACAGGCTTCGAACGGCCGGACTGCACCTTGGCCAACTCCTTCTCGGCCAGGTAGAGATCTTCCAGGTCGTCGATGTACTTCTCGATCGCCTCGCGCGCATAGAAGGTCTTGGTGCGGCCCGTGCGCTCGGCCAGCGCGGCGAGGCGGTCTTCCAGATCGGCGGGGAGGCGAATGGCAAGCATGGTCAGGTTGGGTGAGCAAAAGGCGCTATACAAGTATATCCAGAAGCGCTCGTTCTGGGCCATGAGTGTTGTTCCGTTGCCGGCGTCGCTGGGCGCAGCAGCACCCGTCGCTGACCATCGGGTCGGTTGTGGCGGGGGTGGGGGTCGGCTATCGTCGGGGCCAATGCACAAGAAGGCGATTCGACGGAGGGGCCGGTGACGACACCGGAGCAACAGGCCCGCGCCGAGATCGACCGCCTGCTGGCCGCTGCCGGCTGGGCCGTGCAATCCGTCGATGCGGTGAACCTGCACGCCGCGCGCGGCGTCGCGATCCGCGAGTTCCCGCTCGAGCCCGGCCACGGCTTTGCCGACTACCTGCTCTACGTCGACGGCAAGGCCTGCGGCGTGGTCGAGGCCAAGAAGCAGGGCGCCACGCTCACCGGCGTGGAAATCCAGTCGGCGCGCTACGCGCAGGGCCTGCCCGCCAGCCTGCCCGCCTGGCAGCGGCCGCTGCCCTTCCTGTACGAATCCACCGGCATCGAGACCCACTTCACCCAGGGCCTCGACCCGGCGCCGCGCGCTCGCAACGTCTTCGCCTTCCACCAGCCCGACCAGCTCGCCAACTGGCTGCACCTCTTACCCCCTCTCCCCCCGGAGAGGGCCGGGGTGAGGGCGCACCCGCAGCCCACGAACCCGCCGCCAAATACCTCGCCACCCCAAACCTTCCTCGCCCGCCTGCAGCAGATGCCCGAGCTCGTCACCGAATGGGGCGACTTCAAGCTCTGGCCCGCGCAAATCACCGCCATCCGCAACCTGGAAAAGAGCCTCGCCGCCAACAAGCCGCGCGCGCTGATCCAGATGGCCACCGGCAGCGGCAAGACCTTCACCGCCATCGGCTTCATCTACCGCCTGATCAAGTTCGCCGGCGCGCGGCGCGTGCTGTTCCTGGTCGACCGCGCCAACCTCGGCCGCCAGGCCAAGAAGGAGTTCGACGCCTACGTCTCGCCCTACAACAACTACAAGTTCGGCGAGGAATACATCGTCCAGCACCTGCAGGGCAACAACCTCGACACCACCGCGCGCGTCACCATCAGCACCATCCAGCGCATGTTCAGCATGCTGAAGGGCCGCGAGCTGGCCGACGAGGACGACGAGCACAGCACCGAAGAGATCGAAAGCCTGTTCAAGCAGCCCGAGCCGATCGACTACAACCCGAAGTATCCCGATCGAGAGCTTCGACATCATCGTCACCGACGAAGCGCACCGCAGCATCTACAACCTGTGGCGCCAGGTGCTCGAATACTTCGACGCCCACCTGATCGGCCTGACCGCCACGCCCAACAAGCAGACCTTCGGCTTCTTCAACCAGAACCTGGTGATGGAGTACGGCCACGAGCAGGCCGTGGCCGACGGCGTGAACGTCAACTACGACGTCTACCGCATCAAGACCGAAGTGACCGAGGCCGGCGCCAAGGTGGAGGCCGGCTACTGGCTCGAAGTGCGCGACAAGGCCACCCGCGCCAAGCGCGACTGGCAGCTCGACGACGACTTCGACTACGCGCCCGAAGAGCTCGACCGCAGCGTGCAGACGCCCGACCAGATCCGCACCATCGCCCGCACGCTGCGCGACAACTGGCAGCGCGACCTGTTCCCCCAGCGCCAGGAGCTGCCCAAGACCCTGGTCTTCGCCAAGGACGACAACCACGCCGAGAAGATCGTCGAGATCCTGCGCGAGGAGTTCGGCCGCGGCAACGAGTTCGCGCAGAAGATCACCTACCGCACCACGGGCGCCAAGCCCGAAGACCTGATCAAGGCCTTTCGCACCAGCTACTACCCGCGCATCGCCGTCACGGTGGACATGGTGGCCACCGGCACCGACATCAAGCCGGTGGAGATCGTGGTCTTCATGCGCAGCGTGAAGAGCCGCAGCTTCTTCGAGCAGATGAAGGGCCGCGGCGTGCGCGTCGTGAAAGACGACGACCTGCGCGGCGTGAACCCCGGCGAGGGCGTGCACAAGGACCACTTCGTCATCGTCGATTGCGTGGGCGTGTGCGAGCGCGACAAGACCGACAGCCGCCCGATGGACCAGAAGAAGACCGTGCCCTTCGACGCGCTGCTGCAAGGCCGTGAGCCTGGGCAACGTGGAAGAAGAGGTGCTCTCCAGCGTGGCGGTGCGCCTGTCGCGCCTGGACGCGCAGCTCACCGACGCCGAGCGCAAGAAGGTGCGCGAGGCCAGCGGCGGCCTGGACGTGAAGCAGATCGCCGGCGGCATCGTGCACGCGCTGAACCCGGCGCAAGACCGCAGCCCGCAGGAGGCCGAGGCCGCGCTGCGCCAGGCCGTGCAAGCCGCTGGCCGACCCGGCGCTGCGCGCGCTGCTGCTGGGCCTGAAGGCCAGCAAGGAACTGGTGATCGACACCGTCACGCAAGACCGCGTGCTCGAAGCCGGCTTCAGCGAGGCCGCGCGCGAGCGCGCCCAGGGCATCGTGCAGAGCTTCGAGGCCTTCATCGCCCAGCACAAGGACGAGATCACCGCGCTGCAGATCCTCTACAGCCGCCCGATCAAGGCGCCGCTGACCTTCGACGACATCAAGGCCCTGGCCGACGCGCTGCACGCGCCGCCGCACCTGCTGGACGAAGGCACGCTGTGGCAGGCCTACGCGGCGCTCGACAAGAGCAAGGTGAAAGGCGCGAGCCGCCAGCGCATCCTGACCGACCTGGTGAGCCTGGTGCGCTTTGCGATGCAGCAGGACAACGAGCTGGTGCCCTACCCCGAGCGCGTGGCCGCCAACTTCAAGGCCTGGCTGGCGCAGCAGGCGGCAGCGGGCAAAGCGTTCACGCCGGAGCAGCAGCACTGGCTGGAGATGATCCGCGACCACATCGCGGCCAGCCTGGGCATCGAGATCGACGACTTCGATCTGCCGCCGTTCAGCCAGCAGGGCGGGCTGGGGCGGGTGCATCAGTTGTTCGGGGCGGAGTTGCCGAAGGTGATTGAGGAGTTGAATCGGGAGTTGGTGGCGTGAGTGCTGTGCTGGCCGACGCGTCAGCCATCAGCGTGGACGCGATGCCGCTGACGGATGCTGTCGAGTTCGACCCGAAGACTCAGCGACGGGTCGCATGCGGAGAACCCGAGGTCTACGTTGCGACCAATGGCTGCAGTGAAGCCGGCTCCGGATCGTCTGGATGCGACGCATCCGTCAACGCGACGTGAAGAAGGGCTTCACGTACTTCCGCGACGGTGACGTGCTCGTCGTCAAGAGCACGCCTGTACGGAGCACGGCGAGATGCGCTCTGGCACACGGCCTGCGCAATCGCGGCATCGGCTTCGGCGTCAACCGAGTTGCACGTCTTGCGCCTGCGTGAGGTGTCGATGCCGAGTACTGTGTACCGCTCGTCTTCGAGCACGGCGTCAATCGGACGCGAGATCCGCGCACCACATGGCACGCGCAGTGCCGTCGGAACTGTCGAGCGCCGTACTTCGAGCAAGCTGCCCGATTGCCGTTGCCGCCGACTCGAACGAGCAGCGCGAGCATCGTCGCCGAGATCGAAAAGCAGTTCTCCCGCCTCGACGAAGCCGTCGCCAACCTCCAGCGCGTCAAGGCCAACCTCAAGCGCTACAAGGCCACAGTCCTCCATCCGCTATCGCGGCGAGCCTGCTTCCGATCGCCGAGAGGACCGATCAGAATGGCGGTGCAGCCAACTTGCTACATTGGCGAGAATTCGTGCGGATGGAGTCCAAGCTGGCGACCGTCACCGCTGGACCGACAACGATGAGCGAGTACCTGACCGGCGAGCGCTCGAAGACTCACCTGCGAGTTGCCAGCCTATGCAGTACGTGCGATCAACCAGCGGCAACGGCGATTGCCGACCGAGTTTGAATCGCGACACACACTTGGACCGATTCGATGCCGGGTGACTTCTTGATGACTCAGCGAAGGGCCACGCAGTCAGGCGATTGCGCGGCGGTAGCGTGTCATCGGTGCGGGGTACGCAGAGCCGCTCATTGTTTGCAGACGACGTCGCATCAGGTTTCGATGCGATACAGCCAAGGCATGCGCCACGACTAGTTGGCACAGCTCGGCTCTCAGCGCACCACGTCACATCGGGGATGCAATTGATCGGCACGAATGGCTGGCCATCACACCAGCAGTGGCGCGAGCTTGACGCCTTGGAAAGTTTCGCAGTGTGCCCCGTTTCCTGTCCCACCGCTCGCCGAGCAACACCGCATCGTCGCCGAAGTCGATCGCCGCCTGTCCATCGTCCGCGAAGTCGAGGCCGAGGTCGATGCCAACCTGAAGCGTGCACAAGCTGTTAGGCAGTCGATGCTGGCCTCTGCGTTTTGCTCGCCATGACAATTCCGCATCGTGGGTGCGCCCTGCAGGACCAACCGCCATGACTGATCGACCGTTCGAATTTGACTTGTTCCGTTTGGTCATCGTGGAGCCGGACGTATTCGCCTTCATAGGTGAACCAGTTCACAGCGATGCAGGCATCCTGCAAATCGTTCGGGAGGGATGCTCTGCGCGACATGATGTGTCGACCTTCGGAGCGAAGAACCAGTGGAAGTGGAGCCTCCGTGACTTCGACGAGGGCCAGGCGGATGGCTTTGACAATCGTCCGGGGATAGCGACAACGCGATACGCGAGATCGTTGGTTGAGCAAACCGCGCCGATCGTTACGGACGACACGATCGTCGAAGGCACGTCACACGCTGAACCGGCTGCTGCAATGCCGCTACGTGTCGTGTTCTACATGCATCGCCATCTCGTCGCAGTCGAGCACAACAGTGCAGTCATGAGCACGAGGGCCTGGTTGGACGCGTTGCACCAGGTTTTCGATTTGGCCTCTGCCGTGCTGAATGTCAGATCCCTGTTGAGATTGGAACCCGTTCCCGAAGCCAATCAGGTGCTTGAAGCGTTCTTCTCGTTCCAACGGCTCACTCATCTGCGCGCAACCCTGTTGCTTCCGAACCCGGAGATTTCCCGATACGCAAAAGGCCTGTACGACCAGATGAAGAGCGGCGGCGTTAGGGAGTACCTCAATGACCTGAAGAGCAACGCTGGGCTCAGCCAGTCTGAGGGGCAATTGCCGCATGCGGTCGCGTCGCTTGCGCAGGACGGCTACAAGAAAGGGGAAGTGGTAATGGCCGGTGTGAAGGAAGGGCGGAGAACTCGGGTTCAGTACCGGGCGCAATGCAGCGCGGGGCCACGTCGACCGGGTCCGTGACTTCGTGCGCGGTCAGGTGACGATCGCGAAGACACGGGAGGCGCAATTGGCACTCTCTGCCGTACTTGCGGAGATGGATCGAATGCATCCGCCGCCCCAAGTCGAAGACGACAAGGACTAGCCATGCAGGAGTTTCGCCTGACTATGTGGTCGGTTGGTGTGGGGCGGGTTGATCGAGTTGGCCTTTGGCTTGGCAATATTCGTTGCGACAAGCTTGCTTGCCGAGGAGCAAGTTCGCACGGCTTTCATTCGAAGCACCGCCACCGATTGGCTGGCCGTGACTGGGCAAGTGCTTTTCCCGGCCGCGGTCGCAGTGTGGATTACCTACGTGAACATCGAGAGTTCAAGCTTTGGGGACTACCTCCGATTCCGGAACGCAGCGGGCGCTTTTCACTTTGGGTTTGCGTATCCGGCATTTATTTTCTTCGCTGCCACAGTCTCGCTGATCTTCACAAAAGGAACGGTGCTCGCTTGGATGCCATCGCTGTCGGTCTTTTTGTTGGCATATTCGACCGCAGTGTTCGTGACCATGGTGGGCCGAACGTTGCGACGGTGATGCGACTCTATGGCGCGTTCCGTACGGAAATGGAGAGGGAGCGAAGCCGAAGCGAGCAGAAGTCGCAAGAAGTCAATCCACCACCTTCTGCTTCACGAAGTGGCAGCGTGGTCTGATGAGGCGCATCGGCTTAAGGCTGATGCACTGGACGTAGCAAGCAGCCAACTGGCGATGAGCAACCCCTTCTCCCTCCGCATCTTCGTCGCCGACGGCGACCCCGACGGCCTGCGCGTCGTCGAGCGCTCCAACTGGATCGGCAAGGCGCTGATCTTCCCGCGCGCCTTGCTGCCCAAGGTGAAGCAGCGCGACGAGCTGGGCCAGACGGGCGTGTACCTGCTGCTCGGCCCGCGCGACGATGGCGAGGGCGAGAAGCTCTACATCGGCGAGGGCGACCCCATCCGCCCGCGGCTCGAATCGCACTACGCGCAGAAGGATTTCTGGACCCGCGCGGTGTGCTTCGTGGCCGCGCCGGGGCAGTTGAACAAGGCGCATGTGCAGTTCCTGGAGGCGAACCTGGTGCGCCTGGCCAAGGCCGCCAAGCGCATGCCGCTGGACAACGGCAACGCGCCCGCCGAGCCCACGCTGAGCGAGGCCGACCGCGCCGACATGCTGGTGTTCCTGCAGAACATGCTGGGCATGCTGCCGGTGCTGGGCGTGCAGGCCTTCGAGCAGGCCCCGCCCGCCGCCGCGGCCGCCGCGCCGCTGCTCACCTGCAAGGGCAAGGGCGTGCTGGCCACCGGCTATGAATCCAGCCAGGGCTTCGTGGTGAAGGCGGGCTCGCACGCGGTGGCCGAGTCGGTGCCGTCGATGCAGCAGCATGTGCGCGGCATGTTCGAGCTGCGGCAGGAGCTGATCGGCAATGGCGTGCTGGCGGCCGAAGCCGGCGGCTACCGCTTCTCGCAGGACTATGTGTTCACGTCGCCCTCCACCGCCGCGGCGGTGGTGCTGGGGCGCAGCGCGAACGGGCGCATCGAGTGGAAGGATGCGCAGGGGCGGACGTTGAAGGAATTGCAGGCGCAGGAGGCGGCCGCCTGACGTCCGGCGCTTATCACACGCGAATCCGGAAGCGGGCGATTCCTCGTTTGAAATCAATCACTTGCTTTCACCCGGTTGGTGGCCCGCCGCCTTGCTCCAGCGAGCGTCTTGCCGTACATTCGCCATTTGCAAATAGCGAATGAAGGCCATTTCCCCACCATGTCGCACGCCAAGACGAACCCGCAGATCGTGCTGCGCCCCCAGGACCTGGTGGTCTTGCTGCGCCTGTCGTTGTTGCCAGACGCGGCCCCCAGCTACGCCGCGCTGGCAGGCGAGTTGGGCCTGACGGCTTCCGAAGTGCATGCCGGTGTCGAGCGTGCCATGGCAGCCCAGCTGGCACGCAAGGACGCAGCCGGCCGACCGCTGGTGCTGCGCGAAGCGCTGCGCCAGTTCGTGCAGCATGGCGCGCGCTACTGCTTTCCAGCCACGCGAGGCAGTTCGACACGCGGCCTGCCCACCGGCTATGCCGCGGCCCCGCTCAATGCCTTGATCGTCGCGCCCGCGAACGAGCCACCGCCCGTGTGGCCGCACAAGAGCGGCAGCGTGCGCGGCGAAGCGTTCTACCCGCTCTACCCCACGGTGCCGGAGGCCGCCACACGCAACCCTGCACTCTACGAGCTGCTGGCCCTGTTCGACGCAGTGCGCGGAGGCAGCGCACGCGAACGCGCGCTGGCCATCGAAGCGCTCGACAAGCGCTGGGCTGCGTGATGGCGGC
The DNA here is from genome assembly GCA_963840805.1 of uncultured beta proteobacterium. Taxonomy (GTDB): domain Bacteria; phylum Pseudomonadota; class Gammaproteobacteria; order Burkholderiales; family Burkholderiaceae_C; genus CADEEN01. The sequence goes on along the minus strand of CAWJAJ010000015.1, from coordinate 221,026 downwards.
GCCGCTGAACCCTAACGACCCGAATGTGGCTCAGCTGGAGGTGGTGGCCACCCACCTGGGCGAGGCACTGCGCCAGCAACTGGTGTTCGTCGGCGGTGCCGTCGCGGGCCTGTTGATCACCGATGCCGCACAGCCAGCAATCCGCCCGACCGAAGATGTCGACCTGGTGGCTCACGTTCTGGCCCGCACTGACTATTACCAACTGGAGCAGGCACTGCGTGCGCACGGCTTCGCACAAGACATGCGGCAGGGCGCACCCATCTGCCGATGGACGATCGAACGCGTCACGGTCGACGTGATGCCCACGCTGGATGACGTGCTCGGTTTCAGCAACCGCTGGTACGCACTGGCGGTGGAAACGGCCCAGGGCGTGACTCTGCCCAGCGGCGCACAGATCCTGGTGATCACGGCGCCCGCATTCGTGGCCACCAAGCTCGAAGCCTTCGCCGGTCGCGGCGGCGGTGATTACCTCTACAGCCATGATCTGGGCGACGTCATTAGCGTGATCGATGGCCGCGATGGCCTATGGGCTGAAGTGCAGCAAACACCCAAAGAACTCAAGGCCTACCTGGCCGAGCAGTTCAACCAACTGATGGCCACACGGGCCTTCCGTGACAGCTTGCCTGGCCACCTCCCTGGCGACGCTGCCAGCCAGGCACGCCTGCCCGATCTGGAAGCCAAGCTGCTGCAGTTGGCGCAACTGACGAACACATGAACGCCTCCACCCTCGTCCAGAAACTCTGGAACTACTGCAACGTCCTGCGCGACGACGGCATGAGCTATGGCGACTACGTCGAGCAGCTCACCTACCTGCTGTTCCTGAAGATGGCCGACGAGCGCAGCCGGCCGCCGTACAGCCAGCCGAGCATCATCCCCGCCGCGTGGGCCTGGCCCTCGCTGTTGGCCAAGGACGGCGACGAGCTGTTCGACCACTACCGCCACGCGCTTGGACGAACTGGGCAAGTCGACCGGCACGCTCGGCCTGATCTTCGCCAAGGCGCAGAACAAGTTCCAGGACCCGGCCAAGCTGCGCCGCCTGGTGGTGGACCTGATCGACGCCGAGAACTGGTCGGCGCTGGGCGTGGACGTGAAGGGCGACGCCTACGAAGGCCTGCTGGAGAAGAACGCGCAAGACACCAAGAGCGGCGCGGGCCAGTACTTCACGCCGCGCGCGCTGATCCAGGCGATGGTGGATTGCATCGCGCCCAAGGCCGGCGAGACGGTGTGCGACCCGGCCTGCGGCACGGGCGGCTTCCTGTTCACGGCCTACAACCACATTGCCACAGCACAACGCCAACCTCACGCGCGACCAGAAGCGCCACCTGAAGGAAGAGGCCTTCACCGGCGTCGAGCTGGTGCAGGCCACGGCGCGGGTGTGCGCGATGAACTTGCTGCTGCACGGCATCGGCAGCGAGAAGAGCGTGCCGGTGAAGGTGATGGATGCGCTGGCCGCCGACCCGGGCGAGCGCTTCCACATCGTGCTGGCCAACCCGCCCTTCGGCAAGAAGAGCAGCACCCAGATCGAAGGCGCCGACGGCAAGCGCACGACCGAGAAGGACGTGATCGAGCGCGACGACTTCTGGGCCACCACCAGCAACAAGCAGCTCAACTTCGTGCAGCACATCAAGACGCTGCTCAAGGTGAACGGCCGCGCCGCGGTCGTGCTGCCCGACAACGTGCTGTTCGAAGGCGGCGCCGGCGAGACCATCCGCCGCAAGCTGCTGCACGAATGCGAGCTGCACACCCTGCTGCGCCTGCCCACCGGCCTGTTCTACGCCCAGGGCGTGAAGGCCAACGTGCTGTTCTTCGACAAGAAGCCGGCCAGCGAAACGCCGTGGACGAAGAAGCTCTGGATCTACGACCTGCGCACCAACCAGCACTTCACGCTGAAGACCAACCCGCTCAAGCGCGAAGACCTCGACGAGTTCGTGCGGCTCTACAACCCCGCGAACCGCTTCGACCGCGCGCCGACCTGGAGCGCCGAGAACGCCGGAAGGGCGCTGGCGCGGCTACGAAGTGGACGAGCTGATGGCCCGCGACAAGGCCAGCCTCGACATCTTCTGGCTGCGCGACGAGACGCTGGCCGACAGCGACAACCTGCCGCCGCCCGACGTGATCGCGCAGGAGATCGTCGACGACCTGGAGGCGGCGCTGGAGCAGTTCAGGTTGATTGCGGCAGACCTGGGTGAAGCTAATATCGTTGAGCGATGAATTCCACCCCCCGCATCCCCGGCGTGCGCTTCCTGCATTCCCCCGGCCCCACGCGCGTGCCCGACGAAGTGCGTCGCGGCCATGTCGCGCCAGCCGACCGATCTGGGCGACGCGCGCGTGGCGCAGCTGATCGCGGCTTGCGAGTCGGGCATGAAGCGGCTGCTGCAGACCGAGCGCGCCGAGGTCTTCTTCTACGCCGCCAACGGCCACGGCGGCTGGGAGGCGGTGATCGCCAACCTGGTGGGCGCCGGCAGCTCGATCCTGGTGCCGGGCACCGGACATTTCTCCGACGGCTGGGCCGAGCAGGTCGAGGCCTATGGCGGGCGCGCGCTGCGCACGCCCTTCGTCGAGGGCCACCCGATCGACCCGGCCGCGGTGGAAGCGGCGCTGCGCGCCGACACGCAGCACCGGATCGGCGCCGTGTTCGCGGTGCACACCGACACGGCCAGCAGCACCACCAGCGACATGGCGGCGACTCGCGCCGCGCGATCGATGCGGCGCACCACCCGGCGCTGTTCGTGGTCGACGTGGTGGCCTCGCTGGCGGCCGCGCCGTTCGCGATGGACGCGCTCGGCGTCAACGTCGTGATGGGCGCTTCGCAGAAGGGCCTGATGGTGCAGCCGGGCCTGGCCTTCGTGGCTGCCGACGAGCGGGCGATGGCCGCAGCGCAGCGCATCAGCACGCCGCGCTTCTATTGGGACTGGCCGCGCCGCCGCAGCGAGCTGCCGTACCGCAAGTTCTGCGGCACGCTGCCGATGGCGCACCTGGCCGGGCTGGAGGCGGCGCTCGGGCTGATCGAGGCCGAGGGCCTGGCCAACGTGCACGCGCGCCATGCGCGCCTGGCGCGCGCGGTGCATGCGGCCGTGGGCGCGTGGGCGCGAAGGCGGCGCGCTGCGCCTGTTCACCAAGGTGCCGGCGGCGCGCTCGGTCTCGGTGACCGCCATCGAGGTCTCGCCCGGCATCGACCCGGAGGCCCTGCGCAGCGTGGCGCGCGAGCGCTTCCAGGTGGCCGTCGCCGGCGGCCTGGGGCCGCTGGCCGGGCGGGTCTTTCGCATCGGCCACCTGGGCGACATGAACGAGCCGATGGTCCTGGGCTGCCTGGCCGGCGTGGAAGCCGCCATGCGGGTGCGGGGCATCCCGCATGGGCGCAATGGAGTGGAAGCTGCGATCGCGTCGCTGGCGTCGGATGCCGGCGGCTAGGCCCCAAACACGTCCCGGTACGACACATACATCGTCAACAACACCACCGGCACGAGCAAGATCCAGCCGAGCCCGAACGGGATCGACGCCACGAACGCGGCAACGAGGTAGATCAGGCCGTACACCAGGAACGGCAGCCAGTTCGTCAGCGACCGCCAGTGCGCTGCTGCGCAGCGCGTCCACCGGTTGAGCATTGCGAAAGACCACCAACGCTGGCGCAAACCACAGCGCCATGCTGATCACCACGCCCAGCACCAGCGCCACCATCAGGGCCAACATGCCGGCACCCATGGCAGCCAACGCGCCGCCCATGTGCTGGAGCGCGCCGCCGGCCATCATGCCGAACACGGCACCGAATCCCAAGGCGCCGGCCACCAAACCCATCACCACCAGCGCACCCAGCAGCAGGGCGCCCTGCACCAGCAGCGGCGTGAGGCGGTCGCCCCTGAAGCAGGTGAAAAGGTCGGCCACTTCGAGTGCAGCGCCGCCTTCCACCTTGCGCGCGGCCAACAGCCAGCTGCCGATGAACACCGGCATCAACAGCGCCGTGGCCAGCGCGCCGACGAACGGAATCATCCCGATCACCGCAAAGCCGGCGATCAGGATCACGCCGAGAGCCACCCACAGCAGGGCGCTCTTGGTGAAGAGGGCCCACGCGTCGGTCCACCAGCCCAGGCCGCGGTCAGCGGCGACCGCACGTGCATCGACGCTCATTTGGCCCGATGTGCCGTTCATGGTCGGTCGCCTCCTCAATGGTTTGCAGCGCGGAGCATTGTGCGCCCGCGGGCCAGGCACCACCAGCCCGCGATCCAGGCCAAGCCGCCGGATCCTGGGCTGCCCGGCCGGCGGCAGCTGCGATGCGGGTTCAAGGCATTGCGCACGGCCGCAACGGGGTGGATGCTGCGATTGCGTCACCGGCCCCGCCGCGTAGCACCCACCCGCAACGAGGGAGAACCTCATGTCCGACTTGTCCATGCTCATCAACGGCCAGGCCGTCGCGGCCGAGAAGGGCGCCACCTTCGAGCGTCTCAACCCGCTCGACGGCAGCGTGGCCACCCGCGCACCAGCGGCCAGCGAGGCCGACGCGGTGGCCACCGTGGAGGCCGCGGCGGCGGCGTTCAAGAGCTGGAGCCAGACAGGGCCTGGCGAGCGGCGCGTGCTGTTGCTCAAGGCCGCCGATGCGCTGCAGGCCAAGACGCCGCAGTTCGTGCAGGCCATGCAGGCCGAAACCGGTGCCACCGCCATGTGGGCCGGCTTCAACGTGATGCTCGCGGCGGGCATGATCCGCGAGGCTGCCTCGCTCACCACCCAGGTGGCCGGCGAGGTGATCCCGTCCGACGTGCCGGGCTCGCTGGCGATGGGCGTGCGCCAGGCGGCCGGCGTGGTGCTGGGCATTGCGCCGTGGAATGCGCCGGTGATCCTGGGCGTGCGCGCGATTGCCATGCCGCTGGCCTGCGCCAACACGGTCGTCTTCAAGGGCAGCGAGAACTGCCCGCGCACGCACCAGTTGATCGCCCTGGCGTTCCAGGAGGCGGGCTTTCCGGCGGGTGTCGTCAACTACATCACCAATGCGCCGGTCGATGCCGGCCGCGTGGTCGAAGCGATGGTGGCGCACCCGGCCGTGCGGCGCGTCAACTTCACCGGCTCCACCCGCGTCGGCAAGATCATTGCGCTGGCCTGCGCCAGGCACTTGAAGCCGGTGCTGCTCGAGCTCGGCGGCAAGGCGCCGCTCGTGGTGCTGGACGACGCCGACCTCGACGACGCCGTCAACGCCGCGGCCTTCGGCGCCTTTGCCAACTCGGGCCAGATCTGCATGTCCACCGAGCGCATCGTGGTCGACAGCAAGGTCGCCGACGATTTCGTCGCCCGCTTCGTTGAAGAAGGCCCGGCCCTGCCGCTGGGCGACCCGCGCCGGCCGGAGCCGGTGGTGCTCGGCTCGGTGGTCGACATGGGCACGGTGGTGCACTGCAATGCCCTGCTCGACGATGCCCTGGCCAAGGGCGCCAAGCTCGTCTGCGGCAGCCGCGCCGAAAGCACCCTGATGCCGGCCACCGTGCTCGACCATGTGACGCGCCAGATGCGCATCTACTTCGAAGAAACCTTCGGCCCGCTGAAGTGCATCGTGCGGGTGGACGGCGTCGACGCGGCGGTGGCCTGCGCCAACGACAACGAGTACGGCCTGGCGGCCGCCGTGTTCGGGCGCGACATCGCACGCGCGCTGAACGTGGCCCGGCGCATCGAATCGGGCATCTGCCATGTCAACGGGCCGACCGTGCACGACGAGGCGCAGATGCCCTTCGGCGGCGTCAAGGGCAGCGGCATGGGCCGCTTCGGCGGCAAGGCCGGCATCGCCGAGTTCACCGACCTGCGCTGGATCACCGTGCAGACGGCGCCGCGGCACTACCCGTTCTGATCCGTTCGTCGGCACCGCCATCACGGATAGATGTGTCGACCGCCCCTTCCCACACCCGCACGATGCCGACGGCAGGCGCTGACCAGGCGAACGGGCGTTGCGTCATCGTCAGTTGCGAGCATGGCGGACGCGAGGTGCCGCGACCCTATGCCGCGCTCTTCGCCGGCCATGGAGCACTGCTGGACAGCCATCGCGGCTGGGACCCGGGCGCACTCGAACTGGGCCGTCAGATGGCCGATGCATTCGGCGCGCCGCTGTATGCAGCGTCACCACGACGCGCCTGCTGGTCGACCTGAACCGCTCGCATCGGCCACCGGCAGCTGTTTTCAGAGGTCACGCGCGGGCTCACGCGCGCCGAGCGCGAGGCAGATCGTGGCCGGTCACTACCGGCCGCACCGCGACGCCGTCGAGGGCGAAGTCGCGCGCTGCATTGGCGCGGGCCAGGCGGTGATCACGTCGCCTCGCACAGTTTCACGCCGGTGTTCGATGGTCGTTGCGCGGCACGCCGACGTGGCTGTGTTGTACGACCCGCGGCGGGCCGGCGAAGTCGGCGCTGTCGCGCGCGCTGGCTGGCAGCACTTGCGCAACGCGCGCCTGGCTTGCGGCTGCGGCGCAACTACCCCTACCGAGGCCGCAGCGACGGTCTCGCCTCGATGCTGCGCAAGCGCTATCCCGACGCGGCCTATGTCGGCATCGAGCTCGAAGTCAACCAGCGCTTCGTGGAGCAGGGCGGCGCGGCGTGGGACGCCTTGCGCGGCGACCTGGTCGAGTCGCTCGCCGCGGCGCTGGCGACCGAACCGTTGCGCCGCGAAGCGATGACGTTGACGCGCGCCCGGCGTCACCACTGCAGCGGCGGCAACTCGTGGAAGACCCTTCGCGTGCCGGCGACCCACTGCTGCTTGAGCGACTCGAAATAGCCGTCGCCGATGTCGAAGCGGCGCCTCATCGTGACTTTCAGGCTGTCTCGCGCGTAGCACAGCAGATCGATCGGCATGCCGACCGAGAGGTTGCTGAGCATCGTCGAGTCGAACGAGACCAGCACGCACTTGGTCGCGTCTTCCAGCGTCGCGCTCGGAGGTCACGGCCAGGTCGAGGATCGGCTTGCCGTACTTGGCTTCGCCGGTTTGCAGGAAGCTCGTGTCGGTGCCCGCCTCGATGAAGTTGCCTTCGGCGTAGATGCGGAACAGCCGCATCTCTTCGCCGGCAATCTGGCCGCCGAGGATGAACGAGGCATTGAACTTCAGGCCGCCGCTTTCGAGAAACGGGGCCGTCGCGGCGCTCGATGTCGCGCATCGCGTCGGCCACGAGGTTGGCCACGTCGAACATCGAGGCGGCCGTCCAGATGTGGGGCGGCTCGGCAGCGGCGCGCTTGTGCAGCACGTTGATCACCGCCTGGGTGGCGGCCAGGCCGCCGGAGCTGAGCAGCACCAGCACCCGGTCGCCGGCTGCGCTCGAACACCGTCATCTTGCAGAACTTGGCGTAGTTGTCCACGCCCGCGTGGGTGCGCGAGTCGCTGGCGAAGATCAGGCCTTCTTCGAGCTTGACGCCGACGCAGTAGGTCATGGCGCTGAACATACCGGTCAGGCCGCGACGTCGTCGGTCCAGACCTTGAAGCTCTCGAGCTTGTTCGGGCCGAAGGTGTTGGACAGTGCGACATCGCAGGCGTCGCGGCCGCGTGCGATCAGCACGCGCCCGATGCGCGGGCGTGTTGTTGCGCGCATCGAAGGTGTACCAGCGGTCGCCGAGATAGGCCTCGAACCAGCCCGCGAAATCCATCGTTCCGTATGGCGGCTCGGTGCCGACGTCGCCCAGGTAGCCGGTGCAATAGCGCGCCGGTATGTTCATGCAGCGGCAGAACGCGATCGCCAGGTGCGCGTAGTCGCGGCATACGCCGAGGCCTTCGTTGTAGGCCTCCCAAGGCGGTGCGTGTGCTGCGTGCATGCTGGTAGCCGAACTCGATGTGCTGGTGCACGAAATCGCAGATCGCCTGCACGCGCGCCCAGCCGGTCGGAACCGAGCCGAACCGCTGCCATGCGATCTCGGAAAGCTCGTCGGTCTCGCAATAGCGGCTGCCCAGCAGGTAGACCAGCGTGGACTCCGGCAGGTACTCGACCGGCACCTGCTGGGCCTCCGGCGCCACGACATCGGGCACGCCGCTGTCGTTGACCAGTGCATCGCTGCGCAAAACGAAGCGGCCCTCGGGCGCGACGAGGCGGCTGCACCAGTTGCCGAACAGATCGCGGTAGGCGGTGATCTGGCACCGACGGATTCGTCACGAGGTGATCGGGCCGCACCAGATCGGACGCACGCGAATAGTGGATGCTCAACGTCAGGATCATCGGCGTCGGCTGCGGACACTGATAGGCCATCTCGAAACCAATGCGGATCTTCATGTGTGCCCCTGTGATGCCTCTGCGCTGACGCAAGCGCCGTACCACCCTGGGCGAGTATCGCCTGGAGGTGGGTAGGACAGGACCTACACCGACTCGCGAAGTCATGCCGCTGCCAACAGCCGAGTGGCGCAGTAACGTCTGTTTTTGCGGGAGTGCCACCAGGCGCCCGCCGAGTTCAACACAACCCAAGAGGTATCTCGATGAACAAGGACCAAGTCAAGGGCGCCATCAAGGAAGCCGCAGGCAAGGTACAGCAGAAGGCCGGGCAGATCCTCGGCAACAAAGAGCAACAGGCGAAGGGCCTGGCAAAGAAAGTCCAAGGCAAAGCCCAGCAGAAGGTCGGCGACGCCAAGGAGGCACTCAAGGACGCGCGAAGCAAGCTTTGATCGCGGCGGGCAGTGCGCTTTGCCATACCGGCATCGGCGGCAGGTCTGTACACCTGCTCGCTAAGATGAGCCATTGCAGCGCGAGAAGGCACTCATGGACCTCGAACTCAAAGCCAAACGCGCCCTCGTGACCGGCGGCAGCCGCGGCATCGGCAAGGCCATCGCCCGCGCGCTGGCGCAGGAAGGCGCCGACGTGGCGCTGCTGGCGCGCAACGCGCCAGCGCTCGCGGCCGCGGCTGCCGAACTGGCGGCCGAGACCGGGTGCAAGGTGGTCGGCGTCAGCGCCGACACGACCAGCGACGAACAGGTGCGCGCGGCCGTGGCCGAGGCGGTGCGCCTGCTCGGCGGCCCGATCGAGATCCTGGTCAACGCCGCGGCCGAGCCGGCGGGGTTTGCCGGGCCGCCCAAGCTGGCCGAGATCACCGGCGACTTCTTCCACGCCGAGATGGACACCAAGGTGATGGGCTACCTGCGCTGCGCGCGCGAGGTGGCGCCCGGCATGCAGGCGCAGGGCTGGGGCCGCATCGTCAACATCAGCGGGCTGGCGGCGCGGCAGACGGGCAACACGGTGGGCAGCATGCGCAACATCGCGGTGGCCGCGCTCACCAAGAACCTGGCCGACGAGCTCGGCCCGGCGGGCATCAACGTCACGGTGGTGCACCCGGGCCTGACGCGCACCGAGCGCACCGCGCCGCTGGTGGCCGCACGCGCGGCGGCGCAGGGCCTGGCGCCGGAGGCGGTGGAGGCGCAGATGGCGGCCGGGAACGCCATTAACCACCTCGTCGATGCCAGCGAGGTGGCGCACGTGGTGGCCTTCCTGTGCTCGCCCAAATCGCGGGCCATCACCGGCGATGCCATCGCCGCCGGCGGCGGCGCGCCACGCGTCATTCACTACTGACGCGTTCATCGCACCCGGCACGGCCTGGCCGCCGGTAGCCGACAATCACCCAATGGCCAAAACCGTTCCGCCCCTCACCGCCGAGCAGATCAAGCACGCCATCGAGGTGGCGTGGGACGATCGCCCGCCCTTCAACCGCGTGCTGCGCGAATGCGGCCTTTCGCACGGCCAGGTGGTGCAGTTGTTGAAGCGCGAGCTCACGCCCAACGCCTTCAAGGTGTGGACGGCGCGCACGCAGACGGCGCGCGGCCAGCCGGCGGGGCGTGGATCGCCCAAGCCGTACGGCTGACGACCCGGCCCGGTGGCTCGCGGCGCACGCCGCGCTTGATCCAGATCGGCACGCGGGCCTGAAAAGCTCGGTAAAAGCGGGCCCACGGAGGTGCCGCGATGGCCAAACGCGCCTACCCGCTGTCCAAGGTCTACGGCCTGCTCGAGCCGGGCCCGGTGGTGCTGCTGACCACGCAGCACAAAGGCCGCGCCAACGTGATGCCGATGTCGTGGCACACGATGATGGAGTTCGAGCCGCCGCTGGTGGGTTGCATCGTCAGTGGCCGCAACTTCAGCTTCGCCGCGTTGACGGCGACGCGGCAATGCGTGCTCAACATCCCGACGGCAGAACTGGCGGCGCAGGTGGTGGGCTGCGGCAATGCCAGCGGCCGGCGCGTCGACAAGTTCGAGCGCTTCGGCCTGACGCCGGTGCCGGCGGCCACCGTCGAGGCGCCGCTGATCGCCGAGTGCTACGCCAACCTCGAATGCACGGTGGCCGATACGCGGCTGATGAACCGCTACAACTTCTTCGTGCTCGAAGTGAAGAAGGCCTGGCTCGACCCGGCGTGCAAGGCGCCGCGTACGCTGCATCACCGCGGGCGCGGTGTGTTCATGGTCGCCGGCGAGACCATCACGCTGCCGTCGAAGAAGAAGTGACCGGCGTCCCTCAACAGGTACACATCCCATGAGCGCACTCTTCGAACCCCTGAACATCGGCCCGCTGCGGCTGGACAACCGCATCGTCATCGCGCCGATGTGCCAATACTCGGCCACCGAGGGCACGCCGGGCGATTGGCACCTGATCCACCTCGGGCACCTGGCGCTGTCGGGCGCCGGGCTGCTGATCGTCGAGGCGACGGCAGTGTCGCCCGAAGGTCGCATCACGCCTGGGGACTTGGGCCTGTACTCCGACGCCAACGAGGCCGGCCTGGCGCGCGTGCTCGCCGCGGTGCGGGCGCATTCGCCGATCAAGGTGGCGATGCAGCTGGCGCATGCCGGGCGCAAGGCCTCGAGCCGCGCGCCGTGGCATGGCGGCGCGCAGATTCGCCTGCATGAGCCCGGTGGCTGGCCGGCCGTGGCGCCATCGGCGCTGCCGCATCTGCACGGCGAAGACGCACCCGCCGCGCTCGATCGCGACGGCCTGCAGCGCTTGCGCGAGGCCTTTGCCAACGCGGCACGGCGTGCGGCGCGGCTGGGCCTGGAGGGCCTCGAGATCCACGCCGCGCACGGCTATCTGTTGCACCAGTTCCTGTCGCCGCTGGCCAACCACCGCGACGACGAATACGGCGGCAGCTTGGCCAATCGCATGCGTTTTCCGCTCGAGGTGTTCGACGCGGTGCGCGAGGCGTTTCCGAGCGACCGGCCGGTGTGGGTGCGCGTCTCGGCCACCGATTGGGTGCCCGGCGGCTGGAACCTCGAGAGCACCGTCGCGCTGGCGCAGGCGCTGAAGGCGCGCGGCTGCGCGGCGATCGATGTCTCGAGCGGCGGCGTGTCGCCGCAGCAGGCGATCAAGCCCGGGCCGGGCTACCAGGTGCCGTTTGCCCACCGCGTGAAGGAAGCCGTCGGCCTGCCGACGATCGCGGTGGGCCTGATCACCGAGCCCGAGCAGGCCGAGTCGATCATCGCGCGCGGCGAGGCCGATGCCGTGGCGCTGGCGCGCGCGATGCTGTACGACCCGCGTTGGCCCTGGCACGCCGCCGCGAAGCTGGGCGCGCAGGTCACGGCGCCGCCGCAGTACTGGCGCTCGCAGCCGCGCGAGCACAAGGACCTGTTCGCCGGGGCGACGTTCGGGGCGCGTTGACGCACCGCTGCAGCCGTGCCGCGGCAGCGGCGGTTGATCCAGGTCGCCCTGCGGGGCGGCGAAGCTGGGTAAAAGCAGGCATCACGTTTCGTGGAGCCGGCCGATGCCCAGGCTGCCTTTGTTCGCGCTGCGCTGCTTGCTGTGGTTGCTGCTGCCGCTGGCCTGCGGCACGGTGTTGGCGCAGGCCCCGGGCGGCGGCACCGGGGCGCCCGCGTCGCGCGGGCAGGCGCTCTACGACACCCACTGCATCGTCTGCCACAACACGCAAGTGCATTGGCGCGACAAGAAGCTCGCCGTCGATTGGGCCAGCCTGAAGGGTGAGGTGCGGCGCTGGCAGGCCAGCGCAGGCCAGTGGTGGAGCGAGGCCGATATCGTGGAGGTCACGCGCTACCTCAACGAATCGATCTACCGCTTCGCGCAAACGTCGGACGTGGTGAGCGGCCTCGTGCCGGGCACGCGGTAGCCCGCGCGCCGCGCGGCGCGCGCGGCTACTTGACCACCATCACGCGCATGCCCAAGCCGTTGCCACCGACGCGATCGAGCACCTGAACCGTCGCCTGGCGCGGCTGGAAGCCTGCGGGCAGCGGTTGGCTGCCGCGCACGATCGCGTGGCTGCCGATCGACAACTCGACCGGCTTCAACGTGACCGTGGTTTCGCCGCCGCGCGCGGATTCGCCGGCGACGGTGAGTTGCATCACGCCGGCAAGGGGTTTGGCGGTCTGGCGCTCGCGGGTCAGAAGCACGTCGTAGCCCAGCGAACCGCTCTTGGCGGCGAAGCGCCCGGCGCGCACTTCGACGCTGCCCCCGCGCGGGTCGGGCGGCAGCGACGCGATCAACGCGGCCATGTCGTCGCGCAGCCGCTCGGCCATCGCGCGGCCGACGGCAAGCTCGGCATCGGCGCGCGCCTTGTCGGCGAGGGCGGCCTCGAATTGCTTCGCGGTGCTGCCCAGCTCGGCCTGGAGGCGCAGCCGGTCGGCGTCGGCCTGCTCGAACGCGCTGCGCAGCTTGGCCCCTTCGTCGGCCGACAGCCGCGGCGGCAGCAGGCGCTGCTGCACGATGACGACGCCCGCGGCGCCGATCGCGCCGCCGATCAGCAGCAGCACCAGCCATCGCGGCAGGCGCCAGCGCGAGCGCCGCCGTCCGTAGGGATCGAAGGCGACAGGTTTGAATCGGTTGAACATGCGTGCTGTGTGGGTGGCTGCGTCGGGTGAGTCGCAAGGGTACAGCCTGAACGGTCAGGCGCCGAGGAATACCGAGTCCAGGCCCGTGGGCGTTTCGCCCATCGTCGCGCGGAACAGCAGGTCGTCGGTGGTGCGCAGACGACGGCACACCTCGCGTCCGATGTTCATCTGGATCAGCGCAAACTGCTCGGCATCGCGCTCGAACAGGCAAAACAGGTCGGCTGCGGTGAGTTCGATCGCGCGGCAGTCGGCCTCGGCACACACCGAGGCGCTGCGCGGGCACAAGTCCATCAAGGCCATTTCGCCGAAGCAATCGCCGGCGTCCAGGCGGTGCAGCACCAGTTCGCGGCCCTGCCAGCTCTTGACCACCGCCGCGCGGCCGGCCTCCAGCACGAACATCGAGCTGGCGGGATCGTCTTCGCGAAAGAAGAAATGGCCGGCCGGCACGACCACCGTGCGCGCCTGCGACAGCAAGAACTGCAGCGTCTCTTCGCGCGTCGCGCCGAAGACCGGCATGCTTTGCAGCAGTTCGATTCGTGTCGGCAGCATGGGGCTCCTGGCGCCGGTGTGGCGCTGGGGGTGCAGTGTAGGGGCGCTATATTGGCTTGGCGGCGCTTTGGCGGCAGCGGCTGGTGAACATTCGTCAATGGAGGTGCGTGATGCAACAACGCTCGCTGGGACGCAACGGGCCGAGCGTATCGGCGCTGGGGCTGGGCTGCATGGGCATGTCGATCAGCTACGGCGACGCCCGACGACGCGGAATCCGTCGCCACGATCCAGCGCGCCATCGACCTCGGCATCAACCTGATCGTCACCTCGGATGCCTATGGCAACGGCGCCAACGAGGCCCTGGTCGGGCGGGCCGTCAAGGGCCGCCGCGGCCAGGTGCTGGTGGCCACCAAGTTCGGCAACCTCGCGCTGGCCGCCCGCGGCGGCGACGCCGCGGCGCCGGCGCTCAGCGGCGGGCATCCCGATTACGTGCCGCAGGCCTGCGACAAGAGCCTGCAACGGCTGGGCGTCGACGTGATCGACGTCTACGGCCTGCACCGCGTCGACAAGACGGTGCCGATCGAAGACACCGTGGGCGCGATGAAGCGGCTGGTCGAGCAGGGCAAGGTGCGCTACCTGCAACTGTCGGAAGCCGGCGTGGACACGCTGCGCCGGGCGCAGCGCGTGCACCCGATCGCGGCGCTGGAGACCGAGTACTCGCTGTGGAGCCGCGACGTGGAGGCCGAGATCCTGCCGGCGTGCCGCGAACTCGGCGTCGGCCTGATGGCGTACTCGCCGCTGGGCCGCGGCTTCCTGACGGCGACGATCAAGTCGCTCGACGTGCTGCTGCCGACCGACCGCCGCCGTGAGCACCCGCGCTTCGGCGCCGACAACCTCGGCCGCAACGCCGCGCTGCTGGCGCCGCTGGAGCGCATCGCCGCGGCCCGGGGCTGCACGCCGGGGCAGGTGGCGCTGGCCTGGCTGCTGGCGCAGGGCGACGACATCGTGCCGATCCCCGGCACCAAGCGCCGCGCCTACCTCGAGCAGAACTGCGCCGCACCCGACGTGGCACTGACGGCCGACGAGATCACCGCGCTGTCGCGGGCGTTCCCACCGGGCGCTACGGCCGGCAACCGTTATCCCGACAAACAGATGGCAACGCTGGGGCTCTGAACGGCCTCAGCGGTAATGCTGCAGCGTGCGGTAGCCGCCCTGCGATTGCACCAGCGCGTAGCCGGTGGCGCGCCAAGTCAGGCGCAGTGGTTCGGCCGGCGGCTCGGCGCCCGCGGCCTTGCGTGCGAGCGTGACATGCGGTCGGAACGGCCGCGTCTCGACCGGCAGCGCCAGCCGCTGCAGTGCGGCCTGCAGTTGCGCGTGCAGCGTGGCGAGCGGCTCGGGCACCGCGTCGGGGCACAGCACGGCCAGTCCGCGCGGCCACGTCTCGGTGTGGCCGAACGTCAGATCGAAGCGCCGCATCGGCACCGCCAAGCCGCGCAGCAGTTCGGGTACTCGCGCGGTCGGCACCGGGCCGATGAAGTGCAGCGTCAGGTGCAGCCGCTCGGTCGGCACGACGGCCGCGCCCGCCGGCCAGGTGCAATGGCGCTGCCAGGCGGCCAGCGCACGCAACGCCGCCGGCCCGGGCCACAGCGCGAGGAACAGGCGCGCGAACGGGGGTGCCGAGGGTCGTGCGGCAGAGGGGGGCGGGGCGGGCACGTGGTTCACTCGCCCTGCAACGGTTGGCGACGGCAGGCGGCCCACAGCGCGAGGTCGTAGCCGATCTTCAGCACGCCGCACAGTACCAGCGGCGTGGCCAGCCAACCGGCTGCGAACAGGGCGCCAGCCAGCGCAGGGCTGGCGGCGGCGGCCAGGCTGCGCGGCACGGCGGTGAAACTGGCAGCGGCGCTGCGCTCGGGCGGCGTCACCACGCTCATCACGTAGGCGGTGCGCGTGGGCACATCCATCTGCGACAGCAGTGCGCGCACCAGCAGCAGCGCCAGCGCCAGCGGCAGCGAGGGCGCCAGCGCCGCGGCCACCAGGCAGACATTGGCCGGCAGGTGGGTGAAGACCATCGTGTTGACCAGGCCGATGCGCCGCGCCAGTACCGGCGCGGCCAGTTGCGAAACAGCGGCAAGCAGCCCGGCGCCAGAAGAAGAACACCCCGGCCGCGGCGAGCGACAGGCCGAAGCGCTGCATCAGCCACAGCGACACCAGGCTGTTGAGCACCAGGCCACCGGCAAAGGCGTCGACCGAGAACAGCGCTGCCAGCTTGACGACGATGCGCGCGCGACGGCCCGAGCGGTGCCGGACGCGCGGCTTCAGCGCTGCCTGCCGGTGCGGCGGGCAGGCGTCGGTACAGCGCCCAGATCGCCAGGCCGATGGCGGCATAGAGCACGAACATGCCGCGCAGCGCATCGATGCGCGCCAGCCCGGTGTGCGCGGCAAGCCAGTCCGGCAGGCCGGCGGCCAGCGCGCCAATCGCGGCCGCCAGCGCGCCGGCCAGGCTGTAGCGCGCGAACACGGTGGTGCGTTCGTTGCTCGTGGCGCCGACGCCGGCAAGCCGCGCGTGCTCGAGCGGCAGGAACACGCTGACATCGCCGGAACCGGGGTTGAGCGTGCCGACGAAGGCGACCACCAGCAGCGGCCAGAACGCGCTGAAGCCGGCGAAGCCGATGCCGGTGGCGGCCATCAGCAGCGCCGCGCCGAGCAGCAGCGTGCGCGACGGCGCGCGGTGGCCCCAGGCGCCGACCGCCAGCGTGGCCAGCGCCGATCCCGCGAGCGTGGCGGTGCCGAGCACGCCGACGGCGAACTCGCCGTGGCCCAGCGCCAGCAGGTACGCCGGCAACAGCACCGCCACCGAGCCATCGACGAAGCCGCGCAACGCGCGGGCGGCGATCAGCGTGCGGGCGGTGGTGGTGTGCGTGGCGTGCAGCGCCAGTGAAGGCTCTCAGACCGGCAGGCGCAGCACAGCTTGCAGCCAGCGGCTGAAGTCGGCGATCTCTTCCATGCTCACCGAGTGCTCCATGGGGTACTCGTGCCACTCGACGCGATAGCCCAGCGCAGTGAGTGCATCGCGCGAGGCCGTACCGCGCGCGTGCGGCACCACCGCGTCGCGCGTACCGTGGCCGAGGAAGATCGGCACGGCGCTGTTGGCGGCGTGCCGCTCGCCGGCCGTGGTGTCGGCCAGCGGCAGGTAGCCTGAGAGTCCGGCCAGTCCCGCCAGCCGCTGCGGGTAGCGCAACCCGGCGCCGAGTGCGACCGCACAGCCCTGGCTGAAGCCGGCCAGCACGACGCGTGCGGCCGGCACGCCGCTGGCGACTTCGCGGTCGATCAACCGGTGCACCAGGCCGAAAGACTCGCGCAACCCGGCCTCGTCTTCGCGCGGCGCGCCCGCGCGTTCGAGCTCGCTGCCGAGGATGTCGTACCAGGCGCGCATGCGGTAGCCGTTATTGAGCGTGACCGGGCGCACCGGCGCGCGCGGCAGCACCCAGCGCACCGGGCCGATGGCGGCGAGGTCCATCTCGTCGGCCAGTGGCTGGAAATCGCTGCCGTCGGCGCCCAGGCCGTGCAGCACGATGATGGTCGCGGCGGGCGTCTCGCCGGGGTGCAGTTCGATGGTTTGCAGCGTCATGGCGGCGGGCCCGGTTCCATGGAGGTCAGTAGGCCAGGCCCATCGCGTCGCGCACGTCTTTCATCGTCTGCTTGGCGACGGTGCGCGCGCGCTCGGTGCCCATCTCGACGATCCAGTGCACCTGCTTGGGATTGGCCAGGTATTGCTCGGCGCGCTCGCGCCAGGGCTGCTGCTCGGCGATCACGGCGTCGATCACCGGCTGCTTGCATTCGAGGCAGCCGATGCCGGCGGTGGTGCAGCCCTTGACGACCCAGTCCTTGGTCTCGGCGTTCGAGTAGAGCTGGTGGAACTGCCACACGGTGCAGCGCTCGGGATTGCCCGGGTCGCTGCGGCGCACGCGGGCGGGGTCGGTCGGCATGGTCTGGATCTTCTGCTTCACGACGGCCGGCTCTTCGCGCATCGCGATCGCATTGCCGTAGCTCTTGCTCATCTTGGCGCCGTCGAGGCCGGGCAGCTTCTTGACCTCGGTATGCAGCGCCTGCGGCTCGGTCAGGATGGTGCGGCCGCTGCCCCTCAGGTGGCCGAGCAGCAGCTCGCTGTCGTCGCTGCTCCAGCCGGCGATGTGGGCGGCGGCCTTGGCGACCATGCCTTCGCCCTTGGCCAGCGCTTCGGCGCTGCCGGTCTCGCCGTAGGCCTTGCGCTGCTTCTCGAGATAACGCGCATCGTCCTTGGGCAGCTTGGCGACGGCAGCGGCGACCTTGGCCTCGAAATCGCCCGGGCGGCCGTACAGGTGGTTGAAGCGGCGCGCGACCTCGCGCGTGAGTTCGACGTGCGAGCTCTGGTCTTCGCCGACCGGCACGTAGGCGGCGCGGTAGATCAGGATGTCGGCAGCCTGCAGCAGCGGGTAGCCGAGGAAGCCGTAGGTGGCGAGGTCGCGGTCCTTCAGCTTCTCGATCTGGTCCTTGTAGGTCGGCACGCGCTCGAGCCAGCCCAGTGGCGTGCCCATCGCCAGCAGCGTGAACAACTCGGCGTGCTCGGGCAGGCGGCTCTGGATGAAGATGGTGCAGCGTTCGGGGTCCAGCCCCGCGGCCAGCCAGTCGGTGACCATCTCGTAGACATAGCGCTCCATCACGCCGCGTTCCTCGTAGTGCGTGGTCAGCGCGTGCCAGTCGGCGACGAAGAAGAAGCAGTCGTACTCCTCCTGCAGGCGCACCCAGTTCTTCAGGGCGCCGTGGTAGTGGCCGAGGTGCATCGCGCCGGTGGGACGCATGCCGGAGAGGACGCGAGACTTCATCGTGTTGGCTTCACAGAGAGAGCCGAGATTCTAGGCGGCTACACTCGCGCGCCAGTCTGGGCCGCCGCACGTGAAACGCATCGTCATCCTCATCTCCGGTCGCGGCTCGAACATGCAGGCGATCGTCGAGCACTGCGCTGTCGAAGGCTGGCCGGCGCGGGTGGCGGCGGTGATCGCGAACCGGCCGGGTGCGGAGGGGTTGGGGTTTGCGCAGTCGCACGGCATCGCCACCGCAGTGGTCGACCACCGCGGCTTCGCCAGCCGCGACGCGTTCGACGCCGCGCTGGCCGACGAGATCGACACCCACCGCCCCGACCTGGTCGTGCTGGCGGGCTTCATGCGCATCCTCGGCGCCGACTTCGTGCGCCGCTACGAAGGCCGCATGCTCAACGTCCATCCCTCGCTGCTGCCGGCCTTCCCGGGCCTGCACACGCACCGCCGCGCCATCGAGGCCGGCTGCAAGGTGGCCGGTGCGACGGTGCACTTCGTGACGCCCGAACTCGACCACGGACCGATCGTCGTGCAGGCCGCGGTGCCGGTGCTGCCGGACGACGACGAAGACACGCTCGCCGCGCGAGTGCTAGCGCGCGAGCATGTGATCTACCCGCTGGCGGTGCGCTGGTTCGTCGAGGGACAACTGCGCCTCGAGCGCGGCATCGTCACGCACCGCGCCGGCGCGGCTCAGTTGCTGTAGCGCCGCCATGCATCCCAAAGCCCTGCTCGACGCCTGCGCCGAACTGATCGCCGCGGTGCTGAAGTTCGACGCGCCGGCCGACAACATCGTGTCGTTCTTCCTGCGCCAGCACCGGGAGCTCGGCCCGCGCGAGCGCCACACGCTGGCCGAGACGGCCTACGCGGTGCTGCGCCGGCGCCTGCTGTTCCAGCATTTGGCGCAAAGCGGCAGCGGGCCGCTCGAGCGCCGGTTGGCAATCGTCGGCTGGGCCGGCGATGCGGCGTTCCTGCGCGCCGCGCTGGCGCCGCACGAGCAGAAGTGGCTCGAGCAGGCGCAGGCTGTCGATCGCAGCACGCTGGCGCCCAAGTTGCGCCACAACCTGCCCGACTGGATCGCGCAGCCGCTGCAGGCGCAACTGGGCGACGAGGGCTTTTGGGCCCTGGTGGCGAGCCTGGACGCACCGGCGCCGCTGGACTTGCGCGTCAACGTGCTGAAGACCAAGCGCGACGCGGCACAGGAGGCGCTGGCCGCGGCCGGCATCGAGGCCGTGCCGACGCCGTACTCGCCCTGGGGCCTGCGCGTGCAGGGCCGGCCGGCGCTGCAGAAACTGCCGCTATTCACCGGCGGCGAGGTCGAGGTGCAGGACGAAGGCAGTCAGTTGCTGGCGCTGCTCACCGATGCCAAGCGCGGCGAAATGGTGGTCGACTTCTGCGCCGGCGCCGGCGGCAAGACGCTGGCGCTCGGCGCCGCGATGCGCAACACCGGGCGCCTGTACGCGTTCGACGTGGCCGGCCACCGCCTCGAGGCGCTGAAGCCGCGGCTGGCGCGCAGCG
Organism: uncultured beta proteobacterium; assembly: GCA_963840805.1. GTDB lineage: Bacteria > Pseudomonadota > Gammaproteobacteria > Burkholderiales > Burkholderiaceae_C > CADEEN01. Next base: position 201,418 of record CAWJAJ010000015.1, on the reverse strand, counting down.
GTCTGTCCAATGTGTATCCGGTGCAGATTGCCCACGAGCGCGACGAGCGCATCAAGCGGCTGGCCGGCAAGATCGATCGCGTGCTCGTCGACGCCCCTTGTTCAGGGCTGGGCACGCTGCGTCGCAATCCCGACCTGAAGTGGCGACAGTCGCCGAAGGCGGTGCAGGAGTTGAATGCCAAGCAGACGGCGATCCTGGCCGGCGCTGCGCGGCTGCTCAAGCCGGGCGGCCGGCTCGTCTACGCCACCTGCAGCCTATTGGCGAGCGAAAACGAGGCCGTTTGCGCGGCTTTCGCGTCGGCGCATCCGGGCTTTGCGCGGCTGGCGGTCGATGCTCTCTTGACCGATCTCAAGGTGCCTGGCGCGGACTACGCTGGCACAAGATGGCAATTTGCGTTTGTGGCCCCATCTGCATTCAACAGACGGCTTCTTTGCTGCTGTTTGGCAGAAAACATGAGATCGTGGCTCTTGGCGCGGCTTTGGTCGGTACACCAGTACGCATTAATGCGGCCGCCAGGGCGGCCCATCCCTCTACAATGCGCGATCTGGAGGACAGTGACGAATGGAAACGATGATTCTGGTGCGTGACGCGCTGGTCGACTGGCTGGCCAATGGCGCACTGGCCGTAACTTGGTGGCAGGTCTTGCTGGTGACACTGGTGATGACCCACATCACGATCGCGGCAGTCACCATCTTTCTGCACCGGGCGCAGGCGCACCGCGCACTGGAGTTGCACGCACTGCCATCGCACTTCTTCCGCTTCTGGCTGTGGCTGACCACCGGCATGGTGACCAAGGAATGGGTGGCCATCCACCGCAAGCACCACGCCAAGTGCGAGACCGACGAAGACCCGCACAGCCCGCAGACGCGCGGCATCAAGAAGGTGCTGCTCGAAGGCAGCGAGCTCTATCGTGCCGAGGCCAAGAACCAGGACACGCTGGACAAGTACGGCCGCCAGACACCCGACGACTGGATCGAGCGCAACCTCTACACGCGTTATTCCTGGCAAGGCGTCGGGCTGATGCTGATCGTCGACCTGTGGCTGTTCGGCGCCATCGGTGCCGCCGTGTGGGCAGTGCAGATGGCGTGGATCCCGATCAACGCGGCCGGCATCATCAATGGCCTCGGTCACTGGTGGGGCTACCGCAATTTCGAGGCGCCGGATGCCTCGACCAACGTTTCGCCGTGGGGCGTCGTGATCGGCGGCGAGGAGTTGCACAACAACCACCATACCTACCCGACGTCGGCCAAATTCTCGGTCAAGCCCTACGAATTCGACCTCGGCTGGGGCTACATCCGCGGCCTCGAGATGCTGGGCCTGGCCAAGGTTCGCAAGACGCCGCCGAAGCTGGAACTGGGCGCCGTGCGCGCGGCCGACGGCAAGACGCTCGAGGCGCTGATCGCCAACCGCTACGAGGTGATGGCGCATTACGCGTCGGCACTCAGGCACACGGTACGTGCCGAGCTGGACAAGCTCAAGGCACAGGGCGCCAAGAACAGCGCCCGCTGGTCGGAGTTGCGGCTGGCCAAGCGCTGGCTGCATCGCGACGACGAGCGCATCCCGCAGGGCGTGAAGCCGCAGGTGGCGCAGGCGCTGGCGCAAAGCCCGGCACTGGCCAAGCTGGTGGCGATGCGCGAGGAACTGCGCCAGCTCTGGACGCGCACCAACGTGTCGGCCGAACAGTTGGTGGTCGATCTGCAGGCTTGGTGCAAGCGCGCCGAGGACAGTGGCGTCGCCGCGCTGCAGGAGTTCTCGCTGAAGCTGCGCGCCGCGCACGCCTGAGGCGGGGCCGGCGAACAGGCAAAAAAAATGGGCCGCGTCTGCGGCCCACCAACGAAAAGGGGTCGCTGTGGCGACCCCGTTCTTCTTCTTACTTCAACTTCGTTTCCTTGTAGAGCACGTGCTTGCGTGCCTTCGGGTCGAATTTCATGAATTCGAGCTTCTCCGGCGTCGTCTTCTTGTTCTTGGCCGTGGTGTAGAAATGCCCGGTGCCGGCCGAGGATTCCAGCTTGATCTTTTCGCGTCCGCCTTTGGTGGCCATCGTTTGCTCCTAAATCAGAGGGCGCCGCGGGCCCGCAGGTCGGCGACGACCTGCTCGATGCCCACCTTGTCGATCAGGCGCAGCGCGGCGTTGGTCACGCGCAGCCGCACCCAGCGGTTTTCGGTCTCGAGCCAGAAGCGGCGGTACTGCAGATTCGGCAGGAAGCGGCGCTTGGTTTTGTTGTTGGCGTGGGAAACGTTGTTTCCCACCATCGGGCCCTTGCCCGTGACCTGACAGACGCGTGCCATGGGGCACCTCCAAAATCTCGATGAAACTGGGGCTGCCGATTCCGGCAAAGACCGCGAGTATAGCGGCAAACCCGCGGCCGAACCAGGCCGCATGCCGCGCCGGCGCTAGGCCTGCTGTTCCAGGAAGCGCTGCGCGTCGAGCGCGGCCATGCAGCCCGTGCCGGCGCTGGTGATGGCCTGGCGGTAGACGTGGTCCTGTACGTCGCCGGCGGCGAACACACCGGGCACGCTGGTCATCGTGGCCAGGCCGTTGAGCCCGGTGCGCGTGATGATGTAGCCGTCCTTCATCTCCAGCTGGCCCTTGAAGATGTCGGTGTTGGGCTGGTGACCGATGGCGATGAAGCAGCCCTGTACCTTCAGCTCGCTGGTGGCGCCGTCCCGCGTGTCCTTGATGCGCACGCCGGTCACGCCGGACGTATCACCCAGCACTTCGTCGAGCGTCTGCCACAGGTGCAACTGCATCTTGCCTTCGGCGACCTTGGCGTGCAGCTTGTCGATCAGGATCGCCTCGGCGCGGAACTTGTCGCGGCGGTGGATCAGGTGCACCTTGCTGGCGATGTTGGACAGGTACAGCGCCTCCTCGACCGCGGTGTTGCCGCCACCGACCACGCAGACCTCCTGTCCCTTGTAGAAGAAGCCGTCGCAGGTGGCGCAGCCGCTGACACCCCGGCCCATGAAGGCCTGCTCGCTCGGCAAGCCCAGGTACTTTGCGCTGGCGCCGGTGGCGATGATCAGCGCGTCGCAGGTGTAGCTGCCAGCGTCTCCGCTCAGCCTGAACGGGCGCGTCGCGAGATCCACCTGGTTGACATGGTCGAACACGATCTGCGTGTTGAAGCGCTCGGCGTGCGCCAGGAAGCGTTGCATCAACTCCGGGCCCTGCACGCCGGCGACGTCGGCCGGCCAGTTGTCGACGTCGGTGGTGGTCATCAGCTGGCCGCCCTGCGCCAGGCCGGTGACCAGCATCGGCTTCAGGTTGGCGCGTGCGGCGTAGATCGCGGCGGTGTAGCCGGCCGGGCCGGAGCCGAGGATCAGGACTTTGGCGTGGGTGGGTGGGTGGGTCATTGGAGGTAGGGCGAGCGTCGCTGTGCGCCAACAAGTCAGGGTACCTGGGGTACGGTCCCAGTGGCGCCAACGCTGTCAATAGGCACAATAGTGAAATTGTAGGCAGTTGCCCGGGTTGCGTTGTCGCGGCCTTTGCTGCCCGCACAACAACCCTGCGCTGCAAGGAGTTCCGCCGATGTCGATGCTCTCGAATCTCGACTTGATTCGCCGTGTGCCGCTGTTCTCGATGCTGACGAACGACCAGGCGCAGCAGGTGGCCGACAGTGTCGTGAAGCGGCGCTTTCGCCGCGGCGAGATCGTCGTCGAGCAGGGGCGCAAGAGCAATTCGCTGTTCATCCTGCTCAATGGCCGCGCCCGCGTACTGACGGCCGATTCGCGGGGCCGCGAGGTCATCCTGGCGGTGCTCGAGGCGGGCGACTACGTCGGCGAGATGAGCCTGATCGACAACGAGCCGCACTCGGCCACCGTGCGCGCCGAGATCCAGACCGACATGCTGGTACTCGGGCGCACCGAGTTCTCGCGCTGCCTGCCCGACAGCACCACGCTGGCCTACGGCATCCTGCGCGGCCTGGTGTCGCGCTTGCGCGCGGCCGATCGGCAGATCGAATCGCTGGCGCTGTTGGACGTGTACGGCCGCGTGGCGCGAACGCTGCTCGACATGGCCGAGGACGTGAACGGTGTGCAGCTCATCCGCAACAAGGTGTCACGCCAGGACATGGCCAAGGTCGTCGGCGCCTCGCGCGAGATGGTCAGCCGGGTGATGAAGGATCTCGAGGAACGCGGCGTCATCGAGACCCAGGAAAACGGCTCGGTGATCATCAAGCAGCGCCTGCACAACGACTGAACACGTTCCCGGCCTGGTCGCCCGGCTGGGCGACAATTCACGCATGACCTTTCCCCTCGGATCGCTGCGCGCCGACGGCAGCGCGGCGGCTGCCGGCCCGGCAGGTGCGAACACGGGCGTAGCGTCGATGCCGATGCGCCGCCAGCTGTGGTTGCTGGCCGGTGCCGTGCTGTGGCTGCTGGCGATGCTGGCCCTGGTGACCCACCACGCTGCCGACCCCGCCTTCTCGACGTCCGGAACCGGGGGGGCGCTGCGCAACAAGGCCGGCCAGATCGGGGCCTGGGCATCGGACTTCGCGCTGTTCCTGTTCGGCCACTCGGTGTGGTGGCTGCCGCTGGTGGCCGCGCGGGCGTGGCTGTCGGCGCTGGCGCGCGGCCTGCGCGGCGAGCCGGCCCATGGCGGCCATGCCGCAGCGTTCTGGCTCGGGCTGGCCTTGCTGCTGGCCGCCAGCACCGCGCTCGAGTCGACGCGCTTGTATCGCTTCGAATCGCTGCTGCCCGGCCACGCCGGCGGCGTGCTGGGCTACACGCTGGGCCCGCTGTCGGTGAAATGGCTGGGCTTTGCCGGCTCGGGCGTGCTGTGGATCGCCGCAATGTTGGCCGGCATGGCGCTGGCCTTGCGCTTCTCGTGGCTGCGGCTGGCCGAGGCCATCGGCGAGCGCATCGACACCTTCAAGGAGCGGCGCGAAGAGCGGCGCGAACGTGCCGAGGACGTGCGCCTGGGCCTGGCGGCGCAACGCGAGCGCGAGCATGTCGTCGATATCGAGCGCCACGCCGTCGAAGAGCAGTTGCCGATCGTCATCGACAAGCCGCTGCCCGAGCTGCCGAAATCCGAGCGTGTGGCCAAGGAGCGGCAGAAGCCGCTGTTCAGCGAACTGGCCGACACCAAGCTGCCGCAGGTCGACCTGCTCGACGCGGTAACCGGCCGCGTCGAGAGCGTGAACGCCGAGTCGCTGGAGATGACCTCGCGGCTGATCGAGAAGAAGCTGAAGGACTTCGGCGTCGAGGTGCGCGTGGTCGCAGCCTCGCCCGGCCCGGTGATCACGCGCTACGAGATCGAGCCGGCCACCGGCGTCAAGGGTGCCCAGGTGCTCAACCTGGCGAAGGACCTGGCGCGCTCGCTCAGCCTGGTCAGCATCCGCGTTGTCGAGACGATCCCCGGCAAGACCACGATGGCGCTGGAGTTGCCCAACGCCAAGCGGCAGATGATCCGGCTGGCCGAGATCCTCGGTTCGCAGGCCTACAACGATGCCGCGTCGCACCTGACGATGGGCCTGGGCAAGGACATCGTCGGCCTGCCGGTGGTGGCCGATCTGGCCAAGATGCCGCACTGCCTGGTGGCGGGCACCACCGGCTCGGGCAAGAGCGTGGGCATCAACGCGATGATCCTGTCGGTGCTCTACAAGGCCGAGGCGCGCGATGTGCGGCTGATCATGGTCGACCCGAAGATGCTCGAACTCAGCGTCTACGAGGGCATCCCGCACCTGCTGTGCCCGGTGGTCACCGACATGAAGCAGGCGGCCAACGCGCTCAACTGGTGCGTCGGCGAGATGGAGCGCCGCTACAAGCTGATGAGCAGGCTCAGCGTGCGCCAGCTGTCGGGCTACAACCGCAAGATCGACGAAGCCGCCGAGCGCGGCGAGAAGCCTGCCCAACCCGTTCAGCCTGACGCCCGAGGCGCCCGAGCCGTTGGAGCGCCTGCCGCACATCGTGGTCGTGATCGACGAGCTGGCCGACCTGATGATGGTCGTCGGCAAGAAGATCGAGGAGCTGATCGCCCGCCTGGCACAAAAGGCGCGCGCGGCCGGCATCCACCTGATCCTGGCCACGCAGCGGCCCAGCGTCGATGTGATCACGGGCCTGATCAAGGCCAACATCCCGACCCGCCTGAGTTTCCAGGTCAGCAGCAAGATCGACAGCCGCACGATCCTCGACCAGATGGGCGCCGAGGCGCTGCTGGGGCAGGGCGACATGCTCTACATGTCGGCGCCCGCTGGGGTGCCCACGCCGATGCGCGTGCACGGCGCCTTTGTCAGCGACGACGAGGTCCACCGCGTTGTCAACTACCTGAAGAGCCAGGGCGAGCCGAACTACATCGAGGGCATTCTCGAAGGCGGCACGCTCGACGGCGAGCCCGGTGCCGAGCCGGGTGCGCCGGGTGAAGCCAATGGAGAGTCCGACCCGATGTACGACCAGGCCGTGGCGATCGTGTTGCAGCACAAGCGGGCGTCGATCTCGCTCGTGCAACGCCATCTGCGCATCGGCTACAACCGCGCCGCGCGCCTGCTCGAGCAGATGGAGAAATCCGGCCTCGTCTCGGCCATGGCGACCAACGGCAACCGCGACCTGCTGGTGCCGCGGCGCGACGAATGAAGCCCGTTCTCGCGGCGCTGCTGCTCGTCGCCGTGACCGGCACCACCCGCGCCGACGCGGTCGAGGCCTTGCGCGAGTTCGCGCGCGAGGCCAAGACCGGCCGCGCGGCGTTCACCCAGGTGGTGGCGTCCCCTGACGGAGCGAAGAAGAAAGTCTCGAGCGGCAGCTTCGAATTCGCGCGCCCGAACCGCTTTCGCTTCACCTACGCCAAGCCATTCGAGCAGCAGATCATCGGTGACGGCCAGAAGCTGTGGCTCTACGACGTCGATCTGCAGCAGGCCAGTGTGCGCGCGATGGACAAGGCGCTCGGTGCGACGCCGGCGGCATTGCTCGCGGGGGCGTCGCCCGACAAGGACTTCGAGTTGCGCGCCCTGCCGACGGCGCAGGGCCTGGAGTGGGTGCAGGCGACGCCGCGTGACAAGGAGGCCCTGGCCAACCTGCAATCGCTGCGTGTCGGCTTCAAGGGCAACACGCTGGCCGCGATCGAGTTGGTCGATGGCTTCGGCCAGCGCTCGCTGCTGACCTTCACTGCGCTGGCGACCAACGTGACGCTGGCCGCCGACACCTTCCGCTTTGTGCCGCCGCCCGGCGTCGAAGTGCTGGCGCAGTAGCCCGGCCCGCGACATACCGATTCGAGTTCGTTCCGGCAGGAACGGGTGTTCGCAATCGGCCCGTTGCGGGCCTTCGCTCTCGAGGCGCTCTTGTCTGGGTTTGGCGGTGCGCCCGCCTGCCGGGTCCCGGCCCGGCGGCCGGGTAACTTTCATTTGCGGCCCCAAATGAAAGTCACCAAAGCAAAGGGGCCGAATGCAACACCTCTCGGTGCGTTCTTCTCGCCTTGCCCGACCGGCCCGGCGGGCCACTTGGAGACACCAAAGCGGTTCATGGCTGCAGCTCGCTCGACGGGGCCTCGCTTCGCATCGGCCCTGGATCCAGCGGATCAGCGCGGGCGAGGCTTTGCGAGACCCGCGCCGCCGAGTGCGCAGCAGATTCGATCGGCCGCGCTGTATCCAAGTGGCCCGCTGGGCCGGGGCTCCGCAGCGTGCAGAACGCATGAGAGGTGTTGCATTGAGGCCCTTTGCTTTGGTGACTTTCATTTGGGCCTCCAAATGAAAGTTACCCGCCCGCCGGGGCGGGACCCGGCAGGCAACACGGACCACCACGAGCCGCCAAGGCAAGACAAGCCGAACGTCCGCATTGGGCCGGGTGTGGACCGACGTTGCCACCCGGATGGACGGGGCCCGGCATCAGGCGAGCGCGGCCGCGGGGCGGCGGCGAACGGCGGCCAGCCACACCAGCGCGACCGCGATCAGCGACAGTGGCAACAGCGAGCCGAGGTTGAGCCAGGTCCAGCCCTGGGTGGTGACCAGTGCGCCCGACGCGAACGACGTCAGCGCCATCGTCGTGAAGACGCAGAAGTCCATTGCGCCCTGGGTCTTGATCCTCTCTTCGGGGCGGTAGGCCGTTGTCAGCAGCGTGGTGCCACCGACGAAGAGGAAATTCCAGCCGACGCCGAGCGTGAAGAGCGCGACCAGGAACTGCTCGAGTTCGACACCCGACAGGGCCACGGCCACGCACACCAGGTTGAGCAGCACCCCCACGGTCATGATCGGCAGCGTGCCGAAGCGCTTGATCAGGTGGCCGGTGAAGAAGCCCGGCACGAACATGCCGAGCACGTGCCATTCGAGCACCAGCGCGGCATCGGAGAACGGCAGGCCGCAGCGCGACATCGCGATCGGCGTGGCGGCCATCAGGAGGTTCATCACGCCGTAGCCGAGTGCGGCGGCGACCACCGCGACGATGAACACCGGCTGGCGCACGATCTCGCCCAGCGGGCGGCCGCCGGCGCCGGCCTTCGGCGCCACGTGCGGCGGGAAACGGATGAACGACAGGGCGGCCAGCGACAACAGCGCCACCCCCACCAGCGACAGGTACGCCGCCGCGAACGGCACCGGCAGCAGGTTGCGCGTGGCGCTGGCCAGGTTCGGCCCGGCGAACGCACCGATGATGCCGCCGGCCAGCACCAGCGAGATGGCGCGTTCCTTGAAGTCGGACGCCACCAGCTCGGGCCCGGCAAAGCGGTACAGCGCCGCGTTGGCGTTGTAGAAGCCGGCGACGACGGTCGCCGCCACCAGCAGCCAGAAGTTCTTCGTCACCGCCGCGTAGGCGCACAGCGCGGCCGACAGCGCGGCGACCACCAGCCCGAGCTGGAACGAGCGCCGGCGTCCCCAGCGCGCCTGCGTGCGCGCGACGATGGGTGCCGACAGCGCGCCGCCGACCACGTAGCCGGTGACCGGCAGCGTCGCCATCCACGCCAGCGGCGCCAGCGACAGGCCGACCAGGCCGTTGATGGCGATGAAGACCACGTTGTTGGTCAGGAACAGGCCCTGGCAAAGCGCGAGCAGCAGCAAGTGTCGGTTCATGCGGCGATCATCGCATCGCACTGCGACAATCGCTGGGCCATGTCCGCTTCGCTGTTCGACGACGACCACCCTCGCGCAAGCCGCGACCGCTGCGGTGCCGGCCGACGCGCCGCTGGCCGAGCGCCTGCGCCCGCGCACGCTGGCCGCGGTGATCGGCCAGCGCCACCTGCTCGCGCCCGGCAAGCCGCTGGCCGCCGCCTTCGCGGCCGGACGGCTGCACTCGATGATCCTGTGGGGCCCGCCGGGCGTCGGCAAGACCACGCTGGCGCGGCTGGTGGCCGGCGCGTTCGACGCCGAGTTCATCGTCATCTCGGCCGTGCTCGGTGGTGTGAAGGACATCCGCGACGCGGTCGAGCGTGCCGGCGCCGCGCGCCGCGTCGGCCGCGCCAGCATCGTCTTCGTCGACGAGGTCCACCGCTTCAACAAGGCGCAGCAGGACGCCTTCCTGCCGCATGTCGAATCGGGCCTGTTCACCTTCATCGGTGCGACCACCGAGAACCCGTCGTTCGAGGTCAACTCGGCGCTGCTGTCACGCGCGACGGTGCATGTGCTGCAGCCACTGGCCGCCGACGAGCTGGCCGAGCTGCTCGAACGCGCACGCGCCGCGGTGTCGCTGCCGCCGTTCAGCGATGCGGCCCGCGAGCGCTTGGTGGCCTACGCCGATGGTGATGCCCGGCGCCTGCTGAATGCCGTCGAGAACCTGGCCGCGGTGGCAGGCGATGCGACGCAGATCGACGAGCCTCTGCTGGAGCGGGCGCTGGGTGAGCAATTGCGCCGCTACGACAAGGGTGGCGAGCAGTTCTACGACACCATTTCGGCGCTGCACAAGAGCGTGCGCGGCAGCGACCCCGACGCCGCGCTGTACTGGCTGGTGCGCATGCTCGACGGCGGCGTCGACCCGCGCTACGTGGCGCGGCGCGTGCTGCGCATGGCCAGCGAAGACATCGGCCTGGCCGACCCGCGCGCGCTGCGCATGGCGCTGGACGCGACCGAAGTCTACGAGCGCCTCGGTTCACCCGAGGGCGAGCTGGCGCTGGCGCAGGCGGTCGTGTTTCTTGCGGCCGCACCGAAGTCGAATGCCGTCTACATGGCGTGGAACGAAGCCCGCGCCTTTGTCGAGGCCGATGGCACCCGACCCGTGCCGCTGCGCCTGCGCAACGCGCCGACGAAGCTGATGAAGCAGCTCGACTACGGCCGCGGCTACCGCTATGCGCACGACGAGGCCGAGGGGTTCGCCGCCGGCGAGAGCTACTTCCCGGACGGTCTCACGGCGCCCGCGTTCTACCGGCCGACCGAGCGCGGCCTCGAAGCGCAGATCGCCGCCAAGCTGGCGCACCTGCGCGAAGTCAACGCGCAGGTGGCCGGCGACGATACCGATCACAGCGCGTAGCCACGGCGGGGCACCACCGCACGCATCGCGAAGGCGGTGCGCAGGCGGGCGACGTGCGGAAACGCCGCCACCTGCTGGCGATGCACGCGTTCGAAGTCGCGCATGTCGGCCACCGCCACCCGCAGCAGGTAGTCGATGTCGCCCGACATCAGGTGGCACTCGAGCACGTCGGGGCAGGCTTGCACCGCGCGCTCGAAGGCCTCGAGCGCCGCGCTGCCCTGGCTGTCGAGCGTGACCTCGATGAACACCGTGTTCGGCCGGCCGATCGCCTCGCCGTCGAGCAAAGCGGTGTAGCCGGCGATCACGCCGGTGGTCTCGAGGCGCTGCAGGCGGCGAAAGCAGGCCGACGGCGACAGGCCGATGCGCTGCGCCAGCTCGGCATTCGCGAGGCGCCCGTCGGCCTGCAGCAGGTGCAGCAATTCCCGGTCGAGTTTGTCGAGTTTCATGCGGCATTTGTGCAATGGGAGGCGAATGGTAGCCGCCACGTTTGGAAATCTTCGAAGAATCGTGCGCGAACCAAGGGTTTGCCAGGGGGCGAACTGCAACCCTCTTCGACGCGCTGTCGGCCACGATGCAGGCTGCACCAACCCACCGGAGACACAGCCATGCGGATCGGCGTTCCCAAGGAAATCAAGAACCATGAATACCGCGTCGGCATGACGCCGGCAGCGGTGCGCGAAGCGGTGCATCACGGCCACGAGGTGCTGGTGCAGGCGGGTGCCGGTGCCGGCATCGGCTGCGATGACGATAGCTACCGGCAGGCCGGTGCCAATGTGGTGGCCGACGCAGCGGCCGTGTTTGCCGCGGCCGAGATGATCGTCAAAGTCAAGGAGCCGCAGCCGGCCGAATGCGCCATGCTGCGCAAGGGGCAGTTGCTGTTCACCTACCTGCACCTGGCGCCCGATCCGGTGCAGGCCGCGGGCCTGCTCAAGAGCGGCTGCACCGCCATTGCCTACGAAACCATCACCGACGGCCACGGCGGCCTCCCGCTGCTGGCGCCGATGAGCGAAGTGGCCGGGCGCATGGCGATCCAGGTCGGCGCCGTGGCGCTGCAAAAGGCCAGCGGCGGCCGCGGCGTGCTGCTCGGCGGCGTGCCCGGCGTGGCCCCTGGCAAGGTGGTCGTGATCGGCGGCGGCGTCGTCGGCACGCATGCGGCGCGCATGGCGGTCGGTCTTGGCGCCGACGTCGCGATCCTCGACCGTTCACTGCCGAGGCTGCGGCAACTGGACGACCTGTTCGGTGGCCGTGCGCAAACGCAGTACGCCACGCTCGACGCCACCGAGGCCGCGGTACTGGACGCCGATCTCGTGATCGGCGCGGTGTTGGTGCCGGGCGCGGCGGCACCCAAGCTGATCAAGCGTGCGCAGCTGGCGCGCATGAGGCCGGGTGCGGTGATCGTCGACGTGGCCATCGACCAGGGCGGCTGCTTCGAGACCTCGCGTGCGACGACGCACGCCGAGCCGACCTACGAGGTCGATGGCATCGTGCACTACTGCGTGGCCAACATGCCCGGCGCCGTGCCGCGCACGTCGACCTTCGCACTCAACAACGCCACGCTGCTGTTCACGCTGGCGCTGGCCGGCAAGGGCTGGCGGCGCGCTTGCAGCGAGGATGCGCATCTCGCTGCCGGCCTGACCGTGCACGACGGCGCCATCGTGCACGAGGCGGTCGCGCAGGGCCTGGGCCTGCCGTTCGTGGCGCCGGCCAGCGTGCTGGCCTGAATCCTGCTCGTCCGTGCCTGGCGCGAGGGTAATCCTTGCGCGGGGCGCGTTTTGTGCCTGCCTACAATCCGCGCGACACAGCAGCGGCGCGCGGCGGGCCCCACCACCGTCGTGTCGAGGACCGAGGAGCAGGCACTTGGAAACCTTCTTTCAGCAGATCATCAACGGCCTGGTGCTGGGCAGCATGTACGCGCTGGTGGCCCTCGGCTACACGATGGTGTACGGCATCATCAACCTGATCAACTTCGCGCACGGCGAGGTGCTGATGTTCGGTGCACTGACGAGCTGGACGGTCGTCACGCTGCTCGCCGAGTCCGGCATGCCGGGCTGGCTGGTGATGCTGATCTCGCTGTTGTGCGCGATCGTGGTCTGCGCGGCGCTGAACTTCACGATCGAAAAGGTCGCCTACCGGCCGCTGCGAAATGCACCACGGCTGGCGCCGCTGATCACAGCGATGGGCATGAGCCTGCTGTTGCAGACGCTGGCGATGATCATCTGGAAGCCCAACCCGAAGCCCTATCCGATCCTGCTGTACAACGAGCCGATCGACCTCGGCGGACCGGTGATCAGCGTCGTGCAGTGTCTGATCCTCGGCCTGACGGCGGTCATCCTGGCCAGCCTGATGTACCTGGTCAACAAGACCAAGCTCGGCCGCGCGATGCGGGCCACGGCCGAGAACCCGCGTGTCGCGGCGCTGATGGGTGTGCGCCCCGACATGGTGATCTCGGCCACCTTCATCATCGGCGCGGCGCTGGCTGCGGTGGCTGGCGTGATGTGGGCCGCCAATTACGGCACCGTGCAGCACACGATGGGGTTCCTGCCCGGCTTGAAGGCCTTCACCGCGGCGGTCCTCGGCGGCATCGGCAATCTTGCTGGCGCAGTCGTCGGTGCCCTTCTGCTCGGCCTGGTCGAGGCGATCGGTGCCGGCTATCTCGGTGAGCTGACCGGCGGCGTCCTGGGCAGCCAGTATGTCGACATCTTCGCCTTTGCGCTGCTGATCCTGGTGCTGACGCTGCGACCCTCTGGCCTGCTCGGCGAGCGTGTTGCCGACAGGGCTTGAGGAGGGTTCAGCGATGATGAAGAACAAACTCGCCGTCTTCCTGATCGCGGCAGCATTCCTGATTGCGCTGCCGCTGTTTGCGCAGCAATTCGGCCAGGGCTGGGTGCGCATCATGGCGCTGGCGCTGCTGTACGTGCTGCTGGCGCTCGGTCTGAACATCGTGGTCGGCTACGCCGGCCTGCTCGACCTGGGTTTCGTCGCCTTCTACGCCATCGGCGCGTACATGTACGCGTTGCTCGCGTCGCCGCATCTGTCGGAGAACTTCGAGGCCTTCAAGGCCGCCTTCCCCGCGGGCCTGCACACGCCGATCTGGATGGTGATTCCGCTCGGCGCGGCGCTCGCAGGCATCGCCGGCGCCCTGCTCGGCGCACCGACACTGAAACTGCGCGGCGACTACCTCGCCATCGTGACGCTCGGATTCGGCGAGATCATCCGTGTCTTCCTCAACAACCTCGAGCAGCCGCTCAACATCACCAATGGCCCGCGCGGCCTGGACCGCATCGATTCGATGACCTTCTTCGGCCTGCTCGACTTCGGCAAGGGCATCACCATCGGCGGCTTCGCCATCCCGTCGGTCTCGCTCTACTACTACCTGTTCCTGGTGCTGGTAGTGGCCAGCGTGGTGATCTGCCACCGGCTCGAGACCTCTCGCATCGGCCGCGCCTGGATGGCCATTCGCGAGGACGAGATCGCGGCCAAGGCGATGGGCATCAACACCCGCAACATGAAGCTGCTGGCGTTCGCGATGGGTGCCACTTTCGGCGGCGTGTCGGGCTCGATGTTCGCGTCGTTCCAGGGCTTCGTGTCTCCCGAATCGTTCAGCCTGATGGAGAGCGTGATGATCGTGGCGATGGTCGTGCTCGGTGGCATCGGCCACATCCCGGGCGTGATCCTCGGCGCCGTGATGCTGGCCGCGCTGCCCGAGGTGCTGCGCTACGTCGCCGGTGACATCCAGAACATGACGGGCGGGCGCATCGATGCCGCGATCCTGCGCCAGTTGCTGATCGCACTGGCGATGATCGTCGTCATGCTGGTTCGCCCGCGCGGGCTGTGGCCGTCGTCGGAACACGGCAAGGCGGCGCCTGCGCCGGTGCCGGCGAAGGCGAAGTGAGGGGGCGCCGCACATGACACAAGCCGTTCTCGACGTCAAAGGCGTTTCGAAGCGCTTCGGCGGTTTGCAGGCGCTGTCGGATGTCGGCATCACGATCCTGCCCGGCCAGGTGTATGGATTGATCGGCCCGAACGGGGCCGGCAAGACGACCTTCTTCAACGTCATCACCGGGCTGTACACGCCCGACTCGGGGACCTTCGAGCTCGGTGGCGAAACCTACAAGCCGGAGGCCGTGCACGAGGTGGCCAAGGCCGGCATCGCGCGCACGTTCCAGAACATCCGGCTGTTCGCCGAAATGACGGCCCTGGAGAATGTGATGGTCGGGCGCCATGTGCGCTCGCAATCGGGCCTGTGGGGCGCGGTGTTTCGCACGCCAGGGTTCGTCGCCGAGGAGGCCGCGATCACCGCGCGGTCGCGCGAACTGCTCGATTACGTGGGCATCGGCAAGTACGCCGACTACAAGGCACGCACGTTGTCCTACGGCGACCAGCGGCGCCTGGAGATTGCGCGCGCGCTCGCCACCGACCCGAAGCTCATCGCACTGGATGAGCCGGCGGCGGGCATGAATGCCACCGAGAAAGTGGTGCTGCGAGAACTGATCGACCGCATCCGCAAGGACGGTCGCACGATTCTGCTGATCGAACACGACGTCAAGCTGGTCATGGGCCTGTGCGACCGGGTCACCGTGCTCGACTACGGCAAGCAGATCGCCGAAGGCACGCCGGCCGATGTGCAGCGCGATCCGAAGGTGATCGAGGCCTACCTCGGTGCCGGTCACACAGCCCATTGAGCAGGAGCATCGACGACATGTCCTCCACACTGCTCAAGGTCAGCGGCCTGAAGGTCGCCTACGGCGGCATCCAGGCCGTCAAGGGCATCAGCTTCGAGGTCCGGCAAGGCGAACTGGTCAGCCTGATCGGTGCCAACGGCGCCGGCAAGACGACCACGCTGAAGGCCGTCACAGGCATCCAGCCGGTGGCGGCCGGCGAGATCGAATTCATGGGCAAGCCGATCAAGGGCCAGGGCGCCTGGGACCTGGTCAAGCAGGGCCTGGTGATGGTGCCGGAGGGGCGGGGTGTGTTCTCGCGCATGACCATCACCGAGAACCTGCAGATGGGCGCCTTCGTTCGCGACGACGCGGAAATCGACGCCGACGTCGACAAGGTGTTCGGCATCTTTCCGCGCCTGAAGGAGCGCGCCAAGCAACTCGCCGGCACGATGAGCGGCGGCGAGCAGCAGATGCTGGCGATGGGCCGCGCGCTGATGGCCCGGCCGAAGGTGCTGCTGATGGACGAGCCGTCGATGGGCCTGTCGCCGATCATGGTCGACAAGATCTTCGAGGTCGTGGCCGACATCCACAAACAGGGCACGACGATCCTGCTGGTCGAGCAGAACGCCAGCCGCGCGCTGGCGCTGGCCGACCGCGGTTACGTGATGGAGTCGGGCGAAGTCACGATGAGCGGCGAGGCCAAGGGCCTGCTGGCCGACCCCAGAGTGCGCGCGGCGTACCTGGGTGAGTGATCCGCGCACGGCGTGCCTCGGCGAGTCGCTCGCTACGGGGTTTCGGCGACCGCCTTCAGATTCGCCAACCCGGCCTCGAAATCGGCGCCGACCATCCTGTCGCCGAACAACGCGATCCAGCGAAACAGCGGATTGCTGCCCATGTCGCCATTCATGGTCCAGGTGACTTTCGTGGCGGCACCGTCGGCGGCCAGTTCGAGCGTGCCGCTCGAGGTGGTGCCGAAATCGGGGAAGTACAGGTCGAAGTCGACACGGCGGTTGGCCTCCGCAGCCGTGAACGTCATCTTGCCGTCGCCCTGGCTCTTGCTTTGCCAGGCCCACACCGCCCCGGCGCCCGACGGTGCGCCGCTGTAGGTGACCTGCATCGCCGGGTCACGCCGGTTCCAGACCGACCAGCGTTTCCATTCGCGCGGATCGGCGACGAGGCCGTAGACCTTGTCGGCCGGCGCGGTGATCGTCGCGCTGCGCGCGACCTTGAACTTCGGCGATAGTGCGCTGCCGCCCGCAAACAGCAGCGCGGCCACGCCCACCACGGTGATCAGCGTCCACTTCAGCAGTTTGAGCATGACGTTTCCTCTCGCGGCGGTTGCGCCACCGGGCCGCCAGTCTGGCGCGAACGAGCGGCATCGACAAGATGGCATCATCGCGGCCGTGCGCGCGGGCGCGCACCATGCGCAGGCCCGCCTGGACGCCCGCGCCCACCACCCTGACCCACGAGGACTGCATGACCAAGCCCCATCTGCCGACGCTGATCGCCGCCAGCCTGGTGCTGGCCATCGCCACGTCGGCCGCGATGGCGCAAGGCACGCCCGCCAAGGCAGCCGCGACGCCCGCGGGCAAGACCCTCAGTGGCAAGGCGGCCAGCGGCGGCAAGCCGATGACGCGTGACGAATTGCGCACCTGCCTGAAGCGGCTCGACGACGTCAACCGGGTCGTCAAGGACGGTGACGGCCAACGATTGCAGCTCGACCGCGAGCGCGAGGAGCTGCAAAAGTCCGGTGAGGCGCTCAAGGTCGAGCTTGCCGAGGTCGAGCGCCTGCAGGCGGCCGTGCGCGAGTGGGAGGCGAAGACGCGCGCGCTGGCGGTCGACATCGAGAGCTTCAACAAGCGCAGCGCCGAGCTCCAGGACGCGCCGCACGAGCGCAGGGAGACGTTGACCGAAGCCCTGAAGGTCGATCGCGAGCGGCTGCAAAAGGCGCGCGACGTGCTCGCTGCCGAGGAGGCGCAACGGGTGCCGGCGTACCAGAGCTCGGCCAAGGCCTACAACGAGCGGGCGGCCGCGCGCGATGCCAGGGTCAGCGATTGGAACCAGCGCAACAGCGCCGCGGTCGACGCCAGCGTGAAGCACGGGGACGCGCGATTGCTTTGGGTCAACGAATGCGCCAACCGCCCCTACCTCGAAGACGACGAGAAGGCGATCAAGGCCGGCAAGTAGCCACGCAGCGCAATGGAGGCCCCTCGATGAATGGTCCCGACGCCTTCCCGCTGCCGGCACGCGACGCTGTCAATCCGCTGTTGCAGCCCTGGGCTGCCCCGTATGCGCTGCCGCCGTTTGCCGCGCTGCAGGCGGAGCACTTCGCGCCCGCGCTGGCGCTGGCGATGCAGCAGCACCGCAGCGAACTCGACGCGATCGCGGCCCAGCCCGACGCACCGACCTTCGACAACACCCTGGCGCGCTTCGATGCGTCGGGCCGACTGCTGGCGCGCCTGGAGGCGGTGTTCCACAACCTCTGTGCGTCCGAAACGTCGCCGGCATTGCAGCAGGTGCAGCGCGCAGTTGGCACGGCCGCTGGCCGCGCACGGCAATGCGGTCTACATGCATGCCGGGCTGTTCGCACGCATCGATGCGCTGCACGCCCGGCGCGCCGAGCTGGGGCTGGCGGCCGAGCCGTTGCGGCTGCTCGAGCAAATGCACCAGGACTTCGTGCGTGCCGGCGCCCGGCTCGCCTGCACCGGATCAGTCGCGCTACGCTGCACTGATGGAACGGTTGGCTGCGCTGACGACGCAGTTCGCGCAGAACGTGCTGGCCGACGAGTCCGGCTCGGTGCTGACGCTCGACGGCGAGCGCGACTTGGCCGGCCTGCCCGGTTTCGTCGCGTGACGCGGCGCAGCAGGCGGCGGCCGAGCGGGGCCTGGACGGTCACGTGATCACGCTGTCGCGCTCGCTGATGGTGCCCTTCCTCACCTTCAGCGAGCGGCGCGATCTGCGCGAGCGGGCCTGGCGTGCCTGGACCAGCCGCGGCGAGCATCCTGGCGGCAGCGACAACCGCGCCATCGTGCGCGAGATCCTGCAATTGCGCGCCGAGCAGGCGGCGCTGCACGGCCATGCCTGCTTCGCCGATTACGCGCTGGCCAACACGATGGCGCGCAGCCGCGAGCGGTGATGGGCCTGCTCGACGACGTCTGGCAGCGCGCCTTGCCGGCGCTGGAGCGCGAGCGCGCGCAATTGCAGGCACGGATGCGCGACGAAGGCGTCACGCACGCGATCGAGCCGTGGGACTGGCGCTTCTGGGCCGAGAGCGTGCGCCAGCGCACCTATGCCCTCGACGACGCCGAGATCAAACCGTACTTCCCGCTCGAGCGCATGGTGGCCGCGGCCTTCGATTGCGCCGAGCGCCTGTTCGGCGTGCGCTTTACCGAGCGCGCCGACCTGCCGGTCTACCACCCCGATGTCAAGGCCTACGAGATGCGCGACCGCGACGGCCGCGTTGCCGGCATCTTCCTGCACGACAACTTCGCGCGCCCGAGCAAGCGCAGCGGCGCATGGATGAGCTCGTTTCGCCGCCAGACACGCAACGGCGGCGACGTGATCCCGGTCATCGTCAACAACAACAACTTCGCCAAGGCCGCGCCGGGCCATGCGACGCTGCTGTCGTTCGACGACGTGCGCACGCTGTTCCACGAGTTCGGCCATGGCCTGCACGGGCTGCTGTCGAATGTCGGCTACGAGCGGCTGTCGGGCACCAACGTGCTGCGCGACTTCGTCGAATTGCCATCGCAGTTGTTCGAGCACTGGATGAGCGAGCCGACGGTGCTGCGACGCCATGCGCGCCACGTCGCCACCGGCGAGCCGATTCCCGACGCGATGATCGAGCGCCTGGCGGCCGCGCGGCGCTTCGGCCAGGGCTTCGAGACCGTGCGCTATGTCGCCAGTGCCCTGACCGACATGGCCGTGCACGCGCTGCCGCAGGGCCGTCTGCCCGACGACGTGGTGGCGTTCGAGGCCCAGGTGCTGCGCGAACGCGGCCTGCCGCCGGGTGTCGGCGTGAACCACCGCTTCACCCACTTCCAGCACCTGTTCGCCAGTCGGGGTATGCCGCCGGCTACTACGTCTACTTGTGGGCCGAGGTGCTCGACGCCGATGCCTACGATGCCTTCGTCGAGGCCGGCGATCCGTTCGACGCCGCGTGTCGCTGCGCGCTTGCTGCGTCACATCTATGCCGCCGGCGACAGCGTCGAGCCGGGTGCGACCTACGTGGCATTCCGCGGCCGCGCGGCGCGGCTCGAGCCGATGCTGAAGAAGCGCGGTTTGCTGACGCCGCGCTAGCGTTTGGTGAGTCGCATCGTGTCGTTGTCGCGCTTCATCTGGAAGCGCGTCAGGAAGCTGTTGCCGAGCAGCACATGCTGCATCGCCGAGGGCATGACCGACGGCTTCGACGTTGGCGACTTCGACATCACCCACGCGCACGGACGACAGCGTCACCACGTTGACCGGGATGCGGCCGTTGGCGGTGCCGGCGAAGCCACGCGGCGCACTCTTGTAGTTGATGCCGAGGCGGTCGGCATCGGCCTGGCCCATCGCGATCGCGGTGGCACCGGTGTCGACCAGGAAGCTCACCGCCTTGCCGTTGATCTGCCCGTCGGTGGTGAAGTGGCCGCCGGTGCCGGCGCTCAGCACGATCTCGCTGCCGCCGCCGCGCGCGCCGCTGCCGCTGTCGCCGCCGCCGATGCGCACCTGGCTGGCACCGGCGAACAGCACGCGGCGCTGGCCAGCGACGTCGACTTCGGCGTTCGTGCCGACAGCGACAGCAGCCGCACCCCTTGCACCGTGGCGCCGACCTCGACGACGCGCGGCTGCGCCGTCGATGACCAGCAGTGCCTGGCGTGTGCCCATCTGGCCGTTCAGCGTGACGGTCTGCGCCTGGGCGGCGCAGGCGATGGCGAGCAGCGCCGCCGTCGACAGGGAATGCAAGCGCATCGTGATCAGTCCCGGAAGTTGTCGAACTTCAGAGGTACTTCGGTGATCTCGCGCCGCAGCAGCGCAATCACCGACTGCAAATCGTCGCGCTTGGTGCCGGAGATGCGCACCGTATCGCCCTGGATCGCGGCCTGCGCCTTCAGCTTGCTTTGCTTGACCAGGGTCTGGATCTTCTTGCCCAGTTCGCTGTCGATACCGCACTTCACGTGCACCGGCTGACGCACCTTGTCGCCGCCGGCCTTCTCGATCTTCGCGCTGTCGTCGAGGAAGCGCACGTCGACGCCGCGTTTGGCCAGCTTGGCCAGCAGGATGTCCTTGACCTGGCCGATCTGGAAATCGCTGTCGGCGTGCAGCATCAGTTCGCGCTCCTTGCTGCCCTTGCTCGGTCAGGTCGATCTTCGCGCTCGAGCCCTTGAAATCGAAGCGCGTGCCGATCTCCTTGTTGCTCTGCTCCACGGCGTTGCGCAACTCCACGAAGTCGGGTTCGAGAACGGTGTCGAAGCTGGGCATGGGTCAAATGCGCGTCAGGGCCAGGAAGCTGTGATGATCGGCGAAAATTCTGCCATGCCGACGCCTGCAGCCGCTCAGTTACCAATCGAACACGGCGTGAACCTGCGCACGTTCAACAGCTTCGGCTTGCCGGCGCAGGCGCACACCCTGGTGCGCATCGACAGCGACGCGGCGCTGCGCCGCGTCATCGACCACCCCGAACTGGGGCGCGCGCCGAAGTTCATCCTCGGCGGCGGCAGCAACGTCGTCTTCACGCGCGACCCGGACGCCGTGGTTCTGAAGGTCGAGGTGCGCGGCCGGCGCCTCGTCGAGACGCAGCCCGACGCCTGGATCGTCGAGGCCGGCGCCGGCGAGAACTGGCACGACACGGTGGCCTGGACGCTGGCACAGGGCTGGCCGGCCTGGAGAACCTGGCGCTGATCCCGGGCTCGGTGGGCGCGGCGCCGGTGCAGAACATCGGCGCCTATGGTGTCGAGCTGCAGGATCGCTTCCACTCGCTCGACGTCGTCGATCTGGTCACCGGGCGCAGTGTCACGCTGGATGCGCCGATGTGCCACTTCGGCTACCGCGACAGCGTGTTCAAGCGCGATCTCGCCGGCAAGGGCGTGATCATGCGCGTGCGCTTTCGCCTGCCGCGGCCGTGGCAGCCCGTGCTCGGCTACCTCGAACTCGAGCGCAAGATGCAGGAAACGGGCAACCACGGCCCCCGACGCGCGCACGGTGTTCGACTGGGTCTGCGCGATCCGCCGCGCCAAGCTGCCCGATCCGGCCGTCATCGGCAATGTCGGCAGCTTCTTCAAGAACCCGGTGGTCAGCGCCGAGCAGTGCCGCGACATCATCGGTCGCGACCCGGAGGTCGTGCACTACCCATTGCCGGATGGCTCGATCAAGTTGGCGGCCGGGTGGTTGATCGATGCCTGCGGCTGGAAGGGCAAATCGATCGGCCGTGCCGGCGTCTACGACAAACAGGCGCTGGTGCTGGTCAATCGCGGTGGCGCGTCGGGTGCGGAGGTCGTCACGCTGGCGCGTGCGATCCAGGAAAGCGTCTACGGGCGCTTTGGCATCCGGCTTGAACCCGAGCCGGTCGTCATATAGGTTCTTCGCTGCCGCAAGTCGGCGCCGGGGCACTCCCGGCGCCGACTCCCGCACGAGTGGAACTACCCCCGCGCAGCACGCAAGGCAGATTTCGGCCGAAACGACCTTGCACACCGAATCGTCGGTCTCCAGATAGGGCCCGCCGATCAGATCGATGCAATAGGGCACGGCCGAGAAAATGCCATGCACCGGCGGCGAGGCGGTGGGCAACCCCTCCAGGGTTTCGGCAATCGACTTCGGCTGCCCCGGCAGATTGATGATCAGGCACTGCTTGCGGATCACCGCGATCTGGCGCGACAGGATCGCCGTCGGCACGAAGTGCAGGCTGATCTGTCGCATCTGCTCGCCAAAGCCCGGCATCACCTTGTCGGCCACGGCCAGCGTGGCTTCGGGCGTGACGTCGCGCAGCGCCGGGCCGGTGCCACCGGTGGTCAGCACCAGGTGGCAGTGGTGGCGGTCGACCAGCTCGATCAGCGCGTCGGCGATGCCGTCCTCCTCGTCGGGGATGACGCGGGCGTCCCACTCGATCGGGTTGCGCAGCGCGCGGGCGAGCCAGGCCTGCAGCGCCGGGATGCCTTTGTCTTCGTAGACGCCGGCCGAGGCGCGGTCGCTCACCGAGAGCAGGCCGATCTTGATGCGGTCGAAATCACTCATGCGAAGCCACCAGCACGGGTTTGAGGAACTGGAACAGCTCGCGCCACGCGCGGCCGTGGCGTTGCTCCGGCGGCAAGGCGGCGTCCCTGCGCGCATTGCGGATCAGCGTGCGCAGCTGTTGCGCGTCGGTGGCCGGGTGCTCGGCGAGCCAGCGCGTCAGCGCTTCGTCATTGGCCATCAGCTCGACGCGCCAGTGCTCTGCGCGGTGCAGCGCCAGCGCGTCGTGCGCCCGCCCGAGTTGCGCCTCGGCCACGGCCTCCTGCAGCGGCGCGAGATCGGCCTGACGCATCAACTTGCCGATGTGCTGGCGCTGGCGGCGCCGGCCTTCGTGCGAGCGGGTGCGCTGGTACTCGTGCAGGGCATCGCGCAGCGCCTCGGGCATCTCGAGCGCCGCCAGGCGCGCGTCCGGCAGCGCCGCCAGCGCCTCGCCGAGCGCCTGTTGCTCGTGCGCCTGCCTCTTCAGCGCGGTCTTGCTCGGGCGTTCGCCGTCGGCAGCGGTGTCGTTTTCGGTGATGGGGACAAAGCGGATCATGCGCGGCCATTCGCGGAGTGCTCGTTATGATAGTTCTCAGCCTTCGACGATCAGCCCTTCCATGACAAGACACACCGGCTTTGCCTACACCCGCGCGCAGTTCCAGCAGATCGTCGAAGACACGCTGGCGATCAGCCGCAGCGCCGGCGCCAGCGATGCCGGCGTCGAGGTGTCGGAGGGCGTCGGCCTGTCGGTGTCGGTGCGCATGGGCGCGCTGGAGAACGTCGAACGCAATCGCGACAAGTCGCTCGGCGTCACCGTCTACGTCGGCCAGCGCCGCGGCAACGCCAGCACGTCGGATTTTTCGCGTACGGCGATCGAGCAGACGGTGCAGGCGGCCTATGACATCGCCCGCTTCACGGCCGAAGACCCGGCCGCCGGGCTGCCCGACGCGGCCGACCTGGCCAGCGCCGCGATGGCCACGCGCGATCTCGACCTGTTTCATCCCTGGGCGGTCGATGCCGAAGCGGCGGCCGCGCTGGCGCTGCGCTGCGAGGCAGCGGCGATGGCCACCGACCGCCGCATCACCAATTCCGAAGGCGCGGGGGTGAGCGCCCAGCAGTCGCATTTCTTCATGGGCAACACGCGCGGCTTTCGCGGTGGCTATGCCAGCTCGCGGCACTCGCTTTCGGTGGCGCCGATCGCCTCACGGCCCACCCGCCGGGGTGAACCGGACATGCAGCGCGACTACTGGTACAGCTCGATGCGCGACGCCCGCGACCTCGCTGCACCGGAGGCGGTGGGCCGCTATGCCGCCGAGCGGGCACTGTCGCGGCTGGCCTCGCGCAAGGTCGCCACCTGCGAGGTGCCGGTATTGTTCGAGTCATCGCTGGCCGCCGGCCTGCTCGGCGCGTTCGTGCAGGCGACCTCCGGTGGCTCGCTGTATCGCAAGGCGAGCTTCCTCGAGGGCAGCCTGGGCCAGCCGGCGATGGCCGCCCACCTCGACCTGCATGAAGACCCGCTCGTGATCAAAGGCAAAGGCAGCGCGCCGTTCGACGACGAGGGCGTCGCGACGCAGGCACGCGACGTGGTCAAGGCAGGCGTCGTGCAGGGCTATTTCCTGTCGAGCTACTCGGCGCGCAAGCTCGGCATGAAGACCACCGGCCACGCCGGGGGCTCGCACAATCTGACACTGACCAGCCGCCTGACGCAACCAGGCGACAACCTCGACGCGATGCTGGCCAAGCTGCATCGCGGCCTGTTCGTGATCGAGTTGATGGGCCAGGGCGTCAACTACGTTACAGGTGACTACTCACGCGGGGCGGCCGGGTTCTGGGTCGAGCGCGGCAAATTGGTGCATCCGGTGCACGAGGTCACGATCGCCGGCAACCTGCGCGAGATGCTGAAGAACATCGTCGCGCTCGGCGCCGACACCTACACCTATGGCAGCAAGACGATTGGCTCGATGCTGGTCGAGCGACTGAAGGTGGCGGGCGCCTGAAGGTTCCCGCCGACCTGCGTGGGAAAACCCGCGCCGCCGCGGTTGCCTGCGCTGCCTAGAATGCCGTTTGTTTCCTTGTCCGGGCCTGCGCCCAACCCATCAGGAGATCCATCCATGGAACGTCGTTCCTTTGTTCAAGGTGCCGGGCTGGCCGGCGTGCTTGCCACGGGCATGGCCCCCGCCATCGTGCACGCCCAGGCCAACATCCGCTGGCGCCTCGCGTCGAGCTTCCCGAAAGCACTCGACACGATCTTCGGCGCCGCCGACGAGTTCGCCAAGCAGGTCGGCGCGATGACCGGCGGCAAGTTCCAGATCTCCACCCACGCGGGCGGTGAGCTGATGCCCGCCGTTCGGCGTGCTCGACGGCGTGGCCAACGGCACGGTCGAGGCCGCGCACACCGCACCGTATTACTTCTTCGGCAAGGACCCGACCTACGCGATGGACTGTGCCATTCCGTTCGGCCTGAACAGCCGGCAGATGACGGCCTGGATGTACGAGGGCAACGGCCTGAAGCTGTTTCGCGAGTTCTACGCCAAGAGCAACATCGTCAACTTCCCGATGGGCAACACCGGCGCCCAGATGGGCGGCTTCTTCCGCAAGCAGATCAACTCGCTGGCCGACATGAAGGGCCTGAAGATGCGCATCGGCGGCTTCGGCGGCAAGGTGCTGGAGAAGGTCGGATCGATTCCGCAGAACATCCCCGGCGGCGAGATCTACCAGGCGCTCGAGAAGGGCACCATCGACGCGGCCGAGTGGGTCGGCCCGTACGACGACTTCAAGCTCGGCCTGCACAAGGTGGCCCCGAACTACCACTACCCCGGCTGGTGGGAGGGCGGCCCGCAGCTGTCGCTGTACGTCAACCAGAAGGCCTACGACGCGCTGACGCCCGAGTACAAGGCCATCGTCGCGAACGCCGCGTCCACCGCCCACGTCGACATGCAGGCCAAGTACGACGGCAAGAACCCGGCCGCGCTGAAGCAGTTGGTGGCGGCAGGCGCCAAGCTGCACGCCTTCCCGAAGGACGTGATGGACGCGTCGTTCAAGGCCGCGATGGAGGTCTATGCCGACCTCAACGCCACCAATCCGGCGTGGAAGAAGATCTACGACGACTACTCGAACTTCCGCCGCGACCAGAACCTGTGGTTCCGCTTCACCGAGAGCCGCTTCGACGACTTCATGCAATCCCAGAAGCTCTGAGCTGGACGGGCCGGCACGCCGACCGCGTGTACGCCCGAGCAGAAAAAATCCCCGCTTCGGCGGGGATTTTTCTTGGGCGGCGCCGCTGGATCAGGGCTTCTTTTCCTGGTCCTTCTTCATCGATTCGAGCAGGCCCTTCATCGGGTCCTCCTCCTGCCCACCGGCGCCTTCTGCGGCCGACGCAGCGGAGGCGCCGCCAACGCCGGGCAGCGTGGGCGCGCCGCGGTCGGCGGTCGACTTTTCCTGCATCGTCTGCAGCGCCTTGTCGGCGTCGATTTCGACGGTCTTCTCGATGCCGCCCGTCACCAGCGCCGGGAAGACGATCAGCGCCGCGACCATCACCAATTGCACGCAGATGAAGGCAATCGAGCCCTTGTAGATCTGGCTCGTCTGCACCGCCGGGATCAGCTCGCCGGTGACGACGTCCTTGTAGTCGTTCTTGGCCGCCACGCTGCGCAGGTAGAACAGCGCAAAGCCGAACGGCGGCGTCAGGAACGAGGTCTGCAGGTTCATCGCGACGATCACGCCGAACCAGATCAGCGTCATGTCGGCCGCTGTGCCCGGCGGCAGCAAGCCGGGCAGGATCTTGTCGGCCACCGGCGCCAGGATCGGGATCACGATGAAGGCGATCTCGAAGAAGTCGATGAAGCAACCCAGGATGAAGATCAGGATGTTGACGACGATCAGGAAGCCCATCGCGCCGCCGGGCATGTCCTTGAACAGGTGCTCGACCCAGATGTGCCCGTCGGCGGCGTTGAAGGTGAAGCTGAATACCGTCGAGCCGACCAGGATGAAGAGCACGAAGCACGACAGCTTGGCGGTGTTGTCCAGCGCCTGGATCAGCAGCGACTTCGTCAGCTTGCCGCGGCCCCCGGCCATCAGCAGCGCGCCGAGCGCGCCCATCGCGCCGCCTTCGGTGGGCGTGGCGATGCCCAGGAAGATGGTGCCGAGCACCAGGAAGATCAGCACCAGCGGCGGGATCAGCACGAAGGTCACCTGCTCGGTCAGGCGCGACAGCAGGCCGATCTTCAGGAACTTGTTCACCAGCGCCAGCGCCAGCGCCAGCAGCGAGGCCACCGTCATCGACAGGATGAAGATCTCGTCGCCCGGCGCCGGCAGCTCGCGGCCGACCAGCGGGTTGATCACGCTCTGGTGCACGCGCGACCAGGCGTAGCCGGCCACGCCGCAGACGGCGAACAGCGCCAGCAGCGAGCGGTGGCCGCTGGAGCCGTTGGGCTCGCGGTAGATGCGCGCCTCGGCGGGCAGCGCCGGCACCCAGTCGGGCTTGAAGATCGCCACCAAGGCAACGAAC
Organism: uncultured beta proteobacterium; assembly: GCA_963840805.1. Lineage (GTDB taxonomy): Bacteria > Pseudomonadota > Gammaproteobacteria > Burkholderiales > Burkholderiaceae_C > CADEEN01. The sequence goes on along the minus strand of CAWJAJ010000015.1, from coordinate 174,687 downwards.
CCCAGGTACAGACCCACCAGCATCAGGCCCGGCAGCAGCGCGCCGGCGTACATGTCGCCGACCGAGCGGCCGAGCTGGTCGGCCAGCACGATCAGCACCAGCGACGGCGGAATGGCCTGCGCCAGCGTGCCCGACGCGGTGATGGTGCCGGTGGCGATGGTGCGGTTGTAGCCGTAGCGCAGCATGATCGGCAGCGAGATCAGGCCCATCGAGATCACCGCGGCGGCGACCACGCCGGTGGTGGCGGCCAGCAGCGCGCCGACCAGGATCACCGCGATGGCCAGGCCGCCGCGTACCGGGCCCGAAGACCTGGCCGACGGTTTCGAGCAGGGCCTCGGCCATGCCCGAGCGCTCGAGGATGATGCCCATCAGCGTGAAGAACGGGATCGCCAGCAGCGTGTCGTTCTGCATGATGCCGAACACGCGCAGCGGCAGCGCCTGCAACATGTTGGTGCCGAACATGCCGGCCTCGATGCCGATGAAAGCGAAGAACAGGCCGGTGGCGGCCAGGCCGAAGGCCACCGGAATGCCCGACAGCAGGAAAACGAACAGCCCCGCGAACATCAGCGGGACGAAGTTCTGGGCGAGGAACGAGGCTTCCATCACTTGTCTCCCGCCAGCTTCTTCGCCGCCTCGGCGGCCAGTTCTTCGGCCAGGAGCTCTTCGTCGCTCTTGCCGCCCTCGATGCTCATCGGCTCGTCACGCAGCCCGCGCAGGAAGGCGATGCGCTTGACCAGTTCGGAGAGCGCCTGGATCAGCAGCAGGCCGAAGCCGAGCGGCATCAGCAGGTAGGCCGGCCAGCGGATCAGGCCGCCGGCGTTCTGCGACATCTCGCCGGTGGCCAGCGCGCTGGAGAACAGCGGCCAGCTCAGCCAGACCATGATCGCGCTCAGCGGGATCAGGAACACGACGATCCCGGCGATGTCGATGAGGGTGTTGGTGCGCTTGGACAGCTTGCCGGAGATGAAGTCGATGCGCACGTGCACGTTGCGCATGAACGCGAAGCCCGCGCCGAGCAGGAACACGCCGGCGAACAGGTACCACTGGATCTCGAGGAACGCGTTCGAGCTGATGTTGAACAGCTTGCGGATGATGGCGTTGCCGGCGCTGATCAGCACCGACGCCAACACCAGCCAGCGGATCAGCCGGCCGATCTGGTGGCTGAGCGCGTCGACGCCCGCCGAGAGCTTGAGCAATGCGGTCACAGGGCCTTCCTCGTGCAGAGACGCGACAGCCGCGCTGTCGACAGCCGCAATGTATCCAGTCCAGCGGCCCGCCACGCGGCGCGAGCGTCACACTCAGGGAAAGCCCGGGGCGCAAACCGCGCTGCGCTTGCGCATGCCAGAGCAGGTCAGCGTGCTTGCGCCTGCATGTACAGGTTGGCCGAGCGGGTGCCGCTGCGGCAGAAGGCCAGGATCGGTCGCGGCAACTCTTCGAGCAGGCGCGCGAACGCATCGATCTGCTCGGGCGTCTGGAAGCTGCCCGCCACCGGCAGGAAGCGGTACTCCAACCCGGCGGCGCGCGCGGCGGCCTCGATCGACGCGTTGGTCGGCTGGTCGGGCCCGAACTCGAAATCCGGCCGGTTGTTGACGACGCTGCGAAAGCCCGCGCGTGCGGCCTCGGCCATCGCCTCGGGGGTGAGTTGCGGCGCGACGCAGACATCGGGCGCCACCGCGCGCACGGGCAGGGTGCTGGGGTTCATCTGAGCAGCCTACTTCGACAACGCGGCCTTGACCGCAGTCGACACCAATCCCATGTCGGCTTTGCCGGCAAGTTCGCCCTTCACTGCCGCCATCGCCTTGCCCATGTCGGCCGGGCCGCTGGCACCGATGGCGGCGATGATGCGTGCCACGGCCGCGGCGATCTCGTCGGCCGACAGGCGCTGCGGCAGGTAGGCCTCGAGCACGCGCAGCTCGGCGCTCTCCTTGTCGACCAGGTCGGTGCGTCCGCCCGCAGCAAACTGTGCGATCGAATCCTTGCGCTGCTTGATGAGCTTGTCGACGATGGCGATCACCGCCGCGTCATCGAGCTCGACGCGCTCGTCGACTTCTTTCTGCTTCAGCGCCGCGAGCAGGCCGCGGATGGTCAACAGGCGCGGTGCGTCCTTGGCCCGCATCGCGGCCTTCATGTCGTCGGTGATCCGGTCTTTGAGGGGCATGGTGTGGCGGCTCTCGGCAATGAAAAAGCCCGCTGCGGCGGACCGCGCGGGCTCTGGATCGGGGTGCGGCCCGCTCAGTACAGCTTCTTGGGCAACTGCATCGAGCGTACGCGCTTGAAGTGGCGCTTCACGGCGGCGGCCTTCTTGCGCTTGCGTTCGGCGGTGGGCTTCTCGTAGAACTCGCGGGCGCGCAGATCGGTGAGCAGGCCCAGCTTTTCAATGGTGCGCTTGAAGCGACGCAGCGCCACGTCGAATGGCTCGTTCTCTTTGACGCGAATCGTGGTCATGAATCTGGTGATCCTCGGGGTGTGCGCTCGTCGGTCGCTCGGGCTTGCGGCTTGGGCGGCGCGTTGGGCGTTCCGCGCGCAAACCGACGCGCGGGTTTGCTGGCAAACGCAAATTATAGCCCGGTTCAAGACGCCGGCGCCTTGGGAGCTGTGCACCCGTACCCTGAAGGGCCAGCGCCGCCCCCGGCGCTACCATTGCCGGCAACTTCAACATAGGGGGAGACGCCGGTCGTTCTGGGGGGAGGGTGGCCTCTCTCCTTGCGTGGCCGGTGCCCGCGTCACAACATCCGGCCATCGCGTGCGTTGCTGCGCTACAGCGGGCTCGCGATTTGACCGACAACCTGCCCATGACGCCCGAACGTTCCGAGCCATCAGCGCAAAGCGCGGCAACATCCGGCAGCGTGCCTGCGGCGCTGTTGCCGGCGCTCGGCGCACTGGTGCCGGCGCTGTTGCGCCGCGACGGCGACATGCTGGCTGTCAAGGACGCGAGCAGCGGCGCGTACGTGCACGTCGACGCGGCGATGCTCACCTGGCTCGATCGCGGCCTGGCGGACGTGATCGGCCGCAAGGATGCCGATCTGTTCGAGCCGGTCCTGGCGGCGGCCCTGCGGACCGCCGAGCAGTCGGCCCTGGCGCAGCCGCAGGCGCTGGTCAGTGATCACCGCTTCGACTGGCGTGGCACGCGATGGGAATTCGGCGTGTTGCGACAGCGTCTTGACGGCGATGCGGGCCGCATGCTGCTGGCGGCGGTCTGGCGCGACCTGGCGCCACTGAAGCGGCGCGAGGCGCAGCGGGCCGCTGCGATCGAGCAGCTCGAGCAGCAGCAGCGCGCCAACGAGCAGTTGCGCCGCGAATTGCAGGACCACACGCTGCGGGACAGCGAAACCGGCCTCTACAACCACGCGCATTTCGACGATCAGTTGCGACGCGAGGTCGACCTGTCCACGCGCGAGCACCGTGAATTCGCGCTGGTGTCGATCGCGCTCGATCCGCCGTTGCCCGAGGTGGCTGCGATAGGGGACGCCGCACGCCTGCGCATTCACGAGGCGCTGGGCCGGCTGTTGCGGGGCAACACGCGCGCGATGGATGCGTCGTGCCGCTTCGACGAGACGCGCTTCGGCGTGCTGCTGTCGGGCGTTGGCCTGGCGACCGCGCACGCGCGCATGGAGGGTCTGCGCCGCCAGTGCGCGACGCAGATCGTCGCGCACGAGGGGAGGGAGATCGGCTTCACGGTGTCGATGGGTGTGGCCAGCTTTCCGCACACCGCGCACAGCCAGGAAGAATTGCGCGCGGCGTGCGATGCAGCGTTGGCGGATGCCCGCAAGCGTGGCGGCAACCACGTCACGCTGGCCAGCATCCGCTTCGATCCGAGTTGAGCGTCTCCAGCCGCGCCGGCCCGGCAGCGAGGGGACTTGCCAGGCTTCAGTGGCGCAGGCCGCGCCACAGCATGTCGACGGCCAGCACGTAGAGCATCACCGCAAAGATGCGTCGCAGCTGGCGCACGTCGAGGGCGTGCGCAGCGCGCGTGCCGAACGGCGCGACCAGCACGCTGGCCAGCGCAATCACCGCCAGTGCCGGCAGGTACAGAAAGCCAAAGGCACCGGGCAGCGCTGGCGGTTGCGACCAGCCTCCGATCACATAGCCCAGCGTGTTGGCCAGCGCGATCGGAAAGCCGATCGCTGCGCCGGTGGCCACCGCGTTGTGGATCGGCACGTTGCAGCGGCTCATGAACGGTACCGCGATGAATGCGCCGCCGGCGCCGACCAGACCGGACGCGAAGCCGATGCCGCCACCGGCCGCCGCCTGACCGAGCCGTCCCGGCAGCTGGCGGGTCGGCTTCGGCGCCCTGGCCAGCAGCATCTGGGTGGCGGAGAAACCGACGAACGCCGCGAAGGACAAGGCCAGCGTCTGGCCCTTGACCCACGCAAAGACGCCGGCACCGGCGGCCAGGCCGCCCAGCACGATGCCCGGCGACATGCCGCGAACGATGTCCCAGCGCACGGCGCCGCGCCGGTGGTGGGCCCGCATCGTCGACAGCGAGGTGAACAGGATGGTGGCCATGGCCGTGGCGATGGCCATCTTCACCGCGAGGTCGGCGCCGACGCCGCGCTGCATCAACAGCCGCGTGAGGAACGGCACCATCACCATGCCGCCGCCGATACCCAGCAGGCCGGCCAGAAAGCCGGTCGCGGTGCCCAGCAGCAGCAGTTCGGCCACCAGCACCGGTTCGAACATCGCCATCACGGCGCGCTGAGCAGGGCCTGCACGGCGCGCCACTCGGCCGCCGTGACCGGTGTGATCGAAAGCCGATTGCCGCGCGCCAGCACCTGCATTGACGCCAACGCGGGCTGCGTGCGCATCTCGGCCAGCGACAGCAGCCGCGTCTTGCGCACCAGCTTCACGTCGACGTGCAGCCAGCGCGGTGCATCGAGTGTCGATTTCGGGTCGTGATACTTGCTGCGCGGGTCGAATTGCGTCGCATCGGGGTAGGCCGCCGATGCCACCGCAGCCAGCCCGACGATGCCCGGCGCGGGGCACGACGAGTGATAGAACAGCACACCGTCACCGATGCGCATCACGTCGCGCATGAAATTGCGCGCCTGGTAGTTGCGTACGCCGGTCCAGGGCACGCGACCGAGCCGAACCAGATCGTCGATCGAGCACTCGCTGGGCTCGCTCTTCATCAGCCAGTAGGCCACGGGGTGCGTCGATCGGGGGTGGAGGGGTGGTGTCTGCCGCGCCCTCACGGACCGCATTCCTGAACCCTTGGGAAGTTCAGGTGGGCGAGGTCAGCAAGGCTTCGGGTTCATCTGACGCGAGACGCTCACACCAGCCATGCAATGTTCCAAGCCCTTGCTCATAGAGCATCGGTTCCAGGAAATATAAAGCCCGCGCGAACGCGGCAGACGCGGACGATTCTACGGCTACAACAGGTGCCCGTCGCTGCCCAGCGCGTTGTCGATGCGCGCCACCAGCGTGTCGATCTGCACGCTGTCGGCACGGTTGGCGGACGCCGGTGCGGTGCCATTGGCCCGCTCCGCGAGCTGGTAGGCCAGGTTCAGCGCGGCCAGGACGGCGATGCGCTCGCGCGCCTTGACCTTGCCGGCGTCGCGGATCGCGCTCATTTCGTGGTCGACGCTGGCCACCGCCGCGTGCAGTGAAGGCTCGCCACCCGCCGGGCAGGCGAGGAGGTAGCTTTGGCCCAGGATCGTGACTTCGATCTGTTTCATGCGCCGCCACCTTCCGAGGAGCCGCTGTTGGCCGGCAGCCGCTCGAGCAGCGCATCGATGCGTGCACGCGCCGCGGTCAGACGGGACTTGAGGCTGTCACGCTCGCCGGTCACGCCACTCAATTGCTGCAGTAGCAGCGCGTTGGTGCGCTCGAGTTCATGGTGCCGCAACAGCAGGCGGTCGATGCGCTCGGCAAGGTCATGCAACGTGGCCATGGGGGCAGGCGGGGCGAGGGTAGGCAATTATGCGGTGCCCGAACGGCGCCACGGCGCCTGTTAGCATCGCAGCCGTTGGTGCCTGCGCCGCTCATTCATGGTGGCGTGGGGTAAACGGGAATCGGGACGCAACGCTGCCACGCAGCCGCGCCAACCCGAGCTGCCCCCGCAACGGTAAGCGCACGGGCCGTGGTGTTTCATTCATCGCGGCCCCGCTCGTGCACACCGGCCACTGGAGCCCTGCTGTCGGCTCTGGGAAGGCCCGCACGTGTCGATGCGTCAGCCCGGATACCGGCCAACGAGGCGGCGCGTCGCGGATCGCGGCGTGCCATGAGGTGCAGGCCAGCGGGGAAGCTGGCGTGCGCGTTGACGCGGATCGATGCCTCCAGCATGTCTTGCCAATCCACCGGGCCGCGCGCCCTTCTGGCGTTCGCCGCGCTTGCCTGCGCGACCGTGGTTGCGAGGGCACAGACCGCGGCCGATCCGCCCAGCATCGTGGTCACCGCGGCACGTGCCGAGCAGCCGCTGTCCGATGCGCTGCCGAGCACCCGCGTCATCGACCGCGCCGAGATCGACGCACTGCAGCCGTCCGACCTGCCGGGCCTGTTGCGCGCGCTGACCAGCATCGACGTCGCGCAAACCGGCCCGCTCGGCGCGCAGACCAGCCTGTTCCTGCGCGGCGCCGACAGCCGGCAGGTGCTGGTGCTGGTCGATGGCGTGCCGCTGGTGCGCGCTGACTTCGGTACCGCCTCTTGGCAGTACCTGCCCGTCGAGCAGATCGAACGCGTCGAGATCGTGCGCGGCAACCTGTCGGCCCTGTACGGCGCGCAGGCTGTCGGCGGCGTGGTGCAGATCGTCACGCGCCGCGCGCGGGGGGCGCAGGCCAGCGCGTCGCTCGGCAGCCAGGGCACGGTCGCCGCGGCGCTCGCCGGTGGCGCGACGTGGGGGGACGGTGACACGCGCCTCAGTGCGTCGCTCTCGTCGCGCAGCACCGACGGCTACTCGGCCCGCGATGCCGCCGTCGACAGCAGCGCGAATCCCGACCGCGATGCCGCGCGGCAACAGGCGGCCAGTGCACAGCTGGCGCACTCGTGGGCACCGGGACAGCGCACCCAGTTCAACATACTCTCCAGCCGCACGCGCAGCGCTTACGACGGTTTCGCGCCAGGCCGCGACGACGTGCTGACCACGCGCTCCGATGCCGCCGGCCTGCAAAGCCGCCATGCGCTGGCTGGCGCGCTGGCGCTGACCCTGGATCTTGGCCAGACCCGCGAACGTTTCGACGACCCGACGGGCTTTGCCACGCGCGGTAACAGCCGGGTGCGCCTGGCCGGGTTGCAGTTGTCATGGCAGGCATTGCCCGCGCACGAATGGCAGTTCGGCGCCGAAGCCAAGCGCGAGCGCTTCGGCGATGCGACGACCCCCGAGCGCGCACGCCGCACCGACAGCCTGCGGCTGGGCTGGCTCGGCCGTTTCGGTGCCGGCAACGCGCTGCAACTGCAAGCCAACCTGCGCGGTGATCGGAGCAGCGCCTTCGGCCAAGCCAGCACCGGCCTGCTGGCGCTGGCCTACACGCCCGCGCCGGGTTGGAAGGCGAGCGTGCAATGGTCGACCGGCTTCTCGGCGCCGTCGTTCCTCGACGAGCTGTACGCCAACCCGGCAGCGACGCTGCGGCCGGAGCGCTCGCGCCAGGGTGAATTCGCGCTGCAATGGTCGGGTGCCGGTGGCGGGCTCGTGCGCGCGGCGGTGTTCGCACAGCGTCAGCGCGATCGGCTCAGCTTCGACCCGGTGACGTTCGAGACCGTGAACATCGCGCGCGCGAAGAACAGCGGGCTCGAAGTGATCGCGCAATGGCCGCTCGGGCCCGGCCGCATCGCCGCCGAGGCCACGCTGCAGAACCCGCGCGACGTCGACACCGGGCTGGCGTTGAAGCGCCGTGCGCGCCAGTCGCTGGCCCTCAACTACGGTGCCACGCTGGGTGCATGGCAAGGGGTCGTGGCGCTGCGCCACACCGGCAAGCGCCTGGACACCGACCCGGTGACCTTCGGCGATGCCCTCAACCCGGCGCGCACCACGCTCGACCTCGCCGTGCAGCGCCAGTTGACACCGACCTGGGGCCTGTCGGCCAAGCTCGACAACGCCGGTGACACGCGGGCCAGCGAAGTGTTGGGCTACACCGCCGCGCCGCGCAGCCTGCTCGTCACGCTGCGGGCAACGCTGCACTGAAGGGGCAGCGATGGCGCTCACCGGCACCCGCCTGGCCTGGTTTGCCGCTGCGATGGTGGCGGCCACGCTGGCGGTGCTCGTGCTGTCGCTGCTGGTCGGCAGCGCCGGCGTCGATCTCGCGATGATCCGCAGCCTGCGGGCGCCCCGCGTGGCCGCGGCCGCCGGCGTCGGCGCCTTGCTGGCGCTGTCGGGGCTGGCGATGCAGGCACTGCTGCGCAACCCGTTGGCCGACCCCTACGTGCTCGGCACCTCGGGCGGCGCCGCGGTGGGTGCGCTGCTGGCGCTGATGCTGGGCCTGGCGATGGCGTGGGGCGCCGCGCTCGGCGCGTTGGCCGCCGGTGCACTGCTGGTGCTGTTGGCGCGGCGCGCGCTGGCCACCAGCGACGACGCGTCGCCGCGCCTGATCCTCGGTGGCACGATGCTGGCGGCGCTGTTCGGTGCGCTGGCGACCCTGCTGCTGACACTGACGCCGGAGCAGCACCTGCGCGGTGCGATCTTCTGGCTGGTCGGCGATTTGTCGGGTGCCGACCACCCCGGTGCCTCACTGGCCGCGGCGCTGTTGTTTGCGCTGGCGCTGCTGGCGCGGCATCGCGCCATCGACCGCTTGCTGCTCGGCAGCGAGGCCGCCCACCTGCTCGGTGAGCCGGTGCGCCGCCTGCGTCTCGAGCTGTTGATCGGCGCGTCACTGGCCGCAGGGCTGGCCGTGGCCAGCGCCGGGTCGATTGGCTTCGTCGGCCTGGTCGTGCCGCACGCGTTGCGCCTGGCCGGGGTGCAGCGCGCGCGCGACCTGGCGTGGCTCACACCGCTCGGTGGCGCCGCGCTGCTGATGATGGCCGACCTGTTGTCGCGCAGCGTCGCCTCGCCGATCGAATTGCCGGTGGGCGCAGTGATGGCACTGGTCGGCGCACCGCTGTTCATCGTGTTCCTCGCGCGGGGGCAGCGATGAACCAAGGCGCGCCGTTGATCGAAGTGCGCGCGCTGACGCTGGCCGCCGCCGGACGCACGCTGGTGCAGGCGCTCGACTGGCGCGCGTCGGTCGGTGAGCGCTGGTGCGTGATCGGCCGCAACGCGGCCGGTAAGAGCACGCTGCTGCGGGCCCTGGCCGGCATCGGCGAGGCGGCGCTGCAGCGCGGCGGCCACGTGCGCTGGCATGGCCGCGAAAGCACCGACTGGCCGGCGGCCGACGCGGCCAGCGTGCGCGCGTTCCTGCCGCAGCAGCCGAGCGATCGTTTCCCGATTGCGGTGCTGCGCCTGCTCGATCTGTGCACGGTGCGGCCGCGCCAGGACGCGCGTGCGCTGCTGGCGGCGCTCGATGCCGCACCACTGGCCGCGCGCAATGTGCTCGAGCTCTCGGGTGGCGAGCGCCAGCGTGTCGCGCTGGCGCAATGCGCGGTGCAGGGCGCCCCGCTGCTGCTGCTGGACGAGCCGGTGGCGTTTCAGGACCCCGCGCATCAGCTGCATGTGGCGCAATGGCTGGCCACGCTGGACGATCATGCGCTGGTGATCTCGGCCCATGACGTCAACTGGATCGCGCGTGCGGCCACGCATGTGCTGGCGCTGCTGCCCGACGGCCACTGCGAGCAGGGGCCGGTGGCTGAGATGTTCGATGCTCAACGGCTGCAGCGGGTCTACGGCTGCGCTTGGCGCGCGATCGACGGCGACGGCGCGCGCTACTGGGTCGCGCAGTAGCTATGGCGTTTGCCGTGCGCGCTCGATCGCATCGCACAGCGCGCTGGCGCCCTGCACGAAGCGTGGGCCCATGCGGCCGATCAGGTCGTCGTCGATGGTGGCGAACTGCTGGTGCTTCACCGCACTGACCTGCGCGAAGCGCTGCCAGCGTGCAAAGTCACGTTCGGCGTCGGCGGGCCGGCCGGCCGAGGCGATCAACTGCGGGTCGGCCGCGACGGCCGCCTCCCAGCCCACCGTCGGGGTCAGCAGCGGCAACGCTCCGAACACGTTCACCCCGCCGCAGGCGCTGATCGCCTCGCCGATCAGGTGCTCGCGATTCACCGTCATCAGCGGTTCGGGCCAGAGCTGCCAGAACACGCGCAGCGCAGGCTTGCCGGCGTGGCGCTGCCGCAGGCCCTGCCAATCGCGCTCGAAGCCCTGGGCCGCCTGCGCTGCCTCGTCGGCATGTCCGAGCAGTACGCCCAGGCGGCGCAACGTGTCGGGGATCGCCGCTGCGGCGCGGATCTCGCTCTCGAACACCGGCAGACCAAGCGACCGCAAGCGCACCTTGTGGCGCTCGTTGAGGCCGCTGCGCCACACCAGCAGCAGGTCGGGCTTGAGGCGGGCGATGGCTTCGAAGTCGATTGCGAACGCGTCGCCGACGATCGGCAGCGCGCGCGCCGCCGCCGGGTGATCGCTGTAGCGGATGGCGGCCTTGACCGCGTCACCGCCGCCGGCGGCATAGGCCAATTCGGTCAGGTGCGGCGCGAGGCTGACGACGCGGGTGGCGGGCGCTGCCAGCGTGATGGTGCGGCCGGTATCGTCGCGCACGCTGACATCGGCATGGCTGGCGCCGATGCACAGCACGGCGCACAGTGCCATCGTCGCGCGCTTCATGGCGCCGGCGTCTTCGGCGAGAAACTGCACTGCGCCGCGACGCGGCATTGCCAGCACAGTGGCTTGCGCGCCTGGCAAACGTAGCGCCCGTGCAGGATCAGCCAGTGGTGGGCGTCGACGCGGTAGGCCGGCGGCACGCGCTCGAGCAGCTTCACTTCCACGTCGTACGGTGCCTTGCCCGGTGCCAGGCCGGTGCGGTTGGCGACGCGAAAGATGTGCGTATCCACCGCCATCGTCGGTTCGCCGAAGGCGCAGTTGAGCACCACGTTGGCGGTCTTGCGGCCGACGCCGGGCAGCGCTTCGAGGGCTTCGCGCGAACGAGGCACGATGCTGCCGTGGCGCTCGATCAGGATGCGGGAGGTCTCGATCAGGTGCTTGGCCTTGTTGCGGTACAGGCCGATGGTCTTGATCCGCTCGGCCAGGCCGTCGATGCCGAGTGCGAGCATCTTCTGCGGTGTCGGGGCAATCGCGAACAGGTGTCGGGTGGCGCTGTTGACGCTGACGTCGGTCGCCTGCGCCGACAACAGCACCGCAGCCAGCAATTCGAACACGCTGCTGTAGGCGAGTTCGGAGGCTGGTTGCGGGTTGGCCTCGCGCAGCGTGGCAAAGAAGGCCTCGATGTCGCCGGATTTCATCGTCAGCCCGGCGAGCGCTCGCGCGCGCGCCGCAGCGCGGCGTCGATCACCGCACGCTTGCGCTCGAGCGCTGCGGGGTCGGTGATCGTGGTGGTACTCGCGAGGTCGGCCAGCTTGGCCTCGGCCTTGGCGGCCAGGCGTTCGTCGTTCTCGCGGCGGTCGCGCTCGGTGCGTTCGCAGTGGGCGGCATAACGCCGGCGGGCCTCGTCGGCCTGTGCCGGGCTCCATGCCGTCCAGCCGCTCGCGCCGGGCGTTACGTCCTCCATCGCGATGCAATCGACCGGACACACCGGCAGGCACAACTCGCAGCCGGTGCACAGGGGTTCGATCACCGTGTGCATCAGCTTGGGCGCGCCGACGATGCAGTCCACCGGGCAGGCCTTGATGCACAGCGTGCAGCCGATGCACCAGGCCTCGTCGATCACCGCCAGCTTGCGCGGCCCCTCGTGCCCGTTCGCCGGGTTCAGCGCAATGACCGGGCGGCCGCTGATCGCCGCCAGCCGCGCAATGCCTTCGGCGCCACCCGGCGGGCATTGATTGATCGGCGCCCCGTCATGGGCGATGGCTTGCGCATAGTGGCGGCAATCGGCATAGCCGCAGCGCGTGCACTGCGTCTGCGGCAGCACGGCATCGATACGTTCGGCAAGGGCGGCAGTGACGGTCACCGCCGGATTATCGGCGGCGCGACAGACCCTTCTTCGCCATCGGCTTGGGCTTGCGCGCCGCTGCCACCTGGGCGCCGGCGCCCCCACCGTAGCGCGCGATGAAAGCGCTGACTTCGGGATAGACCTGCTCGCGCCAGCGTCGGCCCGAGAAGATGCCGTAGTGGCCGGCCCCCGGCACGTCGTAATGGAACTGGCGCGAGGTCGGAATGCCGGTGCACAAGCCATGCGCCGCGCGGGTCTGGCCGGCGCCGGAGATGTCGTCGAGTTCGCCTTCGATCGTCAGCAACGCCGTGGTGCGGATGTCCTGCGGACGGACCAACCCGTTCTTGACGCGCCAGGTGCCATTGACGAGCGCGAAGTCCTGGAACACCGTCTTGATGGTGTCGAGGTAGTACTCGGCCGGCATGTCGAGGACCGCGTTGTACTCGTCGTAGAACTGCCGGTGTCCCTCGGCGCTCTCTTCGTCGCCCCGTACCAGGTCGAGGAAATAGTCGTAGTGCGAAGTGACGTGGCGATCGGGGTTCATCGCGACGAAACCACTGTGCTGCAGGAAGCCGGGGTAGACGCGCCGGTTGGCGCCCGGATAGTTCGGCGGCACGCGGTAGATCACGTTGTGCTCGAACCACTCGTGGCTCTTGTTCATCGCCAGGTTGTTGACCGAGGTCGGCGACCTGCGGGCGTCGATCGGGCCGCCCATCATCGTCATCGTCCGCGGCGTGAATTCGCCGCGGCTGGCCATCAGCGACACCGCGGCCAGCACCGGCACCGTCGGCTGGCAGACCGAGATGACGTTGACCTCGGGGCCGATGTGGCGGATGAACTCCTCGATGTAGGCCACGTAGTCGTCGAGGTGGAACGGGCCCTTGTCGACCGGCACCATGCGTGCATCGGTCCAGTCGGTGATGAAGACCTTGTGGCCGGAGAGCAGGCTCTTGATCGTGTCGCGCAACAGCGTCGAGTGGTGTCCAGACAAGGGCGCCACGACCAGCACCACCGGCTGCGTCTTCATGTCGCCCAGTGCGGTCGGGTCGTCGGTGAAGCGCTTGAAGCGCAGCAACCTGCAGAACGGCTTTTCGATCGCCACCTGTTCCTGTACCGCCACCGCGACGTCATCGACGATCGCGCTGCGGATGTCGAACTGCGGCTTCTCGTACTCCTTGGCCAGCCGATGCATCAGATCGAAGCTGGCCGAAACGCGCTGCGCCATCGGCGTATGCGTGAACGGCGACAGCGGGTGGTTGTACAGCTTCGACGAGGCGCTGGCGAACTCGGCGAAAGGCGCCATCAGCGCGCGTTGGGTTTCGTACAACTGATAGAGCATGGCAGGGTGACCCTTGGCCTTGTTTGTGCGTTGCAGCAATCGTGCCGCGTGGCTTGCCCCTGCAACAGCGAGAAAACACGTAGCCCGGTCGGCTAGATCTCGAGACTGACGGTGCCGGCTTACATCACGCTGGCAATCGCCTTGGCGACCCCGACGAGATTCCTCGGGTTCAATGCAGCGACGCAGATGCGCCCTGAGTCGACGCCGTAGACACCAAATTCACTGCGCAATCGCTGCATTTGCGATGCGTTGAGGCCACTGTAGCTGAACATCCCCTGCTGCCGCGTGATGTAGCTCAGATCCTGCGTGACACCGGCCGCCGCGAGGGTGCCGACCAGCGCGCGGCGCATCGCCTGGATGCGAGTGCGCATTGCCGCCAACTCGTGCTCCCATTGCGCGCGCAATGCTGGCGTCGACAACACGGTGGCTACGATCTGTGCGCCGTGGATCGGCGGGTTCGAGTAGTTGCTGCGGATCACGGTCTTCAATTGGGACAGAACGCGCGCCGCCTCGTCGGCGCTCGCGCAAACCACGCTGAGCGCACCGACGCGCTCGCCATAGAGCGAAAAGCTCTTCGAAAACGACGTCGAGATGAAGAAGTCGAGGCCGCTGGCGACGAACTGGCCGACCACGGCTCCGTCTTCGGTAATACCGTGGCCGAAACCCTGGTAGGCCATGTCGAGGAAGGGCACCAGGCGGCGGCCCTTGACGATCGCCACCGTCTCGGCCCATTGCGCCGGGGTCAGGTCATAACCGGTCGGGTTGTGGCAACAGGCGTGCAGCACGACGATCGTGCCGCTGGGCGCAGCCTCGAGCGCAAGGCGCATGGCGGCGAAGTCGATGCCGCGTGCGGCCGCGTCGTAATAGGGGTAGTTACCGACCTCGAAGCCGGCCTGCGTGAACAGCGCGCGGTGGTTCTCCCAACTCGGGTCGCTGATCAGGACTTTGGCGCCGGCGTTCATGCGCTTGAGGAAATCGGCACCGACCTTCAGGCCGCCGGTGCCCCCGAGGGCCTGCACCGTGGCCACACGCCGGGATTCGACGATCGGGCTGTCGGCACCGAACACCAGACCCTGCACGGCCTGGTCGTAGGCCGCGATGCCGTCGATCGGCAGGTAGCCGCGCGGCTTGGCCGCCTCGACCAGTTGCTGTTCGGCCGCGGCCACGCAGGCCAGCAACGGCAGCTTGCCGTTCTCGTCGTAATAGACGCCGACGCCGAGGTTGACCTTGTGCGGGTTCGCATCGGCCGCGAATTGTTCGTTCAGACCCAGGATCGGGTCGCGCGGGGCCATTTCGACGGCGGAGAACAGGCTCATGAGACGGTGTTGGCAGCAGGAGGAGGAAGGCGGCGCCGCGTTGCGGTACGCTGCCGGGTGATCCCGATTTTACGGGTCAACCCTTGTTTCCCCCGATGTCCTCAGTTCCTGAAGCACTGCCGATCACCCAAGCCGCCCCCGTGGCCGAGCGCGATGGAACGTTCGTGTCGTTTCCGGGATCGCCGTTTCAGCTGTACCAGCCCTACGCACCGGCCGGCGACCAGCCGACCGCGATCACGCAATTGGTCGAAGGTGTCAACGACGGCCTGGCCTACCAGACGCTGCTCGGCGTGACCGGCTCGGGCAAGACCTTCACGATGGCCAACGTCATCGCCCGGCTGGGCCGACCGGCGATCGTGTTCGCGCCGAACAAGACGCTGGCCGCGCAGCTGTACAGCGAGTTCCGCGAGTTCTTCCCGAAGAATGCGGTCGAGTACTTCGTCAGCTACTACGACTACTACCAGCCCGAAGCCTACGTGCCGCAGCGCGACCTGTTCATCGAGAAGGACAGTGCGATCAACGAGCACATCGAGCAGATGCGGCTGTCGGCGACCAAGAGCGTGCTCGAGCGCCGCGATGTCGTCATCGTCGCCAGCGTCAGCGCGATCTACGGCATCGGCAAGCCCGAGGATTACACGCAGATGCGCTTCATCGCCCGGGTCGGCGACAAGATCGGCCAGCGCGACGCGATCGCGCAGCTGATCCGCATGCAGTACACGCGCAACGAAACCGATTTCTCGCGCGGCAGCTTCCGCGTGCGCGGCGACGTGATCGACGTCTTTCCGGCCGAGCATTCGGAGTTGGCAGTGCGCATCGAGCTGTTCGACGACCAGATCGAGTCGCTCTCGCTGCTGGACCCGCTGACCGGCCGCATCCGGCAGAAGGTGCCGCGCTTCGTGATCTACCCGTCGAGCCATTACGTGACGCCGCGCGACCGCGTACTCGCCGCGATCGAAACCATCAAAGCCGAACTGCGCGACCGCGTGGCCGAATTCGTCGCCGCCGGCAAGCTGGTGGAGGCGCAGCGGCTCGAGCAGCGCACCCGCTTCGATCTCGAGATGATGCAGGAGGTCGGACATTGCAAGGGCATCGAGAACTACACCCGCCATCTGTCGGGCGCCAAGCCGGGCGAGCCGCCGCCGACGATGGTCGACTACCTGCCGCCGGATGCGCTGATGTTCCTCGACGAGAGCCACGTGCTGATTGGCCAGCTCGGTGGCATGTACAACGGCGACCGTGCCCGCAAGACGACGCTCGTCGAGTACGGTTTTCGCCTGCCGAGCGCACTCGACAACCGGCCGCTGAAGTTCGAGGAGTTCGAGAAGAAGATGCGGCAGTCGATCTTCGTCTCGGCCACGCCGGCGGCGTACGAGCAGCAGCATGCCGGCCAGGTGGTCGAACAGCTGGTGCGGCCGACCGGGCTGATCGATCCGGTGGTCGAGGTGCGCTCCGCAACGCATCAGGTCGACGACGTGCTGCAGGAGATCCGCCTGCGCGTGGAAGTCGGCGAGCGCGTGCTGATCACCACGCTGACCAAGCGCATGGCCGAGCAACTGACCGACTACCTGGCCGACAACGGCGTCAAGGTGCGTTACCTGCACAGCGACATCGATACTGTCGAGCGGGTCGAGATCCTGCGCGACCTGCGGCTCGGGATGTTCGACGTGCTCGTCGGCATCAACCTGCTGCGCGAGGGTCTGGACATCCCCGAGGTGTCGCTGGTGGCGATCCTCGATGCCGACAAGGAAGGCTTCCTGCGCGCCGAGCGGTCGTTGATCCAGACCATCGGCCGCGCCGCGCGCAACCTCCACGGCAAGGCCATCCTGTATGCCGACAAGGTGACGGAGTCGATGCGCCGTGCGATCGGCGAGACCGAGCGGCGGCGCGCCAGGCAGATCGCGCACAACGAAGCGCACGGCATCACGCCGCGCAGCGTTGTCAAGCAGGTGCGCGACCTGATCGACGGTGCGGTTTCGGCCAAGAGCGCCAGGGACGACCTGCAGCGTGCGCATGCCGCGGCCGAAGTCGAAGTGATGAGCGAGAAGGACCTCGGCAAACGCATCAAGCTGCTCGAGAAACAGATGCTCGAGCATGCCCGCAACCTGGAGTTCGAGAAGGCGGCGCGCGTGCGCGACCAACTGGCGTTGCTGCGCGAACAGGCCTTCGGTGCCCCGGGCCACGATGTCAACGTGGTGCCGTTGGGCGGCAGCCCGCAGGGCGCCCGATGAGCGCGCGCCCGGTGCGTGTGCTGATGGTCTGCCTTGGCAACATCTGCCGCTCGCCGACGGCCGAGGGCGTGCTGCGAGAGCGCTTGCGCGCGCAGGGATTGCACGGGCAGGTCGAGGTCGATTCCGCGGGCACCGGAGACTGGCACATTGGCAGCGCGCCGGACGCCCGCTCACAGCGCCATGCGCAGCGGCGGGGCTACGACTTGTCGGGGCTGCGGGCGCGGCAGGTGATCGAAGCCGATTTCCACCGGTTCGACCTCGTGCTGGCGATGGACGAAGACAACCTGTCGGACCTCGAGCGCCTGAAGCCCGGGGGCGCTGCGGCCGAGTTGCGCCTGTTCGCTGCGGTCGAGGTCCCCGATCCCTACCAGGGCGGCCCGGACGGATTCGAGCGGGTGCTCGACATCGTCGAGCGGGGCTGCGACGCACTGATCGCTGATTTGAGAGAGCGCCTCGGAACTTCCTGATCCGAACCCGACCAAAACAGTCGGCTTCCGCTATACTTGACTGAACTGATCGGGAACAAGCCAGGGTTAACCCGTTGGCCTGCTGTGGTGCAACAGCGCTGCAGCCGGCCGGCGGCAGGCCGCGGTGCCGTCCCGACCCCTCTTGCAGGAGAAACACATGCGTCTCACGACCAAAGGCCGCTTCGCCGTTACCGCCATGATCGACCTCGGCTTGCGCTCGACCAACGGCCCGGTGGCGTTGGCAGCGATCAGTGCGCGGCAGCAGATCTCGCTGTCCTACCTCGAGCAACTGTTCGGCAAGCTGCGGCGTGCCGAGTTGGTCGAGAGCACCCGGGGCCCCGGCGGGGGTTACTCGCTGGGCCGCGGCGCCGAAAACATCACCGTTGCCGACATCATCGTCGCCGTCGATGAACCGATCGACGCCACGGGTTGCGGCGGCAAGGAAAACTGCATGGGCGACGACAATGGCAAGTGCATGACGCACGACCTATGGAGCGCGCTCAACGGCAAGATGATCGAGTTCCTCGACGGCGTCACGCTGAAGAAGCTGGTCGATGATCAGTTGGCCAAGGGCGTGTCGGTGATCGAGCCACCGATCAAGCGCGCAATTTCGTCGGCGCCGGTCGTCAAGCCGATTCGCGTCACAGCGCCGAACTCGGTGTTCGCACTCGGTGCTGCCCTCACCAAGTAAGCCTCGCCCGCAAGAACGAGACATCGATCATGGACATGACGCCGCACTTTCCGATCTACATGGACTATGGCGCGACGACGCCGGTCGACCCGCGCGTGGTCGATGCGATGGTGCCCTGGCTGCGTGAGCACTTCGGCAACCCCGCGTCGCGCAGTCATGCCTGGGGTTGGGAAGCCGAAGCGGCGGTCGAGAAGGCCCGCGTTCAGGTCGCCGAGCTGATCGGCGCCGACCCGCGCGAGATCGTCTGGACCTCGGGCGCAACCGAGAGCAACAACCTGGCTCTCAAAGGCGCGGCGCACTTCTACAAGACACGCGGCAAGCACATCGTGACGGTCAAGACCGAGCACAAGGCCGTGCTCGACACCTGCCGCGAACTCGAGCGCCAAGGCTTCGAGGTGACCTATCTCGGTGTACAGCAGGACGGCCTGCTCGACCTCGACGCCTTCAAGGCCGCGTTGCGTCCCGACACGATCCTGGCCTCGGTGATGTTCGTCAACAACGAGATCGGCGTGATCCAGGATATTCCGGCGATCGGCGCACTGTGCCGCGAGCGCGGCATCATCTTCCACGTCGACGCGGCGCAGGCCACCGGCAAGGTGGCGATCGACCTGGCCACGCTGCCGGTCGACCTGATGAGCCTGGCTTCGCACAAAACCTACGGCCCCAAGGGCATCGGTGCGCTGTATGTCCGGCGCAAACCGCGCGTGCGCATCGAGGCGCAGATGCACGGCGGCGGCCACGAGCGCGGCATGCGCTCAGGCACGTTGCCGACACACCAGTGCGTCGGCATGGGCGAGGCCTTCCGCATCGCGCGCGAGGAGATGGGCGTCGAGAGCGAGCGCATTCGCATGCTCCAGCAGCGCCTGGTGCGTGGGCTCACCGACATCGAGCAGGTGTTCATCAACGGCCACCTCGAAAAGCGCGTGCCGCACAACCTCAACATCAGCTTCAACTTCGTCGAGGGCGAATCATTGATCATGGGCGTGAAGGGCATCGCGGTCAGTTCCGGCTCGGCTTGCACCTCGGCCAGCCTGGAGCCCAGCTATGTGTTGCGCGCGCTCGGGCGCAGCGACGAACTGGCGCATTCGAGCCTGCGCATGACGATCGGACGCTTCACGACCGAAGAGGAAATCGACTACGCGGTCAGTACGCTGAAGGACCGCGTGGCCAAGCTCAGAGAGCTTTCGCCCCTGTGGGAAATGTTCAAAGACGGGATCGACATCAGCACGATCCAGTGGACCGCGCATTGAATTGGATGGAGCACTGACATGGCATACAGCGAAAAGGTCATCGACCACTACGAAAATCCGCGCAACGTCGGCTCGTTCGACAAGGGCGACGAGACCGTCGGCACCGGCATGGTCGGTGCGCCGGCGTGCGGCGACGTGATGAAATTGCAGATCAAGGTCGATCCCGCCACCGGCCTGATCGAGGATGCCAAGTTCAAGACCTACGGCTGCGGCTCGGCGATCGCGTCGAGTTCGCTGGTCACCGAATGGGTCAAGGGCAAGTCGCTCGACGAGGCGCTGACGATCAAGAACACTCGGATCGCCGAGGAACTGGCGCTGCCGCCGGTGAAGATCCACTGCTCGATCCTCGCCGAAGATGCGATCAAGGCGGCGGTCGAGGATTACAAGGCCAAGAGAGCCCACTGAGATGCCGGTCACGCTCACCGAGGCCGCGGCCCGACACGTCAGCCGCTACATTGCCCGCCGCGGCAAGGGCGTCGGTGTGCGGCTGGGAGTCAAGACCACCGGCTGCTCGGGCCTGGCCTACAAGCTGGAATATGCCGACGAGGTGGCGCCCGAAGACCATGTCTTCGAGGGTCACGGCGTCAAGGTGCTGATCGACCCGAAGAGCCTGCCCTACCTCGATGGCACCGAACTCGATTTTGTGCGGGAAGGATTGAACGAGGGCTTCAAGTTCCACAACCCGCGCGAGAAGGATCGCTGCGGCTGTGGCGAGTCGTTCCGCGTGTAGCCGCTGCCAGGCCCCGACGGGCGCAGCGCGGCTGCGCCTTTTTTTGCCGCGCACATCCCATGAGCCTCGATATCGTTATCCGCCCCGAGCGCGCCGACCACCCCCAGGTGGTGCCGATGCTGGCTGCGCTCGACGATTACCTGCGCACGCTGTATCCACCACAAGCCAATCACATCCTGTCGATCGAGGAATTGCTCGCGCCCGAGGTCGGCTTCTTCGCCGCCTGGCAAGGCGATCGCGTGATCGGCACGGCGGCTGTCCGCTGCATGGCCGGCGAGCCCGAGACCGACGCCATCGCCTACGGCGAAGTCAAGCGCATGTACGTGGATCCTACGCAGCGTGGCCGGCGCATCGGTGTCCGCTTGGTCGAGACGCTCGAAGCCTCGATGCGGGCGCAAGGCCTGACCCTCTCGTTGCTCGAAACCGGGGGCGACCAGCAGGAAGCGGTGCGCTTGTACGAACGCTGCGGCTACCAGCGGCGCGGGCCGTTCGGTGGCTATCCCGACAACGGCCTGTCGCTGTTTCTTGCCAAGGCGCTCGCAGCATGAAGCTCGATGACAACGACTTCGCACTGTTCGGCTTGCCCAAGCGCTTCGAGATCGACAGCAAGGATCTCGACGAGCGCTGGCGCCGCCTGCAGGCATCGGCTCATCCAGATCGCTTCGTCGCCGAGGGTGCGGCGGCGCAACGCGTCGCGATGCAATGGTCGGTGCGTATCAACGAGGCCTATCGGCGGCTGCGCGAGCCGCTGGCGCGCGCGGCCTACCTGTGCGAACTGCGTGGCGCGCCGATCGCAGCGCACAGCAACACCGCGATGCCCGGGGACTTCCTGATGCAGCAGATGGCCTGGCGCGAGGCCCTCGATGAGGCCGACAGCGATGCGGCGCTCGCGACACTCGAGGCCGAGGTGCATGCCGCCGAGGCCGACCTGATGGCGCAACTCCAGACGCTGCTGGACGGCGCCATGCCGTCGCCCGCACTGGCCGCCGAGCGGGTGCGCGCGCTCATGTTCATCCACCGTTTTCGAGCCGATCTCTCGCGTCGGCTCGACGCTCTGCACGACTGATCGATGGCCCTGCTGCAAATCTCGGAACCCGGTCAGACGCCCGACCCGCACACGCGTCGGATCGCGGTCGGTATCGACCTGGGCACGACGAACTCGTTGGTCGCCGCGGTGCGCCATGGGGTGGCCGAATGCCTGCCTGATGCCCACGGCCGCGCGATCCTGCCGTCGGCGGTGCGTTACCTGGCGAACGGACGGCGGCAGATTGGTGCCGAGGCGCTGGCGGCGCAGGCCGACGATCCGCTCGACACGGTCGTCTCTGTCAAGCGCCTGATGGGCCGCGCGCTGGCGGATGTGGCTGGGCATGCCAAGCTGCCCTACCGCTTTGTCGATCGACCGGGGATGGTCGCGATCGAGACCCGCGATGGCGTCAAGACCCCCGTCGAGGTGTCGGCCGAGATCCTTGCGGCACTGCGCCAGCGCGCCGAGGACAGTTTCGACGCCGACGAGCTGTTCGGCGCCGTGATCACCGTGCCGGCCTACTTCGATGATGCGCAGCGACAGGCTACCAAGGACGCCGCCCGGCTTGCCGGCCTCAACGTGCTGCGGCTGATCAACGAGCCCACCGCTGCGGCGGTGGCCTACGGGCTGGACAATGCCAGCGAGGGTCTGTACGCGGTCTATGACCTCGGTGGTGGCACCTTCGACATTTCGCTGCTGCGGCTGACCAAGGGCGTTTTCGAGGTGGTTGCCACCGGGGGCGATGCGGCGCTGGGTGGCGACGATGTCGACGCTGCGCTGGCCGAGTGGGCGCTGGCCGCGGCCGGCCGCCAATCCACCACCGCGCACGACCGCCGCGCGGTGCTGGTCGCGGCGCGCACGGCCAAGGAGGCGCTGACCGAGGCGGAGACGGCCCCGCTGACCTGCTCGCTGGCCGATGGGCCGCTGGCCGTGGCCGTGACGCGTGCGCGACTGGACGCCGTTGCCAAGCCGCTGATCGACCGGACGCTGGGCGTCGTCAAGCGCGTGCTGCGTGACGCCCGGGTCAGCCGTGACGACGTGCAGGGCGTCGTGATGGTTGGCGGCTCGACACGCATGCCCGCGGTGCGAACGGCGGTCGGGGAGCTGTTCGGTCGCCCGCCGTTGATCAACCTGAATCCAGACGAGGTGGTGGCCGTGGGCGCCGCGATCCAGGCCAACCAGTTGGCCGGCAACGCGCCCGACGGCGAGATCCTGCTGCTCGACGTGATCCCGCTGTCGCTCGGCCTCGAGACGATGGGTGGCCTGGTGGAACGGATCATCGAGCGCAACAGCACCATCCCGACGGCCAAGGCGCAGGACTTCACGACCTACCAGGACGGCCAGACCGCGATGGCGTTGCACGTGGTACAGGGCGAGCGCGAGATGGTCGCCGATTGCCGCTCGCTGGCGCGCTTCGAGCTGCGTGGCATTCCACCGATGGTGGCCGGCGCGGCGCGCATCCGCGTCACGTTCGAAGTCGACGCCGACGGCTTGCTCAACGTCAGTGCCCGCGAACTGGCCTCCGGCGTCGAAGCCGCGATAACGGTCAAGCCGAGCTACGGACTGGGTGACGACGACATCGCGCGCATGTTGCGCGAGGGCTTTGCGCTGGCCGACGCCGACGCGGTCGCGCGTTCCCTGCGCGAGGCGCGCGTCGAGGCCGAGCGGATGGTGTTGGCCACTCGCTCGGCGCTGGCTGCTGACGCCGATCTGCTCACCGAGGCCGAGCGCGGCACGATCGAAGCGCTGATCGTGCAGACCCAGCACGTCGCGCAAGGCGACGACCACCACGCGATCGACGCCGCGGTCAAGGCGCTGGCCGACGGCACCGAAGCCTTCGCCGCGATGCGCATGAACCGCGGCATCCGCCAGGCGTTGGCAGGCCGCAGCGTCGAAGAAATCTAGCCGGCCCACGCCATGCCCGTCATCAAGATCCTTCCGCACGCCGAGTACTGCCCAAAGGGTGACGAGATCGAGGCCGCGCCAGGCACGTCGGTCTGCGAGGCCTTGCTGGAAAACGGCATCGCGATCGAACATGCCTGCGAGATGAGCTGCGCCTGCACGACCTGCCACGTCATCGTGCGCGAGGGCTTCGAGTCGCTCGGCGAGATGGACGAGAGCGAGGAGGACCTGCTCGACCGCGCCTGGGGTCTGGAGCCCACGTCGCGCCTTTCGTGCCAGGCGATCCTGTCCAACCGCGACGTCACGATCGAGATCCCGAAGTACTCGATCAACCACGCCAAGGAGAACCATTGACCAGACGGCCCGGCCATGAAAAAACCCGCCGTAGCGGGTCGCTTGGCGCGGGCCGGTGGGTAATCAGTTCTTGGGCACTTCCGCGCCGGTGATCGTGCGCCGGAGCCAGTCGCCGATCGGGCGCAACGTATCGAAGATCGAGTCCGGTTCACCCTCGCGGTCGCGCAGCAGCCCGCGCTCCCCGAGCATGTCGAGGAACAGGCGCACGTCGAGCCTGCTGGCGCCGCTGGACAGCATCAGTTGCTGAACCGACATGTAGCGGTGCGACATGTCGCTGAGCATCCGGCGATAGACCGTACGGTGGTAGGGAGCCGGTAGATCGGGCCACGCGGCCAGCTTGAATTCCTTCATGGTGCCAAGGGCCGGGCCACGACAGCGACAGGCCCGTTTCCAGTTCAATGGCCCCGAGGGTAATCCGGCACGCGATGCCGAGCCAAGTGAATAAGCGGCAATGCAGGGTTTCTTCTGGCTATTTGTTGTTTCGTATTGCAAATGGTGTGCGGCTTGTCACGGTCCCTGGCCAGCGATGGCCGCTGGCTACACTGCCTCGATGCAGGTACTGGGGATCGAGTCGTCGTGCGACGAAAGTGGCGTCGCGCTCGTGCAATGGCACGGGCAGGGTGCGCCCCGGCTGAGGGCGCACGCGCTCCATAGCCAGGTCGACATGCACCAGGCCTATGGGGGTGTGGTGCCCGAGCTGGCTTCGCGCGACCACATCCGCCGCGTGCTGCCGCTGGCGCGGCAGGTGCTGGCCGAGGCCGGCTGTCGCCTCGACGAGGTCGACCTGTTGGCCTACACCCGCGGCCCGGGGCTCGCCGGTGCGCTGTTGATCGGCGCCGGTATCGGTTGTGCGCTGGCCGCGGCACTCGGCCGGCCCGTGCTGGGCGTGCACCACCTCGAGGGCCACTTGTTGTCGCCGTTCCTGTCGGCCGATCCGCCGCAGTTCCCTTTTGTCGCGCTGCTGGTCTCCGGCGGCCACACGCAGCTGATGCGCGCACAGGCCGTCGGCAAGTACGAGCTGCTCGGTGAAACCATCGACGATGCCGCCGGCGAGGCCTTCGACAAGAGCGCCAAGCTGCTCGGGCTCGGCTATCCCGGCGGTCCCGCATTGGCACGTCTGGCGAAGGACGGCGACGCGAGCGCGTTTGCGCTGCCTCGTCCGCTGCTGCACAGCGGCGACCTCGACTTCTCGTTCGCCGGCCTCAAGACCGCCGTGCTGACGCAGGTGCGCAGGCTCGGTGCCGCACCCACCACGCAACAGCGCGCCGACCTGGCCGCGTCGACGCAGGCGGCGATCGTCGAGGTGCTGGTGAAGAAGTCGATGCGGGCGCTGCGCGACACCCGCCTGGCAAGGCTGGTGGTCGCCGGGGGTGTCGGCGCCAACCTCGCATTGCGATCACAACTCGGCGAAGCCTGCGCTCGCGCAGGCGTGCGCGTGCACTATCCCGAATTGCATCTATGCAGCGACAACGGCGCGATGATTGCGCTCGCCGCTGCAATGCGCGTGCAAGCCGGCTGTGCCGCTCCACAGCGCGACCTCACCTTCGAGGTGAGGCCGCGTTGGGCACTCGACGCGATCGACTAAGGTTTGCGGCGGACATGCCGCACCGTTGCACGATGCCAGGGACCGACTGAACACACGGGGGAGACGACGCATGCGCCGCGAGATCGAAGAACTGCCGGCTTCACGCATCCGAGAGGTTGCCAACGCCGGGCTGGGCCGCAGCGATGTGCTTGCATTCTGGTTTGGCGAGAGCGACGAAGTCACGCCGGCCTTGGTGCGAGAGGCCGCGGCGGCCTCGCTGGCACGGGGCGAGACGTTCTACGCGCACAACCTCGGCCTGCCCGAGTTGCGCGAAGGCATTGCCGACTATGCCAGCGCCCTGCATCGACCGATGACGCCGAGCGCGTGGCCGTGACATCCTCGGGCGTGACGGCACTGATGCTGGCGATGCAGATGCTGGCCGGGCCCGGCGAAGAGGTCGTCGCGGTGGTGCCGGTCTGGCCCAACCTGACCGCGCAGCCGGCGATCCTCGGTGCACAGGTCAAACGCGTGTCGCTGGCGCCGCGTGCCGACGGTGCCTGGGCCCTCGACCTGCAACGCCTCCTCGACGCCGTGACACCCGCCACGCGCGTGTTGCTGGTCAATGCGCCGAACAACCCGACCGGCTGGACCTTGACCCGCGCCGAACAGGTGTCGATCCTCGACCACTGCCGCAAGACCGGCACCTGGATCGTCGCCGACGAGGTCTACGAGCGGGTGTGGTTCGGGCCGGGACGGGCGGCGCCGAGCTTCCTCGACATCGCCGAATCCGACGATCGGCTGGTCATTGCACAGAGCTTCTCGAAGACCTTCCTGATGACGGGCTGGCGCCTGGGCTGGCTGGTGCTGCCGCCGGGGCATCTCGAGGCGATCGGCAAGCTGATCGAGTTCAACAGTTCGTGCGCACCGGTGTTCGTGCAGCGAGGCGCGCTGGCGGCGCTGGCGATCGCCGACGAATTCGTGCCGGGCCTGGTCGAGCGGCTGCGCGCCGGCCGCGACCTGCTGGTCGGCAGGCTGCAGGCGATGCCGCGCGTGCGCGTCGCGCTGCCACTGGGCGGCATGTACGCCTTCTTTCGCGTCGAGGGCCAGCCCGACTCGCTGGCCTATGCCAAGCACTTGGTCGCCGCCCACGGACTTGGTCTGGCGCCGGGCGTCGCCTTTGGCGCCGAGGCCGAGGGCTGGCTCCGCTGGTGCTTTGCCGCGAAGGACCCTGCGCGGCTGCAGCAAGGGCTGGGCCGGTTGACCGCCGCGCTTGACCTATAATTCCCGGCTCCGCGCTGGAAGACTGGTGCGGAGACAAGCACGGCATGGGTCGGTTTCACCCGTGACCGCAAGTGGAATCGGAAACCGCCTGGGTCAGTGTCGCGAGTCAGCGGCACACCCTGCCAGCGGTTTCCCTGTCTGAGGAAATCGCCATCATGGCAATGGGTACCCAACAAACGGCCGAGATCGTCAAGGCCAATGCACGCGCAGCCAACGACACCGGCAGCCCCGAAGTGCAGGTTGCGCTGCTGACCGCGCGCATCAACGAACTCACTCCCCACTTCAAGACGCACGCGAAGGACCACCATGGCCGCCGCGGGCTGCTGAAGATGGTCAACCAGCGCAAGCGCCTGCTGTCCTACCTGAAGGACAAGGACGCCGACCGCTACACCGCGCTGATCCAGAAACTGGGTCTGCGCAAGTAAGGTCAGATCACGACGGCGAGCCTGCGCTGGCATGACCCAGGCCGCAGGCTTTTCGTTCTTGGAGATCGGAACCCGACGCGCTGCTGTGTCATTCCAATGCCGTTGCGAGACCGCAATCGCTCTGGAATGGCATCCCGCCGACGGCTCTGAATTCCGCTCCCGGGGCGCCTCGCGCCTCTTACCGACGCAGGAGATGAAATGAGCATGTTCAACAAGGTCACCAAGACCTTCCAGTGGGGCCGGCACACCGTGACGCTGGAAACCGGCGAGATCGCGCGCCAGTCGAACGGTGCCGTCGTCGTGACGATGGATGACACCGTGGTGCTGGCCACCGTCGTGGCCAAGACCGAAGCCAAGGCCGGGCAGGATTTCTTCCCGCTGACGGTGGACTACATCGAGAAGACCTACGCCGCCGGCAAGATCCCTGGCAGCTTCTTCAAGCGTGAAGGCCGCCCGAGCGAACTCGAGACGCTGACCTCGCGCCTGATCGACCGCCCGATCCGCCCACTGTTCCCCGAGGGCTTCTTCAATGAAGTCCAGGTCGTCGTGCACGTGCTGAGCCTGAACCCCGAGGTGCAGGCCGACATCCCGGCGATGATCGGCACCAGCGCTGCGCTGGCGCTGTCCGGCATTCCGTTCAACGGCCCCATCGGCGCGGCGCGCGTCGGCTATATCGACGGCCAGTACGTGCTGAACCCGGGCAAGACGCAGCTCGCCGACAGCAAGCTTGAGCTGGTAGTCGCCGGCACCGAGGCGGCCGTGCTGATGGTCGAATCCGAAGCCGACCAACTGAGCGAAGAGGTGATGCTCGGCGGCGTGGTCTTCGGGCACGATCAGGGCAATATCGCGATCGCCGCGATCAACGAGCTGGTGCGCGAAGCGG
The DNA here is from genome assembly GCA_963840805.1 of uncultured beta proteobacterium. Taxonomy (GTDB): domain Bacteria; phylum Pseudomonadota; class Gammaproteobacteria; order Burkholderiales; family Burkholderiaceae_C; genus CADEEN01. The sequence goes on along the minus strand of CAWJAJ010000015.1, from coordinate 147,309 downwards.
GCAAGCCGGAGTGGCCGTGGACGCCGCCGGCCAAGAACGAGGCGTTTATCGCCACCGTGGCTGCGCTGGCCGAGCCGGCGCTGCGCGCGGCCTATCAGATCCGCAGCAAGCAGGCCCGCACGCAGGCCTGCCGCGAGGCCAGCGCCAACGTCATGGCGGCGCTGAAGGGCGACGGCGTCGAGTTCGACAAGGTCGAGGTCGAAGGCCTGTTGTTCGAGATCGAATCGCGCATCGTGCGCAGCCAGATCCTGGCCGGCGAGCCGCGCATCGACGGCCGCGACACCCGCACCGTGCGCCCGATCGAGATTCGCACCGGTGTGCTGCCGCGAACCCACGGCTCGGCGCTGTTCACGCGCGGCGAGACGCAGGCAGTGGTGGTGGCCACGCTCGGGACCGACCGCGACGCGCAGCGCATCGACGCGCTGGCCGGCGAGTTCGAAGACCGCTTCATGCTGCACTACAACATGCCGCCGTTTGCTACCGGCGAGACCGGCCGCGTCGGTTCGCCCAAGCGCCGCGAGATCGGCCACGGTCGCCTCGCCAAGCGCGCGCTGATCGCGGCGCTGCCGACGAAGGAAGACTTCCCGTACTCGATCCGTGTGGTCTCGGAAATCACCGAGAGCAATGGCTCGTCGTCGATGGCTTCGGTGTGTGGCGGCTGCCTGGCGCTGATGGATGCCGGCGTGCCGATGAAGGCCCATGTGGCGGGCATCGCGATGGGCCTGATCAAGGACGGCAACCGCTTTGCGGTACTGACCGACATCCTGGGCGACGAAGATCACCTCGGCGACATGGACTTCAAGGTCGCCGGCACGACCACCGGCGTCACGGCGCTGCAGATGGACATCAAGATCCAGGGCATCACCAAGGAGATCATGCAGGTGGCGCTGGCGCAGGCCAAGGAAGCACGGCTGCACATCCTCGGCAGGATGCAGGACGCCGTCGGCGGTGCGAAGACCGAGGTCTCGCAATTTGCGCCGCGCCTGTACACGATGAAGATCAACCCGGAGAAGATCCGCGACGTGATCGGCAAAGGCGGCGCCGTGATCCGCGCGCTGACCGAGGAGACCGGCTGCGTCATCGACATCGGTGAAGACGGCACCATCACGATCGCATCGACGGAGGCAGCCAAGGCCGAATTCGCCAAGCAGCGGATCACCGAGATCACCGCCGAGGCGGAGGTGGGCAAGGTCTACGAAGGCCCGATCACCAAGATCCTCGACTTCGGTGCGCTGGTGAACATCCTGCCGGGCAAGGACGGCCTGCTGCACATCAGCCAGATCGCGCACCAGCGCGTCGAGAAGGTCGAAGACTTCCTCAAGGAAGGCCAGATCGTCAAGGTCAAGGTGCTCGAGACCGACGAGAAGGGCCGCATCAAGTTGTCGCTGAAGGCGCTGCTCGACAAGCCCGAAGGCTATGTCGAGGAAGAGCGTCCGCGCCGCGAGTACGGGGACCGCGGCGACCGCCCGCGCCGCGACGACCGCGGCCCGCGCCGCGACCGCGAGCCGCGTGAGCACCGCGAGCCCCGCACCGACGCGCCGGCGGCCGAAGCGGCGGCGCCCGAAGGTGGCGATCGCCAGCCCGAGTAGGTCAGCCGCACCGGACACGACCGCGATGCGTGCGATCGAGATCGCGCAGTTCGGTGCCCCCGAGGTGCTGCGCGAGACGACCCGACCCGACCCGGTTCCCGCACCGGGCGAGGTGCTGATCCGCGTCGCCGCGTCGGGTATCAACCGGCCCGACGTGCTGCAACGCAAGGGTCTTTACCCGATGCCGCCCGGCGCGTCCGATCTGCCGGGGCTCGAGGTCGCGGGCACGGTGGCCGGCGGCGATGCCGGCGAACTGGCGGCAGCGGGGCTTGCGCTCGGCGACCGCGTCTGCGCGCTGGTGGCGGGTGGCGGCTACGCCGAGTTGTGCGCAGCGCCGATCGCGCAAACCCTGCCCTCACCGCGGGGCCTGAGCGACGTCGAAGCCGCGAGCCTGCCCGAAACCTTCTTCACCGTCTGGCAGAACGTGTTCCACATTGCCGGCCTGCAAGCCGGTGAGTGGCTGCTGGTGCAGGGCGGCTCGAGCGGCATCGGCGTCACCGCGATCCAGTTGGCCAAGGCGCTCGGCGCCAAGGTCATCGTCACCGCAGGCAGCGACGACAAGTGCGCGGCTTGCGTTGCGCTGGGCGCTGACCACGCCGTCAATTACCGCACGCAGGACTTCGTGGCCGAAGTCGGGCGCCTGACCGACAAGCGGGGCGTCGACGTCGTGCTCGACATGGTGGCCGGCGATTACCTGGCACGCGAGGTCGAGTGCCTGGCGACCGACGGTCGCTTGGCGATCATCGCGGTGCAGGGCGGCACCAAGAGCACGCTCGATGCAGGCGCAGTGCTGCGCAAGCGCCTGGCCATCGTCGGCTCGACGCTGCGCCCGCGCAGCGTGGCCTACAAGGGCGTGCTGGCACGCGCGTTGCGCGAGCGCGTCTGGCCGCTGATCGAGGCCGGCCACATCAAGCCGGTGATCCACAAGGTGTTTCCGGCGGCCCAGGCCGCTGCCGCCCACGCGCTGATGGAATCGAGCACGCACGTGGGCAAGATCGTTCTGCAATGGTGATGAACATGCGCAAGAAGCTCGTCGTCGGCAACTGGAAGATGCATGGCAGCCACTCGGCGAACGCCGAGTTGCTCGCGGGCATCGTCGCGGCGCGGCCGTACATCGCCGACGTGGCGGTGTGCGTGCCGTTTCCGTACCTGTCGGAGAGCGCGGTCGCCCTGGCCGCGAGCGACATCCGCTGGGGTGCGCAGGATTGCTCGGCGCACGAGCAGGGCGCGTACACCGGCGAGGTCTCGGCGACGATGCTGGCCGAATTCGGCTGCCGCTACGTCATCGTCGGCCACTCCGAGCGCCGCGCCTATCACGCCGAGAGCGACCAGTTGGTGGCCGACAAGGCCAAGGCGGCGCTGGCGCGCGGCGTGACGCCGATCGTCTGTGTCGGCGAAACGCTGACGCAGCGCGAGGCCGGCGAGACCGAGGCCGTCGTCAAACGCCAACTCTCCGCGGCTATCCATACGCTGGCCCATTGCGCCGGGGAGATGGTGGTGGCCTACGAGCCGGTGTGGGCGATCGGGACTGGCCGCACGGCGACGCCCGAGCAGGCGCAGGCGGTGCATGCGCTGCTGCGCGCGCAACTGCGTGCCGCGACGCCGCGAGCCGGCGACATGAAGATCCTCTACGGCGGCAGCGTCAAGCCCGACAACGCCGTCACCTTGTTTGCGCAGGGCGACATCGACGGCGGACTGATCGGCGGTGCTTCGTTGAAGGCGGCCGACTTCGTCGCCATCTGCCGCGCGGCGCAATGACGACGAAATCTCTTCAACGACATCCATCATGCAAATCTGGTTGAACCTCATGCTGGCGATCCAGCTCATCACGGCCTTCACGATGATCGGCCTCGTGTTGGTGCAGCACGGCAAGGGCGCCGACATGGGTGCCTCGTTCGGCAGCGGTGCATCGGGCAGCCTGTTCGGCGCCACCGGCAGCGCCAATTTCCTGTCGCGGTCGACGGCGGTATGCGCCGCGGTCTTCTTTGCCAGCACGCTGGTGTTGGCGTACTTCGGCAACCTCGGTGCGGCCGCCGAAACGGGCGGTAGCGTGTTCGAGCGATCCGGCGCGGCCAGCGCGCCCGCGGCTGCATCGGTACCCGCGCTGGGCCAGATCCCGACGGCGCCTGCGGCCTCGGCGCCTGCGGCCGCAGCGCGCCCCGGCGAGCGCCACTGCAGGCGCTGCGTCGGGCGCCGCGATCCCGAAGCAGTGAGCAATTGCCCTTAGAATTACTGGCTGCCCGGACGGCCTTTCCTCAAGCCATCCGGGCAATCCGTCAGATGCCGCCGACGTGGTGAAATTGGTAGACACGCTATCTTGAGGGGGTAGTGGCGAAAGCTGTGCGAGTTCGAGTCTCGCCGTCGGCACCAACAACGCACAACGCCCGACACGCAAGGCCCGCAGCTCGGGGTCGTGCACTGCGCCAACCCGCCGACGATCGCCCCGCGACATGGACCTGCAACAGTACCTGCCCGTGATCCTGTTCATCCTGGTCGGTGTGGCAGTCGGCGTGGCCCCCCAGGTGCTCGGCTTCGTCTTCGGACCGAACCGCCCCGACGCCGAAAAGAACAGCCCCTACGAGTGCGGCTTCGAGGCCTTCGAGGACGCACGCATGAAGTTCGATGTGCGCTACTACCTGGTCGCCATCCTCTTCATCCTGTTCGACCTCGAGATCGCGTTCCTCTTCCCGTGGGCCGTGTCGCTCAATGAAATCGGCGCGTCAGGCTTCTGGGCCATGATGGTCTTCCTCGGTATCCTCGTCGTCGGTTTCGTCTACGAGTGGAAGAAAGGTGCTCTCGATTGGGAGTAGCAGATCACCATGGGCATTGAAGGGGTCTTGAAGGAAGGGTTCGTCACCACCCAGGTCGACACCCTGATCAATTGGTCGAAGACCGGCTCGCTGTGGCCGATGACCTTCGGGCTGGCCTGCTGCGCGGTGGAGATGATGCACGCCGGCGCCGCGCGCTACGACATCGATCGCTTCGGCATGCTGTTCCGGCCCAGCCCGCGGCAGAGCGACCTGATGATCGTCGCCGGCACGCTGTGCAACAAGATGGCGCCGGCCCTGCGCAAGGTCTACGACCAGATGGCCGAACCGCGCTGGGTGCTTTCGATGGGCTCCTGCGCCAACGGCGGCGGTTACTACCACTACAGCTACTCGGTCGTGCGCGGCTGCGACCGCATCGTGCCGGTGGACGTGTACGTGCCCGGCTGCCCGCCCACCGCCGAAGCGCTGCTCTACGGCATCCTGCAACTGCAGGCCAAGATCCGGCGCGAGAACACGATCGCCAGATGAGTGCACGACTCGACGCCCTGCAGGCGGCGCTGGAGGCAGCGCTCGGCCCCAAGATCGGCGCGCTGGTGCGCGACCGCGGCGAGATCGCGGTCACCGTGCCGGCAGCCGACTACCTGGCCGCGGCGACCCTGTTGCGCGACGACCCCTCGCTGGCGTTCGAGCAGTTGATCGACCTCGCCGGCATGGACATGAGCCACTGGAAGGATCTGCCGCACGAGGGCCCGCGCTTTGTCGTCGTGTCGCAACTGCTGTCGGTGAGCAAGAACTGGCGCTTGCGATTGAAGGTGGTGTGCCCGGACGACGACTTGCCGCTGGTGGCCTCGCTGACCGAGGTCTGGAGCGCCGCCAACTGGTACGAACGCGAGGCGTTCGACCTCTACGGCATCCTGTTCGAGGGCCACCTCGACCTGCGCCGCATCCTCACCGACTACGGTTTCATCGGCCATCCGATGCGCAAGGACTTCCCGGTCTCGGGCCATGTCGAGATGCGCTACGACGCCGAGCAGCAGCGCGTGATCTACCAGCCGGTGACGATCGAGCCGCGCGAGGTCACGCCGCGCATCGTGCGCGAAGACCACTACGGTGGCAGCCCATGACCCACCCCCGAAGCGGCTTCGCCGCTCCCCCTCGAGGGGGCAACGCCAGCAGCCCGGCAAAGCCGGATCTGCGGCGTCTGCTTGGTTGTACCGTGGGCCGCGAATATGGCTGAGATCAAGAACTACACGCTGAACTTCGGGCCCCAGCACCCGGCCGCCCACGGCGTGCTGCGCCTGGTGCTCGAGCTCGACGGCGAGGTGATCCAGCGCGCCGACCCGCACATCGGCCTGCTGCACCGCGCCACCGAGAAGCTGGCCGAGAGCAAGACCTTCATCCAGTCGCTGCCCTACATGGACCGCCTCGACTACGTGTCGATGATGTCCAACGAGCACGCCTACTGCCTGGCGATCGAGAAGCTGCTGGGCATCGAGGTGCCCGAGCGCGCGCAGTACATCCGCGTCATGTTCGCCGAGATCACGCGGCTGCTGAACCACCTGCTCTGGCTCGGTGCGCACGGCCTGGACTGCGGCGCGATGAACATCCTCATCTACTGCTTCCGCGAGCGCGAAGACCTGTTCGACATGTACGAGGCGGTGTCGGGCGCGCGCATGCACGCGGCCTACTTCCGCCCCGGCGGCGTGTACCGCGACCTGCCCGAGGCGATGCCGCAGTACCAGTGTCAGCCGCATCAAGAACCAGAAGGCCATCGATGCGCTGAACGACAACCGCCAGGGCTCGCTGCTCGACTTCATCGACGACTTCTGCGCCCGCTTCCCGGCCAACGTCGACGACTACGAGACGCTGCTCACCGACAACCGCATCTGGAAGCAGCGCACCGTCGGCATCGGCGTGGTCACGCCCGAGCGCGCGCTGAACCTGGGTTTCACCGGCCCGATGCTGCGCGGCTCGGGCATCGCCTGGGACCTGCGCAAGACGCAGCCCTACGACGTCTACGACCGCATGGATTTCGACGTGCCGGTGGGTGTCAACGGCGACACCTACGACCGCTACCTGGTGCGCGATGGAAGAGATGCGCCAGAGCAACCGCATCATCCAGCAGTGCGCGGACTGGCTGCGCGCCAACCCGGGCCCGGTGATCACCGACAACCACAAGGTGGCGCCGCCATCGCGCGTCGACATGAAGTCGAACATGGAAGAGCTGATCCACCACTTCAAGCTCTTCACCGAAGGCTTCCACGTGCCCGAAGGCGAGGCCTATGCGGCGGTCGAGCACCCGAAGGGCGAGTTCGGCATCTACCTCGTCAGCGACGGCGCCAACAAGCCCTACCGCCTGAAGATCCGCGCGCCGGGCTTCCCGCACCTGGCGGCGCTCGACGAGATGGCGCGCGGCCACATGATCGCCGACGCGGTGGCGATCATCGGCACCATGGACATCGTGTTCGGCGAGATCGACAGATGATGTTTTCGGAAACCACGCTGGCCCGCTTCGCCAAGGAAGTCGCCAAGTACCCGGCCGACCAGAAGCAGTCGGCCGTGATGGCCTGCCTGGCCATCGTGCAGCAGGAGCAGGGCCATGTCTCGCGCGAGACCGAGGAGGCCGTCGCGGCCTACCTCGGCATGGCGCCGATCGCGGTGCACGAGGTCACGACCTTCTACAACATGTACAACCAGCAGCCGGTGGGCCGCTTCAAGCTGAACGTCTGCACCAACCTGCCGTGCCAGCTGCGCGATGGCGAGAAGGCGCTCGAGCACCTGTGCAGCAAGCTCGGCGTCGAACCGTACGGCACCACCGCCGACGGCCTGTTCACCGTGCAGCCCAGCGAGTGCCTGGGCGCCTGCGCCGATGCGCCGGTGATGCTGGTCAACGACCGCCAGATGTCCAGCTTCATGAGCGACGAGCGCCTCGACGATCTGGTCGACACGTTGAGGGCGCAAGCGAAATGACGCATGTCGACCTTTCGCGCTTCCAGGCCACTGGCCGCGAGACCTGCTTCCACGGCCGCCACATCGAGCCGCAGATCTACGCCGGCCTGGATGGCAGCAACTGGCGCCTGAAGGACTACGAGGCGCGCGGCGGCTACCAGGCGCTGCGCAAGATCCTTGCGCCTGCGACGGCGGCACCGGCATGACGCCCGACCAGGTGATTGCCGAAGTCAAGGCCAGTGCCTTGCGCGGCCGCGGCGGCGCGGGTTTTCCGACCGGCCTGAAGTGGAGCTTCATGCCGCGCCAGTTCCCCGGCGCGAAGTACCTGGTCTGCAATTCCGACGAAGGCGAGCCGGGCACCTGCAAGGACCGCGACATCCTGGCCTACAACCCGCACATCGTCATCGAAGGCATGGCGATCGCCGCCTACGCGATGGGCGTGAGCGTCGGCTACAACTACATCCACGGCGAGATCTTCGAGATCTACGAACGCTTCGAGGAGGCGCTCGAAGAGGCGCGTGCCGCCGGCTACCTCGGCGACACGATCCTGGGCAGCGACTTCAGCTTCCAGCTGCATGCCTTCCACGGCTTCGGCGCCTACATCTGCGGCGAAGAAACGGCGCTGCTCGAGTCGCTGGAAGGCAAGAAGGGCCAGCCGCGCTTCAAGCCGCCGTTCCCGGCCAGCTTCGGCCTGTACGGCAAGCCGACCACGATCAACAACACCGAGACCTTCGCCGCGGTGCCGTGGATCATCCGCAACGGCGGCCTGCCCTACCTGGAGATCGGCAAGCCCAACAACGGCGGCACCAAGATCTTCTCGGTGGTCGGTGATGTCGAGCGCCCGGGCAACTACGAGATGCCGCTCGGCACGCCGTTCGCCAAGCTGCTCGAGCTCGCCGGTGGCGTGTCGGGCGGGCCGCAAGCTGAAGGCGGTGATTCCCGGCGGCTCGTCGGCGCCGGTGCTGCCGGCCGCGATCATGATGGACACGCACGATGGACTACGACGCCATCGCCAAGGCCGGCTCGATGCTCGGCTCGGGCGCGGTGATCGTGATGGACGACACGCCGCTGCATGGTCAAGAGCCTGCTGCGCCTGTCGCTACTTCTACATGCACGAATGCTGCGGCCAGTGCACGCCGTGCCGCGAAGGCACCGGCTGGCTGTGGCGCATGGTCGACCGCATCGAACACGGCAAGGGCCGCGCGGAAGACCTGGACGCTGCTCGACTCGGTGGCCGACAACATCAAGGGCCGCACCATCTGCGCGCTGGGCGACGCGGCGGCGATGCCGGTGCGGGGCATGATCAAGCACTTCCGCGACGAGTTCGTGCACCACGTCGAACACAAGACCTGCATGGTCGCCGGCTCGCTGCCCCGACGGCTCTGAGGCGGCCGCAGCCGGTCGCGGCAGGCGAACCCATGATCGAAATCGAACTCGACGGCAAGAAGGTCAGCGTGCCCGAAGGCAGCATGGTGATGCATGCGGCCGACGCGGCGGGCATCTACATCCCGCACTTCTGCTATCACAAGAAGCTCACCATCGCGGCCAACTGCCGCATGTGCCTGGTCGACATCGAGAAGGCGCCCAAGCCGATGCCGGCCTGCGCCACGCCGGTGACGCAGGGCATGATCGTGCGCACCAAGAGCGACAAGGCCATCAAGGCGCAGCAGTCGGTGATGGAGTTCCTGCTCATCAACCACCCGCTCGACTGCCCGATCTGCGACCAGGGCGGCGAATGCCAGTTGCAGGACCTGGCCGTCGGCTACGGCGGCTCCGCGTCGCGCTACGCGGAAGAAAAGCGCGTCGTCTTCCACAAGGACGTCGGCCCGCTGATCTCGATGGAAGAGATGAGCCGCTGCATCCACTGCACCCGCTGCGTGCGCTTCGGCCAGGAGGTGGCCGGCGTGATGGAGCTCGGCATGATCCACCGCGGCGAGCACTGCCGAGATCACCACCGTCGCTCGGCGACACCGATCGACTCCGAACTGTCGGGCAACATGATCGACATCTGCCCGGTCGGCGCGCTGACCAGCAAGCCGTTCCGCTACAGCGCCCGCACCTGGGAGCTGTCGCGCCGCAAGAGCGTCAGCCCGCACGACAGCACCGGCGCCAACCTGATCGTGCAGGTCAAGGCCAACAAGGTCATGCGCGTGGTGCCGCTCGAGAACGAAGACGTCAACGAGTGCTGGATCGCCGACCGCGACCGCTTCTCCTACGAAGCGCTGAACAGCGACGAGCGCCTGACGCAGCCGATGCTCAAGCAGGGCGGCGCAATGGAAGACGGTCGACTGGAACACCGCGCTGGACTACGTGGCCGACGGCCTGAAGCAGATCAAGGCGCGAGTACGGCGCGCAGCGCCATCGGCGCGCTCGGGTCGGCGCACGCGCACGCGTCGAAGAACTGCACCTGCTGGCCAAGCTGGTGCGCGGCCTGGGCAGCGAGAACATCGACCACCGCGCTGCGCCATGCCGACTTCGCCAACCGCGCCGGCCGGCGGCCGTGCGCGCTGGCTCGGCACGCTCGATCGCGTCGCTGTCGACCCTGCAGCGCGCGCTTCGTGGTCGGCTCGTTCCTGCGCAAGGACCACCCGCTGTTCGCGCAGCGCATCCGCCAGGCGGCGCGCAAGGGCGCGCAGGTGCACAGCCTGCATGCGGTGCACGACGACTGGGCGATGCCGTTGGCGCACGCTGTTCACCGCGGCGCCGAGCGGCTGGGTCGCAGGCGCTGGCCGACGTGGCCGCCGCCGTCGCGCAGCCAAGGGCGTTGCGGCGCCGGCTGCGCGGCGACGCCCGAGCGACGCGGCGCAGGCCATTGCCACCTCGCTGCTGCGGTGGCGAGCGCAAGGCCGTGCTGCTGGGCAACGCCGCCGCGCAGCACCCGCAGGCGACGCAGCTGCTGGCGCTGGCGCAACTGGATCGGCGCAGCAGACCGGCGCCACGGTCGGCTACCTCGGCGAAGCGGCCAACAGCGTCGGCGCGCAACTGGTCGGCGCGCTGCCGGGCGCAGGGCGGGCTGAACGCCGGCCAGATGCTCGGCCGCAGCCGATGAAGGCGCTGCTGCTGCTCAACGTCGAGCCGGCGCTCGACGCCGCCGATGCCGCCGCCGCGCGCGCCGCCTTGCAGGGCTGCCGACCTGGTCGTCGCGCTCACGCCGTTCAAGGACGCCACGCCGAGGTCGCCGACGTGCTGCTGCCGATCGCGCCGTTCACCGAAACCGCGGGCACCTTCGTCAATGCCGAAGGCCGGCTGCAGAGCTTCCACGGCGTCGTGAAGCCGCTGGGCGAAACGCGCCCGGCCTGGAAGGTGCTGCGCGTGCTCGGCAACCTGCTCGGCCTGGCCGGCTTCGAGCTACGAGACCTCGGAAGACGTGCGCGCCGAGGCGCTGGGCGACGCGGGCACGCTTGCCGCGCGGCTGGACAACCGCGGCGCTTGCCGCCGCGACCGCTGTCGGCGCAGCCGTCGGCGGCCGTGCGAGCGCATTGCCGACGTGCCGATCTACGCGGCCGATGCGCTGGTGCGCCGCGCGCCGTCGCTGCAGCCCACCGCCGACGCGCGGCCGCCGGTGGTCGGCGTGCCGAGCGGCGCTGTGGCGCCAACTCGGCCTGAAGGCCGGCGATGCGGTGCGCGTCAGCCAGGGCGACGCCAGTGCGTCGCTGCCGGCGCGCGAGGACGCGACGCTGGCCGCCAACGCCGTGCGCGTTGCGGCGGGGCACCCGAGCACCGCCGCGCTGGGCGCGATGTTCGGCGCGATCCACGTCGAGAAGGCCTGGCGCATGATCGACAGGCCTTCGACCATCTCGGCAGGCGCTGCTCGGCGACGCCGTGGCCCGTGGTCTGGAGCCTGATCAAGATCGTCGCGCTGGTGCTGCCGCTGATGGGCTGCGTGGCCTACCTGACGCTGTGGGAGCGCAAGGCCATCGGCTGGACGCAGATCCGCCCCGGCCCGAACCGCGTCGGCCCCTGCGGCCTGCTGACGCCGATCGCCGATGCGGTGAAGCTGATCTTCAAGGAGATCATCCGCCCGACCGCGGCCAACAAGGGCCTGTTCTTCCTCGGCCCGGTGATGACCATCATGCCGGCGCTGGCGGCCTGGGCGGTGGTCCCGTTCGGCCCCGAGGTCGCGCTGGCCAACGTCAACGCCGGCCTGCTGTTCCTGATGGCCATCACCTCGATGGAGGTCTACGGCGTGATCATCGCCGGCTGGGCCTCGAACTCGAAGTACGCCTTCCTCGGCGCGCTGCGCGCGTCGGCGCAGATGGTCAGCTACGAGATCGCGATGGGCTTCGCGCTGGTGGTGGTGCTGATGGTCTCGGCCAGCATGAACATGACCGACATCGTGATGGGCCAGGGCCGCGGCCACGTTCGCCGACGATGGGCCTGACCTTCCTGTCGTGGAACTGGCTGCCGCTGCTGCCGATCTTCGTCGTCTACTTCATCGCCGGCCTGGCCGAAACCAACCGCCACCCGTTCGACGTGGTCGAGGGCGAGTCCGAAATCGTCGCCGGCCACATGATCGAGTACTCGGGCATGTGCTTCGCGATGTTCTTCCTGGCCGAGTACGCCAACATGATCCTGGTCAGCATGCTGTGCGTGCTGCTGTTCCTGGGCGGCTGGCTGCCGCCGATCGACTCGGCGCTGTTCAACTGGATCCCGGGCTGGATCTGGCTGGCCATCAAGGTCTTCGTCGTCGTCACGATGTTCCTGTGGGTGCGCGCCACGTTCCCGCGCTACCGCTACGACCAGATCATGCGCCTGGGCTGGAAGATCTTCATCCCGGTCACGCTGGTGTGGCTGGTGGTGGTCGGGCTGTGGATCCAGTCGCCCTGGAACATCTGGAAGTGATGACCATGCGCTTCGGCGCCTCGAGGCATGCAGCGACCGCAGCCGATCCGCGGCGTCTGCATGCCAGCGTTGCCGCCTCAAGGACCTGTCGCTGCTCGCAGCTTCATGCTCTGCTGACCGAGCTGTTCAAGGGCATGGCCATCACCGGCCGGCACTTCTTCGCGCGCAAGATCACGGTGCAGTTCCCGGAAGAGAAGACGCCGCTGTCAGCCCGCGCTTTCGCGGCCTGCATGCGCTGCGCCGCTACGAAAACGGCGAAGAGCGCTGCATCGCCTGCAAGCTGTGCGAGGCGGTGTGCCCGGCGCTGGCCATCACCATCGAGTCCGACGTGCGCGCCGACGGCAGCGCGCCGCACGACGCGCTACGACATCGACCTGACCAAGTGCATCTTCTGCGGCTTCTGCGAAGAGAGCTGCCCGGTCGACTCGATCGTCGAGACGCACATCTTCGAGTACCACGGCGAGAAGCGCGGCGACCTGTACTTCACCAAGGACATGCTGCTGGCCGTGGGCGACCGCTACGAAAAAGAAATCGCTGCGGCCAAGGCGGCCGACGCGCCCTACCGGTGAATTGCCGGCTGCGCCCGATGAATACCACCATCGGCCCTGTTCTACGTCTTCTCGGCGGTGCTGCTGTCCGCGGCGTTCCGCGTCATCACGGCGCGCAGCACGGTGCACGCCGCGCTGTACCTGGTGCTGGCCTTCTTCAGCGCGGCCTGCGTCTGGATGCTGCTGAAGGCCGAGTTCCTGGCCATCGCGCTGGTGCTGGTCTACGTCGGCGCGGTGATGGTGCTGTTCCTGTTCGTCGTGATGATGCTCGACATCAACACCGACAGCCTGCGGCAGAACTTCTGGCGCCACTTTCCGCTCGCCGGCCTGGTCGGTGCGCTGATCGCGCTCGAGATGACGCTGGTGCTGCGCGGCGGCTTCGACCTCGCACTGGCCAAGCCACTGTCGGCCGCCGCGCTGAAGCTGGGCAACACCAAGCTGCTCGGCATCGAGGTCTACACCAACTACCTCTACCCGCTGCAGCTGGCCGCCGTGCTGCTGCTGGTGGCGATCATCGCCGCCATTGCGCTGACGCTGCGCGAGCGCAAGGATTCGCGCCACATGGATCCGTCGCAGCAGGTGCGCGTGAAGAAGGCCGACCGTGTGCGCCTGGTGAAGATGGCGGCGGTGGTCGAGTCGCCGCCGGCGCCGCCCGCCGCGCCGGGCCCCGCCGCGGAGAAGCGCTGATGTCCGGCACGCTGACCCTGTCGCACTTCCTGTCGCTCGGCGCGATCCTGTTCGCGCTGTCGGTGATCGGCATCTTCCTGAACCGCCGCAACCTGATCGTGCTGCTGATGGCCATCGAGTTGATGCTGCTGGCCGTGAACCTGAACTTCATCGCCTTCTCGCATTACCTGGGCGACATGGACGGCCAGGTCTTCGTGTTCTTCATCCTCACCGTGGCGGCGGCCGAGTCGGCCATCGGCCTGGCGATCCTCGTGGTGCTGTTCCGCAACCGCGAGTCGATCAACGTGCAGGAACTCGACAGCTTGAAGGGCTAGAACGATGAACCCCCACGCTCACATTCGTTCGCTGCCCCCGGGTCCCGTAGGGGCCCCGCGGCCATTGGGCGCAGCCCCTTGGGGCGGCCCGGCGGGCGTCCTGATGATGGCATCGATTTCCCAGAACCTGCTGCTCGTCATCGCGTTGGCGCCCTTGCTCGGTGCCATCGTCGCCGGTTTCTTCGGCAGGACCATCGGCCGGCGCGGCGCCCACACGATCACGATCCTCGGCGTGCTGGTGTCGTTCATCGGCTCGGCCATGGTGCTCAAGCAGGTGGCGCTCGACGGCGCGCGCTTCAACGCGACCATCTACGAATGGATGGTGCTCGGCGGCCTGAAGATGGAAATCGGCTTCCTCGTCGACGGCCTCACCGCGATGATGATGGCGGTGGTGAGCTTCGTTTCGCTGATGGTGCACATCTACACCATCGGCTATATGGAAGACGACGACGGTTACCAGCGCTTCTTCTCGTATATCTCGCTGTTCACGTTCTCGATGTTGATGCTCGTGATGAGCAACAACTTCCTGCAGTTGTTCTTCGGCTGGGAAGCGGTCGGCCTGGTGTCGTACCTGTTGATCGGCTTCTGGTTCAAGAAGCCGACAGCGATCTTTGCCAACATGAAGGCCTTCATCGTCAACCGCGTCGGCGACTTCGGCTTCATCCTCGGCATCGGCCTGATCGCGGCGTACGCCGGCACGTTGAACTACGCCGAGGCCTTCGCCAAGGGCGGCGATCTGGCGCGCATCGTCTTCCCCGGCAGCGACTGGATGCTGATCACCGTGGCCTGCATCTGCCTGTTCATCGGGGCGATGGGCAAGAGTGCGCAATTTCCGCTGCACGTGTGGCTGCCCGATTCGATGGAGGGTCCGACGCCGATCTCGGCGCTGATCCACGCCGCGACGATGGTCACGGCCGGCATCTTCATGGTCGCGCGCATGTCACCGCTGTTCGAGCTGTCGGACACCGCGCTGAGCTTCATTCTCGTGATCGGCTCGATTACCGCGCTGTTCATGGGCTTCCTGGGCATCATCCAGAACGACATCAAGCGCGTGGTGGCGTACTCGACGCTGTCGCAGTTGGGCTACATGACGGTGGCGCTGGGCGCGTCGGCCTATTCGGTGGCGGTGTTCCACCTGATGACGCACGCCTTCTTCAAGGCGCTGCTGTTCCTGGCCGCCGGCTCGGTGATCATCGGCATGCACCACGACCAGGACATCCGCAACATGGGCGGCCTGCGCAAGTACATGCCGATCACCTGGATCACGTCGCTGCTCGGTTCGCTGGCATTGATCGGCACGCCGCTGTTCTCTGGCTTCTACAGCAAGGACAGCATCATCGAGGCGGTGCACGCCAGCCATCTGCCGGGTGCCGGTTTCGCCTACTTCGCGGTCGTCGCCGGCGTGTTCGTCACCGCGTTCTACTCGTTCCGCATGTACTTCCTGGTCTTCCATGGCGAGGAGCGCTTCGGCCGTGCGCACGACCACCACGGCGACAGCGACGACGAGGAACCCGCGGCCGACCACCATCACGGACTTGCGCCGGGGACAAGCCGCACGAGTCACCCTGGGTGGTGACCGCGCCGCTGATCCTGTTGGCCCTGCCTTCGGTGGTGATCGGCTACCTGACGATCCAGCCGATGCTGTTCGGCGACTTCTTCAAGGGCGCGATCGTCAACGACATCGCGCACCACCCGGCGATGCAGGAGCTGGCAGCGCACTTCCATAGTGCCAGCGGCATGGCATGGCACTCACTGCAGACGGTACCGCTGTGGCTGGCAGTGACCGGTGTGGTCACGGCCTGGTGGTTCTACCTGAAACAGCCGTCGATCCCCGCCGCAGTCAAGGCCCGCTTCGAGTGGATCTATCGCCTGCTCGACAACAAGTACTACATGGACTGGTTCAACGAGCACGTGCTGGCCGCCGGCACGCGCCTTGCCGGCATGGGCCTGTGGAAGGGCGGCGATGTCGGCCTGATCGACGGCGCGCTGGTCAACGGGTCGGCGCGGGCGGTCGGCGCGGTCGCGCAACTGACGCGGCTGCTGCAGACCGGCTACCTGTATTTCTATGCGCTGGTGATGCTGCTCGGCGTGTTCGGGTTGATGACCTGGCAGTTGTGGCCGCAGGTGAGCCGGCTGTTCGGCTTCTAGCGCCGGCGGCCAAAGAACAAGAACGCAAAAGAGGACACGATGGGCTTGTTGAGCGTTGCGATCTGGTTGCCGATCCTGGTGGGCGGCCTCCTGCTCGCGCTCGGCCGCGACGAACACGCTGGCACGGTGCGCTGGATCGCGTTGCTCGGCGCGGTCGCGAGTTTCCTGGTGACGATTCCGCTGGTCACCCGCTTCGATCTGTCCACGGCGGCGATGCAGTTCGAGGAAAGGTTGTCCTGGATCGAGCGCTTCAAGGTCTTCTACCACCTCGGCGTGGATGGCATCTCGGTCTGGTTCGTGCTGCTGACGGCCTTCATCACCGTCGTCGTCGTGATCTCGGCCTGGCAGGTGATCACCGTGCGCGTCAACCAGTACATGGGCGCGTTCCTGATCCTGTCGGGCCTGATGGTCGGCGTGTTCTGCGCGCTCGACGGCCTGCTGTTCTACGTCTTCTTCGAGGCCACGCTGATCCCGATGTACATCATCATCGGCATCTGGGGCGGGCCCAACCGCGTTTATGCGGCGTTCAAGTTCTTCCTCTACACGCTGCTCGGCTCGCTGCTGATGCTGGTGGCTCTGCTTTACCTGTACTTCAAGTCGGGCGGCAGTTTCGCGATCCTCGACTGGCACCGGCTGCCGCTGCCGCTGCCGGCGCAGAGCCTGCTGTTCTTCGCCTTCTTCGCCGCCTTCTCGGTCAAGGTGCCGATGTGGCCGGTGCACACCTGGCTGCCCGATGCCCACGTCGAGGCGCCCACCGGCGGCTCGGTGGTGCTGGCCGCGATCATGCTGAAGCTCGGCGCCTACGGCTTCCTGCGCTTCTCGCTGCCGATCGCGCCGGACGCCAGCCGCGAGTGGGACTGGTTCATCATCGCGCTGAGCCTGATCGCGGTGATCTACATCGGCTTGGTGGCGTTGGTGCAGCAGGACATGAAGAAGCTGGTGGCCTATTCGTCTATCGCGCACATGGGCTTCGTCACACTGGGCTTCTTCATCTTCAGCGAGCTGGGTGTCTCCGGCGGCATCGTGCAGATGATCAGCCACGGCTTCATCTCGGGCGCGATGTTCCTGTGCATCGGCGTGCTCTACGACCGCGTGCACTCGCGAGAGATCGCAGACTACGGCGGCGTGGTCAACACCATGCCCAAATTCGCTGCCTTCGCGGTGTTCTTCGCGATGGCCAATTGCGGCCTGCCCGGCACCAGCGGCTTCGTCGGCGAGTGGATGGTGATCCTCGGCACCGTGAAGGCCAGTTTCTGGCTCGCTGCACTGGCCGCTACCGCGTTGATCTTCGGTGCCGCCTACAACCTGTGGATGGTCAAGCGGGTGTATTTCGGCGACATCGCCAATGACGAGGTCAGGGCGCTCGCCGATATCGACGCACGCGAGTTCCTCATGCTGGCGCTGTTGGCCGTGGCGGTGCTGTGGATGGGCGTTCAGCCCAAGCCGTTCACCGACGTGATGCACGTGTCCGTCACCCATCTGCTGCAGCACGTTGCGCAGAGCAAGCTCAACTGACGCCATGACAGCCCCCCAGCTCACTTCGTTCGCGGCCCCCATGGCCCGTCGTCAGCCACTGCGCGGCCCTTGGGGCGCGTCGGCCGCTTGGGACGGCCCGGCGGCACGGACATGAATCCCATGAACTGGCAAGTGCTCTACCCCGAGATCGTGCTGCTGGCGATGGCCTGTGTCATCGCCCTGGTCGATCTGTTCGTTACCGATCCGGCGCGTCGCGTCACGTTCTGGCTGACGCAGGCCACGTTGGCGGCCGTCGCGTTGCTGCACCTGGAGGCGCTCGACGCCGGCCAGTCGCTGTTCGGCATGCAGGGCATGGTGGTGTCCGATCCGCTCGGGCACCTGCTGGCGTTCTTCGCGGCGTTGGCGGTGATGGTGACGCTGGCGTACGCCCAGCCCTACATCGGCCCGCGCGAGATGAGGAAGGGCGAGTTCTTCACGCTCTCGCTGTTCGTGCTGCTCGGCGTGTGCGTGATGGTGTCGGCCAACAACTTCCTGGTCGTCTACCTCGGCCTCGAGCTGATGAGCCTGTCGCTGTATGCGCTGACCGCGCTGCGCCGCGACCACGCCATGGCCACCGAGGCGGCGATGAAGTACTTCGTGCTCGGCGCGCTGGCCTCGGGCTTCCTGCTCTATGGGCTGTCGATGATGTACGGTGCCAGCGGCAGCCTCGATATCCAGCGCATGTTCGAGGTCATCGGCCGGGGTCAGGCCAACCCGCAGGTGCTGACGTTCGGGCTGGTGTTCATCGTCGCCGGACTGGGCTTCAAGTTCGGCGCCGCGCCGTTCCACATGTGGGTGCCCGATGTCTACCATGGGGCGCCGACGGCGGTGACGCTGCTGATCGCCGGCGCACCCAAGCTGGCGGCCTTCGGCGTCGCGATCCGCCTGCTCGTCGAAGGCATGCTCGGGCTGGCCACCGACTGGCAACAGATGCTGGTGGTGCTGGCGCTGGCCTCGCTGTTCATAGGCAACCTGGCGGCGATCGCGCAGACCAACCTGAAGCGCATGCTGGCCTATTCGGCCATCGCACAGATCGGCTTCATGCTGCTCGCGCTCGCATCCGGGGTGATCAGCGGCAACACGCTGTCGGCCGGCAACGCCTACAGCTCCGCGCTGTTCTACATGGTCGCCTACGTGCTGACCACGCTCGGCTCGTTCGGCCTGATCCTGCTGCTGTCGCGCCAGGGCTTCGAGAGCGAGGAGATCAGCGACCTTGCCGGCCTGAACCAGCGCAGTCCGTGGATGGCCGCGGTGATGGCGCTGTTCATGTTCTCGCTGGCCGGCATCCCGCCGACGGTGGGCTTCTACGCCAAGCTCTCGGTGCTGCAGGCGCTGGTCACGACCAATCTCGCGGGCTACTTGTGGCTGGCCGTCATCGCCGTGCTGCTGTCGCTGGTCGGTGCCTTCTATTACCTGCGCGTGGTCAAGGTGATGTACTTCGACGAGCCCGCTGCCGACGCGCCGCGCGTCAGCGGCGAGCGCGGCGTGCAGGCGCTGCTGGCGGTCAACGGCGCGGCGGTGCTGGTGTTCGGCCTGCTGCCCGGTGGCCTGATGGCGATGTGCAGTTCGGCCATCGTGCGCGCCCTGGCGACGTGAGCCACGCGGCCGTCGCGCTAGAACGTCGCTGAACGACGCGCCATCTGATCGAAACGCTGGTGCAGGCCGAGCCCGTGTGGCGTGGCCGCTTCCTCGACGTGCGCCGCGACACCGTGGCCCTGCCGGACGGCCAACTGACGACGCGCGAGTACATCGTCCATCCCGGTGCCGTGATGATGGTGCCGCTGCTGCCCGATGGCCACCTCGTGATGGAGCGCCAGTACCGCTACCCGATGGGGCAGGTGATGCTCGAATTCCCGGCCGGCAAGATCGATCCCGGCGAGGCGCCGTTCGCCTGCGCCGTGCGCGAACTGGCCGAGGAGACCGGCTACCGCGCCGCCGAATGGGCACGCGCCGGCATCCTGCACAACGCGATCGCCTATTCCAACGAGGGCATCGAGGTCTGGTTTGCGCGCGGCCTGACAGCCGGCCAACAGCGTCTGGACGCCGGCGAATTCCTCGATATCGTGATCCATGCGCCGGGCGAGGTCGATGCGTTTGCCGCCCGCGGTGACATCACCGATGCCAAGACGCTGATCGGACTGCTTTGGTTGCAGAAGTGGCAGTCGGGGCAGTGGCCGTTGGTATGGCAGCCCGCGCCCGGCCTATGATCGAGCGGCCATGAAAGTCATCGATCTGCGCTGCCACAACGGCCACTGCTTCGAGGGCTGGTTCGCCAGCGACGACGATTTCCTCGAGCAGAACGGCCGCCAGCTGATCGCCTGCCCGCTGTGCGCCGACAGCGTGATCGTGCGCCTGCCCAGCGCGCCGCGGCTGAATCTGTCGGGCGCGCGCGAGGCCTTGCCGCCGGCGCAGCCGCCGCAGCCCGACTCGCAGGCGCAGTGGCTGAAGGCGCTGCGCCATGTGCTGGCGAATACCGAAGACGTCGGCGAGCGTTTTGCCGACGAAGCGCGCCGCATCCACTACGGCGAAGCCGCCGAGCGTGGCATCCGCGGCCAGGCCACGCCCGACGAACGCGAGGCGCTGCGCGACGAAGGCATCGAGGTGATGCCGCTGCCGCTGCCCGCGGCGCTGAAAGAGCCGCTGCAGTAGCCCAGCGCTGAAAGAGCCGCCGCAGTAGTCCAGTGCGGATGGCGCCGCTGCAGTAGCTACAGCACGCGCCCAGGGTTGAGCAAGCCCTGTGGATCGAGGGCGCGTTTGACGGCGCGCATCATGGCCAGCGCGGTCGGGTCCTTGCGCAGCGCCAACTCATCGCGCTTGAGCTCGCCGATGCCATGCTCGGCCGATATCGAGCCGCCGCTGGCCACTACGGCATCGAACACCACGGCGTTGACGGCGTGCTCTTCTTCGCGCAGGAATGCGGCTGCATCGGCACCCTCGGGAGCCTGCACGTTGTAGTGCAGGTTGCCGTCGCCGAGGTGGCCGAAGTTGACCAGCCGCATGCCCGGCCAGCGCGCCGCCAGCGCTGCGTCCGGTGGCCGCGCAGAAGGCGGGGACGCGCGACACCGGCAGCGCGATGTCGTGCTTGATGTTCAGGCCCTCTTCGCTTTGCGCCAGCGGGATCGATTCGCGCAGGTGCCACATCGCGCGCGACTGCGCCACGCTCTCGGCCACCGCGGCATCGCTGATCGTGCCGGCCTCGAGGGCCTCGGCGAGCAGGGCCTCGAAGCGGCTGCGGGCATGGGCTTCGCCCTCGCTGTCCGACAGCTCGACGCAGCACGGTCCAGGGCACGTTCGGCAACGGCTGGCGCAATTGCGGGAAGTGCCGCGCCACGAGAGCCAGCGAGAAGCGCGTTCATGACCTCGAAGCCGGTCAGTCCCGCGCCGAGGCGTTGCTGGGCCGCGACCAGCAGGGCCACGCAGGCGTCGAGTGAGGCACATGCCGCCAGCGCGGTCATCGTCGCTGCCGGCCGCGGGTGCAGGGTCAGCGTCGCCGCGGTGATGATCGCCAGCGTGCCCTCGCTGCCGATCAGCAGGTCGCGCAAGTCGTAGCCGGTGTTGTCCTTGCGCAGGCCCGCCAGGCCGTGCCAGACGTCGCCGCCGGCGGTCACCGCTTCGAGCCCGAGGCACAGCGCGCGCGCATTGCCGTAGCGCAGCACCTGGGTGCCGCCGGCATTGGTCGCGAGCGTTGCCGCCGATCGTGCAACTGCCCTCGGCGGCCAGGCTCAGCGGGAACAGCAGGCCGGCGTCGTCGGCGGCCTGTTGCACGGCCTGCAGCACGCAGCCGGCCTCGGCCGTGAGCGTGAGGTTGGCGCGATCGAGCCCGCGGATGCGGTTCATGCGCGACAGGCTCAGCAGCACCTGCGTGCCGCTGGCATCGGGCACGCCGGCGCCGACGAGGCCGGTATTGCCGCCCTGCGGCACGATCGGCGTGCCGTGCGCCGCACAGGCGCGCACCACGGCGGCGACTTCGGCGGTCGAGCCCGGCCGCACCACCGCGAGCGCCTTGCCTTGCCAGCGCTTGCGCCAGTCGACTTCCCAAGCCGAGAGGTCGCCGTCGGCGAGCACGTGCGCAGCGCCGACGCAGCTGCGCACCGAGTCGAGCAGCGACTCGCGCCTGGCCGGCGTGCCGTTCATGTCGTCGGCCCCGCGGGCCGGGCCTGCCGCAGGCGCCACCGCACATGCAACGCGCAGGCCGCAAACAGCACCACGCTCAACGCGATCTCGGCCAGCGCCAGCGGCACGACGATGCCGTGCTCGCTGGTGGCGCGCACCGCGCCCTCGGCGACGTACAGCCACACCAGCAGGCTGACCCAGCGGTAGGTGACCATGCGGTACTTCAGCAGGCCGGTCAGCGCCCAGGCCAGCGGCAACACCTTCAGCGCCCAGGTGCGGTTGCCGGTGGGTGCGAGCCACAGTTCCCACGCCAGGCCGAGCACGATCAGCGCCAGCACGCAGCCCACCGCCAGCGCGCGCAAACGCGCGAGCAGCGGATCGGCGATGTTCACGGTACCGGCAGCAGCGGCGGACATGGCTGGCATCATAGGGGCGATGACCTGGACCTTGACCCTGGCCGAATGGCGTGCCCGACTGACCGAGTTCTACGGCACGCTGCAAAGCTGGCCCTGGCTGGCCACCGCGCGTACGCTGCGCGAGCGATTCCGCGAAGACCACCTCGGCCTGACCGCGAGCAGCCTGACCTTCACGACGTTGATCGCGCTGGTGCCGCTGGTGACGGTGATG
The DNA here is from genome assembly GCA_963840805.1 of uncultured beta proteobacterium. Taxonomy (GTDB): domain Bacteria; phylum Pseudomonadota; class Gammaproteobacteria; order Burkholderiales; family Burkholderiaceae_C; genus CADEEN01. The sequence goes on along the minus strand of CAWJAJ010000015.1, from coordinate 125,209 downwards.
CTGGCGGTGTTCAGTGCGTTCCCGATGTTCGCGAGCTTCCAGTCGGCGCTCGAGAAGTACTTCCTGCAAAGCCTGGTGCCCGACGGCATCGCCAAGCCGGTGTTGGGCGCGCTGACGCAGTTCGCGGCCAAGGCCACGCGGCTCGGCGCCGTCGGGCCTGGTCGTGCTGGTGGTGACGGCGCTGGCGCTGATGCTGACGATCGACCGCGCCCTCAACGCCATCTGGCGCGTGCGCCGCCCGCGGCCGATTGCGCAGCGCGTGCTGGTGTACTGGGCCGCGCTGACGCTCGGGCCGCTGCTGCTGGGCATCAGCCTGTCGCTGACGGCCACCGTGCTGACGGCGTCCAAGGGCGTGGTCGGCGCGTTGCCCGGCGGCATCGAGCTGCTGCTCAACGTGATCGAGTTCATGCTGATGACGGCCGGCATGGCCGGCTTGTTCCGGTACGTGCCGAACACGCCGGTGCGCTGGCGCCACGCGCTGGCCGGCGGCGTCTTCGTGGCCGTCGGCCTCGAACTGGCCAAGCGTGCGCTGGCTTGGTACGTGGGCCTGATGCCCACCTATGCCACCGTCTACGGCGCGTTTGCCACGATGCCGATCCTGCTGCTGTGGGTCTACGTCGGTTGGGTCATCGTGCTGTGGGGTGCGGTGATCGCGGCCTATGCACCGAGCCTGTCGATGCACATCACGCGCCAGCCCGCCACGGCGGGCCACCGCTTCGCGCTGGCGCTGGCCGTCATCGGCGCGCTGGCGCGGGCCCGAGCGGGCCCGCAGCGCGGCCTGGCGCCCGACGCGCTGGCGGTGGCGCTGGCCACCGATCCGTTGCAGATCGAGCCCATCGTCGAATCGCTGATCGAGATGGATTGGGTGGCACGGCTCGACGAGTCCGACGGCCCGCGCTTCGTGCTGCTGGCCGAGCCTGCCAGCACGCCGGTGCGCCGTCTCGTCGACGCGCTGTTGCTCCAACCGAGCGCCGCCGCGCGCGGCTTCCGCGAGCGCACCGGCATCGAAACGCTGACGCTGGCCGACTTGCTTTAGGGCAGCGCCGCCCGCACCGCCACGCGTCGCGTGAACGGGCACCGGCGCCCATGGCGCAGGCTGCTGCTCAGGCGGCGGCGCAATGCGTCACGCGGCTCTTGCCGCTGCGCTTGGCGGCGTACATCGCGTTGTCGGCCAGTTGCAGCAACCGCAGCGGCTGCGTCGCGTCCTGCGGCGCCAAGGCATAGCCGATGCTGGCCGATACGCCTTGCGCGCCGGGACAGCCATCGGCGCAATCGCGCACCGCCTGCAGCAGGTGACCCGCCAGCGCATGGGCGCCGGCCGCGTCGCGCACCGTGGCCAGCACCAGGAACTCGTCACCGCCGAAGCGCCCGACGGCATCCTCCGCACGCACGGCCTGCTGCAGTGCCTGGGCCAGCGCGATCAGCAGCGCGTCGCCCGCCGCGTGGCCGGCCGCGTCGTTGAGCAACTTGAAGCCGTCCAGGTCGACGAAGAACAACGCCACCGGCTGGGAGCCACAGGTGGCCGTGGCGGTGTCGATGCGTTCCATCATCGTGCGCCGACTCAGCGCGTCCGTCAGCGCATCGCGCTCGACGCTGCGCTGCAGTTGTTGCTGGGCCTCGGTCAGGTCGTGCACATCGACCGTCACCGTGTAGACACCCTGCACCTGGCCGTCGTCGGCAAAATCGGGCACGTAGCTGGTGCGCATCCAGCGCGGGCCCTGCGGCAGGTCTTCGACCAGACGCGTGTACTGCATCGACTCACCGGCCAGTGCACGCTCGAAGTACGGCCGGTGACGTGCCCAGCGCGCCGGTCCGCGCACGTCGCCGATATGTTGGCCGAGCAGTTCAGTGGCGGGCATGCCGGTGGCCACCGAGTAGGCCCGGTTGACGAAGCGCAAGCGGAGGTCGCGGTCGACGTAGGTCAGCGGATAGGGGATGTGTTCGGTGAAGCGATCGAGCCGTTTGCGCGCCTCGTACAGCGCCTCGCGTTCGACGACGTCGTCGTGGATGTCGAAGGCAATGGTGTAGATCGCCTCGACGTCGCCCTGGGCATTGCGGTCGGGGAAGACCATCGCGCGCGTCCAGCGGGCGCTGGCCCCCAGGTGCGTGAGCCGGCGCTCATAACTCACGGTGCGCCCCTCGAAGGCGGCGGCAAAGGCGCTGCTGGCTACATCCCAGGCGGCCTGCCCGTACAGCTCGGCCAGCGTGCGCCCGATCAGTTCATCGGCCGGGCGGCCGGCCCACACGGCGTATGGGGCGTTGCAGAACAGCAACCGTGCGTCTCGGTCCCAGCGCCCGATCGGCAGTGCGATGGCATCGACCAGCCGCTCGGCGGGATCGGTGCTCAGGCTGGCCACGAGCGGATCGTTGAGTTTCACGGGGCGGGGTGGCGTTCGGTTGCACCGCATCGTGGCATCGGCCGGCGACTGCGTCACTCACCCCGATGGGGGTGTTTGCGCCGGTGCGTGACGTCGACCACGCGCACCAGCCGGTGCGGGCGCCCTCAGTGACGGTGCAGCACCACCAGCAGCGCCTGCGCCACGGTGCGGCCGGGATTGTGGATGCGGTGCGGGGCATCGACCGCGTAACGCGCCGTCTCACCGTGGCGCACGCGCGCCGACTCGGGCCCGGCTTGCACTTCGAGGGCGCCGGCCAGCACCGTCAGGTGCTCCCGGGAACCCGGTTCGTGGGGCTGCGAGGCCAGTGTGCCGCCGGGCTGGACGGTCAGCGCGTACCACTCGAACTGGCCGGCAAGTTCGATCGGACCGAGGATGCGCAATTCGCACTTGCCGTCGGGGCTGGCCAGCGTCGGCGTGGCGTGCGCGGGCACGGTGGCGAGCAGCGGCACTGCCGGGCGTTCGCCCCCCAGCAACTCGCCGATGCCCACGCCCAGCGCAGCGGCCAGGCGCCAGACCACCGCCACCGTCGGGTTGGCCTGGTGGCGCTCGATCTGCGACAGCATCGACTTCGACACCCCGGCCAGGCGCGACAGCTCGTCGAGCGACAGGCCGCGCGACTGGCGCAGTGCCGCCAGCGCGGCACCGACGCGCGGCGGGTGCCGCGCCGGTACCGGTGGCGACGGGGGTGGCTTGACGGGGGCGGGGCTTGGCATGACACTGGACATCCGTTCGATATACTGAACGACAGGCTGAACATCGAACAAGCGCATTCTGCATCATCAGGAGCCGCCGCACCATGAACACCGCGTTTTTCGAACGTCTTCAGTCCGAGCTGGATTCGCTGCGCGAGGCCGGGCTGTACAAGGCCGAACGCATCCTGGTCACGCCGCAGGGCGCGCAGGTGAAGACGGCCGACGGCCGCGAAGTGATCAACCTGTGCGCCAACAACTACCTCGGGCTGTCCTCGCACCCGCGGGTGATCGCCGCCGCGCACGACGCGCTCGCCAGCCACGGCTATGGCATGAGCAGCGTGCGCTTCATCTGCGGTACGCAGGATCTGCACAAGACGCTCGAGCAACGCATCGCGCGCTTCGTCGGTTGCGACGATGCCATCCTCTACGCCGCGGCATTCGATGCCAACGGCGGCCTGTTCGAGCCACTGCTCGGCGAGGAGGACGCCGTCATCAGCGACGAGCTGAACCACGCTTCGATCATCGACGGCATCCGCTTGTGCAAGGCACGGCGCTTTCGCTACAAGCACAACGACATGGCCGACCTCGAGCGCTGCCTGGCCGAAGCCGCTGCGGGCGGCGCGCGGTTCAAGCTCGTCTTCACCGACGGCGTGTTCTCGATGGACGGCACCATCGCCAGGCTCGACGAGATGCGCGCGCTGTGCGACCGCCACGACGCGCTGCTCGGCATCGACGAGTGCCACGCCACCGGCTTCGTCGGCGCGCGCGGTCGCGGCACGCACGAGCATCGTGGCGTGTTCGGCAGGATCGACATCATCACCGGCACCTTCGGCAAGGCACTCGGCGGCGCGTCGGGCGGCTTCACCGCGGCGCGCCGCGAGGTGGTCGAACTGCTGCGCCAGCGCTCGCGGCCGTACCTGTTCTCGAACACGCTGATGCCCGCGATCGCCGGCGCTTCGATCGCGGTGCTCGACCTGCTCGAGGCCAGCACCGCGCTGCGCGACAAGCTCGAGGAGAACACGCGCTGGTTCCGCGCCGCCATCACGGCGGCCGGCTTCGACGTCAAGCCCGGCGAGCATCCGATCGTGCCGATCATGGTCTACGACGCGGTCAAGGCGCAGCAGCTGGCGGCGCGGCTGCTCGAGCTCGGCGTCTACGTCGTCGGCTTCTTCTTCCCGGTGGTGGCCCGAGGTCAGGCGCGCATCCGCGTGCAGATCAGTGCGGTGCACGAGCGCGCGCACCTCGAGGCCGCCATCGCGGCGTTCACGCTGGCCGGGCGCGAGTTGGGCTTGGTGAAGTGAACCACCCCCGTAGCGCCTTCGGCGCCTCCCCCTCGAGGGGGCGCGGCCAGCGGACCGGCGAAGCCGGATCCGCGGCGGCCACAGGGCTGCAGCGGCTCATGCATGGCGGGTACCGCTTCGGCGCCATGAAAGACTGAAATGAAGATCCTCATCATCGGCGCCAATGGCCAGATCGGCACCGAACTGGCTGCCGAGCTGATGCAGCGGCACGGCGCCGCTGCCGTCGTCACCAGCGACCTCGCGCCGCAGGGGCGCGTGCCGGGGCTGGTGCACGAGACGCTCGACTGCACCGACATCGGCGCGCTGACCAGCATCGTCGAGCGCCACGCCGTCACGCAGGTCTATCACCTCGCGGCAGCGCTGTCGGCGCGCGGCGAGAAACACCCGATGTGGGCCTGGGACCTGAACATGAGGGGGTTGCTGAACGTGCTCGAGGTTGCACGCTCGCACAAGCTCGAGCGCATCTTCTGGCCCAGCTCGATCGCCGCGTTCGGGCCCAGTACGCCGCAGGACCACACGCCGCAGAAGACGGTGATGGACCCGACCACCGTGTATGGCATCAGCAAGCTGGCCGGCGAAGGCTGGTGTGCGTGGTACCACCGCCACCACGGCGTCGATGTGCGCAGCCTGCGCTACCCGGGCCTGATCAGCTGGAAGACGCCCCCCGGCGGCGGCACCACCGATTACGCGGTGGAGATCTTCCACGCGGCGTTGAAGGCCGGCCGCTACACCTGTTTCCTGCGCGACGATCAGGCGTTGCCGATGATGTACATGCCCGATGCGATCCGCGCCACGCTGCAGCTGATGGAAGCGCCGGCCGACGCGGTGCGCGAGCGCGGCTCGTACAACCTGGCCGGCATCAGCTTCACGCCGCTCGAGATCGCCGCGGCGATCCGCCGGCGCGTGCCGGCCTTCACGATGGACAGCGCGCCCGACTTCCGCCAGGCCATCGCTGCCTCGTGGCCGCGCTCGATCGACGACAGCGCCGCGCAGCGCGACTGGGGCTGGCGCCCGCGCTACGACCTGCAGGCGATGGTCGACGACATGCTGGCGAACCTGGAGCCGCTGCTGCGCTGAAGCGCCGGGCGCGCCGTCACACGCCCAGCAACTCCACCTCGAACACCAGCGTGGCGTTCGGCGGGATCACGCCGCCGGCGCCGCGGCTGCCGTAGCCGAGTTCGGGTGGAATGCGCAGCACGCGCGTGCCGCCGACCTGCATGCCCTGCACGCCTTCGTCCCAGCCGCGAATGACCATGCCGGCGCCGAGGTCGAACCTGAACGGGTCGCGGCGGTCCTTGCTGGAGTCGAACTTGCGGCCGCGGCCGTTGTCGCTCGTGGGGTCATACAGCCAGCCGGTGTAGTGCACGGTGACGGCGCTGCCGGCCTGTGCGGTGGCGCCGTTGCCGACGGTGGTGTCTTCGTAATGCAGGCCGCTCGGGGTGGTGGTCATGGGGCGTTCGCCTCGGGTTGGGATGACAAACCGCGATGCTACACAGCCGCGTCGGGGTCCTGGCGCCAGCGGCGGCGCCAGGCGGCCACCGCGCGCTGCAACCAGGTGTCGATGTCGGCACTGTCGGGCACCGCGAGGTTCAACACCACCGCGGTGGCGCGCAGCGCGGCCAGCGGGTCGCGCGTGTCGATCGGTGCGGCGCCGTTGCTCTTGGACAGCTTCTCGCCGCGCGCATCGCGCACCAGCGGCGTGTGCAGGTAGCGCGGCGTCGGCACGCCGAGCAGGCGCTGCAGGTGGATCTGGCGCGCGGTGTTGTCGGCCAGGTCTTCGCCGCGCACGACGTCGGTGACGCCTTGCGCGGCGTCGTCGACGACCACCGCCAACTGGTAGGCCCAGGGGCCATCGGCGCGTTGCAGCACGAAGTCGCCGACGGCGTGCGTCACGTCCTGGTGCTGCGGGCCGAGGCGGCGGTCCAGCCAGTCGATGAACACCGGCGCTTCGTCATCGCCACAGCGCAGGCGCCACGCGCGCGCAGGCTTGCCTTTGAGGCCGTCGCGGCAGGTGCCGGGGTAGACGCGGTCAGCACCGCGCTGCGCCGGCAGGCCGAGCGCCGCCAGCTCGGCATCGATGTCGCGCCGCGTGCAGCCACAGGGATACACCAGGCCGGCCATGCGCAACTGCTGCAACGCGGCTGCGTAGTGCGCGCCGCGCTGCGACTGCCACAGCGGCGGCTCGTCGGGTGCGAGGCCGAGTGCGGTGAGCTGGTGCGCGATCTCGGCGTCGGCGCCGGGCACCGTGCGCGGGCCGTCGACATCCTCGAAGCGCAGCAGCCAGCGGCCGCCATGCGCGCGCGCGTCGAGCCAGCTCGCCAGCGCCGCCACCAACGAGCCGGCGTGCAGCGGGCCGCTGGGCGAGGGCGCGAAGCGGCCGATGTACACGCTCGTAGCCGCGCGCTCAGGCCAGCGCCGGGCCGCTCCCAAGCGTCGGCCTGAGCCTCCCCGCGGGGGAGTGCGAGCGCAGCGAGCGAGGGGCTGTCATGCCGGCCAGCGCCGGGCCGCTCCCAAGCGTCGGCCTGAGCCTCCCCGCGGGGGAGTGCGAGCGCAGCGAGCGAGGGGCTGTCATGTCGTCAGTCGACGGCCTGCGGCATGCCGGTGTGGCGCTCGATCAGCGCCTTGCGGGTGGCGCCGCTGGCCAGCTGCTCGAGCCACCAGGCCAGCGCCAGGCCTTGCGGCGCCTTCTTCGGCCGCGGCGTCGCCGCGCCGCGCCAGGCATAGCCGAGGCGGGCGCGGGCGGGCTCGCGCTGCACCCGCTTGACCACCAGGTGGCCGGCGCGGATGTGCTCGCGCGCCAGCGGCTCGGCCAGGAAGCCGCAGCCCAGGCAACGCAACTGTGCCTCGAGCTTGGCCTGCACCGAAGCCACCGTGAACACCTCCTGCCCCGGCAGCAGGTTGAAGCTGCGCGGTTCATGGCGGCGTGCCGAATCGGCTACCGCGACCGCGCGGTGGCGCATCAGCTCGTCGTCGGGAATCACGCCGTCGTACGCCGCCAGCGGGTGGTGCGGCGCGACCGCGAACAAGAAATCGATCTCACCGAGCGGGCGCAATTCGATGCCCGCCGGTGCCGCCGTGCCACCGATGCCGACGCCGATCGCCAGGTCGGCCTCGCCCGATAGCAGGGCCTCCCAGGTGCCGGCCAGCACCTCGGTGCGCAGCCGCAGGCGAGTACCGGGCCCGTTGTCGGGGCGATCGCCGTCCGGGCGCAGCGCGTAGAAGGCTTCGCACAGCTCGAACAGCGTAAGGCGCGACACGACGCCGTCGGCCGCCACCGTGAGCTGCGTCTCCCAGCCGCACGAGACGCGGCGCACGCGATTGGCGACGGCGTCCATCTCGGCCAGCAGGCGGCGGCCTTCGGCGAGCAGTTCCTCGCCGGCCGCGGTGAGGCGCGCCTGGCCCGAGCGGCGGTCGAACAGCAGCACGTCGAGCGCGTCTTCGAGCTGGCGCACGCTGTAGGTCAGCGCCGACGGCACCTTGCCGAGCTCGCGCGCCGCCGCGGCAAAGCTGCCGGCGCGCGCGATGGTGTCCACCATCGACAGGGCTTCGGGCGTCAGGGCATTGCGGCTGCTGCTCATTGGTTCATCTTATTTGAACGTGGGCTTCAACGGTGCGCGGGTCCCGCGGCGGCGGGCTCTGCCTACAGTAACGCCATTGAAGGACACGACCATGCTGACCCTGCGCAAATCCCAAGATCGCGGCTACGCCGACCACGGCTGGTTGAAGAGTTTTCACAGCTTCTCGTTCGCCGATTACGTCGATCCGGCGCACATGGGCTTCGGCAACCTGCGCGTCATCAACGAGGACCGCATCGCACCGGGCACCGGCTTCGGCACCCACAGCCATCGCGACATGGAGATCGTCAGCTACGTGCTCGACGGCGCGCTCGGCCACAAGGACAGCATCGGCAACGGCGCCACGATCGTGCCCGGCGAGGTGCAGCGCATGAGCGCCGGCACCGGCATCGCGCACAGCGAATACAACCACGCCGCCGACCGGGCGACGCACTTCCTGCAGATCTGGCTGCTGCCCAGCCGGCGCGGCCTGGCCCCCGGCTACGAACAGAAGGCATTCGCCGTGGCCGACAAGCGCGGGCGGCTGCGCCTGGTGGCCTCGCCGGACGGGCGCGACGGCTCGGTGACGATCCACGCCGACGCGTCGATTCGCGCCGGCCTGTTCGACGGCACCGACGAGCGCGCCGAGCTGGCCCTCGACCCCGCGCGCCTGGCCTATGTGCACCTGGTGCGCGGCGAGGCGGCGGTCAACGGCCAGCCGCTGTCGGCCGGCGATGCCGCCAAGCTCGACGGCGAGCCGCGGCTCGTGATCGAGCAGGGCCGCGACGCCGAAGTGCTCGTTTTCGACCTGGCCCGCTGAGGCCGATTTCAATTCCCCATCGAAAGGCAGTTCCATGAGCAAGAAGATCGTCATCGTCTATCACAGCGGCTACGGCCACACCCGCAAGGTCGCCGAGGCGGTGGCCGCCGGCAGTGGCGGCACGCTGCTGGCCATCGACGCCGAGGGCAACCTGCCGGTCGGGGGCTGGGAGCAACTGGCCGCGGCCGACGCGATCGTGTTCGGTTCGCCGACCTACATGGGCAGCGTGAGCTGGCAGTTCAAGAAGTTCGCCGACGCCTCGAGCAAGGCCTGGTACGGCCAGCACTGGAAGAACAAGCTCGCGGCGGGCTTCACCAACTCGGCGTCGATGAACGGCGACAAGCTGTCGACGCTGCACTACTTCTTCACGCTCAGCCAGCAGCATTCGATGCTGTGGGTGGGCACCGGCATGATGCCGTCCAACAGCAAGGCCGCGACGCGCAACGACCTCAACTATGTGGCCTCGTCGTCCGGCCTGATGACCGCGACGCCGTCGGATGCCTCCCCCGACGAGATGGTGCCGGGCGACCTCGAAACGGCCCGGCAGTTCGGCCGCCGCGTGGCCGAAGCCATGACGTTGCTGGTGCCACCGCGCCTGCCGATCGCCCAACCCGAACTGGAAGGAGAAACTGCATGAACACCCAAGGCGTCCCCATTCTGATTGCGCGCTTCCTGCTGGCACTGATGTTCGTGCTGGCCGGCATCAGCAAGTTCACCGGCCTGGAAGGCACGGCGGGCTACATCGCCAGCCAGGGCCTGCCGCTGCCGAGCTTGCTGGCGTTTGCCACGGCGCTGCTCGAAACAGTTGGCGGTGTGATGTTGATCGTCGGCTGGCAGGCCCGCTGGGCGGCGCTCGCGCTGGCCGCGTTCACCGCGCTGGCCAGCGTGCTGTTCCACAACTTCTGGGCCCTGCCGGCCGACCAGCAGATGATGCAGCAGCTGATGTTCATGAAGAACCTGTCAGTCATCGGTGGGCTGTTGATGGTCTTCGGCTTCGGTGCGGGCAGCCTCAGCCTGGACGGCCGCCGCGCCGCCGCCTGACGGGCAATCGACGGCTCGCGGCCGCGGCCGCGCAAGGCGGGCGACGGGGGGTGCGCGCTACAGTGCACCCATGGAAACCTTGCGACGCCTGGCGACCGCGCTGACGCTGTGGGACTGGCTGGCGCTCGGCGCGTTCTTCGTCGCCTGGATCGGCTATGCACGCTTCGCCAGGCAACGCGCCGAGGTACAGCCCTCGCTGCTCGCGGCGAGCAACCGGGTGCGACGGCAGTGGATGCTGCAAGCCACCAAGCGTGAGGTGCGGGTCGTCGACGGCGTGGTGGTGCAGAACCTGTCCACCAGCCCGAGCTTCTTTGCCTCGACGACGATCCTGATCATCGGCGGCCTGCTCGCGCTGCTGGGCACCGGCGACCACGCCAGTGCGCTGGTGGCGGAGATCCCGTTTGCCGCGCGCACCTCGGCGGTGGTGCTCGACCTGAAGCTGCTGCTGCTGACCGGCATCTTCGTCTACGCCTTCTTCCGCTTCACGTGGAGCCTGCGCCAGTACAGCTTCGGCGCGCTGCTGGTGGCGTCGGCACCCGAACACGACGAGTTCGCGCAACTCGGCGAGGCAGCGCGCGAGCGCTTCGCCGACCGCGCCGGCGGCGTGGTCGGGCTGGCCGCGGAAGCGTTCAACGATGGCTTGCGCGGCTACTACTTCGCCTTCGCCGCGTCGGCGTGGCTGTTCTCGCCGCTCGCGCTGGCACTGGGCAGTGCGGGCGTGGTGTGGATCCTGTACCAGCGTGAATTCCAATCCGAGGTGCTCGCGCTGATGCGCGACTGACGACGCCGCTGCCGGTGCCGGCGACATGCGGCACCCCGGATACCCGTTATCGCTCCGGTCATATGCGCCGCCCCGGCCAGCATGCGAACATGCGCGGCGAACGACCATAATTGCCGCCCCGGCATCCCCCCTTTCGTCACTCCCGAGGAGAACCCATGATCGACACCCCCAAGCGTCACATGATCCGGTTGGCTGCGCTGGCGGCCGTTGCGGCCACGGCCGCACTGGTGGGCTGCAGCAAGAAGGAGGCGCCGGTGGCCGCGGCGCCGGCGGCGTCGGCGGCGGCGGCACCCAAGGCCGAGCCCTTGAAGATCGCCTTCGCGTACGTCGGCCCGGTGGGCGATGCAGGCTGGACGTTTGCGCATGACGCCGGCCGCAAGGCGGTCGAGGCCGAGTTCGGCGACAAGGTCAAGACCAGCTACGTCGAGAACGTGCCCGAGGCGGCGGACGCCGAGCGCGTGATCCGGCAGATGGTCAGCGAGGGCAACAAGCTCGTCTTCGGCACCACCTTCGGCTACATGGACCCGATGATGAAGGTCGCCGCCGACGAGAAGGGCGTGAAGTTCGAGCACGCCACCGGCTTCAAGACCGCCGAGAACATGCGCACCTACGACAGCCGCACCTACGAAGGCGCGTATCTGGCCGGCATCGTGGCCGGCGCGGCAACCAAGAGCAACACGCTGGGCGTGGTCGGTTCGATCCCGATTCCCGAGGTCATCCGCAACATCAACAGCTTCACGCTCGGCGCGCAGAGCATCAACCCGAAGATCAAGACCAAGGTGGTCTGGATCGGCAAGTGGTTCGATCCGCCGAAGGAAGGCGAGGCCGCGCAGAGCCTGATCAACCAGGGCGCCGACGTGCTGTTCCAGAACACCGATTCGAGTTCGGTGCTGCAGACGGCCGAGAAGAACAAGAAGCTGGCTTTCGGCTGGGACAGCGACATGAGCGCCTACGCCAAGGAGGCGCACCTGGCGTCGGCCGTCATCAACTGGGGCCCGTACTACAAGCAGGCCGTCAAGGAAGCACTCGATGGCAGTTGGAAGACGCAGCAGGTCTGGTGGGGTGTCAAGGAGGGCGCGATCGACCTGGTGTCGATCAGCGAGAAGGTCAGCCCCGAGACGAAGGCCGCGGTCGAGAAAGCCAAGGCCGGCCTGAAGGACGGCAGCTTCCACCCGTGGAAGGGGCCGGTCGTCGACCAGTCCGGCAAGACGGTGGTCGAGAAGGACAAGATGCCCGACGACAAGTTCATGCTCGGCATCAACTTCTACGTCAAGGGCGTCGACGGCAAGGTGCCGTCGGACAAACAGTAGATCGCTATCGAAGTTAGCCAGGCCGCCGTGGTTCGCCGCGGCGGCCTTTTGCATTGATGGACCCGATGATCGAATTCGACCGCATCCCGCGCGAGCGCCTGCCGGCCCTGCTGCGCACCATGCCCAAGGCCGAGCTGCACATCCACATCGAGGGCTCGCTCGAACCGGAGCTGATGTTCACGCTCGCGGCGCGCCATGGCGTGGCGTTGCCGTACGCGAGCGTCGCGGCGCTGCGCGCGGCCTACGATTTCGCCGATCTGCAGAGCTTTCTCGACCTCTACTACGCCGGTGCCGCGGTGCTGCGCAGCGAGGCCGATTTCTTCGACCTGGCGTTCGCCTACCTCGAGCGCGCCGCGGCCGACAACGTCGTGCACACCGAGATCTTCTTCGACCCGCAGACGCACACCGCGCGCGGCGTGCCGACCGAGGCGTTGATCCTCGGGCTCGAGCACGCCTGCCGCCGCGCCCATGCCGAGTGGGGCCTGAGCGCGAAGCTGATCCTGTGCTTCCTGCGCCACCTGAGCGAAGACGATGCGCTGGCCACGCTGCAGGCCGCGCTGCCGTGGCGCGAGCACTTCATCGGCGTCGGCCTGGACAGCAGCGAGCGCGGCCACCCACCGGAGAAGTTCGCGCGCGTGTTCGAGCGCGCCCGCGCGCTCGGCCTGCACGTGGTGGCGCATGCCGGCGAGGAGGGGCCGCCGGCCTACATCGAGAGCGCGCTCGATGTGCTCGCCGTCGAGCGCATCGACCACGGCGTGCGCGCCCTCGAATCCGCGGCGCTCACTGCACGGCTGGCGCGCGACCGCGTGCCGCTCACGGTGTGCCCGCTGTCCAACGTCAAGCTGCGCGTGTTCCCGACGCTGGCCGAGCACAACCTACCGGCGCTGCTGGCAGCCGGCCTCGTCGCCACTGTCAACAGCGACGACCCGGCGTACTTCGGTGGTTACCTCAACGACAACTTCGTGCAGACCTTCACCGCGCTGCCTGCGCTGGGCGCACGCGAGGCCTACACGCTGGCCCGCAACAGCTTCGAGGCCAGCTTTGCCTGCCCGGCGGACAAGGCGCGCTGGATCGCGGGGCTCGACGCGCATTTCCGGCAGGCGGCCGGCTGGATCGCCTAGCGGGCCTGGCACTTGATGGGAGCCATGCGGCCGATCTCTATGATCAACTCGTTGCCTTTGCCGCGAACGGTGTTTGGCCCGTTGGTGTAGTGAAAGCCTGAAGCGGCTGGCTGTTGCTGCAGCTCCATGGTCTTGCCATTGCGCACCAGAACGCCAACCCCTTGCGGCGGAAAGAAGCGCATTTCGACGTCCTCTGCGTTTGCGCAGGCGTATCGAACGCGGCGTTCACCCGTGGGCTCGCCTTGGTGCATGGATGTTGAACAACCCATGCACAAGGCGGCGGACAGTGTTGCGAGATGGACAGGCGTCATGCGATCACCTGCGTGGAACTCAGGCCTTCGCGGTGCCCTGGGGCGGGCGGTTCTTGCGATAGGAGTTCTTCAGCGCGATCTTGCCGCCCCGAAAGGTGAACAGATCGCACCCGTGGACTTCGACGCGAGTGCCGTCGGCGCGGGTTCCTGTGAAAACCCACTCCGAGACGCCACGGTCGCCTCGAACAAAGTGCCGGGCGCTACCCCAGTGGGCATCGGGGAAGGTTGCCCATACCTCCGCGAAGGCGGCGCGCACAGCCTCACGGCCTGCATAGCGGGTGCCGCAGACGTCAGGGCCGGCAGAGGCCTCGAAGACACAGTCGTCGGTCATGAACGACATGAGGGTGTCGACATCGTGGCGATTCCACGCATCGGCGAAGGCTTGCAGAACCTCGGTGGTGACCTCGGCAATCGCGTTCGGCATGATCCGATCCCTCCTTCGCGCTGGGCATTGGTGCGGATTGGGCGTGACGCCCAGCGTTCGAGGTGAGGCGCCCGCGGCGGCAAGGGCCGCGGAGGGGACGATAACCACCCGGCCCCGGGGCCGCAACTCCGCGCGAACCTACTTCTCGGCCGCGGCAGCCAGAAGCGCCTTTGGATTCTTGCGCGCTATCGTCAGCAGCGTCCGAGCGGCGCCGCTCGGCTGCTTGCGTCGCTGTTCCCAACCCTGCAGCGTGCGAACAGACACCCCGAGTAGCGCCGCAAACTGGCTTTGCGACAGCCCCGTCTTCTGCCGAGCCTCGGTGGCCGGCGTGTAGACGACCTTTGCCTCTCCTGCCTTCATCTCGCGGACGGACTGCAGCAGGTTGGGCCGCATGCGCGACCATGCTCTCACTTCCAAGCGAGATTCAGCTTCTTGCCCGAGGACGCGCACTCCTTGAGGTACAGATTGATCAGGCTCTGATAAGGAATGCCGGTCTGTTCGGACATCGACTTGAAATAAGTGATCGAGTCTTGATCGAGCCGAATGGTCACGGGCTTCTTGAGTTGCGCCGCGTAGGGGTTCTTCCTGGCAGCGCTGAAATCGTACTGCTTGCGCATAGTGACTCCTACGGATAGTAGGCCTGCTCCTCGCGCGTGGCCTTGCGCGCCGAGATGATGCGAAGACATTCCCGTCCGCTCGGTAGCAATGCGCTACGACCAGAAGCCGAAGCGAGCTACTCAGGCCAAGCAGAAGAAAACGGTCTTCGTCCTCCGAGTGATCGGGGTCATCGATCAGGCGAGCGCGCTCGTCGGCGAAGACCGACTGCGCGTCCTCGAAAGACACGCCATGCTTCTGTCGATTGGCAGCGGCCTTCCGTGGGTCCCACTCGACGCGAAGGGAGGACATGCGCACATTGTATGTACGCCGTAATGACGCCGCAAGTCGAGCGGCAAACGACGTCCGCTATGCGGCCCAATGTTCGAGGTGAGGCGCCCGCAGCGGCATGGGCCGCGGAACAGACAATGAGCGCTCGGCCGTGGAGCGGCACATGCCGGTGCGGGTCGCCTCGGCTGCGCGGTTAGCGGCGGCGCGTCTACCGTCGACCGCGACTATGGCCTCGCGAGGCAATCGGTTGATGTCGGCTTCAAGATTGCGTCTGCAACCGGCGGCTGCCGCGATCGTAGCGGTCGGTGCCCCTCTGGGGTAGGACCCTTGAATTCCCCCTTGAGGGGCATCGTCTGGCGTCACACGCGGCCCGAAGATTCGCGGTTCGATGAATCACGAAACCGCCCCGCGCCCCAGCGGGTCGCCGCCGCCGCGCTGGCCGTGAGCCGGCGCACCGCGCCACCTACAATCGCGGCTCTGTGCATCGCGTGCCACCCGCTGCGCAGTCCCATTCATCCGGTGGCCATGTCGAGGACAACCATGTCAAAAAACCTCATCCGCGGGCGCCTGCTCGCGTCGATGCTTTTCTCCTGCCTGACGTTCGCGGCGGCCGCGGCCGAACCGTTGAAGGTGGGCTTCGTCTATGTCACCCCGGTCGGCCAGGCCGGCTGGACCTTCCAGCACGAGCAGGCGCGGCAGGCGATGCAGCGTGCGCTCGGCGCCAAGGTCCAGTCGCAGCTTCGTCGAGGCGGTGCCCGAAGGCGCCGACGCCGAGCGCGTGATGCGCGACATGGCCAAGCAAGGCACGCAGTTGATCTTCGCGACGAGCTTCGGCTACCTCGAGCCCGCGTTGCGCGTGGCGGCCGATTTCCCGGCGGTGAAGTTCGAGCATGCCGGCGGCTACAAGACCGCGGCCAACCTGAACACCTACAACGCGCGCTTCTACGAAGGCCGCTGGCTGGCCGGCTGGCTGGCCGGCAAGGCGAGCAAGACCGGCGTGGCCGGCTACGTGGCGGGCTTCCCGGTGCCCGAGGTGGTGCAGGGCATCAATGCCTTCGCGCTCGGCATGCAGGCGGCCAACCCGAAGGCCACGGTGCGCGTGCTGTGGCTCAACACGCTGGTTCGACCCGCCCAAGGAGCGCGAGGCGGCGCTGTCGTTGATCAGCGCCGGCGCCGATGTGCTGGCCCATCACAGCGCGTCGCCGGCGGTGCCGCAGGCGGCCGAGGAGAAGGGCGTGAAGCTGATCGCCTACCCGAGCGACATGAGCCGCTATGCGCCGAACGCGCAGTTGGCGGCCGTCACGGCCGACTGGAGCGGCTACTACATCCGCGTGGCCCAGAGCGCCGATCGCCGGCACCTGGCGGGCGCAGCCGGCGTGGGGCGGCATGCGCGACGGCATGGTCAAGCTGGCTGGCGTTTCGCCGGCACTGCCGGCCGCGGTGCGCAAGGAACTGGCCGCGCAAGAGAAGCTGCTGGTCGCGGGCAAGGCGGGGCCGTTCGTCGGCCGCCTCGTCGATCAGGCAGGCAGCGTGCGCCAGCAGCGCGGCAGCCTCGGGGACGACGCGATTGCGCGAATGGACTGGTTCGTGCAGGGTGTCGTCGGCACCCTGCCCAAACCCTGATGGAGAAGCGACCGTGATGCACCACCTGCTGGCCGCGCTGGCCCTCGCCGTTGCCTGCGCCGTGGCGCCGCTGCCGGCGGCCGCGCAAGGCAAGACGCTGCGCTATGCCAGCGCGTTCGACCCGCAGAGCATGGATCCGCATGCGCAGGCACTCGTGTACCAGACGCGGGTGGTGACGCAGATCTACGAGGGGCTGGTCAATCGCGGCAAGGATTTCAAGCTCGAGCCGTCGCTGGCGCTGTCGTGGGAGATGATCGAGCCCGACCACCTGGCGCTTCAAGCTGCGGCCGGGCGTGAAGTTCCACGACGGCGCGGCGTTCACGGCCGACGATGCGGTGTTCTCGATCGAGCGCGCGCTCGACAAGGCCTCGCAGCGCAAGAACCAGATGCTCGGCATCCTGGGGGCGAAGAAGATCGATGCGTCGACGATCGAGATCACCACCAGCGCGCCCGACGCCGTCCTGCCCGGCAAGCTGTTCCTCGTCGCGATGATGAGCAAGGCCTGGTGCGAGAAGAACAACGTCGTGCGGCCGCAGGACTTCAACGCCAAGCAGGAGACGCATGCGGTGCGCAATGCCAACGGCACCGGCCCCTTCGTGCTGCAGCGCTACGAGGCCGACGTGCGCACGCTGTTGAAGGCCAACCCGGCCTGGTGGGGCAAGGGCACGCCGGCCGGCGGCGGCAACCTCGACGAGGTCAGCTACCAGGTGATCCAGTCCGACGCGACGCGCCTCGCGGCGCTGGCGTCGGGCCAGGTCGATTTCGTCATCGACCCGCCGTTCCAGGATCTGTCGCGCCTGAAGGCCGACAAGGCGCTGAAGGTCAGCACGGTCGACGACATCGGCACCCAGTACTTCGCGCTGGACCAGCACAGCGCCGAGCTGCCGGGCAGCGACCTGAAGGGCCGCAACCCGTTCAAGGACCTGCGCGTGCGCCGTGCGATCCAGCTCGCGATCGACACCGAACTGATCGTGCGCCAGGTGCTGCGCGGCGAAGGCACCGCGACGGGGTCCTTCGTGTCGCCGCTGGTCGACGGCTACGTCGCCGAGTTCGAGAAGCGGCCGAAGGCCGACGCTGCAGCCGCGCGCGCGTTGCTGAAGGAGGCCGGCGTCGAGAATGGTTTCTCGGTGCAGATGGATTGCGTCAACGTGGCGTGGCGCGCGTCGGTGTGCCAGGCGGCGGCGGCGATGCTCGAGAAGGTGGGCATCCGGGCCGGCCTCGTCACGTCGCCCGGGCCGGTCTTCTTCCCGAAGCTGAGCCAGGGCACCGGCAGCCTGATCGAGTACGGCTGGAGCGCCACGCCCGACCCGTGGGGCACGCTGCAATCGCTCGTGCGCAGCAACGACGGGCTGACCGCCGGCGCCTTCAATGCCGGCCGCTACAGCAACCCGAAGCTCGATGCGCTGATCGATGGCCTGCGCGTCGAGCCCGACCTGGACAGGCGGCGCCGGATGGCCAGCGACGCGCTTGCGCCTGATGAACGCCGAGTTGCCGCTGATTCCGCTCTACCGGCGCCAGCACAACTGGGTCATGCGGCCGAACGTCGACGTGGTGCACTGGCCCAACGACGTGCTCGAACTGCGCTGGGTGACGATGCGCTGAGCGGCGCGGACGAGCCGAAATTCGATGCACCGTTGAGAACCATCAACGCGCGGCTCGCCCACAGCAGCTAGCCTTTCATTGCGGGTGTTGCTCTTGGCGATGTTCGCAGAATGGTTTGTGGGCGCCGAGGGCTGTCCCGCCGAAAGGTGGAAGTTATGAGAACCGCACGCAAGTCCTGGTGGATTCCGTTGGCCTTGGCGCTCGCGCTGCCGGGGCTGGCCGTTGCCCAGGCCAAGGTGGATTTCGGCAAGGCCCAATACGACAGCAATTGCGCCGTCTGCCATGGCGTTTCGGGCAAGGGCGGCGGACCCTCGGCGAATTGCTCAAGCGCAGCGCCTCCGACTTGACGACGCTGCAAAAGCGCAATGGCGGCATCTTCCCGATGGCCCGGGTGTACGAGACCATCGAAGGCGTCGGCGTTGCCGAGCACGGTACGCGCGACATGCCGGTCTGGGGCCGCGAGTTCAGCATCAAGGCCGCCGAGTACTACGTCGACGTGCCTTACAACCAGGAAGCGTATGTTCGTGCGCGCATCCTGGCGCTGGTCGAGTACTTGAGCCGGCTACAGGCGAAGTGAGTTGCGCCGCCGGTGCGGTGCGCGTCGCGGCGGTCAATGCTGCGGCGGTGGTTGATCGGCCGGCCAGGATGGGTTGAGCTTGGCGGTCATCAGGTGGTCGCGCCAGGCGCCGTCGATGAACAGGTATTCGCGTGCGTGGCCTTCGTGCCCGAAGCCCAGGCGCTCGAGCAGCGCGAGGCTGCGCGTGTTTTCGGGCCGCACGTTGGCCTGCACCCGGTGCAGCCAGACGCGCGGGCCGAAGGCATCGTCGAGCGCGGCCTGCAATGCCTCGTGCATCAAGCCGCGGCCTTCGTGCGCTGGCATCGATCGCAAATCCCAGCATCGCGCTGCAGAACGCGCGGCGCACGATCTGCGAGAAGTGGATCTGGCCGAGCGCGGTCGACGGGTCATCGGTGGCGAACAGCCACCAGCCGATGCCGTCGCCGGCATTGACGGCGGCTGCTGTCTCGGCCAGCCGCTGGCGCTGCCCCGCGGCAGTGAACATCGCAGCGGGCAACGGCGGATTCCAGCGCGCATGGGCTTGGCGATTGCGGCGGTAGAAGGCTGCCACGGCCACTGCGAACGCCGGATCGCTGGCGCGCAGGACGAGACGGGGCGTGGTGAGCGAGGCGAGCGGCGTCACCGCGGCATTGTCAGGCCAGGGCAGCCGCCAGCGTGGGCGCCGACGGCCCGAACGCGTAGGCGTCCATGCCGAGCGAGCCGTAGGTGACGCTGTCGTGCAGCCGCAGCGGCGGGGCCGCACGGCTGCCGGCGCCTGCGGCGATGTACCAGGGCAGCAGGTGCTCGTCGGTCGGGTGCATGTCGGCGGCATGCGGTGCGCGCGCGCGGTAGGCGAACAGGGCGTCCCAGTCGCGTGCCGTCGCGCGCGCATGCATCCACTCGCGGAACGCCGCGCTCTCGGCGATCTCGGGCTGCTCGACCGCCGCAGCGAGGCCGTTGGCGAAGACGCGGCGCAGGTTGTGGGTGATGCTGCCGCTGCCCAGCACCAGCACACCCTCTTGCGCCAGCGGCGCGAGGGCCTCGCCGAGTGCGAACAGCGCCGCCGGGCTGTCGCTCGGCACCCAGGCCAGCGGCAGCACCGGGATCTCCGCGGCCGGGTAGGCGTAGCGCAGTGGCGTCCAGATGCCGTGATCGAGGCCACCCTCGGTCGTGGCGTGCACAGCGATGCCGGCGCCGGCCAGCAAGGCCACGACGCGCGCGGCCAGTGCCGGCGCGCCCGGCGCGTCGTAGCGCAAGGTGAAGAGCTTCGGATCGAAGCCGCCGAAGTCGTACACCGCCGCGTGCCGTTCGGCGGCCAGCAATACCGGCTGGCGCGCCAGGCTGTGCGCCGACAGCGCGAGGATCGCGCGCGGCCGGCCGAACGCCGCATCGATCGCCGGCCCGAGCCGCTGCATGAAACGGCCGGCCGCGCCGGGTTCGAGCGCGGTCATCGGCGAGCCGTGCGACAGGAAGATCGAGGGCAGGGTGAAGCGTGTGTCCATGAGCGATTGGAACGCAGCGGCGGCAGACCCGCGTTGCAAGCCATTGCACGCCACATTCACCCGCCCGCGCACGGGCCTGGCGCGATCGGGTACCGTCGGGCCCTCGATGCCCCCCGCCCCGGCCATGCCCGTCATCCCATCTCGCGCGCCTCTGCAACGCCCCTCGGTCGGGGCCATGGCCTGGCGCCAGGCGCTGCGCGACTTCCGCGCCGGCGAGTTGCGCTTGCTGCTGGTGGCGGTGACGCTGGCGGTGGCCGCGCTGACGGCGGTGGGCTTCTTTGCCGATCGGCTCGACCGCGGCCTGGCGCGCGACGCGCGGCAGATGCTCGGTGGCGATGCGATCGTGTCCAGCGACCGGCCGCCGCCGCAGGCCTTCGTCGACGAGGCGCGCGCCCGTGCGCTGTCGGTGGCCACCACGGCGAGCTTCCCGAGCATGGGCCGGGCGCCCGACATGCGTGGCGGGGCCTCGAAGCTGGTGGCTGTCAAGGCGGTCAGCGATGCCTACCCGTTGCGTGGGCGCCTGAAGCTCAAGGATGGCCCGCAGGGCCGCACGCTCGATGCCGCCGGCGCGCCCGCGCGCGGCACGGTGTGGGTCGATGCGTCGCTGCTCGATGCGCTGCAGTTGCAGATGGGAGACGCGCTGCTGCTCGGCGATGCGTCGCTGGCCGTGGCCCGGCTGATCGTCGTCGAGCCCGACCGTGGTGCCGGCTTCATGAGCTTTGCGCCGCGCGTGATGCTCAACCATGCCGACCTCGCCGCCACCGGCCTGGTGCAGCCGGCCAGCCGCGTCAACTACCGGCTGGCGGTGGCATCGCCGATCGGCCGCGATGCCGACATCGCCGACTTCGTGCGCTGGGCCGAAACGCAGATCGAGCAGCGAGCACTGCGCGGCGTGCGCGTCGAGTCGATGGAATCGGGCCGTCCCGAGTTGCGCCAGACGCTCGACCGCGCCGGCAAGTTCCTCAACCTGGTGGCGCTGCTGGCGGCGCTGCTGGCGGCGGTGGCCGTGGCGATCGCGTCGCGCGATTTCGCCGATCGCCATCTCGACGATTGCGCGATGTTGCGCGTGCTGGGCGCGTCACAGCGCCGCATCGCGCTGGCCTATGCGTTGGAGTTCGGCGCGCTCGGCGCCGCCGCCAGCCTGCTCGGCGTGCTCTGCGGCTTCGTCATGCACCACGGCTTCGTGAGCCTGTTGGCCGGCCTGGTGAGCAGCGATCTGCCGCAGCCGGGGCTGTGGCCGGCGTTGTTCGGCATCGGCGTCGGGCTGACGCTGCTGATGGGCTTCGGCTTGCCGCCCGTGCTGCAACTGGCGAGCGTGCCGCCATTGCGCGTGATTCGTCGCGATGTCGGCGCGCTGAAGGCCTCGTCGCTGGCCGTGCTGCTGGCCGGCACGCTCGGCTTTGCCGCGTTGCTGCTGGCGGTGTCGACCGACCTGAAGATGGGGCTCATCGCCGTCGGTGGTTTTGCCACGGCGGCGGCACTGTTCGCGCTGCTGTCCTGGGCCGCGGTGATGGCCTTGAAACGCACCGTGCCGGAGGCGCGGGCGCCGCGTTGGCTCGTGCTCGCGACGCGCCAGATCGCCGCCAGGCCGGCGTTCGCCGTGTTGCAGGTCTCGGCGCTGGCGGTCGGCCTGCTGGCCCTGGTGCTGCTGGTGCTGTTGCGCACCGATCTGATTGCCAGCTGGCGCGCGGCCACGCCGCCCGATGCGCCGAATCGCTTCGTCATCAACATCCAGCCCGAGCAAGGCGAGGCCTTCCGCCAGTCCCTGGCGGCGGCCGGCGTCGTGCGCTACGACTGGTACCCGATGATCCGCGGCCGCCTGGTCTCGATCAACGGCCGCTCCATCACGCCCGACAGCTTCACCGACGACCGCGCCAAGCGGCTGGTCGAGCGCGAGTTCAACCTCAGCCACGACTCGCAGCTGCCCGGGCACAACCGCATCTCGGACGGTCGCTGGACGCCCGAGGAGGCCGATGCCGTCAGCGTCGAGGACGGCCTGGCGAAGACGCTCGGCGTCAAGGTCGGCGATCGGCTGGCCTTCGACATCGCCGGCAGCCTGCGCGAGGGCCGCATCACCAGCCTGCGCAAGGTCGACTGGGGCTCGATGCGCGTCAACTTCTTCGTGATGTTCCCGATCGCCACGATGCCGGGCCTGCCGGCCACCACCATCGCGGCGTTTCGCGCGCCGCAGGCCGTGCCGGGCCAGCCAGGCTTCGACAACCTGCTGGCGCGCGATTTCCCCAACATCACCAACGTCGATGTCTCGGCGCAGATCGGCCAGGTGCAGCGCGTGCTCGATCAGGTCATCAGCGCGGTCGAGTTCCTGTTTGCCTTCACGCTGGCGGCCGGGCTGGTGGTGCTGTTTGCCGCGGTCAGCGCCACCCGCGAGGCGCGGGCGAGGGAGTTTGCCGTGATGCGCGCGCTGGGGGCCTCGCGCACGCTGCTGGCCCGCGTGCAGCGGGCCGAACTGCTCGGCGTCGGCGCGTTGGCCGGCGTGCTGGCATCGTTGGCGGCCATCGCGGTCGGCTGGGCCCTGGCGCGTTTTGCCTTCGAGTTCCAGTGGACCGCATCGCCGTGGGTGCCGCTGGCGGGCGCTGCCGCGGGCGCGCTACTGGCGCTGGCGGCAGGATGGTGGGGGCTGCGCGAGGTGCTGCGCCGGCCGGTGGTGGAAACGCTGCGCAAGGCGGCGCAGGAATAGCGCCCCGGGGCCCCGCTCGTCGCGGCTAGGCGCCGTTCGTCGCCCGTGGCGCGGGTTGCGTCGCAAGCGGCTTTCG
Source organism: uncultured beta proteobacterium (assembly GCA_963840805.1). Lineage (GTDB taxonomy): Bacteria > Pseudomonadota > Gammaproteobacteria > Burkholderiales > Burkholderiaceae_C > CADEEN01. The sequence goes on along the minus strand of CAWJAJ010000015.1, from coordinate 102,513 downwards.
CCGCCCTCGATCGCTGCCTAGAGTTCAGGCCATCGAACGACAACCACCGCCACCCCGGAGCACGCCATGAACACTTCCCTGACGCAACGCCTGATCGAACGCAGCACCGCACTGGCGCTCGCCGCCGTCGTCACGCTGGGCCTGCTCGGCGGTATCGACGCACTGGCGACGCAGGACGTCCAGGCCGGGTCGCTGTCGGTGCAACAGGCTGGCGCGGCCGCGCGGAACGGCTGACCGCCCCTCTCTCAAGAAGACGCCCGGCCGTCGGCCGGGCGTTTTCATGGGTGTTGCGCTGCGGCCGATCGGCAGGGCAAGACACGAACCGGGCAATCGCGATCGGCTGCCGTGACCGCGCGGCCGGGATAAAGTCACCCCGTTTCCGCTTTGCACCGTCCCGGCGCCGCGCCGGACGCTCATCCGCCCCACGATGGCCCCTTCATCGCGCCTGCGCAGCCTGCGCGTGCTGCACCTCGAAGACTCCGAGGTCGACCATGAGTTGACGGTGGCTCACCTGCGGCGCGCGGGCTGCGACGTGCAGATGCTGCGCGTCGAGAGCGAGGCCGGATTTCGCGCCGCGCTGGAGGACGATTGGGATGCGATCCTGTCGGACTACAACCTGCCGGGCTTCTCGGGGCTGGCCGCGCTGGAGATCCTGCGGGCGAGCGGGCGCCTGCTGCCGTTCATCATCGTCTCCGGCGAGATCGGCGAGGACACCGCGGTGCAGGCGATGCGCAAAGGCGCCAACGACTATCTGCTCAAGAGCAACCTGATGCGCTTGGCGCCGGCGCTCGAGCATGCCATCGAGGCCAACGAGACACGGCGCGCCCGCGTCGCCGCCGACCGCGAACTGGCGGCATCGCGCCAGCAGCTGTCGGCGCTGGCACAGCACCTGCAAACCAGCGTCGAGGCCGAGCGTGCGGCGATCGCGCGCGAAATCCACGACGATGTCGGCGGCGCGCTGACGGCGCTCAAGTTCGACCTGGCCTGGATCGCGCGCCACAACCAGGATCCCGACGTGCAGCAGAAGGCGCAGTCGGCGCTCGACATGGCCGCGCACGCGATCGAGGCCAGCCAGCGCGTGATGCACAACCTGCGCCCCGCGATCCTCGAGCAGGGGCTGGTCGCGGCACTGCAGTGGATGACGCAGCGCTTCGAGAAGCGCACCGGGATCGAGTGCACGTTTCGCACCAGCCACGACCACCTCGAGCTGCCGAGCGGCGTGCCGCTGGTCGCCTACCGCGCCGTGCAGGAGGCCCTGACCAACGTCAGCAAGCATGCCGAGGCCACCCGCACCGCGGTCGATTTGTCGCTGGCTGGAGGCGTGCTCTCGATCGAGGTCAGCGACAACGGCCGCGGCCTGACCGCCGACGATCTGGCCAAGGCCCGTAGCTTCGGCATTCGCGGGCTGCGCGAGCGCGCCGACACGGTCGGTGGCTGGGTCGACCTGTCCAGCGGCCCCGCCGGCACCACGCTGATCCTGTCGGTGCCGGTGCGTGCGCGTGGTGTGCACGACGGCGCCGACGGCACCGTCGGCGATACTGGCTCGGAACGCGAAGACCACGATCCCTCCGTCTGGGGCGCCCCATGATCGAAGTCATCCTGTGTGACGACCACGCGCTGATCCGGCGCGGCATCCGCGAGACGCTCGCCGAGGCGGTCGACATCCGCGTCGTCGGCGAAGCCGGCGAGTATGGCGAGTTGCGCAGCCTGATGCGCACCACGCGCTGCGACGTGCTGGTGCTCGACATCAACCTGCCCGGCCGCAGCGGCCTCGATGTGCTGCACGTGCTGAAGGACGAGGGCAGCCCGGTCAAGGTGGTGGTGGTCAGCATGTACCCCGAGGACCAGTACGCGATCCGCGCGTTGCGTGGCGGCGCCTACGGCTACGTCAACAAGGGCGGCGATCCGCAGGCCATCGTGCAGGCGGTGCGCACGGTGGCGCAAGGCCGCAAGTACGTCACGCCCGAGATCGCGCAGATGCTGGTCGAAAGCCTGACCGCGCCGACGCCGGAGCAGGCGCACGACACGCTGTCGGACCGCGAGTTGCAGACGCTGACGATGATCGCCTCGGGCAAGCGGCTGTCCGATATCGCTTCGGAGCTGATGCTGTCGCCGAAGACGGTGTCCGTCTACCGTGCACGTGTGTTGCAGAAGCTGGGCCTGGCGAACAATTCCGAGTTGACGGTTTATGCGATTCGCAATGGGCTCGTTGGCGAGTGACATTTCTTCTCTTGCGAGAGTCGGCGCCGGGAGTGCCCCGGCGGGCAGTCACTTTCTTTCTGCTGGCTCAGAAAGAAAGTAACCAAAGAAAGAGAGCCTGAACACGTGCTCATTCGCGCTTGCGGTCTCGATTGAAGCCCGTGTGTAGCCGCAAGGCCTGACCCGGTACGGGCTCAAGTTGCGATTGCAGTGTGGCGCACCGCGCTTGGGCCACAGCAGAGGACGCGTGTGGCTCAGTGCAATCGCACGAAAGCCCGGACATCCCCTGGGTGTGCCGGCGGACAGACGAGTCATCACGCACACCAACACGAAAATTCGTATTGGGCTCTTTCTCTTTGGTTACTTTCTCTTTTGAGCCAGCGAAAGAGAAAGTGACTGCCCGCCGGGGCACTCCCGGCGCCGACTCGGCAGGAGAAGAACCTACCGCGTCGCCCGCCGCCGCACGCAATCCAGATAGGCCAGCCCATCCGGCGGCATACCCGACCGCTGCGAGGTCCAGATCATCTCGCCCAGGCACTCCATCACCTGGTGCTGCGCCTCGTGCGCCGACCCCAGCCGCGCGGCGAGCAACTCATACGCCTGCTTGATGCCGCGCGGCTGGTCGATGGCCACCTGTTCGCTGATCGTCAGGTGCATCGACAGGTGCAGGAACGGGTTCGTGCGGCCGTCTTCGACCGCATAGCTCGCCGCCAAGGCGACGTCCACATCGGCGAGGGCGGTGTCGTACTCCGGATGCTCGGCGATCCACCGTGCGGCCAGGGTCTCCATCGGCGTGAGCGGCAGGCCACGGCGTTGTTTGCCGTGCGTCTGGCAGAAGAAGCGGCGCACATCGTGCTGGGAAGGGGCGAACATGGTCCGACAATTGTGCTTTGACCCGCCGCATTGCCGCACCCACTTCTCATGCAGTTCACCACCGAACAACTCTTCACCGCCGCCCGCTCGCAGAACGGCTATCGCCCGACACCCGTCGCCGACGCCACGCTGCGCGAACTCTACGATCTCGTCAAATGGGGGCCGACCTCGGCCAACAGCTCGCCGGCGCGCTTCGTGTTCGTGCGCAGCGAGGAGGGCAAGGCCCGTTTGATGGCCTGCGTCTCGCACGGCAATGTGCAGAAGGTGCGGGAGGCGCCGGTGACGGCGGTGATCGGCATGGACATGGCGTTCTACGAGAAGCTGCCGCAACTCTTTCCGCACACCGATGCTCGGGCCTGGTTCGCCGGCCACCCGGCCAAGATCGAACAGACCGCGTTTCGCAATTCGAGCCTGCAGGGCGGCTATTTCATCCTCGCCGCACGCGCGCTCGGCCTGGACTGCGGGCCGATGAGCGGCTTCGACGCGGTCAAGATGGATGCCGCTTTCTGGGCTGGCACGACGGTCAAGACCAACTTCATCTGCACCCTCGGCGAGGGTGACCCGAGCAAGGTGTTTGCGCGCAGTCCGCGCCTGTCGTTCGACGAGGCCTGCCGGCTGGCCTGATGGCCTATGTGATCACCGACCCCTGGTTCTACGCGGTCGCGGTGCCCGCCGTGCTGCTGATGGGGCTGGCCAAGAGCGGCTTCCTGATGGGCTTCGGCTCGCTGGCCACGCCGCTGCTGGCCTTGACGATGCCGGTGCCGCAGGCGGCGGCCATCATGCTGCCGCTGCTGCTGGTGATGGATGCCACCGGCATCGGCCAGCTCTGGCGCGACCGCGACCGCGAGCTGCTGCGACTGCTGGTGCCGGCGGGCCTGCTCGGCACGGTGGTCGGCACGCTGCTGTTCGGCCTGCTGTCGGCCAAGACGGTGGCCGCGGTGGTCGGTGCGCTGACGCTGCTGTTCCTGGCCCAGCGCCTGGTGTTTCCGCCGCATCGCGATGCGCCGCCGCCGTCCAGGACGGTCGGCTTCCTGCTCACCGTGGCCGCGGGCTTCACCAGCTTCGTGGCCCATGCCGGCAGCCCGCCGATCAGTGCCTACGTGCTGCCGCTGCAGCTGCGATCCGGTGCGCCTGACCGCGACCATGGCGGTGTTGTTCGGCGTCATCAACCTGTCGAAGTGGATTCCCTACGCCGGCTTGGGCCTGTTCGACAGCCGCATCCTCGTCACTTCGCTGGTGCTGCTGCCGCTGGCGCCGCTGGGCGTGTGGCTCGGCGTGTGGGCCACCCGGCGCATCGACTGCGGGCTGGTTCTACCGCATCGCCTACACCGGCATGTTCCTCACCGGCGCGAAGCTGCTGTGGGATGGCCTGCGCTGACGGGCCGCGGTCAGTCGTCGGCCTTGTCGTCGGCAGCGGCGGCCCAGCCGCTGCCCTGCCTGCGGCTGTCCTTGCGCGCGCGTTCGTCGGCCATGAACTGCTCCATCTGCTGACGGCCGATCTTCGACATCGCGATCAGCTTCGACTCGTCGCGGAAGTGCGGTGCGGATTCCTGCAACTGCTCGAGGTTGTGGCGGCGAAAGCGCAGCGCCAGGTTGCGCGCCTGGTGGCGCTCGAAGCCCAGCGCCTCGAGCACGCTGCGCGCGCTCATCAGCGCCGAGTCGAAGGTTTCGCGCTCGATGTGCGCGACGCCGCGCTCGTTCAGTTGGTACCAGTGCTGCACGTTGCGTGCGCGGGCCACAAGCGTCAGCTGCGGGAAGTGCTCGCGCGCCAGGTCGACCAGCGCCAGGCTCTGCGCGACGTCGTCGATCGCCACCACCAGCACGCGGGCCTCGGCCGGCGCCGGCCACGCGCAGCAGGTCCAGGCGCGTCGCATCGCCGTAGAAGGCGCGCCAGCCGAAGCGGCGCACGGCCTCGATCTGCTCGCTGTCGTGGTCGAGCACGGTCGGCTGGATGCCGTTGGCCAGCAGCAGGCGGCCGACGATCTGGCCATAGCGGCCGAAGCCGGCAATGATCACCGCCTCGCGCTGCGGCTCGGTCGATCTCGGCCAGCTTCGGCGCGCCGCGCGCCGCCAGCCGCGGCGCGACGAAGCGGTCGACGACCACCAGCGCCAGCGGCGTCAGCAGCATCGAGATCGCCACCGCGGCCACCAGCAGCGATGACGTCGTCGCGTCGATCACGCCGGCCTGCGGCCGCGGCCTGGAAGACGACGAAGCCGAACTCGCCGCCCTGCGCCAGCAGGATCGTGAACAGCGGCCGCTCGGCCAGCGGCAGCGCCATCGCACGCGCCATCGCCGCCAGCACCGACGGCCTTGACGGCGCACGAAGCCGAGCACGATCAGCGCCACCAGGCCGGGCTGCGCCAGCACCACGGCGAAGTCGATGCTCATGCCCACGGCGATGAAGAACAGGCCGAGCAACAGGCCCTTGAACGGCTCGAGGTCGGTCTCCAGCTCGCGCCGGTATTCGCTCTCGGCCAGCAGCACGCCGGCGAGGAAGGCGCCGAGCGCCATCGACAGGCCGACGGCCTGCATCAGCGCGGCGGTGGCCACCACCAGCAGCAGCGACGCGGCGGTGAAGATCTCCGGCGTGCGGCTGCGCGCGATCCAGCGCAACGCCGGGCGCAAGGCCAGCCGCCCGCCGAGCAGCAGCGCGGCGATCACCGCCACCGCCTTGGCCGCGGCCAGCCAGCCGCCGCCTGCCGCCGCGGCTCGCCGGCCTGTGGCACGGCCGCCGGCAGCAGCGGCAGCAGGGCCAGGATCGGGATCGCCGCCACGTCCTGGAACAGCATCACGCCGAGCACGCCCTGGCCCGCCGGCGTGGCTTGCACGTTGCGCTCGGCGAGCACCGCCAGGCCGATCGCCGTCGACGACATCGCCAGGCCCAGCGACGCCGCCAGCGCGACCGGCCAGGCCACGCCGAAGGCCACGCCCGACGGCCGTCATCAGCAGCGCGCTCGGCGATCACCTGCACCGAGCCCCAGCCGAAGATCGGCCGCCGCATCGCCCACAGGCGCCGTGGCTCGAGTTCGAGGCCGACCAGGAACAGCATCAGCACGACGCCGAACTCGGCCACCGTGAGGATCGTCTGCGCATCGGTCACCAGCGCCAGGCCCCAGGGCCCGATGACGATGCCGGCGCCAGGTAGCCGATGATCGAGCCCAGGCCGAGCGCCCGCGCCAGCGGCACCGCGATCACCGCGGCCGCCAGGTAGATCAGGCTGGTCGTGAGCCAGGCGGTGCCGTGGTCCATCAGCCGGCCTCCGCCGGCCGGTCGATCGCCGGCACCTCGCGCACGTCGCAAGGCGGCGATGTCTTCGATCTCCGGCCAGTCGGGGTAGCTGGCCAGCCGCGACACGAAGGTCTGCACGTGGGCATCGACCTCGGCGTCGCTGGCGCGGTGCGCGCCGTGCAGCACCAGCGGCGGCAGGAAGCGCATGCCGACCAGTTGCGCCGTCTGCTCGTAGGGCGGCAGGAAGGCATCGAAGAAATAGCGGTTCAGGCCGTCGGGCCGGTAGGCCTCGGCGCTGCCGCCGGTGGAGGCGACGAGCCACAGGTCCTTGCCGCGCAGCGCCGTGCCGCCGGGGCCGTAGGCCCAGCCGAAGGCGAGCACCTCGTCGGCCCACAGCTTGAGCAGCGGCGTCATGCCGTACCAGTGCACCGGGTGCAGCCAGACCACGCAGTTCGCGCGCCGGCGAGCGCGGCCTGTTCGGCAGCCACGTCGATCAGGTAGTCGGGGTAGAGCGCGTACAGGTCGCGCACCTCGACCTGCGGCAGCGTGCGGCGCCGCGGCGGCCCGCGCCAGCGCGCGCGTGACGCGAGAGTGCTCCAGGTGCGGGTGGGCGCAGAGGACGACGATGCGGGCCACGGGCGGGCAGGGTGTGGGGGTTGGCGCTAGGGTACTGGCTGCGAGGCGCCGCTACCATAACCGGGAAAGCACGGGAGGATTCGATGCCGGTGATCGTGGTCGCCAACCCCAAGGGCGGCGTGGGCAAGAGCACGGTGGCCACCAACCTGGCCGGCGCGCTGGCGCGCGCGGGCCATGCGGTGATGCTCGGCGATGTCGACCGGCAGCAGTCGGCGCGCCAGTGGCTGGCGCTGCGCCCGGCCAGCTTGCCGGTGATCCGCGGCTGGGATGTCACCCACGACGACATCGTGCGCCCGCCCAAGGGCACGACCCATGTGGTGCTCGACACGCCGGCCGGCCTGCACGGCAAGCGGCTCGACGACGTGATGCGCATCGCCGATCGGATGATCGTGCCGCTGCAGCCGAGCCTGTTCGACATCCAGGCCAGCCATGCCTTCGTGCGCGCAGCTGGCCGCGCACAAGCGCAGCGACAAGGTGCGCGTCGGCGTGGTCGGCATGCGCGTGCGCGAAGGCACCATCGCCACCGATCAGCTGCGCCACTTCCTGGACGCGCTGGGCGTGCCGGTGCTGGCCATGCTGCGCGACACGCAGTTGTACGTGCAGCTGGCCGCGCGCGGCGCGACGCTGTGGGACATCGCGCCCAGCCGTGCCGAGCGCGACCTGGCGCAATGGCAGCCGCTGCTCGACTGGGTGGCCCAGCGATGAAGCACTTCGCCCGCCTCGATGAGCTGGCCGCACATGGTCGGCCAGGCATCTCGCCGACAGCGACTGGACCGTGATCGACCAGTCGCGCATCGACGCGCTTCGCCGAGGCCACCGGCGATCGGCAATGGATCCACGTCGATCACGGCACGCGCCGCGGCCGGGCCGTTCGGCGCCACCATCGCGCACGGCTTCCTCACCGTCAGCCTGCTGCCGGCGATGATGGCAAGAGGCGTTCGCGATCGACGATGTGCGCATGGGCATCAACTACGGCTTGAACCGCGTGCGCTTTCCCGCGCCGGTGCCCGTGGGCAGCCGCGTGCGCGCGGCGTTCCGGCTGCTGGCGTTCGAGCCGCTGCCCGGCGGCGCGCAGCTGACGATCGAGGCCACCATCGACCGCGAGGGCGGTGCCAAGCCGGTGTGCGTGGCCGAACTGGTTTCACGCGCCACTTCGTGTGATGCCATGAAAGTCCTGCTGATCGACGACCACCCGCTGATCCTGGCGGCGCTGCAGGCGGTGATCCGCGGCCTCGGCGACGACGTCACGGTGGTCGGCGTCGGCACCGATCGCGAGGCGCGCGCCGCGCTGAAGCGCGACCCCGACTACGACCTGGTGCTGCTCGACCTGTATCTCGGCGAGGCCGATGGCTTCGAGTTGCTGGCCGAGTTGCGCGGCCTGTATCCGGCGCTGCCGATCGTGGTGGTGTCGGCTTCCGACCGCGCCAGCGACGTGATCCGCGCCATCGACGCCGGCGCGATGGGCTTCGTGCCCAAGCGGGCCAGCAACGAGACGCTGTTCGAGGCGCTGCGGCTGGTCATGTCGGGCGGCATCTACGTGCCGCCGATGACGCTGGGCATCGAGCCGCTGCGGCAGGCGCCTGCACAGGAGGGCGACACGGTGCCCGACGTGATGCGGCCGTATGCGCACGACGAAGTCGACGACCTGGCCAGCGCCGTGGCCGGCGAGACACACGCTGCGGCGCCGACGCTCGCTCGATGCGCTGGGGCTGTCCAAGCGCCAGGCCGATGTGCTGGCCTACCTGCTGCAGGGCATGCCCAACAAGCTGATCGCGCGCGAGATGCACTTGTCGGTCGAGACCGTCAAGGACCATGTCGCCGCGGTGCTGCGCGCCCTCGGCGTGTCGTCGCGCACGCAGGCGGTGCTGGCGGTCAGCCAGATGACGCAGCGCGCCGGCGCCAGGGCGTGCCGGGCTGGAAGCGCTCGCAGCATTGACGGCGCGACGCCTGACGCCGCCGGCGCCGGCCCGCGAGCCGCACGTCGACGGCCTGCGCGCGCTCTACGAGCAGGCGCCCGCCAGCCTGGCCGGCAACGCGATCGGCATCGTGCTGATCGGGCTGGCGTTCTGGCCGCTGGCGCCGGCGGCGCCCTTGCTCGGCTGGCTGGCCGTGGCGGTCGCGCTGGCCGCGCTGCGTCTGGCGCACTACCTGCGCTACCGCGCTGCGCGCGACAGCGACGCCGCCACGCTGCTGGCCTGGCGCGCCAGCTGGCGCGCGCTGGTGCTGGCGCAAGGCGCGATGTGGCCGACGGCGGTGTGGCTGTTCTGGGGCCTGGGCGCGCCCTTCCACACCGTGATGCTGATCGTGATCGCCAACAGCTACACGCTGGCGTCGGTGCAGTTGCTGGCGCCGCAGCGCAAGCTGTTCCTGGTCTTCACCTGCATCGTGCTGCTGCCGACGATCGCGCGCGTGGCCAGCGACACCACGCAAGCCTGGCACTGGCAGCTGGCCGGTGTGCTCGCGCTGGTGTTCGCCGTGGCCATGATGCTGGGCCGCGCCTATCGCAGTGCGCTGTCGCAGGCCATCGGCCTGAAGCAGCGCACCGAACACCTGGCCGCGCAGTTGCGCGTCGAGAAGGCCGCGGCCGACGCGGCGCGACGCAGCGGCCGAGGCGGCCAGCCGCGCCAAGACGCAGTTCTTCGCCGCCGCCAGCCACGACCTGCGCCAGCCGCTGCACGCGATGGGCCTGTTCGCCGAGGCCTTGCGGCAGAAGAGCCAGCGCGCCAACGACCCCGAGGTGGCCTCGCTGGTCAACAGCATCAACCAGAGCGTCGATGCGCTCGAGGGCCTGTTCGGCGAGCTGCTCGACATCACCCGCATCGACAGCGGTGGCGTCGACGTGCAGCCCGGGCCGGTGCGCATCCGGGACCTGTTCGCGCGCCTGCGCCTGACGTTCGAGCCGACGGCATTCGAGAAGGGCCTGGCGCTGACGTTCCATGGCGAGCGGCACTTCGCCCACACCGACGGCCTGCTGCTCGAGCGCATCCTGCGCAACCTGGTCAGCAACGCCATCCGCTACACCGAGGACGGCGGCGTGCTGGTGGCCTGCCGGCCACGCGGCGACAAGCTCGTCGTGCAGGTCTGGGACAGCGGCATCGGCATCGCCGAGGCCAGCCTGCCGCGCATCTTCGACGAGTTCTACCAGGTGCAGAGCCAGCGTCCGCTCGAGCCGCACCAGCGCAAGGGCCTGGGCCTGGGGCTGGCCATCGTCAAGCGGCTGGCCGGGCTGCTCGATGCGCCGCTCACGGTGCGCTCGCGGCCGGGCCACGGCACCGTGTTCACCCTCGAGTTCCCGGCGGGCGCGAGCCGCGCGGCCTCGAGTCGCGCCACGCCCGGCACGGCGTCGCGGCTTGGCATCACGCTGCAGGGCCGGCGCATCGTCGTCGTCGAGGACGAACCGGCGGTGCGCGAAGGCCTGACGGTGCTGCTTGCACGCCTGGGGCGCCGAGGTCGACGCCTTCGACGACCTGGCCACGTTGCAGCGCTGGCTCGACGAGCCGACGCGTGTCGGCGCCCGACCTGCTGATCGTCGACTACCGCCTGCCCGAAGGCCGCACCGGCCTCGAGGCGCTGGCCGCGCTGCGCGCGCGCTGGCCCGGTAGCCGGCTGCCGGCCATCGTGGTCACCGGCAGCAGCCTCGGCGGCCACGAAGACGAGGCCGCACCAGCACGACTTCCACCTGCTGATCAAGCCGGTGCTGCCGAACAAGCTGCGCGCGATGATCGCCTTCAAGCTCGGGCAGCGCTGAAGAGCCGGGCTTGCGGGCCTGGGTTGCGCCTGGCGCGTCTGCGCTCAGCTCGGCGAGTAGGCCAGCCGCACGTAGATCGGCGCGAACGCCTCGGCCTGCGTCACCTCCAGCAGGCGCTCGCGCGCCAGTTCGAGCAGCGCGATGAAGGTCACCACCACCACCGCCACGCCGCGGCTGGTCTCGAACAAATCCTCGAACAGCGCGAAGCGCCGGCCCTGCAGCTTGCGCAGCACCAGGCTCATGTGCTCGCGCACCGAGAGCTGTGCGCGGCCGATGTGGTGGTGCTGCACCAGCCGGGCGCGCGCGACGATCGCGCGCCAGGCCTCGCGCAGTTCGTCCGGCGCGACGTCGGGGAAGCGCGGCGCCAGCGACTGCTCGATCGTCGACCTGCGCGCGCAGGAAGTCGCGGCCCAGCACCGGCAGCGCATCGAGCCGCGCCGCCGCGAGCTTCATCTGCTCGTACTCGAGCAGCCGGCGCACGAGTTCGGCGCGCGGGTCTTCGGCCTCCTGGCCCTCGGCACTCTTCCTCGGCGGCAGCAGCATGCGGCTCTTGATCTCGATCAGCATCGCCGCCATCAGCAGGTATTCGCTGGCGAGCTCGAGGTTGCGCTTCCTGATCTGCTCGACATAGGCCAGGTACTGGCGCGTCACGTCGGCCAGCGGGATGTCGAGGATGTTGAAGTTCTGCTTGCGGATCAGGTACAGCAACAGGTCGAGCGGGCCCTCGAAGGCCTCGAGGAACACCTCCAGCGCATCGGGCGGGATGTACAGGTCCTGCGGCAGCGCGAACAGCGGTTCGCCGTACAGCCGCGCCACCGCGATGGCGTCGATCTCGGCCGGCGGCAGCGTGGCGGCCAGTTCGGGGTCCGGCGACGGCGGCAGGTGGCCGTCGACGCGCGCGGTCGCGCCGCTCACTTGGCCTTGGTCTGGTAGACGTAGGGCTGCTGCGGCACGTCGGCGTCGCGCCACTCGGCCTGCGCCTCGCGGTCGATGGCACGGTCCCACAACAGCGCGCGGCCCGCCCGCTGCTCGGCCTCGAGCGTCGGCTTCGCTGGCCTTCAGCTCGTTCGATGAACTGCGTGACGTCGGATTTGTACGGTTTCCAGAACAGCGGCATGGGGCAGGGGCAGAATGCGGCGGGATTGACGAGATTTTACCGGGGGTGCCTGTCGTGCCGTTCAAACCGTTCGCCGCCACGCTGCTGGCCGTTGCCGCACTGCTGCTCGCCGGCTGTGATCAGCAGCGCATCGCCAAGCTCGAGGAGGGCGTGGCCACCGAGGCCGATGTCAGGCGCGAATTCGGCGAGCCGCAGGCCGTGTTCAGTGCGGCCGATGGCAGCCGCACCTTCGAGTACGCGCGCCAGCCGGAAGGCCAGACCAACTACTTCATCACCATCGGCGCCGACGGCAAGATGAGCGCGCTGCGCCAGGTGCTGAAGCCGGCCGAGTTCGCCAAGGTGACGCCGGGGATGGACAAAGCCGAGGTGCGTCGCTTGCTCGGCCGTCCGGCGCGAACGCAGCGCTTCGACTTGAAGCCCGACGAGGAACACTGGGATTGGCGCTGGCTCGACGGCCAGCAGGCCAAGCTGTTCAACGTCACGTTCGACCGCGACGGCAAGGTCGCCGCGACGTCGATCGGCGATGACCCGCGCGACGGCCAGAAACCCTGAGTGCCGTGGGCCGGTGGTCGAGACCGAGCTGAAGTTCCGCATCGATCCGGCCCGGCGCGACGCGGTGAAGCGCGCGGTGGCCGGCCCGGTGCAAGGGCGCGCCGTCCGGCTCCAAGCGCGCTACTTCGATACGCCCGACGGCCGACTGGCCGCGGCCGGGCTCGCGCTGCGCCTGCGTCACGAAGGCCGTGGCCGTTGGGTGCAGACCGTCAAGGGCCAGGGCGACGGACTGCTGCAGCGCCTCGAACACGAAGTGGTGCTCGGTGCCGCCACGGCCAACGCGCCCCCGGCGATCGACCTCACGCGGCACGACGGCACGCCGGCCGGTGTCGCGCTGCGGGCGGCACTCGGGCCCGACGCAGGCGGGCTGGTCGAGCGCTTCGTCACCGACATTCGTCGCACGCGCCGGGTGGTGCTCGTCAGAGGGGCAGTTCCGGTGGCTCGCATCGAGTTGGCGTTCGACGAGGGTTGCATCGTCGCCGCCGGCGCCGCCGGGCCGCATCGGCTGCCGGTGGTGGAACTCGAGCTGGAGCTGCTGTCCGGGCCGCCCCAGGCGCTGTTGTCGATCGCGGCGCGCTGGGTACAGCGGCATGGCCTGTGGCTGGATGTGCGCAGCAAGGCCGAGCGCGGCCACGCGCTGGCCGCCGCGGCCGCGGCGGCCACACCTGCCATCAAGGCCGAGCCGCCGAAGGTCGCGCCGCGCATGTCGCAGCACCAGGGCCTGGCCGCGATGGTGCGGGCCTGCCTCGGGCAGGTGCTGCCGAACATGGCCGTGCTCGCCGACGGGCGGGCAACGGACCCGGAACACGTGCACCAGTTGCGCGTGGGTTTGCGCCGGCTGCGCACGGCGCTGGGCGATTTCGGCGCCGGCGTGGACGGCGTGGACGCCGCGTGGCGCGATGCCTTGGCCGACGCGTTTGCCGCCCTCGGCGCGGCACGCGACCGCGACGTGGTCGCGATCACGCTGGCGCCGGCGTACGCGGCCGCGCGCGCGGCGGGGCTGGCCGGGCCGGTGCCCGCCGCGTCACCGGCCGCCGCGCCGCGTGACGCGCCGGACTTCGCTGCGCTGCGCGAGCGCCGCTTCAACCTCGCGTTGCTCGGCTTGATCGGGTTCGCGCTGCACGGTGACGGCATCCCGGGCGGCGTTGCGCTGGTCGACGCCGCGCGCGTGCGACTGGCGCGGCGGCATCGTCAGGTGCTGGCGGGCGGCAGGCGCTTCGAGACGCTGGACGACGACGCGCGGCACACGCTGCGCAAGCGGCTGAAGCGGCTGCGCTACGACATCGAGTTCGTCGCGCCGTTGTTCCGCGCCAAGGCGGTGGCGCACTACCTCGCGTTGCTGCGCCCGGCGCAGGATGCTCTCGGCGACTGCAACGACCTGCTGCTGGCCGAGGCCCAGTGCCGTGCCGCATCGTCGCCGACGGCGGCGGACGCCTTCGTGCTCGGCTGGTTGGCCGCGCGGCGCGACGTACTGATCGAGCGTGCCGCCGAGCGGCTGCGTGCACTCGACGCGGCGCCGCGCTTCTGGAAACGCTGATCACGCCGAGCGGGCGGGCTCGTCGTCGAACGCCGCGGCGACCGTCGGCACGATCGCGTCCGCGCCCAGCATGGCGTCGAAACCGGAGCGGTGGATCAGCGACAGCGGTTGCTCGTTGACGTTGGCCAGCACCAGGCCGATGTCGCGCCGCTTCAGCGTGCGGTGCAATTGCTGCAACGCGTCGAGCCCCGAGGTGTCGAGCGAGACCAGCCGGTGCATCTCGAGCACCACCGCGCGGGTGCCCGGCGGCAATTGCGCCGGCAGGGCCTCGATCTTGCCGACCGCGCCGAAGAACAGCGCGCCGAACAGCTCGAACACCTGCACGCCCGGCGGCATGTCGTCGGCATCGTGCGGCTTCACCGTGAACAGCGTGCCCATGCGGTAGATGAAGAACAGGCAGGCCAGCACCAGCCCGACCTGCACCGCCACCGTCAGGTCGAGCACGACGGTGAGGAAGAAGGTGCCGAGCAGGATGGTGCGGTAGGGCAGGCTGAAACGTCGCAGGCGCGCGAACTCGTGCCACTCGCCCATGTTCCAGGCCACGAACAGCAGGATGCCCGCCAGCGCCGCGAGCGGCACGTGCAATGCCAGCGGCGCGGCCAGCAGCACGATGGCCAGCAGGGTGGCTGCGTGCACGATGCCGGCGACGGGCGAGGTTGCGCCGGCGCGCACGTTGGTCACGGTGCGGGCGATGGTGCCGGTGGCGGGCATGCCGCCGAACAGCGGCGACACCATGTTGGCCACGCCCTGGCCCATCAGTTCCTGGTTCGGGTCGTGGCGCGGCAGTTCGGTCAGGTTGTCGGCGATGCGCGCGCACAGCAGCGATTCGATCGCGCCGAGCAGCGCGAGCGTGATCGTCGGGATCACCAACTGCTTGGCGCTGTCCCAGGAAAACGGCGGCAGCGCCAGCTCGGGCAGCGAGCGCGGGATGCCGCCGAAGCGCGAGCCGATGGTCTCCACCGGCCACTGGAGCCACCAGGTCAGCACCGTCATCGTCACCAGCGCCACCACCGGGCCGGGCACGCGCGAAACCTGCTTGAGCGAGCTGACCTCGATCAGCCGTTCGGGCAGCACGCCGCCGGCAAACAGCTTCGGCCACACGAAGAGCCCTGCGAAGCAGGCCATGCCGATCGCGAATGCATGCGGATTGAAGCTGCCGATGTGGGCCGCCAGCGTCGCGATCTGCGCGAAGAAGTCGGCCGGCATCTTGTCGATCGACAGGCCGAGCAAGTCCTTCAGCTGCGACAGCCCGATCAGCACCGCGATGCCGTTGGTGAAGCCGATGATGATCGTGACCGGGATGTAGCGCACCAGCGCGCCGAGCTTGAGCGCCCCCAGTGCGAACAGCAGCACGCCCGACAGCGCGGTGGCGATCAGCAGGTTGGTCAGGCCGTAGCGCTGCAGGATGCCGTAGACGATGACGATGAAGGCGCCGGCCGGGCCGCCGATCTGCACGCTCGAGCCGCCGAGTGCCGAGATCAGGAAGCCGGCGACGATGGCGGTGACCAGGCCCTGCTCGGGCTTGAGGCCCGAGGCGATCGCGAACGCCATCGCCAGCGGCAGCGCGACGATGCCGACCGTGGCGCCGGCGCCGAGATCGGTGAGGAAGCGGTGCCGGTCGTAGCCGCGCAGGCTGTCGAGCAGGCGCGGGCGAAAGGGGTGCAGGTCCATGCGGGGTGCCGGTGCGGCGCCGCGCCAGGGCCGGCGGCGCGTCAAAGGTGCGCGCGAGTATGCCCGCGTCCCCGCGGGCGCAGTCCGTGGCGGGCCGCGCCCAAGCGGCGACTTCCGACCCTCGTCTGACATTCAATGCCCTGAATTGGTCGAGCGAAAGCTGCCCGTCGCGCGGCACGCCTGACGAACGGCCGAGGGGCGGGCACATCGGGGGTGTTTGGCACTCCTATGCCCCGGCACGGAGTTGCGTCCACTGGTCGTGTCCCAGCTCGGGGTGGAGGTCCACAGCACCGAAGAGGCCGAGATGCACGCGGTACTCAGCGCCGCTCGGCGGCCACAGTCGGCCACAAGAACCGAAGCCCGGGCCAAGACTGACCGGCCCGACTACCCCGTGGTCACGGAAGTCATGCTCTTGGAAGCACTATCCCCGCCGTGTGCCGCGTGCCCCGGCCATCTGGAATGCGGGCGCTTTCGCCGCCTGCTGCGCCGCGCCGGCGCTGGCGCGCCGCCCGGCGGCGGCTCAGAACCTGATCAAGTCGAGCTTGGTCAGCGTGACATTGCGCGACACCAGCGGCGCGGTGGTCATGTGCACCGCGACAAACTGTTCGGTGTAAGCGGTATCGGCCGACATGCCGTCCACTGGCAATAACACCTTCAGCCCGCGCAGCGAAGCGGCGCTGGCCGTGTAGAGCACCGCGCCGTGCGCCGCGGTGCCGGTGGCGATCACGGTCTGCGTGCCGGCGGCCTTGAGCAGCTTCTCGAGCTCGGTGTTCGCGAACTTGTCCACGCCGGTGGAGACGATGGTCTCGGACTCCAGGGGCGCCACGTCGGTCAGGATGTCGGCACGCTTGCCCGTCGGCCCTGTGGCGAATACCACCAGCATGCCCTTGGCGCGCGCCTCGGCCAGCAGCTTCTTCATCGCCGGCAATGTGGCCATGCAGCGCGGACGCGAGGTGCAGTTGGGGTTGACGAAATCGAGCACCAGCAGGGCCGTCGTCTTCGGGTCCAGCGTTGCCGACTTCAACTCCGGCGCCGCGGGCGCCTTGATGCTGGCCCATTCGTCGACGATGGTCGGTGTGTTGGCCTGAGCGGCGGTTCCCAGCGCGGCCAGGCCGAGGGTGACGGCCAGGCGCGCAAGCGCAGGGGATGCGGCGCGGGTTGAGCCGGCGATGGGGTCGTGCATCGGAGTCTCCAGTGTCGATGGGGGGGTGGGCACGCCAAGTGTAGAGAGCATGCTCGGACCCGTGCGCCCGGGGGGTCTTTCGCCCGGCGCCGGCCAGCGCCAAGTCCCTGCCGATCGGCTCGATCACCGGTTGCTCCAGGAAGGCGGCGCTGATCTTCAGCTCACCCTGAAGATGCCGGCAGTGGCCGACCGCTCATGGCTGAAACGAGACTGTCACGGCACGCTGTCGAGTGCCGCCTGCGCCCCCTGGTCGAACCAACTCGCGCCGCCCGCAACGCGAGACGACAGGCGCAGCTGCGGGTGGGTGACCGAATCGCCTCAGCGTTCGCGGCAGCGGCGCACGGCCGTCAGGATGCCGCGCAGGATCTCGAGCGGCGGCGGCGGGCAACCCGGCACCTCGACGTCGACCGGGATCACGTTGGCCACCCGGCCGCAGCTCGCGTAGCTCTCGCCGAAGATCCCACCGTTGCAGCCGCACTCGCCGACAGCGACCACCAGGCGCGGCTCGGGCGTGGCGTCATGGGTGCGGCGCAGCGCCTCGGCCATGTGGCGCGACACCGGGCCGGTGACGAGCAGCAGATCGGCGTGGCGCGGGCTGGCGACGAACCTGATGCCCAGGCCCTCGAGGTTGTAGTAGGGGTTGTTGAGGGCGTGGATCTCGAGCTCGCAGCCGTTGCACGAACCCGCATCGACCTGGCGGATGGCGAGCGCCTGGCCGAGGATGTCGAGGAGCTCGCGCTGGATGCGATCGGCCGCCACGCGCAGCGCGTCGCTGTCCGTCGGCGCCGGCTCGGTGACGATGCCGGTGCGGGCGATCTGCTTGAGGAGTTGCCACATCAGCGGTCGTGTCCGGCGTAGCTGAGATTGAAGCTCTTGTTGATGAGCGGGAAGTCCGGGACGATGTTGCCGATCACGGCATGTTCGAGCACCGGCCAGTTGTGCCACGACGGATCGTGGCAATGGCAGCGCCGGATGCGGCCGTCGGCGCCGAGTTCGAGGGCCACGAAGACCTCGCCGCGCCAGCCCTCGACCCAGCCGGCACCGATCGCGTCGCGCTGCTGGCAGCACCACGTCCGCACGCACCGCGCCAGCCGGCAGGCCGGCGCAGATCGCGCGGATCAAGCGCAGCGACTCCAGCGCCTCGTCGAAGCGCAGCGTCACGCGGGCGGCCACGTCACCGTCGCGATGGGTGGCCATCGCGACCTCGAGCTGATCGTAGGGCGGCCAATCGTGGTCGCAGCGCAGGTCGGCGCTCTGGCCGCTGGCGCGGCCGGCCAGGCCCGTCAGGCCCAGTTGCGCGGCGAGTTGCGGGCTGACGCGGCCGGTGGCGATGAAGCGGTCCTGCAGCCCGGCGTGTTCGTCATAGACCTCGCGCAGCGCGAGCAACTCGCGCTCGATCGCATCGCATTGCCGGCGCAGGCGATCGAGCATGGGCCCGTCGGGGTCGGCGCTCGACGCCGCCGGGGACCACGCAGTCCATCATGAAGCGGTGGCCGAAGGCCTGCAGCGACAGGCGCTGCCAGTCTTCGCGCAGGCGCGAGAACTGGGCCAGCCCGAAGCCCAGCGCGGCATCGTTGCCGAGCGCGCCGAGGTCGCCGAGGTGATTGGCGACCCGTTCGCGCTCGAGCATCAGCGCGCGCAGCCACTGCGCCCGCATCGGGATCGACACAGCCGGCGGCCGATTCGAGCGCCATGCAGTAGGCCCAGGCGCAGGCCACCGTCGAGTCGCCCGAGACCCGGCCGGCCAGGCGGTGCGCGTCGAGCGGCGGCAGTTGCGTGAAGCGGCGGTCGATGCCCTTGTGCGTGTAGCCCAGGTGCTGCTCGAGCCGCAGCACCTTCTCGCCGACGACCGAGAAGCGGAAGTGCCCCGGCTCGATGATGCCGGCGTGCACCGGGCCGACCGCGATCTCGTGCACGCCGTCGCCCTCGACGCGAACGAAGGGGTAGTTGGACGGCAGCACCGCCGGCGGCAGTGGCGGCGTCGCGGCGGCGTCGTGGCGCAGCGGGCGGCCTGCGGCGGCCAGAGCCCGTGATCGAGCCAGGGGCGGGTGTCGGCTGCGCCTCGGCGGCGATGCCCAGCAGGTCCGTCGTCGCGCGCTGCATGCGGCCGGCGGCGGGAAAGATCGCGGCGAGGTCGGGGCAGGCCGGTGCAGCGCTCGGGCAAGCGGCAGCTCGAGCCAGGCCAGCCCATCGTGCAGGGCGTAGGCCGCACAGGCGGCGAAGCCGGCGCCGCGATCGCGATGGTCCGTGCCCCAGGTCGAGACCAGGCGCCCGCCGGCGTCCGCCACCGCACGGGCCGCGACGAGCCATTCGTCGCGTGTCGACCTGGGCATGCCAGATCGGCAGCGGTGCCGGCAAGCGCTCGAACGAGAGGTCCAGGCCGGATAGCTTCATCGCAGTCTTCCATGGCGCCGAATCGCCACCCGCGACGCGTGAACCGAAGTCTTGCCAAGCAAACACCGCGGATCCGGCTTTGCCGGTCCGCTGGCGTTGCCCCCTTGAGGGGGAGCGGCGAAGCCGCTTCGGGGGTGGTTCATGCTAGCCACCGATCATCCGCGCCGCCTCGCGGTACCAGGCATCCAGGTACGGCGGGATGTACAGGCCCAGCATCAGGCCGATCGCCAGGTGCACGAAGACCGGGATCAGCGCCGGCGGGTGCGCCAGCGGCTTGAGAGTGGTGTCGCCGAAGACCATCGGCTGCACGCGGGCAAACACCGACGCGAAGGCGACGCCCAGCGCCACCAGCAGGAACGGCGTGGCCCAGGGCTGCTCGCGCATCGCGGTGGTGATGATCAGGAACTCGCTGGCGAAGACGCCGAACGGCGGCATGCCCAGGATCGCCAGCGAGCCCAGCATCAGGCCCCAGGCCACGGTCGGGCTGACCTTGATCAGGCCGCGGATGTCGTCCATCACCTGGGTGCCGGCCTTCTGCGCCGCGTGGCCGACGGCGAAGAAGATCGCCGACTTGATCAGCGAGTGCACCGTCATGTGCAGCAGGCCGGCGAAATTGGCGATCGGCCCGCCGAGGCCGAAGGCGAAGGTCATCAGGCCCATGTGCTCGATCGACGAGTAGGCGAACATGCGCTTGACGTCCTTCTGCCGCGTCAGCAGGAAGGCCGCCGCGACGACCGAGATCAGGCCGAAGCCGATCATCATGCGGCCGGCCAGCGGGCTGCCCAGCGCGCCATCGGTCAGCACCTTGCAGCGCAGGATCGCGTACAGCGCGACGTTGAGCAGCAGCCCCGACAGCACCGCCGAGACCGGCGTCGGGCCTTCGGCATGCGCGTCGGGCAGCCAGTTGTGCACCGGCACCAGCCCGACCTTGGTGCCGTAGCCGACGAACAGGAAGACGAAGGCCAGCGTGATGATGTGCGGGTCGAGCTGGCCCTTCACCGCGTCGAGGTTGGTCCACAGCAGCGCGCCGCCTTCGCTGCCGATGACCTTCTCGGCCGCCATGTACAGCAGCACGGTGCCGAACAGCGCCTGCGCGATGCCGACGCCGCACAGGATGAAGTACTTCCAGGCCGCCTCGAGGCTGGCCGCCGTGCGGTAGACGCTGACCAGCAGCACGGTGGTCAGCGTGGCGGCCTCCATCGCCACCCACAGGATGCCCATGTTGTTGGTCATCAGCGCCAGCAGCATCGTGAAGCTGAACAGCTGGTACATGCTGTGGTACAGGCGCAGCCGCGGCGGCGTCATCTTGCCGTGGTCGCGCTCGACGCGCATGTAGGGCCGCGAGAAGATCGCGGTCGTCAGGCCGACGAAGGCGGTCAGCGTGACCAGGAAGACGTTGAGCGCATCGATGAAGAACTCGCGGCCCAGCGCGAACAGCGGGCCGTTCTCGACCACCTGCGCGGTGAGCACGCAGGCGGCGACGAAGGTGCCCAGGCTGAAGGCGACGTTGATCTCCATCGCCGCGTTGCGGTGGCCGACCAGCGCCAGCACCACGCCGCCCGCGAGCGGGATGCCGAGCACGAAGAGCAGCGTTTCCACGTCAGTGCCCGCACGGCCGCCCGAAGGGCACTGACCGCCCCCTCGGGGGGCAGCGAACGAAGTGAGCTTGGGGGTTCACTCTAGTCCTCTTTCAGTTTCTCGAGGTGGCGGATGTCCAGGCTGTCGAACTGCTCGCGGATCTGGAACATGAACACGCCCAGGATCAGCACGCCGATCAGCACGTCCAGCGCGATGCCCAGCTCGACCACCATCGGCATGCCGTAGGTCGCCGAGGTGGCGGCGAAGAACAAGCCGTTCTCCATCGACAGGAAGGCGATCACCTGCGGCACCGCCTTGGCCCGCGTGATCATCATCAGGAAGGACAGCAGCACGCAGGCCAGCGCGATGCCCAGCGAGCCGTGGGCGATGGTCGACGACAGCTTGGCGATCGGCAGCGCCAGGTTGAAGGCGAAGATCACCAGCCCGATGCCGATCAGCATCGTGGTCGGGATGTTGATCAGCGTCTCGAGGTCCCAGCGCACGTTCAGGCGGTCGATCACGCGGTGCAGCAGCCACGGGATCAGCACCACCTTGAGCACGAACGTGATGCCGGCCGACACGTACAGGTGCGGCTGCTGCGTCACGTAGCCGACCACCGCGGTGGCCACGACCAGGGTCGCGCCCTGCAGCGTGAAGAGGTGGATCAGCGACAGGATGCGGCGCTGCGAGATCATCGCGAAGGCCAGCAGCAGCAGCCCGGCGCCGAGCAGGTTGATGAACTGCGTGAACAGCGCGGTCACGTCAGCTGCTCCGCCGCTCTGCGCGCAGGCTCGCGCCGCCCAGAGCATCCCGGCCACACGGCGTGTCCGCTCTCGGCCCATTGCGGCTGTTTGCGTGCGTCCGATGCGTCTCGTGCTTGCATCGGCGCGAGCAAGGCGGCGGGCGGGGCCTGGGCGGGGCTCAGACGGCTGGCCCTTCGCTGCGCTTCGGGGTCCCTGCGGTGCTCGGTCTTCTGGCCCGTCGCATCAACTCGCTTCGTTCGCTGCGTTCGCTGCGCTCGAACAGATCGCGACGAGTCAGAGGACGAAGCGCGCCAAGGCGCGCGGCCAGAAGCCCTGTGCTCCTCGGCGGCGCCGATTCGCCCCGCCCAGGCCCCGCCCGCCGCCTTGCCGGCAACCGCATCGGTGTTCGATAGCCTGCAGGCCACCACCGGTTCTGCAACGGGGCAGCCGGGCCGGGCACGGTGCGCATGTGAGGCGCCGAGCAGCACAGGGGCCGGGGCCCGCGCGCGCAGCGCGCTTCGTGCTCTGACTCGTCGCGACTGTTCGAGCGCAGCGAACGAAGTGAGCGTAGCGAGTTGAGCGACGGGGCCCCGGACCCGCGCAGCGCAGGGCCGTCTGAGCGCAGCGAAGACCGCCGAACCTAAGCGCCGTGCCCGGCCCGGCTGCCCCGTTGCCGCGCCATTGCCAGCAAAGCGGAAGTTCAATGGCAGCAAAGGGCCGAAAGCAGACCAAAGGCAACGCCGTCTCATGCTAATTGCTCAGCAGGATGTGCACCAGCAGGCCGATCACGGCGAGCAGGAACGCGGTGGCCAGGAACTCGGGCACGCGGAAGATGCGCATCTTGGCGCTCGCGGTCTCGAGCAGCGCAAGGCCGATGCCGCCGATGGCCAGCTTGAGCACCAGCACCGGCAATGCGAACAGCAACTCCAGCGGGGCATCCGCCTCGGCGATGCCCCAGGGGAAGAACAGCGCCAGGCCGATGCACGAGTACGCGAAGAGCTTGAGGCTGGCGGCCCATTCGAGCAGCGCCAGGTGGCGCCCGGAATACTCGAGGATCAGCGCCTCGTGGATCATCGTCAGCTCGAGATGCGTCGCCGGGTTGTCGACCGGTACGCGCGCGTTCTCGGCCAGTGACACCATCGTGAAGGCCACGCCGGCGAAGGCCAGGCCGGGGTAGATCGCCAGGTCGCGATGGGCCAGCGTCTCGACCATCGTCGTCAGCGAGGTGGATTGCGAAATCAGCGAGGCCGAGAACAGCACCATCAGCAGCGCCGGCTCGGCCAGGAAGCCGATCAGCATCTCGCGCCGCGCGCCGAGCGTGCCGAAGGCGGTGCCGATGTCCATCGCGGCCAGCGAGATGAAGACGCGGGCCAGCGCGAACAGGCCGACCAGCGCGATCGCGTCGGCCGCCGGCGCCAGCGGCAGGTCGGTCGACAGGGTCGGGATGATCGCGCAGGCGAGCAGCATGCATCCGAACACGATGTAGGGCGCCGAGCGGAAGACCTGCGAGGCGTGCTCGGCGACCACCGACTCCTTGTTGAAGAGCTTGTGCAACAAGCGATAGGGCTGCAGCAGGCTGGGCGCCGAGCGGTTTTGCAGCCAAGCGCGGCACTGGTTGACCCAGCCGGCCAGCAGCGGCGCGAGCAGCAGCGCGGCCACGATGGCCAGCACTTGCGATGTGACGGCATAGAGCGTCATCTTGTCACCACCAGCAGCATCGCGATCAGCGTCAGGAAGCTGAACAGCAGATAGACCGCGATGCGGCCCTGCTGCAGCAGCCCGAACAAGCGCGCGGCACGCGCCACGGCCGCGGCGATCGGCAGGTACAGCCAATGCCAGAAATGATCCTCGAACGTCACCCGGTAGCGCGGCTGGGCGTCGAACGGGCTCGGCAGTTCGCGCTGCATGCGGAAGAAGGGCTCGAAGATCTGCCGGATCGGCTGGCCGAAGCCTTCGGCCGTGTCCTGCATGCGCGCGTTCGGCCACGGGAAGCCGCAGGCCCAGGGCGGCGCGCGCCGCAACCGGCCGTGGTAGAGCCGGCGCACCAGCAACCAGGCCAGCGCGAAGCTGGCCGCCACGCCGAGCAGGAAGATCGCCGGCCCGTAGCTGGCGCGCTCGACGCCGGTCGGCGCGAGCAGCCAGCCGCTGGCGGCCACCGCCTGGCCCAGGCCCGCATGGACGAGCTGCTGCGTCACCGGGTCGATGAGCTGGATGAACTGGCTGGGCAGCAGGCCCAGCGCGATGCAGCCGGCCACCAGCCACAGCATGCCGGCGCGCTCCCAGCGCCCGGCGTCGTGGGCCAGGGCGAGCTTTTCTTCGCGCGGCTGGCCGAGAAAGATGACGCCGAAGAACTTGACCATCGTGTAGCCGGCCAGCGCGGCCACCAGCGCGATCAGGGCCGCCACCACCGGGATCAGCATGTTGAGCACCGAGTGCGGCAGGCCCGGCGTGAACAGGAAGCTCTGCAGCAGCAGCCACTCGGAGACGAAGCCGCCCAGCGGCGGCAGGCCGGCGCTGGCCAGCACGCCGACCAGCGTGATCCAGGCCACCCAGGGCATGCTGCGGATCAGCCCGCCGAGCTTGCCGAGGTTGCGTTCGGAAGTCGCGTGCAGCACCGAGCCGGTGCCGAGGAAGAGCAGGCTCTTGAACAGGGCGTGGCTGGCCACGTGGTACAGGCTGGCGGTGAGCGCCAGCGCCGCCATCGGCTTCATGTCGTAGGCCGCGAACACGACCGTGAGGCCGATGCCGGCCAGCAGCAGGCCGATGTTCTCGATCGACGAGTAGGCCAGCAGCCGCTTCATGTCGACCTGCACCGCGGCGAAGACGACGCCGAACAGGGCCGTGGCCAGGCCCAGCGCCAGCAGCACGCCGCCCCACCACCACAGTTGCAGGTGCAACAGGTCGAAGACGACGCGCAACAGGCCGTAGATCGCGGTCTTCAACATCACGCCGCTCATCAGCGCCGACACCGGCGACGGCGCCGCCGGGTGGGCCTCGGGCAGCCAGATGTGCAGCGGCAGCATGCCCGCCTTGGCGCCGAAGCCGAGCACGGCCAAGCCGAACGCGACCGAGGCCCAGAAGGGCGAGAGCGCCTGGGCCCGCATGTTGGCGAAGGTGTAGTCGCCGGTGTTGGCCTGCAGCACGCCGAAGCACATCAGGATGCCGATCGCGCCGACATGCGCCACCAGCAGATAGATATAGCCGGCGCGCCGGATCTCGGCGATGCGGTGGTTGGCCGTGACGAGGAAGAACGACGACAGCGCCATCGTCTCCCACATCACCATGAAGGCGTAGGCATCGTCGGCCAGCACCACGCCGACCATGCTGGCGAGGAAGACGTGGTACTCCAGGCACAGCAGGCCCGGCGGCGTGCCCTCGCCCTTGCGGAAGTAGCCGGCGGCGAAGGCCGACACGCCGGCGGCGGTGGCGCCGATCACGAGCAGGAAGAAGGCCGACAGGCTGTCCAGCCGCAGGTGGAACGGCAGCGTCGGCAGGCCGATCGGCAGCACGGCCACCTCGGTGCTCTCGAACATCGCGCCGAGCGCGACGCCGAACAGCAGCACGCCGACCGCACCGCCGGCCGGAAACAGGATGCGGGACACGAAGCGGAAGCGGCGCAGCGCGAACACACCGACCAGGCCCACCAGCAGCCAGGCCGCGACGACGACCAGCACCCAGTCGATGTGCAGCCAGGCGGTCATCGCTTGCGCCGGCGCGCCGCGTTGCGCCGCTGTCGCTCAGCGCTCTGTGGCGCTGCGGCCGCCTCGGCGCTCGCGCCGCTCGGCACGAACGAGACCCCGTGGTGCGCGAGATAGTCGCGGATCAGTTGACGCACCACCTGCGAGGGCGTCTGGTCCTGCAGGGCACACAGCTGCTCGAAGGCTGCCTTCTTGGCCGGATCGATCAGCAGCGTGAGGCGCGCCGTCTTCAGTTCCATGTATGAAGTAAATGTTAATGCAATGTGCGTGGCATGTCCATGTGGATTGCATGGTGCGCGGGACCGGCACGGGTGGCCGAGAGCTACTGTCAGGCGGGTCGGGCGTCAGCAATGCGGCAGTCAGCGGACCGTGAGCCTGCGCCGCTCTGGGGCAGGAGTCGGCCACAAGCCGTCCTTCCCGGCGCGCTCGAAAGTCTCGCCTCGACGTACCTGCGAATGGCAGGTTTCCGGCGACGAGTCTGGATCTCTCTATGGCTCGGCCCGGCCATCAGCCGACGGTCGCGACAGACCACTGATTGGAAGTTCAGTCTCGACGGTGCCCTACCCAGGCCGCCTCGTTTCACCGCCTGCGACCGCTTCGCGATCGCGGCCCGCTCCGCAACGTGCCCGCGGTTAAGGCGCCAAGGCATGCACGGCGTCCACTCTCATGCGTGCTCACCAGCGGCGGTCGGCCTGACTACCGTCACCGGCATGGTGGCGGCTCGGAGAACTGCCTGCGACACGGAGCCCAGCAATGCGCTTCGGACCGCACCCAGCCCCCGCGCGCCAAGGACGATTCCGTCGCAGCCGCGCGCCTGCGCGATCGACAACAGTGTCGGCGCGACCTCGCCCGATCCGATTTCGTGCTCGAAGGGCACGCCGGCCTCGCGCAGGAGCGCCTCGGCACCCTCCAAGGCGCGATGGCCGACCGCACCACTGACGCGCTCGAGCACGTCCGACGTGGGCGGAAGCACCATCTCGTAGAGAAAGGTCGGCTCCTGCACGGTAGCCAGCACGATCTCGGCCTTCAGGCCGGCCTCGCGCAAGCGCAGTGCGTGCCGAGCCGCCTCCAGCGCCTGCACCGAGCCGTCTACGGCGACCAGCAGCTTCATGACTCACCTCCTTTCGTACCGATTGCGAGTGCGATCCGGCACATCACATCAATCCGGCTCCCGTTATCGAACAAGCAGTACCGGCGTTGCGCAAAGCGACAGCACCTTGGTGGCCACCGAGCCCATGACAACTCCGCCGATAGCGCCATGCCCATGCGTGCCGAGGATGATGAGCTCGAACTTCTTCTTCTCAGCAAACTTGGCGATGTTCGGGCCAGGCGGGCCGATGCGATGGACGAATGTCGCGGTCGCATCGTGCATGTTGAAGAATGCGCGGATCGGCTTGAACACGGCCTCAGCGTCTGCCTCGTAGAACGCCCGGACCTGGTCCTTGCCGACGAAGGCAGCCGCACGATGTGGAATGGCAGGGACGCAATGCAGGACGGTAAGGGTGTGCTGGGGCCCGAGCCATTCATCGTGCGCCGCGACGAAGGCCAGCATGCGCTTCGTGTAGACGCTGCCGTCCGCGGCAATCAGTATCTTCATCGCGTAGTCTCCAGTTTGCTTTCAGGTCAGCGCTCGAGCCGATCCGATCTCCAAGCAGCAGAACGAAGCCGACGCGCCCGACGCTAGTCCCGTTCCTTTCGGCCGCGTTCCCGCCGCCACGCTTCTCGGGCTCGACGCGCGGGTCGCGGTGGCACTCCACGCAGTTCTCGAAGTTCTGGATGCCTTCCTCGACGTGCTCCGCCCGGACCTTCGCCTGCGAGTGCTCGTGGCAGCCGTAGCAGGTGTACCGGCTGTAGTCGTTGTTCTTGTGGCAGGTCTCGCAAGTGGCCTCATGGTCGCGGTCGAGCACGAAGTACTTGTTGTGGTCGAAGGTCGCCGGCTTCCAGGCCTCGGTCTTGTGGCACGACTTGCAGCTGCCCTGGATCTGACGATGCAGCCGGTCGGTCGGCGCGTTGTGGCAGCTCTCGCATCGATCCAGCTCGGCCTTGGCCAGCAGGGCGTGGTCGAAGTGCGCGGGCTTCCAGGCCTTGCTCTCGTGGCACTTTGCGCATTCGACCTTGAGGTCGCGGTGCACGGTGTCCTTCGGCGCCGCATGGCATGACGAGCAAGTGTCCCGCACCGCCACCTTCAGCAGCCCGTGCGAGAACGGCTTGCGGCTGCGCTTGGTGAGCTTGGGCCCCTGGTGGTCGCTGTGGCAGGCCATGCAGTCCTGCTCGATCAGCTCCTGGTGGAACGATCCCTTGATGGTTCCGCTGGCGATCGGCACGCCCTTCGTGGTCCTCAGGCCGACATCCGCGACGGCATGGCACTCGATGCATCGCCCCGACGACGCGCCGCGCCAGGCGGCGTGGCAGGCAAAGCAGTCGGTGGCGAGTTCGGCATGGCCCTTGACCAGCGGCCCCGGGCTCACCATCAGGTGCGGGTAGACGAAGGCCAGCGCCACCAGCACGAGCAGGTTGAGCGCGATGACGATCAGCAGGACCGGGCGCTTCTTCACTTCCAGCCCCAGAACAGGAAGATGGCCACGATGTGCGCCGTCGCCAGCACGGCGAAGGCCAGCGTGATCGGGAAGTGCACCACGCGCCACTGCTTGACCACGTCGAAGGTCAGGCTGTCCCAGTACAGGCGGTCCTCGAGTTCCTCGTCGCTGAGGCCGCGCTCGCGCATGCGCTGGCGGGCTTCCTCCATGCGCCGGCGCGAGCGGTCCAGCAGGAACTTGCCGGTCAGCCCGCTGCCCACGTTGATCAGCATGGCCCACACCGCCAGCCAGCCGAGGATGGCGTTGAAGTGGACGCCCGCGTGCACCAGCACCAGCAGCGATCCCGAGCCAGGCCAGCACCTCGTGCCAGCGCAGCAGCTTGGCCGGATGCCCGCGCTGGATCAGCTTGCGCTTGCGCAGCGAGTAGGCCGTGGACCCGATGATCAGCAGCGTGCCGGGAATGCCCAGCCAGCGGCCGACCCACAGCAGATCGAAGAGGTGCAGCAGGCCGTCGAGGGCCAGTGCGACGAGCGCCAGCGCGGCGAAGCTCGCCAGGAAGGGCAGCACCTCGCGGCGCAGGAGTCGGGCCGGCAGCGGCATCAGGCCTCCAGCACCAGCGCGATGACGGCCGGCCGACGCAGAGCAGGCAATGGCCGGGCGCCACGTCGTGGTCCGGGTGCATGTTCGTACTGCACCGTGCCCTCCAGCAAGCGGGTCTCGCAGCTCCCGCAGCCGCCCGAGCGGCAGCCGGACTCGACCTCGATGCCGTGCCGCTCCGCAAAGTCCAGCAACGATGCGTCCCGTGCCGTCCCAGGTCAGCGTGCGGCCGGAGCGCTGGAATCTGCACTTCGACGCGCGGTGGCGGCAGGCACAGCGGCTTCGGCAGCGCCAGGCAGCTTGACGGAAGCCGGACCGAAAGCCTCGTAGTGGATGTCGCGCGACCGGCACGCCCCACTCGGCCAGCGCGGGCACGAGGGTCTGCATCATCGGCGGGAGGCCCGCAGACATAGAACTGGTGGCGTCCATGCGGCAGCGTGCGCCGCAGCAGTTCGACGTCCACATGCCCTGGGTGCTGGTAGTCGCGCCCCGCAGGTCGGACTCGCCAGGACGGCTGTAGACGACGTTCAGGTGCAGCGCCGGGTGCGAGGCGGCGATCTCTTCGAGCTGCGGCTTGAAGGCATGCTCGCCGCTGTTGCGCAGCCCGTAGTAGAGGTGCACCACGCGCTGCGGCTGCTGCGGCCATGCACCAGCGCAGCATGCTCATCATCGGCGTGATGCCGATGCCGCCGCCGATCAGCACCGCCGGCACGTTCGGATCGGGGTCGATGAAGAAGTGGCCGGCCGGCGCCTTCACGCGCAGGATGTCGCCGACCTGCACGTGGTCATGGAAGTGGTTGGACGACAGGCCCGGCGTCGAACTCGGGATGATCGGCAGGCGCAGGCACGCGCTTGATCGTCACCCGGTAGTGCGCGGGGTCGGGCCGGTCCGACAGGGAGTAGCAGCGGGTGATCGCGCGCGCGGTCGCTGCGCCGTCCGCGCTGCGAGGCGTGACATCCAGTGCGAAGGTGAGGAACTGGCCCGGCTTGAACGGAGGCAGCGGCTGGCCGTCGACTGGCTGCAGGTAGAACGAACACTGCGACTGCGCCGCGTCCTCGAACGCACGCTGAGCGACGCGGAACTCGCGCCAACCCGCCCACGCCGCATCGGCCTTGACGGGCTTTGCGGCCGGCGCTGCCGCTGGGCGCTGACCGCCGCGGAGCGACGCCGCCAAACCGTCCAGCCGATCCCCGCCGCCAGCTGCAGGAGCAGTGCGGCAGAGATCAAGGCCAGGAGGTCGATGGCGGTCATGGATGTCGGAGCAGGCGCAGCGATGCTCAACGATGAGCATCCACCTGCGACCGATTCTGGTTCGCCGGCATCCTGGGCGCCTTGACCGGCCTCAATGGACGGCGGCGCCGGCGGACACTGCTCAGAACGCCTTAATGTCGAGGGCACGACGCTCAACGTGTTCCAACCCTCGCCGAGAGACGCCACCATGCAAGCCGACCTTCATCACTTCCTCGTCCCGCCTCATCGGGACGTCCTTCTTGCACTGGCCCCGGTGGTCTTCACGGCCTTCGTCTCGATGCCCCTGAGCCTGAGCCGACATCCTGGCGAACTCCGCCCAGGTGGACGCACCCGCGCGACACATGACCTGAGGCATCCTGCGGCCATTCAGCGCGTCCGCCGACCCAAGAGCCACTTGACGGCCTCGAACCAGACAAGCGCGCCGAGACAGAGCGCCGCACCGATCAGCAGCAGCGGATGCCGACGGTGTGGTGAACAGGAAGCAGGCCGGCCGACCGCCGGCACCCACAGCACGAGCGCCAGCAGCACGCAAGTGGCCAGACGCGATCCAGCCAAAGGCGGCATTCCAGGGGCGCGAGCGAATCGCGGCGCCGTGTCCAGTGTCCGGTTGACATGGATCAGCGCCAGGTTGCTGACGACCAGCACGCGCGAAGGCCAGCGCGCGCGCCGTCTCGTCGGAGCCCGATGCCGACCGCGCGACCAGGTAGGCACCAGCACGATGCCGAACAGCCCGCAGCCCTGCAACAGACCGCGCAACAGCACCTGCGCATCGAACAGCCGCGCGTCGCGGTCGCCGCGGCGGCGTCCGCATCGCGTCGGCCTCCAGCGGCTCGGCCTCGAACACCACCGAGCAGGCCGGGTCGATGATCAGTTGCAGGAACAGGATGTGCACCGGCATCAGCAGCATCGGCCAGCCCAGCAGCACCGGCACGATCGACAGGCCGACGATCGGCACGTGCACCGCGACCACGAAGGCGATGGCCTTGCGCAGGTTGGCGAACACGCGGCGCCCGTAGCGCACGGCCGTCACGATCGACGCGAAGTCGTCGTTCAGCAGCACCAGGGCGGCGGCCTCGCGCGCCACGTCGGTGCCGCGCGCGCCCATGGCCACGCCGATGTGCGGCGGCCTTCAGCGCCGGCGCGTCGTTGACGCCGTCGCCGGTCATCGCCACGACGTCGCCGCGGGCCCGGAACGCCTGCACCAGGCGCAGCTTCTGCTCGGGCTGGACGCGGCAGAAGATGTGGGTGTCGGCCAGGCGCGCGCGCAGTCCGGCGTCGTCCAGTCCGGTCGAGTTCGGCGCCGGTGATGACAGCGCCGTCGGCGACGCAGCCCGACCTGCCGCGCGACGGACAACGCCGTGGCGGATGGTCGCCGGTCATCATCACCACCCGGATGCCCGCGGCCCGGCATTCGGCGATGGCCTGCGGCACGTCGGGCCGCACCGGGTCCTCCAGCGCGACGAGACCGAGGAACTCGAAGTCGAAGTCGTGCTGGTTGCCGGGCAGCGTCGCCGGCGTCGAAGACGGCGCGCGCCACGCCCAGGACGCGCAGGCCCGTCGCCGGCCAGGTCGCTCGACCTGCCGGGCAATGGCGCGCGTGCCGCGCGGCGTCGAGGTGGCACAGGTCCACGATGGCCTCGGGCGCGCCCTTGGCGGCGATCAGGCGGTCCGCGCTGGTCGGGCGACTGCCACACGCGCGACATCGCCAGCATCTCGCGCGACAGCGGGTAGTCGTCGACCAACGTCCAGTCGGCATGCAGGTGCTCGGTGCCGGCCAGCAGGCGCTGTCCCGCCTCGCCGATGGCCGTCTCCATCGGGTCGAAGGCGCGGCGGTGGCTGGCCAGCACGGCGAACTCGAGCACGTCGTGCAGCGCCTCCGG
Source organism: uncultured beta proteobacterium (assembly GCA_963840805.1). GTDB lineage: Bacteria > Pseudomonadota > Gammaproteobacteria > Burkholderiales > Burkholderiaceae_C > CADEEN01. The sequence continues at coordinate 71,089 of CAWJAJ010000015.1, read as the reverse complement.
CAGCGCCGCGGTGCCGGCTGCAGACCGTGTCGCAGGCGTCGTGTTCCGTCCACAGCCGGCGGACCGCCATGCGGTTGGCGTCGAGCGTGCCGGTCTTGTCGACGCACAGCACGGTCGTCGCGCCCAGCAGTTCGACGGCCGGGATGCTGCGCGCCAGCACCTTCTCGCGCGCCAGCCGCCACGCGCCCAGGCCCAGGAACAGCGTCAGCACCACCGGCAGTTCCTCGGGCAGGATGGCCATCGCCAGCGTCAGGCCGGCCAGCAGGCCGTGCAGCCAGTCGCCGCGCGTCACCCACCAGGCGATGGCCAGCGCGGCACGCCAGCGTCAGGCCGACGCCGGCAACCCAGTTGACGATGCGCGCGTCTCCGCTGGATCGGGCGTGTCCTCGCTGCGAGATGCCTGCCAGCGAGTGGCCGATGCGGCCCAGCGCGCTGCGCTCGCCGGTGGCCATCACGCGGCCACGCGCCGTGCCCTGGGTGACCAGCGTGCCGGAGAAGACCTGTGTGCGGATCGGTGCCGGCATGACTTGGCGTCGGCACCGGCAGCGGCCTCCGCCTGCTTCATCACCGGCGCGGACTCGCCGGTGAGCAGCGACTCGTCGACCGCAGGTTCGATGCCTCGACCAGGCGCATGTCGCCGGGCACGCGGTCGCCTTCGGCCAGCAGCACGATGTCGCCGACCACCAGTTCGCGCCCGGCGATCCGCCGCGCCTGCCCGTCGCGCACCACCAGCGCGCGCGGGCTGGACAGGTCACGCAACGCTTCCAGCGACCGCTCGCTGCGGCGCTGCTGCACGAAGGTGATGCCCATGACGACGAAGCACGAAGCCGAGCAGCATCAGCGCCTCGTGGCGGTCGCCCAGCACCATGTAGATGGCGCCGCAGGCCACCAGCAGCAGGAACATCGGCTCGAGCGACCACTTCCCGCAGCAGCCGCAGCACGCCGCGCGTGCCCCGAGACGGGCAATTCGTTCGGGCCGTCGCGGCGCCAGGCGCTCGGCGCGCCTCGGCTTCGCTCAGGCCGTCAGGCGAGGCAGCGCGATCGTTCACGGTGATGCGCTGCAGGCTCACCGCGCCGCGGGCGTCGGACGTTCCGCGTGGTCCAGGTCGGGCCGGCGCCACGGGTCCACGTGGGTCATCAGGTTGAGCACGCGGTGACGCTGCAGCACCCGCTGCCGCGCCTCCACGGCGATGTCGTGCCCGGCCTCGACGCTGATCGCGGCATCCACCTCGATGTGGGCGTCGACCACGATCATGTCGCCCATCTTGCGCGTGCGAACGTCGTGCACGCCGCTGAACGCCCGGCGTGTCCAGCAGCGTGCCGCGGATGGCCGCGACCTCCTGCTCGTCGACCGGAGCGATCCATCAGGTCGTGCAGCGCGTCCCAGCCGAACCCCCAGCCCATCTTGCGCGACCATGAAGCCGACGATGGCGGCGGCGATCGGGTCGAGGATCGGGTAGCCGGCCAGGTTGCCGACGATGCCGATGCCCACCACCAGCGACGACGCCGCGTCCGAGCGCGCATGCCAGGCGTTGGCCACCAGCATGCTCGACTTGACGCGCTTGGCCACGCGACAGCATGTAGCGGAACAGCAGTTCCTTGGCGACCAGCGCGCCACCGGCCACCCAGAGCGCGACCACGTGCACCTGTCTGCACCGTCTCCGGCTGCTCCAGCTTGCGGAACGCGGACCACAGCATGCCCAGCGCCGACGGCCAGCAGCAGCGCGCCCAGCACCAGCGACGCGGCCGTCTCGAAGCGCTGGTGACCATAGGGGTGATCCTCGTCGGCGTCCTTCTTGCTGTGGTGGCTGGCGAACAGCACGACGAAGTCCGCCACCAGGTCCGACAGCGAATGGATGCCGTCGGCGATCAGGCCCTGCGACTTGGCCAGGACGCCGACGACGATCTGGGTGATGGTCAGGACCAGATTGACGCCGACGCTGACCCAGGTGCTGCGCGAGGCGGCCGCTGCCCTTTGCGCGGGGCTGTGTCCGGATCTTCGGTGTCTTCAGGGAGATTCGAGAATTGCATGGCACGGCCCGGGCGATTGGAGCGGGCCGAAGTGGCACGCTCCTCATCCGCAGCTTACGTGCCACGCCTGACCGGACGATTAACGCAGCGCAGACTGGCGTCGCTGCCGCAGTTGAGAGGCGCTTGACGCGAACACTTCTCACTGCATCGTCGGAGTGTCAGGTGAATGCCCGGGGATCGCCGCCCTCGAAACGCCGTGCTGAGCAGCTCCGTTCGCCGTGCTATCAGGCCGCGAAGGCGCGGGCCACGGTGCGTCCCGCGGGCGCTGGAGTGCGGATTCAACCGGCAGCTTTGGGGCGGCGAGATGAGGACTTCGGATGTCTCTTGAGGGTCGGCCACACTACCGACCGCGGACGTTGGCTCTCCGGTCGCTCAACTTGGGGGTCGCTTTTCCGGCGATGGGGTCTGGCACGCCCGACGAGGCGCTGCCGACCCCAAGGCGACGCTCGACCGGCGCAGCCCGAATGAACGAAAGGTTCAGATCGGGAACATTGCCTCTGGCTTCGCGGGCACACGTCCGGCCTCACGTTGCCGGCGTTCCATCGACGTGCTGCCGAATCAGTGCGGCGATCTCCGCGGATGGCTGCTCGGAAGAAAGTGACTCCCGCCTTCGATCGTGACGAGAGGCGCCGCAGGGATCGAATCGTGCAGAAGCTCGGCGATCCTGAGCATGGCCGGATGGCTGTTTCCGTCCGCGAACCACCGTCGTCGGAATTTCGATCGACCGCAGCGTCTCCTTGCTGGGTTCGAAAGGCGTTCCTGAAGACCAGTCACGCACGTTCACCGCGGTGGTCGCGACGATGTAGCTGCGGACTTTTGGCGGCATCGAATCGAAGGTGCCTGGGCCGCCGTAGAAGTCAATGACGTGCCGGGCCGCCTCGGCATCGCCCCGGGCAAACTCGGCGAAGTACGGACCCGTCATCGACTCGAACATCCCGTAGTGCTCCAGGTCTCCCGACGCGCGCAGCAAGCCCAGTGGGTTCGCTTCCACGAGCAGCAGGCTCGCGGGCCTGTGTCGGCCGGTCAAGGCATGCACGATGGCGGAGAGTCCGCCGTACGAGTGCCCCACGACATGGGGAGACGTGCCGATACGGTCGATGATGCGGTCGATGAGGCCGACTTGCTGCGCCATGGTGGCATTGCCGTCAGGCCGGATGTCTGGCGTGGCTCCATAGCCCAGTAGGCTTGTCGTGACCATGCGGTAGCCGTCACCGAGATGCCCCATGACCGCTTTCCAGCCCGTGCCCGTGCCGAAACTCCCGGGCAGGAACAGCAGGGCTGGGCCGGAACCCGTCTCGGCATAGTCGAACGCAACGGTTTGCTCGGCCACGACTTCCTCCAGGCGATGTGTACACAGTCGCGGGTTGCGGCGCTGCGCTCACGCGGCGGCACATCCCGGCCCGGTATGCAGTGGTCGACCCGAAGCGAACATGCCCAGTGCGCCACTTGCTAATCTACAGCTTGGTCGTGTTGCCCGGTCGAACCAGCGGATGCCCGCCTTCGGCCCGTTCGCCGACGCCTGGGGATCTCGATGCGACGGCCCGCTCCTGGCCGGCTGCCGTGAGGTCACGAACGCCTGCTTCGTGGAAGCGAAACACGAAGAGCCAGCGCTGAGCATCGGACAGCTCTGGAGAGACCCGAAAGGCGGGTTTGGGTCGCATACTGCCGACCAGGCCGGCGATTTCGATGACAGCTTGAGTGCAGGTTGCTGACCTTCAGCGAGCGGCGCACGACGGTTCCTTCATGGCCGTCCACCGACGCACACGATTCGCGCCCGATCGTTCACTGCACCCGCATCGCGAACTTTCGGTGCGCTGACTCGGCCGTCGCCAACGCGGTAGGCGCCGACGCTCGACCGGTCTTGCCCGCAACGCTTTTCCGGCATGCGGTCAACGATCGTTGAATTCGTGCGCCATGCATCGTGCGACTCGCAATCGATCACCGCGATGCCGCGGCGCCGCTCAGCCCGCGATCACGGCCCTTCAGCGCACCCGCAGGCCCGGGGCCGCGCCCGGCCAGGGCTCGAGCACGTAGAGGCCCGGGTGGGCCTTCGCATCGGCGTGCGAGGCGGCGAGCACCATGCCTTCGCTGACACCGAACTTCATCTTGCGCGGTGCCAGGTTGGCCACCATCACCGTCAGCTTGCCGATTAGGTCTTCGGGCTGGTAGGCGCTCTTGATGCCGGCAAACACATTGCGCGTCGTGCCGTCGCCGATATCGAGCGTCAGGCGCAGCAACCTGTCGCTGCCGTCGACCGACTCGGCGTTGACGATCTTCGCGATGCGCAGGTCGAGTCTGGCGAAGTCCTCGATCGTGATCTCGGGCGCAATGGCTTCGCCACCGGGTAACGTCGGCGCTGCGGCCGGCGGCTCCAGCAGGGCATCGACGACGCCGGCGTCGACCCGCTGCATCAGGTGCCGGTAGGCGCCGATGGCGTGGGCGCCGAGCGCCCGCTCGGCATCGGCCCAGGCCAGCGGCTCGATCTTCAGGAAGGCCTCGACGCGCGCGGCCAGCGCCGGCAGCACCGGCTTGAGGTAGATCGTCAGCAACCGGAAGGCCTCGATGCAGACGCTGCAGACATCGTGCAGTGCGGCGTCCATGCCGGCCTGCTTCGCGAGGTCCCAGGGCTTGTGGCGATCGACGTACTCGTTGACGCGGTCGGCCAGCAGCATCACTTCGCGCAGCGCCTTGCCGAACTCGCGCTCCTCGTACAGCTCGCGCAGCGCAGCGCCATGGCCGCGCAGTGCATCGAGCAGCGCACGGCCTTCGACACCGAGGTCCGACGACAGGCGGCTGCCGAAGCGCTTGGCGAGGAAGCCCGCCGCGCGGCTGGCGATGTTGATGTACTTGCCGACCAGGTCGCTGTTGACGCGGGCGACGAAATCATCGGGGTTGAAGTCGATGTCCTCGACGCTTGGCGTTGAGCTTGGCCGCGATGTAGTAGCGCAGCCACTCGGCATCGAGCCCGACTTCGAGGTACTTCAGCGGCGAGATGCCGGTACCGCGGCTCTTGCTCATCTTCTCGCTGTTGACGGTGATGAAGCCGTGCACGAAGACCTTGTCGGGCGTCTTGCGGCCGCTGAAGTGCAGCATCGCCGGCCAGAACAGCGTGTGGAAGTAGGTGATGTCCTTGCCGATGAAGTGGATCTGCTCGACGGCCGGATCGGCCATGAAGGCGTCGTAATCGCGCGAGATGCGGTCGAAGTAGTTCTTCAGCGATGCCAGATAGCCCACCGGCGCATCGAGCCAGACGTAGAAGTACTTGTCGTCGGTGTCCGGGATGCGGATACCGAAGTACGGTGCGTCGCGGCTGATGTCCCAGTCGGCCAGGCTGACGTGGCCCTCGTCGTCGGCCGTGAACCACTCGCGGATCTTGTTCAGCACCTCGGGCTGCAGGCGGCCCGGGCTCTGCGTCCACTGCTGCAGGAACTCGAGGCAGCGCGGCGAGCTGAGCTGGAAGAAGTAGTGCGCGCTGGTCTTCAGCACCGGTGCCGCGCCGCTCAGCGCCGAATAGGGGTTCTTCAGTTCGGTGGGCGAGTACACCGCGCCGCAGACTTCGCACGAATCGCCGTACTGGTCTTTCGCGCCGCACCGCGGGCACTCGCCCTTGATGTAGCGGTCGGGCAGGAACATCGACTTCAGCGGGTCGAAGAACTGCTCGATCGTGCGCTCGGCGATCAGCCCCTGCTTGCGCAGCCCGCGGTAGATGTCCTGCGCCAGGGCGTGGTTCTCGGGCCCGTCGGTCGAGTGCCAGTTGTCGAAGCCGATGTGAAAGCCGTCGAGGTAGGCCTTGCGGCCGGCGGCGATCTCGGCCACGAAGGCCTGCGGTGTCTTGCCCGCCTTTTCGGCTGCGATCATGATCGGCGCGCCGTGCGCGTCGTCGGCGCAGACGAAGTGCACCTCGTGGCCCTGCATGCGCTGGAAGCGAACCCAGATGTCGGCCTGGATGTACTCCATCATGTGGCCGATGTGAAACGGCGCGTTGGCGTAGGGCAGGGCGGTGGTGACGAAGAGCTTGCGCGGCATGGGGACATTCTAGGAGGCCGCAGGCCCTAGACTTGCGCATTCGCCGCTTGAACCGCATCCATGAGCCTCACCGAATCCACCGTCACAGACGCCGTCAAGTACGTCATCGATCCCAATACCGGTAAAGACTTCGTCTCGACCCGGCAGCTGAAGAACCTGAAGATCGAGGGCGGCGACGTCGCCTTCGACATCGAGCTCGGCTACCCTGCAAGGAGCCAGATTCCGGCGCTGCGCAAGGCGCTGATCGCTGCGGTGCGCACGCTGCCGGGCATCGCCAACGTCAGCGTCAACCTGCACTCGAAGATCATCGCCCACGCGGTGCAGCGCGGTGTGCAACTGATGCCCAAGGTGAAGAACATCGTCGCCGTGGCGTCGGGCAAGGGCGGTGTCGGCAAGAGCACGACGGCTGTCAACCTGGCGCTGGCGCTGGCCGCCGAGGGCGCCCAAGTCGGCATCCTCGACGCCGACATCTACGGCCCCAGCCAGCCGATGATGATGGGCATCGAGGGCCGGCCCGAGAGCAGCGACGGCCAGACGATGGAGCCGATGGCCAACTACGGCGTGCAGGTGATGTCGATCGGCTTCCTGGTCGACACCGACAGCCCGATGATCTGGCGCGGCCCGATGGCCACCCAGGCCCTCGAGCAATTGCTGCGCCAGACCAACTGGGCCGAGCTCGACTACCTGATCGTCGACATGCCGCCGGGCACCGGCGACATCCAGCTCACGCTGTCGCAGAAGGTGCCCTTGACGGGCGCCATCATCGTCACGACGCCGCAGGACATCGCGCTGCTCGATGCCAAGAAGGGGCTGAAGATGTTCGAGAAGGTCGGCGTGCCGATTCTCGGCATCGTCGAGAACATGGCCGTGCACGTGTGCTCGAACTGCGGCCATGTGGAGCACATCTTCGGCGCCGATGGCGGCAAGAAGATGGCCGCCGAATACGGCGTCGACTACCTGGGTGCGTTGCCGCTGAACCTGTCGATCCGCGAACAGGCCGATGCCGGCCGGCCCAGCGTCGTCAGCGACCCCGACGGCGAGATCGCCGCGATCTACAAGACCGTCGCGCGTCAGGTGGCGGTGAAGATCGCCGCGAAAGCGAAGGACTTCAGCGCGAAGTTCCCGACCATCTCGATCTCCAAGACCACCTGAGGCAGCGTGATGGGCTGCCGAGTTCCCAGTGTTCGCTGCCTCCCAGGGGGCGCTCAGCGAGGTTGGGGCGGCCCGGCGGACGTGGAAGGGAAACGGCCTCACGCCTACCCCTTGACGGGCCGTCGCCCGTCGAGGTTCCGCACGCGAAGCGTCAGTCGACCACCGAGCCCGGCGGCAGTCAGCGGCCTGCGCCGACGGTCTGCCTGCGGCCCTTTGCTGTCTTTGAACTTCTGCTTTGCCGGCAGTGGCGCGGCAACGCGGCATCCGGGCCGGGCACGGCGCTTAGGTTCGGCGGTCTTCGCTGCGCTCAGACTGCCCTGCGCTGCGCGGGTCCGCGGCCCCGTCGCTCAACTCCCTCCGTTCGCTTCGCTCACTGTGGTCGAACAGTCGCGACGAGTCAGCTCACGAAGCGCGCTGCGCGCGCGGGCCCCGGCCCCTGTGCTGCTCGGCGCCTCACATGCGCGCCGTGCCCGGCCCGCCCACCGCCTTGCTCGCGCCGATGCAAGCACGACAAAGCGGTCGCTCGCAAACGGCCCCATTGGGCCGCAAGCCGGCTCCGGCAGGCCGGTCGCGTTTCATGCGTCGTGGGTGACGCGAAGCGAAATGGATCACTGAAATGGATCGTCCGACGATGCGCGTGGCCGTGCTGTTGGAGCGAGAGAAGGCGCCCAACCGCTGGGAGGACTGGCGCTTCCGGCTCGTCGACGTGGTGCCCGACGACGGCGGCTTCGGCGAAGCACCGCGCCAACTGCGCGACGACGGCAGGACCGCGCAGTTCCTGTTCCCGGGACTGCCGGTCACGCTGTTCGGCGACGAGGCCGAGGGCTACTACCTCAACCTCAGCAGCGGAACGCCGGTGTGGTTCGTGATGTGGCGCATCAGCGACGATGACCCGTCTGCCGCGTGGCCCGAACTCGTCACGCTGTCGTACAACGAGGCCGGCCGGCTGCTCGACGCGCAGGAGCGTGTCGACAACGTGCCGCTGCAGGCCGACATGTGCCAGTGGCTGGCGGCGTTCACCGAAGAACACTACAAGCCCGAGCCGAAGCAACGCAAGCGGCCGGCGTCGTTCCAGCGGCCCGAGGATCGCCGGTGAACAGCGCCGACGGCGACGGCTTCCTGGCGCGCTGGTCGCGGCGCAAGGTGCAGGTGCGGCAAGGCGAAGCAGCGCCCGAGCCGGCGCCCGTGGTCGCACCGACCGTGCCGGCCGTGACATCCGAGCCGGGCCTGCCGAAGGCCGCGGTCGCGGCGCCCGCCGTGCCGCCGCCGCAGCCCGCGACCGATGCGCGGCCGCCCGCGCCGACGCTCGACGACGTGGCGCAGTTGAGCCGCACGTCGGACTTCCGGCGCTTCGTCGCGGCCGATGTCGATCCCGGCGTGAAGAACGCCGCGCTGAAGAAGCTCTTTGCCGACCCGCACTTCAACGTGATGGACGGCCTGGATACCTACATCGACGACTACGGCAAGCCCGATCCGATCCCGGCCGCGATGCTGCGCCAGATGGTGCAGTCGAAGGCGCTGGGTCTGTTCGCCGACGAAGACCAAGACACGACGGGCCAGACAGTGCAGCCCACGCCGGTGGCGGCGGGGGCCACTCCCGATGGCGCGGCCCCCGTTGACGCGGCACAGTCGCTCCACTGAATCCTCCGACCCTGCTGCCGATGACCAAGACGCTGCTTTGCGATTGCAACCGCTCGATGCCGCTGGACCGGGCCGCGCTGAAGGCGGCGCTGGCCAAGACGCCGGGCGCGAGCGCTGACGGCATCGAAGCGCCGCACACCTTGCTGTGCCGGCGCGAGGCCGGTGCGTTCCAGCGCGCGGCCAAGACCGGCGACGACCTGCTGGTGGCCTGCACGCAGGAGTCGCGGCTGTTCCTCGAGCTCAACGATGAGACCGAGGGTGCGCCGCGCCTGCAGGAGCGGCCGATCCGTTTCGTCAACATCCGCGAGACCGGCGGCTGGTCGAAGGACGCGCAGGGGGCGACCCCCAAGCTCGCGGCGCTGATCGCTGCGGCGCAGCTGCCGCCGCCCGATCCGGTGGCCACCGTCACCTACCGCAGTGGCGGCCGCTGCCTGGTGATCGGCGGCGCCGACGCGGCCGAGCGCGCCGCGTCGATGCTCGGCGACGGCGTGCGCACCAGCCTGTTGATCGAGGGCAGCGGTGCGTTGGCGCAGGGCCACGACCGCGCCGTGCATAGCGGGCGATTGACGCGGCTGGCCGGCTGGCTCGGCGCGTTCGAAGCCAGCTGGGCCAGCGACAACCCGATCGATCTGGACCTGTGCACGCGCTGCAATGCCTGCATCGCGGTCTGCCCCGAGGGTGCGATCGACTTCAGCTACCGCGTCGATCTCGACCGCTGCAAGAGCCACCGTGCCTGCGTCGCGCGCGTGCGACGCGGCGGGGGCGATCGATTTCGAGCGCCCGCCGCAGACCACCACCGAGAGGTTCGATCTGGTGCTCGACCTGCGGGCCGAGGCGGCGTTCGCGATGCACCAGCCGCCGCAGGGCTACTTCCACGTCGGCCGCGACGAACGCAAGCTGTTCGACGCCGTGCTGCAACTGCGCGAGCGCATCGGCGAGTTCGAGAAGCCGAAGTTCTTCCACTACAAGCCCAAGCTGTGTGCGCACAGCCGCAACGAGCAGATCGGTTGCACCGCCTGCATCGATGTCTGTTCGACGCGCGCGATCAGCAGCGATGCGTCGCTGAAGGGCAAGGCCGGCGGCCGGCTGCGGGCGCCATCGACCACACCGGCTTCGCCGCAAGCGGGCGGGCAGGGCGGCGGCATCGTCGTCGAGCCGTACCTGTGTGTCGGCTGCGGCGCCTGCACCACGGTGTGCCCGAGCGGTGCACTGGCCTTCGCGACCCCGAACACCGTCGACCACGGCAAACGCCTGCGCACGCTGCTCACGGCCTACCGGCACGCCGGCGGCAAGGACGCGGCCCTGCTGCTGCACAGCGAGGCGGCCGGGGCGCGGCTGATCGGCGAACTCGGCCGTGCGGCCCGCGTCGATGCGGCTGTTCAAGGGGTGCCGGCGCGCGTGCTGCCGCTGGCCGTATGGCACACCGCCAGCGTCGGCATCGACCTCTGGCTGGCGGCGATCGCACTCGGCGCCTGCCAGGTGTGGGTGCTGATGACCGACGAGGAGGCGCCCGAATACCGCCAGGCGCTGGCCGAACAGATGGCGGTCGCGCAGGCGATCCTGGCGGGCCTGGGCTACCGCGGCGAGCATCTGCGAGTCGTCACGGCGCGCGATGCCCGCGACCTCGCGGCGCTCGACCGCGCCCTGCAAGCCGTGCCGGCCCAGGGTGTGGCCCGGCCGGCGCCGCTGGCGGTGCAGGCCGACAAGCGGGCCACCCTGGAGATGGCGCTCGACCACCTGCTGGCGGAGGCCCCGCGCGCGGCTGAAGCGATTGGCTTGCCGCGCGCCGGCGCGCTGTTCGGCAGCCTGCAGGTCGACGCCGACAAGTGCACGCTGTGCCTGTCCTGCGTCGGCGCCTGCCCCGAGGCGGCGTTGGCCGACAACCCCGAGCGGCCGCAACTGCGCTTCATCGAGAAGAACTGTGTGCAGTGCGGCCTGTGCGCGAAGACCTGCCCCGAAGGCGCCATCACGCTGGTGCCGCGGCTTTGGCTGGCCGACGGCGGCAAGGCGCGCAAGGCCGCGCGGGTGCTGCACGAAGTCGAACCATTCTGTTGCGTGCGCTGCGGCAAGCCGTTCGCCACGCCCAAGGCGATCGAGGCCATGATCGCCCGCATCGGCAGCCACGCCGCGTTCCAGGGTGCCGGCGCCGAGCGCTTGAAGATGTGCGGCGATTGCCGCGTGATCGACCTCCACACCAACCCCAACGAAGTGAAGATCACCGATCTATGAGTCGCGCCTCCGACCTCAAGGCCTTGAGCTTCGCCACCGCCGACGACAGCGAGGAGCTGGCGCGTGCCGAGTTGTACGGGCTGCTGGCGCGACTGTGGATCGCGCCGCCCGACGCCGAGCTGCTGAGGCAGTTCGCCGTCGCGGTGACCGAGGCGCCGCAGCCCGGCGGCCACCTCGAGGCGCCGTGGCAGGCATTGGTGGCCGCGATGCGCGCGACGGCGCCGGCGGCCGCCGCGAACGAATACGACGCGCTGTTCGGCGGCGTCGGCAAGCCCGAGGTCTTCCTCTACGGCTCCTTCTACCTGGCCGGGTTTCTCAACGAGAAGCCGCTCGCGGTGCTGCGCGAACAACTGGCCGGCCTCGGCCTGGCGCGCGACGAGACGCGCGGCGAGACGGAAGACCACGTGGCCTGCGTGTTCGAGGTCATGCGCTACCTGATCGCCGGCGACGACGTGGCGGTGTGCAACCTCGAGCAGCAGCGGCGCTTCTTCCGCACCCAGGTGCAGCCGTGGGTCGAGCGGCTCGCCGACGCGGTCGAGGACCAGCCGCAGGCCCGGCTGTACCGCGAGCTGGCGGCGTTGACGCGGGCGTTCGTGCAGGTGGAGACGCAGGCGTTCGACATGCTGGAATGAGTTGTCGGCGCCTGAAAGCCAACTGCCCAAGGTTTGTCCAAGATCAACTTAGGGGTGGCCCGAATTGCCGCGGACCTTTATGCGGACCCTAATCTCCAACCAGGTATGCCGTTTCGTGCATAGGCGCTAGGAGTATCGAAGATGAATGACACGAAGTTGCCGATCCTGTCCCGCCGCCAGGTATTTGCGGGCGCCGGCACGGCCGGGGCCCTGGCCGCTGCAGCAATCGCGTTGCCGTTGACCGAATCGCAAGACAAGGTCGCTGCGGCGCCGAAGGCCGCCCCCGAGAAGGGTGGCGGCTACCAACTGACGCAGCACGTGCTGGACTATTACCAGACCGCTCGCGTCTGAGCCGCGCCGACCGACCCGTCTCGATCCTGCCCCTCGAGGAGCCTCCATGTTGCTCACACGCAAATCCGTATCCGCCGGCGGCCCCGGCTCATCGGCCCTGGTGTCCAGCCTGGCGCGCGGCGTCGGCCGCGCCATCCCGACGATGGACCGTCGCGCCTTCCTGCGCCGCTCCGGCCTGGGTGTCGGCGCCGGCATGGCCGCGTCGCAACTGGTGCTGGTGAAGAAAGCCCATGCCGCCGAAGGGGCCAAGGCGGCCGATGGCGCCAAGAAATTGGTCGTCAAGCGCACGGTGTGCGGCCACTGCTCGGTCGGCTGCGCCATCGACGCGGTGGTCGAGAACGGCGTCTGGGTGCGCCAGGAGCCGGTGTTCGATTCGCCGATCAACCTCGGCGCGCATTGCGCCAAGGGCGCCGCGGTGCGCGAGAACGGCCATGGCGAATTCCGCCTGAAGGCGCCGATGAAGCTGGTCGACGGCAAGTACCAGAAGATCAGTTGGGACCAGGCGCTGAACGAGATCAGCGCCAAGATGCTCGAATTGCGCAAGCAGAGCGGCCCCGATTCGATCTTCGTCGTCGGCTCTTCCAAGCACAACAACGAGCAGGCCTACCTGCTGCGCAAGTGGATGACGCTGTGGGGCAGCAACAACTGCGACCACCAGGCGCGCATCTGCCACTCGACGACCGTTGCCGGGGTAGCCAACACCTGGGGCTACGGGGCGATGACCAATTCGTACAACGACATGCAGAACGCCAAGGCGGCGCTCTACATCGGCAGCAATGCCGCCGAAGCGCACCCGGTGTCGATGCTGCACATGCTGCATGCCAAGGAAAACGGCTGCAAGATGATCGTCGTCGACCCGCGCTTCACGCGCACGGCGGCGAAGGCCGACGAGTTCGTGCGGCTGCGTTCGGGCACCGACATCCCGTTCCTGTTCGGCGTGCTGTACCACATCTTCAAGAACGGCTGGGAGGACAAGAAGTACATCGAGGACCGCGTCTTCGGCATGGACAAGGTGCGTGAAGACGTGCTGGCCAAGTGGACGCCCGACAAGGTGCAGGAGGTCTGCGGCGTCGACGAGGCCACCTGCGCCAAGGTGGCCGAGATCATGGCCAAGAACCGCCCGAGCACGATCGTCTGGTGCATGGGCCAGACCCAGCACACGATCGGCAACGCGATGGTGCGCGCCTCGTGCATCCTGCAACTGGCACTGGGCAACGTGGGCACCAGCGGCGGCGGCACGAACATCTTCCGCGGCCACGACAACGTGCAAGGCGCCACCGACGTCGGCCCGAACCCCGATTCGCTGCCCGGCTACTACGGCGTCGCCGAGGGCTCGTTCAAGCACTTCGCCAGCGCCTGGGGCGTCGACTTCGAGTGGATCAAGAAGCAGTACGCGCCGGGCATGATGACCAAGCCCGGCATGACGGTCTCGCGCTGGATCGACGGCGTGCTCGAGAAGAACGAGCTGATCGACCAGGACAGCAACCTCAGAGGCATGTTCTTCTGGGGCCATGCGCCGAACTCGCAGTCCCGTGGCCTCGAGATGAAGAAGGCGATGGACAAGCTCGACCTGCTGGTCGTGATCGATCCGTTCCCGAGCGCCACCGCGGCAATGGCGGCGATGCCGGGCAAGCCCGAGGACCAGAACCCCAACCGTGCCGTCTACCTGCTGCCCGCGACGACGCAGTTCGAGACCACCGGCTCTTGCACGGCGAGCAACCGCTCGATCCAGTGGCGCGAGAAGGTCATCGAGCCGCTGTGGGACAGCCGCAGCGACCACATGATCATGTACCAGCTGGCAGGCAAGCTCGGCTTCGACAAGGAACTGGTCAAGAACTACAAGATGCAGCAGGTCAAGGGCCTGGACGAGCCGGTGCCCGAGGACATCCTGCGCGAGATCAACCGCAGCGTCTGGACCATCGGCTACACCGGCCAAAGCCCCGAGCGGCTCAAGGCGCACATGCGCAACATGAACGTCTTCGACGTCAAGACGCTGCGCGCCAAGGGCGGCATCGACAAGGAGACCGGCTACAAGCTCGACGGCGATTACTTCGGGCTGCCGTGGCCGTGCTACGGCACGCCCGAGTTGAAGCACCCGGGCTCGCCGAACCTGTACGACACGTCCAAGCACGTGATGGAAGGCGGCGGCAACTTCCGCGCCAACTTCGGCGTCGAGCGCGACGGTGTGTCGCTGCTGGCTGGCGACGGGTCGCACAGCAAGGGCGCCGATTTGACCACCGGCTACCCCGAGTTCGACCACCTGCTGCTGAAGAAGCTCGGCTGGTGGGACGAACTCTCGGAGGCCGAGAAGAAGGCCGCCGAAGGCAAGAACTGGAAGACCGACCCGAGTGGCGCGATCATCAAGGTGGCCATGAAGAACCATGGTTGCCACCCGTTCGGCAACGCCAAGGCGCGTGCGGTGGTCTGGAATTTCCCCGATCCGATCCCGCAGCACCGCGAGCCGCTTTACAGCAACCGCGCCGACCTGGTCGCGAAGTACCCGACGCACGACGACAAGAAGGCCTTCTGGCGCCTGCCCACGCTGTACAAGACGGTGCAGGAGAAGAACAAGGACATCGGCAAGACCTTCCCGCTGGTCATGACCAGCGGCCGGTTGGTCGAGTTCGAGGGCGGGGGCGACGAAACGCGCTCCAACCCGTGGTTGGCCGAGCTGCAGCAGGAAATGTTCGTCGAGATCAACCCGAAGGCGGCCAACGACCGTGGCATCCGCAACGGCGAGTACGTCTGGGTCAAGACGCCGCCGATGGCCGCGGTGCCCGAGTTCAAGGGCCTTCGCGTCAAGGCGCTGGTTACCGAGCGTGTCAATGCCGAGACGGTGTTCCTGCCGTTCCACTTCGCCGGCCGCTGGGGCGGCGTCGACCTCGCGCCGTACTACCCGCAGGGTGCCGCGCCGGTGGTGCGTGGTGAAGCGGTCAACACCGCGACGACCTACGGCTACGACAGCGTGACGATGATGCAAGAGACCAAGACGACTGTCTGTGAAATCTCGCGCGCTTAAGGAGACACGACGATGGCCCGAATGAAGTTCATCTGCGACGCCGAGCGCTGCATCGAGTGCAACGGCTGTGTCACCGCCTGCAAGGCCGAACACGACGTGCCGTGGGGCGTGAATCGCCGCCGCGTCGTCACCCTCAACGACGGTGTGCCCGGCGAGAAGAGCATCTCGGTGGCGTGCATGCATTGCAGCGATGCGCCGTGCATGGCGGTGTGCCCCGTCGACTGCTTCTACCGCACCGATGAAGGCGTGGTACTGCACGACAAGGACATCTGCATCGGTTGCGGCTACTGCTCGTATGCCTGCCCGTTCGGCGCGCCGCAATTCCCGACCAACGGTACCTTCGGCCTGCGCGGCAAGATGGACAAGTGCACCTTCTGCGCCGGCGGGCCGGAAGCCAACGGCAGTGAAGCCGAGTTCGAGAAATACGGTCGCAACCGCCTTTCCGAAGGCAAGCTGCCGGCCTGCGCCGAGATGTGCTCGACCAAGGCCCTGCTCGGCGGCGACGGCGACGTGGTCGCCGACATCTTCCGCACCCGGGTGCTGCAGCGCGGCAAGGGCAGCGAAGTCTGGGGCTGGGGCACGGCCTATGGCAAGCCCACGCAGGGGACCAAATCATGATCAGAAGCACGATCGCATTGGCGATGCTGGCGGTGTTTGCCAGCGGCTGCGGCGACAAGCCGCAGTCGGCCGGCCAGGGGCCTGCCAAGAAGGCCGACGGCAAGGCCTGGGAACAATCGCAGAGCGCCTACCTGGCCGAGGGTTGGAAGGCCGGCGACCAGGCCAGTTGGGAAGCCCAGATGCGCGCCCGCGCGCAGGGCCAGAACGAGTATTCGCGCAGTGCGGCGGCGCCGCCGGTGTCCGCCAGCGCGCCGCAATGAACCTGCCGGGGGTGGCCACCATGCAAAGCGTGATGCGAAGAGTCCTGTCGCTGGCGGTGCTGGTGGTACCACTGGCGCTGCAGGCGCAGACTGCCGCGGCGCCGGCCGACGCTGGGAAGGCCGCTGCGGCGCCTCCGGCCGCCTTCACGGCCCCCGCCGAGCCCAAGCCCGACGAGAGCAATGCCCAGCGCGGCAAGAGCCAGCCGGGCAACAACGCGCCGCTCTGGCGTGCCGTGCGCGAGTCGGGCACCCAGCCGGGCTACACCAGCCTGCCCGGCGCCGAGATGGGCATCCTGATCCAGCCGTTCGTGCAGTACCCCGGCTCGCCGCTCACGACCGCCGGCGAAGCCTGGCGCGAGGTGCGCAATCGCTGGATCATTCCGTACGGCGGCGCGATGATCCTGCTCACGCTCGTGGCCATCGGCCTGTTCTACTGGCGCCGCGGCCCGATGGGGGGCCACGTGCCCGACACCGGCCGCAAGATCGAGCGCTTCACGTACCTCGAGCGTGCGGCCCACTGGAGCGTGGCCATCACGTTCGTCGTGCTGGCGGTGTCCGGGCTGGTGATGGCGTTCGGCAAGTTCTTCCTGCTGCCGATCATCGGCGGCACGCTGTTCGGCTGGTTGACGTACGCGCTGAAGACGGCGCACAACTTCGCCGGGCCGGTGTTCGCAGTGGCCTTGGTGGTCCTGATCGTCGCGTACGTTCGTGACAACCTGCCCCGCGCCGAAGACCTGAAATGGCTGGCCAAGGGCGGCGGCATGTTCGGCGGCCACGAAGTCCCCTCGCACCGTTTCAACGCCGGCGAGAAGTTCATCTTCTGGGGTGGTGTGTTCCTGCTCGGTCTTACCGTCGTCGGCTCCGGGTTGGTGCTCGACAAGCTCGTTCCCGGCCTGGCTTACATGCGCGGCGACATGCAGATCGCCCACATGATCCACGGCGCCGCGTCGGTGCTGATGATGGCCCTGTTTTGCGGCCATATCTATCTCGGCACGATCGGCATGAAGGGCGCCTACCAGGGCATGCGAACCGGCTACGTCGACGAAGCCTGGGCCAAGGAGCATCACGAGCTTTGGTACGACGACATCAAGGCCGGCAAGATCCCGGCGCAGCGCTCGCGCGAGGCGCCGCCATCACTGGCCCGCCAGGCGTGAGCCGCATCCCGCCCATCACCGCAAGAGGAGGCCACATGAAGCGCATCGTCACCCTGTTCCTGTTGGCCGCGGCCATGGGCGCCGCGCTCGCCAAGCTGCCGGCGCCGGTGCTGTCGGACGAAGCCAAGGCCAAGGCGGCCGAGGCCGCCGCGAAGACGGCGCATGGCAACAAGGTTGCCGATTTCCAGTTGTGCAAGTCGATGGAGCGCGTCGCCGCCCGCTACCAGGCCGGGGCCAAGCAGTCCGGCAAGGACGTCAAGCCGCCCACCGCCACCCCGGCCTGTGCCGATCCGGGCGCGTTCGTCTACCCGCCGCCGGCAGCAACGACGACGGCCGCCGCACCGGCACCCGCACCGGCGCCTGCACCTGCGGCTGCGGCCAAAGCCCCTGCGAAGAAGACCTGACGGCGCGGGCGGTTATAACGGCGGCGGCGCGTTGGACGCCGTCGTCTCGCCCGATCGCATGCTGACCCTGCCCGAATCCCGCCCGCTGCGGCTGCTGCCGCACCTGACCGAAGCCCGCGCGCCGCTGACGCGCGAGGTCGAGGTGCGTGACGAATTCGGCCAGCGCCGCACGATCCAGATCCCTGCCGAGCGGCCGCTGACCCTGTACGTCGACAAGCGCGAGGTGGTGACGCTGATGACGCTCGGCGCCGCCCCCGAGTTGCTGGCGCTCGGTTACCTGCGCAACCAGCGGATGGTCGATGCGTTGGACGACGTCGAGTCGATCACGGTCGACTGGGGTGTCGACGCCGCCGCGATCAAGACCCGCCGCGGCGCGTCGCCTTCGATCGAGGCCCGCACGTCGCGCCGCATCGTCACCACCGGCTGCGGCCAGGGCACCATGTTCGGCCACCTGATGGACGAACTCGACGCGGTGCAACTGCCGTCGGCCGCGGTCGCGCGCATCCGCCAATCGACGCTGCAAACACTCAACGAGGCGATGCGCAAGACCGACAGCGTGCATCGCCGCGCCGGCTCGGTGCATGGGTGCGCGCTGTTCCGCGGCAGCGAGATGCTGACGTTCGTGGAAGACGTCGGCCGCCACAACGCCATCGACACCATCGCCGGCTGGATGTGGCTGCATGGCGACGCGCCGCTCGGCCAGGGTGCCGACAAGGTCTTCTACACGACCGGCCGGCTGACCAGCGAGATGGTCATGAAATCGGCCCAGCTCGGCGTGCCGATCGTGATTTCGCGCAACGGCGTCACGCAGATGGGCTACGAACTGGCGGTGAAACTGGGCATGACGCTGTTCGGCCGCGCCAGCCAGCGCCACTTCATCTGCTACTGCGGTTTCGACCGTTTCGACGCCGAACCCGAGCCCGAGCGGCCACCGGTGCGCGTGGTGACGGGCTGAATCCAGCCTACCGCGCCGCCGGCGCGTGCAGGTCGCGCAGGTGCGTCGGGCCGACGCGGCTCTCGATCTCGGTGCGCAGCGCGTGGCCCCAGCCGAGCGCGAACAGCGCTTCGGCAACGACGAACATCGGGCCGACCAGCAGGCCGCGCAGGTCGTCGACGAAGGCAGGTTTGCGCCCCTCGTAGTAGTGGCCGACGAATTGCGCCACCCAGCCCACGATGAAGCAGCCCAGGCCCCACGCCAGCCACACGGCCGTGTCGAACTGGCCCAGTGGCAGCGCCGCCAGGATCAACACCAGGGTGGTCAGGCTCACGGCCACGCCGAGCACCAGGTTGCCGCGCGTCAGGTACCACAACGCGGCAGCGGCCCACGCCAGGGCTGCCGGCGTGATCGGCCAGCCGGCCACTTCGATGCTCGGCCTGGCCAGCAGCGCGCCGACGGCGAACACGATCAGCGGGATGCCGACGAAGTGCGTCGCGATGTTGCGGCGGTCGCGGTGGTAGGCGGCGTAGTTCACCATCAGTTCGGTGGCGGCGCTCATGGGAGTCTCCCGGCGGACAGCGTGGTGCCATGTTAGCGCGCGCGACGGGCCGGTGGGCGTGATGCGGTGCCTACAATCCCCGCCATGAGCATCAAGAGCGACAAGTGGATCCGCCGCATGGCCCAGCAGCACGGCATGATCGAGCCGTTCGAACCCGGCCAGGTGCGTCACGCGCCAGACGGCCACAAGATCGTCAGCTACGGCACCTCGAGCTACGGCTACGACATCCGCTGTGCGCCCGAGTTCAAGGTCTTCACCAACATCTACAGCACGGTGGTCGACCCGAAGAACTTCGACGAGCGCAGCTTCGTCGACATCGCGTCGGACGTCTGCATCATTCCCCCGAACAGCTTTGCGCTGGCGCGCACGATCGAGTACTTCCGCATTCCGCGCAACGTGCTGACGATCTGCCTGGGCAAGAGCACCTACGCGCGCTGCGGCATCATCGTCAACGTCACGCCGTTCGAACCCGAGTGGGAGGGTTACGTCACGCTGGAGTTCAGCAACACCACGCCGTTGCCGGCCAAGATCTACGCCGGCGAGGGCTGCGCGCAGGTGCTGTTCTTCGAGAGCGACGAGGTCTGCGAGACCTCGTACAAGGACCGCGGCGGCAAGTACCAGGGCCAGCGTGGCGTCACGCTGCCCAAGACCTGATTCACTTTGGAGACCCACGCCATGAAATGGGAAGGCCAGCGCCAGAGTGACAACGTCGAGGATCGCCGCGACGAGGGCGGCGGCGGCTTGCGTTTCGGCGGTGGGCGCGGCATCGGCCTGGGCACCATCGTGATCGCGTTGGTCGCCGGCTGGATCTTCGGCATCAACCCGCTGACGCTGCTCGGCGTGCTCGGTGGCGACGGCGGTGCGATCGAGGCGCCGTCGGCACAGCAGGCGCCGGCGCAACGACCGCCGGCCAACGACGAGATGGCGACGTTCGTGTCGACCGTGCTCGCCGACACCGAAGACATCTGGAGCGCGGTGATGAGGGCCGGCGGCACCGCCTACCGCGAGCCCAAGCTGGTGCTGTTCCGTGGTGCGGTCGGCACCGCCTGCGGTACCGGCCAGTCGGCGATGGGGCCGTTCTACTGCCCGGGCGACCAGAAGGTCTACCTCGACCTCGGCTTCTTCGACACGCTACGCTCGCGCATGGGTGCGCCGGGCGATTTCGCGCAGGCCTACGTGATCTCGCACGAGGTCGGCCACCATGTACAGAACCTGCTCGGCGTCACCGGCAAGGTCGACGGCATGCGCGGCCGCGTGTCGGAGGCGCAGATGAATGCGCTGTCGGTACGCGTCGAGTTGCAGGCCGACTGTTTCGCCGGCGTCTGGGCCCACCACTCGCAGAAGGGCAAGGGCTGGCTCGATCGCGGCGACGTCGAAGAGGCGATGAATGCCGCCGCGCAGATCGGCGACGACATGCTGCAGCGCAAGACCCAGGGCACGGTGGTGCCCGAGAGCTTCACGCACGGCAGCAGCCAGCAGCGCCAGACCTGGTTCCGGCGCGGGCTCGAATCGGGCAGCGTGGCGCAGTGCAACACCTTCGACGCACGCGCGCTGTAGCGCGCACCGCAGCGCGCGGTCGCGCTACATGGCGTCCATCACGCGCACGAGGCGCTCGCGCACCTGGCCGGCGAGGGATGCGACAGCCGGGTGATCGACCAGGCGCAGCACCGCGTTCGGATCCATGAACTCGACCTGCGTGCTGCCGGCGGCGTCGCGGCGGACCACGACGTTGCAGGGCAGCAGCGCGCCGATCTGCGGTTCGGCGGCGAGCGCCTGGCTGGCGAATTGCGGATTGCAGGCACCGAGGATCTTGTAGGCCGGCACGTCTTGGCCGAGCTTGGCCTTCAAGGTGGCCGCCACGTCGATCGTCGTCAGCACGCCGAAGCCCTCCTTGCCGAGTTCCTGGGTGACCTTGTCGACGGCCGCGTCGAAATCCATCGCGACGGTCTTGCCGAATGCGTAGTTGCTCACCGTGATCTCCTCGAGGCCTGCGCGCATGCGCGCCCCCGAGAGGCAATGCTACGGCGACCGGCCCGGACCGTGTTGCGCACCGTCAATCGGTGGCCACGCATGCCGGCCGGGCTACGGAATCGCCAGCACGACGTTGCCGACCGCGGCGCCCTGCTCGACCTGTTCGTGCGCTTCGGCGATGCGCTCGAGGGGCACGCGTGCGGCGATCCGGTGCGCCACCGCACCGCGTTCGAGCCAACCGGTCAGCGCGGCGACAGCGCGCTCGCGATCGGCGTCGCCGAGGTTGTAGACGATGAAGAAATGCATCGTCACGTTCTTCACGATCAACGGGAAGAACGGCAGCGCGAATTGGGCCGCACCGCTGCCGTAGACGACGCACGCGCCTCCCGGCCGGATCAGATCCAGATCGGTCGTGGCGTTGGCGGCGACATCGACCTCGACGATGCGATCGACACCCTCGCCCTGCGTGGCGTCGCGCACGCGGTCGCCGACGTCGTCACGGCGGTAGTCGATCACAGCGTCGGCACCGGCCGCGCTGGCGATGGCGCCCTTGGCGGCGCTGCTGACCGTGGCCAGAACCTGGCGCGCACCGAGCAAGCGCGCGAACTGCACCGCATAGTGGCCGACCGCGCCGGCACCGCCCGTCACCAGCACGCGCTGTCCGGCGACGCCGCCATGGCTCATGACCGCGTGCAATGCGGTCAGCGCCGGGATGCCGAGGCAGGCGCCGGCCTCGTCGCTGACGCCATCGGGCAGCGGCACGGCCTGGCGCTCGGGCAGCACGACGAACTGCGCGGCGGTGCCGAAGGCGCGGCCCCAGGCTGCGTTCCAGACCCACACGCGCTGGCCGATGCGTGTGCGCGCCACGCCGTCGCCGACGGCGTCGACGACACCCATGCCGTCGCTGTGCGGCACGACGCGGGCAAACGCCAGCGTCTTGCTGCGCAGACCGGCGCGTGACTTGACGTCCGACGGGTTGACGCCCGACCAGCGCAGGCGCACGCGCACCTCGCCGGGGCCCGGCATCGGGTCGGGCAGCGTCGACACCTGCAGCACCTCGCGTGCCGCTCCGGTGGATTCATAGAAGGCCGCTTGCATGAGGGATCCTTTCGCGCACGGGTGTTCTCGGCCAGGGCGATTCTGGACCCGGTGCCCGGCGTGACGTGTGGGTGACTTGCGGCAAGATCGCGCCTGCAGTTTCGAGGAGCCGTCGATGTCTGCACGCCCGCCGCAGGGGGCCACCGCCTTCATGCGCTTCTTCGCGCATGAGTCCGCCGGCGGCGTGGTACTCGGGCTCGCCGCATTGGCGGCGCTGGTGGTCAGCAACTCGCCGCTCGCGCCGTGGTACGAGGCGTTCCTGCAAACGCCGGGCGAACTCGTCATCGGCAGGACGCTGGTGCTCGAGAAGACGCTGCTCGTCTGGGTGAATGACCTGTGGATGGCGGTGTTCTTCTTCCTCGTCGGCCTGGAGATCAAGCGCGAGTTCGTCGAGGGCGAGTTGGCCGACCGCCGTCAGGCCGTGCTGCCGCTGGCCGCGGCGCTCGGCGGCATGATGGTGCCGGCATTGATCTACGGCGCGATCAACTGGAGCGATCCCCTGGCGCTGCAGGGCTGGGCCATTCCGGCAGCCACCGACATCGCGTTCGCGATCGGCATCGTGATGCTGCTCGGCTCGCGCGTGCCGGCGTCGCTGAAGGTCTTCCTGGCGGCGGTGGCGATCATCGACGACCTGGGCGCCATCGTCGTCATCGCGCTGTTCTACACCGACAAGCTCTCGGTCACGGCGTTGGCCGGCGCCGGCGTCGGGTTGATGGCGTTGCTCCTGCTGAACCGCATGAAGGTGATGCGGGTCGACGTGTACGCCGCGGTCGGCCTGCTGATCTGGGTCTTCGTGCTCAAGTCGGGCGTGCATGCCACGCTGGCGGGCGTGCTCACCGCAATGGCGATCCCGGCCCGCGACGCCGACGGCGGCTCGCCGTTGCAGCGCATCGAGCATGGCCTGCACCCGTGGGTGGCCTTCCTGATCCTGCCGGTGTTCGGCTTCTGCAATGCAGGCGTGAATCTGGCCGGCGCCAGCCCCGCGGCGCTACTCGAGCCGGTGACGCTGGGCATCGCGCTCGGCCTGGTGCTGGGCAAGGCGATCGGCGTCTTCGGCACCTCGTGGTTGCTGCTGCGCTCGGGGCTGGGCGCGGCGCCGGCCGGTGCCAGCACGCTGCAGTTCTTCGGCGTGTGCGTGCTCTGCGGCATCGGCTTCACGATGAGCCTGTTCATCGGCGGCCTGGCCTTCGACGGCCTCGGCGCCGCCTACGAAACCAAGCTCAAGCTCGGCGTGCTCGCCGGCTCGCTCGTCGCGGGCCTGGCCGGTGCGGCGATCCTGATCGCCGCCGGCCGCGTCAGGCGTGCGCTTCCGGCTTCGACACCGACATGAGGCGGTCGGTGTAGGCGATGGCCATCGCCGAGAGCAGGAAGGTGATGTGGATCGCGGTCTGCGCGATCAGCACCTTGTCGCTGTAGTTGGCGGCGTTGATGAAGGTCTTCAGCAGGTGGATCGAGCTGATGCCGATGATCGCGGTGGCCAGCTTGACCTTCAGCACCGAGGCGTTCACATGGCTCAGCCACTCGGGCTGGTCGGGGTGGCCTTCGAGGTTCATGCGCGAGACGAAGGTCTCGTAGCCGCCGACGATGACCATGATCAGCAGGTTGCTGATCATCACCACGTCGATCAGCGCCAGCACCACCAGCATGATGATCGTTTCGTTGAGCGTGCCGACGTCCAGGCCGGTGTAGCCGACGCTCTTGACCAGCAGCCCGAGTGCCGCCTGGTTGCCGAAGGCAGCCTCGATCAGGTGCCACAGCTCGAGCAGGAAGTGCCAGACGTACACGCCCTGCGCGGCGATCAGGCCCAGGTAGAGCGGCAACTGCAGCCAGCGGCTCATGAAGATGAGCTTCGGCAGCGTGCGCATCTCGGGCGTGGTGTGGGCGGGCGGGGACTGCATGGGGGGTGCTCTGGGGAGTCTCGGATGCGGCGGATTGTAGGGACGCTGCTGGCGGGGTCGCCGCTGCGGTTCTGACGCGCAGGGACGGGGCAGGGCTCGCAGGCGCGGACTCCAGGCCGCCATGCGGCAGCACTTCACGCGCAGATGTCACACCGCGCGCGCGCCCCCCGTGCCGGCCCGGCAGGCAAACCGATGATATGGACGGGTCATCGCGTGCACTTCGCGCGATGGCCGCCGAGCGCCCGCCTGTCCAATCCGAGGTAACCCTGCCCACGTCCGCCAACGCCCAAAAGGCATGAAGATCGACGCCCCCGCCAAAGCGCCTGCCCAGGCGCCCGCCGCCACCGCGCCCGCCACGGCGCCGGAGCCGCGTGCGCGTGCGTCGGGCTCCGCTTCACGCGGCGGCACCGTGCTGTCGCTGCAGGCGCGCGCGCTCGGGCACGAGCGCTTTGCCAGCGCGGCCAGCGCCGTCGTGACCGAGCTGTCGCTGCTGCTGAACTGCGAGCGTGTGAGCATCGGCTTCCACAGCCAGGGCCGCGTGCGCGTGGCGGCGATGTCGGGCCATGCCGACCTGCGGCACGCGCCAGAACCTGGTGCGCGCGATCGCCGCGGCGATGGACGAATGCCTCGACCAGCGCAGCACCGTGATCCACCCACTGCCGCGCGGCAGTTCGGCGGCCGTCGCCGTGGCCCATGCCGAGCTGGCGCGCGCCAACGGCCAGGCCGCGATCTGCACCGTGCCGATGGTCGGGCGCAGCCGGGCGCTCGGCGCCATCGTGTTCGAGCGCCGCGAGGGCTTCGACGCGCGGGCCCTCGAGCTGGCCAAGGACGCGGCACTGTTCGTCGGCCCGATCCTCGAGCTCAAGCACCGCCTGGACGCGCCGGTCGGCGGCCGCATCGTCGAGGCCGTGGCGCCGCGCGGGCGCCGCCTGGCCGGCACCACCTGGCTCACGACCAGCCGGCTCGGCGCCGCCGCCGCGGTGCTCGTCGCGGCCGTCGTGCTGGTATGGCCCACCACCTATCGCGTGGTCGCGACGGCGCGGGTCGAGGGCGCCGTGCAGCGCGTGATGGCCGCCCCGAGCGACGGCTTCGTGCGCGCGGTGAGCGTGCGCCCGGGCGACACGGTGCGCGCCGGCCAGGTGCTGCTGACGCTGGAAGACCAGGAACTCGCGCTCGAACGCGACAAGTGGAGCGCCGAGATCGCGCAGTTGGACAAGCAGTACCGCGAGGCGCTGTCGAAGGACGACGCGTCGCAGATCGTGATCGCACGCTCGAAGCTCGAGCAGGCGCAGACCCAGCTCGACCTGGCGCTGCGCCAGCTCGACCGCGCGCAGCTCAAGGCGCCGATCGACGGCGTGGTCATCAGCGGCGACCTGAGCCAGGCCATCGGCACGCCGGTCAAGCGCGGCCAGGAGCTGATGACGCTGGCGCCCGACCGGCGCTTCCGCGTCGTGGCCGAGGTCGACGAACAGGACGTCGCCGCGCTGCGCGAAGGCCAGCCGGCGCAGGTGATGTTCGCCGCGTTCACGGAGCGGCCGTTGCCGTTTGCGGTGACGCGCGTGTCGCCGGTCGCCACCACGCTCGACGGGCGCAACGTGTTCGAGGTCGAGGGCCGCGTCGACGACGCCGCCGCGGCGGGGCACGGCGCGTTGCGCCACGGTCTGCGCGGCGTCGCACGCATCGACGTCGACCAGCGCAGCCAGGGCGCCATCTGGTGGCAGCGCGCCGGCGGCTGGGTTCAGCGCACCGCGTGGCGGCTGCTCGGGTGACGCAGCCATGGGCCGGCGCGAACCCCTGCTGAGTGCCGACTGGTACCGCGTCGCGTTCATGCGGCCGCGCCTGCGTGCGGGTGTGCGCATCTCGCGCCAGCGCGTGCGCGGCGAAACCTGGTACGTGCTGACCGATCCGGTGTCGGGCCGCCACCACCGCTTCAACGACATCGCCTACGCGCTGATCGCCAGCTGCGACGGGCAGCGCACGCTCGACGAGGTGTGGTCGGCGCGCGTCGAGGCCGAGGGCGACCGCGCGCCCTCGCAGGCCGAGGCGATCCGCGTCTTCTCGCAGGCCTTCGGCGCCAACCTGTTCGTCGGCGATGTCGCGCCCGACGCCGCCGCGATCGTCAAGGCGCAGGCCCGGGCCCAGCGCACACGCGCACGCGCGGCCGTCAACCCGCTCGCGTTCCGCCTGCCGCTGTGGGACCCGGACGCTTTCCTCGAGGCTCACCTGCACCGCGTGCGCTGGCTCTTCAGCGCTCCCGCGCTGCGTCTGGGCGTCGCGCTGATCGCGCTCGGCGCGCTGCTGCTGCTGTTCAACCTCGCCGAACTGACCGCGCATGGGCAGTCCCACCTCGCCAGCGGCCGCATGCTGCTCGCGATGTGGCTGGTCTACCCGCTCATCAAGGCGCTGCACGAGGCCGCGCACGCATTCGCCGTCAAGCGCTTCGGCGGCGAGGTGCACGAGGTCGGCATCACGCTGCTGATGCTCACGCCCGTGCCCTACGTCGACGCCTCGGCCTCGGTGGCGTTCGCCAGCAAGCACAAACGCGCATCGGTGGCGCTGGCCGGCATCTTCGTCGAGGCGGTTCTGGCCAGCATCGCGCTGCCGCTGTGGCTGCTGCTCGAGCCGGGCCTGGCGCAGGACATCGCGTTCGCGGTGGTGGTCATAGGCGGCGTCTCGACGCTGCTCGTCAACGGCAATCCGCTGCTGCGCTTCGACGGCTACTTCGCGCTGTGCGACGTGGCCGAGCTGCCCAACCTGGCGCAGCGCAGCGCGCAGTACTGGCGCTACCTGCTGGCGCGGCGGCTGCTGCGCCTGCCGCGCGTGCGTTTCGGCAGCCGCGCGCGCGGCGAGCGCCCGTGGCTGCTCGCGTACGCCCCGCTGTCGTGGGCCTGGCGCGCCGTGCTGCTGGCCTTGCTGACCGTGGCCGTGGCCGGCGTGCATGCGGCGTTCGGGCTGACCGTGCTGGCGCTGGCGTCGTGGTGGCTGCTGGGCCAGCCGCTGGTGCGCGCGCTGCGCTGGATCGCCACTGCGGGCGAGGCCGCCGGCCACCGCGCGCGGGCCGCGGCGGTGATGTCGGCGGCGGTGGCCGCCCTCGGCGTGTTGGCCTTCGCGCTGCCGCTGCCGCAGCGCAGCCACGCCCCCGGCGTCGTCTGGCTGCCCGACGACGCCCTGCTGCGCACCGGCAGCGACGGATTCGTCGAGGCGCTGCTGGTGCGCGACGGCGACCCGGTGGCCGCCGGCACACCGATCGCGCGCCTGGCCAACGATCCGCTGCGCGCCGAACTGGCGCGCGTGCAGGCCCAGCTCGAGCGCGCGCAGATCGAGCGTGCCTCGCGCTTCGACAACGATGCGATGCGCACCAAGGCGGCCGAGGACGAACTGGTGCGCCTGGCCGCCGAACACGAGCGCCTGCAGCAGCGCGTGGACCAGTTGCTGCTGCGCGCCGGCGTGGCCGGCCGCGTGGCGATCGACCCGCGGCGCCAGGCCCTGGGCGCCCACCTGGCGCAGGGCGAACTGCTCGGCCACGTGCTGCCCGAGGGCGCGCCGCTGGTGCGGGCGCTGGTGCGCAACGAAGACATCGCGCTGGTGCGCGAGCGCCCGGGCACCATCAACGTGACGCTGGCGCATGGCGTCGACCGGCCGTGGCGCGCCGCGCTCGACGCCGCAGTGCCGCAGGCCTCGGCCGCGCTGCCCACGGCCGCGCTCGGCGAGCCGGCCGGCGGCAGCATCGCGGTCGACGCCACCGACCGCAGCGGCCGCACCGCACGCGAGCCGCGCTTCCAGCTCGACCTGCGCCTGCCGCACGGCGTCGACGCGCGCATCGGCGCGCGAGCGATGGTCACCTTCGCGCACGGCGAGGCCAGCGCGGCCGAGCTGCTCGGGCGCTTCGTGCGCCAGTCGTTCCTGAGGTACTTCGAGCGATGAGCGCGCAACTGCTCTGGGCCCGTGGCCTCGAATTCAGCCACTACCCGCAGCGCGAGGCCGCTGGCGAACCCTCCGCCCTGCGTGACCTCGGGCGCGCACTGCGCAGCCGCCTCGTACGCGGCGCGTCGTCGCTGGCGCCGGCGCGCGACTGGTTGCCCCGCATCACCGCACTGGCGCGTGCCGACGCCCCTCAATTCGAAGCCACCCTCGCCGCCGTGCGCGGGCGCCTGCGTCGCGACGGGCTCGGCGAAGCCGCGTTTGCGTCGGCGCTGGTGCTGGTGGCGGCCACGATGGCACGCACGCTCGGCAAGACGCCTTACGACACGCAACTGCAGGCGGCGCGGCTGCTGCTGCAAGGCCGCCTGGTCGAGATGGCCACCGGCGAGGGCAAGACGCTGGCGGCGGCGCTGGCGGCGGCCGCGGCGGCGCTGGGCGGCATCCGCGTGCACGTGCTGACCGCCAACGACTACCTGGCCGCACGCGACCGCGACGCGCTGCTGCCGCTGTATGCGGCGCTGGGCCTCACCAGCGGCACCATCGTCGGCGCCACGCCGCGCGCGCAGCGCTTCGCGACCTACCGCGCCGACATCGTGCACACCACGGCGCGCGAGCTGGCGTTCGATTACCTGCACGACCACCGCGCGCTGGCCGGCGAGCGCGACCCGCGCGTGCTGCGTGCACGGTCGATCGACGAAGGCGACGCGGCCGCACCGGCATTGCCGGGCCTGTGCTTCGCCGTCGTCGACGAGGCCGACAGCATCCTGCTCGACGAGGCCACGCTGCCGCTGATCCTGGCCGCGCCGTGCGGCGGTGTCGACGCCGCCGCCTACTGCCGCGCCTACGAGATCGCCTGCGCGCTCGAACACGGGATCGACTTCACGCTGCATCCCGCCGAGCGCGCCGCCGCGCTCACCGAGGCCGGCCGCACGCGCGTGGCCGAGGCGCTGCGCGGGGCCCAGCACGGCGCGCTGCACCCGCTGCGCCGTGCGCACGAACTGGTGGAGGCCGCACTGGCGGCGCGCCTGCTGCAGCGCCGCGACCGCGAGTACGCCGTCACCGCACGCGGCCTGCAACTGATCGACGAAATCACCGGCCGCATCGCCGAAGGCCGCCAGTGGACCGGCGCACTGCACCAGATGGTGGAGATCAAGGAAGGGCTCGCGCCGAGCCCGCCGAGCGCCACGGTGGCGCAGATCACCTACCAGCGCTTCTTCGTGCGCTACCTGCACCTCGGCGGCACGAGCGGCACGCTGCGTGAAGCGCGCCACGAGTTGCAGGTGCTCTACGGCAGCGGCGTCGTCGGCGTGCCGCTGGCGCGGCCGAATCGGCGCCGCTGGCTCGGCGAGCAGATGTTCACGACCGCCGAGGCGAAGTGGCAGGCGGTGCTGGCCGCCGTGCAACGCGAACGCACGACCGGGCGGCCGGTACTGGTGGGCACCGACAGCGTGGCCGCGTCGTCGCAGCTGTCGGCGCGGCTGCAGGCGGCCGGCATCGAGCACCAGGTGCTGCATGCGCTGCAGGATGCCGACGAGGCAGCCCGCATCGCGCGCGCCGGCGAGCGTGGCGTCGTCACGGTCGCGACCAACATCGCCGGCCGCGGCACCGACATCCGCCTCGGCGACGGCGTGGCGGCGCTGGGCGGCCTGCACGTGATCGCGACCATGCGCAACCGCTCGCGCCGCATCGATCGGCAGTTGATCGGCCGCAGCGCGCGCCATGGCGACCCCGGCTCGGCCGAGCGCGTGCTGGCGCTCGACGACGGCCTGCTGCGCCGCGCCGTGCCGCAGGCGCTGTGCCGCGCCGCGGCGGCCTGGGCCCGCCAGGGCCGCGTGCCGGCCGTGCTGGCGCGCGCGCTGTTCGCGCTGGCGCAGGCCCGCTGCGAATGGCAGGACCGGCAGCTGCGGCGCCATCTGCGGCGCGCCGAGCGCCACCACGACGAGTTGTACGGCTTTGCCGGAGGCACCGAATGAAACAAGACGAAGAAAGACTGCGCATGAGAACCCTTGCTCCCGCGCTGGCGGCCGCGCTGATGCCGGCGGCCGCCTTCGCCCAGGCGCCCGCGGGCGGCCTGGATTGCATGATCCAGCCGCACCAGATCGTGCAGGTGGGCAGCGCCGCCCCCGGCGTGATCGAGCGCATCGGCGTCGAACGCGGCGACTTCGTGCAGCGCGGCCAGGCCATCGTGCAGCTCAACGCCAGCGTCGAGCGCGCGGCGCTCGCGGTGGCGCGCGAGCGGGCGCAGCAGCGGGGCGAGGTGACGTCGGCGACGGGCGCGCACGAGCTCGCCGAGCGCGAACTGCAGCGCGCCAACGAGTTGTTCGAGCAGAACTTCGTCAGCAAGACCTACCTCGACAAGCAGCGCGCCGAGGTGCAGGTGGCCGGCGGGCGCACCGACCAGGCGCAGGAGAAGCGCAAGCTCTCGAGCCGCGAGGTCGAGCTCGCGGCGGCGCAACTCGAGCAGCGCACGATCCGCGCGCCGATCGCCGGCGTGGTGGTCGAGCGCTTCATGTCGCCCGGCGAGTACGTCGACCAGAAGCCGGTGCTGCGGCTGGCCGCGATCGACCCGCTGCGCGTCGACGTGCTGGTGCCGGCGGCCGCGTTCGGGCAGGTCGAGGCCGGCATGAAAGGCCGCGTCTGGCCCGAGCTGTTCAAGAGCGGCGAGGTCACGGCCGTGGTGAAGACGGTCGACCGCGTCATCGATGCGGCGAGCAACACCTTCCGCGTGCGCCTGGAACTGCCCAACCCCAACGGCGCGCTGCCGGCCGGGCTGCGCTGCAAGGTCGACCTCGGGCTGAGCATCCCCTCGGCCGTGGCGCGCAGCGGCGTGACGCCGGCCGCGGCCCCGGTGACCGCGCCGAACGCGGGCGTGAGCCCGGTGGTGCAGCGCCGCTGACGGCGCGCCTTCACCGATGCAACTGCTGCGCCGCCTCGCCGCCTGGTTCGACCGACCGGTCGAGCGCAGCGCCGTGGTCGAGGAGTGCGAGCCGCGCATCCTCTACTCGGCCGACCTGAACCCGGCGCTGTGGGCTGCCCGCCACGTCGGCCGAGGTGCGGATGGTCGACGGCCCGTACTCGCGCGCGACGCCGCAGGACGCCGACGCGACCCGCACCGCGACCCAGCGCACCGAGATCGTGTTCATCGACTCGCGCGTGGCCGACCACGCAGGCCCTGATCGACGACCTGCGCGCACGGCCCGACGAGAGCACGCGCATCGAGGTGGTGGTGATCGACGCGCAGCGCGACGGCCTGGCCCAGATCGACGACGCGCTGGCCGGACGCCGCGGCATCGACGCGCTGCACATCGTCTCGCATGGCGACGACGGCGTGCTGCTGCTGGGCAGCGGCTCGTCGATCGGCCAGCCTGGGCGCGCGCGCCGAGATGCTGCGCGCTTGGGCACGGCGCCCTCACCGCCGATGCCGACATCCTGCTCTATGCCTGCGAGTGCCGGTGCAGGCGAATGGCCGGCCGCGTGCTGCTCAGCCACGCTCGCGCAGCTGACCACGGCCGACGTGGCCGCGAGCATCGATGCCACCGGATCGGCAGCGCGCGGCGGCGACTGGGTGCTCGAGGTCCAGACCGGGCAGATCGAGGCCCGGGTCGCGATCGGGCCCGACGCACAGAGCCACTGGGTCGGGTGTGCTCGCCATCACCACCGGCAGCACGTCGTCGGCGTCGACCACGGTGGGCGCCACCTCGCTGACCTGGTCGTACTACCGTCGCCGCGGGCGGCGAGCGCATCCTCGTCGTCAACCTGGGCGTCAACGGCGACACCACCAACATCACCGGCGTCAGCTACGGCGGCCAGGCGCTGACGCTGCTCGATACGGCATCGCCAGGCCGGCGGCGGCGGCGTCAAGGCGCAGCTGTGGTACCTGGTCGCGCCCACCGTGGGCACCGCCAACGTCGTGGTGCAGACCGGCACCAGCGTGACCATCTCGGCCGCCGCGACCACCTTCTACGGCGTCGACCAGACTACGCCCTTCGGCACCGTCGCCAAGACCGGCGGCACGGGCAACGCGATCACCGGCGTGGCCGTGAGTTCGGCCGCTGGCGAGGTGGTGGTCGATGCGGTGGCAATCCGCGACCGCTCCACGCTCGGTGCCGGCGCGGGCCAGACCGCGCTCGCGACCCGCATCGGCACCGGCCCGGAGACGATGCACACCGGCATCAGCACCGAGGCCGGCGCGGCCTCGGTGACGATGTCGTGGACGGCCGGCGGCAGTGGCAGTGGTGCCGGCGAATGGGCCATCGTCGTGGCACCGCTGAAGGCCTCGCTGGTGGGGGTGCCGGTGATCTCCGGCCTCGCCGGCGACACGCTGCGCTACACCGCCGGCGGCGGTGCGATCGTCATCGACCAGGGCGGCAACGCCAGTGTCACCGACAGCGACTCGCCCGACTTCGCGGGCGGCACGCTCACGGTGTCGCTCGCTGCCGGCAGCGACGCGGCCGAGGACGTGCTGGCGATCCGTGACCAGGGCACGGGCGCCGGACAGATCGGTGTCTCGGGTGCCAACGTCAGCTACGGTGGCGCGGTGATCGGCACTTTCAGCGGCGGCACCGGCGGCAGCCCGCTGGTGGTGACGTTCAACGCCAATGCCAACGCCGCCAGCGCGACGGCGCTGGTGCGCAACATCAGCTTCCAGGACACCGACGGCGCGAGCCCGACGCTGGGAACGCGCACCGTGCGCTTCGTGCTGACCGACGGCGACGGCAGCACCAGCGCCAACGTCGACACCAGCGTGACGCTGGGCGCGGCCACCCCGCCGGCATCGCTGTGGCTGTCGTCGGCGACGGTCGCCACCTCGTCGGCCGGCAGCGGCGGCCTGAGCTGGAACGACGGCCAGGTCGTGAACTTCGGCGATCCGAATCTCGCACTCGGCAGCGGCACCACCGCGGGCACCTTCTCCAGCGTGTTCGACATCGACAGTTTCGCCGCCGACGGCAACGCCAACCTGGCCGGCCTGCACCGCGTGAGCCGCAGCGTGACGGTGGGCGCCGGCGGCGGCGCCACCACGCTGCTGGCCGGCGACATCCTGTTCGCGGTGACGGCCAACGAGACCTTCGGCGGCGTGGCGGTGAGCAAGAACGATATCGTGCTGTTCCGCCCGACGACGCCGGGCAACTTCAGCGCGGGCACCTTCTCGATCCTGCTGCAGAACCCGACCGCCAAGCAGGTCGGCGACTTCACGCTGGTCGAGCAGTCCACCGTGGTCGGCGGCCAGACGCTGCAGGCCGGCAGCTTCCTGATTTCGGAGCCGAGCAAGGTGGATCTGGACCTGTTCGTCGCCACCGCCACCGGCGCCGGCACGACCGCGGGCACGTTGACGCAGAAGTTCGTCGACGGCGCCGGCTTCAACCTCAACGCCGGCATCGAAGGGGTCGAGCTGATCGGCTCGGCGGTGACCATCGGCGGCGTGTCGCTGAGCGCCGGGCAGTTGCTGTTCACGCTGAACGCCAACGACAGCACGGTCGGCAGCAACAACCTGTCGGCCACCAAGTACGACATCATCACGGTCACGCTGAGCAGCGTGGGTTCCGGAACAACCGCTGGAACGGCTGCGATGCTGTTCACCGGTGCGGACGTCGGCATCAGCGCCGGCGGCGAGGAGTTCGACGCGCTGGCGCTGGTGGGCATCAACCAGGCACCGGCGCTGTCCGGCGCCAATGCGCTGACGACGATCCTGGAAGACCCGGCGAGCAACCCCGGCACGCTGGTGTCGGCACTGATCAGCGGCCGCGTCACCGACGGCGACAGCGGCGCGCTGACCGGCATCGCGGTGACGGCGGTCGACAACACCAACGGCAGCTGGCAGTGGAGCGCCAACGGCGGCGTGACCTGGAACGCCTTCGGCAGCCCCAGCGGCGCCAGCGCGCGGCTGCTGATCGCCGACACGAACACGTATGTGCGCTTCGTGCCGAACGCGAACTGGAACGGCACGGTCGGCTCCGGCCTCACCTTCCGTGCCTGGGACCAGACCAGCGGCACCGCCGGCCTGACCGCCGACACGACGACCAACGGCGGCTCGAGCGCCTTCAGCAGCGCCACCGCGAGCGCGAGCATCACCGTCAGCGCGGTCAACGACGCGCCGACGATCACCAACGCGGCCACCGTCACGCTCACCGGCACCGACGAGAACACGACCAGCAGCGGCACCACGGTGAACACGATCCTCACCGGTGCGAGCTGGGCCGACGTTGACAGCGGCGCGCTGAAGGGCATCGCCGTCACCAGCAAGACGCGGCAACGGCACCTGGCAATACTCCACCGATGGCGTGACCTGGGCCGCGTTCGGGGCGGTGTCG
The DNA here is from genome assembly GCA_963840805.1 of uncultured beta proteobacterium. GTDB lineage: Bacteria > Pseudomonadota > Gammaproteobacteria > Burkholderiales > Burkholderiaceae_C > CADEEN01. The sequence continues at coordinate 36,880 of CAWJAJ010000015.1, read as the reverse complement.
GCCACCAACGCCCTGCTGCTGACTTCCGGCTACGCAGATGCGCTACATCCCCGACGGCGCCAACGGCGAGACCGCCGAGCTTCAGCTTCGTGGCCTGGGACCAGACCACGCGGCACCGCGTCGACCAACGCCACGCCGGCGTATGCCAACCCGGGCGCGGGCGGCGGCAGCACGGCCGTACTCGAGCCAGAGCGCGACCGCGTCGATGACGGTCAGCAGCGTCAACGACGCGCCGACGATCACCAACGCGGCCACGGTCACGCTCGACCGCCACCGACGAGAACACGACCAGCAGCGGCACCACGGTCGAACACGATCCTCACCGGTGCGAGCTGGGCCGACGTCGACAGCGGCGCGCTCGAAGGGCATCGCCATCACCGGCAAGAGCGGCAACGGCACCTGGCAATACTCCACCGACGGCGTGACCTGGAACGGCGTTCGGCGCGGTGTCGGCCACCAACGCCCTGCTGCTGACTTCGACCTCGCAGGTGCGCTACATCCCCGACGGCGCCAACGGCGAGACCGCGAGCTTCGGCTTCGTGGCCTGGGACCAGACCACGGGCAGCGCCTCGACCAACGCCACGCCAGCGTATGCCAACCCCGGCGCCGGCGGCGGCACCACCGCGTACTCGAGCCAGGCGGCCAGCGCGTCGATGACCGTCACCGCGGTGAACGACGCGCCGGTGAACACCGTCCCCGGCACGCAGACCGCGCGCGAAGGCGTGCCGCTGGTGTTCAGCGCCGCCAACGGCAACCTGATCAGCATCGGCGACGTCGATGCCGGCGCCGCGGCGATGCAGGTCACGCTGACCGGCACGCAGGGCACGCTCTCGCTGAGCGGCACGTCGGGGCTCACGTTCTCGACCGGCGACGGCACGGCCGACGCGGCGATGACGTTCACCGGCACGCTGGCGAACATCAACGCCGCGCTCTCCGGCATGAGCCTGACGCCGACGGCCAACGTCAGCGGCGGCGCGAGCCTGCAGATCGCCACCAGCGACCAGGGCAACAGCGGCGCGGGCGGGGCGCAGAGCGACACCGACACGGTGACGATCAACGTGGCGGGCTTCGTCGTCACGCCGCTCAGCGGGCTCACCACCACGGAAGGCGGCGGCACGGCCACGTTCTCCGTCGTGCTGCGCAGCGCGCCGACGGCCAACGTGACCGTCGGCCTGTCGGTCTCGGACGCGACCGAGGGCGGCGTGTCGGCCGGCTCGCTGACCTTCACCACCGCCAACTGGAGCACGCCGCAGACGGTGACGGTGAGCGGCGTCGACGACAGCCAGATCGACGGCAACGTGGGCTACTCGGTCCTTTTGGCTGTGGCGAGCAGCACCGACCCGAACTACAACGGGCTCGACCCGGCCGACGTGTCGGTGACCAACCTCGACAACGACAGCGCCGCGATCACCGTGACGCCGGTGGCGGTGTCGGCGCTGGGCGGCGAGACGCGCGTCAACACGACGACGGTCGGCGACCAGAGCATCGCGGCCAACGTGAGCCAGGCGATCGCGACCGACGCCAACGGCAACTTCGTCGTCGTGTGGGCGAGCAACCTGCAGGACGGCAACGCCTACGGCATCTACGGCCAGCGCTTCAGCGCCGACGGCACGGCGCTGGGCGGCGAGTTCCTGGTCAACACCACCACCGCGGACACCCAGATCCTGCCCGTCGGTGGCGATGGACGCCACGGGCAACTTCGTCGTCACCTGGTCGAGCAACAACCAGGACGGCAGCGGCTACGGCGTCTACGCCCAGCGCTACAACGCCGCCGGCGTGGCGCAGGGTGCCGAGTTCCGCGTCAGCACGACGACGGCCGGCAGCCAGATCACGTCGCAGATCGCGATGTCGTCGACCGGCGCATTCGTGATCGTGTGGTCCAGCCCGCAGGATCCGGACGCCAGCATCGGCATCTACGGCCAGCGCTACGACGCCAGCGGCGTGGCGCAGGGGGGCGAGTTCCGCGTCAACACCTACACGGCGGGCACGCAGCAACTCGCCTCGGTGGCGATGTCCGACAGCGGCAGCTTCGTCGTCACCTGGGCCAGCGACCTGCAGGACGGCTCGGGCTATGGCGTGTACGGCCAGCGCTTCGCTGCCAACGGCACGGCGCAGGGCAACGAGTTCCGCGTCAACACGACGACCGCCAACAGCCAGCTCTACCACGACGTGACGATGCTGGCCGACGGCCGCTTCGTCGTCGTCTACCAGAGCCGCAACGCCGACGGCACCTTCGAGGTCTACCTGCAGCGCTACGCCGCCAACGGCTCGGCGATCGGCGGCGAGACGCGCGTCAACACCACCACCGTGAGCTCGGCGCAGCAGCCGATCGCCTCGGTGAGCGCGGACGCCGGCGGCAACCTCACGGTGGTATGGAACAGCGCGGCCGACGGCGCCGGCATCGGCGTGGTCGGCCGGCGCTTCTCGTGGAACGGCAGCGCGATCGGTGCCGAGTTCCAGGTCAACACGACCACGGCAGGCGACCAGCTCTGGCCGGAGGTGGTGGCGCAGCCGGGCGGGCGCTTCATCGTGGCCTGGGGCGGCAACGGCACGCGGCGACGCCGACGGCGTGTTCTTCCAGCGCTACGGGCTGGCCACCACCGAGGCCGGCACGTCGGCGACGTTCCAGGTCGGCCTGACCAGCCAGCCGACCGCCGACGTGACGATCACGATCGCCAGCGGCGACGCCAGCGAAGGCACGGTCAGCCCGACCACGCTGACCTTCACCACCGCGAACTGGAACGTGCTGCAGACGGTGACGGTGTTCGGGCTGCAGGACTACGCCAACGACGGCGACGCCGCCTACACCGTGGTGACCGCGGCGGCGACGAGCGCCGACGCGAGCTACAACGGCGTCGACGCGGCGGACGTGTGCGTCACGAACCGGGAGATCGCCGAACGTCGCCCCGGTCAACAGCGTTCCCGCGGCGCAGTCCGTCAACGAGGACGGCACGCTGGTGTTCTCGTCGGGCAACGGCAACCTGATCTCGATCGGCGACGCCGACGCGGGCAGCAACGCACGTGCAGGTGACGCTGACCGGGACCAACGGCACGCTCACGCTGGCGGGCACCGCGGGGCTGAGCTTCTCGGTGGGCGACGGTGCGGCCGACGCGACGATGACGTTCACCGGCACCGTCGCCAGCATCAATGCCGCGCTGGCAGGCATGAGCTTCAGCCCCGCGGCCAACTTCAACGGGGCCGCGAGCCTGCAGATCGTCACCAACGATCAGGGCAACACCGGCACCGGCGGCGCGCTGACCGATACCGACACGGTGGCCATCACGGTCAATCCCGTCAACGATGCGCCGACGCTCGGCAACGGGACGCTGGCATCGGTTGCCGAGGACACGGCGAACCCGCCGGGCCAGACGGTGGCGACGATCTTCACCGGCCAGTTCGCCGACATCGACGCGGGCGCGAGCCTGGCCGGCATTGCCGTGGTGGGCAACACCGCCAACGCGGGCACGCAGGGCACGTGGCAGTACTCGAGCAACGGCGGCGGCAACTGGTTCGCCATCGGCGCGGTGGCCGACGGCGCCGGCGCGCTGGCAGTGAGCAGCGCGACGCTGATCCGATTCGTGCCGGTGGCCGACTACAACGGCACGCCGCCGGCGCTCACGCTGCGCGGGCTCGACGACTCGTACGGCGGAGGCTTCTCGAGCACCGCGGGCAGCGAAACGCGCGTCAACGTGAACACGGCGGTCAACGGCGGCACGACCGCGATCGCCGCGGCGACCGCGACGCTGTCGACCTCGGTGACGGCGGTCGACGATGCGCCGGTGATCACCAGCGACGGCGGTGGGGCGAGCGCCGCCTGAACGTCGCCGAGAACAGCACCGCCGTGACGACGGTCACGGCCACCGACGTGGACGGTCCGCGCCTGACGTACTCGATCAGCGGCGGGGCCGACGCTGCGCGCTTCACCATCAATGCCAGCACCGGCGTGCTGAGCTTCCTGGCCGCGCCGGACTACGAGGCGCCGACGGATGCCGACGCCGACAACGTCTACGACGTGGTGGTGCAGGTGTCGGACGGCACGCTCACCGACAGCCAGGCCCTCGCCGTGACGGTGACCGACGTCAACGACGTGGCTCCGGTCATCACCAGCGACGGGGTGGCGCCAGCGCCAGCCCTGAACGTTGCCGAGAACGCCACGGCCGTCACGACGGTCACCGCGACCGACGTGGACGGCCCCAGCCTCACCTACTCGATCGCCGGCGGGGCCGACGCTGCGCAAGTTCACGATCAACGCCAGCACCGGTGTGCTCAGCTTCGCAGGCTGCCCCGGACTACGAGGCGCCCACCGATGCCGACGGCAACAACGTCTACGACGTCATCGTGCAGGTCTCGGACGGCACGCTCACCGACAGCCAGGCCCTCGCCGTGACGGTGACCGACGTCAACGACAACGCCCCGGTGATCACCAGCGACGGTGGTGGCGCCAGCGCCAGCCTGAACGTCGCCGAGAACAGCACCGCGGTGACGACGGTCACCGCCACCGACGTCGACGGCCCCAGCCTGACGTACTCGATCGCGGGCGGGGCCGACGCGGCGCAGTTCACGATCAATGCCAGCACCGGCGTGCTCAGCTTCGTGGCGGCCCCGGACTACGAGGCGCCGACGGATGCCGACGCCGACAACGTCTACGACGTGGTGGTGCAGGTGTCGGACGGCACGCTCACCGACAGCCAGGCCCTCGCCGTGACGGTGACCGATGTCAACGACAACGCCCCGGTGATCACCAGCGACGGTGGTGGCGCCAGCGCCGCGTGAACGTCGCCGAGAACGGCACCGCGGTGACGACGGTGACGGCCACCGATGTCGATGGCCCCAGCCTGACGTACTCGATCAGTGGCGGGGCCGACGCGGCGAAGTTCACGATCAACGCCAGCACCGGCGTGCTGAGCTTCGTGGCGGCCCCGGACTACGAGGCGCCGACCGACGCCGATGGCGACAACGTCTACGACGTGATCGTGCAGGTGTCGGACGGCACGCTCACCGACAGCCAGGCCATCGCCGTGACGGTGACCGACGTCAACGACAACGCCCCGGTGATCACCAGCGACGGTGGTGGCGCCAGCGCTAGCGGTGAACGTCGCCGAGAACAGCCACCGCGGTGACGACGGTCACGGCCACCGACGTGGACGGTCCGTCGCTCGACCTACTCGATCAGTGGCGGCGCCGACGCTGCGAAGTTCACGATCAATGCCAGCACCGGCGCGCTGAGCTTCGTGGCGGCCCCGGACTACGAGGCCCCGACGGACGCCGACGCCGACAACGTCTACGACGTGATGGTGCAGGTGTCCGACGGCAAGCTCACCGACAGCCAGGCCCTCGCCGTGACGGTGACCGACGTCAACGACGTGGCTCCGGTCATCACCAGCGACGGGGGTGGGGCCAGCGCCAGCCTGAACGTCGCCGAGAACGCCACGCGCCGTCACGACGGTCACCGCCACCGACGTGGATGGTCCGTCAGCCTCACCTACTCGATCGCCGGCGGGGCCGACGCCGCGCAAGTTCACGATCAATGCCAGCACCGGCGTGCTCAGCTTCGTGGCGGCCCGGACTACGAGGCGCCGACGGATGCCGACGCCGACAACGTCTACGACGTGGTGGTGCAGGTGTCGGACGGCACGCTCACCGACAGCCAGGCCCTCGCCGTGACGGTGACCGACGTCAACGACTTGGCGCCAGTGATCACCAGCGACGGCGGCGGCGCCAGCGCTCGGTCTGAACGTCGCCGAGAACAGCACCGCCGTTACGACAGTCACGGCCACCGACGTAGACGGTCCGTCGCTCACCTACTCGATTACCGGTGGTGCCGACGCCGCGCGCTTCACGATCAACGCCAGCACCGGCGTCCTGAGCTTCGTCACCGCTCCGGACTTCGAGGCCCCCACGGACGCCAACGCCGACAACGTCTACGACGTGGTGGTGCAGGTGTCGCGACGGCAGCTCACCGACAGCCAGGCCCTCGCCGTGACGGTGACCGACGTCAACGACTTGGCCCCGGTGATCACCAGCAATGGCGGCGGCGCGAGCGCTGCGGTGAACGTCGCCGAGAACGGCACCGCGGTGACCACCGTCACCGCCACCGACCTCGACGGCCCCAGCCTGACGTACTCGATCAGTGGCGGGGCCGACGCCGCTCGCTTCACCATCAATGCCAGCACGGGCGTGCTCAGCTTCGTGACGGCCCCGGACTACGAGGCGCCGACGGATGCCGACGCCGACAACGTCTACGACGTGGTGGTGCAGGTGAGCGACGGCAGCCTCACCGACAGCCAGGCCCTCGCCGTGACGGTGACCGACGTCAACGACATGGCCCCGGTGATCACCAGCGATGGTGGCGGCGCGAACGCTGCGGTGAACGTCGCCGAGAACGGCACCGCGGTGACGACGGTAACGGCTACCGACGTGGACGGTCCCAGCCTGACGTACTCGATCAGCGGCGGGGCCGACGCTGCGAAGTTCACGATCAATGCCAGCACCGGCGTCGCTCAGCTTCGTCGCGGCCCCGGACTACGAGGCGCCGACCGACGCCGACGCCGACAACGTCTATGACGTCATCGTGCAGGTCTAGCGACGGCACTCTCACCGACACGCAGGCCATCGCGGTCACGGTGACCGACGTCAACGACATCGCCCCGGTGATCACCAGCGACGGCGGTGGCGCCAGCGCCAGCCTGAACGTCGCCGAGAACGGCACGCGCCGTCACGACGGTCACCGCCACCGACTCGACGGCCCCAGCCTGACGTACTCGATCAGCGGCGGCGCCGACGCGGCGAAGTTCACGATCAACGCCAGCACCGGCGCGCTGAGCTTCGTGGCCGCCCCGGACTACGAAGCGCCCGACCGACGCCGGCGGCAACAACGTCTACGACGTCATCGTGCAGGTCTCGGACGGCACGCTCACCGACAGCCAGGCCATCGCCGTGACGGTGACCGACGTCAACGACGTTGCCCCGGTGATCACCAGCGACGGTGGTGGGGCCAGCGCCGGCCTGAACGTCGCCGAGAACAGCACGGCGGTGACCACCGTCACCGCCACCGACGTGGACGGTCCGTCGCTCACGTACTCGATCAGTGGCGGCGCCGACGCTGCGAAGTTCACGATCAATGCCGGCACCGGCGTGCTCAGCTTCATCGCCGCCCCGGACTACGAAACGCCTACCGACGCCAACGCCGACAACGTCTACGACGTGGTGGTGCAGGTCTCGGACGGCACGCTCTCCGACAGCGCAGGCCATCGCCGTGACGGTGACCGATCTCAACGACAGCACCCCGGTGATCACCAGCGACGGTGGTGGGGCCAGCGCCAGCCTGAACGTCGCCGAAAACAGCACGGCGGTGACGACGGTGACGGCCACCGATGTCGACGGCCCCAGCCTGTCGTACTCGATCGTCGGCGGGGCCGACGCGGCGAAGTTCACGATCAATGCCAGCACCGGCGTGCTCAGCTTCGTTGTCGCACCCGACTACGAGAACCCCACCGACGCCGACGCCGACAACGTCTACGACGTGGTGGTGCAGGTGTCGCGACGGCACGCTCACCGACACGCAGGCCATCGCCGTGACAGTGACCGACCTCAACGACGTGGCTCCGGTCATCACCAGCGACGGTGGTGGCGCCAGCGCTACGATGAACGTGACCGAGAACGCGACGGCCGTCACGACGGTGACAGCCACCGATCTCGACGGCCCCAGCCTGACGTACTCGATCAGTGGCGGCGCCGACGCGAGCAAGTTCGCGATCAATGCCAGCACCGGCGTGCTCGAGCTTCGTGGCGGCCCCGGACTACGAGACGCCCACCGACGCCAATGCCGACAACGTCTACGACGTGGTGGTGCAGGTGTCGCGACGGCACGCTGACCGACACGCAGGCGATCGCCGTGACGGTGACCGACGTCAACGACTTGGCCCCGGTCATCACCAGCAACGGCGGTGGCGCCAGCGCCAGCCTGAACGTCGCCGAGAACGCCACCGCGGTGACGACGGTGACGGCGACCGACGTGGATGGTCCGTCGCTCACCTACTCGATCGCGGGCGGGTCGGACGCGGCCATGTTCACCATCAATGCAAGCACCGGCGCGCTGAGCTTCGTCGCCGCCCCGGACTACGAGAGCGCCCACCGACGCCGGTGGCAACAACGTCTATGACGTCATCGTGCAGGTCTCGGACGGCACGCTCACCGACAGCCAGGCCATCGCCGTGGCGGTGACCGATGTCAACGACAACGCTCCGGTGATCACCAGCGACGGGGGCGGCGCCAGCGCCAGCCTGAACGTCGCCGAGAACAGCAGCGCCGTCACGACGGTCACCGCCACCGACCTCGACGGCCCCAGCCTGACGTACTCGATCAGCGGCGGGGCCGACGCGGCGAAGTTCACGATCAATGCCAGCACCGGCGTGCTGAGCTTCCTGGCCGCCCCGGACTACGAAGCGCCGACCGACGCCGGGGGCACAACGTCTACGACGTCATCGTGCAGGTCTCGGACGGCACGCTCACCGACAGCCAGGCCATCGCCGTGACGGTGACCGACGTCAACGACGTTGCCCCTGTGATCACCAGCGACGGTGGGGGGGCCAGCGCCGGCCTGAACGTCGCCGAGAACAGCACGGCGGTCACCACCGTCACCGCCACCGACGTGGACGGTCCGTCGCCTCACCTACTCGATCAGCGGCGGCGCCGACGCTGCGAAGTTCACGATCAACGCCAGCACCGGCGCGCTCAGCTTCATCGCTGCCCCGGACTACGAAGCGCCGACCGATGCCGATGGCAACAACGTCTACGACGTCATCGTGCAGGTCTCGGACGGCACGCTCACCGACAGCCAGGCCATCGCCGTGACGGTGACCGACGTCAACGACAACGCTCCGGTCATCACCAGCAACGGTGGTGGGGCGAGCGCCAGCGTGAACGTCGCCGAGAACGGCACCGCGGTCACGACGGTCACGGCGACCGACGTGGATGGCCCCAGCCTGACGTACTCGATCGCGGGCGGGGCCGACGCCGCTCGCTTCACCATCAATGCCAGCACCGGCGTGCTCAGCTTCGTCGCCGCCCCGGACTACGAAGCGCCCACCGACGCCGGTGGCAACAACGTCTACGACGTCATCGTGCAGGTCTCGGACGGCACGCTCACCGACAGCCAGGCCATCGCCGTGACGGTGACCGACGTCAACGACATGGCTCCGGTCATCACCAGCGACGGCGGCGGGCGCGAGCGCCAGCCTGAACGTCGCCGAGAACAGCACGGCGGTGACGACGGTCACGGCCACCGACGTCGACGGCCCCAGCCTGACCTACTCGATCAGTGGCGGGGCCGACGCGGCGCAAGTTCACGATCAATGCCAGCACCGGCGCGCTCAGCTTCGTCGCCGCCCCGGACTACGAGGCGCCGACCGACGCCGACGCCGACAACGTCTACGACGTGGTGGTGCAGGTCAGCGACGGCAGCCTGACCGACACGCAGGCCATCGCCGTGACGGTGACCGACGTCAACGACGTGGCTCCGGTCATCACCAGCGACGGGGGTGGCGCCAGCGCCGGCCTGTAACGTCACCGAGAACGCCACCGCGGTGACGACGGTGACGGCCACCGACCTCGACGGTCCCAGCCTCACGTACTCGATCAGTGGCGGCGCCGACGCATGCGAAGTTCACGATCAATGCCAGCACCGGCGTGCTGAGCTTCGTGGCCGCGCCGGACTACGAGGCGCCGACGGATGCCGACGCCGACAACGTCTACGACGTGGTGGTGCAGGTGTCGGACGGCACGCTGACCGACACGCAGGCGATCGCCGTGACGGTGACCGACGTCAACGACGTGGCTCCGGTCATCACCAGCAACGGTGGTGGGGCGAGCGCCAGCGTGAACGTCGCCGAGAACGCCACGGCGGTGACGACGGTGACGGCCACCGATGTGGATGGTCCGTCGCTCACCTACTCGATCGCGGGCGGGCCGGACGCGGCCATGTTCACCATCAATGCAAGCACCGGCGCGCTGAGCTTCGTCGCCGCACCCGACTACGAGAGCCCCACCGACGCCGGTGGCAACAACGTCTATGACGTCATCGTGCAGGTCTCGGACGGCACGCTCACCGACAGCCAGGCCATCGCCGTGACGGTGACCGATGTCAACGACAACGCTCCGGTCATCACCAGCAACGGTGGTGGGGCGAGCGCCAGCGTGAACGTCGCAGAGAACAGCACCGCGGTGACGACGGTAACGGCGACCGACGTGGATGGTCCAGTCCTGACGTACTCGATCGCGGGCGGGGCCGACGCCGCTACGTTCACGATCAATGCCAGCACCGGCGTGCTGAGCTTCGTCGCGGCGCCGGACTTCGAAGCGCCGACCGACGCCGGGGCCGACAACGTCTATGACGTCATCGTGCAAGTCAGCGGACGGCACGCTCACTGACAGCCAGGTCCTCGCCGTGACGGTGACCGACGTCAACGACGTGGCTCCGGTGATCACCAGCGACGGTGGTGGGGCGAGCGCCAGCCTGAACGCCGCCGAGAACGGCACCGCGGTCACGACGGTGACGGCCACCGATATCGACGGCCCCAGCCTGGCGTACTCGATCAGTGGCGGCGCCGACGCTGCGAAGTTCACGATCAACGCCAGCACCGGCGCGCTCAGCTTCCTCGCCGCGCCGGACTACGAAGCGCCGACCGACGCCGGTGGCAACAACGTCTATGACGTCATCGTGCAGGTCTCGGACGGCACGCTCACCGACACGCAGGCCATCGCCGTGACGGTGACCGACGTCAACGACGTGGCCCCGGTGATCACCAGCGATGGCGGTGGCGCGAGCGCCGGCCTGAACGTCGCCGAGAACGGCACCGCCGTCACGACGGTGACGGCCACCGACGTCGACGGTCCCAGCCTGACGTACTCGATCACTGGCGGCGCCGACGCCGCGAAGTTCACGATCAACGCCAGCACCGGCGTGCTCAGCTTCGTGGCCGCGCCGGACTACGAGGCGCCGACCGACGCCAACGCCGACAACGTCTACGACGTGGTGGTGCAGGTCGTCGGACGGCACGCTGACCGACACGCAGGCCATCGCCGTGACGGTGACCGACGTCAACGACGTGGCTCCGGTCATCACCAGCGACGGTGGTGGCGCCAGCGCCAGCGTCGAACGTCGCCGAGAACGGCACGGCCGTCACGACGGTCACCGCCACCGACCTCGACGGCCCCAGCCTGACCTACTCGATCAGTGGCGGCGCCGACGCTGCGAAGTTCACGATCAACGCCAGCACCGGCGTGCTCAGCTTCGTCGCCGCCCCGGACTACGAAGCGCCCGACCGACGCCGGTGGCAACAACGTCTACGACGTCATCGTGCAGGTCTCGGACGGCACGCTCACCGACAGCCAGGCCATCGCCGTGACGGTGACCGATGTCAACGACAACGCCCCGGTCATCACCAGCAATGGCGGTGGCGCGAGCGCCAGCCTGAACGTCGCCGAGAACAGCACGCGCGGTGACGACGGTGACGGCCACCGACGTGGACGGTCCCAGCCTGACGTACTCGATCGCGGGCGGAGCCGACGCCGCTCGCTTCACCGATCAATGCCAGCACCGGCGTGCTCAGCTTCGTCGCCGCGCCGGACTACGAGTCCCCGACGGACGCCAACGCCGACAATGTCTACGACGTGGTGGTGCAGGTCTCGGACGGCAGCGCTGACCGACACGCAGGCCATCGCCGTGACGGTGACCGACGTCAACGACATCGCTCCGGTCATCACCAGCGACGGCGGTGGCGCCAGCGCCAGCCTGAACGTCGCCGAGAACGGCACCGCCGTCACGACGGTGACGGCCACCGATCTCGACGGCCCCAGCCTGACGTACTCGATCGTGGGCGGCGCCGACGCTAGCAAGTTCACCATCAACGCCAGCACTGGCGCGCTCAGCTTCGTGGCCGCTCCGGACTACGAGGCGCCGACGGATGCCGACGCCGACAACGTCTACGACGTCATCGTGCAGGTCTCGGACGGCGCGCTCACCGACAGCCAGGCCATCGCCGTGACGGTGACCAGCCTCAACGAGGCGCCGACCGCGTTGGCACCCGCGTCCGCGGCGGTCGACATCAATGCCAGCGGCGGCGTCAGCGTGGCGACGTTGACCGCGATCGATCCCGACAGCGGCGACACCCTGAGCTACGCGCTGCTGGGCGATGGCGGCGGTCGATTCGCGGTCGATGCGTCGAGCGGACTCGTCACCGTGGCCGGCGGCGCCCGCCTGGACAATCAGTCGGCCACGCAGTTCGACCTGCTCGTGCGCGTCACCGACGCCGGCGGTCTGACTCTCGAGCGGCTGTTCGTCGTCAACTTGCACGGCGTGCCGTCGTCGAGCCTGCCCGATGGGTCGCCGCCGCCACTGCAGGTTCCGCCCGCGCCGGTTCCTGCGCCGGAGTGGCCCGCGGCCGGCCCGGCAGCCGGGCCAACGCCTGCACCCACGGAGTCACCGGCACTGAAGGCCTTCGAGCGCACGCCCTGGGCCGGGTTGCCTGCTGCCGGCGCATCGGCCGTCGACGAGCAACCTGGCATCGCCGAAGACCGCTCGTTCGTGCCGCGCGTGCAACTGACGCTGCGGCCGCGCGATGACGACGGGGCGCTCGTCGCGACGGTGTCGTTCAGCGCGTTCGGCGCAGGCGAGGGCACGACGGTCGTCCTGACTTGGGACGACATTGCCGGGCGTGCCACCGATGCGCTGTGGCGCGTGGTGCCCGCTGCGCTGCATCGCGGCCTGGCGGTCGAACTCGACGACGGGCCGCGGACGGCTGCCGGCGACGATGCGCGTCCGTCCGACCTGCTCGCCATGCTGCAGGATCCGGTGCAAGTCAGCAGCGTCACCTTCGCGGCCGGGTTCGTCTGGTGGCTCACACGCGGCGGCGGCCTGCTCACCACGCTGCTGCTCGGCATCCCGGCCTGGCGGCACGTCGATCTGCTGCCCGTGCTGGCGCGCAGCGTCGATGACGAGGACGACGAAGGCGACGAGGCGGCACGTGCGAAGCCCGACGAGACGCGCCCCGACGACCTCGACGACGCCGCGGTGGCTGCGCTGTTCGACCGCTCGCGCGGCATCGCGGCAAGTCCAGGAGCCTGTCATGAAGCACGCCGGCCCCTTGCTGAAGATGACGTTCGCCCTGGTGGCACTGTGCGGCACCCTGTTGCTGCTGGCCGACCTGTTCTTCGGCGTGCTGCCCGATCGCGCCTCGCAGGCGCGTGACTTGCGCAAGCACATGGCCGAGTCGCTGGCGGTGCAGGTGGCTGCGCTGCTGCAGGAAGACAACACGCCGGCGCTGCAGCGCACCTTCGACGGCGTGGCGGCCCGCAACGCAGACGTGCGCTCGCTGGCGATTCGCCGCAGCGGCGGCACCCTCGTGCTGCAGGCGGGCGACCATCACCAGGCGTGGCGCGGCGATGGCGGCGATGCGTCGCACCTCGAGCAAGTCACGGTGCCGCTGTCGGCCGGCGGGCAGCGCTGGGGCGCCTTGGAGATCGCGTTCCGCCCGCAGCCCGGCACCGCGGCGCAGCGCTGGCTGACCGAGCCGCTGGTGATCACGCTGCTGTTCTTCGGCAGTGTCGGCTCGCTGGTGTTCGGCCTGTACATGCGGCGGGCGTTGCAGCATCTCGACCCGGCCTCGGTGATCCCCGAACGCGTGCAGGGTGCCTTCGACGCGATGGCCGAGGGCGTGCTCGTGCTCGACGCGCGGGGCCGCATCCTGCTGGCCAACAAGGCCTTCCGCGGCCTGCATCCGGACGCGGCGGCGCTGCGGCCGGGCAAGGCGTTGTCGTCGGTCGATTGGTTGGCGGCCGCGCTGCCGGCCGATCCGGGCGCGCACCCGTGGACGCGGGCCATGGGCGAGCGCAAACCCAATGCCGGCTACACCCTCGAGGTGGGCCAGTCGGGCGATGACGCGCGCCAACTGGTGATCAACTGCGCGCCGGTCGCCGACGCGGGCGGCAGCGTGCGCGGCTGCCTCGTCACCTTCAACGACGTCTCTGCGCTGCACCGCGCCAACCGCGCCCTGCGCGAAACGCTGGCTGCGCTGTCGGTGTCGAAGGACGAGATCCAGCACAAGAACGAGGAGTTGCAGCGGCTGGCCACGCGCGATTCGCTGACGGGATGCCTGAATCGCCGTGCGTTCCACGACGCGCTCGAGCATCTGATGCCGAAGGCGCGTGCCGGCAGCATCGAGCTGGGCTGCGTGATGATCGACATCGACCATTTCAAAGGCGTCAACGACACCCATGGCCACGCCGTCGGGGACCGCGTGATCCAGGAAGTGGCCAAGAAGATCCAGGAGTGCGCGCGTGCCACCGACCTGGTGTGCCGCTACGGCGGCGAGGAGTTCTGCGTCGTCGTGCCCGGCACCGACAAGCAGCAGGTGTTTGCTTTCGCCGAGCGCGTGCGCGGCAAGGTCGAGCGCGACCTCGCCGACGGGCTGCGTGAGGTTCCTGGCCTGCGCCTGACGGTGAGCGCGGGTGTCGAGTCGCTGAGCGGGTCCTCGCTGGCTGTGCCGATGCTGATCGACCGTGCCGACCAGGCGCTCTACCGCGCCAAGCGCGCCGGCCGCAATCGGGTCTGCACGTTCGTCGGCACCGCGGTGAGCCGGCCGGCCGCTCGCCGTGACCACGGAGGACGACGCATGAACCAAGCCCGACCCGCCCGCGCCGGCGAGCGCTCGCTCAGCCGCGCCGCCGCGCGCCTGGTGCTGGTGCTGCTGGCGATGCTCGCCGTGCTGCCACCGCTGGCGACGTTGTCGGCGGCGGTCCTCGTCGAGCGCCACCAGGCGCGCGATACGGCCAGGGCAATGGCGGCGCTGGCACAGGCGCGGTTCGACGGCGACGCCGCTGCGGCGCTCGCCGCGCCGTCGCAACTCCTGCAGGCGCTGCCGCTCGAAGTGGCGGGCGAGTGGCGCGGCCTGGTCGATGCCACGGGTGCGGTGCGGGCCGAGCATGGCGAGGCCGCGCATCGCCTCGAACCGGTAACTCGCGTCGAACTGCCGATCGAGCTGGGTGGGCGCACGGTGGGTCGCCTGGTGGTCGAGCGCAGCCTGCGCGCGGCCTTCGCCTGGGCCCTGCTGGCAGCGCTGCTGTGCAGCGCAGCCGCCTGGGGCGTGTGGCGCGCCGCCTTCTCGGCGCCGATGGATGCGCTGCGCGATGCCGAGGGCCGCTGGCGGTCTTTCGCCCGGCGCGACACGCTGACCGGGCTGCTCAATCGCGACGGCCTGCGCAACCGCCTCGCACGCGCGCTCGAGCGCTGCCGGGGCACCGAGCGCGGCATCGGCGTGCTGCTGATCGATGTCGACCGCTTTCGCATGATCAACGACTCGCTGGGCCAGCCCGCGGGCGACCAGTTGCTGCTGGCGGTGGCCGAGCGCATTCGCGCGGTCACGCGCGAGAGCGACACGATCGCGCGCCTGGGCGCAGACCAGTTCGTGATCCAGGTCGAGGCCGTGGCCAACGTGCAGGCGCTGACCGCGATGGCGCGCAATGTGCTGCGCGCGGCTGACGCGCCGCTGCGCGTGGCCGACCGCGACACCGTCGCGCCGCTGAGCATCGGCGTTGCGCTGTCCGGCCAGCATGCCGACGACGTGGACAGCCTGCTCAAATGCGCCGACGCGGCGATGCGCAGCGCCAAGGCCGCCGGCGGCGCGCGTTTCTGCCTCTACGAGCCGGCCATGGAAGCCGACAACCGACAGCGCCTGGACCTCGACCTGCGCCTGCGCCATGCGCTCGAGCGCGACGAGTTCTTCCTCGTCTTCCAGCCGATCGTCGATGGCAGCAGCGGCGGCATCGTGGCCGTCGAGGCGCTGCTGCGCTGGGCTGATCCCGAGCGCGGCGTGATCTCTCCGGCCGACTTCATTCCCGTGCTCGAGCAGACCGGCCTCATCGTGCCGGTCGGCCTGTGGACGCTGCGCGAGGCCTGCCGCCGCGGTCGCGCCTGGATCGCCCTGGGGGCGCGCGACCTCGTGCTGTCGGTGAACGTCTCGCCACGCCAGTTCGCCGAGCCCGATTTCGTGCAGACGGTGGCGGCGGTGCTGGAAGAAACCGGCATGCCTTGCGGCCACCTGCAGCTCGAGGTCACCGAAGGCCTGCTGCTCGAACCCACGCCGCAGAGCCTGCAGAAGATCGATGCGCTGGTGGCCGCCGGTGTGCGGCTGGCAGTCGACGACTTCGGCATGGGCTATTCCTCGCTCGCCTACCTGAAGCGCTTCCCGCTGCACACCTTGAAGATCGACCGCATGTTCGTGCGCGACCTGCCGCAGGCGCGCCAGGACGCGGCCATCGTGCGCGCGATCGTCGACCTGGGTCACGGCCTGGGGCTGCACCTGACTGCCGAGGGCGTCGAGACGGCCGACCAGTTCCACGAACTGCGGCGCCTGGGCTGCGATTCGATGCAGGGCTACCTGTTCGCGCGCCCGACCTCGGCCGCCGAGATGGCGCAGATGCTGGCCCGGCCCGGCCGGTTGAGCGCCGCCGCGCTGGATGCCGCGCCGGGCTGGTCGACCACGATGGCGGCACTGCTCGAGCCGGTCTGAGGCGTCCTGCGGCCGGCCGGCAAGGGCAGGTTCCGGCCCGCGGTGCGGGATTTTCGGGGGTGAGCGGGGCGCCGCTTTGAGGCAGAGTAAGCCGTTGGTAAGAGCCGAAGCCTAACGTCCGACCCGCCTTCCCCCCAACGCTGGAGACACGCCCATGAGCACCGAATTGCACAGCTATCCTCCCCCGGCCGCGCTCGCGGCGGCGGCCAATGTCGCCGGCCCGGCTGCCTATGACAAGCTGGTGGCCGAGGCGGCCGCCGACTACGACGGGTACTGGGCGCGTCTGGCGCGCGAGTTCGTGAGCTGGAAGACGCCGTTCACGAAGGGCCTGAACCGCGACAACGCACCGTTCTTCAAGTGGTTCGAGGACGGCACGCTCAACGTCTCCTACAACTGCCTGGACCGCAACGTCGAGAAGGGCCTGGGCGACAAGGTCGCGATCATCTTCGAGGCCGACGACGGCGCCGTCACCAAGGTCTCCTACCGCGAATTGCTGGCCAAGGTGTGCCAGTTCGCCAATGCGCTGAAGGCGCGCGGCGTCAAGAAGGGCGACCGCGTCCTGATCTACATGTCGATGAGCGTCGAGGGCGTGGCGGCGATGCAGGCCTGCGCGCGCATCGGCGCGATCCACTCGGTGGTGTTCGGCGGCTTCTCGGCGCAATCGGTGCGCGACCGCGTTCAGGACGCCGGCGCGGTGATGGTCATCACCGCCGACGAGCAGCTGCGCGGCGGCAAGCAATTGCCGCTGAAGGCGATCGTCGACGAGGCGATCGCGCTGGGCGGCTGCGAATCGATCAAGGACGTGATCGTCTACAAGCGCACCGGCGGCCAGATCGCCTGGAACCCCGCCCGCGACCGCTGGCTGCACGAGGAGCTGAATGGCAAGGCCACCAGTTGCGAACCCGAATGGGTCGAAGCCGAGCATCCGCTGTTCCTGCTCTACACCTCGGGCTCGACCGGCAAGCCCAAGGGCGTGCAGCACAGCACCGGCGGCTACCTGCTGTTCGCGGCGCTGACGACCAAGTGGACCTTCGACCTGAAGGACAACGACATCTTCTGGTGCACCGCCGATATCGGCTGGGTCACCGGCCACACCTACATCACCTATGGCCCGCTGGCGCTCGGCGGCACCGAGATCGTGTTCGAGGGCGTGCCGACCTACCCCGACGCCGCGCGCTTCTGGAAGACGATCGAGAAGCACAAGGTCAGCATCTTCTACACCGCGCCGACCGCGATCCGCTCGCTGATCAAGGCCGCCGAGGGCAACGCGGCGGTGCACCCGGAGCGCAGCGACCTGTCGAGCCTGCGCATCCTCGGCACGGTCGGCGAGCCGATCAACCCCGCCGCCTGGGAGTGGTACCACAAGCATGTCGGCGGCGGCCGCTGCCCGATCGTCGACACCTTCTGGCAGACCGAGACCGGCGGCCACATGATCACCCCGCTGCCCGGCGTGACGACGCTGGTGCCGGGTTCGTGCACGCTGCCGTTCCCCGGCATCCAGGCCGCGGTGGTCGACGAGACCGGCAAGGACGTGCCCAACGGCCAGGGCGGCATCCTGGTCGTCAAGCAGCCGTGGCCGAGCATGATCCGCACCATCTGGGGCGACCCCGAGCGCTATCAGAAGAGCTACTACCCGGCCGACTTCCAGGGCAAGTACTACCTCGCCGGCGACGGCGCGATCCGCGACCCCAAGACCGGCTACTTCACCATCACCGGCCGCATCGACGACGTGCTCAACGTCTCGGGCCACCGCATGGGCACGATGGAGATCGAGAGCGCGCTGGTGTCGTGCACCGAGCTGGTGGCCGAGGCCGCGGTGGTCGGCCGCCCCGACGACACCACCGGCGAGGCGATCTGCGCCTTCGTGGTGCTGAAGCGCGCGCGCCCGACCGGCGACGAGGCCAAGAAGATCGCCAACGAGTTGCGCAACTGGGTGGCCAAGGAGATCGGCCCGATCGCCAAGCCCAAGGACATCCGCTTCGGCGACAACCTGCCCAAGACGCGCAGCGGCAAGATCATGCGCCGCCTGCTGCGCTCGATCGCCAAGGGCGAGGCGATCACGCAGGACACCAGCACGCTGGAGAACCCCGCGATCCTCGAGCAACTCGCGCAAAGCCTGTGATGCTGTAAACGCGGTGCGGCGGCACGCCGTTGGAGCTAGGATCGATCCCGATCGTTGCACCCCGGGAGGTGCCATGCGCCCAGCCACCCGCCCCATCGCGTTTGCGCTCGGTCTCGCCTTCGCCGCGCTGGCGGCCCACGCCGCCGGCACGGTGCAGGTGTCGTTCGTGCAGCCGGACAAGTTCGCCGATGCCGGCGACGCCCGTCGCGACGTCGACGGCAACCTGCGCGAGTTGAAACGCCACTTCGAGACGCTGGCCGCGCGCCACCTCGGCGACGGCCAGACGCTCGACCATCGACGTCCTCGACGTCGATCTGGCCGGCGAAATGCGCCTGAACCGTCGCCATGCGCAAAACGTGCGCGTGCTCAAGGGCGGCGCCGACTGGCCGCGCATCAAGCTGCGCTACACGCTGGAGTCCGCCGGGCAGGCGCCGCGCAGCGGCGAGCAGTCGCTGGCCGACATGGCCTACCTGGAGCACGTCAACCGTTACGCCGGCGACGATCGCCTGCGCTACGAGAAGCGCATGCTCGACGAGTGGTTCGCGGCGCAGTTCGGCGCCGCCGCAGTGAAGTGACGCCGGCGCGCCTCAGCTGATGACGTAGGCCGCCGAGCCGGTCGCGATCAGCGTGCCCTGGTCATTGGCCAGGCGCATCTGCGTCGAGCCGATGCGCCCGCCCAGCCGCGTGACTTCGGCGGTGGCGACGAACGCGGCGCCGACGCCCGGGCGCAGGTAGTCGACGCGCAGGTCGATCGTGCCCATCTTGCGCAAAGCGGTGCAGCACCTGCGCGGTGTCTTCGTCGGCATGCTTCTCGCCGATCGCCACCATCAGCGCCAAGCCGCCCATCGCGTCGAGCGTGGCCGAGATCACGCCGCCGTGCAGCCGGCCGTACAGGTAGTGCCCGACCAGTTCGGGCCGCATCGCGAAGCGGATGCGCGGCGCGGGCGCGCGCGCCGATTCGACCTGCAGCCCCAGCGTCTGGTTGAACATGATGCGGCGCTGGAACAGATCGGCGAGCGCGGCGTCGAGGCGCGCCTGTTCTTCGGCGCTGCGGCGCGGGGCGGAACTTGGCCATGGGCGTGGGCGATCATGGCCGCATCGTAGCGGGCGTTGCGGCGGCGCTCGTCGCCGACAATGCCCGACGCTTCCCGCCGCTGCCGCCATGCCATGAGTGCCGCCCTTCCTGCCCGCTTCGACCGCCTCGATGCCCTGCGTGGTGTGGCCATCGTCTGGATGGCGGTGTTTCACTTCTGCTTCGACCTGAACCACTTCGGCTTGCTCAACCCGCGGCAGAACTTCTACACCGATCCGTTCTGGACGATCCAACGCAGCGCCATCGTCAGCCTGTTCCTGTTCACGGCCGGCATGGCCCAGGCGGTGGCGTTCGACGCCGGCCAGGGCTGGCCGCGCTTCTGGCGCCGCTGGGCGCAGATCGCCGGCTGCGCGGTGCTGGTCTCGGCGGGCTCGGCAGCTGATGTTTCCGCAACGCTGGATCAGCTTCGGCATCCTGCACGGCATTGCGCTGATGCTGATCGCAGCGCGGCTTGCGGCACCGCTGGGCGGCTGGCTTTGGCCGCTGGGCCTGGCCCTGCTGCTGCTGCCGCATTGGGTGCAGCACCCGTGGTTCGACACGCGCTGGACCAACTGGGTCGGCCTGGTGACGAAGAAGCCGGCGACCGAAGACTACGCGCCGCTGCTGCCCTGGTTGGGGGTGATGCTGTGGGGCCTGGCGGCCGGCCGATGGCTGCACGCCGACCACCGCAGCGTGCTCGCCAGTGCGGTGCCGCGCCCGATACGGCCGCTGGCGGTGCTCGGGCGCTGGTCGCTCAGCTTCTACATGGTGCATCAGCCGGTGCTGATCGGCGCGCTGCTGGCCTGGCGCTGGGCCGCCGGCTGAGGCTCGCTGCGGCGTGCGCTTTGTCACGCCGGCGCGCTCAAGATCGCCGCCACCGCGCCGAAGAACTGCGCAACGGGTTCGAGTTCCGCCGGTGCACCGGCCGCCGCCGCCCGGGGAGCCGCTGCCATGTCCATCGCTGCCATCTCGTCAAGCTTCGTCACCGCCACGCGGGCGCTCGCCGCGCCGTTGCCGCTCGAGCCCGCCGCTGCGGCCAGGGGTTCGCAACGCGACGGCGGGCGTCGCCATGAACTGGTCGACGCCATGAACCAGGTCCTCGGCCAGAGCGGGCCGCAGGGCAAGGCGACGGAACAGGCGGTGTTCCGCTTTGCCCATGCGCTGATGCACGATCTGCGCAGCATCGACGCCGACGGCAGCCGCCAGGGGCCGGGCCGCGGCGTGGCCTGGGGCCGGCGCAGCTGGAACGACCTGCCGCAGCGCATCGACGCGCTGGCCACGGCGGCGGGTGCGGCGCCAGCAACCGAGACGCCTCCGGGCGGGGCCGCGGCCAGCGTCGCGCCGGCGCCCGAGTTGCCGCAGCAGCCGAACCCGGTGACGACCACCAGCGCCGCCGTGCACCTGATGCAGGTGCCGTCGTCGCGCCTGCTCGAAGCCTATGTCGCGTTGCGCCAGGCGCTGGGCGATCAGCAGGCGCCGGCCGCGCCGCATGCCGACCGACGCGCGCAGCGACCTGGCCGCGTTCCTGGACCGCTTGTCGGCCACGCTGGCGCCCGACACGCAGGCCGCGGTGCCCGCAGGCAGCGTGCTGCACCTGACCGCCTGACCGGCGCCGCCGGGCGGCCGCTACCATCGCGGCATGACCGACGCGATGGCTGCGGGGCGCCGATGAGCGCCCGCATACTCTTTGGCTTTCACGCCGTGACGGTGCGGCTGAAGACCGCCCCCGCCACGGTGCTCGAAATCCACCTCGATGCGCATCGCCGCGACGCGCGCATGCGCCAGTTCGCCGAGCGCGCGCGCGAGGCCGGGGCCAAGCTGATCGACAGCAGCGATGCGCAACTGACGCAGCTGGCCGGCACCGCGCGGCACCAGGGCGTGGTCGCGCGCGTCACCGCGCTGGCGCCGCGCCATTCGCTCGACGACGTGCTCGACGAGGTGCAAGGGCGCGCCGCTGGTGCTGGTGCTCGACGGCGTCACCGACCCGCACAACCTCGGCGCCTGCCTGCGCGTGGCCGACGGGGCCGGCGCGCACGCCGTGATCGCGCCGAAGGACCATGCCGTGGGCCTCAACGCCACGGTGGCCAAGGTCGCCAGCGGCGCGGCCGAAACCGTGCCGTACCTGATGGTGACCAACCTGGCGCGTTCGCTGAACGAGATGAAGGAGCGCGACATCCGCATCGTCGGCACCAGCGACGACGCCGAGCGCACGATCTACGACCTCGACCTCGGCGGCCCGGTGGCGCTGGTGCTCGGCGCCGAAGGCAGCGGCCTGCGCCAGCTGACGCGCAAGACCTGCGACGAGCTGGTGCGCATCCCGATGCCGGGCGCCGTCGAGAGCCTGAACGTGTCGGTGGCCGCCGGCGTGTGCCTGTACGAAGCGTTGCGGCAGCGTCGCCCGAACCGTTGACGTGAGCCTGCCATCGCATGACGATCTCGATGCCGCGCGCGAGCGCGTGCGTGCGGCGCTGCAGCCGGATGGGCTGGCCGTTCTGACGGGCGCCGGCATGAGCGCCGAGAGCGGCATCCCGACCTTCCGCGACGCCATGACGGGCCTCTGGTCGCGTTTCGATCCGGCCGAACTCGCCAGTGAAGAGGGCTTTCGCGCGCAGCCGCAGCGTGTCTGGCAGTGGTACGCAGAGCGGCGCGACGGCGTGCGCCGGGCCGAACCGAATGCCGGGCACGTGGCGCTGGCGGCGTTCGATCGATGCCATCCCGGGGTGCTGACGATCGTCACGCAAAACGTCGACGACCTGCACCAACGCGCCGGCAACCGCGATGCGATCCGGCTGCATGGCGACATTCTGGAAGACCGCTGGCTCGATGCTTGTGCGCGCCTACCGTCGTGCGCTGTGGCGGCGGCGCAAGGCGGCCCGCCGCCGCGCTGCGCCGAGTGCGGCAACCCGGTGCGCCCGGGCGTGGTGTGGTTCGGCGAGATGCTGCCCGCGCGCGCGTTGGAGCGGGCCGAACGGGCCGCGCGGCAGTGCAGCGTGATGCTTGTCGTCGGCACGTCGGGTGCCGTCTGGCCGGCGGCCGGCCTTGCCGCGGCGGCACGGCGTGCCGGGGCGTGGGTGGCGATCGTCAATCCGCACGCCAGCGAGATCGACGACGAGGCGCATCTGCTGCTGCGCGGCAGCGCCGCCCACGTGCTGCCGGCGCTGCTGGCGGGCCTATAGCCCGGCGACGGCCGTCAAGCTAGGGGGCCGGGCGTGAACAGGCCTTGAGCCCTTGCCGCTGCCACCTATGCTGCACACGGCCGCAGCCCGCGGCGTCACCTGGAGCCTGCAATGAGCACCAATGTCGTGATGTTCGCCTGGAACCGCTCGATTCCCGGCCGCGAACGCCTCAGCGCCGAGCACTTCGGCGAATTCATGCAGTACCTCGGCGGCCTGCAGGCCAAGGGCTCGATCCAGGCCTTCGACCCGGTGTTCCTCGACGCCCACGGCGGCGACATGAACGGCTTCTTCCTGATCCGCGGCGACACCGCGAAGCTGCAGGAGGTGCTGGGCAGCGAGGCGTGGATCACTCACGTGACGCGCGCCACGCTGCACCTCGACGGCTGCGGCGTGGTGCGCGGCGTCACCGGTGACCTGCTGATGCAGCGCATGGCGCTGTGGACCAAGCTCGCGCCCTGATTCAGACCAGGCCCGCCGCGCCGGCGACTGCGCCGGCGGCGATCATCCACACCGGGTTGATGCGGGTGCGCAGCATCAGCACGACGGTGGCGACCACCATCAGCCATGCCGCCGGCAGGCGCGCGACGGGCAGCGCGAGCAGGACGCCGGTGCTCAGCAGCAGGCCGATCGTGATCGGCGCCATGCCGGCGACGAAGGCGCGCACGCCGCGGCTGTTGCGGCGCTTGCCGCCCCAGCGGGTGGCGGCGAGCGCCAGCGTCGTGCTCGGCACCAGCATGCCGAAGAGCGCGACCGCCGCGCCGCCGAAGCCGGCCACCGCGTAGCCGATCACCGGCACGAACATCAGGTTCGGCCCCGGCGAGGCCTGCGCCAGCGCGATCGCGGCGCTGAACTGCGTGTCGTCGATCCAGCCGCGTTGCTCGACGACGTAGCGATGGATCTCGGGCGCCACCGCCACCGCGCCGCCGATGGCCAGCATCGACATCGCCAGGAAGTGCGCGAACAGCGCCCACCAGTCGGCGCTGCTGGCCATCACGAAACTCACGGGGTGCGCCCCAGCCGCCACCAGGCGGCCGCCACGGTAGCGCCGCCGATGCCGAGCACCGCGTAGGCCATCGGCCAGCGCAGGCCGCCGACGGCGGCCAGCGTGGCCAGCAGCGCCAGCGCGCTCGGTGCGCGGCCGAGCGGGTTGCGCGCCAGCGTCGGCAGCAGCTTGAGCGCCATGGCGAGGATCAGGCCGGCCGCCACCGCGCCCATGCCGCGCAGCGCGCCGGCCACCAGCGGCTCGGCGGCGAAGCGCGTGTACAAGCACGGCCAGCGTCATCACGATCAGCAGCGGCAGGGCGAGCAGGCCGACCAGCGCGGCGAAGGCGCCGCGCCAGCCGAAGAAACGGTCGCCGATCATCAGCGCCATGTTGACGATGTTGGGCCCCGGCAGCACCTGGCCGACCGACAGCGTCTCGACGAACTGCTCCTGCGTCAGCCACTGGCGGCGCTCGACCAGCTCGCGCTGCGCCACCGGCAGCACGCCGCCGAAGCCCTGCAGCGCCAGCGCGCTGAACACGCGCAGCAACTCGCCGGGCGAGCGCGGCTGGCCGCGGCGCGCGCCGGCGGCGTGGCGCTCAACGGATCACCTTCAGCGCGTCGGGGTTGACGATGTTGGTCGGGTTCTGGTTGATGAAGTTGACGACGTTGTCGAACGCGGCGCCGAAGTACAGCTCGTAGCTGTCCTGCTCGACATAGCCGATGTGCGGCGTGCAGACCGCGTTTTCCAGGCGCAGCAGCGGGTGGCCCTGCAGGATCGGCTCGCTCTCGAACACGTCGACCGCCGCCATGCCGGGGCGGCCGCGGTTGAGCGCCGAGACCAGCGCGCCTTCGGCCACCAGCTCGGCGCGCGAGGTGTTGACGAACAGCGCGGTCGGCTTCATGCGCGACAGGTCGTCGAGCGTGACGAGGCCGCGCGTCGCGTCGGCCAGGCGCAGGTGCAGCGTGAGCACGTCGCAGACCTCGAAGAAGGCCTCGCGCGTGGGCGCCGGCAGCAGGCCGTCGGCGCGCGCCTTGTCGCGCGCGGCCTCGCTGCCCCACACCGTGACGTTCATGCCGAAGGCGCGGCCGTAGCCGGCGACGAGCTGGCCGATCTTGCCGTAGCCCCAGATGCCCAGCGTCTTGCCCTCGAGCACCATGCCGATGCCGAAGTTGGGCGGCATCGACGCGGCCTTCAGCCCCGACTGCTGCCAGGCGCCGTGCTTGAGGTTGCCGATGTACTGCGGCAGCCGCCGCATCGCCGCCATGATCAGCGCCCAGGTCAGCTCGGCCGGCGCCACCGGCGAGCCGACGCCTTCGGCCACCGCGATGCCCAGCCGCGTGCAGGCTTCGACGTCGATGTGCGGGCCGACGCGGCCGGTCTGCGAGATCAGCTTCAGCTTGGGCAGCTTCTCCAGCAACTGGCGCGGGAACGCGGTGCGCTCGCGGATCAGCACCAGCACGTCGGCGTCGCGCAGCCGCATCGACAGCTGGCCGATGCCCTTGACGGTGTTGGTGAAGACCTTGGCGTTGAGGTGTTCCAGCTTGGCCGCGCACTGCAGCTTGCGCACGGCGTCCTGGTAGTCGTCGAGGATGATGATGTTCATGGTTGGTCGCGTTCACACGCGCGATTCTGCCTTGCGCGCTAGCGATGCGCGCGCTGTCACACCAGGAGACACCTGTCATGGCGATCTCGATGCATTCGGCCAGCGCGCCGGTCTTTCGTGCGCATGCTCGGCAACCTGCTGGCCTGGCTCGACAAGGCCGCAGGCCCATGCCGAGGCGCGCAAGTTCGACCCCAACAACTACCTCGGCCTGCGCCTGGCGCCCGACATGCTGCCGTTCGCCAAGCAGATCCAGATCGCCAGCGACACCGCCAAGGGCTGCATGGCGCGGCTGGCCGGCGTCGAGGTGCCGAAGTGGGACGACAACGAAGCCACGCTGGCCGACCTGCGCGCGCGGGTGCAGCAAGACGATCGACTACGTGCACGTCGTTCGACGCCGCGCAGATCGACGGCAGCGAGGGCCGCGAGATCACGATCCCGACGCGCTCGGGCGACCCGCTGCGCTTCAACGGCGAGGCCTACCTGAAGCACTACGCGCTGCCGAACTTCTTCTTCCACGTCACCACCGCCTACGCGCTGCTGCGCCACGGCGGCGTCGAGCTCGGCAAGGGCGACTACCTCGGCGGGCGCTGAGCCCCGCGCGGCGCTGGCAGGCGGCCGGCTCAGGCGCAGGGCAACGCCGCCGCCAGCTTGCCGCCGCTGCGCCGCGAACCAGCCGCGAAGCCGGGCGAGCCGGCGTGCCGCCTCGGCCTCCGAGTGGTGCAGCGCCAGTTGGCGGTACAGCTCGGGGCGCAGGTGCCACAGTTCGGCCATCGAGCGCGCATGGCCGAGCAACTGGCATAGCGCGTGGTTGCCGGGTGGCGGCAGATCGGCCAGGCAGGCCGTGAACGCCTCGCGCGCGGCCTGCAGCGTGGCGTCGGCACGGGGCAACGGCAGCCAGCCGAGCGAGCCCGCGAGGCGCCGCCATGCGGGCGGGGCGGGCGGCGGCGCCGGCGTGCCTCGGCGGGCGGCCAGCATGCCGGCAACGTCGGCGTATCGAAGGGGGTCGGGCGCGGCAGCCATGGCCGGCAGTGTGGCCGCGCGCGGCGCGGCCGCAAACCGTGAAAAAGGCCCGCTTCTGCGGGCCTGTTCGCGGCGCGGCAGCGCGCTACACCGGCCCGTACAGCGCCTTGCGCTGGGCCGTGTAGGCCCACCACGGCGCGGCCCGGCGCCGCGCATGAAATCGGTGGCGGCCATGAAGGTGTCGAGCACGCACGGGTCCTGGCGCTGCCGGTGGCGGCGCACAGCTGCTGGTACAGCACGAACGGATCGCGCCCGCGCAGATCCCGCGGCGTGCGGATGCCGATCAGGCGCAAGTCGGCCGCCAGCGCGGGGCCGATGTTGGGCAATTGCTCGAGCTCGTCGCAGGCGCCGGCGTGCGCGGCCTTGGGCTGCTTGATGCGCGCCACCGCCGCGTGCTCCAGCGTTGTGCCGAGGTGCGCCATCTCACATCATCATGTTGTTGCGGATCAGCCCGACCGCCAGGCCTTCGATTTCGAACTGCGTCTCGCCGGCGAGACGACGATGGTTTCGAAATCGGGGTTCTCGGGGATCAGCTCGATGCCGTGGCGGCCGCGCTTGAAGCGCTTGACGGTGACTTCGTCGCCCAGGCGCGCGACGACGATCTGGCCGTTCTTGGCTTCCTTGGCCTTCTGCACCGCGAGCAGGTCGCCGTCCATGATGCCGGCGTCGCGCATGCTCATGCCGCGCACCTTGAGCAGGTAGTCGGGCTTGCGCGCGAACATGCTGGCTTCGACGATGTAGGTCTGGTCGATGTGTTCCTGCGCCAGGATCGGGCTGCCTGCCGCCACGCGGCCCACCAGCGGCAGCGAAAGCTGGGCCAGGCCCGGGCAGGCTGAACTGCTTGCCGCGCGCTTCGTTAACGAGGCGCAGCGTATCGGCACGCAGCCGGATGCCGCGCGAGGTGCCGCCCACCAGCTCGATCACCCCCTTGCGCGCCAGCGCCTGCAAATGCTCCTCGGCGGCGTTGGGCGAGCGAAAGCCGAGCTCGGCGGCGATCTCGGCCCGCGTGGGCGGCGCGCCGGTGCGCTCGATCGCGCTTTGCACGAGTTCGAGGATCTGCTGCTGGCGGTCGGTAAGCTTGGGGCGTTCTTCGATCATGGTCGCTTCCAGGCCGAAACCTGGTGGTTTGTCCAGTCACTGTATTTTCATCCAGATCGCGCGCCAATGCAAAGCAAAATCGTCATCCTGGGCACCGGCGGCACCATCGCCGGCACCGCCGCCAGCGCCACCGACGCCGTCGGCTACACGCGCGGCGCAGCTCGGCGTGGCGCAACTGGTGGCCGCCGTGCCGCCGCTGGCGCGGGCTGCCGATCGAGTGCGAGCAGGTGGCCCAGCTCGACAGCAAGGACATGGACCTCGCCACCTGGCAGCGGCTGGCGCAGCGCGCCGCGCACCATCTGGCGCGCGCCGAGGTGGCCGGCGTGGTCGTCACGCACGGCACCGACACGCTCGAGGAAACCGCCTACTTCCTGCACCGCGTGCTGGCGCCGGCGAAGCCGCTGGTGCTGACGGCCGCGATGCGCCCGGCCACTTCGCTGCAGGCCGACGGGCCGCAGAACCTGCTCGATGCGGTGACGCTGGCGCGCGATGGCCATGTGCCCGGCGTCAGCGTCGTCTTCGCCGGCCGCGCCTGGGCTGGGGCCGACGTGCGCAAGGTGCACACCTACCGGCTCGATGCCTTCGACGGCGGCGATGCCGGGCCGCTGGCGCTGATCGAGGACGGGCGGGTGCGGGCGCTGTGCGCGGCCACGCCCTCACGGCGACGCGATCGGCCTCGAGGCCATCGCGCAGCGACGCCGGCACCTGGCCGCGCGTCGAGATCGTGCTCAACCACGCCGGCGCCGACGGCGCGCATCGTCGACGCGCTGCGTGGCGCAAGGGGTCGATGGCCTGGTGGCTGCCGGCACCGGCAATGGCGCGCTCAGTGCGCCGCTCGAAGCCGCATTGCGGCGCGCTGCACGCAGCGGCGTGCGCGTGCTGCGCGCCAGCCGCTGCGCCGCCGGCCCGGTGCAGGGTGGCGACAGCACAGAACTGCCGGGGGCCGGCGCGCTGACGGCGGTGCAGGCGCGCGTCGAATTGCTGCTGCAGTTGCTGCGCACGCGATGGGTGCCGCGATAGACGCCACGAATGGCGGCTTTGAGGTGCGGACGGGGAAGCGAACCAATGCGCGTTCGCTCTACGCGGCCAGCAATGAACAGCGCGGAATTCGAGCCAGCTCGTCCCGCATGGTTTCCCTGGCGATGGCGGTGTCGTAGCTGGCTTGGCCACGCAACCACCAGCCATCGCTAAGCCCGAAATAGCGGCACAAACGGAGGTCGGTGTCTGCAGTGACAGCGCGCTTGCCTGCGACGATATCGCCGATGCGCTGGGGCGGCACGCCGATGTCCTTGGCCAACCGGTACTTCGTGAGCCCAAGCGGCTTCAGGAACTCTTCGTCGAGCATCTCGCCTGGCGAAACGGGGCGCACGGTACGCATATTCATTCTCCTTCAGTCGTAGTCCACGATCTCGACGTCGGTGGGGCCTTCGGCCGTCCATGCAAAACAGATGCGCCATTGATCGTTGAGCAGGCGGACTTCAACGATCTCTCGAACCTTCTCCACGCGAGCGCATTTCAGGCGTGCCCGCGCGCATCGCACGTTGCGCGCCCACAACGCAGCGAGCGCACCCGGAGCAGTCGAGTGCGCGATGCGCAGACAGACACGGCACCGCTGCCGGCACTGCTGGCGTGCGACCCACCGCATGGAGCGCCGCGACGGCGAGGCGTGAAGTAGTTCACGCGCACGCCAGTTCGAGACCCGTCCCCCTGACCAGGGGCTAACCCGTGTGTCGGGGGGGCCGAGCGCTCAGGGCCGTCAATACAGTTCCCCACATTCGGCGCGGGCCTGACGGCATGGAGCCGGCGAATGGCCACCGACACCCACAAGACACATGCGCAAGCCACCAATCAGAGGGATGGGATGAGCGAAACGACCGGCGGCAACAGCGGCATTGACGTTGTCGGTGGCGCCGATGCCACGCCGGAGCTGCACGCGGCGGCGCCACGAATCTCGCGCGAATCCGCCGCGCGCTCCTGCCTCGCTCTGATTGGCTTCGAGCCCGCGCGAATCGAGTATCCGGGCGGTGCGTCGCGTTGTTCCGTGCGGGCCGTTGCCGGTGCCACGTCGTACATCGTCACGCGGCGCAAGCATGCGGCGCGGGCGGCCCTGGAGGCGGGCGTCCTGCTCGAGTTGCGCGCCGCCGGTGCGCCGGTGCCGTCGGTGCTTGCGTTCGACGGCGAGTGGCTGATCCAGCAAGACCTCGGGGCGCAGCGCCTGTCGGCGGCCTTGGGGGGCGGTGATGTGCGG
Organism: uncultured beta proteobacterium; assembly: GCA_963840805.1. Classification (GTDB taxonomy): domain Bacteria; phylum Pseudomonadota; class Gammaproteobacteria; order Burkholderiales; family Burkholderiaceae_C; genus CADEEN01. The sequence goes on along the minus strand of CAWJAJ010000015.1, from coordinate 6,990 downwards.
TCGGCCGGAAACCGGGCCGCACAGGCCATCGCCGGGCTGCTGCTGTGCCAACGCGCTGCCGATACGGCGGGGCTCTCGCAGCGTGTCGCGCCGATCGGCGTCAAGCCGGCATGGCTCGCGGCGCTGTTGTCGATGCCCGGCCGCGTTGCCGAGCAGCTCGGCCTGCCGGACCCCGACATCCGCGCCGCCATCACGCCAGAGCAAGTCACGCCCAGACACCTTTCGTTCGTCAAGTGGGACGCGCGCCCCGGCAACGCCCTGCTGGTCGAGGAGCCCGGCACGGACGGTGGCATCGGCTGGATCGACTGGGAACACTGCGGCGCCCGTGACGCCCTCGACGATCTGGCCTGGCTGCTCTGCGACGAGTACATGCCCGATCAAGCCGAGCTCGAATCCGTGCTGCTGAAGCGCTTCCTGCCGCTGTTTGCGCTGCTGTCGAAGCGCTCGGCGGAAGACGCGCTGGTGTACCTGTCGCGCTTCGGCAGCCTGCACACCTGCATGCGCCTGTTCCTGGTGCTCAAGCACAAGGGCGAAGGCGCCTGGTGGAGCCCCGAGGCCTGCGAGCGCACCGACCGCATCGGCGTGACGGCCCAGGCCGCACGCCGCTTGTGCGCGCGCGGCGCGCGCTGGTCCGGGCGCTATCCCGGCGGCGAGCGCATGAGCCGGTTCTTTTCCGATGCCGACAAGCGCTTGCGCGACATGTCGGTGGATTCATCCGCGCGGCTCGCAAGCCCCGTACTCGTTTAACGCAACACCCCCGCGGCGCGCCCTGCGCCGCATCGAAAAAGTGGAGATCTGGAAATGGCAACGATCAGCGGCACCAGCGGCGACAACACCCTCACCGGCACGACGAGCAACGACAAGATCTCCGGCGGGGCGGGTGATGACTCCTCGATGGCGGGGCGGGCAACGACACGCTCGACGGCGGCACGGGCAACGACACGCTGATCGGGGGCGCCGGCAACGACACCCTCGACGGTGGCACCGGCAACGACACCCTCAACGGCGGCACCGGCGACGACAAGCTGCTCGGCGGCGACGGCAGCGACACGCTCTTTGGCGGCGCTGGGGCTGACAAGCTCGAGGGCGGCACCGGTAATGACACGCTGTATGGCGACGACGGGGCCGACAAGCTCGACGGTGGCGCGGGCAACGACACCTTGTACGGTGGTGCGGGGGACGACAAGCTCGATGGCAGCGCTGGCGACGACATCCTCTTCGGCGATGCCGGGAACGACCAGATCGACGGTGGCGACGGCAACGACATCGCTGCGCGGCAACGACGGCATCGACGTTCTCAAGGGCGGCAAGGGCAACGACACGTTGTCCGGTGACGACGGCAACGACCACCTCGACGGCGGCGAGGGCGACGACCAGTTGTACGGCGATGCCGGCAACGACTTTCTCAGGGGCGGCAAAGGCAACGACCGCCTGGAAGGCGGCATCGACAATGACGCGCTGTTTGGCGGCCGAGGCAACGACACGATGCTGGGCGGCGCCGGCGACGACATCCTGTACGGCGATTCGCAGGGCTCGGGCTCGGCAGGCTCGGGCGGGGCCGGTTGGGGCGGCGGCGGATCGCTCGGGTCCGGTTCCAGCGGCCATGGCAGCGCCGGCGGCGACTACCTCGACGGCGGCACCGGCAACGACAAGTTGTACGGCCAGGCCGGCAATGACACCCTCGTTGGCGGGGAGGGCAACGACACGCTCTACGGGGGCACTGGGAATGACTCCCTGGACGGCGGGGCCGGCAACGACCTCCTCTTTGGCGGACGAGGCAGCGATACGCTGCGCGGCGGTGCCGACGACGACATCCTGTACGGCGATTCGAAGGGCTCGGGTTCAGGCTCGGGTGGGGCGGGCTGGAGCGGCGGCGGATCGCACGGGTCCGGTTCCAGCGGACATGGCAGCGCCGGGGGTGACTACCTCGACGGCGGTGCGGGCAACGACAAGGTGTTTGCCCAGGCGGGCAACGACACCGGCGTCTATAGCTGGTCGGAGAACCTCCTGGCGGGCGGTGCGACGTCGACCGACCTGTACGACGGCGGCAAGGGCTTCGACACGCTGAAGCTTCACCTCACCCACGGCGAACTCGCCGCCGCTGCGGCCGACCTGGCTGCCTTCGACGCGTTTCCTGGCGGCGAACGCCAATCCCAGCGGGGACAACGGCCCGACGTTCTCGTTCTCCTCCTCTTCAACCTGACGGTCAGCGACTGGGAGGCCTACGACGTCGTGCTGGAGAACACGGGGCCGGTGGCGGGACGACGACGGCGCGACGACGGGCGAGGATGGGCCGACGGCCTCAGGCAACGTGCTTTCAAATGACACGGACGTCGATCACCTCGACGTGCTTCACGTGTCGGCGGTGAATGGCGTTGCCGGCCAGGTCGCGGCGAGACGTTGACTGGCAGCAATGGCGGGACATTCGTCATCGATGCCGACGGCAGCTACAGCTTCGATCCGGGCAGCGCTTTTCAGTATCTCGGCGTTGGGGAGAGCACGACGACTCAGGTCTCGTACACGGTATCGGACCTCGCGGGGGCGACGTCGGTCGCGACGCTGACGATCACGATCCAGGGCACCAACGACGGGGTGACGATCACCAGCGGCGTGCAGGCCGACACGGTGGTCGAGGAAACCGACCTGAGCGCCGCCGGCACGGTGGCGTTCAACGACATCGACGTGGCCGACGTGCACACGGCGGCGTTCGCGCAGACGGCTGGCAGCACCACGCTGGGCGCCTTCGCGCTGGCGGCGGTGAGCGAGGACGCTGGCACCGAGCCGGGCTCGGTGGGCTGGACCTACACGCTCAACAACGCCGCGGCGCAGTACCTGGGCGCCAATGACAGCGTGACCGAGGTCTACACCGTCACGGTGACCGACGAGGCCGGGGCGAGCGCCACGCAGGACGTGACGATCACGATCCAGGGCACCAACGACGGGGTGACGATCACCAGCGGCGTGCAGGCCGACACGGTGGTCGAGGAAACCGACCTGAGCGCCGCCGGCACGGTGGCGTTCAACGACATCGACGTGGCCGACGTGCACACGGCGGCGTTCGCGCAGACGGCTGGCAGCACCACGCTGGGCGCCTTCGCGCTGGCGGCGGTGAGCGAGGACGCTGGCACCGAGCCGGGCTCGGTGGGCTGGACCTACACGCTCAACAACGCCGCGGCGCAGTACCTGGGCGCCAATGACAGCGTGACCGAGGTCTACACCGTCACGGTGACCGACGAGGCCGGGGCGAGCGCCACGCAGGACGTGACGATCACGATCCAGGGCACCAACGACGGGGTGACGATCACCAGCGGCGTGCAGGCCGACACGGTGGTCGAGGAAACCGACCTGAGCGCCGCCGGCACGGTGGCGTTCAACGACATCGACGTGGCCGACGTGCACACGGCGGCGTTCGCGCAGACGGCTGGCAGCACCACGCTGGGCGCCTTCGCGCTGGCGGCGGTGAGCGAGGACGCCGGCACCGAGCCGGGCTCGGTGGGCTGGACCTACACGCTCAACAACGCCGCGGCGCAGTACCTGGGCGCCAATGACAGCGTGACCGAGGTCTACACCGTCACGGTGACCGACGAGGCCGGGGCGAGCGCCACGCAGGACGTGACGATCACGATCCAGGGCACCAACGACGGGGTGACGATCACCAGCGGCGTGCAGGCCGACACGGTGGTCGAGGAAACCGACCTGAGCGCCGCCGGCACGGTGGCGTTCAACGACATCGACGTGGCCGACGTGCACACGGCGGCGTTCGCGCAGACGGCTGGCAGCACCACGCTGGGCGCCTTCGCGCTGGCGGCGTGCGGCGAGGACGCTGGCACCGAGCCGGGCTCGGTGGGCTGGACCTACACGCTGAACAACGCCGCGGCGCAGTACCTGGGCGCCAATGACAGCGTGACCGAGGTCTACACCGTCACGGTGACCGACGAGGCCGGGGCGAGCGCCACGCAGGACGTGACGATCACGATCCAGGGCACCAACGACGGGGTGACGATCACCAGCGGCGTGCAGGCCGACACGGTGGTCGAGGAAACCGACCTGAGCGCCGCCGGCACGGTGGCGTTCAACGACATCGACGTGGCCGACGTGCACACGGCGGCGTTCGCGCAGACGGCTGGCAGCACCACGCTGGGCGCCTTCGCGCTGGCGGCGGTGAGCGAGGACGCTGGCACCGAGCCGGGCTCGGTGGGCTGGACCTACACGCTCAACAACGCCGCGGCGCAGTACCTGGGCGCCAATGACAGCGTGACCGAGGTCTACACCGTCACGGTGACCGACGAGGCCGGGGCGAGCGCCACGCAGGACGTGACGATCACGATCCAGGGCACCAACGACGGGCGTGACGATCACCAGCGGCGGGCAGGCCGACACGGTGGTCGAGGAAACCGACCTGAGCGCCGCCGGCACGGTGGCGTTCAACGACATCGACGTGGCCGACGTGCACACGGCGGCGTTCGGCGCAGACGGCTGGCAGCACCACGCTGGGCGCCTTGGCGCTGGCGGCGGTGAGCGAAGACGCTGGCACCGAGCCGGGCTCGGTGGGCTGGACCTACACGCTCGACAACGCCGCGGCGCAGTACCTGGGCGCCAATGACAGCGTGACCGAGACTTCACCGTCACGGTGACCGACGAGGCCGGCGGCGAGCGACCACGCAGGACGTGACGATCACGATCAAGGGCACCAACGACGGGCCGACGATCACCAGCGGCGTGCAGGCCGACACGGTGGTCGAGGAAACCGACCTGAGCGCCGCCGGCACGGTCGCCGTTCAACGACATCGACCTGGTCGATGTGCACACGGCGCGGTCGCGCAGACGGCCGGCAGCACGACGCTGGGAGCCTTCGGCGCTGGCGCGGTGCAGCGAGGACGCGGCACCGAGCCGGGCTCGGTGGGCTGGACCTACACGCTCGCACAACGCCGCGGCGCAGTACCTGGGCGCCGATGACAGCCGACCGAGAGTCTCACCGTCACGGTGACCGACGAGGCCGGGGCGAGCGCCACGCAGGACGTGACGATCACGATCAAGGGCACCAACGACGGGCCTGACGATCACCAGCGGCGTGCAGGCCGACACGGTGGTCGAGGAAACCGACCTGAGCGCCGCCGGCACGGTGGCGTTCAACGACATCGACGTGGCCGACGTGCACACGGCGGCGTTCGCGCAGACGGCTGGCAGCACCACGCTGGGCGCCCCTCGCGCTGGCGGCGGTGAGCGAAGACGCCGGCACCGAGCCGGGCTCGGTGGGCTGGACCTACACGCTCAACAACGCCGCGGCGCAGTACCTGGGCGCCAATGACAGCGTGACCGAGGTCTACACCGTCACGGTGACCGACGAGGCCGGGGCGAGCGCCACGCAGGACGTGACGATCACGATCCAGGGCACCAACGACGGGGTGACGATCACCAGCGGCGTGCAGGCCGACACGGTGGTCGAGAGAAACCGACCTGAGCGCCGCCGGCACGGTGCGCGTTCAACGACATCGACGTGGCCGACGTGCACACGGCGGCGTTCGCGGAGACGGCTGGCAGCAACACGCTGGGCGCCTCGCGCTGGCGGCGGTGAGCGAGGACGCTGGCACCGAGCCGGGCTCGGTGGGCTGGACCTACACGTGAACAACGCCGCGGCGCAGTACCTGGCGCGCCAAGACAGCGTGACCGAGGTCTACACCGTCACGGTGACCGACGAGGCCGGGGCGAGCGCCACGCAGGACGTGACGATCACGATCCAGGGCACCAACGACGGGCCGACGATCACCAGCGGCGTGCAGGCCGACACGGTGGTCGAGGAAACCGACCTGAGCGCCGCCGGCACGGTGGCGTTCAACGACATCGACGTGGTCGACGTGCACACGGCGGCGTTCGCGCAGACGGCCGGCAGCAACACGCTGGGCGCCTCTCGCGCTGGGCGCGGTCGAGCGAGAGACGCTCGCACCGAGCCGGGCTCGGTGGGCTGGACCTACACGGTCAACAACGCCGCGGCGCAGTACCTGGGCGCCAATGACAGCGTGACCGAGGTCTACACCGTCACGGTGACCGACGAGGCCGGGGCGAGCGCCACGCAGGACGTGACGATCACGATCACAGGGCACCAACGACGGGGCGACGATCACCAGCGGCGTGCAGGCCGACACGGTGGTCGAGGAAACCGACCTGAGCGACGCCGGCACGATCGCGTTCAACGACATCGACCTGATCGACGTGCACACGGCGGCGTTCGCGCAGACGGCTCGGCAGCAACACGCTGGGCGGCAGCTGGCGATGGGCGCGGTGAGCGAAAGCACGCTGGCACCGAGCCGGGCACGGTGGGCTGGACCTACACGGTGGACAACGCCGCGGCGCAGTACCTGGGCGCCGATGACCAGCGTGACCGAGGTCTACACCGTCACGGTCGACCGACGAGGCCGGGGCGAGCGCCACGCAGGACGTGACGATCACGATCCAGGGCACCAACGACGAGCTGACGATCACCAGCGGCGGGCACGGCCGACGACGGTGGCCGAAGAAACCGACCTGAGCGACACCGGCACGATCGCGTTCAACGACATCGACCTGATCGACGTGCACACGGCGGCGTTCGCGCAGACGGCTGGCAGCAACACGCTGGGCGCCTTGGCGATGGGCGCGGTGAGCGAAAGCACGCTGGCACCGAGCCGGGCACGGTGGGCTGGACCTACACGCTCAACAACGCCGCGGCGCAGTACCTGGGCGCCAATGACAGCGTGACCGAGGTCTACACCGTCACGGTGACCGACGAGGCCGGGGCGAGCGCCACGCAGGACGTGACGATCACGATCCAGGGCACCAACGACGGGGTGACGATCACCAGCGGCGTGCAGGCCGACACGGTGGTCGAGGAAACCGACCTGAGCGCCGCCGGCACGGTGGCGTTCAACGACATCGACGTGGCCGACGTGCACACGGCGGCGTTCGCGCAGACGGCTGGCAGCACCACGCTGGGCGCCTTCGCGCTGGCGGCGG